>JASGJT010000001.1:0-682381 GCA_047601105.1 Pseudoxanthomonas sp.
TTCCGGGGTCGGGATCCAGGTGTCCAGCGCCTCGACCAGCTTCAGGATCGACGGCACGCCGATGTCGCTCTGGTCGCCTTCCAGCGCCAGGCGGGCCGAGCCGGAGATGATCGGGGTGTCGTCGCCCGGGAAGTCGTACTTGGACAGCAGTTCACGCACTTCCATCTCGACCAGCTCCAGCAGCTCGGCGTCATCGACCATGTCGGCCTTGTTCAGGTACACGACGATGTACGGCACGCCAACCTGGCGGCTCAGCAGGATGTGTTCGCGGGTCTGCGGCATCGGGCCGTCAGCGGCCGAGCACACCAGAATGGCACCGTCCATCTGCGCCGCGCCGGTGATCATGTTCTTCACATAGTCGGCATGGCCCGGGCAGTCCACGTGCGCGTAGTGGCGCGACGGGGATTCGTATTCGACGTGCGCGGTCGAAATCGTGATGCCGCGTGCCTTTTCTTCCGGCGCCGCGTCGATCGACGAATAATCCTTGAACTCGCCGCCAAAACGCTCCGCGCCCACCTTCGTCAGCGCCGCCGTCAGCGTCGTCTTGCCGTGGTCAACGTGACCGATCGTGCCCACGTTCACGTGGGGCTTGGTGCGTTCAAACTTGCCCTTTGCCATTTTCGTTTACCTTCAACTTGTGATTCGTGATTGGTGGTTTGTGATTCGTGCAAAGCGGGATTCGCGCTCTTCCGAGCCACGAATCCCGAATCCCGAATCACGATTTCTTGACGACCGCTTCGGCGATGTTGGCCGGCGCTTCGGCGTAGTGATCGAACTCCATCGAGAACGTGGCGCGACCCTGTGACATCGAACGCAGCGTGGTGGCGTAGCCGAACATTTCGCCCAGCGGCACCATCGCGTTGATGATCTTGCCCGACGGCGAATCGTCCTGGCCTTGCAGGATACCGCGACGGCGGCTGACGTCGCCCATCACGTCGCCCAGGTAGTCTTCCGGGGTGACGATCTCGACCTTCATCATCGGCTCCAGCAACACCGGGCTGGCCTTGCCGAAGGCTTCCTTGAACGCCATCGAGCCGGCGACCTTGAACGCCATTTCGTTGGAGTCAACGTCGTGGAACGAGCCATCGACGGCCTTGATCGCCACGTCCACCACCGGGAAGCCGGCCAGCGGACCAGTGCGCATCGCTTCTTCGATGCCCTTGCCGGCTGCGGCGACGTATTCCTTCGGCACCACGCCACCGACGATGGCGCTTTCGTAGCTGAAACCGCCGCCACGATCCTGCGGCTCCATCTCGATGACGATGTGGCCGTACTGGCCGCGACCGCCGGACTGGCGCACGAACTTGCCTTCCTGCTTGACCGCCTTGCGGATGGTTTCGCGGTAGGCAACCTGCGGCTTGCCGACGTTGGCCTCGACGTTGAACTCGCGCTTCATGCGGTCAACGATGATGTCCAGGTGCAGCTCGCCCATGCCGGAGATGATGGTCTGGCCGGATTCTTCGTCGGTACGCACGCGGAACGACGGGTCTTCCTGCGCCAGGCGACCCAGCGCCAGGCCCATCTTTTCCTGGTCGGACTTGGTCTTCGGCTCGACGGCCATCGAGATGACCGGTTCGGGGAAGCTCATGCGCTCCAGCACGATCGGGTTGTCCTGCGCACACAGCGTGTCGCCGGTGGTGACGTCCTTCAGACCCACCGCCGCGCCGATGTCGCCGGCCAGCACTTCCTTGATTTCTTCGCGGTTGTTCGAGTGCATCTGCAGCAGGCGGCCGATGCGCTCCTTCTTGCCCTTGACCGAGTTATAGACCTGGTCGCCGGCATTGAGCGTGCCCGAATAGACACGGAAGAAGGTCAGCGAACCGACAAACGGGTCGGTCATGATCTTGAACGCCAACGCCGAGAACGGAGCCTTGTCACTGGCTTCGCGCGACAGTTCCTTGGTTTCGTCGTCAACGTCCGTGCCCTTCACCGCCGGCACGTCCAACGGCGACGGCAGCAGATGCACCACGCCGTCAAGCATCGCCTGCACACCCTTGTTCTTGAAGGCCGAGCCGCAGAACATCGGCACGATTTCGGTCTTCAGGGTGCGCTCGCGCAAGCCGTTGATGATTTCCGCTTCGGACAGGTCACCGTCGGTCAGGTACTTGTCCATCAGATCTTCACTGGCTTCGGCGGCGGCTTCAACCATGAACGCACGCGCTTCTTCGGCCTGGGCTTGCAGCTCGGCCGGAATGTCGCGGTATTCGAAGTTCAGGCCCTGCGAGGCGACATCCCAATGGATGGCCTTCATCTTGATCAGGTCAACCACGCCTTCGAAGCCGTCTTCGGCGCCGATCGGCACCTGCATCGGCACCGGGTACGCACCCAGGCGCGCCTTCAGCTGGTCGCGGACCTTGAAGAAGTTGGCACCAGTGCGGTCCATCTTGTTGACGAAGGCAACGCGCGGCACCTGGTACTTGTTGGCCTGGCGCCACACGGTTTCGGACTGCGGCTGCACGCCGCCGACCGCGCACAGCACGAACACCGCACCGTCGAGCACGCGCAACGAGCGTTCGACTTCGATGGTGAAGTCAACGTGCCCGGGGGTGTCGATGATGTTGAAGCGGTATTCCGGCATGGACTTGTCCATGCCCTTCCAGAACGCCGTGGTCGCGGCCGACTGGATGGTGATGCCGCGTTCCTGCTCCTGCTCCATCCAGTCCATGGTGGCAGCACCGTCATGCACTTCACCGATCTTGTGGCTCTTGCCGGTGTAGAACAGGATGCGCTCGGACGTGGTGGTCTTGCCGGCGTCGATGTGGGCCATGATGCCGAAGTTGCGGTAACGCTCGATGGGAGTAGTACGGGCCACGATCGCCTCTCAAAATTTCTTCAGGTGGAAGCCGGCGCGCCGCGCAGGCTCTTGCGGGGAATCCCCACATGGCCGAATGCCGCCTCGCGGCGGCCTTCGGTTTGGACAGCGTCGCGATGCGACGCCTGCGGCCTTCGATCAAGACAGGCCGATGCCCGCCGGGATTACCAGCGGTAGTGCGCGAACGCCTTGTTGGCTTCCGCCATGCGGTGGGTTTCTTCGCGCTTCTTGATCGCGCCACCACGGTTTTCGGAAGCATCCAGCAGCTCGGCAGCCAGCTTGCGCGGCATGCTGTTTTCGCCACGCTTGCGCGCGGACTCGATCAGCCAGCGCATGGCCAGCGCCAGGCGGCGCGAGGAACGCACTTCGACCGGCACCTGGTAGGTGGCACCGCCGACACGACGGGACTTGACCTCGACGGCCGGGGAAACATTTTCCAGCGCCTTCTCGACCAACTCGAGGGCATTGGGATTCTTTTCACCGATCACGTCCATGGCGCCATAGACGATCTTCTCGGCGACCGACTTCTTGCCACTGAGCATCACCATGTTGATGAAGCGGGCGATGGTGTGGCTGCCGTGCTTGGGATCGGGCAGAACGGTACGTTGGGGGGCGGAACCTTTACGCGACATGTCAGTATTTCCTTAGGCCTTCGGACGCTTGGCGCCGTACTTGGAACGCGCCTGGCGACGCTTGGCAACGCCGGCGGCGTCCAGCGAGCCGCGCACGGTGTGGTAGCGCACGCCCGGCAGGTCCTTGACGCGGCCGCCGCGGATCAGCACCACGCTGTGCTCCTGCAGGTTGTGGCCTTCGCCGCCGATGTAGGAAATGACTTCTTCCTGATTGGTCAGACGCACCTTGGCGACCTTGCGCAGGGCCGAGTTCGGCTTCTTCGGGGTCGTGGTGTAAACGCGGGTGCAGACGCCGCGACGCTGCGGACAGTTGTCCAGCGCCGGCGACTGGCTCTTGTAGGTGGGGGCCTTCCGCGGCTTGCGGACGAGCTGATTGACGGTTGCCATTGATGATTTCTTCGTGTGAGGGCCGAAACCCATGTCAGGGGCAGATGCCCTGGGAAAACACGGCCAAGCCAAAACGCAACCCGGCCGAGTTAGACGAAAAAGTATAGCCCGCGCCTGACCTTTCGGTCAAGCGAGGCGATACTGTAAAACCGGACTGCCCGCGAACGGACAAACCCGGTCAATCTGCGATCCCGCCCTCCTGGGCCCAACACGAGGCGCTCCCTGCGACCTCATTTGGTGATCTGGATGGCGCAAGGCCATCAAAAGCGGCGCATATTATGCACCAGCCCGACTTCATTGCGCAACAGCCTGGCGCGATGACGGCGGGTGCCACGGCTGCGCGATACTGCAGTACCGTGGCTGGCGGGCTGAAGAAACAGGGCGCCTTTCGGCGCCCTGCCCATTCCGCTGTACGCCGGGCTTACTCGCCCGAGGCTTCGCCTGCGGTTTCTTCGGCCTCGGCCGGAGAACCGGCCAGCGTCTCGACTTCGGCGGCGGTCAGGCCGGAAGCCGCGCGGCGGCGCTGGTTGTGGTACGCCAAGCCGGTACCGGCCGGAATCAGGCGGCCGACGATGACGTTTTCCTTCAGGCCACGCAGGCTGTCGCGGGTGCCACGAACCGCCGCTTCGGTGAGGACGCGGGTGGTTTCCTGGAACGATGCGGCCGAGATGAAGCTTTCGGTCGCCAGCGAGGCCTTGGTGATGCCCAGCAGCACCGGGTCGTAGTGCGCCGGCAGTTCGTTGCGGGCGGCCAGCTTGGCGTTCTCTTCGATCACGCGCTGCTTTTCGACCTGCTCGCCGTTGAGGTACTTGCTGCCGCCCTGGTCGGTGATCTCGACCTTGCGCAGCATCTGCCGGGTGATGACCTCGATGTGCTTGTCGTTGATCTTCACGCCTTGCAGGCGATACACGTCCTGGATTTCCTTGACCAGGTACGCGGCCAGTTCTTCCACGCCCTTCAGGCGCAGGATGTCCTGCGGCGAGGGTTCGCCATCGACGATGGTTTCGCCCTTGGCGACGTGTTCGCCTTCGAACACGGTGATGGCGCGGTACTTCGGAATCAGTTCTTCGTGCTCGTTGCCATCGGTGTCCTTGATGATCAGGCGCTGCTTGCCCTTGGTGTCCTTGCCGAAGCTGACCACGCCGGAACGCTCGGCCAGGATTGCCGGATCCTTGGGCTTGCGCGCTTCGAACAGGTCGGCCACGCGCGGCAGACCACCGGTGATGTCGCGGGTCTTGGACGCTTCCTGCGGCACCTTGGTGACCACGTCGCCAACGCCGACGGCGGCGCCGTCCTGCAGGTTGACGATCGAACGCGGCGGCAGCAGGTACTGCGCCGGCAGGTCGGTGCCGGGGATGCTGAGATCCTTGCCGTCCTTGTCAACGATGCGGATGATCGGGCGCAGGTCCTTGCCGGTGGAGCCGCGACGCTTGGGATCGGTGATCTCGCGCGAGGCCAGGCCGGTCAGGTCGTCGGTCTTCTCGATCACGGTGACGCCATCGACGAAGTCCACGAAGCGGACGAAACCGGCCACTTCCGACACGATCGGGTGGTTATGCGGATCCCAGTTGGCGACGGTCTGGCCAGCCTTGATTTCGCCGCCGTCCTTGACGGTGATGGTGGCGCCGTAGGGCAGCTTGTAGCGTTCGCGCTCACGGCCATGGGCATCGAGCACCGAGACTTCGCCCGAACGCGACACCGCGACCAAGTTGCCGCTGGCGTGTTCGACCGTCTTGAGGTTGTTGAACTTGACCGAACCGGTGGTCTTGACCGTGACGTTGTCCACGGCAGCAGCACGCGACGCGGCACCACCGATGTGGAAGGTACGCATGGTCAGCTGGGTGCCGGGCTCGCCGATCGACTGCGCGGCGATCACGCCGACCGCTTCGCCGATGTTGACGATGTGACCACGGGCCAGATCGCGGCCATAGCAGTGCGAGCACACGCCGAAGTCGGCCGCGCAGGTGATGGTGGAACGCACCTTGACCGATTGCACGCCGGCGTCTTCCAGCTTCTGCACCCATGCTTCGTCGAGCAGGGTGTTGCGGGTGACGATGGGGTCTTCGTCGTTGCCAGGCAGGAACACGTCCTCGGCCACGATGCGGCCCAGCACGCGATCCTTCAGCGCTTCGACCACGTCGCCGCCTTCGACGATCGGGGTCATGGTCAGGCCGTCGTGGGTGCCGCAATCCGGCTCGGTGATGACCACGTCCTGGGCCACGTCAACCAGGCGACGGGTCAGGTAACCGGAGTTGGCGGTCTTCAGCGCGGTATCGGCCAGACCCTTGCGGGCGCCGTGGGTGGAGTTGAAGTACTCCTGCACGTTCAGGCCTTCGCGGAAGTTGGCCTTGATCGGGGTCTCGATGATCGAGCCGTCCGGGCGGGCCATCAGGCCACGCATGCCGGCCAGCTGGCGGATCTGCGCCTGCGAACCACGCGCGCCGGAGTCGGCCATGATGTACAGCGAGTTCATCGACTTCTCGTTGATGGTCTCGCCCTTGGCGTTGACCACCTTGTCGGTGCCGATGGTGTCCATCATCGCCTTGGCGATGCGCTCGTTGGTGCGCGACCAGATGTCAACGACCTTGTTGTAGCGTTCGCCGGCGGTAACCAGGCCGCTCTGGTACTGCTCCTGGATTTCCAGCACTTCCTGTTCGGCTTCGCCGAGGATGCCCTTCTTCTCGGCCGGGATCAGCATATCGTCGATGCCGATCGACACGCCGGCGCGGGTTGCGAACGCATAGCCGGTGTACATCAGCTTGTCGGCGAACACGACCGTGTCCTTCAGGCCCAGCATGCGGTAGCTGGAGTTGATCAGGCGGCTGATGGCCTTCTTGTTCAACTCGGTGTTGGCCAGCGCGAACGGCAGGCCTTCCGGCAGGATCTCCTTCAGCAGGGCGCGTCCGACCGTGGTCTCGATGATCGCGGTCTTGCGCTCGCTGCTGCCGTCCTCGGCGATCACGGTGTCGTTGATGCGCACCTTGACCTTGGCGTGCAGTTCCACCGCGCGGTTGTCGTAGGCGCGGCGCACTTCGGCGACGTTGGCGAACGCCATGCCCTCGCCCTTCTTGTTTTCCAGCGCACGGGTCAGGTAGTACAGGCCCAGCACCACGTCCTGCGACGGCACGATGATCGGCTCGCCGTTGGCCGGCGAGAGGATGTTGTTGGTGGACATCATCAGCGCGCGCGCTTCCAGCTGGGCTTCGAGGCTCAGCGGCACGTGCACGGCCATCTGGTCGCCGTCGAAGTCGGCGTTGAACGCGGTGCAGACCAGCGGGTGCAACTGGATGGCCTTGCCTTCGATCAGCACCGGCTCAAACGCCTGGATGCCGAGGCGGTGCAGGGTCGGTGCACGGTTCAGCAGCACCGGGTGCTCGCGGATGACTTCTTCCAGGATGTCCCAGACTTCCGCCTCTTCGCGCTCGACCAGCTTCTTGGCGGCCTTGATGGTAGTGGCCAGGCCACGGCGTTGCAGCTTGGCGAACACGAACGGCTTGAACAGCTCCAGCGCCATCTTCTTCGGCAGGCCGCACTGGTGCAGCTTCAGGTACGGGCCGACCACAATGACCGAACGGCCGGAGTAGTCCACGCGCTTGCCGAGCAGGTTCTGGCGGAAGCGGCCCTGCTTGCCCTTGATCATGTCGGCCAGCGACTTGAGCGGGCGCTTGTTGGTGCCGGTGATGGCGCGGCCACGGCGGCCGTTGTCCATCAGCGCGTCAACCGATTCCTGCAGCATGCGCTTTTCGTTGCGCACGATGATGTCCGGCGCGTTCAGTTCCAGCAGGCGGCGCAGGCGGTTGTTGCGGTTGATGACGCGGCGGTACAGGTCGTTCAAGTCGGACGTGGCGAAGCGGCCGCCATCCAGCGGCACCAGAGGGCGCAGGTCCGGCGGCAGCACCGGCAGCACGGTCATCACCATCCATTCCGGGCGGTTGCCCGATTCCAGGAAGGCTTCGACCAGCTTGATGCGCTTGGTCAGGCGCTTGAGCTTGGTTTCCGAACCGGTGCTGGCGATTTCCTCGCGCAGGTTGACCATTTCGCTTTGCAGGTCGATGCCGCGCAGCAGGTCGAACACGGCCTCGGCACCCATCGCGGCGTCGAAGTCGTCGCCGTGTTCCTGGCGCGCGGTCATGTACTGCTCTTCGGTCAGCAACTGGCGGCTTTCCAGCGGGGTCAGGCCCGGCTCGGTGACCACGTAGGCTTCGAAGTACAGCACGCGCTCGATGTCGCGCAGGGTCATGTCCAGCATCAGGCCGATGCGCGAGGGCAGCGACTTGAGGAACCAGATGTGCGCGACCGGCGAAGCCAGGTCGATGTGGCCCATGCGCTCGCGGCGCACCTTGGCCAGGGTCACTTCGGTGCCGCACTTTTCGCAGACCACGCCACGGTGCTTCATGCGCTTGTACTTGCCGCACAAGCACTCGTAGTCCTTGATCGGACCGAAGATGGCGGCGCAGAACAGGCCGTCGCGCTCGGGCTTGAAGGTGCGGTAGTTGATGGTTTCCGGCTTCTTCACTTCGCCGAAGGACCACGAACGGATCAGGTCCGGCGAGGCCAGCGCGATCTTGATCGCATCGAAATCGACGGGGGTGCGCTGCTGGTTGAACAGGTTGAGCAGGTCTTTCATTTGTTTTCTCCAGAAGGAGGAATCTGTTGGTCGGAAGGTGTTTTCGCGTGCCGGCTGATGCGCCAAGACGCATCAGCCGGACTTCGCTCAGTTTTCTTCCAGTTCCATGTTGATGGCCAGGCTGCGGATTTCCTTCACCAACACGTTGAAGGATTCCGGCATGCCGGCGACCGTTTCGTGCTCGCCATCGACGATGTTCTTGTACATCTGGTTGCGGCCCTGCACGTCGTCCGACTTGACCGTCAGCATTTCCTGCAGGGTGTGCGCCGCGCCGTAGGCTTCCAGCGCCCAGACTTCCATTTCGCCGAAACGCTGGCCGCCGAACTGCGCCTTGCCGCCCAGCGGCTGCTGGGTAACCAGGCTGTACGGACCGGTCGAGCGCGCATGCATCTTGTCGTCAACCAGGTGGTTGAGCTTCAGGTAATGCATGTAGCCGACGGTGGTCTTGCGGTCGAAGGGTTCGCCGGTGCGGCCGTCGTACAGCTGCATCTGGGTCTTGCTGGCGTTGAAGCCGAGCAGCTCGGTGTTGGCATCGCCGTTGGGGTAGGCCAGCTCCAGCATCGACTTGATTTCGGCTTCGGCGGCACCGTCGAACACCGGGGTCGCCATCGGCACGCCGTCGGTCAGGTTCTTGGCCAGCGCGACCAGTTCGGCATCGCTGAACTGCGACAGGTCAACGCGCTGTTCGCCGCTGAGCTTCTGGTCGTGGTTGTAGATCTGCTCCAGGAACGCACGCAGGTCCTTGACCGCCGCCTGCGCATCGAGCATCTGCTGGATGCGCTTGCCCAAGCCCTTCGCGGCCCAGCCCAGGTGCACTTCCAGGATCTGGCCGATGTTCATGCGGCTCGGCACGCCCAGCGGGTTCAGCGCGATATCAACCGAGGTGCCATCGGCCATGTACGGCATGTCTTCCACCGGCACCACGTTCGACACGACACCCTTGTTGCCGTGGCGGCCGGCCATCTTGTCGCCCGGCTGGATGCGGCGCTTCACTGCCAGGAACACCTTGACCATCTTAAGCACGCCCGGCGCCAGGTCATCACCCTGGGCGATCTTGGCGCGCTTGTCGGCGAAGCGCTTCTCGAATTCCTTCTCGTGCGCGGCGATCTGCTTCTGCGCACGCTCGATCGCGTCGGTGGCGTCCTCGTCCTTCATGCGGATCGAGAACCAATCGGACTTCTTCAGGCCGTCGAGGAAGGCGTCACTGATGGTGTCGCCCTTCTTCAGGCCGGAACCGCCGTTGGCGGTCTTGCCGACGATCTGGCTGCGCAGACGCGCATAGATCGCGCTTTCGAGGATGCGGAACTGGTCGTCGAAGTCCTTCTTGACGCGCTTGATCTCGTTTTCCTCGATCTGGCGCGCACGCTTGTCCTTCTCGATGCCGTCGCGGGTGAACACCTGCACGTCGATGACCACGCCATCCATGCCCGGCGGCACGCGCAGCGAGCTGTCCTTCACGTCGGACGCCTTCTCGCCGAAGATCGCGCGCAGCAGCTTTTCTTCCGGAGTCAGCTGCGCCTCGCCCTTCGGCGTGACCTTGCCTACCAGGATGTCGCCGGCTCGCACTTCGGCACCGATATAGACCACGCCGGATTCATCGAGCCGGTTCAACGCGCTTTCCGACACGTTGGGGATGTCGGCGGAAATTTCCTCCGGCCCCAGCTTGGTGTCGCGCGCCTGCACGGTCAGTTCTTCGATGTGGATGGTGGTGTAGCGGTCTTCTTCCACCACGCGCTCGGACAACAGGATCGAGTCTTCGAAGTTGTAGCCGTTCCACGGCATGAACGCGATCAGCATGTTCTGGCCCAGCGCCAACTCGCCGATATCGGTCGAAGGACCGTCGGCCAGCACGTCGCCGCGCGCGATCACGTCACCCACGTTCACCAGGGGACGCTGGTTGATGCAGGTATTCTGGTTGGAACGGGTGTACTTGATCAGCGAATAGATATCCACGCCGGCATCGTGTTCGCCGGAGATTTCATCTTCGTTGACCTTGACCACGATGCGGCCGGCATCGATCTGCTCGACCACGCCACCGCGCTTGGCATTGACGGTCACGCCCGAGTCGCGCGCCACGGCGCGTTCGATGCCGGTACCGACCAGCGGCTTCTGCGCACGCAGCGTCGGCACGGCCTGGCGCTGCATGTTCGCGCCCATCAATGCGCGGTTGGCGTCATCGTGCTCCAGGAACGGCACCAGCGCCGCCGCGATCGACACGGTCTGCATCGGCGAGACGTCCATGAAGTGCACTTCCGCCGGCGGCTTCAGCAACGATTCGCCTTGCTGGCGGCACGGCACGAACTGTTCGGTCAAGCGGCCCTTGGCGTCGGTCAGTGCATTGGCCTGGGCGATGACGAATTCGTTCTCTTCGATCGCCGACAGGTATTCGATGTCATCGGTGATGACGCCATCGACCACCTTGCGGTACGGGGTTTCGAGGAAACCGTACTTGTTGGTGCGGGCGAACACCGCCAGCGAGTTGATCAGGCCGATGTTCGGGCCTTCCGGGGTTTCGATGGTGCAGACGCGGCCGTAATGGGTCGGGTGCACGTCGCGCACTTCGAAGCCAGCGCGTTCGCGGGTCAGGCCGCCCGGGCCGAGGGCCGACACGCGACGCTTGTGCGTGACTTCCGACAGCGGGTTGTTCTGGTCCATGAACTGCGACAGCTGCGAGGAACCGAAGAATTCCTTGATCGCGGCGGCCACCGGCTTGGCGTTGATCAGTTCCTGCGGGGTCAGGCCTTCGGATTCGGCCATCGACAGGCGCTCCTTCACGGCGCGCTCGACGCGGACCAGGCCGACGCGGAACACGTTCTCGGCCATTTCGCCGACCGAACGCACGCGACGGTTGCCCAGGTGGTCGATGTCATCGACGGTGCCGCGACCATTGCGGATCTCGGTCAGCACGTTGACCACGTCCAGGATGTCCGAGGTTTCGCCGTTGGTCGCAACCAGGCGCTTGGACTCTTCGTCGTTGCGGCTGCTGTAGTACTTGTGGTCGTACAGCACGGCTTCGCCGGTGACTTCCTTGCGGCCGATGCGACGATTGAACTTCATCCGGCCGACGCTGGACAGGTCGTAGCGCTCGAAGGTGAAGAACAGGTTGTGGAACAGGTTCTGCGCGGCGTCCTTGGTCGGCGGCTCGCCCGGGCGCATCATCCGGTAGATTTCGACCAGCGCTTCGAGCTGGGTCTTGGTCGGGTCGATGCGCAGGGTGTTGGACAGGTACGGGCCGCGATCCAGGTCGTTGACCCACAGCGTGCCGACCGCGTCGATGCCGGCCTTGCGGAACTTCTCCAACTGGTCAACAGTGATTTCGTCGTTGGCGTTGGCCAGCAACTCGCCGGTGTTGGCGTCGATCACGTCGTGCGACAGGATGCGGCCGACGATGTATTCGTCCGGCGCGGCCACGGCGGCGATGCCGGCGCTTTCCAGTTGCTTGATGTGGCGCGCGGTGATGCGCTTGCCGGCCTCGACGATGACCTTGTCGCCATCGCTCAGGTCGAAGTTCAGGGTTTCACCACGCAGGCGCTCGGGCACCAGTTCCAGCTGCACGCCTTCGGGCAGGATGTGGAAGGTGTTGATCTCGAAGAAGGCGTTGAGCATTTCCTCGTTCGAGTAGCCCAGCGCGCGCAGCAGGATGCTGACCGGCAGCTTGCGGCGGCGGTCGATGCGGGTGAACAGCGCGTCCTTCGGGTCGAACTCGAAGTCCAGCCACGAGCCGCGATAGGGAATGATGCGCGCGCTGTACAGCAGCTTGCCACTGCTGTGGGTCTTGCCGCGATCGTGGTCGAAGAACACGCCCGGCGAACGGTGCAGTTGCGAGACGATGACGCGCTCGGTGCCGTTGACGATGAAGGTGCCGTTGTCGGTCATCAACGGGATTTCGCCCAGATAGACCTCCTGCTCCTTCACGTACTTGATCGCCTTGGTGGACGATTCGCGGTCGTAGATGACCAGGCGCACGGTCACGCGCAGCGGCGCGCCGTAGCTCATGCCACGGGTGCGGCACTCGCGCTCGTCGAAGGCCGGCTCGCCCAGCTTGTAGCCGACGTATTCCAGCGCGGCGTTGCCGCTATAGCTGACGATCGGGAACACCGACTTCAGCGCGGCGTGCAGGCCCTTGTCGTCGCGCTTGGCCGGATCGGTGTGTTCCTGCAGGAACTCGCGATAGGAATCAACCTGGATGGCGAGCAGGAACGGCACTTCGAGGATCGAATGCTGCTTGCCGAAGTCCTTGCGAATGCGCTTCTTCTCGGTGAACGAATACGTCGTCATGGTCTGCCTCTGGCATCAGGGAACCGCGCGGGCGCGGCTCCGGGGGAATTTGCGTTGCCGTTTTTCTTTGTTGCAAAGAAATCGGTAAATCGTCAGTTGGAAGCCGCTGGTATTGCCGGCACCAGCACGCCTGTCTGAATCTGCTTCCAACTACCAACTCGGGTTTTGGGTACTGCCTTCAACAACGACCAAAGGCCAGGGGCTTTCGCCCCCGGCCTTGGCTTGCCGTCACGATGTCGCGCGGACGGCGTACAACGATTACTTCACTTCGACAGTCGCGCCAGCGGCTTCGAGGTCCTTCTTGAACTTCTCGGCGTCTTCCTTCGAAGCGCCTTCCTTCACGATGCCACCGGCTTCGGTCAGGTCCTTGGCTTCCTTCAGGCCCAGGCCGGTGATGGCGCGGACGGCCTTGATCACTTCGACCTTCTTGTCGCCGGCCGACTTCAGCACGACGGTGAATTCGGTCTGCTCTTCGACAGCCGGGCCGGCAGCGGCCGGGCCAGCGGCCACGGCAACCGGGGCGGCGGCGGAGACGCCGAACTTTTCTTCGATCGCCTTGACCAGCTCCATCACTTCGATGAGGGTCTTTTCGGCGATGGCGTCAACGATTTGTTCGTTGGTAAGGGACATGGTGTTTACCTTTCGATTGTTTCTGGATTAAGGGGTTGGAAACGTCGAACTCAGGCTTCGGCTGCGGCTTCGGCAGGCGCAGCAGCTTCTTCGCCGCCACCCTGCTTGTCGGCCACCGCCTTGACGGCGCGGGCGAACATGCGGGCCGGTTCGGACAGCACGCTGGCCAGCATGGCCAGGGCCTGGTCGCGGGTCGGCAGCGAGGCCAGCACTTCGACGTGGCTGGCCGGGTACAGCTGGCCATTCACGGCGACGAGCTTGGGTTGCAGCTTGTCGTTGCCCTTGGCGAATTCCTTGATCAGGCGACCGGCAGCGCCGGGCTCCTCGGTCGAGAACGCATACAGCAGCGGACCGACGAGCTTGTCCTTGACAACCTCGTATTCCGTGCCTTCGATGGCGCGCACGGCCAGCGTGTTCTTGACGACTTTCAAGTACACGCCGGTTTCGCGGGCCTTCTTGCGCATCGCGGTCATCTGGGTGACCGTGGTGCCTGCGTATTCGGCGGCGATCAAGGAGTGGGCCTTGGCGGCGACGTCGGCCACTTCGGCGACGACTTCCTTCTTCTGGGACAGATTCAGAGCCATTTATCACTCCTCTTGTGAACTCCGCTCGCAGCTCCTGCCGCTTGCGGTCCAGGGCGGCATCCTTCCTGGACGCCGGGGTGCCTTGCGGCTCCCGGTGGTGGCCTTTCCGATCTCTGCCCCGCTGTGCGGAACCAGAAACTTGCGACAAGGCGGCACCATCTACGCAGGCTTCTCCGCTGTTCGCGGATGGATCAAGCAGCCTCGCTTGCCTCGGCGGCGATTCCGTGCAGAACCTTGAGCTTCCCTGCCCGTCGCCGTGGCGCGCTGACCGCACCTGCGGTCTTTGACGGCTGTCGCTTCGGCGGATGCATCCGCGACTGCCCCCAAAATTTTGTTGCACCGTCGCGCGCACGCGACGGCTTGTTGCATTACTTCAACGCCAGCGTGGACTGGTCCACGATCACGCCCGGACCCATGGTCGAGCTGATCGACACCTTCTGCAGGTACTGACCCTTCGAGGTGGCCGGCTTGGCCTTGACCAAGTCCGCCAGCAGTGCCTGCAGGTTGGTCTTCAGCGCTTCGTCTTCGAAGCTGGCCTTGCCGATGGTGCAGTGGATGATGCCGGCCTTGTCGGTGCGATAGCGCACCTGGCCCGACTTGGCGTTCTTGACCGCTTCGGCCGGGTTGGCCGACACGGTGCCGACCTTCGGGTTCGGCATCAGGCCACGCGGGCCCAGCACGGTACCCAGCTTGCCGACCACGCGCATCGCATCCGGGGTGGCGATGACCACGTCGTAGTTCAGGTCGCCGCCCTGCATCTTCTCGGCCAGGTCGTCCATGCCGACAACATCGGCACCGGCGGCCAAGGCCTCGTCAGCCTTCGCGCCAGCCGGCACGAACACCGCCACGCGCACGCTCTTGCCGGTACCGGCCGGCAGCACGGTGGAACCGCGCACTTGCTGGTCGGACTTCTTCGCATCCACGCCCAAACGCACGGCGACGTCAACGGACTCGACGAACTTGGCCTTGGTGGCGGTCTTGATGATCTTGATGGCTTCCTCGAAGGCATACGCCTTGCCCGGAGCCACGGCGGCCTTGATGGCCTTCTGTCGCTTGTTCAGTGCCATGTTCTCAGCCCTCCACCGTCAGACCCATCGAACGGGCCGAGCCCGCGATGGTGCGCACTGCCGCGTCCAGGTCGGCCGCAGTCAGATCGGGTTCCTTCGCCTTGGCGATTTCTTCCAGCTGCTTGCGGGTGACCTTGCCCACCTTCTCGGTGTTCGGGCGCTTGGAGCCGGACTGGATGCCGACGGCCTTCTTCAACAGGATGGTCGCCGGGGGCGTCTTGGTGATGAAGGTGAAGGTACGGTCGGAATAGGCCGTGATCACGGTCGGAATCGGCAGGCCCGGTTCCAGTTTCTGCGTGGCGGCGTTGAAGGCCTTGCAGAATTCCATGATGTTCAGGCCGCGCTGGCCCAGCGCGGGGCCGACCGGCGGCGAGGGGTTGGCCTGGCCGGCCTTCACCTGCAGCTTGATGTAGCCGATGACTTTCTTTGCCATTTGAGTTTTCTCCGGGTATTAGCGCTTGGCATGCCAAGCTCCCCATCGTTCCGGGAACATCTGTCTGTACTGCGCCACGCGTCCCGGTATCGCGCATCGCATTGAATTTTCAGGCCTTTTGACCTTCCGCACGGACGACAGCCGGGGCTTGCGCCCGGCAATTCCTGCGGAGTGAGCCGCGCATCATAGCAGAATTTCGGCCAATGCGGGGCATGAGGCCCGCAGGCTTGGGTCAGGCCTTCTCGACCTGGCCGAATTCCAGCTCGACCGGCGTGGAGCGACCAAAGATCAGCACCGCCACGCGCAGGCGGCTCTTTTCGTAGTTGACCTCTTCGACCACGCCATTGAAGTCGTTGAACGGACCATCGGTGACGCGAACCATTTCGCCCGGCTCGAACAGCACCTTGGGGCGCGGCTTTTCGACGCCTTCCTGCACGCGGTCAAGGATGACGGCGGCTTCTTCGTCGCGGATCGGCAACGGACGGTCGGCGGTGCCGCCGATGAAGCCGAGCACCTTGCTGGTCTCCTTGACCAGATGCCAGCTTTCGTTGTCCATGCGCGGGATGCCGGCTTCGTCGTGGGTTTCGATCTGCACCAGCACGTAGCCGGGGAAGAACTTGCGCTCGGAACGGCGCTTCTGGCCGGAACGCATTTCCACCACTTCCTCGGTCGGCACCAGCACGTCGCCGAACTTTTCTTCCATGCCGTTGCGCGCGATGCGATCGCGCAAGGCTTGGGCCACGGACTTCTCGAAGCCCGAATAGGCGTGAACGACATACCAACGCTTCAAGGTATTACTCCTTTATGCGCCACGGCCAGAGCTGAGGAACCACTCGATCGCGGACTTGATGACCAAATCGAAACCGGCCAGCAACAAACTGAGGATGATGACCACAACCACCACGACCCAAGTCATCCGCGTGGTTTCCTGGCGAGTCGGCCAGACCACCTTGCGCAGCTCGAAGCGCGATTCGGACAGGAATTCGCGGGTCTCA
Organism: Pseudoxanthomonas sp.; assembly: GCA_047601105.1. Lineage (GTDB taxonomy): Bacteria > Pseudomonadota > Gammaproteobacteria > Xanthomonadales > Xanthomonadaceae > Pseudoxanthomonas_A. The sequence continues at coordinate 16,446 of JASGJT010000001.1, forward strand.
CGGCCCTTGCCAGTTGACAGGAATACCACGGCACCCAGGACCAGACCCGCAACGACGGCCAAGCCGCGCAGCGGACCTGCCCACGAACCCAGTTGCGCGGCATGGCCTGGCAGCCAGAACCAGACGACCAAGCCGGCCACGGCCAGCAATGCAGCAACTGCATACTTCGCGATATCGGCGCCGGAAGCGCCCTGCTGATTTTCGACCTTGCTATTCAAGACGACTCGGCTCTGTTTCGGCCCGCGACATGAGCGCGGAACCGCAGGATTGGCACCCCAGGAGGGACTCGAACCCCCAACCTGCGGTTTTGGAGACCGCTGCTCTGCCAATTGAGCTACTGAGGTGTGGTTTTTTGAAACTTGCCGCATTCGCCGCCCTTGGGGTTTCCCTTAGACGGCGAAGGCGGACCGAGGTTCCCGGCCCGCCTTGGCGCGGTGTTGCTTCCAGTCTTGCTGATACAAAAGCAAGAACTGGATCCCCGACTAAAGCCCTCGGGGATGATGTTCCGGCAAAGGCGACTGCGCTTGTGCAGCCGCGCCGTCACATCACTTGATGATCTTTGCCACCACGCCGGCGCCGACGGTACGGCCGCCTTCGCGAATCGCGAATCGCAGGCCTTCGTCCATCGCCACCGGGTTGATCAGGGTGACCGACATCTTGATGTTGTCGCCCGGCATGACCATTTCCACGCCCTCCGGCAGCTCGATCGCACCGGTGATGTCGGTGGTGCGGAAGTAGAACTGCGGACGGTAGCCCTTGAAGAACGGGGTGTGACGGCCGCCTTCGTCCTTCGACAGGACATACACTTCCGAGTCGAACTGGGTGTGCGGGGTGATGCTGCCCGGCTTGGCCAGCACCTGGCCGCGCTCGACGTCGTCACGCTTGGTGCCGCGCAGCAGCAGGCCGGCGTTGTCACCTGCCTGGCCCTGGTCCAGCAGCTTGCGGAACATTTCCACGCCGGTCACGGTGGTCTTCTGGGTCGGGCGGATACCGACGATTTCGATTTCCTCGCCCACCTTGATCACGCCGCGTTCGATGCGGCCGGTCACCACGGTGCCGCGACCGGAGATCGAGAACACGTCTTCCACCGGCATCAGGAATGCCTTGTCCACGTCGCGTTCCGGGGTCGGGATCCAGGTGTCCAGCGCCTCGACCAGCTTCAGGATCGACGGCACGCCGATGTCGCTCTGGTCGCCTTCCAGCGCCAGGCGGGCCGAGCCGGAGATGATCGGGGTGTCGTCGCCCGGGAAGTCGTACTTGGACAGCAGTTCACGCACTTCCATCTCGACCAGCTCCAGCAGCTCGGCGTCATCGACCATGTCGGCCTTGTTCAGGTACACGACGATGTACGGCACGCCAACCTGGCGGCTCAGCAGGATGTGTTCGCGGGTCTGCGGCATCGGGCCGTCAGCGGCCGAGCACACCAGAATGGCACCGTCCATCTGCGCCGCGCCGGTGATCATGTTCTTCACATAGTCGGCATGGCCCGGGCAGTCCACGTGCGCGTAGTGGCGCGACGGGGATTCGTATTCGACGTGCGCGGTCGAAATCGTGATGCCGCGTGCCTTTTCTTCCGGCGCCGCGTCGATCGACGAATAATCCTTGAACTCGCCGCCAAAACGCTCCGCGCCCACCTTCGTCAGCGCCGCCGTCAGCGTCGTCTTGCCGTGGTCAACGTGACCGATCGTGCCCACGTTCACGTGGGGCTTGGTGCGTTCAAACTTGCCCTTTGCCATGATCTTGACTCTCGCTAACGATGAAGTTGGGTGAAGCGTTTGGTACTGCGAAATGGTGCTCACGAATGGAATCGAACCATCGACCTCCTCCTTACCAAGGAGGTGCTCTACCGACTGAGCTACGTGAGCGAAACTTTTGTTGCCGCGCGGATGCAATCCAGATGGTGGAGCGGGAGACGGGAATCGAACCCGCGCTAGTAGCTTGGAAGGCTACAGTTCTACCATTGAACTACTCCCGCATCGGGAACCGGGCAAAACCTGTGCAAGCTGGTGGAGGGAGGTGGATTCGAACCACCGAAGGCGTAAGCCAGCAGATTTACAGTCTGCCCCCGTTGGCCGCTTGGGTATCCCTCCGGATTGCACTTCGATTTTACTGCGGTTCCGACCGAATCCGGCCGGAGTGAAACAGCCCGAGATTTTGGCCTCATTCGCCGCCGCTGTCAACGTATCCGGCGCAACAATTTTCATTTTTTGCGCGGCGGCAGGCGGCGACGCCTACACGTTGAAGCGGAAATGCAGGACATCGCCTTCTTGCACCCGGTATTCCTTGCCTTCCAGGCGCAGGCGGCCGGCATCGCGTGCGCCAGCTTCGCCCTTGTACTTGATGAAATCGTCGAAAGCGATGGTTTCGGCGCGGATGAAGCCTTTCTCGAAATCGGTATGGATCACTGCGGCGGCCTGCGGCGCGGTGGCACCGGCCTTGACCTGCCAGGCACGGACTTCCTTGACGCCAGCAGTGAAGTAGGTTTGCAGGCCCAGCAGGGTATAGGCGGCACGGATGACGCGGTTCAGGCCCGGCTCGTCCAGGCCCAGGTCGGCAAGGAAGGCGTCGCGGTCTTCGTCGTCCAGTTGCGCCAACTCTTCCTCGATGGCGGCCGACACCGGCACCACCTCGGCGCCCTCGGCCACGGCGCGGGCGCGCACGACCTCCAGCAACGGGTTGTCGTGGAAGCCGTTTTCCAGCACGTTGGCCACGTACATGGTCGGCTTGAGGGTGAGCAGGAACAGGTCGCGGACCAGTGCCTTTTCCTCGTCGTCCAGCCCGGCGAAACGCGCCGGCTTGCCGTCGTCCAGCACCTTGCGCAGCTTTTCCAGCACCGGCTTGCGCGCCGCCGCATCCTTGTCGCCGCCCTTGGCCGCGCGCTCGGCGCGGTTCAGCGCCTTTTCGACGCTGTCCAGGTCGGCCAGTGCCAGTTCGGTGTCGATGGTTTCGATGTCGGAAATCGGATCAACCTTGCCGGACACGTGGATGATGTCCGGGTGCTCGAAACAGCGCACGACGTGGGCAATCGCATCGACCTCGCGGATGTGCGCCAGGAACTTGTTGCCCAACCCTTCGCCGCTGGCCGCGCCGGCAACCAGGCCGGCGATGTCAACGAACTCGACCGCCGTGGGCACCACCTTTTCCGGCTTGACGATCGCCGACAGTTCCGCCAGGCGCGGATCCGGCACCGGCACCACGCCGACATTCGGCTCGATGGTGCAGAACGGGAAGTTGGCCGCAGCGATGCCCGCCTTGGTCAGCGCGTTGAACAGGGTCGATTTGCCGACGTTAGGCAGGCCGACGATGCCGCATTTGATGCCCATGTGTGTGTATCCGGGAATGGAGAATCGGGAATGGGGAATGGGGAAAGCCTTTGCTCTTCCCATTCCCTATTCCCCATTCCCTATTCCCTCCTCGTATGCAACCGCTTCATCGCCTCCATGAAATCGCCCTGCACTGCCAACGGCAGCGCGTCGATGGCGTCATCGATGGCGCGGCCGATCATGATTTCGTCGTCCTTGCCGGGCTTGCCCAGCACCCAGCCGGTGACCTTGTCCTTGTGGCCGGGGTGGCCGATGCCGATGCGCAGGCGATGGAATTTGCTGCCGCCGCACAGGGCGATGATGTCGCGCAGGCCGTTCTGGCCGCCATGGCCGCCGTCGAACTTGAGCCTTGCCGCGCCGGGCGGCAGGTCGAGCTCGTCATGCGCCACCAGGGTTTCCTCCGGGGCGATCTTCCAGAACTTCTGCGCGGCCTGCACCGACTTGCCGGACAGGTTCATGAAGGTGGCGGGCTTGAGCAGCCAGACCGGCTCACCGCCGATGCGCACCCTGGCGGTTTCGCCGAACAGCTTGGCCTCCATGCCGAAGCGCTCGCCGGATTTCTCGGCGAGTTCATCGACAAAACGAAAACCCGCGTTGTGGCGGGTTTTCGCGTGTTCGGCACCGGGATTGCCCAGCCCGACGATGAGGCGGATGCCAGCGGCCATGCGATGCAGGCCCCTTCCCTGCCCTCCCCCGGCTGACGGGGGAAGGCGGAGACGGGATTACTTCTTGGCTTCAGGCTTGGCCTTGGTCGCCGGCACTTCGGCAGCGGCCGGGGCCTCGGCTTCTTCCTCGCCACCCTTGCCGGCCTTGGCGATGACCACGGCGACATCGTGTTCCTTGCCCAGCTTCAGCTCCGGGATGGCGACGCCAGCCGGCAGCTTGAGTTCGGACAGGTGGATCACCGCGCCAACGGCCAATTCGGACAGGTCGATCTCGATGAATTCCGGCAGGTCCTTCGGCAGGCACTCAACCACGACTTCGTTCAGCTCGTGGGTGACGACGACTTCGGCCGACTTGCCGGCCGGCGACTTCTCTTCATTGACGAAGTGCAGCGGCACGGCGGTGCGCAGGACTTCGTTCTCGTTCACGCGCTGGAAGTCCAGGTGCATGATCAGCTGCTTGTACGGATGGCGCTGCATGTCACGCAGCAGGACCTTCTGCACGTCGCCGCCCAGGCTGAGGTCGATGATCGACGAGTAGAACCAGTCGTTCTGGCTGGCCAGCCACACTTCGTTGTGGTTCAACTGAATGTTGACCGGCTTCAGTTCGCCGCCGTAAACGATGGCGGGCACGTTGCCGGAGGTACGCAGGCGGCGGCTCGCACCTTTGCCTTCGACTTCGCGGCGTTGCACGTTGATAGTGTGCGTGTTGGACATTGTTTTACTACCTTGGTTGATGAACCATCTCGCGATGGCGTGTTCGACTCACCCGCGACCAGATGAGTCGGTTTTACCGGGAACCGGTAATCGGTAGCCGGGAACCGGAAAGCGATGCTCTCCCGTTGCCAGTTACCGGCTGCCGGCTCCCTTTGCGTCGAAATCAATCGACGTAAAGCGAACTGACCGACTCGCCGAAGGCGATGCGGCGGATCGTTTCGGCCAGCAGTTCCGCCACGCTGAGTTGGCGGATCTTGCTGCAACCTTTCGCCGCTTCGGACAACGGGATGGTGTCGGTCACCACCAGCTCGTCCAGCACGGACTTGTTCAAGTTGTCCATCGCCGGGCCGGAAAGCACGGGATGGGTGCAGTACGCCGCCACCTTGCGCGCGCCGCGCGACTTCAGCGCTGCGGCCGCCGCACACAGGGTGCCAGCGGTATCGACGATGTCATCAACCAGCACGCAGTCCTTGCCTTCGACCTCGCCAATGATGTTCATCACCGTGGCGACGTTGGCGCGCGGGCGGCGCTTGTCGATGATCGCCAGGTCCGCATCGTCCAGGCGTTTGGCGACCGCACGGGCGCGCACCACGCCGCCGACGTCCGGCGATACCACGATCAGATTTTCGGTGCCGTAGGCGCGCCAGATGTCGGCGAGCAGCAGCGGCGACGCATACACGTTGTCGACCGGGATGTCGAAAAAGCCCTGGATCTGGTCGGCGTGCAGATCCACCGTCAGCACCCGGTCGGTGCCCACGGCGGTGAACATCTTCGCCGCCACCTTGGCCGTGATCGGCACCCGCGTGGAGCGCAACCGGCGATCCTGGCGCGAGTAGCCGAAGTACGGCACCACCGCGGTCACGCTGGCCGCCGATGCGCGCTTGAGCGCGTCGATCAGCACCAGCAGTTCCATCAGGTTTTCCGCCGCCGGCGCGCAGGTCGGCTGCACGACGAAGACTTCCTGCCTGCGGACGTTTTCCTCGATTTCCACCTGCACTTCACCATCGGAGAAGTGCGACACCATCGCCTTGCCCTGGCGGATGCCCAACTCGCGGCAGATGCTGGTAGCCAAAGACTTGTTGGCATTGCCGGAAAAAACCAGCAACGGATGATCTTCCTGCTGCATGTCGATGCTCCGCTTCGCTCTGACCGTGGCGGGTGGGGTGGAAAAATTGGCAGGGGCGGAAGGATTCGAACCTACGCATGCCAGGATCAAAACCTGGTGCCTTAACCGCTTGGCGACGCCCCTGTGGACGATGATGGATATCCCGGAAACCCGGAACACCCATTACGACACTTGATCGAGCACTCCCAGCAATGGCGAGCGTTCGACGCCTTCGGCCAGCCAGGCTTGCAGCCCTTCCGGCAAATCCGCGAGCGCCGCCTCGGCCGAGGCGCGATCTTCGAATTCGACGAAACAGCCGCTGCCCGAACCCGTCAAACGTGGCGTGCCGACTTGCGAGAGCGCGGCGAACACGGCCTCGACGGCAGGTTCGCGGCGACGCAGGACCGGCTCGAACGCATTGTCGAGCAGATGACCGGAAGCGAAGTCGGCTATTTTCGCGGCTGGAGAATCCCGCGTCAAATCCGAGGACTGGAACAAGGCGGCGGTCGGCGCGTGGATGCCGGGGCTGGCCAGCAGGTACCAGCGCGGCGGCAGGTCGATGGCGGTCAGGATTTCGCCCACGCCTTCGGCCCAGGCATTGTGGCCGCGCACGAAAACCGGCACGTCCGCGCCCAGCTCCAGGCCCAGCCTGGCCAGCGCGTCAACGTCCAGATCGAGGCCCCACAGGTGGTTCAGCGCCACCAGCACAGTGGCGGCATTGGACGAACCACCGCCGAAACCACCACCAGCCGGAATGTGCTTTTCGACGGAAATGTCAGCGCCTTGACCGCAGTTGGATTCCGATTGGAGCAATTTTGCCGCGCGCACCAGCAGGTCGTCGGCTTCGGCCACACCCGGCGCCGATGCGCCGTGACGGGCGATGACGCCATCGCTGCGCGGGCGCAGATGCACGGTGTCGCCCCAGTCCAGCAGGCGGAACACGGTTTGCAGTGCGTGGTAGCCGTCGGGCCGGCGGCCGGTGATGTGCAGGAACAGGTTCAGCTTGGCCGGTGCGGGCCAAGCCGACCAGCCGGCATCGTTGGCGGGCAGGCTCATGACAGCAGCCTCACGGCTGCGCCCACGCATCGACCAGCAGCTTGACCTTGGCGTCGCCCTTGGCTGCGTCGATGCGGGTCGGCAGTTCCGGCGTGGCAGCGGTGGCGGCCGGCCAGCGGTAGTCGATGATCCAGCCGCCCTGTCGCAGTTGCGACAGGCGGCCTTGTGCGTCGTAGATCACCGCTTCAGGCGCGGGATTGGGCGCGCGCAGGCCGCGCAACCAGTCGGACAGGGCCGTGACCGGGATTTCCCAGCCAGTGGCTTCGCGCAGCAGGCTGGCGGCGTCCACGCCGGTGCGGGCACCACCCTCCAGGCCTTCGAGGCGCGCACCTTCGGCGCCGGTGCTCAGTTGCCAGCTTTGCCGGGTGATCGGCGCACTCAACGAGACTTGCGCGCTGTCGCCGTCCTGTCGCCATTCGATGCGACCGCTACCGCCGCTGTTGCCGCGGCTCAGGGCCACGCGGCCGCTCAGCGACCATTGCGGCTGTTGGCGCAGCGCGGCTTCGCGGGCAAGTTGACCTTGCTCGGCGACGTCGGCATCGACCGGCGGCGGGACGGGTTTCTTCGTTTGCGTGGCGCAGGCGGAGAGCAACAAGACCGCGAGGAGGATCAGCTTTGACTTCATCGACTTTGACTTCATCAGCATCGACTTCATGCGCCGGTCCTCTCCAGTGCGCGCTTCAACGAACGATTGTCCGGGTCGATTTCCCCCGCTTCGTCGAAATACTTGCGTGCTTCGTCCTTGCGGCCCAGCTCCCACAGCACTTCGGCCAGGTGGCTGGCGATCTCGGCGTCCTTCTGCCGGCTGAAGGCCAGGCGCAATTCGACCAGCGCTTCGGCGTGGCGACCCAACCGGTACAGCACCCAGCCATAGCTGTCGGTGATGGCCGGGTCGTCGGGATTGGCGGCGCGGGCGCGGGCGATCAATTCCAGAGCCTCTTGGTAACGGTTGGTGCGGTCGGCCAAGGTGTAGCCCAACGCGTTGAGCGCGGCCACGCTGTCCGGTTCGATGGCCAATATCTTGCGAAAATCGGCTTCGGCGCGTGCGATGTCGTCGCGACGCTCCCAGATCAGGGCGCGTGCATACAGCAATTGCGTATCGTCGGGATAGGCGGCCAGGCCACGTGCCAGCGCGTCGAGTTCACCGTTGGTGTCCACGTTTTTCTGCCGCAGTTCCGACTCCAGCAGGTAGGCGCTGATGCGCGCGTCGTCATCGAGGCTGGCATCGCGCTGCATGTCCAGCGCAGCGTCGAAGGCTTCGTCCTTGCGATCCAGCTCGAACAGGCTGTTGGCGATGCGCAGGCGCGCTTCGACCCGTTGCGGGCCGCCGGCCACGCCGCGATACCAGTCCAGCGCTTCCTGCGGGCGCTCAAGGAATTGCGCCATCTGTCCCAGCAGCAGGCGCCGGGTCGGGTCGGGCTGGCTGGCGTCCTTGCGCAGTTCGTCGTACAGCGCGAGCAACGCAGCTTTGTCGTCGGCACGCGCCAACAGCGAGGCGCGCAGGCCATAGCTGTCGTTGTCCTGTGGGCCGCGCGCCAATGCGGCGGCAGCGGCGGCGGGATCGCCGAGGGTTTCGTATTCGGCGGCGACCGGCAGGCGCAGTTCCGGCATCGCGTCCAAGTCATCATCCAGCGCAGCCAGGGCCTTGCGAGCTTCGTCGGGCTTGCCGGCCAGCCGCAATTGCGCGACTTGCAACAAGGCCACGCGCGGTTCGGCGGGGAAGCGCTTGACCGTTTCGGCGACGATGGTTTCGGCCAGCGCCGGTTGTTCCAGGTGCTGGGCCAAGCCGGCGTAGGCCAGCCAGGCTGGCAGCTCGGCGGGAATCACCCCGCCATCGACAAAATCGCGCAGCAGCTTGGCCGACAGTTCCGGGTTGCGGCCGTTGCCAAGCACGACCAAGGCATAACGCCAACCGTTCTTGTCGGCATCGCGCAGCAGGGCCAGCAGTTCGCGCCGCGCCTTCGGCGGCTGGTCCTGACGCAGGGCCAGGGTGGCTTCGGCGGCGCGCATCGCCAGCGATCGCGGGGCGCGTTCGCGCCACAGTTTCAATGCCTGCGTGGCCAGTGCATCGTCGTTGGCCAGCAGGGCAAGGCGGGTGGCGCGCTCGGCCAGGCCGGCGTCGTCGGCTTCGGCCTGCGCAGCCTGCAGGTACCAGCGCGCCGCTTCGGGCATGCGCCCGTCCTGGCGGGCGAATTCCCCGGCCATCACCGCTTCCAGCGCCGGCGTGGTGGTCTTTGGTGCCTCTTTGCGGGCGGCTTGCAGGGGTGCGGCCACGGCCAGCAACGCGACGAGGCAAAAGCGAATCAATACGGGCATCGTGTCCGGCCGGGCGTAAAATGCGGGGAATCAAGCAGCCAGCAGCTTAGCGCAAGCACCTGAACAGATGACCTTGTGGGCCTTAGGACTCAACCACCAGACCGCGCCGGTCAACCTGCGCGAGCGCTTGTCGTTCGACGCAAGCGCGCTGCCGGCCGCGCTGGATGCCCTGCGCGCGCTGCCGCAGGTGGAAGAAGCCGCCCTGCTGTCCACCTGCAACCGCACCGAGCTGTACGCCGTCAGTGACGATGCCAACGTGCTGACCGACTGGCTGGGCAGCCACGCCGACGGGCTGGATGGCTACCTGTACCAGCACCGCGACGAGGAAGCCGTGCGCCACCTGTTCCGGGTGGCAACCGGGCTGGATTCGATGGTGCTGGGCGAACCGCAAATCCTCGGCCAGGTGAAGGAAGCCTGGGCGCTGGCGCGCGAACACGGCGTGCTGGGCAACCGACTGGACCGGCTGTTCCAGCAGAGCTTCGCCGTGGCCAAGCGCGCACGCACCGATACCCGCGTTGGCGCCAATCCGGTGTCGGTGGCCTCGGCGGCGGTGCGGCTGGCGCAGGATTCCTTCGCTAGGCTCAGCGACTCCACCGTGCTGCTGGTCGGTGCCGGTGACACCATCGAACTGGCCGCCAAGCACCTCAGCGAAGGCAAGACCAAGCGCCTGCTGGTCGCCAACCGCACCCTCGCCCATGCGCAGGAACTGGCCGAACGCCACGGCGGCTACGCACTGCCGCTGACCGCGCTGGACCGGCACCTGGCCGAAGCCGACCTGGTGTTCTCCGCCACCGCCAGCCGCGAGCCGGTGATCCGCCACGAACACGTCGCCGCCGCGCTGGCGCAGCGCCGCAACAAGCCGGTGCTGCTGTTCGACCTGGCCGTGCCGCGCGACATTGAGCCGGCCGTGGCCGATTTGCGCGACGCCTTCCTCTACACCGTAGATGACCTGGAACGCGCGGTCGAAGACAACCGCCGCAGCCGCCGCGAAGCCGCCGACGAAGCCCAGGCCATCATCGACCTGCAAGTGGCGCGCTTCACCGAAACCCTGCGCGCCGGCAACCGCCACGAACCGCTCAAGCGCCTGCGCGCCCACGGCGACAGCGCCCGTGACGACGTGCTGGCCAAGGCCCGCCAGCAACTGGCCAACGGCCGCGACCCGGCCGAGGTGCTGGACTTCCTCGCCCACACCTTGACCAACCGCCTGCTGCACCCGCCGACCGCCGCACTGCGCGACGCGGCATTGAGCGGAGATGCGGAACTGGCGCGTGCGGCCGAACGCATGTTCGACTACCAAGGCAACCACCTCGCGAAGAAGGACGACCGGGAAGCCTAGCGACGCCGTTATTGCACGGCCTTCGCTTTCCTTTCCCCTTGCCCGGATTCGCCCATGCTCCCTACCCTGCGCCGCAAACTCGAAGCCCTCGCCGAACGCCGCGAAGAACTCGAACGCTTGCTGGCCGATCCGACCATCGCCGCCGACAACCAGAAGTTCCGCGATCATTCACGCGAATTCGCGCAACTGGAACCGGTCGCCACCGCGCTGGCCAGCGAACGACAGGCCCGCGCCGACCTCGCTGCCGCCGAGGCGATGCGCGAGGATCCGGAACTGCGCGAACTGGCGCAGGAGGAAATCACCGCCGCGCAACAACGCCTGGCCGAACTGGATGATGAACTTGCCCTGCTGCTCGTCCCGAAAGACGCACGAGACGACGGCAACCTGTTCCTCGAAGTCCGCGCCGGCAGCGGCGGCGACGAAGCAGCAATCTTTGCCGGCGACCTGCTCCGCATGTACGCGCGTTACGCCGAGCGGCAGGGCTGGAAGGTCGAGATCGAATCGGCCAACGAAGGCGAACACGGTGGCTACAAGGAAATCGTGGCGAAAGTCAGCGGGCGCGGCGCATTCGCCAAACTGAAATTCGAAAGCGGCACTCATTGCGTCAAGCGCGTGCCGGTCACCGAAGCGCAAGGCCGCATCCACACCTCGACCGCGACCGTGGCGATCATTCCCGAGGCCGAAGAAGTGGATGACATCGTCATCAACCCGGCGGATCTGAAGATCGACACCTTCCGCAGTTCCGGTGCCGGCGGCCAGCACGTCAACAAGACCGAATCGGCGATCCGCATCACCCACGTCCCCACCGGACTGGTGGTGGAAAACCAGACCGAGCGCAGCCAACATGCCAATCGCGACAAGGCGATGAAACGCCTCAAGGCCATGCTGCTGGACGCGGAAATCAGCAAACAGCAAGCCGCCGAAGCGCAAACCCGCAAACTGCAGGTCGGCAGCGGCGACCGCAGCCAGCGCATCCGCACCTATCGCTACAAGGACAACCAGATCACCGACCACCGCGTCGAAGGCCTGAACCTGTACGACCTGACCAACATCATCGACGGCGGATTGGATGAGTTGATCGAGCGTTTGACCCGCGAGCATCAAGCGGATGAGCTGGCAAGGCTAACTTCCGGCAACTGAGCCAGCACGATTCGGCTACCCTGTGCGCTCACGCAGCCATGGTGACGCGGATGAGCAAGCTCAAGCGCAAGGAATACGAAGCCCTGTTGCAGCCGCTGCAACTGGAGCTGGCCAACATGGCCGACTGGGCCAATGCTACCGGGCAGCGCATCGTGGTGCTGTTCGAAGGCCGCGATACCGCCGGCAAAGGTGGGGCGATCAAGGCGATTGCCGAGCACGTCAACCCGCGCCAGTGCCGCGTGGTCGCCCTGCCCAAGCCCAGCGACCGCGAAGCCACGCAGTGGTATTTCCAGCGCTACGTGCCGCATCTGCCGGCCGCCGGCGAGATCGTTTTGTTCGACCGCAGCTGGTACAACCGCGCCGGCGTGGAAAAGGTGATGAGCTTCTGCACCGATGCGCAGTACATGGCCTTCCTGCGGCAGGCACCGACCTTCGAGAAGCTGCTGATCGACGACGGCATCCTGCTGTTCAAGTACTGGCTGTGCTGTGACCAGGACAAGCAGGAGGAACGCTTCGACGAACGCCTGCACGATCCACTCAAAGGCTGGAAGCTGTCGCCGATCGACCTGCAGGCGCGCGAAAAATACGACGATTACACCAAAGCACGCGAAGCGATGCTCGAAGCCACCCACACCGCTGGCGCACCGTGGACGCTGGTCGATTTCAACGACCAGAAACGTGGCCGGCTGACATTGATCCGCGACCTGCTGGATCGCTTACCGGACCACAAGATGCCGGAGAAGAAGATCGACTTCCCGCCGCTGAAGAAGAAACCGCGCAAGGAAAAGTTCGGCGTATTGAAGCCGCTGAAGACTTGCGCCGGGCTGTGAGGGTGCGCCGGCGATTGCGCGGCAACTAATCCAAGTCCGCCAGGATTGCCCCGGAATCCTGGTCGAATGCAGGAGCCGCGTAAGGATCCGGGCCTGGCGTGCGGCCGAACTTGATCGGCCGTGTCATGCCGCGATAACGGCCAACGCGGGAATGGTCGAATTCGCCGACCATGTCTTCGGCCAGCGCTTGCGGGTGGTCGAACATGTCTTCGATGTGGCGCGCCGCCGCGCACGGGACTTCGTCACCGAAGATCGCTTCCCATTCCAGCGCCGTATGCGCCGCCAGGGCCTGGTGCAGTCTCGGGATGATTTCCTCGGCATGCTCGGCACGCTTGCGCACGCTGTCGTAACGCGGATCGGCGGCCAGTTCGAGCAGGTCGGTTTTCACGCACAACGCCTTCCAGAAATGCGGCGTATTCGCAGAGATGTACAGATAACCCTCGCGCGCCGGATGGATGCCTGTGACACCACCGGAACGCATGTCGCGGCCGATGTCGGAGGATTCACCGTCCACCCAGACCATCCGTGCCGATTGCATGGTCAGCGCGCTGCGCAGCAACGAAACACCGACGAATTGCCCCAGCCCGCTGCGCTCGCGTTCGTACAACGCCGAGGCAACACCCGCCGCCAGCAATGCTGCGGCGTAGTAGTCCACCACCGAGCCGTAGATGATTTCCGGCGCGCCGCCGCGCTTGCCCTGCAGCGCGCACATGCCGGTCATGGTCTGCAATACCTGATCGTAGCCGGCCTTGTCCTTCAGCGGCCCGACATCGCCATAGCCGGTCACCGCGCAGTAGATCAGGCGCGGGTTGATCAGGTTCAGCCGGTCATGGTCGATGCCCAGGCGCCTGGGAACGTTCGGGCGGAAGTTGTGCACCAGCACGTCGGCCTGGCGCACCAATCGCAACAACGCGGCCAACCCTTCCGGGCGCTTCAAGTCGAGGACGATGCCGCGCTTGCTGCGATTGACGCCGACGAAGGCGCGGCTTTCCTTCTCCAGCGTGGACGGATACTTGCGCAGGTTGTCGCCATCGGGTGATTCGATCTTGATGACCTCCGCGCCCTGGTCGGCCAGCAGGGTGCAGCCATACGGGCCGGCGATGTAGGCGCTCAGGTCCAGCACCTTGATCCCGCTGAGCGGGCCCGGCGGGCCATCGCGCTTGGCGATTGCAAACAGGTTGGCGTTGTCCATGATCATCATCCCAACAGGTTCGGCGCATTCGCGCCGCGATTTCCATCATTCCGCCGGTGCCAATGGCATCCACGATAGTCGCCAGGTGCCGTCACGACGGCCACCGGCGCGGTAGTACGGTTCGAAATCCAGAGCCGCGCGATAGCCAAGGTGCATGCGGATCGTCGGACCTTCGCCATCGGGTGCTTCCGGCAAGATTTCCAGCCATTGCGCCGGCGGCGTGTCCGGCAACCGCAGCGTTTCCTCGGTCTTGAATCCATCGATCAGCCCGGTGGCATAGGCCAGCGGGCCTCGCGTCAGCCCCGCGTATTCGTAATGCAGCACCTGCTGCGCGACCTGACTGCCGTCCGGCGCGCGCGACTCCTGCACGTTGCGGCTGACGCGACGGTGCACCTGCGGCGGCATTGGAAAATCAAGCGTGACTTCGTCACCGGGCTGCCATTGCCGTTCGATGCACGCATGCGAACCGGCAACCGGCGCATGCGCCAACGCCACGCCATTGACGGCGATCGCTGCACCTTCGGCCGATGCCGGGATGCGCAGTTGCAACGGGAATCGCGCCGACTGGCTGGCCTCCACGCGCAAGATGACTCTGCCATCGAATGGATAACGCGTGCGTTGCTCAAGCCTGACCTCGCCCGCGCCTTCGACGTGCAAGCGCGCACGTCCCGGCCCGTACAGGTTTACCGCGATGCCGCCATCATTGGTCGTGGTACAGGCCAGCGCCGGCAATTCCTCCAGCGCCATCGCACCACTGGATTTGCAGCAGCGCCAGTACGTGGTGTGCACGCGGCGACCGTTGCCGAAGGAGTAATAGCACCAGTCTTCGCCATCTGGTGCCTGCGCACCGAGCAGGTCGTTGTACGCGGTGCGCTCGATCTCCTCGGCATATTGCGCATTGCCGGTGATCAACAGCAGCTCGCGGTTGAGTTGTATCCACGCCAGCACCGAACAGGTTTCGACGTAACCGCGCGGATCGAACACGTGCGGCGGATTGAATATTTCGCGCGAGCGCAGCCCCGCCCCGCCCCATGGGCCACCACCCAGGCCCAGATGATGATCGCGGACGTTGCGCCAGATGTTTTCAGCCGCGCGCAGATGATCGGGATTGCCGGTGGCGCGGTGCAGTTTAGCCACGCCAACCATGTTCCAAAGCAACTGGTAGGCCTTGCCGGTGGCGATTTCCGAAGCATCCACGCCGATCAATGCATGCGACAGCAGCGCCAGCCGTGGATTGCGTTCGGCCTGTTCCAGCACCTTCAACGCCAGATCGAGGTAGCGCTGTTCGCCGGTGGCGAAGTGCAACTCCACCGCCGGATCCATCAGCACCGTCGCCGACATGCCGTGATGATTGCCGACGCTGGTGATGTCGAGGCCGCGTTCGCAGAACGTGCGCCAGCATAGGTCGCCGATGCGGCGCGCGGCGTCTAGATGGCGCGCGTGGCCGAAGCAGCGATGCACCTCGATCAGGCCCAGCAGCAGATAGCTGTGCGTCCACACGTCCCAGGTGCGCAGCGCCGGCTCGCCGTTCCAGCTTTCCGGTTTGGGCGACTGCGGCACCATGAAGCGGCGATGCGGCGCGTAGTTGCCGAGGTAACCGTCGGATTCCTGCACCGAGACCAGATGATCGGCCACCGCGACGACGCTTGCCGCGAGCACATCGTCGCCACTGCGCGCCGCCGCTTTCGCCGCCGCGATCAACCACTTGCCGGCGTGCTCGCCGTACCAGTCGCCTTCCTCGTTGCGGTCGCGATGAGCCGGGTCGAACAGTGTGACCGCGACGCTGTCCGGGCCGGTGATGAAATGCGACAGTCGACCACGACGGTTGGCATCGAGCGCTTCGCCAAGCAGGCCGTGCATTTCGGTGTGGGCGGGGCTCATTCGCATGGATTCATCCGGCATCCACCACGCAACGGAAGCCAAGCATGCCGGAGCGATCCTTGCACGGTGCCATCAGCAGGTACTTGCCATGCTGATCCAGCCGGTACGCCTGCGGGAAATACCAGTGCGAAGTCTGCGGCTGGTAGCTGCTGCCGCCGCGCAATACCGCCGCGCGGGTATGTTCATCGACGTATTCGTCGGTCCATTGCCAGACATTGCCAACCATGTCCTCAACGCCGAACGGACTTGCGCCTCGCGGATGCGCATCGACGTCGGCCGGCGGCAATAGGCAGCGGCCGCGATTGACCGGTGGCACCGCCTCGGCGCGCCAGTCGTCGCCCCACGGATACAAGCGGCCATCGCCGCCTTGCGCGGCGTACTGCCATTCCCATTCGCGCGGCAAGCGCTTGCCAGCCCATTGCGCGTAGGCGCGCGCATCTTCCAGCGACACCCAGGTCACCGGCTTGTTCTCCCAGCCGGCCGGCGGCGCGCCGTCTTGCCAATGGCGCAGGAAGTTGTGCGCATCGCGCGGCACGTAGCCGCTGGCGTCCATGAAGCGCTTGTATTCTGCGTTGGTCACAGGATGGCGATCAATGTGGAACGCGGGCACCGTCATGCGCCGGCGATGGTGCCGGCGCGGCACGTCTTCCCACGGGTATTGCACATCGACGCCGGCCCAGTTGAAGCCCTCGATCTCGACGCCGCCGACCTTGAACAAGAACTCGCCGGCGGGAATCGCGATCATGCCTTCGGGCGAAACCGCTTGCGGCGAGGTCGGCGCGATTTCGACCAGTCGCTGCGGCAGCGCGCACCATGCCGACGAATGCGCATTGATCGGCACCTGCGCCTGCGCCGTGACCGTTGCCAGAAACTCATCCAGTCCAGTCACGTCAGCATCTGGTGCAAGCGCGAGTACCGCGCCGAACCCACGCGCTTCCAGCAGCAGTTCGATGACCGCCTTGCCGTCGATCACGCGCGGCGACAAGGCGCGACCATGCCAGAGGTCGTAGTAGCGCGCGCCTTCGACATGGTCGATCTCGAATTGTTCGCCATCGACCGCGTGCTCATTGCGGTTGGCCATGGTCCACAGCACGTGGCCTTCACCGGGAAAACGGCTGACGAACACGCCACGCTGCAGGCTGGGCTGGTAAGGCTCCCATGCCATGCTGACCACCAGCGACGGGAATTGCCGGTAGATCGTCGCGATGCGCCGCAGGACTTCGGCATTGCGCGGCGTGAACTGGTTCCAGATCCCCCAGACGTTTTCCCAGGCGTTGTAGCCGATGCCGTTGAGGAAGCAATACTGCAAATCGTGCGTGCGGTCTCGGCCCCAGCGGTTCTCGTAGTTGACCATGTGCCGCGGTTCGAGCCACTTCCATTTCGACACCGGCGGCACCGGTCCATCGGGCGCCTTCTTGCCCCAGCTCTGCACGTTCCAGATCAGTTGCTCCTCGGCGCTGATCGTCGATTCCGGCTGCACCACCACCGGATGGCCAAGCCGCTCGCATGCGTCGAAGAAAGCGCGCGGCACGCCGTTGAAGGTGTCACCATTGATGCCGTCGGCACCGACCGTCTGGATGATCCGCGCCAAGCCATCCCAGTGGGTCATGCCTGGATCGCGCGTGCCGTGGTCCCAGGGCTTGGCCGGCAGGAATACCTTGACGCCACGGCGATGGAAAGCATCGACCGCTTGCTTCAAACCTTCCAGCCCGCCCGGCAGGTCATCGGCAAGGTCGAACTGGTTGCGGTCGTCGATGCCGATATTCGGATAGACATACCAGATGAGCACCGAATCCAGCCCGCCGAAGCGCGCTTCGAGATCATCGAGGTAGCGATCCACAGTGTATTGCCCGGTTTCGGCGTCGAAGAAATAGCGGTCCTCCACCATCATCTGCGCATGCACGAAGTTGCGCTGTGCCCATTGCAGTTCCGGGCGGCGATAGTTGGCGTCGTCGTAACCGATGCGCACCAGATGCTCGCGCCGCCAGTCGCGCAGTTCGGCCAGCCAGTCCTGCGCGCTTTCGTTGGCGTCGATCATCCATTCGCCGATGTCGGCGAATGGCCAACCCGGCGCCTTTCCCGGCGTGGGCAGGTAGCGGCCGGTGGTGACATGGGAGAACTTGTACTCGGTCTTGACCACGCGGCGCGGCGCCCCGTCGGGGTTGCGGTCGTCGTGGCCGCAGTCATCGTGGTTGTCCGTGGAGGTGGGCATGGCAGTGGAGATTTCCCTTGGGATTTCCGTGAAGCGGGATTCAGCGCAGCATGGCCTCGACCTCGGCCTGCACGGGCACGCTGGCCTGCGCGCCGGCGCGGGTACAGGCCAGCGCGGCAGCGGCGCTGGCGTAGCGTAAGCCATCGCGCATCGCATCGCCTTGCGCCAGCCGCGCAACCAGCGCGCCGCAGAACGTGTCGCCGGCTGCCGTGGTATCGACCACCTTGACCGGGAATGCCGGAACTTCCAGCAACTCGCCACGGTATTTCGCGATGCAACCTTGCGAACCCAAGGTGACGACGACCGATGGCACGCGCAGGCGCGACAGCTTCGATACAACTTCGCCGTCATCGCCCGCCAACGCAGTCAGTTCACCTTCGTTGACGATCAACAGATCTAACGCATTCAGCAGCAAATCGGGCAAGGCCTGCGCAGGCGCCGCGTTCAAGGCCACATGCACGCCGGCCGCGCGGGCGTGCACGGCAAAATCGTGCACAGTTTCCAGCGGCGTTTCCAATTGCAACAACAGCCAACTCACGCCATCGAGCGACGGCAAATGCTCCGACGCAAGCGTCGCGTTCGCACCCGGCGCCACGGTGATCGCGTTCTCGGCATTGTCGGCCACGCAGATGAAGGCCGCGCCGGTCGGGCGTTCGCTGCGGACCACATGCAAGACGACGCCGGCATCGCGCAGCGAATCTTCCAGCACCCTGGCGTAATCGTCATCGCCCAGCGCCAGCAGCATGCGCGTACCCGCGCCGCCGGCACGCGCGCAGGCCACGGCCTGGTTCGCACCCTTGCCGCCGGGAAAAGTGGCGAAGTCCCGCCCCAGCACGGTTTCGCCGGGTACCGGGATGCTGGCGGCGCGCACGACGAAATCGAGGTTGGCGGAGCCGGCGACGAGCAGATGGAACGCACTCATGACAAGGCAGAGAAGCAAAGTTGAAATAGGTACGCGACAGGTTGCTCATGCCCTCGGGCAGCGGGTATTGCGCCAACAAGATTAGCCACCAGAATCTCCTTGCAGATGACGATAACGTATGTTGACGCCACATTAGATCAACTTAACTTTCTTTGTTATTCCAGGTTCCACTATCCATCGGAATCAGGATCAACCTTGCTTTTTGTACAGCCACTATCGCTTACTGGGTTCGCTTCGCGAGCACGAACAAACTCCTTACGTGCAAGCTCCATATCTGCCCGAAATTCCTGACTCCCATGCAATCGAGCAACAACTGCTCCTGCTACGAATCGTCCCTGATCTACGTCGCTGCGCCAATGCACGTTGCATGCAATCCGACTATCACCAATTTGCATCCCCTTCGAAAACACCGCATCAGCACGATCCGGCGCGAGTTCTGCAAGGATCAAAGCCCATGCCCAGCCAATTGCCGCATGACCCGAGGGGTAAGAACCGTTGGCAGCTAACCCTTGCTGCTTTTCAGGGGTACAGATCGGAGCATCGTTAACCATGAAAGGCCTCAACCGCTGATAGCGATCCTTGGCTGCATCAACCGACGCAGCCGCATCTGTACGACTACGTCGGAGCAATCGGTAAAGGTTTGGCGTGTCTCGTTCGGTAATCTTTGTTTGGAGGGCACAAGTAAAGAGTAAAGTCGCCTGTGGGAAACCGACATCTGCATCCTCAATCGCCTGACGCCGGCGTTCTGGCCTTGAAGCAAGAGCCTCTTCAGCAACGGCAATGTCATGTCTAGCAGCGAAAGAATCCAACTCCGGCGGTGGTGGCACCAGCATCACGCTATCCGGCAAGTCATCGATCCCCAAATAGCCGGCGAGCACACCTGGTCGGATTTCCTCCACTTCCGGCGATCGGGGCCGTTCAATGACAAGACTGCTGCCCAAGCAAAATACGCACATTACTGACAGCAGCTTACGCTTCATGACTTGTTTCCCTGCCCATGACTTTGATTCATGGAACAGCCCGATAAAGCTTAGTTATTCAGACTCTTCCTAACGGAAGCTCCGAACAACTCCGTCTTTTCTCATCATCCCGGCAAAAGCCGGGATGATGAGTCGAGCTGCTCAAGCCTTCCGTATGACTTAATTCCTTGCTTCCAATGTAATGTCAAGATTTCTTCTTCCCACCTCAAAAACTTATTGAATGTGTAAGTGAAATCACGCGACCACGGCCAGCCATCCAATCATCATTGGCATTGGCCGCCTCAGAAGTGGTCAGTATGTATTGCTTGTTCAGCAAGTTCTCCAGACCAATGGTCAACTTGCCAAAGCGTTCGGTTTCGTAACTCGCGCTCAGATCAAGCAAGGTACGCCCGGAAGTATGCTCGGCCCCACTACGACCCTGATTGATCGTCCTCGAAAGAAGCGTGGTTGCACCAAGATTCAAATCCGCCCTGGGCATGAAGCGCCAAAGCAAGTTCATGCCGATCTTGTCGGGACTGATATCGTTGGCTCCCATGCGTTTATCCAACGGCCCATTCTTGGTAAACCATGTCTTTCCCACGATATGCGAGTACATGGCACTTACTTTTAGGTCGTCGTCAAAATCATAACTTCCAGTAAGCTCTATGCCATTAATTTGAACCGGCCCACGATTCATGACGAAATCATTCGTGATCGGATCAACGCTGAGAGAAACACCGAACTCCGAGTAACTCCGGTAGTAAGAAACACTTGCGGTAGTGTTATCACCACGCCAGTTGAAGCCAACCTCCTTGTTTTCCACAACGATCGGCTGCAGATCCAGAATCCCGGCAACCGTTCGTCCTGGCGTATTGATATTGCGCAACGGAATACCCACATTGGGGAGACTGAAGCCCTCTGAATATGAGGCATACGCCGACAGTGCATCAGTGAAGCGGTACACCAACCCAAAGTTGGGAAGCTTTTCCCGATACTCCAGAGTACCCCCTTCCACGAATACCCGATTGTTGTAATAAGTAGTGGTAAAGCTGTCGACATGTAGTTCGCCGCTCTCTCGCCGCAAGCCACCACTCAAAGTGAGATTTCCAATATCCCAGCTCAACTGAGCATAAGGCGCAGTCGATGTATATTCCATGGGCGGCACCCAAACGCGCTTGGTCAGAGCCAAACGCTGATCCGTGGTATCCCATACTCGATCAACTCCGACCCGTAGCTCCAAACCATCCACGTCGAACAGACCACTACGAGTCCACGATGTACGGAAGCCTTTCTTCTCGGAATTGACCTCGGACTGATCGATCAACTGACCAAGCGGGGCAATCAATGGATCCTGCTTATCAGAACCTTTTTCTGCTGGATATCGCATTGCCTGATTGGCGTGATAAGCATCCGCCAGCAAGGTTCCGCCAAAAAAATCCGAGTGACTGTAGGAAAGCACCTTCTGGTTGAAGTCGTTGAACTCGGTCTTGGCGCCTAGCGGAGTTCCCGGCACCGAGGTAGATGTTATATTGTTGGCGCGATCACCGACCACGCCAGTGTAGTTTCCCTTCCCAGTCAAATTGAAGCGACTGATTGACAATTGCAAACGCTGCGCGTCGGATTCGCCGAAGTTCGTACCCAACTTCAAGAACAGATTCTTTGATTCCGAGTCGTTGATCGTACCCGATCCTCGCATGCCTATGCGCCGCCCATTGGCGTCATAGGCCATGCCACGATCAACGAAAGATGTTGCCAGCAGCAGATCATAAGCATCCTCCTTGTGTCCAAAGGTTAGACCAACCTTCCAACCATCACTATCATCGCGACCTTGGGTGCTCCAGCGAGTATTGATACTGGTATGACTTCCCTCTTCAGGGGTCTTGGAAATGTAGTTGATGATGCCACCAGCAGCCCCCACGCCTTCAGCGGCGGAGGGGCCATTGATCACTTCGATGCGCCCTATGATCCCCAGATCGGTGAAACTGCCAGCACGGTTCGTTTCGCGCAATGGCGATGTTTGTGGAATCCCGTCGAACAGTCGGAGTGCAATGCGACCTCGAAGCGTTTCCCCAGAATTGGTCAGCGCCTGAGTTGACTCGGAATAACCGGGAATAGTGCGAGAGAGCACTGCGGTAGCGTCCTCCGTCAAACTTAGAGAATTCTGTACTTCCTGCAGGCTGACAATGCTGACAGCACCAGGAATGCGATCAACGGCTTTCGGCGCGCGCGTGCCGGTGACGATCATGCGATCCAGATCGACTGCGCCTTTCTTGTCCTTGTCGCCTTGCGACTCGTCTGCTGCAGTGGTCGCCTGCTGGGCGTGGAGACTTGCGCTGACCGCGGCGGCCAGCAGGAATACCCCGAAAGTGGCGGGCACGTGCTTCATGGTGGATTTCCCGATTTTGATTAGGCTGCAAATACCGCGGCATTGATTGACGCGCGGCCCCTCGCTTGCATTGATCTGGTCGCCGGCGGCAACGCGCCCGACCCTTGCCATGCGTTCCTCCCAGACGCCGGCACAGCCTTGGAAATGTGCATGAAGCCTAGGCCATGCCCACGGCCGGAAGAATCGTTCCGACCTATGTTCAAAGGCTATTTTTTCTTTCGAACGAAGCAGGGAATCGCGATGCAGCGCAGCAATCCATCATGTCGCATGCAACGCCACATGGCTCTGCTTCAACAACACGTTGACCAAGCGGATGCGCACCGACGAGCGTGACCAGACCAGGCCGATGCGGCGCGGCACGCCGGGATCCGGCAACGCTATCCGCGCCAATTGCAGGCCTTCCGGCCAAGGCTGCGCCCAATCCGGCACCAGCGAGACGCCAAGACCGCGGTCAACCATCACCGCGATGGCGTTGAGCGCGTTGAGTTCGAATCGCTCGCGCGGCACGATGCCGTGCGCTTGCAGGTATTCCTCGGCCAGCCGGCCGCCCCACTGGTTGCGGTCGTAGCGGATCAGCGGCTCATTGGCGAGCAGTTCGTGCGGGTCGCGGTTTGCCATCGCCGCCGGCACCAGCACCACCAAAGGCTCCTCGCGCAGCAGTTGCCATTGGCAGGTCTTCGGCAGCGGGAATGGCGCTTGCAGCACGATCGCCGCGTCCAGTTCGCCGGCTTCCACCGCGCGGTACAGGTCCGCGGAATAGCCCGGGCGGATGAACACGTTGATCTGCGGGAACTGCGCCACCATCCGCGCCAGGATGTCCGGCAGCATGCCGGCCAGCGCGGTCGGGCAGGCGCCCAACCGCAGTTCGCCGGAGATCGCGCTGTCGTTGGCGACGCTGCGCATGTCGGCGACGTCGCGCAGCAAGTCGCGCGCGCGTTGCAGGATGCGCGCGCCTTCCCCGGTCACGCTGACCGTGCGCCCGGCGCGGGCGATCAGGGACACGCCCAGTTCCCGCTCCAGCGTGCGGATCTGCTGCGCCACCGCCGCCGGGGTGATGTTGAGTTCGCGTGCCGCCGCGGCCATCGAGCCGCGATCGGCGACGGTAACGAAGGTGTTCAGGAACTGGGTGTCCACGTCTGCTCCCCTTGCGTGCCGCGCAGGCTACACGAGCACCGCTGCACGTGACAGGGCCGGAGGCGTCATTCCACGTCCTTGTAGATGGTCAGGCCCTTCAGCGAGCGCATCGGTGCCGGGAACAGCAGACTGGCCAGGTAGCCGATCACGATGCTCAGCAGGATCGAGATGGCCAGGTAGAAGTACGGGTGCACCAGATCCATCCACCACGCCAGGAAGGTCAGCACGATGCTGCAACCGATGCCGATGGCGACCCCCGGCGAATTGGCACGGCGGGTGAACATGCCCAGGGTATAGGCGCCGGCGAAACCGCCGCCAAGCAGGCCGGCCAGTTCGATCGAGACGTCGAACAGCGAATGGATGTCATAGCGCGACAGCAGCAGCGCCAAGGCCATGCCGGCCAGACCCACCAGCACCGTGGTGATTTCGGCGAACAGCACGCTCTTCTTCTGGCTGGAGCGCTTGGCCAGTTTTTCGTAGAAATCCACCGATATCAATGTAGCGACGCTGTTCATGATGCCCGACAACGTGGCCATGGCTGCGGCAAAGATGCCGGCGATGATCAGCCCAGTCACGCCCGGCGGCAATTCGGCGGCGATGAACAGCGGGAAGGTGGCGTCGATCGGCAGCAGCGGATTCAACCGTTCCGGGTGGTTCTTGTAAAACACCCACAGTGCGGTGCCGATGCCGTAGAACACGAAACCGCCGGGGATCATGATCGCGGCGAAGGCCCAGATCGAACGCCCGGCCTCCTTGTCCGACTTGGTGGACAGCGTGCGCTGCATCAGCACCTGGTCCTTGGGGAAGGTCAGCACCACGTCGAACAGCACCAGGAAGATGAAGCCCCACACCGTTGCCTTGGTCAGGTCGAA
The DNA here is from genome assembly GCA_047601105.1 of Pseudoxanthomonas sp. Classification (GTDB taxonomy): domain Bacteria; phylum Pseudomonadota; class Gammaproteobacteria; order Xanthomonadales; family Xanthomonadaceae; genus Pseudoxanthomonas_A. The sequence goes on from JASGJT010000001.1 coordinate 40,489, forward strand.
GCTGAAATCCAGTGTGTGCATCTTGCTTTCGGCCATCGCAGTGGAGAAGAACTCCGGCATGCCGCCCTTCAGGTGCCAGACGATGAAAGCGATGGCGAAGATCGCGCCGCCCATCTTGACGATGACCTGCACGAAATCGGTCCAGATCACCGCCTTCATGCCGCCCAGCGCAGTGTAGATGATCGTGAACACGCCCATCAGCACGATCGAAACCACCACGCTGATCCCGGTGATGGTGGCGATGGCCAGGGCCGGCAGGAACAGGATCACGCTCATGCGCGCGCCGACCTGCATGGCGATGCACAGCGCACTGGCGATCATGCGGATCGACGGGTGGAAGCGGGTTTCCAGATACGAGAACACCGACATCAAATCCAGCCGGCGCAGCAGCGGCACGATCCACACCGCGACAAACATCAACCCGAGCACGGCGATCAGGTTGTTGGTCATGTACTGCCAATTGGTCTCGAAGGCCTTGGCCGGTATCGCGATGAAACTGATCGAACTGGTGTTGGTGGCATACAGGCTGACGCCCGCTGCCCAGAACGGGATGCTGCGCCCGCCAACGAAGAAATCCGAGGTCGAATTGCGCTTCTCGCGCAGGTAGAAATACATGCCGATGCCGATCATCGAGACCAGATAGACCACGATCACCAGCCAGTCGATCCATTTCAGCAGGTACTTGCCCGATTCGATCCGGGCCGAGGCGAACGCGAACGCGCCCTCGCCCACCGGCTGCATCCAGGCCACGCCGTCATTCCAACCGGCCGCCTGCACCGCACCCTGCGCGCCGGGGTCGGGCAGCGTGGCCCAGGCGCTGGTGATGGTGTGGTAGCTCATCAGCTGTGTCTGCTCGCCTGTGCGCACCAGCATCAACAGATGCGCCTGTCCCAACGCGCTGGCCGAGCCGGGCACGGCCTGGCCGGGCGGCGGCGGTTTCGCTTGCCAGCCATCGTCCGGCGTCCATTTCCACAGCGCCTGCGGGCCTTCGCCCTGCGCCAGCAGATACAGCGCACGGGTCTGCGCCAGCAGTTCGACCGATTGCATGCGCGCGTCGGGCCATGCGGGACCAGGCTGCCATGCGGTCGGCTGGGCCAGGGTCATCTTCCAGATGCCGGGCGCTTGCCCGGCGGCGGCCCCGACGACGTACAAGGTGTCGTCCAGCACGGCCAGACGTGCCCATGCCAGTACCGCCGGCAAGGGCGGCAAAGGTTGTTCGGCGATCTTGTCGCCGGCAATCCGCCATTGCACCACGCGCAGCGCAGCGTCGCCGATGATTGCCGCGTACAAGCGCTTGCCGTCGCCGCCCAAGCCGATCACCTGTGGCGGCACGCCCTGAGGCCATGCCAGCGTTTTCCAATCGCGACGATCAGCCGACAACACCCAAGCTTGCGACGCGCCAATCGCCAGCAAGCGGCCTTCGAGCGGTCGCATCTGCAATGACGGATCGTCTGCATGCAGCACGGGCAGTTCGGTGCGTTCCAGCGTGGTGAGATTTTCCGCATGTACCGCCAGTGGCGACCACGCGACCATCGCAAACAACAATGTCAGCCAGGCCATGCCGCGACGCATCCATCCCCTCCCGATGCCGTGGCTCATGTCCGTGCCGCCGCCAAGATCGCCTGCGCGCGGCGCAGGTAAGGCGGGTCAACCATGCGTCCATCCACCAGGAAGGCGCCATGACCACGATCAGTTGCGGCGGCGGCGGCTTCAACGATGCGCCGTGCACTTGCGATTTCTGCTTCGGTCACGCTGAACACCTCGTTGGCCGCGCTGATCTGGCGCGGATGGATGCAACTCTTGCCGAGAAAGCCGAGGCGGCGCGCCATGCCCGCCTCGGCGCGGAAACCGGTTTCATCCTGCACGTTGGCATAAGCGCCGTCATAGGCGAAGACACCCGCCTCAGCGGCAGCCATGCGCATGGCATGCATCACCGCATGGACGTTGGCCGAGTCGTGGCGATCCATGCCCAAGGGTTCGAACAGGTCGCCCAGGCCCAGTTGCAGGCCCGCCACGCGGGCATGCGCGTCGGCGATGGCGGCCGCATTGCGAATGCCTTTCGGCGTTTCGATATTGAGCAGCAATCGTGGCGGCGATGTACCGGCAAAGGCTTGCCCAATCACCGCAGCTGCATGATGAACCTCGTCGGCACTCTCGACCTTGGGCAGGTTCACCAGATCAACCGGCATGCCGGCCAATGCGTCGATGTCGTGCTGGAAATGCGGGGAATCCATGGCGTTGACGCGCACGATGATCGTCTTGCCGCCGACATCGACATCGCGCAGGAACGCCGCCAACTGCAGGCGCGCCTCGCCCTTCAAGGCTTGCGGCACCGCGTCTTCGATATCGAACGAGATCGCATCGGCCTGGCTTGCCATGGCCTTGCCGAACAATTCGGGACGTATTGCCGGGACGAACAGCTTGCTGCGCATGACCAAATGCCTTGTGGTCTGCGTAGTCTGTGGCATCGGGCGGCAGCGGAAAACTTCCGCACCCGACATTCAGACAATAGATTTGATTGCTATTGCATCGCAATAGAAATGCCCGGCTTTCGCCTTCATCGGCCGATGTCGCGCAAGCGGGTTTCCGGCATCTTCCACAAGGCCAGCAGGCCGCACAGCAAGGCCAGCGCGCAGGGATAGACCAGACCGGCAAATTCGCTGCGGTAATGGACGCTGACCGCCATCGTCGCGAATGGCATGAAACCACCGAACCAGCCGTTGCCGATGTGGTACGGCAAACCGATCGCGCTGTAACGGATGCGCGTTGGGAACAGTTCGACCAGATACGCCGAGGCCGGGCCGCAGACCAAGGCGACCGGCAACGACAACCACCATAGCAGGGACAATGCAGGAATGAACGACAACTCAGGGCGCACCGTCAGTGCCAGCAGCTTGAAGGCCGGAATCAGGGTCGTGCCGGCGAGCAGGAAGCCGGCGATGATCACCGGGCGGCGGCCAATGCGGTCGGACAGCCAGCCGGCCAGCGGGAACAACGGCGCGGCCAGCAGCAGCGCGCACATCATCAATTGCCCGGCGCGGCCCACGTCCAGGCCCAGCGGGTTTTGCAGGAACACCAGCGGGAAGTATTGCCCCGCGTTCCACACCACGCCCTGCGCGGCGGTCAGGGTGGCCAGCGCCAGCAGCATCGCCTTGAAATGCTCGCGGTTGCCGAAGGCCTCCTTCAGCGGTGCCTTGGCCACCTTGCCTTCACGCTGCAATTGCTCGAACGCGGGCGATTCGGCCAGATGCAGGCGCATGTAAACCGACAGCGCCAGCAGCAACACCGACGCCAGGAACGGCAGTCGCCAACCCCATTGTTCGAAGGCCGCTTCGCCCAGCGCGGTGCGGCAGGCGGTGATCGTGCCCAGCGCCAGCAGCAGGCCGATCGTGCCGGTACCCATCACCAGCGAAGTGTTGAGTCCGCGCCGCGACGGTGCGGAATGCTCGGCCACGTAAGTTGCCGCGCCACCGAATTCGCCACCGACAGCAATCCCTTGCAAAAGGCGCAGTGCCACCAATAGCGCCGGTGCCAACAAGCCAGCCATCGCATAAGTCGGCAACACGCCGATGCCGACTGTGGCAATGCCCATCAACACGATGGTGACCAGGAAGATGCGGCGGCGACCGATGCGGTCGCCCAGCCGGCCGAAGACCAGCGCGCCCAACGGCCGCACCACCCAACCGGCACCGAACACCGCCAATGCCGACAACAAGCCGGCGGTTTCATGGCCGGGTGGGAAGAACAAGCGGCCCAGCACCACCGCCAGCGAGCCGTACAGGAAGAAGTCGAACCATTCGAACACGGTACCGGCCACCGCCGCGGCGATGGCGCGCGCGGATTGCATGGGCGTGGAAGCGGTTTGCATTGCTGCTTACTTCTCGCCCAGCACGAAAACATCGTGCGCGATCGGCGCATCGACTTCGGCCCGCGTCCAGCGAATGTCGCTGACCAGCGCGCCACCGTAATACAGGCGCACGCGGCCGGGTTGCTGGAAGCGCCGGCCACCGCCTTGCGCGCTGTCCACCATGTAGAAATCACTGTAGATGCGTTCGTGCCAGCCGCGCGTCGTGGCAAAGCCGACCTTGCGCACGCTGTGATCCATCTGGTCGATCCAGAACAGCGTGTTGCCGCCAGCGGGGTCGGCGACGCGAATCGTCCACGCGGCACGGCCTTCGACCTGGTCGTCTGCCATGCGGGTGAGCTTGAAGCCTTCGTCCAGTGCGAAGCGGATGATGCCGAAGCCGAAGTTCTCGCTCCATTCGCGCGAGGCTTCGGCCTGCTCCACCTTGCCCTTTTCGTCCCAGGTGTCCTTGCCGTCGTAGCTGATCTGGAAGGCAACCGCGTCACCATTGCGCGCATCGAGGCGGAACTTGCCGTTGGCGCCATGCGCGGCCTGGTTCCAGGCCGGGAACACGCGCCACATTTCGTAATGCGCAATCTGCTTGCGGCTGGCAGCGGTGCCGTCGCCATACGACACGGCGCTGCCGGTCAGATGCAGGGTTTGCGGTCGCTTCCAGCCTTGGCCACCGCTGGCAGCATGGGCCAAGCGCACGATTTCCTCGGCACTGAGCGTGATTTCTTCGGCGAAGGTTGGCACCATGCAGCACAGCAGCAACAACAGCCAGATGCGTTTCATGCGGATTCTCCAGTATTCGAGGGTTTGTGAATTTGCACCACGCCTTCGGCCTGCAATTCAGCAATCGCGGCTTCATCCATCCCCAGTACCTCAGCCAGCACTTGCGCGCTATGCTGGCCCAGCACGGGCGCGGCCTTCGTGTATTGCAACGGCGTGGCCGAGAACTTCAGCGGATTGCGCACCATCTGCACCTCAAAACCGCTGGCATGCGGCAGGCCGATGCACAAGCCGCGCGCCTGTACTTGTGCATCGTTGAAAACCTGGTCGATGCGGTTGACCGGGTTGGCCGGCACCACGGCTTTTTCAAGTTCGGCCAGCCAATGCGCGGACGGCTTGGTACGCAGGCGTTGTTGCAGGTATGGCACCAGTTCGGCGCGATGGCTGACACGTGCGGCATTGCTGGCGTAGCGCGGGTCGCGTGCCAGTTGCGGCTCGCCGATCACCTCGCAGAAGCGCGCGAATTGCGCATCGTTGCCGACCGCCAGCATGAAATAGCCATCCAGCGATGGCATCACCTGGTACGGCACGATGCTCGGATGCGCCGTGCCCTGCCGTTGCGGCACCACGCCGCCGACCAGCCAGTTCGATGCCTGGTTGGCCAGCCACGCGACCTGCGTATCCAGCAAGGCCAGATCGATGTGCTGGCCCATGCCGGTACGTTCGGCGTGACGCAGCGCGGCGATGATCGCGGTGGCGGCGTACATGCCGGTCATCAGGTCGGTGGCGGCCACGCCGACTTTCTGCGGGCCGGCACCGGGCTGGCCATCAGCCTCGCCGGTGACGCTCATCAAACCGCCGATGGCCTGGATGGCGGCGTCGTAACCGGCGCGCTGCGCATACGGGCCGTCCTGTCCGTAACCGGTGATCGAGCAATACACCAGTTCCGGATTGATCGCGTGCAGGCTGGCGAAATCCAGGCCGTATTTCTGCAAGCCACCGACCTTGTAGTTTTCCACCAGCACATCGCAATGCATGGCCAGTTGCCGGATCAGCGTCTGCCCCTGCACGGTGGTGAAATCGATGGCAAGCGAGCGCTTGCCGCGATTGGCGCACAGGTAGTACGCCGATTCAGCGGTGTCGTTGCCATCGGCATCCTGCAGATACGGCGGACCCCAGCCGCGCGTGTCGTCGCCTGCACCGGGGCGCTCGATCTTGATCACGTCCGCGCCAAAATCGGCCAGCACTTGCGTGGCCCACGGCCCTGCAAGGATCCGCGACAAGTCAAGCACGCGCACGTCATCCAGCAGGTTCATCGCGGCCACCATGCGGCGCAGGCTCGCGGAATCGCCGGTTGCCACGCCGTTGCCTGCTGGAAGGCCTCGGCTAGTGCGATCAACGTGTATTCCTCGCCGATGCGACCAACCAGTTGCATGCCCGCCGGCAGTTCTCCCGCGGCCATCGGCAACGGCAATGACAGCGCCGGGTTGCCGGCCATGTTAGCGTAGGCAGTCAGGTCGGCCTGGCTAGCCGGCACGGGCGTGCCGAAGGCAAATGCACGCTGCGGCGCGGTCGGCATCGCCAGCACGTCGCACTTCGCCAGCCATTGCTGCAATTGCACTTGCGCACGGTCAACCAATTGCGAAGCGGCGGCCAGCTCGGCGGCGCTGCGGTCTTCGGCCCATGCCATCATCTTCGCCAGTTGCGGCGAGAAGCCGCTGCGGTTCTCGGCCCAGTCATGCGCGTGTTCCACCAACAATTCGGCCTCGCACATCAGCAGGCCGGCGCGGCGCGCACGGCCGGAGGCGAATGCCGGCGATGGCAATGCCTGCAAGCGATGTCCCAAGCCGGTCAGCACGCGCACGCCTTCGTCGAACGCGGCCTGCACGTCGGTGGAAATTTCCGCCGCTTCGCCAAAATCGACCACGCCGATGCGCAATTCGCCAGCCTGCGCGGGCACGAAGGTGATCGCGCGCGATTGCGCGCAATCCACATCAAAACCGGCAATCAATGGCAACAACACGCGCAAATCACGCGCCGAACGCGCCAACGGGCCGATGTGGTCCAGTCGCCGGCACATCGCCACCGTGCCACGCGTACTGATAGCACCCCAACTAGGCTTCAAGCCGACCACGCCGCAATAGCTGGCCGGAATCCGCACTGAACCCATGGTGTCGGTGCCCAAGGCCGCCGCACACAAACCGGCCGCCACTGCCGCGCCGCTGCCGCCGCTGGAGCCCCCAGGCGTGCAGCCATGCCGGTGCGGGTTGTGGCAGGCTCCATAAAAAGGATTGTCGTTGTCCGCGCCCAGCGCCGCTTCGTGCAGGTTGAGCTTGCCGATGATCACTGCGCCGGCTGCACGCAACATCGCCACGGCGGGATTGTCTTCGGCAGCAGGCACCACATGGCGGCGCGTCTGCATGCCGGCGGTGGTGCGCATGCCGACCACATCGATGTTGTCCTTCACTGCAATCGGCAAACCTTCCAGTGCGCGCGCTTCACCGCGATGACGGCGCTGGTCGGAAGCGGCAGCCGCGACCAACGCGCCTTCGGCATCGACGTGGATGAAGGCATTGACCGCCGATCGGCTGGCGGCAATCGCCGCCAATTGCTGGCGCAGCAATTCCACGCTGCCGAGTTGGCCTGACTCAAGCAAGGCCGCTTGCGTGGTCAGGTCGCTGCCCAGCAATCTTGCATCGGCAGTGTTCATGGCGTGGCCTCAGGCGAAACGTTTGTCGATCAGGCGCACCGGCTTCTGTCGCACCTCGATGCCGGTCAGCGGCGACAGTGCGCCCGGCGCAGCCAGCACCACACTCATTTCCACGCCCAGCCGCCGGCGCAGCAGCTCGGCGAATGCGGCGGCCAGTTGCGCGTCGTCCAGCGCGCCGCGGGTTTCTACGTGCACGGCCAGATCGTCGCGGCCAGCCGCATCGCGAGTTGCAATGCAGATGAACTCGCCGGCGAATGCGGCGTGTTCTTCCAGCACCGGCGCCATCGCCTGCGGGAACACATTGATACCACGGATCTTGACCATGTTGTCGCTGCGGCCGAGGAAGCCTTCGATGCGGCGCAGGTTCAGGCCCAGCGACGAAGGCGTGGTCAGCACGCGGGTCACATCGTGGGTGTTGAAGCGGATGATCGGGTAGATGTCGTCCTTGTACAGGCAGGTGACGACCATGTCGCCGGCTTCACCGTCGGCGACCGGCGCGCCGCTGTCGACGTCGAGGATTTCCAGGTACTGCGCGTCTTCCATCACGTACAAGCCGTCCTGGTCAGGGCCTTGCCCGGCGATCGCGCCGGTGTCGCCCACGCCGTACCAGTCGTACAGTTGCGCCCCGCCCCACGCGGCCGACAGAGACTCGCGCGATTCGCGGCCCAGATGGCCGCAGATCATCCGCACGGGAATGTCGCGGCCCGGCTCCAGCCCGCTTTCGCGCGCCACATCGGCCAGTTTCTTGATGTAGTCGGCAAAGCCGACGATCACGGTCGCGCCCATGTTCTTCATCAACTGCACCTGCTGCGCCGAGCGCATCTCGATGCCGGTGCCGGCCGAACAGAACAGCGCCTGGGTGAAGTGAGTCACCGCTTCACGCACGTAGTGGCCACCGTTGATCATGCCGTGACCATAGACCGAATGCACCACGTCGCCAGCGCGCATGCCGTGCCAGCGATACAGGCGCGCCAGCAGCAAGTTCTGCACCTCACGCGAATGCGGCGAGAACACCAGCGGCTGCGGCAGGCCGGTGGTGCCGGACGTGGTATGGAACACCAGCGGCTTGTCGCCGGCTGCGGTGCCGTCGCGCCAGCCGTGGAAATCGCCCAGCGGCGGGTGCGCCTCGACCGAGGCCATGATCTCGTGCTTGCCGAACACCGGCAGCTTGCCGATATCGTCCAGCCCGCGGATGTCGCTGGCTTCGACACCGGCCGCGCCCCACAGACGCTGGTAGAACGGAATCTGCCAAGCGCGCGCCACGCAGCGGCGGAACATCGCGTCCTGCTGCGCACGCAGTTCGTCGCGGCTGATGCGCTTGAACTTGTCGATGAAATCCTGGTCCAGCGGCAACTGGTGCAGCATTTCCTTGATGTCGAAGGATTCGAAATAGGTCGGATGGGTCATGACGTCTCCACGATCAGCAGGTTTACCAGCCGGCGGACGTCATCAATGTCCTGCAGGTGGTCGAGATGGGAAATCAGTTCATTGCGGCGCGCGGCATCGAAGGGGCGCGCGGCGTGGTCGAGGCAGTGGTGGAGTTTTTCCAACTGCATCGCCCGCGACAGCGGCCGCTGCGGCGAACCGATGGCAGCGTCGCGATGGTTGCGCAGCACACGGCCATCGCGCAGGGTCACGGTCATCGACTGCGGCACCAGCGCGTTGGGGTCTTCGCGGTCGTTTGGCATCAGGCGCACGTTTGCGGCGAACGCGGCCAGGCGCGGGTCGGCGAGTTTTTCCGGCGCGTAGGCCGACAGGCCGACCTTGCCGTCCAGCAGCACCGTGCCCAGCAGGAACGGCAGGCACAGGCGCGCATAGCTGGTTTCCATGCCGGCGTGGTATTCGCGGCCCACCAGCCGGCGCACCAACGGCGGGGCCTGCACTTCGATGGTGACCACGTCTTCCAGTTGCAGCGCGTGTTGCTGGCGCAGTTCCATCAGCATGTCCTGCGCGGCGTGTGCCGCACCGCCGGTGGGGAATACCTTGTGGCTGACTTCAAGAATCTGCGACTGGTGCGTGGCCAGGGCCTGCAACACCGGGCCGGTGTCGAATTCGCCCTCGATCAGCGGCAAATAACCGAACGGGCCTTCCAGCACGTCGCGTGGCGCAGGAAAACCATTGCGCGCCAGTTCCCAGCAGCTCAGTACCGCGCGTGCATTCAGCGCCACCTGCAAGGCCAGTGCGGGCGAGCCTTCCAGATGCGCCTGCATGGTGCCGGACAGGTGGCCGTAGGTCAGGCCGATGGCTCGCCGCTGCAGTTCCTCGTCGGTGCCATGCATGCGCGCGATGCCGGCCGCCGCACCCAACGCACCGCACATCGATGGGCGGAAAAAGCGCATCGGCGCACGCGCGCTGATTCCCAACATGGTGGCGACATCAACCGCGACATTCAGCGATGCGATCAATACCTTGCCATCCACGACCACGCCTTCGACGTTGGCGCGACGTTCGGCGGCGGCGAGCAGTGCGGCCATGATGACCGCCATCGGGTGCACCACCGCCGGCATGTGCACGCAATCGAATTCCTGGTTGTGGATCTGGTAGCCGTTGACCATCGCCGCACTGGCGGCCGGCAAGGCCTCGCCGGTGACCCAGGCACGCGCGGCATTGCCCGCACCATAGGCGGCAATGCTTTGCTTCACTACCGCGGTCAGCGGCACCTGCGGGCCGGAACCGGACAGGCCGACCGCCAGCGAATCCATCACGAAGCAGCGCGTGGCCGCCAACGCTTCCGGCGACAGATCCTGATAGCACAGCGTGCGCGCGTGTTGCAGCAGGGCTTCGGTCAATCGCATCGCGCCACCTGCAACAGCAGTGAGTCGAACGCCTCGCGCGTGCCGCCTTCAACCAGCGACAGTGTCCGTTCGAACAGCGACCGCGCCAATGTCGCCGGCACCCCGCCCCACTGCGCCAGCGACAGCGCCTTGGCGAAGACGGCCGCCTCGTCCATCGGGCATTCCGGGTCGCCCCAGGCATCGGCGCGCATGGCTTCGACGCTGCGGCCGTCATCCAGCAGCAGGCGCACGCTTGCGCCGTAATGCGCAGGGAAACGCGCATCGAATGCGGCATCGGCGATCAGCGCGATGCGCGGTCGCCATGCGGCCACTTCGCCATCACTGCAGGCCGCATCGGTGTAATGCGCCAGCAGCGGCCGGCCATGCACGAGGATCGACGCCAGCGCGTGTTGCAGGCTGAACTTGGCCTGCGCTTCGGTGACCGGTTGCGGGCGGTCGCAGAAGCGCAGGGCTTCTGTGTAGGTGCGCGCTTCGACGCCAGCGATGCGCGTGTGGTCGGCATCGGCCAGTTGCGCCAATGCATCGAGCACCGCATCGATCGCCGGATGTGCATGGCGACAGGCCGGCCATGGCTTGAGGCTCGTGTCGTGGATCAGCCAATCGGCGTCTTCGGCAACCACCTGCGCGGGGTCGGCATCCGGCGCGGTGGCGGCGAACAGGCCCTGTTCGCCTTCAAGGATCCAGCGCGGCCCGCGCAGGCCAACCAGCGCCAGTTGCGCCGCCAGGCAGCCGCTGCGCGCGGCTTCGGCGTTGTGCAGCGACTTGGTCGGCACCGGTTCGTGGCGCATCTGCCACAGGCCGCCGGTGCGGCTGCCGGCATTGCCCAAAGCATCGGCGGTTTGATCGGCATCCAGTCCCAGCACGGAAGCCGCCGCCGCCGCCGCACCGAATGCGCCGGCGGTCGAAGTCGGATGCCAATGGCGATAATGTCCGCGACCCAGCGCGCGGCCGACGCGGATGGTGGCCTCATATCCGCGCACGATCGCATCGAGCAAGGCGCTGCCATCGGCATCCATATCCTGCACCATCGCCAGCGCAACCGGAATCGCCACCGGGCCGGGGTGCAGGATCGCGCCGCGATGCACGTCGTCCATTTCCAGCACGTTGCCCAGCGCGGCATTAAGCAGCAGCGCATCGCCCACACCGCGCCGGCCACTGGCCAGGGCAATGGCGCGGCCTTGCGCTTGCGCCTGCACCACACCCTGCAACTGCGCCGCCAGCGGATAGCGCAACGCCGCCAATGCACAGCCCAGCCAATCGACCAGCAACAGCGCCGCGCGCCGCCGTGCCGCTGCATCGACCGGGCGCAGCAGGCGCCGGGCAAGGCATTCGCTGAGGCTGGCAACAGGCAGGGTCATTGCGTGGCGTGATCCTCGTGAAAGGCTGCGTTGGCGGCGGCCACCTTGGCAGGAATGGGACGGCGCGAACAAAATTCGTGCGCGCAGCATAGCTGACTTTGTCCGGACATATCATATGATCCACGTTCCACAGGCCGCAATCCCGAAACATGCTCACACCGCTGGACGCCGACCGTTTCTCCGAACACCTCGCGCAGGGTCCGGAAATCTTCGCGCCCGGATGCGCCGGCCACTCGCTGCTGTTCGAAACCTGGCTGCGCGCCGCACCGGAGCGTTGCGCCGGGCTGCGTTTCACCGGCGTGCATATTCCCACGGTCAATACCTTCGACTTCGCCGGCCTGCATCCGCGGGCGCGTCAGCGCACGATCTTCCTCAGCGCCGAGTTGCGCAATTCGTGGCTGGACGGGCGCATCGACTACCTGCCGATGACCTACACCGCCACCTGGCGCTGGCTGCAACAGCAGGCCAGCTTCGATACCGTGCTGGTGCAGGTGGCCCCGCCAGACAGCGATGGCAATTGTTCGCTGGGCCTGGCCTGCGACTTCACTCCGGCCGCATGGCCCCGCGCATCGCGGGTGCTGGCGCACATCAACCCGCGCATGCCGCGCACGCATGGTCCGTCGATCCCTCTGTCGCGCATCACCGCGGCTATCGAACAGGACATGCCGCTGCTGGAAATCCCCGACCCGCCAGCTGACCCGGCACTGGACGCGGTGGCGGAAAACATCGCCACCCTCGTCGAAGACGGGGCCACCTTGCAACTGGGCCTGGGGCGGCTGCAATCGGCCGTGCTGCGCGCGGTGCGCCATCGCCGCAACCTGCGCATCCACAGTGGCATGGTGTCCGATGGCTTACTCGGCCTGCTCGATGCCGGTGCGTTGTCACCGACCGAAGACGCCGTGGTTGCTGGCGTGGCACTGGGCACGCAGGCACTGTACGAACGCGTGGCGCAGCACGCGCGCTTTCGCGAGGTCGGCCATACCCACGATGCGGCCGTGCTCGGCGCGATCCCGCGCCTGACCGCGATCAACAGTGCGCTGTCGGTGGACCTGCTGGGCCAGGTCAATGGCGAATGCCTGGGCGGACGGCAACTCAGCGGTGTCGGCGGCCTGCCCGACTTCCTGCGCGGCGCTCGCCAATCCGCCGGCGGCCGCGGCATTATTGCGCTGCCGGCCAACACGCCAAAGGGAGAAAGCCGGATCGTGTCGATGTTGCCATCCGGGCCGGTCAGCGTGGCGCGCGTGGATGCCGACTGCATCGTCACCGAACACGGCGTGGCCGACCTGCGCCATCTTGATGTCCACGCTCGCGCCCGTGCCCTGATCGGCATCGCCGCACCGGATCAGCGCGAATCGCTGCAACGCGATTGGCGCGAAATCACGCTCACGCTGTGAACAAGGAAAGGAAATCATGACGGACACACAACGCAGCAAGCCCCGCTATGTCGAACTGGGTCACCTGCTACAAACGGCAATCGAGAAGGGCGAATACCCCATCGGCACCCTGCTGCCCACCGAGCTGGAACTGTGCGAACGCTTCGCCGTCAGCCGCTACACCGCGCGCGCGGCGCTGGCACAGCTGATCGCCGCCGGGCTTGTGAAGCGACGCCCCGGCGCAGGCACGCGGGTGATCGCGCAGAATGCGGTAATGCGCTACGAGCACGAGATCGACACCGTGGACATGCTGATGCAGTACGGCAACAGCACCCGCTTGAAGATCCTCGAAACCGAGCGCCTGCCGGCCGATGCGGAGATGGCGCAAACCCTGAACATCCGCGAAGGCAAGGACTACCTGCACCTGCGCGGCCTGCGTCTGGAAGAGCCGGCCCGGCAGCCGATCGCGGTGACCGAGATGCTGGTGCCGGTGCGCAGCGGCGTGCCCACCGAGAAACTGTTGGACATCGCCAGCAGCGCACGCACGGTGTCGAAGTTCCTGGATCCTTCACGACTGTTGCGGGTCGAACAGGTCTTCGATGCCACTTCGTTCAACGCGGCCGACGCCAGACTGCTGGACATCAAGAAAGGCGAGCCGGCGATGCGCGTGCAACGCCGCTACATCGACGCCAAGGGCCACCTGCTGATGCTGGCCATCAGCCTGCACCCGCCCGGCCGCTTCGCATATTCAATGGTCTTGTCGCGCAATCACCGTTGATCGGGCGTTTTCAGAACCGCAAAACTGACCTCGGGAGAACATCATGCCCTGTCGCCGGGGCTACGTTTGTTTCCGAAATCAGTGCACCACGAAGGCAGGGAACTGACATCTCCTGCAACAAAGGAGAAGGATCAGAACGCATTGATGCCGGTCAACTCGCGCCCGATCACCAGCTGGTGCACGGTCTCGGTGCCTTCATAGGTGATCACCGATTCCAGGTTCAGCGCGTGGCGGATCGCGGCGTGTTCGGTGGTGATGCCGGCGCCGCCGAGCAGGTCGCGGCATTCGCGGGCAATGTCGATCGCCATGCGGCAGTTGTTCCACTTCGCCAGGCTCACCTGCTGCGGCTGCATCTGCCCGGCATCCTTCAGCCGGCCCAGTTGCAGCGACAACAGTTGCGCGGTGGTGATGCGGCGGGCCATTTCGGCCATCTTGATCTGCGCGCTCTGCGTGGCCGCGACCGGGCGGCCGAACAGGATGCGCTCCCTGGTGTAGGCCAGCACTTCCTGCAGGCAGGCGGTGGCCGCGCCGACCGGGCCCCAGCTGATGCCGTAGCGGGCTTGCGTCAGGCAGCCCAGCGGGCCCTTCAGGCCCTTGACGTTGGGCAGGCGGTTGGCATCGGGTACGCGCACGTTGTCGAAGAACAGCGCGCCGGTGACCGAGGCGCGCAGGCTCATCTTGTGCTTGATCTCCTGCGCGGTGTAGCCGGGCGTGCCCTTCTCGATCACGAAGCCCTGCACACCCTCGTCGGTATTGGCCCAGACGATGGCCAAGTCGGCGATCGGGCCGTTGGTGATCCACATCTTGCTGCCGTTGATGACCCAGTCGCCGCCGTCCTGCTTCGCGTGGGTCTTCATGCTGGCCGGGTCGGAGCCGCCGTGCGCTTCGGTCAGGCCGAAGCAGCCGATCAGCTTGCCGGCGGCCATGTCCGGCAGCCAGCGCAGGCGTTGTTCTTCGCTGCCGTAGGCATAGATCGGATACATGCACAGCGAGCTTTGCACGCTGACGAAGCTGCGCAGGCCGCTGTCGCCGCGTTCCAGTTCCTGGCAGATCAGGCCGTAGCTGACGCCGTTGAGATTCGCGCCGCCGTACTGCTCCGGCAGCGAGCTGCCCAGCAGGCCGAGTTCGGCGATCTCCGGTACCAGTTCGGACGGGAAGCGGCCCTGGTCGAAGCAGTCGCCGATGATCGGCAGCACGCGCTCGTCAACGAAACGCGCCACCGAATCCTGCACCGCGCGCTCGTCTTCGCTCAGCAGGGATCGGACATCGAACAGGTCGAAGGGATTCAGGGACATGTTTCTCTTGGAAAAAGAACAGGAAGGGAATTCAGGCCGCGAGAATCTCAGCCGCCGCGCGTTCGCCGGAACGCACTGCCGCCTCCATGCCCGGATGAGCCAACTCGGTGTGTTCGCCGGCAAAATGCAGACGATCCAATGCCTTGCCGTTCCAGCGCAAGGTTTTGGCGACCATGCCCGGCGCCATCTCGGAGAACGCGCCATTGGCGAGAGGCTCGCTGCCCCAGCTGCGGGTTTCCAGCGGCAGCAGCGCGCCCTTGGCGGACGGATAAGCCTGCTCGAAATGAGCAATCGCCCAAGCGATGCGTGCATCGCGATCCATCAGGTCAGCCTTCTGCGCAGCCGCGCCATTGAGCCAGACGATCAGGCGATCGACTTCACCATTGGCATTCCGATAAGGCAGCACGTTCTGCAACGAATCGGGGCTCCACAACGCAATCGGCAAGCCATCGTCTTCCCAGAACTTGCGCAACGGCCTCAGGTGGATGGTGGTGACGGCATTGCTGCGCCGCGCTGTCCAGACTTCGCGTTGTTCTGCCGGCGGCGCGGGATCGATGTCGATCCGGCTCAACGGGCCGCTGGGCAAGGCCAGTACCACGTGCCCGGCAGTGAAGCGGCGGCCATCGTGCGTGGTCAATTCCACGCCGCGCTTGTCGGAACGGATGCCTTGTACTTGTACGCCCAGCAGCACCGGTTCCTTCAATGCGGCCGCCATCGCTTCGGGCAAGGCCTGGCTGCCACCTTCGACCCAGACCGTGGCCTGTTCGCCGTAACGGCGCAAGGCATCGCGGCGCAGTGCATCCAGCGCACTGACGGTTTGCAAACCGGTGTAGCTGTGCGCCGAACCCATCAATTGGATCGCCGCTTCCGACCAGCCTTTTTGCGCCAGCAATTCCGACAAGGGCACATCCAGCGCCTGGTTGGCAGGATCGGTCCAGCTTTGCGTCGTGGGCAGCGCCAGCGTGTTCATTGCCATGAACAACAACGCCGACGGCGGAATCGCGCGTTCACGGCCTTGCAATGGATTGGCCGGGCTCTGGTTCCATTCGTCCAGGCGCATCACCCGGCCATCGACCAGGCAGCCGGTTTCGTTGGGCGCCGGGCGGCCCATCGTCGGCGGATACATGCCCACGCCCAACCGTTGCGCATGCGCATGCACGCGCTGGTAGCCGGTACCGACTTCCACGCCGCCCACTTCGAAGCGCTGCCCGTCGCGCACCACGGTATGCAGGCGGCCGCCGATGCGGTCGTTCGCTTCCAGCACGCACACCCGCGCGCCGGCCTGTTCCAACGCATGCGCCGCCGCCAGACCGGACAGGCCGGCGCCGACCACGACCACGTCCGCCGGACTGGCGGCTTTTTTCCCCATTGCCGAAGGCAGCATCGATACTGCTGTCATGCCCATTGCTCCTGCCAGAAGCTCTCGTCTGTTCATTGGCAATCCCACCCCGAATGAAAATGGCCCGCCCTGCAATGCACGGGGCGGACCTGATCGCTCAGAACTCAGAACCGATACTGCACTTCCAAGCCGAACATGCGCGGCATCGGTGCGCTGATGCCGAAGTCGCGCTGCTGCACCGAGGCATAACCGGTGGCCGGGGCCGCGTTGGGCACCATGATCCGCGGCGCGGTGAAGCTGAGGTAGCGCAGGCCGCCTTGCGGCGTGTCGTCGTCGAACACGTTGGTCACGTAGGCGCTGAACTTCCAGGTTTCATTCGGGCTCAGGCTCAGGCGGAAATTGCTGAGCGTGGAGGCGCCGAACTTGGCCAGGTTGTGCACCTGGATGTAGCGCGAACCTTCATAAGTCGTATCCCAGTTGGCATCCAGTTGCCAGCCGCTGGCCAACTGGTTGCTGTAGGCCAGGCCAACGGTGAACTTGTTGCGCGGCACGAACGGCGACTTGTGCCCGGCCACGTCGGCCAGCGGATCGTTGGCATTCGGGTTCGGATTGGACGCATCGGAAAGCAGGTCGGCCTGGTCGGCGGAGGAGAATTTCTTGATCTCCGAATCGGTGAAGGCATAGACCAGTGAAGCCAACCAACCAGGTGCGAAAGCCCACTGCCCCTCCAACTCGAGACCACGGATTTGGGTCTTGCCGACGTTCACCGTATAGGTGTTGACGTAGGGCGTGCCGTTGCGCTGGTACGCGGTGCCCGACACGGTCAGACCCTGGTTTTCCCAATCGATCTGGTAAACATTGGCATTGAGGCGCAGCGTGTTGTCCAGCCAGTCACTCTTGATGCCCAGCTCATAGTTGGTGACTTCTTCTTCCTGAACCTTGTTCAACCCTTGCGCGATCAGCGCGGCACTGGCCTCATCGGTCAAGCGCGCGTCGTACGCAAAGGTATTGAAGCCGCCGGGCTTGTTGCCCTTGGCCACCAGGCCGAACAGGTTGATCTTGTCGGTCGCCTGGTAGCTCAGCGTCCAGCGCGGTGTGAAACTGTCGTACTTGGCCGCAGCCGTATAGTTGCGGGTATAGGCAACGCCGCTGACTACCGCCGAGTTGGTGCCATTGAGGGTCAGTTCGTCCTCGGCGTAACGCGCTTCGAGCGAGGTGGTCCACTGGTCATTTATGTGCCAGCGAACCTGGCCATACACCGCCTTGTTGACGGTCTTGTTGCCCGGGTTGGAAGGCACCGGGATGCCGGTACCCAGATCACCGGTATAACCCGGCAGGCCCTCCGCCTGGTAGTAATAGACGCCAAACAGTCCAGCCAGATCACGCTCCTGGTCGCTGCTCAGGCGCAAGCCCTGCGACCAGTCCTTGGAACGGCTGAGGCCGAAGGTCTGCAACGCGCCGGGCACGGTGATGGTGACCGGGCCGGCCGGCACCACTAGCGCCGGCACCGCATTGTAGCTCTGATCCAGTGCAGAGTAGCGCTCCTGCTTGTTGATGCCGGTGATCGAGCTGAGCGCCCAGCCGTTATCGAAGCGGTAATCGACCTTCAGGCTGGTACGCGTAGCCTCGCCCTTGACGCCGGGAAACAGGCCCTTGTTGCGGAAGCCATCGGTATAGATCCGCCATTCTTCCGGAAGCGGCAGCTCGCCGCAGTAATAGCCCTTGGTCCGCGACACCATGTAGTTGGCCGGATCGGTCGTGATCGGCGTCGGCACCGGCAGGTAGCAGTTGTTCTTGTCCGAACCGATCAGGGTGATTGCCACATGTTCGTCGCGGGTCTTTTGCTTGCTGACGCGAGCAACGATGTCCAGGTTCTCGACCGGCGACCACGCGATCGCGCCCATCGCGCTGAAAGTTTCGCTGCCGCCTAGGTCCTTGCGGCCGGAGGCGGCGTTGTAGAACAGGCTGTCATTGCCACGCTTGGTGAAATTGGCCTCATAACCGAAGCGGCCGTCTTCGGTGCCACCGGAATAATAGATGCCCAGTTTTTCCTGGCCGTGGTTGCCGGCACCCAAGGTGATCTTGCCACCGGGATTGCTGCCGGGACGGCGGGTAATGTAATTGACCGCACCGGCAAAGGTGCTGCGACCGAAGGCAGCGGCCTGCGGGCCGCGCAGAACTTCCACCTGGGC
This sequence comes from Pseudoxanthomonas sp., assembly GCA_047601105.1. Classification (GTDB taxonomy): domain Bacteria; phylum Pseudomonadota; class Gammaproteobacteria; order Xanthomonadales; family Xanthomonadaceae; genus Pseudoxanthomonas_A. Next base: position 58,905 of record JASGJT010000001.1, read on the forward strand.
GATATTCTCCAACCCGAAGGAGGACATATCTCCGTTGACGTAAATGCCATCAATGAACAGCGAGGCATTGGTGTTGATGTCGTTGGATGCCGGCGGCGACATGTTGGACATGCCGCGAATCACCGGCGCGTCCTGGTAGCGACCGAAGGTCGATCTGAAGGAAAAACCCGGCGTCAGGTTGGCCACGTCGCGCAGATCGGTCAGGTTGCGGCGCTCGATGGCCTCCTCGGAAATAGCGGTGACCGGCAGCGGCAGGCGTTGCAGGGTTTCGCGCACGCCGCGCGCGGTAACGGTGAGGGTTTCGAGTTGAGTGACGTTTTCCTTGGTGGGCGCTTGCGCGGCATCCTGTTCGTCGGCGGCGAGGGCGTTGCCGGCAACCAGTGCCAGCGCCAGTGCAATCGAGGTACAGAGCAGATCGGGCTTCGGGGTCTTCATGGCGTCGTTATCTCTGCAAAAAAAGCGAAGGGGCCTGCCGTGCGCGGCGCGGCATCGCGGGTGGGTGGGATTTCGCGGATCAGTCCTTGTCCCTGGATTGCTGCTTCAATTTCTTGTAGTACGTCCAGCTGGTGACGTTGGGCTGCACCCATTCCGATGGCGCAGCCGCGTATTCGGGATACTTCGCGCGCACCACGTCGCGGATGTCCTGCGGCAGGTCGTCGAAGGAATCGAGCTTTGCGCCCTGCGCCACGTACAGCAGCGCGCCGGCACGCTGGCCCAGTTCCATCCACGGCAGCCACGGGCCGGTGCGCGTCCACGAATAGTCCAGCGGCACACTCTTCAACGCGGGGTTTTCCATGTCCTTGCGTGAAACGAAAAACAGGAAATGCTCGGAGCCGGCATAGGTCGGTCCGGAGGATTCCTTCGGGAACTCCTCCGGCTGTAGCGGATTGGGATAGGACAGCGGCAGGTTCATCGCCAGCATCAGGCGATCGCCCGCCTGCACCCACGGCAATGCCATCGGCGGGCGGTTTGGTGGATTGAACACCTGGTTGACCGGGTCGTTGGCGACATCAACCACGGTGTTGCGCTGGCCCGAGATCGGGTTGTCCCAGGTTTCGAGGATGCGGCCGGTCTTCAAATCGCGGTAAAAGGTCAGCTCACGCGTGAGCATGCGCCAGGTGCCGTCTTCGAGTTTCTCGCCGCGGCAGATGTTGTAACCCTCGAAACCCATCAGCGGCACCGGTGCCTTGCCGGTTTCCTGCTGGAACAACGTGCCCTTCCACCATGCGATCACGTTGTCCTTCGGATCCAGTGAACAACGCAGCTTCATCATCGCCTCGGCCGCGCCTTGCGCTGAATCGATGTCCAGCGCGCGCGCCGGCGCGGCAATCGCGGCCGACATCGACAACAAGACAGGCAAAATCATCCTCGTCACACGATCCCTCTGGTTTCCGAAGCGCGGTATCCGTCCGGACAATCCATTGCCTTCCGGCCCCTGTTGCGAAATCACGGCACCGTCTCCGCAATGCCCGTTAGGCATATTCGTATATCATTAGATTCTAAATGTCCAGACATTTGACGCAGCGATTTCCCGGCGCATCAATGAGCCGGCGCAATCGCCGCAAACCGCTGCACCCATGCAGTTCGCACCCTCCCCCAACTGGTGCAACTGCACAAGAAAAATGCGCAATCCGCGTTTGCATCGCCTCATCACCAATGCGCTTGACGCGCCGGCCACAATGACATATAGCTATATCATTAGAGCTTTATCGACTCCCCTCCTCCATGACGGAGCAACGCCATGAGTCAGCAAGCCCTGCCGCCCAGTTGGCAGCACGTCGGCCGCCACACCGTGTTTCCCGAGAGCACGCACGACGATGCGGCCCGCTTCGATTTCCTCGCCAACCTCAACGGCTACCTCGCCACCGCGCTGAGCCCGAAGGTAAAGACCGCCTACGAGAAGCGAGTGAAGCCGGCCTTCGAACAAACCAACGGCCGCGCACCGATGACACGGCATGAAGTGCGCAAGGCGATGGCCGCCGATCCGGTCTACCAAACCTGGAGCGCGCTGCGCCGCAGCTCGATGGAAATGCGCCAGCAGGCCGGTCGCAGCCTCGTATTGCGCCAGATCGATGCGCTGATCGACAAGACCCGCGACCTCAATGCGCAGCACGCTGGCCTGCTGCTGGATGATTCGGTGCAGGTGCCGCGCTATGCCAGCGCGGTGGACATCCACTGCATGCCCGGCGGTTACCATACCGAACACCAGCCCGGCGACGTGCTGGCCCCGGCCAATTACGACGCCGGCATCTTCGCCACCACCGGTGGCATGCTCGGCCGCTACAACGATGGCGGCGGCCAGGCTCTGGTGCAGTGGCTGAAGGAAGAACACCCGCAATTCAAGCCGCGCCGCGTGCTGGACATCGGCTGCACCATCGGCCACAACATCGTGCCGGTGGCGGCGGCCTTCCCCGAGGCCGAAGTGATCGCGGTCGATGTCTCGGCCACGATGCTGCGTTACGGCCACGCCCGCGCGCGCGCAATGGGGGTGGGCAACATCGTTTTCCGCCAGGCCAATGGCGAGGCGCTGGATTACCCCGACGGCCATTTCGACCTGATCACCACCGCGATGTTCTGGCACGAAACATCATCCACGGCAATGCCGCGCATGCTGGCCGAGATCCATCGCCTGCTTGCGCTGGGCGGCTTGACCGTGCACCTAGAGCAACCGCAGTACCACGGCATGGATCCTTACGAGCAATTCATCCGCGACTGGGACGCCTACAACAACAACGAGCCGTTCTGGAGCGTGATGCACGACTACGATCTGCAACAGATGCTGGCCAAGGCCGGCTTCGACCCGCAGCGTTATTTCGAGACCAAGGTGCGCGGCGTGGTTGATCGCGACGTGTTCCCGGTGGCCAGCGAAAACGGAGAAGACCACGGTCGTGCCGCGTTGTGGACCATGTTCGGGATCTGGAAATCATGAGCACGATCAACTCCATCGCCCTGGCCGGCGCGCGCGCCAAGGGCAAGCGTCCATACTTCTTCAAGGACCCGGACGTGGAGCGCGTGCTCGGCATCGTGATGGCGTTGGCCATGGAGAACGCCGTCACCCACCAGCGCCTCGACGCACTGGAACGATTGATCGAAAGCAAGGGGCTGCTGCGCCGTGAGGAACTGGACCAGTTCCAGCCCGACCGCGACGCCGAAGCGCAGCGCACGCAATGGATGAAGGAATACATCGCCCGGGTGCTGCGCATCGTGCAGCAGGAAACCGAGGCACTGGAAAGCGGTGCTATGGACGTGCCGATGGAACAAGTCATGGACGAACTCCGCAATCAGTAAGGCGCCGCGCGCGTCGCAATCGCAAACAAGCACAGAGGACCGCACATGATCGATCTGCAGAAACATATGCCCTATCTCGCCAAACACGACGGCGTCTGGGACGGCGTGTACCGTTATTACGACACTAACGGCGACAAGTACGACGAGCACCGTTCTCGCCTAGTCTGCCGCATCACCGGCGATGACCAAGTGCCCTACCACCAGACTAACCATTATAGCTGGGCCGACGGCAAGACCGAAGTCCGCGACTTCCCCACCACCTACCAGTTCGGCCGGATCATCTTCGACAACGAACTGATCTACGGCTGGTGCTGCGAAATCCCCGAGGATGACCACCACCGCACGCTGATGCTGCACTGGCAGCGTAACGGAGAGGACGACATCGAGCTTTACGAGATGATCCAGCTCTCCGACTGCGGCACGCTGCGCAACCGCGTCTGGCACTGGTACAAGAAAGGCGTGCTGTTCCAGCGCACGTTGATCGACGAGAAGTTCGTCAGTCGGGACTGGCGCAAGCTTTCCGGCCCCAGCTTCGCCGGCGACCCAATCTGAGCATCGCAACCGCACGCGCCACGAATCCGCCCGCCATTTCGCGGGCGGATTTTTTTCAAGGCCTCCCGCTCAACCTGACTGTGGAGAAAGCAGATGGATGATTCACGACGTTCATTCCTCACCGGCGCCGCCGGTCTGGCGGCGATGGGGGCCGTTGGCGGCGGCCTGCTCGGCGCAGCCAGCGATGCACGCGCCGCGATGGGCAAGGGCCCGGATGCGATCAACCTGCGCACCGATGGCAGCTACGACACGGTCGACCTAGCCAAACCGACATGGACACTCGGCTTGGCGCAAACGCGCGTGCACAGCTTCGAGGCCAGCGAAACGCGCACCGCGTTGAAGCGCAATCTCGAGCACATGCTGGAAACCATCGATCGCGCGTTCTATTTCGGCCCGAAACCCGACCTGCTGCAATTCCACGAATTCCCATTGCAGGGCTGGCGCCGGTGGACGCGCAAGGAGGCCCATGCCTTGTCGATCGAATTGCCGGGCGTGGAATCGGAAGCCATCGCGAAGAAGTGCCGGCAGTACGACACCTGGATCGTGTTCGGCGCCTACGTGCGCGACCCGAACTGGCCGGGCCACGTGCTGTCGGTGACCACAGTGATGGACAACACCGGCCAGATCATCGACAAGCACTGGAAGGCGCGCAACATCAAGGGCGTGTTCCCGGGCTTCGAACTGTTCACCACCACCATCTACGACGTGCTCGACCGCTACGTGGAAATGTACGGCCGCGATGCGGTGATCCCGGTGACGCGCACGCCGCTGGGCAACATCGCCACCAGTTCGGCACAGCGCGAACCGGAACTGTTCCGCGCGATGGCGATGAAGGGCACGGAAGTCTTCCTGCGCACGGCATCGGGCGGCTTCATGCCGCTGGATGTGCAGGCCTGCGCGATGTACAACGGCGTTTACAGCTCGATCGTCAACAATTCGATCTCACCGGACAACGGCCCGTTCTTCGACGATCCGGGCAGCGGCGGCACCGCGTTATACGGGCCCGATGGCAACACCATTGCCGAAGCGTCCAGCAAGCACGAGCAGTTGGTGGTCGGGCGCATCCCGATTGCCGAATTGCGCGCGCGCAAGCGCCAACCAGTGCTGCACATGGAGATGTACCGCGACATCTTCGATGCCTATCAAAGCCGCTACGCACCGAACCTGTGGCTGGACTACCTGCCCGAATCGCTGGAAGACGCCGCGCGCTACGTCAAGGACAAGTCGCGCTGGAAGTAGGCATCTCAGCGACTCGGCAAACCCAATTCCGCCAATACTGCGGCGGTCGATTCGCCGATGCCATCCAGATGCGGATCGATCCGCCCCGGCTCATTGGCGAACTTGATCGGGATGCCCAGGTGCTTGCCGCCGTCGGGTGCGGCCCAGACCATGCCGCGTGCCTGCGTGTGCGGGTCGTCGAAGGCTTCGGTCAGCGTTTTCACCGGTGCCCAGCACACGTCGATATCACCGAGAAAAACGCTCCATTCGGCCAACGTGCGTGTGGCGAAGGTTTCCGCCAAGAAAGCTCTGACCGGGTCCTGCCCCGGTCCCGGCGGCAGGTGGCAAAAGGGGATCAGGTCCGGGCGCGCCAGTGCATGCAGCAGATTCTCGGCGAACTTGTGTTCCGCGCCGCCCAGTGCCAGCCAGCGGTCGTCGGCGCAGTGGTACAGCAGATACATTGCGTTTCCGCCCCAACTGCGTTCGTGGCGGATCACCGGGTCATGGCTTTCCGCGAAGGGCGGCCCGAGCACGTTCGGCAGCCACGCCATCAGCGCGTCCTGCATTGACAGGTCGATGTAGTCGCCCGCTCCCGTACGCTCGCGCCGCAGCAGCGCCATCAGGATGCCTGCCAGCGCCATCAGCGAACCGGCCATGTCGGCGACCGGCATGTGCGGCATAGCCGGCGTGCCATCCGGCGCGCGGTTCAGGCTAACCACGCCGCTGTCGGCCTGCATCGCCAGGTCGTGCGCAGGGCGGTTCACCTTTGGGCCGGTCTGGCCGAAGGCACTGATCGCGCAATAGACGATCTTCGGGTTGATCGCGTGGCAGGCTTCGTAGTCGATGCCAAGGCGCTTGGCCACGCCGGGGCGGAAAGCCTCGACCACCACGTCGGCCCATTCCACCAGCCGCGCGAATGCGGCCTGCCCGGCTTCGCTTTTCAGGTCCAGCACGATGCAGCGCTTGCCGCGATGCGTGTTGCGGAACCAGGTGGAAACACCGGCCTGCTTCAGCCCGACTTCGCGCACCGGCTCACCGCTGGGCGGCTCGACCTTGATCACGTCCGCGCCGTGGTCGGCCATCATCATCGTCAGGTGCGGCCCGGGCAGGAACAGCGACAGATCCAGCACGCGCACGCCTTCGAGTTTCATCTTCGTCACGCTCCTTGCAAGCGTGCGCAATCGGCTTCGTCGTAACCCAGGCCGCGCAGCAATTCATTGGCATCGGCATCCAGCGGCGGGCAGGCGCGGCCGGAAAGGCGCTGGCCGTCGAGCTTGATCGGGCTGCGCAGCATGCGTTGCTCGCCTTGCGGGTGCTCGACCCGTTGCAGCATATCGACCTGCTGCACGTAGGGGTTGTCCAGCGCCTGCGCGATGTCCAGCACCGGCGCGATCGGGATGCGCCCGGCGAACAGTTGCGTCCAGTGCGCAGTCGGCTGGGTGGAAAGCACGGTATCGACCAGTGGCGTCAGTTGTTCGCGGCTTTCGCGGCGCGCGGCGAAATCGGCGAAACGCGGCTCGGTGGCCCATGCCGGGTTGCCGATGCCTTCGATGAATATCTGCCAAAACTTTTCCAGCATGCACATCACCATCACCCAGCCATCCGCCGTGCGATAGACCTGGCACGGCACGGTGGAAGGATGCGCGCTACGCGGCAGGCGTTCGGTGCGATGGCCGGTATTGAGATACCACGCCGCCGGATAGCTGAGCTGGTGCAGGGCCACGTCGAACAGGCTCACGTCAACGTCGCGGCCTTCGCCGCTGCGCATCGCGCCGATCACCGCCGCCAGCAACCCCATCGACATGGTCGTTCCGGTCATGTAGTCGACCATCGACAGGCCGAAGCGCGCCGGTGGTGCGTCCGGCTCGCCGGTCAGCGCCATGAAGCCGGCCTCGGCCTGCATCAGGTAGTCGTAGCCGGGCCACGCGGCACGCGCGTTGTCGCGGCCGTAGGCGGACAGGTGTGCGCAGACGATCTTCGGGTTGAGCTTCGACAACGCGGCGTAATCCAGCCCCAGTTTCGCCGGCTGGTCGCCGCGCAGGTTGTTGAGCACCGCATCGGCGGTGGCGACGAGTTTCTCGAATACCTCGCGCCCCGCACTGCCCTTCAGATCCAGCCGCAACGAACGCTTGTTGAGGTTGAAGGTCTGGAAGAACAGGCTGTCGCCTTCGCCGAGGAAATACGGCCCGGTCGCGCGCGACACGTCGCCGCCGGGCGGCGACTCGATCTTGATGACCTCGGCACCGAGGTCGGCCAGGTGCATCGAGCCATACGGGCCGGCACCGTACTGTTCGACGGCGAGGATGCGCAGGCCTTGCAGCGGCAGATCTTTCATGGGGTTAGCCTCGCGGTATTCAAATCGGGTTCCGGGCAACCAGTTGCTTGGCGATGATGATGCGCTGCATCTCGTTGGTGCCTTCGCCGATGCACATCAGCATTGCGTCGCGGTGGAAGCGTTCGATCTCGTATTCCACCGAATAGCTGTAACCGCCGAAGATGCGCATGCCTTCCTGCGCGCAGTACGCGCCGGTTTCGGTGGCGAAATACTTGGCCATGCCCGCTTCCATGTCGCAGCGTTCACCCTTGTCGTAGGCGCGGGCAGCGCTGTCGATCAGCAGTTTGGAGGCTTCGACGCGTGCGGCCATTTCGCCCAGCTTGAGCTGGATAGCCTGGTGTTCGGCGATCGGTTTGCCGAAGGTCTGACGTTCCTGCGCGTAGCGCACCGACAGCCGCAGCGCGCCCTCAGCGATGCCGCAGCCGCGCGCGGCCACGTTTATGCGGCCCAGCTCCAGCCCGCCGACGGCGTGGTGGAAGCCCCGGCCTTCCACGCCGCCGAGCAGGCAATCGGCCGGCACGCGGTAATCTTGGAACACCAGCTCGCAGGTATCGATGGCCTTGTAACCACTTTTCTGCAGCTTCTTGGCAACGATGAAGCCCTCCCCCTTCTCGGCGATGAACATGCTCATGCCCTTGTGCCGCGGCTGCGCTTCCGGGTCGGTCTTGACCAGCAGCAGGGCCAGGTCGCCGTGCATCGAATTGGTGATCCAGGTCTTGGCACCGTTGATCACGTAGTGGTCGCCATCGCGGCGGGCGACGGTGCGGATCGCCTGCAGGTCAGTGCCGGCGTTGGGCTCGGTCAGGCCCAGCGCGGCGCGCAGTTCACCGGTAGCCATGCGCGGCAGGTATTTGCGCTTCTGCTCCTCGGTGCCGCTGCGTTCGATCGCCGAGGCCACGATCAGATGCGAGTTGAAGATGCCGGTCGGTGCCATCCACACCGACGACACCTTGATGATGATCTTGGCGTAGATGCGCGCCGGCAGGCCCAGACCGCCGTATTCGGTGGAGATGGTCGCACCGAACAGGCCCAGCTCCTTCATCTCCTCGACGAGCTGGTGCGGGTACTTGTCTTCCAGGTCGTATTCGCGCGCGATCGGTGCGACCGATTTCTCGACCCAGTTGTCGATCGAATCGAGCAGCGCCTGCTCCTCGTCGGGGCCCCACAGTTGTTCGGTGTCGGTGCTCATCGCCGCGTCCTCAGTAGTTGACCTTGTCTTCGACCGAGTGGCCGCGGCGGGCGATCAGCATGGTGCGGTTGAAGGTGCAGACAAGCTTGCCGTCCTGGTTGTAGCCGTCGGTGCGGCAGGTGACGATGCCGGCGCCGGGGCGCGACTTGGATTCGCGCTTTTCCAACACTTCGGATTCGGCGATAAGGGTGTCGCCGACGAACAGCGGATGAGTCATGCGGATATCGGTCCAACCGAGGTTGGCGACCGCCTTCTGGCTGACGTCGGTCACGCTCATGCCGACCATCAACGCCACGGTCAGCGGCGAGCACACGATCACCTTGCCGAACTCCGAGGCCTTGGCGTATTCCTTGTCGAAGTGCATCGGATGGGTGTTCATCGTCAGCAGGGTGAACCAGGTATTGTCGGTTTCGGTGATGGTGCGGCCGGGGCGGTGCTCATAGATCTCGCCGACGTTGAAATCCTCGTAGTAGCGGCCGAAGGTTTCGCGGAAGTCGGTTTTCGGAAATCTGCTTGACGTTCTGAACCATGTCGTTGTCCTCGTAGGTGGGGTTGGCCGGCGCAGTACGCGGCGCGGTTTTGTTGAAGGGCGAATCAGTCGTTGCGCAGGCCCAGCGCACCCAAGGCCAGCGCGCGTTGGGCGGCGATTTCGATCGGTCGATCGACCAGCTTGCCGTCGATCTGGATGGCTTCGCCGCCGCTGGCGGCCAGCCCGGCGATCACGCGCTGCGCGCGCTCGTGCTCGGCGGCGGTGGGCAGGTAGCGTTGCTGGATCGGGCCGACCTGCGCCGGGTGGATCGCGGCCTTGGCGGTGAAGCCCAGCGCGATCACGCGGTCGGTTTCGGCAGCCAGGCCGGCTTCATCCTTGATGTCGAGGAAAGGCACGTCCATGCAGCCGATGCCGGCTTCGGCAGCAATCGTCGCCAGTTGCACGCGCGGGTGGAAAAAGCTTTCCCAGCCGGCGCGGCCGCGCAGCGCGACGATGTAGTCGTAGCCGCCGAACATCAGTGCCTGTAAACGCGGGATGGCATGGGCCAGCGCGCGCGCATCGAGCAAACCCTTCGGCGTTTCCACTTGCGCGATGAAAGCCGTGTCGATGCCGGCCAGCGCCGCATCGGCCTGTTGCAGTTCGGCCACGGTTTCGACCTTGGGCAGCATCACGAAGGCGGGCGACAGGCCGGAAGCAGCCAGCGCCTGCAGGTCGGCCTGACCAAGATCAGTGGACAGCGGATTGATGCGCAGGCCGATTTCCCCGCGGGCTTGCGGCTTGCTGGCGAGGAATTCGAACAGCGACGCACGCGCGCTTTGCTTGTCGGCCGGCGCGACCGCATCTTCCAGGTCGATGCAGACCTGGTCGGCGCCGGTTTCGACCGCCTTGGCATAGCGCTCCGGGCGCGAGCCGGGCACGAACAACAGGCAGCGGCGCGGATTGGCGATGGCTCCGCTCATGCGGCCACCTGCACGGCGAAGTGTTCGGTGATCTGCCGGCGGGTGGCGTACCAGACGCCCGGCTTCTGCGCGACGTATTGCAGGAACTTCTCGAATGCGCCGATACGACCGGGTCGGCCGATGATGCGCAGGTGCAGGCCCAGCGACATCACCTTGGGCGCGTGTTCGCCTTCGGCGTATAGGGTGTCGAAGCTGTCGATGGCGTAGTCCAGCCAGTCCTTCGGCAGGTAGGCCGGCGCGACCCACATCTTCATGTCGTTGGTGTCCAGCTGGTACGGCACCACAACCATGGGCTTGTCGCTGCCTTCGACCTCGCCCCAGAACGGCGCGTCGGCCGAGTAGTCGTCCATGTGGTACAGGAAGCCTTCCTCCTGCAACAGGCGGCGCGTGGCCGCCGTGTGCAGGTAACGCGACAGCCAGCCGACCGGGCGCGTGCCGGTGGTCTTTTCGATGCTGTCGGCGGCGTCGCGGATGAACTGGCGCTCCTGCTCCTCGTTGAAGCGGAACTGGTGGATCCAGCGGTGGCCGTGCGAGCAGGTCTCGTGGCGGCTGCCGCGCAGGTAGGCGGCCACGCTTGGCGCACGTTCCAGCGACACCGCCGCGGCGGTGTAGGTGGCAGTGACGCCGTACTTGTCCAGCAATGCGGCCACGCGCGCGTGGCCTTCGTTGATGCCGTAGCGGTAGTTGGATTCGTTGCCGTAGTTGCGGATTGGCTTGGTCAGGGTGACCTGCAATTCGTCAACCGGCTCGGTGATCTTGTCGCCCTGTCCGACGTTGTATTCGGACAGTTCCTCGACGTTGACGACCACCGACAGCGCCAACTTCGCGTTGTTGGGCCACTTGTAGCTTGGCTGTGACATGGGGAATCTCGAATCAGGGGGAAATCAGTGGTTTTCTTCGCCACCGGAGACGTTGATCGCATCGCCGGTGACATAGACCGCATCGTCCGAACACAGGAAGGCGACCGCAGCAGCCGTGTCCGACGGCAGGCCGGGGCGGCCCAGCGGGATGCGCGCGCGCATGTCGGCCAGGTATTGCTCGACGCTCTTGCCGAACTTGGCGGCGAAGTATTCGTTCTGCCACGCCCCCAAGCCGGTGGTGACGTGATTGGGGCAGACCGCATTGACGTTGATGCCATGTGCACCCAGTTCCATCGCCGCCACGCGGGTCAGCCCGACCAGACCGTGCTTGGACGAGCAATACGCGGCGGCGTGCGGAAACGCCGACTTGGCCGCCTGCGAGGCGATGTTGACGATGCGGCCGCCATTGCCCTGCGCGATCATCGCTCGGGCGGCGTGCTTGGTGGCCAGGAACGCGCCGCGCAGGTTGACGCCAAGCACGGCGTCCCATTCCTTCGCGTCGACATCGACCAGCGCCTTCATCAGGTAGCCGATGCCGGCGTTATTGACGAGGATGTCGAGCTTGCCGAAACGTTCGACGGTGGCCTTCACCACCGCTTTCACCTGCGCTTCCTCCAGCACGTCCAGCGCCATCGCCACGCACTGCCCGCCGGTGGTGGCGGACAGTTCGGCGGCGACCTGCGCCATTTCCTCGTCGGTGCCTACGGCGGTGGCCGGCATCTCCGCACCGCGATCCTTGCCGATATCGGTCAGCACGACCTTGCAGCCTTCTTCCAGCAAGCGGCGGGCAATGCCCTCGCCCAGACCGGCGCGGCGGCCGGCACCGGTGATCAGGGCGACCTTGCCCTGCAGTTCGGGGAAACGGGCCATGCGGGTTTCTCCTTCGCGCTCACAGCGCGCGGGTCAAGATGAACAATGGGTTGTCGGCGTACTTCTGCTGGAATTGCGCCGCACCAGCCTGCACGGTCGGGTCGGCCAGGTCGGCGGCAAAGGCGGCCATGTCCGGCACGCGGATGACCTCGACGTATTCGTAAGGCGAGGGGCCATCGCCGATCAGCAGGCCACCGGCCTTGAGCACTTCGAACTTCTCCACCGAGGCCAGACCGTTGACCACCGGCAGGTCACTGGCGCGGGCCCAGGCTTCGTATTCGTCGCGGCTGACGCCCGGTTTCAGGTTGAACAGCACGATGATGGTCTGCATGGCTTCCTCCGGGCGAAAGACTGTGGCACAGTTTGTCCGGACAAAGTGTAGGCATGCGTTTCGCCTGCGGTCAACGCCACCGGCCGATCCCCGCCGAGCTTCCCCTCCAACCTGCCGAGGTACCCAGATGAAGCGTTACTATCCGTGGCTGATGGCGATCACCGCCATGCTGGTGCTGCTGGTCTCCAACGGCCTGATCATCACCGGCCTGACCGCGTTCGACGAATCGCTGCTGAAGGAATTCGGTTGGAGCCGCAGCCAGTTGAAGCTGCGCGACCTGATCACCCTGGTGCTGGCCGGCTGGCTGGCACCGTTCCTGGGCGTGGTGATCGACAAGGTCGGCCCGCGCAAGCTGATCTTGGCCGGGCTGGCGCTGCTGGCGGCGCTGTACCTGGCTTATTCGCACGTGCATTCGCTGCTGCACCTGTACCTGATCCACGTCGGTTTTGCCGTGGTGCTGGTGGCTGCGGGCCTGAATGTGGCGGTGATCTACGTGTCGCAGTGGTTCGTCGCCAAGCGCGGCACCGCGATCGGTATCGCGCTGATCGGCACCAGCCTGGGCGGCATGGTGTTCCCGAAGCTGGGCGTGGGTTTGTTGCAGGGCATGGACTGGCGCAGCGCCTTCCTGTGGGAAGCACTGGTGCCGCTGGCCTGCCTGGTGTTGGCCCTGGTACTGGTGCGCAGCCCGCGCCCGGGCGGCATCGCGCCGTGGGGTGCGGACCAAGCCGGTGCCGGCGCCGCCAACAGGCCCGGCGCGAACGACCTGGGCTATGGCGAAGCATTGCGCACGCGCACGTTCTGGGCGCTGACCTTCGTGGCGATGACCACGTTCTTCTCGATCATGGCGGTGTCGGCCAACCTGTTCCTGCACATGCGCGACCTAGACTTCACCCCGGCGCAGGCCGGCAACGGGCTGGCGCTGATGTTCGGGCTGGCGATGGTCGGCAAGTTCCTGTTCGGTTTGCTGGCCGACCTGTTCCAGGCCAAACGCGTGTTCCTGCTGAACCTTGCGGTGATGGCAGTCGGCGCGTTCCTGCTGGCGACGATGCGCGCGGACCTGCTGTGGTATTCGCTGGCATTATTCGGCCTGGGCTGGGGCGGCCTTTACACGATGATCCAGTTGCTGGCGGTCAATGCCTTCGGCCTGAGCGCGGCCGGCAGGATCCTGGGCACCATCACCCTGCTCGATGCGACGACTGCCGGCATCGGCATCTGGCTGACCGCCAAAATTTTCGATACCACCCACAGCTACCAGCTTGCCTTCCACCTGATCAGCGGACTGGTGGTGCTTGCACTGCTGGCCGCGCTACTGGTACGCAACGAACGCGCGCGCCTGACCAACACCTGATCCGCCAACACCGAGGAGCCCGCCATGCCCGTGATGGAAACGTCCAACCTCACCGCCCGCCAATACTGGGAACAGGTCAAGGCCAACCCCAACCGCGCGAAATTCGGCTTCGGCACGCGCCCGGCGATCGTCAACATCGACGTGCAGCGCGCCTACACCGACCTGGCCGCGTTCAAGACCGCGTATGAAACCGATCCGCGCCAGATCGAACACATCAACGCCCTGTCGGCGCAGGTGCGCTCGCTGGGCCTGCCGGTGATCTGGACCTACGTGGCCTATCTGGCATCGGGCGAGGATGCCGGCGTCTGGGGCACGCGCACCAATACGCCGGATTCGCTGCAGAACATCAAGCACGGCTCCGAACGCGCACAGTTCGATCCTCGCGCCGACGTACAAGTCGGCGACATCGTCATGCACAAGCGCATGGCCAGCCCGTTCTTCGAGACGAACCTGTGCTCGCTGCTGACCTTCCACCAGGTCGATACGCTGATCGTCACCGGCGGCTCCACTTCCGGCTGCATCCGCGCCTGCGTGATCGACAGCCTGTCGCGCAGCTACCGCACCATCGTCCCGGAGGAATGCGTGGCCGACAAGCACGAGATCCCGCACTTCGCCAACCTGTGCGACATCATGCTCAAATACGGCGACGTGGAGCCAGTCGCGCACGTCGCCGCACAACTGCAGGCCCTGCGCGCATGAACGCCGCCGCCAAACCCGACCCCGGCCTGTACGACTATTGGCCTTACGACAGCCGCCCGAAAATCCGCTGGCCGGGTGATGCGCGGGTGGCGTTGTGGATCGCGCCAAACATCGAGTTCTACGAATACGCGCCGCCGGCCAACCCGCAACGCAAGCCGTGGCCACGGCCGTTGCCGGACATCCAAGGCTACGGCACCCGCGATTATGGCAACCGCGTCGGTCACCAGCGCATGATGCGGGTGCTGGACCAGTACGGACTGCGCGGCTCGGTGTCGCTGTCCACCGCGATGCTGGTACACCACCCGGAAGTGGTCGAAATGGCTGCCGAGCGCAATTGGGAGTTCTTTAGCCACGGCATCTACAACACCCGCTACACCTACGGCCTGGACGAGGCGCAGGAACGGGAGATGATCGAACACGCGATGACGCTGATCGAAAAGCACACCGGCCAGCATTGCGATGGTTATCTTGCACCGGCGTTGTCGCATTCGGACGTGACCATCGACCTGTTCGCCGAAGCCGGCGGCCGCTACACCTGCGACCTGTTCCACGACGACCAGCCGACGCCGGTGAAGACCCGTTCCGGCAAGCGTTTCGTGTCGGTGCCGTATTCGCTGGAACTCAACGACACCATCGTCTATGTCACCAACAAGATCGAACCACGCCGCTACGGGCAGATGATCAAGGATGCCTTCGACCGCCTGTACGCCGAAGGCGAACATTCCGGCACGGTGATGTGCGTGCCTCTGCACGCCTACCAGGTCAGCCACCCGCACCGGCTGGCGGCCTTCCACGAAGCAATGGAATACGTCTGCGGCCACGACAAGGTGTGGAAGGCCACCGGCCGCGAGATCGCGCAGCATTATCTCGATCACCATTACGACGACGCGCTGGCCTCGATGGCGGTGGTCGCGGCGGAGGACGCGGCATGAGCCTGGATCGCGGCTTCCTGGAATACCCGCACCTGCACCATGGCATGGACCACGACCGCTACGACTGGTCGATGCTGGCGCAGCGCCCGGCCGTGCGCTGGCCCGACGACAAACCGCTGGCATTGTGGATCAACCTGTCGCTGGAACACTTCCCGCTGAACCCGAAGGGCGAAGGCTTCAAGCCGCACGGCGCGATGACGATGCCCTACCCGGACCTGCGCCATTACACGCTGCGCGACTACGGCAACCGGGTCGGCGTGTTCCGCGTGCTCGACGCGCTGGAAAAACACGGCCTGCGAGCCAGTGCGGCGGTCAACGGCGAACTGGCGCAGCGCTATCCATCGCTGCTGCGACGGCTGAAAGCGCGCACGACCGAGTTGCTTGCGCATGGCTGGAACATGGACAGCGTGCATCACGGCGGCATGTCGCCGGAACACGAAGCCGATTGCATCGCGCGCACGCTGGCGGTGCTGTCGCCGTGGTCGGACACGCCAATCCGCGGCTGGCTGTCGCCGGCGCATTCGCAATCGAAAAACACGCCGGAACTGCTCAAGGCCGCCGGCATTCAATGGTTCGGCGACTGGATCAACGACGAACTGCCCTACCCATTCCGCACCACGAACGGCCCGCTGACCGCGCTGCCGCTGCCGCTGGAACTGGAAGACCGCTTCATCATCGGCGAGAACCTGCATGCCGAATCCGAATACGCCGACCAGATCATCGACGCTTGCGAATTCCTGCTGCAAGAAGCGCAACATGAAGGTGCCGGCCGGTTGCTGGCGCTGAACCTGCACCCGTGGGTGATCGGCCAGCCGCACCGCATCAAGCACTTGGAGCGCGTGTTCGCGCACCTGGCTTCGCGCAGTGCGCTGGTCTGGAACGCCGCACCTTCGGACATTGTTCGCGCGGCCAGTTGAGCGACCAGGGCCGGCCAAAACAACAGCTTTTTTCCGCAAAGAACGACGAGCACACAAAGACAATCCATGAAGGTCCGAACCCAACCCTTTGCGTTGTTTGCGTCCTTTGCGGACTGATTGCCTTGTTCGCCTCTCTCTTGGTGTATCCCCTCTTTCCCAAACTCATGGAGCCCCGATGAGCCCCGCCAGCCCCGGCGCGCGTTTCCGCGCCGCGTTGAAAGAAGAAACCCCATTGCAGATGCCCGGCACGATCAACGCCAACCACGCCCTGCTGGCCAAGCGCGCCGGCTTCCGCGCGATCTATCTTTCAGGCGGCGGCGTCGCCGCCGGTTCGCTGGGCATGCCGGACCTGGGCATCATCGGCCTGGACGACGTGCTGACCGACATCCGCCGTATCACCGACGTCTGCGACCTGCCGCTGATCTCGGACATCGACACCGGCTTCGGCCCATCGGCATTCAACATCGCGCGCACGATCAAGTCACTGACCAAGGCTGGTGCAGCCGGTTGTCATATCGAAGACCAGGTCGGTGCCAAGCGCTGCGGCCATCGTCCGAACAAGGAAATCGTGCCACTGGGCGAAATGGTCGATCGGGTCAAGGCGGCGGTGGATGCCAAGACCGACCCAGATTTCTTCGTCATCGCCCGCTCCGATGCGATCGCGGTGCAAGGCGTCGATGCGGCGATCGAGCGCGTGCTGGCCTGCGTCGAAGCCGGTGCCGACGGCGTGTTCGCTGAGGCCTCGTATGACCTGGAAACCTACAAACGCTTTACCGCTGCCACCGATGCGCCGTTGCTGGCCAACCTGACCGAATTCGGCCAGACGCCGCTGTTCTCCACCGACGAACTGGCCAGCGCCGGCGTGGCGATGTGCATCTATCCGCTGTCCGCGTTCCGCGCGATGAACAAGGCGGCAGAAGCGGTGTTCACCGCGATCCGCCGCGACGGCCACCAGCGCAATGTCATCGACATGATGCAGACGCGCATGGAGTTGTACGACCGCATCGGCTACCACGACTACGAGCGGCGATTGGACGAGGTGTTTGCCGAAGGCAGGAAATGAAGACCTTCAGCGCCCGGTTTGCGCAAACGGATTGATTACCTTCAACCGACCCTCGATCAACAGGCCAGCGTGCAGGTCTTCGCTGTAGAGGGTTTGCGCGCCGACCTGCAGGGCGGCGGAGACGATCATCGCGTCGTACACCTGCAATTGGTAGCGCTCGGCAATGTATCGGCCTTGTTCCCATGTTTCTTCGGTCAGGGAAACGACCTTGCAGTTCAGCCGGATCGCGGCGATGAATTCATCGATTACCTGCCATTCCAGCTTCAGTTTCCTGCGCGCACTGGCAGTGAACTCGTTCAATACCTGCACGCTGATGATGCCGCCACTGTCCAGCAGTTCGGTCGCGCGCTCCGTCTTTCCGGCTTCGGGCAGCACCAGATACAGCAGGACATTGGTATCGAAGAAACGGTCAGCGAGCATTGGTTTCTTCGCGGTCGAACTTGAAGTCCTTGGGCATCGCGGCGTAATCCACCTTACTGCGCGCGCGCGCCAGCAACTCGCGGAAGCTGGGCGCAGCTTCCACGGTCAGGCTGCTCCTGTCGGCAACGCGGATTTCGATTTCATCGCCTTCCTTCAACTCCAACGCTTCCACCACGAGCGCGGGCAGGCGAACGGCAAGACTGTTGCCCCATTTGGCGACTTTCATGGCAGGCTCCGGCAGGTTGATTGATATACTTTTTAGAATGTATATCCAGCCTGCAAACTGGTCAAGCCGCCGGGAACCACCATGGCGACGCAACCCCCTCGTTGATCAGCAAGGCCTGCGCGCGCACGAAGCGGCGGATCGAGGCCGTGCCCATGCGCGAGCCGCCCAGGCCGGAGAACTTGAAGCTCTGCTTTTCCGCGCCATGCACCATCACGGTCAGGCAGGCATCGTTGATCGACACCGCGCCGGCCTGCAAACGCCGCGCCACGCGCTGGGCACGCGCCGGATCGCTGCCGAACACCGCCGCCGACAGGCCAAAGTCGGTGTCGTTGGCGCGGGCGATGGCTTCGTCCTCGTCGGCGACCACGATCACCGGCAGGATCGTGGCGAAGCTTTCTTCGCGCACCACCGCCATGTCTTCGCGCACGTCCACCAGCACGGTCGGCGGGCACCAGGTGCCGCCGTGTTCGACCAGTTCGCCGCCGATCAAGGCACGCGCGCCCCTGGCCCTGGCGTCGGCCAGTTGTTCGCGCACCAGCTTGATCTGCGACTGCGCGATGATCGGACCGATCCGGCCCTGCTTCGGGTCCGGCCATGCCAGCGGCAGCGCGGCGGCTTCCTTCACCAGCGCGGCGATGAAGGCCTCGGCCGCCGGCGCTTCCACATAGACGCGCTCGATCGACATGCAGCTTTGCCCGCCGTTGACGAAACCGCCCCACGCCAGCGCACGCGCCGCGCGTTCGACGTCGGCATCGGACAGCACCAGCGCCGGGTCCTTGCCGCCCAGTTCCAGCGACACCGGGATGAAGCGGCGCGCGCAAGCTTCGCCGACCTTGCGGCCGGTCGCGACCGAGCCGGTGAAGCAGACCTGGTCGGCTGCGTCGATCACCGCCTGGCCCACCGCACCCGCACCGGTGACCAGTTCCATCACTTCGTCCAGACCGGCCTCGGCCAACGCCTTGCGCAGCAGCGGCACGAAGCGCGAAGTGACTTCGCTGGGCTTGGCCAGCACGCAGCAGCCTGCCGCCAGCGCCGGGATCGCATCGATCAAGGTCAGCATCAGCGGGAAATTCCACGGGCTGATCACGCCGACCAGCGCATACGGCACCCACGCCTGCCGGCTGTGGATGAAGGGAATCGGCTGCTGCCGGGCCGGGCCTTCGTCGAGGCAGGCGACCGCCTGTTTCGCCCAGCCACGGATCGCAGCCACGGTGCCATCGATTTCCAGCAGCGATTCGTGCCAGCGGCCGGTATCGGCCAGCAATACATCAATGAAGGCGTCGCGGCGCGCGACCAGCACGTCGGCCAGTGCGTCCAGGCGCTCGCAGCGCGCTTCCACCGGCAAGGCCGCCCAAGCGACTTGCGCTGCGCGCAGGCGTTGTGCGGCGGCGGCAACCTCGGCCGGCGAGGTCACCGCCAATTGTCCGTCGATCTGGCCGGTGCGCGGGTTGCGCAGCGGCAGCGTGGCGGCATCAGCCATCGGTCAATACTCCCATCGTTTTCAATCTGGCGATGCTGGCCTGTTGTCGTGCGGCGAAATCGGCACGTTGCGGGATGCGGATCGCCTCGCCATCTAGCAATTGGTTCGGCAGCAGCGCGGTTTGCGCCAATCCGGCCGCGATGGCCGCCTGCGGCAGCCGCGACAAGGTATTGCCCATGCCCGGCCGTTGGCGACGACGACGCAAACCCGCAATGTCCAATTCCGCGTTGGCGGCCATCGATTCGCCGAAGCCGGCGGCGGCCAGCACGCGCCCCTGGTCATCGACCAGCTTGCTCATGCCATCGGCGCTGGCCAGCGGAATGTCCACACCCGCAATCCCGGCGGTATTGGCCGACACCACGAAGGCCAGGTTCTCAATCGCGCGTGCGCGCTTGGCGATGTCCTTCGGCGTCGGCTCCACGCTGCCGACTTCGCTGGTGCAATGCAGGAACACTTCCGCGCCGCGCAAACCATGCGCGCGCGCGATTTCCGGGTACAGGATTTCCTCCGACGCGATACAGGCCAGGTTGCCGATCGGCGTGCGCGCCACCGGGAACACGCCATCGATGCCATACACGTCCAGGTACTTGTCCCATACATCGTGCGGGCTGGGCGCGAACAGCGAGATCAATCGCCGGTAGCGCAGAACCTGATTGCCGGCATCGTCCAGCACCACCTGCGACTGAAAATACAGACTGGGGAAATGCGGGTCGCGCTCGTAGGCATTGGCCGCCAGATACACGCCGTTGTCCTGCGCGATGCGGCCCAACTGTTCGTATTCCGGGCCATCCATCGCGAAGGCGCCCTTCTCCGCCCAGCCGGGAATGGTGTCACCCAGCGGATAGCTGGTGGCGAAGTATTCCGGCAGCACCACCAGTTTCAGATCCGCACCGATGAAGGCCTTGGACGCGCGGATCTGGCGGCCGACGCGGGCGATGTTTTCCGCCACCTTCGCACGCGCATCCTCGACGCTGGTGCAGGCGTTGACCGCGTGGCAAGTGGTTTGCAGCGCAAGCGCGCGATAGGCAAGGCTCATTCGGTGCTCCCGGGCAGGCCATCGACAAGGCGAACATTGAAACTGCCGCAGCCTTCGCGCAGTTTCTTCAACTGGTGATATTCGGGGCTGTGCCAGAAGGCCTGCGCGGCGGCGCGGTCGGGCCATTCGGACATGACGATGCGCACGCCACCGGCCCCGCCTTCCAGCGTTTCCTGTACGCCACCCATCACCCGGTAATGGCCACCATGGCGTTGCACCAGCGCCGGCACCTGTTGCGCGTAGGCAGCGAACTTCGACGCATCGGTGATCGTGGCGGCGATGATCAGGTAGGCGGGCATGGAACGCTCAACTGAAATCCGGCGGGCGCTTGGCCAGGAAGGCGGCTGCGCCTTCGGCGAAGTCCTCGCTGTGGAAGGCGGCATCGAAGGCGGCATTGGCCTGCGCCAGATCCACGGCCGCATCGCCGCCCAGGTGTGCCAGCACGGTCTTGATGCCGCGCCGCGCCTGCCCGGAGGTTGCCAGCAGGGATTGCAGTTGTTGCGCCAGCGCGCCGTCCAATGCGTCTTCGTCCGCGACCTGGTGAACCAGGCCCCAGGCCAGCGCTGTGTCGGCATCCAGCACGCGGCCGGTCATCAGCATTTCCCGCGCGCGTGCCATGCCCACCGTGTTGACCAGGCGGCGGCTGTCATCGGCGCTGTAAACCAACCCCAATTTGGCCGGAGTGATCGCGAAGCGGCTGCGCCGTGATGCCAGCCGCAGGTCGCAAGCCAATGCCAACCCCAGCCCACCGCCGACGCAGACGCCATCGACGATGGCCAGCGTGGTCTGCGGCAGTCGCTGCAACTTTAGCTGGGTGCGCTGCACCTGCGCGTTGTTGTCCGCGAACGCCGCCGGCTGCGCCAGCAACTGGCCGAGCTCGTCGATGTCCGCGCCGGCGCTGAACGCACCCGGCACACCGGACACCACCACCACCTGCGCCTTGCTGGCGCCAATCGCATCCAGCGCGGCCTCGATCGCCGCCCAATGGCTGGCGGCCAAGGCGTTGCGCTTGTCCGGTCGATGGATGCCGATCCGGGCGATGGCCCCGTCGATCCGGGTGGAAATGACCTCATTGACCATCGTCATCAGGGCAGGTCCGTGCTTTGACATGTTGTTATAGCATTAGAGCGTATCATGCCCGGCACGTGCGACACTGCGGGTCAATGGACGGGGAGAACCAAGCATGACCGACGACACGCTGGCGACTTTGCTGATGCCCAACGCGCACAAGCTGCTGCGCAACGACCTGCCCGCCCCGCTCTACCACCAGATGTTCAACCTGCTGCGCGACCGCATCCTCAGCGGCGAGATCCCGCGCGGTGCCCGCATACCGACCGAGTTCGACCTGGCCGAAGGTTTCGGCGTCTCGCGCATCACCGCCAAGCGTGCGCTGGACGAACTGGCCGATGCAGGACTGGTGGAACGCCGTCGCGGCAAGGGCACCCACGTGATCCACCGCCCACGCCCCAAGCCAATGCAAAGCCCGCTGACCGGCCTGCTGGAAAGCCTGCAGACGCTGGCCGAATCCACTGGCATCAAGATGCTGCAGTTCCGCCGCGCGCTCCCACCGGAACCGATCCGCGCCCTGTTCGACATCGGCCCGCGCGAACAACTGGCCCAGGCCATCCGCCTGCGCACCCGCGGCGACATCCCGTTTGGCTACTACATCAGCTGGACCCGCACCGAGCACGCCTCCTTCAACGAAACACGGCTGGCCAACACCGCACGCCTGACCCTGTTCAAGGAAATCGGCATCCAGTTCAAGCATGTCGAGCAAGTGCTGTCGGCAGTCAATGCCGATGCGATCAGCGCCATGCACCTGAAGGTCGAACCGGGCACTGCCCTGCTGTCGCTGGAGCGCCGCTGCTTTGATGCCAGCGGCAAGCTGGTGGACCTGCTGAACATCCAGTACCGCCCGGACCAGTTTTCGTACCAGATGACGCTCGACGTGGAGCCCAACGGGGCACACGGCGACAACGACTAGGGCGCGATCCGCCCCTCTTCGATTGATATATAGCTATAACATTAATACTATTCGGCCAGCGGCCGCAGATACCGGCTGCGTCCCCGCCCGCCAGGAGCCGCCGCTTGAGCCTGACGCTTGCCGAAAAAATCATCGCCCGCGCCAGCGGCAAGGAAGCGATCCAGGCCGGTGAAATCGTCACCGCCCGGCTCGATCTTCTGATGATGCACGACTCCGGCGGCCCGCGCCGGGTCGCTTCACGGCTGGAAAAACTCGGCGCGCGCGTCTGGGACAAGGGCAAGGTGGTCGTCGTGTCCGACCACTTCGTGCCCGCCGTGGATCTGGAAAGTGCCGACATCCTCGCCCTCACCCGCCGCTGGGCGCAGGCGCAGGGCGTCACCCATTACGACATGCTCGGCATCTGCCACGTGGTGCTGCAGGAACACGGCCACGTGCAGCCGGGCATGTTCTGCGTCGGCGGAGATTCGCATTCGCCCAGCGGCGGCGCGTTCGGCGCATTCATGGTCGGCATGGGTGCCACCGATGTCACCGGCGCGCTGGTCACCGGTGAAACCTGGCTGCGCGTGCCGCAAACCACGCGCGTGCAATTGGACGGCCGCCTTGGCACCGGCGTCAGCGCCAAGGACGTGATGCTGATGCTATGCGGCCGCTACGGCATGGGCAACGAAGGCCAGGTATTCGAATTCGGCGGGCAGGCAGTGCAGGCCATGCCAATGCACGAGCGCCTGACCCTGTGCAACATGGCCGCCGAGCTAGGCGCGGAAACCGGCATTGTCGAGCCCGACGCAACCACGCTTGCCGCGCTACAGGCCGCCGGCAAACCCTTCGCCGGCGACATCGCGCAATGGCGCAGCGACAGCGATGCCAGCTACCTGCACGTGCGGCGCCACGATGCCGCCATGCTGGCGCCGCACGTGGCCGCGCCGCACAGCCCGGCCAACAGCCGTCCGGTCGGCGAACACGGCAAGGTGCGCATCGACCAGGCCTATATCGGCGCCTGCACCGGGGCCAAGCTCAGCGACCTGCGCATGGCTGCCGACGTGCTGAAAGGCCACAAGGTCGCTCGCGGCACGCGTTTGCTGATCGCACCAGCCTCGGTGGCGATGACCGCGCAGGCCGCCGCCGAAGGCACGCTGGCCACGCTGACCGAAGCCGGCGCGATCCTG
This sequence comes from Pseudoxanthomonas sp., assembly GCA_047601105.1. Classification (GTDB taxonomy): domain Bacteria; phylum Pseudomonadota; class Gammaproteobacteria; order Xanthomonadales; family Xanthomonadaceae; genus Pseudoxanthomonas_A. Next base: position 82,268 of record JASGJT010000001.1, read on the forward strand.
CTGCCTTCCGGTTGCGGTGCCTGCGCCGGCATGGGCGCGGGCATGCTGGCCGGTGGCGAAACGTGCATCTCCACCACCGCGCGCAATTTCAAGGGCCGCATGGGCTCAGCCGACGCACAGGTGTACCTGGGCTCGCCGTACAGCGTGGCTGCCGCCGCGATCAAGGGCGAGATCTGCGACCCGCGCGAATTGCTGGAGCAAGCCGCATGAACGTGCGCGGCAAGGCCTTCGTCTTCGGCGACCGCATCGACACCGACGTGCTCGCCCCCGGCCCGTACATGCGCGAGCCGCTGAACGTGCTCGCCAGCCACTGTCTCGAAGCGGTGGATCCGAGCTTCGCCCGCGAAGTGCGGCACGGCGACATCGTGGTCGGCGGCGAATCCTTCGGCATCGGCTCCTCGCGCGAACAGGCGGTGCAGACCCTGGCCGAACTCGGCGTAGGCGCGATCGTCGCCAAATCCTTCGCCCGCATCTTCTACCGCAACGCGCTGAACCTCGGCGTGCCGGCGCTGGTCTGCACCGACCTGCAAGCCGAACGCGGCGACGAGCTGGAAGTGCGCCCACGGGAAGGCATCATCCTCAACCACAGTCAGGGCCGCGAATACGCCTGCGAAAGAATCCCGCCGCAGCTGTTGGACATCGTCAGCGCCGGCGGGCTGATGCCATGGCTGGAACGCAAACTCGCAGCAGAGCAACGCGCATGAACCAACGCACCGCCGGCATCGTCCACGCCACGCTGCTGACCACCGACATCGCCGCCGCCAGCACCGCCTATGTCGAACAACTGGGCATGCAACACGGCCGCCGCGAACACTTGTCCGATGCCGACGCCGCCTGTCTGGATCTGTCCGATCTGGCACTGCATCCGGTGCAATGGCTGGTCAACGCCGATGGCCTGGAAATCCTGCGGCTGATAGAAGACCCGGCCGCCGCACCGGCGCAGCCGATGTTCCACCACGGCTGGATGTCGCTGGAAGTCCTCGTCGGCGACATCGATGCCCTCGCCGCACGACTACGCACGCCCTTTGAAGTACTCGGTGCACCGGCCAACTTGGACTTCAGCGATGCCATTCGCGCCGCGCAAGTACTCGGCCCCTGTGGCGAACTGCTCTACCTGACCCAGGTCAAGGCGCCGGTACCGCCGTTCGACTTGCCGTTGACTGATGCCGAGGTGGCCTTCTCCTTCATCGGCGTGATAGCCACGCCCAGTCGCGATGCCAGCCACGCCGCGTGGAAAACCTTGGCAGGTGCCAGCGGCTGGTCGATGGAAACCCGCATCACCGTGCTCAACCGCGCCCATGGCAAGCCGATGGAAGACCGCTACTCGATTGCCGTGGTGCCGATGCCAGGGCAATGCATGGTCGAGATTGACCAAGTCGAACTGACCGATGCTGCGCCAACGAAACGCCGCGCCGGTCTCCACAGCTTGGCCCTGCGCCTGCCGGAAATCGCGCCGGACAAACTGATCCAAGCTGGCTGGCTGGCCATCGACGCTAACGGGCACAGCTGGCGCGGCATCGCCGGTGAGCACGTTGAGTTGCTGCCCGGCTGAGGCTGCGCGCAGCAGGGTGTTCAATTCGCGGCATTCACCGCATGCGGCTGGGTGCCGTTTTCCTGGTCCATGCGGTTGCGCTCATCGTGCAGCGCTTTGTTCTGTTCGACGGTCAGGCCGGCTTGCAGGGTCTGCTTGAGCTGATTGAGCCACGGGATGCGATCAATGTCGGGCAGGTCGCGCACGCGCAAGTCGTAGCGTTGCTCGGGGGTCATTTGCAGGTAGGCCTGCGCGCTCGGCACCTCCGGCACCGGCAGTGGCGGCCACAACATGAACGCCACCGCGCGACCGATCGCCGCCGGGATCACGCTGCCGTGGTCTTCGCCGGCGATCTCGTCGAAGCGCGCCTCGATGCCCGGCGCGGCGCCCAGCAGCGCGGTCGCTTCGCGGGCGTTGTCGATCTGCTTGCGCATGGCCAGGCCGCGGATGGCTTCTTCGGCATGCGGCTGCGCACGCATCGCGGGCGACGGGGCTTGTTCGAATTCGCCGGCCATCAGCAGCACGCGCAAGCGCGGGTCGTCTTGCGTGCGCGATTGCGCCAGCTTCTGCAATTCGTCCTTGATGAAACCTCCGCCGCCGTACCAGATCGACGGGCTGGCGGCGATGCGTATCGGGAAAGCCTCCGGCTGCCGCGCCAGCGTATGCAACACGAACAGACCGCCGAACGAATGCCCGAAGATCGTTTGCTTGCGCTTGTCCAGCGGGAACATGCCGCCGATCTGCGGCTTCAAATCGCTTTCGATGAAGGCCAGGAACGCATCCGCGCCGCCACCGGCCACCTGCCTGGTGCGCGGGTTCTCGGCCGCCACCGGGGTCAGGTCGTGCGTGCGTTCGGCCTGGATGTCGCTGCCATCGGGATAGCCGATGCCGACCACCACGGTGGCGATGTCCTTCGGCACGTCCGGGCGACGCTCGAACGCGCGCACCGCTTCCACCGCGGTCAGGAACATCGCGTTGGCATCCAGCACGTATAGCACGCCGTAGCCCTGCGCCGGCGCGGACTTGCCGGGCGCGGAAACGAAGATGCGGTAATTGCGGCCACTCGCACTGGCGGGCATGTCCCACTGGCTGGCGCCGGCAATCTGCAACGGCGCCGCCTGCGGCGTTGCTGCCGGAGCGATGTTCACGTCCAGCAGCAGGCATGCCGCCAAGCACCACTGACGCATCCGGTTTTTCGACGGCAGCGGCATGTCTTCCCTGTCGAGCGCCGGCGATTGGCGGCAGGAATCCTTGGCGGCCCCGACACGATTCGAACGTGCGACCTTCCCCTTAGGAGGGGGACGCTCTATCCAGCTGAGCTACGGGGCCAAGGGCGGGCATTGTAGCCCGGTGGGAACGGCTTGTAGCCGCGACGAATGTCGCTGCGACCCTTGTCGCGGCTGGAAGCCGCTCCCACCAAGACAGCTCCCGCAAGAACCGCTTCCACGCTCCCACAGGCAACTGCTCCCACAGTCAAGCCTTGTCCCGATCTGACCCTCGGGCTAACCTGCCGAGACAGCCGCACGAGCCTGGCATGGCGTCTTCCCGTTTCATCCACCTGCACCTGCACACCGAATTCTCGCTGGCGGATTCGACCATCCGCGTGCCCGAGAAACCGGATTACGCCAGCCCGGCCAAGGCTGGCGACCGGCCCAACCTGCTCAGTCGGGCGGTGGAACTGCAATTGCCGGCGCTGGCGGTCACCGACCGCAACAACCTGTTCGCGCTGGTCAAGTTCTACAAGGCGGCAGAGAGCGTCGGCATCAAGCCCATCGCCGGCGCCGACGTGATGGTGGCCGATGGCGGCGATGCGCCTTCGCTGCTGACGCTGTTGTGCCGCGACCGCAGTGGTTACCTGTCGCTATCGCGCTTGCTGTCGCGTGCGTGGATGGAAGGCCAGCGCGGTGATGGCGTGGCCATCGACCCGGAATGGCTGCGCGAGGATCACGAAGGCTTGTTCGCCATCGCCGGCCGTCAATCGCTGGCCGGGCGTCTGACGCTGGGCAACCGACATGATCTTGCCGAAGGGCAGTTGCTGGAGTTGCAACGCGTGTTCGGCGATGACCTGCATCTGGAACTGACCCGCACCGGCCGCGATGGCGAAGAAGCCTTCAACAATTTCGCGTTGCATGTGGCAGGCAAGCGCGGCATCCCGCTGATCGCCAGCAATGACGTGCGCTTTCTCGACCAGGGGGGCTTCGAGGCGCACGAGGCGCGCGTGTGCATTTCTTCCGGCCGCGTGTTGGACGATCCGCGCCGGCCGCGTGATTACAGCGATCAGCAGTATCTGAAGTCGGCCGACGAAATGATCGCGTTGTTCGGCGACGTGCCCGATGCCATCGACAACACGATCGCGCTGGCGCAACGCTGCAACATCGAGCTGAAGCTCGGCGAGTACGCGCTGCCGGCGTACCCGGTGCCGGCCGACGAAACGCTGGATTCATGGATCCGCAGCCAGTCGCGTGACGGGCTGGAAGCGCGCTTGCAGAAGAACCCGCTGGCCGCCGGCAAGACCCGCGAGGATTATTTCGCGCGGCTGGATTTCGAGCTGGACACCATCGTCAAGATGGGTTTCCCCGGCTACTTTTTGATCGTTGCGGACTTCATCCAGTGGGGCAAGAACCACGGCATTCCGATCGGGCCGGGGCGCGGTTCCGGTGCCGGTTCGCTGGTGGCATGGGCGCTGCAGATCACCGACCTGGATCCGCTGCCGTACAACCTGCTGTTCGAGCGATTCCTCAATCCCGAACGCGTGTCGATGCCCGACTTCGACATCGACTTCTGCATGGATCGCCGCGACGAGGTGATCGACTACGTCGCGCGCAAGTACGGCCGCGATCGCGTTTCGCAAATCATCACCTACGGCACCATGGCCGCAAAAGCGGTGCTGCGCGATGCCGGCCGCGTGCTGGGCTATCCCTACGGCATGGTCGATGGCGTGGCCAAGCTGATTCCCAACGTGCTGGGCATCGCGTTGAAGGACGCGATGGGTGAGGGCAAGAAAGACGAGGCGATGATCTCGTCGGAATTGATCGAGCGCTACAACAGCGAAGACGATGTTCGCGACCTGATCGACCTGGCGCGGCAACTGGAAGACCTGACCCGCAACGCCGGCAAGCACGCCGGTGGCGTGGTGATCGCGCCGTCGCCATTGAGCGATTTCTGCCCGCTGTTCGCCGAACACGACCACGGCACCCTGGGCAAGAACCCGGTCACGCAGTTCGACAAGGACGACGTGGAAGCGGTCGGCCTGGTCAAGTTCGACTTCCTCGGCCTGCGCACGCTGACGATCATCGACTGGGCGGTGAAGGCAGTTAACAGCCGGGAATCGGGATTGGGGAATGGGGAATCGGAAAAAGCGCAGGCACCCGACGCCTCCCATTCCCCATTCCCCATTCCCCATTCCCGGCCGTTGCTCGACATCACCACCATCCCGCTGGACGACGCCAGCGTCTATCGCGACGTGTTCGCCAACGGCAACACCGGCAGCGTGTTCCAGTTCGAATCCGGCGGCATGCGCCGTGTCTTGAAGGACGCCAAGCCCGATCGCTTCGAAGACCTGATCGCGTTGAACGCGCTGTACCGCCCCGGCCCGATGGAGATGATCCCCTCGTTCGTGGCACGCAAGCACGGCACCGAGGAGTTCGACTACCCCGATCCGCGCACCAAGGAAATGCTCCAGGAGACCTACGGCATCATGGTCTATCAGGAGCAGGTGATGCAGATGGCGCAGATCGTCGGCGGTTACACGCTGGGCGGTGCCGACCTGCTGCGCCGCGCGATGGGCAAGAAGGTGCCGGCCGAAATGGCCAAGCAGCGCGAGATCTTCCGCGACGGTGCGGCGAAGAACAACGTCAGCGAACGCAAGGCCGATGAAATCTTCGACCTGATGGAGAAGTTCGCCGGCTACGGTTTCAACAAGTCGCACGCCGCCGCGTATTCGCTGGTCGCCTATCAAACCGCGTGGTTGAAAAAACACTACCCGGCCGAATTCATGGCAGCCACCTTGTCCAGCGACATGGACAAGACCGACAAGGTGGTGGGCTTCCTCGGTGAAGCACGCGGGCTGGGCCTGACCGTATTGCCGCCGGATGTGAATCATTCGGATTTCATGTTCGTCGCCACGCAGTCCGACACGATCCGCTACGGCTTGGGTGCAGTGAAGGGCGTCGGCCAGGGCGTATGCGAAGCCATCGTCGAGGCGCGGCACGAAGGCGGCGCGTTCCGCGACCTGCTGGATTTCTGCAAGCGCGTGGATTCAAGCAAGCTCAACAAACGCGCACTGGAAGCGCTGACCAATGCCGGCGCGCTGGATGCACTGGGCAAGAACCGCGCCTCGCTGGCGCTGCAATTGCCGGAAGTGCTCAAGGCCATCGATCAGATCAACCGCAACCGCAACGCCGGCATCGTGGACATGTTCGGCGCGGCCAGTGGCGGCGACGACATCCACGTCGAACTGCCGGAAACCACCGACTGGCCGCTCACGCAGAAACTGCAGGCCGAACGCGACACCCTGGGCTTCTACCTGTCCGGCCACCCGATGGATCCGGTCGCCGATGATTTGCGTGCACTGATCGGCACCGACCTGGGCCAGCTCGACCAGGTCTATGCCAGCGCCTCCGGCGGCAAGAGCGGCGGCTGGAAAGGCTACAGCGCGGTCATTGCCGGGCAAGTGGTCGATGTACGCCGGCGTGGCGATTCGCAAATCGTGATCGTGCTGGAAGACGGCAAAGGCCGGCTGGAATGCAATGCGTTTTCCGACGCCGCCGCCGAATTCAGCCATCTGCTCACCCGCGAACGCATCCTCGTGGTCAAGGGCGACCTGCGCGAAGACGAATTCGCCGGCGGCTACAGCCTGCGCATCCGCGAATGCTGGGACTACGAAAGACTCTGCACCGACAACGCCCGCCGCCTGTCATTGCGCCTGGACCTGACCAACCCGGGCCTGCGCGAGGCCGGCCTGTGGCCGCAAATCGACGAACTGCTGTCCCGCAACCGCCCCGGCAGCACCCCGCTGCTGCTGGAACTGCTGCTGCCCACCGCCACCGGCGGCGTCAGCGGCCGCCTGCAATTGAACGGCGAAAAATCCGTGCGCGTGGATGCCGAGCTGCTGGATGCTTTGCGTGCGCACCCCGGCGTGCGCACGGTGCGGGTGAATTTCGATCGGCCGTGGTCGAACTGATTCCATCGCACTGCTGAAGGGCAGAAACCTCAGCCACCGGCTTCGACACGCACCACGGTCAATGGCGTGGTTTCGGCGCTGGCCGCGTCGGCGTGGATCAGGCGGCCGGTCAGGGTGGCGCCGGCACTCATTTCGACCACCTTGTAATGCACGTTGCCTTGCACCCGCGCTTTCGGGGCCAGTTCGACCCGCTCGCTGGAATGCACGTCTCCGTGCAACTGGCCGTCGATCACCACCGTCGGCACGTGCACCTCGCCGGTGATGCCGCCCTTCTCGGCCACGATCAGCAGTCCCGGCTGGCCCGGTTCGGCCATCACCTTGCCTTCGATGCGGCCTTCCACATAGAGACCGCCACTGAAGACCACGTCGCCGCGGATGACCACGCCGGCGCCGATCAGGGTGTCAACGTCCGCGCCGTGGCGGTGGTGGGGTTTGGGTTTGAACATCGGCAGGCTCCGTAAACGAATTGCAAGGAAATCAGGTGCGTGGATCGGATGCTTTCCAGGCGAAATCGCGCTCGATGGCGACGTCGTCGCCGTGCAGCGACACGCGCACCCGCTGCGGCACGAAGCCTTCCGGCAGCATCACGCTGCCTTCCAGCTGCTGGAAATACCGGAATGAATACGGCTGCTCGGGCGCGCCTGGCTCCGGGTGCAATTGCGCCCAGTCCAGGGTGGTGGCGCGGCCATCGCGCTGGCCTTCGACCGCAAAGCGCATGCGCCCGGCGCTGATCGCGCCACGGTTGAGGTTCTGGGTCAGCACGATGCGGTATTCCCATGCGCTGCCGCCGGCATTGGCGAATTCGGACGAAAACACGTTCAAGCCCTGGCGCTCGGCGGTGGGGCCGACCAGACGCTCGTAGAAGGCGACATCGGCACGCAGGCTGGCGATCTCCTGATCGCGCTCGGTCAGGGTGCCTTGCAAATCGGTATTGGCCTGGCGACTGATCTGGTCCGAGCGCGACAGGGTCGCTTCGCGCTGGGTCAGCTCGGCGAGCGTTTCGCGCAGTTGCCCGAGTTCGCGCCGGGCGGCATGCAGGTCGCGCCCGGCATCGCCGGAACCCGGCGTGGCGTATTCGCTGGCCAGCCACCAAGCGGCCCCCATACTGGCCAGCCACAACAGCGCCACGCCTGCCCACGACAGCCACCCGCGCGGCGGCGGCGTCCGCGGCACGACCCGATAATGCGCTGGCGATTGATTGAGCACTGGCTCGGTATTCTCCGATTGCCGCGCCCTGCCCCCCTCAGGCCGCATGAAATTGTCACACTGGTTCATTCACGATCCATCGCGGCGATGGCCCGACCTCGGCCCTATACTCCGCAACTTGACCGTTTCACACGCCAATGTGAAGTCCCGCACCCGAGTCTAGGGGATTTGCCGTCATGTCCGAAGCACATCTTTTCGTAATCGGGATCCTGTTGGCATGGATGGCCGGGATTCGCGTATATCTGACCGTATTCGGCATCGGCGTAGCCGGGGCACTGGGATGGCTGGACCTGCCGCCGGCACTGCAAGTCACCGAGTCATGGTGGGTGCTGGGCACCTCCGGGGCGCTGGCACTGACCGAATTTTTCGCCGACAAGATCCCCGGCGTGGATTCGGGCTGGGACCTGCTGCAAACCCTGGCGCGGGTGCCCGCTGGCGCGTTTCTCGCCGCCGCCACGCTGTCGCCAGACGGGGAACTGGGCGCGGGCGCGCTGGCCGCCGGTGCCGGCGTGGCGCTGACCAGCCACCTGCTGAAATCCGGTTCGCGCGCCTTGCTCAACACCTCGCCGGAGCCGGCCAGCAACCTGACCGCATCGATTGCCGAAGATGCGGTGGTCGTCGGCGGGCTGTCGCTGGCCTGGGCACATCCGGTCATCGCACTGGTACTGGTGCTGGGCATCAGCGTTCTGGCGGCATTGCTGGTGTGGTGGGTATGGCGACGCATGGCCCGCGGCCTGCGCGCGCTGTTCCGCGGCCTGGGCGATACCCCTGCGACGCCCGAATGAAATCTTCCGCCAGCGTTTTCCCGCTGGCGTGCACTTCATCGCATAATGGATGAACAAGCTTGGGGAAGCCGGATGTCCACTCATCAACCCACCTCGCGTTCGCCCGACGATGCATCGCGCGCGCGCGCCGAAACCCCGCCCCCAAGCTACTGGCGACGCTGGACCGAACACGATGCTCCCGCTCCGGCCCTCATCGCGGACATGCACGAAGATCATGATCCGCCGACGGCCTCCGCTGTACCCGCCCATGTGCCGATGCATGCCGAGCCAGCGCCCGCCGTCGAATCGATTGACCCGCTGCGGCTGGAACTGGGCGGGATCGAATTGAACCTCTCCACTCCGATCGTCAACGGCTTGATCACCACCAAGACCATCGCCAGTACGGTCACCGCGTCGCCAGCGGATGCGGTTGCGGTGGCGACCGTGATTCTCGACCCGTCGTCGCAATCCTACTCAACAGCGGCCCCGGGATCCGATCCGCCGCCGTCTGCCACTTCCAGCAATACTTCTGCCGCTGACAAAAGCAACGATGCGTCGCCCTATCGCGTACTGATCATCGAAGACGACCGTAGCCAGGCCTTGTTCGCACAGAGCGTGCTGCGCGGGGCCGGCATGCAGGCAGAAGTCCAGACCCAGACCGACGGTGTGCTGGAAGCGATCGAGCGCTTCCAGCCGGACTTGGTGCTGATGGACCTGCACATGCCCGGCCAGGATGGCATGCGCCTGACCCAGCATATCCGCCGCCAGCCCGGCTACCTGCACTTGCCGGTGGTGTTCCTGACCGGTGACCCCGACCCGGAACGCCAGTACCAAGTGCTGGAAAGCGGCGCAGACGATTTCCTGACCAAGCCGATCCGCCCGCGCCACCTGATCGCGGCGGTGTCCAACCGGATCCTGCGCGCGCGCCTGCGCGCACCGGCAGCAGCCGAAACCGCCACGCAAGCGGTCAACCCGGAAACCGGCCTGCCCACCCGCACCAGCGTGCTGGAACGCTTGAGCACGGCAGTCCGCGAACAGACCACTGCCGGCCTGTTCTTCATCGAGATCGCCGGTGCCGGCAGTCTGCGCGAACGTCTGGGTTATGCCCGTTTCGAGCAACTGATGATCCTGACCGGGCGCCGTCTGGCCGAGGCGGCCAAGCCGCATCTGCTGGCGCGACTGAGCGACAACAATTTCCTGATGCTGGCCAGTGGCGTCACAGCAGATGCGCAGGAAGCCTTGGCCCATGCCCTTCGCGATGGGTTGACCCATGAATCCTTCACCCTGCATGGCGATGAGAGCCTGCATTTGCGCGGCGTGATCGGCTATGCCTCTCTACCACAGCCGGCTTTCGTTGACGCCGGCAGCGCGCTGGAAGCCACCGAACGCGCGGCATTGCTGGCGCGGCGGCAACCGGGCGACATCGCCGTCCACATTCCGCAGGAACAGGAAACTGCCGACGACCCAGCCGCCGTCGCCTTGGCCGGGGCCACGCTGGAACTGGCCTTCCAGCCCGTCGTCGCGGTCGCCGGCGGCGATTCGGCGCAATATCAGGTGCTGCTGCGCCTGCGCCAAGATGATGGCTCCCTGTTGTCGGCGGCCCAGGTGGTGCCGGCGGCGGAACAGTCCGGCCGCATCGTCGAACTGGACCGCCAAGTCATGACCCGGTCGCTGGATTTGCTGGCGCAACGGCAGGCAGAAGGCAATCCGATCCGACTATTCGTGTCGCAGTCGCCACGTTCGCTGGCACGCGACGATGCCGCCGACTGGCTGCTGCGGGAAATATCCACGCGCGGGGTCGAGCCGGCATCACTGATCATCGACCTGCGCTTGGACGATGCCCTGATCCACACCGTCACCCTGCGCCAGTTCTGCCAACGACTGATGGCCGCCGGCACGCAATTCTGCCTGGGTCAATTCGAGCCCGGGGACGAAGCCGAGGCCCTGCTGTCGCAATTGCCACTGGGCTACCTGCGCGTTTCCCGCCGCTACGCGGGCGCACACGCCGACCCGGCACTGCGGGACCAGTTGCGTGAGATCATCGAGCTGGCGCACCGCCACGGCCTGCAAGCCATCGGCCAGCAAGTCGAAGACCCGCAAGCCGCCGCTGCGATGTGGCTGAGCGGGGTCGATTTCATCCAGGGCAACCTGGTCCAAGGCGTCGGTGACGAATTGAGCTTCGATTTCCAGAACGCCGTTCTGTGATGAATCGCCCGACGATCGCATGGCTGGCATGGACAGCGACACTGCTGGCGGTGGTCGGCATGGTGCTGGATCTGCTGCACCTGCCCGGACCGTGGCTGGCACTGGCTGCATCATCCAGCGTGGCCGCCGCATTGCTGGGACTGGCGACAGTGCTGGGCATGCGCCGGCTGACCGCCGAGCATGAAGGTACCGCAAGCCGCGCGGCAATCGCCGAATCCGAACGCAATAACCTGAGTCGCGAATTGCAACGGCACGACCGGCTGGAGCAGGAGTTGCTGCAAGCCAAGCGTGCGGCCGAATCGGCGGTGCTGGCCAAGGGCGAATTCCTGGCCACGATGAGCCACGAGATCCGTACCCCGCTCAACGGCATCGTGCCGATGCTGGACCTGTTGGCCGGGGCACAGCTGTCGCCGGACCAACGCGACATGCTGTCCACCGCCACCGCCTCGTCGCGCCAACTGCTGCGGATCGTCGATGACATCCTCGACTATTCACGGCTGGAAGCGAACCGGCTGGAACTGGAAACCACCGTTTTCAATCTGCGCGAACTGCTCGAAGGCGTGCTGCTGCTGATGCGGCGTGCGGCCGAGAACAAGGGCCTGCAGGTGGAACTGCAACTGGATCCCGCCGTGCGCCTGTCGGTTCGCGGCGACCCACTGCGGTTGCGCCAGGTGCTGGGCAACCTGATCGGCAACGCGGTCAAGTTCACCCAGCGCGGGCGTATCGTGCTGGCGGTGCGCCGGCAGGGCGAAACCGCCTCGCAGCACCTGTTGCGCTTCGAAGTGCGCGACACAGGCATCGGCATCGACGCCGACGCACAGGCGCGGCTGTTCAGCTCGTTCAGCCAGGCCGACGCCTCCACCACCCGCCTCTACGGCGGCACCGGTCTGGGGCTGGCCATCTGCAAACGCATCATCGAACTGATGGGCGGACGCATCAGCGTGGTGTCCGAACCCGGTCGCGGCTCGATCTTCTGGTTCGAAATTCCGCTGCTGAAAACCGTCGGTGACCTGCAGAACACCGCATCTGCAATGGTGTCAGAACACGGCCGCGTACTGCTGGTCAGCCCCGACCCGCGCCTGCGCCAACGCCTGCGCCTCCTGCTGCCCGGCTGGGGCATGCAACTGCACATGGTTGAAAGCGCGCACGAAGCACTGGAACGGCTGCGCACTGCGACCGCCCCGTATGCCGCCGTCATCGCCGATCTGTCCGGCCTGCCAGGCGGCGCGCGCGCCCTGCACCGCAGCGTGACCCGCAACCCCGCGCTAGCCGACACGCGGATGCTTTGGCTATATGGCGAAGAATCCATCCCCGACGAACTGCGCGACGCCGGCACCCTGCTGCCACGGCAATCACACGAAGCCGACTTGCGCGCCGCGTTGTCCGCAGCGCCACCCACGGCACCTGCTCCCGTGCCCAGCCCCGAACCGGCCATCGAACAGCTGTGGCTCGAACCCGACGAAACCCTCCCGCCTGCGCCGGTTGCACCGCTACCAGTCGCCCCAGACGTCTATGCCATTGCCGACAGCGAGCCGTCGCGCCTGTTGCTGGTCGAAGACAACCCCGTCAATCGTGCGGTTGCCGAAAAACTGCTGGCCGTGCTGGGCTATCGCTGTGACCTCGCCGACAACGGCGAAGTCGCACTGGAAAAGATGCTTGCCAACGACTACGGCCTGGTGCTGATGGATTGCCAGATGCCGGTGCTGGACGGCTACGCCACCACCCGCCGCTGGCGGCGCATCGAAGCCCAACGCAACGACAACGCACGCCTGCCGATCGTGGCGATGACCGCCAACGCCATGGCCGGCGATCGCCAGCGCTGCCTGGAAGCAGGCATGGACGACTACCTTTCCAAACCCGTGTCGCGTGAACAACTCGGGGAATGCCTGCAGCGCTGGCTGGCCAAGAACAAGTCAGCCACGCCGCCACCGGCCAAATCGACCATCGAACAAGCAATCATCGCCGCAGCCTCCGACACCCACGCACCGACCGCCGCCAACCGCACGACAACGACCAGCCTGCCCGTGCTGGATCACGCCATGCTGGATGAGCTGCACGAAATCGCCGGTGACGAAACCGCGCGCATCGTTGCACTGTTCCTGGAAGACGCACCACGCCTGATTGCCGAACTGGAAAAGGCCAGCACCTCGGCGGAACCTGATCTGGACGCGATGCGCGAGGCCGCGCATACGCTGAAGTCCTCGAGCGCCAACGTCGGCGCAATGGCATTGTCCGCTGCGGCCAAGCGCATCGAACTGGGCGCACGTGCGAAGACCCTGATACGGCCGGCGGTGGCGGTGGCATTGCTGATCGCCGAGTACGCGCGCGCGCGCATCGGCCTGATCGGCTACGTGGCGCAATTGACGCGCGACAACGCCGCCGTCGATCCTGCCCGCGCTTCGTAACCGCTGCTGCCGCTCAATCTTCCAGCATGGTCAGCAGGTAGTTCGGCTCGCCGATGCGGCTGATCAGATCCAGCTGGGTTTCCAGCCAGTCCACGTGCTCTTCCTCGTTCTCCAGGATGTCCGAGAACAGCTCGCGACTCACGTAGTCGTTGATCTTTTCGCAATGCACGATCGCCTCGCGCAGCAGCGGGATGCCGTCCATCTCCAGCGCCAGGTCGCATTCCAGCAATTCGCGCGGGTTCTCGCCGATGCGCAGCTTGCCCAGCAACTGGAAGTTCGGCAGCCCTTCGAGGAACAGGATGCGCTCGGACAATTTGTCGGCGTGCTTCATCTCCTCGATGGATTCCTTGTACTCGTGTTCGGCCAGTTCCTTAAGGCCCCAGTTCTTCAGCATCTTGGCGTGCAGGAAATACTGGTTGATCGCGGTCAGCTCGTTGTAGAGCACCTTGTTGAGGTATTCGATGACCTTGGCGTCGCCTTTCATGTGCCTGCTCCGCAGCGTGGAAAGGGCGGCAGCTTAGCGACTCGCGAAAGCGAGCGACGGAACGAAAATGGGGTTGATTCCTGCTTGCGACGGCGGCGCGCCGGGTTTGCAGCTCAGACCGCGCAGGACATGATCGGCAGCGGGAAGTCGCGGCGGGCGTGGAATTCGTCCAGCATGTCCGCTGCCATGTCCAGGCAGGTGCCGCAGGTCGCGCCGCAACCGGTGCGCATGGTCAGTTCGCTGGTGCTGCGACAGCCGTTGGCCGCGGCCTCGAGGACCTGGCGATCAGTAACACCGTTGCAGACGCAGATGTACATGGCGGGCGGGACGGGAAGTTTGGCAAGGGCCGGAATGGCGCGACCCGTATTACAACCAATAATGAGAACGCTTGTCAATTGACCTGGATCAAGCCGCCCGCACGCCCCCCTTGCTGTTCATTTCCGGCGACCGCCCCAGCGGCGGAACGGCTGGCCCGCCGCCGGCAGGAACGGCAAGCCCACCGGCATCGACTGGATCGCCGCCACCATCTGCGCCATCGGCGCCAGGTGCAGCAGCGCACGCGCATAGACGTCGCGTTTGAAGATCACCACGTGTTCCAGCGGGTACCAGAAATCCACCCAACGCCACAGGTCGAATTCCGGCGTGTCGGTCACGTCCAGCCGCAACTGGTCCTCGTCGCAGACCATGCGCAGCAGGAACCACACCTGCTTCTGCCCAATGCAGATCTGGCGCTCGTTGCGACGGATGGCGCGCGATGGCAGCCGATAGCGCAGCCAGCCCGGCGTGGCGCCCAGCACTTCGACATGTTCCGGCAGCAAGCCGGTTTCCTCGCGCAATTCACGATACATGGCCTCGACCGGCGTCTCGTCCGTGTTCATGCCGCCCTGCGGGAACTGCCAACCGTCGCGGCGTACCCGCCGCGCCCAAAACAGCCGCCCATCCTGGCGCATCAACACGATACCGACGTTGGGCCGATAGCCGTCCGGATCGATCACGATGCGGACTCCTGAAAAATCTACTGCCGGTGACTGTGCCACGGCCCGGCCACGCCATTCAAGCCATGCTGGCCACATTGACGCAGCGCGCCAATCCGGCCAGAATACGCGGCCCTGCATGCGCCATGCCGCGGCACGGGTGTTTCGGCTATGTAGCTCAGACGGTTAGAGCGCGAGACTCATAATCCCGAGGTCGGTGGTTCGATTCCACCCATAGCCACCAGAATTTCCTTGTAAATCAAGCAAATAGCCCGCCACTGACGCGGGCTTTTTTGTGCCCGATTCACAGACACGAAACTGAAAAAAATCGCGATTTCGCCCTTTGGCGGTCAACGTAGCAAATGCGTCTGAAAGCGCCTGTGCCCGTTTCGTGCCCAGTAGCGTGCCCAAGCCCTGCAGGCTGATCCGATCGATTTCGGCAAGAACGACCCCAGCACGTCGTGCCCAACAGGACTTCGTCGCCCGAGCCGCCCTCCGACGCTGCGGATGACCCCATCCTCCACCCAGCTGCGCTCATGAAAATGCACCGACCCCAGTATGTGGCCGGGCACAACATCGCTGACAACCGCCTCATCTGTCTCACGAATGGCTTGTGCCCACATTGCGGCCATTTGGCCAACCGACAGTTCCCCCTGCCCTACTCCGGGCCAAGGCGAAGATCGGCCAGCAGGCAGCCGCGACTCCCGTTCATCCCCCCCCTTTCCGAGACCCCTCAATCAACCTTCTGTCGGGGGCTCATCTGGAACGTACTCGACAAGATCCTCGATGCCGCAACCAAAGTACGCGCACAAGCGTTCAAGCGTGTCGGTTCGGACGCTGTTGTTCTGATTAAGCATCCTCGAAAGCGTAATCCGGCCAATACCAGTCGTTTCCGCGACTTCGACCAAGGCGACACGACGCTTCTCTTTGAATTCCTTATCGGCGATTCGCTCTTTCAGCTTGAACCTGATCATGGAAACCTGAATTTAATATGAATCACTTATGATTCAAATGAATCTTACATGTTGCGTATTGAATCGTTTGTGATACAACTGTAAATGAATCAAGATTGATTCATTTGATCTCACTTCGATTCAAGGAGAACGCAAATGGGACAGACCTACATTACCACCGATAAGCTTGCCGAGTTGATTCACTACGATGCCCGCACCATCCGCACCCGCCTGAAGGATGCGGTATTGCTGGAAGGTATCCATTACATCCGCCCCTTCGGCGGCCGGAAGCTGCTCTTCATCTGGGAAGCCATCCAACGCGACATTGGTCTGGCTTCGGCTAAGCAGGCACCCGCCGCCAACACGGACTTCGTCATCCCCATGGCAAACGGTGGGGTGGCCCATGGCTAAGGTTCGTGCCCGCAAGGACAACAAGCTGTTGTTCATGGACTTCTACTATCGCGGAGTTCGCTGCCGCGAGCAGACAGCCCTGCTCGATACGATGGAAAATCGCCGCCGCGTTCAGACCCTCATGAACCGGATCGAGAAGGAGATCAAGCAGGGAAGCTTCGACTACGCCACCACCTTCCCCGGTAGCGCCAAGGCTGCTCAGTTCGGCGCAGTGCTGGATGGACAAGGTAATCCTGCGAACATCTCGCGGTCAAACAACAGCGCAAGTTCCACGGCCTCCATGGCTGACACGCCCACCTTCGCCGAGTTCTCGGTGACTTGGCGCGCCGAGATGGCCCCGCAATGGCGACGC
Organism: Pseudoxanthomonas sp.; assembly: GCA_047601105.1. Classification (GTDB taxonomy): domain Bacteria; phylum Pseudomonadota; class Gammaproteobacteria; order Xanthomonadales; family Xanthomonadaceae; genus Pseudoxanthomonas_A. Next base: position 98,735 of record JASGJT010000001.1, read on the forward strand.
CAGCATCGCGACAGCGTTGACGTTACCTTCGATGCCCATCTCTTGCCGGCCTTCGGCAAGCGCTTGTTGTCCGAGATCACCAAGGCCGATGGCCTGACGTTCCGCGCCGCGCTGGCGGAACGTCCGGGGCGCAGCCGCGAAAAAATGTCGGCATCGACCATCAATAAGATCATGACGATCCTGCGTCAATGCATGACCGAGGCCAGCGAGCGTTACCACCTGCCGGATGCGATGAAAGGCATCAAGCGCCTCAAGGCGCGTCGCCCCGACATCTTTCCGTTCTCGCTGGTGGAGGCGAACCGGATCATCGACAACATCCGCGCCGACTACCGCAACTATGCAACCGTTCGTTTCTTCACTGGCATGCGCTCGGGCGAGGTCAATGGCCTGAAATGGAAGTATGTGGACTTCGAGAAGAACCTGATCCTGGTGCGTGAAACGTACTCGGCTGGTGAAGTGGAAGATCAAGCCAAGACCGAGCAGTCGCTCCGCGACATCCCGATGCTGCCGATGGTCAAGGAGGCGCTGTTGGCACTATGGGAAAACCGGCATCCGGACAGCGAGTTCGTGTTCTGCAGTCGCGAAGGCAATCCGATCGATGCCCACAACTTCGCCAATCGCGTGTGGTATCCGCTGCTGCGTTTCCTGGAGATCGACAAGCGTCGTCCTTACCAGACGCGCCACACGACCGCGACGCTGATGCTGGCCTCGGGCGAGAACCCGGAATGGATCGCCAAGCTGATGGGCCATGCGAACACGCAGATGCTGTTCACGGTTTACTCGCGCTTCGTCCCGAACCTGACGCGACAGGATGGTCTGGCGATCACCGGCCTGCTCAATTCCCGGGACACCAAGCCTAAGACGGTTGACGAGGATGCGCTGAACCAGCTCGACGCCGAACAGTTGCGTGCGTTGCTCCGTCAGGCCGGCGTGATTCCGCCCGGCGGCAACGCTGCTGCCAAGGGTACGCGCGTCGCGTCGCCCGCAGACCAAGCCCGCCCTCGCGTTTGATCCGTCACTTCTTGCAAGGAGCAATTCCATGTCCAGCCAATTCAATGAATCCCTGTCCATCGACTGGTTCGAGGGCGTCATGCTCGGATCACTCTCAGATTACCGCCCGGATCGGCCGCGCAAGATCCACGAGATCAGCGACGGCCAGCAGACGCTGCGGGTTATGGTGCCGAATGCCGATATGGCGCATACGTTGCTGTCCAATCCAATCCTGACCCATCGCTTCCAACTGCTCGGTACCTGCACCGACAATGAGGCTCCGGCCATCATCACCGACATCGAATTGATCGATGAAGGGCAAGCCCTGTGGCAGTTGCCGCCGAGCCTGTGCCCGGTGATCGACGTGCTGTCCTCCACGATCGACTTGATCGCCGGCATCCAAACCTTGCCCCTGCGGGAGTTCGTCATGCGCGTATTCGTAGATCGAGCGGTTTGCCGACATTACTGGACCATGCCGGCGTCGGCCCGCCACCATCACGCCTGGCCGGGCGGGCTTGCCACGCACAGCCTTGAAGTAGCCATGGATCTGGCAACTCAATCGCAACTGGACAACACCGAATGCGACTTGGCCGTCGCCGGCGGCTTGCTGCACGATATCGGCAAGGTCTGGTCCTACACCCCCGACATGTTCCAGAACCGGGCCGCCCGCGCGATGGGCCACGAACTGATCGGCTTGTCGAAGCTGGAACACGAGATCCGCATCCTGGAGGACGACTGGCCCGATGGTGCCTATGCGATGCGGGTGCTCCTCAGCGGCTGCGGACGGATGCGACCGGATGGCTCCATGCCCTCTTCCCTGCTGGCACGCATCAAGGCCGCCGATCAGCGTAGTTGCGAGCAGGAACGGTCAACTCATGCTCCACGTCAATGGCGGCCAAGCGGATGGCAAGATGCGCCGGCGAATCACTGAAGCAGGGGCCATTCATGGCAGTGACAAGATCTGATCGCATGGAGCTCAAGGTGTGCAAACAAGGCGCGTTGATGACGAGCGGCGATGAATTTAGTGCTGCCGGGCTGAAGGCCTTCTTTGCCATTGCGGCAAAGTGGAGGCTTGCCAGCTCCGAACAACACTTGCTCCTGGGCCAGCCCAATCGATCAACGTTCCATTCCTGGAAACGGCGCAAGAGAGGAAGACGAAGATTGCAGACTCAGCCAGTCGTTGCTTCGTCAAACGGGCTTAATCCTTCTCATGCCGCATGATCTCCAAGGCAGCCGCTTCCAGAATGTCCAGCTTTGCATCGTTGTAATTGGGCTGCGCCTGGGTCTTGTCGTCGGATACGACTAACATGGTTTGGTCGTCCACGGTGAACTGCGGCCAATCCGGCAATCCCTCGCCGTTCGGGTTGCGGTACTTTGCGAAGTTGACGTAATAGCCATGCATCATCCGCGCCGTTACCCAGTCGGCGTCGGTCGGTGCCTGGCCATTGGTGGCGTCGCCCGGACGTTCGAAGACGTAGGCGCTGTCGGCGCAATGCACCGAGCCGGGTTGACCGGCAGCACGCATCACTACGGGCAGATAGTCGAAAGACATCGCCCAGGTCGGGCTGCCATGGCGTGCCACTTCTCGGGCAGCGAGGCGTTGCGGCCCGACGAATTCCACATCGCCCATGACCAGACCGTCGTATAGCTTTGCATTGGCGCGCACTTGTTCCGGATACAGACCGAGCAGCGATTCCCTCGCTGCGCCGGATGCCGCCACGAGGCCATCCGCACGCCCACCGAACATTGCCGCCAGGCTGCCTTCGAAGCTGTTGGTGCTGTTGATGTACGGCACCTTTGCAGCCTTGCCAGCAGCAAATGCATCGGGCTGGCGTGAAACCAGATAGCTGCCATCGACGATGGGCACGGAATTGGCTTGCGCGGATTCCTGCAAGCTGAAAACGATCTTCTCGACGGGGATGGCCCGCAGCTGCTCCACCGTGGCGTGCGCCAGCCCGAGCGATTCGACATAGGCGTTGCCGCGTGTTTCCGCCGTCGCCAGTGAGGGGAAGGGATGGGCGAAGGGATCGGATTGCGCGATGGCACCGCTGAAAAGCCCGCGTGCATGCGGCGATGTCATCATCATGTTGGTGAAGGTGCCGCCGGCCGAACAACCGAAGATCGTCACTTGCGAGGGGTCACCACCGAAAGCAGCGATGTTCCGGTTCACCCATTGCAGCGCGGCTACCTGATCCATCATTCCGTAGCTGCCCAGCGGGCCGTTCGGATTCTCCCGGGTCAGGGCGGGATGGGCGAACCAGCCCAAGCGCCCGAGGCGGTAATTGAAACTCACCAGGATCACGCCATCACGGGTGAAGGCAGAGGTATCGGGCAGGTCGCCTGAGCCCAGGAAATAGGCGCCACCGTGAATGGACACCATCACCGGCAGTTTTTTGCCTGCGGCATCCTTGGGGGCCCATACATTGATGAAGAGGCAATCCTCATTCTGGTTTTCGGCACTGATCATGCCCGCAGGTTGCGGACAAGACGCACCAAATGCCTGTGTCGGCCGAACGCCACTCCACTTCGCAATCGCTTCTGGCGCACGCCAACGCAACTTGCCGACCGGCGCAGCCGCAAAGGGAATGCCGAGATACGCATCAGCATTGCCTTGGATGGTACCTTGCACGCGGCCGCTATCGATCTTGACCACGGGCGAGGCCTGATCGGCAGCGGTCACCGAATTCATCGCCAGGATCACGCCCATGGCCAGCGTCGCAACGGCAGGTACCTTGCCCGACTTGCGCTTCTCGCTGCCCTGCTTGCGAGACAAGCGGGATGTCTCACGGTTGACCCAATGGGGGGAGGAGATGACGTTGTTATGCAATTGGGTATTCCGGGACATGGCAGCCTCCGTTGGTGATGCAAGAAGAATTCGGCCCTCTTGCGAGGGCCGAATGGGTGGACAGAAGCAGTTGATCAGAAGCGGGCGGTGAGTTCAACGCCATACATGCGCGGCTCACCGTAGGTTGCGCCGATGAAGCCGAACGCACCGGTACGACCCAACTCATACGTCTCGTTGGTGAGATTGTTGCCGTACAGCGCGACCTCCAGCCCCGAGCCGGCGATATTGCCCAGCGAAATACGGCCATTGAGGAGCGAATTGGACGGAACGGTGAGCGCCGCGACATTGCCGGCCGAGGTGTTGAGCTTGTCGCGCCAGGAATAGAACAGCGACGCGTTCAACTCACCCATGCTGAGCTGTTTGTTGTAGGACGCACCCAGGCTCCAGGTGTACTTGCGCTGTGCCAGGTACGGCTGGCCATCAAGGTTCACCAGTTGTCCGGTGCTGTCGATAAGCGTGCCCTCGACGTACTTGCCGTCGAACCAGCCGAATGTGCCCGAAAGGGTAAGGCCAGTTACCGGAACTATGGCCAGCTCGGCTTCTGCGCCCCACAGCTCGGCCTTGCCGATCGTCTGGGTAAGCGACGCTGTCTGGTTGCCGATCAGGACGATCGCATTCTGTTGCAGGCCATCGTACCAGTCGTAGAAGCCACTCAGATTGAACCGGGTCGGCATGCCAGCGATCTGGAAGTCGGACTTGATGCCGAGTTCGACGTCGTCCAGCTTTTCGGGATCGTAGGCGAACTGCGCGACGGTTTCCCCGGAAGTGGTGTTGAGGCCGCCCGATTTGTAACCGTGGTGATGCGCCGCGTAAAGCATGACCTGGTCATTCGCACGCCAATCGGCACTCAGGACGTAGGTACCCGCACCCCAGTCCGCGCCGGCATTGCGTTTGCACGTCACCAGATCGACGGTTCCCGGTGCGCCCGGCTGCGGCGGCGAGAAGGCGCAGACCTGCAAACCACCCGGCACTGCGGGAACGCCAAGGACATTGCCCGGATAGATGATGCGGAATTGCTGGTCGTTCAGGCGGGCTTCGTCCCAGGTATACCGGTAGCCGGCCGTGAGCGAGAGGCGGTCGGTGGCATTGAAGCTGACCTGTCCGAAAACCGCCTTGCTGGTCTCGTCGCGATGAATGTATTGCAGGTTGTCGAACAGGAAGGGAATCAGCACTTTCCCGTAGTTGGTTGCGTTCGACCCGTCCGGATCCTGCGAGTAGTCGAGCCAGAAACCGCCGAGGATGGTGTTGAGGCGGCCATCCATGAAACTACCCTGCAGTTGCAGCTCATCCGAGAACTGCTTGTTGCGCTGCGAATAACCCACGCTGAGCGCCGTGTCGCGGGTGTTGTCGTAATCATTCAGGCCATTGTAGGTAACGTCGTGAAAACCGGCGATGTTCACCAGAGTCCAGTGATCACCCAGGTTCACGCTGGTGCGGTTGCTGATGCCGTAGGCTTTCAGCCTGGCGAAGCCGGGATCGGGATTGTCCACGCCGCGCGGTCCGCGCGCCTGCTGGTTGGCGAACTCCTGGTTGATGTCGGTGAGCCCCATCGAAGAATACGGCGGGTAGCTGATCAGCGGCTGCGCGTACAGGCAGGAAGCGAGAAGGCCACCCGCCGGCGGGCACGGATCAAGCGTGCGCATCAGGTTGCCGGGGCCAAGTTCGTTGACGTAGTTGTACGAAAGCACTGTCAGGTTGTTGAACCTCTCGCCATTCAACCGCAACGAAACGCGCGCGTTCTCGTAATTCTGGTTGTCGAGGTCGGGGCCGGACACATTGTCGGTGAAGCCATCACGCCGACCGATATTGCCAGCCACACGCAGCGCTGCGGATTCACCCAGCGGCAGGTTCACTGCGCTTTCAAAATAGGACTCACCGTAGTTGCCTGCACGTATCGTGGCATAGCCGCCGAATTCGTCGCGCGGGCGAGCCGAGGTGAACAACACCGCGCCGCCGTTGGTATTGCGGCCGAACAGCGTGCCCTGCGGCCCCTTCAATACCTGGACGTTGTCGAGGTCAAACATGGCGTGCCCCAGCTGATAAGGCAGCACCGGCACTTCGTCCAGATAGGTCACCACGCCCGGAGGCGCATCATCGGCTGCGGATTTCTGCCCGCGGATCGTGTAGCTGCCCGCCAGGCGCCCGGTGGTCTGGCTGGTGCTGACGGTCAGCGAAGGCGAGCTGAATTGCAGGTCGAAGGTATTGTTGACGCCGCGTTCCTTCAATGTCTCCTGGCTCAGCGCCGTGATGGAGACAGGCACGTCCTGCATGCTTTCTTCGACGCGGCGAGCAGTGACGGTAACGGAATCAAGCTGGGTGGCGGACTGCGCCGCCGGCTGCGTGGTTTCACTCTCGGGTGCCGTCTGCGCCCATGCGGGCCCACCCCAAACGATCGCACTCGCGCACAACAAGGCCTTGGCACCAGACACCGCCCCACCCCGGATTGGAACCAGGCGCAAGGTATGGGACACCGCAACTGACAATGCATTCTTCTGGATTTTCATAACCCCCCTCCGGGGCAAAGTTGGAACAACAGGTGGATGCCTGGTTGGCACCGGTGACGGACAAACTCAACAACAATGAATGCCGGGCACTGCATGCTTGTGCCGGCCAGAGAAGAAGACCTGGAAATCGATTGCAATGCCCTGGACAACAACATTGCTGCAACCGCACATGAGAATGCGCTGCTCATGCCCTGCCTCGCACCAGGCAGACGAGGTTGTCGCTTGCATCTGCTTTCCCTTCCTCCCTCGTTGTGCGCTGCTGCTTCCGGTCAGAGCCTTTTTCCGTGCCTGAACTAGTGTAGCAAGCGCTAACTTGCATACGATATAGCAGGACAGGAAAACGCTGTAAAGCGTGATATCGATTACGCGAATGATCCGCATTTTGTTCATGTGCTCGCATGCCCTTGTACGGCGGCACCAGCGTGCCCCTCACTTGCTGCAACCGTGGATTTCGGCGCAAACAAGGTCTTGAGATCGAAGCCTTCATCGGCAAGTTGTTCAGGCGCAACAACCACACGCCCGGCAACCAATCGCTTGGCAAGAATGAAGTCCGGCGCGCGGTTGACCGCATCGGCGGAAATGACCACGCCATCCTTCAGGTAGTACGCACAGAACGATTCGCCATCGATGTTGCCGCGCACCACCAACTGGTCGTATCCCTGCGACAAACCGACCATCTGCAACTTGAGGTCGTACTGGTCCGACCAGAACCACGGCACGGCATCGTAGGCAACCTGCTTGCCAGCCAGCGTTGCGGCAGCGATACGCGCCTGATCGACCGCATTGGAAACCGACTCCAGGCGCATGCGCCGGCCGTAGAAAACATTGTCGTGGAAAGTGCAATCGCCGGCCGCGACGATGTCCGGATCGGAGGTTCGCGTTTGCGCATCGACGACAATGCCGTTCTCGACCGCGATGCCGGCCACCTCGGCCAGCTCGGTGTTCGGGATCAAGCCGATGCCGACGATCACCACGTCTGCCGGCAAACGGGTACCATCGACCAGCGTCACCGCTTCAACCTGCGTATCGCCATCCAGACTGTGCACGCCGACACCGGTCAACAGCTTGGCACCGTGGTTGCGATGCACGCGCTCGTAGAACGCGGAGATCTCCGGCGCAGTCACACGCGCCAGCACACGCGGAGCGGTTTCGACCACGGTCACGTCCAACCCCATCTTGATGCCGACGGCCGCCGCCTCCAGGCCTATGTAGCCGCCGCCGATCACCACCAGCTTCTTGCCTGGCAGGAAATGCGCCTGCAGATGCACGATGTCGGCGATGCTGCGGATGCAATGCACATTCGCATGATCGGCACCTTGCAATGCCAGGCGACGCGGGCGGCCACCGGTCGCCAAGGCCAGCTTGCCGTATTCGATCATGCTGCCGTCGAACAAGCGCAGCCGTTTTGCTGCACGGTCGATGGATTCCACGCCGATACCGGTGCGGCAATGGATATCCTGCTTGTCGTAGAAAGCCTGGGCGCGAATGAACAACGATTCCTGCGTGTCGGCACCAGACAGGAAGCCCTTGGACAGCGGCGGGCGACGATACGGCAGCCATGGCTCGTCACCGAGCAGTGCGATGCTGCCGGCAAAACCTTGCTGGCGCAGGGACGATGCCAGTTCGCTGCCGGCCTGACCTGCGCCCACCACCACCACGTCGAATTGTTCGGTCGCTGCATTCATCTGCAAGCCCTCCATCTACGTGATCTCCTCAAATCAGGCTCGACAACGCCACCGGCAGGTGCCCGGTGGCGTTGAATTCGCGCAAGCCCACGCGCCCTGGCGCAAACGACAGCCGTGTGACCGAGGCATTGCCGATGACGCGCATCAACGCGAAGAAATTTCTTCCATCCAGGGCCAGCACTTCGGCCACTGCTGCCGCGATGACACCAGCGGAGGTCACCGCCAGAACGTGCTGCCCGGCCTCGGGCGATGCCGTCACGTTGGCAAGCCACTGCCCGACGCGTGCACGAAATTCCGCTGCCGGCTCCACGCCATCGATCTGCCCTGCGCCCATCGCCCAGCGCTCGGCGATGCCCGCATACGCCTGCAACTGCGCTTGCAACGATTCTGCAACCGGGGCCATGGCGAGAATCTGCTCGCCTTCGGCAAATTCATCCAGATTCGTATCGATGACGAAATCCAAAGACCCGCAGGCCAATTCCGCCGTGCGCAGATGGCGCTGGCGCGGGCCGACATGCATCCGCGAAAATTCCGCCCCGTGCTGCGTGAAATGCCCACCCAGCGCACGCGCCTGCGCCTCGCCATGTGGCGAGAGCAGGTCGTAACGTTCGCCACCGAAGTTGGCTTGTCCATGGCGGACTAGGGTCAGAGTGCTCATTGCCTGATTCACCTGCTCAACGCGGTGCCATGCGGATCGCGCCGTCCAGGCGCACCACTTCGCCGTTGAAATAGCCGTTGCGGCAAATTTCCAGCGCCAGCGAGGCGAATTCCGGCGGATGGCCCAGACGCTTCGGGAACGGCACCGATGCAGCCAATGCGGACAGCACGTTCTCCGGTGCGGCATTCATCAGCGGCGTGGAGAAGATGCCAGGCAGGATGGTGTTGACGCGCACGCCGTCGTTGGACAGGTCACGGGCCACGGTCAAGGTCAGGCTGACAATGCCGCCCTTCGAAGCCGAATATGCCGCCTGCCCGATCTGCCCGTCCTGCGCGGCCACCGAGCCGGTATTGATGATCACGCCACGCTCGCCGTCTTCCAGTTGCGGCAACGACAACATGCCCGCCGCCGACTTGGCGATGCAGCGAAAGGTACCGACCAGATTGATCTGGATGACCTTGTTGAAGGTATCGATCGGGAAATGGCGAATTTCTCCGGTCTGCTTGTCGCGCGATGCCGTCTTGGCCACGGCACCGATGCCGGCACAATGACCAGGATGCGCTCCTGGCCAATCGCCGCACGCGATTTGGCGAAAGCCGCATCGACTTCGGCTTCGCTGGTCACATCGACCTTGCAAAACGCGCCGCCGAGTTCCTTCGCCAGCGCCTCTCCCTTCTCTTCGTTCAAATCGAACAACCCTACCCTCACACCTTGCGCCGCGAGTGCACGCGCGGCGGCTTCGCCAAGGCCGGAAGCGCCACCGGTAACGATGGCGGAAACGGATGCATCAAGTTTCATGCGGATAACTCCAATCAGAGGCGTTCGATGATGGTGACGTTGGCCATGCCGCCGCCTTCACACATCGTTTGCAGGCCGAAGCGCTTGTTGCGGTTCTTCAGTGCATACACCAGCGTGGCCATCAACTTGGCACCGGTGCCGCCCAGCGGGTGGCCCAGTGCAATCGAGCCGCCGTTGACGTTGAGCCGGGCCGGGTCGGCACCGGTAGCATGCAGCCACGCCATCGGCACCGGTGCGAAGGCTTCGTTGACTTCGAACAGGTCGATGTCGTCGATCTTCATGCCGGCTTTCTTCAGTGCACGCTCTGTCGCCGGCAGTGGCGCTTCGAGCATGATCACCGGATCGTGGCCAAGCACGCTCATGTGGTGGATGCGCGCCAGCGGGGTCAGGCCGTATTGCTTGAGTGCCTTTTCGCTCACCACCAGCACGGCCGCCGCGCCATCGCAGATCTGGCTGGCGGTGGCCGCGGTGACGCGGCCGCCTTCGGTCAGTAGCTTGACCCCGGCGATGCCTTCCAGCGTGGCATCCAGGCGGACGCCTTCGTCGGTATCGTGGATTTCGCCGGCTTGCGCACCGTCGAGGCGGCGCACGTCCAACGGCAGGATTTCATCCTTGAACGCACCGGCCTTGATCGCGGCAATGGCCTTGAGCGTGGAATCGAAGGCAAACTGGTCGAGCTGCTCCTTCGAGAAGTCATATTTTTTCGCGATCATCTCCGCGCCGACGAACTGGCTGAAATCCGCCTCGCCATATTTGGCGGCAATGCCGGGGCTTTGGTAGTAACCCATGCCGGCCTGGCGTGCCAGGTTGACGTTGGTGAACATCGGCACGCGGCTCATGCTTTCCACGCCGCAAGCGATCACCGCATCCATCGTGCCGGACATCACTGCCTGCGCGGCGAAGTGGATGGCCTGTTGCGAAGAGCCACACTGGCGGTCGATGGTCAGGCCCGGCACGGACTCGGGCAGCTTGGACGCCAGCACTGCGTTGCGGCCCAGGTTGATTGCCTGTTCGCCAACCTGTCCCACGCAACCGGCAAGAACGTCATCAATCGCGGCCGGATCAATGCCGGCGCGATCCACCACGCCATCGATGACCTGGGCGAGCAGATCGACCGGGTGCCAGCCGGACAGGCGACCATTGCGGCGACCACCAGCGGTGCGGGTGGCGGCGACGATATAGGCTTCAGACATGGGTTTGCTCCGTTGACATATTCGTTTTGAATGAGGTCACAGCGTGTTGCAGAGGTGGCCGCCATCGACCACGATCTCGCTGCCGTTGATGTAGGCGCCAGCTTTCGAGGCGAGCAGCAGCAGGGCACCGTCCAGTTCGTGTTCTTCACCGAAGCGCTGCACCGGCACCCGTCCGCGCAGGCGCTGGCCGGCATCGCTGGCGAGGAAATCGCGGTTCAGGTCGGTGGCGATGTAGCCCGGTGCGATCGCATTGACGCGGATGCCGAACTTGGCGAACTCCAATGCCAGCACGCGGGTCAGTTGCTTCACCCCGGCCTTGGATACCGTGTAGGGCACCAGCCCCGGCGATACGCGGCTGGAATAGATCGAGCTGATGTTGATGATGCTGCCGGGCTGGTTGGCTGCGCTCAGGCGCTTGGCTGCTTCCTGCGCGACGATCCATGCGCCACGCAGGTTGGTATCCATCACTGCATCCCAATCCTCATCGGTGTAATCGAGCACGCGCTTGGTCGCGGTGACGCCGGCATTGTTGACGATGACATCCAGTGTGCCGAGTTCGCCGGCTGCTTCATCCAGCGCGGCAGCGATGCTATCGCGCGAGGAAACATCCATGCCCACCGCCACGGCATGGCCACCGGCGGCGCTGATTTCCTCGACCAACTCGGCCAGCTTGTCGGCGCGGCGTGCGCCCACGGCGACCGATGCACCGGCCTTGGCCAGCACCAGCGCGAAATGCCGGCCCAGGCCGCCGGATGCGCCGGTGACCAGCGCATTGCGGCCGCGCAGGTCGAACAGACCTGCCGCGAAGTTCCCATTCACCGGCTGCACACTCATGCGGGCTTCTCGCTGAGGATCTTCTTGGCCATGCTCCAGCGATGCACTTCGCTGGGGCCGTCGTAAATGCGGAAGGCACGCATGTCCTTGAAGATGCGCATCACGATCTTCTCCGCAGTCACGCCCTGCCCGCCCAGCACCTGCACGCTGCGATCCACCACGCGCCAGCAGGCTTCGGAGACGGCGACCTTGCTCATGCTGGACTCCAGGTTGCCGCGGCTGCCATTGTCGAGCAGCCACGCGGTATGCCAGATCGACAGCCGCGAGGACTGGATGTCCATGGCGTTGTCCGCCAGCATGAAGCCGACGCCTTCGTGTTCACCCAATGCCTTGCCGAAGGCCTGGCGCTTGCGGGCGTAATCGACGGCCACGTCGTTGGCACGCCGCGCCTGACCGAGCCAGCGCATGCAGTGCGTGAGCCGCGCCGGTGCCAGTCGCACCTGCGCATAGCGGAAGCCCTTGCCGATTTCGCCGAGCACATCGCTGGCTGGCACGCGCAGGTTGTCGAAGCGCAATACGCCGTGGCCGCCGGTGAAGCAGGAATCAAGGGAATCCATCATGCGTTCCAGCACGATGCCGGGCTGGTTCATATCGGCCAGGAACATCGTCGCGCTGCCATCTTCCATCTTCGCCATGATGATGACGAAACCCGCGCCTTCGGCACCGGTGATGAACCATTTGTGGCCATTGATGACATAGTCGTCGCCGTCACGCACGGCGGTGGTCGCCAGCATCGACGGATCCGAGCCGGCACCGGGTGACGGCTCGGTCATCGCGAAGCAGGAGCGGATTTTTCCTTCGACCAGTGGCTTCAGCCAGCGCGACTTCTGCGCGGCGTTGGCCACCACTTCCAGCATGTGGATATTGCCTTCATCCGGCGCATGGATGTTCATCGCGGTCGGGCCAAGCGGCGAATAGCCGGCCTCTTCGAACACGATGGCCTTCTCCACGTGCGACAGGCCCAGGCCGCCCAGTTCAACCGAGGCGTGCGGGGTCAGCAGGCCCGCCTTGCGGGCACGCGCCACCAGTTCTTCGCGCAGTTCCTCGCTGGGGCCGTGCGCACTCTGCCGTGCGTCGCTTTCCAGCGGGATCACCTGCTCGGCGATGAAGCCGCGGGTGCGCTGTTGCAGGTCGAGCAGTTTCGGGGACAGCGAGAAATCCATGGTCATCTTCCTGATCGGCTCAGAATGCGCGGCCGGCGCTGATGTCCAGCGCGAATGCCAGCAGGTCTTCACCAATCTGGGCGAAGGCGGCGTATTGCGGGTCCTGCGTGGCACCAGCGCGATAGCGCAGGTGCAACTGCTGCAGGATCGCAGCGGTCTTGAACAAGCCGAGCACGCGGTGGAAAAGAAAATCGGAGACATCGATGCCGGTCGCCTTGGCGTAGCCATCGACGACTTGCGAACGCGACAGGAAACCCGGCTGCGCGGTCGGCATCTGGTGCAGTTCGTGCATCACCGGCGGGTCGCCGGGCTGCGCCCACCACGACAGCAGAGAAGCCAGGTCGAACAGCGCATCGCCGCGCGTGCCCTGGTCCCAATCGACCACCGCGACCGGGGCCAGCGTCTGCGCATCCAGCAGGATGTTGTCGAGTTTGTAATCGTTGTGCAGCAAGGCCAGATTGCGATCCGGCACGATATTGGCGCGCATCCACGCACCCAGGTCGGCGATCAGCGCATCGGTACGCGGCCGGCCCCAATCGGCGGTCGCCAGCGTGGCGCGCTTGATCCAGCCTTCGACCGTGCGTTGCAGGAAGCCTTGCGGCTTGCCTAGATCGCCCAGGCCCACGTCATCGGGATTCACGCCGTGCAATTGCGCCAGCACGTCGATCATGGTTTGGCTGAGTTGCAGGCCGATCTCCGGCTGTCCGGCGAACGGGGCCGGCAGCACGTCGCGGATCGATATGCCGCTGCGGAATTCGGTGATCTGGAACGGCGCACCGATCACTTCCGCGTCAAGGCACAGGTGCAGCGCACGCGGGGCCAGCGGGAATTTCTCGTGCAGGCGCGAAAGGATCTTCGACTCGCGGCCCATGTCGTAAGCACCGGGCGGCAGCGGCCCCATCGGCGGGCGGCGCAGCACCGCTTCGCCATCATTGATGTGCACCAGATAGTTGAGATTGGCCAGCCCACCGGCGAACTGGCGCGGTGGCGGGTCGATCTCCAACACCAGATCATGGGCGGCCAGATAGTCGCGCAGGCGCGACCAATCCTGGGCCACGGTGTCGGCGGCGCTGCGCAGATGAACAGACGGTGCTGCAGCCATCTCAGGCTCCCTTGAACACCGCAGCGCGGCGCTCGGCGAAAGCCTTGATGCCTTCGGCGAAATCCGCTGTGCCGACCATCATTGCCTGCGTGTCGGCTTCCCATGCCAACATCGGATCCAGCGCCATCGGCGTGCGCGACAACACTGCTTTCGTCGTTGCCACCGTGCCCGGCGGCAACGCCGCCAATTTCGCCGCCAGTTCCAGCGCTGCCGGAAGCACCTGGCCGGTTTCAACCAATCGATCCGCCAGGCCAATCGCCTTGGCCTGCTCGCCCTTGATCGGCTCGGCGAACATCAGGATTTCGCGTGCCGTGCCCATGCCCACGCGCTGCGGCAGGCTCCACAACATGCCGTAATCGGGGGTCAGGCCAACCTTGGCGAAGGCCGAGCCAAATGTGCTGTTGGCATCAACCACGATGAAATCGCAGGCCAACGCCAACGCAAACCCCGCACCGAACGCACTGCCCTGCACCGCCGCGACCACCGGCAGACGGCCACCGGTCAGGGCGCGGATGGCACGATGCCCATGCTGCATCGCAGCACGCATTTCCAACGCCGGAATGGCAAGGTCATCGAGATCGCCGCCGGCACAGAAATGCGCGCCGCCGTTCAACACCAGCGCACGCACATCCTTGTCCAGCGCCGCCGTTTCCAGCGCATCGGCCAGCGCCCTGGCCAGCCAGCGGCTCAGCGCATTGCGTTTTTTCGGCACATTCAGCGTCAACAGCGCAACGCTGCCATGACGCTCCACCAACACCAGATCTTCGCTCACCTTCACCCTCCCGGAACCGGTTTGCTCGCCACTTCGTGGGCGCTGCGGACTGACCTCAAGCAACCCGCAGCACCACTTGCTTGTCGCCAACAAGTATCTAAGATAGCATCCACTTACTGTATATGCCAGAGCCCCCAGTCATGCGACGGAGCCAGGAAGCACGCACCGCCCGGTCCGACCAGTTGATGACCGAATCCGCCGTCAAGCTGCTGCTTGAGGGGGAACCTCGGCCGCCACTCTGGCGGCCATCGGCGAGCGCGCCGGGTATTCACGCGGACTGGTCACGCACCGCTTCGGCACCAAGGCACGGATGCTGAGCCAGATCCACGATCAGGCCGTCACCGACTGGATTGCCCGCGTGCAGGCCGCCGTTGGTGACGCCAGCGGCATCGAGGCCCTGGATCGCATCATCGATGCACTGCGCGGCTTCATGGAAGAACAGCCCGACGAAGTTCGCGCCATGTACCTGTTGCGCTACGCCAGCATCGACCCGGGGGCCGAGTTCCGCGCAAATGTCGCCAAGTCGCACCTGGCCCAGCGCCGCGATGTGCAACGCAGGATCGAACAGGGCCAGAAGAATGGCTCAATCCCGACCGGGCTTGATGCTGCGCTGTCGGCCGAGATGTTCTGCGCGACGGTGGACGGGCTGATCTACCGCTGGCTGGTCAATCCCAGCCTGCCGATCCAGAAGCTGCACGACCTGCTCAAGCAACAGGTTGCGGTCTTGTATGCGGTCACGCCGGAAGCACCGGCCAAGGCCAGGAAAACAACAACGAAAAGGAGCAAGCCACGATGATGCCACGGACGATCTTCGAGGCCGAACACGAGCAATTCCGCGATGCCGTGCGCCGTTTCTACCGCAGCCAGATCGAGCCACAGGTGTCGAAATGGCGCGAACAAGGCTGCGTGGATCGCGAAGCGTTCAAGCTGGTCGGCGATCAGGGCTTCCTGTTGATGTGGGCCGACGAACAATACGGCGGTGCCGGCATCGACGACCTGCGCTACGAACAGATCGTGCTGGAGGAAAACGCCCGTTACGGCGACATCGGTTTCTACACCAACCTGCATTCAATGGTGGTGGCCCCGTACATCGCCAAGCTGGGCAACGAGGAACAGAAGGCCCGCTGGCTGCCCGGCGCGGTCGCCGGCGAGAAGATCCTGGCCGTGGCGATGACCGAGCCGGCCGCCGGCTCCGACCTGGCCGGGATGAAGGCACGTGCCGAAGAACACGACGACCACTGGCTGCTCAATGGTTCCAAGACCTACATCTCCAACGGCCTGCTTGCGGATTACGTGATCGTGGCGGCACGCACGGTGCCGGATTCGCGTTACGACATCGGCCTGTTCGTGGTCGAAGCCGGCATGGAAGGCTTCAAGCGCGGGCAAAAGCTGGACAAGCTGGGCCTGGATGCGCAGGACACCGCCGAGTTGTTCTTCGACAACGTGCGCGTGCCCAAGGCCAATGTGCTCGGTGACCCGACGCAGGGTTTCAAGTACCTGGCCAGATTCCTCGCCACCGAGCGCTTGATGACCGCCGCCATCTGCATTGCCCATGCGCAGGTGGCATTCGATTTGACCCTGGAATTCGTCAAGGAACGTCGTGCCTTCGGCAAGCCGATTGGCGCGTTCCAGAACACCCGTTTCAAGCTGGCGGAATTGCGTGCGCAACTCGATTCCGTGCAGTGCCTCATCGACCAGGGCATGTTGCTGGCCAACGCCAAGACGCTGGATGCCGAAGCCGCCGCCGAAATGAAGATGCTCGCCTCGGAAACCGAGAACCGCGTGATCGACGAGTGCCTGCAATTGCACGGCGGTGCCGGCTTCATGGAGGAATACCGGATTTCACGCATGTACCGCGATGCGCGAGTCAGCAAGATCTTTGCCGGCAGCAGCGAAATCATGCGCGAGATCATCGGCCGCGGATTGGGCCTGGACGAACGCAAGCTCTGATCACGACGGCCCGAACGCTCAAACCGATATCGAACCAACCTTCCAGAATCAGGAGAAACTCCGCATGTCCGCCAGCTACGAGGGAAGCTGCATCCGCGTCACCCAATTGGGCGATGGCATCGCCGAACTGTGCTTCGACCGCCAGGGTGATGCGATCAACAAGCTTGACCGCGCCACGATGACCCAACTGTCCGAAGCGGTGGCCGTGCTGGCGGCTGACACCACGCTCAAGGGCGTACTGGTCACCAGTGCCAAGGACGTGTTCATCGTCGGTGCCGACATCACCGAGTTCGGCGAAACCTTCAAGATGGCGGACGAGGAATTGTTCATCTACAACCAGTGGCAGAACGGCGCGCTGTTGGCGCTGGAGTTGCTGGATGTGCCGACGGTGGCCGTCATCAATGGGTTTGCCCTCGGCGGCGGGTTGGAAGTGGCGCTTTCCACCGATTACCGCGTCTTGTCCGATGCTGCGCAAATCGGGTTGCCTGAAGTGAAGCTGGGCCTGTTCCCCGGTTTGGGCGGCACGGTGCGATTGGCGCGCGTGGCTAGCGCCCAGGTCGCCATGGACTGGATTGCCGGCGGTGCGCCGGTGAAAGCACCCGCCGCGCTGGCCGCCAGCGCAGTGGATGCAGTCGCCGCGCCTGCCGGACTGAGTGATGCCGCCTTGGCCAAGCTGCACGAAGCCATCGCCAGCGGTGATTGGCGCGCAAAACGCGCGCGCAAGGCCGCGCCGCTGCCCTTGTCTGCTGATGAGGCCAGCGAACTGTTCGCCGCAGCCAAGGTCACTGCCGCCAAGCGCAGCGCTCCGCACCAGCCGGCCGCGCTGGCGGCGGTGGAACTGATCGAACAATGCGCCGGCATTGGCGGCGCAGCGGCCATCGAGCTGGAAGCCCGTGCCTTCGTGAAGATCGCCAAGACCCAGGCCGCTGCTTCTCTGGTGCAGATATTCCTCAACGACCAGGCGCTGAAGAAAAAATTCAAGGCCTATGCGAAGGAAGCCGCACCGACGAAACATGCGGCGGTGCTCGGTGCCGGCATCATGGGCGGTGGCATCGCGTACACCAGCGCATTGCGCGGCACGCCGGTGCGGATGAAGGACATCCAGCAGAAGCAACTGGATCTGGGCATCGGCGAGGCGAACAAACTGCTGGCCAAGCAGGTCAAGAATGGCCGGCTCGCGCAGGAGAAAGCCGATGCGCTGCTGTCCACGATCACGCCACAACTGGACTACAACGGCTTCGATGGCGTCGATGTCGTGGTCGAGGCCGTGGTCGAGAACCTCAAGATCAAGCACGCGGTGCTGAGCGAGGTCGAAGCGCTGGTCTGCCCTGACACGATCATCGCCTCCAACACCTCCAGCCTGCGCATCGACGATCTGGCCACTCCCTTGATGCGCCCGGAGAATTTCGTCGGCATGCATTTCTTCAACCCGGTGCCGTCGATGCCGCTGGTGGAAGTAATCCGTGGCGTGAAGACCCGCGATGCGGCCGTGGCCAAGATCGTCGGCTACGGCGTGGCGATGGGCAAGACGCCGATCGTGGTCAAGGATGGCCCCGGCTTCCTAGTCAACCGCATCATCACCCCATACATGCACGCACTTTGCCAACTGATCGCCGATGGCGCAGACTTCCAGAAGATCGACGCTGCGATGGAAAAGTTCGGCTGGCCGATGGGCCCGGCCTACCTGTGCGATGTGATCGGCATGGATACCGCCGTGCACGTTTCGCAGATCATTTCCGAAGGCTTCCCCGGCCACATGCAAACCACCTGGGGCGATGCACGCGAGGTCATGGCAAAGCATGCTCGCCTTGGCCAGAAAAAACGGCATCGGCTTCTACAAATACGAAACCGACCCGGCGGGCAAGCCGAAGCGATCCGTCGCGCAAGACAGTTACGAATTGCTGAAGTCGGTGCAGCCCAATGGCGTCCGTGATTTCAGCGATGCAGAAATCGTCGAACGGATGATGCTGCCGCTGGTCAACGAGGCCGTGCGTTGCCTCGACGAAGGCGTGGCCGCCACCCCGACCGAAATCGACATGGCCCTGCTGCTCGGCCTGGGCATGCCGCAATACACCGGCGGCGCATTGAAGTACGCCGACTGGCTGGGGCTGGACCGGGTGCTGGCATGGTCGGACAGGCATGCAGCACTGGGGGCGATGTGGACGGCACCGGCGTCCCTGCGCGAACGTGCGGCCGCCGGCAAAGGCTTCTACTGAGACGCGCACACGTGGATCGCATCGCAACCGAAGTGCAGCGCTACCGCGTGCCGGATGGCATCGATGTCGTCGCCGATGTCGGCGGCGACCCATCCGCACCGGCGGTGATCCTGCTGCATGGCGGTGGCCAGACCCGCCATTCCTGGCGTGGCGCAATGCGCGAACTGCTGCATGCGGGCTATCACGTCATCAACCTTGATGCGCGCGGCCACGGCGACAGTGATTGGGCGATCGATGGGGAATATGCACTTGACGCACTGGGCCGCGACCTGCACGCGGTGATCGACACCCTGCCCTCCCCCCCTGCCCTGGTGGGCGCATCGATGGGCGGCGCAACCGCGCTGTACCTGCTCGGCAATGCCGGCGATGAGAAACTTGCCAGTGCATTGGTGATGGTGGACATCGTGCCACGTGTCGGCGCACAGGGTGCGGCAAAGATCAGCGAGTTCATGCGCGCCAACCCGAACGGCTTCGCCACCCTGGAAGAAGCCGCCGACGCGGTCGCCGCGTACAACCCGCACCGCCCGCGCCCAAAGGATCCCTCCGGACTGATGAAGAACCTGCGCCTGCGCGAAGACGGACGCCTGCACTGGCATTGGGATCCGGCATTCGTCGTGCGCAAGCGACCGGTGGAACCACCGCAGTTCGCGGACATGCTGCTCGACGCAGCCAGTCGCGTGCACATTCCCTCATTGCTGGTGCGCGGTCTGCAAAGCGACCTGGTCACCGAAGAATCCGTCGCCGAATTCCGGCAACACCTGCATGGCCTGGAAGTATTCGACGTGAAAGAAGCCGGGCACATGGTCGCCGGCGACAAGAACGACGCCTTCAACAGCGGCGTCATCGGCTTCCTGAAGCGTCATCTTCCCTTGGCCTGAGCGTGGCAGGCGCAAACCCCTGAAACGCGAAGCCGACTACGACCTGCGACAGTTGCGCTGCTTCGTTGCAGTTGCTCAATCACGTTCCTTCAGCCTTGCCGCCGAGCGGTTGAGCGTCGCGCAGCCGTGGTTGTCGCAGTCGATCAAGCGGCTGGAGCAAAAGATCGGCCTGGAACTCTTCGAACGCAGCACCCGGTCAGTCGCGTTGACGGCAGCCGGCAAGGCACTGCTCGCGCACACCCGACGCCTGCTCGATGATGCCCAGCTTCTGTCCGATGCCATCCGCAGCCAGCGCGAAAACGCGATGGGCCTGCTGCGGCTGGGTACGGCACAATTCCTCGCCGACTGGCCGGGGCGCAACCATCTGGTCGAGAACCTGTCGCAGCGCTACCCCGACCTGCTGTTCGAGGTTCGCACGGCGTGGTTGCAGCGCCTGATCGACACGGTACTCAATGAAGAGATCGACGCGGCCCTTGTCACCGGGCCACTGGATCATCCCGACCTCGACATGCTGCTGCTGAAACGTACTTCGATGGAAGTCGTCGTGCCGCGCAAATCACCCCTCGCACGACACCGACTGATTCCCATCGATGCGCTGCGCGGGGAACGCGTCGGGCTGTGGAAACTTCACGAACACTCATCAGCCGGACGCCTCCTCGACAAGGTATTGAAGTCATCCGGCGTACGCCCGACCAGCATGCCGGACGACAATTTTCAGTCTTCACTGGCCCATGCCGCGCGCCTGGATCTGGTCATTCCGGCACCGACCGTACTGCTCGACTGCGCGCAGCTACCTTCCAGCCTGGTTCGACGGCGTTTTCGGGATGACCCTTTCGCCATCGACATCTGCCTGATTCGAAAACGCGGCAGGACAAATCCCGGCCTGGATGCCCTCTGGCAAATTGGCGGCGAGCTGGCCGAACGCTGACCCGAAAAGGGATTCATAACGAATTCGATATGAATCATCGGGCTATTGCGTCTTGGACGCCGCGCCCGCGCGCCGGGAATAATCCGCACTGCATTCAACCGCTGGAGGGCCAACAGATGCGTACACCTGTTTGTGAAATGCTCGGCACCGACCTGCCGATCTTCGCCTTTTCGCATTGCCGCGATGTCGTTGTCGAAGTCTCCCGCGCTGGCGGTTTCGGCGTGCTCGGCGTTTCCGGTGAAACCGCCGAGGAGATGGAAGCCAACCTGCGCTGGATCGACGAACACATCGACGGCAAGCCCTATGGCGTTGACCTGCTGATGCCGAACAGGTACGAGAAAGTCGGCGACACACAGAAGCTCGACCCCGACAAGCTGATCCCGAAGACGCACTTGGACTACATCGGTGGCGTGCTCGACCAGGCCGGCGTGCCGTCACTGCCAGCCGAACACGCGGCGGAGATCATCAAGGAAAACCGCGAAAAACTGAACATGACGCCGGAAGATGCCGAAGCCCTGCTCGACATCGCCTTGCAGCACCCGATCAAGCTGGTGGTCAGTGCGCTGGGCATCGCGCCGACGCATTTGATCGAACGCGTGCATCAGCACGGCATAAAGGTCGGTGCACTGGTCGGCCGCGTGGATCAGGCCATCCAGCAGAAGGAAGCCGGCATCGACGTGCTGATCGCGCAAGGCGCGGAAGCCGGCGGCCATACCGGTTCAGTCACTTCGCTGGTGTTGTGGCCGCAAGTCGTCGATGCGGTGGCACCGCTGCCGGTGCTCGCCGCTGGTGGCATCGGCCGTGGCCGCCAGATCCTCGCGGCACTGGCGCTGGGCGCGCAGGGCGTGTGGTGCGGCTCGATCTGGCTGGGCAGCAGGCAGAGCGAAGTGACTCCTGAAATGAAGGAGCGCCTGTTCGAGGCCAGATCCGAAGACGCCATCCAGTCGCGCGCGCTCACTGGCAAACCATGTCGGATGCTCAAGAGCGGTTTCACCGATGCCTGGGTCGCGCCATCCGCGCCCAAGCCACTGCCGATGCCGTTGCAAACCATGATGATGTCCGAGGCCATTGCACGCGCCAACCGTGCCCACGACAAACGCTTCATCACCTATCCGGTCGGGCAGATCGTTGGCGACATGAAATCTGAAACCAGTTGTCGCCAGATCATCGAAGACATGCTCAACGAGTATGTCGATGCCACCGAATCCCTCAACCAGCTTTCCATGGAATGAGCACTACCATGACCCATGCCGACGCCTCCGAACTGGAGATGCTGCGCAGCAGCGTGCGCGAAGCTTTCAAGCAGGAAGTGGAAACACACGGCGGGATCAGCGAAGCCGCCTCGAAGTGGCCGGCATTGTGGGCGGTGGCCCACGACCTGGGCCTGGATGCGCTGGGTGCGGACGAAACCCTCGGCGGCGTCGAAGCGCTGTGCGCGGCCATGGAACAATGCGGCCATGTCGGCGCACCGATTCCGCTGCTGCCTTCGTTCCTCGCCAATCGCCTGCTTGGCGTTGCCAGCATCGCGCGCGGGAACGAGGATATCGCTTGCATCGCCTTCGGCACACTCGATGGCGATGCCGCAGCCGGCAGCGTGAGCGAGGCCAACGGAAGCATCAGTGGCCGTTTGCGACTGGTCGAATACGCCGACCATGCGACCCATCTTGCGGCGTTTGTTTCACCCACGCGCGTGGCGTGGATCGCCCTCGACGCCGCAGGCGTCAGCACTACCGTGCAGCCAGGCCTGGCTCGTCCGCCGTTGACCAACATCGTGCTGGACAAGGTTCCGGCACAGTGCTTCGACGTACCCACCGAGCTCACGCAGGATGCGCGCGACATTGCCCGCCTGGCACTGACTGCGCGTGCGCTCGGCGCGGCCACGCGCGCCTTCGATCTGGTGGTCGATCACGCGAAAACACGCCAGCAATTCGGCCAGCCGATCGGCAAGTTCCAGGCGATCCAGCACAAGCTGGCCGACTGCCTGACCCGTCTGGACAGCGTGCGTCTCACGCTGGAATGTGCAGCGAGCAACGTGGATGCACGGCACGACGACCGCCGCTTCTTCGCCTCCGCCGCGTTCGCGGCAGCCAACCCGATGCTGCGGCAAACGATGCTGGAAGTGCAGCACACCTTCGGCGCGATCGGCTACGCCGAGGAGCACGAATCGCCGCAGCATTTCCGCCGTGTGCATGCCGACCTGCTGCGCGTTGGAGGCGTGCGTACCGCGCGCGAGGAGCTTGCTGCATGGCTGCTGGATGCGAAGCAATCGCTTCCAACCCACGACCTCGGCCCGGCTCCGGAACAGCTCAGGCAAGAAGTACGACAATGGCTGGACGAAAACTGGACCGATGAAGAACGCGAGCGCACGCTTGCCCTGCCCAATGGCGACCACGGCTGGAGCCAAGCCTTCAGCAGAAAGATGGCGCAACGCGGCTTGATCGGCCTGTCGTGGCCGCGAAAGTTCGGTGGTGGCGAGCGCAGCGTGCTGGAACAGTTCGCGGTGATCGAGGAGCTGGAACGCAGCGGTGCGGCGAATTCGTACCACGCCGCGGCGGAAAACCTGATCGGCCCGGCCATCGCCGCGTTCGGTACACAGGAGCAAAAAGAGAAATTCCTGCCGGCGATCCTGCGCGGTGAATTGTCCATCTGCCTGGGTTACAGCGAACCGGAAGCCGGCTCGGACCTGGCCTCGCTGCGCACCAAGGCCGTGCGCGATGGTGACGACTGGGTCATCACCGGGCAAAAGCTGTGGACGACGGCCATCGAGCACGCGCAATACATCTGGCTAGCCGCGCGCACCAATCCGCAGGCCACGCCGCCGCACGCGGGCATCAGCATCTTCATGGTGCCGCTGGATACCCCCGGCATCACCCGCAGGCCGAGCATGGCCTTCTACGGGCAGCCGTTCGATGCGACGTTCTGGGACGAAGTGCGCGTGCCCGGCGATGCGCTGATTGGCGAAGTCGATGGCGGCTGGAAGGTCATCACCCATGCGCTGGCCGCCGAGCGCCTGCTGATGGGTGGACATGTGGCACGCCTGCAGGCGGCATTTGAACGCCTGTGTGCGCATGTCGCCGCCGATGCCACGTTGCATGTCCGCACCGATGTGCGCAGCAAGCTGGGCGAGCTGGCCGCGGAAGTCGAAGTCGCACGCCAACTGGTACTGCGCACGGTGCGCATGCTCGCCGCCGGCAAGCTTCCGCTGCAGGAAGCGGGCATGTGCAAGGCCTATTCGGGCGAATTGATGGAACGCATGAGCGAGGCGGCGATGGATCTGCTGGGTGCCAGCGCCCTGCTCTCACGCGAGGCCACTGACGTGCCGCTGGCCGGCGGCATCGAGCAGATGCTGCGCACCTCGATCATGATGGTGGTTGGCGGCGGCACCAGCGAAGTGCAGCGCAATCTGATTGCACGCAGCCTCGGCTTGCCGCGCTGAGAACCTGTCCACGACAAGTCGTGAACAGGTCCTGATAGTGCTTACCCCATCGTCGCCAGTGAAGCGGCAAGGCGCTCGCGGCATTCGTGCATCATGCGCTGGATAAGTTCTTCACACGTCGGTACATCATTGATCAGGCCCACCACCATGCCGGCGGTGATGATGCCGCCGTCCGGTTCGCCGTTTTCCAGCGCCACGCGCCCGCGTGCACCGGACACAAGATGCTGGATGTCGGCAAATTCCGCACCGCCGGGACGATTCTCGATGGCCACGGTTTCCTCGGAGATTGCATTGCGCAGCACGCGTGCGGTGTTCTTCAGCGTGCGGAAAATCAACTTGGTGTCGCGCTCGGTCGCCTTCACCAAGGCATCCTTGATCGCAGGGTGAATCGGCGCTTCGGCCGTCGCCTCGAAGCGCGTTCCCATGTTCACGCCTTCGGCACCCAATGCCAGCGCTGCCGCCATGCCGCGCCCGTCGGCAATGCCGCCCGATGCGATCACCGGGATCTTCAGCGCCTTGGCTGCCAACGGGATCAGTACCAGCCCGGGAATGTCCTCTTCACCCGGGTGACCGGCGCACTCGAAGCCATCAATGCTGATCGCATCCACGCCGGCGCGCTCGGCCGACATGGCGTGGCGCACGGCCACGCATTTGTGCACGATCCTGATGCCCGCTTCCTTCAACCGGGGCCAGTGCTCGGAGGATTTCGGCCCGGCGGTTTCGACGACCTTGATGCCGCCTTCAATGATCGCATCGAGGTATTCGGCGTAAGGCGGTGGATTGATGGTCGGGAAAACGGTCAGGTTCACGCCGAAAGGCTGGTCGGTCATCGACTTGCAGCGTGAAATTTCATTGCGCAGATCTTCCGGCGTGGACTGGGTCAACCCGGTGAGGATGCCGAATGCGCCGGCATTGGACACCGCCGCTGCCATCTCGGCGCGGCCGACCCATTGCATGCCGCCCTGGATGATCGGGTAGCGTACGCCCAGCAGGTCGGTGACGCGATTCTTGACGGCAGGTGCAAGCGTGCTCATGAAGTTTTCCTTGTGCGATGAATTTCAGCGGCCCTGATAATTGCCGGCACGGCGCTCGCGTGCCGATATCAATGCCTCGCGATGGTCGGCAGTCTGGTTGGAAATGGTCTCATACGCGATGCCCACGTCCAGCCCCGCAGCGGCCACCTGGCGCAAGCCGGTGTTGATCGACAGCTTGGTCCACTGCACCGCGCGCGGCGGCAAGGCGGCAAGTTTCCTTGCCCACTCATCAACCAGCGCATCGAGTTGTTCTGCAGGCACTGCGTCGTTGATCAAGCCGATGCGCGCGGCATCGATCGCGCTGACCGCATCGCCAGTCAGCAGGTATTGCTTGGCGCGTGCATAGCCAATCAATTGTGGCCAGATCACCGCACCACCATCACCGGCAACGAAGCCGAGTTTCACGTGCGGATCGGCAATTTTCGCGTGATCCGCAGCAAAAGTAAGGTCGCAGAACAAGGCCAGCGTTGCGCCCAGGCCCATCGCATGACCATTGATCTTGGCAATCACCGGCTTTGGGCAATCCAGCAGATTGTTGAGCAGGCGCTTGGCGCGCGGCACCATGTCGTACATCACCTGCGGGTTGTCGATGATGTGTTCTATCGCATCCAGATCGCCGCCGGCACTGAAAGCCTTGCCAGCGCCGCTGAGCACGACCACCCGTGTTTCCGCGTCGTCGGCGGCCTCGACGAACAGGCGGATCAGTTCAAGATCCAGCTCGTCGTCGATGGCATTCATTGTCTCCGGCCGGTTCAAGGTTGCGTGCAGCACGCCGCCATCGCGGCGAAACGTCAGCGCGGCATATCGGGAAAAGTCCATCGAATCCTCCGATCCGGTTGTTTCATTTCGATTTCGGCAAACCGAGTACGCGTTCGCCGATGATGTTGCGGCGGATTTCCGAAGTACCGCCGCCAATGGTCTGCATGAACGAGGTCAGGTAGCGACCTTGCAAACCTTCGCTGGTGGCGGGCCGTTCCACATTGTCCATGCCGAGGATGTCCATCGCCACGCGATGCACGCGCTGGTTGGCCTCGGTCATGAACAAGGAGATCATCGTCGCCTCCGCGCCAGGCACATCGGTATGCAACGCACGGGAAATGGTGGCATAGCCCATGGCCCGCAACGCCATCACTTCGGCTTTCAATTTCGCCAGATTCGCGCCGATGTCGTCGATGCCAAGTACACCACGATGACGCGCCAGTTCGATCAATTCATCGACTACGCCCGCCAGTTCTATCTGGTCGGCCAAGGCTGCCGTGCCGCGTTCGAAACCCAACGTTGCCATTGCGGTTGCCCAACCGTTGTTCATGCCACCGACGACATTGCCCAGCGGAATACGCACGTCGTTGTAGAACACTTCACAAAAATGCTCGGAGCCGTCCATGCATTCGATCGGGCACACGTCGATGCCCGGCGTATCCATGTCACAGATCACCCAACTGATGCCCTTGTGCTTGGGCACGGCCGGATCGGTGCGCACCAGCAATTCCTGGTACTGCGAATACTGGCCATAGGTGGTCCAGATCTTCTGTCCGTTGACGACGAGATGATCACCGTCGATCTCGGCGCGGGCACGCAACGAGGCCAGATCCGAACCGGCACCCGGCTCGGAGAACCCCTGGCTCCAGACCGCCTCCCCACGCAGGATCTTTTCAAGGTGGAAAGCCTTCTGTTCCTCGCTTCCGCGTGCGATCAAGGTCGGCCCGCCGTGATTGACCGCGACATAGAACACGCCGATGGTGGGTGCACCGGCACGGGCGTACTCCTCGAACCAGATCAGCTGCTCGATCAGCGACAGACCACGCCCGCCATATTCCTTCGGCCAAGCGATGCCGGCCCAACCCGCATCGTATTGGCGGCGTTGCCACGCACGGTCGTATTCGACCATTGCATCGCCATGCACTGGCCGTGATTCACGCGGCTTGTTCTCCGCCAGCCAAGTACGCACTTCGTCGCGGAAGCGGTTTTCCTCGATGGAAAATTGCAGATTCATGCCGCCTCCCCTGTCGCGGACAACAAGCGCTGGCGCAAGGTGACCGGGTCCCCGGCAAGGCGTGCCAGCACACGGGCGCGCTTGACCAGATGGTGTGCATCGCATTCGGCGGTGTAACCCATCCCGCCGTGCACCTGTATGTTGCCTGCCGCATTTTCATTCGCGGCGTCGGTGGCGATCAGCAACGCGGCGGCGACCTGTTCATCGGCGCCGGCGCGTGTCTCCTGCACCGACAGTGCCGCGAACACGCTCTGGAACCATGCCGCCTCGCAGCGCACCGCCATGTCCGCGCAACGATGCTTGACCGCCTGGAATGCACCGATCGGCTGGCCGAACTGCTGGCGCTGCTTGGCATATTCGGCCGCCATGTCGCGTGCGGCTTCGGCCACGCCAGCCAGTTGCGCGGCGATCATCACGTTTGCACGCAAACCGATGTCTTCGCGTTCCAGCGGCAACCACGCATCCACCTTTGCCGCATCGAATTTCAATCGTGCCAGTTGCACGGCCTCATCCAAACACGCCAGCGTGGTCGAGCTTGCAATCTTGTCTGCACGAATCAATGCCGCACCTTGTGTGCTCCATACCACCAACCAATCGGCAGGCTCAGCATCGTATCCGTGAAATTCCCCCGTCAACGTCGCGCCAACCGTTGTCCCCGGCAATGATGCAAGCAAAGCCACGCGTTCACTGCCACTGGCCAGGGCGTCGATGCTCGATCCCGTTGCCGCCGCGATGCGCATAGCCAGTACCTGTGCCAGCAGGCTTGGCGTAACCAGGTGGCGGCCAGCTTCGCGGAACAGCAAGGCTTCTTCGGCCAGACCGTACCCCACGCCGCCGTGTTCCTCAGCCAGGCCCAGGCCGAAAAACCCCATCTCGCCAATGGCCTGCCATTGGCTGCGGCCTTGGTCGTCCTGTGCCAATGTTTCCGGACGCAAGCGCGCAATATCGAAGGCCGCGCCGAAGAAATCGCGTACCGAATCGACGATTTGTTGCTGTTCCTCGGTCGGCAGGATGTCCATGCCTTACCACCCCGCCATGGTTGCCGAGCGTGCGCGATGCTCCGCTGGAACGCCGAATACGGCGTAATCGAACATCGCACGCTTGATGTAGATCTGCGCGTCGAATTCCCACGTATAGCCGATGCCGCCATGCGCTTCGACCATGTCGCGCGCGGCTTGCAGGTAACGGTCGGCCAGATGCGCTTTCGCCAATGCGGCAGCGCGCGCGGATTGATCGACGATATGATCCCACGCATGCGCGGCAAACCAGTACAAGCCGCGGGCCGGCTCCACCTCGACGGCCATGTTCGCCAATTGGTGCTTCAAACCCTGGAAACGACCAATCGGCGTGCCGAATTGTTCGCGCACCTTGGCATAGTCCATCGCCATGTCCACGCAACGGCTGGCACCGCCGAAGGCATCGGCAGCCAGCAAGGTCAATGCGGCATCACGCAAACGCGCGGAGACTTCCGCGCCCTTGGGCAGGGCTTGCGCAGGTGTTTCGGAGAAACGCAGCCTGGAAAA
Source organism: Pseudoxanthomonas sp. (assembly GCA_047601105.1). Lineage (GTDB taxonomy): Bacteria > Pseudomonadota > Gammaproteobacteria > Xanthomonadales > Xanthomonadaceae > Pseudoxanthomonas_A. The sequence goes on from JASGJT010000001.1 coordinate 127,237, forward strand.
ACGCCGGGTGCGGTCGAGGCTGTCCAGCGGCGAGATGTCCAGGCCCGACGCATTGGCTTCCACCAGTACCAGGCCACCGCCTTGCGTTCCAACGATGAACACATCGGCCTGTGCCGCGCCTTCGACGAACTGCTTTTCGCCATTCAGTGCATTCGACGCGGGCAACTGCCAATGTTCCGGCTGCCACTGGCCCTCGCCTTCGGCAAATGCAATTGCACCGATCACTTCACCACTGGCAAGTTTTGGCAGCCACGTCGCTTTTTGTTCCGCACTGCCACCGAGCTGGATTGCCAATGCGGCCAGGCTGTGCGACAGGAAGGGCACCGGTGCGGCGGTGCGGCCCAGCTCTTCAGCAACAATGGCTGCATCGGTCAATTCAAGGCCCAGGCCACCATGATCATCCATGATCGCGATCCCGGCCACGCCGGTTTCCGCCAGCGCGCTCCAAAGTGCCGCATCGAAACCGGAATCGCCATCGAATACCTTGTGCAACTGCAAGGCATCGCAGCGTTCGGCCAGCACGCGGCGTACGGCTTCGACGATGGCCAACTGCTCGTCGGACAACAGGAAATTCATGCACCCTCCTTCGACATCGCTGCATCGCGTGGCAAGCCGTAGCCGCGTTCGGCGATCACGTTGCGCTGGATGTTGGAGGTTCCGCCGGCAATGGCCACGCCCAGTGAACCGAAGAACTGGTTGAGCCATTTCTCCGTACCAGCCCCCTTCGCGCCTTCGGCTGGCGGTGCAAGCAAGAAGGCATCGCCGGCGAGGTCTTTCGCCAGCTTCGCGACCTCATGGCCGATATTGGTGTTGACCAATTTGCTCATCAGCGTGACCACGCCCGGATCCTGTCCGTGTGCGCCCATCGACAACTGCCGATAACTGGAATACAGGTGCGATTGCACGAAACCTTCCAGAACGCCCAGACGCTCGCGAATCAGCGGATGTTGCAATGCTGGCTGACCTTGATATGTCGATTTGCGTGCCAGTTCGACCAGCTTTTCGAACAACGTGACCGAGGTGCTGGCACCGCCCAGCGCGCTGCGCTCGTGCGACAGCGTGGCCTTGGACACGCGCCAGCCATCGCCGCGCGTACCGACGATCCAGTCGGCCGGCGTGGTCGCATTGTCGAAGAACACTTCGCAGAACTCTTCGCCACCGGTGACCTGTTTCAGTGGGCGGATGGTGACCCCCGGCTGCTTCAGATCTATCAACAGATAGGAGATTCCGGCCTGCTTTACCGGGGCATCCGGCTCGGTGCGCGCCAGCAGGAACATGTAGCGCGCGTACTGCGCCAGCGTGCTCCAGATCTTCTGGCCGTTGATGACCCATTTTCCGTCGATCAGCTCCGCCCGGGTTTTCAACGAGGCGAGGTCAGACCCGGAGTTCGGTTCGGAATACCCTTGCGCCCACAGATATTCACCGGTCAGCGTCTTCGGGATGAAGTCAGATTTCTGCGCATCGCTGCCACAACCGAGCAAGGTCGGCACCAGCATCGCCGTACCAACGCCGGGGATTTCGCGTGGTGCGCGCGCGGTGGAAAACTCCTCGCCGATGATCTGCGCCCTCAAAACATCCGGCGCTTGTTCCGAGCCGCCGTACTGCCTGGGTACGCTGCGGTACAAGTAACCGGCCGCGACCGCACGCGCACGGAACAATGCCTCGGCCTCACGCTTCTTCAGCGCGGCTTCTTCGCCTTTCGGTGGCCAGTTCTGGTCGAGAAACTCCCGCACTTGCGTGCGGAAGTCCTCGTATTCGGCGCTGTAACGCAGATCCATTGTCCGATTGCCTCAAGCCTTGTTCGACAATTCGTTGTGGCGCGCCCACATCTTGACGGCGCGTTCTTTCAGCTCGGCCGGCGGTTCCGGCAACACCACCGGCGTGTCCTTGCTCGGCAGGGCGATGGAGGCATCGCAGAACACGGTGTCTTCGCCGCGCTGGTTGGTCATCTTGATCTTCACGTCGACCAGGTTGAGGCCATTCTCCTGGCGCTTCCCGACGATCTCGCCAGTGATGAATTGCGTATCACCGATGTAGTTGAACTTGCGGATTTCGTCGTACTGGCGATAAACCCAACCGGCGTCACCGGCCAAGTCGGTGAGGTAACGGTAGATATAGTTTTCGCGCATCACGCCGTAATCGTAGGCCATCGGGTTGCCGATGGCCTTGGCCCACTCGCTGTCCCAGTGCAGGCGTTGCGCCACGTCGGGGATACCGTTTTCGTTCTTGACGTAGAACGGCGCGATGCGCTTCTTGTTCTTCGCCCACATGCGGCCAACGCGCAAGCCATATGGAACCCAGCCGTAACCACCGGCATGGAAAGTCACGATGTCGGTGACGGTCAGCGGGCCGGACGCGGATGGGCGCAGCGCATCACCGATGTTTGCATCCTCGAAGTACCACGTATCCGCACCACGCGGCACATCCTGCTCGTAGATCGCGCTGATCTTTTCGATGGCTTCGTCATCGTACTTGCCCGGCTCTATGGCCGAGTATTTGCCCTTTTCGCGCGCGGTCTTGCGCTCGGTGAGAATCTCGCGATAGCGATACACCGCGACGATTTCACCGCGCTGGTTCATCTTCACCTGGCGGGTGATGCGATTGACCTTGCGCCCGGCGAATTCGGAAGGCTGCACCTCGATGCTTTCCACGCCCTGGAAGCAGTAAATCGTGTCACCCGGGTAGATCGGCTTGTAGAACAGCCATTCTCCGCCGGAGATGAACACATGGATGCCGCGAAACATGCTCTTGGTTTTCGCCTTCAATTCATCCGGAAGCGGATCGCCCTTGAGCGGCTTGTTGATCACGCCCGCCATCATCGTCGGCGCGATCACGCTGCCCCAGCGCGTACCGGCGGCATGGGCCGGATCGACGTGCAGCGGGTTGTCGCTGCCGGTGCCGAAAGCAAATGTGCGGATGTTGTCCACCGTCGCGGTGTGGATCTGCTCGCTGTCGCGGCTGGCCAGGTCAATGCCGAGCAGCAGCTTGTTGCGCTCGATGTCGTGGTCGGTGAGCTCGTAGGCGGTGGCCTTCTCGAATTCCTGCTTCAGTTCTTCTTTGACCTTGATCTCGGCCATGTCGGTGCTCCGATGGGATGTCGTGTGTAAGGTTCAGGAACCCTGGAATTCAGGGCTGCGCTTCTCGAACAAGGCCTTGATCGCTTCCTTGCTGTCACTGGTCTGGCCGCTGCGGTTCTGGTTGCGCGCTTCCAGGTCGAAGCACTGCTCCAGCGGCGCGCTCTCGGCGGCGTTGATGTTCTGCTTCATGTAGCGCAATGCGATGGGCGGGCCTTTTGCCAGCTTCAATGCGAAGTCGGTGGCGACTTGCAACAGGTCTTCGTCGCTGGCGCGTCGCGTGGCCAGGCCCAGGCGCTGGGCCTCGTCGGCATCGATGCTTTCATTCAGCAAGAACAATTCCCGCGCCTTGGCCGAGCCCAGCAGTTGCGTGGCGAAATAGCTGCCACCGAAGTCGCCGGAATAGCCGACCTTGAGGAAACCGGTGGCGAATTTCGCGCTGTCGGCAACGATGCGGAAGTCGCAAGCCGTGGCCAAGCCGAAGCCGGCACCGAGCACGTTGCCATGCACTGCGGCAATGGTCGGCTTGCCCATCTGGTGCAGCAGGCGTGCTGATTCCATGCTTCGGCGCAGCCAATCGGTCAACAGTTCCGGCGTATTCGGCCCACGGCGTGCTGCACGTTCGGCGGCAGCGGCCTTTTCTGCCTCGCTCAATTCGCGCGCATCGTTGGCATCCTTGGCGGCGGCAATGTCGCCACCGGCGCAGAAATCCTTGCCTTCGCCGCGCAACAGGATGCAGCGCACGCGCGCGTCTTCCTGCGCGTCGAGCAAGGCTTCATGCAGCGCACGCATCAAGCCCGGGCTGAGCGCGTTGCGCGATTTCGGGCGGTTCAAGGTCAAGGTCAGCACGCCATCGGCGCGCGAACTGAGCAGGATGTCTTCGGACATGATGGTATCTCTCACAGAACAGGCGGAAGGCCGGCAGCACGTGCCTGCGCGTATTCGTCTTGCAGGCGCTGCACCAGCTCGGCCACGCGGGGCACATCGTCAATCAAGCCGATACCGTGGCCGGCACTCCAGATCTGCCGCCACGGGCGGATGCCATCGGGCAGGTTGGCCTGGCGCGGACCCAAGGGTTCGGGCAGGTTGTCCGGATCAAGGCCAACGCGCTGCATCGACGAGCGCAGGAAATTGCCGAGCATGCCGGCGATGCGGTCGGTGTACATCACGTCGTTGCTGCCTTGCGAAACCAGCAGCGCCTTGTATTCGTCCGCCGCCAGCGATTCCTGCGTGGCGATGAAGCGCGTGCCCATATAGACAATGTCGGCACCGAGCATTTGCGCGGCAAGAATCGAACGCCCGTTGGACATCGAACCGGCAAGGCAAACGATGCCGTCGAAGAACTTGCGCACCTGCGGCAGGAAGGCAAACGGATTGATCACGCCGGCATGGCCGCCGGCACCACCACAGATGACATTGATGCCATCCACACCCACTTCTGCCGCCTTCTCCGCATGGGCCACGGTGGTCGCATCGTGCAACACCACCCCGCCCCAGGCATGCGCGGCCTGCACGACTTCGGTCGGGTCGCCAATGGCGGTAATCACCACCGGCACCTTGTAGCGCTCCAGCAGCTTGATGTCGGTGGCATAACGCGCACCGCCGAATTTGGCCGTGGGCATGTTCACCGCAAGCGGTGCGGCCCCGGGGGTCTTGTCGAAGTCATCGTGAATACGATCCAGCCAGGCTTCGAACTCGCCGCTGTCGGCCGAATTGAGCACCGGCAAGGCCCCGATCACGCCGGCGCGGCATGCAGCCAAGGCCAGGTCCGGCCCGCTGACACGGAACATCGGTGCGGCAATCAGCGGCAGCTTCAGGCCGGCACGCATGCATTCAGGCAATCGGTTCGACATGGTTTCAGGCTCCCTCGAACAGCGCGCGCACGCCCGGCTGCGAGATTTTCAATGAAGGGGTGCGCGGCAATTCATCGACGATCCTGATTGCCACCGGTATCTGGTAGCTGGTCAGGTCGCGACGTGCCAAGGCCATCAGTTCATCCATGGTCGGCAGCGGCGCACCCTCACGCAGCTCAACCGCCACCACGGGCACGGCCCCCAAGCGTTCGTCTTCCAAACCCACCACACTGGCATCTTTCACGCTGGGATGCTTGAGGAAGACCTTGGCCACGTCGCTGGGCAACACCTTGAAACCGCCACGGATGATGGCGTCGTCGGCACGACCGCGAATATAGAGGAAGCCATCGGCATCCAGCTCCGCCAGGTCGGTGGTACGCATCCATTCGCCGTTGCCGACATGCTTGGCACGCACTTCCAACAGGCCGACTTCCCCGGCCGGCAGCGGCGCAAAACCCTCGCGATCGACAATGCGCAGTTCGCAGCCCGGTTGCGCACGGCCCACCGAGGCGCGCTTGGCATGCGCATGCTTGCGATGGTCATCCAGCGTCCAGCCGGCCACGCCGCCGGCAAATTCGGTGGCACCGTAGGAGTTGAGGATCGGGATGCCGTAACGCGCCTCGAAGGCCTGCTGGAATTCCGGATCCAGCGGCGCGGTACCGGAACGGATTGCCAACAAGCTGGCGATGTCTTCCTTGGGCACGTTGGCATCAAAAATCATGCGAATGGCCGTGGGCGGCAAGGCGGCCAGTTTCAGCTTGTGCCGTCGCACGGCATCGTGCCACGCCTCGACACTGAATTTTTCCAGCAGCACGATGCCACGCCCGGACAACACCGCCGATACCACTGCCCAGATGCCGCCGATATGCACCAACGGCTGCGTCGCCAGCACCACGGCATTGCGCAGTTGCGGCGCAGCCTCCTTGCCGCCGGTTTCGTAGAACTGTGCATCCAGCAGCGCGCGTTCCAGATTCGCATAGGCCAACTGGATGCGCTTGGCCGGCCCGGTGGTGCCGCTGGTGAGCATCAGGATGCCGATGCCGGGCAATGCTGCGGCATGGGTCTTTTCACCGGGTTGATCCAGGCCGCGTATGAAGGTCGCTTCCAGCGCATCGTCCTGCGACAGTGAAATGCCCAGGCTATCGACGCCAGCCACGGCATCGCGCAATTGCGGGATGGCCCAGTCCTGGGCATCGGCCACGTACACCGGGCAGTCCAGCGCGGCGATGTCGGCAGCGACCTTTTCCGGCGACTGGAACGGGTTGATCGTGACCACGCAACGCCCGGACAGCAGCACCTGCAACATCGCCGCAAATGAAGCCGGGCGATTGCGCAGCAGCATGCCGACTGGCGCGCCGGTGCCGATGCACTGCCCTTGCAGCAAGGCCTCGAACGCCTGCATCGCAGCCTTCAGCTCGCCCCAACACCACTGGCGTTGCTGGTATTCGATTGCATTGCGCGCCGGATCCAGTTCCAGGATCGCGCCAACGCGTGCTGCCAGATTCTGACCCATCCGCTCCTCCCACCCGTTTTGCCGCTATGCAACAATCGTTGCAATCATTGCACTGTATCTGCAATATAGTAGGTACTTACTTGCACTGTCAATCCTCCCCGCCCAGGACTCCCGGATATGGATGGAACGCGCCAAACCGACGCCACGCGCAAACTGGGCAGGACACCTGCGCGCAAGCCGCCGAAAATCGCAGAAGTCGTCGCCAGCCAGTTGCGTGGCCGCATCGTGCGTGGAGAGCTGCAGCCCGGCGAAGCCCTGCCCGGCGAAGCGGCGATGATGCTGCACTACGGCGTATCCCGGCAGACCTTGCGCGAAGCCTTGCGCGTGCTGGAATCCGAATCCCTGCTGTCGATCAGCCGTGGCGTCAATGGCGGCCCGCGCGTGCTGGAGAGCAGCACCGACATGGTGACCCGCCAATTCGGGTTGGTACTGCAGCGCCAGGGCACGACGTTGGATGATGTTTTCGAAGCGCGCCTGGTCATTGAACCGGAAGCGGTGCGCCTGCTGACCCAACACGCATACCAGCATGCGCCAGCCACGCTGCGCGAGTGCATCACCGCGCAGGAAACCGTGATCGATGATGACGAGGCACTCGCCCACGCAACCGTGCGCTTCCACGAATCGCTGGTGGAACTTTCCGGTAATCAAACCTTGAGCCTGATGCTGAAAACCATCAATGGCGTGTTCGAGAAACACATTTCGACGGTGAGCCTGCTCGCCGCAGGCAAGGTCGATACCACCAAGAACAAACGACTCGGTCTGCGTGCGCAATCCCGCCTGGCGGACCTGATCGAAAGCGGCGATGCCGAGCAAGCCGCCGCCTACTGGCACACGCACTTGCAAGCCATTGGCAAGATCCTGCTGCGCACGCATGGCCCGACGCGGGTCGTGGATGTGCTTGAATCCTGAGCCTGTTCGTACGGGCGCACTACCCGCTCGGGATCAGTTTGCCTGGACGCGATCCGCCTGTTGCGCCGGGGGAACCTTGCCTCCGTTCTTCATCGCGTCGATCACGGCAAGCGTCAACACCGTGACACCGGTGCGGATAGACCCGGCAGGATCAGGCGCGAACAAGGGCGAATGATTGACCGGCAATGCCGCGCCTCGCGCCTTGAAATCGGCGATGACTTCGGGGTCATAGCCACCAATACCGAAAAAGACCGAAGGCACGCCCGCCTCGATGAACTCGGAGTAGTCCTCGCTGGCCGAAGCTGGCGGTACCGAGGCCGGCACGAAGACCAACTTGTCTCCCAGCACGGGCTTCAGCACATCCGCCTGATGCCGGGCCAATGCCGGATCGTTGACGAGGGCCGAGGCACCTTCAAGATAGGTGATGGTCGGTTCCGGTGCCTTGGCCATGTCGGCAGTCGCTTTCGCCGTCCGCTTCACGCCCGCGAGCAACAGCTCGCGTACCTCGGGTGAATGCGAGCGCAGGTTGATCTTCAGCAGCGCCTCGTCGGGGATGATGTTGGCCACCGTACCGGCCTGGAAGCTGCCCACGGTCACGACACCAAAGGCGGCTGCATCCTTTTCCCGGCTGATCACGGTTTGCACGTCGGATACGAAACGCGCGCCCATCACCACCGGATCGATCGTGGCGCTGGGCATGGACCCGTGCCCACCCTTGCCATGAAACATGATGGACAGCGAATCCGATGCCGCAGATGTCGTGCCCGCCTTGATGAGGACCTGCCCCAACGGCAGGTTGCTGACATGCGCGGCAAAGCCGACATCGGGTTTGCCGAAGCGTTCGAACAAATTGTCGGCCAGCATCGCCTTGGCACCACCGACCTGTTCCTCGGCCGGTTGGCCGATGAACATCAACGTGCCCTGCCATGTGTCCTTGGCAGCCAGTAGCGCCTGGGCGGTACCAACCCACCAGGCCATGTGCATGTCATGGCCGCAACTGTGCATGGTCGGCGTCTCCTTGCCGTCCACAACCTGCGTGTAACGGCTGGCGTAGGCAAGATTGGTCTTTTCCGCCATGGGCAGCCCGTCCATTTCGGTACGAACGAGGACGGTGGGCCCTTCACCATGCTTGTAGAGGGCGACGATACCGGTGCCGCCGACCTTTTCGGTCACGGTAAAACCGAGTTCGCGCATCTTCGCCGCCAGGACGCCAGCGGTTCGCACCTCCTGGAAACCAATCTCGGGATGCGCATGCAGATCCTTGTAAAGCGCCTCCAAGGCCGGATAGTCCTTCTCGATCCGAGCAGACATTGAAGAATCGACGATTTGAGCAGCTGCGATACCGGGCATCAACGCCGCGCACAAGGCCATCGTCATGCGTGACTTGCGAAAGCTCATCGGATTCCCTCCCTCATGGATAGTGGATACTATACAACTCCATGGCTGCTGACATCGTCACTGGCTGGCTTCGCAGCAATCTGCCGACACATGAAGGCATTGAGCCGCCGGCGGTCGGACATGCCTTGCCTGATAGGGCGATACATGAGGATGCCGCAGGCATGGATCGATGCCACTTCCATCGGGAGGAATGCATGAGCGCAATCGTTAAGCAATCGCCCTACGAACTGCGGATGACCCCGCTGAAGACAGCCAACCACCTCATCGGTGATCGTGCCGCACTCGACGAAGCGTGGGACCGCGATGGCTACTGGTTTTTCAAGGACGCGCTCGACAAGGGTGCAATCGCGCACCTTCGCAACTACTGGATCCGAGAGCTGGAAAAACAAGGCGTGATCGACCCGGTTGGCGACAACCACACCGACAAAAGCGTGCACTACAACGGCGCAAGCCTGGATCGCTTTCCATTCCGCATGGAGCCGCTGGTCGAGCTCGCACCGTGGAAGGCATTCGTCGCCGAGAAGCCGATCAATGACTTCTTCGCCCGCGTGTTCGGCGTCGATCCGTTCTGGGTGCCGATCGCCGAATATCGCGCAGTACCGCCAATCGCCGACAAATGCCGCATTCGCTTCGACGCCATCCATCAGGATGGACCGTACAGTCCCGGCATTCCGTTCCGCATCTGCTGGATTCCGCTCGCGGAAATCACGCAGGACATCGGCGGGATGGCCGTGTGTGAAGGCCTGACCGAAAAAGTCAATCGACACCCGCTGGTGAATGGAACGAATACCGCGATACCACCGGAATCGCTTCCCGATGATCGCTGGCGTCACACCACCTGTCAGGCAGGCGATGTGCTGTTGATGAACATGTGGACGCCGCACAGCGGCCTGTCGAATATCTCCGACCGCTTCCGCCTCTCCATCGACCTGCGGGTGATGGAAACTTCACCCGCCTGTCCCATCGTTGGCCACGTCGTGGCCATCACCTCGGAGTGCGTGACCGTGAAAGACGCCAGTGGCGAACGCACATTCTCGATCGACGACGCCACGTACGTTCGCAACACGGTCGGCCAGAAGCTGATCGGCGACGCCATCTCCGATTTCTACCGCCCCGGATCGCCGGTGATCCTTGCCCACGACAACGGCCGCGCCAGCGTCGTCCGCCCACCACATTGAGGAATTGCCATGCCAATTCCGAATGAATTCCTTGGACGCATGCGCGGTCGCGGCGTCATTGTTACTGGAGCGGGCACCCAGGGCAGCAGTGAAGGCGTCGGCACCGGAAAGGCGATCGCCTTCCTGATGGCCGCCGAAGGCGCACGCGTAGCCCTTGTAGACCGTGATACCGAACGCGTGGACGTTACACAAAAAATGATCGCCGACCACGGCGGCGAATCGAAAGCATTCCTGGGCGATGTCACCGATGCGCACAGCGTCGCGCATTTCGTCGGTGAAGCCGTGGCGTGGCTCGGCGGCTTGGACGCATTGATCAACAACGTTGGTGCCGGGGCCGGCAGCAGTCGTATCGAGGACATGACGCCGGAGATGTTCAAGCACAACATCGACATCAATCTGACCAGTGCGTTTCTGGTGACGCGCGCGGCGATTCCCTCACTCCTCGCCGGCGCGGGCAAAGCCGTAGTCAACATCGCTTCTCTGGCCGGGCTGCGTGCACACGGAGCGGCCGGTTACGGTGCGGCGAAGGCCGGCCTGATCGAGTTCACACACGAACTGGCGGTGATCTATGGACGCGACGGCTTGCGCGCGAATGCGATTGCGCCGGGACACATCTACACGCCGCTGGTTGCAGGCTTCGAGGCCATGCGCGACGTACGGCGAAGAATCGGCCCACTCGGCATCGAAGGTGATGCGTGGGACGTGGCGCAAGCGACGCTGTTCCTGTCCGGCCCAGAATCGCGCTTCATTACCGGTGCATGCTTGCCAGTCGATGGCGGCGTGTCGGCCATCGCGCCATGGGCGGCTTGGCAACTGCTGCAACGCGATTGAATCGAATCACGCACGACAAAAGGAAACCGAACACATGCCACGCATTCCCTTGGTCGAGCCGGAACACCTGACCCCGGAGCAATTCGCCTACTATGAGGGGAATCCGGGGGGCAAGCTGAACATCTATCGCTTGCTGTGCCAGGCACCGACCTGCCAACCCGGTTATGGTGCCTTGGCCGGTGCGATTTTCGCCAAGCTCGACGTTCCACCACAGGAACGCGAACTGGTCGTGCTGGCAGTCGCGCAACTGTCCGAATGTGCCTACGAATGGGCACAGCATGCGCAGATCGCACGGGATATGGGCATCGCCCAGGCGCGGATCGATGCCATCGCTGCAGGCCACTACCACGATGCCATCTTCAATGACCGTGAGCGGGCCTTGTTCGAGTTCACCCGCCAGACCGTGCAGAAGGTGCGCGTGGATGATGACGCGTTCAATGCAGTCGCCGAATTCTACGAACCACGCCAAATCGTCGAACTGCTTTTCACGATTGGCGCCTACATGATGCTGGCCCGGATCATGGAAGTGGCACAGCTGGAAGTCGATGCCGTCGAGGGGGCCGCCGTGGTTCGGCATGCGGTGGCCCGGGTGGATGCACCGTCCCTCTGATCGATCCGGTTCGCGTGCACTTGGCTGCTCCGACCCTCCGCTGCCTGCCCCATTCAGTCAGTATGCTAGCCTGCACCGGCCCGGAGTCGCCGTGCCCGGCAACCGCTGCGCCGGCGACCATCCTGATTTTCCCTGCCTCTTGAATGGATCACCCAACCATGCCCAAACCGAGGATTCGCCGCTCCGGTGGAGAGGTCAAGGCCCTGATACTGGATGCCGCACGCGAACTCTTTTCCGAACGCGGCTACGCCGGTGCCACCACCCGCGAAATCGCCGCGCGCGCCGGCACCAGTGAAGTCCTCCTGTTCCGGCATTTCACCACCAAGGCGCAGTTGTTCGAGCAGGCCGTATTCGAGCCGGTTGAGCAATACATCAAGGAGTTCCACGCCTCGCACTTCGAGAGTGCGGATCCCGGCAGCATCCCAGAAACCAAGGAGTTCGTCGCCGGCCTGCACGATTTATTGTCGCGCAATCGTCATCTGCTGATGGCGCTGGTCACTGCCGAATCCTACGAATCGGGCATCCGCCAAGGGCTTGGCACCAGCCCCGCGTTGATGGCGTATTTCCGCAATGCGGAAGGCTACATGCAGCCCAACCAATCCCGCTACCTGGTGGACCTGCGCCTGAGCGTGCGGCTCGCATTCGCCACGGCGCTGGGTGCGGTGCTGTTCCAGGATTGGCTGTTTGCCGACGTGCCGAAGAAACTCGTGGGGCGCGAGTACATCGACCAGCTTACTTTGTACCTGGTGGGTGGCTTGGAAGGCTCTCACGGCACGACCGCGCCCAAGGCAAGTGGCACGGAAAAACCCGTTGCAGCCGCAAAGAGAACCACAGGAAAGGCCTTGAAAAGCCCGAAGCCCGTACGCACCACATCCCGATCACGCACAACAAAGTAGATCCACCTGGTCGCGTCCGACAGCACGGCGAAAGGGCCATGCTGCGAACGGGTTACGCCACTATCCGACTGGCCGACCCAAGTATTCGTGCAGTACGCGGTGGTAGTTGGAAACCGGCGTTTCCTGCTTGGGATTGGTCAACGAGCCGACGAAGCCGCGCGACTTCATGCCCGCCTGTACCTGCTCGAAATTGGAGAAGTCCTGGGTGAGGATCTGCCCCAGTTGCTTGCAATCACGCCAGTCCTGGTAGAACTCACGCTCGACCTTGGGCTCCTGCCCCGGCGGGAAACGCTGCAATGACATGACGTCGAACTGGCAATAATCCGGGTCATCGCCATAGGGGCGTGCGCGATACCAGATGGCACCATCGGGCAACATCAAGGTGATCGCGTTCGGGAACAAATGCCAATCAGTGCCGGCACCGGCCATCTGCTCGGCAGTGATGGTCGGCCAGCCCGCGCCCGTGGCGATGTCGGCCTCGGCGGTGAACTGCATCAAGCCCATCAGGGTATCGTAATCCTTGGTACCCGGTGGCAAATCCTTTATCAGGCGCGGCGCGGCAATCTTCGCCATGTTGTCGGAGATGATCGCGTTGAGTTCGCGATCCATCATGGTCATGTACTTGAAGACCGATTCGCGCGTATCGTCCAGCGGCGGGCGATTGAGCCGGCGCGATGGCTGGCCGTAAGGCTTGGATTCGTTGTAGTGGAACATCGCGTGCTTGCCATGCACGACCGCCCGGGTCATGTCATCGAAGTACGGCAGCAGCTGCGGATGGGTCGCGGCCACGTGGTAGCCCTCGTTGAAGCCTTCCAGCGCGACCTTCCAATTGCAGTTCAGCACGAAACTCTTGGACCAGCGGTAACGCATCTTCTCGAATTCATAGGGATCGAGAAAACCCAATGCTGGCTGTAAATAGTCGTGCAGCGGCTCGGCCGCATTGTCCATGTTGATCCAGACAAAGCCGCCCCAAGTATCAACCAAGGGCTTCTTCAGGTGCAGTTCTTCATCCTTGAGCCCGCCTTCCCAATCCTCGCGGTCCTGGATGTGCTCGATCTTGCCTTCGAGGCTCCAACGCCAGCCGTGGTAACGGCAATAGATGTTGTTGGTTTCACCGCAGCCTTCCAGCAGCTTGCGACCACGATGCTGGCAGACGTTGTAGAACGCATTGATGCCACCGACATCTTTCGAGGTACGAATGACCAGGATCGATTCGCCGGCAACTTCGAAAGTGACGTAGCTGCCAACGCGCGGCAATTCCTCTTCGCGACAGGCGATTTGCCAGACGCGCGGCCACAGCCGCTCCTTCTCCAGCTTGGCGTATTCGGGCAGCAGGTAGCTGTCCTTGGTGACAAACCATTCCCTTTCAGTCGTCTCCCCTGGGTTGCCCTCGGTACCGACGCCGTGCATCTCGCCCATGTGCCCTCCGATCCAGGCTCATGTTTTATGTAGTGACCGCTTACTTTATGGATTCATCGCCACATGTCATGCGGCACTGCACAACAACAACGCAACCACGTCATCGTGCATGGATCAATAATCGAATTGACTTCGCTTTTTTTGGCCGTGAAGATACAGCCCGGACATGCAGGCGAATACAGCCGCCTGCTGCACACATCAAATGACGCTCGGAGAGGCAAGGCATGAGCAACTGGGATGAATCTGTCGATTTTGTCGTGGTCGGCAGCGGCGGTGGCGGGCTGTGCGCGGCCTTGTGGATGGCATGCCGTGGCCTCAAGCCGATGGTGCTGGAAAAACAGGCCAAGGTAGGCGGATCCACCGCCCTTTCCGGCGGCGTGTTCTGGCAGCCGAACCATCCCTTGCAGGCGCAGGCTGGCGTGTCCGATTCGTACGAGGACGGCCTGGCCTACATGAACGCCGTCATCGGCGAAGCCGGGCCTGGCTCATCGCCAGAACGCAAACACGCCTACCTGGTCGAAGGGCCGCAATGCGTGCAGTTCCTGCTCGACCAAGGCATGGCATGGGTGCGCAGCACCGGCTATTCGGACTATTACGATGAATTGCCCGGCGGCAAACCCGAAGGCCGCTCGCTCACTGCGCCCTTGTTCGATGGCAAGCAGCTCGGCCCGTGGTTCGACAAGTTGCAACTCAATCCGCCGCAGGTGCCGATCAACACTTGGGAATTCCGTCATTTCCTGTTGGCCGGGCGTTCGTTCAAGGGCTTGAAAACCGCGTTGACGATTGTTGCGCGCATGATCAAGCAAAAGCTCACCGGCAAGGTGTATCTGGGCATCGGCGCGTCCATCCAGTCGCGAATGCTGAAGCTGGTGCTGGATCGTGGCGTGGATGTTCGCCTTGAATCACCGGTGCAGGAACTGATCGTCGAGAACGACAAAGTCACCGGCGTCGTGGCGAAGATCAACGGCGCTCAGCGACGCATCCAGGCCAAACGCGGCGTACTCATCAATGCCGGTGGTTTTTCACACAACCTAGAACTGCGCGAGCGTTTCGGTCCGCATCCGGCATCGGTCAAATACACCATGTCCAACCCAGGCGATACCGGCGAAGTATTGATGGAAGCCGTGCGCATCGGCGCGGCGACCGATCTGACCGACCAGGCCGTGTGGCTGCCGATGTCGTTTCTCCCCGGCACCGGCCCGGTCTTCCATGTACAGGACATGGCCAAGCCCGGCAGCCTGCTGGTCGATGCCAGCGGCCAGCGTTTCGTCGATGAGGCTTGCTCGTACATGGAATTGGGGCAGACGCTGTTCAAGCGAAACCAGACGGTAAAGGCAATCCCGGCGTGGTACATCCGTGATTCGACCTGCCACAAGCGCTATCCGGTCGGTGGCATGTTCGCGATGATGCAGCCCAAGTCGTGGCGCGAGTCGGGCTACCTGAAAAAGGCTGACACACTCGAAGAACTGGCTCGACTGTGCGGTATCGATGAGAAAGGCCTGAAAGCTACCGTCGATCGATTCAATCGTTTCGCCGACAACGGTGTGGACGAGGACTTTGGCCGGGGCACGCGCATGTACGACCGCTACTTCGGCGACCCGAAGGTCTCGCCGAATCCCTCACTCGGCCCATTGAAGAAAGGCCCGTACTACGCCATCGCCATCTACCCCGGCGATGTCGGCACCTGCGGCGGCCTGGTCTGCGACACACAGGCACGTGTGCTGCGCGAAGACGGCAGCGTTATCGACGGCCTGTATGCCTGTGGCAACTCCACTGCTTCGGTCATGGGCCGCAGCTATCCGGGGGCCGGTGCCAGCATCGGCAATTCCTTCGTGTGGGGTTATGTTGCGGCCAAGCATGCCGCCGCGAGCGAGAGCACGTAAGGGAAACCGCCCGCTCGCGGCTTGCATGGTGGGCCTCCAATGATGAACTCACGATGGAACATCAAAGTTGCCCTGATCACCGGCGGTGCCAGCGGCATGGGCCGCACGATGGCACTGAAACTGGCGCAGGCTGGCGCACAAGTAGCCATCGTGGACTTGAACCAGTCCGCGTTGGACGAAGCTGCGGCATTGTCGCCGAACGTGCATGCCTACGCCTGCGATGTGACCGACGCGCAAGCCATCGCCGGGGTGGTTGCGCACGTGCAACGGGAGCTTGGTCCGATCGACCGCCTAGTCTCCGCCGCCGGAATCATGCCCGCACTGAGTGTCCATGACATGCCGGTGGAGCGCTTCGCCCAAGTGATGCGAGTCAATTACGAAGGCCTGGTCAACACCGTGAAGGCGGCATTGCCGCTATTGCAGCAGCGCAATGCCGGCGAAATCATCCTGTTCGGCTCGCTGGCAGGCGTAGTGTTCTCGAAGAACTTCGCCGCCTACAACGCATCGAAGGCCGCAGTGAACGCCTTCAGCGAAGTGCTGGCGCAGGAACTGGCCAATACCGGCATAAAGGTGCTGAACGTACGGCCGACTGCGGTGAAGACCCCGCTGATCCAGCAGGCTACTGGCAAAGGTGGCTTGAAGGGCTTGCGCAAGCAGGAACAAAGCGGGCGCATGGCCACGCCGGAACAGATCATCGATGCCATCGAAGTCGCGCTGCGCAAGAACAAGTCCGTGCTGTACCCCAACACAGAGGCCAGCATCGGTGCCTTCCTGCGCCGGCTGTCGCCGGGCCTGATGTGGAAGATCGTCAACGCGGCCAGTTGACCTCGCGCATCCAACACCCCACCCCCGCCGGAACCACGATGCTCACGCCCACTCCTGTTGCTCCACTCGAAGCCTCCTTCGGTGCCATCAAGACGGCCAGCCTTGATGACGGCATCCCACGGGCGAGCGTCCGCATTGATCGTCTCAAGCGACTGGAAAGCATCCTGGTCAATCATCAGAACGCTTGGTGCAAGGCGATAGACGAAGACTTCAACGGCCGCCCGCCAATCCAGACCCGGATGGAAATCTACGGCGCACTGACCGGTCTGCGCCATGCCATCAAACACGTCGCACACTGGATGAAACCCGAACCACGGCCGCTACCATTGATCATGCGCGCCACCGGCGCGAAGGCCGAGGTGGTATTCCAGCCGATGGGTGTGGTCGGCGTGGTGTCGCCATGGAACTTCCCGCTGGTATTGTCTATCGGCGCGCTCGGCAGCGTGTTTTCCGCCGGCAACCGCACGATGCTGAAACCCTCCGAACTGGCCCCGGCTACCTCCGAATTGACCAAGCGCCTGCTCGATGCTTCGTTCGATCCGCTGGAATTGACCACGGCGCTTGGCGGTGCCAATGTCGGCCAGGCGTTCTCCAGCCTGCCGTTCGACCACCTCCTGTTCACCGGCGCGCCGAGTGTGGCGAAACAGGTAATGCGCGCAGCAGCGGAAAACCTGGTGCCGGTGACGCTTGAACTGGGCGGCAAGTGCCCGGTCGTGATCGGCTTGGAAGCGGATTGGGACTTGGCAGTGGATCGAGTGATGTGGGGCAAGATCCAGAACGCCGGACAGATCTGCCTTGCACCGGACTACGTCCTCGTGCCGCGTGGGCGCGAACAGGAGTTCATTCGCCGCGCGAAGGAAAAAATGGCGAAGTGGTACGACGCCTTCAAGGACAACCCGGACTTCTGCGCGATCATCAACGAGCACCATTTCGCACGCCTGCAAGGCTACATCGACGAAGCGCGCGAACGCGGCACGCAACTCGAATTCCTCGGCAATCTTGCCGAAGCGCAACCAGCGGGCGGGCGCAAGCTGGCACCGACGATCTTCGTGCAACCGGACGAAGACCTGCGCATCATGCAGGATGAAGTATTCGGCCCGCTGCTGTCATTGCGCAGCTACGGCAACCTTGACGAAGCCATCGCCTTCATCAACGCCCGCCCGCGCCCGCTGGCGCTTTACTACTTCGGCAACGACCGCCACAGCATCCAGGCGTTGAAGTCTCGCACCACCTCAGGCGGCATGACGGTCAACGACATCGCCACGCATGCCTCTACCGAATCGCTGCCGCTCGGCGGTGTCGGCAACAGTGGCATGGGCGCGTACCACGGCCGCGACGGCTTCCTCAATTTCAGCCACAAGAAGGCCGTACTGACCCAGCGCAAGATCAGCCTCGGCAAGATGTTCAACCCGCCGTACACGGCCAGGCAATCAAGGATGCTCGACAAAGTCATCGGCAAGCCGATGCGGTGACTGCTGCGTTGCGTAATTGACGGCATCCCTCTGCTACATGAGAAAATGGAGAACGCGCCGTTGCTTTCTACATTGCCGCCAGGCAATGACTGAGTCTCGAAGCCAATCAGGTGCCCGAAAGAAACCCGGCACGTGGCCGGGTTTCAATTCTGCGATCTTTCAACTGGACTCAAGCGGCGGCAAACTCCACGCGCAATTGTCGCCCAAGCGCCTGCGCGGCACGCGCCATCGTTTCCAGCGTCATGCCGGTATCACTGGCATCCAGCAAGCGATCCAGGTGCGCACGACTGGTGTGCATCCGCTCAGCCAGCGCCTTCTTGGTGATCTTTTCAGCCTTCATCGCCTCGGCGAGCTGCCATGCGATGACACGCTTCACGGCAACGGCAGTCGCTTGTTCAAGCTGCCCGTTCTCGATCAGGAACTCGTCGAAACTGGAACCGATCGGGCTGGTGGTCTTTCTGGCTTTGGCAGTCATTTTCGGCTCCTGCTGCGACAATCGTTGAGGCGGGCGCGAACCGTGGTCAATTCGCTGGCGGGCATCTTTTCCGACTTCTTGATGAATCCATGCGCCAGCAACATCACCTCGCCATCATCGGTGAGCGTGAAGAACACGCGGGCGATTCCTTCGGCAAACTTGCTGCGCACTTCCCACAGGCCCGGCTCCATCTTGCGGACCAGTGGCATGCCGAGCGGCCAGCCGAATTGCACGGTCTTGATGTCCTCACCGATGGCCTTGCGAATCTCCGGGGGCAAACCTCGCAGCCATTCACGCACCGGCTCATTGCCGGCTTCCGTGGCATAGAAATGCATGGCCAATGTGGGCTTCGGCGTTTCCCGCAGTGCAGGTTGCGGCGTCTTGCCGGGTTTCTTCATGGGTACAAATGTACCAATATAGATACATATTTGCAAGCAACCAGATCCACCCCATCAGGAGGCAGCAAGCTGCTTGCGGAAGTCCTCGAGAATGAGATCGCTCGCCCGCCACGCCATGCCCATGACGGGCCCATTGGTATTTCCCGAAACCTGTTCCGGCATGACCGAACAATCCATCACGCGCAGGTTGTGCAGGCCCTTGACGCGCAACCGTGCATCCAGCACGGCATCTGGTGCATTGCCCATCCGGCAGGTGCCGATCGCGTGCTGGCAAGTCCCATCCTGGCGGGCTGCTTCCAGAATTTCCTCATCAGATTGGCATTCCGGCCCCGGCCAGGTTTCCACCTTGATCATCGGTGCCACGCTTGGGTGCTCGAATACGCTGCGCATGAAACGGAACAAGGAAACAATGATCGCCCTGTCGTGCTCGGTGGAGAGGAAATTGGTGGTGATCGTGGGCGGATCCGCTGGATTGGCGGAGCGAATCATCACCTGCCCTTCGCTCGTCGTTCGCATCGGGTAGGCCATGGCGTGCATCCCCGGCTCGTCTTCCAGCTCCAGCGCGGCAAGATTGCGCTTGGTCGAAATCGACCAGAAGGTGACCTGTCCATCGGGCCGGGATAGTCCGGGATCGCTTTTGACGAAACCATTGATGTCGTAGGTCGTCGCAAGCACGCCTGTGCGCGTCGCGAAATATCTGGCTGCCTCAGCCATCAGCCGCCAGCCACGCAATTTGTGGTTGTGGCTGTCGTTTCGCCGCAGCGTGACCTGCGAAGTGATGATCTTGTGCTCGCGCATGTGCCTGCCGACGCCGGGCATGTCATGCACGACATCGATTCCCACTTGTTGCAGATGCTCGGCAGGACCCACGCCGGAAAGCTGCAGGATCTTCGGTGTCATCAACGCACCTGCCGACAGGATCACTTCCCCCCGCGTGCGGAAGCAGACCTTCTGCTCACCGCGCAGCCCTTCCACACCCACGGCCCGCTTTCCCTCGAAGAGCACGCGATCAACGCGCACATGGGTGGCGACCTGAAGGTTCGCGCGGTTCCGAATCGGCTTCAGGAACGCATCATTGGCGCTCCAGCGCCGCCCTTTCCAGATCGTCACGGGGCTGTAACCGATTGCGGCATCATCGCTTTCGTTGGGATCGTCCGTCCTCGGCACGCCGAGCTCGTCCGCCGCAGTCAGGATCGCTTCCGTCAGCGAGCTGCGATGGCGCTGGATCGAAACATGCAATGGACCGCCGACACCCCGCTTCTGACCAGCGCCCAGCGAATAATCCTCCATCTGTTTGAAAACCGGCCCCATGTCCGACCAGCCCCATCCCTCGCATCCGTTCGCCGCCCAGTCCTCATAGTCCTGGGGATGGCCACGGCAATAGATCATGCCGTTCACTGCGCTTGATCCGCCGAGCGTTTGCCCACGCATCCACACCGCAGGTTTATGCCCGTTCCCCGGGTCGGGCTCGGTCATGTAGATCGAAGTCAGCTCGGGGTTCATCAACGTCTTGCCGATGCCCATCGGCATCGCGATCATCGGGTCGTCGCCCTCGCCGCCTGCTTCGATCAGAAGCACCTTCACGCGCGGATCTGCGGAAAGCCGGTTTGCGAGAACGCACCCCGCAGATCCGGCACCGACGATGATGAAATCGAAATCCATGGGGTGCCTCCTATCCCTGCAAACGGCCGGCAATGTCTTCGAAATCAAGGAAGGGTTGCTGTCCATCCCACGTACTGTTCATCGCTTCCAGCAACTGCGAAAGTGGCCGGATCACGGGCAACAGCGCCTCGGAGATTTCCAGCAATGGCCATCCTTTCGAAGCGGTTTCGAAATAGGCGAACCTGACTTCCGTTCCGGCGACACGTCCTTCATGGACGATGGCATGCCCTTCGGACAACATCCGCGCCCGATACTCATCGTATTGACGTGGGGTTCCGCACCAGGTCGAAACGTGCTGCATCCCCTGTCGCCCGCTGTCCAGATACTCCCGATAAGCACTGGGAGCCTCATTGTGCTGCTGGATGATTTCGATCTGGGTCGCACCGGAATGACCCACGGCGATGGTGACGACCGGCGGCTCGGTAGCTTGGCCTCGATACTGATAATCCGCATCGAAGGCAATCTTGCGGAAGAACACGAAGGGCCCGGCACCGATGCATTCGGCCCAATGCCGGGCCTCGGCTTCCGCATCCTGCACAATGACCCCAATCTGTTGTATTGGGCCGACGAAACGCGTCATCTTTCCATCTCCAGTCTCAGGCACACGTGGCGACAAGGGCGCAAAGACGTGATTTCCCGCCTTGCGCCCATCGCGAATCAGAAGAAGGTTTCAAACTTGATGCCGTAGCTGGCTGGCATCGCGGGCGCACCCGAGTTGCCGCTCGAGGTGTTGTTCACGTAGAAAAGATATTCCTCGTCCAGCAGATTGCGCCCCCAGACAGAGACACGGTAAGCGCCATTCGGGCTTGTCCAGGCTACTCGACCACTCACCAGGAAATACGGGTCTTCCTTGAGCAGATTCCCCGGATCCCGGTAGAAGCCATCGTTGTAGGAGCCGGTCGCGGAAAGCTCAAGTTCACCGCCAAGCAAAGGCTTGGTGTAAGTACCCGTCAGGTTGGCGGTGAATTCCGGGGTCCGGATCATCCGGTTGCCGCTGGCATCACCCGGGGTTTGCGTGTTGCCGCCCACCGCCACGCCATCGACGATGATTGGCGAGGTGATGATCGCACCTTCGTAGTCGGCATATCGCGCATGCGTCCAAGCTGCACCGGCATTGATCTTGAAGGAGTCGGTGACGGAAACGGCAAGCTCGGCATCGACACCGTAGATCTCCGCATTGGCCGCATTCTGCAATACGGTTGCCAACACGCCGTTCACGTTGGTCTGGATCTGGACCTGGATGTCCTGATAGTCGTAGTAGTAAGCCGACGAACTGAATGAATACTTCCGAGACCCGGCCTTGAATCCCACCTCGTAGGCATCCACCGTTTCGGGATCGACCGGCACCGGCGACAGGGAAACTGAGTTGTAGTTGCCACTCTTGAAGCCCTTGCTGTAGCTCGCGTAAACATTCGATCCGGAAGCGAGTTTCTTGCGCAACACCGCGCGCGGCGTGAAGCTGCTCCAGCTTTTGGACGTATCAACCAGCGTCAAACCCGGAATGCCGCCAACGGATTTCTTCTCTTCGTCACTGAAGCGAGCCCCCAGTATGCCTTCCACCGAGTCCGTGAATCGAAAGCTGCCTTCGGCATAGGCTGAAATCGCCTTGGTCTTTACCTGCGCCTCCACTGCCGCTACCTGCACCTCTGGATTACCGGTAAACACCTCGATATCCAGGCTGGAATCATCCTTGTAGTAGTACACGCCGGCAACCAGGTCAAAGGCACCGCCGAAGTTCGATGCGAAATTGACTTCCTGGGCGAAGTTCTTTTGCCAGGAAGGAATCAGCACGTGGTTCAGGTACAGCGGTCCGTTGTCGATATCCGAGTGCAGCGTGTTCTCCATGTCCTGGTAGGACGTGATCGAACTGACCGTGCCTGCATCCAGATCCAGCATCGCCGTCAGGCTGGCACCGCTCACCCTCGTCTTGATCGTGGGGTCGAAACTCATCGCCGCTTCGTAGTAACCCGGCGGGAATACTGCGCCCAACTGCCTTGACGCATTGTTGCCATCGATGGGCCGCACCGCGAACGGCGCATTGTTCTCGGTATCCGAATAACTCCCCGCCAGCACGAACGACAACTTGTCCGAGGCCTGGATTTTCAACTTGGCCCGGACTGCAATGTCATCCATGTTGCCGATCTCATTGCCGGTGGTGACGTTCTTCACGTAACCATCGTTGCGTGTGTAGTTGGCAGCCACATTGGCAGCAACATTCTCACTGATCGGAATGTTCAGGTATCCGCCCGCAGTCACCTCATCGAAGCTGCCGTAACCCAACCCGAAATTTCCCTTGAAGTATTCGTCCGGATCGGAAGTGATGATCCTGATCGCGCCGCCCGTGGCATTGCGACCGAACAGGGTGCCCTGCGGCCCCTTCAGCACCTCGACGCGCTCGATGTTGTTGAAGTTGAAAAGATTGGCCGTCTGGCTTGGTTGGTAAACGCCATCGACGTAGATGGCGACATTGGCATCCGCGCCAGCACCGGTCACGGAAGTGCCGATACCGCGAATGGTTGGCTGCGCGAAAGCGCCTTCGACGGCAAAGCTCAGCCCGGGCGTTACGTTGCCCAGATCCTGCACGTTGGTGATGCCTGCCTTGTCCAGCAATTCCGCCGTGACCGCACTGATGGCGATCGGCACATCTTTCAGCACCTGCTCGCGCCGTTGCGACGTGACCACCACGGCATCCAGATCCGTTGCGGACTTGCCTTCGCTCTTCCCATCCGGCTGGGCCGGCGATTCTTCCGCCGGCACTGCCTGCTGGGCAAACGCGCAAGGCATTGCGAACACTGCCGCACAAACGGCCATGACACTGGTCAGCTTCTTCATCAACGCCCCCTCCCAGGGAATGGTTGCAAGTTGTTTGAAACTTTCCCCCTGAATCCTCAAATTTCCTGCATCTCGAACTCGGCCTTGCCTGCGCCGCAATCCGGACAGGTCCAGTCATCCGGCACGTCTTCCCAGCGCGTGCCCGGCGCAAGGCCGCTGATGGGGTCGCCCTTGGCTTCGTCATAGACCCAGCCGCAGTTCACGCACATCCACTTCTTCATGTCGGTTCGCTCCGGCTCAGAACTGGGAGGCCGGCAGGTGCAGCACCAGCCCGTCTAGGCTGTCGTCGAACTTGATCTGGCAGCTGAGACGGCTGTTCGGTTGCGGATCCAGCACGCATTCGAGCATCGCCACTTCGTCGTCCGAAGCCGGTGGCACGCGGTCAAGCCAGGCCTCGTCCACATAAACGTGGCAGGTGGCACAGGTCATGTTGCCGCCGCAATCACCGACGATGGCGGTGATGGCGTTTTCGGTCGCGATGTGCATCGTGGTGCGATCTGCAACCGATTCGATTTCGTGTTTCCCGCCATCGTGTTCGATGAAAGTGATCTTGGGCATGTGGCTGGCGCTCCAACGCGTGGCTGCGGTGACGGCGATCAGCCGTACTTGACGAAGATGTGTTTGGGCACGCGCATCATGAAGCCGCGGATGCTCGGTTCCGGCTTGTCCGGATCCAGCCGCAGATTCGGCATGCGATCAAGGATGGCGTTCAATGCGCGGGTCATTTCGACGCGTGCCAGATGCTGGCCAATGCAGATGTGCGGGCCGGCTGCAAAGCCGAAGTGGCGTGCAGTCTTCTCGCGGAAGATGTCGAACTTGTCGGGATCGGGGAACTTGGCCGGGTCGCGATTGGCTGCGCCCTGCACCAGGTCGATCACCGAACCTGCGGGGATTTCCACATCGCCAAGCACGGTGTCTTTCGCGGCCATGCGCCAGGTCAGGCCAACCGGGCCCTCCCAGCGCAGCGCCTCTTCAATCGCCTGCGGCACCAGCGAACGATCCTGGCGCACGGCATCGAGCTGTTCCGGGTTGCTCAGCAAACCCACCAGCAAGTTGCTGGTGCCGCGATAGGTGGTATCACCGCCGGCATTGATGAGCTGACGCAGGAACGAGATCAGGATCTCCTCCGGCAGTTTCTCGCCATCGACTTCGGCCTGCGCGAGCATGCTGACGAGATCGTCGCCCGGATTTTCCCGGCGTACCGCAAGCAAGCCCTTGAAATAATCGCCGAGCTTGCGCGCCGCTTCCGAGCCATGGTCGAAGTCGATGGAGATGATCGACTGGGCGATGGCCAACTTGTGGAAGGTTTCGATGTCTTCCTGCGGCAAGTCCAACTGACGGTAGATGATGTGGAACGGGTAGTACAGGGTGAATTCCTGCACCAGGTCAGCCTCACCACGATCGACGAATTTGTCCATCAGGTGCTTCACCACCGGATCAACCAGCGTTTCACCCCATTGCGAAACCACTTGCGGCAGGAATGCCTTCTGGAAAATGCGGCGGTAGCGCGGATGCTCGGGCGCATCCATCGTCGAGATGCTGCGGCCAAAACTCTTGCCAAGGTTGTAGGTGAAGGCCTGGTTGGTGAAGGTATCCGGGTTGTTGAGCACTTCGGAAACCAGATCATGACTGAGCACGGTGAAGTGCTTGAACTGGCTCAGGGTGACATCCGGGTAAGGACTGAACAGCGTGCGGTAATCGACCGGATGCACCGCCGCCTGCTGGCGCAATTCGGCCAGTCGCCCATAAAGGTCTTCGGTGTCACCGAAGGCCATTTCGTCGGAAAAGAAGGGATTGAATTCCTTGTCGTCGAAATCGACGATGCGTTCGATCTTGCCCATGGCTTGCCTCGAATAATGTCAGGGGTCGGAGGTCAAAGACCCAGCGCGGCGCGCACCGCATCGGCGATCGGCAGGATCGGATCGGTTTCGCGCGTGCTGGCGTTGAACATGCGGTTGTGGCAGATGGCCACGGCGAGTTTGCTGTCCGGGTCGGCCCAGCCGATGGATCCGCCCGCGCCAGGATGGCAAATGGCGCGGGGATTCTTCGCCGAACACACCGGCGGATGCTCGCCACCGAGCCAATAACCGCCACTGGACAACGGCAGGGAAAAATTGAACATGACCGGATCCGGTTCGGCACTGTTGGCGCGTGGCTCACTGAAGGACTGCACCCGCGTTGCCGACAGCAGGCGCACGCCATCCAGTTCACCGCCTTGTGCGAGCATTGCCCAGAAGCGCGCCTGGCTGCGCGCATTGAATACGCCGCCGACACCGGCCACGCAGGCGCGGCGCACATCGTCGCGGCCGAATACTTCCGGAACCAGATCCACTTGCGGCGGCATGGATGCGGTGTACAGCGGTGGCAGGTATTCCGGCGGCACTGGCGGCGAGGCATTGCTCAGCGCAGCCACGCGCGGCAGGTCGGCTTCGGGCACGCCCAGCCACAGATCCTCGATGCCCAGCGCTTGTGCGATTTCTTCGCGCACCCATTGGCCGAACGGGCGACGCTTCGGATCGGTGCGTGAGACCAGTTCGCCGATGATCCAGCCAAAGGTCATCGACAGGTACATCGTCTTGCTGCCCGGCTCGGCCAACGGCGTGAGTTGCGCTATCTTGCCCGCCATCAGGCCCCAGTCGCACATTTGCTCCGGGGTCACGCCTTCGGGCATTTGCGGAATGCAGGCACGGTGCGTCAGCGCATCGCGTACCGTGGTCTTGTCCTTGCCGTTGACGCCGTATTCGGGCCAGTAGCGTGCGATCGGCGCGTCGTAATCGAGCAGGCCGCGTTCGACCTGCATGTGCAGCGCCGTCGCCACGACAGCCTTGGCCACCGAGAACACGTTGAACAAAGTGTCGCCATCCACGGGCCGGGCCGTCGCCGGATCGGCGATGCCACCCCATGTGTCGATTACCAGCTTGCCATCGAGATAGGCAGCTACCTGCAATCCCGTCTCGGCACCGCTTTCGATGGCCTTGGCGATGGCCTCATCGACCACGGCCTTGGCGTGCTGATCCAGGGTGTTGTTTCGATTCATCGAGCCCTTCCTCCCGTGGCTGTCCGTATCGACATTTGCACAGCCGCCTTGGGGTGGCAGATTCAATTGTCGAATATGTTTCGCTTATTGAAGCAAGCGGCTACTTGCCTGTCAAACCGCACTGCGGCATTTCAGGGGGAGCCGGATTCAGGGAGTGCCGGTCTGACGCCCGGTCAGATGCAGCAGCAGCAGGCGCGCCTGGGTTTCGACCAGGTCTTCCAGCTTGTTGTCGAAGGCGACGATCAACGGGATATGCATGCCCGCCGATTCGATCAGGCCGATCGCGCAGATGGCGGCGATGTTGGGATCCAGCTTCTTGTGCAGCAGGCCGGCACGCTGGGCCTTGACGATCAGCGGCCGCATCCCGGCATAGATTGGCAACAGGCGCTTGGCACGGATGTCACTGAACCGCGCATCGCCTTCATCGGCAAGCAGCTCGACGGTTTTCAGGATCGGCCGGTTCCGGTTCCAGAAATCGAAACAGACTTCGACGAACTTGCGCGCCGTGGCAATGGCCTGACGCCCTTCCCACGGCCCCTTGCTGAGCATGCCCAGCAAGTCCGGCTGCTGGCGCATCTCCCGCTCTGCCAAGGCGATCACCACGTCTTCCACACCATTGAAATAGGTGTAGAGGTTCGACGGGGCCACCTTGCAGGCTGCGCAGATGTCGATGACGCCCACTTCCCAGATGTTCTTGCGCCTGAGCACCTCAAGTGCACCATCCATCAGGCGGTCGCGCGAACGCTCGCCCTTGTCGCCGATAACCTGGCCGCGCTTGTTCTCTCGTGGTTTTGATCGTGTCTTGGGCGTCATGGGTTATCCCGCACGGTGGCGGGATGCTGGGGATTTGTCGAAAGATGCCTGCAAAGCCCCACAAGAATCAAGTGGCCAGCGCCTCAGGCTTGGCCAATGCCGCGCCCACGGCCACGCAAAAACGCGCCGCATCGGCACCGTTGATGACGCGGTGGTCGTAGGAAAGGGACAACGGCAGCAGGGTGCGCCATGCGATTCCATCAGCAGATTCCACCGGCCGGCGCACGGCCTTGGTCACGCCAAGGATGGCCAGTTCCGGGGCATTGATGACCGGGGTGAACGAGGTGCCGCCAATACTGCCGAGCGAGCTGATCGAGAAGCAGCCACCTGACATTTCCGCCATCGACAAGCCACGGGTTTTCGCCTTTTCCGATGTGGCGGCAATTTCCGTTGCGATATCCGCCAGCGATTTGCGGTCGGCATCGCGAATCACCGGCACCAGCAGGCCGCCGGGCGTATCCACCGCAATGCCGACGTGGCAATAGCGTTTCATCACCAAGGTCTTGCCATCGGCATCGATCGAGGCGTTGAACTGCGGATAGGCTTGCAGCGCCGAAACCACTGCCTTCACCAGGAAGGCCAGCGGGGTCAGCTTCACGCCCTGCTCCGCCGCCACGCGCTTGCGGTAGTCCTCCAAAGCGGTGATATCGACTTCGTCGTTGTGGGTGACGTGGGGGATCATCACCCAGTTGCGCGACAGGTTCGCTGCGACAAACTGCTGTATCCGCGACAACGGCTTGCGTTCGACTTCGCCGAACGCGGCAAAATCCACCTGCGGCCACGGCAACAGATTCAACTCGCTCACTCGATCACCCCGAGCACCGTGCCCACCTTGCAGGTTTCGCCGGCCGGCACGATTACCTTCAACGTTCCGCTGGCGGGCGATTCGATTTCCTGCACGGATTTTTCGCTTTCCAGCGAATACAGCAACTCACCTTCCTTGACCTGCCCGCCATCGGCAATCAGCCATTCGGAAAGGACGCCTTCTTCCATCGAGAAACCAAGTTTGGGCAGCAGGATTTCAGTAGCCATGTGTGTTGCTCCAAGTGTTTGGGGTAAGTGCATTGCGCCTTGCGTGCGCACCGCATGCTGTATCAAGTGCATGCTGTATCAGGCAAGCGTCCTGCGGATGGCCGCTTCGATGTCATCGCGGCTGAACAGGAAGGCCGTTTCGAGTTTTTTCGCATAAGGCACCGGACAGAATGCCGAACCGACCCGCTCGATCGGTGCTTTCAGTTCGCGGAAAAGTTTTTCGTAAAGGCGCGAAGCGATTTCCGCACCCACGCCATATTCCTTGACCGCTTCATGCACGATCACGGCGCGGCCGGTTTTGGCCACCGAGGCGAAAACCGTTTCCGTATCCCACGGCGAGATCGTGCGCAGGTCGATCAATTCGACATCGATGCCCTGCCCGGCCAGTGCTTCGACCACCGGCAGGGATTCGACGATGCCGCGCGAATAGGCGATCACGGTCACATCCTTACCCGGCTTGACGATCTTCGCCTTGCCCAGCGGCACTTTTTCGCCACGTACCGGAGCCGGGCCGGGCGTCCAATAGTTGGCAATCTGTTCGATGTACAGCACCGGGTCCGGGTCGTCGATGGCCGACAGCAGCAGGCCATAGGCATCGGCCGGGTTGGAAGGCGCAACCACCTTGATACCCGGCGTGTGACAGAACCACGCCTCAAGGAAATCCGAATGCTGGCCACCGCTGGAAAACCCCGCTCCGGTCATGGTGCGGATCACCATCGGCACATGGGTCTGGCCACCGGACATGAAGCGCAGTTTGGCGGCGTGGTTGGTGATCTGGTCCAGGCACACGGCGGTGAAGTTCATCAGCATGACTTCGACAACCGGCTTCATCCCGGCCACGGCCGCACCGACCGCCGCGCCGACGAAGCCCATTTCCGAAATCGGCGTCGAGCGCACCCGTGTTTCGCCAAATTTGCCGGAAAGGCCTGCCGTGCACTTGACGATGCCGCCGCCCTGTCCATCGGCGACATCTTCGCCGAACACGAGAACCGACGGGTCGTTTTCCAATGCGTCGTGCAGCGCCCAGTTCACGGCGGTCACGATGTTGGTTTTTTCCACATTGCTCATGGTTGTATCCGCTCAGGCCAGTTCATCGGCATAGACATCGCGCTTGATTTCCAGCGCATCCGGTTCCGCGCTTGCGAACGCGAACTCCACCGCCGCATCGATCTCGGCCTTGATCGCCGCGTCGATCGCATCCAGATCGCCTGCCGTTGCATGGCCTTGGGCAACCAGCCATTCGCGATAGCGTGGATACGGGTCGGCGGCCTTGGCGGCTGCCATCTCTTCCTTGGGGATGTAATGGCCGTCATCGCCCAGCACATGGCCGAGGAAGCGGAAGGTGCGCGCTTCGATCAGCGTCGGGCCATCACCATTGCGGGCGCGCTCGATGGCAGCCTTGGCCACGTGGTAAACCGCGACCGGGTCATTGCCATCGACCACGATGCCGGGAATGTTGTACGACGCGGCACGTTCGGAAATGTTGGTGTTCGCCGTGCCCAATGCCAGCGCGGTGTGCTCGGCATACAGGTTGTTCTGGCAGACGAAAATCACCGGCAGCTTCCACACGGCAGCCAGGTTCAGCGATTCATGGAAGGCACCGATATTGGTTGCGCCGTCGCCGAAGTTGGTGATCGTGACCCTGTTTTCGCCACGCGCTTGTGCCGCCAGCGCCAGCCCGCAACCAATCGGCATGCCCGCGCCGACGATCCCGGTGGTGACCATGCAACCGGATTCCGGGTGGGTGATGTGCATCGGCCCGCCCTTGCCCTTGCAGGTCCCGGTGACGCGGCCGGCCAGTTCTGCCCACAGCAGGTTCACCGGCACGCCCTTGGCCAGCATGTCATGGATGCCGCGATAGATCGTGACCAGATAATCGTCATGGGTGAGATTCACGCTGATCGCCGCGGGGATGCACTCCTGCCCGCGCGCCGAGTAATACGGCATGGTCAGCTTGCCGCTCTTGATCTGCGAAATGATCTTGTCGTCGTTGAGCTTGATCGTCGCCATGCGCCGGTAGATATCCACCAACGTGGCTGACGGCGGTATCGCCGCTTGCTGCATGTCGTGTCCTCCCTTTCCGTTGGCACGTCCCGCCAGGCCGGAACATCCGGAAACCTGGTACGTGCCGCTGCTTCAGTCCGTACTATAATCGACGTTCCATCGATTTTTACAGTCCACATGCTGCCGCAGTGCAGCATTCAGCTTCCCCGGGAGGGATCTGCATGTCCCATGACTACATCATCGTCGGTGCAGGTTCGGCCGGTTGCGTGTTGGCCGAGCGCTTGAGCGCCAGTGGCAAACATCGCGTGCTGGTGGTGGAAGCCGGCCCGCCCGACAAGAGTTTCTACATCCATATGCCCAAGGGAATCGGCAAGCTGCTGGCCGACCCGAACCATTGCTGGTACTACCCCACCGAGCCGGAACCGGGCAATGGCGAACGCGCGGAAACGTGGATTCGCGGCAAGACCCTGGGCGGCTCTTCGTCGGTCAACGGGATGATGTACAACCGTGGACAGCCGGAGAACTACGACGAGCTGGAACAACGCGGCTGTCATGGCTGGAACTGGGCCAGCATGCTGCCGTATTTCCGCCAGTTGGAGGATCACGTGCTGGGCCAGAGTGATTGGCGCGGTGCGGGCGGCCCGCTGCATGTTTCCCTGCCGTACCAGAAAGACCCGCTGCACGAAGCGATGATCGAATCAGGCACGCAATTGGGCCTTCAGCGCGTGCAGGACCTCAACGGCCCAAGCGGAACCGGCGTGGTCGGCTATTTCCCGCGCACCATCCATCGCGGGCGTCGCTGGAGCGCCGCCGAAGCATTCCTGAAACCGGCGGCCAAGCGTGCGAACGTCAGCATTCTTGCCGGAACCCGCGTGGATCGCCTGTTGCTCGAGGGCGGCAAGGTGACCGGCATCGTGTGCGGCGACACGCAGTACCGCGCCAGCCGCGAAGTGATTCTGTCGGCCGGTGCCATTGCTTCGCCGCAACTGCTGATGCTCTCCGGTATTGGTCCGGCCGACGAACTGAAGCCGCTGGGCATCGACGTGGCCGTGGATGCGCCGGATGTCGGCAAGCACCTGATCGAGCACCGCGTCTTGTCGATGCAGTACCGACTCAACAAACCGATCAGCCACAACAAGCAATACCAGGGCGCGCGCATGATCTGGAACGCGGCCAAATACCTGTTCACCCGCAGCGGGGTGATGTCGGCAGGCGCCTATGAAGTCGGCGCCTTCGTCCGCACCAACCCGGCCTTGTCCCGCCCGGATGGCCAGTTGTTGCTGGCGCCGTATTCCTACGACATGACCGAGGGCAAGCTGGCCATCGAGAAGGACAATGGCATGGCCGTGCTGGCCTTCATCCTGCGCCCGGACAGTGAAGGCTCGATCAGCTTGCGCTCGTCCAACCCGATGGATGTGCCGCTGATTCGTCCTAATTATCTGGCCACGCAACACGACCGCGACATCGCCGTCGGACTGGCGCATTACATCCGCCGCTATGTCGCGGCCAAGCCGCTGGCCGATTACATCACCGCCGAAACCCTGCCCGGCATGCAAGCGCAGAGCGATGCCGACATGCAGAATGCCTGGA
The DNA here is from genome assembly GCA_047601105.1 of Pseudoxanthomonas sp. Lineage (GTDB taxonomy): Bacteria > Pseudomonadota > Gammaproteobacteria > Xanthomonadales > Xanthomonadaceae > Pseudoxanthomonas_A. Next base: position 158,941 of record JASGJT010000001.1, read on the forward strand.
ACCAGATGGGCGGTTGCGGCTTCCACACCGTCGGCACTTGCCGCATGGGCGCGACCGGTGCCGTGCTGGATGACCGCTTGCGCGTGTGGGGTGTTGCCGGGCTACGCGTGGTTGATTGTTCGGTATTGCCGACAATGATTGCCGGCAATACCAACGGCCCGATCATGGCCATCGCCGCGCGTGCAGCAGACCTGATCCTGGAAGACGCACGCGGTTGATGCCCTGCCCCAGCGCCGACAGTGGCGCTGGAAGGCCGGGATTCACGCTGCCTCGGCGCGCAGATCCTCGGCAATCAAACCTGCGGCCAACCATGCCCCCGCCATCGCCGCGCCATTGGTGTTGCCGGACATCATCGTCGGGAACACGGAAGTATCGACCACACGCAAGCCGTGCACGCCACGTACGCGAAGGCGCGCATCGACCACCGATTGCGCGTCCGGCCCCATCCGGCAGGTGCAGCTTGAGTGATAGCCCAGCGTGCCGTATTGGCGGAAGTAATCGAGGATTTCCGCATCGCTTTGCACCGATGGGCCGGGATAGGTTTCGTGCGCAATCAGGGGTTTCAGTGCGTCCTGTTCGAACAACTTGCGCATGAAACGCCAGATGCGCACCGTCACCGCCTTGTCGTAATCGGCGCTGAGGTAATTGGGCACGATGCGCGGCGCATCGAAGGCCGAATCCGTGCGAATGCCGATTTCGCCACGACTTTCCGAGCGCAACGGGTAGCCCATCATCTGCACGCCGTGTTCCGGATCGAAGGCGAACTTGTCCAGTTGCCCATCCATCGCCCACGAGAACGGCGCGGCGATGATCTGCGCATCCGGGCGCGGATTGCCGGGCTCGGTCGGCACGAAACCGGTCACTTCGTGGCTGCCGGTGGACATCACGCCACGATGGGTCAGCATGTATTGCAGGGCATTCTTCAGTAGGCGCAGGCCGGTGAACTCGTGGTTGACGCTGAGCGGCTGCTTGAGCCGGTATTGCACGAAACCCATCCAGTGCTCGCGCAGGTTTGCACCCACGCCAGGCGCATCGACCAACAATGGCACGCCGGCGGCTTGCAACACCTTTTCCGGGCCAATGCCGGACAGTTGCAGCAATTGCGGTGAATGCACCGCGCCGGCGGAGACAATCACCTCGCGCGCGGCACGATACGTCGTGCGCGGCCCGTTGCGCTCGGCCAATGGCGCGCATTCCACCCCAACGGCACGATTGCCTTCGAACAACACGCGCTGCACCAGCGTATTGGTCAACACGCGCAGGTTCGGGCGCTTGCGCGCGGGATTCAGAAACGCCACCGCTGCGCTGATGCGCTTGCCGTCCTTGACGTTGCAGATCATCGGCCCGATGCCCGCCTGCTCCAGGCCGTTGTAATCCGTACGTCGTGGCAACCCCAGCGCGACGCCCGCATCGATGAGTGCCTGATTCACAGGGTTGCGCGAAGGATGCACGCTCAAATGCAGCGGCCCGCCAACGCCGCGCACGCCATCATCGCCCAGTGCGTGGTCCTCGATGGCGCGGTAGGCGCTGAACATCCGCGACCAGCCCCAGCCGGGATTGCCGGCCGCTTCCCATTCGTCATAGTCCTGCGGCTGGCCGCGCACATAGGTCATGCCGTTGATCGAACTGCAACCACCGATCATCTTGCCGCGGCTCCAGATTTCCTCGCGCCCGCCATTGCCTTCATGCGGCTCCGCCGGCAGCATCCAGGCGTGCTTCGGATCCTGCATCAGCTTGCCCAGGCCCTTGGGCATGTGGATGAAGTAGCTGGTGTCCGGTGGGCCGGCCTCGATCAACAGCACGCTGGTGCGCGGATCGGCACTGAGGCGTTCGGCCAGGACACAACCGGCCGAACCGGCACCGACGATGATGATGTCAAACGTTTCCATGCACGTTGCCTCAGCGCGGCAGCGCCACGAAGATGTTCTTGGTTTGCAGATATTCCTCCAGGCCCTCGCGCCCGCCAAGGCGGCCATAACCGCTGCGCTTGTAGCCGCCAAACGGTGCGTTCGGGTTCATCGTCGGGAAGCTGTTGACGGTGATGTAGCCGGCCTGCAGACGCGTGGCCACGCGCAGGCCACGCGCCAGGTCGCGGGTTTGCACATAACCGCCCAGCCCGTAATAACTGTCGTTGGCGATGGCGATGGCTTCGTTCTCGGTATCGAACGGGATCACTGTCAGCACCGGGCCGAAACACTTCTTCACGTGCAATGCTGGCTGACGGCGCAACATCTGCGAAGACGGTCGGTTCAACGAAATAGCCCGGCAAGTTCTCGCCTTCCAGCTTGCGCCCACCGAACAATACACGGCCCTCGCCTGTCGCCCTTGCACGCTCGATCATTCCGAGGATGCGCGTGCGTGCCGCATCGGAAATCACCGGGCCGACAATGTTCTGCGGGTCGTAAGCCAGGCCAGTGACAAGCATTGGCTGCATGGCCTGCAAGCGTTCAATCACCTGATCGTAAACGCCGCGCTGCACCAGCAGCCGGGTCGGCAAGACACAGCCTTGTCCGGCCAGGGTCATGCATGAGAACAGCGACACCGGCAAGGCGTTGTCCAGGTCGGCATCATCGAACAACAGGTTGGGCGACTTTCCCCCCAGCTCCAGGAACACCGGCTTGAGCGTGGTCGCCGCTGCCTTCAATACGTGCTGCGCGATTTCGCCACCGCCGGTGAAGCAGACCTTGCCCACGCCCGCATGCGCGGCCAACGCCTGCCCGGCTTCTGCATCGCCCGGCAGCACGTTGAACAATCCCGGCGGGAAGCCTGCCTCTAACGCCAGTTCACCCAACTTGAGCGCAACAAATGGCGTGTTCGACGGCGGCTTCAACACCACCGCATTGCCGGCCGCCAACGCCGGCGCGCAAGTCATCGCGATGGCAACCATCGGCCCGTTCCACGGAATGATCACGCCGACTACGCCATAGGGCTCCTTCCGCGTGTAGTTGAAGCCGGGCGTCGGGCTGCCTTCGGTGGTTGCGCCTTCGATGCGGTCGGTCCAACCGGCGTAGTAATCGATCCATGCATGCGCCAGCGGCGAGGAATCCACCCCGACCGGGATACCGCTTTCCAATGCGGCCAGCAGCCGCAAATCGCTGTCGGCATCGCGGATGCGCTGCAACCAGGCTTGCATGATTTCGCGGCGGCGCGGCGGCGACAGGGCCATCCATGCTTGTTGCGCTCTTGCCGCGACGGCGACGGCTTCATCCACCTCGCGTGCGCCCGCTATCCGCACTTCGGCAATGGCTTCGGCACGATTCGGATCGATGTGTTCGCGCGTGCCAGCGCTGGCATCGGCGGCCCAGCGTTCGCCGATCAGCGGTGCGTTGCGTGCCAGCAAGTGGCTGGTATCCGGGTAGTGCATTCGTGAATCCTCAAGTGAGCAGGAAGCCGCCATCCAGGGTGATGGTTTGGCCGGTGATGAAGCCGCCGGACGGGCCGACCAGATAAAGCACGGCAGAAGCGATGTCCCACGGGTCGCCATAACCCAACGGCATGCGACCGGGCTGCATGACCGGCCCGGTGACCGCATGGCCAGCCTTGATCCGTGCCAGGGTGTCTTCATGCATCGTCACCTTGCCGCTAAACGCACCTGGCAGTACGGCATTGACGAAGATGCGATCACCCAGATGATCGTGGGCAATGTTCCGGCACATCATGTTCAGTGCCGCGCGCGAGGCCGAATAGATGGCATTGCCAGACAACACCGGATGCTCGGCACCCATCGTCGAGATGTTGACGATGCGCCCGCCCTTGCCGGCCGCAACCATGCGCTTGACTGCTTCACGCATCAGCAGGAACGGTGCGCGCAAGTTGGCGGAAAACTGGATATCCAGTTGTTCCAGGCTGGTTTCGGCAAACGGATGATTCAAGGTCAAGGCCGCGCAATTGACCAGGATGTCCGGCGCGCCATGCAACGCATCGACTTGTGCGAATAGATCTTGCACAGCGGTTTCATCGGCCAGTTCGCAAGGCAGAGCTGCGGCCTTGCCACAATCGGCCTGAATCCTGCCCGCCAACTCCACTGCCAGTACTTTGTCAGGGTTGACCACGACGATGGTTGCGCCCGCATCGGCCAACAAAGGTGCGACTTCCTGTGCAGGGCCACGGCCGATGTCGGTGATGACCGCCCGCCTTCCCGCCAGTGAGAAGCGTTCAAGAACCCGTTCTATGCCCACGATGCAACTCCTCCCAAGGTCAAACGCCGGTACTGACGACCCGCCGACCATCTACCGGAATCGATCTTCATGATAGGCGAATAAAATTCGATTAATAACATGCCGATGAGGCATCCTCGGCATCAATCAGAACGCTCGATCTTTGCATTTCATATTGCGGCGCAGCAAATGCAGTGCTTCCACGCCTCTGCAGATCAGGATACGATTATCGAATCTTATTCGATTGTAGAGTTTGTCAGCCTTGCGCTTGGAGGGGCATTGATGGACACACAGGATATCGGCACACGACTTGCCGCTTTGTTCGGCTTGCAGGGCCGCACTGCCGTTGTCACCGGTGCCGGTTCCGGCATCGGCAAGGAAACCGCCAAGCTGTTCGCCTCGCTGGGCGCGAACGTGGTGCTGGGCGACATTGCCCTTGACGCCGCGCAGCAAGCTGCCACCGACATCGAACAGGCCGGTGGCCATGCCCTCGCCGCGCGCTGCGACATTTCCGCCGAGGCCGAGGTCAAAGCCATGTTCGAGCAGGCGGCGCAGCGTTTTGGAGGCGTGGACATCCTCATCAACAACGCCGCGTATCGGCCCAAGGCCGATTTCATGGAAATGTCGGTGGACACCTGGGATTTGATGCACAACGTCAACACCCGCGGCACCTTCCTGTGCATGCGCGAGGCAATCAAACTGATGCGCACTGCCGGCAAGGGCGGCTCGATCGTCAACATCTCCACGATTGGTTCGCTGCATCCGACGATCTTCAACAACACCCATTACGACTCATCCAAGGCCGGCGTCAACGCGCTGACCCAGACTTCGGCGGTGGAATTCGCACCGGACAACATCCGCGTCAACGCCATCCTGCCCGGTGGTACCGACACCGAAGGCTCGCGCAAACTGCGCGCTTCCGGCATCACCGCCAAGGGGCCGATCATGATCGGTGCGGGGCGCGTGCCGCTGAACCGCATGGCCACGCCTTCCGAACTGGCCGCCGCGATCCTGTTCCTGGCCAGCCCCGCGTCCAGCTACATCACCGGCGTGCTGTTGCCGGTGGACGGCGGCTTCTCGATTGGTTGATTTGGTACGACACATGGATCTGGCATCCCTCATCAAGACGCGCCTGCTGGGCAAAAGCAATGACCAGGCACTGGAATACCAAGGCCAATGGCATGACTGGGCCGCACTGGGCAAGACCGCCGAAGAAATCGATACCGCACTGACCAACGCCGGCCTGAAAGCCGGCGCGCGGGTCGCACTGGTGGCGCGCAATCGGCCCAGTCTGGTCGCAGCCATGTTGTGCCTGATGGCCAGTCGCCGTCGCATCGTGATGATCTACGCCTACCAGGCGCCCACCGCATTGGCCGAAGACCTGCGCAAGAGCGGCGCGCAAGCAGTGATCGCCGATGCCGAGGACTGGTCGGTAGAGGTGCGAGGGGAAATTCGTGATGCCGATTTGCTCGGTCTTTCGTTGGCCGGCGGCAGTGGCTCGCCGGTACAGACCGTCAACGCAACAACCAGCGCAGTGATGACCGACAGCATTGATGAGGTCGCCATTGAAATGCTGACCAGCGGCACCACCGGCGCGCCCAAGCGCATCCCGATTCGCTGGTCCACGATCAATGCGGCGGCCGAAGACCTGATCGGCACCGACCCGGATCGCAGCGCCGGCGTCTGCGCGCCGCCGGACGTGCTGCCGTTCCCCATCGGCAACATCAGCGGCCTGTATTACCTGATTCCCGCCGTTGGCATGGGCCGCCGATTGGTGCTGCTGGAGCGCTTCAAGCTGGAACACTGGCTGGATGCCGTGCGCAAGCATGGTTCGACCTATGCTGCGGTACCGCCGGCGGCCATCAGCATGTTGATGGACACCGGCTTGCAAGCGGGTGAGCTGGGCAAACTTGCGGCCATCGGCGTCGGTGCCGCGCCACTGGATCCACAGTTGCAGGCGCGCTTTGAAGAACGCTTCGGCGTGCCGGTGTTGATCGGCTATGGCGCCACCGAATTCTGTGGCGTGGTCACGACCTGGACGCCGGACGAACACAAGCAATTCATCGCCAGCAAGCGCGGCAGCGTGGGCCGCGCGCGGCCTGGCATCAGCTTGCGCATCATCGACCGAGACAGCGGGCAAGTGTGCCCAATCGATGCCATCGGCGTGATCGAAGCACGCGTGCCACGCATCGGCCCGGAGTTCATCCGCACCACCGATCTTGGCCGCATTGATGCGGATGGATTCCTGTTCCTGCATGGCCGCGCGGATGAGGTCATCAACCGTGGTGGCTTCAAGGTGGAACCAGCCAAGATCACCGCCGTGCTGTGCCAACATCCCGCCGTTGCCGATGCCGGCGTGGTGGGCATGGCCGACGAACGACTGGGACAGGTGCCCGCCGCCGCCGTCGAACTGCGCGCCAACCAACCACAGCCCACCGAAGCGGAACTGCTTGATTTCCTGCGCGAGAAATTGCGCAGCACGGAAATTCCGGCGGAAATCCGCATTGTCAAAGCCCTGCCACGCACGCCTTCGATGAAGGTCCGCCTGGCCGATTTGCGAACCTTGTTCGCCCAACCGAAACCGGAGTAGCGCCTTCATGTCCAGCATCGAATTCAACAATCGCGTCGTCATCGTCACCGGTGCCGGCGGCGGCCTGGGCCGCGCGCATGCACTGGAATTCGCCCGTCGCGGCGCATCGGTGGTAGTGAATGACCTTGGCGGCAGCGCTGCCGGTCAAGGTGCTTCCAGTAGTGCCGCCGACAAGGTGGTGGAAGAAATCGCCGCCGCCGGTGGCAAGGCCGTGGCCAATCATGATTCGGTCAGCACTCGCAGCGGCGGCGCGGCAATTGTCCAATGCGCGATGGACCACTTCGGCCGTGTCGATGCACTGGTCAACAACGCCGGCTTCCTGCGAAACAAGCGCTTCGAGGACATGGGCGATGCGGAACTCGATGCCATCATCGACGTGCACCTGAAAGCCGCGTTCTACGTCACCCAACCCGCGTATCGCGTGATGCAGCAGCAGGAGTATGGACGCATCGTGTTCACTTCCTCCGCTTCCGGTGCTTTCGGCAGCCCGGAACAGACCAACTATGGCGCGGCCAAAGCCGGCTTGATCGGCCTGATGCAATGCCTGGCATTGGAAGGCCGCAAGTTCGGCATCCTCACCAATGCGATCCTGCCGACCGCCGGTACGCGCCTGATGGGCGAGATGAGCCCTGAGTGGTATGCGGAAATGCTACCGCAAGACAAGATGGTCGATATCTCTTTCATGCAGGGCGCGATGGATCCAGGCTACGTGACGCCCTTGGTCGCGTACTTGGCCAGTGAACGCAACCAAACCACGCGCGGGATTTTCTCGGCCAGCGGCGGGCGCTTCGCACGCGCCTTCGTCGGCGTGGCCGAGGGCTGGTTCGGCCCGATTGACCGGGCTTCCACCGCCGAGGAAATCGAAGCGAACTGGGCGCAGATCGAAGACCGTGCCACCTACTACACCCCGGCCAGCGTCACCGACGAGAACGGCCCGATCTTCGCCCGGCGCATCGCCGAGCACGCGAAAGGCTGAGCAGAAATCCGATGACGCCCGCACCACCAGAAGGCTATGCACCGTGCGATCTGCGCATTGGCTTCGTGGACCTGATCGGGCCGCTGCAACGCCGCATCGTTGATGGCGTGGAATGGTTCGGCCTGCGCATCGAACCGCGCCACGCCAATCGTGGGCCGATGGCACATGGCGGCCTGCTCGCTTCGTTCGCCGACATCGTGCTGGGACGCGCAGCCATGCTCGCCTCGCAACCACGCCGGGGATGCGTGACGGTGAATCTTTCCATCGATTACCTGCGCAGCGCGCCCTTGGGTGCATGGCTGGAAACCACGGCCTGCGTCGAACGCAGCGGCAACAGCATGGCCTTCCTCAGTTGCCGCATCCTTGCCGATGACGAGGTCTGTGCGCTGGCGCATGCAACACTCAAATATCTTGATCTGCCGCCGAAAAAACCGGCAGCGAATTGAATCCTTGCACCGAATCACCGCATACGGAGATACATGATGTCCAACCCCGCCCAACATCCGCTGCATCGCCTGTTCTATCCGCGTTCGATTGCCCTGGTCGGCGCATCGGATCGCTCCCCCTGGTCACACATGATTGCCGGCAACCTCAAGGCCTATGGTTGCGAGGCGAAGGCATATGCAGTCAACAAGAACGCCACGCCTGCACATGGCATGGAGGCGTTCGCCTCGTGCAAGGATCTGCCGGAAGTGCCGGATGCCGCCTTCATCTTCGTACCACTGGAGGCGGCGCTGGAAGCGGTCGAAGACGCCGGCCAAGCCGGCATCAAGGCGGCGGTGATCCTGACGTCCGGCTTTGCCGAAACCGGCGAGGAAGGCGCGCAACTGCAACAGCAACTGGTCGAGCTGGCGCAACGTCTTGGCATGTCCATTCTCGGCCCGAACTGTCTGGGCTATGCCAACGTCGGTACACGCACGCCGATGACGCCGATCCCGGCGATTTTGCCGCTCCTATCCGGCAAGGTCAGCCTGGTGTCGCAAAGCGGTGCAACGAACAGCGAAATCGTCGAATACGCGCACCAGGTGGGCGTCGGCATGAACCTGTTCATCGCCACCGGCAACGAAGCCCAGACCGACATCGCCGCCTGCGTGGACTTCCTGGTCGATGACGAACAGACCAGCGCGATCATGGTCTTCGCCGAAGCGATCAAGGACACAGCAACCTTCGCCAGCGCCGCGCACCGCGCGCTGGCCAAGCGCAAACCCATCGTGGTGCTGAAGGTGGGCACCAGCGAACTGACCGCCAAGGTCGCCGCCGCACACACCGGCTCTCTGGTCGGCGATGACAAGGTATTCGACGCTGCGATGCGCCAACTGGGCGTGATCCGCGTGTACTCGATCGAAGAGCTGGTCAACGCCGCTGCCCTGCTCGCCTATACCGGCCCGCTGGAAAAGCCCGGCGTGGGCATCGTTTCGATTTCCGGCGGTGCCTGCACCCTGTTTGCCGATCGTGGCGAAGTGCATGGCGTGTCACTGCCGGAGTTCTCCGAAGCCACCCAACAGAAATTGCGAGACATGCTGCCGTCGCTGCCGGGCACGATGAACCCGCTGGACATCACCGGCGCTGCGATCCGCGATGGCGCGCTGTTCACACAGTCGCTGTCGATCCTGGGGCAGGATCCTTCGCTGGGTTTCATCGGCTGCATCTACAACGCGCCGTGGAACGACAACTTCGCCACCGATCATCTCAAGGCCCAACTCAAGGCGGTCGGCGAAGGACTTTCCGCCAATCCGCAGCCCGGCGCATTGATCGTGCAGACCGGCAAGCCCTTTACCGAACGCAGCCGCGAATTCCTGCGCGACAGCGGCGTACCGGCAGTGTTCGGCGGCATCGAGGATTTGACCATCGCCCTGGGCCACGCTACCTGGTGGAGCGCTCAAGTGCGCAATGCCGCCAACGCCCCTGCACAAGTGCCGGCCACGGTTGCCGAGCGGCCGGACTCCGAACGCGCCGTGCTGGATTACCTGCATTCGCGCGGCGTGCCGGTGATCCCGGCCAAGATCGCCACCACGCGCGAAGAAGCCCTTGCCTTCGCCGCCTCGCTGGATGCGCCGGTGGCACTGAAAATCGCTTCACCGGACATCGCCCACAAGACCGAAGTCGGCGGGGTGAAGCTGAACCTGTCCGGCGCTGCCGTCGGCGAAGCCTTCGATGCCATCCTCGCTTCGGTCAAACAAGCCAAACCCGAGGCAAAAATCGACGGCATCCTGGTGTCGCCGATGCGCGGTGGTGGCCTGGAATTCCTGGTCGGTACCGTGCGCGACCCGCAATGGGGACCGGTGCTCGCCGTGGGCTTGGGCGGGATCTGGGTGGAAGTGCTGGCCGATACGCAACTGCGCCTGTTGCCAGTATCAACGGCCGAGGCAAAGGGCATGCTGACCAGCCTGCGCGCGGCCAAACTGCTGCAAGGTTTTCGTGGCACGCCCGCCGCCGATCTGGACAAACTGGCTGAAGTCATTGCGAAAATCGGCGATGCCGCACTCGCGCTGGGCGACGAACTGGAAACACTGGAGGTCAACCCCTTGTGGGTCAACGGCAGCAGTATCGAAGCACTGGATGGCCTGACCGTGTGGCAGAACGGAGCACACTGATGGGTACGCAACGCATCCCCGTCATCATCGGCATCGGCGAGTTGACCGACAAGCAAAGCACACCCGATCTGGAGCCAGTCGAATTGCTGCTGCGCGCCACCCAGCAAGCCGACACCGATGCCGGCGGTGGCTGGGCAAGGCGCATCGATTCGCTGCGCATCGTGCGGGTGATGAGCTGGGACTACCGCGACCTGCCTGCCCTGCTGGCGAAGAAATTGCGGCTCAAGCAATACGAAGGCATCCACGGCCCGGTTGGCGGCGAAACCCCCGGCAAGCTGCTGGTCGATGCCGCCGCCGACATTGCCGCAGGTCACAGCGAAGTCGCCCTGGTTTGCGGCGCGGAAGCCACCAAGACCTTGATGGCCTCGATGATGCGTGGCATCAAGCCTGCCTGGAGTGATCCGGACCCGGATGCAAAGCGCATGGATGCGGAAGACTTCACCACGCCACTATGCGCCCGCTACGGACTGGCAATGCCGACTGACGTGTATCCGCTCTACGAAAACGCCACCCGCGCCGCATGGGGGCAAAGCTTCGACGAGGCGCAGACCGAATCCGGCACGATCTGGTCGAACATGGCCAATGCCGCCGCGCAGAATCCGCATGCATGGAGCGGCAAGCCGATGTCCGCGCAGGATATCGCCACGCCTTCGGAAAGCAATCGCTACATCGCCTTCCCCTATACCAAGTTCCAGGTCGCGCAGATTGGTGTCAACCAATCCAGCGCGGTCCTGCTGACCCATCGCGATGCCGCACTCGCCGCCGGCATTCCCGAGGAAAAACTGGTTTACGTATGGGCCGGCGCGAATGCGCACGAGCCACACGACGTACTGGCCCGCGCCAACTACACGCAAGCACCCGCACTTGAACACGTGCTCAAGCGCACGCTGGCATTGAACGGTGTTTCCACCCCCGACATCGGCCTGTTCGAGCTATACAGTTGTTTCCCGGTGGTGCCGAAACTCGCCCGCCGCGCGCTGGGCCTGCCTGCCGATGCCGCGTTGAGTATTGCCGGCGGCCTGACTTTCTTCGGCGGCCCAACCAACAACTACATGGGCCACGCCATCACCGCTGCGGTACGCGCATTGCGCGACAAGCGCGGGCACAAGGCGCTGCTGCACGGCAATGGCGAGTTTGTCACCAAGCACCACGCCGTGGTGCTGGCCGACACGCCACCACCGGCCAGTGTCTTGATCGGCAACACCGACCTGCAAGCCGAAGTCGATGCCGACGGCCACGCCGTTCCTGCATTGCTGGAACAATATGAAGGCCCCTGCACACTCGAAACCTTCACCGTGTCATTCACGCCCAAGGGCAAGCCGGATCGAGGCACGGTGATCGCACGCACCGCGACGGGTGAACGTGTCATCGGACGCGTCACCGAAGCGGAGCCTGAGACGCTGGCCTTCCTGATTGATCCAACGAAGGAAGTCATCGGCACGCAAGGTCATATGTACGACGGTGGCGACGGCCTCAGTCACTTCGCCTTGCAAGTGCCCGTCGTCAAGCCGGAACCGCAGGTACTGTTCGAAAAGCTCACGCCGCATATCGCGCTGGTCACGCTCAATCGCCCGGACAAACGCAATATCGTCAATGGCGCAGTGACGCGATTGATGGTCAAGTACGTCCGGCAGATCGAGAACGATCCAGATGTCCGCGTGGCCATCCTTGCCGCCAGCGGCGACAAGGCATTCTGCGCTGGTGCCGACCTGAGTGAAGCCGCCGCCGGGCATGGCCAGGATTTGACCGCCGGTGGCAACGGCTTCGCCGGTTTCGTCAACGCCAAACGACGCAAGCCCTGGGTCGCCGCCGTGCGCGGTTTCGCGTTGGGCGGTGGCACCGAACTGGCCTTGGCCTGCGATCTGGTCGTGGCCTCGGAAACCGCCAATTTCGGGCTGCCCGAGGTCAAGCGCGGCCTGATTGCCGCCGCAGGCGGGCTATATCGCCTTGCCCGTGCCCTGCCCCAGCGCAAGGCGATGGAATTGGCGCTCACCGGCGACACGATCGACGCCGCACAAGCGCTGGAACTGCATCTGGTGAACCAAGTCGTGGCCGATGCCGAACTGATGCCCACCGCACAGGCCATGGCCGAACGCATCGCCGCCAATGCACCGGTCGCCGTTGTCGAGTCGCGCGTGCTGGTCAGCCAAGCGACCGACTTCAGCGATGAAAAGCTTGCCGGATTGAGTGTGGACGCCATCGTCCGGCTGATGGCAACCGAAGATTTCCAGGAAGGCCAACGTGCCTTCCTGGAGAAGCGTGCACCGAACTGGAAGGGGCGCTGAAAGCGCCCTTGCCGACCTTCCTTGCTTGCCCTGCAACCAAGGGAGCAGCATCACATCAAACGTCCCACTCCAACTCCAGCGCATGCAAGCCGTTGACCATGCCGCCGGAGGTCTGCACTTCAAAGCCGGTCTTGATGCGGAAATCGGGGATGCGCTTGAGCCATTCCTCGATGAAGATGCGGATCTCGTTGCGTGCCAGCGGGCCACCCGGACACTTGTGCGGACCGGCACCAAACGTTGCATTCGGGATCGGTTGCGGGCGGTGGAAATCCACCGTCAACGGGCAGGAAATCTTGCGCTCATCCAGGTTGTACAAAGCCTTCGGCAACTGGATCATGTCGCCCTGTTTGAACTGGATGCCCTTGTACTCGAAGTCATGGGTAATCACCCGCGCCGTGTTCGGCAGCGCGCTGCGCCGCATGATTTCCTCGATCGCCACCGGCAGTAACTCCGGGTTATCGATCAACTCCTTGCGCTGCTCAGGGTGCTCGGCAAGATAGCGTGCGGTGAAGGCCAGCATCCCGGCCACCGTATCCAGGCCACCGACCAGCATCAACGAACACATGCCGAACACCTCCGGCGGCGTCAACGGCCGGCCATTGACCTTGGCCGTGGCAATCTTGCTGATCAGGTCATCGCCCGGTTCCTGTGAGCGTTTCTGGATCCACTGCATCAGATATGCCGAAATCGCCTTGTTGGCTTCCAACCGCTCCTGCATGTCGGCCGAACGCACGATGACATCCGCATGCGGCAACAACTGATGCCTGTCCTCGGCGGGCAAATCGACAATGCCCAGGAACACCACGATCGGCAACACCTTGGCAAAATCGCCAACGAACTCGCAACTCCCCTTCGGCTTCAACCCATCGATCAACTCGATCGCCACGCCACGCGCGATCTCGCTCAGCTTCTGCACCGCCCTGGGCGACAGCGCGGGCGTGAGCAAGGCGCGGAATGGCCCATGCTCCGGCGGATCCAGGCACAACGGAATTGCCGGAAACGGCAAATCGATATGCGGCAGCATGAATTTTGCATGCGAGAAGCGCTCGTGATCGACCTGCATCACGTCAATGTCCTCGGCACGCGTGGCAATCCAGTGCCCACCGTTGCGCGGCGTCCAGAAAATATCCGGCGCTTGCGCATGCAGCTTGTGCCAAGCCGCCTGCACATCGTCTCCGGCATCGGGGATGTTGTAGAAGTCGAAATCGTGAATCAGATGCGCCGGCACGTGTGCCGGGACGGGTACTTGCGGGCTGGACATGTGCTCCTCCTCATGTGTGGCTGCTCGTATCGGCCCATTGCGCAGCGCAGCATGACAATCGGCTAATAATCGATATTGTATCGATTATTGAATCGAAGGCGTATCGATTCAATGCCCACACCAAGCAGCAAGCGACGTGTCATCGAATGCAGATTCACAGGGGCAGTGCAGGAATTGCCGAACATGCCGTCGCCGACGACTGCAATCGTTTACCCAAGATCGTGATCACTTCGTAGCAGGGTCAATCCAGATGCAACAGGTAGCCAACAGCCACCGCAGATTCTTCTCGCGTCGCGTCACACGCGACCTCGGCATCACCCTCTTCCTGGCAGCCCTGACCTTGGCAGCGCATGCCCTGCTGCTCTGGATCCTGCTGGGGAAGTGCAGATAATCACAACCAACTCCGTGCAGCATGTATTGCACATGACCTGTCCCACTTGTCGTTGAAGCTTTCGGTGCAAAGAGGATCTTGCAGCAGGTTGCCGGTGGTCAGGTTCACGTACTGGCGGCCGGTGTTTTGGCCCAAGCCAGCACCTGCTGAATCGATCAGGGAATGTCAGTAGTGCCGCCACCTCCAAGTAGGCCAGCCATCCCCCTTCGATCTGTATTCAACACCATCTCGCCATTTGAGATCCTTGCATCAGCGATGAATCCGGTCAGGCCGGATCCCGAGGCCCCGGGCAATCCAGGAAGCGCTTGCTTCCGGTAGCCGAGCCACACCATGGGTTTCTGCCCAGAAGTCCGACCAGTCACTTCTGACACCCAGCTCCATCCGGAACATACCAGTTCCAGCAGGACTTCCACTTCTTCCCGACACCGCGGCCGAGCGGCCATGGCATCTCGGCTACTTTCCGTGTGCGCCGCGAAGCCGCAGGCGCGCGTCCGGTCAGAGGGCATGAATTCTGTCCACTTCCCATGGGCCGATCCTGCCAACAAACTCAGCCTGCACCAACCGGAGTGCCGAGGAACCTCGGCAGTATTTGGGACGACCGCCATGAATCAGCCTCTGAAAAACTACTTGCTTGGTCAAGGGTTCGATCCGCGCGACTACATCGTGCTGGGTGTTGTGGCCCTATCGGACGACCAATCACCTTTGTGCACTGCTGCCGAACTCGTCAAGTTCACGGAGATGGCTAACTCACTGATGGGTGTTTGCGGTGCCGTCATCGAGCGTGAACTCGACGACCGCCTCTACTTCGGGTGCGGTGTTTGTTTTCTGCGCATGAATTCGGATCTGCTTAGCCCGCTATCCGAAGGCATTACTTCGCTTTCAGTCGAAGTACCCCGCATCGCCGAATGGCTCGACATGTGGCAGCAAGCAAATATTTCGCGACACCCGGCGGACGTCGCAAATCTCAAGAAAATGGAGAAAAGCTTCAGCAACGAAAACCTCGTCAAGCGACTGAAGAAGTTCGCGGCATCTCATGCGACATCAGCAACCCAGACAATTACATTCTTTGATGATGAGGGGAGCAGGCGCGAATTCAAATTGCCGCCGCTGGCGCAACTGAAGGAACTTGAGATTGACGGCACGCCAGCAATGGCGCCACCCGAGAAGCAGACAGTGAAGCATGTCGATTCGACACTGGACATCGCATCCATTACCGGAGACGGATTTCTTGTCAACACGCAATACATAGAAGGTGATATCGCACCAGGGACGCGAGTCCGTCTCATCCTCCCTTCAGCGCCGCGAAGACTGCACAGAATTCGCCGATTGTGGCGGGAGTAGTTTCATTCATTAGATCTATGGAAGGAGAAACGGATGAGCAATCCAAAAACAAACACGAAAGGGCCATTCAAGATGAAAAATCCACACACGATGAAACCTCCCTCTTCCCTGTCTGTCGTCTATATATTCAGCGATATCACATGGTCGGATGCGTTTTGTAGCCTCCCGCTAAGCAGCGCAAGGCGCATCCAGGAACGCAAGGCAATTCTTTCAGGCTTGCTGGAGTTGTTTGGCCCTTTTACTGCGGAGGAATCAATGGAGATTCAATTGGGCCGAGTTGCAATCGCGGTGGTTCCCACCGATCCGAGCGGAGAAACCGAATTCCTTGGTGCTGCCTTCCTCGATTTCCTCATCGAATGCCAAGACCGATACAGCAGTGCATTCCTCCATCCAGCAGATGAATCCGGGCTGGCTTCCATTTCCCCGATCATTCAACCGAATAGTGACGCAGCTAGCGATGCAGAATCGTCGGGAAGGCTCCTTGAGCGGATCGCCAAAGCCGGCGGCATGGAACTCGGTTTCACGAATACCGACCAGACGATTGTTTTCCAGGCATGTCCAACGCAACCACGGCGCAGCAGGCAGGATTTCATGGACATCGAAGTCGGCAGAGCTGACTTGAAAGGAAGCGTCATCACCGATCACTATCGTTTGATCGGGGATCCTGACGACATAGGCGAACTCAAGCCAGGCGACACCATTCAACCTGAGGATATCGAGGAAGAACCCATCGAACGCAGAATTGCGACGAAAGCGTTCATCCTTTCCGAGGATGGGGTCATCTCGGAGCAGATAAATCTCTTCGATGAGAGTCGCCCACCGACTGACGTCCCCTGAACCAATCGGCGATTGAGGGCAGGCCCACTCCGCCCCTCCAGCAATCCGACCTTCGGTTCAGATTGGACACAATCGGCGGAAGTCAAAGCCATCGGTAATCCCCCCCCCCTGCCATATTTGACTCCCCTTGCTGAGTGTTAACTTTATTGGACAACTCCCTGTATGGATGTACAATCACGCAATATACCTCCCTGCAGGTTATTGCCATGACCATTCCCAGCGATCCTGCAAGCCTGAAACGCCTCGCACGTCGCAAGCTGGACAAAACAGGCGAACAGTGGCGACAACTGCCCTCGCGCCTGCGGCTGGTGCCTGCCGGCGGTTGGATCAATGCCATCCGCGACGCCTTGGGCATGTCCCAGGCCGAATTGGGTCAGCGCTTGGGCGTGCGCCCCAGCAGCATCGGCAAGATCGAGGAAAATGAGCGCAACCGCTCCATTCAGATGGACACCCTGCAACGGGCGGCCGACGCACTGGATTGCGACGTGGTGTATGCCTTGGTGCCGCGCAAGCCCCTGCAAACGATGGTGGACAACCGGCGGCTGGCCCTGTTCGAGGAACTGCACCAGCGCACCCAGCAACACATGCGGCTGGAAGCCCAGGAAGTGGATGATCCCCACTGGCGGCAGAACCTGTTGCGTGACGCCGAGGCCCTGATACCCGACAGCCGGCTGTGGCGGAAGTCGTCGTGAACGACCCACGTTCTTTGCAAGGTG
This sequence comes from Pseudoxanthomonas sp., assembly GCA_047601105.1. Taxonomy (GTDB): domain Bacteria; phylum Pseudomonadota; class Gammaproteobacteria; order Xanthomonadales; family Xanthomonadaceae; genus Pseudoxanthomonas_A. Next base: position 176,089 of record JASGJT010000001.1, read on the forward strand.
CACCGGATGAAGGTCAGACGCCGCTGGATCCGGATGAAGCCGCCGGCCTGATCCCGGCGTGGGTCGCCACCCGTGGCGACCTCAACGAAGCCGAAGCGGCCAATATCCGCAGCGCATCCATCTGGATACGTCGCCAACTCAAGAATGATGCGCCAGTGGCCAGCGACGGCTTCCTGCGCGGTTTGCACAAGGCCATGTTCGGCAAGGTCTGGCGCTGGGCGGGGCTCTATCGCAACAGTGAGCGCAATATCGGTGTGGCACCACATCAGATAAACATGCAACTTCGCCAGTTGTTCGACGATGTGGCCGCATGGCAGGAGTTCGGCGCTTATCCTTCGGACGAACAAGCGGTTCGTCTGCATCACCGCCTGACGTGGATTCATCCTTTCCCGAACGGCAATGGACGCACGGCGCGCGTGTTGGTCGACTGTTTCCTGCAGCAGCGTGGTGCCGAACCTTTCGCTTGGGGACGCGGCATTCCTGCAAACGAAGCGCGTGGAAGTTACCTGGCAGCCATTCGCCTTGCTGACGCAGGGGATTACACGGCGCTCATGAACTTTGTCCGCGTTTGACAAGGCAATCCAGGAACAGAAAGGCAAGTAGCACGCCGGCAAGAATTGTCCGAACATCCATCAAGAATATTGACAAGCCCTTATCTCTCCAGCGAAAAAAATCTTGCAGCCATCCAAACGGTAGCCAGCACGCGCTTGAGTGGCAGGCCCAGAAAGCGTTTTTCTTTCACCCTTGGTTCCGATTTCGACACATCCTCATTGCCACGTGCAAGCACTCGAAGACCCGAGATACCAGATCCATCTTCAATTCGCATGATCTGCCCGCCGTCAATGCCCAGTTCCAGCAACAGCTCCTCCAGCGCATTGAGGGCTATCGCCGGCGCACGAATCACATTGCCATGTTCTGGCGACGCCCACTCCATCACTTCACCTGCCACTTTACGGATCGTATCCCGACGATTTTCTGCACCCTGATCGAACCACGCACACAGCAGATCAAATCCCCCAGCGGCCTCGATCCTGCGAATGGTTCGCCTTGAACGCACACCTGGTCCAGGCCTTTCCTTGATCAGCCGATGGCCCAATCTCTGCTCCACAAGCGACAAAGACGCCCGAATCGGTGCCACGTCATCCATCCGACCACCACTGATCAGCAGCGCCTCTTCGAGATTCCCGACCTGCTCCGTCATGTCAAACAACTGCAGCAGTTCGACGGCCTTCCAAGCCCGCTTGCCAGGAGAATCTGTCCGTTCCGATACTGGCTTTGCCAACGGCACCTGCCGCGGACTCCTGACGTGGTCGAACCATGCCTCGATTGGCTGGCGCACCTTCTCCAGTTGGACGATCCGATCAGCGGCCGTTACCGTGACGCCCATCGCAAACGCCACGCCGCGACGGCCCACATATTGCGAGGTCACGACCGCATCCGGGCGCGATCGCAGCAACCATGGAAAGTGGTAGTAGCTCCTCAGCGTGGTACGCCAATGCACGTGTCCCAGCGGAGCAACCTGTTCCAGCACGTCTCGTGGCAGCCACGGTCGTTGGGCACCAGGTGCCTGGCTGCCCGACAAAGTGGTGCGTGACAGGCGCTCGTAGTCTTGCACCGACAACATTCCCGGCGTGATGCGTTCGAATCCCACCAGATGGCGAAACCGATGGATACGCTCGTGACCGCGTCCCGTCACCTGCGCGATAAGCCGGTTGCATCGCACGGCGACCGCATGTCTGCCGGTGGCACCGGTAGGCCGATTGATGGGTGAAAAGACATAAGCGCGATCCCGCTTCCACTTGGGTACACGGGCACCATCGGATTCCACCCAGTTCGCAAAGGCCTGTGCGCCGTGGGTTGTGCCAAGAAGCAGCACGGTTCGCCGCGACGCCCGGGTTTTGAGCCGACGGGATCGATTGCCACGAATGCTGATCCAAGAATCGCCTTGATGGTGAAACACGTCTGCATGGCGAATGCCCAGCGCTTCGCCGCGTCGCGTCCCGTTATAGGCGAATACAGGCATCACCGCTTCCACTTGCCGCGACAATCGAACCTCCTCGATCGCCTGACTCCCGCTCCCTTGTGCCTGGATCGATGCCTGTCTAACGATCTCGTCACGTTCGAGCGGCAAGATCAGATTCGCATCCGCCTGCGTCCCGTCCACTCGAAGGTAGGCCCGCACCTCACTGAAATCCACTTCGGGCATATCGAAGTGCCGTTCGCAGCAGGCGTGGAAGGACAAAATCGCCGCTGCGGCCTTGTCACGGCTAGCTGCCTGGGACTCGATGATCGCGAGGTAGGCGTCCTCCAGCTCTCCCTCATCGAGATCCACCAGCGAGCTGTTTCCCAATACTTCGACCAAGCCGCCACCTATGCGGGTAAGGTACGTACGGATAGTCGAGTCGGCCGGGTTCTTTCTTGCCTCCGTTCCTTCGTCGAGCATCTGCCGAACCCAAAGCGCTAACAGATGTACGACCAGCTGGAGCATCCGGTTAGGGGTTCGCTCGGCCAGCATCGCGTCAACCTCGGCGATGACGCGCTGGCGGGTCGAGAATAGCTCCAGTGCTTCCGCAGATACCTTCGTGTCTGTCAGCGGCAGTTCCAGATCATGCCCCTGCAGCGGCAATATCCGGCAAAGCGCCAGATACTGCGCCCGCGCATTTCCCTTGCTCTGCGAAGCTGGCAATGCAGAGTCGGGAGATTCATCTCCGGAGAGCGGCGCTTCCCACGTCCGTGCCAGCGTGCCCACCGGATCCCCGTCAATCAACGCAATCTGTTCTTCGATTCGGGCGTTCGTCGAGCCATCCCGTGCATCCAGTGCGAAACGCGCAGCCGGCGACAACTCGATGCGATTGGCGATGGCGCCGGTCTCGCACAACAGCGACAGGACATCGGTATTCGCATCCGTCGCCGACGATGCCAGCGCCCAGCCCGGCAAAAATCCACGCAATGCTTTGTTAAGCGATTCGCGGTCGGAAACGGGAAACTGCTCGGGATACTTGCTGGCCAGCCGGGCAATCGCGAGTCCCGCCAATCCCCTTGCCACGATGACCTGATCGGGCGCGTCACCCCAAGGGACAAAGACCGCATCCGGGAAGGTTGAAGCGGCCTGAAGCCGATGCCGATGTCGCAAAACGCCCTCGATCTGCGCCGGATTGTCCACGTACCCAAAGACAGCCAGTGCATAGGCCACACGGGCGCAAGCCCGTGGAAAATCTCGCCAATCCCCAGGCGGTTTGGCCCCCAGTTCGCAGGCATGCTCCCGCAGTTCCCGGATCTGACGCAGCGCCGTCATCATCCCGGGCACGAAAGCATTGTCCAAGGGACGCCGAAACATCTGCAACGACGCCGGCTCCTGGCCAACCCGTCCAATTCGCCTGTTCACACATTTGAGCACGCGGCGCAATGCTTCCGTTCGAGCCAACCCCAATGCCGGATCCTCGTCGGCTGACTCGAACAGGTCATCCCGCACGGCCTCGGCTTCCACCCTGGTCAACGATGTCGTATTCCATGGCCCAACGGGAACCCGAAACGCAGCATCGATTCCTCGAGCCACAATCACCGGATGCGCAAGCACATCGGCTTCGGCACGGGCACGCAGGGATCTGATTCGCGATCTCTGGAGCTCACGCCATTGCTTGGCCACTTGCCGTGCATCTGCCTCGTGCGCATGGACTTCGGCTTTCCAGGATTTCAACGGCGGCAACCACCCGTTATCCGAACCGTCCGACGCCTGCGGCCGAATCCCGCGATGAACTCGCCACCCCTGCACCTTCGCCATTCTTTCAAGATGCGGCGCGATGACCAGTGCCGCCTCCCGGGGAACGGCCGGACTGGCATTGGAGAACGGATAGCCGACTGCCTCCAGGTGCCCAACCTGCACGGCAGCCCACTCCGGCGGCAGTCCCAGTTCGATGGCCCGTGTCCGGATCCAGGCTCGCCCCCAATTCAATGGCATGTTCAGCCAAGCGGATGGCAGGGATCTGCGCCATGAGCCTATCGCCAGATCCACCGGCTGCCCATCCGCATCGATACCGAATAGCAGAGGACTCTCGCCACTCAGAATCGCCCGAATGTGCGGCACCAACGAATGCTCCCGCTCCGCCATTCCCCGAAGATGTTCGAGGTACGCATGGATCTGGCGCACCAGGCAGGGAGCCAACGCAGCGAACCTGGGGTTGTGGGCTACGTCGTGCTTCTTGTCGCTGAACAACCCGATGCCAGCCTCCCGATCAAGGTCGAGATCCTCGATTGTCAGACGAAAGAGCGCATTGACGGGACGATGACCCGCGACCACCAGGAACATGCATGCAAGATGATTCACCATCGCTTTGTGGACGTCGCGCCATCGGCCTTCGGCCAGCAATTGGTCAACGCCCCGATGCAGTTCACCCCCCGAGGGCGCGGCGAGGCTCCGGGCAGCCGCGTCGGTTGCGAGGCTGGCGGCACCTGTCCGCTGTGAGTTCTTGAACCCTTTGGGAAACGGCAATGCCAGACCCAGCAGTTCCTGCAGCAACGTCCAATACGCCTCGGAAACCGCATCCGATCGTGGTGCGTAGTAGTGAAGGGGAGCTTCGGACAGCCCGAGTGTGTCGGCGCAGACCAGCTGAGTGAGCGCGGTATCACGATGCATTTCGAAGAAATGAACCGCGAAAGAGCGGCGGATCTGCCCAGCCACCAGCGTCATTCCCAATTTCTCGCCCAAGTAGCGCGCCGCCGAGCGAATTTCCGCCTCCAACGCCGCTGGGGACGCCGTGTGCAAGCAAGCCAACCAAGCGGCATGACCCTTGAGAATTTCGACAATCGGAGGGGGTAGCGGCAACCGGATGGCGTCTGTCACCAGTTCGAAGAAAGCACTCTGGTCAGGATTCGGCTGAAAGAACCCTTCAGCTTCCGGCCCTGTCTCCGCATCTGCTTCAGCGACCACATTGCGCCACAGGACTTTCAATTTCAGTTGGCCTGGTTCCAGCGATACGACGCATGCCCCCGCTGGTTCTGGCTCCCCCTGACTGTGTGAAAGCCAGAAAGCGGTCAGCGTCCGCGTCGAGCGCCCGGTAATCGCCTGCAATAGCAGGGCAAGCAACCCTTTGAGATAAGGAGCAGCTTGAGCCGGATCCCTCAGTTCCTGAAGCAACTGACCCACGACGAGACGGTACTCCGGCCATGGGAGAACATCCGCGTGCTGGGTCAGGAGCAGGTAGTTGCTGGTCCACAAAGCCTGGCGGGCGATGTACCGAGCCAGGTTTCTGGCATCGGGATTCGACTGGGCCGGAGGGATGGCACCAACGACAATAGTTCCGACCGACTCCTCAAGTGGCTCCCCGGGTTCCAGTTCCACCGGCTCGCCATCCGTCTTGGCGATCGCCAGTCGGATAGCCCGGGTCAATTTATCGACAGCGCCATCGTCTTCGGCCGGATCCGGCTCGACCCAAATGGAATCGAGCACGGACAGTGGGGAATTCGGCTCTGGTCCTTGGACGCCAAGGGCAGACTTCGGCTTCAGATCATGTGACTCACTTTGGGCGATGCGCTCCAGTTCGGGGCCAAAGTCGTGACGCCAAACCTCAGCCAGCGTTCGGTGCCCACAGGTTTCCAGAACCCGGGCGACCTCAATGAAGTCGCCAAGGGTTTGGGCGGCACCGAGCGATGGCAAGAGCGGTACCAAAGCATGCATATCGGCAGCCTGTGCATCTCGGCTGAGTACTACCCCTCGGATGACACTGGACATCTTCTCGACTGCGGACTTGCGGCCTTTTCCCCACCGCATTCGGCAGGCCCACAACGCCGCGCGCAGGGACTCCGGACCAGGCATGGGCTGTTGCTCCACACCCAGGAGGGTGCCAGCCAGATCGAAATCCCCCTTCAGTTGCTTGCGGACCGTCAGGCGGTCTTCGTGTCCCACCCGGCGCAATTGACCGAGTATCTGGGCCAAATCGGCGTCCAGATTTGGAGCATCAAACGCCTCTTCAGCCCAAGGTACGTGGGCCAGAATTCTGCGAAGGGATATGAGGAAGGGAAGAACAACCTCCGGCGTCGGCAAGGGGAACAATTCCAAGAGCTCCCCAAGTAGTCTCTCCCCGGCACCAAAGCTTCCGCCGGCGTGCCTTTGAACTGACTCCAAAGTGACCGCCTGCACGGCTGCACGGCTCATGTCTGCCCCAATTTCGAAAGTTATGCTAGAGTCTAGTCTCTTCCTGTTTGTGTGCCAATCTTTATATTTTATGTGACGCACTTAGGGTAGTTTTCTAGGTCGATAATTGATCTTATTTCCATATAGGCCTCCAAACCTAAGGTGTTGATCTAAGTATATATTTGGATTTTTCTGTATTCTTATACTTTTTCTAGTTACGTTCACGCCTCGCTCTCATAATCCCTTCGCGGGGCGCCCCTCAAGCATCGGCATCGCGATGCAACCAGCAATACAGCGCCGGCAGCACCAACAGCGTGAGCAGCGTCGAGGAAGCGATGCCGCCGATCACCACGGTGGCCAGCGGACGTTGCACTTCCGAGCCGGCACCCACGTTCAGCGCCATCGGCACGAAGCCCAGTGCAGCTACCAGCGCGGTCATCAATACCGGGCGCAGGCGGCCCAGTGCGCCGTTGAAGATCGCGTCCTCCAGCGGCACGCCTTGTTCGCGCAGCTTGCGGATGAAGCCGATCATCACCAGCCCGTTGAGCACGGCCACGCCGGACAGCGCGATGAAGCCGACGCCGGCAGAGATCGACAACGGAATGCCGCGCAACCACAGCGCCAGCACGCCGCCGGTCAAGGCCAGCGGCACGCCGCTGAACACGATGGCCGTATCCTTCATTGATCCAAATGCCATGAACAACAGGCCGAAGATCAGCAGCAGCGTGGCCGGCACCACCAGCGACAGTCGCTGGCTGGCCGAGATCAGTTGCTCGAAGCTGCCACCGTAGTCGAGCCAATAGCCTTCCGGCAAGACCACTTCACGGGCGATGGCCTGTTGCAACTCGCCGACGAACCCGCCGAGGTCGCGACCGCGCACATTGGCGCTGACCACGATGCGGCGCTTGCCGTTCTCACGGTTGATCTGGTTCGGGCCGAGCTGCATTTCGATCTTCGCCACTTCACGCAGTGGCACGGTGCGCGGCGCGCCAGTCTGCCAAGTGGCACGGCCGGCAGCTTCGTCGGCATCGCCATTGTCACCCAATGCGATGGGCAGTTCGGACAGCAGGGCCACGTCTTCGCGCAAGGCTTCAGGCAGGCGCACGATGATGTCGAAACGGCGGTCGCCATCGAACAACTGGCCGGCTTCGCGCCCGCCGATGGCAATGGCCACGGTGTCCTGCAACTGGCCGGGGTTGAGGCCGTAACTGGCCAACACGAGGCGGTCCGGCTCCACCGTCAGCAGCGGCAGTCCGGTGACTTGTTCGGCCATCACGTCCTGCGCGCCGGCAATCTTCGCCATCGCCGCCTGCACCTGCGCGGCGGTGCGTACCAACTGGTCCAGATCGTCGCCATATATCTTCACCGCGACGTCGGCGCGCACGCCGGAGATCAGCTCGTTCGTACGCATCTGGATCGGCTGGGTGACTTCGTAATTGTTGCCCGGCACCTTGGCGATGATGGCGTTGATTTCTTCCAGCAGTTCGGCCTTGGGTTTGCGCGGGTCGGGCCAGTGCTTGCGCTCCTTGAGCATGACGAAGGTATCGGCGATCGATGGCGGCATCGGATCGCTGGCGACTTCGGCGGTGCCGATCTTGGCGAACACGCGCTGCACTTCGGGCAATTGCTTCAATGCACTTTCCAGCATCACCTGCATGCGCACCGACTGGCCCAGGCTGGTGCCGGGCACGCGCAGCGCCTGCACCACCACGTCACCTTCATCCAAGTTGGGCACGAATTCACTGCCCAATCGCGTGGCCAGCCCGCCGCACAGCAAGGTCAGCATCGCCGCAGCCGCCGCCACCGCAACACGCATGCGCATCGCCGTGCGCAGCAGCGGCTGGTAGCGGCGCTTGATCCACGCAACCACCCTGTTTTCCTGCTCATCGACCTTGCCACCGAGGAAGACCGCCACCGCAGCCGGCACGAAGGTCAGCGACAGCAGCATCGCGCCACTCAAAGCCAGCACGACCGTAATCGCCATCGGGTGGAACAGTTTTCCTTCGATGCCGCCCAGCGCGAAGATCGGCAGATAGACGGCGGTGATGATGCCGATACCGAACAGGCTGGGGCGGATCACTTCGGCAGTGGCGCTGGCGGTGGCGTCGAAGCGTTCTTCGCGGGTCAGCACGCGGCCCAGTGAATGCTGCAATTCACCAAAGCGGCGCAGGCAGTTCTCGATGATGATGACCGCACCATCGACGATCAGGCCGAAATCCAGCGCGCCCAAGCTCATAAGGTTGCCCGATACGCCACCGCGCACCATGCCGGTGAGGGTGAACAGCATCGCCAACGGAATCACGGCGGCGGTGATCAATGCTGCGCGGAAGTTGCCCAGCAGCAGGAACAGCACCGCGACCACCAGCAATGCACCTTCAATCAGATTCTTCGCGACGGTGTGGATGGTGCGGTCCACCAGCGCGGTGCGGTCATAGACCGGCGTGGCGACAACGCCTGCGGGCAGGCTGGCATTGGCTTGTTGCAATTTCGCCAAGGCCGCCTGCGCGACCTGGCGGCTGTTGCCGCCGACCAGCATCACCACGGTGCCGATCACCGCTTCGTGGCCGTCCTGGGTGGCCGCGCCGCTGCGCAGTTCGTTGCCTTCGCCCACCTGCGCCACGTCGCACACGCGGATCGGCACGCCGCCGCGACGATCCAGCACGATCAGGCCGAGTTGTTGCGCGTCCGCCACTTGCCCCGGCACGCGCACCAGCAGTTGTTCGCCGTTGCGTTCGACATAACCGGCACCGACGTTGCGGTTGTTGGCTTCCACCGCCTCCACCACGTTTTGCAGGGTGAAGCCCAAGGCGCGCAGCTTGACCGGATCCGGGGTGATGTGGATCTGGCGCTTGTAGCCGCCGATGGCGTTGACCTCGGTCACGCCGGGCACATTGCGCAATTGCGGGCGGATCACCCAATCCTGCAGGGTGCGTAAATCGGTAGGCGTGTAGCGGCTGCCGTCGGGCTTGCGCGCATCCGCTGCGGCATCGACGCTGTACATGAAGATCTCGCCCATGCCGGTGGCAATCGGCCCCATCACCGGCTCCAGGCCTTCGGGCAATTGCGAGCGCACTTCCTGCAGGCGTTCGGCAACCTGCTGGCGGGCGAAGTAAAGATCGGTGCCATCCTTGAACGCCACCGTCACCTGCGACAAACCATAGCGCGACAGCGAACGCGTGTAATCAAGGTTGGGCAAGCCGGCCAGCGCGGTTTCGATGGGATAGGTGGCGCGTTGTTCGGATTCCAGCGGCGAATAACCCGGCGTCACCGTGTTGACCTGCACCTGCACGTTGGTGATGTCCGGCGTGGCATCGATCGCCAGGCGGGTGTAGCTATATGCACCAATGGCGACCAGCGCCAAGGTCAGCAACAGCATCAGCCAGCGATGGCGGATGGAGAAGGCGATGATGGATTCAAGCATGGGGAGACCTGTGGAATAACTGAACGTCATTCCCGCAAAAGCGGGAATCCAGCGACTTGGAACTCATGGAAAGCAAAGACACTGGATTCCCGCTTTCGCGGGAATGACGAAACAAAATCAGTGCTCATGCGCCGCAGCGGACTTGCCTATGTCCGCCTTGACCAGGAAGCTTTGCTCGATGACGACTTGCTCGTCGGCGCGCAGGCCGGCGGTCACTTCGACATTTCGTGCATCGCGGCGGCCCAGCGTGACCGTGCGTTCGCTGTAACGCTCGCCTTCTCGCACATAGACCACGTCGCGACCGCCTTCGTCGGTCTGCAAGGCACTCAGCGGCACCACCAGTGCGGCGTCGCTCAACTCCACCGCAATGCGCGCACGCACCGCGGAACCTGGCCGCCATTGGCCGTCGTCATTGTCGATCGTCGCGCGTGCGACCGTGCTCTGGCTGGCAGTGGCGGTACTGGGCAGGATGCGATCCAGCCGCGTCTGCACGCTTGCGCCGTCGCTGAGCCGCGTCACCGTGACTGGCACGCCGGCCACAATGTGTTGCGCGTCGAAACCGAATACGTGCAAGTCCACCCACAACGACGACAGATCCGCCACTTCGAACAATGGCACACCCTCGCCCGCCACCGAACCCACGGCGGCATTGCGTTCCAGTACCACGCCGGACAGCGGCGCCACCACGTTGTAGTTGCTCAGGCTGAGATTGCTTTCGATCACTGCCAGCACTTGCCCGGCGCTGACCCGATCGCCGACATTGGCCGAGAGCCGGCGAATCGGGCCCGGGAAGCGCGCCGTGACCCTGGCGGCGCGGCCTTCCACCGGCGTCAGCAGGCCTTGCACTTCATGTTCGTCGGCAATCGTGCCGGGGCCGACCGGTGCAACGCGGATGCCGGCGTCCTGGGCGATGGCGGCATTGATGAGAGTGCTGGCCGTGTCGTCGCGTTCGTCGCCATGCTCGTCGCCATCGTGGCCGGATTCGCCATGCTTGTCGGCATGCCCTTCACTGGCATGATCTTCATGGCCCTGCTCGGCACCGCCATTGCAGGCGGCCAGCAACAGCAGCGAAAGAAAAATCGAATGTCGGTTCACGGCGTATTTCCCTGCATGGAAGCGACCGCACCGGCAACGAAGGACTGGCCGGTAAGGCGCTGGATTTCGATCAATGCGCGCTGCGCATCGAGCGCAGCGTCGAGTTGTTGCCGGCGCGCGGCGATGCGTTCGGACTGCAGTTGTGCCCATTCCAGGTAACTGATCGCACCACCGCGATACGCACGCTCGGCGGCGGATTCGGCCTTGGCCAACCGGGGCAACACCTCGTCGCGCAATTGCCGCGTTTCCAGCTGCGCAAGGCGGTAACGGCCGTGCGCTTCCACCAGCGTCGAATACAGCGAAATGCCCTGGGCTTCCCGTTCGATTTCCAGCGCGGCCAATTCCGCCCCGGATTCGCGGATCGCGGGCTGGGCACGGCGCGATGCGCCCAGCGGCATCGACAGGCTGCCGACCAGTGCAGTGTCGCCATCGGCTTGCAGCCGACGCACGCCGACCTGCCATTCCAGATCCGGCCTGGCTTGGCTGCGCGCCAGTTGCAGGCGCGCTTCGCCGATGCGGCGTTCGTCGGAAAAACGAGCCAGTTCCGGCGTGGCGTCCAGCAGTGAGGCCAGCGCTTCAACGTCTTCGATATCCGGCAATTGCATTGGATCGGCGTCGGCAATGTCGAAGATCGGTGCGCGCTCACCCCACAACGCGGCCAGATGCTGGCGTGCGGCGTGCTGTTCCTGCTCGCTGCGCGCGCGTTCCAGTTCGGCACGGGCCAGCGCCGCCTGCGCGGTCAGCAAGACCGATTCTGGCGATGCGCCAGCCTGCAAGCGCTGGCGCGCGGCGGCGACGGTGCGCTGGCGCTGGGCGATGTCGGTGGCGGCAATCGCGCGGCGTTCGCGTGCAGCGACCACGGCCAGGTAACGCCGCGCCGCTTCTGCCAGCAGGTCGAGGCGGGTGGCTTCGCGCTGCACCGCCAAGGCATCGATGCGGCTTTGCGCCAGTGTGCGGCGCGCGTCGAGCTTGCCGCCGCGTTCGATCACCGAAGCCAAGGTCAACGTCACTTCAGCGGCATCGAAGCCGCGCGCCTGGCCGCTGCCAAGTGCATTCTCGATCTGCAAACCCGCGACCAGGGACGGGCGCAATGCCGCCGCATCCAGCCCGGCAACCAGCCCGTCGCGGCGCGCGCCGTACAGGCGCAAATCAGGGTGAGCGTCGGCGACACGCGCAAACACGTCATCCAGGGTCAATGTCTGCGACACCTGCGCCGATGCGAAACCGCACCCGCCAAGCACCAGGGCAGCAAACGCCGCCAAGCGCATCCACATGGGGAAATCTCCGAAACACGAAAGAGGATCGAACGCCGGCAACCCGGCGCGAAGCATCAGGCGTGGATCGGGGGGCGCGAACCAACCGGATAGACGACCACTTCAAGCCGGCCACGCGACTCGGGCATGACCTGCAGCAACATCGGCACGGCGGCCGCAAGCCGCATCATCGCCGGCATCACGATTGACGCCGGCGCGCAACATTCGCCACAAGCGACATTGGCGCAGCAATCGTCACTGCCCTGCTGATCTGCGGCATCGGCAGCGATGCCTTGTGCAGCCGCAACCACTTGGCGCGAATCCTCGACATCACACGCCACCGCCGCCATCGGCCGCGCCAGCAAGCCAAACACCAACACCAACAGCGCGAAGGCGCGCAGGCAGCGTGGCAGGGCATGGCGGAAAGCAGCAGACATGCGGGCAGGATAACGATGGGTTCGGGGTTACACAATTTCGCCTGCGCATGGCATGAGCCAGAACATCAGCAAAACGTCCTATCCCGCCCGGCCAGTGCCGGCAGGCAGGTTTTCCTGTAAGTTGATCGGCCATGCCGGGCGTGGTGCCCGGTGGCGAATTCATTTTCATTGGAGTGGCGTCATGGGTCTGATTCAAGCGGCGAAGGGTGCGATTGGCGGTGTGCTGGCCGACCAGTGGAAGGATTTCTACACGGTGCCGCAGGGCTTGCCGCCGACGGCGGCGTTGTTCGCGGCGGCGTCCAGTGGCACCAATGCCGGGCGTGGTTCCAATACCAGTGGCTCGTCGAACATCATTACCAACGGCTCGAAGATCATCGTGCCGGAAGGCTACGGCCTGCTGTTGATGCAGGATGGCGCAATCACCGGTTTCGTGGCCGAAGCGGGGGCTTACGAATGGCGCTCGGATGACCTGAATTCGGCGTCGGTCTTCGCCGGCGACGGCATCGTCAGCCCGCTGATCAAGCAAAGCTGGGAGCGCTTCAAGTTCGGCGGGCAGCCCGGCTCGCAGCAACTGGCATTCTTCGTTTCGCTGAAGGAATTGCCGGACAACCGTTTCGGCACCCAGTCGGAAATCTATTGGGACGATGCCTTCCTCAACACCCAGGTCGGTGCGGTCACGCGCGGCTCCTATACGCTGAAGATCGTCGATCCGATCCTGTTCGTGAAGAACTTCGTGCCGGCCACCTACCTGCGGCCAGGCCAGGTGTTCGATTTCACCGACATCGACAATGCGGCGGCCAGCCAGTTGTTCAATGAAGTGGTCGGTTCGCTGGCGCCGGCGTTCAGCCTGTACAGCAACGATCCGGCCAAGGGCAATCGCATCACCAAGTTGCAGCAGGATTCCATCGGCTTCGCCAAGAGCCTGTCCGATGCGGTCGAGGCCGGCTACCAGTGGAAGTCCGATCGCGGCCTGGCGATCGTCAAGACCGCGATCGTCTCGATCGAATACGACGCCAACACCCGCGAGTTGCTCAAGACCGTGCAGCGCGCCGATGCGTTGGCCGGTGCGCGCGGCAATTCCAACCTGCAGGCCAGTGTGGCACAGGGCATCCAGTCAGCTGGCGAGAACGGCGGCGCGGCCGGCGTGATGGGTATCGGCATGGCTTCGGGCATGCTCGGCGGCATCGGCGGTTTGCAGCAGCCGGTGGCACCGGCCGCACCGGCGGCCGATGACCCCATCGCCAAATTGACCAAGGCCAAGCAGATGCTCGACGCCGGCCTGATCACCCAGGCCGACTACGACGCGGTGAAGGCCAAGGCACTGGGGCTGTAAGCACGGCCATGCCCGACCCCACCACCCCGCCGCCGCTGCCCAGCGGTCCGGGTTCGCCGCAGGATGTGCCGCCGTTGCCGGGACAATTCCCGATCGACCCGGCCACCCTGCCCGAGCCGATCCGCGACGAGTTGCTGGCCCCGGATCCGGTGGCCATCGACACTGCGGCCAGCGAGCTGCAGGACGGCCTGAATCGTTGCCCGAAATGCGGCGCGACCGACATCCGCCAAAAACCCGGCAGCGACCTGCTGATCTGCCTGTATTGCCGCAACCAATGGCATGGCGCGCGGGTCGAGGAGGAATTCGGCCTAGGCGAAAACATCGACCAGCTCAAGGGCACGGTGATTGCCTCCGGCGCGCAGAATATCGCAGCGGATGCGGCCAGCGTGCTCAGCTTCAAATGCACCGGCTGCGGCGCGGAAGTGACGGTCAACACCGAGAACGCGATGACCGCGCGCTGCCACTGGTGCCGGCATGTGTTCGGCGTCAACGAGCAGGTGCCCAACGGCGCGGTGCCCGACGCGGTATTGCCCTTCCACATCAAGAAGGACGATGCGGTGGCGCGCATCCGCCAGTTCGTCGGCAAGCGGCAGATGTTCGCGTTGAAGGCATTCAAGCAGCAGTTCACGCCGGAGAATGTCATCGGCGTGTACCTGCCGTACATGATCGTCGATGCCAACGCCAGCGCCGACCTTGCCGGCGAAGGCGAAATCCAGACACGCCGCTACACCGTCACCACCGGCAGTGGAAACAGCAAGAAAACCACCACCTATTACGATGCCGACGTGTATCGGGTGCAGCGCCGCGTGGATTTCACCGTCGATGACCTGCCGTTGGAATCCTCCGGCTCGCGCGGCAATCTGGACACGAACACCAATACCAACAACATCATCAATGCCATCCTGCCGTTCGACACCAAGAACGCGGTTAAGTGGAACGCTTCGTACCTGTCGGGTTTCAGTTCGGAAAAACGCGACCGCGACGTGCAGCACCTGCACCCGCGCCTGGAAGACCAGTTGCTGTCGATCGCGCGCCACCAGGTGGAAGAATCGGTGGGCCGTTACGGCCGCGGCGTGCGCTGGGAGCAGGAAGGCCTGGACGTGCACGGCAGCCGCTGGGTGTCGATGTACCTGCCGGTGTGGCTGTATTCCTACCACCAGCCCGGTCGCAACGGCGGCATGCTGCATTACATCGCGGTCAACGGCCGCACCGGCAAGACCATGGGTAGCGTGCCGGTGCAGCAGTGGAAGCTGCTGCTGGCGGCGCTGGCCACCGGCACCGTGCTGGAAGGCATTGCCTTGCTGATTCTGGGAGTCACGTCATGAGCGACGACAATGGCCTGTTCTTGCTGGCGCTCGGGCCGGCGGGCGCGGCGGGCCTGTACTGGATGCTGTACCGGTATTACCGCAATACCGACAAGTCGCATGCCTTCGAGCGCGAAACCGCCGTCGAGGCCCAGCCGGTGACCGGCAGCGACGTGAAGATCAGCGAGGTCAAGGGCACGCAGCGTTCAAGCATCAATGGCGACAACAAGCGTGACTACCGGAAGCGGGTGAAACGCATACGTTGACGAAACCCTCCTGACAAAGCCCCGGCCGCAAAACCGGGGCTTTTTTGCTGCAGTGCAGCTTTCGCCGCCCCGGCTTGGCCGCCACAATCATTATGATGTATAACCATTGTGGCAGCGACAGCGGCCATGACCTTGGCCGCGCCGGATTTCCGGCGATGCGCTTGCGCACCCCATTCGACCGGAGCACCCCATGAACCTGCCCCCTTCCGCTGCCACCGTCGATGCGCAGGTGCGGCAAAAGCTCGGCTACGCCTGGTACGTCACGATCATCCTGCTGCTGGCCTACACGCTGTCGTTCGTGGACCGGCAGGTACTGGGCCTGCTGGTGCAGCCGATCAAGGCGGACCTGGGCCTCAGCGATACGCAATTCAGCATCCTGCACGGCTTTGCGTTTGCGATTTTCTACACCTGCGTCGGCCTGTTCCTGGGGCGCATGGCCGACCACTGGAACCGCCGCAACCTGATCATCATCGGCATGGTGATCTGGATCCTGGCCACCGGCGCAGGCGGCTATGCGGTGGGTTTCTGGTCGCTGTTCGCCGCGCGCATGCTGGTCGGCGTGGGCGAGGCGGCGCTGTCGCCGGCGGCGTATTCGATGCTGGCCGATTACTTCCCGCCGCACCGCCGCGCACGGGCGATGAGCATCTACACCTCCGGCGTGTATATCGGTTCGGCGACGGCCTTCATCGTCGGCGGCCTGGTGATCCAGGCAACCAGCAAATCGGCCGAAGTGGCGATCCCGCTGCTGGGCGAATTCAAGCCCTGGCAGGCCGCCTTCATCTTCGTCGCGTTGCCGGGCATCCTGACCACCGCGCTGATGCTGAGCGTGCGCGAACCCAAGCGCCGCGAAATTGCCGCCAGCGCGGAAAAAACTGAAAAGGCCGACCTGTCCTTCGTGCTGCAGAACCTGCGCGTGTATGCGCCGCTGTTCCTGGCCTGCGGCGTCACCGCGATGATTACCTACGGCGTGACCGCGTGGCTGCCGGCCACCTTCATTCGCCAATGGGGCTGGACGCCCGGCCAGATCGGGCCGGCCTATGGCGTGATCATCCTGACCTGCGGCATCGGCGGCATGATGTTCAGCGGTTTCCTGGCCGATCATTTCACCGCGCGCGGTCGCCAGCATGCGTCGCTGACCATTGCGATGTCTGCCACTGCGGTGTTGATCCTGACCGG
Organism: Pseudoxanthomonas sp.; assembly: GCA_047601105.1. Taxonomy (GTDB): domain Bacteria; phylum Pseudomonadota; class Gammaproteobacteria; order Xanthomonadales; family Xanthomonadaceae; genus Pseudoxanthomonas_A. Next base: position 192,504 of record JASGJT010000001.1, read on the forward strand.
GTTGCTGTTCGCCTTCGCGCCGTCGCCCACCATCGCGCTGGTCGCCATCGCGCTGACCACGTTCTTTCTCGGCATGCCGGTGGCATTGGCACCGCCGATATTGCAGTCGGTCACCCCGAACCGTTTGCGCGGCCAGGTCACGTCCATCTACCTGCTGATGATCAGCCTGATTGGCCTGGGCATGGGGCCGTACCTGGTGGCGGTGTTCACCGATCAGGTCTTCCATGATGAACTGAAGGTTGGCCTGTCGCTGGGCCTGGTCTGCGCGCTGGCCGCGTTGCTCGGCGCGCTGTGCCTGTTCCTGGCGGCCAAGCCATATCGCCGTCTGCTGGATGCGCAGGCCGCGCAGTCATGAGCAACGGCGACAGCCACTACCAGCCACCGCTGGACGATTACCGTTTCGTCATCCATGAATGGCTGGACGCGCCCGCCGCATGGCGCGCGATGCCGGCCTTCGCGCAGGTCGATGCCGACACCGCCGACATGGTGGTCGAGGAAATCGGCCGCTTCTGCCGCGACGTGCTTGCGCCGACCAATGCCAACGGCGACCTGCAAGGCTGCACGCTTGAAGATGGCAAGGTACGCACGCCGGATGGCTTCCGCGACGCCTACGCCGCCTTCGTCGAAGCCGGCTGGCCGGCGCTGGCCTGCGATGCCGACGCCGGCGGGCAAGGCCTGCCGCAACTGCTCGATGGCGCGCTCAACGAGATGATTGTCTCGGCCAACCATGCCTGGGCGATGTATCCGGGCCTGACCCACGGCGCCTATGCCGCGCTGCATGCACACGCCGACGAACACCTGCGCAGCACCTATCTGCCGCGTATCGTCAGCGGCGAATGGCTCGCGTCGATGTGCCTGACCGAACCGCAGGCCGGCAGTGACCTCGGCCTGCTGCGCACCCGCGCCGAGCCCGCCGATGATGGCAGCTATCGTCTCAGCGGCAACAAGATCTTCATCTCCGGCGGCGAGCACGACCTGACCGACAACATCGTGCATCTGGTGCTGGCACGCCTGCCCGATGCACCGGCCGGCACGCGCGGGTTGTCGCTGTTCCTTGCGCCGAAACGCATCCCCGAGGGCGATGGCTTCCGCGAAAACGCGATCTTCTGCGATGGCATCGAAAAGAAGATGGGCATCAAGGGCAGCGCGACCTGCGCAATGCGCTTCGACAATGCGCAAGCCTGGCTGGTCGGCCAACCCAATCGCGGCTTGGCGGCGATGTTCGTGATGATGAACTCGGCGCGCCTGCACGTCGGCCTGCAAGGCCTGGCCCATGCCGAAAGCGCGTATCAACTGGCGCTGGCCTATGCGCGCGAACGCAAACAGATGCGTGCGGCCGTGCGCCCGCAAGGCACGTCGGAGGCCGCCGACCCGATCCTGCTGCACCCGCCGATCCGCCGCACCTTGCTGGATCTGCGCAGCTGGACCGAAGGCATGCGCGCCATCGGCGGCTGGGCCGGGCATTTGCTCGACGTGGCCGAACATGCCGCCGATGCGGATGAACGCGATGCGGCCAATGCGCTGAATGCGCTGCTGACGCCGATCATCAAATCGTTCTTCACCGAACGCGGCTTCCAGCTGGCCAGCGACGCGCTGCAGGTGTTCGGTGGCTACGGCTATGTGCACGACTACCGCATCGAACAAGTGCTGCGCGATGCGCGCATTTCGATGATCTACGAAGGCACCAACGAGATCCAGGCCATCGACCTGTTGCAGCGCAAGCTGCTGGGTGACGACGGCACCAACCTGCGAATCCTGCTCGCGCCGCTGCGCGCTGAAGCGGCGGCTGGCGGCACATATGCGGCGCAGTTGGCCGGCCTGTGCGATGGCTTCGAGCAGGCCGTCAACGATATCCGCACGCAGGCCGCGCAGGATGCCGAATACCCGCTGCACTGCGCCGGCGACAGCCTGCGCCTGGCCGGCTACCTGCTGCTGGCCCACGCCTGGGCGCGCAGCGCGCGACTCAGCGCCGGCCGCGACGATGCCTTCCACCTGCACAAGCTCGACAGCGCCGGCCACTTTTACAATACTGTGGCGGTGGAAACCGACGCCTGCCTCGCCCGCATCCGCGCCGCGCGGCAAGCACTGGCCGCCATCGAATGAACCGCCCGATGGCAGCCGGATTCACCCCCCAAGAGGAGCAAGACGGATTGGCCGCCATCGCCGAGATTCCCACGCCCATCGAGTCGGACAGCCAGGTCGATCAATCACGCCTGCAACGCTTCATCGGCTACCGGCTGACCCGCGCCAGCGTGCAGATCCACAAGCTGTTCGTGAAACGCATCGGTACGCTGGAGCTGAAACCGGTCGAGTTCTCCATCCTGGTGCTGGCCGATGCCAACGCCGGCATCAACCTGCGTCAGCTCGGTGATGCGCTGGACATCTCGCCGCCGAATCTGGTGCAGGTGATCGATCGCCTTTCCAAGCGCAAACTGCTCAAGCGCGTGCGCAGCCGCCAGGACCGCCGCATCCAGCACCTGCACCTGACCCCGGAAGGCAGCGAACTGCTGGCCACCGCGGAAAGCGAAGTCGCCGATCTGGAAAACCGCATCGCGGAAGTGTTCACCGCAACGGAAAAAAAGACCCTGATGATGGGGTTGGGGAAATTGTCGAGGTTGTAAGCCACCCACCGCGCGGCCAGCATCTGCATATCACCATTTGACATTTGTCGTGCCGGCGTCGTGCGCCGAGCATGATCGATTTCAGCCAGCCCCCGGAGCCGCGCATGCCAACCGAAGAATCCCCATCCATCATCGTTCCCGCCAGCGCCGAAGACCGCGAATGGTCGGAACTGCTCTCACCGACGCGGCGCAAGCTGTTCGCCAACGCCGGGCTGATGGCAGGCGGACTAGCGGTGGCCGGCGCACCTGGCAACGCGCGCGCGGCAACGTCCACTCCCGTGAAAACGACAGGCACGCCCTTGCCTGCAAACGTGGGAACCTCTGCCAGCGGCGTGTTGCTGCCGATCAAGGGGCCGAGCCGCAGCGAATGGGGCTACGAAACCGTGGACGAAGCGACCCCGCCGCCGCCGAACGTCCGCCCCGACGAACAGCCGCTGCCCGCCCTGCCGCGCCCGTGGACCGCGATCAACAGCTACCACGCGCACATCTATTTCGACGAAGACAACTACGAGAAGGCGGCACTGATCCGGCGCTGGGTATCCGAACGCTTTCCGGTCGAACTGGGCAACTGGAACCTGGAACCACGCGGCCCGCACGTCACCCCGTCTTTCTACTTCGGCTTCACCACCGAACTGCAACCGATCATCGTGCCGTGGCTGCAACTCAACAGCCTGGGCCTGACCATCCTGATCCACCCGAACACCGGTGACCCGCGCTCGGACCATCTCTACTACGCGCTATGGGTGAACCGCACGCAGCCAGTCAACGCCTACGTGTGGCGGCGCTTCGTCGATGGCGGTGGCGGCGACGTCGATCAGATCAACCCGAACGTGGTGCCGACGGTGCCGCTGGAAGCTTGAGTTTCGGCGAGATAGTCGAGGCACCCTCACTGGCGCCCCACAAAAAACGGCGAACCGGAAACCCGGTTCGCCGTTCGAGAAAATCCGACCCGCCAGTCTGGCGCGCCGGGAATCACATCACACACTCAATCGAGCAACATCAACGCATCCAATGCAATCACGCCTTCGCCGCGCGGGTGCAGGACCACCGGGTTGAGGTCGATTTCGCGGATCTGCGGCGACTGCTGCACCAGCAAGCCGAGGTTGGAAACCACTTGCGCCAACGCTTCCACGTCCAGCGCGGGTGAGCCGCGATAGCCGTGCAGCAGCGGCGCGCCTTTCAGCTTGTCCAGCTCGCGAATGATCGCGGCCGGCGGCAGGTCCGGCGGCAGCAAGATCGCATCGTGGGTGATTTCGGCGGTGACGCCGCCGAAGCCGACCAGGATCACCGCGCCCCATTGCGCATCGTTGCGCGCGCCGACGATCAGCTCCAGGCCGCGCTTGCCCATCGCTTCGACCAGCACGCCGTCGAGCACCAAGCCCGGACGATGATGGGCGATGTTCGCGGCCAGCTTGTCCCAGCCCTTTGCCAGTGACTCGGGCGAATCCAGGCCCAGTACCACGCCACCGGCATCGCTCTTGTGGCTGAGGTCGGCGGACTGCGCTTTCAGCACTACCGGGTAGCCGATTTCATTGGCAATCGCGGTGGCTTCTTCGACGTTCTTGGCCAAGCGACCTGCTGAAAACGGCACGCCAATCTGCGCCAGCACCTGCTTGCTGCGGTATTCCGGCACCACGCCGCTGATGGCCGACAAATCCGGCGCGGCCTTGTTTGCCGTGACTTTGCCGAATTCGCGTTCGGACAAGCCGCCCAGGCGGCGCAGTGCGCGCAACACGCGCTCGGTGGTGGGGAAATACGGGCAACCCAATTCGCGCAGTTCGTCGATGAACTTCTGCGGCACGGCCGCGCCTTCGTCCAGGCCGGCGACGATCACCGGCTTGTGCTGCGGCTGCTTGCGCAGCGCCTGGATGATCGGCGGCATCTTCACTTCGATGGCATCGCGCTGGATCACGCCGATGACCACCGCCGAGAAACGTTCGTCGCCCAGCAATGCCACCAGCGTGCGACGATACAAATCCGGGTCAACCAGACCCTGCGCAGTGAGGTCGAGCGGATTGCTCAAGGCCACGAACGGCGGAATGGCCGCGCGCAGGGCCGGCGAATCCCCGTCGTTGATCTTCGGCAATTCCAAACCGATTTCTTCGCACAGGTCCAGGCTCAAGGCCTTGAACGCACCGGATTCACCAACCACGGCCACGCTGCGCTTGGGCAGCAACTTGCTGCGCAGTGCAATCTCGGCAATATCACCGAGTTCTTCCAGCGTTTCGGCGATGACTACGCCGGCGCGTTCGACCTTGGCGCGCATGACCTGGTAGTCGCCGGCCATTGCACCGGTGTGGGTGGCGGCCGATTCACGCGCGGCGCTGCTCTTGCCCGGATGCAGCAGGACGATGGTCTTGCCGAGTTCACGCGCACGCTCGGCAGCGGCGAGCAAACGCTGCGGCTGGCGAAACTGTTCGGCAAACATTGCCAGCACGCGCGTGGCCGGGTCCTGCAATGCGTAGTCGAGGTAATCCTCGATATGACTGGCCGCTTCATTGCCGGTGGAAACGGCGAAGGACATCGGCAAGGCGCGGTCGGCCAGTGTGCGGGCGACCACGGCCATCATTGCGCCGCTTTGCGAAAGGAAGGCGATGCTCGGATGCGAGCGATTGAACGCCGCTTGTTCCGCACTGATCTCGGTGTCGATGAAGGTCAGCGGGATGCGATCCAGATAATTGATCGCACCGAGGCAATTCGGGCCTTCGACCACCATGCCGGCCTCGGCGGCGATGCGTGCGATTTCCTGCTGCTGGGCCATGCCCTCCTCGCCGCCTTCGGCAAAGCCGGCGGAGAAGATCACCGCACCGCCCACCTTGCGTCGTGCCAGTGCGCGCACGGTGTCCAGCACCGCCGCTTGCGGGATCGCCAGAATCGCCACATCGACGCCTTCGGGCAGGTCATCGACGCTGGCCAGGCAAGCGCGGCCGTTGATTTCGGCACGCTTGGGATTGATCAGGTGGATGTCGCCGGCGTAGCCGTTGCGTTCCAGATTGGCCAGCACCGACGCGCCCAATGCGCCGGGCGTCGGCGATGCACCGACGATGGCGATGGAGGCCGGTCGCAACATGCGACCGACCGCCGCGACATTCACCGCCGGGTTTGCAGACTGTTCACTCATTGCTTTTCCCTCCCGCGCTGGCGGCTTACTTCTTCTGCTTGGACTTGTCGTAAGCGCCCAGGCCGGGCTTGTAGGTCTTGTCGTCAATGAACTGCTTGATGCCTTCTTTGCGGCCTTCGTTGTCGTAGCTGTTGGCCGCTTCCTGCGCGCGGATCAGGAAATCCTCGGCATTGTCGTAGGTCATTTCGCGCACGCGGCGGATGGCGTCCTTGGTGGCCTTCAATGCGACCGGGTTCTTTTCGCTGAGCACACGTGCCACTTCGGCCACGCGCTCTTTCAGCTTGTCGGCCGGCAGCGCTTCGTTGACCAGGCCCCAATCGGCGGCGGTCTTGCCGTCGATGTTTTCGCCGAGCATGGCGTGGTACATGGCGCGACGGAAACTGAGCAGCTCCACCGCCACCTTCGACGCGCCACCGCCGGGCAGGATGCCCCAGTTGATTTCCGACAGGCCGAACTTGGCGTCTTCCGACGCGAACGCCAAATCGCAGCCGAACAGCGGGCCGTAGCCGCCGCCGAAGCACCAGCCGTTGATCATCGCGATGGTCGGCTTCTGGTACCAGCGCAGGCGACGCCACCAGCCGTAGCTTTCGCTCTGCGCCTTGCGCGTGCCCTTCAGGCCGTTGGCTTCGGTTTCGCGGAAATATTCCTTCAGGTCCATGCCGGCGGTCCACGCCGTGCCTTCACCGGACAGCACCAGCACGGCGACGTCGTCGCGGAATTCCAGTTCGTCCAGCACGCGCATCATCTGCCGGTTGAGCTTGGGACTCATCGCGTTGCGCTTGGCGGGACGGTTGAACTTGACCCAGGCAACGTTGTTTTCGACGGTGTAGGCAACGGTGCTTTCTTCGGTTTCGACAGCTTGGTTCTCGGACATTTTCTTACTCCAGTTTGTATGCGTGGTGTTCTTGAATGTTTTGGCTTGCAACCCCTCTCCCATCGGGAGAGGGGTTGGTGTGAGGGTTCGGCGAAGCGACAGCAGTTCAAACATCGCGCCTTCGCCGTACCCTCATCCGCCCTTCGGGCACCTTCTCCCGGGGGGAGAAGGGAAAGGCAAATCAAATGGGGTAATGCGACGGCAGCGTTTCGATGGTGATCCAGCGCAGTTCGGTGAACTCGGCGATGCCCGCCTTGCCGCCGAAGCGGCCATAGCCGCTGGCCTTGGTGCCGCCGAAGGGCATTTGCGCTTCGTCGTGCACGGTGGCGCCGTTGATGTGGCACATGCCGGCCTTGATCTGCCCGGCCACGCGCAGGCCGCGCGCAGTGTCGCGGGTGAACACGGACGAAGTGAGGCCGTATTCGGTGTCATTCGCCAGTTCGATGGCATGGGCTTCGTCGCGGGCGCGGATGATGCCGACCACCGGGCCAAAGCTTTCGTCGCGGAAAATCTTCATCGACGTGGTGACCTTGTCCAGCACATGCGCCGGCATCAACACGCCATTGGCTTCGCCGCCGTTGAGCAGTTCCGCACCGGCATCCACGGCATCCTTCACCAGCGACTGCACGTGCTGCACGGTCTTGAGATCCACCACCGCGCCCAGCGGGGTCTTGCCTTCGCGCGGGTCGCCGACCGGCATGGTCGAAACCTTCTGCTGGAAGCGCTTGGCGAATTCATCAGCCACTGCGTCGAGCACGATGATGCGCTCGGTGGACATGCAGATCTGGCCCTGGTTCATGAATGCACCGAATGCGGCGGCCTTCACTGCGGCATCCAGATCGGCATCTTCCAGCACCACAAATGGCGCTTTGCCGCCCAGCTCCAGCAGCACCGGCTTGAAGTTTTCCGCCGCACGCTTGGCGATGATGCGGCCCACGGCGGTGGAGCCGGTGAAGTTGACGCGGCGCACGGCCGGGTGGTCGATCAAGGCGCCAACCACTTCGCCGGCATCCTGCGGCGCATTGCTGATCGAATTCACCACGCCATCGGCGAAACCGGCAGCAGCCAGCGCCTCGATGATCAGTGCGTGGGTGCGCGGGCATTGCTCGGAGGTCTTCAGCACCACGGTGTTGCCGCAGGCCAGCGGCGTGGCGACGGCGCGTACACCAAGAATGACCGGCGCATTCCACGGCGCGATGCCGAGCACCACGCCGGCCGGTTCGCGCACGCTGATCGCCACGCAACCGGGCTTGTCCGAAGGAATCGTTTCGCCGGCCACCTGCGTGGTCAGCGCGGCAGCTTCGCGCAGCATGCTGGCACCGAGCATCAGGTTGAAGCCGGCCCAGCCCTGGGTTGCGCCGATTTCGCTCATCATCGCCTCGATGAATTGCGGGGCGCGGGCTTCCAGTTCGGCAGCGGCCTTGAGCAGCAGTGCACGGCGCGCATTCGGACCGAGCGCGGCATAAGCCGGCAAGGCGGCTTGCGCGGCATCGGCGGCGGCACAGGCTTCGGCCACGGTGGAGGCGGCGGCGCGTGTGGCGACTTCGCCGGTCACCGGGTTGATGCGTTCGTAATGCGCGGCGGCGGCGACGGATTTGCCGCCGATCAGGTTTTCAACAGTGTTCATCGTGTTCTCCTCCCGTGGATGACAGTACAGCGCTCTCATTCATCGCAAGCCGCGTGGCTCACGCTTGCAACGGCAAACCCACATAATTCTCGGCAATGGTACGCAAGCCGGCTTCGCTGCCGAGCAGGTAATCCAGTTCCGCGCTTTGCAGCTTGGCGAAGATTTCGCCTTCATGCGAAAAGTTGTGCATCAACTGGGTGAACCACCACGAGAAGCGTTCGGCCTTCCAGATGCGGCGCAGGCACTTGCGCGAATAATCGTCGATGCCCGCTTCGCTGCGTTCGGCATAGAACTCTTCCAGCGCGGTGGCCAGGTATTTCACGTCGGTGACGGCCAGGTTCAAGCCCTTCGCACCAGTCGGCGGCACGATGTGCCCGGCGTCGCCGGCCAGGAACATGCGGCCGAAACGCAGCGGCTCAGTGACGAAGCTGCGCAGCGGGGCGATGCTCTTTTCCAGCGACGGGCCGGTGACCAGCTGGCTGGCGGCTTCGTCGTCCAGGCGCAGTTTCAGTTCTTCCCAGAAAGCCTGGTCGCTCCACTGCTCGACGGTGTCGGTCAACGGCACCTGCAGGTAATAGCGGCTGCGCGTGAGGCTGCGCTGCGAGCACAATGCGAAACCGCGCGGGCTGTTGGCGTAGATCAATTCATGCGATACCGGCGGCGTGTCCGACAGCAGGCCGAGCCAGCCGAACGGATAGACCTTTTCGTATTCGCGGATGGCGCTCTTCGGCGCACTGGCGCGGCACACGCCGTGGAAACCATCGCAACCGGCGATGAAGTCGCATTCGACCTCGTGGCGCACGCCGTCTTTCGTGTAACTGACGCGTGGATGCTTCGTGTCGAAGTCATGGACCTGTACGTCCTGCGCGGAATACACCGTGGTCTGGCCGCTGGCGGCACGTGCTTCCATCAGATCGCGGGTGACTTCGGTCTGGCCATAGACCATCACCGTCTGGCCGCCGCTGTGCTTCTTCAGATCAACGCGATGGCGCTGGCCGTCGAACAGCAGCTCGATACCTTCGTGCACCAGGCCTTCGGCATGCATGCGTGCGCCTGCGCCGACTTCGTCCATCAGGTCAACGGCGACCTGTTCAAGGATGCCGGCGCGGATGCGGCCCAGCACGTACTCGCCGGTCTGGCGCTCGACGATGATGTTGTCGATGCCGGCCTTGTGCAGCAACTGGCCGAGGAACAGGCCCGACGGCCCCGCCCCGACAATCACGACCTGGGTTTTCATGCCCTACCCTCACCCTTCGGAAAACATAATCGTTATAGCACATAACGATTAGATTGGAAGGCGGGACGTGCGGTTTTGGGGCTGATCGGGGTGGATGGCTTTCCTGAATAGGGAGTGCCGACACCTGTTGCCTGTTCAGGAAACGAGGAACAGCATCGCTTCTTCTTGTCACTCCCGCGCAGGCGGGAATCCATGTCGGGATACTTTCAGAAAAGCGATACACCGCAACCTGACACGGTGCAGGCATGGATTCCCGCCTGCGCGGGAATGACGAACAAAAGCGGATCTGCTTCCAAGTTGCTCAATCCGCAAACTCTTCGGTATCGATTTCCACCTGCGTCGCCGGTGGATAGCGGTTGCCGCTGATGCGGCTGCGCTCGAAGGCGGCTGCCAGTGTCCGCTGTTGTGCTGGCGTGAGCGCGATATCGGCGGCGGCGATGTTCTCGGCCAGGTGCTCGACCTGCGTGGTGCCGGGGATCGGCACGATGTCATCACCCTGCGCCAGCAACCACACCAGCGCCAGTTGACTGGGCGTGTGACCGAGTTCGGCTGCCAATGTTTCCAGCGTTGCCAGCAAGGCGAGATTGGCCGCGTAATTTTCCGGCTGGAACCGCGGCATGCCACGGCGAATGTCCTTGGCCTCCAGCGTGGCCACGTCGCGCAACTTGCCAGTCAGATAGCCGCGACCGAGCGGGCTGAACGGCACCAGCGCAGCACCGAGTTCGCGACAGGCCGCAAGCACAGCGATTTCCGGGTTGCGCGTCCACAACGAGTATTCAGTCTGCACGGCGGCAACCTGATGCACCACATGCGCCTTGCGCAAGGTCGCGGCGGAAACTTCCGACAAGCCGATCGCGCGCACCTTGCCCTGTTCGACCAGCCGCGACATTGCGCCAACGCTGTCCTCGACCGGCACGCTCTTGTCCCAGCGGTGCAGGTAATACAGATCGATCACGTCGGTGCGCAGCCGGCGCAGGCTGTCTTCGCAATTGCGCAGCAGGGTTTCCGGGCGACCGTCGATGACGCGCTTGCCATCGACGCCGAACATGCCGCATTTGCTGGCCAGCACGATGCGCGAACGATGCGATGCCAGAACGCGCCCAACTAGCTCCTCGTTCGCACCAAAGCCGTACAGCGCAGCGGTATCGAACAGGGTCACGCCTTGCTCCAACGCCGACAACAGCACACGCTCACCCTGTTCGGGCGAGGGCGGCACGCCGTAGGCGTGGCTGAGGTTCATGCAGCCAAGGCCGATGGCGGAAACATCGAATTGACCGATCTTTCGGGTTTGCATGCCAGGCTTCCTTTGGATGCTTGTTCGGCCGGGCAAGCCCGGCTCTACAAAGTCCTTACTTCAGTTGTTGTTCCAGCTGGTGCAGCACCTGATAGCACGGCAACACCTGCGCAATGCTGGCATTCGGCTCGCGGCCTTCGCGGATGGCGGCGAAGAATTCGCGGTCCTGCAATTCGATGCCGTTCATGCTGACATCGACCTTGCTCACATCCACCACTTCTTCCGCGCCCTTGCTGTGCGATTGCACCAGGTCATCGTAACGGGCGATGTAGGTTGCGCTGTCGCCGATATAACGGAAGAAGGTGCCCAGCGGGCCATCGTTGTTGAAGCTCAGGCTCAGCGTGCAAATCGCGCCGTTGGCGGCCTGCAATTGGATGCTCATGTCCATCGCAATGCCCAAGTCCTGGTGGATCGGCCCCTGGATGGCATTGGCTTTGACAATCGGGCTACCGGCTTGGTACGCGAACAAATCCACCGTATGCGCAGCGTGGTGCCACAACAGGTGATCGGTCCACGAACGCGGCTGGCCGAGTGCGTTCATGTTGGTGCGGCGGAAGAAATAGGTCTGCACATCCATCTGCTGGATGTTGAATTCGCCAGCCTTGATCTTGTTGTGCACGTACTGGTGGCTGGGGTTGAAGCGGCGGGTGTGGCCGCACATGGCAACAAGCCCGGTCTTCTTTTGCAGGGCCAGCACTTCTTCGCCTTCGGCCAGCACGTCGCACAGCGGGATTTCCACCTGCACATGCTTGCCCGCTTCCAAACATTCCTTGGTTTGCGCAGCGTGCATCTGCGTGGGCGTGCACAGGATGACCGCATCCACTTCCTTCAGCGCCAGACTGTCTTCCAGCTTGGTGGTGACGTGCTTGATGCCGTATTGATCGGCCACTTCCTGCGTTTTGGCCAGATCGCGGCTGATCAACGAGACGACTTCAACGCCGTCGATGTTCTTGATGCCGTCCAGATGCTTGATGCCGAATGCGCCGGCACCGGCCAATGCCACTTTGATTGTCATGTTGCTTCTCCAGTCATTTCTCAAGAATCAGGTGGCCAACGGCCGTGTTGGATGCGGGCACGTGGAAAAAGCGGTGCGCGACATTTGGTGCCGGGCCGACCAGCTTGCCATCGGCCACGTCAGACATCGCGCCACGCGCAATCAGCCACATCACCAGCTCGATTCCTTCACTGCCGGCTTCGCGCACGTATTCGATATGCGGCACTTTCGCCAATTCCTGCGGCTCGGCGATCAAACGGTCGAGAAACTTGTTGTCCCATTCGCTGTTGATCAAGCCCGCGCGCGGTCCTTGCAACTGGTGGCTCATGCCGCCGGTGCCCCAGATGTGCACGTTCAAATCTTCGTCATAGCTTTCCACCGCCTTGCGAATGGCCTGGCCGAGGTTGAAGCAACGCTGGCCGCTGGGCACCGGGTATTGCACCACGTTGACCGCAAACGGAATCACCGGGCACGGCCATGCGCCTTCACGCGGATCCAGCTCGCCGCACATCAGCGACAGTGGCACGGTCAGGCCGTGGTCCACATCCATCTTGTTGACGATGGTCAAATCGAAATCCTGCTGGATCACGCTCTGCGCAATATGGCTGGCAAGCTGCGGATGGCCGACCACTTTCGGCACCGGGCGCGGGCCCCAACCTTCATCGGCCGAGGCATATTCGGCGGCAGTGCCGATGGCAAAGGTGGGAATGAAATCCAGGCTGAAAGCGGTGGCGTGATCGTTGTAAACAAGAAAGATCACATCCGGCTTGTTGTCCTTCATCCACTGCTTGGAGAACTCATAACCGGCAAATACCGGCTTCCAGTAATCCTCGCCGGTCTTGTGCAGGTCCATCGCCGCGCCGATGGCCGGCACGTGTGAGGTGTAAACGGATGCGGTGATGCGGGCCATGTCAGGCCTCCTTATTGTGTTTGTGTGCCGCGCCCTGCGGCTGGCTCTGCGGTTGCGCGTCGCCGTCTTCGCCGAGGTAACGATTGCCTTCGATCGAGCGACCACCGGACACCATCATGTCGCGGTATTCCTGTTCGGTCATGCCGGTCATGCTGCCGGCCATCTGCTGGAAGCTGAGGCCATCGGTCGCTCCGATCTTGGCGAGGAAATAGATGTTGCCGCCAGTGCGCATCATCCAGTTGAGGTCACGTGCCAACACGGCCTGCTTCTGTTCTTCGGTCATCGCCCACTCATCGAGATAGGCGCGTTCGTCGGCCTTGAAGCGCGCGCGGTTTTCGGCCTTCATCAGGCTCATGCAGAACTGGTTGATCCAGTAGCCTTTGCGCGATTGGTCGGCATCGAAAATGATCGTGCCGGGCACGTCCAGATAGGGTTTGTCGAGCGACATCTCAGTTCTCCTCGGGCCAATACAGGCGCATCGGGTTGTCCACCAGCAGCTTGCGCTGCAATTCGGCAGTTGGCGCGATGTGCGGGATGAAATCGACCAGCAAGCCGTCATCGGGCATATGATCTTTCAAATTCGGGTGCGGCCAATCGGTGCCCCACAGCACACGGTCGGGGAATTGCTCGACCACACGGCGCGCGAATGGCACCACGTCTTGATACGCATTTTGTTCGCCGTTCAACGCCTTCGGCCCGGTGACCGACAAACGCTCTGGGCAGCTGACCTTGCTCCACACGCTGTCGTGTTCGCGCATGAACTTGAGGAACAGCGCGAATTCTTCGCTGTCCACGCCCTTGCTCACGTCCGGGCGACCCATGTGATCGACGACCACCGTGGCCGGCAGCGCAGTGAAGAAATCCCACAGTTCAGGCAAATCCACCGCCTCGAAATAAATCACCACATGCCAGCCGAGCCTGGCGATGCGGTCGGCGATTTCCAGCAGCTCATCCTTCGGGGTGAAATCCACCAGCCGCTTGACGAAGTTGAAGCGCACGCCGCGCACGCCGGCTTCATGCAATGCCTGCAATTCCTCGTCGGTGACGCTGCGCTTCACTGTGGCCACGCCGCGTGCCTTGCCATTGGATGATTGCAGCGCGTCGGCCAGTGCACGATTGTCCGCACCGTGGCAGGTGGCCTGCACGATCACGTTGCGCGCGAAACCCAACTGATCGCGCAGCGCGAACAACTGCGCCTTGCTCGCATCACACGGTGTGTATTTGCGTTCCGGCGCATACGGGAATTCCGCGCCGGGGCCGAACACGTGGCAATGCGCATCCACGCTACCCGGCGGCAATTTGAATTTCGGCGTGCTGGGGCCGGTGTACCAGTCCAGCCAGCCGGGAGTTTTTTCGAACGGGCCGCTCGTGGGCTTGCTCACGGTATTACCCTCAATCGATGTAACGCAGGCCAGCTTTTTCCAGCGGCTCGCGCATCTTGTACATGTCCAAACCAAGCACGCCGCTGGCCAGCTTGGTGCGCTTTTCGCCTTCGAAGCTCTCGCGCTTTTGCGCCGCTTCCAGGGTTTTTTCCGCCAGCGCGTGCGGCACGCAGACCACGCCATCGTCGTCAGCCACGATCACGTCGCCCGGCGTGACCAGCATGCCCGCGCATACCACCGGCACGTTGACCGAACCCAAGGTCGCCTTGATCGTGCCCTTGCTGCTGATGCACTTGCTCCACACCGGGAAGTCCATCTCCTGCAAGACCTTCACGTCGCGCACGCCGGCGTCGATCACCAGCGCACGCGCGCCGCGCGCCTGGAAGCTGGTGGCGAGCAAATCGCCGAAATACCCATCGGTGCATTCAGCGGTGATCGCGGCGACCACGATATCGCCGGGCTGAATCTGCTCTGCCACCACGTGCATCATCCAGTTGTCGCCCGGATGCAGCAGCACGGTGACGGCAGTGCCGCTGACCTGCGCGCCGGGAAAGATCGGGCGCATGTAGGGCTTGAGCAAACCGACGCGGCCCATCGCCTCGTGCACGGTGGCTGAGCCAAGCGCGGCCAGCGCATCGGTGGTAGCGCGGTCGGCGCGCTGGATATTGCGGTAAACAACGCCAAGTTCGTACATGTTCAATTCCTCTGTTTGATTACTTTCCTCGCGCCTTCAAGGCCGCATCCAGACGCGGATATACGCGGCGCGCATTGCCTTCGTAAATCTTGTAGCGATCCGCATCGGTGAAACGCGGCGAAGCTTCGACGTAACGCTTGGTGTCGTCGAAATTGAAGCCGGTTTCCGGGTCGATGCCGCGCACCGCACCGATCATTTCCGAGGCGAAGAGGATGTTGTCCACCGGAATCACCGTGCCCAACAGATCGATGCCCGGCTGGTGATACACGCAAGTATCGAAGAACACGTTCTTCAACAAATGTTCCTGCAATAGCGGCTTTTTCAGCGCTTGCGCCAGCCCGCGATAACGGCCCCAGTGATACGGTGCTGCGCCGCCGCCGTGTGGAATGACGAACTTCAGCGTCGGGAAATCCTTGAACAAATCGCCTTCAATCAATTGCATGAAAGCGGTGGTGTCGGCGTTGATGTAATGCGCGCCGGTGGTGTGGAAGCATGCATTGCAACTGGTGCTGACGTGGATCATCGCCGGGATGTCGTGCTCGACCATCTTTTCGTAGATGGGATACCAGTGGCGGTCGGTCAGCGGCGGGCTGGTCCAATGCCCGCCACTCGGGTCGGGATTTAGATTGATGCCGACAAAACCATACTCCTTCACGCAACGGTCGATTTCCGGCAGGCAGGTTTTCGGGTCAACGCCTGGCGACTGCGGCAGCATCGCCGCGCCGATGAAGCTGTCCGGGAACAATTGCGACACGCGGTAACACAGCTCATTGCAGATCGCTGCCCAAGTGCTGGACACCTCGAAATCACCAATGTGATGGGCCATGAAGCTGGCACGCGGCGAGAAGATGGTCAGGTCCGAACCGCGCTCGCGCATGAAGCGCAATTGATTGGTTTCGATGGATTCACGCAGCTCGTCGTCACTGATTTTCAGGTCGGCAACGCGCGGCTTCGCCGATGGATCCTTGATGCCGGCAATCTGCGCATTGCGCCAGTCTTCCAGCGCTTTCGGTGCGGTGGTGTAGTGGCCGTGGATGTCGATGATCATGGAAAGTCCTCGCTTGAAGATCAGATGGATTGCATACCCTGGCGACGCTTGGCCTCAATCGCTTCTGGTGATGCCATGAATGCCAGCAGGCGCTGCGCGGCATCGGCATGTGCCGAACCGACAACCACGCCCGCGGAAAACACGGTGTCGATGGCAACCACGGGCGGCAACGCGCCGACAATGTCGATGCCTTCGACATGGATCAATTCGCTCAATTGCTGGAAGCCCAGCGCAACTTCGCCGCCGGCGATCAGCGAGCCGACCGGCACGCCGGGCCGCGCCTGCACGATGCGCGGCGCGATTTCATCGGCGATGCCCCAACGCTCGAACAACTTTTGCAACGCCACGCCGCTGGGGCCGGTGGAATAACCCAGGCTCGGCGCGGCCAAAACTGCCGCACGCAGCGTGTGTTCGGAAGCAATGTCGGGCTGCACCGCACCCTTGCGCACCGCGACCGCCGTGCTCGACAACATCAGATCCACCTTGCTGCCGGCGACCACGCAACCGGCAGCGAGCAGCTTGTCGATGGCATCGGAGGCCAGGAACACCACGTCGAAGGCTTCGCCAGCCTGCACGCGCTTGGCCGCATCGATGCCGCCGACCGATTCGATCGCCACCGGCTCACCGCCGTGCGCCTGCCAGGCCACGGCCAGTTCGGCCAGCACCTGACGGGTCGCCATCGACGAGATTCCTCTTAATTGCGGCAGGCTCATGGCAGCAGACAGTCGTGGCGAAAACCGGATTCTCGCCAAGCCACCCGCCATCCGGAAGCCGCCTGCCCGGCTATCAGCTAAAACAAACCGGCATATCGAATGATATGGTTAGCCTTTCCGCGATATCTTGAGCCGGCCCTCCGTGGACCTGAAACAGCTCGAATACTTCGTCCGCGTGGCCGAGCTTGGCAGCTTCACCCGCGCCTCGATCCTGCTGGACGTGGCCCAGCCGGCCCTGAGCCGGCAGGTGCGGCAACTGGAACTGGAGCTGCAACAGCCGCTGCTGCTGCGCAACGGCCGCGGCGTCACCCTGACCGAAGCCGGCGCGCTGCTGCTAAAACACGCGCGCGGCATCCTGCACCAGGTCGCCCGCGCGCAGGAGGAACTGGCCGGCGCACGCGGTGGCTTGGCCGGACGCGTGACCTTGGGCCTGCCGCCCACCGTGGCCCGCGCCTTCGCCACGCCGCTGATTCACGCCTTCCGCCAACGCCTGCCGCAGGCGCAGCTGGCCATCACCGAGGGCCTCACCCTTGCGATGCAGGAAGCCCTGATCGCCGGCCGCCTGGACATCGCCGTGCTCTACAACGCCCGCCCCAGCGCCGGCCTGGACCTGCAGCCGCTGATGGAAGAAGAACTGGTGCTGGTGCAACTGCGCCCACCCGGCTTGGCCGAAGACCCGCCGCCCGGTCCATTGCCACTGATCGAACTGGCCGCGCTGCCGCTGGTCATCCCCAGCCGCCCGAACGCGATCCGCACGCAGGTCGAATCCGAACTGGCCGTACTCGGCCTGCAGCCCAACGTCGCACTGGAAATCGACGGCGTGCGCGCCATCCTTGAACTGGTCGCCGACGGTCTCGGCAACGCGGTACTGACCCGCCATGCCGTCGCCAGTTCGATTCGTCCTTCGGCCTACACCACGCGCCCCATCGGCACGCCACCGATGAAGGTGCAAGCGTGGCTCGCGACCAGCGCGCAACGCCCGGCCACGCGCACCCAGCAAGCGGCGCTGGAACTGCTGCGGGAGGTGGTGGGGGATCGGCAGCAACAAGCTTTCGGCCCCCTCCCCCTTCATGGGGGAGGGGGCAGGATCATCAGCGCTGCATCGCTTATTTCAGACTGATCGTGGTATTCACCCCGCTGCTGGCTTCGTCGTCGAACCAGCGCGAGGTCACGGTCTTGGTCTGGGTGTAGAAGTAAACCGCCTGCTTGCCATACGGGCCCAGGTCGCCCAGCTTCGACGCGCGGCTGCCGGTGAAGGAGAACAGCGGCACCGGCACCGGGATCGGCACGTTGATGCCGACCTGGCCCACGTCGATTTCTTCCTGGAACTTGTGCGCGGCCGCGCCAGAGCGGGTGAAGATGGCGGTGCCGTTGCCGTTGGGGTTGGTGTTGATGATCGCGATGGCCTCGTCCAGGGTTTCGGCTTCGACCACCGACAGCACCGGGCCGAAGATTTCTTCGTCGTAGATGCGCATGCCGGGCTTGACGCCGGAGAAGATGGTCGGGCCAAGGAAGTTGCCATTTTCGTAGCCGGGGATATTCGGCTTGCGGCCGTCCAGTTCCAGCTTCGCGCCTTGTTCAACACCGGATGCCACCAGGCCTTCGGCGCGCTGCAATGCGGCGCAGGAAATCAGCGGGCCAAGATCCGCGCCCGGTTCGGTGCCGCCACTGACTTTCAGCGTCCTGGCCTTTTCCACCAGCTCGGGAATCCAGTTGCGCGCCTCGCCCACCAGCACCGCCACCGATGAGGCCATGCAGCGTTGCCCGGCCGCGCCGAACGATGCGCCGGCCACGGCGTTGAGCGCCTGGTCCTTGTTGGCATCGGGCAGCACGATGACGTGGTTCTTCGCGCCCATCAGGCATTGCACACGCTTGCCGGCCTGCGTGGCGCGGTTGTAAACGTGCGTGCCGACGCGGGTGGAACCGACGAAGGAAACCGCCTTGATGTCGGCGTGGTCGCACAGTGCGTTGACCACGTCCGGGCCGCCGTGAACCACGTTCAGCACACCCTTGGGGATGCCGGCTTCCAGCGCCAGTTCGGCCAGGCGCATCGTCACCAGCGGGTCCTGTTCGGACGGCTTCAGCACGAAGGTGTTGCCGGCGGAAATCGCGGTGGGGAACATCCACAGCGGGATCATTGCCGGGAAGTTGAACGGGGTGATGCCGGCGCACACGCCCAGCGGTTGCAGCAGGGTGTAGGTATCCACGCCGCTGGCGACGTTGTTGGCGATCTCGCCCATCTGCAGGTTGCCGATGTTGGCGGCTTGTTCCACCACTTCCAGCCCGCGGAAGATGTCGCCTTCGGCATCGGGCAGGGTCTTGCCTTGTTCGGAAGTCAGCAACGCGGCGAGTTCGGCCATGTTCTCGCGGATCAGTTGCTGGTACTTCAGGAAGATGCGCGCACGCGCGCCGATCGGCGTCTTGCGCCAGGTCTTGAATGCTTCCTTCGCCGAGGCGATAGCCGCTTCGACTTCATCGTCGGTGGCGAACGGCACCTGCGCCAGCACTTCCTGCGTGGCGGGGTTGACGATGTCGCGCCATTGCGTGGTTTTCGATTCGACGAATTCCCCGCCGATCAACAACGGGACGCGCCGGGTCTGCCCGGGCTGGCTGGCAAGTACGGCATTCATCGGGGCGTGCTCCTGGCAAGCATTGGGATGGCGTGGATGATGCCAATCTTCGCACAATCGTGATTGAATAAAATTGTTTCGTTTGACAACGTTTGATCGTCGCCGCAGCTTATTCCACCGTCACACTCTTGGCCAGGTTGCGCGGCTTGTCCACATCGGTGCCGCGCGCAAGCGCCGTGTGGTAGGCCAGCAGTTGCACGGGAATGGTGTGGACAATGGGGCTGAGCGCGCCGACATGGCGCGGGGTGCGGATCACATGCACGCCTTCGGATTCGCCGAAGCCACTGTCCTGGTCGGCGAAGACAAACAATTCGCCGCCGCGTGCGCGCACTTCCTGCATGTTGCTCTTGACCTTTTCCAGCAGGACGTCGTTCGGGGCGATGACGACCACCGGCATCGCCGCATCGACCAGCGCCAGCGGGCCATGCTTGAGTTCACCGGCGGGATAAGCCTCGGCGTGGATGTAGGAGATTTCCTTGAGCTTGAGCGCGCCTTCCAGCGCGATCGGGTAATGCAGGCCGCGACCGAGGAACAGCGCATTGTGCTTGCGGGCGAATTGCTCCGCCCAGGCGATGATCTGCGGCTCCAGGTTCAATGCGTGCTGCACGCCACCGGGGAGCTGGCGTAGTTGTTCCAGCCAGTCGTTCTCTGCCTCGGCATCGACGCGGCCATGCAGCTTGCCCAGCACCACCGCCAACTGGAACAGCACGGCCAATTGCGTGGTGAAGGCTTTGGTGCTGGCCACGCCGATTTCCGCGCCGGCGCGGGTGTAGCAGACCAGTTCGCTGGCGCGCGGGATCGCACTTTCGGGCACGTTGCAGATGCTCAGCGTGTGCACATGGCCGAGCGACTTGGCGTATTTCAACGCTTCCATCGTGTCGAGGGTTTCGCCGGATTGCGAAATCGTCACCACCAGGTGCCTGGGGTTAGCATGCGCGGCGCGGTAGCGATATTCGCTGGCAATTTCGACACTGCATGGCAGGCCGGCGATGGCTTCGATCCAGTAGCGTGCGGTCAGGCCGGCGTAATAGCTGGTGCCGCAGGCGAGGATCTGCACGCCTTCGATTTTCCCCAGCACCTCGGCGGCATTGGCACCGAACAGTTCCGGCACGAAGCCGCCGTCGATGGCCGCTTCGATCGTGTCGGCCAGCGCGCGCGGCTGTTCGTGGATTTCCTTCTGCATGAAGTGGCGATACGGACCCAGCTCCAGCGATGACAGCGACACGTTGGACAAGTGGGTTTCACGCAACACCGGTTTGTCGTCGCGGCCATAGACGCGCACGCCTTCGCGCGCGACTTCGGCGGTGTCGCCTTCCTCGAGGAACAACACCCGGCGCGTGGCCTGCACGATGGCGCTGACGTCCGAGGCAATGAAGTTCTCCCCGATGCCCAGGCCCACCAGCAGCGGGCAACCCATGCGTGCGCAGACCATGCGTTGCGGCTCGGCTCGGCTGATCACCGCCAGCGCGTAGGCGCCGGTGAGTTCCTTGACCGCGCGCTGCACGGCGGCCAGCAGATCCACGTCATCCTGTTGAAGGTGATGGTGGATCAGGTGGGCGATGACTTCGGTATCGGTCTGCGATTCGAATTCGTAGCCCAGTGCGCGCAGTCTTTCGCGCTGCTGCTCGTGGTTCTCGATGATGCCGTTGTGCACCAGCGCGACGCCGTGGCTGATATGCGGATGGGCATTGGCCTCGGTGACGCCGCCGTGGGTGGCCCAGCGGGTGTGGCCGATGCCAAGCGTGGCGTGCAGGTCTTCGGCCTGTGCGGCTGCTTCCATCTCGGCGACGCGGCCGGTGCGGCGCACGCGGCGCACGTCGCGGCCATCGACTACCGCTATCCCGGCCGAATCGTAACCCCGGTATTCCAGCCGCTTCAGCCCTTCGATCAGCACCGGCACCACGTCACGATTGGCGATTGCACCCACGATTCCACACATGCCACGAATTCCTTGTTGGTTGGCCAGACGCGTGCTGGCCATATGTCGATTCTATCTCCCGCCGGAAGTGTCCGCCTGCTGTCCGGCGGACACGCGGACACTTCCCGCACACCTGCGTTGCCTTGCGCATCAACCACTTGCGGTTGGCACGCATCGTGCTGAAGACCCCTTGTCCATCAACAACGACAAGCACAGATGATCCGGGACACTTCCGCGCAAGACCAGGTACTCCGCCAACCCGCCGGCCGCCGCCGGTTGCCGCGCTGGGCGTGGCTGGCATTGGCTGCCACCACCTTGCTGATCGTCATCGGCTGGGTCGCCAGCGGCTGGCTGTCCGGCACGCGCTCGTACAGCACGCAGCGCTTGCGCATCGCCACGGTCAGCCAGGGCGACCTGGTCCGCGACATCGCCGCCGACGGCAAGGTCATCGCCGCCAACAGCCCCACCCTGTACGCCATTGCCGCCGGCACGGTCAGCCTGCAGGTAGTGGCCGGCGACAAGGTCAAGAAGGACCAGCCGCTGGCGGTGATCGACAGCCCGGAACTGCGCAGCAAGCTGGTGCAGGAACAATCCACCCTGGCCGGCATGGAGGCCGAAGCCAGCAGCGCCGAACTCGACGCGCAGATCGCCCGCCTGAACGCGCGCAAGGCGCTGGACCAGGCGCAGATCGACGAAACCGCCGCACGCCGCGAACTGGAACGCTACCAGCGCGCCTACGACGGCGGCGCGATGCCGCTCAACGACCTGGAAAAGGCCAAGGACGACTTGAAGAAGGCGCAACTGGGCCTGCAAAGCGCACAGAAGGATTTTGCTCTGCAATCGCAAGGCGCAGGGCTGGATGCGCGCAACAAGAAAATGCTGGCCGACCGCCAGCGTGCGGTGATGGCCGAGGCGCAGCGCCAGGTCGATGCACTGACCTTGCGCGCGCCCTTCGACGGCCAGGTCGGCCAGGTGCAGGTGCCGCAGGGCACCAGCGTGATTGCCAATGGCCCGGTGCTGGGCGTGGTGGATCTGAGCAAGTTCGAAGTGGAAATCAAGGTGCCGGAAAGCTTCGCCCGCGACCTCGACATCGGCATGCCGGCGCAACTGACCAGCGGCAGCGGCGAACCGTATCCGGGCGAAATCAGCGCGGTATCGCCGGAAGTGGTCAACGGCGAAGTCGTCGCCCGCATCCGCTTTTCCGACAAGCAACCGCCGGGCCTGCGCCAGAGCCAGCGCCTGAGCGCGCGCGTGCTGATGGACACCCGCCGCAACGTGCTGAAGGTCGAGCGCGGCCCCTTCGTCGAACAATCCGGCGGCCGCTACGCCTACGTCATGAATGGCAACGTCGCCGTGCGCCGGCCGGTGCAACTGGGCGTCAGCAGCCTGGGCGAAGTCGAAATCGTGAATGGCCTGAAACCCGGTGACCGCGTGGTGGTCTCCGGCAGCGACCTGTTCGGCGATGCCGAGCGGGCGAAGGTGAACTGAACGACACCGCGACTACTTCTGCCCGTCATTCCCATCTGCGCGGGATGACGAAACAACCCACCCGAATCCCCAATCCCGGAGAAACGAAATGCTGGAAATGCACCAAGTCACCAAGGTCTATCGCACCGAACTGGTCGAAACCCACGCGCTGCGCTCGCTGGACCTGCACGTGAAGGAAGGCGAATTCGTTGCCGTCACCGGGC
The DNA here is from genome assembly GCA_047601105.1 of Pseudoxanthomonas sp. Lineage (GTDB taxonomy): Bacteria > Pseudomonadota > Gammaproteobacteria > Xanthomonadales > Xanthomonadaceae > Pseudoxanthomonas_A. The sequence goes on from JASGJT010000001.1 coordinate 215,258, forward strand.
CGTCGGGTTCGGGCAAGACCACCTTCCTCAACATCGCCGGCCTGCTGGAAACCTATACCGGCGGCGTTTACAAACTGGATGGCGAAGACGTCAGCCATCTCAACGACAACGCACGCAGCAAGCTGCGCAACCAGAAGATCGGCTTCATCTTCCAGAGCTTCAACCTGATCCCGGATCTCAACCTGTTCGACAATGCCGACGTGCCGCTGCGCTATCGCGGCATGCCCGCCGCCGAGCGCAAGCAGCGCATCGAGCAAGCCCTGAGCCGCGTCGGCCTGGGCTCGCGCATGAAGCACTACCCGGCCGAACTGTCCGGCGGCCAGCAACAGCGCGCCGCGATCGCGCGCGCGCTGGCTGGCAGCCCAAAGCTGCTGCTGGCCGACGAACCCACCGGCAACCTCGACACGCAAATGGCACGCGGCGTGCTGGAACTGCTGGAAGAAATCAACCAGCAGGGCACCACGATCGTGATGGTCACCCACGACCCGGAACTGGCCGCGCGCGCGCAGCGCAACGTGCACATCGTCGATGGCATGGCCACCGACTTGGCCAGCGAGCCACGGCTGGCGCAAAACATGCACGCCGGCGAAGCAATCGCATGAATCTCCCTCTCCTGCTTGCGGGGAGATGCAGACACAAGGAGGAAAACCATGCTTGCCTACTACTTCAACCTGGCCCTGCGCAGCTTCCGTCGCAACAAAGTGCTGACGGCGCTGATGGTGGCTGCCATCGCGCTGGGCATCGGCGCGGCGATGACCACGCTGACGGTTTTCCACGTATTGAGTGGCGACCCGATCCCGCAGAAAAGCGAACGCCTGTTCCGCGTGCAACTGGATCCGGATACTCGCGATGGCTACCAGCCTGGCGAGGAACCACGCCGTGATCTCACCCGCTTCGATGCCGAGGCATTGCTGCGCCAAGCCAAAGGCAAGCGGCAATCATTGAGCGCCGGCGGCAGCGTCGCAGTGGAAGCGGAGAACAGCACGATCAAGCCCTTCGTGCTGAGCGTTCGCTACACCAGCACCGATTTCTTCCCGATGTTCGACATTCCCTTCGTTGCCGGCCAAGGCTGGGCCAAGGTCGATGACGACAGCCATGCGCGGGTCGTGGTGATCACCCGCAAACTGGCGGAAAAAATGTTCGGCCGCATCGATGTAGTCGGTCGCGACCTGCGCTTCGACGGCAATGCATTGCGCGTCGTCGGCGTGATCGACGACTGGAACCCGAAGCCGCACTTCCACGACCTCAACGTCAGCCGTTACGGCCGCGAGGAACAGGCCTTCCTGCCATTTTCACTGGCGATCGACCTCAAGCTGGATCGCGACGGCAACATGGATTGCTTCGGTCGCGAAGTGGTCAGCGACCCGCAATCGCTCAACGCATCCTGTTCGTGGCTGCAGTATTGGGTGGAGCTGGAAAACCCGGCACAGGCGCGCGATTTCAAGGCCTATCTGGACAACTATTCCGAACAGCAGCGCGCCAGTGGCCGCTTCGAACGCCCAGCCAACACGCGCCTGCGCAACGTGATGGAGTGGCTGGACTACAACCGCGTGGTACCCAGCGACGTGCGCCTGCAGATGTGGCTGGCGTTCGGCTTCCTCGCCGTGTGCCTGCTCAACACGGTCGGGCTGATGCTGGCCAAGTTCCTGCGGCGCAGCGGCGAGATCGGCGTGCGCCGCGCCTTGGGCGCATCGCGTCTGGAAATCTTCAAGCAATGCCTGGTCGAGGCCGGCGCGATTGGCCTGGCCGGCGGCCTGCTCGGCCTGGCACTGGCCGAACTGGGCCTGCTGGCAGTACGCCAACGACCGGCCAGCTACGCGCAACTGGCGCACCTGGATGGTTCGATGCTGCTGCTGACTTTCGCGTTGGCGATTGCTGCCAGCCTGCTTGCCGGCCTGCTGCCGGCGTGGCGGGCGATGCAGATCACACCGGCGGTGCAGTTGAAGACGCAATGACCTGAAACCCCTCCCCTTTCGCGCTGCGCGCGAAGGGGGAGGTTGGGAGGGGGTGCTTTTGATTTCGCGAACATCAAAAGCACCCATCCCCAACCCTCCCCTGCGCTACGCACAAGGGAGGGAGACAAACAACCCGGAGAACCCCATGGAAATCCGCCCCATCCTTTCCGCCCTGCGCCGGCACAAGACCGCCGCCGCATTGATCGTGCTGGAAATCGCATTGAGCTGCGCCATCATCTGCAACGCGCTGTTCCTGGTCTCGCAACGCCTGGACACCTTGCACATGCAAAGCGGCATTGCCGAGCACGAGCTGGTGCAAATCCGTCTTGGCGGCATCGGCAAGCACGCCGACGCAGACGCGCGCACCCGCGAGGACCTGGCCGCGCTGCGCAGCGTGCCCGGCGTGACCCATGCCATCACCATCAACCAGGTTCCGTTCCAAGGCGGCTCGTGGAATACCGGCCTGGCCAACACGCCCGACCAGCAAGTTCCCACACTCAACGCGGCGCAATACATGGCTGCGCCCGGCATGCTGCAAACGATGGGCTTGAAGCTGGTCGCCGGGCGCGATTTCGAGCCCAGCGAATATCGCTACGGCAGCGAGTTCGAAAACAACACCGATGCGGATTTCGTTGCCGGCCCGATGATCGTCAACGAATCCGTGGCGAAGAAACTGTTCCCTGAAGGAGGCACGCAAGCGGCCATCGGCAAGGTCGTCTATATGGCCAACATCCCCATGACCATCGTCGGCGTGGTGGAAACCCTGGCCCGCCCGAACAACGGCAATGGCGAGTGGCACAACTCGATCATCTTCCCTTGGCAGGCCAACTACACCAATGGCGGCTACTACCTGATCCGCGTCACCGACCCGGCGCGCCGCGCCGAAGTACTGAAGAACGCGGTGGCCATGCTGCAAAAAATAGATCCGAACCGCATCGTGCTGGAACAGCAAACCTACGACGACATCCGCAACGACTATTTTGCGGGCGACCGCGACATGATCGGCCTGCTGATCGCCGTGTGCGTGTTGCTGCTGGCGGTGACCGCGCTGGGCATCGTCGGCCTGGCCAGCTTCTGGGTGCAGCAACGCACGCGCCAGATCGGCGTGCGCCGCGCGCTGGGCGCGACCAGGTCGCAGATCACCCGCTATTTCCAGACCGAGAACTTCCTGCTCGCCACCGCCGGCATCGTCATCGGCATGCTGCTGGCCTTCGCCATCAACCAGTTGCTGATGGGCAAGTACGAATTGCCGCGCCTGCCGTGGCATTACCTGCCGATCGGCGCGGTGCTGCTATGGGCGCTGGGCCAGGTCGCGGTGCTGTGGCCGGCACGCCGCGCGGCCAACATCCCGCCGGCCATCGCCACGCGCAGCGCGTGACACGACGATCACATGGGGAATTCCGGATGTTCGCTTATTACTTGAACCTTGCCCTGCGCAGCTTCAAGCGCAACCCGATGCTGACCGTACTGATGGTGATCGCCATCGCCTTGGGCATCGGTGCGTCGATGACCACGTTGACCGTGTTCCACGTATTGAGTGGCGACCCGATCCCGCACAAGAGCGACAAGCTGTTCTATCCGCAACTGGAACCGCGCCCTTTGGCCAACGGCGCACGGCCCGAACCGGAGCCGATGGAGCAGATGACCCGTTTCGATGCCGAGGCGTTGCTGCGACAGAAGCGCGGCGACCTGCAAGCGGTGATGACCGCCGGCTCGCTGACAATGCAGCCCGAAGGTGGCATGCAGCCGTTCCGTGCGCAGGCGCGCTACACCAGCGCGGATTTCTTCGCGATGTTCGAGCCGCCGATGGTCGCCGGCCGTGGCTGGACCGCGGCAGAGGATGAAGCGCGCGCGCGCATCGCGGTGATCGGCCGCAAGCTGGCGGAAAAAATGTTCGGCGATGCAAATGCCGTGGGCCGCGAACTGCGCACTCCGAAGGCGACCTTCCGAGTGATCGGCGTGATCGACGAATGGGAACTCAATCCGCGCTTCTACGACTTGAGCCACCAGCGTTTCAGTGGCACCGAGCAGGTGTTCGTACCCTTTTCCAGCGCAATGGATGCCCGTCTGCGTTCGCAAGGCCAGATGAACTGCTGGGGCGACAGCCGCCAGGAAGAAGGTGGCAGCCAGAGCCTCAACGCGCCTTGCGCATGGCTGCAATACTGGGTGCAACTGGACACACCGCAGAAGGTCGCCGACTACCGCAAGTACCTGGCCGATTATTCCGATCAGCAACGCCGCGCCGGGCGCTTCGAACAACCGACCAACGTGCGCCTGCGCAGCGTGATGGAATGGCTGGACTACAAGGGAGTGGTGCCCGGCGACGTGCGCATGCAGATGTGGCTGGCGTTCGGTTTCCTGCTGGTGTGCCTGGTCAACACCATCGGCCTGTTGCTGGCCAAGTTCCTGCGCCGCAGCGGCGAGATCGGCGTGCGCCGCGCGCTGGGCGCATCGCGCAAGGAAATCTTCAAGCAATGCCTGGTCGAGGCTGGCTGCATCGGCGCAGCCGGCGCGGTACTGGGCTTGGGCTTCGCTGCGCTGGGCCTGTGGCTGGTGCGCCAGCAACCGGACGATTACGCCAGGCTGGCGCAGCTGGACGCGCCAATGTTGCTGACGACATTCGTCCTATCGCTGGCAGCGAGCCTGATTGCCGGTGTTTTCCCCGCATGGCGCGCGATGCAGATCGCGCCGGCAATCCAGTTGAAGTCGCAGTAAGGAGAAGCCATGGAAATCCGCCCCATCCTGTCCGCCCTGCTGCGGCACAAGACCACCGCCGCACTGATCGTGCTGGAGATCGCGCTGGCCTGCGCCATCGTCTGCAACGCAGCGTTCGTGATCGGCAGCCGCGTGCAGAGCATGCACCGCTCAAGCGGCCTGGACGAAGCGGGAATGGTCAACATCGAAACCTTCAGCCTCGATCCGGATCGCAACCTCGACGCGGCGCGCCGCGAAGACCTGGCCGCGCTGGCGGCCGTGCCCGGCGTCACCTCGGTCAGCAGCTTCAACCAGATCCCCTATGGCAACAGCGAATGGATGAGCGACGTCAACCTGAAACCGCAACAACCGGAACCGACGCTGCACGCCACCATGTATCTGGACGATGGCGGCATGCTGCCCACCTTCGGCCTGAAGGTGGTTGAAGGCCGCGCCTTCAATCCGGAGGAATACATCGAAATCAGCGAGATGGAAAAACCCGACTCCCCCGTTACCTTCGGCGCGGCGCTGGTCACACGCACGCTGGCCGGGCACCTGTTCGGCAACGAAAGCGCCATCGGCAAGTCGGTTTACGTCTGGGGCGAGAACCCCATCCGCATCGTCGGCGTCATCGACGACCTGATGAAGCCCGGCAATGGCCGCGCCGGCGGCGGCGACAGCCGCAAGGATTACGATTCGATCATCCTGCCCGGGCGCGTTTCCAATGGCAGCTACGCACTGCGCACCACGCCCGAACGCCGCGAGGAAGTGTTGCAAGCCGCCGTTGCCGCCTTGAACAAGACCGATCCCAACCGCCTCATCAACGAACAGAGAACCCTCACCGACATGCGCCATGCCTTCTACAGCCGCGACCGCGCCGTGGTCTGGCTGCTGCTGGCGGTGTGCATCGCCCTGCTGGCGGTGACTGCGCTGGGCATCGTCGGCCTGGCCAGCTTCTGGGTGCAGCAGCGCACGCGGCAGATCGGCGTGCGCCGTGCGCTGGGCGCGACGAAAACGCAGATCCTGCGCCATTTCCAGGCCGAGAATTTCCTGCTCGCCAGTGCCGGCATCGTCCTCGGCATGCTGCTGGCCTTCGCCATCAACCAGATGCTGATGAGCAAGTACGAGCTGCCGCGCCTGCCGTGGTATTACCTGCCCATCGGCGCGACCTTGCTGTGGGCACTGGGCCAGATCGCCGTGCTCGGCCCGGCGCGCAAAGCCGCCAGCGTGCCGCCAGCCATTGCCACGCGCAGCGCGTGAACGCCTGTTCCAAGCACCGAACAACCGATTCAGCCGCCGCCGCCTATATTCGCTACACCTGATTTCATGGAAACCTCACCCATGCTCCGCCGCCTGCTGTTGTGCCTTGCTCTTGCACCTGTCGCCGCCTTCGCGCAGACACCGCCGGCTGTATCGGCTGGCGTGCCGGTGACGCAATCCATCCTCGATGGCTACGGCGGCTGGTACCGCACCGCATCGGGTATCCGCCTGCATGTATGGCGTGAAGACAAGGGCCTGAAGTTCCAGGCAGATGGCCAACCGGCATCGAACCTGATCGCCGAATCGGAAACCATCTTCGTCGTGCCCGCCCAGAACGCACGCATCATTTTCGGCTACGACGCACAAAACCGCCCCGGCTACCTGATGCTGGAACAAGCCGGCAGCAGCATCCGCGCGATTCGCGAGTAAAAATGCCCGTATGCCGACCGTCCTGATCATCGACGACAACCCTGCGGTCGCCACCGCGCTCGAAGTGCTGTTCTCGCTGCACGACATCGACACGCTGCACGCGGCCACGCCGCAGGCGGGCCTGGACATGCTGGCTGCCGAAGACGTCGATCTGGTGATCCAGGACATGAACTTCTCCGCCGACACCACTTCCGGCGCCGAAGGCGAAGCCCTGTTCGCGCAGATCCGCACGCAGCATCCCGACCTGCCAGTGATCCTGCTGACCGCGTGGACGCATCTTTCCAGCGCGGTGGAACTGGTCAAGGCCGGCGCGGCGGATTACCTGGCCAAGCCCTGGGACGACACGCGCCTGCTGACCACGGTCAACAACCTGCTGGAACTGGCCGAAACCCGTCACGAGCTCGACCGCCGTCGCTCCCGCGAAAGACAGCGCCGCGAACAACTCACCGCCAAGTACGACTTGCGCGGCACGGTTTTCGCCGATCCGGCCAGCGAGCGTGCGCTCGCACTGGCCTGCCAGGTCGCGCGTTCCGATTTGCCGGTGCTGATCACCGGCCCCAACGGCGCAGGCAAGGAGAAGATCGCCGAGATCGTGCAGGCCAATTCGGCAGTGAAGAACGGCCCCTTCGTCACCCTCAACTGTGGCGCGATCCCTTCTGAATTGATCGAAGCCGAATTGTTCGGCGCCGAAGCCGGTGCCTACACCGGCGCCAACAAGGCGCGCGAAGGCAAGTTCGAAGCAGCCGATGGCGGCACCTTGTTCCTTGATGAAATCGGCAACCTGCCGGCGGCCGGGCAGATGAAACTGCTTCGCGTGCTGGAAACCGGCAAGTTCGAACGCCTGGGCTCCAATCGCGAACGCAGCGTGCGCGTGCGCGTGATCAGCGCGACCAATGCCGATTTGCCGGCAATGATCCGCGACGGCAGCTTCCGCGAGGATTTGTATTACCGCCTCAACGCGATCGAACTGGCATTGCCGCCACTGGCAGAGCGTCCTGGCGACATCCTGCCGCTGGCAGAATTGTTCCGCCCCGCCGACAAACCGCTGGCCGAATCGGCACGCACTGCCCTGCTGCGCCACGGCTGGCCCGGCAACGTGCGCGAACTGCGCAACGTGCTGCAACGCGCCGGCCTGCTGGCACAGGGCGAACGCATCGAAGCGACGGACTTGAACCTGCCAAAGCCGCCACCGCAAAAAACTGCGAGTGCAGAAGAACCGGACAAGGCTGCGATCGAAGCCGCACTGGCCCGCGCCAATGGCGTGATCGCGCAAGCCGCCTCGGAACTGGGCCTGAGCCGGCAAGCGCTGTACCGGCGCATGGACCGCCATGGGATACAGCATCCGTGAGCGCCAGCGCATGATCCGCCGCTCGCTCGCCGGTCGTTTGCTGTTGTGGCTGCTGCCACTGCTGGCACTGGCCATCGCCCTGCCCTTGCTGCTGATGCGCTGGTTTGACGACAGCTGGTTGGTCGCGCCGCTGTCCGCACTGGTCATCGTACCGCTGGCAGCGTGGATCGTGCGCCGCGCGCTTTCGCCGCTGCATTCGTTGTTTCGCGCATTGGCCGGCAGCATCAATAGCTACCGCGATGGTGAATTCAACTTCGGCCTGCACTGGCGCAACAGCGACAATGACGAACTCGACCAACTGGTCCATGCACACGCCGAACTTGGCGAAGTATTGCGCGAACAACGCCAAGGGCTGGTGCAACGCGAGCTGCTGCTGGACACGATGGTGCAGAACACGCCCACCGCGATGCTGTTGCTGGCAGCCGGTGGCGATGGCGAACGCCGCGTGGCCTTTGCCAACGTCGCCGCACGCAAGCTTTTCAACAGCGGCTGGAAGCTGGAAGGCCAACGCTTCGACGACCTGCTGGCGCGCTCACCCACCGAAATGCGCGAAGCGATGGCACGCGGCGGCGACAGCCTGTTCGCGATCGGCAGCGACGAAGAAAACGACGCCGACGAGGAACAGGTCTTCCACCTCTCGCGCCGCCAGTTCCGCCTCAACGGCCGCAAGCACGAATTGCTGCTGCTGCGCCTGCTGACCAGCGAACTTCGCCGCCAGGAAGTGCAGACTTGGAAGAAGGTGATCCGCGTCATCAGCCACGAACTCAACAACTCGCTCGCGCCGGTTGCCTCGCTGGCGCATTCGGGCGCGGAACTGGTGCGGCGTGGCCGGCATGAACGGCTGGAAGAAGTCTTCGCCACCATCGAAGGCCGCGCGCGCCACCTGGAAGGCTTCATCCGCGGCTATGCGCGCTTCGCCAAGCTGCCGCAACCGCAATTGCACACGGTGGATTGGGGCGATTTCCTCGCCAACCTGCAGCGCCAGATCGGTTTCGAACTGGACATGCCCGATGCCAACCTGCACGGCCGCATCGACCCGGCGCAGATCGAACAAGCCCTGCTGAACCTGCTGAAGAACGCGCATGAATCCGGCTCGTCCGCCGAAGGCGTCGGCGTGCGCGTGCAACGACTGCCGCAGTGGTTCCGCATCGAAGTGCTGGATCGCGGCCCCGGCATGAACGACGCCGTGTTGCAGAACGCACTGGTGCCGTTCTATTCCACCAAGCGCAATGGCACCGGCCTGGGGCTGGCGCTGACCCGCGAAATCATCGAAGCCCACGGCGGCCGCCTGTCCCTGCACAACCGCGATGGCGGCGGCCTGTGCGTGGCGATCCAGTTGCCGGCGGAGTGACGCCTGCCCGTCATTCCAGCAACCCGCAACCCAACAACTACTTCTTCACTGGTCGCTGCCAACCGTCCAGCGTTTGCTGCCTTGCGCGCGCGACGGTCAGCTTGCCGGCCGGTGCATCCTTGCCGATCACCGAGCCGGCGCCGATCGTCGCGCCGTTGCCGATGCTCACCGGTGCCACCAGCGAGGAATTGGAGCCGATGAAGGCATCATCGCCAATCGTGGTGGTGAACTTGTTCACGCCGTCGTAGTTGCAGGTGATGGTGCCCGCGCCGATGTTGACCTTGCTGCCGACCACCGCGTCGCCCAGGTAAGTCAGGTGGTTGGCCTTGCTGCCCGCGCCCAGCGTGGTCTTCTTGGTTTCGACGAAGTTGCCGACGTGCACGCCATCGGCCAGCACGGTGCCGGGGCGGATGCGCGCATACGGGCCGATAAAGGCATTGCCTTCGGCGATGACGCCTTCGATGTCGCAATGCGCGTGGATTTTCGTGTTCGCGCCGATCTTCGCATCCTTGATGCGCACGAACGGGCCGATGCTGACGTTGTCGCCCAGTTCCACCTTGCCTTCGAACACAACGTCAACATCGATCTCGACATCGCGGCCCACGCTGATGCTGCCGCGCTGGTCGAAGCGCGCCGGATCGGCCAGCCGCGCGCCGGCCACGCACAACGCCTGTGCCTGCCGGCGCTGGAAGGCGCGTTCCAGTTGCGCCAGTTGCCAAGGATCATTCGCGCCTTCGGTTTCCAGCGGGTCGGCGACCAGCACCCACTCCGCCGGGTTGAATTCGCGCGCGGCCGCGGCGAACACGTCGGTCAGGTAATACTCGCCCTGCGCGTTGTCGTTGGACAGTTGCGACAGCCATTGCTTCAGTGCAACCGCATCGGCAGCGATGATGCCGGTGTTGACCGTGCGAATGCGCAGTTGTTCGTCGCTGGCATCCTTCTGCTCGACGATGGCGGCGACCTTGCCGGCTTCATCGCGAATGATGCGGCCATAACCTGTGGGGTTGTCGGGCTCGGCCACCAGCACCTTCAAGCGGCCTTCGGCAGCCAGCAGGCGTTGCAGGGTTTCGCTGCGGATCAGCGGCACGTCGCCGTACAGCACCAACACGGCGGCCTCGTCGGGAATATCAGGCATGGCCTGTTGCACGGCGTGGCCGGTGCCGAGTTGTTGCGCCTGTTCGGCCCACGACACATCGTGCTGCCCATCGAATGCGGCACGCACCTGCTCGCCACCATGGCCGAACACCACGTGGATGCCGGCCGGCAACAACGCGCGCGCGGCGGCGATCACGTGCGCCAGCATCGGCTGCCCGGCGATGGGTTGCAGCACCTTGGGCCGCGCGGATTTCATGCGCTTGCCTTCACCGGCGGCGAGGATGACGACGTGCAGCGGCTGGGTCATGTGGGTTTCCGTGGGACTTTTCGATGGTGTGGATTCTAGAACGTGGTGCGCCGGGCCAACAGGCCGCTAACATCACACCGATGAACCCAGCTTCCAAAACCGCATGAGCCTACTGCGCCAAGGCCGCCTGTTCCTGATCGTCGGCGTGCTGCAATTACTGCTGGACTGGGCCGTGTTTGTCGCCCTGACCGGGCTGGGCGTGCCGCCGGCACCGGGCAATGTCTGCGGCCGCATCGCCGGCGCGGCGCTGGGCTTCTGGCTCAATGGCCGCTGGACGTTCGCGCAGGATGGCCAGGCACGGCTGGGTTGGCAACGTCTGTGGCGCTTCGTCGCGGTGTGGCTGCTGCTGACCGCCGCCAGTACGGCATTGGTCGCGCTGATGGCCTCACGGCTGGGCCTGGGCCACGCGTGGCTGGCCAAGCCATTGATCGAGGCGGCCTCGGCCGCCGTCGGCTTTTTCCTGTGGCGGCACGTGGTGTATCGCCAGTAGGAGCTCCTCGCTGTTTCGTTGTCATCTCGAGCGTAGCGAGAGACCTGTTTTGCCAGCTGGATTCCCCACTCCATTCGGAATGACAACCCCTGTTTCGTTTGTGGATTCTTGAGACAGCCGTCCGGCCACAGGTGATAATCCGCCACTGCCTCGATTCGCCCCACGATCCCTCCACGGAAGCCGCCGCGTGAACAACGCCCACATCCTCACCTTCTCCTGCCGCGACCGCCCCGGCCTGGTCGCCGCCGTGGCCAGCCTGCTGGCCAGCCACGGCGGCAATATCCTCGAAGCGCAGCAGTTCGACGATCTGGATTCGGGCACGTTCTTCATGCGCGTGGTTTTCGATGTGCGCCAGGTCGATGACATCGAGGCGATCCACGCCGCGTTCACCACGCAGGTGGCCGATACCACCACCGACATGTTCTGGAGGCTGCGCCCGCGCAATCGGCGCATGCGCGTGCTGTTGATGGTGTCGAAGTTCGATCACTGCCTGGGCGACCTGCTCTATCGCCTGCATATCGGCGAGCTGCCAATGGACGTGGTCGCCATCGTCTCCAACCATCCGCAGGATGCGTTGAAGGTGTCGAACCTGGGCGATATCCCGTTTCACTATCTGCCGGTGCAGCGCGATGCCAAGGCCCGGCAGGAAGCGCAGGTGCGCCACATCATCGAGGACACCGGCGCCGAACTGGTGGTGCTGGCGCGCTACATGCAGATCCTGTCCGATGATTTTTCGCGCTATCTGACCGGGCGCTGCATCAACATCCACCACAGCTTCCTGCCCGGCTTCAAGGGCGCGCGGCCGTATCACCAAGCCTTCGCACGCGGGGTCAAGATGATCGGCGCGACCGCGCACTACGTCACCGCCGATCTCGACGAAGGCCCGATCATCGTCCAGGACGTGGAGCACATCAGCCACGCCGACACGCCGAACGACCTGATCCGCAAGGGCCGCGACATCGAACGCCGGGTGCTGGCGCGAGCGGTGCACTACCACCTCGAAGACCGCGTGCTGCTCAACGGCCACAAGACCGTGGTGTTCTGAAAGCGTTTGGCTTTCCGCTCGTCATTCCCGCGAAAGCGGGAATCCAGCGACTTTGTCGTTGCTTCTGCTCCCCCCGATGCAGGGATGAGCAAAAAACGAAAGCCACTGGATTCCCGCTTTCGCGGGAATGACGAGCAAAAGCAACAACGCCGGCACAGGGCCGGCGTTGTCGTTAGTTGCTTGAAGCAGGAACTCAGTGCTTCAGATTCTTGCGCAGGCGTTCCAGCGCGGACAGCTGGGCCAGCGACATCGCCAGCTGCGCCTGTGCTTCTTCGGCGCTCATCTTCGGATCCTTGTGCGCCAGCGCGCGTTCGGCTTCCTCGATCGAGGCGCGCACGGCCGCTTCGTCGATGTCGTCGGCGCGGATGGCAGTGTCGGCCAGCACGGTCACGACCTGCGGCTGCACTTCGAGGATGCCGCCGCCGATGGCGAAGTCGATGACTTCACCATTGGGCTGGGTCACCACGACCTTGCCCGGCTTCAGGCGGGTGATCAGCGGCGCGTGGCGCGGCGCGATGCCCAGTTCGCCCTGCTCGCCGGTGGCGACGACCAAGGTCGCTTCGCCGTGGAAGATCTCGGCTTCGGCGCTGACAATGTCGCAACGGATGGTGGCCATGTTTCCTCGCTTTGCTCGGAAACGGGATTCGGGATTCGGGATTCGGGATTCGCAAAAGCCGAAGCCTTCACGTCAACCTATCCGTTCCCGTCACCCGCTTTACCGAATCCCTAATCCCTGATTCCGAATCCCGGCTTTACGCCGCAATCTTCTTGGCCTTCTCGACCGCTTCGTCGATCGAGCCGACCATGTAGAAGGCCTGTTCCGGCAGGTGGTCGTATTCGCCATCGACAATGCCCTTGAAGCCGCGGATGGTTTCCTTCAGCGGCACGTACTTGCCGGGGCTGCCGGTGAACACTTCGGCCACGTGGAACGGCTGGCTGAAGAAGCGCTCGATCTTGCGCGCGCGGCTCACCGCCTGCTTGTCTTCTTCGCTCAACTCGTCCATGCCGAGGATCGCGATGATGTCCTTCAGTTCCTTGTACTTCTGCAAGGTCTGCTGCACGCGCTGGGCGGTGTCGTAGTGTTCGTTGCCGATCACCAGCGGATCCATCTGACGGCTGGTCGAATCCAGCGGGTCGACCGCCGGGTAGATGCCCAGCGAGGCGATCGAACGCGACAAGGTCACGGTGCTGTCCAAGTGGGCGAAGGTGGTCGCCGGCGACGGGTCGGTCAAGTCATCCGCGGGCACGTACACGGCCTGGATCGAGGTGATCGAACCGGTCTTGGTCGAGGTGATGCGTTCCTGCAGCACGCCCATTTCCTCGGCCAGGGTCGGCTGGTAACCCACCGCCGACGGCATGCGGCCCAGCAGCGCCGACACTTCGGTACCGGCCAGGGTGTAACGGTAGATGTTGTCCACGAACAGCAGCACGTCACGGCCCTTGCCCGAGGCATCCTTCTCGTCGCGGAAGTATTCGGCCATGGTCAGGCCGGTCAGGGCCACGCGCAGGCGGTTGCCCGGCGGCTCGTTCATCTGGCCATAGACCATCGCGACCTTCGACTCTTCCGGCTTCTCTTGATTCACGACGCCGGATTCGATCATCTCGTGGTAGAAGTCGTTGCCTTCGCGGGTACGCTCACCGACGCCGGCGAACACCGACAGGCCGCTGTGCGCCTTGGCGATGTTGTTGATCAGTTCCATCATGTTGACGGTCTTGCCGACGCCGGCACCGCCGAACAGGCCGACCTTGCCGCCCTTGGCGAACGGGCACATCAGGTCGATGACCTTGATGCCGGTTTCCAGCAGCTCGGTGGCCGAGGACTGGTCCGCATACGACGGCGCGCTGCGGTGGATTTCCCAATGGTCGGCGGCGTTGACCGGGCCGGCTTCGTCGATGGCATTGCCCAGTACGTCGAGGATGCGGCCGAGGGTGCCGGTGCCGACCGGCACCGAGATGGCACGGCCGGTATTGTCGGCCAGCAGGTTGCGCTTCAGGCCGTCGGTCGAACCCAGCGCGATGGTACGCACCACGCCGTCACCGAGCTGCTGCTGCACTTCCAGCGTGATGGCCGTGCCCTGCACCTTCAGCGCGTCATAGACCTTCGGCACCTCGGTGCGCGGAAATTCGACGTCAACGACTGCGCCGATGATCTGAACGATCTTGCCCTGACTCATGTTGGTAACTCCACTAATGTCTGTTCGATTCTGTTGTCGGGAATAGGGAGTAGGGAATCGGGAATGGGGAGATCAAAAGCCTTTTCGATTCCCTATTCTCCATTCCCCATTCCCGGCTACACAGCGGCTGCGCCGCCGACGATTTCCGAAATTTCCTGCGTGATCGCCGCCTGGCGCGACTTGTTGTAGGCCAGGTTCAGCGTATCGATCAACTTGCTGGCATTGTCGCTGGCCGCCTTCATCGCGACCATGCGCGCGGCATGTTCCGAGGCGACGTTTTCCAGTACCGCGTGATACACCAGCGACTCGACGTAGCGGGTCAGCACGTGGTCGAGCACGGCCTGCGCGTCGGGTTCGTAGATGTAATCCCAATCGTGGTGCGCGATCTGCGTTTCCGCCGCCGGCAACGGCAGCAGTTGGTCGAACGCGGCACGCTGGGTCATCGTGTTGACGAAGTCGTTGTAGACCAGATAGACGCGATCAACCTTGCCCGACTCGTAGGCATCCAGCATCACCTTGACCACGCCAACCAGCTGCTCGAGCTGCGGCACGTCGCCTAGGTGGCTGACGCTGGCCAGCATGCCGACCTGGATGCGACGGAAGAAAGCCGAGGCCTTCTGGCCAATGGTGACCACATCGGCTTCCGCGCCCTTGTCCTGCCACTGGCGGATTTCACCCAATGCCTTGCGGAACAGGTTGTTGTTGAGGCCACCGGCCAGACCGCGGTCGGACGAGACGATGATGTAACCGACGCGCTTGATCTCGCCGCGTTCCACCAGGTAGGGGTGGCGATATTCCGAATTGGCCTGGGCCAGATGGCCAATGAGTTGCTTCATCGCACGCGCATACGGGCGCGAGGCCTTCATCCGGTCCTGCGCCTTGCGGATCTTGGAAGCCGAGACCATTTCCAGCGCGCGGGTCACCTTGCGGGTGTTCTGCACGCTCTTGATCTTGGTTTTGATTTCTCTGCCGCCTGCCATTGCTCGCTCCGCGAGCGGGGAATCGGGAATGGGGAATGGGGAATGGTCGAAGCAATCGCCTCAACGTCCGCCAATACCCTCAACCTGTCGATACCCTGCTCTTGTCGATTCCCTATTCCCTATTCCCTATTCCCGATTCCCGCCGGCTCAGAATGAGCCGGTTTTCTTGAACTCGGCAATGCCGTTCTTGAACGCGGTTTCCAGTTCGTCGTTCCAGTCGCCGCTGGCGTTGATCTTGTTGATCGTCTCGCCCAGGCTGTTGTCGAAGTGCGCGTGCAGCGCTTCTTCGAACGTCAGCACCTTGTTGACCGGCACGTCGTCCAGGTAGCCCTCGTTGACCGCGTAGATCGACAGCGCCTGGTGGGCGATGCTCATCGGCGCGTACTGCTTCTGCTTCATCAGTTCGGTGACGCGCTGGCCGCGTTCAAGCTGCTTGCGGGTGGCTTCGTCCAGGTCCGAGGCGAACTGCGCGAACGCCGCCAGCTCGCGGTACTGCGCCAGCGAAATGCGGATGCCGCCGGAGAGCTTCTTGATGATCTTGGTCTGGGCTGCGCCACCGACGCGCGACACCGAGATACCGGCATTCACGGCCGGGCGGATACCTGCGTTGAACAGGTCGGTTTCCACGAAGATCTGGCCGTCGGTGATCGAGATCACGTTGGTCGGCACGAACGCCGACACGTCGCCGGCCTGGGTTTCGATGATCGGCAGCGCGGTCAGCGAGCCGGTCTTGCCCTTCACCGCACCGTTGGTGGCCTTCTCGACATAGTCCTCGGACACGCGGCAGGCGCGCTCCAGCAGGCGGCTATGCAGGTAGAACACGTCGCCCGGATAGGCTTCGCGGCCCGGCGGGCGCTTCAGCAGCAGCGAGATCTGGCGGTAGGCCACGGCCTGCTTGGACAGGTCGTCATAGACGATCAGCGCGTCTTCGCCGCGATCCAGGAAGTATTCGCCCATCGTGCAGCCGGAGTAGGCGCTGATGTACTGCATCGCAGCCGATTCGGACGCGGTGGCGGCGACGACGATGGTGTGGGCCAGCGCGCCGTTTTCTTCCAGCTTGCGCACCACGGCGGCGACCGAGGAAGCCTTCTGGCCGATGGCGACATAGACGCACTTGATGCCAGTGCCCTTCTGGTTGATGATCGCGTCGATGGTCAACGCGGTCTTGCCAGTCTGGCGGTCGCCGATAACCAGTTCGCGCTGGCCACGACCGATCGGGATCATCGCGTCAACCGACTTGTAACCGGTCTGCACCGGCTGCGACACCGACTTGCGCCAGATCACGCCCGGGGCAACGCGCTCCACCGGGGCGCTGCTCTTGCTGTCGATCGGGCCCTTGCCGTCGATCGGCTCGCCCAGTGCGTTGACCACGCGACCCAGCAGTTCCGGGCCGGTCGGCACTTCGAGGATGCGGCCGGTGGTCTTGGCGATGTCGCCTTCGCGCAGGTGTTCGTAGTCGCCCAAGACCACGGCGCCGACGGAATCGCGTTCCAGGTTCAGTGCCAGCGCGAAGGTGTTGCCCGGCAGTTCGATCATTTCGCCCTGCATCACGTCGGCCAGGCCGAAGATGCGCACGATGCCGTCGGACACGCTGGTCACGGTGCCTTCGTTGCGGGCCTCGGCGGCCAGCTTGACCTTCTCGATGCGGGTCTTGATCAGTTCGCTGATTTCAGAGGGGTTGAGCGTGGTAGCCATTTGTGTGGATTCCTGTGTCGTGCGTCGCATGTTGCGACGCTACGTTCAACTTCAAGTCTGTTAGGTAGCCGGAAACCGGTAGCCGGTAGCCGGGAACCCTCGTTTTTTGCTTTCCGGCTCCCGATTACCGGTTGCCGGTTTCCTCAGGCTTCAATTCGCCAACGCCGTCTGCAGCCGTTCCAGCTTGCCTTTCAGCGAGCCATCGATGACCACGTCACCGGCGTCGATCAGCGCACCGCCGATCAACGAGGTGTCGATCGCGGTTTCGACGTCGACCTGGCGGCCGAAGCGCTTCTGCAACGCTGCCTTGATCGCGTCGAGCTTTTCCGGCGGCAAGATCGCGGCGGAGGTCACCTTGGCCCGGACCACGCGCTCGGCTTCGGCGCGCAATTCCTCGTACAGGCCGGCGATTTCCGGCAGCTGCGGCAGGCGGCGGTTTTCCGCCAGCAGGCCGAGGAAGCGGCCGAAGGATTCACCGGCACCTTCCGGCGACAGCAGCGCAATGGCGTCCGTATCCGGCAGTTCCGGATTCAGCAGCAACGCGGCAGCACGCGGGTCGGCGGCGACCTGAGCGGCGAAGCCCAGTGCGTTGGACCATGCGGCCAGGTTGCCTTCGTCCTTGGCGATGCCGAAGGCGGCGCGGGCGTAGGGGCGGGCGAGGGTCAGGGCCTGGCTCATCGATCAGATCTCGGCGGCCAGTTCGTCCAGCAGCGCACGATGCGCGTCGGCGTTGATCTCGCGCTTGAGCAGCTTCTCGGCCCCGGTGACGGCCAGCGCGGAGACTTGCTTGCGCAGGTCTTCCTTCGCCTTGGTCGCGGCGGCGTCGATCTCGGCCTGAGCCAGCACCTTCTGCTTGTTGGCAGCGTCGATGGCCTCGTTCTTGGCGGCATCGACGATCTGGTTGGCGCGCTGGTGGGCCTGATCGATGATCTCGTTGGCCTTGGCGCGGGCCTGCTTCAACGCTTCGTTGGCCTGTTCTTCAGCCTGGGCCAACGCCTTTTGGCTGTTGTCGGCCGCAGCCAGGCCTTCGGCGATCTTCTTCTGGCGCTCTTCGATGGCGGCAATGATGTGCGGCCAGCCGAATTTCATCACCAGCCACGCCACCGCGAAGAACGCGAGGCCCTGGACGACGAAAGTGAGGTTGATATCCATGCGTTGCTCCGGAACGCCGGCGCTCGCGCGCCGGCTTCAGCCAGTTCGTTGATTAGGCGCCGATGGCCGACAGGAACGGGTTGGCGAAGATCAGCAGCAGGGCGATGGCGACGCCGATGATCGGCACGGCGTCCAGCAAGCCGGCGACGATGAACATCTTGGTCTGCAGCATCGGGGTCAGTTCCGGCTGGCGGGCCGAGCCCTCGAGGAACTTGCCGCCCAGCAGGGCGAAACCGATCGCGGTGCCGAGGGCACCGAGGCCGATCAGCAGGCCGGCCGCGATGACCGTGAACTTCGCCACTTCGGCGTACAGGGCAATGTTTTCCATCGTGATTCTCCGTGGTGCTACGTGTTGAAAGGAAAGTGAGGGTGAAACGAAAACGGTACGGGTACAGCGAAACGCTTAGTGGCTTTCCACCGCCATGCTCAGATAGACGATGGTCAGCATCATGAAGATGAAGGCCTGCAAGGTGATGACCAGGATGTGGAACGCGGTCCAGACGAAGCCGGAAATGAACTGGATCGGGGCCATCACCCAGGTCAGCCAGTCGGCGAACAGGGCATTCCAGGTCATCAGCGCGATCAGGATGAAGATCAACTCACCGGCGTACATGTTGCCGAACAGTCGCAGGGTCAGCGACAGCGGGCGCACCAGTTCCTCGATCACGCGCAGCAGCAGGTTGACCGGGGCGAGGATGATCTTGCCGACAGTGCCGTGCGCATGGAACGGAGCGGTGAAGGCCTCCTTGACAAAGGTGCCGACGCCCTTGTGGCTGATCGCGAACACCTGGATCAGCACGAACACCATCAGCGACAGGCCCAGCGTGGTGTTGAGGTCGGCGGTGGGCACGACGCGCAGGTAGGCGTGGTGCGGATCGTGGCCAGCCAGCTCATTGCCCTTCATCCACGCGCCCGGCAGCCAGTCCACCGGGATCATGTCCATGAAGTTCATCAGGAACACGACACAGAAGATGGTGATGGCCAGCGGCGCTATCAGCTTGCTGCGGCCGTGGAAGGTTTCGCGCACCAGGCCATCGACGAAGCCGACGACCATTTCGACGAAAGCCTGGAACTTGCCCGGCACGCCGGCGGTAGCCTTGCGCGCAGTGCACAGGAACACGACCAGGAACAACAGCGACAGGACCAGCGTGATGACCACGCTGTCCACGTTGATGGTCATGAACTTGCCTTCCCCGACCTGCCACTGGAGATGATGCAAGTGGTGCTGGATGTATGCAGTGGAATTGCCGGAACCGGCTTCCGCTTCAACTTCAACGCTCACGTTCAGTCCTGACGCAAAAGGTTCAAAGCCAATGGATACGCGACCACCGAGGCCGTGAATCCCGCCAGCATCGGCAGCGGCGGCAAGCGCCATGCAACCAATGCAATCGCGAATATCGAAACCGCTACCAACCACTTCAGGAGTGCCGCCAGCAGCAGCCGGGCAAAAGCCGAGCGCGCCACCACCACTCCCCCGCCCAGTGCGACCTGCGCAGCCAAGGCGTTGCCCAATGCCATCCCCAGGCCACCTGCCAGTACGGCGATGGCGTCAGCCGACCCGCGTAGCAGGAAGGCCAGCGCCAGCAGCAGCACGATGGCCGTCTGGCAACCCACCGCGCGCAATGCCAGCCGACGACCCGAGGCGACGGAATTCAGCAAGCGAAAAACCCGGTGAGTGGAGGAAGACAAAGACCCATTGCAAGCGGCCTCGTTGAGCCCGGAGATTATAACAGGGGCTGAATTTTCCCGGCAACCGCCAAAAGCCCCGACCTTTGGTCGCATATGCAACAACTTGAACAAGCCGAACGGACGCGATGGCCGCTATTCCGGGCGAATTCGGGACTGGAAACGTTTTTTCGGCCACGCCGGAACTTTTGCCGAGCTGGCCGGTCACTGCCTGCGGGCCTGCCGCTCAACTTCCTCGTCCGATGCTCTGCCAAGGCCCGCCCCGAAGCCCCGGTTTCCCCCGCCGGGGCTTCCTTTTGGGCGAGGCAAATCGGAAATGAACAAAACAACGCCCCGGCATGCGGGGCGTTGTGATTGCTGCGATGGGCCGAAGCCTTATTTCTTCTTCGGGATATACAAGTCGGTGATCGTGCCGTCATAGACCTCGGCTGCCATCGCCACCGACTCGCTGAGCGTCGGGTGGGCGTGGATGGTGTGGCCGATGTCCTCGGCTTCGGCACCCATTTCGATGGCCAGGCCAATTTCGGCCAGCAGGTCGCCGGCGTGGACGCCGACAATGCCGCCGCCGATCACCCGATGCGTGGCTTCGTCGAAGACCAGCTTGGTGAAGCCTTCGGTGCGGCCGATGCCGATCGCGCGGCCCGAGGCGGCCCACGGGAACTTGGCCACGCCGACCTTCAAACCCTTGGCCTTGGCTTCGGTTTCGGTAACGCCGACCCAGGCGATTTCCGGATCGGTATAGGCCACCGACGGGATCACCCGGGCGACCCACTCCTTCTTCTCGCCCGCAGCGACTTCCGCGGCCAGTTTGCCTTCGTGCGTGGCCTTGTGCGCGAGCATCGGGTTGCCGACGATGTCGCCGATGGCAAAGATGTGCGGCACGTTGGTGCGCATCTGCACGTCCGCCGGGATGAAGCCGCGTTCGGTCACTTGCACGCCGGCGTTTTCCGCGCCGATCTTCTTGCCGTTGGGCGCGCGGCCCACGGCGACCAGCACGCGGTCCCAAGTGCCCGATTCCAGTGCCGGTTTGGCATCAGCATCAGCGCTTTCGAAACCGACGGTGATGCCTTTCTTGTCGGCCTTGACCGTGGCGGCCTTGGTTTTCAGGTGCACGATGACGCCCTGCTTCTTCAGGCGATCGGCCAGCGGCTTGACCAGGTCCTTGTCAGCGCCGGGCATCAGTTGATCCATGAACTCGACCACGGTGACTTCCGCACCGAGGGCACGATACACGGTGGCCATTTCCAGGCCGATGATGCCGCCGCCGACGACGAGCAATTTTTTCGGCACCTCGGCCAGTTCCAGCGCATCGGTCGAATCCATCACGCGTGGGTCGTCCCACGGGAAATTGGGCAGCTTCACCGCCTGGCTGCCTACGGCGATGATGCATTGTTCGAAGCGCAGCAACTGCTTGCCGCCGTCCGCGCCGACGATTTCGATTTCATTCGGCGAAACGAATTGCGCCACGCCCTGCACCACGCGCACCTTGCGCTGCTTGGCCATGCCGGCCAGGCCCTTGGTGAGTTGGCCGACGACTTTCTGCTTGTATTCGCGCAGCTTGTCCAGGGTGATCTTCGGCTTGCCGAAGTCGATGCCGATATCTGCCGCATGCGCGGCTTCTTCGATCACGTTGGCCGAATGCAGCAGCGCCTTCGACGGGATGCAGCCGACGTTGAGGCAGACGCCGCCGAGGCTGGCATAGCGTTCGATCAGCACGGTATCCAGGTTCAGGTCGGCGGCGCGGAAGGCGGCGGTGTAGCCACCGGGGCCGGCACCGAGCACGACGATGCGGCACTCGATGTCGGCGGTCTTGCCGGTGCCTTGCGCGGCTTTCGGTGTAGGCGCGGCAGGCGCAACTGCAGGAGCCGCAGCCGGCGCGGCGGGCTTGGGCGCTTCGGCTTTCGCTGCGGGCGCGGTATTCGCGCCTTCGGCATCAAGGATCGCGACGACGGCGCCTTCGCTGAGGTTGTCGCCGACCTTGACCTTCAATTCCTTGACCACGCCGGCGGCCGACGACGGCACTTCCATCGTCGCTTTGTCCGACTCCAGCGTGACCAGGCCCTGGTCTTTCTTGATCGTGTCGCCGACTTTCACCAGCACTTCGATCACCGGCACGTCGCTGTAGTCGCCTATGTCGGGAACCTTCACTTCGATAGTGGCCATTCAACTGCCTCACTTAAGTTGATTGTTGCCATCCTTGGCGCAAATTCATCGGCTTCGGGTCGCCCGGCCCAGCCATCCATGGCTGGGCGCTCGCCACGGTGTGCGGCAGTGCCGAGCAAAACGTCGTGGCTTGCCCCGATTACAGCAACACGCGGCGCATGTCGGCCAGAACTTGCACCAGGTACGCGGTGAAACGCGCAGCGGCCGCGCCGTCGATGACGCGGTGGTCGTAACTCAGCGACAGCGGCAGCAGCAGGCGCGGGGCAAACTGCTTGCCGTCCCAGACCGGCTGGATGCTGGACTTGCTGACGCCGAGGATCGCCACTTCCGGCGCGTTGACAATCGGCGTGAACGCGACGCCGCCAATGCCACCCAGCGAGGAAATGCTGAAGCAGCCGCCGGACATGTCGGCCGGGCCGAGCTTGCCGTCGCGGGCCTTCTTCGACAGTTCACCCATTTCGGCGGCCAGTTCGATCACGCCCTTCTTGTCGGCATCGCGAATGACGGGCACGACCAAGCCGTTCGGCGTGTCGGCGGCAAAACCGACGTGGAAGTATTTCTTCAGGGTGAGGTTTTCGCCGGCTTCGTCGAGCGAGGCGTTGAACTCGGGGTATTTCTTCAAGGCCGAAACGCTGGCCTTGATCAGGAAGGCGAGCATAGTCAGCTTGATGCCGGCCTTTTCATTTTCCTTGTTGAGTTGGACGCGCAGGGCTTCCAACTCGGTGATGTCGGCGTTGTCGTGCTGGGTGACGTGCGGAATCATCGCCCAGTTGCGCGCCAAGTTGGCACCGGAAATCTTCTTGATACGCGACAGCGGCTTGACTTCGATCTCGCCGAACTTGGCGAAATCGACCTTGGGCCACGGCAGCAGGTTCAGGCCATTGCCGCCAGCGGCAGCCGGCTTGGCCGCGCCACCACCGGCCAGTGCGCCCTTGACGTATTTCTGCACGTCTTCTTTCGTGATGCGGCCACCCTTCTCGCTGCCGCCGACCTGCGCCAAGTCAACGCCGAGTTCGCGCGCGAACACGCGCACGGCGGGACTGGCGTAGGGCACCTTGTCCGGCAGCACGCGGTCGGCACCGAATTCGACCGGCGGGCTGCTCGGTGCAGCGGCGGGTGCGGCTTGCGCTGCGGGCGCAGGTGCCGGTGCCGCAGGCGTCGGTGCAGGAGCGGCAGGAGCAGCCGGTGCGGGCGCAGGCGCTTCAGCCTTCGCGGCAGGCGCGGGTGCAGCGGCGGCATCGCCGGCTTCGATCAGCGCAACCACGCTGCCTTCGCTGAGGTTGTCGCCCAGCTTGACCTTGATCTCCTTGACCACGCCGGCCACCGACGAGGGTACTTCCATCGTCGCCTTGTCCGATTCCAGCGTAACCAGCCCCTGGTCTTTCTTCACCGTATCGCCGACGGCGACCAGGATTTCGATGACCGGCACATCGGTGTAATCGCCGATGTCGGGAACGCGGGCTTCTGTAACCACAGCCATGGGAAAACTCCGAAACGCAAACGATGGACGGCGCCTATTCTGTGGCACCGATGGAAAGCGCGCCATACCCGCCATGCTGGTATCGCTTTGGCCTGCATGACAATACGCTTGCGAATCGTCGTGTTGCGGCGGTGCATCATGCATCCTGCAGTACGCGCCAGGCATCGTGCAGACGTGCGAAACCGAAACCGGCATTGGCCGGGCTGGTCGATGGCAGGGCACGGAAAACCAGCCGCGCCGCGATTGCCGGCGGCAGCGTCGGTTGCACATGGCGACTGAAGGCCTGCGCTGCCTTGCCACCGTTGAAAGCGACCACGCGCAATGACTGCTGCGATGCGATCAATGGCAACAGATCGTTGGCCACTTCGCTGCCGGGCACGATGGCCGCATCCAGGCTGCCATGGCGCTCGCATTGGCCGATCACGTCCCACAGGCCGACACCGGCGCGCTGCAAGGCGGCGATGCGCGCGTCATATGAAACCGCCGCATCGAAACCGAACAACGCGCCCATCAGCGGCCAGAAGCGATTGCGCGGATGCGCGTAGTAGCTTGCCGCGTGCAGCGAGGCATCCCCCGGCATCGAGCCGAGCACCAGCACGCGGCAATCGGCGGCGACTGCCGGCGGCAGGCCATGGAGGATAGTGCGGCGCGGCTTCGTCATCGACCGTCGATATGCGGCGCGGATGCCGAAAGGTCAAGCCGTGGCGACGGCCTGCGCTTTGGATTGCGAGCGCCGCAAACCGACCAGCCCGACCAGCAACAGCGCCATCGGCAACAACAACAGGTAGAACGCCCGTGAACCATCGAAGCGGGCGAACAACTGACCGGTGATGAACGAACCGGTGGTGCCGCCCAGCGCCGAGAACACCACGATCAGTCCCATCATCGCCGCGTGCCGCTGCTTCGGCAGCGCGCTGAGCACCACCGAATTTATCACCGGATAGATAGGCGCCATGAACAAGCCGATCAACGGGAACACGTAGGCCGCCAGCGGCGCGTTCCACCAATGCACGTGTTCCTCCGGCTGCACGCCGGCGGCCAATGGCAGGGCCAGCAACACCAGCGCTGCCATCGCCACCACGCAGACCGACAGCAGCGGAAACCAGCCGATCCGCCGCAACAGCACGCCGCCCAGCAACCGGCCCAGCGCCAGCGAACCGGCAAACAGGCTGGCCGCCTGCACGCTGAGCGCAGTCGGCAGGTGCAGGACTTCTCGGTTGAAGGTCGGCAACCAAGTGTTGACCGATTGCTCCATCAGCACATACAGGAAAGCGGACACCAGAAACACGATCACCAGTGGCCGCGCCAGCAGGCGCAGCATGTCCAGGTAGGATTCGCCGACCGCATGACCATCGCGCGCGGCGCTTTCATCCAACTTGCAGGTCGCCAACAACACGATCACCGCCACGCACAATGCGGCCAGCAGCCAATAGACGTTGAGCCACGCCGGGCTGGCCGGATTGGCGGGGTCGATGAAGGCGGCGAACAACCATGCGCTGCCGAGGATGCCGACCATGAACCAGCCTTCCACCGTGCTGGTCAGCGACGCATGCGCGCGGTCGCCGTCAGTCAGCAGGCCGATGCTGGAATACACCGCCACCTTGACCAGCGCGAACGCCACCCCGACCGTGGCGAACAGCAGCTTGGTCGCCCAGAACGCAGCCAGCAACGGCATCGCCGCGCAAGCCAGCGCCACCAGCACCAAGCCCAGCATCATCGCGCGGCGGTAGCCGATGCGCGGCAACCACGACGCGACCAGGAACGAGGTCACGGCGATGGGCAGATCCTTGAACGCTTCCAGCACGCTGGCCTGCTGCTTGTCGATGCCGAAACCCTGGATCGATTGCAGGATCACTGTGCCCACGCTGTTGAGCAGCATGGCGAAGACCATGTAGGTCAGGATCAAGCCCGCGATCATGCGGGTTCGCTGGTTCATGTCCGCTCCCGGCATAGGCGCAGTACAGCACCTTGCATTTGTTCCCACAACGACGGGCGGCGCACGCATGGCCGCCGCCCGCACCGGCTCACCACAGGTACTTGGCCTGGATATTGACCTCGCGACCTTCCATCGGCCGTGCCAGCAGCACACCGCCAGCACCGACCGCACTGCCGAAGATGCGCGAGTTCGATTCGCTCAAGCCGATCTCGTTGGTCATGTTGGTGCCACGCAAGTTGAACTGCCAGTGCTGGCCGACGTTGCTGGTCACGCCAAAATCCCAGGTCTGGTACGAACCCAGTTGCTGCAGGCCAGACTGGTCCTGGGTGTGGTCGCCGACGTAGGTGTAGATCACATACGGGGTGATGTCACCCCACGGCATCTCGAAACGGTAGCTTGGAGTGAACATGGCGCGGAACTTCGGCTGACGCTGCAGCTGCTTGCCTTCGATCGGTGCACAAGCGGCATTGCCGTTGACGTCGGTGTACTTGAAACAGGCGTCGTAGTCAGCGTATTCGCCGTCGAGGTAGTTCGCCACCAGTTGCAGGCGCAGGTTTTCCACCGGCGTCAGCGCGGCCAGCAGGTTCACGCCATTGGACTTGGAACCATAGACCTCCTTGCCGCCGACCGGTACGCCCAAGCTATCGGTGGGCTGGTACAACAGGCCGGTGAAGGTGCGGTGGAAGGCACTGACGTCCACATAGGCCAGCTTTGACTGATATTTCCAGCCCAGTTCGTAGTTGCGCACCTTCTGCATCGGCGGGAAGTTGCCGTTGACGGTGCCGCGGATGCCGTTGTCGAAGTCCGCGAAATGCCCGCCCGAGTTCGCCCGCCCGTACACCGACATGTTCTGGTTGAAGGTGTAGTTGGCGCCGGCGGTGAACGCCGGATGGGTCTTGTCGTAGTGGTTGTATGCAAAGGTGCCGTTGCACACGGGCATGGCGTTGTCGTAAAGCGTGGCCAGGTTGCCATCCAGGTTGACGTTGCTCAGGTTACATACGTTGCTGGTCGCGTCCTGGTTTTCCACGCGTCCGGACAGATCCAGCAGCCAGTTGCCGATCCGCCACGAATCGGACAGGTAAAGCGCCTTGTTGGTGGCGCTGCCATTCTCGGTAATATGGAAACCGCCGAAATTGGCGAAGCCTTGGCTGTCGGTACGGTAATAGGTCTGCCCGCCACTGGTGTAAGTGACCACGATGGGCGTGGCGTTGGGCTCGTTGGTCATCAACATCTGGTTGCCCTGCGACCACTTGTCATCCATGGTGTAGTGCGCGTACGTAGAAGCCCGCCGTCAGCGTATTGCCCTCGAACAGTTCCTTGCTCAGGCGGAATTCGTTGCTGAAGCTCTTCAGCCGCTTGGTCAGGTGCCACCAGCCCTGCTGGATCACGCTCTGGTCCAGCGGCACCGCGCCGCCGCCGACGTAGGTGGCGGTGGCCGAGCCAGCCGGCAACGAGAACCCGCCCGGCGTGCCGACGGTGTACAGCATGTCCTGCAGCGTGGCCGGATTGTTACCGGAGAACAACGCGTTGTTGTTCAAGTCCATGTCGTTGTACAGGAAGTTGTCACTGATTGACCAGCCATTGTCCAGCGCGTAGTCGAACTTGCCGCCAACGATCGTCGAGATCGCGCCGCGGCCGTCGGCCAGGTCGGCGTGCGTGCCGCCGCCGGGGTAACTGGGCAACCATACGTGCTGGATTGCCTTGCTGTAATAGGTGCCGGTCAGCGGATTGAAGCCAGGGTAGCCGCTGAAGTCGTCGCTACCGTGCTGGATCAGCGGGATCGGGGTAATGAACTGGTTCTTGTCATCAAGGTGGCGCGCGTACAACACCATCCGGCCCCTGTCTTCGGCAAAGTCATGGGCCAGCGTCGCAGTGAGCTGGCCGCCCTTGTCGGCCTTGAATTGCGGGTCGCGCACGCCGTCGGATTCGCGCCAGAAGCCGCCGACGCTGCCATACCAGCCATCGGCGATCTTGAAGCCGGCGAAGCCATCCACCCGCCACATGCCTTCATTGCCCCAGGTCAGGCCGACGCTGCCGCTGGGCGTCTCGGTGCCGGTCTTGAGGAAGTAGTTGGCCGAAGCGCCGAGCTGGCCATCGGCGAACACCACCGACGGGCCGCCTTGCAGGATTTCGACCGTCTCGATGGTGTCGTCCAGGCGGAACACCGAGGTGGAGTTGTAGAACGACAGCGTCGGCATGCCGTAGATCGGCGAACCCATCAACAGGGTAGAGAAGAACGGCGCGCCGCTGGCGCTGGGGAAACCAGCGACCTCGACGTTCGCGCCGGTCTGGCCGCCGGTGGTTTCCGGCCACATGCCCGGCGAAACCTTCAGCAGGTCGGCAGTGCTCTTCGGGTTGGCCTGGCGGATCTGCTCGTCGTTCAACGCAACGATGCTGAAGCTGGCTTCGAGCTTCTTCACGCCGCCAGCGGTGGCGGTGCCGGACACGACCAGGGTGTCGAGCGTGGTGGCTTGCTGAGTGTCCTGCGGCGCGGCTGCCTGCTGCTGCGCCAATGCCGGCGCGGCCAATGCCGCGGCGATGGCGGCCGACAGCGCGTAGCGGATCATTGCTGCACGGCCATTGCATGATGTGATTCGTTTCATGATGTTTCTCTCCACTTTGGTTGATCGATTCGTCTTGTTGCCGTGGCCTTGCGGCCACGTGGTCTTCATCCGGCGAGGTATTCGTCGAGTTGCAGTTGCGACAGCGTTGACAGGACCACGTCGGCTTGCGCCAGCGCCGTCGCATCGCCAATACCGATGGCGGCCATGCCAGCGGCATGAATGGCAGTGATGCCGGCGGCCGCGTCCTCGATGCCGATGCACTTCGCTGGTGGCACGCCCAGTGCGGCGGCAACATCCAGGAAGATTCCCGGATCGGGTTTTGCGCGGGCAATGCGCCCGGCATCGGCCACATAGTCGAAGCGCCCGGCAATCCCCAGCCGTTGAAGCAGCAAGGGCGCATTGCGACTGGCCGAAGCCAGGCCTAGCTTCAGGCCGCGCGCGCGCGCTGCGTCCAGCAGTCGTTCGACACCATCAAACAGGTCAGCCGGCCCGAACTTTTCGATTTGCGCCACGTAATACGTGTTCTTGCGCTCGGCCAGCATCTGTTTTTCCTCGGCCGAATACGCGCGCGTTGCGCGTTCCAGGATGATGTCCAGCGAGGCCATCCGGTCCACGCCTTTCAGGCGTTCGTTGACTTCGCGGTCGAACGGCACGCCGATCTCGTCCGCCAGTTTTTTCCAGGCGTGGTAGTGGGTGCTGGCGGTATCGGTCAGCACACCATCCAGGTCGAAGATCAATGCCTCGCATGCGCGCGGGAATACCTGCGCGCGCAGGGCCGCACCGGCGTCCGCCAATGCAACCGTCGCCGGCGTGGCGCTTGCAACTTGCAGCGGCTGGCCGGCGTGGCTAACCCGCAGCGGTTCGCCTTCGAGCAGCGCATAGCGCGCGCCGCCCTTGTCCACTTCCACACGCAGCCGCCGCCCGCGCCAGTGCAGGCCGAAACCGTAGCTGTCCCAGCCTTGCGGCAGCATCGGCGCGAAATGCAATTCGCCCTCGACCACGCGCAGGCCGGCGAAGCCCCAGGCCAGGCCCAGCCAACTGCCGGCCATCGCTGCCATGTGCACGCCGTGCGCGGTGTTGTGGTGCAGGTCGTCCAAGTCCACGCGCAGCGCATCGTGGAAATAGCGCCAGGCCTTGTCGGGATAACCGGCCTCGGCCGCAACGATGCCATGCACCGCCGCCGACAGGGTCGAATCGTGGGTAGTGACCGCTTCGTAGTAATCGAAACTGCGGCGCTTGCGCAGCGGGTCCAGACCATCGCCGGCCAGCACGAACGCCATCACCGCATCGGCCTGCTTGCCGATCTGGTGGCGGAAGATCGTCAACGGATGGTAATCCAGCAGCAGGGGCCGCCCATTGCGCGCATCGGCGAAAGGCCAGCGCGGCTTGTGCAGGAAAGTATCGTCCTGTGCATAGATGTCCAGGCGCGGATCGACATGGAGTTGCATCACCTCGGCGATGCGCCGCCATTGATCGACTTCCTCCTGTTGCAACGCCAGCCGCGACGCCAGCGTTTCCAACTCGCGCGGATGCGTTGCGTGCAAGGCATCCCACGCCGCCACGGCACGTTGCAGATGCCGCTGCGCCATGCGGTTGGTGTAGAAATTGTTGTCAACCAGCACGTCGTATTCGTCCGGGCCGGTGACGCCGTGGATGCCGAATGCGCCACCGCGCATCGGGTCGAAATGCCCGACCTGCGGCCAGATGCGCGCGGTTTCGAACAGCATCTCGGCACCGGCTTCGAGCAGGAAGGCCTGGTCGCCGCTGGCATCGAGATACAGGCCGATCGCGTAGGCGATCGCCGCGTTGATGTGGTACGCGGCCGAGCCGGTGGGATAGTGCGCCGAACATTCCGCGCCGGCGATGGTGCGCCACGGATACAGCGCGCCGCGCGGATGGTTGAGTTCGCGTGCGTTGGCGCGCGCGGCATCCAGCTTGCGATGGCGGTACAGCAGCATCGCGCGCGCGGTGGCCGGCGCGGTGAACGCCATCACCGGCAGCACGAAGGCCTCGGTGTCCCAGAAGCAATGGCCTTCGTAGCCTTCGCCGGTCAGGCCCTTGGCCGCGGTGCCGTGCGCAGCGCTGCGGCTGGACGACTGGAACAAGTGGAAAAGGTTGAAGCGCAGCGCCAGGCGGCTGTCGTCGTCGCCGTCGATGTCAATGGCGGCGGCGTCCCAGAACGCCTGCTGCCATGCGGCCTGCGCCTGCACGAAGGCGCCGTGACCGCGCTGCGCGGCGGCATCGGCGGCCTGCGCGGCGGTATCGACCAATGCCGCGCCACCGGCTTCGGCATCGCCGCAGGCATAGGCGACGAATTTCTCCAGTTCCACCGTCGCACCGGGAACCAATTCGGCTTCGTAGCGCTGGCACGCGCGCGTTGCCTGTGCTTGCGCATCGACGAAGCGCAGGCCTTCGCCCGGCCGGTGCCGTTGCGCGCAGGCCACCGCGATGCCGCTGTGCGCGGTGCGCTGCGCCAGCGACGCGCCGGCTTCGTCGGCGGCATGCGCCAGCGGCTGCAACGCATCGCCACCGGCCGCGCCGATGCGCGGGTCGTCGCCTTGCGAGGTCGGGCGGCGGCCGGCATCGATCCGCGACTCCAATTGCAGCCGACCGGCGAAATCGACCGAAGTGATGCGATAGCGGATCGCCAGCACATCGCGGTCGAAGGCAACCAGTCGTTCACTGTCGATCTGCAAGGTGACGCCAGCTGGCGTGCGCAAACGCAGGCGACGACACAGCACGCCACGACGCAGGTCGAGCGTGCGTTCGAAGTCCAGCCACTCGCAGGCGTCCGGATCCAGCCATTCGCCATCCAGGCGCACACCGATGCGGCTGCCATCGGCCACCGGCACGCGCACGTCACTGTGGCGAGCAAAGCCCGGAAAGCGTTCGTGGTAGTGGATCTGGTGGCGCTCGAAGACACTGGCCAGGAAACAGCCTTCGCCGCCACGATCATCCTCTTCGAAACCGCCGCGCACGCCCAGCGATCCGTTCGCCAGCGCGAACAGGGTTTCATCGGCCTGGCACTGTTGCGACCGCGCCTGCGTCTGCCGCAGTTGCCAGCCCTCGTCCTGTCCTGTTTCCACCGAGAAGCGCTTGCTCGTATCCACCAGAAAGAATCGCCACAGCCGGATTGGCGGCGAAGCTTGGGAAGTTGATGTTATCGATGTCAAGTTATCGATAACAATTCATTGCGGAAGCATGCGGGCACGCCTGCGCACTCCGCTGGTCCGCACCCGGAAATTAATTCAAATCAATCAGTTACTGCGTTTCGGCACTGCCGGCCGCTTGCATGGCGACGTGCAAGTCACGCCGCAGCGCAACACGTCATGGCGCAAACGCCGACAATGCGTCGCGCGCTTCAGGTGCTGCGGATCACCAGATGCGTCGGCAGCGTTTCCGACGCCACGGCCTGGCCTTCGATCAGCATCCGCACCTTGCGCGCCAGCAGCACGCCGGCATCGATGAAGTTCTGTTGCACCGAACTCAGCGGCGGCACGTAGGTCGCACCCAGCGGCGTGTTGTCGTAGCCGATCACCGACACATCCTCGGGCACGCGGCGGCCGTGCTCGATCAGCGCGCGCACCGCGCCGATGGCCAGCAGGTCGCTGGCCGCGAACAGTGCATCGAACGCCGTGCCGGCATCGAGCAGCGCGCCCACCGCTTCGGCGCCATCGCCCACGGTCAGGCCCTCGATCTCCGGCGTCAGCGGCTTCAAGCCGTGGCGCGCCAGGACTTCGGCGAAGCCTTCCAGCCGCTCGGCGAATTCGCCGTGGGCCAGGTTGCCCAGGAACACCGGGCGGCGGCGACCCAGGGCGAGGAAGCGCTCGGCCACCAATGCACCACCACGTCGGTTGTCGCTGCCGACCACCACTTCCGATTCATGCCGGCTGACTGCACCCCAGACCACCAGCGGTCGCCCCCATTGCCGGACCGCGTGCATCGCATCCTCGTGCGCGCCCTGCCCCAGCAGGATCACGCCATCGGCCGCCATCACGCTGGGCAGCGAAGGTGCAGCCAGCGAGGTCAGCAGCACGCTGTAACCGGTCGAGGTCAGTTCCTGGGTGATGCCGCCAAGCAGGTCCAGCGGATACGGCCCGGACATCTGCCGCTCGATGCTGGGTTTCATCTCGACCACCACCGCCACGGTCATGCTGCGGCGCAGGCGCAGGTTGCGCGCACTGATGTTGAAGGCATAGCCCTGCTCGCGCGCCAGTTGCTTGATCTTTGCCGCCGTCTCGGCGTTGACCAGCGGGTTGTCGGCCAACGCGCGCGACACGGTGATCGCGGAAACGCCGGCCAGCCGCGCCAGGTCGGCCATGGTCGGGTTGCCGTCGTTCTTCCTGTTGCGGGTTTGCTTGCTGGTGCGGGGCATGGTCGAGGAATCCTAACCGATGCAGCCAGCAACTCCCTTCCCCGTGATGGCCGGGACATGGTCAATCATGGCGAACGCGCCTTCACCAGCTCCGCATACAAGGCCGCGCTGGGCTTGGGCGTGCGCTTGAAGGTGCTGCGATCCACCGCCACCAGGCCGAACTTCGGCCCGTAGCCGGCCAGCCATTCGAAGTTGTCCAGCAGCGACCAATGCAGGTAGCCCAACACCGGCACACCATCGGCGATAGCCGCATCCATGCTTTGCAATGCAGCGGGCAGGAAACGCTGGCGCAGCGCGTCGTCGGTAGCGGCGATGCCGTTCTCGGTGACCAGCACGGGCTTGCCGGTGGCGCGGTGGGCGTAGCGGATCGCGCCGCCCAAGGCGGCCGGGTAGAACTCGTCGCCGACCTGGGTCGATTCCGCGCCAGCCGGCTTGGGCAGCGTGCCCTTGGCGTCGATGCGCGAGCGGTTGTAGGTCTGCACGCCGATGAAGTCGTCGTCGCGGCCGGCGTCGAAGAACGGCTCATAGACCTGCTTGCGCTTCTCGGCGATGCGGCTGTTGCGGCCCACCGCCTGGTCGTCGGGAAGAGCCAGGCTCAGGCCGACCTGGATCGCGGCGCGTTCGGCCTTGATCGCCGCGCGCGCTTGCCGATGTGCCTGCAGCACGTTGTCCAGCATCGGTTCCGGGTCGCCGGCGTGCAGCAGCGAGAACTTGTCCGAGCCGCAGGCCTTCGCCGCCTTGGCCAGCATCGCATTGACCATCGCCAGCGCTTCGGCCGACATCGGCGTGGCGCTCCACTTGCCCAGCCACGGCAGGTTCGGCTCGTTGAAGGTCAGCGCATGGCCGATGCCGTCGCCGAAATACCCGGCCACGCGCTGGCAGAAGCGCGCAAACAACCGTGGCGCATCGGCGTTGGTCCAGCCGCCCCGAGCCGCAAACCAGCGTGGCGAGCTGAAGTGGTGGAAGGTCACCACCGGTACCAGGCCGCGCGCGTGGCAGCCTTCGACCATGCGCAGGTAGTGGTCGAGGAAGGCGACGGAAAACTTGCCTTCCTCCGGCTCGACCCGCGCCCACTCCACCGAGAAGCGATAACTGCCCAAGCCCAGCGAACGGACGATGTCCATGTCTTCGCCCCAGCGATGCAGGCTGTCGCAGGCATCGCCGGAAGGCTCGGCGAACAGCGTGCCTTCGACCTGTTCCAGCAGCCACATGTCGCTGGCGGTGTTGTTGCCCTCGACCTGGTGGCCGGCGGTGGCCGTACCCCACAGGAAACCCGGCGGATACGCCGGCATGCGCGCGGTTTTCGCGGCCAGTCCAGCGATGCCCAGCAATGGCGTGGCGGCGGCCAGCTTCAACAGGTCGCGTCGGGACAGGTCGGCTGATTGCATCATCTTTTTTCTCGTCGAATGGAGGACGGTTGGTGAAAGAGGGCTGTCAATGCGGCATTCGCCGGCTCAGCGGCGTGGCCGTTTCATGCCCAGGTGGCGGTCGAAGAAGCGCCAGATCACCGCATAGGCCTGTTGCGACTCGGGTAGTTGCGGGTCCACGAAAAACGCATGCCACATGCCGTCCCAGACGTGCAATTCGGCCTCGACGCCAGCGGCGACCAGCAGGCCGTGGCTGCGCAGCACCGAACTGAGCGCAAAGTCGCGGGTGCCGCTGATCAGCAGGGTCGGCGGGAATTTCGCCACATAGGCCGGCGTGTTGCCGGGGAACACCAGCGGGTCGGCCAGGTCCGCACCCTTGAAGTACGGGTATTCGGATACAGAACGCGGCGCAGCCGGCACCTTGTCGCCATCCATCGCGGCGGCGAAATAGTACGAATCGCCGTCCGGTGCGACCATCGAACCGCAGAAGGTGCCGATGGCGCCAGGCAGCGGCAGGCGCTTCGAGATCAACCGTGCGGTGGCCTGCGCGGTGAGGTAGCCACCGGCCGAACAACCATAGATGCCGATGTCTTCCGGCTTGTACTCGCGCAGCAAGGCGCGATAGACGGTTTCGACGTCTTCGCTGGCGGCGGGAAAGACATGCTCCGGGCCTTGCCGGTAATCCACCGACACCACTTTCACCTTGCCGACGGCGGCAATCGGGATCGCCTCGGCCAGCGCGCCGCTGCGCGCGCCCCAAAGGAACGCACCGCCGTGCAGGTTGATCAGCACGCGCTTGCGGTTTTCCCTGGCGATGCCTTCGGCCGGTTCGGCCACGTCGGCCAGCACCCCGTCGAAATGCTGCTCGGAAGTCCGCACGGCAAACAGCTTGCGCATGCGTTCGACCTTGTCCTGGTTGAACCTGTCGTAGAACGCACGCCACTGTTCGATGTTGCTGCCGGGGTTGGCCGTGGCACGCGCGGCCAGGCGCTGCGCGAACAGCGCCTTTGCCTCGGCCGAGGCATAGGCCGACATCGGCACCTCGATGCCATTGAGCGGCACGCGGCGGTCGGCCACGGGTTCCTGCGCCTGCGCCAGGCACGGTGACAACAAAGAACAGATTGCCAGCAACCAAGGCACGCCGATGTCGAACTTCACCATTGCTTCCTCCACGAATGAATTGGAACGTTTTGATGCACTGCCACATGGCGGCGACACCGCACCACGGCCTGCATGCGAACGACGATTCCGTTCAGCGCAGAATTGCTGCATCGCGGAACGATTTTGCGATGCGGGCCGACGCCGGGCGCTGCCGCCGGCCCCTAGCCAGAACCCATTGGCGACGCTGGCATGAGCTCGGAAAACCGCTGTATTCCCGCATTTTCCTGCCATGCCGGCCTGCCTCCCGCTTCCCGCCCGCAACGCCGCTGCTGCACGTCACCTTGACAGCATACGGCCGCGATTGTTATCGGTAACATCAGTTTTTGACATCGATACCATTCGATACGCGGGAACCAACACAAACGCTGTCCCATGAATCCAGCCACGGTCCATGCCTGCTCCGTGACCTGTCCGCAACAGCTATCCCGGGGGGGATGAAAAATGAGCCGTACCGCTTCACGCCGCGCACAGGCGCTGGCCCTGATGACCGTTTCTGCATTGAGCTTGGCCATTGCCCAGGCACATGCACAGGAGCAAGCCACGCAGGAACCGCCTGCCGGCAATGCCGCACGCAGCGCCACCGAGCTGGACACGGTAGTCGTCACCGCGACCAAGCGCGAGAAGGCATTGCGCGACGTTCCTGCCAGCATCACCGCGATCAGCGGCGACGAACTGGAGCAGCGCGGCGTGCAGAACATCGAGGAAATCACCCGGCTGGTGCCGGGCGTGAACATTTCCTCGCCGGCCGGCAACGCGCAGCGCATCACCATCCGCGGCATCGCCGGCGAAGCCAACACCAACCCGACCACCGGCATCCTGTTCGGCAACACCTCGTTCACCGACGCCTATGTGCCGCACGTCACCATGGACCCCAATCCCTTCGACATGCAATCGGTCGAAGTGCTGAAGGGGCCGCAGGGCACGCTGTTCGGTGCATCGGCGCTCAACGGCGCGGTGCGCTACACGCCGGCGCAGCCAGTACTGGGCGAAACCAGCGGCAAGTACTACCTGCAAGGCGGCAGCGTCAGCGAGGGCAGCAGCGTCTGGGGCACCGGTGCCGCGCTCAACCTGCCGGTCGGCAATGATGCCGCGCTGCGCGTGGTCGCCTTCGACCGCAAGTTGCCGGGCTGGGTCGATGACGTGGTGCCGGGCAAGAAGGATGCGAACCAGGGCACACAGCACGGCTTCCGCGGCATCCTCGCGGTGCAGCCGGATGATGCGCTGGACATCCGCCTGACCTACGCCTACCAGAAGACCGACCGCGACGACAGCGCTTCGGCCGACAACTTCGACGGCATCCTGCTGCAACGCACCCACGCGCTGACCAGCCCGTCCTCGCAGAAGTACCATCTGGGCAACCTGTCGATCAGTTACGACCTAGGTGCGTTCCGCTTCGTTTCGGAAACCAGCGCCATCTACAAGCGCTACCACGCCGTCGGCGAATCCAGCGGCAACCTGATCCCGCTGTCGATGATCGGCAACCAGCCGCTTGTGATCGGCCCTGGCGACGAACAATCGGACACCTACAGCCAGGAATTCCGCTTGGTTTCCAACGACGGCCCGGATTCGGACTGGAGCTGGATCGTCGGCGTGTTCGGTTCGCGGCAGGACATCGACCAGTACGGTGCCAACCAGCTGGGCAACCCCGCCATCGTGATCCCGGTGCTGAACCTGCTGGGGCCGGGCTTGGGCAACCTGTGGTATGCGCTGGGCCAGCCGGATTACAGCGCTTCCTACATCGACGTGCGGGTGCAGGAAGTCGCGGCGTTCTTCGACCTGACCCGCAACCTGGGCAACTGGGAACTGTCCGCCGGCGGACGCCTGTACAAGACCAAGTCCGGCGGCACCGTGCTCAACAACGGTTTGATGATGACCGTGCTGGGCTTTCCGGCCGGCTACGTGATCGACGACACGGTCGAGGACAGCGGCTTCAGCCCCAAGCTGTCGGTGTTGTGGCGCGCCAGCGACAACGTCAATTTCTATTCGACCGTCTCCAAGGGCTATCGCGTCGGCGGCGTGCAATGGGGCACGGCCGGCCTGACCGGGCTGGCCCCGAATACCTTCAAGACCGACACCATCTGGAACTACGAGCTGGGCATGCGCTCGACCTGGCTGGACCGCACGCTGTCCCTGGACGCCACTGCCTTCTACGAAAAGTGGAAGGACCCGCAGGTGCTGGTGTTCCCGCCCGGCATGCCTGCAGCCTACGTTGACAACGTCGGCGGCGTGACCAGCAAGGGCCTCGAGGCCGCGTTGCGGTACCTGTTCCCGATCGACGGCTTGTCGCTGGGGCTGTCGGCCAGCTATACCGATGCCAAGACCACCGAAGCCTTCACCGACAGCGCCGGCCACCTGGTACCGGCCGGCACGCGCTGGCCGTTGTCGCCGAAGGTGCAGACTGCGGCCACGCTGGCCTATGACCGCTACGCCGGCAACTGGCATTTCGGTGGCTCGATCACCAATGCCTACATGAGCAAGGCGATCTACGGCATCAACCAGGCTTCCGAAGTGTTCGGCTACCCGCTGACCGACGTGCAGTTGCGCCTGGCAAACACCGCGTGGAAGACACAGCCAGAACTGTCGCTGACGGTGAGCAACATCGCCGACAAGCGCGGGCTTTCCACCGCCTATGCCGGTGGCACCTTCGTCGGCACGCCGTGGTACTCGGGCAGCTACGTGCAGCCGCGCACCGTCATGCTGCGCCTTTCGGGCTCCTTCTGATGCCCCTGCCCGCCCGTTGCCCAGTCGCACGCCAGGCCGGAACGCCCCTCCCTCTCCTGCGTTCCGGCCTGGCGCTGCTGCTGTTGTCGTTGCTCGGTTGTCGCACGGCCGACCGCCTGGATCCGGCGCAGCAGGCGCTGGCCGATGCGGCGCGACAGGCCGGCGCGACAGAGCTGAAGGCGGTTGCGCGCGAAGATGGCGGCCTGCAATTGATCGGCAAGCTCGGTGGCGACCAGTTCGCGCTGGTCGCCCCAAAGGACTGGAACCGGCAGGCGATGCTGTTCGCGCACGGCTACACCCAGCCCGGCACGCCGGTGGAAGTACCGACCGATCCGATCGCCAAGGGCAAGGATGCGAACGGCACTTTCCGCACGCCGTATTCGCAGGGCTTCCTGATCGGCCACAGCGCCTACGACAAGGCCGGCATGGACGTATCCGGCGCGGTGGAGAACACCCATCGGCTGGCCGGCCTGGTCAATGCGTTGGGCTCGACCCGCAACTATCTGGTCGGCTCGTCAATGGGCGGCAACATCGTCATCGCCCTGCTGGACAGGCATCCCGGCGACTTCGCAGGGGCGATCGCCAACTGCGGCGTGGTTGGCGACTGGCCGGCCGAACTGGGCTGGACCAACGACGTGCGCGCGGCCTACGACTACTTCACCCGGGGCACCCAATACGCGCTGCCGGGCGAAAAGGACATCACCCGCTCGGCGATGCCCTCGCCGTCGTTCGGGCCGCTGCGCATGTGGAAGATCCGGCGCATGGCCAAGCCGCTGTATGCCTTGTTCGACGCCGACAAGGCCAATCCCGGCGGCCCGGAAAGCAGGATCATCGACAACATCGCCGCCGTCGCCGACACCCATCGCGATGCGGCCTCGTTCGGCCTGCCGATCCTGATCTCGGCCTTCGGCATGGACGATTTCAATGCCGTTTTCGGCGGGCAGATCTTCGACAACACCGCACGCGTCTATCACAGCCCGCACCTGGACGCGGCCGGCAACGCCAGCCTCAATGCCGACATGCAGCGTGTCAAGGCCGATCCGGCCGCAGTGGATCGGGCCAATGCGTGGATCAAGGCCAGCGGACGCATCGGCGTGCCGCTGCTGACGCTGTATAACCAGACCGATTCGCTGGTACCCAGTGCGATGCACGAAGGCATGCTGCGCGAAGCGGTTGCCGCTGCCGGCAACGAACAATGGCTGCTGCAACGCCAGGTGCCGGCGATGACCGTGCCGCTGCCGATGAGCAAACTGGAAGGCCTGGCGCATTGCGGGTTCACGCCGCAACACACCACCGACGCCTGGAATGACCTGCGCCGCTGGGTGGAAACCGGCGTCAAGCCAGCGCAATGACAGACGGGCGCTGTCCGCCTACGAACAACCCAAGGAACACGCAATGAACCCGACCCGTTCGACACACGCCCGCCTGCGCCGGCTGAAGCCGCTGGCGCTCGCCGGCGCCTTGCTGCTGGTCACCGCCTGCGCCACGGCGCCATCGCCGCAATCCGCGCTGGCCGACATGAGCGCGCACGCCGCTCGTGCCGGCGCCACCGACCTGACCGAAGCAGGCGGGCCGGGAGGCGGCAAGATCCTCAACGGCAAACTGGACGGCCGCGCCTTCGTGTTCGCGGTGCCGGCCAACTGGACCGGCGAG
Source organism: Pseudoxanthomonas sp. (assembly GCA_047601105.1). Taxonomy (GTDB): domain Bacteria; phylum Pseudomonadota; class Gammaproteobacteria; order Xanthomonadales; family Xanthomonadaceae; genus Pseudoxanthomonas_A. The sequence goes on from JASGJT010000001.1 coordinate 254,339, forward strand.
ACGATCCTGTTCGGGCAGGGCTACGCCACGCCGGGATCCACGCCCGGCGTGCCCACCGACCCCATTGCCCAGGATCCGGGCGGCGGGCTGATGAAGCATGCCTATGGCGAAGGCGTGGCCATCGGCATCGCCGCCAGCGACAAATCCGGCATCGCCACGCAAAGCGCCACCGAAAACACGTTGCGCCTGCGCACGCTGGCACGGCGTCTGGGCGCGCAGCGCTTCTACGCGGTCGGCGGCTCGATGGGCGGCAGCATCGTGATGTCGCTGATCGAGCAGCAACCGGACGCCTTCGCCGGCGCAGTGTCGATGTGCGGCGTGACCGAGGGCTGGCGCAGCCTGTTCGCGCAACTGGTCGATCTGCGCGCGGCCTACAACGTGCTGACTGCCGGCACGCCGCTGGCGCTGCCCGGCGAGCAGGACGTGACCCGTTCGGCCTTGCCGACCGTGCCGCCGGCTGGCGACGCCACCGATGGCAATGCCTTCCGCGAACAACAGAAGATGCGCCTGATCACTCCGGTCATGGGCTTGTTCCAGGCCGCCGCCGCCAACCCGCAGGGGCGCGAGGCGCGGATCATCCGCCAGCTTTCGGCGATCAGCGGTTTTGCCCCCGATCCGTCCACCCTGGCCGGGCCGCTGTATGCCGCAGCACTGGGCATGGATGACCTGCGCGAAACGATGGGCGGCCTGCCGATCAGCAACGCCGACAAGGTCTATGCACCGCCGGAGATGAACGCGGAGGAAGCCGCCGACTTCAACCGCCGCATCCAGCGCTTCACCGCCGATCCCGACGCCGTGGCCTATGCCGAACGCTGGCATGAATCGACCGGGCGCTTCCGCATCCCGCTGGTCACCGTGCACCAGACCATCGACGCGCTGGTGCCGTACTCGCAATCCGAAGGGCTGGGCCGCGTGGTGACGGCCGCCGGCAACGGCGCGCGGCTGGCGCAGTACGCCGTGCCGCCAACGCGCATGCCGCTGCCCGGTGGCGCGCAGGGCTACACCCATTGCGGCTTCAGCACGAAGCAGAACATCGACGCCTTCGAAGCGATGCGCAACTGGGTGAAGACCGGCGCGCGGCCGGGACCGGACGCGGTGCAGTGAACCGGGCCATGCTGGCCGGCACGCTGGCCCTGCTGCTGGCCGCCTGTGGCAACGAGCCGCCAGCCCTGCCCGAACCCACTGGCCTGTCGCCGCAGGCGGTGGCCGCGCTGAAGGCCAACGCCGCGCGCCCTCCGGCCAAGTCCAGCGCGATGGCCGACCGCCGCGCCTGGTCTGAAGCCGTGCAGCAGGAGATCGGCCAGCCACGACTGAAGCGCTACGCCGTGACCTTGCGCGAACGCCGGATAGCCGGGGTGCCGGTACGCGAATTCACCACCGCCGCGACGCCCGCCGACGCACCGATCCTGCTCAACCTGCATGGCGGCGGTTTCCTGGTCGATGCTGGTTCGATCACCGAAAACGTGCCAGTTGCCGGCCTGACCGGTTACCGCGTCGTCGCCGTGCGCTACCGGCTTTCGCCCGAGCACGGATTCCCGGATGCGGTCGAAGACGCACTGGCGGTGTGGCGTGCGCTGCGCGCCGAACATCCGCACGCGCGCATGGGTCTATACGGCACCTCGGCCGGCGCGATTCTTTCGGCGCAACTGATCGCGCGCCTGCGCTCCGAGGGCGAACCGTTGCCGGTCGCGCTGGGCTTCTTCTCCGGCAGCGCCGACCTGGCCACCTCCGGCGACAGCATGGCGCTGTTCGGCGACCCGGCCGGTGCCACGATGCTGACGCGCATGTACCTGCGCCTGCACGACATCGACGACCCGCTGGCTTCGCCCGCGCGCGGCGACCTGTCCAACTGGCCACCCACGCTGTGCCTGGCCAGTAGTCGCGACATCCTGCTCAGCGCAACCACCGAGTTCTGCCGCCGCCTGGACATGGCCGGCGTACCCAGCCGGCTGCTGGTCCACGATGGATTGCCGCACGCTTTCTGGGCATACATCGACGCGCCGGAAACCGACGAAGCCTTCGCCGCGATGGCGCGTTTCTTCAGCGCGCAACTCGGCGGCACGACCGCCACTTCCTCCAATCCCCGGGAGCAAGCCCGATGACGACAACCTCGAAAGCCGCACGCCGCTGGCTGGCACCGGCATGCCTGCTGGCCGTGGCGATGGCCGGCGCAGGTTGCGCAACGCGACCGGTCGCGACGACGCCTGCGACGCCAACGCCGGCCGTTGCACCGGCGACTGAAGCCTCGCCTGCGCTGAGCGCCGAACAAACCGCACTGGCAAGGCAGGCCCGCGAACTGGGCGCGACCGACGTCGATGCCAGGCCCGGCCCCGACGGTGGCCTGCTGCTGGGCGGCAAGCTGGAAGGCCAGCAATTCGCGGTCGCCATTCCCGCCCACTGGAACCGCGACGCCCTGCTCTACGCGCACGGCTATTCCACGCCCGGCACCGCCATCGCCGTGCTCGCCGACCCCACCGCCAAGGGCACCGGCGCGACCGGCATCCTGCGCGCCGCCTACGACGACGGCCTGGCGGCCGGCCACAGCGCCTACGCCAAGTCCGGCATGGGCGTGGAAACGGCCACTGTCAATACCTTGCGCCTGCGTGATTTCCTGGTCCACCTGGGCGCAGGCAAGGTCTTCATCAGCGGCAGCTCGATGGGCGGCAACATCGTGCTGTCATTGCTGGAACAACACCCGCAGGCTTTTGCCGGTGGCTTCGCTATGTGCGGCGTGACCGAAGGCTGGGAACCGATGTTCACGCAGTTGTTCGACATGCGCGTGGCCTGGAACCAGCTCACCCGCGACACGGCTTACGCCTTGCCCGGCGAACACGACGTGTTGCGCAACGCGCTACCCACCGAACCGCCAGCCGGCGACGCCACCGACCCGGAAAAATTCCGCTGGGCGCAGATCACCTGCATCGCCACGCCGGTGCTGGCGCTGTTCAAGGCCGCGCACGACAACCCGCAGGGGCCGGAAGCACGCATCGCCAGGCAAATTTCCGCCATCGGCGGCTTCGAAGCCGAACCGGCCTCGATCGCCTACCCGCTGGTGACCGTGGCGCTGGCGCCCGATGACCTGCGCCAGACCATGCACGGCCAGCTCTACGGCAATCGCGGCAAGACCTATCGCGTGCCGGAGATGAGCGCCGCCGAACTGGCCCGCTTCAACCGCGAGGTGCAGCGCTTCGACGCCGACCCGGCGGCGATTGCCTATGCCCGCCGCTGGCACCGGCCCACGGGCGACTTCAAGGTGCCATTGGTGACCTTGCACAACCGCATCGACTCGCTGGTGCCCTACGCGCAATCCGAAGGCCTGGGCCGGATCGTGCAACAAGCCGGCAACCAGGCGCGACTGGTGCAGTACACCGTGCCCGGCCTGAAAGCGCCGCTGCCGGTGGGCGGCGTGGAAGGCTATACCCACTGCGGCTTCACGCCGGAACAGGCCATCACCGCATGGAAGGCGCTGCACGATTGGGTGCAGACCGGCACGCGGCCGGCAGCCGACCTGGTGCATTGAGGCGGCGGCGTCGATTCGTGCGCCGATTCAAGGATGCTCGGCTTGCGTGTGCACTTCCTCGCGCCGCAGCAGGTACATGCCACTGGCAATGATGATGCCCGCGCCGATCCACACCGTCGCCGCCGGCAACGTTTGCCAGAACAGCCAATCCCAGGCCGCGACCCACAGCAGGCCGGTGTATTCCAGCGGCGCGACCATCGAGGCTTCACCCAGCTGGAAAGCGCGGGTCAGCGCCACCTGCCCCAGCGCGCCGGCCAGGCCCATGCCGGCGATCAACGCGGCATCGGACAGGCGCAGCGGCACCCAGTTGGGTGCGGCCAACGCGCCTGCGCCCAGCGACATCAACGCCAGGAACCACACCACCATCGCCTGCGAGGTGTCGCTGCGTGTCTGCAGGCGCACCAGCACCGAGGCCAGCGCATAGGCCAGCGCCGAAACCAGGGTCATGCCTGCCGCCAACGAGACCGTGTCGCCCGTGCCCGGCCGCAGCACCACCGCCACGCCGACCAGGCCGACGGCAATGGCGACCCAACGGCGCGGCCCGACTTTTTCGCCCAGCAACGGCATCGACAGCATCGCCACCAGCATCGGCGAGATGAAGAAGATCGTGTAGGCAGTGGACATCGGCAGTCGCTTCAGCGCGAAACTGAAACAGGCAATCGCCACGATGCCCAGCACCCCGCGCAGCAGGTGCAGCGACCAGCGCACCGGCACGATGGCACGCAAGCCGGCACTGGCCAGCACCCACGCCAGCACGAAGGGCAACGACGACGCCCCGCGCAACATCGCCACCTGCATCGGCGGGTAGTACGCGGACAACTGCTTCATCGCCGCATCCATCAACGAGAAAGTCGCCACTGCGGCGAGCATCCACGCAGCGGCGCGCAGGGGCTGGGTTTGTGGGGACATGCATCATTGTCGCATCGGCTTCGACTATCCTGCGCGGATGAATGACATGCTTCCCGACGAACCGGCGCTTGCCGGGGATGCTTTCACTGAGAGTGTCCTCGCCGATACTCGTCGCTGGCTGGAACGCGCGGTGATCGGCCTGAACCTGTGTCCGTTCGCCAAGGCTGTTCATGTGAAACAGCAGGTGCGTATCATCGTCAGCGACGCCACCACGCCCGAAGCCTTGCTGGAACAGCTGGCCGAGGAACTGGTGCTGCTGCGCGACACGCCGGCGGCGGAAATCGACACCACCCTGATCGTGCATCCGCAGGTGCTGCAGGATTTCCTGGACTACAACGATTTCCTCGACAATGCCGATGCCGCCGTCGCCACGCTGGACCTGGAAGGCGTGTTGCAGGTCGCCAGTTTCCACCCGCAATACCAGTTCGCCGGCAGCGATGCCGACGACATCGAGAACTACACCAACCGTTCGCCATGGCCGACCTTGCACCTGCTGCGCGAGGAAAGCATCGACCGTGCCGTCGAGGCCTTTCCCGACCCGGAGGTCATCGTGGAGCGCAATGTCGAAACCTTGCGCAAGCTGGGCCATCAAGGCTGGCAGGATTTGCTCGCGTAGGAGAATTTTCCTGCGGGCGCGTCAATCGCGGCCGAACAACTTCGCCTGATCGGCCGCATCCAGCAGGCGCCACTGCCCTGCTTCCAATCCCTCCAGCGACAAGCCCCCCACGCGGCTGCGATGCAGCGCGGCGACGTGGTTGCCGGTCGCCGCGAACATGCGCCGCACCTGATGGTAGCGACCTTCGTGCAGGGTCAGCCGCGCCTGTCGCGGGGCCAGCACTTGCAGTTGTGCCGGCAGCAATGGGGTCTTTTCCGATTCCAGCATCAGCGTGCCGCTGGCGAACAATGCCGCTTCGTCGCCGCGCAGGTCTTCGGCCAGGGTCGCTTCATAGACTTTCGGCAATTCCGACTTCGGCGAAATGATCCGGTGCAGCAGCGCACCATCGTCGGTCATCAGCAACAGGCCGCTGGTATCGCGATCCAGCCGACCGACCGTTGAAACGACCGGTGAACGCAGGCGGAAGCGCGGCGGCAACAAGTCGTAAATCAGCCTGCCTGCATCCTTGGTCGAACACGTGTAGCCCACCGGCTTGTGCAGCATCAACAACAGGCCCGGCACGGGATCCAGCGGTTCGCCATCGATGCGGATGTCCTCGTGCACGGTCTTGTCGTCCGCATACAGCACCTCGCCTGCCGCGTTGGTGACACGGCCTTCGCGGAACAGCCACTCGACCTGTCGGCGGCTGCCGTAGCCGAGGTTGGCAATGTGCTTGACGAGTTTCATCTCAGAACCTGTTCGAAGTCTTGCTGCGCTTGCCAGATGACGCGCGTGCGGTGCTCGGAATGCTCACGTATCACACATACGCTGCGCTTCCTGCGCTCCGCCACGCGCCATCCGGCTACGCTCGCGACAGACTTTGAACAGGTTCTCAAGCCTTCACCGCCTCGACCACCTTGAAGCCATCGCGTTGTGCCACCACGCGCACTCGGCCGAAATTCGCATCCAGCACCTGCTCGTAAGGCAGATGCCGGTTGGCGACCAGCCACAGTCGGCCGCCGGGTTTCAGTGCAGCGGCGGCAACGGCGATGAAGCGCTGGCCGATGTCCGGCCGCCCGGCCTTGCCGGTCGCATGGAACGGCGGGTTGCTGACGACGAAGTCGTAACGCTCCGGCAAGCCGACGGTCACGTCGTGCCAGCGGAAATCGAGCGCAGCCTTGCCTGCGAACGGCGCAAGATTGACCCGCGCACAATCCAGCGCGCGCGCCTCGGCCTCGTACACATGCAACGCGGCGACTTGCGGGTTGCGCGACAGCACCTGCGCCGAAAGAAACCCGTAGCCCGCGCCAATATCCGCGCCCGCGCCGGCAAGGTCGGCCGGTAAATGTTCGGCCAGCAAGGTCGAAGCCACGTCCACCCGATCCCAGGCAAACACGCCCGGACGACTGACGAAGCGCCCGCCCAGGATCGGCCGTGGCGCATCCCGTTCCGCCCATTGCGCCAACAACTCCACATCGTGCGTGCCATGCAACGGCGCGGTCCAGAACACCCGGCAATGGTTCTTGGTCAACTTGCCGCCCAGACCAGCGAGTTTTTGCAGGTCCGCCTCGCCGGATTTCGCGCCTTCGTCATTGGCCAGACAAGCAACGACCCGGCCACCGGGTGCAGCCAGCGGCAGCGCACGTGCGAACAAGGCGCGCATCTCGTCGCGCTGGCGCGGCGGCAGCACCAGCACCAGCGCAAACCGCTGCGACGATGCCGCGGCCTCATCCAGCACGTGCAGCCCCGCCTTCAGCAAACCATCGGCATCGGGCTTGAAGCTTTGTTCGCAGGCCAGTTGCTGCAGCGGGAATTGCCGCAAGGCCCAGCCATCGCGCGCGCGCAGGAACAACACCGACGTGTCGGGCCACACCAGCGCACCGTTGGCGAACGGCAACAACAGGGTTTCGAGGGTGGAATCGGAAGCGGCTTGCAAGGACGTGGCTGCATCGGACGGATCGTGGCAATTCTACGCGAGCGTCTTGCGGCATACGCATGCGTACGGGTAATGCATCGCCGCATGCCGGATAATTGTCTGATTTCCCGACGAGTTCCGCGCCGATGTCCGAATCGTTTTCCCACGAGCAACTGATCGCCTCCGGCGAAGGCACCCTGTTCGGCCCCGACAACGGCAAGCTGCCGCTGCCGCCGATGCTGATGTTCGACCGCATCACCCATATTGCCGCAGAGGGTGGCGAACACGGCCTGGGCCAAGTACGCGCCGAACTGGATATCAAGCCGGACCTGTGGTTCTTCGGCTGCCATTTCCGCGGTGACCCGGTGATGCCCGGCTGCCTTGGGCTGGATGCAATGTGGCAGTTGGTCGGCTTCTTCCTGACCTGGCAGAAACTGCCCGGCCGCGGGCGTGCACTCGGCGCGGGCGAAGTGAAATTCACCGGTGAAGTCGGCCCGGAAGCCAAGCTGGTCAGCTACGTCATCGACATCAAGCGGGTGATCAAGCGCAAGCTGATCATGGCAATCGCCGACGCGAAGATGTTCGTCGATGGCAAGGAAATCTACGCCGCCAGCGACCTGCGCGTGGGCCTGTTCACCCGCGAGGCCACCGCATGAGCATCTCCGCACGGCGCGTGGTGGTCACCGGCAGCGGCATCGTCTCCTGCATCGGCAACGACCTGGATACGGTGGCGGCAAACCTGCGCAATGGCAATTCCGGCATTTCCCGCGACGAATCGTTCGTGGAAAAAAACCTGCGCAGCCAGATTTCGGGCCGGCCGCAGGTTGATCTGGAAGCCCTGATCGACCGCAAGCTGCTGCGCTTCATGGGCGACGCGGCGGCATTCGCATATCTGTCCTTGAAAGATGCAATCGCGCAGTCGGGGTTGAGTGAGGCGCAAATCTCGAACCCGCGCACCGGCCTGATCATGGGTTCCGGCGGCGGTTCGCCGGCCAACCTGATCGCCGCGGCCGACCTGCTGCGCGACAAGGGCGTGCGCCGCCTCGGCCCCTACCAGGTCACGCGCACGATGAACTCCACCGTGTCGGCGTGCCTGGCCACCGCATTCGCGGTCAAGGGATTGAACTATTCGATCACCTCGGCCTGCGCGACCTCGGCGCATTGCATCGGCGTGGCCGCGCAGCAGATCCGCTTCGGCCTGCAGGACGTGGTGTTCGCCGGCGGCGGCGAAGAAACCCATTGGGGCATGGCGATGACCTTCGACGCGATGGGCGCGCTGTCCAGCAAGTACAACGACACCCCGCAACGCGCCTCGCGCCCCTACGATGCCGACCGCGATGGTTTCGTCATCGCTGCCGGCGGCGGCGCGCTGGTACTGGAAAGCCTGGAGCACGCGCAAGCGCGTGGTGCGAACATCCTGGCCGAACTGGTCGGCTTCGGCGCAAGCTCCGATGGTGAAGACATGGTTGCCCCCTCCGGCGACGGCGCGGTGGCGTGCATGCAACAGGCACTGCAGGGCTGGGACGGCGACGGCATCGGCCCGGTCGATTACGTCAACACCCACGGCACCTCGACCCCGGTCGGCGACCTGTGCGAACTGCGCGCGATGCGTGAAGTGTTCGGTGACGCAATGCCGCCGTTCTCCTCGACCAAATCGCTGACCGGCCACTCGCTGGGCGCGACCAGCGTGCACGAAGCGATTTTCTGCCTGCTGATGCTGCAACACGGCTTCATCGCCGGCTCGATCAACGTCGAAAACCCCGACCCCGGCACCGAAGGCCTGCCACTGGTGACCGAAAGCCGCGACGCGCAACTGCGCACAGTGCTGTCGAACAGCTTCGGCTTCGGTGGCACCAATGCGAGTTTGGCGTTCAGGAAGTGGGAAGGCTGAGCACGGAAGGCATCACACCAACTGCTTCCAAGCAGCGACCTCATGAAAATGCAACGCATCATCCCCATGCTGCCGGTCCGCAGCATGCCGGCCAGCGTGGAGTTCTACCGCAAGCTCGGCTTCGACGTGGAGAACCGCAACGAGCATTGGCGCTGGGCGATGCTGGTGCTGGACGAATGCCGGCTGATGGTCGATGAATCGATCAACCAGCCACCGGATGCGCCGCGCAGTTCGGTGATCTATCTCTACCCGGACGACATCTTTGCCTACCACCGCGATGTGCGTCGGCGCGGACTGGAGGTGCCATCAATCACCCACCCGTTCTATGACATGAGCGAGTTCCGGATTGAAGACCCGGACGGCAATCGCTTGTGGATCGGGCAGAAGACCGATGCAGTGACCTGATCCGCTTGATGCACGCCGCGAGCGAAAAGCCTCCTTCATGAAATTCGTCATTCCCGCGAAAGCGGGAATCCAGTGCCTTTGCGTTCAATGAATTACAAGACACTGGATTCCCGCTTTCGCGGGAATGACGAGCAAAAGCCGGGTTATCCGGGCCTCCCCTACCCCTGCAACTCCCGCAACGTCGCCGATGGCGGCGCATCCAGCACCTTGCGGGTGGCGAACAGGCCCGCGACCAAGGTGACCGCCACGCCGAGGCCGCCGCCGAAGACGGCGAGTTTCCAGTTCAAGGTCCACGGCAGGTCGAACACTTTGACCGCGACCACGCCGGACAACACCGAGGCGGCGATGGCGGCGACCAGACCGGACAACAATCCTATGGCGGCGAATTCCGATGCCTGCGCGGCGCGCAATTGTTTGCGGCTGCCGCCGAGCACGCGCATCACGCCGCCTTCAAGCAGTCTTTCGTCCTGCGATGCGCCGACTGCCGCCAGCAGCACCAGCACGCCGGCCAGCAGCGAGAACCAGAACACCACCTGCACCACGGTCGAGACTTGATCGGCGGTGCTGCGCACTTGCGCCAGCACCGCGTCGATGTCAATCACCGACAGGTTGGGGAAGCGCTGCACCAGTTCCGCAGTGAAGCACGGCTTGTCCACCGGCACTTTCAGCGCGGTGATGTGGCTGGCCGGGTAGCCATCCAGCGCGCCGGGCGAAGCGACGACGAAGAAGTTGGGGCGGAAGCTCTCCCATTCGACGCTGCGCAGGCTGGTGATCGGCGCTTCGAAGCGTTGGCCGGCAATGTCGAAGGCGATGCGGTCGCCAAGCTTCCAGCCCAGGCCTTGCGCGAATTTCTCCTCGACCGAGATTTCCGGCGTGGCCGGTTTGGCTTGCCAGAATTTGCCAGCCACGACCTTGTTGTCGTCGCGCAGTGTATCGGCCATCGACAGGTTGAACTCGCGGTCGGCGCGGCGCTGGTTTTGCCGGTCGGCATCGGCATCACCGCTCTGGTTTGCGTAATCCTCGCCGCGTACCGGCCGGCCGTTGCGTTCGATCAGGCGTGCACGAATCATCGGGAACAACACCGGCGCGGCCATGCCTTGTTCGTCGATGAAGGCACGCACCGCCGCGATCTGGTTGTCCTGCACGTTGATGATGAAGCGGTTGGGCGCATCCTCGCCCAAGGCCAGTTGCCAGCGATCGAGCAGGTCGGTGCGCACGAAGGTCAGCAGCAACAAGGCCATCAGCCCCAAGCCCAATGCGCTGACTTGCGCAATGCTGGCCGCAGCGCGGCGGCTGACGTTGGCCAGTCCGTAGCGCAGTCCACCACGCAAGCGACTGCGGAATTTGCGCAGCAACGCAATCAAGCCCCATGCCAGCAGTGCCAACACCGCCAGCGTGGCGGCGATGCCACCGAGCATCGACAACGCCAGCGTTGCCGAACCGGCCTGCCACCACAGCAAGGCGGCCAATGCGGCGAAACCGGCCAAGGCCACGATCCATGCACGCGGCTCCACGTTGCCCAGGTCGCGGCGCAGCACGCGCAACGCCGGCACGCGGCGCAAGGCCAGCACCGGCGGCGCGCCGAAAGCCAGCAACACCACCAGGCCGACGCCATAGCCGCGCAAGGCCGGCCACGCACTGGCGGCGGGAATATCCACCTTCATCGTCTGCGCCAGCCAGCCGCCCACTGCCCATTGCAGTGCGAAGGCAATCGCAACGCCAATGGTGCAGGCAATCAAACCGAGCAACAGCAGCTCGCCGACGTACACCGATACCAGCGTGCGCTGGCTTGCGCCCAGGCAACGCATCACCGCGACACCGGACAGATGCCGCTCGCTGTGCCGGCGCGCGGCCATCGCCACCGCGACGGCAGCCAATATCACCGACACCAGTGCGGCCAGCCCGAGGAAGCGACCGCCACGATCCAGCGCCGAACGCACTTCCGGGCGCGCATCTGCAATGGTTTCGATGCGCTGGCCGCGCGCCAGTTTCGCCTTCGCATTGGCGACAAACCCTTCAACCGCCGAGGCATCGCCGGCCACGATCAATCGATAGCGCAGGCGGCTGCCTTCCTGCACCAATCCGGTGGCGGGCAAATCGGACAGGTTGAGAAAAGCCTTCGGCGCAACGTTGAAATAATCGATGGCTGCGTCCGGTTCCTGCACCACCAGCGCCGCCAGCTTGAAAGGTTTGGTGCCTAGCGTGATCGTGTCGCCGATGCGCGCGCCGAGTTGTTCCGCACCGGCGCGGCTGATCCATAGCGTGCCCGGTTGCGGCACCGCTGCGGCATCGTGTTCGACGCCATCATTGCCGACGATGCGGAATGCGCCGCGCAGCGGAAAGCCTTCGCCCAAGGCGCGCAAGTCGCCCAACTTCAAGGCCGCGTTCGCGCCTTCGCCGACGCGGATCATGCTGTTGAGTTCGGCGGTTTCGCTGCGGCGCAGGCCGGCGCTGTCTGCCGCTGCGCGCAAATCGTCGGCAATCGGCGTATCGCTGCGCAACAGCGCATCGCCACCGAGCAGGCGGTTGGCTTCGATCATCAAGGCGCGTTGCGCGCGGTCGGTGACGAAGCCCACCGAAGTCACCGCCACCACCGCCAGCACGAGCGCGGCCAGCAGGATGCGCACCTCGCCGGCGGCAAGATCGCGGCGCAGTTGCCGCCATGCCATTGCCAGTGACGCCACCACTGATGACTTCATGCGATGGCCTCTTGCAGCAACCGACCACTTTCGATGCGCAGGCGGCGATGGCAACGCGCCGCCAGCCGTTCGTCGTGCGTGACCAGGACCAGGGTGGTGCCGGCCTCGACGTTCATCGCGAACAACAACTCGATCACCGCTTCGCCAGTGCGCGTGTCGAGATTGCCGGTCGGTTCGTCGGCAAACAGGATCGACGGCGCGGTGACGAAGGCGCGCGCCAATGCCACACGCTGTTGTTCGCCGCCGGACAGTTGCTTGGGGTAGTGATCGAGGCGTTCGCCCAGGCCGACTTTTTCCAGCATCTTCCGCGCCGGGGTTTGCGCATCGGCATCGCCGCGCAGTTCCAGCGGCAGCATCACGTTTTCCATCGCGGTCAGCGAGGGCAGCAACTGGAAGTTCTGGAACACGAAGCCGACCTTGTCGCCGCGCACCCGCGCGCGGCCGTCTTCGTCCAGTGCGGAAATTTCCTCGCCATCCAGCACCACGCGCCCGCTGCTGGGCGTGTCCAGTCCGGCCAGCAGCGACAGCAGCGTGCTCTTGCCGGAACCTGATGCGCCCACCACCGCGACGATCTCGCCACGGGCAATGTCGAACGCGACGTCGTCAAGGATGGTCAGCTCGCCGGCCGGTAGGCGCACGCGCTTGCCCAGGGCTTCGGCATGCAGTGCGGTTGGGCGGGTTTCAGCGCGCGGTTCGGGAGAATCGGCCATGATGTGGGAAATCCGAATATCCAGGGCATAAGGAATGAAATCAGGTTATGCGGGCAAACGCCGCTTTGTTCAATGTGCCATCGGTTGGCTGCTGGCGCTGCTGTTCACCGCCCCGGCGTTCGCGCAACAGCCCGCGCCACGCACCGTGCTGGTGATGGGCGATTCGCTTTCCGCCGGCTACGGGCTGGCCGCCGACGAAGGCTGGGTATCGCTGCTGGGCAAGAAACTGGCCGCGGAGCAGCCCGGCTGGCGCGTGGTCAATGCCAGCATCAGCGGCGAAACCACGGCCGGTGGCTCGTCGCGCATCGTCGCCGAGGTATTGCGCAACAAGCCGGCCGTGGTGGTGATCGCGCTGGGCGCGAACGACGGCCTGCGCGGCCTGCCGCTGCGCGAGGCGCGGCACAACCTGGCGCGGATGATCGGCGCTTCGCAGCATGTCGGCGCGAAGGTGCTGCTGGTCGGCATGCGCATGCCGCCAAACCTGGGGCCGGAATACACGCAGGGTTTCGAACGGGTTTACCGCGATCTGTCTCAGCAATTCCACACCGGCTACCTCCCGTTCCTGCTGGAACCGATCGCGCTGGATCGCAACGCCTACCAGGACGACAACCTGCACCCCACCGCCGCCGCGCAGCCGAAACTGCTTGCGCATGTGTGGCCGGCGCTGCGGCCGCTGCTGGATTGAGGCGGATCCTGACGGCCATCTCGGATTTTTCCTACACGCCATCGCGGTGAATTCCCAATGTGACTTGAATCACAATAAGCCATCCTGCCGATGTCGGCGGCAACCCGCCGCCCGCCTCCGCAGGAGAACCGACATGTCCCGTTTGATGCTCACCCTCTGCGCGGCCGATGACGGCTGGCAACTCTACGAAGGCATCGAAGGCCGGCAATGGTTCGCACACCACGACGAAGCGCTGGCCACCGCCGACGTGATCGCCACGCAACTGCACGAATGCCACGGTATCCCCACCGCCGTGGTGATCGACATGGCCGGGCGCGAAGCGGTGGAAATCAGCCGCCACGGTTGACGGTGGCAGTCACCCGGCTTTCTCCCGACCTCTGGCGGGTAACGAGTGCGCCGTCCCACGATGAATGCCGGACCAATGAACGCCGCGCAAACGCGGCATCCTGGGCGATTGGCGAATACCTGCAACCGGGCGCAGAATCGGCTCATCGACACCGTCGGGAGTACGACATGAAATTCCCTTCCCTGCTTTCCCTAGCCCTGTTCGCCGCCCTGCCGATGGCCGCGATGGCCGGCGATGTCACCGATGCGAACAAACCGCGTAACCTGCCGGCCGAAGGCCCGGTCGCCGTTTCATGGAACGACCCGGCGCAATTCAGCGAAATCCGCTTCAGCCACAACCGCTGGGAAGCCGAGCGCGGCGACTGGGTAGCACAACTGGCCGAACACCTGCGCAAGAGCGCGGCCAAGCAACTACAACCCGGCGAGCGACTGGAAGTGAACATCGTCGACGTGCAACGTGCCGGCCAGTACGAACCGTGGCACGGCCCGAACCTCGACCATGTGCGCGTGTTGCGCGACCGCTACCCGCCGCGCATGGAACTGAGCTACACACTGTACGACGCCAACGGCCAGGTGCTGGCACAGCGCGACAGCAAGTTCAGCGACATGGGCTTCATGCTCGGCTCCAGCCCGACCAACCAGAGCGACCCGCTGCGCTACGAGAAGCGCATGATCGACGACTGGGTGCGCCGCGACCTGCGCGCCCCGCGCGAACTCAGCAGCCGCTGACCGCATGGGCGACGCCTTCGACCTGACTCCGCCGGACGCCGCACAGCGCGCCCGGCTGGTCGCCAGCCTGGATGACGAAGCCCGCCGCGTGCTGTTGCAACACGGCACCGAAGCGCCATTCTGCGGCGTGTTCCTCGACAACAAACGCGAAGGCGTCTATTGCTGCCAGTTGTGCGGGCTGCCGCTGTTCCGTTCCAGCGCCAAGTTCGATTCCGGCACCGGCTGGCCGAGTTTCTTCGCGCCCTACGCCGATGCGCACATTACCTACGTGCGCGACACCAGCCACGGCATGATCCGCACCGAGGAAGTCTGCGCCCGCTGCGGCAGCCATCTGGGCCACGTGTTCCCCGATGGCCCGTCGCCGACCGGGATGCGACATTGCCTGAATTCGGTATCGCTGCAATTCGTCGGCTCAGGCGATGCGTTGCCGGATTCGTTGCAGCGGGGCGGCATCGAAGCACAACCAGCAGCCTGACCTGCGATGGCCGTCTATGTCGATGACCCGTTCACCCTGTGGCGCGGCCAGCGCTGGGCTCATCTGATGGCCGACACGCTGGACGAACTGCACGCCTTCGCCCAAGGCCTGGGCATCCCGCGCCGCGCCTTCCAGAACAAACCCAGCGGCGCACATTACGACCTGCCCGAACCGGTGCGCGATGAAGCCATCGCGCAAGGTGCCATCCCCGTTTCCCGCCACCGCGATCGCGAGCTACTACGTGCGGTGATCCGCAAGGCACGTGCGCAGGGGCGTGGCGAAGCCGTGTAGGCGCGTCGTTCCCACACATCGCGGCGAAGTCCCATAAACTGTGCACCCTTGTAACCACCTGTGGAACCGACGATGAGCGATACCCCTCCCGACCGCCTGGCGGTGGATGAAGACAGCCGCTACCACGACGCCGATGTGCTGGCGCGCGGCGTTGGCGTGCGTTTCAACGGCATGGAGCGCGACAACGTCGAGGAATACTGCATCAGTGAGGGCTGGATCCGCGTGCAGGCCGGCAAGGCGCTGGATCGCAAGGGCAAGCCGATCACCTTCAAGCACAAGGGCACGGTGGAAGCCTGGTTCAAGGATCTCGGCTGACTTCGGCGCAGGCGCGCGCCCGCGCCTGCATCTGTGCGCGTTCGTGCGCGTTGCGGGTGAGGTCGGCGGCGCGTTCGAATTCGGCACGCGCTTCATCAAGGCGCCCGAGTTTTTCCAGCAGGTCGCCACGCACTGCCGGCAGGTGCGGGTAATCGCGCAACGCGCCATTGGCATGCAGTGCATCGACCAATGGCAGCGCCGCCGCAGGGCCATCGGCGCGGGAAACCGCCACCGCGCGATTGAGGTCGATCACTGGCGAGGGCGACACAGCCGCTAGCCTTGCGTAGAGCGCAGCGATCTGCCGCCAGTCAGTGTCATTCGCATGCGTGGCGCGTGCATGGCAGGCGGCGATGGCGGCTTGCAGGGTATGGAAGCCATCGGCACCACCCAAGGCTTGCGCGCGTTGCAATGATTGCAGGCCGCGCTGAATCTGCACGCGATCCCAGCGCGCGCGGTCCTGCGCTTCCAGCAGGATCGCTTCGCCGTTGCTGCCACGGCGCGCATGCAGGCGCGAGGCCTGCAACTCCATCAGCGCCAGCAGGCCATGCACTTCGGGTTCGTTCGGCATCAGGCCGGCGAGCACGCGGCCCAGGCGCAGCGCTTCCTCGCACAGCGCCGGGCGCATCCAGTCCTCGCCCGAGGTGGCCGAATAGCCTTCGTTGAACACCAGATAGACCACTTCCAGCACCGACTCCAGGCGCTCGCGCAATTCGTCCTTGCGCGGCACTTCGAACGGCACGCGCTTGTTCGCCAGGGTCTTCTTGGCGCGAACGATGCGCTGGGCGATGGTCGGCTCGGCCTGCAAAAAAGCGCGCGCGATTTCATCGGTGGTCAGGCCGCACAGCAGGCGCAAGGTCAGCGCGACGCGCGCCTCCGGCGGCAGCACCGGGTGGCAGGACACGAACACCAGCCGCAACAGGTCGTCGCCGATGTCGTCTTCCAGTTTCGCGTCGCTGGCGGGGTCATTGTTCACCGTGTCGCTTTCCAGCTCATGCGCCAATGCGTCGTGCTTGCCGGCGTGCAGTTGGCGCTGGCGCAGGTGGTCGATGGCACGGTTCTTCGCCGCCGTCATCAACCATGCGGCGGGATTGCCAGGCAGGCCGTCGCGCGGCCAGCGCTCCAGCGCGGCGGCGAAACAGTCCTGCGCCAGCTCCTCGGCCACGCCGACGTCGCCGGTCATCCGCGCCAGGCGCGCAACCAGCTTCGGCGATTCCGTCCGCCACAACGTGTCCAGTGTGATTTTCAGTGCGCTTGCGGCCATGGCGGCGGATGACACCATCGCACCGTCGCGAACGCAAGCCTTCCATGCCGGTTGCCGCCGCTTTTCAGGATTGCGGATCAAACCCGAACACGCGCAATTCCTGGTCGCAGCGGCAGGCCCTGGCGATGCGTGCGGCCCATGCGATGGCCTCCTCGCGCGTGGGCAGTTCGAGCACGGTGAAGCCGCCATTGAGCGGTGGTGCCCACGAATAGCCGCCCGCGGCGAACGCACCGTCGGCCGAGACAAGCACCGGCAGCACGCTTTCATCGATACCACCGCCGAAGACATAAACGCCGGCGGCTTTCGCCTCTTCGATCACGGCATGCGAATCGTGGACTACCGCGTCCCACTCGTCGTCGGGCACGACCATCGCCGCGCTGGGAAAAGAGATCAAGTACTTGGCCATGGTGCGGTTTCCCTATTGATTGTTGTCGTGATGCACGTGCGGCCCGACACGCCACTACCCGCGACGCGCGGCTTCGATGGCGGCGATGTCGATCTTGCGCATCTGCATCATCGCCTCGAAAGCACGCTTGGCGACGGCCGGATCGGGATCGGTCACGGCCTGGGTGAGCGCGACTGGCGTGATCTGCCAGGAAATGCCCCACCTGTCCTTGCACCAGCCACATTGGCTCTCGCTGCCACCATTGCCGACGATCGCGTTCCAGTAGCGATCGGTTCCGGCCTGGTCGGCGGTGGCGATCTGGAACGAGAACGCCTCGCTGTGCGTGAACGCGGGACCGCCGTTGAGGCCGAGGCACGGGATGCCCAGCACGGTGAACTGCACGGTCAATACATCGCCCTGTTTCCCCGAGGGATTGTCCCCAGGCGCGCGAAAGATGGCACCGACGGACGAATCCGGGAAAGTGTCGGCGTAGAACCGCGCCGCCTGTTCCGCGCCGCGGTCGAACCAGAGGCAGATCGTGTTTCTTGCGGGTGTGGTCATGTCATTTCTCCGCTTCCCGGTTAGGCCGAAACGATGGTCTTGAAACCACCGAAGATCATGCGCTTGGTATCGAACGGCATGTCCTTGAAATCCATCTTCGCGAAGCGCTTGTCGTTCATCGCCAGCTTGTTGACCTTGTCGCGATGCGCGCGCGACTTGAAGACGATGTACGAAAACACCACCACTTCATCGTCCTTCAACTTGACCGCGCGCGGGAACGAGGTCAGCTTGCCCACCGGCGCGTCGTCGGCCACGCATTCGTGGTAGGCCAATGCGCCGTGTTCCATCCATACCTTGCGGCCCAGCCGCGTCATCTTCTTGTACTCGTCCAAGCGCGACTGCGGCACCGGGATCACGAATCCGTCAACGTAGCTCATGTGGGTTTCTCCTCAGTTTTCTGCAGGAATTTCGGCCTCGACCAGCAACGCCAGCAAGGCCAGCGATTGCTGCCAGCCGACGTAGCACTGGTCGGTCGGGATCAAGTCGGGGATGCCTTCCTGCACGATGGCAAGATCGGTGCCGCATGACACCGGCGTTAACGCGATGGTGACCTTCATCGTGCCGGGCAGGCTGGAATCGTCGAACTGGTCGGTGTGGACGATGCGCGCATCGGGTTCCAGTTCCAGGTATTCGACACGGAAAGAATGGCTGCCACCAGTATCCACATTGTTGAAGGACATGTGGTAGCCGCCACCGACGCGCGCGTCGATGCTGTGTACCGTGCCGGTGTAACCGTTCGGCGGCAGCCACTTGACCAGCGCACCAGCGTCGAGGAAGGCGCGGTAGACGCGCGCGGCCGGGGCGCGCAACACGCGGTGCAGTTTGACGGTGCCGGGCATCTCAATTCTCCTTCGCTTGCGGTAGCGTGCAATTGACCATCCACGGCTGGCCGTAGCGGTCGTCGAACATGCCGAAGCGCGGCGACCATGCCGTCTCGCCCAGCGGCATGCGCACGTTCCCGCCGGCGGACATCGCGGCGAACACGCGCTCGGCTTCGGCAATGCTGTCCACTTCGATATTGACCGAGGTGGTGGCCTGGCCATCGGGGTTTTCGACGCCGTCCGCACCCATGATCGAGGCATCGCCGACCTGCAGGTGGATGTTGGCGATCAGCGGTTTCATCTGCTCGGGAATGTCCGGCCCCATCTCGCCATAGGTCGCGGTGAAGAGGATTTCGCCGCGCAGGGCTTGCGCGTAGAACGTGAAGGCTTCGCGGCACTTGCCTTCGCGGAACATCAGATAGGGGATCAGTTTCATCATCGCTGCTCCAGCAGGCGGAATTGCCCGCATTCAACTCTCATGACGGGCGAGTGGGCGTGAAATCGACAAGTCGGTGCAGAAATACTGCACCTTTCCACAAGTCATTGTTTTGCAAGGATTGCGCTTGTGCGACCATGACGCATCCATCCTGCCTGCCGGAGCCGCACATGCAATTCCTGCTGCTGGTCTATCCCGATCCCGAGTTGATCGAAGCCCTGCCCGCCGCCGAATACGACCGGCTGATGCGCGGCTGCCTGGATCACGCCGAAGAACTGAAGGCGCAAGGCTGCCTGCTGGGTTCGCAACAACTGGAGCCACCCGCCAGTGCACGCACGGTGCACGTGCGCGAAGGCCGCAGCACGGTGCTGGATGGCCCATTTGCCGAAACCAAGGAAGTGCTGGCCGGCTTCAGCCTGATCGAAGCGGCGGACATCGACGAGGCGGTGCGCATCGCCCATGAATTCCCGTGGATCCGTTTCGGCAGCATCGAGGTGCGACCGGTGCATGACATGCAGGCTGAACGGCGGCGGGTGGGAGCAAAGACGGTTGACGCCTGAAATGCGCAGGCGGTTTGCTTCCGGGTTCATCTCCCCAAACGAGGGGAGATATCGGCATCACGGCGATGTCACGCCCAATTGGTCCAGCAGGAAGGCGTAGTACTCCGCCGTTTCGCGATAGCGGCGGAAGCGGCCGGACTTGCCACCGTGGCCGGCGTCCATGTTGGTGCGGAACACCACCGGCAGTTTTCCGGTGTTCACGTCGCGCAACTTCGCCACATATTTGGCCGGCTCCCAATACTGCACTTGCGAATCCCACAGGCCGGTGCCGATGAACATTGCCGGGTAATCCTTCGCCGCCAAGTTGTCATAGGGCGAGTAGCCCAGCATGTAGTCGTAGTATTTCTTCTGTTCCGGGTTGCCCCATTCGTCGTATTCGTTGGTGGTCAGCGGGATCGATGGATCGAGCATCGTCGTCACCACGTCAACGAAGGGCACCTGCGAAATGATGGCGCGGTATTTTTCCGGCGCGAGGTTCACCACCGCGCCCATCAGCAAACCACCGGCACTGCCGCCCATCGCGGCGACGCGACCCTTCGCTGCGTAGCCCTGCTTCACCAGTGCATCGGTGACATCGACGAAATCGGTGAAGGTATTCATCTTGTTCAGCAACTTGCCGTCTTCGTACCAGTGCCGGCCCATCTCCTGCCCGCCGCGGATGTGGGCGATGGCATAGACCATGCCGCGATCCAGCAGACTGACCGTGGTCACGCTGAGATACGGATCCATCGACGCGCCATAGCTGCCGTAGCCGTATTGCAGCAGCGCGGCAGTGCCGTTTTTTTCGAAGCCTTTTTTGTAAACCAGCGACACCGGCACTTTGGTGCCATCGCGCGCATCGACCCACAAGCGCTCGGTGACGTATTGCGAAGCGTCGTAACCGGGCACGGGCGCTTGCTTCAGCAAGCGGCGCTCGCCGGTGGCGACATTCAATTCG
Source organism: Pseudoxanthomonas sp. (assembly GCA_047601105.1). Classification (GTDB taxonomy): domain Bacteria; phylum Pseudomonadota; class Gammaproteobacteria; order Xanthomonadales; family Xanthomonadaceae; genus Pseudoxanthomonas_A. The sequence goes on from JASGJT010000001.1 coordinate 274,784, forward strand.
TACGTGGTCGCCGGCGTGGTCAGCGAGGTGTAGGTGTAGCGCAACCACGGCGTATCGGTTTCCGGCGTGGCGCTTGAACCCATCGCATAGGCCGGCTCGTCGGCATCGATGTAGCGCTGGCTGCCGTCCTTGTTCAACAGGCGGATGCGCGAAAGCCCGTCGGAACGTTCCTCGATGGCGGCGAAATCCTTGAACAGATCAATGCCTTCGATGAACACCTTGTCATCGTGTACCACCAAATCCTGCCACTGCTTGCGCGAAGTGGCATCGGTCGGTGCGGTGACGATCTTGAAGTTCTTCGCACCGTCGGCATTGGTCAGGATCACCCATTGGCCATCGAAGTGATCGGCACTGTATTCCACGTCGCGCGCGCGCGGGGCCAGCACGATGAACTTCTGCGGATCGGCAGCCGGTGCGTAACGCAGTTCATCGGACACCGTGCTGGACATCTCGATGGTGATGAACTTGTCGTCGCGGGTGCGGCCGATGCCCATGTAGAAGCTGTCGTCCTTTTCCTCGTAAACCAGCGGATCGCTGGCAGACGGCGTACCCAGCGCGTGTTTCTTCACGCGCACGCTGAGCAGGGTTTCCGGGTCCTTTTCGACGTAGAACAGGGTCCGGTTGTCGTCGGCCCAGACCAGGTTCGGCTCGACATTGGCGATGACGTCGGGCAGGACTTCGCCGGTTTCCAGGTTCTTGAAGCGCACGGTGTATTGGCGGCGGCCGTTGTCGTCGTCGGCGTAAGCCAGGATGCGGTTGTCGGGGCTGGTTTCGTAATCGCCCACGCTGTAATAGTCGTGACCGGCGGCCAATGCATTGACGTCCAGCAGCACGTGTTCGTCGGCGAAATCGCCGGCAGCGTTGGCCTGCTGGATGTTCAGTGCATCGAGGCCGTCGCGGTCGCGGCGGCGGGCGTGGATCGGGTAATCCTTGCCGGTTTCGTAGCGCGCGTAATACCACCAGCCACGATCACGATACGGCACGCTAGCGTCGTCCTGCTTGATGCGGGCGACGATCTCTTCGTACAACTTTTCCTGCACGGGCTTGGTCGGTGCCAGCAGCGCGTCGGCGTAGGCGTTCTCGGCGTTGAGGTACGCCAGCATCTCCGGATTCTTGCGGCTGTCGTCGCGCAACCAGTAGTAATCGTCATTGCGTTGCGCGCCGAATGGGGCTTTCACCACGTGCGGTTTTTTTGCCGCGTCGGGCGGGGTGGTTTCTGCTGCGTGTGCGGAAAGCGGGGAGGTGGTCATCAGGATGGTGGCGAGCAGGAGGGGAATGGTCTTCATGATATGCCTCGATGTGTGTCGGGACTTTGGCGTACTCAAGCTGGCTTGGCCGGCTTCGGATACAAGCGCAGCTCCCGGCGGGGATGCTACTCGGCTCCGGCCGACTCCTGTCTTCAGTCGCCGCCGCAGGCCATCCATGGCCTGCTTTCCGCATCCCCGCCGGGAGCTGCGCATCGGCGATTCATTCCGTCACCTTCGATGTTTTCGGCATTCGGGAATGCTATCGCAGGGATCCTTCTCCCCGCTTGCGGGGAGAAGGAGTTTTACGCTGAAGCCAGAGCTGTCCGCTTCACATCATCACTTCGCCAATTGCTGCCACAGGAACGACCATTGCAAGGCCTGCACGCGTGCGGCCTGCGCATTGGTCGCACCGGCACCGTGGCCGCCTTCGGTGTTTTCGAAGTAGCGCACGTCCTTGCCGGCAGCCAGCATCTTCGCCACCAGTTTGCGCGCGTGGCCGGGGTGAACGCGGTCGTCGCGAGTGGTGGTCCAGATGAAGGTCGGTGGATAGGTCTTGGCTGCGTCGAACAGGTGGTACGGCGAGAAGGTCTTGATGTAATCCCAATCCGCCGTATCCGGATCGCCGTATTCGGCCATCCATGAGGCGCCGGCCAGCAGGTGGCTGTAACGCTTCATGTCCAGCAGCGGCACCTGGATGACAACTGCGCCCAGCAAGTCCGGGTATTGGGTGAGCATGTTGCCGGTGAGCAGGCCGCCGTTGCTGCCGCCCATCACGCCCAGGTGTTTGGGCGATGTGATCTTCTTCGCGGCCAGATCCTGCGCCACGGCGGCGAAGTCTTCATACGCCTTGTGGCGATTGGCTTTCAACGCGGCCTGGTGCCAGCGCGGGCCGTATTCGCCGCCGCCACGGATATTGGCCACGGCATACACGCCGCCCTTCTCGAGCCAGCCCTTGCCGGTGGTGCCGGAATAGCTGGGCGTCAGCGAGATTTCAAAGCCGCCGTAGCCGTACAACAAGGTCGGCGCGCTGCCGTCGTACTTGAGACTCTTCGGGTGAACGAGGAAATACGGCACGCGGGTGCCGTCCTTGCTGGTGGCGAAGTGTTGTTCCACCACATCCTTGCTGGCGTCGAAGAACGCCGGGTTGGACTTCAACACTTCCGGCGACTGGCCGAGGCTCGCCAGCGACAGTGTGGTCGGAGTGAGGTAATCGGTGCTGGTCAGCCAAACGTCATCGGATTCTTCCGAATCAACCGCAGAAACGGACACTTCGCCGATGCTCGGCGCGCCGACAAAGTCCGTGCGCTGCCAGCCGTTGCCGGGCGTGAGGACTTGCAGGCGGCTTTTCACGTCTTCCAGCACGTTGAGAACGAGGTGGTTCTTCGTCCAGCTGTAACCGGCCAGCGAGCTGCTGTCGGTCGGCATGAACAACACGTCGAAATCGCGCTTGCCGGTCATGAAGTCATCGAACTTCGCCGCCAACAATGCGCCCGCCGGGTAATCCTTGCCGCCGACCGACCACGCATCGCGCAGTTCCAGCAACAGCCACTCACGTTGCACCGATTTTTGCGCTGAATCCGGCGCGTCGATCTTCACCAGCTTGCCGTCCTTGCCGCGCAAGTACAGCTCGTCCTTGTAAAAGGCCAGCGCGCGGCTGACGAAATCGCGCTCGAAACCGGGTGTGTCGTCGCGCATTGCGTAAACCGTCATGTCGGTGGGCTGGCCTTCATAGACCAGCGTCGCGCTTTCCATCGGCGTGCCGCGTTTCCACAGCTTGGCTTGGCGCGGATAGCCGGAACTGGTCATCGAACCGGCACCGAAATCGGAGGAGACATACACGCTGTTTTCGTCGATCCAGCCCATGCCGCCCTTGGCCTCGGGGCGATAAAAACCATCCTTGATCCATTGCTTCGTTTCGAGGTTGAACTCGCGGGTCACGTCGGCATCAGCACCGCCACGCGACAGCGATACCAGGCAGCGGCGGTAGGTCTTGTCCGGCGGGGTGGGTCGCAGGCAATCCGCACCGTGCCAGACCCAGTTCTCGCCTTCGGCTTTGTTCAAAGCGTCGAGGTCGATCAAGGTTTCCCATTGCGGATTGGGCTTGCGGTATTCGGCCAGCGTGGTGCGCCTCCACAAGCCACGCTCGTGCTGCTTGTCCTGCCAGAAGTTGTAGTAGTAGTCGCCCATCTTGCCGACGTAGGGAATCTTGGCGTCGGAATCGAGGATGGCGCGGATGTCCGCTTCCAGTTGCTTGAACTGCGGCGTGGTGGCGATTTCGGCCTCGGTGCGGGCGTTCTGCGCGCGCACCCAATCCAGTTGCTTCTCGCCGCCGACGTCTTCCAGCCAGGCGTGGGGGTCGTCGGTCATGGTCGGCTCCTGGGCGTGGATGCCGACGGATGCGGCGGCGATGCCGGCCAGCAGGCAGGCGGGGGCGAATCGGGGCATCGGTATGGCGCTCCAACATGGCAGGTCAAGGGGCCTGCACGCTAGCACGCCGCCGCCGGATGCCTCCCCTGCCGAAGGTCAGGCCGCGCGCAGCCAGCCTTTTCCGGCTATTGGCTTGCGCCGCCGCGCCTGCATGCCGGGGCGACGTCGCCGGACGGCTTCGACCCGCCGCAACTGAGGCAGGCGGAAATGATGCAGAGCCCACCACGCACTCAACGGCATGCCGACCAGCCACATCGCGGTCAGGCCCAGCCAGTCGCTGCGCCACGGCAGCAGCAGGCTCATGACGGCGCCGACGAGGATGGCTTGGCGCAGCCAGCGGTCCAGTTGCAGATGGGTGGCGGCTTGGCGGGTCGGGACAGGACGGTGCATGGCGGGATCCTCGATGGGTGACGAGGCCAGCGTGCCGGGGGGCTGTCTCACGGATTGCGACGAATGGAAGATGCCCTCACTTCCCCGGCCGCATCCGCAAAAACCACTGCACTTCTTCCTCACCAAACGGCCAGTCCAGTTCCGCGCCGCTGTCCGTATCCTTCAACACCGGCACACGCTCACCGTAAGCAACTTCCAATCGCGCATCCTCGTCAATGAAAACGCTGTCGAAGTCACCGGCTTTCGCCTGCGCCAGCGCCACCAGTGCCAGGTCGCACAGATGACAGTCGTCGCGTTGGTACAGGATCAGGCCCACGATTCGCTCCCGCATGGATGCAACGCGCACCATCGCGTGTCGGCACTCCAATAGAATAGCCCGATGTCCGTCAGCACCTTCGACCTGTTCAAGATCGGCATTGGCCCCAGCTCTTCGCACACCGTGGGGCCGATGCGTGCGGCCGAGCGTTTCGTGCACCGCTGGCTGCTCGATGCCGGGCAACTGGAAAACACCGTGCGCATCCGAGCCGAAGTCTTCGGCTCGCTGGCCCTGACCGGGCGCGGCCACGGCACCGACAAGGCGGTGCTGCTCGGCCTGGAAGGCCAGCGCCCCAACCTGATCGACCCGGACATCATCCCGGCCACGCTGGAACGCATCCGCAGCAGCAAGCGCATCCGCCTGATGGGCCGGCACGAGATCGCCTTCGACGAAAAGCGCGACCTGCCGATGAACAAGCGGCAGAAGCTGCCCTTCCACACCAACGGCATGCGCTTCACCGCGTATGACGCCAGCGACGAAGTGATCGCCACGCGCGATTACTACTCGGTCGGCGGCGGTTTCGTGGTCAATGCCGATGATGCCGCCGAAGATCGCATCGTCGCCGACGCCACGCCGCTGCCCCATCCGTTCCACAGCGGCGCGGAACTGCTGGCGCGCTGTGCCGAAACAAACATGAGCATCGCGCAACTGATGTGGCGCAACGAGCAGAGCTGGCGCAGCGAAGACGACACCCGCGTCGGCCTGCGCGAAATCTGGGACGCGATGCAAAGCTGCGTGGCCCGCGGCATCCGTTCTGAAGGCAGCCTGCCCGGCGGCCTGCACGTGGCCCGGCGCGCGCCGGCATTGCACGCGGAACTTTCTGCCCGCCCCGAAGCCGCGATGCGCGACCCGCTGACCGTGCTGGACTGGGTCAACCTGTACGCACTGGCCGTCAACGAGGAAAACGCCGCCGGTGGGCGCGTGGTCACCGCACCGACCAATGGCGCGGCCGGCATCGTGCCGGCGGTACTGCACTACTTCGACCGCTTCTGCGTCGGCGCGAGCGAGGACAAGGTTTTCGACTTCCTGCTGACCGCTGCCGCCATCGGCATCCTCTACAAGGAAAACGCCAGCATCAGCGGTGCCGAAGTCGGCTGCCAGGGCGAAGTCGGCGTGGCCTGCTCGATGGCCGCGGCCGGCCTGGTAGCCGCGATGGGCGGCACCCCGTCACAGGTGGAGAACGCCGCCGAAATCGGCATGGAACACAACCTGGGCCTGACTTGCGACCCGATCGGCGGACTGGTGCAGATCCCCTGCATCGAACGCAACGCGATGGGTGCGGTGAAGGCGATCAACGCCGCGCGCATGGCCCTGCGCGGCGACGGCAGCCACAAGGTCAGCCTAGACAAGGTCATCAAGACCATGCGCGACACCGGCCGCGATATGCAAGACAAATACAAGGAAACCAGCCGCGGCGGGCTGGCGGTGAATGTCATCGAGTGTTGATGCGCCGATGGCGCGAGTTACGAAAGCACCTGCCGCGTCACCGCGACGAAGTGGCAGACGCTGCCGCCGATCACGAACAAATGCCAGATCGCGTGCGAGTAGCGGATCTTCTCGCGATGGTAGAAGTACGTGCCCAGCGTGTAGGACACGCCGCCGGCCAGCAGCCAGCCCAAAGTCACGCCATCCAGCCGCGCCAGCATCGGCTTGGCCGCGACGATCACCAGCCAGCCCATCGCGATGTAGATCGCCGTGGACAAGCGCTTGAAACGGCCGGTGTAGAACAACTTGAACACCACCCCGGCCACGGCCAGGGTCCAGATCGCCGCGAACAGGCCCCAACCCCACGGCCCGCGCAGGCCGATCAGGGTGAACGGCGTGTAGGTACCGGCGATCAGCAGGTAGATCGCGCAATGGTCGAACACCTTCAGCCGGCCCTTCGCCACCGGGTGCTGGATGCTGTGGTACAGAGTCGAGGCCAGGTACAGCAGCAGCAAGGTGACGCCGAACACGATGCTGGCGGCCAGTTGCCAACCGTCGCCGTAAATCGCTGCCAAGGTGATGAGTACCGCGCCAGCCGCCAGCGCGGCGGTCGCGCCGAGGCCGTGGGTCAGCGCGCTGGCGATCTCGTCGCGGATATCGATCAGATGGTCGGCGCGCTTGCGCGCACGCAGTTCATGCAAGGGGTTGGGGGCGGCGGTCATGTGCGAAAGTTACCGCAATGCAGCACGGCGCGCATCTGCGGCCGGCGCCTGAATCCTCCCTCTCCCCTTGTGGGAGAGGGAAACGTGCGCGAAGCGCACGAGGGAGGGGGGTCGGCTTTTCGCACGAAACAGCACGCTCGCTGCGCTCGCGTCCCCTCTCCTGCCCCTTCGGGGCATCCTCTCCCACAAGGGGAGAGGAAGAAACCAATCTCACCCCACCACCACGCTATGCGCATGCTCCCGCGTGGCATGGAAAGCCACGTCCGGCGCACGTTCCTGCGCCAGTTGCAGGTTGACCCGGGTCGGAGCCAGATAGACCAGCTCGCCGGCTGCGTCGATCGCCAGGTTGTTCGCGTTCTTCTCGCGGAACTCCTCCAGCTTCTTCGCGTTGTCGCAATACACCCAGCGTGCGGTGGCCACGCTGATCGGTTCGAACACGGCATCCACGCCGTATTCGTCCTTCAAGCGATACGCGACCACGTCGAACTGCAGCATGCCCACCGCGCCCAGGATCAGGTCATTGCTCAGCAGCGGGCGGAAGAACTGGGTCGCGCCTTCTTCGGACAACTGCGCCAGGCCCTTCTGCAATTGCTTGAGCTTGAGTGGGTCGCGCAGGCGCGCACGGCGGAACAGTTCCGGCGCGAAATTGGGGATGCCGGTGAAGCTGACCGCTTCGCCCTCGGTGAAGGTATCGCCAATGGAAATCGTGCCGTGGTTGTGGATGCCGATCACATCACCCGGAAACGCGCTTTCGGCAATCTCGCGGTCGCTGGCCATGAAGGTCAGCGCATTGGCCAGCTTCATTTCCTTGCCGCTGCGCACATGGAAGGATTTCATGCCGGCGCTGAACTTGCCGCTGCACACGCGCATGAACGCCACGCGGTCGCGGTGCTGCGGGTCCATGTTGGCCTGGATCTTGAACACGAAGCCGCTGAGTTTTTCCTCGACCGGCTGCACCTCGCGCGTGGTGGTCGCGTGCGCCTGCGGCGCCGGCGCGTGCTGCACGAAGAAATCCAGCAACGGCTGCACGCCGAAGTTGTTGACCGCCGAGCCGAAGAACACCGGCGTCTGTTCGCCGCGCAAATACTTTTCCTTGTCGAACGGATGCGATGCACCCTGCACCAGTTCCAGCTCGTCGCGCAGGTCATTCAACATGTTCTCGCCGATGGCATCCTTCAATGCCGGGTCGTCGATGCTGGCGAAAATGGTGGAATCCTGGCGGGTGAAGTTGCGGCCGGCTTCGTACAGATGCACTTCGCCGGAAATCAAATGCACCACGCCCTTCAGGCGCTGGCCCATGCCGATGGGCCAGGTGACCGGCGCGCACTGGATACCGAGCACGCTTTCCACTTCGTCGAGCAATTCGATCGGCTCGCGGCCTTCGCGGTCCAGCTTGTTGATGAAGGTCATGATCGGCGTGGTGCGCAGGCGACACACTTCCATCAGCTTGATGGTGCGCTCTTCGACGCCCTTGGCCACGTCGATGACCATCAAGGCGCTGTCCACGGCGGTCAGCACACGATAGGTGTCCTCGCCGAAGTCGGCGTGGCCGGGCGTGTCCAGCAGGTTGACGATGCGGCCCTCGTAGGGGAACTGCATCACCGATGAGGTGACCGAGATACCACGCTCCTTTTCCAGCGCCATCCAGTCGGATGTGGCGTGGCGCGCAGCCTTGCGGCCCTTGACGCTGCCGGCCATCTGGATCGCGCCGCCGAACAGCAACAGCTTTTCGGTCAGCGTGGTCTTGCCGGCGTCAGGGTGGGAAATGATGGCGAAGGTGCGACGGCGCGCGGCTTCGGTAGCGACTTCAGACATGGCGAACGCGCCCGCAGGGGCGCCGGAAAGGCTCGAAAGGGGCGGCAATTATACCGGGCGCGCGTTTCACCCGTAGGGGCGACGCAAGTCGCGACGCCTTTCGTGGTGATCGCGGCAGGCGCGGCGAAAGGCATCGCGACTTGCGTCGCTCCTACGGTCGCTCCTGTGGAGCGGTGCGCGGAAACTTCAACTCCCCCAGCGGGCCGACGATCCGCACCGGCACCGATTGCCAGCGCGTCCCGCGCTGCACTTGTACCGCGAAATGCAGGTGTGGCGCGGTGGAAAACCCGGTATTGCCGGAACGACCGATGCGCTGGCCGGCACGCACCAACTGGCCTGCACGCACGCTGACACCGCCGGTTTGCAGATGCGCATACAAGGCCACGCTGCCGTCGCCGTGGCGAACGCGGACGAAATTGCCAGCCTCGCCCACGCCATCGCCCGGGCGTTGCCGCAGGTTGTCGCGCAGGCCGGATTCGACCTGCATCACCACGCCATCGCGCGCGGCCAGCACCGGCGTGCCCTCGGGCAGGGCGAAGTCGATGGCGTGACGATTGGCGTCGTCATCATGGCTGTAGCGGCCATTCGGCCCCTGATCCACGCGCACATGCACGGCGTTGTCGAAAGGCAGCACGCAGTCGATGGCCGGCGTGGCGCTATAGCGATTCCGCCAGTTCGACCATTGCTGCGCATCGGTGGCGAAGGCAGCCAGCAGCAAGGCGACGCTGGCCCACGCACGCGCCGCGTTCATTTCACGCAATCGCCATCCAGGTGCAGCGCAGTGGCAATGTCGCGCAGGTCGAACGCGGCCACGGCGCGGTCATCGCTCTGCACGAAAAGCGCACCGGCGGGAAACCCCGGCAACGCCGACGGATACAACGCCTGCCCATCGGTATTGGCAACGACGCGGCCACTGAACACGCCGCGCGCCTGCAGGCTGGCGCGGTCGAACACGCGGAAGCGCGTCGGCGCAACCTGGTCAGTGGCAATCCAGTAGCCCTTGTCGGCATCGCAGGCCCACAGCGAAACGCCTTCGGCATCGGCGTCGAATGCTGGTAGGCTGGCGCGATAGCGGCCATCCAGCGAGTAATCGCGCAGGGTCGAACCGACGCGGCGATCCTCTTCGGCAATCAACAGGCGGTCATGCGCGGCATCGCCTTCGATCGACTCGACCATGCGCAATGCACCAGCCTGGCTGGTGTCACCGAATGCACCCTGGTAATGCACCTGCGGCTGGCCGGCGCCGTCGATATCGATGCGGAAGCGCTTGACCCGCTGATCCAGCTCGGCCATCGGCGGCAGCAGACCAGCGCGGAAGTCGGCCATGAAACTGTCGGTGACGAAAAGTTCCAACTGCTGCGGCGCAAGCTCATGGATCCACAGCCCGTAAGGCGTGCGCAACACATCCGCACCGAAAGCCGCCAATGGCGTGAAATCCGGCAAGCGCAGCACTTGCACGCGATGGTTGTCGCGTTCGACCACGAAGGCCAGGTCACCGTGGATCGCGATGCCATTGGGGCGGTTGAACTGGCCAGGCCCGTTGCCGTGCCCGCCGACCGTGCGCAGGCGCTGGCCACTGCTGGCGTCGAACACCACCAACTGGTGCGCGGCTTTGGCGGTGACGATCAACCAGGCCCGGCCGTCCTCGGTCGGCCACACGGCCAACGAATCCAGCTCGTCATCCGGGCTGCCGTCCGAAATCCAAGCCTCGGCCACGACTGCATCGACCACAGCGGTGGCGACACCGGCAGGCGCGGGAGTGGAAACAGGGCGAACACCAGCACAGGCGGCCAGCAAGCAGGCACAGGCCGCGCCGAAGAAAAGATTGCGAAGCATGAGGCGAATTATGCGGGAAGGTGAAAGCCGGCCGCCAGATTTGTTTGCAAGATCGCTTGCTCACCTAGAGCGCGCCGGCTTCCGAAACAAGCCCATCGAAACCAGCTTGCGTGTATTTCTTTCGCTATCAAGTGAAACCAAATTCCATCGCTTCATCCGAATAAAGCGATTTGACAAAACGCCTTCGCGCGCGCATCCTGCGCCGGCCATCGAGACCGGCGGAGGGACAGGCCCTTTGATGCCGGGGCAACCAGCAAACGCGCAAGCGTGAATGTCTGGTGCCAAATCCTGCGGGGACCGCGCCTTGCGCAGCGTCCGCCGAAAGATGGTTCGCAACATGCCTTGCCGGCATGGCGAACGCGGGCCTTCGCAAGGCTCGGTGGCTGCTTCAACCACCGAAACCGCCATGAATGCCGTGACCGAAAAGCCGCAAATCCCGCCTTCGACTTCCACCCGCAATGACACGGGCAGCGTTGCCGTGGATGCGGCACGCGGTGAATTCACCGTTGCGCTTGCGTTGCGCCATGCCGGCGCGCGCACCGTCAAGCTGCGCTACGAAATCCATGGCCCGGCCGGCGCGCCGGTGATCTTCATCGCCGGCGGCATTTCCGCGCACCGCCATGCTGCCGCCAGCGCGCAGTTTCCGGAAAAAGGCTGGGCCAACGACCTGGTCAACACCGGCCGCACGCTGGATCCGGGCAAGCGCCGCATCCTGGCCTTCGACTTCATCGGCGCGGACGGCTCGCTCGACGTGCCCATCGACCCGTCCGACCAGGCCGACGCCATCGCCGTCCTGCTTGATGCGCTGGAGATCGAACGCCTGCAAGCCTACGTCGGCTATTCCTACGGCGCGCTGGTCGGCCTGCACCTGGGCGCACGCCATCCGCAGCGGCTGGAAAAACTGATCGTGGTCAGCGGCGCGCACCGCCCGCATCCGTTCGCCTCGGCGTGGCGCGCGCTGCAACGCAAGGCGGTGGCGCTGGGCCAGATGCAATGCGCCGAATCGCAAGGGCTGTCGCTGGCGCGGCAATTCGCGATGCTCAGCTATCGCACGCCGGAGGAATTCGGCGACCGCTTCGACGCCCTGCCCGAAGTGGTCAACGGCCGCGTACGCGTGGCCGCCGAGGATTATCTCGACGCCGCCGGCGCGCAGTATGTCGCGCGCACGCCGGTCAACGCTTTTTTGCGCCTGTCCGAATCCATCGACCTGCACCGCATCGACCCGGCGCGCGTCGGCGTGCCGACCACCGTGGTCGCGGTCGAAGGCGACCGCCTGGTGCCGCTGGCCGATCACGTCGCCCTGGTCGAAGGCCTTGGCGAGAACGGCACCTTGCGCATCGTGCGCTCGCCCTATGGCCACGATGCCTTCCTGAAGGAAACCGACAAGATCGACGCCATCCTGGCCAGCGCCTTGCGTCAACGGCAAGCGCCACCGGCCGAGCGCGTCACCCACCCGGAGAACCCATGAGCCACACCGACCCCAACACCCCGCGCCGCGCCGCCACCGCCGCCGTGCGCGCCGGCATCGATACCGACGCCGCTTACGGCGCGGTGGTGCCGCCGATCGTGCTGTCGTCCAACTTCAGCTTTACCGGCTTCAACCAGAAGCGCACCTACGACTATTCGCGCAGCGGCAACCCCACCCGCGACATCTTCGGCAGGGCACTGGCGGAGCTGGAAGGCGGCTACGGCGGCGTGGTCACCGCCACCGGCATGGGTGCGATCACCCTGGTGCTGCACGCTTTGCTGCAACCGGGCGACAAACTGGTCGTGCCGCACGATGCCTACGGCGGCAGCTGGCGCTTGTTCAATGCGCTGGCGAACAAGGGCCATTTCGAACTGATCACCGCCAACCTGACTGATGCGGATTCGATTGCAGCCGCGCTGGCGCAGAAACCGAAACTGGTGTTGGTGGAAACACCGAGCAACCCGTTGCTGCGCATCACCGACCTGCGCGCGGTGATCGACGCGGCGCATTCCGTCGGCGCACTGGTCGTGGCCGACAACACCTTCCTGTCGCCGGCCCTGCAGAACCCGCTGCAATTCGGCGCGGATTTCGTGCTGCATTCGACCACCAAATACATCAACGGCCACAGCGACGTGGTCGGCGGTACGGTGGTGGCCAAACGCAGGAACACCACGAACTGCTGACCTGGTGGGCCAACTGCCTGGGCCTGACCGGCTCGCCGTTCGACAGCTTCCTGGCCCTGCGCGGCCTGCGCACGCTGGACGCGCGCCTGCGCGTGCATCAGAAAAACGCACGGCGCATCGTTGAATTGCTTGCTGCGCATCCGGCGGTTTCAAAGGTGTTTTATCCGGGTTTGGAAGACCACCCCGGCCACGCCATCGCCGCGCAACAACAGCGCGGCTTCGGCGCGATGCTTTCCTTCGAATTGAAGGGTGGCGAACCGGAAGTCCGCGCCTTCCTCGACGGCCTGCAATGGTTCACCCTGGCCGAATCCCTGGGCGGCGTGGAAACCCTCGTCGCCCACGTCGCCACGATGACCCACGCCGCAATGACCCCCGAAGCCCGCGCCGCCGCCGGCATCAGCGACGGCCTGCTGCGCGTGTCGGTGGGTATCGAAGCGGCGGAAGACTTGCTGGCCGACCTGCAAGCCGGATTGGATCGCGCTGCGAAGGTGTAACTCAAAACGCAATCATCCCAACCTATTGCACCAAAAGAAGATTCGAGCAGTTCGTCAGTCAATCCGGGCAAGCAAAAAGATGGCATGCACCTTAGATTTACGGAGAGTGCCTTATGGATTGATCAAGGCTCGCAAGGAACCCTATCTTTCTGCGCACTAACGAATGCAGAAAAGCTGACGAAGCCATCTGGAAGTGCGGGATTGTAGCCCGCATCGCTTTCGCTCGCTCTTTCACTTGCACGGACGCTCTCGTCAAACGCGTCGCATGCCTTGGCAGTATCTCCCATAATCTTGTATGTGAATGCCTTGTTGTACTCAATGTGGACGACGTGCGGAAGATCTGAGCGCCCCTCAAAAATACTCTTCGCTCTGTCAAAATATTCAATGGATTTGCTGAGGCGCTCTGAGTATGGCGTCTTGTCCATGAATCCATATTTCTCATAAGTCTTCCTGGAGAGCTCGGCCGCCTCAGACCTAAAGAAGAATCCATAGGTAAGATACGCATTGGCTAGACCAATCTCATCGCTTGTTTCTTCGTACTGAGCGAGTGCCTCTTGTATCAGGCGTTCAGCGGGAAAAGACCTTCTCTGCTGATCAAAGAGATAGCTGGCTTGCTTTAGCTTCTGGGCCGGATCAGATGCGTGAAGCACGCCGGTGTAGCAGGTTGCAAGCAGCATGATGAATAGAGCAATCAGCATGCGATTGGCTTTCATGTGAGCCCTACCCCGCGATATACCGCTGCAACTGATCCAGCTCCGCCTGTTGTTCCTCGATCACCGCTTTCACCAAATCGCCGATCGAAATCACCCCGACCACGTTGTCGCCTTCCAGCACCGGCAGGTGGCGGATGCGGTGTTCGGTGACCACCTGCATGCAATGCTTCACCGTCGCATCCGGCGCAACCGTGATCACTTTCGCGGTCATGATTTCCTGCACCGGCGTGGCCCGCGATGACTTTTCGTGCAGCACCACCTTGCGTGCGTAATCGCGTTCGGAAACGATACCGGTCAGCTGCGGGCCATCCATCACCAGCACCGCACCGATGCCTTTATCGGCCATCAGCCGGATCGCTTCGAATACCGAATCCCGCGGCGCGACCGCGAAGACATCAGCGGTCTTTTCCCCCAACAACTGCCGTACCGTGCGCATGGTTGCCCTCCTGTCTGGGTTGCTGTGGCAAGCATACGCTTCCCGCGCCGGGTTGCCACACGTCGATCAGGTACAGCGGCCGCTGTTTGACCTCTTCGTACAAGCGGCCGAGGTATTCACCGATCAAGCCCAGCGCGACCAGTTGCACGCCACCCAGGAACAGGATCACCGCCATCATCGTCGGCCAGCCGGCCACCGCGTCGCCCCACAGCAGCGCCTTGACCACCACATACACTGCATACAGGAAAGCCACCAATGCAGTCAGCACGCCCAAATAAGTGGCCACCCGCAGCGGCGCGGTCGAGAAACTGGTGATGCCTTCCAGAGCGAAATTCCACAGCTTCCACAGGCCGAAATTGCTGCGTCCGGCCACGCGCGCCTCGCGATGGTACGGAATCGCCACCTGGTCGAAACCGATCCAGCCGAACAAGCCCTTCATGAAGCGATGGCGTTCGCGCAATTGCTTCAATGCCGCCAGCGCGCGCGGCGACAGCAGGCGGAAATCGCCGGTATCGGCGGGAATCGGCGTCTTCGACAGGCGGCCGATGACGCGATAGAACACATGCGCGGTGGCGCGCTTCAGCCAACCTTCGCCGTCGCGTTCGATGCGCGTGCCGTGCACGTCGTCGTGGCCTTCGAGCCATTTCTCGGCGAATTGCGGGATCAGTTCCGGCGGGTCCTGGCCATCGGCATCGAGGATCAAGGCCGCGCCTTCTTCAACCTGGTCCAGCCCCGCCGTCAGCGCCAGTTCCTTGCCGAAATTGCGCGACAGCTTGAGCAGCGACACGCGCGGATCCTGCTGCGCCAATTGCTGCATCACCTGCCAGGTAGAGTCGGCGCTGCCATCGTCAACGTACAACACGCGGCCATCGATGCCATGCAGCGTGCGCAAGGCAGCAATGATGCGCGGGTGCAATTTCGGCAGGGCCTCGGCTTCATTGCGTGCGGCCACCACCACGGTCAATCGTTCGTTCAATCCAGTGTCTCCAGATAAGCGGTGCCACCGATCTGCCGCGCCTGCCGCTGTATCCACGCGGCGCGGCGCTGCACATACGGGCCAGACTGCGCCGCACTGTAACGCCTCGGCGCAGGCAACACCGCCGCCAGCCGCGCGCTTTCGGCCGGGGTCAATTGTTTCGCGTCCTTGCCCCAGTATTTGCGTGCCGCCGCCTGCGCGCCATAGATGCCATCGCCGAGTTCGGCGATGTTGGTGTAAACCTCCAAGATTCGTCGCTTCGGCCACAGGGTTTCGATCAGCAACGTGTACCAGGCCTCGCCGACCTTGCGCAGTGCGCGCGACGGCAGGCTGCGGCCCTGCCACAGAAACAGGTTCTTCGCCGTCTGCTGGCTGATCGTGCTGGCCCCGCGCACGCGACGAATCGGCTGGCCGCGCTTTTCCGCGCGCTGCGCCATGCGCTGGTTGTGCTGGTTCGCCTTCTTCATTGCATCGAAGTCGAAGCCATCGTGGACCGCGAACTTCTGGTCCTCCGCCGCCACCATCGACAACGGCAGCCACGGCGAAATCTCGGCCAAATCCCGCCACTGGTAATGCATCATCCGCGCCTCGCCGTGCAGCCACGCGCTGATCTGGCGCTCCACCATGAAGGCCGAGAACGGTGGATCGACGAAGCGCAGCACCGCCACCTGCAACACGCTGGCCGCCGCGAACAACAACGGCGAGGCCAGCAGCCAGCGCCACCACCGGCGACGCGGTGCGGCCGTGGGTTCCATTTCGCTCATGTTCCCCCGGACGACTTGCACATTGCTGGTTTCGGCCCCATTTCCATCACATCAGACGATAGGCACATTATGCCCATCGCACCCCTCCACACCGGATCCCCCATGTCCCAACCCGATACCGACGCGCAATTGCGAGATATCCAAACGAGGTTCCTGCTGCCCCGCGCCGGCGTGCGCGGCATCCACGTGCGCCTGAACGACGCCTGGCAGCAAATCCTCTCGCACGGCGACTACCCGCTGGCCGCCCAGCAACTGCTGGGCGAAGCCTGCGCGGCCACCGCGCTGTTCACCGGCCACGTCAAGGTCGATGGCCGCCTGTCGGTGCAACTGCGCGCCAATGGCCCGCTGCGCACGCTGTTTGCCGAATGCACCGCCGCGCACACCCTGCGCGGCATCGTGCGCTGGGATGAAGGCGCGGCACTGAGTCGCGACCTGGGCACGCTGGGCGAGGACGCCCTGCTGGCCATCACCATCGAAAATCCCGGATTGAATCCACACGAACCCCAGCGCTACCAGAGCCTGGTCGGCCTGCAAGCGCCCACGATGGCCGAAGTCTTCGAGGACTACTTCCGCCAATCCGAACAACTGCCCACCCGCCTGCTGCTGGCCGCCGATGGCGACACCGCCGCCGGCCTGATGTTGCAGAAGCTACCGGGCGACGAGGGCGACGACGACGGCTGGAACCGCGCCGGCGCGCTGTTCGACACCCTGGGCGAAGCCGAACTGCTGGTCACCCCGGCCGACACCCTGCTGCAACGCCTGTTCCACGAGGAAGACACGCAAATCCTGGCCCGGCAATCGCTGCGCTTCGCCTGCTCCTGCTCGCGCGAGCGCGTGGCTGGCATGCTGCAATCGCTGGGCCACGAGGAAGCCCAGGCTGCGATCATCGACGGTGCGGCGCGGGTGCGCTGTGAATTCTGCGGCAAGCAATATCAATTCGACCCGGCCCAGGTCGCGGAACTTTTCACCCAACCGCCGGTCGGAAACCCGCAGTCGCAGCGTTTGCAGTAAGCAAGAATGTGTTCACGCTCTCGAATGAACAGGGGTTTTTGCCGCGCTGCAACTTGTTAAATAAACATGAATCCGCTACCGTGGCCCTCCATGCAATGGGGAGCCTGCCCGGTCGTCGGGGAGTCCAAAATCGGCCATGAAACTGCTTTCCCGCCAATTGCCGCTTGCCTTGCTGCTTGCCCTGTCCGGGCTGGCGGGCAATGCCATGGCGCAAGGGAAATCACAGGCCGCCGGGAAGACCGACAGCACCGTCCTGCCGGTCTGGAACAACGCCGGCAAGATCGAAGCCCTGCTCTACCTGGACCCCACCGGCGAAACCACCACCGGGGCCAAGTGGCGCTTCGGCAAGAACACCCTCGGCGCCGCCTTCGGGCTGGACGCCGGTGATTCGCTGGGCTTGGTCTGCAACCGCCAGACCGGCATCGGCAGCAGCATCGGCAACCTGATCAGCCACTGCAACGTGGCCGCATTCGACAACGACCACAGCAACAACGCCACCCAGCGCATCGTTGCCGGTGCCAGCCTCGATCGCAACGGCAACCGCGTCGGCCTGTCCGCCGGCACCGGCCGGGACCTGCTTCCAGCCTGGCTGAACCCCGGCCGCGGCAGTGCCGAAATCGAACAGAACGACCTGGCCGTGTTCGGTGAAAGCAGCCTCGGCCGCGAAGGCTTCGTCCGCATCGGCGGTGCCGTCGCCCGCGCCCGCCTGGTGCCGGCCGCCGACCTGTCGCCGGCCATCGCCGACCGCTGGAACACCCGCAGCCTCAGCGTCGGCGGCGGCTACGGCGCCTTCAGCGCCGACATCATCGGCCGCGTCGTCGATGTCCCCGGCCAGCCGGAATGGAAAGGCTTCGGCCTGGGCCTGACTTGGCGCACCCCGTGGAGCGGCCAGCTCACCGTCGGCGCCGAAAACGTCGTCACCCGCGGCAAGAACCCGTTCTCCCCCGCCAATGCCAACGCCGACGAAGGCAGTGTGCCTTACGTGCGGTACGAGCAGGATTTGTAAGCAAGAGGGATCCACCACGCTTGCCCCACGGAAGCCCGGCGCAAGCCGGGTTTTTGCATGCCTCAGTCAGCCGGCACGGCAACGACAACAACATTCGGTGATGCCCTCCCCCTCCCCCTCCACCCACACCACCTGACAGACCCTAGAATGCCCACGGAAGTACCGAATGGCGCATGGGCCACAGGGGAACGGCAATGAACGACAAACTGCTGGCCGCAGTGAACGCGGCCGGTGCGGCAGCAAGCGCAGGCCGATGGCAGGATGCGGAACGATTGTGGGCGCAGGTGCGTGCGCTGGATCCGCAAAATGTCCAGGCGCTTTTCAGCCTTGGCGTGCATGCCTTGCAGCGGGGCGACGCGGCCAGCGCGCTGGAGTTGCTGCAAGCCGCACGCATGCAGGCACCACGCGACCCGATGATCGCGCTGACCATCGCCCGGGTGCATCGTGAAGCCGGGCAGACAGACCAGGAATGGGGTGCCATCGTCGCCGCGCTGGCGATCGACCCGTACTTCCTGCCCGGCCTGCTGGGCAAGGCGGAATTCCTCGAACGGCAGCGGCGGTCGAAAGCGGCGGCAGAGGTATTTCGCAACGTGCTGAAAGTCGCACCGCCGGAATCGCAATGGCCGCAGGCACTGCGACGCCGGCTGGAGCATGCGCGTGATGCGGTTGCCCGCGACACCGAAGAACTGGTGGAGTACCTGAACCACCGGGTCGCAGCCGAACGCACCAGCGTGGAGGCCGCGCTGCATGGCCGCTGGGACGAAGCCGCCTCGATCCTGGCCGGCAAGAGCCGACCCTATCACTCGACCTGCAGCCAGTTGCACGTGCCACGATTGCCGGCACTGACCTTCTACGACGACGCGCTGTTTCCATGGATGCGCGAACTGGAATCATGCACCGATGCCATCAAGTCCGAACTGCAGGAAATGCTCGCCAGTCGCGGCGAGGAATTCGTCCCCTACATCCAGTACCAGCCCGACGACCCGGTCAACCAGTGGGACAAGTTGAATCATTCGCGCAACTGGAGCGGCTTCCACCTTTACGCACACGGCGAGCCAGTACACGAACACCTGGCGCAATGCCCACGCACCGCCGAAGCGCTAGCCCTGGTGGACCAGGTGACCATCGCCGGCCTGTGCCCGAACGCGATGTTCTCCGCACTGGCTCCCGGCGCGCACATCCCGCCGCATACCGGCGAAACCAATGCCCGACTGGTTGCGCACCTGCCACTGGTGGTGCCGCCGGATTGCCACTACCGCGTGGGTTACGACTGGCGGCAGTGGCGCGAAGGCAAGTGCTGGGTGTTCGACGACACCCTGGAACACGAGGCGCGCAACGACAGCGACCAGATGCGGGTGATCCTGATGTTCGACGTGTGGAATCCGCTGCTGTCGCTGGCCGAACGCGAGATGGCGACGGCCTTGGCTGGCGCGATGCGAGACTGGCGCACCACGAACGATGCCGCATGAACCGGTGGGTTATGCTGGCCAGACCGCCAAACCCATGACGTCCATGCGCATTCTGCCGATCCTGCTTTCGTGCCTTCTCGCCTCGCCACTGGCTGCGCAACAGGCCTCCCATGCCTGCGCCAGCGTGGCCGATCCAGCTGCGCGACTGGCCTGCTACGACAAGGCCTTCCCACCACCGCCGGAAATCAACGCCATGGCCACGGAGAAGGCACAGGCCGATTTCGGCTGGGACAAGCCGCAGGAGCCTTTGCGCAACCCCGGACAGACCCACGAACAAGCCGCCCCTGATCGCATCGAAAGTCGCGTATCCAACGTCAACAGCGGTCCTGGCGGGCAGCGCAGCTTCACCTTGGAAAACGGGCAGATTTGGACACAGGCCGAATCACGCAGCAGCGGCTTCGTGAAAGCAGGCGATGTCGTACAGGTACGCAAGGGCGTGATGAACGGCTTCCAGCTGGTAATGCCGAACGGCGTATCCGTGCGCGTACGCCGCACGCGCTGAAGGCAGGGCATGACGGCACTCCGCAGCCAACCGCTGGATGCGGCACAGGCCGGACGCTTCAAGCAAGCGCTGGGCCTGCTGCAATCCGGGCAGCGCACGCAGGCGTTGTCCATGGCAGAAGCATTGGCCAAACAGGCACCGCAGGCAGCGGATGCCTGGCAGTTGCTGGGCATGTGCCTGGCGGAGAATGATCGCCCTGCGCACGCCAGTACCGCATTCGAACGCGCATTGGACCTGTTGCCGGGCAATGCCGCCATTTCGCGCAATTACGGCATGTTCCTTGCCAAGCATGGCAAGGCGCTGCGCGAACAGGATCAATTGGAGGCAGCCGAACCCATACTGCGCAAGGCACTCGCACTATCGCCGGACCTGGTTTTCGCACTGACCGATCTGGGCGTGGTATTGCGCATGCTGGGGCGCATCGAAGAAGCGCTGACCGCATTCCGGCAGGCACAAGGACTGCTGCACCAACGCGGGATGGATCGACCCGAATTGCAGGATGCCATCAATGGCGTCCTGGCCGATGCTGGCCGCACTGAAGAAGCATTGGCCGGCGCGCGCCAACTCGTCATCCGGCACCCGGAACATGCACCAGCCCATGAAACACTGGGCAACCTGCTGTGGGAAAACGGTGCCGAACTTGCGCCAAGAACAGACCCGCTGGACGCGTTCCGTGCCGCAGCGCGAGCGCAGCCGGGAAACCATGCATTGCAACTGGCCTTGGTGCGAATGTTGCTGGCGGCAAAACGTGCGGAAGAAGCCTTGGCGCTGCTGCACCCACTGCGCCGGCAGCAACCCGGCAATGCCGTGCTGGACTGGTTCACCGCCGATGCACTGAGCACGCTGCAGCAGCACGAACAGGCCGCACCGTTGTACGCAGCAACGGCACGCAGTGAGTTGGGCAAGCTGCCTGACTTCCTCAATGCCCATGCACGGCATGCTTTCCGCACACGGCACTTTGATCTGGCCGCAGACCTCGCGGAGAAAGTGGTTCGCATCGATCCACACAATCAGGAGGGCTGGAGCAATCTGGGTGTTGCATGGCGGCTGTCCGGCGACGAGCGCGAACACTGGCTGTGCGACTACGAAAGGTTGGTGGGTTATGTCGAAATCCCCTCCCCGCCCGGCCATGGCGACCTGCCTGCGTTCCTGCAGACACTTGCCGCCACGCTGGAAGCCATGCACAGCGCCAAACGACAGCCCGTGAACCAGAGCGTGCGCGGCGGCACCCAGACCCCGGGCCAGCTGTTCGGGCGCGACGATGCGCTCATTCACGCGGCAGAGCTCGCCCTGCGCACGGCCGTCGAAAATTGGATTGCCTCGCTGCCTGAGGATGCCACCCATCCGTTTCTGTCACGCAAGCGGCACAGCGTGCGCTTCGTCGGTTCGTGGTCCGTGCGGCTTGCATCGTCCGGGCGTCATTCCAACCACATCCATCCCAGGGGCTGGGCAAGTTCGGCTTTCTACGTCGCACTGCCCGGCAGCGTGCTGGGATCCGGCAACACATCCCACGCAGGCTGGATCCAGTTCGGACAACCACTGGAAAACCTGGGACTGGATCTGCCACCGCGCCGTGTCATCCGGCCCAAACCCGGTCACCTGGCGCTGTTCCCCTCCTACCTGTGGCACGGCACCGTGCCCTTCGATGATCCCGAATCACGCCTGACCATCGCTTTCGACATGCAGCCGAAGGCTTGAAGAAGCCGCGAACCAACGCAGGCCACACGATCCGGAGCATTTCACGTACATTCCAGACACTGACCACACCACCCTGCCGCTTCCATGGCAGGCCTCCAGCCCTTTCGAGGACACCGTCCCATGCACGTCCGTTTCATCGGCTCTCGTTTTTCCGGCATACCTGCGATTCTCGGGCCTGGACGCCTTCGCCAATCATTGCTGGCCGTTGCAGGTATCGGCCTGCTGTTCATTGGCCAAGCGGCGGCGCAGCAAGCACCCGAACCGGCATCCGCACAAGCTGCTGCACCTGCCACGACCGAACCGGGCACCCAGGCAGCCAAACTGGACAAGAACGGCAAGGTCTGCAAATACGAAGAGGTCACCGGCAGCCGCTTCAAGAAGCGGGTTTGCTTCACGCCGGAACAATGGGAGGCACGTGAAGCAACGGCAAAGCAATTCATGCGCGAACTGGATGGCAAGCCGGTAGGACTCAAGGCCGAACGCGGCGACTGAAACCAAGCGACTGGGGCAGGGCGGGTCTTGATCCGCCAGCCCAGAGCAGGCGTCGCGGTGTTGAACGGCGGGGTCAAGACCCGCCCTACCCGCGTCGACTGCGCGAAGAACCACAAAAAAGGCGGCGGGCCGAAGCCCGCCGCCGATTTGTTGCATTGAAACGCTTCGCTTCGATCAGAACCGCAGGGAGATGCTGCCGAAGACATAGCGACCGGCCTGGTCGTAACCACCCACCGCGTTGGCATTGGCGGCGAAAGCGGCGGCACCCACGAACGGCGGCTCCTTGTCGAACACGTTGTTCACGCCCAGCGACAGCACTGCACCGCCAAAGCTGACGCTGCCGTTCAAGTCGATGTAGTTGTAGGCGGACACGCCGTTGCCCAGCCAGATGTTGCGGGTTTCACGCACGCCATTGACGCTCTTGTAATCCGTGCCATCGACATAGCGCCAACGCAGGCCCGCCGTGTAGCGATCCCACGAATACTGCGCCGTGGCGAAATGACGCCACTTCGGCGAATTGCCGCAGTCGTTGTTGATCAGGCCCTTGCACTCGAACGCCGTGCTTGGCGCGGAAGCCAGCGACTGGGTGAAGTTCTTCAGCACGTAGTTGCCCGCCAGGCTGGTGCTCAAACGGCCCGGCCCCAGATCGAAGGCATAGCTGACGCTGAAGTCCAGGCCCGAACGCTTGTACATGCCAAGGTTGTCCGGCAGGTTGACGACATGGCCGGACAACGGATCCGACGCCAGGCCAATCCACAGGTCGTACTGGCCCGCACGCGCATCGCGCTTGATCCGGTCGCAATACAGGTTTTCTTCCAGGCACAGGCGCTGGATGGTTTCGTGGCCGATGCCGGCGATCGCACCCTCGATCTCGACCTGGTACCAGTCCAGCGACAGGTTCAGGTCCTTGATCGGCTCAAGCGCAAAGCCGACGGTGTAGGTGTCGGCCACTTCCGGTGCCAGGTTGGGGTTGCCACCGACCAGGCCGTTGTACTGCTCGGCTTCGTTCAGCGGCACGCGGCCATAGGCGGAAATCGGCACACCCGTGCGTGCACATTGCTCCGCCGTGTAGTCCAGGTCCGCAGCCGGACCGGCGCACAGATCCTGCTCGCCATCCAGGGCAATGCGCTGCGTGTAGTACAGGTCGTTCAAGCTCGGTGCACGCACGGCGCGGTTGTAACCTGCGCGCAGCAGCAGCTTGCTGTCCCAGAACTGGGCGCTGAAGCCGGCCTTGTAGGTGTCGTAGCTGCCCGAGGTGTCGTCGTTCGAGTTGCGATAGCCCAGCGAAACGTCGAAACGGTTGAACGCACCATCACCCACGAAGATCGGCAATGCGGCTTCCAGGAACAAGTCGGTGACGTTGTTGGAGGCATCCACCGGCAGGCTGGCGGCACCGGCACCGGCGAAGTTGCCGGCGGCGGAGTCACCGTCATACTCGGTGTAGTAGGAATAGGAACGGCGCTCCAAACCCACGGCCAGACTGATCTCCTCGCCGCCTGCGCTGGGGAAGCCCCAACCCAGGTTGCCGTTGGCTTCCACCGAGAACGCCTTGTAGTCGGTCTTGTAGATGCTGAAGCTGGTGCCGGCCATCGCATCGGCCGATTCCTTGGAGATGTTGTCGGTCCAGATGTCGTACGGCACGCAGCCACTGAAGGTGCCGTAGATCGAGCTCGCATCACAACCCAAGGCAGCGGAAGCGATCCGGCTGTTCAGGAAGTCGTTCTTGCCGATGTCGATGGTCTTGGTGCGGCCAAACGTTGCCGAAGCGTCATAGCTCCAGGACGTGCCGAGGAACGAACCGCGCACACCGGTGACGATGCGATAGGTGGTGTCGTCGCTCAAGTGGATGCGCGGACCGCCTTCCACATTGCGCTTGTAGAGCGTGACCTGGGCCTGGTCGGTGGTGACACCGGCGTCGGCACACAGGCTGCCGATCAGGGCGTTGTCGCAGTCCACCAGCACCGGCATGCCGAAGGCACCGGATTCGGCGATCTGCGAGTCGGAGCTGCGCTCCATGAACATCGCCTCGACATACGGGATGAAGTACTCGTTGATTTCATAGTGGGCCATGAAGCCGGCCGTCTTGCGCTCATCCGGGCGCTGGTAGAAGTTGATCGGCGCGTAGTTGTACACATAGCTGCCGTTCCGGTAACCGCCATTGCCGTTGTAAACGTAGTTGGCGTTCTTGTCTTCATCTTCCCACGGCACGACAGCGCCATTGGCGTATTCAAATACCGAGAAGCGCCCCGGATCGGCCGTGCCGGAACCACCACAGGCCGCCGCATTGTCCGCCACCGCACAGGCGGAGTAGTCGCGCTGGCTCTGGTACAGGGCATCGTTTTCACGCCAGGTTACCCAGCCCATCGCATGGCCACGGCCTTCGGCGAAGCTGCCGCCCATCACCACATCGACATTGCGGCTGATGCCATCGAAGCCACTGTTGCCGGTTGGGTAATCGAAGTTCCTCGCTGCATTGAGCGCCTGGGCCGTCTTGTTGTCGTTGTCGTGCTGGTAAGCCGACCAACCGGCATTGACGCTGATGCCCTCGAACGTGTCGTCAAGGACAAAGTTGACCACGCCCGCCACGGCATCCGCACCATAGACCGCCGAGGCACCGCCGGACAGGATGTCAACGCGCTTGAGCGCGGCAGCCGGGACGATCGAAGGATCGGTCAACTCATTGCGGCTGGACGACATGCGGCGGCCGTTGATCAGGGTCAACGTGCGCTCGGGGCCCAAGCCACGCATCGAGATGGTTGCATGGCCGTAGGAGCCATTGTTGACGAAGTTGTCGAAGCTCAGGTCAATCTGCGGCATCTGGTTGACCAGGTCTTCAACCGTGGTGGCACCGAACTGCTTGAACTCCTCGGCATTGATTTCGGTCACCGGGCTGGAGGCGGTGAAAGTCTGGCTCTTGATGCGGGTACCGGTAACGGTGACCGTATCGAGATTGGCCGCCTGCTGTTCGCTGGTGCTCGCATCTTGCGCGAACGCAGTGCCCGCCGTGGCAAGCGCGGCAGCGCTTACGGCAAGCGATACGACAATCGCGTCACGAAGCTTGGTTCTCTTGAGTTTCATGGATGCGCTCTCTCTCGTGAAAAGTAAAAATTGAAACCAAATGGTTATGGCCCGGCTTTTGTGCATCTGCCTCGCCGGGCGTTATATGCAGTCGGCGTGGGGGTCATGCCGACTGGTGACCGGAGCATAACGCAATTTTTACAGCGGACGGAAGACTTTGTCCCATCCCATTTCGCCACCCCCCAGAAATCACATTAAGTCATTGATTCAAATAGACAAAAAAAGGATGGGAACGACTTCACACCAGCGAGGTGAAAATTGCGTTATGCTCCGGCTACCAGACGCTCGCTGAACCGCGTCTGCACATAAAGTCCGGAGCAGGGGAAATAAGCGCCGGGTCATAAACTAGTTGGTTTCAGTTTTTACTTTTCTTAAGAGAGAGAGCATCCATGACTACCCAATGGGGAAGCAGAAATCTGCGTCGTACCGCGCTTGGCGTGGCATTGAGCATGTGCATTGCGGGTGCCGCAATGGCGCAGCAATCCGGTGGCTTGCGCATCACCATCAGTGGTACGGATGGCCAGCCGCTGGCAGGTGCCACTGTTGTGGCAAGTTCGCCAGACAGCCTGATCAGCAAAACCGGCAGCACCGATGCGAACGGTCGCGTGACCTTGGTCGGCCTTGATCCGGCCACCAACTACACCGTCAAGGTCACGGCACAGGGTTATGCCGACTACAGCGCCAGCAACGTGGCAGTCGTCTCTGGCCAGAACCTGACCGTGGGCTATGCCTTGGGTGGCGGCGGCAGCGCGACCAACCTCGATGCGATCGTGGTCACTGGTGCCGGCTTGGCTGCCATCGACACCACCTCGGCAACGGTCAGCACCGTGCTGACGCTGAATGAACTGGAAGCGCTGCCAACCACTCGCTCCTACCAGAACTACCTGCAACTGGTGCCGGGCGTGAAACCTGGCGGCAATCCCTCCTCGAAGTCCGGCATCAACTCCTCGGTGACCGGCACCACCAGTTCGTCCACCGACAACATCTATATTCTGGATGGCGTTGACGTCACCGACCCGGTCACGGGTACCTTCGGTGCCAACATCAACTCCGAAATCATCCAGGAGCAGCAGGTCATCACTGGCGGTGTCCCGGCAGAATTCGCGGGCGGCTCGGGCCTGATCTCGAAGGTGATCACCAAGTCCGGCAGCAACGAGTGGCACGGCTCGCTGAACTACTACATGCAGAACGACAGCTTGGTGTCTGACAACAAGCACCAGGCGAACTCGGTCTTCTCCACCTACGACACCGCCTTCACCCTCGGTGGCCCGATCATCAAGGACAGGCTGTGGTTCTTCGCCTCGTACCAGAAAAAGTATCGTGAAGACGAAGTGGGCTACCCGGCAGCCGATGCCCGTTACGGCCAAGTGCAGCGCACCGTGGAGCGCGAAGACGAATACGCCTTCGGCAAGTTGACCTGGCAGATCACTGACAACGACCGCCTGACTGCGTCCTTCTTCAACGATCCGGTCACCATCAGCGGTTCTGCCACCACCAGCACACGCAATTACCGCGACTCCGCGACGGAGCAGGGCGGTGACAAGTACAAGATGGAGTACTCGCACGACTGGCAAAACGTGTCCTTGAACCTGTACGGCTTCAAGCACGAGTCCGATCTGAACACGCTGGCTGCCGACCAATCGGTGCGCAGCACCGTGGTGTATCAGACTCGAAACGCCGCGAACTACACGTACGAGGACATCAACAAGGGCGGCGCAGGCGCCAACACCTTGCGTGAGCGCAATCGCGAGGAATTCGGTGCCAGCCTTGAATGGTTCCTGGACACCAAGCATGGCAGCCACACCATCAAGCTGGGTGCGACCTCTGGCGAAACCGAAAGCCTGGTCAACGGCCAAGTCCCCGGCGGCGCAACCTATACTTCGCTGAACAATGATTACGCCGGTGCTACTTACGCCCAACTGACTCAGACGTATCACGCGACCCTGCGGCCTAACGGTTACAGCAGCGCCGTGTTCAGCAACGATGACCGCGCCCGCGTCATCAACGGTATTGGCAACAACGCCGCCCTGATCGGTGCGCTGGATCTCAATGGTAACGGCGCGCTGGAAGTGGATGAAATCAGCGCCATCACCTTCTCCAACACCAGCGGAAATCCGTATGGCGACATCAATGCTTATCGTTCGTTGCGTACCATCGATGGCCCGAATCTGCTGAAGAGCAAGGGCAAGACCTTCTTCATCCAGGACACCTGGACGATCGATCAGTTCACGGTCAATGCCGGCCTGCGCGCCGAGGAGTGGTCACACTACGCCTCGACCGGTGCCAAGTTGTTCACCTTCGACTGGAAAATCGCCCCGCGCTTGAGCGTGGCGTATGACCTGTTCGGTGACGGTCGCAGCAAGATTTTCGGCTTTGCCGGCCGCTACTACGACCCGATCCGCAATGACATGACCGCTTTCGCCGGTAGCCTGTCCGGTGCCGTCAATGAAGAACAGATCAACATCAATGGCAACTGGATCACCTACCGTACCCGCGGCGGCGCACAGGTGCTGGACTCGATCTTCGCGCCGAGCACCAAAACCCCGTACACCGACGAGTTCATGATTGGCTTCGAATCCAACATCGGCCAGAACTACGGCTTTACGGCAACGATCACCAAGCGTGACACCAACAACATCTTCGAGGATTACGATCTGGCGGTCTATTCCGACCCGAACGGTGATGGTGCAGATGGTGTCGCGTACCCGGGTTCGAAGCTTTACCTGCCGTACTCGTACTTCGGGCTGAGCGATGCGCAGATTGCAGCCGTGCAGGCCCACGAAATCAACTATGTGCTCGGCACCCTGCACGGCGGCAAGCGTGAGTATCTGGGCTACGAGCTGACCCTGCGCAAGTACAAGAGTGACAACTGGTCGGGCCAGATCTCCTATACCTACAACGATGCACACGGCAACTCGCTGTCTGACGGCAATGCAGGCGTGCAGGGCGACTTCATCTACCTTGATCCGAGTGCGCCCAATACTTGGGGCAAGTTGCCTGGCAACATCGAGCATCTGTTCAAGGCATGGGGCACCTACGAGTTCCCGTTCGGCCTGGAACTGTCGGGCGTGTTCAACTGGAACAGCGGCCTGATCTACACCCCGGTCAGCTACCTGTACGGCTACGTGGCCGGCCCGCGTGATGATCCGTATGAATGGGATGGTATCGAGAGCGAATGGCTGTCGGCTGGTTATACCGGCAGCGGCAAGCAGCCGTCGTACTACACCTTCGACGTACGCGCCAAGTACACCAAGCAGCTGCCGTTCGGCAAGCTGGAGTTCTTCGTGGATATCTTCAACGTCCTCGACAAGCAGTCGGCCACCAACATCCAGACTGACTTGGGCGGCACCACTGACTACCCCTATGGGTCGGCGACTGGCTGGAACTCCCCGCGCCGCTTCTATGTGGGTGCGCGTTACTCGTTCTAAGTCGAAAGCTCAACAATTGCAGCACTTCAGCCGGCCCCGAAAGGGGCCGGTTTTTTATTGTCCCGAACCCATGGAATCGGCAATGACCCGTCGCGCAACAATGTGCCGGCCAAATCGCTTCATTCCAGTTTCAACTCCGCGTCGCCGGAGAAAGTCTCGATGGAAATCTCGCCATTGCCATTGCCATTGCCATAGCGGGTCTGCAGGCTGGCACCGGGGCCGACTTTCGGGCGATTGACCTGTGCGCCGGGCGCGCTCAGGTCGCCACTGAAGGTTTCGGCGCTGACCCGGGCGGACAGATCCCTGGGCAGGACCAGGCGCAGGTCGCCACTGACGCTTTCCAGTTCGATGCGGCCATTGCCGGCCAGTGCGGTGCGGATGCCGGCATCGCCGCTGACGGTGCTGACGGACAGTTTGCGCACGCGTTCACCATTGACCGCGATGTTGATGTTGCCGCTGACGGTTTCCACGGCGATTTCACCATTCAGGCGGCCGCGCAGGGTGATCTCGCCGCTGACGGTATCCAGGCTGACATCGGGGCTGTTGACGGTGGCGTCGAGGTTGCCGCTGACAGTGTTGGCTTCGAACTCACCCGGTGCGGCAGCGACGAATACATCGCCACTGACGCTGTCGATTTCCAGCGAGGCAGGAGCCACGCCCTGCACATCGACATTGGCGGCAACCGAGGTGATGTCCAGGTTGGCGCGCATCGGCACGGTCAGCAGCAGCTCGGTCGCTTCGCTGCCGCGGCTGTTGTTCGGGTAGCGGACCTTGATTTCCAGGTTGTTGTGGTCGCCTTCGATTTCCAGTTTCTCGACGCCCTTGCCGAGGCTGCCTTCGATCTTCACTTCATCGCGTTGCCAGGCGCGCACCTGGATGCGGCCCTTGACGTTGCTGATGTCGAGGTTGCCGGTGGGCGACAACGGACGGGTTTCGTTGATCGGGGTGGCGGCAAAGGCCGGAGCGGCCAGCGCCAGCAACAGGATGGCGGAAAGAGGGATGCGCATGGTCGAGGCTCTTGTCGGGTCGGGCTTGTCAGGTCAGGGCAGCGCGCTGGGTCAGGGCCAGGCGGCGGGCATAGGTGCGTTGCAGGCTTTCGAGCAGGAAGCGCGATTGCGGCGCATGCGTGATCGCGACCAGGATTTGCGCGGCGCTGTCGTCCAGGTCGCGGATGGCCGGGATGTAGCCGGAGGTTTCCGCAGGCGGCGGCAATTGCGCGAATGCGCTTTGGTAATGCTGCGACAGGGCGATGGCTTCGCGCTGGATCAGTGGATCGCCGGCCGGCGCAGGAGGGGTGATGCCGGACCGTGGCCAGAACAGGCCGGCAGCCAGCAACAATGAGGCGGCCATCGCGGCCGGCAGCCAGCGCGACGCGCGGCGGCG
Organism: Pseudoxanthomonas sp.; assembly: GCA_047601105.1. GTDB lineage: Bacteria > Pseudomonadota > Gammaproteobacteria > Xanthomonadales > Xanthomonadaceae > Pseudoxanthomonas_A. Next base: position 304,563 of record JASGJT010000001.1, read on the forward strand.
CGGCGGCGTGGTGGCGCGTGGCGCGGCGTGCGCGGGCACGGGCTTTGCTGCGGCAATGCGCGCGGCGATGCCGGGCCACAGGTCGCTTGAGGGTTCGACATCGCGACGCAGGCCGCGCAGTTGCCAACGCAGCGCGTCATCGTTTTCTTCGCGAATACTCATGTCTTGTCTCCCAACCGCGTGCGCAACAATTGTCGCGCGCGATGCAATTGCGCCTTGGAACTGCCCACGGCCATGGCCAGTTCGGCGGCGATTTCCTCGTGTTTCCAGCCTTCCACATCATGCAGCACCAATACGGCACGGGCACGCGGCGGCAACGTGGCAACGGCGCGTTCCAAGTCCAGCAACAGTGCGGTGCCGTGGCCGGCAGTGTCCGCGCTGCCGATTCCGGCCAGGGTGTCCTCACTGTCATCGTCGAAGCGCGGCCCGCTGCGGCGGCTGCGCAAGTCCATCAGTGCGGTGTTGACCGCAAGCCGGTGCAGCCAGGTGGTGAAGGCGCTTTCGAAACGGAATTGCGGCAGCGCCTGCCAGGCGCGGACGAAGGCTTCCTGGGCCAAGTCCTCGGCGCGTGCGCCATGCGCGCCGACCAGCCGCACGATCACGCCCTGGACGCGGCCGGCGTGGCGGCGGTACAGCGCCTCGAACGCGCTCATGTCGCCGGCGGCGGCCTGCCGTGCCAGCGCATGGTCGGCAACCACGGCCGCCTCGGCGGTGGTTTCGGTGATCGGAACGCTCATGGCTGCGGTCAGCATGCCATTGGGATGCGTGGGAAAGAGAGAAGGTTTAATTCCCTCTCCCACGAAAGGAGAGGAACCTTCAGGCCGGAATCAGCGTATCGATCACATGCGCCAGGTAGGCGTCGAATTCCTCATGCGTCAGCTTGGGCTGTTGCAGTTGCAGCGACAGTTGCAGGAAGCCGACGTAGGCGGCGTAGCTGAGGCGGGCGCGATGCTGGGCCTGGACGCGGTCCATGCCAGCCTGGCGGAACGAGGCGATCAGGTAATCAAGGCGGCGTTGCGAAACGCGGTCGATCACCGGCTGTACCATCGGGTGATCCAGCGCCTTCAACAGTTCGCTGTAAATGATGTGTGGCGTGACCTCGTGGCCGACGACCTGGAACAGCGCGCGCAGGCGTTCGCGCGGATCCGGCACCGCTTCCAGGCTGCCGAACACGGCTTCCTGTTCGAAGCTTTCCCAGCGCTCCAACGCCGCTTGCAACAAGGCATCGCGTGAAGGGAAATGCCAGTAGAAGCTGCCCTTGGTCACGCCCAGCCGACGCGCCAGCGGCTCCACTGCGACGGCGGCCACGCCTTGTTCTGCGATGAGATCGAGGGCGGCCTGCGCCCAATCCTCGGCACTGAGGCGGCCGGTACGGGGGGAGGCGGGCGTGGCGGCGGGCGGCATGGTGGCGTTCATGCCTGCATTAAACCATACGGCGCGGTTTGTTGAAGCATGGTTTGTTGCGGCGCAACAGAAATCTGCTTGCGAATCAGCCGTTTGCAGCTTGAGCGACTATTGACGCCAGTGAATCCACGAATCCATACTATTCCGTATGGAGCGTATCCCGCCGACCGTGCAACTCGCTGCCCCGCGTGAAGGCGACTTCACGATTGCCGGCGCGGGCAGTCTGCAACTGGCGGCGACGCGCTTTGCCAGCACCGGGGATGCCGCACCGTCTTCGTTGCTGTTTGCACATGGCTTTGGCCAGACCCGCGAGGCCTGGCGGCGCACTGCGCAGGCGATGGCCGCACGCGGCCATGCGGGGCTGAGCTTCGATGCACGCGGCCATGGCCATTCGCAACGCAACCCGGTTGAACTGCCGTATCGCGCCGAACAATTCGCCGACGACCTGATCAACGTCGCCGGCGAATCGACACAAGCGCCGGTGCTGGTCGGCGCGTCGATGGGCGGACTGCTCGGCCTGGTCACCGAAGCGCGCTGGCCGGGCCTGTTCCGCGCCCTGGTAATGGTTGACGTGACCCCACGCTGGGAAGCCAAGGGCTACGAGCGCATCCTCGCCTTCATGGGCGCGTTTCCCGATGGCTTCGATTCACTGGCCCATGCGGGCGACGTGATCGCCGCCTATCTGCCGCAGCGGCGCGAACGCAAATCCGAAAGCGATCTGCGCAGCCTGCTGCATGAAGGCAGCGATGGCCGCTGGCGCTGGCATTGGGATCCGCGCCTGCTGGCCGAATTCGCCGCCGATGCGCAAGGCCACCAGGATGACCTAATCATCGCGGCACGCAGCATCCGCTGCCCGGTACTGCTGATCAGCGGCGGCAAGAGCGATCTGGTGTCGGCGCGTACCGTCGAAGACTTCCAGTCGCTGGTGCCGCACGCGCAACACGTGCAATTGCCGCACGCAACACACATGCTGGCCGGCGACGACAACGACGCCTTCGCCGCCACCGTGCTCGATTACCTGGCCGAGCTGCCGGCCGCTGCTGTACCTGTTTCCATCGCCGCCAACGAACCTTTCGCTTTCAACGATTCCGCCGGAGCATTGCCATGAGCATCGTCGTCCCCTTCCTTGTCCTGCTGCTGGCGACCGGTGTCGCCGCTTACCATCGCTTCGGTTTGGCGGTGTGGGCGGCCCTGTCCGCTTGCGCGCTGGTGGCCGCGTGGCTGCTGGGCGCGCATGGCGTGGCCAGCATCATCGCCGGTGCGTTGGTGGCGCTGGTCGCACTGCCGCTGCTGATCCCGGCGATCCGCAAGCCGCTGATGACTGCGCCGGCACTCAAGTTTTTGCGCAAGGCGCTGCCGCCGTTGTCGCAGACCGAGAAGATCGCGCTGGAAACCGGCTCGGTCGGCTTCGAAGGCGACCTGTTCACCGGCATCCCGGACTGGAACAAGCTGCTGAACTATCCCAAGCCGCAACTGACCGAGGAAGAACAAGCCTTCCTCGACGGCCCGGTCGAAGAACTGTGCAAAATGACCAACGACTGGGAAATCACCCACGTCCACGCCGACCTGCCGCCGGCGCTGTGGGATTTCATCAAGCGCAACAAGTTCTTCGGCATGATCATCCCCAAGCAGTACGGCGGCCTGGGTTTCTCCGCGCTGGCGCACCACAAGGTGATCCAGAAGCTGGCGTCGGTATCCAGCGTGGTCAGCAGCACCGTCGGCGTGCCCAACTCGCTGGGCCCGGGCGAACTGCTCAACCACTACGGCACGCAGGAACAGAAGGACCATTACCTGCCGCGTCTGGCGATCGGCCAGGAAGTGCCGTGCTTCGGTTTGACCGGGCCGTTTGCCGGTTCCGACGCCACCTCGATTCCCGATTACGGCATCGTCTGCAAGGGCGAATGGAATGGCGCGAACGTGCTGGGCGTGAAGCTCACCTTCGACAAGCGCTACATCACCCTGGCACCGGTGGCGACGATCATCGGCATGGCTTTCCGCATGTACGACCCGGAAGGATTGATCGGCGATACCAAGGACATCGGCATCACCCTGGCGCTGCTGCCACGTGACACCGCCGGTGTCGAAGTCGGCCGCCGCCACTTCCCGTTGAATTCGCCGTTCCAGAACGGGCCGATTCGCGGCACCGAGGTGTTCATCCCGCTGAGCCAGTTGATCGGCGGCGTGGAAATGGCCGGCAAGGGCTGGAACATGCTCAACGAATGCCTGGCCGTGGGCCGTTCGATCACCCTGCCCTCCACCGCCAGTGGCGGCGCCAAGAGCGGTGCCTGCGTCACCGGTGCGTACGCGCGCATCCGCAAGCAGTTCGGCCTGTCGGTGGGCCGCTTCGAAGGCGTCGAAGAAGCGCTGGCGCGCATCGGCGGCAAGGCCTATGCGATCAGCGCGCTGGCGCAGGCCACGGCCGCGGCGGTGGACCGCGGCGACGTGCCGTCGGTGCCGTCGGCGATCGCCAAATACCACTGCACCAACTCCGGCCGCGACATCGCCAAGGACGTGATGGACATCATCGGCGGCAAGGGCATCATCCTGGGGCCGCGCAATTTCGCCGGCCGCGCGTGGCAGGCCAGCCCCATCGCGATCACGGTGGAAGGCGCGAACATCATGACCCGTAGCCTGCTGATCTTCGGCCAGGGTTCGATCCTGTGCCACCCCTACATCATGAAAGAGATGAAGGCCGCCGGCGAAGCCGACGTGCGCGACGGCATCAACGCGCTGGACGCGGCGCTGTACAGCCATGTCGGTGGCGCGATTTCCAACGCGGTGCGTTCGTGGTGGCTGGGCCTGACCGGCCTGCGCTTCGGCTCGGCCGGCGATGCCTACACGAAGAAGTTCTTCCGCAAGCTGGATCGCTATTCGGCCAACCTGGCGCTGCTGACCGACGTGTCGCTGGGCGCGCTGGGTGGCAAGCTGAAGTTCAAGGAATCGCTGTCCGGCCGCCTGGGCGACGTGCTCAGCCACCTGTACATGATGGGCGCGGTGCTCAAGCGTCACCACGACGAAGGCGCGCCGGAAGCGGACAAGCCGCTGCTGGCTTGGGCTTTCCACAACAGCGCGTATGAAATCGAACTGGCGCTGTCGCAGGCGCTGCGCAACTTCCCGATCAAGCCGCTGGGCTGGCTGCTGTGGCCGGTGGTATTCCCGTGGGGTCGCCGCGCCGTGGCCCCGGGCGACCGCCTCAGCCACCGCGTGGCGATGCTGCTGATGGCACCGAACGAAGCCCGCGAGCGCCTGGGCAAGGGCGTGTTCCTGACCCCGTGCGAAAACAACCCCGGCGGCCGCATCGACAGCTATCTGGCCAAGGCGATCCTGGCCGAGCCGGTGGAGCGCAAGTTCCTCAAGGCACTGAAGAACAGCGACATCGAAGCACTGGATTTCGCCTCGCAGCTCGACGAAGGCGTGCGCGAAGGCTGGATCACTGCGGATGAGCGCAAGCAACTGGAAGAACTGCGCGCGATCACCCTAGACACGATCACCGTGGATGACTTCGACGTGCATGAGCTGCGTGCGGCGAGTTACTACGACAAGTTTGGCGCGGGCAGTTCACGCGCGGTGGCGTAAGCGCCGGGAATCGGGAAGGGAGAATGGGGAATCGGTGACGGTTCACCATTTTTTGGTTCTTCATCCAGTTTGCGGAAATACCGCTTCGGTACTGTCGGCTTTGGCCGTGAGTCGGCTTCGGAGACAAGCGCAGCCCCCGGCGGGAATGCTCCTCGGCTCCGGCAGACTCCTGTCTTCAGTCGCCGCCGCAGGCCATCCATGGCCTGCTTTCCGCATCCCCGCCGGGGGCTGCGCATCGGTGATTCATTTCCACCACCTTCGGTAGGTCGGGGCTACGTCTCCGACGCCCGCTCTTGGCTTTTGCTCCGAAGAACGACCCGCAACAGCTCTCTACGACAAGGCGATCGCAATGATCGCGGCAATCGCCGGCACACCCTGCACGTAGAAGATCCGCCGGTTGACGCTCCACGCACCGTACAACGCGGCCACGACGACGCAACCAAGAAAGAACAGCACCACGTTCCACTGCGCCGTGCACCCGCCCCACAACAAGCCGGCGGCGAGGAACCCGTTGTAAAGCCCTTGGTTGGCAGCCAGCACGCGGGTGGCTTCGGCCTTCTCCGGGGTATTGCGGAAAGTCTTCAGCCCGAGCGGCTTGGTCCACAGGAACATTTCCAGCACCAGGAAGTACACGTGCAATGCCGCGACCAACGCGGTCAGGATCTTGGCCAACAGCAGCATTGTTCCTCCCGTTGTTCCGTCGTCACTGGCGCGAGGTTGCCGCCGTGGTTTCACCCACGTTCTCGACCCGCTTCCACAGCCGCCAGCCGATGCCGGCGGCGCAGAATGCCGCGCCCGCGCTGATCGCGGCAAAGCCACCGACCGCCACGCCCAGCGACTTCAAGCCATTCATGCCGGTGGCGATGACCAGATCACCGAAGCGCCACACGGCGGTATCCACCGCGTCCTGGCCCTTGTAGCGCACATTGCGCGGCACCCGCGTGTACAGGCTGTGGCGCGCCGGTTCGGCCATGCCGTAGGCCAGGCCACGGCTGACGATCAAGGCCAGTACGGTCGGCGCGATCGGCCCGACCAGCCACGGCAGGTTGAACAGCGGCACGTGTGGATCGGCCGCGAACACCACCACCAGCAGCACCGCGACACTGATCGAGGCCCACAGCATGATCAGCACGCCCGGTCCCTTGCGCGGCAGCAGCCAGCGGGTCAGGCCCAGTTGCACGATCACCGTCAGCAGGTTGCAGGCCAGATCAACATCGGCGTGGAAGCGCGTGCGCGCCGCCGCGTCGGTGAAGGTCGCGCCGGAGTAGTCGATCATCAGCGCGTAGTTGACCGTGCCGATGCCATCGGCCAGCAACAGCAGGATCGCCATGCCACGGATGAAGGGATTGCTGAAGATCTGCTTCAAGCCATCCCACATGCTGCCGCCGACGGCATCCTCGTGGCCAGCCTCGTGCCGGCGCGCGCCATGCTCGCGCGCCCAGCGGCCCAGCAGCACCACGCACACCGTGGCGACACCCAGCAAACTGGCCGACACCACCAGCAGCGGCGCAACGCCAATCACGTTGACCAGCGAGCGGGTCAACGCCGGCCCGGCCAGCGCACCCAGCGTGCCGGCCACGGCGATGATCGGGAACAGGCGCTTGGACTGCTCCAGGCTCCAGATGTCGGACATGAAGATCCAGAACACCGATACCACGATCAGATTGAACACACTGACCCAGACGAAGAACACCATGCCCAGCATGCGCGGACTGAGCAGGCCGGCATGTGTAAAGGCAGGGATGAAGGCCAGCAGGCAGGCGATGAAGAACAGATACACCAGCGGCACCAGCTTGCGCCGCGGCCAGCGCGAAGCCAGCCCGGCGAACACCGGCGTCAGCACCAGCGTGGCAATGAAGGTGGCCGCGTAGAACCACGGCAACTGGATCGAACCCACTGCAGCGGACAATTGTTCGCGCACCGGGCGGATCACGTAATACGCGGCCAGCACGCAGAAGAAATAGACGAAGGAAATGGCCACCGCGCGCCATTCGCCCTGATGGATCCGTCCTTCCGCAACCTGCTGCTGTATTCCTTCGGCCTGCATCCGACCCGCCTGAGTTCGACGACGGGCGCAGTATAGGGCGTGTCATGTGCTTCTTCGTGCATTATCCGCGCGCTTGTGCCGTTGCGAGGCAAGGCGCAGGCCGCAGGCAAGGCTGGTGGCCTTGCCAAGGACTGCAACGCTGCATCGCGACGGCACAAGCGCGCGGGAATGTGCGAAGAAGTGCATGACACGCCCAAATGCAGCGCAGCATCGGCGGTGTTCCGTCCAGCAGATGCCGCGTGCTATCAATCCACCTTTGCGGACCTCCCCCGGAAACCTTCGCTTGTACGACCACATCATCATCGGTGCCGGCTCGGCCGGCTGCGTGCTGGCCAACCGCCTTTCCGAAGACCCTGCCACCCGCGTGCTGCTGGTCGAAGCAGGCCCGCGCGACTGGCATCCCTTCATCCACATGCCCGCCGGCCTGTCCAAGCTGGTCAACATGAAGTCGTTGAACTGGAACTACGACACCGCGCCGGAGCCGCAATTGAACGGCCGCCGCCTGTGGTGGCCACGCGGCCGGGTGCTGGGCGGTTCCAGCTCGATCAACGCGATGTGCTACGTGCGCGGCGTGCCGGCCGACTACGACGAGTGGGCCGCGAATGGCGCGGATGGCTGGGGCTGGAACGAGGTGCTGCCGTACTTCAAGCGCAGCGAAGGCAACACGCGCGGCGCGGACGCACTGCACGGCGGCGACGGCCCGCTGTCGGTATCCGACCTGCGTCACGTCAATCCACTGTCGTCGGCCTTCATCGAAGCCGGGCAACAACTCGGCCTGGCGCGCAACGACGATTTCAACGGGCCAGTGCAGGCCGGCGTGGGCCTGTACCAGGTCACGCAGAAGCACGGCGCACGCTGTTCGGCAGCCGCCGCCTATCTGCAGCCGGCCAGGGCGCGGCCCAACCTGCATGTCATCACCGGCGCGTTGGCACGACGCATCGTGATCGAGAACAATCGTGCAACCGGCATCGCCTTCGCCCATCGCGGCCGCGAAGTGGTGGAACGCGCTGCACGCGAAGTGCTGCTGTGCGGCGGCGCGATCAATTCGCCGCAACTGCTGATGCTCTCCGGCATCGGCCCGGCCGATCATCTGCGCGAACACGGCATCGCCGTGCACGCCGACCTGCCCGGCGTCGGCGGCAACCTGCAAGATCATCTGGATATCTGCACGCTGCAGCATTCGACGAAGCGCGTCAGCTACGACCGCATTTCCTATCTGGCCATCGCCTGGAATTACTACCTGCGCAGCCGCAGCGGCGCCGGCAGCAGCAACGTGGCCGAAGCCGGCGGCTTCTTCCGCTCGCCACTGGCCACCGACGCACGCGCCGACATCCAGTTCCACTTCGTCCCGGCGATGCTCGACGACCACGGCCGCAACCGGCTGCAAGGCGATGGCTACACCGTGCACGCCTGCTACCTGCGCCCGCGCAGCCGTGGCCGCATCACTCTGGCCAGCGCCGATCCGCGCGTACCGGCACGCATCCAAGCGAATTACCTGAGCGATGCCGAAGGCTTCGACCTGCAGATGATGGTGCAATGCGCGAAAGTCTCGCGCGAGCTGCTCGCACAGCAAGCCTTCAACCCGTATCGCGGCGCGCCGATCTTCCCGCAAAACCCGAATGCCAGCGACGCAGAACTGGTCGAATTCATCCGCGCCAAGGCCGAAACCATCTACCACCCCATCGGCAGCTGCCGCATCGGCAACGACGCCGACGCCGTGGTCGATCCGCAACTGCGCGTGCACGGCATCGAAGGCCTGCGCGTGGTCGATGCCTCGGTGATGCCGAAACTGATCGGCGGCAACACCAACGCGCCAACGATCATGATTGCCGAGCGGGCGGCGGACTGGATTCGCGGCGCTGGAACCTAGCGACCAGCCACACCCCGAACGCGGCGAACGCAAACCCCGCCGCCTTCAACGCGGTCAGGTGCTCGCCCAGCACGAAATGGCCGAACACCGCCGTCACCGGCGGCACCAGAAAGAACAGTGCCGCCACCCCGGTCGCCGCACCACGGCGGATCAGCAGGAACAACAAGGCGAAGCCGCCCAGCGAGTTGACCAGCACCGCCCACAGCATCGGCCGGTAGAAATCGCCGCTGGCTTCGAAACGGAAGCCTTCCAGCCATAGCGCGCCGGGCAACAGCAGCAACGTCGCCGCCAGGTTCTGCACCGCCAGGCCGACGCGCATGTCCAGCGCCGAGGCATGACGCTTCTGGTACAGCGTGCCGAAGGAAATGCCGCACAGGCCCACGATCAACGCCAGCCATGCACGCCACGGTGTCGCGCCGTCGATGCGATCGGCGACCACCAGCGCCACGCCCAGCAGGCCGAGCAACAGGCCAAGCCATTGCAGCGGGCGCAGCCGCTCGTCGCCGCCCAACGTGGCCAGCAGCGCGACCAGCAACGGCATCGCGCCGATCACCAGCGCGGTGACGCCGGCACTGGCACCCCAACCCAGCGCCAGATACACGCCGGCAAACTGCATCGCCAGCATCAGCACACCGGTGACCGCGCTGTGAACGCATTCGCGCAGCGATGGCCACTTCGCACGTCCCCATGCCGCCAGCAGCGCGAACAACAAGCCCGCCAATCCGAAACGCCACACCAGCGAGGTCAGCGCCGCCGCATGCTGCACCATGAACTTGCCGGCGATGTAGCCGGTGCACCAGACCAGCACAAACGACAGCGCCGGCACGGCGGCGGAGAACGAGGGCGTGGCGCGGGCTTGGCTCATGCGATACGAGGGGAAAGGTGTCGCCACATCTTCGTTGCTTGGCGCACTGCTGTCTGTTGGACTTTGTGCGGAGATTCAGCACTCGAACGGGCTTGCGTTTCCGTGGTTCGACCATGAACCGCAGGAATGCGGGCTGGCTCGGCTACTCCATCCATGGATTGCGCATCGGCGCAATCTTCGCCGGATCCTCGCCACGCTCGATGCGCGCGATCTGTTCCTGCAATTGCTGCGCCACCTTGGCGTCAAGCGGCCTCTTTTTCTGTTCGAGCAGGCGGCGGTAAGCCTGCGCCGCATGCGGAGCATCGCCCAGCCGCAGGTAGGCATTGCCCAGTTCCACGCCCGCATCGACCTTGTACGGCAGCAGCGCAGCCACTTCTTCCAGTCGTTTTGCAACCAGCGACCAATCTTCCCCGTTTTCCTTGTAGAGGTATTCCATCACCTTGTTGCCCAGGCTGGACGCGCGCTCCTTGGGCCGCGTCAAGCGGCCATGCCAGACGGTGACGTAGCCGAGCTGCGCCGTCTTTTCCATGTCCTTGAACACTTCGGCAGGATCCCATTCGAACTGCGGCCACGGCAATTCATCGACAGCGGTATAAATGAACCATCCCTCCCAGATGCCGGCCGTATTGGTGTCGTCGAGATCCTCGACGAAGCGGCGATAGTCCAGGTGCGCGGCGCGCCATTGCCGTTCCATCATCATCCAGTAGTCCGAATACAGCGGCTGTCCGCTGCCGGCGATCTCGCGACGGTAATAGGCACGGATTTCGCCGAAACGCTGGCCCAGATCGAGGCCTTCGTTGCGGAAGGCGCGATAGCCGCCCGCCGTGCCGCCGACCAGTTCGTTGTGGTATTCCCACAGGCGCGGTTCGCGGATCGTCGTCGCGAAGGCGGCGACGAACAACACCGCGACCACGCCCAGCAAGGCGCGCGAACGTCGCCGCCACGCTTCGGCCAGCGCTCCGCCGCCGAGCACGGCTGCGGCGGCGATCAGCGGCGTCGCATGGCGCACGCCGCCCCAGGCCTGCGGCGACACGACCAGCGCCGCGAAGTGCAACGCGCTGGCCGCGGCGAGCGCCGCTAGCATCCAGCGCACGGCCGCAGGCAACGATGCGCGCGACAGCAGCACGAGGCCAAGCAACGACAGCGCCATCAGCGCCAGCGGAATCTTCGCGGCAAGGATCGCTGGCCAAGTGAACCACGGCGTGCGCCCTTCGTACACCTTGCCCCAGATCAGGTGCACGGCACCGCCACGGCCTTCTATGCCGGTGCGCACCGTGTCAGCCAGACCCCATAGATAGGCGCGCGGCAGCAGGTGCAGCCGGTCGGCCGTTTCGATCGCGCCGCGCAGCGCGGGCCGGGTGACTTCGGCGATCTTCGCGTCCATCGCAAGATTGAACGCATCGCCGCCATCGGCGTCGGCGTGGAAACGAAAGCCGTATTGCGCCCATAGCAAAGCGACACCCAGCACGACGCCGGCGGCCAACTTGGCGCCACGCAAAACCACTTCGCGCCACCCGCCTGCACGCCAGCCCGACAGCGCGGCGACCACCAGCACGATGCCGATGCCGACCAGCCCCGCCAGCGCCGAATGCTTCGCGCCCAGCGCCAACCCGACCGTGATGCCGAACACCGCCACCCACCGCCACGACCATGTCGCCGCCAGCAACCCCGCCTCGACCACGACCAACGCGAATGCCAGCGCCAGCAACCCATCGGTCATCACCACCGGCAGGTGCGCGCCGAGGGTCGGCTCCAGCGCGATGAACGCCAGCGTGCCTGCCGCCCAGGCGAAGCCCGCCGCGCGCCACAGCAGGAACCCCAGCGCCACCAACAGCAAGCCATTCAAGCTCCACATCGCCACGCGGGCGCGCTGCTGCATGCGCTCGGCGTCGTTGTCCTCGAACATCGTCCGCTCGACCCATTCGCGCTCCTGCGCCTTCTCGCGCAGATCCGGCTCCGGCCCCAGCTTGAAATCCGCCGGCATCCACATGCCGACCCAGCGTTTGGCCAGCGGCGGATGCTCGGGATTGAGGTGCATGTCGCCGCCGCGCACGTAGGCGACACCGGCAACGATGTGCCAGGGCTCGTCGATGGTGAAGCTGTCCAGGCGCGTGCCGTATCCGGAGCGCAGTACCGCCAACAGGGCGAGCACCACGATGGCGGAACCAGCCAGCAAGCGGCGCGCATTCGGCGGCGAAGTTGCGGGATTCATCGCGATGCACCCCACGCCTGGAAGGATGGCGGGAGCGCGGCAAGGCACGGCGCGATGGCACGACTTTTCATGCGAATTCCCGGACTGATTGCGGCATCCAACGGGGCCCCGCCGACAAATCGGCCACCAGGCTCGCCCGGACATTGCCAACCATGAACAATGCAACCGGGAAAATCTTCAATATTGTGAACGGGATAGCCATTCAATCTCGCCTGATTTGCTCGAATCGGAAAAACCGGCGCTATCATCGGAAAAGCCCGGCTCACGCAGATCCCACGCAATGAAAAAACTCCGCAGGCAACGGTCGTTGCACCCCTGGCGCGCCGCCCTGCTTGGCGCAACCCTGCCGCTGGCGCTGGCCTCCACCGCGCAGACCGCGCTGCACTGGAATTCGTCCGCCGCGTCGGCGACCACGGCCAACCGCGAGTCGCCCACCCGGCCGCTGGCTTACCGCAGCACCAACCTGACGCCCACGGCCACGCCGCCGGCCGCGAATTTCAACGTTGCCGATTTCGAACGCATGGCCGAACAACTGACCGTCGGCCAGCGCGTGCCCGGGCTGGCGATGGCGATCGTGCAGAACGGCCGCGTGCTCAGTGCGCGCGGCTATGGCGTGACCGACGTGTCCGCGCCGCAGCCGGTGGATACGCATACCGTGTTCCGGCTGGCCTCGTTGTCGAAGGCCTTCGCCGGCACCCTGACCGGCATGCTGGTCAACGACGGCGCATTGCGCTGGGACAGCAAGGTCGTCGACTACGTGCCCGGCTTCCGCCTCAGCGACGCCACCGCGACCGCGCAAGTCGACGTGGCCGACGTGATCAGCCACCGCGTCGGCCTGCGCGCGCACAACGCTTTCGATCGCGACATCGAGAACAACGCCGCGTACTACACGGTGTCCGGCAAGCTGGCCAGCGCACCGCTGGAATGCGCACCGGGCCAGTGCTACGCCTACCAGAACGTCGCCTTCAGCCTGATCGGCGACGTGGTGTTCGCCGCCACCGGCAACTTCTACGAACAGGAAGTCGATCGCCGCATCTTCAAGCCGCTGGGCATGAACGACGCCAGCATCGGCCTGGCCGGCATCGAATCCAGTCCGCGCTGGGCGCGCCCGCACACGCGCAGCCGCAACGGCTGGGTGTCGCAGACGCCCAAGCCCACGTATTACCGGTTGGCACCGGCGGCCGGCGTCAACGCCAGCATCAGCGACATGGCGCAATGGCTGGCCGCGCAGACCGGCCATCGTCCCGACGTGCTGCCCGCACCACTGCTGGCCACGCTGCATGCGCCGGTGATTTCCACGCCGGGCGAAATGCGCATGGGCTGGCGACGGGATCGCGTGTGGTCGGCCGGTTATGCGCTGGGCTGGCGGGTGTTCGAATACGCCGGGCAACCGGTGGTCTTCCACGCCGGTGCGGTGCAGGGCTATCGCGGCCTGGTGGCGATGGTGCCGGAACGCGACCTGGGCGTGGCGATCCTGTGGAACAGCGACAGCAGCCTGCCTTCGGGCCTGCTGCCAACCGTGCTGGATCGCGCCATCGGCCTGCCGCCACAACAATGGCTGGACCTGCCCGACGAACAAGACCTGATGCTGGCCGATTCTTCAATCACACCGACCGACAAGCCCGCCGAAGGCGGCAGCGCATTGAGTCGCGCGGCGGCGGCGCAGAAGTAAGCCAAGATCCGGAAAAAGCGTATCGCCCTGGCTCGTCATTCCGGCGCAAGCGGGGTTGTCAACGGGCGCCTGTCTGCTCATGACAAGCTGAAGCGAAAGCACTTTCCCGAATTCCGGCTTTCAACGGACGCCTGTCCGGCCATCCCCAATCCTGACCCTCGCCCATAAAAAAACTCCCTCCCCGCTGGGCAAACCGGGGAGAGAGTCTTCATAGGTACTACGGTACTTCGGGGTTTGGCTCAGATCAGCGGAGCCGGGGTTGCCGGCAGCGCGACAGGGGCCGCTTTCTTGGAGGCCTTTTTCGCAGGCTTCTTCTTGGCAGCCTTCTTGGCCGGCTTCTTCTTGGCAGCCTTCTTGGCGGCCTTCTTCACGGTCTTCTTGGCAGCTTTCTTGGCCGGCTTCTTGGCGACCTTCTTGGCAGCCTTCTTCACGGTCTTCTTGGCGGCCTTCTTGGCGACCTTCTTGGCAGCCTTCTTCACGGTCTTCTTGGCGGCCTTCTTCACGACCTTCTTGGCCGGCTTCTTCTTCGCGACCTTCTTGGCTGCCTTCTTCACGGTCTTCTTGGCGGCCTTCTTCACGACTTTCTTCGCGGCCTTCTTGGCCGGTTTTTTCTTGGCGGCTTTCTTGGTTGCCATTTGATAGCTCCTCGTCATTGAACTATGGGTTGTACTACGGGTTCAAAGCCCAGTGGCAAAACACGCCGCGGGAGTCGGACCCGGCGGCAGCCGTCGGACGCGCAAGGCGCGCCTTGACGGATTCTTCGAGGCCGGGAACGCGGCCCCTGTAAACGTGCAAACACCCGCGGCGGGAATGCTGCGGGTGTTCGTCTGGATCGGGTTGCAGGTTTCTTCGGGGGAAGCAAAGCCGGCGTACTGCTTGGTCAGGGTACGGGCGGCGGGCCGTTTGATTGTGCGTTCGGTTGCGATGACGCGGCTCACTTGCTTGCGCAGGAAGGTTCTGCTGGGGCGAAACCTAATCACGCTTTTTTCAGGTGTCAACTGTTTTGCAAAAAAAAATTTGCAGTGTCGAACCGTGCGCGTCGCCGGCGCATGTGCTGCGTCGCCGGCATCGACACCCGCATCGCCGACCGTTGTCGCTTCGCGAACGCATCGCGAAAAAAGAAAAGCGCGCTTTTCCCGAAGATTTCTTGCATGCCTGCGTTGTGCGCGTGCCAACAACGCAAACGCAAGCCGATGCCGGATGCACGCCGTGATCGCCTTGCGCCGAATAAATCGCGGCTGACGCGAACGTCCGCGCGGCACCAGGATTTCGCGCTGCACAACCACCCAAAATGCCGAACTGCGCAAACTTTGCCGGCAACGAACGCGGTTGCGGCGACACGCGCACCGGTTCGCACGAACAAGAAAACCACCAGAAACGATCTTTGGCATCACCCCAACGATGGCTTGGCAAGTTGCCGCCATGGACCACCGGCAACAAAAAACCCGCGCCTCGACGGCGCGGGTTCGGGCGAAGCGGCGTGCGCTGCGCAGGCACTTCAGTTGTCGTCGTCTTCCAGCAGCTCGGCGTAATCGTCGGGCGAAAGAAGTTCGGCCGCCTGATCGGGCTCGTCGGCCTCCAGCACGAACAGCCAGCCTTCGCCGTAGGCATCTTCGTTGATGGTTTCCGGCTTGTCGGCCAGCGCGGCGTTGACTTCAAGCACGGTGCCGGACAGCGGGCTATAGACATCGGAGGCAGCCTTGACCGATTCGACCACCGCACAGGCGGTGCCGGCTTCGATGCGGTCACCGACCGTCGGCAGTTCGACATAGACCAGGTCGCCAAGCAAACCCTGCGCGTGGTCGGAAATGCCGATGGTGACGCGACCACCGCCTTCAAGGCGGGCCCATTCGTGTGACTTGAGGAATTTGAGATCGCCTGGAATCTCGCTCATGGCTGGCTCCGATGGTGCATGTGGTGGGGTGCGTGATGGGTAGTTTAACGAAGGAAATGCGGTGGTAAAGATGGCTTATGCGAGGACGCCCGGCTGCGCTTGTCCCTCGCGGACGAACGGGAACGCAACCACACGCACGGGCACTTCCTTGCCGCGGATATCGACTCGTACTTCGCCAAGCTCACCGGCCGGCACGCGCGCGAAGGCAATCGCCTTGCCTAGGGTCGGGCTGAAGGTGCCGCTGAGGATTTCGCCTTCGCCGTTGCCGGTGAGCACCTTCTGGCCGTGGCGCAACACGCCTTTCTCATCCATCACCAGGCCGATCATCTTGCGCGGCACGCCGGCGGCCTTCTGTGATTGCAGTGCCGCACGTCCGATGAAATCGCGCGGCTGGCCGTCCGTCTCGTCCAGCGCCACCGTCCACGCCAGCGCCGCTTCGAACGGGGTGACGGTTTCGTCCATGTCCTGGCCGTACAGGTTCATGCCTGCTTCCAGCCGCAAGGTATCGCGCGCACCCAAGCCGGCTGGCTGCACGCCTGCCGCCAACAAGGCATTCCAGAAAGCGACTGCGGCGTCCTGCGGCAACACGATCTCGTAACCGTCCTCGCCGGTGTATCCGGTGCGGGCGACGAACAGCGGCACGCCGTCGCTGCCTTGCGCTTCCAGCGCGGCGAAGCGCGACAGCTTGGCGGCGGCGGCGCGGTCGGATTCGCGCAGCAGGCCGGCAACCTTGGGACGTGCGTTCGGGCCTTGCACCGCGATCATCGCGAAGTCGGGGCGTTCGCTGACGGCCACATCAAACGCGGCGGCCTGCTTGGTGATCCACGCCAGGTCCTTTTCACGGGTGGCGGCGTTGACCACCAGACGAAAAAAATCTTCAGCCATGAAATAGATGATCAGGTCGTCGATCACCCCGCCGTTTTCATTGAGCATCGCCGTGTAAAGCGCCTTGCCCGGTACCTTGAGCTTGTCCACGGAGTTGGCGACCAGCCGGCGCAGGAATTCACGCACGCGTGCGCCGCGCAGGTCCACCACGGTCATGTGGCTGACGTCGAACATGCCGGCATCGCGGCGCACCTGGTGGTGCTCGTCGATCTGCGAGCCATAGTGGATCGGCATGTCCCAACCGCCAAAATCGACCATCTTCGCGCCGAGCGCACGATGGGTGTCGTTGAGGATGGTCTTTGCGGTCATGGCATCGGGCCTTGCGGGAAAGAGGGCGACATTATCCCAGACGCGCATGCCTCGCGAGCTTGTTGCAACGGCATCGGAAGAGCACCTGGCCGCAAGGAACGCAAGTTCCGCAAAGAAATCCTTTGCGTTCCTTGCGGAAAAATGCGCTTCACGGGCGGCGGTACCGCGTGCCGCCGGATGGATCAGGCTTCCTGCACCTTCAGCATCATCCCGTCGGTGGCGACGATGCGGACTTGCGCGCCGGCCGGCAGGTCCGGGCCTTCGACCGTCCAGAAGGCATCGGCAATCTGCACGCGGCCGCCACGACCACCAATGATGGGATGGTCCAGCCTCGCCACTTCACCGATCAACTGTTCGGCGCGGCGATTGAGCAACGGCCTGTCGCTGCTGCGGCCCTTGCCGCGGAACCACTTGATGTAGACGCCGACCGAGATCACCGAGAACACGCAGAACCAGATCACCTGCGCCAGCCAGCCCAGTTCCGGCAAGGCCAGCACCACCAGCGCCAGCGCGGCGGCGGCAAAACCGAACCACAGCAGGAACGCGCCAGGCACCATCGTCTCGGCCGCGAACAGCAGCAGGGCGGCGGCGGCCCAGAATGCGAATTTGAAGGTCATGGTCTTGCGCCCTCAAGTGCCGGGGAAGCGCGGCGGCTTGGCCGCGATGCTGGCTTGCTGCTTGCCCAGCGCGTCCTTGGCCAGTTCGGCGATGCCGGCGATCGAGCCGATCACGCCGCTGGCTTCCATCGGCATCAGCACGAACTTCTGGTTCGGCGCGGTGGCCAGTTCCTTGAACGCCTCGACGTACTTCTGCGCGATGAAGTAGTTGATCGCCTGCACGTCGCCCTGGGCGATCGCGTCGGAAACCAGTTGCGTGGCCTTGGCCTCGGCCTCGGCCAAGCGTTCGCGCGCTTCGGCCTCGCGGTAGGCGGCTTCGCGCTTGCCTTCGGCTTCGAGGATGGCGGATTGCTTTTCGCCTTCGGCACGCAGGATTTCGGATTGGCGCGAACCTTCAGCTTCAAGAATCGACGCGCGCTTGTCGCGCTCGGCCTTCATCTGCCGGGCCATCGAATCCACCAGGTCGCGCGGCGGCTGGATGTCCTTGATCTCGATGCGATTGACCTTGACGCCCCACGGCGAGGTGGCGTGGTCAACCACGCCCAGCAACTTGGCGTTGATGGTTTCGCGCTGGCTCAGGCTTTCGTCCAGATCCATCGAACCGATCACGGTACGGATGTTGGTCTGCACCAGCGCGATCATTGCCTGGTCCAGGCTGGAGACTTCATACGCCGCCTTGGCCGCGTCCAGCACCTGGAAGAACACCACGCCATCGACCTTGACCACGGCGTTGTCCTTGGTGATCACGTCCTGCGACGGCACCTCGAACACTTGCTCCATCATGTTGACCTTGCGGCCAATGCCCTGCACGTAGGGCAGCAGGAAATGCAGGCCCGGCGACATGGTGTGGGTGTACTTGCCGAATTGCTCGACGGTGTATTCGAAGCCCTGCGGCACCGAACGCACGCCCTTGAAGAAGGTGACGACGATGAACACCACGATGGCGGCGATGACAAGCGTGCTGAATCCCATGGACTTCCCCTTTCCCTGAATGGTCTGGCCGATTATAGGCGGCGCATTCGCGGCGTGTGCGGCTTTTGCAGGGATCAGGGCGACGCGTCAGGGGCGTGCCGCTTCGGCCCAGTCGGCAAAGACCTTGTCGATGAGCTTCGCATCGACCGGCTTGCCTGCGATCACCGCGTCAGCTTGTTCGAACAGCGGCATGATGATCGCCATGCCATCGGGCTTGCTCTTCAGGTGCAAGCCCGGCGGCTGCGACAGAAAGGCATCCCAGTGCGTGCGCACCTGCGCCCAGAAGCCCCGGGTCGCCTGCCAGTACTCGTAGGCGGGCTTGAAGTCGATCTCGGTGGTCTTGCGGTAATCGTCGAAGCCGAACTCGCGCGCGATCGCGGTGCGGCTGCCGTCGGGCTTGCGCAGGATCTTGGTGTTGAACTGTTCGTGGGTCCAGCCGCCGGGCACGATGGTGTGGCGGTTGACCACCTGCAGCGCGTTGTAGTCGCTGCGGCGGGTGTATTCGCGGCGCGGCAGCGGCCGCCAACTGGCATCGCTGGTCCAGGTCGGCGCGCCATCGGTGTAATCCCAGCGGCCGGTGCCGCAATAACGTGGCGCATCGCTGACTTCATACACGCACTGGGTCCATGCGCCGGCGGTTTCCTGCGGCGATAACGCACGCACGGTCCAGGTCTGATCGGCACTGAATTCAAAGCGCATCGGCGCTTCATAGACCCAGTCCTGCCGCCAGTGCTTGGTGACGTGGCCGCTTTTGACATCGACCAGGAGGTGCTGCAGCACGATCTTCGCTGGACGGCCGTCGATGGATGAATCCTCGACCACGATCACCACTTCGTCGCCGCCGCTGCGCATCGCCGGGGCACGTTCGTAGCCCGGTTGCAGCAACACGGTTTCGTCGAAGGCGAAATCGACCTGGTGTTCGCCTTGCATCGCGAGGATGGCTGCGCGGTCGCGTGCCGGGTCGGCGGCGTATGCAGGCATGGCGGGCAACGCCGTCGTGGCCAGCAGCGCAATGGCGGCAGTGGTCTTCCTCATGGGATGTCTCCAGGTTGCATGGGATACGCGGCAGGATCATCCCAGCCTGAGCAACGGCATGGCCGCCAGTCCATCCGCAACCCGCCCGTGCGCATACGCATCGGCCAGCAGGGCCGAACGCGCGCAGCAGCAATCGTCCACGCGTACTTCGCCTTCGGCACCCTCTGCCCGAACGATGGCCTGCGCGGTCGCCGCACCCAGTGCCGACACCGGAGCCAGGCTGGCCGCCAGCGTCGGCGCACGGCCGGCATCATTCATCGCATGCAGGCGCAGCGAAGTGGCGCGCCACTGGCCGCCTCGCACGCGTCCGGCCAGTCGTCGCCACAGGCGTTCGCCGATGTGGTTGCCGGTATGGATTTCCGGCGCGGCGGGCTGCGTGGCCAGCATCCGGTCCCAGGCCAGGAAGTCGCTGTCCGGCAGCAGGTACAAGCGCCAGCAACACTGATCCTGCGCATCGAAGAACAACAGGCTTTCGTGCAGGCCGTCGCTGTCCACGCCGGCTTGTGCCTGCACGCGCACGGCCTGCACCCAGCCGGACAGTTCGCTGCCATCGCGCGGCCGGTACAGGCATAGCACGGTGCCCAGTTCGGCCAGTTGCCGCGGTGGCGGCAAGGTCCGCACGGCGGCCAGTTCGCGGTTCAACCAATCAATGGTGGCGGCGCGGGCGTTCATCGTCTGCCGTTACTTGGTGAGGATCAGCTTGTCGTTGCTGGTATGGCGCAGGCGATAGACGCTTTCGCCATGGCGGATCAGGATTTCGCGGCGGCCTTGCAGCAGGGTGCTGCTGTCGAAATCCTGTTCGCCGGCAACCGGCTGCGAGCGGTGGGCGGGCTGCGGGTGGCGCAGTTGGGCTTGTTGCGGCAAGGAAAGGATCTGGGCACGCATGGCTTCAGCTCTGCTGGGAAGGGACTCGGAATTAATGTTAATGATTCTCATTGACTAGTCAATAGCCAATCTCAATTTTTGGGGCAGCTTGCGGAAAACCGGTCGCAGCCCATAGGCTGCCGTCTTTCTGTTTATTCGCCGGGGAATGGCATGTTGGAAGGTCTGGGGCGCGTGGGTTTTGGCCTGTTCGGGCTGGCGGTGTTGATCGCCGTGGCCTGGTTGTTTTCCAGCCACAAGCGCGCGGTCGATTGGCGGCTGGTCGCCACCGGTGTGGCCTTGCAGATCGGCTTTGCCGCGCTGGTGCTGTTGGTGCCGGGCGGGCGCGACGTGTTCGACTGGCTGGGCCAGGCCTTCGTCAAGGTACTGAGCTTCGTCAACGAAGGCAGCGGCTTCATCTTCGGCAGCCTGATGGACGTGCCGAAGTTCGGCTTCATCTTCGCCTTCCAGGTGTTGCCGACCATCATCTTCTTCTCCGCGCTGATGGGCGTGCTGTACCACCTGGGCGTGATGCAGCTGGTGGTGCGGGCGATGGCCTGGGCAATCACCAAGGTGATGAAGGTCAGTGGTGCGGAAACCACCAGCGTCTGCGCCAGCGTGTTCATCGGCCAGACCGAAGCGCCGCTGACGGTGCGCCCGTACATCCCGAAGATGACCGAGTCCGAACTGATCACGATGATGATCGGCGGCATGGCCCATATCGCCGGCGGCGTGCTGGCCGCTTACGTCGGCATGCTCGGCGGCGGCGACCCGGTGCAGCAGGCGTTCTACGCCAAGCACCTGCTCGCGGCCAGCATCATGGCCGCGCCGGCAACCTTGGTGGTGGCGAAGATCCTGATTCCGGAAACCGGCGAGCCGCTGACCCGCGGCACGGTGAAGATGGAAGTGGAAAAGACCACCAGCAATATCATCGACGCCGCCGCTGCCGGCGCGGGCGATGGCCTCAAGCTGGCGCTGAACATCGGCGCGATGCTGCTGGCCTTCATCGCCCTGATCGCGTTGCTCAACGCGCCGCTGACCTGGCTGGGCGACGTTACCGGGATAGCAGCGGCGATCGGCAAGCCGACCAATCTTTCGACGATCTTCGGTTACGTGCTGGCACCGGTGGCGTGGGTGATCGGCACGCCGTGGGCCGATGCCACCACGGTCGGTTCGCTGATCGGGCAGAAGGTGGTGATCAACGAATTCGTCGCCTACACCGACCTGTCCAACATCATCAATGGCCAGTCGCCCGGCGTCAGCCTCAGCGACGAAGGCCGCTTGATCGCCACCTACGCACTGTGCGGCTTTGCCAACTTCAGCAGCATCGCCATTCAAATTGGCGGCATCGGCGGGCTGGCCCCGGAACGCCGCGGCGACCTGGCCCGCTTCGGCCTGCGCGCGGTGCTGGGCGGTTCGATCGCCACCTTCATGACCGCGACGATTGCCGGCGTGCTGAGCCACTTTGGTTGAGTGCCGAATCTTTCGATTGAAGAGCAAGGCCTGAACAACTCGGCTCTTGCTCGTCATCCCGGCGAAGCGCTTTGCCGGGATGACGAAGCAAACTGTTCAGGCCTGCCCTAACGGATCGCTAATCAATGCCCGATTAAGCTGCGCCCGACCCCTACGATTGATCCCCCACGATCCCACACCACCGCAAGGAGAGTCCGCATGGCCGGCAAGTTCGTCCTCAGCAAGCGCAGCAACGGAGATTTCCAGTTCAACCTGAAAGCCGGCAATGGCCAGGTGATCCTGGCCAGCCAAGGCTACGCCGACAAGTCCGGCGCAAAGAACGGCATCGAGTCAGTGCGCAAGAACAGTACCGACGACGGCAAGTTCGAGCGCAAGGTTTCCAGCAACGGCAAGCCCTTCTTCAACCTGCTGGCCGGCAACGGCCAGGTCATCGGCACCAGCGAAATGTACGAAAGCGAAGCCTCGCGCGAGAACGGCATCAAGTCGGTGCAGACCAACGCGCCGGATGCCGAGCTGGTGGACGAAACCGCCTGAAACCCATCCAGATCCGCGCATGGGAAAACCCGGCCCCGGCCGGGTTTTCAATGGCTTCTCGCTCAGCAAGCCACTGCATTCCTGCCTACCCCGCGTTCGGCCTTTCGGCATGGATGCCGGCATTGCGTTCCGGGTATCCCTCGTACACATGCTCGAACAACGCATCGCATTTCTGGCGATAGATGTCCGGGGTGTAGGCGCGTGGCAGGCCGGTATCGAGGGTGTCCTCGATTGCCAGCTTCAGCGTGAGAACGGGCAAAGATGGGGCCGGAATATTCCTGCGCCTTCAGCCCGGAATTGGCGCGGAACTGGTCGGCGGCGTCCCATAGGCGCTTTTCCAGCGTGGCGGCGACGGTGTCTTTTTCGGTGGGTGCGATCCAGCGCATGTCGGGTCCTGTGTTGTTCCTTGCGGGCGGCATGCCGCGTGTTTGCTGGAGACTGCTGGATTCAAGCTGCCACTGCCGCTGTTGCCGCATCTTCACAACGCTTCCAAGTATCCCAATGTTAGCTGAAGGCAGATCGTGGCGCCGGCAAAAAGGCCGCTATATTCCCGGTGCCCCAAACGAAGGAGGTTCGAAATGTTTCTGACCAAGCAACACATGAAGTTCGGCATCGCACTCATCGCAGCCGCCGGCCTTGCCAGCTGCGCCACCTACAAGGACGAGTTTGCAGGTATCAACTCGCGCTTCGATCAACTCGACGCGAAGGTGCAGGGCGCAGCCCAGAGCGCCGAAGCTGCCAACCAGTCTGCGCAACAGGCCAACCAACGGCTGGATCAACTGGAAGGCCGCGTCCAGCAGATCGAAGCAGGACCCCGCCGCGCGCCGCGTGGCGGCTGATCGTTCTTGCACCCTTGGGTGCCGAATGATTTGAACCCGGAACCCGGTGGCCTTTGCTGACCACCGGTTTCTTTTTCCCCGTTCTTGTTCCCGAGGAATCGTCCCATCCGTACCTGCATGCACCCTGCAATCCGGGCCGCTGGCGGCGCACTGGCGCTGGCGCTGGCATTGGCCAGCTTCAACGCGGCCAGTGCCAAGGATGCCGCCGCGCAAGCGGCCACCTCTGTCGATCTGCTTCCGCCTGACCAGGAAGTGTCCGACACGATGATCGAGCTCGCGGGTTGGGTTGTCGCCTCCAGGGACAACCTGGGCTATCCGTTCGCGATCATGGACAAGGATGCTGCGCAGATCCTGGTGTTCGGCAGCGACGGTCGGCTTCGCGGCGCGGCACCTGCGCTGTTCGGCTCGGCGGTCGGTGACCATACGGCCCCCGGCGTTGCCGGTCTTGCGCTTCGCGAAATCCCGGGGCGGGACCGGACGACGCCCGCGGGTCGCTACGAGGGCGGTTTCGGCCCGTCAATCGATGCCGGGCGCGTGCTGTGGGTGGACTACGATTCCGCAGTCTCCATCCACCCCACCGCTACGGGCGTCAAGTCCGAGAAACGCGCCGAGCGCCTTGCGTCGCCTTCGCCGGACGACAACCGCATCACCCATGGCTGCATCAACGTGGCACCCGAGTTTTACGAGCAGGTCATCAACCAGACATTCAAGCGCGGCGGGGTGTTCTACATCCTGCCGGACACGAAGCCGCTGGCGGAAGTCTTCCCGGAGTTCGTGCAAAGCCGCGCGACTGCGCAACGCAAGGGCGAAAAACGCGCGCGCTCCCGCAAGTGAAGTGCGCGCCGGTGTATTGAAGCCGCTACCGGCCCAACTGGCGCTTTCTGACCGCCCGCACATCCCCACGCACATCATGCGACGATCTGCCGCGGATCAACCGCATTTGGAATAACCGCAATTCAGACACGTCGCGCAGCCATCCATCAGCACCAGTGCCTTGGTATTGCACTTGGAGCACATGCTGGCCGACGGCGGGAAGCTGGTGCCATCGCCGGTGATGGCGATGTCTTCGACGACACCCGGCGTGGCCGCCGGGGTTTCGGTCACTTCACTGTTTTTTTTTGAGCGCGCTTCGTACTGCGCACGCTTCTCGACCAGGATCGCGCGTTGGTGGGCGCTCATTTCCGGATCGTGGATCAGGCCGATGGATTTCATGTGTTCTTCGACGATGGCGCCCAGTTCGGCGACCAGCGAGGGCATGTACACGCCGCCTGCCTTGAAGTAGCCGCCGCGCGGGTCGAACACGGCTTTCATTTCCTCGACCACGAAGGTCACGTCGCCGCCCTTGCGGAACACCGCGCTCATGATCCGGGTCAGGGCGACGATCCACTGGAAGTGTTCCATCGACTTGGAGTTGACGAAGATCTCGAACGGGCGGCGCAGTTCGTGCTCGGTGCCGGCGTTGAGCACGATGTCGTTGATGGTCACGTACATGGCGTGCTCGACCATCGGCGACTTGATCTTGTAGGTGCTGCCGATCAGCACGTCCGGGCGCTCGATGCGCTCGTGCATGTGGATGATGTCGGCGGTCGGCAGCTCGGCCTCGGCTTCCGCACGGCTGATCGACGCGCCCGGCACGACCTTGTCCCTGTCTTCCGGGGTAACGACGGCGTAACCCTTGATTTTCTTTTCGATCTTGACGGCCATTTCCTGGTTTCCTGGGGCTTGTTACTTCGCGGCGGGTTTCTTCGCCGCTTTCTTCACGGCTTTCTTCACGGCTTTCTTCGCCGGGGCTTTCTTCGCCGGGGCCTTCTTTGCCGTGGGATTCTTCACTGCGGTTTTCTTCGCGGCCACCTTTGCCGGCGATTTCTTCACGGCGACCTGCTTCGCCGGGGATTCTTTTGCCGTCTTCTTCCCCTTCAGCGCGGCGGCCTCGGCATGGGCATTGGCGCTGGCGGTTTTCAGTGTCTGCTTGGTCGCGGCCACTTTCTTGCCGACGGCCTTTTTCGCGGCGACGGTTTGCTTTGCCACGGTCTTGCGCGCCTTGGCAATGCCGGCCTTGGCCTTGGCCAGGGTGGAACTTGCGGCCTTCTTCGCCTTGACCACGGTGGGATTGGCGGCGACGGCCTCGCCGATTTCGACGGTTTTTTTCTTCGCGTCGGCGGCGACTTCGGCCAGCGCGGTCTTCATGCCCTTGTCTTTGCTCATCGTGTTTCTCCGGTCGGGAAACGGGAAAAGCAGCTCGCTGTGCTCGCCACCCCTCCCCAACCCTCCCCTGCCGTGCAAGGGAGGGGGCTGGAATCAGAACTTGCCGTAATAGCCTTCCTTGAGCGCGTCGAACAGGTTAGCGGCGGTGTGCATTTCGCCGTCGTATTCGATTTGCTCGTTGCCCTTCACTTCGAGCACGCTGCCGTCTTCCAGTTCGAAGCGGTAGGTGGTGTTTTCCAGGTCCGCTTCCTTGACCAACACGCCCTGGAAGGCGGCTGGGTTGAAGCGGAAGGTGGTGCAGCCTTTCAGCCCTTGCTGGTGGGCGTAGCGGTAGATGTCCTTGAACTGCTCGTAGGGGTAGTCCGTCGGCACGTTGGCGGTCTTGGAGATCGAGCTGTCCACCCATTTCTGTGCGGCAGCCTGCACGTCAACGTGCTCCTTCGGGCTGATGTCGTCGGCGGCGATGAAGTAGTCCGGCAGTTTTGCGCCGGCGTCTTCGGCATACGGCATCGCCTTGGGGTTGACCAGTTCGCGGTAGGCGAGCAATTCATAGCTGAAGACATCGACCTTTTCCTTGGTCTTCTTGCCTTCGCGGATGACATTGCGGCTGTAGTGGTGGGCGAAGGAAGGCTCGATGCCGTTGCTGGCGTTGTTGGCCAGCGACAGGCTGATGGTGCCGGTGGGCGCGATCGAACTGTGGTGGGTGAAGCGCGCGCCGGTTTCGGCCAGTTCATCGACCAGTTCCGGGGCCACATCCGCGATGCGCTGCATGTAGCGCGAATACTTCGCGTGCAGCAGCTTGCCTTCGATCTGCTGGCCGACGCGCCAGCCGTCCTTCGCCATTTCCGGGCGCTTGCGCAGCATTTCGGCGGTGACTTCGAAGCGTTCTTCCATGATCGGCGCGGGGCCTTTTTCCTTCGCCAGTTGCAGGCCGGTTTCCCAGCCGGCGATGGCCATGTCGCGGGCGATGCGGTCGGTGAAATCGCAGGATTCGCTGCTGCCGTATTTCATCTTCAACAAGGTCAGGGTGCTGCCCAGGCCGAGGAAGCCCATGCCGTGGCGGCGCTTGCGCAGGATCTCGTCGCGCTGGCGCTGCAACGGCAGGCCGTTCACCTCGACCACGTTGTCGAGCATGCGGGTAAACACGCGCACGACTTCCTTGTATTCCTCCCAGTCGAAGCTGGCCTGGTCGGTGAACGGGTCACGCACGAAGTTGGTCAGGTTGACCGAACCGAGCAGGCAGGCGCCGTAGGGCGGCAAGGGTTGTTCGCCGCAGGGGTTGGTAGCGCGGATGTTCTCGCACCACCAGTTGTTGTTCATCTCGTTGACGCGGTCGATCAGGATGAAGCCCGGCTCGGCGTAGTCATACGTGGAGACCATGATCATGTCCCACAGGTGCCGTGCGCGGATGTGGCCGTAGATCTTGCAGGCAACCAGGCCGTCGTCACGGCTGATGTAGTTGTCGTGCGTGGGCCAGTCGCGCCAGACGACCTGGTTGGCGTCTTCCAGGTTGATGTCGCCTTGTTCCTTGGCGTTGACCGGGAACACCAGCGGCCAGTCGGCATCGTCTTCCACCGCCTGCATGAAGCCGTCGGTGATCAGCAAGGACAGGTTGAACTGGCGCAGGCGGCCATCTTCGCGCTTGACGCGGATGAAATCCTTCACGTCCGGGTGCGACACGTCGAAGGTGCCCATCTGCGCGCCGCGGCGGCCACCGGCGCTGGACACGGTGAAGCACATCTTGTCGTAGATATCCATGAACGACATCGGCCCGCTGGTGTACGCGCCGGCGCCGGCGACGAAGGCGCCTTTCGGCCGCAGCGTGCTGAATTCGTAACCGATGCCGCAGCCGGCTTTCAGGGTGAGGCCGGCTTCGTGGACCTTTTCCAGGATGCCGTCCATCGAATCGGTGATGGTGCCGGACACGGTGCAGTTGATCGTGCTGGTCGCCGGCTTGTGCTGCTGCGCGCCGGCATTGCTGGTGATGCGGCCGGCGGGGATCGCGCCGCGGCGCAGCGCCCACAGGAAGCGCTCGTACCAGTAGCTGCGCTTGTCGTCGGTGGGTTCGGCATCGGCCAGGGCGCGGGCCACGCGCTGGTAGGTGCCGTCGATGTCGGCATCCAGCGGCTCGCCCTGCTTGGTCTTGAGCCGGTACTTCTTGTCCCAGATGTCCTGCGAGGCCGGTTGCATCGGGATGGTGGGCGCTGCGGGTGCCTGCTTCACCGCTTCAAGACGTGCCGTGCTCATTGCGTTTTTTTCTCCCTATCCGTTGCGGGGTCATGGCGACGCATGTTCCACGACGCCGGATCGCTGTCGCGCATCGA
Source organism: Pseudoxanthomonas sp. (assembly GCA_047601105.1). Taxonomy (GTDB): domain Bacteria; phylum Pseudomonadota; class Gammaproteobacteria; order Xanthomonadales; family Xanthomonadaceae; genus Pseudoxanthomonas_A. The sequence continues at coordinate 332,157 of JASGJT010000001.1, forward strand.
CGAATCGTGACCCAGATTGCGTAAATCCCCGGTATTTCCGCTATTCATCTTTACTGGCGACCTCGCCGATGGCCCTTGCGCAACAAACCCCATGGGTATGGGCGTGTTTCACGAGAAACCCCAAGATGTTGTGGCGGTACCAGACGGCGAAACTACGCCCGGGGTGGGGGTCTGTCAACCGATACGGCAGGATTTCGATTTCTGTCCGTCGCTGCCGACAGACGGCCGCCCTCCAGGCCACAGGAATGATCGAACTTCATCGCGGGTTTAGCGATCGATGCGCAGACTCGTTCAGCTTCGCTAACCTTGGCGCGTGGCCGTCCAGCCCCGCCGCTTCCCGCAACGACTTCCAGACCCTGACCATGACGATGAAGCGTTCCACCCGAACCCTGCTCGCCCTGACCGCCGCTGCCGCGTTCGGCGGATTTGCCGCCACCGCGCTGCGCGAAACCTTCGACCAGCCGCTGCAGGCCGCGCCCGCGCCCGTGACGGCGTTGCCGATGGCCGCCGCCCTGCCCACCGCCGTCGATGGCCAGGCGCTGCCCTCGCTGGCACCGATGCTGAAGCGGGTGATGCCGGCGGTGGTCAGCGTTTACAGCGAGCAGACCGTGCGCGTGGCCAGCCCATTGGGGCCACTGGCCGACGACCCGTTCTTCCGCCGCTTCTTCGGCGTGCCGGACATGCCGCGCGAGCGGGTGGATCGCGCGCTGGGCTCGGGCGTGATCATCGATGCGCAAAACGGTTACGTGCTGACCAACCACCACGTGGTCGAAAACGCCGATGGCGTGTCGGTGACCCTCGGCGACGGGCGCACGGTCAAGGCCGAATTCATCGGCTCGGACCCGGATACCGACGTGGCCCTGATCCGCATCCCGACGGGCAACTTGACCGCGATCCCGCTGGCCAACAGCGATGCGTTGCAGGTCGGCGATTTCGTGGTCGCGGTCGGCAACCCCTACGGGTTGGGGCAGACGGTGACCTCGGGGATTGTTTCTGCGGTGGGCCGCAGCGGCATCCCGGTGGCCGGCTACCAGAACTTCATCCAGACCGATGCCAGCATCAACCCCGGCAATTCCGGCGGCGCGCTGGTCAACCTGCAGGGGCAGCTGGTCGGCATCAACACCGCCAGCTTCAACCCGCGCGGCAGCATGGCCGGCAACATCGGCCTGGGCTTCGCCATTCCGATCAACCTGGCCGGCGACATCAAGCAGCAATTGCTGACCACCGGCGAAGTGCGCCGCGGCCGGCTGGGCGTGGAAACGCAGGACGTGGATGCGCGGCTGGCCAAGGGCCTGGGCTTGGAAACACCGCGCGGCGCGCTGGTGACGCGGGTGTGGCCGGATTCGGCGGCAGCAGCGGCCGGCCTGCAGGCCGGCGACGTGGTGCTGACGGCCAACGGCCAGCGCATCGACAACGCCGCGTCGCTGCACAATTTCGAAGGCCTGCAGCCGGTCGGCAGCAAGGTGGCGCTGGACGTGCGCCGCGACGGCAAGCCGCTGCAATTGTCGGCCACCTTGAAGGAAGGCCTGCGCAAGCTGGATGGCGGCAGCCTGGATACGCGCCTGCAAGGGGCCAGCTTCCGCGAACTGGACGAAAGCGCCCTGCAGCAATTGCGCAGCAACCGCATCGCCGGCGCGGTACAGGTGGACAAGGTCACCAGCGGCAGCCGTGCCGCACAGAGTGGCTTGCAGTCAGGCGATCTGATCATCGCGGCCAGCAGCGGCGAGTTTGCCGATCTGGCCGGCTTCCAGGCCAGCTTCGGCAAGAAGCCGCAGCAGTTGATGCTGCGGGTGCTGCGCGGCGGTCGGATCGGGGTGATGGAGATGAAGTGAGACGGGAGACGACAGACGACAGACGACAGACGACAGCATGCCCGCTTTTGCTCGTCATCCCGGCGCAAGCCGGGATCCAGCTCCTGCTTTTGACGTTCGAAATGCAAGACAACAGCAAATGCTGGATCCCGGCTTGCGCCGGGATGACGAACGCCTTTCCGGGCGTTCGTCGGTGCAAAGGCAATAACCCCACGCTTACGCCTGACCTGCTAGATTGCCTGCGTCCATCCAACCCCCAAGGAGCTGACGATGAGCACCCATCCTGCTACCGATACGGTCAAGGCCAATCTTGGCGAAGCCGGTTCGCACCTGAAGTCCGCTGCTGGCGCCGCTGGCGAAGCGATCAAGGGCGCAGCCGGTGCTGCCGGCGACGAACTCAAGCTGGGCCGCGCCAACGTCAAGGCGGATCTGGCCGACAGCGCGCTGGCCGGCATTGCCGCCGCCGAATCCGGCGGTGCCGCCGCCAGGGAACAGGTCGATGCGCTGATGGACAAGGGCCGCGACCTGATCGACAGCGCCGCCGACCTGATCCGCGAACGCCCGCTGGCCAGCTTCGGCGTGGCCTTCGCCACCGGCTGGATCATCGCCAAGCTGGCGCGCAGCGGCGGCAGCGACAAGTAAACCGCGCCGTGGATTCGCCCGACGCCTCGCCCGGCGAAGGCGAGCGCCCGCAGTCGCCCTCGCTGGAAGACAGCCTGCGCCAGTTCGGCGATGCCGGCCGCGCCGGTTTTGCCAGCGCGGTGGAAGCCGGCCACGCGCTGCGCGCGCTGATCGCCGCCGATTTCGCCCTGGCCCGTGCCGCGCTGGTGCGCACCTTGGTGTGGCTGGCGGTGGCTGCGATCTTCGGCGCGTCGTCGTGGTTGCTGTTGATGGCCACGCTGATCGCGCTGCTGCAACGCTTCGGCATTTCCTGGCTGGCATCGCTGGGCATCGCTTCGGCGTTGAGCCTGGCAGTCACCGCACTGGGCGTGTGGCTGACCACGCGCTATTTTGCCCACACCCGGCTGGATGCCACCCGCCGGCAATTGGCGAAGCTGGGCATCGGCGGCGATGACGGCGAGGCCGACGAATGAAATTCGACGCCCTGCAACGCCGCGTGCAACGCAGCGAACAACTGCTGGCAGGCCGCCAGCAGCAGACCGCGCAGCACTGGCAGCAACTCAAGGCCGCGTGGCGCGAAGGCTGGACGCCGTGGCGGATCGTGTCGGCCGGATTGGTAACCGGCTTCGTCAGCGGCCGCGCCGAACCACTGTCCGCGCTGGATGGCCCGCGCCTGCTGCGCATGATCACCTCGGTATCGGGCCTGTTTGCCGGTACGCGGGAGACGCTGGCCGGATTTGCCGCCGAGGCTGCCGGCATGGCCGAGGCCTTCCCCGAAGAGCCGCTGGTCGATGAGGATTTCGATGCCGACCTGACCGCGGTTGCGCCGCGCCCGGCCGAAGCGGCGACGGAGTTGTCGGAGCGTTGAGCGGGCATTGCCCGTAAAATGACCGGGTGAATTTCCCCGTCCGCGCCATCACCCTCGACCTTGACGACACCTTGTGGCCGTTCCCGCCGATTGGCGAGCGGATCGAACAGGTGCTCGACGACTGGATGCGCGAACACAGCCCGATGACCGCGGCGATGTTCCCGCTGCCGGCGATGCGCGACTTGCGCGAGCGCGTGTTCGCCGAGCATCCGCACCTGCTGCACGACCTCAGTGCCCTGCGCCGCATCACCCTGGAAACCGCGCTGCGCGAAAGTGGCGGCGCATTGGATCGACTGGACGAGGCCTACGACCTGTTCTACGCCGAGCGCAACAAGGTCGATTTCTATCCCGATACGCTGGATGCGCTGGATCGCTTGGCCACGCGCGTGCCGCTGGCATCGCTGAGCAATGGCAATGCCGACCTGGTGCAAATCGGCCTGGCCGACCATTTCGTCGCCCGCCTGCATTCGCGCGAACACGGCGCGGCCAAGCCGGAGGCCTCGTTCTTCCTCGCCGCCTGCGATGCGCTGCAACTGCCGCCGCATGAAGTGCTGCACGTCGGCGACCACATCGAACTGGATGCCCTGGGTGCCGCGCGCGCCGGCCTGCGCAGTTGCTGGTTGAACCGGCGCAACGACGCCGGTGAAGTGGCACGCTGGCCGGATGAGCTGCCGCGCCCGGACCTGGAGTTTTCGACGCTGACGGAATTGGCGGATTGGCTGGAAGCGTCGTGAGCGCCTGACTGCTTTACCTCCCTCTCCCACAAGGGGAGAGGGAAAGCCGCCGCTTCGCGTTTTACTCTTCACACATACCCGCCTGGATTCCATCACCCATGACCATCGCCCTGCCCCTGCACGTCCTGGACACCGGCAAATTCCCCGCTTGGCGCGATGCGCAGCCGGCCGCGATACAGGCTTGGGCCGATGCACAGAAATTCACCGCCGCGCCCGGTTCGCTGCTGCTGCTGCCCGGCGAAGGCGGCATCGTCGGCGCGGCGATCGGCGTGGGCGACACACTGGACCCGCATGCGTATGCGCACGCCGCGTTCGGCCTGCCGGCGGGCGACTGGATCCTGGCGAACGAACTGGATGATGCCGCGCGCGCGGCGCTGCAACTGGGCTGGGGCTTGGGTGCGTACCGCTTCACCCGCTACAAGAAGCCTTTGCGCGAAGCGGCTCGCCTGCAGCTTGAGCCAGCCGATGCCGAAGCCCGCGACATCCTTGCCGCCTGCACGCGCGTGCGCGACTGGGTCAACACGCCGACCGAGGACATGGGCCCGGCGCAACTGGAAGACATCGCGCGCAAACTGGCGAATGCGCACGACGCAACGTTGCAGATGTTCACCGGCGACGAATTGCTCGCAAACAATTTCCCCGCCATCCACGCGGTCGGCCGCGCTTCGCATCGTGCACCGCGATTGATCCACCTGACCTGGGGCGAAGCTTCGCACCCGCATGTCGCCCTCGTCGGCAAGGGCGTGTGTTTCGACACCGGCGGGCTGGACATCAAGCCGGCCGCCGGCATGCGCAACATGAAGAAGGACATGGGCGGCGCGGCGCATGCACTGGCGCTGGCCGGGCTGGTGATGGCGCGCAAGCTGCCGCTGCGGTTGACCGTGCTGGTGCCGGCGGTCGAAAACAGCATCGGCCCGGATGCGTTGCGCCCCGGCGAGATCATCGCCACCCGCAGCGGCGTCAGCATCGAGATCGACAACACCGATGCCGAAGGCCGCCTGATCCTGGACGATGCACTGGTCTTTGCCAGCGAGCAGAAACCCGATTTCATCCTCGACTTCGCCACGCTGACCGGCGCGGCGCGGGTGGCGCTGGGCCCGGACCTGCCGGCCTTGTTCGCCAACGACGATCCACTGGCCAATGACTGGTTGAACGCAGCGGATGCAACCCGCGACCCGGTGTGGCGTATGCCGTTGTGGAACCCGTACCTGCGTTATCTGACCAGCCACGTTGCCGACCTGGCCAATGCCGGTTCGCCCATGGCCGGCGCGATCACTGCCGCGCTGTACCTGCAGCGTTTTGTCGCACCCGGCGTGAAGTGGGCGCACCTGGACACCTACGCCTGGAACGACAGCGACCGCCCCGGCCGCCCGACCGGCGGCGAGGCGCTGGGCTTGCGTTCGGCGTATGCGTTGTTGAAGGCGCGCACAGGCTGATGCCGGCGGGGCCGCATCCCGGTCTGGAACTGCGCTTCCCGCGCCTCGACGAGGAAGCACAATTCCTGCGCGCGCACCATACGACGACGCCAGACTATCCGAACTTCCTGCACTATCACGCCGAAGGCATGGATTTCGCCACGTACCTGCAAACGCTGCGCGAGCAGCAGCAAGGCGTGAACCCGCCCACGCCACGACACGTGGCGTCGAGCTTCCTGTTCGCCTTCGATGGTGCGCGCATCGTCGGCCGGGTGTCGATCCGGCACCAACTCAACGAATTCCTGCTGCGCAACGGCGGCCACATCGGCTACGTGGTGGTTCCGGAATTCCGTGGGCGCGGCTATGCCAGCGCGATGCTGGCGAAGGCACTGGTCATTGCTCGCGATGAGCTCGGTATTGCGCGCGCGCTGCTGACCTGCGCCGAGGACAACGCCGCATCGATCAAGGTGATCGAACGCAATGGCGGCATGTTCGAAGGTTTCTCGGAAGAATTCTTGCCGCGCGTGCGGCGCTACTGGATTGGAACATCGCGATGAGGCCATTGTCTTCGTGGGTTCCGAAGGTTCTGCCTCACAGCCAGCCCTTCTGTCGCGCGATGCGGCTGGCCTCGATGCGATTGGCTGCGCCGAGTTTGCCGATGCATTCGGACAGGTAGTTGCGCACGGTACCGGGTGACAGGCCCAGACGTTCGGCGATGTCGCCGGCGCTTGCGCCTTCGCCTGCCAGGCGCAGCACCTGGCGTTCACGATCATTGAGCGGATCGGCTTCGCCCCAGGCTTCCATCGCCAGTTGCGGGTCGATGGCGCGGCCGCCACGCGCAACTTGGCGCAGGGCTTCGGCCAGTTTTTCCGCCGGCGCGTCCTTGAGCAGGTAGCCGGCGACGCCGGCTTCCAGTGCGCGGCGCAGGAAGCCGGCGCGGGCGAAGGTGGTGACGATGACCACGCGGGTCGGCAGTTGATGGCGCTGGATGCGCTGCGCCAGTTCCAGCCCGGTCAGGCCCGGCATTTCGATGTCGGTGACCAGCACGTCGGGTTGCAGGCGTTGCAGCTCGCGCCACGCGCTTTCGCCGTCGGCGACGGCGGCAAGCACGTCGATGTCGTTTTCCAGGCCCAGCAGCGCGGCCAGCGCGCCGCGCACCATCGCCTGGTCTTCAGCCAGCAAGATGCGGATCATGGGCAGATGTTACTCGGTCGATGCAGCGCAAAGCGCGATGCAGCACCACGGGTTGGGCCTACGGCGATACGGCAGCATGCGCTGTTTGCAGCGGCACCCGCGCCAGCAAGTGCGTGCCCTGCCCCTTCGGTGATTCGATGCTCAGCGTGCCGCCGAGCGCAGCGATGCGTTCGCGCATGCCGGACAGGCCGTTGCCATCGCCGGCAATGCCGCCACGGCCGTTGTCCTCGATGCGCAGCTCCACCGCATCGGCACTGCGCGTGAATGCCACGCGTGCCTGCGATGCATGCGCATGGCGGGCGATATTGGTCGCCGCCTCGCGCAGCACCAGCGCCAGGGTGCGTTCGACGCCAGCCGGCAACGGCGGCGGCGCTTCGTGATCCACCTGCACTTGCGAGGATGCCAACAGCAGCTTTGCCGAGGCCAGTTCCGCCGCCAGGTCGGCGGCGCGGATACCGGTGACCGCGCTGCGTACTTCGACCAGCGCCTCGCGGGCGACGCGTTCGGCTTCGGCCATTTCGCGCAAAGAAGCGGCCGGGTCGCGCTCGGACAACTTGCGCGCCAGTTCCAGCTTCAGCGTGATCAGCGATAGCGTGTGCCCGAGCAAGTCGTGCAAGTCGCGGCCGATGCGTTCGCGCTCGGCGGTGGCGGCGAGACGACGTACCTCCTCGTGCGAGAGGCGCAAGGCGGCGTCGCGGCGTTCGTTGCCGCGATCCACGTAAACCAGAAAACCGATCACCAACGTGGTGGCCGGCATCCACGCCAGTGCAAACCACGGGTAGCCGATAAAACGGGCGCAGATGATCAACAGCGCGTTCAGCAGCACGATCTGCACCAGGTAGAACCACAACGAACGCTCGACGCCTGCGCCGAGCATCACGCAGCCAAACACGAAATAGCTCAGGCCCGATGGGTACCACGGCAACAGCGCCAGGCACAGCATGACCATGCCCAGCGAGCACAGGCCGATCCATCGACGCGGCAACCGGTGCGCGCCCAGGAACAAGGCCACGAACAACGGATAGGAAACCACCGTCAGCATCATCCAGCGCAGGTCGTAACCCTGCGGCGTGAACGTCGGCACGATGAACACCCACACCGTCCACAGCAGGTGGATCGCATCCATCCACGATGGCTTGCCTTCACGAATGCGTTGCGCGGTCAACGAATCGGAGGCGGGCTGCAGCCAGGATGAAAGACGTCGCGTGCTCATTTGCGAATCCGGAAGTGCATGAACACGATCATGCCATCTCAACCCTTCCGGCGCAGGCGGCGCGCAGCCAACAGCAAGAACACCGTGGTGAAGGCTGCCAGCACCAGCACGTGCATCGCCACGCTGCCGTTCATCGTGCCGGCGGCGGTCTGCATCAGTGCGTTCAAATGCCAGCTGGGCCACGCCGGCGCGATCTGCGACAGCGCCTTCGGCAGCATCGACAACGGCAGCCACAGGCCGGACAGGAAGGCCATCGGCAGATAGACCAGGTTGATCAGGCCCGGCGCGCCCTGGCCCTTGATCAGGCTGCCCAGCCACATGCCCAGCGCGCAGAACGGCAGCACGCCGAACACTCCGGTGGCCAGCATCGCCAGCACCTGCGCGAACGACAACGGCACCTTGGCGACGAACAGGCCCAGCGCCAGCAGCAGCAACATCACGACACCCGCCATCAGCATGGCCATCACCATCTTGCCGAGCAACCAGGCCAGCGGCGGCATCGGCAATGCGCGCTTCAAGGTCAGCAGGCCGTTGTCGCGGTCCGAGGCCAGCGACACGCCGAAGCCGAACAGGCCAGGCCCGATCACGCCGAAGGTCGCATAGGACGCCAGCAGGTAACGTTGCGCATCGGCATTGCCGTGGTTCATCACGATGCCGAACATCACGTAGAACACGGTGGAGAACGCCAGCATCGGCAGCATGAAGCCTGGGTTGCGCAGGTAGCGCAGGATTTCGGCGCGGGCTTCTTCGGCGTAGATGCGGAGGAGGCGGGAGGTGGGCATGGTGGATGTGGTGTTCATTGCAGGGTTTCCTTGGTGAATCTTTTGCTCGTCATTCCCGCGAAGGCGGGAATCCAGTGACTTTGCTTTTCTGGAGGCTCGCTGGCGACTTCACGAAAGTCGCTGGATTCCCGCCTTCGCGGGAATGACGAGCAAAAACAAAGCGCCTACGCGGCAACATCCGCTTCGCGGATCAGCTCCTCGAATGCCTCGGCCAAACCGGCGGCGCGCACTTCCAGCATCGACAGCACCGGATCAGCATCCAGCAGGCGGCGCACCACCGATTCGGCGTGCTCGCTGGACAGCAGCAGGCATTCGCCGTCGGGTTTCGCTTCGGCCACTTCCGGCCATGCGCGCGCGGTGTCGGCGCTCACCGTGGTGCGGCAGCGCACGCGGCGCAGCGCCACCCGTGCGCGCAACTGATCAATGCTGCCGTCGCTGATCACGCGGCCCCGTGCCATCACGCAGACGCGGTCGGCCAGCATTTCGGCTTCTTCCAGGTAGTGCGTGGTCAGCAGCACCGCGTTGCCTTCGGCGACCAGGTGGCGGATCGCCGCCCACAGTTTCTGCCGCGACTGGATGTCCATGCCGACGGTCGGCTCATCGAGGAACAGCAGGCGCGGCCGCCCGCACAGGGCCAGCGCGAACTGCACGCGCCGTTGCTGGCCGCCGGAGAGTTTTCCGTAAGGCCGGTCCAGCAGGTCGGCGACGCCAGCCAGCTCCGCGCTTTCATGCAGCATGCGCGGCGCGGGGTAATAGCTGGAAGTCAGCCGGATCAGTTCGCCCACGCGCAAGGTGGGCGGCAGCGCGGCCTCCTGCAGCATCACCCCGATGTTGCGACGCGCGGCCAGCTGTTGCGGGTCTGCGCCGAACAGTTCGACCTTGCCTTCGTCGGCGCGGATCAAGCCCAGCAACAGGCTGATCGCGGTGGTCTTGCCGGCCCCGTTCGGCCCCAGCAACGCCAGCAATTCGCCGCCGCGCAGTTCCAGGTCGATGCCATCCAGCGCAGGCAACGTGCCGTAACGCTTCTTCACGGAACGTAACTGCGCATACGGTTTTTCGCTCATCTGCATGGCCGTGGCCTCGTGCGGGTGGATGGACACAGGCTCGGCGCGGGCCGCCGCCGCCGGCAGACGCAGACGTCATGGCGAACACATGACAAACCTCACCTGACGCAGACGCCGGTGCGGCGCAGACTGCACGGGCACACTGGAAGAAAGTGGGGAATCCGCTTCCCCTCATTCCCCCATCGCGTCAAACTGCCGCCTTCATCGCCACTGGATTTCGTAGCGCCCATGAATGCCTCCGCCGACCTGCTGAAGGAACTGCGCATCGACCGCAACACACCGCCGCCCGCGCCGCCGTCCCGGCGCGGCTTGTGGACCACGTTGGCTGTCGTCGCCGTATTGCTGCTGGCAGTGCTGGCGTGGTTCGCGTTCGCGGGCGGCAAGCCGGTGGAAGTGCGTACCGCGACGGTTACCGCGATCTCCGCCGGCAACGCTTCGGCCTCGGTGCTGGATGCCACCGGCTACGTGGTCGCACGGCGCATGGCCACGGTATCGGCCAAGATCACCGGCAAGGTGCGCGAAGTGTTGATCGAGGAAGGCCAGCGCGTCGAAGCCGGCCAGGTGCTGGCCACGCTGGACCCGATCGATGCCGATGCACAGCGGCGCCTGTCGGCTTCGCAATTGCTGGCCGCGCGCAGCGAAGTGGCCGGCGTGCAGGCACAGCTGAAACAGGCCGAAGCCGACGCGGCGCGTTTGCAATCGCTGGTCGCGCAGCAACTGGTATCGCGTGCGCAGTTCGACCAGACCGTCGCGCAGCGCGATGCCTTGCGCGCGCAATTGCAGGCCGCGCAGCGCAACGTGCAGGTGGCTGGCGATGCGCTGGCGATTTCCGACCTGGGCGTGGACAACACCGTGGTGCGCGCGCCTTTTTCCGGCGTGGTGATCGCCAAGGCCGCGCAGCCGGGCGAAATCGTTTCGCCGCTGTCGGCCGGCGGCGGCTTTACCCGCACCGGCATCGGCACCATTGTCGACATGGATTCGCTGGAAGTGGAAGTGGATGTCGGCGAGTCCTACATCGGCCGCGTGCAACCGAAGATGCCGGTCGAGGCGGTGCTTAATGCTTATCCCGACTGGAAGATTCCCGCCGAGGTGATCGCAATCATCCCCACCGCCGACCGCGGCAAGGCCACGGTCAAGGTGCGCATCGCGGTGAAGGTGAAGGATCCGCGCATCGTGCCGGACATGGGCGTGCGGGTCAGCTTCCTGGAAGCGCCGCAAACCAATGCCAGGCAGCCTGAAGGCGTGCGCGCACCCGGCGCAGCCGTGGTGGAACGCGACGGCGCGCAAGTGGCCTTCGTCGTTGCCGACGAACGCGTTGCAATGCGCGCGTTGAAGACCGGCATCGCGCTGGGTGACGACAGGCAGGTGTTGTCGGGTTTGGCTGCCGGCGACGAGGTGGTGCTGGATCCGCCGGCGGAATTGCGCGATGGAATGAAGGTAAAGGTATTGGAAGAGTAAACACAGCTCGCGACTTCGGATTGCGCGCTGTTGCTATCCCCCTCTCCCCTTGTGGGAGAGGGATCGGCTTTTGCTTTTGCTCGTCATTCCCGCGAAAGCGGGAATCCAGTGACTTTGCTCTGCGGACAGAATGCAACTGATTGAACGAAAGACACTGGATTCCCGCTTTCGCGGGAATGACGAGCAAAAAATGTGCTCGCGCCCCCTTCAGGACACCCTCCCCCATGTGGAGGAGGGAAATCAAAATCGAGGTAATGCCATGTCATCCCTGGTTTCGATACGCAACCTGTACAAGACCTACCAGCGTGGGCCGGAAAAGGTCGATGTGCTGCATGGACTGGATCTGGAAATCCCGAAAGGCGACTTCGTCGCGCTGATGGGACCATCCGGTTCCGGCAAGACCACCTTGCTGAACCTGATCGGAGGGCTGGACACGCCCAGCGGCGGCGAGATCGAGATCGAAGGCGAACGCATTGACCAAATGAATGCCGGGGCCTTGTCCAATTGGCGCAGCCGCCATGTCGGCTTCGTGTTCCAGTTCTACAACCTGATGCCGATGCTGACCGCGCAGAAGAACGTCGAACTGCCGCTGCTGCTGACCCACTTGGGTGCGGCCGAACGCAAGCGCCGCGCGGAGATCGCTTTGACCCTTGTAGGCCTGGCCGAGCGCAAGTCGCACAAGCCCAATGAACTGTCCGGCGGCCAGCAGCAACGCGTGGCGATCGCGCGGGCCATCGTTTCCGATCCGACTTTCCTGATCTGCGACGAACCCACCGGCGACCTGGACCGCCAATCCGCCGAGGATGTACTCAACCTGCTGCAGATGCTCAACCGCGAGCATGGCAAGACGATCGTGATGGTGACGCACGACCCGCGCGCAGCCGAGTACGCCACGCATACGGTACATCTGGACAAGGGCGAGCTTGTCGATGCGCCGGCGATGGCGCACTGACGCGAGGAAATAGCAATGAAAAAACGACAGGACAGGCGTTTTTCACGGCGAAGCCGCCCACAGGGTGGCGCACAAGGATGTGCGCCATGAAGTACCTCTCGCTGGTGTGGGCACAACTGTTCCGCAGCAAGACGCGCACCTTGCTGACACTGTTGTCGGTGGTCACCGCGTTCCTGCTGTTCGGCATGCTCGATTCGGTGCGCGTGGCGTTCGGATCCGCCGGCAGCGTGGAAGGCGCGAACCGGCTGGTCGTGGCCTCGCGGCTGTCTATCACCCAATCGCTGCCGATCAGCCTTGAACGGCAAATCCGCAACGTGTCCGGAGTGAACGGCGTCACCTATGGCATGTGGTTCGGCGGCATCTATCAGGATCCGAAGAATTTCTTCGCCAATTTTTCGGTCGCGCCGAATTATTTCGACATCTATACCGAGTTCCAGATCCCGAAGGATCAATTGCGTCAGTGGCAGGATACCCGCACCGGCGCCATCGTCGGCGAAGCGCTGGCGAAGGAATTCGGCTGGAAGGTCGGCGACACCATTCCCTTGCAGGCCACCATTTTCCCGCGCAGTGGCAGCAACGACTGGCCGCTGCAATTGTCCGGGATCTATCGTTCGAAGAACCGCGAAACCGCCGGCAACGAGGAGCGCCAGTTGATGATGAACTGGACATACTTCGACGAGGCCAACGACTACATCAAGAACCAGGTCAGTTGGTACACGGTCACGCTGGCCAATGCAGACAGCGCCTCGCGCGTGGCCCAGGCCATCGATGCGCTGTCGGCCAATTCCGACCACGAGACGAAAACGCAGACCGAATCGGCGTTCCAGCAGGCCTTCGTCAAACAGTTCGCCGACATCGGCCTGATCGTGACCTCGATCATGGGCGCGGTGTTCTTCACCTTGCTGCTGTTGACCGGCAACACGATGGCGCAGGCGGTGCGCGAACGCATCCCCGAACTGGCCACGCTGAAGACGCTGGGTTTCAAGGATGGCACGGTGCTGTGGCTGGTGCTGGTGGAATCGGTGCTGCTGGTCGGGCTGGGCGGTGCAATCGGACTGGGCTTGGCGCGATTGATCCTGCCGGGCATTGCCTCGAAGGCGCAGGGCATGTTGCCGGCGTCGATACCGCTGCAGACCTGGTTGATCGGGCTGGTTTTGATCGTGCTGATCGGTCTGGTGGTCGGCGTGCTGCCGGCACTACGCGCCAAGCGCTTGAAGATCGTCGATGCGCTGGCGGGGCGATGAGGATCTCGACATGAAGAAATGGCTCTCGAACTTGCTGACGATCCTGCTGCTCGCCGCCGGCTTGGTTACATGGATCAAGCTGCCTTGGTTCGGCGTGCTCGCCATCACCATCATCATCGCGCTGTGGCTTGCGTTCACCCGCACCGGGCAATTGGCGTTGCAGGCCACGCGCATCGGCATCGCCAGTTTGCCGCAGCGCTGGGGCGCGGCCAGTGTGATCGTGATCGGCATCGCCGGCGTGGTCGGCGTGCTGGTGGCGATGCTGGCGATGGACCAAGGCTTCCAGGCCACGATGAATGGTACCGGCAACGACACCAGCGCGATCGTGCTGCGCGGCGGCTCGCAGGCGGAAACCAATTCGGTGATCGTGCGCGACCTGGTGCCGCTGGTCGCCAGCCTGCCCGGCATCGCCCGCAACAACGAAGGCAAGCCCTTGGTATCGGCCGAGTTGTCGCAGGTGGTCAACCTGCTGTCCAAATCCGATGGCACCGACGTCAATGCGCAATTCCGTGGCGTTGGCGAACTGGCCTGGAACGTGCACGACAAGATGAAGATCGTCGAAGGCCGGCGCTTCACCCCGGGCCTGCGCGAGATCGTCGCCGGCAAGGGCGCGCAGAACCAGTTCCGCGGGCTGGAGGTCGGCAAGACCCTGCGCCTGGGCAACCAGGACTGGGCCGTGGTCGGCGTGTTCGCCTCCGGCGATGCGCACGATTCGGAACTGTGGACCGATGCCGAAACCCTGGGTTCCACCTACAACCGCCGCGCCTACCAGTCGATCACGGTGAAGAACGCCGGCAAGGCCGGCTTCAAGCAATTCAAGGCGGCGATGGCCGACGACCTTCGCCTGAAACTGGATGTCGATACCACCCGCGACTACTACGGCAAGCAGGGCGGCGGCTTGAACACACTGCTGTCGATCCTGGGCACGGTGATCGGCACGATCATGGCCATCGGCGCAGTGTTCGGCGCGCTCAACACCATGTACGCGGCGGTGGCCACGCGTGCGCGTGAAATCGCCACGCTGCGCGCGATCGGTTTTCGCAGTTTGCCGGTGGTGACTGCAGTAATGCTGGAAACCATGCTGCTGGCATTGCTGGGCGGCGTGCTCGGCGGCCTGATCGCATGGCTGCTGTTCAACGGCAACAGCGTCAGCACGCTGGGCAGCAACTTCAGCCAGGTGGTGTTCCAGTTCAAGGTGTCGCCGCAGTTGCTGTGGAGCGGGCTGAAATGGGCGCTGGGGATTGGCCTGGTCGGCGGCTTGTTCCCGGCGCTGCGTGCGGCACGCTTGCCGGTGACGGAGGCATTGCGCTCGGCGTGATGCCGGCAGTCGAACCGCCGGCATCAACGCCCGCTTGCAATCACCAGAACACGGTGTACAACGCCGCCAATATCGCCAGTACCGCGACCGCGCCGATATTGAACGTGGCACCTGTTCGGTAATCCACGTCGTCGGTGCGGATCACGTCCTTCTGCGGCGCGGGCGGCGTCAGCAGCGAAACAATCACCGCCAGCGCCAAGGCCAGCAGGAAAACCAGCCCCACGCGGTCGATGAACGGCAACGACGGCCACGCCAGTTTCAACATGATCGACAACAAGAACGAGCCAATCGCCGCAGTCAGCGCGCCTGCTTCATTGGCGCGCTTCCAGAACAAGCCCAGCATGAAGATCACCACGATGCCAGGGGTGAAGAATCCAGTGTATTCCTGAATGTACTGGAAGGCTTGATCGAAGCTGCCCAGCAAGGGCTTGGCGGTCAAGATACCTAACAGCACCGCAACCACGGCTGCAATGCGGCCCACGCGCACCAGCTTGGCCTGATCGGGCTGCTGCTTTCCTTTCGCATAGAAATCGAGCGTGAAGATCGTCGCCACCGAATTGATCTTCGACGCCAACGAGGCCACGATCGCCGCCACCAAAGCCGCAAACACCAAACCCAACACGCCGCTGGGCAGCAAGCGCATCATCGTCGGATAGGCTTGGTCGGGCTTGCCCAGATCCGGTGCCAACATCACCGCAGCGATGCCCGGCAGCACCACGATCACCGGCATCAGCAGCTTGAGGAAGGCAGCGAACAACACACCCTTCTGTGCTTCGCCGATGTTCTTGGCGGCCAACGCGCGCTGGATGATGTACTGGTTGAAGCCCCAGTAGCTGATGTTCATCATCCACAAGCCGCCAAGCAACACGCTGAGGCCGGGCAGGTCCTTGTAGAACGGATTGTCCTTGCTGAGGATCATCTCGAAATGACCCGGCTGCGCTTCCCACAATTTGTGGAAGCCGGCAACGATGCCTGCACCCTCGCCCAGCTGGTTCAAAGTCAGCCCGGCAACGAACAGCCCACCCAACACCAGCAAGGTGACCTGCACGATATCGGTCAGTGCCACGGCCTTCAAGCCGCCGTACAACTGGTAAGCCAGCGCGAACACGCCGATCAGCACCAGCGCCAGCATCTGATCCATACCGGTGATCTGGGTCACCGCAATCGCACCCAACCACAAGATCGAGGTCAGGTTGACAAACACGTACAATCCCAGCCAGAACACCGCCATCAGCGTACGGATACGCCCACCGTAACGCTGCTCCAGGAACTGCGGCATGGTGTAGATGCCATTGCGCAGGAATACCGGCAAAAACCACTTGCCGACGATCAGCAAGGTCGCCGCCGCCATCCATTCATACGAGGCGATTGCCAAGCCAATCGCATAGCCGGAGCCGGACATGCCGATGATCTGCTCCGCGGAAATATTCGCCGCAATCAGCGATGCGCCAATCGCCCACCACGGCAGCGACTTGCTGGCGAGGAAATAATCCTGCGCATTCTTGGCATGCCCGCCCTTCTCGCGCGACACCCATTGCGCCAGTACGAAGATACCGGCCAGGTAGGCCAACACGATTGCAATATCCAGTGACGACAAGCCCACGGCGTGTTTCCCCTCGTTGTGTTTGGCGGACCGGCTCGGCTCCATGCCGCGCCGGATGCGTCGATGCGATGCTCAGCCTTCCATCTGCTCCAGTTCCTTGCCCTTGGTTTCGTGGATGAAACGCTGGACCAGGAAGAAGCTGATCACGGCGCAGACCGCGTAGAAGGTGTAGCTGACAGCCAGGCCTATGCCCGCTGCCATCAGCGGGAAGCTCTGCGCGATCAGATAGTTGGCAAACCACTGGGCAAAGCCGCACACGGCCAGCGCCGAGCCGCGGATCTGGTTCGGGAACATCTCGCCCAGCATCACCCACATAACCGGGCCCCAGGAGACGTTGAAGAAGATCACGTAGAGGTTGGCCGCGATCACCGCGACCACGCCCATCTGCTGCGAAAGCACCAGCTTGCCAGCCGGGTCCAGCGTGCCCTGGCTGAAGGCATAGACCATCGCGAACAACGTGACCGCCATGCCCGCCGAGCCGATCAACAGCAGCGGCTTGCGGCCGATCCTGTCGATCACCGCGATGGTGACGAAGCAGGCGGCGATCGACACCGCGCCGGAACCGATGTTGATCAGCAACGAATCGTTCTCGGTGAAACCGGCGAGCTGCCACAGCGTCGCGCCGTAGTAGAAGATCACGTTGATGCCGACAAGCTGCTGGAATACCGCCAGCAGCAAGCCGGCCCAGACAATGGCGCGGATGCCGAGGAAACCGCGGCCGCCGACAGGCGTCAACACGTCGCCCAGGCGCGGCCGGTGGTCGGTCGAGAAGCTGGCCTTGATCTCGTCCAGCTTGGTGGCCGCCTCGGCTGGGCCCAGCAGGCTGGTCAGCACGGCACCGGCTTCCTCGTTGCGCCCTTTCGAAACCAGATAGCGCGGGCTTTCCGGAATGAAGAACAGCGTGATCAGGAACACCACGGCCGGAATCGCCTGCATCAGGTACATCCAGCGCCATGCCTCAATCCCGCCCCAGAACGGTTGGGTCGAACTGCCTGCCGCGGCGGCCAAGTAGTAATTGACCACGAAGGCCAAGGTCAGACCGGTGATGATCATGATCTGCTGGGCCGTGGTCATCCGGCCGCGGATGCCTGCCGGGGCGACTTCGGAAATATACGCGGGCGACAGCACCGAAGCGGCACCCACGGCCATCCCGCCCAGGATGCGCGCGAAGACGAAGAGCGTGTGGTCGTGGGCCAGGCCCTGGATCACCGCGCCGATGAGGAACAGCACGGCCGCCAGCCGCATCACGTTGCGACGCCCCATGCGATCGGCAAGCGTGCCGGCGAAGAACGCGCCGATGATGCAGCCGATCAGCAGCGAGCCGACGGTAAAGCCCAGGCCCGCATCATCGAGGGCGAAGGCACTCTGCAGGCCAGGCTGGGTGCCGTTCACCGCACCGCTGTCATAGCCGAACAGCAAGCCACCGATGGTGGCGACGCAACTGATGAGGACGATGAAGCCGGTGTTGTGTCCGGCGACCTTGCTGATTGTGGTGTTGGACATGCCATCCCTCCCGGGGATTGATTGCTGCGTTCAGCGCAACAGGTACTGGTTGAGCAGGTTTTCGTAGCGCTCCTGCTTGCCGCTGATCTGCTGCGGCTCGCCGTTCTTCGCGGCCAGCGCGGCCAGATCGGCCAAGCCGAGCTTGCCGCTTTCGAACTCCTTGCCCGCGCCCGCGTCGAAACTGGCATAACGCTGCGTGCGCCACGCTTCCCACGGCGAATCGTTGAGCAGGCCATGTGCCACTTCCAGACCGCGTGCGAAGGCGTCCATACCGCCGATGTGGGCGATAAACAGATCTTCCATGTCGGTGGATTCACGACGCGGCTTGGCATCGAAATTCAAACCACCAACCAAACCACCTTGGCGCAGCACCACCAGCATTGCGCCCACGGTGTCGTACAGGTCGGTGGGGAACTGGTCGGTATCCCAACCGTTCTGCGCATTGCCGCGATTGGCGTCGATGCTGCCAAGCAGGCCGTGGTCGCTGGCGACCTGCAGGTCATGCTCGAAGGTATGGCCGCTCAATGTGGCGTGATTGGCCTCGATGTTCAGCATGAAATCGTCCTGCAAGCCGTGCGCATTGAGGAAACCGCTGACGGTGGCGCTGTCGAAATCGTACTGATGCTTCATTGGCTCCATCGGCTTGGGCTCGATGAAGAACTTGCCGTTGAAGCCGATGCTACGTGCGTAATCACGCGCGGCGGTGAGGAAACGCGCAAAGTGTTCCAGCTCGCGCTTCATGTTGGTGTTGTGCAGGCAGGCATAACCTTCGCGGCCACCCCAGAACACGTAATGCTCGCCGCCCAGTTCCACCGTGGCTTCCAGCGCGGCCTTGACCTGCACGGCGGCGCGCGCGACCACGTTGAAATCCGGATTGGTGGCCGCGCCATTCATGTAGCGCGGATGGCTGAACAAATTGGCCGTGCCCCACAGCAGCTTCATGCCGGTGGCCTGCTGGCGTTCTTTCGCCAGCGCGACGACGCGTTTCAGGTTCTTTTCGTAGGTGCCGATGTCATCGGCATCCGGCGCGATATCCACGTCGTGGAAACAGTAATACGGCACACCGAGCTTGGTGAAGAATTCGAACGCGGCATCGACCTTGGCTTCGGCCGTGGCCATTGCATCGCCTTTTTCCCACGGGAAGCGGCGCGTGCCCGGGCCGAACGGATCGGCGCCGGCATTGCAGAAGGTGTGCCAGTAGCAGACCGCGAAACGCAGGTGCTCGCGCATGCTCTTGCCGCCGATCTTCCGGTCGGCGTCATAGACCTTGAATGCCAGCGGGTTGTCCGAATCGCGGCCCTCGAACGGGATGCGGCCGATGCCGGGGAAGTATTCGCTGCTGCCGATGAAGGGCTGGGTGCTCATGTTGGTGTTCCTGTGTGTGTTCGTGGTTCGTGGTTCGTGGTTCGTGGTTCGTGGTTCGTGGTATCAGTTTGGTGAAGCTCAACTGCGATACAAGGGCGCGACCGCTCCGAGATGTTGCAGGTAGCGTTGATATGCCTGCGTGTAGGTTGCCGTGCGCGACGCATCGGGCGTGGCGGACTGTGCGGCATCGGTGGCGACGTGTTCTCGGGTGATATCGCTGATCGAGGCGCTGCTGCCGTTGGCGCGGTTCAATGCCCACAACGCCTGCAAGGCCGCGCCGAAAGCCGCGCCCTCGCCCTGCTTCGGCACGTCCACCGGCAGGCCGCAGACATCGGCGACCATCTGCCGCCATGCCGCGCTGTTGCTGCCGCCACCGGTCAGCACGATGCGTTCGAAACGCATGCCGGCACGGACGAAGGCATCGAAGCCGTACTTCAGTGCGAAGGTCGCCCCTTCCATCGCCGCACGGTAGAAATGCGACGGCGTCATGTTGTGCATGTCCAGGCCGGCCAGCACGCCTTTGCCCAGCGGCAGGTTCGGCGTGCGTTCGCCATTCAAGAAGGGCAGCAAACTCAAGCCATCCGCACCCGGCGCGGTCGCATTGATGTGCGCATCGCCATCGCGGCTGCTGAAGCCGAACAATTTTGCGACCTGTTCGGTCACCACCGTGCAGTTCATCGTGCAGATCAGCGGCAACCAGCCGCCGGTCGAGGAACAGAACGCCGCCCATGCGCCTTCGGCATCGACCACCGGCGTATCGGAATACGCAAACAGCGTGCCCGAGGTACCCAGGCTCATCGCCAGGCGGCCCGGTTCGACGCAGCCGGTACCGATGGCCGCCATCATGTTGTCGCCACCGCCCACGGCCACTTTCACCGTGGCCGGCAAGCGCAGTTGCGCGGCGGCTTGCACGCTGATATCGAACAGCGCATCCGGCGCGGCAATCGGCGGCAGGCACGCGGCAAGATCGCGTTGCACATCGGTGGCGCGCAGCAATTCGGGCGACCAGTTGCGCGTGCGCACGTCCAGCCAGCCAGTGCCCGAGGCATCGCCCCATTCGCAGAAACGTTGCCCGGTCAGCACGAAGTTGAGGTAGTCATGCGGCAGCAGGATGGTTGCCAGCCTTGCATAAGCCTCGGGGCGATGCTTGCGCGTCCAAGGCAGTTTCGAGGCGGTATAGCCGGCAAGAATCGGGTTGCCGGCCAACTCGATGCAGCGCGCTTCGCCGCCGACGGCATTCATGATTTCCGCACATTCGGCATTGGTGCTGGTGTCGCACCACAACTTGGCCGGGGCCAGCACATTGCCTTGCGCATCCAGCGGAACGAAGCCGTGCTGCTGGCCGGACACCGCCAGCGCGGCGATGTTCTTGCGCAGTGACGGATCGATCCGGGAGAAACACGCCTGCATCGCCGCCACCCACGCGACGGGGTCTTGTTCGCGGCTGCCGTCTTCACCGCTGCGAAGTTCCAGCGCTTCGCTGACCGTAGTGATTATTTGCCGCGTGGCGGCGTCATACACCACCACTTTCAGGCTTTGCGTGCCCGCGTCGATGCCTGCAACCCAAGTCATGCGATCACCAGTTCATTGCCACGCAATTGCACGGTGGCGGATTTTCCTGCGGTCAGTTCCACATCCAGCGCGTGGCCGGCGTGCACCAGTTGATAACGGCCACCTCGTTCGGAATGCAAGGTCGCCTGCAGCAACTTGCCTCCCTGCCATTGCAGATCCACCTTGGCCGCGCCACGCACACGCAGTCCGCGCACGCTGCCATCGGGCCAGGCTTTTTCAGGCAGGGCCGGGAGCAGGAACACGCTACCACCCCAGCTTTGCAGCAGCATTTCGGTGATGCCGGCGGTGCCGCCGAAATTGCCGTCGATCTGGAATGGCGGGTGCAAATCGAACAGGTTCGGATAAGTGCGCCGCGTCGAAAGCAACATGCCCAGCACCTTGTACGCATGTTCGCCATCACGCAGGCGCGCCCACAGGTTCAGCCGCCATGCAGTGCCCCAGCCGGTGGCTTCGTCTCCGCGGATTTCCAGCGAACGTTTCGCCGCATCGGCGAACTGCGGCGTATCACGCAGGTTGATCTGGCTGGAGGGATGCAGTGCGTATAGATGCGAGACGTGGCGGTGATCCATTTCCGGCGCCTCCATGTCCCAGTCCTGCTGCCACTCCTGCAGTTGCCCGGCCTTGCCGATGCGATGCGGCGGCAGGCGCTCACGCAAGGCTTGCAGCTTCGCGGACAGTTCCGCATCCACGCCCAGCAGGCCGGAAATCGCAATGCTGTGGTCGAACAGGTCGCGCAGGATCTGCGCATCCATCGACGGGCCGGCACACAGTGCTGCGCCAAAGGGATGCTCGTTCTCCGGCGAGATCGACGGTGCGGTGACCATCGCGCCGGTGTTGGGGTCTTCCACCAAAGTGGCGACGAAGAACTCCGATGCGCCCTTGAACAACGGCCAGATCTTCTGCAGATAACCCGGTTCGCGGCCGTAATCCCAGCGATCCCACAGGTGTTGCAGCAACCACGCGCCACCGGTCGGCCACATGCCCCACTTCGCACCGTCGATCGGCGTAGTTTGCCGCCACAGGTCGGTGTTGTGATGCACCACCCAGCCCGGCGCGGCGTACATGCGCCTTGCCGTGTCCGCGCCGGCACGCGACAGGTCCTCGATCATCGCCTGCAACGGCTCGACGCATTCGCCCAGCGCATTGGCCTCGGCCGGCCAGTAGTTCATCTGGGTATTGATGTTGATGGTGTATTTGCTGTCCCACGGCGGTTGCAGCAAATCATTCCAGATGCCTTGCAGGTTGGCCGGCTGGGTGCCGGGGCGCGAGCTGCAAATCAGCAGGTAGCGGCCGAACTGGTGGTACAGCGCCGCCAGTGCCGGGTCGCCGCCTTCGGCAAAACGCGCCACGCGCGCATCGGTGGGCAACGCGGCGATGTCGGGCGGCGTATTGCCAAGGTCCAGTTGTACGCGATGGAACAGGCGCTGGTGTTCGGCGACATGCGCGGCCAGCAGTTCGTCCCAGGATTTTTTCGCGGCGGCAGCGAGCTGCTGGCCGGTGATTGCTTCCGGGTCGCCGTTGATGTTTTCGTAATCGACAAAGCTGGTGGCGGCAGTCAGCAGCAGCACCACTTCATCGGCCTTGCTCACTTCGATGCGCTCGCCGAGCCGGCGCAGCTTGCCACCCTTGGCCAGTATGCGCAGGCGCAGGGCGAAGCGCAGCTTGCCTTCGATGCCGCGTGCACTGCCGTTGTGACCACGCAGCAGCAAGCCATCATCGCCATCGAATTCGACCGAGGTTTCAACATGGTCGCTGTTCAAGCCGATGCGCAGGCTGATGCGACCAGGCTTGTCGCCACTCAAACGCGCGGCGATGCACTGATCGACGGGCGAAACCAGCACCTCGCGATCATGCTGCATCCCGCGTGCCTCGAAACGGCTGGTTGCCAGTGCGCGATCCAGGTCCAGCTCGCGCCGGTAATCATTGGTTTCTGAAATTTCAAGGAAATCCAGTTGCAGTTCGCCCAGCGGCTGGTACTGCATCTGCTTGATCGGGTTGGCCATCATCTTCGCGTTGGCCAGTGCTTCGGCCTCGGCGTATTTGCCGGCGAACAACAGGCGACGCACTTCCGGCAACGCCGCCAATGCCTCCGGCGGCGTCGGGTCGTAGGGGCCACCGGCGTACAGCGTGTCTTCGTTGAGTTGCAGGCGTTCGTAACGGCCACCGCCCCAGACCATCGCGCCAAGGCGGCCATTGCCCAGCGGCAAGGCTTCGACCCATTGCGTGGCCGGGCGTGGATACCACAGGCGCAGCGGTTGCGAAGAAGACGCTGGTGCAGCAGCAAAGCTTGCATGCGTCGTGCTCGCCGATTTCCCGGTGCCACTGCTTTTGCCGCCATTTTTTTCAGCAGCTGTTGCACCACCGGCACCGGCGACGGCCAGGGCCGCCGCCGTTGCCTTCAACAATTCACGCCTGCCGAGTTTCATTATTTCTTCTTCACCACCAGGGCGCGGCCATCGTACTGCACGCTGGCATCGGTGGCCGGCTCCACTGCGCCAGCATCGGCACGCGGGCCATCGATGAAACGCACGCGGATCTGGCGCTTGGCCACCATGCCCGGATAGCTGCCTTCACGCTTGCCGATACGCAGCTCGCCGGTCTTGTCGTTCCATGCCAGCGGGATGCGGCTGGATTCGCCACGCTCGTAGCCGTAGTTGCGGCCATCGTCTTCATACAGCGAGAACGTGCCATCGGCACCGGTGTAAACGTCGATGGTCAGCGGTGCGTCCGGCGTCTGGTCAACATATTGCTGCACCACCGTGCGCGGCACGATGGCACCGGCACGCACAAACAGCGGCATGCGTTGCAGCGGCGCTGCGGCTTGCAAGGTTTGGCCACCGGCATGGCGCTGGTCGGTTTCGAAGTCGTACCAGTCGCTGCCGGCCGGCAGGTACACCGGACGCGACGTTGCCTGGTAGACCGTCACCGGCGCAACCAGGAAGGCCGGGCCGAACAGGTACTGGTCATTGATGTCATGCGTCCTGGCATCGTTCGGGAAGTCCATCGCCATCGCACGCAGGATGCTGCCGTCCTTCTGGTAGGTATCACCGGCCAGCGTGTAGATGTACGGCAGCAATGAGTAACGCAGCTTCAGGTAATGCACGAAGCTGTCGTATTCCGGCGTGCCTTCCGGCGCGATGTTCCAGATTTCGCGATACGGGAACTGCCCGTGCAGGCGGAAGATCGGCACGAAGGCACCGTACTGGAACCAACGCAGGTTCAGCGCACGCCACTGGTCCTGCCACTTCGGGTCCTGGTCGATGTAGTGCTGTTCCGGTGCGAAACCGCCAATGTCGAAGCTGACGTTCGGCGTGCCGGCCATCGAGGCATTGACCAGACCGGCAATTTGCTCGCGCATGTTGTCCCAGGTCGGCACGATGTCGCCGCTCCAGTAGGCCGAGGCATTGCGCTGCTGCCCGGCGAATGCCGCGCGCGAGAGGATGAAAACGCGCTTGTCCGGGTAGCTCTCGCGCGAGCCGCGATACACGCCGCCGGTGTGCACCAGCGGATAGGCGTTGAGCACTTCATCGACCGGACCCAGTGCGGTTGGCGTGTTGCGCGCCTTGCGCTCGGCCACGTCGAGGCTGTCCTGCTGGTCCGGCTCGCTGGCGTCCAGCCACCACGCATCGATGCCCTTGCTGCCAAGCTTGGCGTTGACCTGCTTCCAGAAGATGTCCTGTGCCTGCTTGGCATATGGATCGTAGAAGGTGTTGACGTAGCCTTCGCCGATCCAGTCGCGATTCTGCAGCTGCACCGCGCGCTGGTACATGAAACCGGCGGCGTCCAGTTCCTTGTAGTTGTCGGTGGTCGGGTAGAACTTCGGCCACACCGAAATCATGATCTGCGCATGCTGGTCATGCACGTGCTTGATCATGCCGTCCGGGTCGGGGAAGAACTGCTTGTCGAAATCGTGCGAGCCCCAAGCGTTTTCCGGCCAGTACGACCAATCCAGCACGATATTGTCCAGCGGCAGCTGGCGACGACGGTATTCATCGACCACGCCGGTCAGTTCGTCGGCGGTCTTGTAGCGCTCGCGGCTCTGCCAGAAACCATAGGCCCACTTCGGCAGGATCTGTGCCTTGCCGGTCAGGGTGCGATAACCGGCGATGACTTCATCGGCGTTGTTGCCGGCCACGACGTAGTAATCGATCATCGTGTCGGCCTGCGACCAGATCGACAATTCCTGCGCTTCGGCCGCCGGCAGCGGCTCGCGGTGCAACAGCGCCAGATAAGCCGGGTCGAGCATGTCCCATTCGAGCTTGATCGCGTGCTTCTCGCCGGCTTTCAGGTCCAGCGCGAATTCGTGGTGCCAGGCATTCCAGTTCTGCCGCCATTTGTCCAGCACCGGCTTGCCGTCGATGCTGAGTTTAGCGTATTCGCTGTTGTACATCGAGAAGGTGTGATGGCCGGAAGTCTTCGCGGCAAAGCTGCCTTCCCAGGTCACCACGGCGCGCTTGCCCTTCGGCGAGATCGCGGCTTTCGGGAAACGTTCGTAATCGCTGCGATACTGGTAATTGATTTCGGCTTCGTTGCGGCGCAGCTTGCGCGCGCCATCGACGGTGTAAGTGGCGGTCAATGCACCAGGCTTGCCATCGGCGTTCCACAATTGCAGCGATTCGGGCAGCGGGCGCAGGCCGCGCGGATCGCCATAACGGGTGATGGCGTTGCTGTCCCAGAGGATGCCGTAGTTGCGGCTTGAAACGAGGTACGGAATGGCCTTGTCAATGTTGTGCTGGATCAGCTCGACATCGCGGCCCTTCAGGTTCATCCAGCCCTGCTGGTGCATGCCGGTGCCGTAGAAGGCTTCGTCATCGGGTGATTCGAAGCGCTGGCGCACGCTGTAGTAATCGCGGCCTTCAGCCTTGAACGGGGTGAAGGTGCGGCCACCATCGCGCTCGCTGAGCAAGGGCTTGCCGGCGGCATCGAAAAAGCTGACGCGGCCATCGACCACGTTGATGCGTGCGGAGATGTTGGCGGCTTTCAGCACCACCTCGCCATCGTTCTGTTCGACGCTGAAGGCCGGCTTGGCCGACACCGGCACGCGCATCAGGCTGGGCGTGCGCTTGAAGTCGCCATCGAGGTCGGCGCTGACGCGGACGATGCCGCCATCGACGACCTGCACGCGCACTGCCGCCGCACCGGATTGCGCCGGATGCACCACTACACCATCGGCTTGTTTCTCGACATGCTGTGCCAATGCCGGCTGCGCCAGCAAACCCACGGCCAGCAGGCCCGTCCATCGCATCGTTTTCATTGTCTTCCTTCCTCCGTAAAACATTGGTTTCTGCTCGTCATTCCCGCGCAGGCGGGAATGACGACGTTTTTCACAACTTCGTTGCTTGCATCAATAGGTCGCCATCTTGACCCGCAGCAATTGCGGGACGCTGGAAAAGTTCAGGCCGTAATCGGTCTGGTCGCCATTCCAGCGGCGGCGGAACTGCCACTGGCCGTTGGCATCAAAGGTGCCTTCATCCACGAAGTCGTAAATCTGCCGCGCGCCGACGGCAGGATCCGCTGCTTCGATATTGATGCGTGCATGCGCGCCGGCGACGAGAAACTCATCCGGCCCCAGTTGCACCACCAGTGCGCGGCCCACCGGCTCCGGATTGCCCGGCGGTTCGCCCTGGAACCAGAACTGTGGCACGCCGTAGGTCACCACCATGTTCCAGCGTTCGTCGATCTTCAGCGTCTGCACCGGCTGGCCGGGTTGTTCCGCCGTGCCGCGCACCTTGCCGTCGAAGCTGGCCTGCGCGATCACGCCCGCAGCGGGGCGCACGATGGCGTAGTTCAGCGCGAAGGATTCCAGCGCCTTCTCATCCAGATGCTTCGCGCCGAGCGGCCAGTTGGAATAACGCGAGTAGTCGATGCCGAACGGCGACCAGCCGATGGCCTGGTGCCCCAGCGCGGAGAAGAAATAGCGCGGGTATTCCTCGCGGTTTCCGGTTTCGGCAACAAACAGCGGATTGTCCGCGCGCGAATAACGCTCCAGCACCGTGGTGTAGTGCGTGTATTCGGGCATGTAAATGTCCGGCGCCAGCAGGTCGATATGCGGCGCGGCGGCCTTGTACACATCCAGCACGTTGTCGGTCGGCCCGCCGCTGGCGTACTGCCCCGGCTGGCCGGGATTGAACGGCCCGCGCAGCGCGGCGTTGATCAGCATCGGCAGCGGGTATTCAGCCTTGCCGGCTTCTGCCACCTGGTCGATGTAGTGGGCGATATGCCAGGCATGGAAAAATTCATCGGCGTCGTTGCCGAAAACTTCGCGCCATGTGCCCGGTTGCTTGTCGAGTTTCTTCAGCAAGGCCTCGGGCACAGGGCCATCGAAATCCTTTTGCGCCAGCGGCGAGAAATCGCGCACGCTGCCGTAGGTGCCCGGCTCGTTCTGCGGCTGCACCAGGATCACGGTGCGCTGCGGATCATTGGCCTTCAAATGCTTCATCAACTGCACGAAGGCCTTGCGGTCGGCCTCCAGCGTCTCGGTGGCATGCGGCGACAGCGAATTGAGCGTGCGCCCATCGGCGGTGATCACGCGCGGAAAGCGTGCATTGTCCAACTTGACCCAGGCCGGCGCGTAGTTGGGGCCGTTGTTCTTCCACGTGGCGAACCACAACAGCACCAGGCGCACGTCATTCTTGCGCGCCTGTTTGAGCAGCTCATCGACGAAGGAAAAATCGAACTTGCCTTCCTCGGCCTCGACCTGCTCCCACGCCACCGGCACCATCACCGTGTTCGGCTTCAGCATCTCGATCGCCGGCCACACGTCATCCAGTGCCTGCGGCCAGTTGCTGGAATTGTTGACCTGTGCGCCAAGAATCAGGAACGGCTTGCCATCGACCAGCAGCGCATGGCGGCCATCCTTGCTCACGATCTGCGGAATCGGCACTTCCACCGAAGATTTTGATGAAGCCCTGTCGCCAACAGGCTTGCTGCACGCCGCCAGCAATGCGGCCAGCAACATCACGCCCAGAACCACGTTGCGCTTGATCTGCATCTGCATCACCACTCATCACTGCGGAACGGCGACGCCGGCAGGCCTTCCGCGTTGCCCAGGTTTGCTGTGCCGGCATCGTCATGCCAGCCGTAGCGCAAGGCGCGTGGCGCAGGCACGGCATCGCTGTGCACGGTCACCGCATCGCCGTCGATCCGTGCCTGCGCCGGATGGAAGACCTTGTCGTCGCCGGCCAGTTCGAAGCCGTGCAATTCACCGCCGCCACGCACCGCCAGGGTCGCGCCGCCATTGTCGAACTGCACGCGTGCGGCCGCGCCGTCGAAGTGCACGCCGCGTTGCATCGGCCCGGAGAAAACCCCGGATTCTCCATAGGCAACATGCCGCGCGGCCAACGCAAGGCGCTTGCCCACGTCCTGCTTGTTGCGCGGATGGATGTCGTGGCTGTTGCCGATATCAATCGTTACCACCTGCGCGGTAGCCGACAGCGACAAGGTGGCGGTTTGCGATTCGCGAACCAGCGCCCACGGGCTGTTGGAACCGCGATCCAGGCCGCTGCCGAAACTCGCCAACTGCACCCACAGGAACGGCAGCGCCGGCGACTGCCACTGCGCGCGCCACTGCTCGATCATGGCCGGGAACTGGCGGCGGTACTCGCTCGCCGCCTGCAAGGTGTAGGCGTTGTTTTCGCCCTGGTACCAGATCACCCCGCGCAGCGGATACGGTTGCAGCGGGTGGATCATCGCGTTGTAAAGCAGGGTTGGCTGCTGGTTCTTGCCGTCCTCCAGCGCCACTGTTGCCTTGGCCGGGCGGAACTTCCACGTACCAGCCAGCGGGCGTGCTGCGCTGCCCTTGGGCTGCACGAAAAGTTCCCGTGCCTCGCCGTGGATGCCACCGCCACCGCCAGTGTCTTCCACGCGCACGGCAATCGTGTTGCGGCCCACACGCAGCGCCGACGCCGGCACCGTGTAAACACGGGCCACGTCGTATTGCATGTGCGTCTGTCCCACCGTCACGCCATTGACCCAGGTGGTGTCGCTGTCGTCGATGCGACCCACGCCCAGGGTGACGCCGGCCTTGGCTTCCTTCGCGCTCAATTCGAATTCGGCGCGATACCAGGCAATGCCATCGACGCCGTTCCAGCCGACGCTTTCCCACAGCGCCGGCACCGGCAATTCGGTCCAACCTGACGTATCCAGCGCGGCTTGCGACCAGGTGCTGTCATCGGCCGGCGTCGGCCAGCGCGCCAGGTTGGCTTCGGTCTGGCGCAGTGATTCACGGTCGCGCTGTTCCAGCGTCGCGGCCTGTGCGGTGATGTCCTCGGCGGACAGTTTCTGCGTGGCCGCGTCGGTCCAGGCTTCGATATTGCTGCCGCCCCAGGTGCTGTCGATGATGCCAATCGGCACGCCGGCACTCTTGCGCAGTTCGCGTGCGAAAAAATGCGCCACGGCGGAAAAGCTGCCGGCAACCTGCGGCGACGACGCCTGCCATTGCCCGCCTTGCAACTGCCATTGCGGCGCGCCGGCCCAGGATTTGGGAATCTTGAAATGGCGAATCTGCGTATCGGTGGCGCGCTGGATTTCAGCCTCGGCATCGGCCGCCTGCGCGATCGGCCATTCCATGTTCGACTGCCCCGACGCCAGCCACACGTCGCCGACCAGCACGTCGTGCAGTACTTGTCGTTCGCCGTTGTCGTCGATGCGCAATTCGAACGGGCCACCGGCGGCATGCGCAGGCAATTGCACGCGCCAGTTGCCCGCCGCATCGGCTTTTGCCTTCACCTGCTTGCCATCGAAGCTCACCTTCAGCTTCGCGCCCGGCGCGCTGCGACCCCACACCGGGATCGGCTGGTCGCGCTGCAGCACCATGCCATCAGCAAACACGCGCGGCAGCTCGGCCGCATTGGCCGCAACGCTGGCGAGCAGCAGCGCGCAAGCCGCAGGCAGGGCGCGCAGGCGATGGCTGTCAGGGGTTCGCATCGGTTGGCATCTCCGGGGAAGGTGTCGGCGTTTCGACTTCTGAAGGGACGTCTGCTTCGGCGCGCGCGCGATAAGCATCGGCGATCACGTGCCAGGCCAGTTTGCGCTCGCCGCGTTCGGACAGCAGGCCCTTGCGGTTGTAGCCGCGCTGCAACGGATTCAGCCGCACCGGCGAGCGGAAATCCTGCAGCACCCACGGCATCCAGCCGCGCACGAACGGCTGCCGCGCCAGCATGCGTGCTTGCAGGCGATAGAAGCGGGCCTGGAATTCCTCGTTCCACTGGCTGGCGATGTCGTCCGCGCCATGCTGGCCGTACCTGGCTTCGGCACCGAATTCGGAAATCAGCAGCGGCTTGCCCGGCGGCGTCCAGCGCACCTGTTCCGGCGGCACCGGCCACGGCACGTACCAGCCGTAGTAGATGTTCGCGCCGATCAGGTCGATCGCATCGAACAGCGGGTCGTCCATGGTCAGGGTATCGCCGTGGAAACCGGGGCCGTAGAACGCCGCCGTCACCAGGCGCGTGGCATCCAGTTGGCGCGCGCGTTGCGCCAATGCCGCCAGCGCGGCATTGCGCGCCGGGCCGGGCGTGGTTTCGTTGGCGATGCCCCACATCAGCACCGACGCGCGGTTGTGGTCGCGGCCGATCATTTCCGCCAGCATCGCGTGCATGCGCGTGCGCGTGGCCGGGTTGGCGAAATCGATCTGCTGATAGACCGGGATTTCCTGCCACAGCATCACGCCCATGCGGTCGGCCAGGCGCGGCAGGTATTCGTTGTGCGGGTAGTGCGCCAGCCGCGCGAAGTTCGCACCCAGGTCCTTGACCCGTTGCAGCAGACGGCGCGCATCGTCTTCGGTCGCGGCGCGGCCGCCATCGATTTCCTCGTGCAGGTTGACCCCGCGCAAAAACACCGATTCGCCGTTGAGCAGGATCTCATCACCGCGTACCTGGATACTGCGGAAGCCGATGTCCTCTTCCAGCGTTTCCCGTGCGGTGGAAACCTGCACGCGATACAGCTTCGGCGTACGCGGCGACCACAATGCGAACGCGGCATCGAACGCAAATGCCACACGTCCTTGCGCATCGGCATTTGCGCGCACATCCACGCCCAGCTCGGGGATGCGCAGGCGCACTGTCTGTTGCAATTTCGCGCCATCCACTTGCACCCAGCCTTCGGCGCGTGTGCGCGAACCGGGCACCAGTTGCAGCGCGTAATCGCGGATATGGCTGCCCGGCGTTTCCACCAGGTCCACATCGCGGGTCAGGCCGCCGTAGTTGAACCAGTCGAATCCCCGCGCCGGCAGCGCGTCGTCGCGGCGACGATTGTCCACGCGCACCAGCAAGCGATTGCTGCCCTCGGCAAGCAGGTCGGTGATCTCGAAGCCGAACGCGGTGAAGCCGCCATCGTGGCTGCCCACGCGCTGGCCATTGAGGAACACGTCGGCATGCTGGTTGGCACCGCCGAACTGCACGAACAGTCTGCGACCTTCGCGGCGCAGGCGCGCGGTGTCGTAATCGAACACCTTGCGATACCAGACCGGGCCTTCGTACCAGTGCAGTTCCGGGCGCTGGGTGTTGAAGTCGCCGGGCACCTGCAAGGTATCGTCGTCGTCGAAGCCGTATTCGATGAATTCGCGCTTGCCGCTGGCAGTGCGGTCCTTCCAGATCGCCTTCCACTGGCCGATGCCGTCGTCGTAGGCATCGACCAGCGTCTGCCATTGGCCGTTCAAGCTGCGGCGCTGGCGGCCCGGCAGGTTGCCCAAGGCGGAAGGCGGTTCGATGGCATCCAGTGCTTCGGGCTGCGGCGACGGTGCTGTCGTCGTCGTTTCTGCGGCCGTTTCTGTCGTCGACAACGGCTGGTAAGCCTTGTCCTGTGCATCGATGGCGAAGCCGGCGCAGGCCAGGGCAAGCCCGAACAGCGCTGGCCGCCATCCGCTCACGGCGAATCCCCATACCAGATGCCGCGCCCTTCGGTGCCGAAATACACGCGGCCATGCAGGCGCGGGTCACCGGTGACGTGGCGGATCATGCCGCCGAAACGTTGCGCGTCGTTGTCGATGCGACGCCAGCGCTTGCCGTTGTTGTCGGAGCGATACAGCCCGGTCTTGCCGGCGATTTGCCCGTACACGAACAGCACCGGCGGATCACCCTCCTTGGCTGGCTTGCCCAGGCCCACGGAATGGGCGTTCTCGATACCCGGCAAACGCACCAGCTTGCCCGGCGACCAATGCAACAGACCACGATACGAGGCGGCAATCCACGCCTCGCCGCTGCGCTGTGGATGCGGGCGCAGTTCGGCGCGGAACCAGTCGCCGATTTCGCCGGTGCCACCCTGTGCCTGCTTGAATTCCACGCCACCATTGCCACTGACGTACAGATTGCCGGTAGTCGCGTCGAAGCCGTAGTAGATGCCTTCGTCAACCAGGTCCGCCTCGACCACTGCAGTCTTCGGCAAACCCTTCACCGCCTGCCAGTGCCCGCCGAAATCCGCAGTGAGCCAATGCCCGCCATTGCGCGGCTGCCAGATCACGCGCTTGCCATCGGCCGCCAGCGTGATGTGGCCCGCGCCCTCGCCTTGCGGGGGTTCGTGCGCGAAAGCCGTCCAGTGATGCCCGCCATCGTTCGACCACGCTGCGCGCACCTGGCCGTTCGCATCGCCTTGGGAATAGCCGCTGCGCACCATCACGTTCGGCGATTGCCCGGCCACGGCCAAGCTTTGGGTATTGGAATAGCGCGGGCCGGCGAAACGCGGCTGCGCCACGTCCAGGTTGTCATGCACGAAGCCATCGATATCGCCCAGGCCGCTGACCAGGTGCGCGCCTTCGCGCGGGCTGAGCAAGGCCAGCGGCACGGTTTCCTCGAAGCCGCGCATCGGGAAATCCCATTGCATCGCGGCACCGCCATCGAAGCCGCGCGCATTGCGCGACACCAGCGCGCCATAGCCGGTAACGAACCAGATACGCTCGCTGTCGAAGGGATCGATTTCCAGATCGCCGATCCAGTGCGGGCGCGCATCCTGCGTCCACGGCGCGCTGTCGTGGTCGAACCGTGCGTTTTCGAACGTGGATTTCCAGGTCTTGCCGCCATCCACGCTGCGGAACACGTCGTCTCGGGGCGCGTAGCGGTTGAAGGTGCTGGCGACGATGATGTCGGCGTCACGCGCATCGGTCGCCACCGCGCCCCAGCCGAAGCCGACACCACGCAGGTCGCTGGATTGCGGCACCGGGGTGACGTCTTCCCACACACCATTGGCCGGGTCGAAGCGCCACATCGCACCGTTGTTCATCGTGTTCGGGCCCGGCTCGTCGCCGTAGCTCAGCAACCAGCGGCCACGCGCATCGCGAACCATGTGGTTTGGTCGCAAACCAAGTGGCTGGCCGGGAACGGCTTGCCAGTTCGCACCGCCATCATTGGAGCGATACAGCGAAGTCTCGCGCGTGGAAACACCAGCATACGCAGTGTGCGTTTGCGCATCGAAGGTGACGAAGGCGATGCCGATGGGCTGCGTGCCGTTCCACACTTTCACACTGGCCGCAGGCGATTTGGCAATGGTCGGAAAGGTTTTGACCTCGCGCCAATTCACGCCAGCATCGTCACTGCGCCACAGGCCATCGGCGCGGGTGCCGAACAGCAGCACACGGCCATCGTTCGGGTCCACCGCCAGACGTTCACCATTGCCACGGCCTTGCTCGTTGCCGCCCAGCTTGAACGGCAGCGATGCGCGCTGGAACGTCGCACCACGGTCGGACGAACGCAGGATCGCGCCATTGCTGCCATTGGCATGCAGGTAGGTACCGACGGCCAGATACAGTTTGTCGGGATTGGAAGGATCAACAGCAAAACTTTCGATGCCAAAGCGACCCTTGTCGTCCTCGCCCATCCAGTCAAGGATCGGTTGCCAGCGGTTCTCCGCCGGCACCCAGCGATAACCGCCGCCCATGTCGGTACGTGCGTACAGCAAGCCTTTTTCATGCGGGTGGAATACCAACCCGGTGATGAAACCACCACCGCCGATGGCAACGTTCTTCCAGCGATATGACGCGGACTCCTCTTTTGCCACCGCCGCAAAAGCCAGCAGCAACACAAGAAGCGCGTATGTCAGGCGAAGCTTGTGCATTGGATTCTCAGGCACGGTGATGGAGCCGACACGTCCTGCTTGGAGCATGTCCTGCGTGGAGCACGCCTCCAACTGGCCGGGAAAGCAGGCAATACGCCCGCCTCCCGGCCGCACGTCAGTTAAAACGTGAAGCGCAGCGTCGCCGCGTAGCGTCGATCGTTCACATACCAGGAAGTGACATGGTTGCCGGCACCGTTCTGGCCCATGATCGTGCGCTGCTCGGCGTTGTTGAGGTTGTTCATCTCAAGGCCAAATTGCACGTGATCCGAGAAGCGGTAGAAGATCGAACCATCCAACTGGCCGAAGTCGTCGCTGTACACCGGCAGTTTCCAGGCAATGCCGCCATCACCACCGTTGTAGCCATTGGCACCGACCCCCAGCAGGTATTTGCTACGCCAGTTGTAGGCAAGGCGGATCTGCCAGGGACCCTTTTCGTAGAACGCGGCCACGTTGTACGAATTTTTCGACAGTCCATCGGCCGGCAGCTTGCCGAAAGTCGTGCCATCGGTATCGCGAGGCACCACGGTCGGGTCGTTCGGCACGTTGGTGCTGCTGTCGATGAAAGTGTAGTTGGCCGACATGCCCAGCCCGTCGAACGGTGCCGGCAGGAAGTCGAAGAACTGGTTCCAGCCCAGCTCCGCGCCCTGGATCGTCGCCGTGCCAACATTGACCGGCCGGGTGATCAGGTAATCGTAGTTGTTGCCGTCGACACCGGGATAGGTCACCAACCGCGACTGGCGGCGGAAATAATCCTTGATGTCCTTGTAGAACAGGTTGGCCCAGGCCATGCCGCCATGATCCGGGTTGAAATACCACTCCAGCGACAGGTCGAACTGGTTGGCCTTCATCGGCGTCAGGTACGGATTGCCGTAAGAGTCGCCAGTCAGGTTCATGTGCTCGATCGAGACCGTGGTGTCACTCGGGTCCGGTGTATAACCATCCTTGATTCCTGCATTCAGCACCTGGTAGGCCTGCATGTCACTGAAGTTCGGGCGAGCGATGGCCTTGGATGCGGCGAAGCGCAGGATCAGGTTGCTGGCGAACTCCCATTTCAGGTTCGCGCTGGGCAGCACGTCGGTATAGGAATTCTTCGCGGTGATCGGCTCGCTCTGTCCGGTGCCGAGGTATTGCGCCAGAGCAACATCCGGATAGACCAGATAACCATCAGCCTGGTTCTCGGTGCGCACCACGCGCACGCCGATGTTGCCATCCAGCGGGATGTTTTCCGCCGCGAAGCTCAACATCGCATAGGCGGCGTAGGTACGCTCGCCCTGCACGTTGCGCCATTGCGGGTCGGCCAGGCTGCGCGGCGTGATCTGGCCGTAGCAGCAGGTGTAATAAGGCTCCGCCGCGCCGTGGAGTGCCAGGTAGCTGTTCGGGTAATCCAATGCCGTCGCCAGGATCGGTGCATAGAACGCACCCGGCGTGTTGGCATCGCCACGGTAGAAATTCTTGAATTGGTTCAGGTGGGTCAGGCTGGTGTTGACCGTGCTGCTCAGGTCCAGCCCGGGCAACGGCACGCCACCGGGCAATGCCCACCACTGCATCCACGGCTGGATGAGCGGCTGCCAGTCATAGCCGGTGTTGATATTGGTGGCGTCACGGTCGGTGGCTCGCACGCCGACCTTGAACGAACGAACGAAACTGTTGTCGAAGCTGTGCTTCAGGTCCGCGCGCCACGCCAGTTCCTTGGCCATGTTGTCGTCGCGGTGATCCATCGTGAAGCCCCAGTAATAGTTCGCCGGGTTCGTGGTGAACTGCTGGTCCACGCCGATGGACGGCAGGCCATTGCTGAGATCGACATCGATGTAGGGCACGTTCACGCCCAGCGACACGGTCGAATCCAGGCCCTTGGTGTCGGCCTTGATGTACTGCAGATCGCTGGAGAACTCGGTGTTGTCGGTCAGCACCCACTTCAGGCCAACCGAAACATCGCTGGTGGTGGACTTGCGATGCGAGGCGCGGATGTCGGTGCCCATCGGCACGCCGCCGGACTGGGTGAGGCGGCCCGAACGGAACACGTTGCCATCCAGTTGATACGGCTGGCTGGCATCGAGCATCACCAGCGTGGGATCGTTC
Source organism: Pseudoxanthomonas sp. (assembly GCA_047601105.1). GTDB lineage: Bacteria > Pseudomonadota > Gammaproteobacteria > Xanthomonadales > Xanthomonadaceae > Pseudoxanthomonas_A. The sequence goes on from JASGJT010000001.1 coordinate 367,994, forward strand.
TGCACGAAGATCGCGTCTTCGTTCCACAACTCGTCGTACTTGCTCTGGAATGCAGTCGCATACAGTTCGACGCGATCATTCGGACGCCATTGCAAGGCCAGGTAGGCGCCATTGCGCTCGCGCTCGTAATTCAGCGTGCGCCAGTCGGCACCGCGCGGCAACCACAGCGAATCGTTGGTGCCATCGCCATTCACATCGCTGTGGGCGGTGTTGAAGAATGGCCGCACGAACATGCCATCGGTACGGGTGGCCAATTCCGAATGGGCGATGTCCACCAGGATGCCGAACTGGCCGGCGTCGGTATCCCAGCGATTGCTGTACAGCACCGAACTGGACGGCATGAGCTTGTCGGCGAAGTCGCCCTTGTTCGCGCTCATCGACGCGCTGAATTTCTTGCCCTGGAAGTCGAAGGGCATGAAGGTGCGCAGATCCACCGAGCCACCCAGGCCGCCTTCGATCATGTCGGCTTTCTGGTTCTTGTACACATCCACGCCGGACATCAGTTCGGACGGCACATCCTGGAAACTCAGGCTGCGCCCACCCGAAGCGGAAAAGCTGTCGCGTCCATTCAATTCGGAACGCACCTGGGTCAGGCCGCGTACCTGCACGCCATTGCCCTCGGCGGAGAAATGCTCCGGATCGCCGGCGGACAGGAAGTGGTCGATGGTCACGCCGGGGATGCGCGACAGCGTTTCGGTGACGCTGCGGTCAGGCAATGCACCGATATCCAGCGCAGTGACCGAATCCACGAACGTCTCGGCATCGCGCTTGATGTCCTGCGCACGATAGACGGAACCACGGATACCGGTGACCTGTACTTTCTCCAGATCGACGGCTTCGGTTTTCTTGTCCGCGTCGGCATCAGTGGACGCCTCCTGCGCATAGGCCGGCGCACCAAGAACGGCGGCCAGCCCGAGGGCAATGGCGGTATGTTGAAACAGGCGGGCACGGCCCGCGTGGTGGCCTGCCGCAGCGCGGCGCTGACGTGCTGACATGGATGTTCCCTCCCAGGACACATGTGCAAATGATTGGTTTGTCGGCTCTCCGCCACCCACGATCCGGCAGGGCAATGGCAAGCTCGGCGAGCCGCTTTCTTTCGGCTGCCGCAGCATAGGACGGCGCTGTCATGCCCTACCAATGAAAAATTGCTTACCAGCTATCCAAAATAGGAATACATAAACCTGAATGCATCAACCACTCGCCGCCACCGGTGCATACAGCCGCCTCGCGGTGGTGCGCAGCGCCTCCAGCACTCGTTCCGCGCCCGGCGACAGCAACTGATCGCGGCGGCGGATGATGCCGAAGAACTCCATGCGCACGCCCAGGTCGATCGGCAACACGGTCATCTGCCCGGTCTGCAGGTAGGGGCCGACCGATTCGGCCGGCAGCGCGGTCAACAGGTCGCTGTGCCGCAGTAGATGGATGATGACCGGCAGCGAGGCGGTTTCCACCAGGTCGCGTGGTGGCGGCAGGCCATGTTCCAGAAAGACCGCGTCCAGCCGGGCGCGCAGTACGCTGGCTTCCGGCGGCATGATCCAGCCATGTTCGGCCAGATCGGCGTGGGTGATGCTTTCACGCCGGGTCAACGGGTGGCCGGCGCGTACGATCACCGCGTGCGGCTCGTCGGCCAGCGGCTCGAAATCCAGATCACCCACGCCTTCGGGGCCCATGATGCGGCCAATCACGATGTCCAGTTGTCCATCCAGCAGCTTGGCCACCAGCGGGCGGCTGTAGTCCATTTCCACCTTGATCAGGATGTCGGGGAAGTCGCGCTTGACCGCTGCAATGGCCTGCGGCACCAAGGTCGCGCCGGGATTGACCACGGTGCCGATGGCCGCCTGGCCACCGCGCCCGTCGCGCAGTGCGGTGATCTCGTCGTGGGCGCGGCCGATCTCCGACAGGGCCGAACGCGCGCGGCGGATCAGCACTTGGCCGTAGCGGGTGGGCTCGACCCCGCGTGCGTGACGATCGAACAGCGGCACGCCCAGCAGGCTTTCCATTTCCGCCAGCAGTTTCGACGCCGCCGGCTGGGTCATGCTGGCGGCCTCGGCAGCACGCAGCACCGAACGCTGCTCATACAGGTGCAGCAACAGCGACAGGTGGCGGGTCTTCAGGCGGTTGGCGTTGAACCAGCCGGTGGTGGGTTGGACCATGGATGATGACCTCGCTGGGCTGACAAGCTATTCATGACCGGAATAGCCTATGACAAAAATTTCATTTGTCGAACATAGCTCGCCACGCAAGGCTATGCCACGCTTCGCAAATCGCGCTGGGAGGGGTGCTCCGTGACGCTACAACCATGCAGCAACCGTTTTTGCGCCGCGTTTTTTCTGCCTTGTCGGAAATCCGCGCAATGACCGCCTTGCCGTTCCACCTGCCACTGATCGCGATCCTGCGCGGCATCACCCCCGTCGAAGTGCCTGCGCACGTTGGCGCATTGATCGAAGCCGGCTATGACGCCATCGAGATCCCGACCAATTCACCGGACTGGGCCAGCAGCGTGGCCTTGGCCGTGCGCGAATTCGGTCAACATGCGCTGATCGGCGCTGGCACGGTACTGCAACCGGAGCACGTTGATGCACTGCTGGCGGCCGGCGGCAAGTTGATGGTCACGCCGAACACGCGCCCGTCGCTGATCCACCTGGGCGTTGGGCGCGGCCTGCAGGTCGCCGCCGGTTTCGCCACCGCCAGCGAGGCCTTCGACGCGCTGGATGCCGGCGCACAGATGCTCAAGCTGTTCCCCGCCGCGCAATACGGGCCGGGGATGGTGCGCGCACTGCGCAGCGTGTTGCCGGCAGTTCCCCTTTTCGCCGTCGGCGGTGTCACCCCCGACAATCTGACCGGTTACCTATCCGCTGGCTGCGCCGGTGCCGGCATCGGCGGCGACCTCTACCAACCCGGCCAATCGGTCGAACGCACGCGTGAACAAGCGCTGCGCTTCCGCCAAGCCTATGTGGAACACACCGCATGAAGATCACCCGCCTGACCACCTTCCACGCCGCGCCGCGTTGGCTATTCCTCAAGGTTGAAACCGACGAAGGCATCACCGGCTGGGGCGAGCCGGTCATCGAAGGCCGCGCGCATACGGTGGAAGCGGCCGTGCAGGAACTGGCCGATTACCTGATCGGCAAGGATCCAGCGCGCATCAACGACCTGTGGCAAATGCTGTACCGCGCCGGGTTCTATCGCGGCGGCGCGATCCTGATGAGCGCCATTGCCGGTATCGACCAGGCCTTGTGGGACATCAAGGGCAAGGCGCTGGGCGTTCCGGTGTATCAACTACTCGGCGGGCTGGTACGGGACCGCATGAAGACCTATCGCTGGGTCGGTGGCGACCGCCCGGCGGACATCGTCGCGCAGATGCAGGGCTATCGTGCGCAGGGTTTCGATACCTTCAAGTTCAATGGCACCGAAGAACTGAAGCTGATCGACAGCCCGCGCGCAGTCGATGCGGCCGTGGCGAAAGTGGCGCACATCCGCGAAGCGCTGGGCGACACGGTGGATTTCGGCATCGACTTCCATGGCCGCGTCAGCGTGCCGATGGCGCGCGTATTGCTGCGCGAATTGGCCCCGTTCCGGCCCTTGTTCGTTGAAGAACCGGTACTGGCCGAACATTGGGAACACTACCGCACGCTGGCCGATGCCACTGCCATTCCGCTGGCTGCAGGTGAGCGCATGTATTCACGCGCCGAATTCAAACCGGTACTGGCCGCAGGAGGTTTGTCGATCCTGCAACCGGATTTGTCACACGCCGGGGGCATAACCGAGTGCGTGAAGATCGCGGCCATGGCCGAAGCGCACGATGTCGCGCTGGCCCCCCATTGCCCGCTCGGTCCGGTGGCGCTGGCCGCGTGCCTGCAAGTGGACTTCGTCGCCTACAACGCGGTGTTGCAGGAACAAAGCATCGGCATTCATTACAACGAAGGCGCGGACCTGCTGGATTACATCATCAACAAGGATGACTTCCGCTGCGATGCGGACGGCTGCATTGCAGCCTTGCCCAAACCGGGGTTGGGCGTGGAAATCGACGAGACCAGGTTGATCGAAGCCGGCAAAAACCCACCGCGTTGGCGCAACCCGGTGTGGCGGCACGCTGACGGCAGCGTGGCCGAATGGTGACGTTGCAGGCCACTCTGGCCATCGACAGCCGCTGCACGCTGGGCGAAAGCATCCTGTGGTGCGAACGCCAGCACGTGCTGTACTGGACCGATATTCTCGCCGCGCAATTGTGGCGACATGATCCGGCCGGCGATGACACCCGCCACTGGCAACTGCCTGAAACCCTGGGTTGTTTGGCACTGGCCGAAGATGGCCGACTGCTGCTGGGCCTGGCAAACGGACTGCATGCCTGCGACGCGGAAGCGCAACTGGATTCACCACGACTGGCGCTGCAAAAACTCGTCGATGTCGAAGCCGACGATGCGCACACGCGCATCAACGATGGCCGCGCCGACCGCCATGGTGGTTTCGTGTTCGGCAGCAAAAGCGAACACGCCGACCAGCGCCGCGTTGGCCGCTTCTACCAGTTCACTGCCGCGCATGGCCTGCGCGAACTGGCGCTGCCGTACGCAGCAATTCCCAATTCCATCTGCTTCGATGCCAGTGGTACGCGGATGTATTTCTGCGATTCGCTGCAACCGCGCATCCTGCAATGTCGTTATGACGCGGCAACAGCCTGCGTGAGCGAGGTACAAACCTTCGTCGAACTGGATACGCCCGGCGTATCGCCGGATGGTTCCATCGTCGATGCCGAAGGTGCGTTGTGGAATGCGCAATGGGGGGCAGGCCAAGTGGTGCGTTATCTGCCCGATGGCCGCATCGATACCGTGGTGAAAGTGCCGGTATCACAACCTTCGTGCTGCACGCTGCGTGGCGACACCTTGTACATCAGCAGCGCGGGCGATGAGCTCGACGCTGCCGCGCTGGCTGTGCAACCACACGCTGGCGGCGTGTTCGTCTGCCAGCTCGATCGCCTGTTGGCGCGCGGCGAAGACCGGGTGCAACTGCCATGATTGCCGTTGACTGGGGCAGCAGCAGCCTGCGCCTGTACCGCATGGACGACGATGGCCGCGTGCGCGAGCGCCGCCGCAGCGAACAAGGCGCGTTGAACTGCAACGGCCGCTTCAGCGAAGTGCTGGCCAATGAAATCACCGGCTGGGACGATGCCGAGATCTTGCTGTGCGGCATGGTCGGCGCGCGCGGTGGCTGGCATGAAATGCCTTACCTGCCCTGCCCGGCCGGCAATGGCGAGCTGGCACAAGCGCTGCATCGCCTGCACGCGCCGGGTTTCGAAAAGCGCGCGCTGTGGCTGGCACCAGGCCTGTGCGATACCACCACCGACAGCATGCCTGACGTGATGCGCGGCGAAGAAACCCAACTGGCCGCGCTGCTCGATGCCCTTCCCGGCGGCGAGCATCGTATCTGCCTGCCTGGCACCCACAGCAAATGGGTGCGCGTGCGCGATGGCCGCGTGCAAAGCATTGCCACCGCGATGACCGGCGAGTTGTTCGCGGTGCTGCGCCAGCACAGCCTGCTCGGCAAGTTGATGGCCGAAGGCGAAGCGCGCTTCGATGGCTACGCCTTCGACACCGGTCTAAAGCGCAGCAACGATGCCGGTGGTTTGCTGCATCATCTGTTCGGCGTGCGCACCGCTGGTTTGTTCAAGCAATTCAGCGACGTTGCACTGCCTTCGTACCTGTCTGGCCTGCTGATCGGCCACGAACTGCGCGCCGTCGGCTTGCTTGCCAGCGAAGCCACGCGCGCGCCGCGCCCAGCGCAAATCCATCTCATCGGCAGCGACCGCCTGCTGGCGTCCTATGCCCATGCCCTGACCACGCTGGGCATCGGCGTGCAACGCCATCCCGAAGACCTGGCTGCACGCGGCCTGCATGCGCTATGGCTACGTCGTCGCGGAGCCGAAACCGCGACACCTTGATTGGCAAGGCACTGCAGAGGATGCAGGGCCTCGCCGCCGATCATTCCAATCCATCTCACCGCTCCGACGCTGCACCCGCGCTGCAAACAGCCGGCCCAGGACAATACCTGCGCTGCAGATGCGCCCGTATCGCCTCGTCGGTGAAGCGCACCGGCAACAGGCGATGCTGCTGGAAGGCGAGCACCTGGTCGTTGGAATGCGGCGAACCCCAATCCCCCGACTCGCCGCCGCCCAACACCGACCATGCCTGCAGCGGTGTGGAGAATTCGACCATCATGATCCAGTTGTCACCAAAGCCGACCGGCGCCTGCCCCGGGCAGGGCAGGCCGATCAGGTTCTTGCCGTCGCTGGCGGGCGCATAGCGCATGACATGGAAGGTGCCGTAGCTGCCATCCGCGCCATCGCCGGGCAGGTCGTAGTCGCGCATGCGGATGCGGTTGACCTCACCCCAGGCCACCGCTTTGCTGCCATGTTGCGCACGCACGGCATCCACTGCCTCTTGCAGGGATTTCAATGCCAATGCCGGATCGGCCAAGCCACGCGGCGTGTGCAGCGGATCGGCCTCGCTCCATGCCTTTGCATAAGGCTGTTCCAGCGCGGCGGCATAGCGATCCCAGAACTGCTGGAACAGCACCGCACCGCGACTGTCGGCCGCCACCTGCCTGTCCCAAGCCATCAATGTCTCGCGCGCGGCGCGCAAAGCTTCCGGCAGGTCATTGCGGGCATCCAGCGCCGCCAACAGGTCGGGCAGGACGCGCTCGGCCAGCAGCATGCGCGTGCTGAATTTCAGGTCCAGCACGTCCTGCGGCGTATAGCGTTTGTCGCCGGACAACAGATCCAGCCCCAGTTGCGGGCGCAGCGCCAGCGGACCACGCTGGAAATAGGCCGGATAACGCGCCGGGTCGATCCAGTCCTTCGGCGAGGTCCACCACGGCGGGTTGTTGGCGTTCTGCACGATGCCGCCCGGCGGGTTCAGCAACGCCGGCATGTCGTCCAGCCCGTGGATGCGCGTCCACACGTGTGCAGCATCCGCCGGCACGTCCAGCGAATAATCGGTACCGTCGTCGGGGCGGCGCGGGATCGGCGCATTCCACAAGTAGTAGATGTTGCCGGCGCGGTCGGCGTAGATGTAATTGCAACCGAAAGTCGGATAGTCGCGGAAGACCTGCTGGAACGCCTGCAACGAACGCGCCTGCGCCAGCCGGTAGAAACCCTCGAACTGCAATGGCGCATCCAGGCGCGTGCTGCGCACCGCGAATGCATGGCCACCGACCTGGTGCACGATCGGCCCCAGCTCGGATTCCCAATAGGTGCGAGTCTGCGTTTCCAGCGAGCCATCGGCTTGCAGGATCTGCACGTCAACCTGACGCTTGACCAGCGCGCGAAAACGTCCCTGATAGCGGTAGTGGTCCGGCTGCGACGGATCCAGTTCCAGCGCATACAGATCGTCCAGGTCCGCGGCATTGACGGTATTGGCCCAGCCCAGCTCGGCATTGAATCCCGCCCACAGCACCGGATAACCCGCCAGGGTGTTGCCGTAGAAGTCGATCACGCCCGGCACGCGGATGTGCGCTTCCCAGTACAGGCTGGACCAGCCTAAATGCGGGTTGGCCATCAGGATCGGATGGCCATCAACCGTGCGCGCGCCGGACAGGGCGAAGGCATTGGAGCCGGGGCCTTCCTTGTTGGCAGCAGCCGAGTTGGAGGCAGCCGACTCCACCAAGGCCGTGGTCTTGTCCTGGCCGTATTTGCGATCAAGCCTGGCCGTGATCGCGGGCGAGATCAGCGGCGGGATGGCATTGGCGCGGATCATCGCCATCACATCACTGGCGTCGAACCAGGGCACCCAATCCGGTAGCCGCTTGCGGTTGTCTTCCACGTAGCGGTTCAGCCCCGCTGCGAAGGCGGCAACGACGCTGCGGAATTGTGGGCTGACCCGTGCCAGATCCTTTTGCGCTTCAGCCAGGTTGTCGAAGCGGCGCATCGCGAAATCATTGTCGGCTTCTTTTTCGCCGAAAACGCGCGCCGCATCGCCACGCGCACGTACCAGACGGCGCGCGATTTCGATCATATGGTCCTCGGCCTGCGCATAACCGAGCGCAAACGCCGCCGCCTCCTCGGTGCGGCCCTGGATATGCGGAACGCCACGATCATCGCGCACGATCTCGGCTTGGGCCGCCACCGCATCCCAATGCGCCGCCTCCGGCCGGGGAGCCACGCCGGCATGGAGTGCCGGCGCAAAACCCAAGACCAACAACCCCGCAACGAGGACGGCGCGCGCGTGTCGGCACGGACTGGAAGCCACGGGCAGGTGCCGCATCATCAAGCGCCAGCTGCATCGCGCCAGATGGCTTGGCCAAGCAGCGCTTCCAGCGGTTGGTACAGCTCTGGCATGTCCATGGTCGTGGACAGCTTCAGGCTTGCACGCGGCGCGGCCAGCACCTGCACCGGCATGCCCTTCTCCACTCGCGCTGATACCAATGGGCTGCCACCGGTGAAGGTCATGATCAATTTCGGGAATGCCGCCAGGCAGGCCGGGCCTTGTTCCAGCAGCAGGTATTCGTTGACGAAGCGCAGCACGGTGCCGGCCTTGTCGTCCAGTTGCAGCCAGCCGACATCCAGGCCTTCGCGGCGGTTGCAGACGTATTCGACGACTTCGCCTTCGGCGACGATGCGTGCGCCCAGTTCCTTGCAAACGCCGTCGATGCCGGCACTCAGGAAGGCGCGGCCCAGCGCGATCGCGGCGCTGATCGCACCCGGCGCACCGGAGGCACAGGCATCGGCCACCGTCACCGGGTTGCGTGCCACGGCGACGAACCCGCCCACGCCGACCGAGGCCTGGCGCACGACCTTGGATGCCGCGTCCAGGTTGCCGCTGACCACGCCTTCGACGTAATCGTCATCGGCACCGCCGCAGAAGCCCTGCACGGATCGGTAGCCCGCGCGCCGATGCAGGCCCATCGACCCCATCAGGCTGGTGGGATGGGCGCGGCCATTGCAGGCCAGGTCAATGACCGGCAAGCCCGACAAGGCCGCCTGCACCCAGCCGTTGGCGCTGGTTTCGGCCCCGTTCTCGTTGGTGTTGATTGCGCGGATCGGCAGCTCGGACTGCGCCCGCGCCAGCTCCAGCGCGCGCATCATGTGCGACGGCTGGATCGGCGTTTTCTGGCTGGATGGGGTGCCCACCAGGGCCACGGTCACGCTGGCCGCATCGGTGGCGAATTCATCCGGGCTCCACAGTTCCGGCTGGCCGAGTTCCAGCGCGAGCCTGGCATTCTTCAGGCCATTGTCCACATGGCCGCCGCCACCGCCGCCCAGGATCGCGCCGCCCCATACCGCAGCCTGCGCGTCTTCGATGGTCAATTTGTGTTTCATCTTGCTTGCGTGCCCTTCATGTGCATGCCCTCGTGGAATGGATGCCGCCTACTTGATCAAGCTCTTGCCCAGGCCCACCCCGAAACCGCACAGCGCATCGCCGGCAATCACGCCCCCGGCGAATACTTCCAAGGTCTTGTCCGACTGCGCGCCATTGCGCCGCTGCCACCACACACGGAACACCAGGCCCAGCGCGACCATCCAGCCGGCCATCGGGTTGACGATCAGCAGGCCGGTGGCCAGCAGCACGCCCAATTGCCGGCGCACGCCGCCGATGGCCTGTACCGCCGCGCCAACCACGCCCCACACGACCAGGCTGCGCGCCAGATCGGGCGAAGCGCCGGTCTTGATCGCGGCAACATAGGCCTGGTTGATCGGTGCCACCAGGCCTTGGGCGAAGAAATACTTGTGGGTCAGCGCCACCACGACCGCGGCCACGCCGAAGCCGACCAGTCCGGCCAGCCACTGCTGGCGGCGGCCTTCCCATTCGAATTGCGGATCCCGGCCCTCGCCGCGCAGCAGCCAGCCGGCCTTGAGGTCATAACCCATGTCGGCGAAGGCCGGCCCGGTGGCGGCGGAAAACCCGGCCAGCACCACCAGCGCCTCAGGCGGAAAACCAATGATGATGCCGATCAGCAGCGAGATCAGCGCGATGGCGAAGGCTGGGAACCATCCCGAATGCATCGCCGCGATACCCACCAGCACTTCATGGATGAAGGCCGAGAAGGTGCCATAGATCACGAAGCCGACCAGCATCGGCCACGGCATGCCGACGTAGATGCCGGTGCCTGCGGTCAACAGGATCATGATCGCCAGATAGCCCAGCCAGCCCAGCCGCAGCATCCGCCCCGAGCGCACCGGGGCCGCGCCGGCCGGCTGTTCCTGCGCATCGGCGGCAACCGGTTTCGCGCGGCGCGAAAGCACCCGCGCCATCTGCACCACGGCCATCGCCCCGGCACCGATCATCATGCCGTGCGGCACGTACATCGCCGCCAGATCGATGCCCAGCAGCGGCTCTGCATAACCGCGCACCAACAGGCCGATCCCGAACGCCACCATCGCCGCCATGCCGCCGATCAAGGCCACGCCCAGCGCCGACATCGGCAGCCCGGCCAGATTGCCGGCGGCACCGACCGCCAGCCCGACCAGCAACCGGCGCGCCTGGCGTCCGCCGGAATCGCCGGCCTTGATCGCCTCGGCGGCGGCGACACCCATCGGCCAGGCCTGGGTGGCCGGGAACGCGGGCGAACCAAACAGGCGATACAGCAGGAAACCATCCAGCAGCATCGCCAGCGTCACCCCGACCAGCATCGGCACGACCATTTCCGGCAGGCCGAACAGGAACGGAATGCCGATCGGCAGGAACAGGCTGTTGGCCGCGCCGAAGCTCGCCGAGGAAATGCTGGTCTGGGCCAGGTTCTGCGAATGGATCGAGCGGTAACCGGCAAAGCCCGCCCACGGGATCCGGGCCAGCGCCATCGCCGCCAGCGCGCCGATCAGCGAGGTATTGGGGGTGATGCCCAGGCTCACCAGCATCTGGATGCCGACCACCGCACCGCACAGGCTCAGCGCCAGGGTCAGCAGCAGGTTGGCCGGGGCCAACGCGCGCGGATGCGGTTCGTGTTTGCCGGCGGAAGCCTCGATTGGGTCGTGTGTCTGGTTCATGGGTCTTGGGTTGGGAAAAGTCCGGGCAATTTCAAAGCAGAACACCCAGCGCCGACGCCACGATGGCACCGGGCGTGAGTACCGGCACGTCCAGTTCGCGCGCCAGCCAGTCGCGCTGCGCTTCGCCATTGCCCATGCAATCCAGTATCACCAGCCGCAAATCCGCCACTTGGCGCAACTCCTGCGCCGCTTGTCGCCAGTCGTCGTTACCCAGCGCATAGGGCGAAGCCGCCGTGCAGACCGGCTGCAAGCCGGCGCGCAGCCATTTGGTCGGCGTTTCCGCCAATTGTTCGCGGGCCGGGGCGACGACACCGATCACCGCACCGGGCACCAGGCCGGCGATGACCGCCGGCATCAGCACGTCCGGCTGGATCAGCAAGGCCTTGCGAGTTTGCAAGCCTTCGAAGCGGCCGGTGCACAGCAAGACGATGACCTCGTGGCCATCGGCTTCCAGCCGGTCAATCACGGCTTGCAGGCCGTGCTCGACCTTCGAGCTGGCAATCTTCACCACTTGGCCATCGCGCAGTTTCGTCACCAGCGGGATGTCATCGCCCTGCGGCGCGTAAGCCGATGCCACCTGCGCGGCATCCAGCCCGTCCAGCAGGCCGGCTTCAACCAGCCGCAAGCGCTGACCCTTGTCACCCAAGGCTTGCACGATGGGCGCGACCATGTCCGGTCGGGGCGACTGCCCGATCGTCACCAGTGCCAGCGATGAGAACATGGCCAAGTCCAGTAGGTGGAGCTTGGTATTGTCTTTTCAGACCTTCGCCTTGTCGATCTGCTCCGCGGCGGTTTGCGCTTTCGGCGCTCCGGCGGCCATGCGCGCCCGCCACAGCCCATCACCGGCAAAGATCAGCAGCCCCAGCCAGATCACCGCAAAACCGACGATGCGTTCGTGGCCGAAGGGCTCGTGCAAGATCAGCACTCCGATCATCAACTGCAAGGTCGGCGCGATGTATTGCATCAAACCGACCACGGTCAGCGGGATGCGGCGCACCCCATAAGCGAAACCGATCAGCGGCAGCGCGGTGATCGCGCCACCGACCACCAGCAGCAGGTCGATGCCGATGCCCCAACCTTGCACGAAGTGGCCGCCGTGGCCGTTTTCGGCCCAGGCCAGGAAGGCCAGCGCCGGGGCCAGCAGGTACAGGCTTTCCACCGCCAGCCCGCCGACCGCATCCACCGGCACCAGCTTGCGCACCAGCCCGTACAGCGCGAACGATGACGCCAGCCCCAGCGCGATCCACGGCAGGCTGCCGGATTGCCAGGTCAGCCACGCCACGCCCAGCGCGGCGCAGGTCACCGCCAGCCATTGCAGGCCGTTGAGGCGCTCGCGCAGTACCAGCACGCCCAGCAGCACGTTGAGCAGCGGATTGATGAAATAACCCAGGCTGGTTTCGACCACGTGGCCGGCGTTGACCGCCCAGATGTACAAGCCCCAGTTGAACGCGATCAACAGACTGCTCAGCAGCAGGTTGCGCAGCGCATGCGGCTTGGCGCGGATTTCGCCGAACCACTGCATGCCGTTCTTCAGCAACAACCAGCCCAGCACCAGCAGCGCGCTCCATACCAACCGATGCGCGACGATCTGCAGCGACGGCACGACTTTGAGCAGGTGCCAGTACAACGGCACCATGCCCCAGACCATGAACGCCGCGGCGGTGGCCGCCAGCCCCTTGCGATCCAGCGTGGCGTTCATGTGCGCTTGCCCAGCCGGCCCAGGGTGATGACCACCACGCCGGCCACGATCAGCCCCATCGCGCCGAGGTCATGCACATCGAAACGCTCCTGCGCCAGCCATGCGCCCAGCAACACCGCGATCACCGGATTGACGTAGGCATGGCTGCCCAGCAGCGCCGGGCGCACGTGTTGCAACAGCCAGACGTAGGCGCTGAACCCGACCAGCGAGCCGAACACGATCAGATAGGCGAACGTGGCCCAGCCGCTGGCCGAGGGCATCGCCTCGAAGCGCTCGCCGATGCACAACGCGGCCCCCAGCATCGCCACGCCACCGCACAGCATCTGCGCAGCGGTATTCATGAACGGCGATGCCAGGTCGCGGCCCCGGCTCCATATCGAACCAAACGACCACGAGATCGACGCCGCCAGCAAGGCCAGCAGGCCGATGAACGAGCCCGAACGCATGCCACCCGCATTCAGCCACAACACGCCACCGAAACCGATCGCCATGCCCAACCATTCCACCCGCGACGGATGCTCGCCACGCATCGCGGCGAAAATGCCCATCCACAACGGTGCCGAGGACAGCACCACGGCGGTGATGCCGGAAGAAACGCTCTGCTCGGCGAAATTCACCAGGCCATTGCCCAGCGCCAGCAGCAGCAAGCCCATCGCCGCCGCATTGGCCCATTGCGCCCGCGTCGGCAAGGCCACCCCGCGCAGGCGCAGGAAGCCGAACAACAGGCTGCCGGCAATGACGAAGCGGATGCCGCCCAGCAACAGCGGCGGGAAGCCGCCTTCCAGCGCAAAACGGATACCCAGATAGGTCGAGCCCCAGATCACATAGACCAGGGCCAGGGCGAAAGCGACGGAACCGCCGCGCACGGGCGCAGCAACAGGGGCGTTCATGGGGGATGCAACGGAAAGGGGCGGCGATATTGTATTCCGATGCCGCCACCGCGGATGGATGGGATACGGGAAGATCTGTCGCTTTTGCGCATCATGACCGGACATGCGTCCGTTGAGAATCGCTTCCTGTGCAGGCAGGAATCATGGGCAAAAAGCTCATGAAGCGCGTTCGCGTTGCAGCAACGCGTGCTTCAGCGGCAATCCCCAGCGGTAACCACCCAGCGAGCCATCGCCGCGAATCACCCGATGGCAAGGCACCACCACCGCCACGCGGTTGTGCGCGCAGGCCTGGGCGACCGCGCGCGCGGCTTTCGCATCACCCAACGATTGCGCAACTTCGGCATAGCTGCGGGTCTGCCCTTGCGGGATCTTCATCAATGTATCCCAGACGCGGCGCTGGAACGCAGTGCCGATCAGGTCCAGCGGCACGGCGGCGTCGATGCCGGCCAATCGTTCGGCCACGGCCTGCAGGCGCGGGGCGAGGAACTCATCGCGGCCGTGGTCGATGCGCGCCAATCGCGCGCGCGGGAATTCCGTTTGCAGATGTTGCGCCAGCGCGACTTCTTCATCGCCCAATTCCACCGCGCAGATGCCGCGCTCGGTCGCGGCAACCAGCGCTTCGCCCAGTTCGGTGCGCAGCGTGGTCCAGCGGATGTCGATGCCCTCGCCGCCGGCACGGTAACGCGCCGGGGTCATGCCCAGCCGCGATGCGCCGTGTTCATAGACTCGCGAGGGTGAACCGTAGCCCGCGTCGTACAGGGCTGTGCTGACGTCATTGCCGGCGCGCAGGCCTGTTTTCAGTGCGGCAAGTTTTTTCTGCGCCAGGTATTGCGCCGGGCTCAGGCCGAAGTACGCGGCAAAGCGGCGTTGCAGTTGCGTGGCGCCCAGGCCGACGGCGGCGGCCAGTTCGGCCAAGCTCGGTTCGCCGCCATTGAGCAGTTCACGGGCGCGTTGCAGTTTATCGTCGTCGTGCATGGGCGCAGTCTGACGAGGTGCGTGCCGGGGCGCTATCCGTTTCTTGCATTTTGGGGAAACCCGGCTTTTGCTCGTCATTCCCGCATTCGCGGGAATGACGGCCTTGCTCAGTCCCAACCGGGCATGTGCGTGCCGTTCACGCCGCCGGTTTCGAACACCACCTTGCGCGTGCCGACGTCACGGGTGGGAAATTCGATGGTGATGGCGGTGGAGTTGCGCGCCAGTTTCCACAGCGACCTGTAGTCGTCGATGAACATGGCAATGGCCTCGTCGGTATTCGGCCTGTTGGCAGCCATTTTTTTCGGCGCCCCGCCATCGGCGATCACGGTCACGCTGCAATGGCCGTAGCAGGCCTTGGCGAAATCTCCCGCCTGCAACACCAGATAGGCACTGCGCTTCCATTGCGGATGGTCGCGAAACACCAGTTGCACCGAACGCGGGCCGCTGCCATCCACGTCGATCGTGTCCTTGGCGTAAAGCATCGCCGAGCGTTGCGTGCCCTTGCCGGCGGGCACTTGGGTGTAGCTCCACAGCGACGACAGGCGCTCCTGCTCGCGCTGGGCCTCGGCCTTGGCCTTGATCTCGTCGAAGCTCTGCTGCACCTGTTCGGCCGCTTGCGTATCCGGGTATTGCGCCAGCAACGCCGCGCCGTGGATGCGCGCGGTTTCCCACTTCTGCGCGGTGCGGGCATCTTCGTATTGCTTCGCCACTTCGGCAGCGGCTTGTTCCTTCTGCGCGGCAGCAGCTTCGGCCGCAGCGCGCTGTTGTTCTTCGCTGGGGCCGCAGGCGGTGAGAAGGAAAATGCTTGCGGCAAAAATCAGGCTGCGCTTCATGGTTTCGACTCCACCTTCGCCAACAGCGCCTCGACCGAAGCGGTGGTGATCGGGTGATAGCCCGGCCTGGCCTTGGCGAAGACTTCCTTGGCGAATGCCAGGCCTTCCGGCGTTTTCACCAGTTCCGCGTAGATCGGCATGATCAGCTTGCGGCGACCGACGCGCTCGATGAATTCGCCGGCAGCCGGCAACGCATCCACGTAACCGCTGCGGATCGCCAGCGGATACCAGCGCATCGCGATTTCGCCGTTGGCGGTGCCGGTGAAATGCCAGGCCTCGTCGAGTTGCTTCAGCTGCTCGACCTTCAACTTGTCGCCCAGGCCTTCGATGAAGCGCACCCATTGCTGGGTCACCCAATCGCCGGTCACCTCGACGCTCGGCAACTGGCCGCTGCCCAGCCAGGCGATGCGCGCGGTATCCACGCTGGCGAAGCCCCGCGATTGCGCCTTGATCGCGACCGCCGGGATGCCGGGCTGGTGGAGCCAGGCGTCCAGCTCGTCATTGCTGACCGCGTTGGGGTTCTTCGGCAGCAGGTTCTTCTTCAGGTAGTCGATGAACTGGTCGGTATTGGCGCTCTGGAAAGCATGGTCGTCGAACCAGCCGCGCAGGAACGGGTCGAACACTTCGCGACCGAAACGCTGCTCCAGGAATTGCAGGAACCACGCACCCTTGACGTAGGCCACGTCGCTGAGGGTTTCGTCCGGATCGTTCTCGGCCAGCGGCGGCAGCGCCAGCTTCTGCGCTTCGGCACTCATGCCTTTCAGGTCCTCGGCCAGCCCAGCCTGGTCGATCTGGCGTTCCATGTCGGCCATTTCCGTGCCGTACATCGCTTCGGTGATGCGGGCCTGCACGTAGGTGGTGAAGCCTTCGTTCAACCAGATGTCCTTCCACGAGGCATTGGTGACCAGGTTGCCGGACCAGCTATGCGCCAGTTCGTGCGCGACCAGCGACACCAGCGACTTGTCGCCGACGATCACGGTCGGCGTGGCGAAGGTCATCGTCGGGTTTTCCATGCCGCCGAACGGGAACGACGGCGGCAGCACGAGGATGTCGTAGCGGCCCCAGCGATACGGGCCGTACAGCTTCTCGGTCACCGCGATCATCTTCTCGGTGTCTTCGAATTCCTTCGCGGCCTTGTCGGCCATCGCCGGCTCGGCCCACACGCCGCTGCGCGCGCCGGTGCTGCGGAACACCAGGTCGCCAGCGGCGATCGCCAGCAGGTACGACGGGATCGGGTGCTCCATGCGGAAGTTGTAGTCGCCGTTGCGTGCTGCTTCGGTCGGGCTGTTGGCGCTCATCAGCACCATTACGTCAGGGCGGCTGGTGACGTGCGCCGAATAGGTGAAGCGCACGCTCGGCGTGTCCTGCAGCGGCACCCAGCTGCGCGCGTGGATGGCCTGCGACTGGCTGAACATGAAGGGCAGCTTCTTGCCTTCGGTCATCGCCGGCTCCAGCCATTGCAGGCCCGACGCCTGCGGCGAAGTCTTGTACGCGATGCGCAGCTTGGCGTTGCGCGCCGGCGTGGCGATGCTCAGCTTGCTGCCGAACACCGCCACGGCCGGGGCCAGCGTGTATTGCAGCGGCGACCAGTTGCCGGCGCCATCGTCGCCTTCGACCTTGTCGATGGTCAGGTCGCGGGTGTCCAGCACCAGTTCACTGGCCTGCTTGTCCTTCCAGTCCAGGGTGTAGGTTGCGGTGCCGGCGATCTGCTTGTTGTCGAAGTCGATGGCCAGGTCCAGCGCCAGATCGCTGATGGCGACCTTTTCCGGCTGCGCGAACGAGCTTTCATCATGGCTGCGCGAAGGCTGCGCGGCGGCGGGCTTCCTGGCGGGCACGGGGGTGGCGCTCTCGGGTTCGGGGGATTTGGCACAACCGGCCACCAGCACGGCGGCGGCAGACAAGCACAACAGCACGGCACGCATCAGGGATTTCCTGCGTCGGGGGAAAGGGCGGATTTTACCTGCGGCGACAAGGCGATGGGTGATGCCGCGCAGCAAGCGGCTCAACGCTCGTAATTGGACAGCGCCAAAGCCAGCAGCGCGCGCGCCTGTTCGCGCAGCGAGGCCGGCTCGACGATTTCCGCATCCGCGCCGTAATGCAGCACGTCCATCAGCAGCTCGCGTGAAACGCTGTACGGCAGCTTCAATTCGTAGCGGCCATCGGGCAGGAAGCGGCCCTGCTGGCGCGAATGCCATTGCTCGTCGGCGACCCAGCGCGCGGCCTTGGCGCTGAACACGACGGTCGCCCAGCCCTTGGGTTCGCCGGAAAAAATCCCGTAGCTCGACGCCAGGTGCTGCTTGAGCTGTTCCTCGTCGATGTCGCGTGCAGCCACCTCCTGCGCATGCGCGTTGACGATGCGATCCACCGCGAAACTGCGCAACGCCTCGCGGCCGTGGTCCCAGGCATCCAGATACCAGTTGTCGCGATAATGGGTGATGCGTTGTGGCGACACCGTGCGGCGGGTACGTTCATCAGTGGATCGGGCGCGGTATTCGAACGTCAATTGCTTGCGTTCCAGCACCGCGCTGGCGACGTGGCGGAACACGGTTTCGTCAAGGCGGCGGCCTCGATGCGGCACCACGCGCACGCGTTCCAGCGGCCATCGATCGACACCGGCATGGTCGGCCAGCAGGGTTTCGATGCGTTTCTGCAACGGCGCCAGCGCGGTGGACAGCACGCCGCCACCGGTACGCGCCAGCAGCTGTTGCGCAGCCAGCAGCGAATACAGCTCTTCCGAACTCAGCCACAGCCCCGGCAATTCGAAACGCTCGCCCTGCTCCTGCGCATAGCGGAAGCCGGCTTCGCCATCGCCCTCGACCGGGGCCATCAGCGCATCGCGCAGATAAGCCAAGTCGCGATACGCGGTGGCGCGCGAACAGTGCAATTCCTCCTGCAGTCGCTTGATCGTGACCGGATAACGCGCGGCCTTGAGGATGCGGTGCAGGGCGGTGATGCGTTCGATCTTGTCCATGGCGGGCGGCGTGCTGGGGAACTTGCCTGCGATTATCACCGAGCCACGCCGCGGTTTCCCGCATTGGCAGCGATGTGAAAACACGGCATTGCACGCGCCGTCGTTCCTCCGCGATTCAGCACCGCTGCGAACAATGCGCTTCGGTGCCGGGAAACAAGGCACTTTCTCACATTCAACCCCACTTGGAGCAACACCATGCGCAACCATGCCATCGCCGCCCTGCTGGCGGCCTTGACCCTGCCCGCCGCCGCCTTCGCCGACGAAGCCCCGCAAGGCTGGACCGGCAAGGGCGAACTGGGCTTGGCCCTGTCCAAGGGCAACACCGACAGTTCCTCGCTGGTCGGCAAGCTGGCCGCCGCCAACGAAAACGGCAACTGGAAGAACGCCTTCGGCGCGGCCTTCCTGTACAGCAAGAGCGATGACGTCGAAAGCGCGCGCCGCTACGAAATCTTCGGCACCAGCGGCTATCGCCTGGGTGACCGCAGCTACGTGTTCGGCTCGCTGCGCAACGAACGCGACCATTTCGCCACCTACGAATACCAATGGACCGCCGCCGCCGGCTACGGCTACGAGGCGATCAAGAACGACGCCACCCACCTGACCTTCGAGATCGGCCCCGGCTACCGCTGGAGCAAGCTGCAGGACGTGCAGGTGCACGAAAACGAAGTGATCGCCCGTGGCTTCATGGATTTCGGCCACCAGCTGACCGCGACCACGTCGATCTACGACACCCTGCTGATCGAAGCCGGCAAGGACAACACCTTCGCCAAGAACGATCTGGGCATCCAGGTGGCGATGACCGACGCACTGGCACTGAAGGCCGGCCTGGAAGTGCGCCACAACACTGACGTGCTGCCGGGCACCAAGAAGACCGACACCCTGACCACGGTCAACGTGGTTTACGGGTTCTGATCGAAACGCTGCAAGAAACTTGAAATCGTCATCCCGGCGCAATCCGGGATGACGATCCGTTGCGGCTGGCTTACACCTCGGCCAGCAACTCCCCCGCGCCTCCACCCAGCAAGGCACGCGCCACCTGTTCGCCCAGCACTTCCGGCGACACCAGCGACATCTCCATCTCGCTGCGCACCACGCGACCATCGCGGGCCGAGCCGACCAGGCCCTGCAGGTGCATGCCCTCGCCTTGCAGCCGCGCAAACGCCGCCACCGGTACATGGCAACTGCCATGCAGCGCACGATTCATCGCCCGCTCCGCTTCAACGCACATGCGCGTGGGCAAATCTTCCAACGCGGCGAACAGCTTGCCCACTTCGACATCACCAGCACGGCACTCCACCGCAATCGCGCCCTGCGCCGGTGCCGGCAACCAGTCCGGCGCATCCAGCCGCGCACGGATGCGGTTGTCGAAACCCAAACGCTGCAAACCCGCGCAAGCCAGCACGATGGCGTCGTAATCGCCGGCATCCAGCTTGGCCAGGCGCGTGTTGACGTTGCCGCGCAGGTCGAGCAATTGCAGGTCCGGCCGGCGCGCACGCAACTGCGCCTGCCGGCGCAGCGATGAAGTCCCAACGCGCGCGCCCTGCGGCAATGCGTCCAGCGTGGCGTGATGATTGCTGACGAAGGCATCGGCATGGTCGGCGCGTTGCAATATCGCCGGCAGCGCGAACGGCGCATCCAGCTCCATCGGTACGTCCTTCAGCGAATGCACCGCGCAATCGGCCTCGCCGCGCAGCATCGCCCATTCCAGCTCCTTCAGGAACAGGCCCTTGCCGCCAATCGCCGCCAGCGAACGATCCAGCACTTCATCACCACGCGTGCTCATCGGCACCAGCACGACTTCAAGCCCTGGATGCGCCTTGCGCAACAGATCGGCGGCGTGTTCGCTCTGCCACAAGGCAAGCGGGCTTTTTCGGGTGGCGATGCGCAGGGTTTGCATGTGCCTATTATGAGGCCGGTTGCTCAAAACCCGCGCACTGCATCCTTCAATCCCGCCTGGCAGCGGCGGCTGACTTCCAGCGGCGTGGTGGCGTGGCGCAGGATGGCGTGGACGTGGCCATTGTTGCTGCGGCGCAGTTCCATCAGTTCGTGGCGGGCAACCAGGCAGTTGCGGTGGATGCGCACGAAGCGATCACCGAATTCGTCTTCCAGCGATTTCAGCGATTCCTCGATCAGGTCTTCGCCGCGCGCGTGGTGCACCACCACGTATTTTTCCTCGGCCTGCAAGTAGTGCACTTCCTCGATCGGGATCAGGCGCAGGCTGCCGCGCAGGCGTGCGCACAGGTGGTTGCGGGCGCGTTTGTCCGCCGCTTGCGACGCGCCGTTGGCGCTGCCGGCCAGGAAGATGCGCGCGCGCTCCAGTGCCGAGGCCAGGCGTTCGCCGCGTACCGGCTTCATCAGGTAGTCGATGGCTTCGGCCTCGAACGCCGACAGCGCGTGCGCATCATAAGCAGTGCAGAACACCACCGCCGGGCGCGGCTCGAACGCGGCCAGGTGGCGCGCTGCTTCCAAGCCATCGACGCCGGGCATGGCGATGTCCAGCAGCACCAGGTCGGGCTTGAATTCGGCGCAGGCCTGCAAGGCGGCCAGGCCGTCGCCGGCTTCGGCCACGACTTCGACGCCGGCATGTTCGGCCAGCAGGGTGCGCAAGCGCTCGCGCGCCAGCGGCTCGTCGTCGGCGATGACCACCTTCACGCTATCGATTCCCTCCCGCTGCCGGCCGCCGGGGTGGCGGCAAGGCACATGGCCGCATGTTAGCCATGCGTGGGTACGCAAGTCGAATGCACCGCAGCAGCGGCGCGAATGGCGTCACGTATTGCGGTATCAAGTATTGAAGCGCGCCGCCATCCACTGGCCCAGTTCGTGGATTTCCGGGCCGCAGACCTGGTGCGCCATCGGGTAGCTGTGCCAATCGACGTTGTAACCGGCCTGTTGCAGGGCGTCGCAGCTGTTCTTCGCGTACAGCAGCGGGATCACCGGATCGCCCAGCCCGTGGGCCATGAAGATCGGCTGCTTTTTCGATGCGGCGGTGGCGATGCCCGGCAAAGTCTCGGCTTGCGGCAGATAAGTCGAAAGCGCGATCAAGCCGGCCAATGGTGATTCGCGACGCGCACCCAGCGACAGCGTGACCGCGCCACCTTGCGAGAACCCGGCCAGCAGCAGGCGCTGCGGCGGAATGCCGCGTTCGTGTTCGCGCGCAATCAGTGCTTCGACCTGCTGCACCGATTCGGCAATCCCGGTGGCATCGGCACGATTGCTGAAATCCAGACTGGTGATGTCGTACCACGCGCGCATGCGCATGCCGCCATTGATCGTCACCGGCCGCACCGGCGCGTGCGGGAACACGAAGCGGATCGCCGGCCAGTCACGCGGCACCAGTTCCGGCACGATCGGCGCGAAGTCGCTGCCATCCGCACCCAGCCCGTGCAACCACAACACCGTCCACTCCGGCGACGGGGCGGTTTCCAGTTCCAGTGCTTCCAATAATTCAGACATCAGACTTCCACCATTTCGAAATCGGATTTGGTTGCGCCGCAGTCCGGGCAGGTCCAGCTGTCCGGCACGTCCTGCCAGCGCGTGCCGGGGGCGATGCCTTCTTCCGGCAGGCCTTCGGCTTCATCGTAGAGAAAACCGCATACCACGCACATCCAGGTGCGAAAGGCGGTGTCGTTCGAGTCACTCATCGGGGGATAATGCGGGGCAAATGAAGCGACATTGTCCCATGGAACCCACCTTGCGCGGCCTGTATTTGATCACCCCGGACGAAGCCGACACCGGCCGGCTGCTGGCGCGCGTCGCGCCATTGCTGGGCGAAGGCATCGCCCTGCTGCAATACCGCAACAAGATCGCCAACGCAGAATTGCGCCGAGAACAGGCCATCGCCCTGCAAGCACTGTGCGCGCAAGCCGACGTGCCGCTGGTCATCAACGACGACGCAGCGCTGGCGCACGAAATCGGTGCGGCCGGCGTGCATCTGGGCGAAGACGATGGCGACATCGCCGCCGCGCGCGCGCTGTTGGGCGCAAGCGCGATCATCGGCGCTTCCTGCTACGACGAGCTGGCGCGAGCACAGCGCGCAGTCGCTGCCGGTGCCAGTTACGCAGCCTTTGGTGCGTTTTTTCCGACGACGACCAAGGTCACCACACGACGTGCCGGGATTCCATTGCTGCAAGAAGCAAAAGCGCTGCGCGTGCCGCTGGCAGCGATTGGTGGCATCACGCCCGCCAATGCGCCGCCGCTGATCGAAGCCGGCGCGGATTTGATTGCCGTGGTCGGCGGCGTGTTCGATGCTGCCGATCCGGTGGTGGCGGTGCGTGCATATCGGGCTTGTTTTGCCTGAAGCCGCAAACGCAACACCAAAGCACCTCCTCCCAGCCTCCCCCTGCCCGCTGCGCGAGCAAGGGGAGGGGTATTTCACTCCAACGCCGCCTTGACCGCTTCCGGGTCGGCCAGCGATTGCACCTTCTCGATCAGGCGAATCGTGTTGCCACCGAGAACCGCGATGATCTGCTCCTCGTTGTAACCGGCATCCAACAGCGCCTGCGTGACCTTCGGCAGTTCGGTGATTTCCTGATAGCCCTTCACGCCGCCGCCGCCGTCCCAGTCCGCACCCAGGCCAACGTGTTGCCAGCCGGCTACTTTCAGGATGTGCAGCAGGTGGCGCATGTAATCGTCGAAATCGGCGCTCTTTATCTTGTATTTCTTCTTCAGCGCGTCGATCTTGGCCACGGCCTCCTTGCGGTCTTCCGGGCTCAGGCCACGACGACCGCCGTATTCAGCATAAATCTTGCTTACGTCGGCGCGGTATGCCGGCGTTGCGCCGTCGTCGATCAAGTAGCTGGCCAGCGAATTGACCTGGATCACGCCGCCGTGTTCGGCCAGCTTGCGCAGGCGCGCGTCGTCGAGGTTGCGTGGATGATGATGCACGTCCCATGCGCCGCTGTGCGAAAGGATGATCGGCGCCTTCGACAATTCGATCATCTGGTCGAACACCTGCGGCGAGGCGTGCGAGTGGTCGATGATGATGCCCAGCTTGTTGGCTTCGACGATCATCTGCCGGCCTTTCTCGCTGAGGCCTCCGAACTCGCCGACCGCGCCTTCGCTGATGCCCGAGGAATCGGCGAAATCATTCTGGCTGCCATGCACCAGCGACAACATGCGCAGGCCGGCCTTGAAGTAATAGCGCAGCAAGGAAGGATCGTGCGACAGCGGATAGGCATTTTCCATGCTGATATAGACCGACTTCTTGCCTTCGGCCTTGATCCGCGCCGCATCGCCAGCCACGGTGGCCAGTTCGAACTTGTCGGCGTTGCCGGCAACCATCTCGCGGATTTCACCCAATCGCTTCAGGCCGAAATCGCGCGCCTTGATCTTGCCCATTTCATCCAGTGGGCCTTGCCCGGTATAGACCACCCAGAAGCCGCCATCCAGCCCGCCTTCGACCATGCGCGGGTAATCGACCTGGCTGCCATCGCCGGCAAAGCTGTGGCGGTCGCTGATCTTCCAGCCCGGCTGGCCGAACAAGGCCGGTGTGTCGAGGTGAGTATCCAGGTTGATCGCCTTGGCGTGGATGGCCTTGGCCTGTTCCGAAATCACCGCAGGTCCGGTGCCGGCGTATGCGCCGGTCGCGAGGGCCAGCAGCATGGCGGCAAACAAGGGGACGGCCTTGGACGGGATTCGGGATTTCATTGCGCACTCCGTGGGAAGGGATTGTTGCATTCTGGCATGGCCCATTGCGTGTGCGGGCAGGTCGCACGCACACATGGCGGCCAATGACGCGAAAGCGGACAATAGCCACCCTCTTCACTGCAGCATCGTCGCCATGTCCCTGGATCACGCCCGTTCCCACGCCCTGTTTTCGCGCGCGCAACAATTGCTGCCCGGCGGCGTCAATTCGCCGGTGCGAGCGTTCAAGTCGGTCGGTGGCGAGCCATTCTTCGTGGCCAAGGCCGATGGTGCCTATCTGTTCGATGTCGATGGCAACCGCTACATCGACTACGTCGGCAGCTGGGGGCCGATGATCGTCGGCCACAACCATCCGGCGGTGCGCGAAGCGGTGGAAAAGGCCGTGCGCGATGGGCTGTCCTTCGGTGCGCCCTGTCCGGCCGAAGTGACAATGGCCGAGGAAATCACCCGGCTGGTGCCCTCATGCGAAATGGTACGCATGGTCAATTCCGGCACCGAGGCCACGCTGTCGGCAATCCGGCTGGCGCGCGGCGCGACCGGGCGCAGCAAGATCGTCAAGTTCGAAGGCTGCTACCACGGCCACGGCGACAGTTTTCTGGTGAAAGCCGGCAGCGGCATGTTGACCTTGGGTATCCCGACCTCGCCCGGCGTGCCGCTGGGCCTGGGCGAATTGACCTTGACGCTGAGCTACAACGACTTCGATGGCGCGACGAAACTGTTCGAAGAAATCGGCGATGAAATTGCCGCGGTCATCATCGAGCCGGTGGTCGGCAACGCCAACTGCATCCCGCCGCGCGAAGGCTATCTGCAACACCTGCGCGAGCTGTGCACGCAACACGGCGCGATCCTGATCCTCGACGAAGTGATGACCGGCTTCCGTGTCGCATTGGGCGGCGCGCAGGCGCATTACGGCGTGACGCCGGACCTGACCACCTTCGGCAAGATCATCGGCGGCGGCATGCCGGTCGGCGCCTATGGTGGCCGCGCCGACTTGATGCAGCGGATCGCGCCCAGCGGCCCGATCTACCAGGCCGGCACGCTCAGCGGCAATCCAGTGGCGATGGCGGCGGGTTTGGCGATGCTGAAGTTGATCCAGCAACCGGGGTTCCACGACAAGCTCGCCGCAGCCACGGCAACACTGTGCGAAGGCTTGGAACAGGCCGCGAAAAAGGCCGGCGTTGCCGTCACCACCAATCGCGTCGGTGCGATGTTCGGCCTGTTCTTCACTTCGGAGAAGGTGGAAACCTACGCGCAGGCCACTGCCTGCGACACCGCTGCGTTCAACCGCTTCTTCCACGCGATGCTGGAACGCGGTGTGTTCCTTGCGCCATCGGCCTACGAGGCTGGCTTTCTCTCCAGCGCGCATGACGATGCGATCATCGCGGCAACGCTGGAAGCCGCGCGCGAGGCTTTCGCCGTCGCGCGCGGTTGACTCACCGGATTCGGCTACCGCGGATCAATCCGCCCAGCTGCCCGGCGCGGTCGAAGCCGGCAGCACCTGTGCCGACAGCTTGCGGTCCTGGCCCAACAAGTCCAGCGCGTCGGCGAGGATCGCCGCCGATTCGCGCAGCAACGGGTCGGGACGCTTGTCGGCCAGTTTTTCGCGGGCGGCGTCCTTGACGATGTCGCGTTCGGCCGGGCCCAAGCCGTCGTCGTTCATGTCGTCGGCCAACGGATCCAGCGCCAGGCCCAAGGCCTTGCGTTCTTCCTGGCGCCGCTTGCGCTTGGTCTCGTTGCGGTCGCGTTCGGCGCGGCGCTCGGCCTCGTTCAAGGACACGTATTTCTTCGCCGCCTCGGCACGGAACTGGGTCACGTCCTCGGACCACCACTGCCATTCCTTGTCGGTGGCGGTGCGGGTGGCGTGCAAGGCCTGCAGGCGCGGCAGCAGCGGGGCGAAGTTGCCGTACTGCTGGTGCGGCACGGCGGCAATGCGCGCCCACGGCAGGGCGTTGTCGTACTTGCTTTCGCCGTATTCAGTGGCATCCACGCTGACCGGGAAGGCGATGTCCGGCACCACGCCCTTGTGCTGGGTACTGCTGCCGGAAACGCGGAAGAACTGGGCGATGGTCAGCTTGACCTGGCCGAAGCGCGCCGCCTCGTTGGCCGGCCAGCGGTCCAGGTCGATCATGTTCTGCACGGTGCCCTTGCCGAAGGTGGTTTCGCCGATGACCAGGCCACGGCCGTAGTCCTGAATGGCGCCGGCGAAGATTTCCGACGCCGACGCCGACGCCCGGTTGATCAACACCGCCAGCGGCCCGTCCCAGGCCACGCCAGGCTTGCGGTCGGCATTGACGTTGATGCGGCCGCCGGATTCGCGCACCTGCACCACCGGGCCCTTGTCGATGAACAGGCCGGTCAGCTCCACCGCTTCGTCCAGCGAGCCGCCGCCGTTGTTGCGCAGGTCCAGCACCACGCCATCGACGCCCTGGGTCTTGAACTGCGCCAGCAACTTGCCCACGTCGCGGGTGGCCGAAGTGTAGTCATCCGGGCTTTTGCGCCGGCCTTCGAAATCCTGGTAGAACGCCGGCAACTTGATGATGCCGATCTTGCGCGCCGGTTCACCATTGGCTGCCGGGGTGGTGATGGTTTCTGACTTGGCGGCCTGTTCCTCCAGCTTCACCTTCTGCCGGGTGATCGCGACCTGCGCGTGCGCGCCATCGACGCCATTGGCCACCGGGATGACTTCCAGCCGCACCTGCGAGCCCTTCTTGCCGCGGATCAGCTTGACCACGTCATCGGTGCGCCAGCCGACCACGTCGGTCATCGGCCCGGACTTGTCCTGGCCCACCGCGACGATGCGGTCGCCCGGTTGCAGCTTGCCGGACAGGTCGGCCGGGCCGCCGGGGACGATCTCGCGGATGGCGATGAATTCATCCTGGCGCTGCAGTACCGCGCCGATGCCTTCCAGCGACAGCGACATCTGCTGGTTGAAATTCTCCGCGCTCTGCGGGGTGAAATAGTCGGTGTGCGGGTCGACCGCGCTAGTGTAGGCATTGAGGAAGAACGCGAACACGTCCTCGCCCTTCAATTCGTCCACGCTGGTCTGCATGCGCGCATAGCGCTTGTCGAGGGTCTTGCGAATGTCGTCCGGCTTCTGCCCGGCCAGCTTCAGCCGCAGCCAGTCGTTCATCACGGTCTTCTTCCACAAAGCATCCAGTTCGGCATCACTGGCCGCCCATGGCGCGTCCTCGCGGTCGTATTCCCAGCGCGTATCGGTGCCGAAGTCGAAATTCTGCTTCAACAGGCCGCGCGCGTATGTCGTGCGTTGCTGCACCCGTTGCCGATAGGCGGCGAAGATGTCGTAACCGGCTTGCAGGTCGCCATTGCGGATCGATTCACCCATGTGCTCGCGCAGCGGCGCGAAGCGTTCCACGTCGGCGGCGGTGAAATACATCTTCGCGCCGTCCAGCGATTCGAGGTAACGCTTGAACACGTCCTGCGACAGCGCCGCATCCAGCGGGCGCGGGCGGTAGGCGTAACGGCTGTCCGACAGCAGCCCATAGACCAGCTTGGAAGTGACCTGCTGGTCGGCGCTGGGCGCGGACGGCAAGGACTGCGGCAGGACAGTGCGCTCGCCGATCAGGCTCTTGTCGACAACGGGCTTCTTGTCGCCTTGCTGCGCCAGCAACGCCAGCGGTGCGCACAGGGCCAGGGTCAACAGGGTGGTTTTCAGTTTCATCATGACGGCTCGTGCCGGTGGGGCGGCGGGAAAATTTGGGTTGAAGAACGAGGGTTGAAGAATGAGAGTGGAGATTGCGCTGCAATCGGACACCTAGACAGTGCCGGAAGTTGCCTGCGCTGTCACCCCCGGCTTGAAACCCGGATTTGCCATCAGAAACAAGGCAATGCGCCGACAACCCGCCTGCCAGCTGAACGCGGCGGTCACCCCGGTCGGCGCAAGGCCGGGGATTGCAGCCGAAGCGGGCAACCCACCTCCCCGCTCCCCTGCACGTACATCAGCCCACCACGCCCTTGGCCTGCTGGTCGGCGTGGTAGCTGGAGCGCACCATCGGGCCGCTGGCGACGTGACTGAAACCCAGTTCCAGGCCGTAAAGCTCCAGCGCCTTGAATTCTTCCGGCGTCCAGTAGCGCAGCACCGGGTGGTGGTGGGCGGAAGGTTGCAGGTACTGGCCGATGGTCACCATGTTGACCTCGTGCGCACGCAGATCGCGCAAGGTGGCCTGCACCTGTTCCAGGGTTTCGCCCAGGCCCAACATGATGCCGCTCTTGGTGGCCACGTCCGGGTGCTGCTGCTTGAACTTCTGCAGCAGGGTCAGCGACCACTGGTAATCGGCACCGGGGCGGACATTGGGATACAGGTCCGGCACGGTTTCGATGTTGTGGTTGAACACGTCCGGCGGCGACTGCTCGAGAATGCCCAGCGCGCGCTCCATGCGGCCCTTGCCGCGGAAATCCGGGGTGAGAATTTCGATGTGCGTGTTCGGCGATTTGGCACGCACTTCACGGATGCAATCGACGAAGTGCTGCGCGCCGCCGTCGCGCAGGTCGTCGCGGTCAACGCTGGTGATGACGACGTACTTCAGGCCCATGTCGGCGACGGTGTTGGCCAGACTCAACGGTTCACCCGCGTCCGGCGGCTTGGGCCGGCCGTGGGCCACGTCGCAGAAGCTGCAGCGGCGCGTGCAGACTTCGCCCAGGATCATGAAAGTGGCGGTGCCGTGTCCGAAGCATTCGTGGATGTTCGGGCAGCTGGCTTCCTCGCACACGGTGACCAGGCGGTTCTCGCGCAGCTTGGCCTTGAGGTTCTGCACTGCGTTGCCGGAGGGAATCCGCACGCGGATCCACGAGGGCTTGCGAAGCACCGGCGCCTCAAGGAATTGCACCGGCGAGCGGGAGATCTTGTCGGCATTGACCTGGCGCGCACCGGCTTCCAGCACCGAGGCGGGGTTGTGCACGACTTGCAGGGGGATGCTGCGGGCAGGGGATTCGGCCATGTGGCAATTCTACCGGGATTGCGCACCACCCTTCGGGTTTTTGTGCCTGCACAAACGCGCAGGCATAAAAAAGCCCGAAAGCGGCTGGGCCGGTTTCGGGCTTTGCTCCCTCCCCCACGTCGGGATGCGGGCGCATCGTGCGCTCGGCCATTGCTTCTTGCACGCTGCACCGCAAAACAGTACCGGCCGGTTCATTCGGGGAAACGATTGCAGGACGCTGGCGTATGGTCGCGGAAACCCGCATTTTCCAGCACATTTCGTCGAATCCGGACGGCACGCCGCCACCGGTGGCGGCAGTCGGCGCCCAAGACGATGCCCGCCCCAGAACAGACGAATGGCAATACGGCCGCGCAAACCCGCCGCCATGCAAGCCGCCATGCAACAGTCCTGCCTCCGCAGCCGACATGGCGCCGCATCGGCTTTGCGGTTCATACTGCGCACGCTCCAGGAATCGCGGAAGCGGCAAGGCGCGGCGCAAGCCCGCTGCGGCAAGACCCGATGCTTTACTGGCTTTGTTCCACTGGCTTTCGGGTTGCGGCATCCGTCATCTGCTGTAGCAGGTCTTGTCAAAGTACGTCTTTGTCTTGCGGAACACGTCCACAACCTTGGGAGGGGTCATGCTGGAACAAAACGGTCTGTTGTTGACGGTGCTGTGCGCCGTCGTCGCGATTCTCTACGGCATCTTTTCCGCGCGCTGGATCCTGAAACAGCCAGCGGGCAACGAGCGCATACAGCAAATTGCTGCGGCGGTGCAGGAAGGCGCGCGCGCCTACCTCAATCGTCAGTACACGACGATTGCGGTGGCAGGCGTGGTGTTGTTCGTGCTGATCGGGTTTTTCCTCAACTGGCATACCGCGATCGGTTTCCTGATCGGTGCGGTGCTGTCCGGCGCGGCCGGCTACATCGGCATGAATGTCTCGGTTCGCGCCAACGTGCGCACGGCCGAAGCGGCGCGCGGCGGCATGAGCAAGGCCATGGACGTGGCGTTTCGCGGCGGCGCGATCACCGGCATGCTGGTGGTCGGGCTGGGCCTGCTGGGCGTGGCCGGTTATTACGCCTTGCTGACCCATCACCTGGGCGTGACCGGCGAAAAAGCCTTGCACGCACTGGTCGGCTTGGCCTTCGGCAGCTCGCTGATTTCGATCTTCGCGCGGCTGGGCGGCGGCATCTTCACCAAGGGCGCGGACGTGGGCGCAGATCTGGTCGGCAAGGTCGAAGCCGGCATCCCCGAGGATGACCCGCGCAATCCGGCGGTGATCGCCGACAACGTCGGCGACAACGTCGGCGACTGCGCCGGCATGGCTGCGGACCTGTTCGAAACCTACGCCGTCACGGTGATCGCGACGATGCTGCTGGGCGGGCTGATGGCAGCCGAAGCCGGGCACAACGCGGTGCTGTATCCGCTGGTACTCGGTGGCGTGTCGATCATCGCTTCGATCATCGGTGCGTTCTTCGTCAAGGTGAAGGACGGCAGCAAGAACATCATGGGCGCGCTGTACAAGGGCGTGATCGTGTCGGCGGTGCTGGCGGCGATCGCGTTCTATCCGATCACCAAGGCGCTGATGGGCGATGGCACGATCAGCGCAATGAACCTGTACTGGTGTTCGCTGATCGGGCTGGCGCTGACCGGCGTGATCGTCTGGATCACCGAGTACTACACCGGCACGCAATACAAGCCGGTGCAGCACGTCGCGCAGGCTTCGACCACCGGCCACGGCACCAACATCATCGCCGGCCTCGGCGTGTCGATGAAATCCACCGCGCTGCCGGTGATCGCGGTATGCGTGGCGATCTGGGGTGCGTTCGCCTTGGGCGGCTTGTACGGCATTGCGATTGCCGCCACCGCGATGCTGTCGATGGCCGGCATGATCGTCGCGCTGGATGCCTACGGCCCGATCACCGACAACGCCGGCGGCATCGCCGAAATGGCGGAATTGCCCAGCGAAATCCGCGACATCACCGACCCGCTGGATGCCGTCGGCAACACCACCAAGGCGGTGACCAAGGGTTATGCGATCGGCTCGGCGGCACTGGCCGCGCTGGTGTTGTTTGCCGATTACACCCACAACCTGCAAGCGGCCAATCCGGGGCGGACCTTCGCCTTCGACCTCAGCGACCACACCGTGATCATCGGCCTGCTGATCGGCGGCTTGATCCCGTATCTGTTCGGCGCGATGGCGATGGAAGCGGTGGGCCGCGCGGCCGGTGCGGTGGTCGAGGAAGTACGCCGCCAATTCCGCGAAATCCCCGGCATCCTTGCCGGCACCGGCAAGCCGGATTACTCGCGCGCCGTGGACATGCTGACCAAGTCGGCGATCAAGGAAATGATCGTGCCCTCGCTGCTGCCGGTGGCGGTGCCGATCGTCATCGGCCTGCTGCTGGGGCCGAAGGCGCTGGGCGGCCTGCTGATCGGCACGATCGTGACTGGCCTGTTCGTGGCCATTTCGATGACCACCGGCGGCGGCGCCTGGGACAACGCCAAGAAATACATCGAGGACGGCCACTTCGGCGGCAAAGGCAGCGAGGCGCACAAGGCCGCCGTCACCGGCGACACCGTCGGCGATCCGTACAAGGACACGGCCGGCCCGGCGGTGAACCCACTGATCAAGATCATCAATATCGTCGCGTTGTTGATCGTGCCGCTGTTGTCCGCCGGCGATGCCACCATGGCGTCGGCGACTGCGGCAACCACGAACACGACGCAAGTGGCCGCAATAGCAGCCGCCGCACCGGACAGCCATCTGGCCAAGGTGTATTTCGGTGTTGGTTCCGCAGCCCTGCCGGCCGATTCCGCCGCCACGCTGGCCGGCGTTGCCGCGACGCTGGCGAACGATGCCACCACGACCGCCCGCATTTCCGGCTTCCACGACGAAAGCGGCGACCCGGCGGCCAATGCCGAACTGGCCAAGCAACGCGCCCAGGCCGTGCAGCAATGGCTACTCGACCAGGGCATTGCAGCCGAGCGCGTGAGTCTGGAAAAGCCGATCATCAGCACCGGAGACGGCGATGCCGCCGACGCGCGCCGGGTGGAAGTGGCGGTGCAATGACGTCAGCAGCGCTGTACGGATCGAAGCAAGGGCGGCCACGGCCGCCCTTCCTTTTTCAGGGCGGCCAACGCCACAATCGGCGCATCGCAACTGTCAGGATTGGCCATGCCCCGCTTCGCCCTCCACCTGTTCGCCGCCTTGTTGCTGCCGGTTTCGTCCGTGCTTGCCGCCGCCGACGCGCCTGCCGTGCCTGATCCCCGTGCACTGAAACCCGGCCAGTACCTGTGGCACCCGGAAATCGCGCCGGAAGGGCCGATCGTGGTCGTGGTCAGCCTCGACGAGCAACGCGCCTATGTGTATCGCAACGGCGTGGCGATCGGTGTTTCGACGATTTCCTCCGGTAAACCCGGCAAGGAAACCCCGACCGGGGTGTTCACCATCCTGCAAAAGAACAAGGACCACTACTCCAACCTCTACAACAACGCGCCGATGCCGTACATGCAACGGCTGACCTGGGGCGGGATTGCCCTGCATGGCGGCAGCCTGCCCGGCTATCCGGCCAGCCACGGCTGCGTGCGCCTGCCGCATGTCTTCGCCCAGAAACTGTTCGCCGAAACCCGTACCGGCGACACCGTGGTGGTGGCCGATGCGAAAGCCTCGGCCGCCAGCCTGACCCGCCCGGCATTGCTGGCACCGGTCAATGAAACCGGCACGGAACTGGCCACGCAAAACGTGCACGCCGGTTACTTCTGGGACGAAGCCGCCGCCAATGCACCCGGCCCGGTCAACGTGCTGGTCAGCGTGGCCGACCGTCGCGTGTTCGTGCTGCGCAACGGCGTGGTGGTCGGCGAGGCGGGCCTGCACGTGGCAGACGACTTCGCCCTGCACGGCTCGGTGTTGATGGTGAAAGGCGACGACGCAGCGCAACCCTGGACCACCTGGCCGGTGGTCGGCATCGCACCGGAAGCGCTGACGATGCTGCAATTGCAATTGCAAACGTCCAGGCCGTTGCAGGTTGATCCCGACTTCTCCGATCGCGTGCGCTCGATCCTGCAACCGGGCGCGACCCTGCTGCTGACCGATCTGCCGGCGATGCGTCCGGATCCGACGCAGCCGATGGCACCGGTGCTGGAATCCGATGAGGTGGCGGGCGACGAGTGAGACGGGAAGCGGTTCCCGCCTCACATCCCACCAACCCATTGAATTCCCCCACCCGGGCACCCACTTCGTTGGCATGGCTTCGAACTCCTCCAACCACTTCATCCGCCGCCTGCTGCCAGCCACCCTGCTGGCGGCGGTGCTGCCAGCCGCGCAGGCCGCGCCACCGCCACCCGCCGACCCGCTGCTGGACGCGCTTTCCCGCGCCGCACCGGCCCTCGACCGCAAAGTGCTGACCCTGGCCACCCGCGCGATGTCCTGCGCGCTGCGCCAGCCCGACCCACTGCAGCGCCCGGCCACGCTGAGCGTCATTGACTATTCACTGCCTTCGACCCGACCACGGTTGTGGGTGTTCGACCTGGCGCAGCGTCGGCTGCTGTTCCAGGAGTTGGTCGCGCATGGTCGCGGTACTGGCGACAACCTCGCCAACCGTTTTTCCAACCGCTCCGGCAGCCACATGTCCAGCCTGGGCGGCTTCGTCACCCAGGAGACCTACGTCGGCCACAACGGCTATTCGCTGCGCCTGCGCGGGCTGGAACCGGGCTACAACGACCAGGCCCGTGACCGCGCCATCGTCATCCACGGCGCGCCCTACGTCAGCGATGGCCTGATCCACAGCCAGGGCCGACTGGGCCGCAGCTTGGGCTGCCCGGCGGTGCGCCCGGCCATCGCCAAGCCCTTGATCGACAGCATCCGCAACGGCTCCTTCGTGTTCGCCTACTACCCCGATGCTGGCTGGCTGCAAAACTCACGCCTGCTGCAAAACGGTTGCGGCGACGCCGGACGGTTGGCCGTGGCGGATTGAAACCCTCCTACTGAAGCCTGCCTGCTGCAGCGCAACAGGCCAAGGGGTAGAATGACGGCCTTTCACACACCACGCAGCTGGAGCCGCACATGGGCCTGGGCCACGTCCCCACCGGCAAGAACCCGCCGGAAGAAATCAACGTCGTCATCGAAATCCCCAAGGATTCCGAACCGGTCAAGTACGAAGTGGACAAGGAAAGCGGCGCGATCTTCGTCGATCGCATCCTGTCCACGCCGATGCGCTACCCGTGCAACTACGGCTACATCCCCAACACCCTGGGTGGCGACGGCGACCCGCTGGACGTACTGGTAGTGCTGCCGCTGCCGCTGATTCCCGGCTCGGTGATCCGCTGCCGCCCGGTTGGCGTGCTGAAGATGACCGACGAGGCCGGCAGCGACGAAAAACTGCTCGCCGTGCCCGCCAGCAAGATCTTCAACGGCTACTCGCACATCGACGACATCGGCCAGGTCTCGCCGCACTGGCTGGAGCGCATCGGCCACTTCTTCGAGCACTACAAGGACCTGGAGAAGGGCAAGTGGGTCAAGGTCGATGGCTGGGACGGCGCCGCCGTCGCCAAGAAGATCATCGAAGACGGCATCCAGGCCGCGAACGCCGCCAAGGGCTGAGCCTTCGCCCAACGCAACAACGCGAACGCCGCCTGCTTTCAGGCGGCGTTTGTGCTTGCACATCCGGCCATATGGGCCGCCGATCCATCCTATGGCATGGTTCCTGCAGCACCGGAGCCGGCACGGTAGGGATAGCGGGTGAAGATTTCCGCCATCGTCGCGTCGATGCGTGCATCGCGCTCTTCCGGCTTCAGCTTCGACACCCGGCCAACCGCGATGCCCTCCCACGCCAGCCGATTGCGTGCCACGTCCACCAGATCGACGTTGACCGTGCCTTCGGTGTAGTTGTGCACCCGCACCTCGTCGCGCCAGTGCGGCACCGCGTAGTAGCTGCGCGCGCGGTAGCTGTAGTAGTAGGCGTAATCGACGGTCGGCATGCTGCTGACGTCAGTACGCTGTTGCAGGTAGGCGTTCAGGTTGACCCACAGGTCCGGCTTGTCTTCGCTGTATACATAACCCCGCGCCTCCAGTTGCGCGCGTGCGGCGGCCTTGAAACGCTCGCTTACCGCCGAGCTGTAACCTTGCGGTTCCAGGGCCAATGGCGAGAAGAAAGCAAAGGTGCGGTAACGCACGAAGTCCGCTTCCGGATCGACTTCGCTGCTGACACGCGGCCCGCTGGCGCAGGCGGCGAGCAACAACAAGCTGGCAACGACAAAGCTGCGGACAATCCAGACAGGCAACCGGTTCATGGCATCCACTCCCGAGCAACAAGGTGCGCACACGCTAGCACGGTGGTGCGGTTAGCGGTACGCCCTCATTCACTGCTGGGCGTGACCGTTCGAGTCCATTCGAGCATGGGTTGGCTTGGTGCTTGAAGGCGTGGATGCCTTCCGCGTCGAACCGCACCACGCCTATGTTTGGCGCGCAGCTTGCGTGCCCATGCAAGCCGTTCGCCCGGCATCATCTAGCCGGGCAGGAGCACAGCCCCAAGACGGGCGATAGATTTGCCACGCAAGCCGCGCCGGTGCGTTTTCACATTCATTCCCGCGCTTCAGACAACGCCTTCAATGCATTGGACTGCAGGATCCGCACATGTTGCGGGTCGTCGGTGGCGATCACGCCCTGGCTGCGCAGCTTGGTGAAGCAGCGGCTGACGGTTTCGACGGTCAGGCCCAGGTAGTCGGCAATGTCGGCGCGGGTCATCGGCAGGAACACGCTGTCGGCATCGTGGCCCTGGCGCTGGCGGCGCGCGGCCATGTCCAGCAGGAAGCCGGCCAGGCGTTCGACCGGAGTCATTCGCGCCAGTGACATCAGGTTGTTGCGAGTGTCGTCCAGTTCGGCGCAGGCGCGGCTGAGCAGTTCGCGCTCCAGTTCGGGGAAGCGATCGCACAATTCGCGCATGTCCTGCGAGGAGAACACGCACAGCACGCTATCCTGGATGGCCTCGATCGAGTGCCGGTAGCGGACCGCGCCGCTGAAGCCGATGTAATCGCCCGGCAGCAGGAAACCGGCCACCAGCCGGCGGCCGTCTGGCAGCAGGCGGATGCGCCGCAGCGAGCCGGAGGTCACCGTGAACACGTGGCGGCGTTCGTCGCCTTCGCGCACCAGCATGCGGCCAGCGGCCACGGCGACTTCGCCAACCTGGCTTTCCAGGGCTTCGGCTTCTTCCGGCCCCAGCGCGCTGCACACCGACAAGTCCCGCACGCTGCAATGGCTGCAGGCGGAGTCGCCGGAGCAATCCGGCAGCGGGCGCAGCCGCGTGGCGGCAGCGGTGGTGGTACGCGTTGGCAGGATGCGCACGCTCAAGGTTTGGCCTCCACGGCGTTCAACCAAGCGGACATGATACGCGGGGCCACCCCACCCGGGTAATGCCGGTTACCGATGGCGGCTGGGCGCTACGCCCGCAAAACGGCTATAATGACGGATTGCAGGCGCTCGTCCGTTTCCCCATGGCGGTCGCGCCGGGCCCGACACACGGGTTCCGGCCGGTTCCCTCCGACGCCTTTCGCCCTGCATTGCGACGCCTTTTCGGCTTCGCTCCCTCATTGCCTGCTAGCGCGGTTCATCGGGAACGCTTCGGGTTTTCACTCTCGCCCCATGCCGGGAATCCGCGCGCGTCTTGCGTGCGTGTCTGCGGTTGGTGCGTTTCAACCGGAAGCTTTGCCAATGTCATTCGAACAACTCGGGCTGACGCCCGCCCTGCTGCGTACCCTGTCCGAACAGGGTTACGACACCCCCACCCCGATCCAGCGCGACGCGATCCCGCTGGCGCTGGCCGGCCGCGACCTGCTGGCCGGCGCGCAAACCGGCACTGGCAAGACCGCTGCCTTCGGTCTGCCGCTGCTGCAGCACCTGTCGGCCAGGCCCAACCCCACCCACAAGCCGCGTGCGCTGGTGCTCACGCCCACCCGCGAACTGGCGGTGCAGGTGCACGAAAGCCTGCGCGACTACGGCAAGCACCTGCGCGTGCCTTCGACCACCATCTATGGCGGCGTCGGCATGGGCAACCAGTTGCAGGCGCTGCGTCGGGGCGTGGACCTGCTGATCGCCTGCCCGGGCCGCCTGCTCGACCATATCGAACGCCGCAGCGTTGACCTGTCCGGCATCGAGGTGCTGGTGCTGGACGAGGCCGACCGCATGCTCGACATGGGCTTCTTACCGTCGATCAAGCGCATCCTGGCCAAGCTGCCGAAGCAGAACCGGCAGACCTTGCTGTTCAGCGCCACCTTTGCCGAACCGATCAAGCAACTGGCGCTGGAATTCATGCGCAGCCCGGTGGAAGTGATGGTGACCCCGCAGAACACCATCGCCGAAACCATCACCCACCGCGTGCATCCGGTCGATGGCGGGCGCAAGCGCGAGCTGCTGCTGCACCTGCTGGCGCAGGATCACCGCGCGCAGACGCTGGTGTTCGCACGCACCAAGCACGGCAGCGACAAGCTGGCGTTCTTCCTGGAAAAATCCGGCATCAAGGCCGCCGCGATCCACGGCAACAAGAGCCAAGGCCAGCGCCAGCGCGCGCTCAACGATTTCAAGGCCGGCAAGGTGCCGGTACTGGTCGCCACCGACATCGCCGCGCGCGGCATCGACATCGACCAGTTGCCGAAGGTCATCAACTACGACCTGCCGATGGTGGCCGAAGACTACGTGCACCGCATCGGCCGCACCGGCCGCAACGGCTCCACCGGCGAAGCGATTTCTCTGGTGGCGCAGGATGAAGCCAAGTACCTGCGCGCGATCGTGCGCCTGCTGGGGCAGGACATGGAAATCCGCGACGTACCCGGCTTCGAACCGCACGAACCGATCCGCTGGGGCAACAGCGCCCCGGGCAAGGCCGAACAACCCGGCGGCGACCGCGCCCCGCGCCGTCCCGGCGGCAACCGCCCGGGTGGCCACCGCCCTGGCGGTAACCACGCCGGCAAACCGCGTCGCCCGAACAGCGGCAACCCGCGCCATGGCCATGCCGGTGCCCATGCCGGCAAGCCCCGCAGCCCGTCACGGCAGCGCGTGGAACGCTGAAGCGAGTTCCGAACTACCTGAGTTTGGTTTGTCATCCCCGGGTACAGACCGGGATGACGAATTGAGTTGCCTGGTTCTTTGCTTGCTTCTCCCAGCACATTGCCGCGCGAGTGCAGCGCGGCGGACAATGCACGCATGGACATCTTCAAGATCTTCACCCTGGAAGCCGCGCACCGCCTGCCCAACGTGCCGGAGGGCCACAAATGCGCGCGCCTGCATGGGCATTCGTTCCGCGTCGAGTTGCATGTCGAAGGCCCGATCGACCCGCACACCGGCTGGGTGATGGATTTCGCCGACCTCAAGGCGGCCTTCGCGCCGCTGTACGAGCGGCTGGACCACCACTATCTCAACGACATCCCCGGCTTGGAAAACCCCACCAGCGAGCGCGTCGCCGCATGGATCTGGGAACAGTTGAAGCCCGACCTGCCGCTGCTGAGCGAAGTGGTGGTGCACGAAACCTGCACCGCCGGCAGCCGCTACCGGGGCGATTGAGCACTTCCGCAACCCCTTGATTCTGAACAGGCGACTACCGCTCGTCGGACAACCATACGCGACTTGTTGCATTGCAACAGAAAGCCGCCTATGCTGCACCGCAACACAGAGGTAGTCCTCTTTTCAACTACGGGAGTTTCAATCATGTCCGCTCAATTCACCAATCAGTTCAGCACCTACACCCACCAGTTCGCCGCCGCCGCTTCGCGCGCCAACCGCTTGGCGCTGGAAAGCGCCGAAAGCCTGTTCGGCGTGCAGCTCAAGACCTTCGAAAAGAACGTCGATGCGACCACCGCCTACGTCGAAGAACTGGCCGAAGTCCGTGACCTCGAAGCCTACAAGACCCTGTGGCCGAAGGGCGTGCAGGTGGCCAAGGACAACGTCGAGCGCCTGATCGCTGCCGGCCAGGAAGCCTTCGGCGTCACCCTGAAGACCAGCGAAGCCTTCGGCCAGCTGGCCAAGAGCCAGTTCGAAAGCGCGCAGGACGCCGCCCAGGCCACCGTTGCCAAGGTGACCAAGGCCGCCAAGGCCCGCTGATCCATCGCAACACCGCAGTACCGCAATACTACAAAGAGATTTGCGCGGAATCCCTCCCTCCGCGCAAGCCCGCCCCGGCAGGATCCCCCTCCCCCTGCCGGGGTTTTTTGTGGGCGGGATTCGCGAAAGACGTACTGCGCTTGTTGGTCATTCCCACGCTGGCAAGCGCAGATGCCGCCAACGCTCTTCTTCCGTCGCCGCATGCGGCAACCGGCCCCAGCACGGTGCCGGCAGCCGTGATTGCAATATCGCGAAGTTCTCGTCGATGCGCTCCATCGCCGGATCCACCTCGCTGGCGATCCAGCCGACCAATTCGCAACCGTCAGCCGCGATCGCGCGGGCGCTGAGCCGAGCGTGGTTCACGCAACCTAGGCGCAGCCCGACCACCAGTACCACCGGCAGGCGCAAGGCACGCACCAGATCGGCCTGATCCAGCGTGGCCGACAGCGGCGCGGCCCAGCCACCGACACCTTCCACCACGACCATGTCGGCACTGGCCTGCAAACGCGCATGCGCGGCTTGCAAGCTTTCCAGCTCGATGACCTGGCCGGCTTCGCGTACGGCGATTTCCGGCGCAACCGGCAACGGCAAGGCCACCGGGTTGAGATCCGCATACACAGGCACCGGATCGCTGGCCGCCTGCAAGGCCAGTGCATCCTCGTTGCGCCAGCCCTGCGCGGTGTCGATGCAACCGCTAGCAACCGGCTTCATGCCGAGCGCACGCAAACCGCGCGCGCGCAAGGCCTGCAGCACCGCCACGCTGGCGACAGTCTTGCCGGCGCCGGTGTCGGTGCCGGTGATGTAAATGCTGCTTGCTATCATCCGTTCTACACTGTGGGCATGTTCACATCGCAAAGTCTAAACGGCAGCAAGCCGGAACAATACGCACAACTGGCCGAGCAGGCACGCGCGCTGCTGCACGGCGAATCCGACCGCATCGCCAATGCCGCCAACCTGTCGGCGCTGGTTTTCCACGCGCTGCCGCAACTCAACTGGGTGGGTTTCTATTTCTTCGACGGGCGCGAACTGGTGGTCGGCCCATTCCAGGGCCAGCCGGCCTGCGTGCGCATCGCGCTGGACAAGGGCGTGTGCGGCGCGGCGGCAAGCAGCCGGCAGACCCAGCGCGTGGACGACGTACACGCCTTCCCCGGCCACATCGCCTGCGATGCGGCTTCGCGTTCGGAACTTGTGGTGCCGCTGGTTCACGATGGCGAACTGCTTGGCGTGTTCGACCTGGACAGCCCCGTGCCCGAGCGCTTCGACGCCGACGACCAGCACGGGCTGGAAACCCTCGCCACCCTCTACGTGGAATCGCTGCGATGAGCACCGACAAACTGCTCAACATCGGCCCCCGCTCCGCCGCGTGGCTGCGCCAGGTAGGGCTGCGCACGTTCGAGGACGTCGCCGCCGTCGGCGCGGTCACCGCCTTCGTCAAGATCAAGCGCGCCGGTTTCCGCCCCAGCCGCAACCTGCTGTATTCGCTGGAAGGCGCGCTGATCGGCTGCCACTGGCAACAACTGCCTGAAGATCGCCGCGCACAACTGCTGGCGGATCTGGAAATCGCCGAAGCGCAATTGCCGCCACCGCGCGGCCGTCCCGCTGCTGCGCCGGTCACCACCACCGTGCACGATGACGGCGGCGGCGAGATGCTTGCGCCGGACTATTTCGATGCGATCGAAAGCGACGACGAGAACTGAACCTCCACCATCACGTCACCGGGAACGGAAAAGAGACACCATCATGCGTACAGCAGCATTGGGGATTTTGTTGTCGGCCTTGGTGCAATCTGCGCTTGCCGGACAACCGGGCCCGAAAACACCGGCGCTGCCGGAATCCGAATTCCGGCAGCAGATGATGCTGGATGGCGTCAAGCAGGTGATCTATCTCGACGCCGATGGCACCAGGCTCGACTACGACGCCTTCATTGCGAAAGTGATCGACCAGCAGGCCACCTTCGACAAGGACACCGCCACCGACAAGACCACGGCCACGCTGAAGATCAGCCATGGAAGCGAAATGATCTCCGCCATACCCCGGAACACCGTGCTCGCGATTCCGGTCGCGAGCCGCGTGCCAGCGCTGGAACACGCCGATCTTTCCGGCAGGGAATTCGACTTGGACAATGGCAAGCGGTATTCGCTGCTTTCGTTCTACTTCGCCGAATGCGCACCATGCATCATGGAAATCCCAGGGCTCAATGCCCTGAAAGCACAGATGCCGGAGTTGCAGGTTGTTTCCATCACCTTCGACGACATTGCCACGGCGGAAAATTTCGTCAAGGAACGCGGCCTGCAATGGCCGGTAGTCGGCGACGCGCAGGATTTCATCGACGCACTCGGTGTGAAAACGTATCCGACGCTGGTCGCGGTATCGCCGGAAGGCCGGTTGATGGGCGCGCGATCTGCCTATGTATTGAGCAGCGACGAAGGCAAGCGACTGGCCGAGATCAAGGACTGGCTCGGTTCGCTGGGCATACCGTGATCTCTCATCTTGTTGGCTGCGTCGGCCCGTAGAACCGCTGCAAATGCGCCGCCACTTCCGGCATTTCCTCGCGCAGCAACTGCGGTGCGGAGAAGTGGTATTCGCTGAGTACAGCGAAGAATTCTTCCGGTGATTCGGCCGCATACGGGTCGATGGCGGTGTCGTGGCCGGCATCGACTTGCGTGCAGAAGGCATCGAAGCCGCGCTGGAAATCGCACGCCCATTCGCGTTGCCATGCGCGCGGCAACAGCGGTGTGCCGTCCATTTCGCCGTCCAGGATGTCGAGCTTGTGCGCCATTTCGTGGATCGCCACGCAGTAGCCGGACCAGGGATCCTGCAAGTCGGCCTGTACGTCGGCCCAGGACAGGATCAGCGGGCCGCTGTCCCAGGCTTCGCCGATCAGTTCATCGTCCCATTCGTGCAACACGCCGGCGGCATCGACATGGCTGCGGCGCACGCGGAAGGCGTCGGGATAGACCAGCAATTGCGACCAGCCGCGCAGGCCGTTTTCGCCATAGCGCAGCAGCGGCAGGCAGCACAGCAAGGCCAGTTGCGTACGCTGGTCGGCATCCAACGCCAGACCGTCGAGCGGGGTGATGGTTTTTTCGTGCAGGAAACGTTCGGCCAGTATGCGCAGGCGCGCGGCATCGGCGTCATCCAGCACGGCGGCCCACGGCGTTGCATGGCGCAGGGCTTGCCAGCGGTCTTCAGGAATCGTGGCGGGTTGGCCGCGCAGCCAACTCAACAGCGAAACCTTCAGCGAAACATCCCGGGCAGGAAGCTGTGCCACTTGCCATTGCGCGCACGCGGCAGGCTGTTGCCATCGCTTTCACCACCGCCGCCAGTCTGGCTGCGTGCGGCGGGCGAAGCCGGCTTGACGTATTTGTTGCGCGCCGGGGTGGCCGGGCGCGGTGGCGTCGGCGCATTGCTGTCGGTGACGATGGCCGCGACTTCTTCCTGCGGGCAGGCGGTACTGCTGGTCGCGTGTTCGTCCAGCGCGGTGCGGGCCAACAGCGGGGTACTGGCACAGGCCAGCAACAGCGCAAGTGCAAGGCACGAAACGGGGCGTTGGCGGAACATGGCAGCTCCAAGAGGTACGCGGAATTACGGACTATATCGCACTCCGCCCGGTCACAGGGCAGCCATCGGCGGCGACTCCTTCATAATGGCCCGCATGAACGGGGAACGCGAACTGCTGCAACGCCTGCAAGCCGGCCCTGCCACCGGCGACGCGCTGGCCGCCGCCAGCGGCCTGACCCGTGCGGCGATCTGGAAGCGGATCGAAGCACTGCGCCAGGCCGGCATCGGCATCGACGCCCAGCCCGGCCGTGGCTATGCGCTGGCGCAGCCGTTGGATTGGCTGGATGCCGAGGCCATCACCGCCGCGCTGGCACCGGCGTCGCGCGCACGGCTGGCCGCGCTGGACGTGGCCTGGTCGCTGGATTCGACCAACAGCGAGTTGCTGCGCCGCGACACCCCGGCCCACGGCTGCGCAGTGCTGCTGGCCGAACGCCAGACCGGCGGGCGCGGCCGGCGTGGGCGCAGTTGGGCCTCGCCGCTGGCCGCGCACCTGTACCTGTCAGTGGCGCAGCAATTTACCGGCGGGCTGGCGCGGCTGGGCGGCCTGAGCCTGGTGGCAGGCGTCGCCGTGGCCGAGGCACTGCACGATGGCGGCTTCCCCAAAGTACGCCTGAAATGGCCGAATGACCTTATGGTCGACAACCGGAAACTCGGCGGCCTGCTGGTCGAAATCGGCGGCGGCGCGGCGGTCAGTTGCACCGCCGATCCGGTGCGCGCAGTGATCGGCATTGGCGTCAACGTGCACATGCCGGCGGCCTTCGCTGCGGCCATCGACCAGCCATGGACCGATCTGTCCATACTTTCCCCGCAAGCGCCCACCCGCAATGCGCTGGCGGCGGCGCTGTTGTCGAAACTGTTGCCGGCGCTGGACACCTTCGACGCCGAAGGCCTGGCCCCATTCCTGCCCCGCTATGCCGCACTCGACGCGCTGGCCGGTCGCGAGATCGACGTGCACGGCAGCGACGGCGTAAGCCATGGCATTGCCGATGGCATCGCCGACGACGGCGCGCTGCGAGTGCGTTTTGACGATGGCGAACAACGCATCCATGCCGGCGAAGTCAGCGTGAGGGCGACATGAGTCAATGGCTGTTCGACCTGGGCAATTCGCGGCTGAAATGTGCGCCGCTGCTTGACGATGGCCGCTTGGGCGAGATGCAGGCGCTGGCCCACGATGAAGCCGCTTTCATCGAAAACCTGCACGCGCTTTTACCGGCGCAAGCAGACGTGGCCTGCCTGTCCAGCGTGGCTTCGCCCACGTTGACTGCGATGGTGCGCGATGCGCTGATGGCGCGCTTCCGCGTGTTGTCGTTCGCGCGTACCCAACCGGCGCTGGCCGGCGTGCGGATTGCCTATGCCGAACCGGAAAAATTCGGCGTCGATCGTTTCCTCACCTTGCTGGCCGCGCGCGCACGCGGCCCGCAGGCGTGGCTGATTGCCGGTGTCGGCACCGCGCTGACGCTGGATCTGCTGGATGCCGACGGCCGCCACCACGGCGGCCGTATCGCGCCATCGCCACAGCTGATGCGCGCAGCGCTGCACCGCGCCGCTGCGCAACTGCCGACCAACGGCGGCGATTACGCCGAATTCGCCACCGATACCCCCGACGCGCTGGCATCCGGCTGCGACGGCGCAGCGGCGGCGCTGATCGAGCGCAGCCTGCAACAGGCCCGCGAGCGCTTCGGCAGGGAGCCGGCGCTGCTGCTGCACGGCGGCGGCAGTGATGCCTTGCGCACGTTGCTGCCGCAGGCCACGTTTGCGCCGGCGCTGGTGCTGGAAGGGCTGGCGGCATGGGCGCGCGCGGGCATTAGAATCCCCGCATGCTGATTCGCGCCCT
This sequence comes from Pseudoxanthomonas sp., assembly GCA_047601105.1. Classification (GTDB taxonomy): domain Bacteria; phylum Pseudomonadota; class Gammaproteobacteria; order Xanthomonadales; family Xanthomonadaceae; genus Pseudoxanthomonas_A. Next base: position 412,394 of record JASGJT010000001.1, read on the forward strand.
GATCGTCTTGCTCGCCGTCCTCAACCTGGGCGTGGCTGCCTGGTGGCTGTCGCGTCCGGCTGTGCCGCCGCCGGAACCACCGGTGCAGCCGCAAGGCGTTGCACGGCTGGAATTGCTGGCCGAAGCGCCGGTCGCGCCGGCAACCGCGCAGGCCGAAACCCCGGCACCGCCGCCCGAGCCAACGCCGGTAACTGACGCCGCGCCTGCGCCTGCAACCCCCATACCCGCGCCGGAACAAACCGCCCAACTGCCGCCTGCCACGCCACCGCAGTGCTTCAGCCTGGGCCCCTACGCCGACGCCGACGCTGCACGCCAGGCGATCACCACGCTGACCGGCGCACGCGGCAAGGCACGCGAAGCCAGGGGCAGCAGCAGCGGCAATTACAGCGTTTATCTACCGCCATCGGCCAGCCGCGACGAAGCGCAGGCACTGGCCAAGCGCATCGGCGAAGCCGGCTTCAGCGATTTCCTGATCACCCGCGACGGCGACCTGGCCAACGGCATCGCACTGGGCATGTACCGCAATCCCGAAGGCGCACAACGCCGCCAAGCGGCATTGCAGGCGGCCGGCTTCCCCGCGCAAATCCGCGAACCGGCCACTTCCGCACCCTCGCAATGGTGGGCCGACATCACCGCCCCCCCCGGCCAGAGCGCCGCACAGGCACGCACCAAGACCGGCGCGACACAATCACGCCCGCTGGATTGCGCCGCACTGCGCTAGCCCCTGCTGCGTTAGAATCACGCCGCGCAACGCACGCCGCTTTAGCTCAGTTGGTAGAGCAACTGATTTGTAATCAGTAGGTCATCCGTTCGAATCGGATAAGCGGCACCATCAGCCCATCCAGCGGCGTCCACCACAGTCCAGAAAATCCACGGAAACCCCATGAAACCAAGGGATTCCCGTCCGACACTGTCCAAACCCGTCCGCTTGCATCCAGAAAAGAACGGGGGCATATTTGGGGGAACAGCCCCCACCTTGGGGGAATCAGGCACGGAGGTGCCCCCACATGGCCACGAAGCCGCTGACGGACATTGCAGCACGCGCTGCGAAGTCGAAGGACAAGCCTTACAAGCTTGCTGCCGGCGGTGGTCTGTACCTCGAAGTGATGCCCAACGGCTCGAAGTACTGGCGCATGAAGTACCGCTTCGCCGGCCGCGAGAAGCGCCTGGCCATCGGCGTCTATCCCGAGGTGTCGCTGCGGGACGCGAACACGGAACGCGACAAGGCGCGCGCGCTGCTGCGCGAAGGCCGCGACCCTTCCAGCGAGAAGCGGACGGCGAAATTGCAGGCTCGCCTGTCTGCGGATAATCGCTTCGAGGCCGTCGCCAGGGAGTGGCTGGAAACCCGACGTGGTGATCTGGCCCAATCGACTTGGGACAAAGCGGAGTGGCTGCTGGAGACCTTCGCGTTTCCCTGGATCGGTAGCCGGCCCGTCGGTGAGATTGCGGCGTCCGAACTGCTGGCCGTGTTCCGTCGCCTGGAAGCACAGGACAAGCTGGAAACCACGCAGAAGCTCAAGCAGGTCTGCGGGCAGGTATTCCGCTATTCCGTGGCCACGGGCCGCGCTGAGCGCGATCCCACGGCCGACCTGCGCGGCGCACTCAAGACCCGGAAGAACCGCCACTTCGCCGCGATCACCGACCCCGTGAAGGTGGGCGCGTTGCTGCGCGCGATCGACGGCTACACCGGTCAGTTCTCGACCCTGTGCGCCTTGAAGCTGGCACCGCTGGTGTTCGCCCGCCCCGGCGAACTGCGCAAGGCCGAGTGGGCCGAGATCGACCTGGACAAGGGTCAATGGAACATCCCGGGCGAGAAGATGAAGATGGGCGTCCCGCATATCGTGCCGCTCTCGAAGCAGGCGGTGGCGATCCTCGAGGAACTGCATCCGCTGACGGGCACGAGCGCGAGCGCCAAGTACGTGTTCCCCTCCGTGCGCAGCAACCGCGACCCGATGAGCGAGAACACCGTGAATGCCGCCCTGCGCCGCCTCGGCTACGGCACCGACGACATGACCGGCCACGGTTTCCGCAGCATGGCCTCGACGCTGCTGCATGAAATGGGCTGGAACTCGGATGCCATCGAACGCCAGCTTGCCCATGCCGAGCGCAACCAGATCAAGGCCGCGTACAACCGCGCCGAACACCTGCCCGAGCGCCGCCGCATGATGCAGGCGTGGGCGGATTACCTGGACACCCTGAGAGAGGGAAAGAAAACAGTCGTGCCGATCCGGAGAAAAGCCGGATGAGTCGCAGGCCGTGCGACAGCGACGTGAAGAATCGGGCATAGCCCGGTAAAGCGGCGGAACCGGGTGCCTCTAACACCCGGCCCCGCCTTCCACAACCGTTCGAAAGGAGAACGATCATGGCAACTCAAATAATGGCGGCGAACGCCACCGACCTCAAGAACACCCCGCTACGCAACGCCTTTCCCCGATATCACAACACCTGCGACCGCTGCGGCGTCTCCGTGGGTTACAACCTTGGGCCGCAACATAAGTGCGCAGCGTATAGGGAAACGGCAGCCGGCATGTTTTCGTACGTGTTCTGTCGTACCTGCAACGACGAAGTGGAGAAAAAGCAAGAATTGGAACAAGAGAGCGAGTGCAGGCGGGCGATGGTGAACCATGCTGCCAAGTACGATGCAAAATTCGGTGCGTTCGTCGCTCGTTGGTACGGCATCCGTGTCACCGCGCCGTCGAAAAGGAGGGCGTGAGCATGGCAGCCCCAAGCGTAAATACTGAAAGTGTAGCAAGCCGCATCGAACACGCTTCCAACTCCATCGATGGAGCTGCGGCATTCCTGATGGATCTTGTTCAATCATCAGACGCTCAAATTTCCCGGATGGCGTATGCGCTCGGCGACTTACTTGAGCGAATTAGCAACGATCTGGATGGGATGGTAGAGGAAATCAAGCAAGCAGCCAGGAAGGGGGGCGAAGCATGAATACCAGTGATCGGGCTACGCATATTTGTCAATTGTGGGGATATATCAATCAGCTTGAAACAGTCCTGCAAAGTGCAGTGGATGAGCTGACACCCATACCACTCTCGAAGAACGAAGAACACGCCGCCGGATTCAATCGCGGATTCAACTTATTGATGGCTGCGCAAACGATCGCAGAAAGCCTTGCGAAAAGCGCGAGCGTACGCTGATCGAACAACCGCACCTAGCCCGACGGGGCGAAAACGCCGTTCACCCTGCGGCGCTGGTGCGGTTTCTTTTCAGGGCGCAGGGTGCGCATGATGATCGAGAAACGAAAGAGGGGAAGACCCAAAGGGTCAAGCACCCGCCCACCCATCGTTGATCATCTGATTTGGCAAACCATGCTCAGGCTGTTGCAGTGGTTCGACGTAAAAACCGCTGCATCCATCACCAGGGAATTGCTGGGTCGCGACATTGAGGCATTCCACAGGCGATTTACTCGCAAGACGGCAAACCCCAAGAATCCGCTGATCTGGAATTGCAAAATCATTGAAGTCCATTGCAGTAAAGACGACGACAGCGATGAGATGGAGGCCATCAATGTCCCCGTCGGGAGATTGGTCTATCGCCTATGGGAGGACATTGGCAACAAAATCACCGCGATGGAAGAACTTGGTATATGGGATATACCGCTAGAGCATCTCAATTTCAGCGAGAGCACGATCCGACAGGTTTATGCAAAATTGAATACAGAGTTCTCTTTGGACCAAGAACACCCATGTCCATATTGCGGCCACGTCAATCATCAGCGTGAGGCCAGAAGGGAGTTCTTCGATCCCAGCTTCGACCCCTGTCGTGAATGCGGCCAATTCTTTGGCTAATAGCGCCAAGCCTTCTCAGTTCCCCGCGACCGCTTCCAAATCCGGGGCACGCTCCGGCACCGCCTCGCCTGGCTGCCACCAATACTCCTGCCCCCAATCCTTTCGCGCGCGCTTCTTCATGCGGCGCAGGTAACCGGGCGAAAGTTGCTCTTGCAGGTCGTGCATCACCAGGTGGTCTATGGCACCGCGCAGATACCACAGGTTGATGAAGGGCGTGTTCCCGCGTGCAAAGCGGACGACATCCGCCCCGATGTCGGTTTTCTTGCCCTGCGCTGCCTTGTAGGCGTTGCCAAGGGTCAGGTCGGCCAGGTCGAACACGGTGCCGAACACCGGCCCGCCTAGGTTCGTCCAGTTGGCTTGACCGCCGCGTGCATCGCCGCCCATGCCGGTATAGAGCATGTCGCCGAAGATGCCGATGCCGCCGCCTTGCAGGAACGCCGCCATCCAGAACTTGCCGGTGGTCATGTCGCGCGGGTCTTTGCCCTGCACCAAGTCTTTCAACTGCACCGACAGCGCGCCAAACAAGGTCAAGCTGGTAAGCATGGCCGTGCTGTACGCCGCCTTGCCGCCGGTGGTCGGAATGTCGCGAATGCGGCGCAGGTGCTTCTCCACGATGCCGAAGGCGAAGGACTTGAACAGCATCGCCGAGCGCAGCACTTCGCCGCCCCAAGTGCCGGCCTTGGTGCCCTGCTGGATCATGGCCCGCGTTTGCAGGTCAGGGGCCAGCACGGCGGTCTTCGCCTCTTGGTCCAGGTAGCCCAGCAGCTTCGCCACCGCGCGGCGCTTGTCAGCGGAATGGATGCCCTGCGCGGCATAAATGCCATCCTTGGTCAGCATGCCGTCCTGTTCGGTCGCGGCCTGCCAGATTTTCCACGTCGCCTCGTCGATGCCGGCACCTTCGAAGCGGTTGCGGTCGTGCTTGGACAGCCCGGCCCAAGCGGTCTTTCGCATCCGGTCCAGCGTGCCGGAGAGGGTCAGCGCGTAGCCTCGGCGCAGCGCGTTCGTCCAGCCCTCAACCAAGGTGGCGCGCATCGTGGCGTTGGCCAGCTTGGAGGTCCAGCCTTGCGCCAGATGGTCGCGGTGCCAGCGGGTCAACTCGCCGGCCACTTCGTCCAGGCCGATGCCAATCTCGTGCGCCAGCTTGCGCTTGTTGCCACCGAAACCCGCGAACAGCGATTTCATGGCCTCGCCTGTCGGCACGCCGGACGACTTCGCCACCAGTACCTGCATCGGCGCATCGTTGATCGACGACAGCATCACGCCTTGCAGCTTTGCCGCCGTAATGAAGTTGCGCACGCCTTGGAAGAACTGCGCCAGCCGCGCATCAACTGGCTGCGCCGTAGTGCCGTTGAGCGTATCCCACACCATATCCAGCGTGGCGAAGGATTCGCGCGCGCCGGCCGTGTTGTCGCCGATCTCGGCCATGTCCTTCAACAGCCGGTAGGTGCTGGTCGGGTTGGCCCCGAACTCTTCCAGCATGCCGATGTTCTTCGCCGCTGCGCCAATGTGGCCGTGGATGGCGTCGAGCATGGAGCCGCGCCCGAACTCGCCGATGTATTCGAGATAGCTGTCAGCATCCTTGAAGTGGATGACGCGGTGCGCTTCGTCGAAGCGGCTGGCACGGGAGCCGCCGCGCGCCTGCCCGGCAATGCGCTGGCTGCGGCCCTCAGTGGCGATGGTCTCCCATGCGCTGGTCCGGGATGCCATCGCCGTAGGCGAACTCGTGAACCGGGCAAACCCAACTGCGCGGTTCGTTGGCGTAGCGTGCCAGCATGGTTTCCAAGTCGATCTTGGCGACGGCGGTATTCATGCGGTGGCCTCCAGTCCAAAGTGCCTCAACTGACGCTCGTTGTCGGCGTCGATCTCAACCTGATCGCGGTCATCCCGCGCGACAGCCCCGACGGGGATCGCGTTCCGGTGGCCACGCTTCGCGGCAGCGGTCAGCAACCACGGTGCCGGGTCGGTGATGTCCTGCGCCTGTGCCTCGTCCAACAGCGCAGCCGTGCCGATGTCGCCGCATGCCTTGCGCAGCTTGCCCAGCAGCGACCGGGTGGGCTTCTCGGCGATGCCCTTGCCCATCAGCCATTGCAGGCCGCTTCCCCAAATTGGATCGCTTACCGGGTCACTCGGCGCGACAGCGCACGGCGCAGCCGGAAGCTTTGCTTCTAAAGCTGGTTCATTAAGCTGGTTAAAAGAGCTGGTTAGAGGGGCAGGTTCGCCCCTACCTTTGGGACGAACTCGCCCATACCCCTGAGCAGCTTCACCCGTAGGGGCAGCTTCATCCGTAGGGGCAGCTTCACCCGTACCAAGCAGGTATGTGTTCGAAGTGAAGCGGTTGCCGCTGTTGCGAATGATGTAGTTCGTATCGCAGAGCCTGGCGACCGATCTGGTAACGGTTCGCCTGTCGGCTCCGGTGATGCTCGCGATTCGCTTCACGCCGGGGAATGCCTCCTTGGTGACCTTGTTGATGTGTTCAGCGATGCAATGCAAAACAGCCAAGTCGGACCGCGAGAGACGCGCGTCTCTCGTCGCTTGGCCCAACACGAGCCAGTGGCGAAGCAGGAGTTTTTCCTGGCCCGAATCCGTCACGGCTGCCTCCCGCGCTTCCAGGCATCCAGAATCGGAGCCATAGCCGTGGCCATCGCTTCATCCAGAGGAACCGCCCGTTCCTGCCGCTTGTTGAACGCAGCGATGGAGCCATCACGGTTGTCAGTGGCACGGCCACGGTCTGCGGCGCGCTCCGGGGAACTCGGCTTGGTGAAGTCGTGGGAGCGCATCACAGGGCACCCCGCTCGATCAGGTCGCGCAGATCACGCATGCGCCAGGCGGTAACGCCCGGGGACAGCTTCACCGGTTTCGGAAACCGACCACTGCGAACGCCCTCCCACCACAAGCTGCGGCTGATAGGGAACAGGCCTTGGGTGCCTTTCTTGCGGTCGCTGGTGATGTCGCGGACGCGCAAGAGGGCATCGTCCGGGTAATTGACCACCACTGCTGACATGCTGCCTCCGTCTGTATGAATCTGGACGGGCGCAACTTATCTAGCGCAGGGGTCTAATCTCGTTCCAAATAAATCACCGCGAATTCAGCGTGCAACAAAAACCCCGCCGGAGCGGGGTTGGGGTTCATAGCTGGGCAAGGATGGCATAGAAATCCTTCTTGCTTATTCCTGCCTGGTTGAGCATCCACTTCAAGGCTTGATCCTTGAATGGCTCATTGTTCGCATCCACCGTGACGCGCTTGTAATCCTGCGTACCTTCACCCCTCACCCAGTTCACATGACTGGTGGCCTTTTGCTTGCGTGGCGTAAAACCAAGGTGCTTGAGAACGGCTTCAACCTCTTTGGCCGACACCGGCCGGAAGTGACCGCCCACAAATCAGGCGCACACCGGAGCCAGCGGCATCGCTTCGCGCTCTGCCATGCGGCGCTTGCTCTGCTTGTGCCTGACCACCTGCTTGAACGTCGTCCAGTAGAACTTGAACCAGTAGTTCATGGGCGCACGACGGCGCAGCAGGTACGCGGCATGCGGGCGGTCTTCCCCGACCGTGGCGTCATGCACGTATTCCAGCATCTGGTGCCGCAATTTCTCGGCGGCCTCTTCAAGGGTGCGCGCTTGCGCAACCAAGGTGAAATCGAGGCAGAACGCGAGCCATTGGTCCCCGTCCTTCTCGAAGTAGCAATGCAACAGCAGGTCACCCGGCTTCATTGCCTGTCTCCTCAAATGCCCCGCCATGCGGGGAGACAGAAAATTATAGCGACCAAATCACGGCCAAAATGCAGCTTGTGGATAAATTTCCGTGCCCCTCCCAGCCCAGCCATTGTTGATTCAGCAGGGCAATGACGGGGGCACATCCGGGGGCATAAACCAAGAATCTGCGGTAGAAAATCCTTCATTGTCAGTTAGTTATCGAATGTATTCGATTCGGATAAGTCACCAATCGGCTCGGCACGACCCGACGAAACGCGGGTTCGCGTTCACTGCTTCGGATAGGCGATCAACAGCACCAAGTCTTCGTCGCCCTGCTGGGCGATGGCGTGGGTGCTGCTTGGGCGGGTCAGCAGGGCGTCGCCGGGGCCAACGTCGTGCAGTTTGCCGTCCAGGGTGTAGCGGCCACGGCCGCTGATGACGTAATAGATTTCGTCCTTGTCGTGCAGGTGCAGGCCGATGCTCGCGCCCTTGTGCAGCACGCGCTTGCGCAATACGAAACCCAGTCCCGGTGCGTCGGCAAAGAACGGATACGCGGTGGTGGTGCCTGCGCCGCCGTGCGGGCCGGGTTGCTGTTGTGCAATGTCGGCACCGTGAACAACCTGCGAAGGCTGCGCCTGTGCGTTGCGCAGGGCGAGTGCGTCGGCCGGTGCGCCGCAGTCGGTGTCGCGCACCGTCGTCAGTTGCGGGTCGATGCGCCGCCATTCGCGCACGACCAGACAGGCCACCGCATAGGCACCTTGTTCACGCAGATGGGTGTCATCGGCCTTGCCCTGTTCGGGCAGGTTCATGAAATAGCCTTTCGATGCCGTATCACCCAACGCGCGCAGCCAGTCCATGCTGGTGGCGGTCAGGTCGATCAGATGGATGCCTTCGCGCATGGCCAGTTCGCGCACGGCTTGCGCGTACAGGCCGTGGGTATCGAGCAGCTGGTCGATCTGCATGCCGGGGTCGAAGCGGCGACGCGCCAGCGGGGTGACCAGGATCGGCGTGGCGTGCTTGTCGCGCGCCAGTTGCACGTAGCGCATCAGCCATTGCGGGTAGGCCTGCGCCGGCTCGTTGTAGCGGATCGGGTCTTCGACTTTCTCGTCGTTGTGGCCGAACTGGATCAGCAGCACGTCACCGCGCGAAAGCGATTTTTCGACCGAGGCCAGCCAGCCTTCTTCGATGAAGCTGCGCGCGCTGCGCCCGCCCTTGGCGTGGTTCCGTACTTGCCATGCGGCAGGATCGAGATAGGTCTGCAATTGCATGCCCCAGCCTTGCTGGGGTGCGCGTTCGGACGGGTATTCGCTGGCGGTGGAATCACCGACGATGAAAACCTGCTGCGGCGCTTTTGCGCTGGCAAGTGTGGCAACAGCCAACAAGGTCAGCGCAAGCAGCGCCCGCATTTCAGCGCGCCAGCCAGCCGCCATCGACCGGCAGCACCGCGCCATTCACGTAATCCGATGCCGCCGAGGACAGGAACACCGCCGCGCCGCCAAGATCGGATGGCTTGCCCCAGCGCGCAGCAGGGATGCGTTCGAGGATGGCCTTGTTGCGCGCTTCATCGTTGCGCAGGGCTTCGGTGTTGTTGGTGGCGAAGTACCCTGGCGCGATCGAATTGACGTTGATGCCCTTGGCCGCCCATTCGTTCGCCAACAACCGGGTCAGGCCCAGCACGCCGGACTTGCTGGAGGTGTACGACGCCACGCGAATGCCGCCCTGGAACGACAACATCGAAGCAATGTTGACGATCTTGCCGCCACGGCTTTGCGCAACCCATGCGCGCGCAACCGCCTGTGACAGGAAGAACACCGTCTTGAGGTTCACGTCCATCACTGCGTCCCAGTCTTCCTCGCTGAAATCCAGCGCATCGCTGCGGCGGATGGTGCCGGCGTTGTTGACCAGGATGTCGATCGTGCCGAACGCGGCCAGTGCCGCGTCAACCACGCCCTGCACTGGTGCGATGCTGTCGAGCGAGGCTTCGATCCACTTGCAGCGGCGACCCAGCCTGGTCACTTCGGCCTCGGTCTGCGCAGGCGCGCTGCGACCGACGGCAGCAATATCGGCACCGGCCTGGGCCAGCGCGACCGCGATACCCTGGCCCAGGCCGGTGTTGGCACCGGTAACCAGTGCAACACGGCCATGCAGGTCGAATGGATGAGTCATCGCGGCTTCCTCACTTGAGCTGGCAGATGTCCAGCACGTGCATGTCGGTGTAGTCCAAGTTCTCCCCGCCCATCGCCCAGATGAAGGCATAGTTGCTGGTGCCCGAACCCATGTGGATCGACCACGGCGGCGATACCACGGCTTCATCGTTCTGCACGACGATGTGGCGCTGCGCTTCGGGTTCGCCCATGAAGTGATAGACGCGGTCGTTCTCGGCCAGGTCGAAGTAGAAATAGACCTCGCTGCGGCGGTCGTGCAGGTGCGGCGGCATGGTGTTCCACACGCTGCCGGTCTTCAGCACGGTCAGGCCGAGCAGCAACTGCGAGGACTGGCAGGTCGCCGGCACGATGTACTGGTAGATGGTGCGCTCGTTGCTGGTTTCCAGCGCGCCGCGCTCGAGCGCGACGGCATCCTTGATCGAAAGTTGTTTGGTCTCGAAACGCGCATGCGCCGGGGTGGAGGTCAGGTAGAACTTGGCGGGATTGGCGGCGTCATCGGATTCGAACGCCACGTCCGTGCTGCCCATCGCCACGTACAAACCATCCTTCGGGCCCAGCGCGTAGGCGGTGCCATCCACGGTGACTTTGCCGGCACCGGCACCAACGTTGATCACGCCCAGTTCGCGGCGCTCCAGGAAGGGCTTGCCGGCGGCAGAAGCCGGTTCGGTCTGCTTCGGCAATGCCACGGCCTTGCCGACCGGAGCCGCGCCGCCGATCACGAAGCGCTCGTTGTGCGAGTAGTTCAGTTGCACGCTGTCGGCAACGAACAGGCTGCCGATCAGGTAACGGTCGCGCAGTTGGTCATTGCTCGCGCCGTCCATCATGTCCGGGTGGGTGGCGTGGTAGGTCTTGCAGTACATGGGGTTCCTCACGGGGAAAGCGGCGTTCGCGGTGATTCTAGCGGGCTTGGTAACCGGTGTCATTCTGCAATGCGGAATCAGGCTGTCAGTGAGGGCGTGCTGGCTCCGGAGACAAGTGCGTCGGCTTCGGAAACACGCGCAGCCCCCGGTGGGGATGCTACTCGGCTCCGGCAGACTCCTGTCTTCAGTCGCCGCCGCAGGCCATCCATGACCTGCTTTCCGCATCCCCACCGGGGGCTGCGCATCGGTGAGTCATTTCCCCGTCGCCTTCAATGGAAGCGAAAGCTTCACCACGGAAAAGAAGAGATCACCCCGGCGACTGGCAGGAATCGCGCACCACCAGGTGCGGGCGCACGCTGGCGCTGTGCGCGGCTGCGCCTTCGGCACGGGTCAGCATGGCGGCGGCTTGGCGGCCGGTATTGCGGGTGTCGCGGCGTACCGAGCTCAGCGGCGGCCACAGCCGCGAAGCCAGGGTGCTGTCGTCGTAGCCCACCACCGACAGCTCACGCGGGATGCTGATGCCGGCGCGCAGGGCCACGCGATAGACGCCGGCGGCCATTTCGTCGTTCTCGCAGAAGATCGCGGTCGGGCGGCGCTTGCCCGCGAGCAGCTTTTCCGCCGCGGCCACGCCCGATTCGAAGGTGAAGCCGGCTTCGACGATGCGGTTCTTCGGCAGCTCGATGCCGCGCTTGCGCAGGCCTTCGACAAAACCCTCGGTGCGCTCCACCGCCGCGCGGTAGCCCTGCGGGCCGGTGATCACCGCCACGTCGCGGTGGCCCAGCGATTGCAGGTAGTTGGCGACCTCAGCCGCACCGTCGCGGTCATGGGTGACCAGCATGCGTTCGGGCTTGTCCAGCGCGACGGCGGCAATGCGCACGTAACGGCAACCGATTTCGTCCAGCATCGCGGCCAATGCGTCGTCCTCGGACACGCGCGGCACCAGCATCACCCCATGCAGTTTCTGCTGCTGGACGAAGCGGCGCACGCCGTCGATATAAGCCGGATCGCGGCTGTCGCAGGGATGGACGACCAGCTCGAAACCCGAATCGCGCAAGTGGTCCAGTGCGCCGTACTGCATGTCCACGATGAACTGCGCGGTCGGGTTGTCATAGACCATGCCGATCAGGAACGACTTGCGGAACGCCAGCGCGCGCGCCATCGGGTCCGGCGCGTAGCCGACTTCGCGCATCAGGGCCTCGACCCGTTCGCGCGTGTCCTGCCGCACCAGCGGCGAGTGGTTGATGATGCGCGAGACGGTTTTCTTGGAAACGCCGGACAGCCGCGCAATGTCGTTGATCGTCGCGGCCTTGCCGGCAGCGCCGAATTTGCCTTCGCTGGCGGGCGTTGGGGCTTTCTTGCGTCCTGGCATGGTCATCCGATGGCGTGAGAGTGGAGCCATTCTAGGGAACCTGCGCGGCTTGCGGGTTACGACTTCAGCGCCGCCGGCAACCACAACGACAATTGCGGGAAGAATGCCACCACCAGCAGCACCGCCAGGCCCGCCAGCCAGAACGGCCAGATCGTGCGCAGGCTCTGGGCGATGCTGATCTTGCCGATGGCCGTACCGATGAACAGCACGCTGCCCACCGGTGGGGTGACCAGACCCAGGCCGCCGGTCAGCACCAGCACCAGGCCGAAGTGGATCGGGTCGATGCCGTAGGCCTTGGCCACCGGCAGGAAAATCGGCGTGCAGATCAGGATCAGCGGCGCCAGGTCCATGAAGGTGCCCAGCAGCAGCAACGACACCACGATCAGCAGCAGCACCATGTACTTGTCGTGCGCCACCGATTGCAGCGCCTGCACCGTCGCGGTCGGCACCTGCAAATAAGCCAGCAACCAGCCGAACGCCGCAGCTGCCGCGATCACCAGCAGGATTGCGCCTGCGGTGCGCGAAGCATGGGTCACCGCCGCGCGGAATTCTGCCCAGCGCAATTGCCGGTACAACAGCGCGGTGACCGCCAGTGCATAGACCACGGCAATGGCCGCGCTTTCGACCGCGGTGAAGATGCCGGCGCGGATGCCGACGAAGATCAATGTCACCAAACCCAGGCCCGGCAATGCCGACACCACCCGCAGCAGTACCGCGCGCATGCCCGGGAACGGCTCCACGCCGTAGCCGCGATGACGCGCGACGACATACCCGGTGATCATCAGCGCCACGGTCATCATCAATGCCGGGACGATGCCGGCAGCGAACAGGTCGGCGATCGACAAGCCGCCGCCGGCCGCCGCCGAATACAAAATCAGATTGTGCGAAGGCGGCACCAGCAGCGCCACCAGCGCGGCGGTGATGCTGACATTCACCGCGAAATCGCGGTCGTAACCGCGCTGCACCATCTGCGGGATCATGGTGCCGCCGACCGCCGACACATCGGCAATCGCCGAGCCGGACACGCCACCGAAGAACAGCGATGACAGGATGCTCACCTGCCCAAGGCCACCGCGCAGGCGCCCGACCAGCGACGATGCCAGCGCGATCAGGCGTTCGGAAATACCACCGCGCAGCATCAATTCGCCGGCAAACACGAACAGCGGAATCGCGATCAGCGAGGCCGAACCGGAGCCGGCGGCGAGCTGCTGCACCAGCACCACCGGCGGCAGGCCGAGATAGAGCAAGGTGGCCAGCGCCGAAGCGGCCAGCGCGAATGCGACCGGCACGCCAATCGCCAGCAACACCGCGAATACCAGGAACAGGATGGCAATGGCCATGTCAGCGCTTCTCCCCGTCGCCACGCAATTCCCGCGGCAAACCCACCGCCGCGAACAGCGTCATCAATGTCCCGCCAATCGCCATCGGCAGATAGCTGGCGCTTTGCGGCATTTGCGCGCCCGCTGCACGGATGCCGAGGCCATCGAAAAACAACACCGTCGCCCACCACGCGATGGTCGCGCCGATCAGCACCACCACCAATTGCGCCACCCCACGCAACGCGCGGCGCAATCCCGGCGACAGCGAATCGGCCAGCAGCGAGAAACTGAAATGCCGACGCTCGTGCACGCCGGCCGCCGCGCCCAGGCTCATCGTCGTGCTGAGCAGCAGCACCGTGACCGGCTCGGTCCAGCTGGGCGAATCGTTGAGCACATAGCGCGCGATCACTTGCCAGCCCTGCACCACCACCAGGCCAAGCAGGGCAACAGCGGCCAGGCCGATGACGAAGCGCGCAAGCTGGTCCATCGCGGCTTGCAGCGGCGGGACAGAAGGATTGTTCGGGGTCTCGGTCATGTCTTTGCCTGCGTCAAGCAAACTCGCGGATGCGCTGGTACAGCGCTTCGATGTCGGGATCGCGGCGGTATTCGTCCAGCAACGGTTGCGCGGCGGCGCGGAACGCGTCCAGGTCGGCATCGTTGAACTTCACCCCGGCATCGAGCACCGATTTTTCCGCAATGGCTTCGGATTCGTCCCAGGCCTTGCGCATCACCGCCACCGACTGGCGCGCGGTTTCCACCATCAGTTCGCGTTCGCGCGGGTTCAATGCATCGAAGCTGCGGCGCGACATCAGCAGCACGTCCGGCGCGTAGGAGTGCGCGGTCTTCGACCAGTAGTGCGCGGCCTCGAAATGGCGGCTGGACTGGAAGCTGCGCAGGTTGTTTTCCGCACCGTCGATCATGTGCGTTTCCATGCCGCTGAACACCTCGCCCAGCGACAGTGGCGTCGGGTTGGCGCCGAACAGGCGCAACATGCGGATGAAGATGTCCGACACCGGCACGCGGATCTTCATGCCGTGCAGGTCCTGCGGCTTCACGATCGGATGCTTGTTGTTGTAGAAGCAGCGCGCACTGGAGTCATAGATCGCCAGCCCGACCAGACCGCGCGCCTCGAAGCCACGCAGCACCGCCGCACCGACGCCGCCATCCATCGCCCGGCGCATGTGTTCGACCGAATCGAATACATACGGCAGGCACAGCGCCTGGGTCAGCGGGAAGGCATTGTTGAGCGAGCCGGAATAGACCCGGGTGATGTCGATGGCACCGAAGCGGGCCATGTCGATCGCCTCGGACTCGCGGCCCAACTGGCCGGAATGATAGAGGCTGATCGCCAATGCGCCACCGGTTTCGCGCTGCAATTGCTCGCCGATCCAGCGCACCGCCTGCACCGTCGGGTAATCGCTGACGTGCACATCGCTGGCGGTCAGCAGGCGCGCGCCAGCGGCGGCCTTGTCGCGCTTCGCGCAACCGGGCAAGGCCAGTGCCGCACCAGCAGCGATTGCGGTTCCCAGGAATTTTCTTCGTGTGGTCATGCGCCCTCCGCGCTTGCCGCCCTGCCTGTTACGTCAGCCGGCAGCGACTGCCGTGCAGGAAATTTCGCCGTAGCCGTCGAATGCGACCACCGCCGTCTGGCCAACGTGGATATCGTGGATACCGGTGGCATTGCCGGTGGCGATCAGATCTCCCTTCTTCAACGGACGCCCGCGCTTGGCCGATCTCGACAACGCGAACGCGAACGCCGCACGCAAGCCGCCGGGCAACAAGGTCGCGCCACCGGTGCCGACCTGCACGCCTTCGATGGAAGTCGCACAACGCAGTTGCTCTTCGGGGATTTTTTTCCAGTCGGCGATTTCCGTGCCGAGGATCAGGCCGTTGTGGTTGCCGAAATCCGATACCACCACGCGCGGGCCGAGGATGTTGATCGTCGCCAGCGGGCTGCTGGCGATTTCCACGCCGGTATGCAGGCTGGCCGGGAAGGCATCGGCTTCGGCCAGGCTCCAGTCGGTCTTGCCGGCTGGCGCGTCGGCTTCCAGCCGCAACACGTATTCGGCTTCCACCGCGGCAAAACCGCCGACATATACTGGGAACGTCAGCCCCGGCGCGGCCGGCCACAAGGCCTTGGCGAAAGCCGGGCCTAACAGGCGGTCATCGCCGGACACGTCGCGCTTTTCCGCCGCGATGTAGCCGACCTTCCAGCCGACCAGCTCATCGGGCCATTGCGCGATGGCGATGTCCTGCACTTCATAGGCATCGACCAGGGTATCGGGGATGCGTCCGGGAAAATCCGGCAACGACCGGCCTTCGCGCCGCGCCTGCACGAAGCGCTCGGCAATGGCGTGCTTCCCGTCTTCTGCACCTGGTGCTGCATCGGCAGCGGCATGACCGGTAACCAAGCGGATTCTCCTGAAATTCCTGTTGCAGTGCCGATGGACACCGGCATGGCGACCTGTATATGGTAAACCGGTGTCATTGGCAATGTGCAGCGCCGCAAAAAATTGGCGCAGGAGGCGGGTCATGCAAGAAAACAACCGTTTTTCAGGCGGCGGAACCACCTCGTTCGACAGGGTCGGCAAATGCCGGCTCACGCACGCTGCGGTCTGCCTGTTGCTGGCCCTCGCCCTGCCCAGTTTCGCCGCCGAACCACGCCAATCGGCGGATACACCTGCCGAACAGGCCAGCCGCATCGACCTGTGGCCACGTGGCATCGCCCCCGATGATCGCGCCTTGAAGATGCCGCAACGCATCCGGGAGCGCAGCGCCGACCCTTCGCGCCCCGACCGCTACATCGAAGGCGTCAGCCGCCCCTACCTGGTCGTTTATCGCCCGCAAAACCCGAATGGCACTGGCTTGTTGGTGATCCCTGGCGGCGGCTACGCACGTTCGGTGCTGGACAAGGAAGGCAGCGCGCTGGTGCCGGATTTCGTCGATGCCGGTGGCGTCACCCTGTTCATGCTGCGCTATCGTCTGCCCGGCGAAGGCCGCGCCGATCGCGATGCTTCGCTGGCCGATGCGCAACGCGCGTTGCGCCTGATCCGCGCACATGCCAGCGAGTGGCAGCTGGATCCGCAGCGCATCGGCGCGATGGGTTTTTCCGCTGGCGGTCACCTCGCCGCCAGCCTGGGCACGCGCTTCGATGAGCGCGTGTATGTGCCGGTTGATGCCGCGGACAGCCTGAGTGCGCGACCGGATTTCCAGCTGCTGATCTATCCGGTGATCGACATGGGCAGCGACATCGCCCATCCCGGTTCGCGCGAACGCCTGCTTGGCACGCAAGCCGATGCGGCGCTGGCGCGGCAGTATTCGCCGCAATATCACGTGACGGCAGACACGCCGCCAACCTTCCTGCTGCACGCCCAGGATGACGACGTGGTGCCGGTGCGCAACAGCGTGGTGATGTACGAAGCCCTGCTGGCGGCCGGCGTAGCGGTGGAAATGCACCTTTTCCCGCGCGGCGGCCACGGCTTCGGCACCCGCGAAACCACCGGCCTGGCGGTGGCGGCGTGGCCGGCATTGGCGCAGGAATGGATGCATCATCTCGACGATGTGGAGAAAACGAAATGAGCAACACACCGATCGACATCGCACGCCGCGACTTCCTGCAACGCGGCGGCCTGCTGGCCGGCGCATTGGCCCTGCCCGCATGGGCGCATGCGGCACAAGGCGCTGCGCCGGTGGCCACCGTGCGCGGCGGGCAATTGCGCGGCTATGCCGACAACCGCGTCAACGTGTTCAAGGGCATTCCCTATGGCGCGGACACTTCCACGCGGCGCTTCCAGCCGGCATTGCGCGAACTGTCGTGGCAGGGCGTGCGCGATGTCACGGCCTATGGCGCCTCGGCGCCGCAACCAAAGCAAGTTGACAGCAGCGAGGATTGCCTGTTCGTCAATGTATGGACCCCCGGCCTGCGCGACGGGCGCAAGCGGCCGATCCTGTTCTACATCCACGGCGGCGCGTACAACAATGGCTCCGGCAGCGATGCACTGTACGACGGCGGCAGCCTGTGCCGGCGCGGCGACGTGGTGGTGGTCACGGTCAATCACCGGCTCAACCTGTTCGGCTACCTGCACCTGGCGCAACTGGGCGATGAAAGCTTTGCCGATGCCGGCAACCTCGGCCAGCTTGACTTGATACAGGCACTGCAGTGGCTGCGCGAACATGCGGCGGAATTCGGCGGCGATGCGAACAACGTCACCCTGTTCGGCCAATCCGGTGGCGGCGCGAAGATCGCCACGCTGATGGCGATGCCGGCCGCGCGCGGCCTGTTCCACCGTGCCTGGACGATGAGCGGGCAGCAGGTCACGGCCGCCGGCCCGCGCGCGGCCATGCAACGTGCACGGATTTTCCTGGATGCGGCTGGTGTGCGCGATGCCGCCGGCTTGCGCGCGCTGTCGGTCGAGCAATTGTTGCAAGCGGCGAAGGTGCGCGACCCGTCGCGGGTCGAGGACAGCGCGCTTTACTTCGGTCCGGTGCTGGACGGACGCAGCTTGCCGATGCATCCGTTCTGGCCACAAGCGCCGGAACAAAGCGCGCGCATCCCGATGGTGATCGGCAATACCCGCGACGAAACCCGCGCCTTCCTCGGTGGCGATCCAGCCAACCACACGCTGGGCTGGGATGAACTGCCGGAAAAGCTGGAAAAACAGCAATACGTTGACCTGCCGGTCGCCTCGGTGGTGGCCGAATATCGCCGCCTGTATCCGCAATACACGCCATCGCAGGTGTTCTTTGCCGCCACCACCGCCGGGCGCTCATGGCGCGGCGCGGTCGAAGAACTGGAAGCGCGTGCGCGACAGGGCGCGCCGACCTGGGCCTACCAGCTGGACTGGTCCTCACCGCTGCAACCCGAGCGCGGTGCCTACCACACGCTGGACATCCCGCTGGTGTTCGACAACCTGCAGCAACCCGGCGCGAATACCGGGCAAGGTGACGACGCACGCACGATGGCCGCGACGATGAGCGAGGCATTGCTGGCCTTCGCCCGCCACGGCGACCCGAACCATCGTGGCCTGGCGCAGTGGAAGCCGTATTCGCTGCGCAAGCGCGAGACGATGTTGTTCGATGTGCAAAGTCGCCTGGCCGACGATCCACGCGGCGGTGAACGCCGTTTCTGGCAACAGGCACCATTCATCCAGCGCGGGACGTTCTGATGGGACAGCCGAAAGCCCTGCCCTTGCTCGTCATTCCCGCGAAAGCGGGAATCCAGCGACTTGCGTGCCTGTGGGAAACAAAGACGCTGGATTCCCGCTTTCGCGGGAATGACGAGCAAAAGCGTATCCCACGCTCCTTGCCGATGTTGCTGCTCGCGCTACTGTGCGGCTGCTCCACGCCGCGCATCGCGGAATTGACGATGCCACAGGGCATGCAGGCCGGCACCGCGTTCACACTGCCATCTTCGTCGCCGCTGGCGGAAGCCGCCTTGCCGCAAGTCGCGGGACTGGAACGCATCGACTTCCACGGCATCCCCGCCCTGCGCCTGCGCAGCGCACAGGCCAGCGCCGTGGTCAGCCTGTTCGGCGGGCAGGTATTGTCGTTCGTGCCCAACGGCGGCGAAGACGTGTTGTGGCTGTCGCCGCGCACCGAGCTGCCGCCCAAGCCGATCCGTGGCGGCGTGCCGGTGCTGTGGCCGTACATGGCGCGGCAAGGGCAAACCCCGGACATGCCGGCGCATGGATTTGTCCGCGATCGCGAATGGATGCTGCAAGACGCACGCCACGAGGGTGATGAACTGGTGGTATCGCTTGCACCGGCATCGCTGGGCGACACGCCATTGCGCCTGCGCATGACCCTGCGGCTGGGCCGCGGCCTGCAGCAGGAACTGCACAGCGAAAACATCGGCGATACGCCAGTGCGTTTCACCCAGGCCCTGCACAATTACTTCCGGGTTGGCGATGCGATGCAGGCGCGCATCCATGGGCTGGATGGCGCACGTTTCCTCGACAAGAACGAAAACTACGCCACCGTGCATGTGCAACGCGGCGACTGGTCATTGCAAGCCGAAGGCATGCAAGGCCGCAGCGACCGCCTCTATGCCGGCGACGGTCATCGCCACGAATTGCGCGACCCGGTATTGCAGCGAAAAATCGTGCTGCGCAGCACCGGCAGCCGCAGCGTGGTGGTCTGGAACCCCGGCGAACAAGGCGCGGCGAAGATGCCTGACATCGGCCCCGGCTGGCGCGATTTCATCTGCCTGGAAACCACCAATGCCGGTCCCGACGTGATTGAACTGGCACCAGGCGAAAGCCATGTATTGCGCCAGCAGATCACGGTCGAGCCGTTGTAGCTCCGATCACTGCTGCGCCGGCAACGACACTTCGTTGTTGGCCTGCGTGACCTCGGCCACGCTGCCATCGCTGACGATGCGGATGCGTGCGCCCTTGCGGTTGAATCCGGCCGGCAGCGGCAGGCTCACCGTCGCGGTTTTCGCTTGCAGGTCACGCGGAGCCGGCAGCGACGGGAAGGCCGCACGCGCCAGTTCGCGGCCATTGCCATCCAGCAGCACTGCCGCACCGGCCGGTGCATCGATATGACCCAGGCTATGCACGGTCACTTCGACATTCGACCCCTCCATGCGCAAATCGCCACGACCAATGCCCAAGTCGGCGCGCAACTCCACCGGTACGGCATCGGCTTGCAGCAGCTCGAATTCCAGCACCGAAGCACCGGGCGCGAATTCCATGTCTACCGCAGTGCTGCGGCCGAAAGCGAATTCGCGCTCGGCCGGCTTGCCGTCGATGCGGTCGTCGCCGTCGTGGTCGCGGCCACTGCGCAGCTTCCACTGGCCAGCCTGCACGTTCCAGCCGGTCATCGCCGCACGCTGCGGCTTGCTCGACGTGTTGAAAGCGATCACCTTGAACTTGGCATCATTCGGCCGCGGCAACAACAGCGCCACCTGCAACGCGCCTTCGGCATCGGCGAAACGCCAACTGACGGTGTTGCCCGGATACGCATGGTTGCGCGCCAAGGCCACGCCGCCCAGGCGCACGCGCTGCAGCCAGTCGGTCGGCGATTCGACCCGATCACTCCACCAGTGGCCTTCGGTGTGCATGTAGAACTCGCGGGTCTTGTCGATGGCCTCGCCTTCGAACAGATCGGCCAGGCGCTGCTTGTCGCCGCTGTTTTCCCAAGCGGTGAAATCGGCGAAATCGCCCTTGCCCGAGGCCAGTTTCGCGCCCCAGTCGCCGCGCTTGTCGAGCACGTCGAGCACGTTCTCGTTCAACGTTGAGATACAGCTTGGGCCTTTGCGCATCACGCAATAATCCAGCGCCTTCAGGTAATCACGGTTGCCGCTCCAGCGCCACGCCGCCCAGAAGGTGTGCAGCGTGTCCGCGCCACCGCTGCCATCGAGCAATTCGCCACCACGGGTGGCGCCGGTACGCCAGTCGATTTCGTTCGGCAGCACCCATTGGCCGTCATCGGCGGTGCAGCCGTGCGCGTTGTAGCTGGCGGCCAGGCCTTCGATGATGCGTCGGCTGTTGGCATCGGCGTTGTAGCCGCCCAGCAGCAAGGCCGGATGCAGCACCGGGAACGAATACGGCTTCTGCCATTGCCAGTTCGGGTCGCGATAGACCTTGCGCCCGCCGAACCAGTTGCTGGCGAACAGCAGATGCCCTTGCGGGTTGACCTGGATCACGCGATCGAAGGCCTTGACCGTGGTCATCAAGCGCTCGACGGTCAGCGGATCGCCCCAGTTGAGGTACAGCATCGCGCTGTCGAGGTTGATGCCTTCCTCGTAGGCATGCAGTTCGTCGGTTTCGATGGTGGACAGGCCATCGGTGAACATGCCGTTGCGGTAGTTGGCATCGGACAAGGCTGTCATCGATGCGTTCAACTTGTCCGGATCCACGCCCATCAGCGCCAGCCCCGGCCATTGCTGCACCAGGTCCGAATCGTCGGATATGCCGCCACCGAAATCGCCGTAATCGACTTGCCGTTCATCGATCCACCAATTGACGAAACGCCGGCTCAACTGCAGGCCCTGCAATTGCCAATGCGCCCACGCCGGCACGCCCTTGGCCGGTTGCGGCAGCGTGACCGACGGCGCGGGCTGGTTGCCGTAGCTGATGTCGCGCCAATACGCGCGGCCTTGTTCGTGGTCCGGATCCACGCGCAGCAGGTCGGCGATGTCAACGGCCAGGCGCGCATACAGGCGCTGGCGCTTGGAGGTGGTGTGTTCCTCGACCAGGAAGCCCCAGTTGTCGCGCACCTGGTTGAAGCGGTCGGCGACGTGTTCGGCCTGCGCTTGTTCACGCGGCTTCAACACCAGGCAGATTTTTGCGCCATCCAGCGATGCCGGGCCGAAACCCGGCGCGGCCGAGGCGATGCTCAGCATCAGGCTGTCGTCGGTGAGGATGCGGTCGCGCAGGTCCAGCCACAGCGTGCGCGCCTGCTGCGGATGCACCGATACCGAGACGTCGATCATGTCGCGCGCCGGCCAGATCGGGTCCTTGATGCGGATGTTCAGCGGAATCAAACCATCATGCGTGGCCGGCAAGTCCAGTGCGGGCAGGTCGATGGCGATGCCATCCAGACCGTCGCGCAGGTTTTCCCAACCATAAGCCCAACTGCGCATCAGCGGCTGGTCCGGCGGCGGATCGCCCAAGGCCGAGGGCACCAGCACGTGCACGATGGGCCGCGCCGGCGTGGCGTCGGCCGTGCGCTTGCGCGCTGGTGCGCGCACCGGCAAGGCCACCACGGTGCTACGTTCGTTGGCCGGGTAGCGACCGGTAATATAGCCGCGCAATGCGGCCAGGTTGTCGTAATCCGGTGCAATATCGCTGCGTACGGTGTATTCCAGCTTGCCGCTGCCTTGCGGCTCGGCCGTGGTGCCGACGTCATAGGCCCAGATTTCCTGTATCGGCGTTTCCTGCTCGTCGTTGCTGATGCGCAGGTGGCCACCACGGCGCGTGTCGAACTGGTCGAAGCTGCGCAGCGTGCCGCGCTGGCGGGCAAACAGCGGCTGCAGGTTCTTCGCGTCATTGCCGTAGCTGGCTTGGCCAAACGCCGAACCGCGAATTTCGATGCGATTGAACGGCTCGTCGGGCAATGCCAGATCCAACGCCTTGCCGCCTTCGACATAGGTGTTCCAATCCGGCAACTGGAAATAATCATCGCGTCCCGGCAGGCGCGAACGGTTGTAAACGCCCGGCCAGGTGGTTTCGGCGATGCCGTCGGTGGCCTTCCACATCCATTGCTTCAGGTCCCTGGTGTCGGCGAATTCGACCTTGCGTATCGAAGTGACCGCCGCATCCAGTGCCGGCGGTGCGTGGCCGTTTTCCCAACCGAAGCGATGCAGCCAGGCCTTTTTGTTCGCGGCCACGTCATCGGCAACGGCGCTGCCCGGTTCGCGCTGGACGGCCAATGCGGCGATGCCGGCAGTGTCGAGCATGCGGTCATACACGCGGATTTCGTCGAAATCACTGCCGCGCAAAAAGTTGTAGCGGCTTTGCACCTGGTGCGGCGAGACGATGCGCCCGGCCAGGCCGAACTGGTCCAGTGCCACGTCGTAATCGGCAACGATGTCCTGCCGCGCCACTTCCTTGCCATCCACGTACAGGCGCACGCCACGGGTTTCATCCCAGGCAAAGGCGATGTGCTGCCATTGCGAAGGCGAAGGGTTCTTGTCCAGCTTGAACGACACCCGGCTGCGCGCCAGGTTGGCGTCGGTGACGAAGGCATCGAATCCGTGGCCGTTCCAGTCGATGCGCAACCACGCCATGTCCCAACTGCTGTGGTCGGCAAAGCCGGTGCGGAAGATCACGAACGGCGCTTCGCCCACCGCGTAGCGCGCACGCCAGAAAAACGCCAGCGTGCCACGCTGCGCGATCATGTTGCCCGGCGCATCCCACGCCAGCACGCCATCATCGGCCCATTCCAGCGCATCGCCACGCACGCCGGTCGGCACGCGCTTGACCTTGTCGCGGAAGTTCGGCTTTGCCGTGCCTTGCGCCACGTCGGCATCGAAGCCCTGGTCGAAAGAGGCACGGAACAGCAGTTGCGGCGATTGCGCGAAAGCGGCATTGGCGACGAGGCCCAGCGCGATGGCGAGCAACGAACGGTAGGCAATGGAACGTGGCATGGGTATTTACCTTGCTGATGATTTGCAGGAGCGACGCAAGTTGCGACGCCCTTCGCTGCGTTTTGTCGAGATTTCACGAAAGGCATCGCGACTTGCGTCGCTCCTGCAAATATGAATCAATTTTCCAGCAACGCGCGATAGCGGAAATCGAGGAAGCGTACCGTGCCTTCGCCCGCCGCGTAGATCGCCGGCTTCAATGCGAGGAAACCGCCGGCCACGTTGTGGTGGTAGCCGGAGACTTCCATCTGCACCGGATATTTTTCCCAGGTCTTGCCGTCTCGGCTGCTGTGGAAGGTCACCACGTGCTGGTTGTTGGTCACGCGCAGCCACAGCTTGCCGCCCTTGCCCGGTGGCAGGCCGTTGGCGGGGCGCTCTTCGCCATAACGGTGCATGACGAATTTTTCGCCATTGCTGCCGACGCCAGCGTACAGGCGGTCGCTGTAGAACAGCAATGCGCCACCGATGGCACCGGGCGCGATGTCCATTTCAACTTCGAACTGATACGCCTTGTCGGCGGCAATCGCGGTCAGCGGCGAAGTGTCGCGCGGTGTGCGGCCCTTGCCTTGCAGGGTCATTGCGCCATCGGCGAAGGACAGGCGGCGATATTCGTCCTGCGTCGGGTTGAAGAACGACCATTGCGGGCCAAGTTTGTCGCTGTCGAATGCATCGGACAGCGCCATGCCGTGCGCCAGCGCATCACCGGTGGGCTTCTCCAGCGGCATACCCAGGGTGCCGCCCTTGGCGACGAACCAGCCATCACTGGTCCACTCGATCGGCTCCAGCAACATCTGCCGGCCCAGCGTCCAGTAGCCGTTCTCGTAGCCGTGATAGACCATCCACCAGCGCCCGTCGGTGCCTTCGACCACGGTGGCATGGCCGCGCGACCACCACGGCTCATTGCGGTTGACCGTGCGCACGATGGGATTGTTCGGTGCGTTCTGCCACGGGCCGTGGATGGATTTGGAACGCGCGGTGATGACCATGTGCCCGGTCGGCGGGCCGGCGGTGCCGCCGACCGCCGTGGTCATGTAGAACCACTTGCCGCGCTTGTGGATTTTCGGGCCTTCCTGCGCATAGGCCTCGACGTCCCAATCCTGCGGGTATTGCCAGCCGTCATAGACGTGCTTCGGCGTGCCGACCACTTTCAAGCCATCGTCGGACAATTGCACGTAATCGCCACCACTGAGGAACAGGTAACGCTTGCCGTCCTCGCCTACCGCATGGCCGGGGTCGATGTACTTGCCCAGGCCGATGTCGATCGGCTCGCTCCACGGGCCTCGAATATCGTCGGCCCAGACCACGTAATTGCTGCGGATCTGGCCTTCGGTACCGCCGTGGCGCGCGGGGAAATAGATGTAATAGCGGCCCTTGTGCTTGACGATGTCCGGTGCCCAGATCGAGCCGACATTCTTCGTGATCGCATGGCCCAGCGGCTGCCAGTTGACCAGGTCGCGCGAATGCCAGATCGGCAGGCCGGGATAGGCGTCGAACGAAGACAGGGTGAGGTAGTAATCGTCGCCATCCTTCAGCACCGACGGGTCGGGATGATCGCCGGCCAGCACCGGGTTGAAATAGGTGCCATCACCAAGGTCGGCGATGCGCTGGTTCTCGATGCCGCGCTTCCATGCAACGGCGGGAGCATCGGCAGCCAATGCCAACGTCGGCCAGAACGATGCAGCGACAAGCAGGCAAGCGGGCAGAAATCGTTTCAACATCGAAGCAATCCTCTAAGGATGGGCGGCGCGCCAGCGCGGCAGCTCGTCGCTGAGCAGTTTCTCCGGCCAGGTGCCATGCCAGGCATAGCCGACGCGGCGTTCGTTGGGCATGTCGGTGAAGCGCGCCAGCGGTTCACCATCGCAGCTGGCAAACAGCGGCTGCTGGTTTTTCAGATCGTAAAAGCGCGCCCACAGCGATGAACCCGGCTCGGCGACGATCAGCACGTCCTTGCCGGTTTCCTCGCCGGGCGCATCGACCTTGCGCCGGGCCAGGTCATGCAGGCGATGCGCATCCAGCCACGCGGCGGCACTTTCTATCGCGGCACGCATTTGCGGCGAAGGTTGGGGTTGGCGCATCAGCAGGCGCAGCACGCCGACCGATTCGGACACCGCCAGCGAAGGCAATTCATACGCACGCGCCTTGGCCGGTTGCAGCGTGGTTTCGTCATATTGCGCGGCCCAGATCGTGGCTTTTCCATCGATGCGCACCTGCGTGGCCAGCACGCAATCCAGGCCGCGTTGTAGCGCCTCGTTTGCACGCTGGCCGTAATCCGGCGTCAGCGCCACCAGGGCACCCTTGCCTTCGGCGATGTCCTGCAACAGGTCCAGCACGCGGGTCATTGCGTCGTCGTTGAAGGTCACTTGGTGACGATACAGCGAACGATCCGGGTAATACTGCGGCCAGCCGCCGTTTTCGTATTGCGCGGCCAGCAGGTAATCGACGCCGCGACGCGCGGCCTGCAGATAGGCGGGATTGCCGGTGCGCGCATGCGCCTGCGCCAGGAAGGCGATCTCGTGCGTGGTCGCCTTGTTGTCGATGGTGGCGTCGTCCTTGCGGCCGGACGCACGCAATTCGGCGCGCTCGTCCGCATTGAACACATGCCCGTAGTCCACTGCCTTGCCATGCCAATGCTTCGACCAGCCACCGGAGGCGGTTTGCAGCAGCAGCATGTTCTCGGCCACGGAATCAATGGAAGCCGCATCGGTACGGACCGCGGCCCATGCCGGCCAGTACGACGCCAGCAACAGCATGCCGGCGAAGGCCATTCGCGCAAAATGCCGGCCACGCACCGCCGGGAGGGGAAACGGGCGTGGCCAGCGCATCACGTCAGAACTTGTAGCGCGCGCCAAGGGCGAACTGGCGGCCATTGACGGTGTAGCGGTCCGGCAGCTTCATGTCGTAATCGACGAAGCGCTGATCCGGCGTATCCAGCAGGTTGGTCGCTTCGAAGGTCAGCGACAGCTTGTCGTTGACCTTCCACGACATGTTGAAGTCCACGTTTTCCACCGAATCCTTGTAGCTGACCGGCGTGCTGGCGATGTCGCTGAGATAGCCGTCGCGGTAGCTGGTGGAAACGCGCGCGCTGAACTTCTTGCCATCGTAGTACAAGGTAGCGTTGTACGAGTTCGGCGACAGGTTGATCAGGTCGTCTTCCACCACCTTGGTGACGATCGTGGTGTTGTTGTTCGCGGCCGTGCTGGTGATGTACTGGATGGTGGATTCGACATGCGTGTAGTTGAGCTGCACGCCGAAATTGCTCCAGAAGCCCGGCAGGAAAGTGAATGGCTGCTGGTAGGTCACCTCGTAGCCCTTCAACGGGCCGCCTTCGGTGTTGTAGTAGCTCTGCACGTTGAACTGGGTATCGGGCGTGAAGCCGGCCGGCAGCAGGTCCAGCGAATAGCCCAGATCCGCCCAGGTGCTGATCACGCGGGTGCGCTGGATGTAGCTGTCGATGTCCTTGTGGAACAGCGCCAGCGACAGCAACGCGCCTTCGGCGAAGTACCACTCCGCGCTCAGGTCGACGTTGGTCGAGCGGAACGGCTTCAGCAGCGGGTTGCCAAGATTGATCGAATAGATCCGGTCGTCGTCCTGGTACGAAGTCGGGCCGCCGCTGACGCCGGGCGAGAGGTACAGCAGTGCCGGGCGGGCCATGGTCTTGGCCGCGCCCAGGCGCAGCACCAGGTTTTCGGCCACGTCCCACGACAGGTTCAACGACGGCAGCATGTCGCTGTAGTTGTTGTTGACCACGCTGCGCACGAAGTAGCGATCACCCGCTGCGGCGGTGGCGCTGGCCACGCCGAAGAACGTCTGGCAATTGGCCGAGATGTTCGCGGCATTGCTGGCCGTGCACGGTGCCCAGCCGGAGGCGGTGATCTGGGTATCCACGAACCGCACGCCGAGGTTGCCGCGGAACGCGCGATCCCACAGGTCGGTATTGAAATCCAGTTGCAGGTAGGTGCCCAGGCTCTTCTCGTTGACCTCGAAATTGTTGTTCGACGAGCCGAAGTGGCCAATGCTGGCCAGGCGGTAATCGCCGCCGACCAGGCCGGTGTCGCAGTTGCAATAGATGTCCAGCAGATCGGCCACCTTGTCGAAATCCGGGATCAGCCAACCGCTCGGCACACCCGACAGGTTGTTGCCGAAATCGCTCAACGTGGTGCTCAGATCGCCCACGGTCACGCCAGCGGGCAAGGCTTGCGCCGGGCGGCCGTAACTGATGTGGCGATACTCGGTGCTGTCCATGTCGTAATCCTTGTACGCCAGGCCGCCACGCAAGGTGAAAGTGGGATTGAGATTGAACTGCACGTCGACCTTCGCCGTGTCGAAAGCGTTGTTGACGTATTGCGGATTCAGGCGCACTTCGCTGATGTTCGAGCCAAGCTGCGCGCCAGCGGCATTGGTCGGCACCGCACCGTAACCCAGCCACTGCCAGGCCGAGGCGTCGTCGAGCGCGAACGGGAAGGTCATCTGCGGCACCTTGCCATTGCGCAGATCCAGCACGAAGCCGTCCAGATTCTGATTGTCGAAGCTGACCAGCGAGAACACCGGGCGTGCGTAGTCGGAGCTGGAATGGCCCAGCTGCGCATCCAGGCGAACGTCGTCGCTGAACTTGTGCTCCAGGCTCAGGCTGTATTGCTGGAACTTGGTGGATTCCTGGATGTTGGTCGATTCGGTGCGGAAGTCCACATTGTCGAACACGCCATAGGTCAAGCGGCCATCGGCGGCCACTTCCGCCTCGCGCACCGCGATCTGGGTCTTGCCGCCGGTCTGCGCATTGCGGTGCAGGTTGGCACCCAGCGAATCCTCGCGCTGGTCTTTCTTCAATTCCGAATACATCGCATCGAAGCTGAGCAGGGTGTCGTCTGACGCGCGCCACTGCAAGGCGGCGGTGACGCCCACGCGCTCGATGTCGCTGTCGGTGCGGATGTAGCGCGGGTAACGCGGGATCCATGCCTTGGTCGCCGTCTCGTAGGCGGCAACGTTCTCGGCCGTGTTGGCCGGGCGCGGCACGCCGGTGCCGCAGTTGGCGGCATTGATGCCGTAGGTGGTGTTGGTGGAGGAATTGGCCGGATTCTGCGGGGCGTAACCCAGCGGCGAGCAGAAGCCGCCGGTGGCGCTGCCCAGTTCCCAGCGCACCGGGTTGTAGCCTTCCTCGAATACCTTGCGCTTGCTGTACGAGGCCGACAGCAACGCGCCGAAGCGGCCATCGCCCCAGGTGTTGGAAATCAAGCCGGACACGCGTGGGTTGTATTTCTCGGCCATCTCGCCGTAACCGACCTGGGTGCTGACGGCGGAGCGGAAGCCATCGAAATCGAACGGACGCGAGCCGCGCAGGTCCACGGTGGAACCCAGCGAACCTTCGTCCATCTGCGCGGACTGAGTCTTGTTGACCTTGACCTGACTGAACAATTCCGAGGCAAAGGTGTTGAAGTCGAAACCACGGCTGCGATTGACGCCGCCGGTGCCGGTGCCGGCGGTCGCCAGCGCTTCCAGCCCGTTCAAGCGCACGCGGGTGAAGTCCGAACCCAGGCCACGGATCGAGATACGCTGGCCTTCGCCACCTTCGCGATCGATCGACACGCCGGCGATGCGCTGCATCGATTCGGCGAGGTTGGCATCGGGGAACTTGCCGATGTCCTCGGCAAAGATCGCATCGACCTGCTCGACCGAATAGCGCTTCTCGTCCAGCGACTTGCGCAGGCTTTCGCGGAAGCCGGTCACGGTGACCTTGTCCAGGTCGGTGGCACCCTCGGCGGGCGTGGCCTCCTGGGCAAACGTGGGGCCAGCCAGCACGGTGGCAACGGCGACGGCCAGCAGGCTGACCGGTGTCATTTGAGGCTTGCGATGACGATCCATGGTGACTCTGCTCCCGTGAGTGATGGATGTTCAGGCTTAGAAATGTGTTCGAGTTCTGGCGCGCGGCGTGAGGTTGCGGATCGCGGAATGACACCGGTGGTCAAAATTCGGCGGCAACCCTAACAGGAGCTTTGTGACAAGGCATCTTGCAGCGCATCAAAACGTGAGTGCAGGGTGAAAGGTTGCTTGAGCAACGGTCCGCGTTTGCGCAGTTGTCGATTGGTGGATCCGCTTTTGCTCGTCATTCCTGCCTGCGCGGGAGGCACTTTGCAACGGACGCATGTCCGGTCATGGCGAGCAAAAGAAACCCCTCCCCCGCAAGGGGAAGGGGTCGAGAACCATCAGACAAGTCATACAAGTCTGTCGTTCGCTCAGAACTTGTAGCGAACGCCCAGCAGGAACTGGCGACCGGTCTTGCTGTAATCCAACGGCAGGGTGACGCTCGGATTCGACACCCACGATTCCTGCGCCACGTCGGTCAGATTGATGCCTTCCAGGCTCAACTCGACCTGCTCGCCCATCTTCCAGCGCAGCGAGGCGTCGATCGTGGTCGTGCCGGTCTGGCCATGCACGCCGTCCAGATTGAAGCCAGCTTCCGCACCCGGGGCCTGGATCAGGTAGTCGTCGCGATTAGTCGCCGAAACGCGGCCGGAGAACTTGTCGCCTTCGTAGAACAGCGTGGCGTTCCAAGCGGTCCTCGACAAGCCAAGCAAGTCGGTCTTCAACACGTTGGTGCCGGCGCTGTTGAGGTACTGGATCTTTGAATCGACCCAAGTGTAGTTCAATTGCACCCCAAGGCCGGACCACTTGCCGGGCAGGAAGGTGAACGGCTGGATGTAGTTCGCCTCCACACCGTTCAACTCGCCACCCGGGGTATTGAGCGGAATCGTGAAGGTGAAGTCGTCAGTGACCGAAGCGCCGGTGCCGTCCAGCAGGCTGGCCGGCAGACCACTGGCCCCGTAATTGCGGATCTCGCGTGTGGTCTGCACATAGCTGTCGATGTCCTTGTAGAACAAGCCCAGACCAAGCATCGCGCCGTCGTTGAAGTACCACTCCAAGCCCAGATCCGCGGTCTTGGCGCGGGTCGGGTCCAGGTTCGGATTGCCGCCGGACACCGTGCGTGCGCCACCGGCGACGTTGACAGTCACGCCAGGCGTCAGCGCGCCGAGGCCCGGGCGGGTCATCACCTTGGCGGCCCCCAGGCGCAGCAACAGGTCGGGGGTCAGCTCAGCGACAAGGTTCATCGAAGGCAGGGTGTCGCTGTACTCGCGCGTGACCGTTGCCGCGACCGGCGAGCCGCTGGCGGTGGCGATGCCAGTCGAGGTCTGCTTGGTGCGCACGTAGCGCACGCCGAAGTTGCCCGACACCGGGATCGGGCCAAGTTCGGTGGAGAACTCGCCCATCAGGTAAACGCCACGGTCTTTTTCTTCGACGCTGCGCGTATTGACCGCGCGGATAGGCACCGCGAACGTACCGCTGTTGCTGTAGATGTCGAACAGATTCGCCACGGCCTCGTAGTCGGGAATGATCCAGGTACCCGGCGATCCGCTCACGTCGCGCAGGCTGGCCAGCTCGGTCAGGTCGGCCGGCACGATCCTGGTGCCGCCTGCAAAGTTGGGCACCGCCAGTTCGGAGGCACGGCGCAGCTCGCGCGTGTCGAAGGAGTAATCCTTCGCCTGGACGCCACCCTTCAGGCGGAAGCCCGCGCCGATGTTCCAGTTGAAGTCGAGCTGCGCGTTGTCGAACTCGTTGGTGACATACTGCGGGCGGAGGCGGATCTCGGCCAGCGTCCAACCGCTGGGATCGGTCGGGTCGATGCCGTAGTTGAGCACCGGGTTGTACCAGCCGCCGCGATAGTCGTAGCTGTAATTGTCAACGTCGTACTTGTCCATGATGATCGTCGTCTGGATCGGGTTTTCGTGCTCCGATTTGGACGTACCGACCTTGCCGCTGATCTTGAAGTTGTCGGTGAACTTGTGCTCGCCCTCGAGGTTGAGCTGGGTATAGACGGTGTTCCATTCGTCGTGCCGGTTCTCCGAGCGGATGTCCACGTTGTCGAACACGCCATAGACCAAAGCGCCGTTCTGGATCACGCCATCACGCACGATGGTGTTCGGCTTGCCGGTGAGCGGATTGGTGGTGGGGTTCGGATTGGCGAGGCCGCGACTGAACGAGATCGCCTCGATGTACGCCTCGTCGCGCACCGCATCGATCTTCGAATACAGCGCATCCAGCGCGAACTGGGTGCGATCACTGGGCTTGAACTGCAACGAGCCGGTGACGCCGGTGCGCTTCTGGTCGTGTTCCATCAGCGTGTAGCGCGGGAAGCGCGGGTGATAGACGCTGGCCGACCTTGCGTCGGTGAAAGTCGTGGCCGCGTTGAAGCCGCCATTGCTGGTGCCGTTGGCCCAGCGGCCGGTGCCGCTGCCTTCCTCCAGCGTCTGCTTTTCCGAATACGCCACCGACAGCAGCGCGCCAAACTTGCCGTCGGCCCAACTGTTGGCGATCAGTGCCGCCACGCGCGGGTCGGCCTTGCCGGCCATCTGCCCGTAGCCCATCTGTCCGTTCACGGCCAGGGTGAAGCCGTCGTAATCGAACGGGCGCGAGGTGCGCAGGTCAACGGTCGCGCCCAGCGAGCCTTCCTCGACGTCGGCCTGCGCGGTCTTGCGCACGATCATCTGCGAGAACAGATCCGAGGCGAATACGTTGAAGTCGAAACCGCGGCCGCGATTGGAGCCGCCCGACTGGTCGGAGGCGCCCACCGTACTCAGTGCCTCCATGCCGTTGATGCGCACGCGTGTGAAATCCGGACCCAGGCCGCGCACGGAAATGTTGCGGCCTTCGCCGGCATCGCGGGTAATGACCACGCCGGGAATGCGTTGCAGCGATTCGGCCAGGTTGAGGTCGGGGAACTTGCCCACGTCCTCGGCGACGATGGCATCGACCACGCCAGCCTCGCCACGCTTGATGTCCAGCGCCTTTTCCACGCTGGCGCGGTAGCCGGAAACCACCACCGTCTCCAGCTCGGTCGCCTGCCCGTCCTGCGCCGGTGTGGCCTGCGTGTCGTCAGCCTGCTGCGCGGTGGCGGCAAAGGCGGCCACCTGCAAGGCCAAGCCGATGCCCAGGGCGAGCTGGGTAACCGGTGTCTTTTTACGATTCTGGCTTGATTTCATGTCGTCCCCTCCCAGGGCGAGTTGATGATGCGCTTATCGGTTTCCCCGAAAATTTTTCAAAACCGGCTCGCTTGTCGCGGCCTTGCGGCGATAAAATGACACCGCTGGTCAAACGCAAAGCTAACAGAGTGTGCGGTGCAGCAACAACCCTCGGGAACGAATGCAATGATTGTCCCGGGACAACTTCATCCGGAAGTTTCGGAAACTTGTCCATCATTCCCGCAAGGGCGGCAGGCATTTCAGGCTTGCCCTCGCCTCCACGAAAAACCATGCAAGACAACCAACAAGGATCATGCACATGGCGCAGCGCATCACATGTTTCGGGGAATTGCTGCTGCGGCTCAGCGCCCCGGGCCGGCAGTTGTTGATGCAGTCGCCGCAACTGGATGTTTGCGTGGGCGGCGCCGAAGCCAATGTCGCCGTCTCGCTTGCACGGCTGGGCCATGATGCGGCGGTGGTCGGCGCGGTGGCCGACAACGCGCTGGGCGAGGCGGCATTGGGCGAATTGCGCCGGCATGGTGTCGATATCCGCCACGTGCAGAAGATCGACGGCCGCATGGGCCTGTATTTCCTGACGCCCGGCGCGGCGCAACGCCCCAGCGAGGTGTTGTACGACCGCGCCGGATCCGCCTTCGTCGCGGCAGCCGGAGGCACACATGACTGGCCCGCCTTGCTGCAAGGTACTGCGTGGCTGCATGTTTCCGGCGTCACGCCTGCATTGGGACAGGCCTGCGCCGATGCCACGCTGGCGGCGATGCGCGCTGCGCGTGCGGTTGGCGCGAAGGTGTCGTTCGATGGCAACTTCCGCCCGAAACTCTGGCAAGCATGGAACGGCGATGCCGCCGGCATCCTGCGCGGCCTGATTGCCGAAGCCGATTTGTTGTTCGCCAGCGAGCGCGACATCGAAGTGGTGCTGGGCGAAACGCTCACACAGGACACGCCGCAAGCGCGCTTCCACGCCGCCGCGCAGGCTGCGTTTGCCGCGTTCCCCAACCTGCAACGCATGGCCGCGACCGTGCGCGAACAAACCAGCGTCGATCACCACGTGTTGTCGGCACTTTCCACCACCCGCGATAGTGCACAACACCACACCGCGCGCCATGAAGTCGGCCCGATCATCGATCGCATCGGCACCGGCGATGCCTTCGCCGCCGGCGTGCTGCACGGCTTGCTGGCGGGCATGGATGACGGCGAAGGCCTGCAATTCGGCCTGTCCGCCGCCTGCCTGAAACACTCGGTACCCGGCGACTTCAACCCGATCAGCGAAGCCGACATCCGCGCCTTCGCGCAAGGCCAAGGGTTTGGCGTGCGGCGCTGAGTAAACTCCGCTTTTACCCGTCATTTCCGCGAAAGCGGTAATGACGAATCAGGCGGCGCTCAATCCAGCGCAAGCATCCGTGCCGACTGCGCATGGCGCTGGTATATGTCAGCCGTGATCGATGCAACGCGGCTGGCGGGATATACCCAACCATTGCTGGCGCGCACTATCGTGCGCGCATTCGTGCACAGCGTGCGTGGCCGCTTTTGCGACGTCACCCGGATGCGCTGCGGCACGGTCTCGGGAAATTCCCTGGCCCGCAAACTGAAGAAATCGACGCGCCAATAGGCATCGCCATCGTGGAGCAGCAAGCTCTTGGGACCATTGCGCGCGCCGATCACGATGGCTTCCGCCTGCGGCGACAAACTCACGCAATCACCACCGCCAGCCCGCGCCGTTGGCGGAACCAGCGCAAGAACGAAACAGGAAAACGCACTTGCGAACAAGGCTCTCATCTCGGCACTCCTCATCAATGTGGCCGGGACTGGCCACGACGACGACGATAGGCGCGGCGTGTGCGCGGCGAATCTGCATGAAGTGCCAATGACCGCCGGCAGGCGTTGTCGCCAAGATAGGCAAGCCCGCAGGGCAAAGCCCGTTCCGGCTGGAGAACTGGATCCGTTGGCAACGCGCGATCCATCGTAGTCGCTGCCGTCATGCACAAAAAAATGGCGCCCGAAGGCGCCAATTCGAATCCGAGAGAGAGTGGGATCCGCAATGACGCCACGTTATCGATGCATGCATAGACTGCGGTAGGCACCGCATGCGCGTCGGCTTTGCAGAATCTGTCCATTCGCCGTTACAACTGGATGCGTGCGCTTCAAGGGCGACGTCGGGACTTGCCTGACAACCGCGCGTATTTCCCGGCATCGATCAGGCTCACGGCGACAACACGGCAACTGCCGGATTTCGACGTCACCTTGCTGCCGCTGGCGCACAGTTTCCCGTGTTCCTTGCCAGTGACGACATTGACCAGGCCGCTATTGAGCGCATCACAGTAATCATTGCGGAATTCGACCCGGTAGTACGCATCGCCATCGCGCAACAGCAGGTATTGGCTGCCGAAGCGCGCGCCTTCGTGCGTGGGCGACAGGGTTACGCAATCGGCCAGTTGCGCCTTGTTCTCGAGATCGGCGGCGAATGCGGATGGCACCGCCAGCAGAACCAGCAGCGGCAGGAGGCTTTTCATCGAAAAATTCATGGACAGAGGCTCGCAGGCAGCAGGGAAAATTCCCGGCCCGCAAACTAGGCGCACGCAACACGCTGCGCGCCTGCATGAAGTCGTGCCGACTTGCGCCAGTGGCTGTCGCCAATCGCGGAATACCTGCCGTGCAATCCACGCAAGTCCACCGCCGTCCTTGCGGATTTCGCCGTCATTGTTTGCGCATCCGGCCATGTGCGTTCAGCTCGGCGTGCAAACGTGATGCTCGCGTAAATCATGACAAACAATGTCAACAAAGCGTCGGGATTTCGGCAACCGGTCCGCATCGCGCCGATGGCATCGTGCAGGCACAAACCCTTCCTGGAGCTTCACGATGAAAAGACATTCCGGTTTCCGCCGCAAACTGCTGGCGGGCGCAATCTCGTCCACGTTGTGTCTGCCGTTGGCGACAATGGCGCAGGAGGCGACAACGCAAGGCAACGAAGGCGAGAATTCCACGGTGGAACTGGACAAGGTCGTCGTGACCGGCTCGCTGATCCCGCGCGCGCAACTGGAAACCGCATCGCCGACGATCAGCATCACCGCCGAGGACCTGCGCCGCGAAGGCTTCAAGAACGCCTATGACGCGCTGCGCTCCGCATCGATGGCCACCGGCTCGGTGCAGGACAGCCAGGAAACCAACAGCTTCACGCCAGGTGCCAACACGGTCAGCCTGTTGGGACTGGATCCCAGTTTCACCCTGGTGCTGCTGAACGGCCGACCGCTGGCGGATTACCCGCTGCTTTACAACGGTTCCAGCAACTTCGTTGACCTGGCGGCGATACCGACCTTCCTGATCGAGCGCATCGACATCCTGCCGGGCAACCAGTCCGCCGTATATGGCTCAGCGGCGATCGCCGGCGTGGTCAACATCCTGCTGAAGAAGGACTTGAATGGCCATGCGTTCTCGCTGCGGCTGGGCGATTACACCGATGGCGGCGGCGCATCGCAGAAGTTCACGGCGGCCGGCGGCAGCAGCGGTGAGAACTGGAACCTGATGTACGGTTTCGAATACAACAACCAGGAGCCGATTTACGGCCACCAGCGCGATTT
Source organism: Pseudoxanthomonas sp. (assembly GCA_047601105.1). Classification (GTDB taxonomy): domain Bacteria; phylum Pseudomonadota; class Gammaproteobacteria; order Xanthomonadales; family Xanthomonadaceae; genus Pseudoxanthomonas_A. Next base: position 448,290 of record JASGJT010000001.1, read on the forward strand.
CACCGATTCCACGCTGGATTCGCCGTCGGCCGCCGCACGCATCCCGCGCCGTGACCGCATGGCGCGCAACGCCTTCACCGGCAAGTACGTCGATCCTGGCAAGGCCACCTGCGATGCAATGGCCGGCGATTTCAACGGCGGGCTGGCCTACGTGAACCGTCCCGGCTTTGGTTACTACTGCGGTGCCTACACCGGCGACGGCAATGCCACCTTCATGAATGCGCGCCAGGACACCACCGGTTATCTGAGTGGTTCGTATCACTTCGGCAACAACAGCGAGTTGTATGCCGATGCGCTCTACAACAGCAGCAAGGTCTGGTATCGCAACGATACGACCAGCTTCTGGCAGAACGGCGTTTCTGGCGGCAGCCTGTATTTCTACGACCTGGACACCAACACCCTGATGGATGCGTTGCAACACTTCTTCGCACCTGAAGAAACGCAAGGCGTGTTCGACCGCCACGTGTCGCAACAGGCCTATATCGCCAATGTGGGCGTGCGCGGCGGCATCGGCGATTCCAGCTGGGACTACGACGTGTATTTCCATCGTTCGGCCTACCAGTCCCAGGTCACGCGCCTGCGGCAGTTGTCGGATGCGGCCAATGCGTTCTTCTACGGCCCGCAGGATGGCGAAGACCCGCTTGGCTACGGTTTCCCGGCGTACCACATCTTCACCCAGGGCCGTGCGTTCACCCACGTCACCCCGGAAGACTTTCGCGGTATTTCCGACACCACGGTGAAGACTTCGGAAACCTATGCGCAGAATTTCGGCGCTACCGTGGTCAACGCCAGCCTGTTCGACTTGCCGGCAGGTTCAGTCGGCTTTGCCGGCATCCTCGAGGTGGGCAACCAGTTCTGGAGCGACCCCTTCGATCCGCGCATCAGCGCAGGCCAGTTCTGGGGCGCGGGCGGCACCAGCGGCGAGGGCAAGCGCGACCGCCAGGCCATTGGTGCGGAATTCACCGTGCCGCTGCTCAGCTCGCTGACGCTGGATGCCAGCGTTCGCTACGACCGTTACAGCGTGCCCGGCAGCAGCCAGGGCAAACCCACGTACAAGGTGGGGCTGGAATTCCGCCCGACCGACACCTTGCTGATACGCGGCAACTACGCCACCGCGTTCCGCGCGCCGGACATGGGTTACGTGTTCAGTGGCGGCAGCACCTACTTCAGCGAGAACGAGGACTACTACAACTGCCGCGTGGCGCAGGGCGACGCTTACGTGGATTGCGATACGCCTTACGACTCGGTGCAGTACACGGGCAAATCCATGGCCAACAAGGAACTGGAATACATCACCTCAAAGTCCTGGGGCCTGGGCGCGGTGTGGTCGCCGACGCCGGGATTCAGCCTGCGCGCCGACTACTACGACATCACCATCGACAACCAGGTATCGGACTATTCGGAAGACACCATCCTGGAGAAGGAAGCCGATTGCCGGCTGGGGCACAAGCGCGATGGCTCGCCGGTGGATTCGTCATCGGCCGAATGCGTGCAGATCCTGTCGCAGGTGACGCGCTCGCCTTCGACCGATCCCACGCCGAACCAGTTGCTGGGCATCAGCACCTCGCCGATCAACATCGCCAACGAGCGCGTGTCCGGTGTCACCGCCAATGTCAGCTACCGTTTCGACATCGGCCGCTTTGGCAGCCTGTCGCTGGTTGGCGACTACAACCGCACGCTGAAGCACGAATTCCAGCAATTCCCGGAAGATCCGGTGAAGGATTACCTGTCCTATGCCGAAAGCTACGAGTTCCGCAACATCGGCAGCGTGACCGTGGGCTGGGACAAGGGACCGTGGGCGGCCACGCTGCGCGGCACCCGCTATGGCCCGTCCGGCCAGCGCGGCGTCACCGACGTGGACAACAATCCGGCCACGCCCGGCGTCTATCTGGGTACCGATCCGTGGATCACGTACAACGCCAGCGTGCAATACCAGCATCACGACAACCTGACGCTGTCGCTGGTCGTCAACAACCTGACCAACGAACGCCCGCCGACGGATCCGACCTGGACACCGTATCCCTACTTCAACCTCTACAACTACAACGCCTTCGGCCGGTTGGTGATGTTGGAGATGACGGTCCGCTTCGGCGGCGCGGATTGATTGCATCCACCTGCATGCAAAGAAGGCCGGCGTTTAGCCGGCCTTCTTCGTTCATGCGATCGGCAAGACGACTTGCTCGGTCACTTCGACCGACGTGCATGCCATGCCTTGAGCACTTCCGCTTCGCGTTCGCGGGTGATGCCTGCGCGCAACTTGGCCTGGCGCTCTGCCGGCAAGGTGCGGAACCAGGCCAGCAGGTCGGTGACCGTCGTTGCCAGCGGGCGGAATTTCAACCCGGCCGCGATGGCACGGGCGTTGCTCACCTGGCCGTAGCCGGCGTAAGGGCCGGCGGCGGCAGAGACCCAGATCGGGAAATCGATGTCCTGCTGCTGCAGGAACTCCGCCGGTACATGAGTGAACGCCGCAGCACCGCCGGTCACCGCGTGGCAGCCATGCAACAGGGCATCGGTGCTCAACGAATAATCCGGCCCGACCGCGTTGAAGACACCGGTGGTGCGCTGTTCGGCAAGCCGGATCATCCATTCGCCCAAGTCGCGGCCATCGATGATCTGCACCGGATCCGAACCATCGCCGGGCACCAGTACCTCACCGCCCTGGGCCACACGATGCGGCCAATAGGTGAAGCGATCGGATTCATCGCGCGGGCCGACGATGTAGCCGGGCCGCACTATCGTCGTACGTTCGCCGAATTGCTTGCGCGCCTCAGCCTCGCTGAGCACCTTCAGCGGCCCGTACAGGCCTTCCACGTCCGCCATCAGGCTGTCGCTGGTTTCGGCCATCGCGTCGCTGCCCTTGTAGCGGGCAAGCGCATCGGTCTCGGCAATGCCGCGCCGGCTGCCATCGGCATAGACCGAAATCGTCGAAATGAAAAGATAGTGACCGACCTTGCCCTTCAACACCTTGCCCGCATCGCGAACCCAGAACGGCAACGTGGTCGGGTTGTCGATGCACACGTCCCATTCGCGCCCTTCCAGCGCACGCAGGTCGCCGGTGTTGCGGTCGCCGTGCAGCTGTTCGACCTCGCCCGGCCATTCCGGCGAAGGCCGCTTGCCGCGATTGAACAGCGTGACCTTGTGCCCGCGCGCCAGGGCGTAGTTCACCTGGAACGGGCCAGTGAAACCGGTGCCGCCCAAGATCAGGATGCGCAAGGGCTTGCTTACGCGCCCTGCGGTGGCGGTCGAAGCCGCGATGCCACGCAGCGGCAATGCCGCAGCAGAAAGAACGCCCAGCTTCAACAGGTCGCGTCGGTTGCCATTCATGCACATGCCCTCCTCCCGGTCCGGGCTACCACAATGTCGGACCGGTCAGCGCTGCACATGTGTCGAAAGACACGGCGCACGCCTTGCGGCGCAGCCAGCACGATGATGCCGCCGGCAACGGATGCGGCATGCGTCGGATCCGACTGATGCGCCCATTCGCGCGAATGCCTGGCCCTGCAAGAATCGCTGCCATCGCAGCGCGCGCTTGCGCGAGTGCGCACTTCGTTTCCGCCGAAACGATTGCTCGCTGCATTGCACGGCTTTGCATGAACCATCTCGACAATTCCGGCAAAGCAAAAAATTGCATTGATGCGCTGCGCCGATACCAACGGCATATGCGCTGGTCGCACTCGATGAACCATGCTGTTCGGCGATTTCCATGCCCGTATCGACGCGCCCGATTGCATCCCCGCCTTCCATGCTGAAACCCAGAACCGATCCCTTGCATGCACGCAGCGAACGCCTGCAAGTCGGCGATTTCGTCGTTGACATCACGCGGCGCGAAGTCGTTTCGCCTGCGCAGGCAGTCACGCGGCTGACGATCAAGGCCCAGCACGTGCTGTTGTCGCTGGCATGGGAGCCGGGCAAGGTGGTCAGCCGCGAAGCGCTGCTGCAATGGGTGTGGCCGGACACGATGCCGACCGATGACGTACTGACCCAGGCCATCGGCCAGTTGCGCAAGGCCTTCCATGACAGCCGCGACACGCCGCGCTATGTCGAAACCATCGCCAAGGGCGGCTATCGCCTGCTGGCACCGGTGCAATGGCTGCCCGATGCGGACGACGCGCTTGCGGCCACGATGCCGACGGCGCAGGCCGCACAGGGAAATGCGGATGCGCCACCGCTGCACGCATCGCCAGCGCGCAAACGCTGGCAATGGGCCGCGCTGGCAACGCTGGCAGCGCTGGGCGGCGTCATCGGCACGTGGCATTTGTTGCGACCGGCACCGGCGCCGGAAATCACGCCTGTGAAACCGCCAACGTCGCTGGATTTCCGCATCATCACCTCGCGGCCCGGCATCGAGACCCACCCCGCGCTTTCGCCCGATGGTTCCACCGTGGCCTACGTGCAAGTGGACGATCTCGGGCGCGGCACGATCATGCAGCAGGCGACGCTGCACGTGCCGCCGCGCGCGCTGGTCACGCCGCCGCCGGGCGACAGCGACATCATGCCGGTGTGGTCGCACGATGGACGCCGGCTGGCCTTCGTGCGTTACGGCGCGGACGACGCCTGCCGGATCATGTCCGTCGCCTCCAGCGGCGGCGAGGCACAACGCCTGGCCGATTGCCCCGAAGGCGGCGCTTTCGCCTTCGACTGGACGCCGGCCGGCGATGGCCTGTTGATGGGCAACCTGGTCAAGCAGGCGGGCGCATCCAACAGCCGCCTGCGCCGCTTCGATTTCGCCAGCGGGCAATGGCGCACGTTGGATTACGAGATCGCCGACGACGATATCGATTCGGACCCGAAATATTCCCCCGACGGCCAATGGATCGTGTTCCGTCGCAACCTGTCGCTGGCCGACCTGTGGCGCATGCCGGCCGGCGGCGGCAAGCCGGAGCGGCTCACCAACGTGCGCGGCGACATTCGCGGCTGGGACTGGCTGCCCGATGGCAGCGGCCTGCTGTTCTGCCTCAGCGGCCAGGGCATGAGCGTGTTTCGCTACGACATCGCCAATGCACGGCTGGATTCCATCGCGATGGGCGCGGCCGTGGTCAACCTCGATGTTGCACGGCAATCGCCGTCGATGGCGTTCACGGTGGACAAGGGTGCGGCCGGCATCTTTCGCTTCGATCTGCCGGCCACGCCGGGCGGCAAGGCGGCGCGCAGCCGCGTGTTCGCTTCCAGCGGTTCGGAACTGCTGCCGTCGCTGTCGCCGGACGGGCACACGCTGGCCTTCCTGTCCGATCGCGGCGGACGCATGGAATTGTGGTTGGGGCAGACCGATGCACCCGACAACGTGCGCGCGGTGGCGGACTTCACGCCGGTGCCACGGCACGACCCGGTGTGGTCGGCGGACAGCTGCCGCCTGCTGGTCATCGGCAGCGAACGCAAGCAGCAAGGCCTGTACGAAGTGGATGCCGAAAGCGCACGCGCGCGGCGCTTGCCGGTGCCCGTGGAAACGCCGACCTATGCTGCCTGGGTGGACAAGCCGGATCGCTTGCTGGTCGGTTCGGACAGCGGCGAAGGCAGACTGCAGGCGAGCCTGTTCGACACCTCCACGCAGCCGTGGCGCGTGCTGGCCAGCTTGCAGGACGTCGCCCTGGTGCGCTTCGACCGACGCGATGGCGCGGTGTATTTCACCCGCATGGGCGAGGCCGGCACCTGGCGCACCGATGCCTCGCTGGCCGCGACACGCCCCATCGACACAACGCGCCCACGCCACGCCGGCGAATACAAACGCTGGACGCTGGGCACGGATGGCCCGTGGTTCGTTGACGCGAGCGAGCAGTGCAGCACCGGCTGGATTCGGCTGGGCGCGCCGCAATCAGCCTCGCCGCTGTGCCTGCAACACGAGGGCGGCGCATGGCCGGCCGCGCCCAGCATGGATGCCAGCGGCAAGGCGATTTACCTGACCATGACCACGGCCAGCAATACCGACATCGGCTGGGCCGATGTTTCGGCCCTGCTGAGCGGGAGCGGCCCGTAGCCGCACCACGAAAGCCGCCTCACTGAAAGAAATCGGAAAAATTTCGCCGCGATTTCCTGAATTTCACCACGGATTGCATCAAACAGAAGGCCAGATTCCGTCAAGGAGCCAGCCATGGACATGCAAACCCTGTGGGCAGATCGCCGCCAATCGCACGAGTTCGCAGAACCCACCGCACAACCGCAGGGCATCGTGGCGATGGCATGCAGCCGCGGGGGCAGTATCGCCATGCAAGCGCAAATGCCGACGTTCTGGATGACGTTGCGCGGCCAGGCCGTGGTGGATTCGATCGAAGGGCAATTCCACCTGAAACCGGGCGACTGGATCGCGCTGGAACCGGAATCCCAACCGGTCCTGCATGCTGACGATGGCGCGCTTGTGCTGGGCATCGCCATTGCGCCGGGCGCACGGCTGCAGGCGCATTACCGGCTGGGCCTGGACATGCAAACCGGTCGCGGCCACATGTCGCGCCGCGATGCGCGGCTGTGCCTGTACCTGTGGCGGCGCGTTGGCGTGTTCAAGCCGGTGTGGGGCGCAGAAGCGAAAACCTTCCTGCCACTGCTGTTGCGACGCGTGGCCGGCGTGCAGCAGGAAATGCAAGCACTGGCCGACCGCTGCCCGGGGCGCTCGCAACGCCGCCGGCGCTACCTGTTCGGCCGTCTGCAACGTGCGCGCCTGTACCTGGAAGGCAACGTGGACCGCAACGTGCGCCTGGCCGAACTGGCAGAAAAAAGCAACGTCTCTCCATGGTATTTCACCAAACTGTTCCATGCCTTGTACGGCGAAAGTCCGCAAACAATGGCCGCACGCCTGCGGCTGGAACGCGCGGCGGAACTGCTGGCCGACAGCACGCTTTCCATCGGCGAGGTCGGCATGGCCTGCGGCTTCGAGAACAATTGCAGCTTCTCGCGCGCCTTCCGCGAACACTACGGTCGTCCGCCTTCGATGTTCCGGCGAGGCGATGCCACGTGCGCACCAAAGATGACGCCGAGGATGGCTGCGGTGCGTCTGCCGCGATCAACATAACCCGTTAACGATGGAATCCGTCGTACTGAGGCGACTTATGAAGAAAAAGGCGAGAATGAAGCTAACTGCCTCGTTTGTCTTCATCGTATTCGTTGTCTGCTTTGCTTTCCACGAAGGCATCGTGGAAGTGCTCTTTTCGGATTGGGTGTCGTCCGCAATCTTCATCGTCTCGATTATTTCCTGCCTGTTGTTGATAACACTGTTTTTCGACAAGAATTTTGATGATGATGGAAACAGTAAAAAACGAGAATAACTCGACAAGATTCGCTGTTTCGCGTTGCTCCCGCACGGCAACATCGTGACAAATACGCCAAATCAATTCTCAACAACCACCCCATGGGGAACCCATGTCGTCCAAACCACGCTTGAAGCTCTGCACGCTGGCCGCCTGCTTGGCCTTTTCCCTCATTGCAAATGCCGATGGCGCGCCGCCGTTGCCCAAGGGCGTGGCAGCAGGTCCGTACGTAGAGGGCATCTGCGAATACCGCCTGCAAAACGGCCTGCGCGTGTTGTTGTTCCCCGATGACAGCAAGCCCACGGTCACTGTCAACCTGGTCTATGGCGTGGGTTCGGTGAACGAGAACTACGGCGAAACCGGCATGGCGCATTTGCTGGAGCACATGCTGTTCAAGGGTACGCCGAAGCACCCTGACATCCCCGGCGAGATGAAGCAGCGCGGAGTCAGCAAGAACGCCACCACATCGCTGGACCGGACCAACTACTACGCCTCATTCCCGGCCAATGACGAAACGCTGGATTGGCTGTTGGGGCTGGAAGCGGACCGCATGCTCAATTCCAGGGTTGCGAAGGCCGACCTGGACAGCGAGATGACCGTGGTCCGCAACGAGATGGAAGCCGGCGAAAACAATCCCGGCGGCGTGTTGATGAAGCGCCTGCGCGCCGCCGCCTTCGACTGGCACAACTACGGCAACCTGCCCATCGGCGCGCGCTCGGATGTGGAAGGCGTACCGATCGAAAACCTGCAAGCCTTCTATCGCACCTATTACCAGCCGGACAACGCGCTGCTGGTGCTGGCCGGGCGCTTCCAGCCGGCGGCGGCCTTGCCGCGCATCGCCGCGCACTTCGGCCCGTTGAAGAAGCCTTCGCGCACGTTGCGGGCCGCGCACACGGTGGAACCGGCGCAGGATGGCGAGCGCGAAGTGATCGTGCGCCGCGTTGGCGACATTGCATTGGTTGCCGCCAGCTATCACGTGCCGGCATTGGCGCACCCGGACAGCGCCGCGTTGAGCGTGCTGGCCAATGCATTGGCCGACAACCCCAACGGCCGCCTGTACAAGGCATTGGTGGAGCCAAAGATCGCCGCCGCCAGCGTCGCCTCCGGCGAGGCGATGCGTGACCCGGGCCTGTTCACCGTGCTGGTGGTGTTGCCGAAAACCGGCGATGCCGCCCAGGCCGAAGCCGAGTTGCTGAAGCAGGCCGAAACCGTGGCCGCACGTCCGCTGAGCGAGGAGGAAGTTGCCGCCGCCAAGCAACGCATCGGCAACAGCATCGAGCTGCTGCTCAGCGATGCCAACGCGGTGGGCATGAGCCTGTCCGAATACCAGGCCGCCGGCGACTGGCGCCTGTTGTTCGTGCAACGCGACGCCATCGAGCAGGTCACCGCCGCCGACGTCAACCGCGTGGCGGCGGCTTACCTGAAACCCGGCAACCGTACGCTGGGCCGTTTCATCCCATCCGAGCAGGTCGAACGCACCGAAATACCGACAGCGCCTGCGGTGGCAAGCCTGGTCGATGGCTACACCGGCCGCACCGCGATTGCCGCCGGTGAAGCCTTCGAGGCCACGCTGCAGAACATCGATGCACGCACGCAGACCTTCACCCTTGGCGATGGCTTGAAAGTCTCGCTGCTGCCGAAGAAAACCCGTGGCGAAACCGTGGTGGTGGATGCGACGTTCCGTTTCGGCGATGAAAAAACCATCACCGGCCGCAGCGATGCCGGCAGTTGGGCGGGCGCGCTGTTGATGACCGGCAGCCAGAGCATGAGCCGCGAACAGATTGCCGCGAAGTTCGACGCATTGAAAACCCGCGCCAACGTCAGCGGCGGCGCGCAGTCGGCGTCCATCGGCCTGCTGGGCAAGCGCGATACCCTGGCTGAAGCGCTGGCGCTGGCGGCGGACGTGCTGCGCAACCCGAGCTTCCCGCAAGACCAGTTCGAGCAACTGCGCATGCAGGCCTTCACCGGACTGGAATACCAGCGCAACGAACCCGGCGCGGTGGCCGGCACCGCACTGGCGCGTCATTTCGACCCGTGGCCCGAAGGCCATCCCAACCACGTTGACACGCTGGACGAATCGCTGGCCAAGTTGAAGGCCTTGAAACTGGAGGACGTGCGCGCCTTCCACCGTGATTTCTACGGCACCGCCGTGGGCGAGATCGCCATCGTCGGCGATTTCGATGCCGACGCGGTGAAGGCGCAATTGCAAACATTGTTCGCCGGCTGGAAATCGCCGCAAGCCTATGCGCCGATTTCCACGCAATACACCGATGTAAAAGCCGAACGCGAAACTTTCACCACGCCGGACAAACCCAATGCGGTGTTGCTGGCGCGGCAGAACCTTTCATTGAACCTGGCCGATGCAGATTTCCCCGCGCTGAGCATCGCGGTGAGCATCTTCGGTGGCGATGCACTGAAGGCCCGGCTGGCTGACCGCATCCGCCAGAAGGAAGGCCTCAGCTACGGCGTCAGCGCCGGCCTGCGTGCCGACGACAGTTTTGCCGGGCGCGATGACAACGGCAGCCTGGTCATCCAGGCCATCGCCGCCCCGGAAAACATGGACAAGGTGGAAAAGGCCGTGCGCGAGGAATTCGCCCGCTGGATTGACCTTGGGGTGACCGAGCAGGAACTGCGCGATGCGATCAACGCCAAGCGCGTGGCCCGCGAACAATCACGCGCGGCCGATGACAACGTCGCCGACCTGTTGACCGACCTGCTGTACTACCAGCGCAGCATGCAGTTCGAGATCGACCGCGATGCGGCCTATCAAGCGCTGACCGTGGAACAAGTCAACGCCGCGATCCGCAAGCACTTCAAGCCTGAAAGCCTGAGCGTGTTCGTGGCGGGGGATTTCAAGTAAGAACTTGCTCGTCATTCCTGCCTGCGCGGGAATGACGAGCAAAAGCAAAGCAGAACCGCCCGGAGCTTTCCTTGTTGCGATGCGAAAGCCGCAGTCGGCACTCGCGTATAAAATCGCGCATTCCCTTGAATGCGTGATTGCAATGAGCCGAATCTTTCCGCCCGTTTCCCTGATCGGCGTGCCCACCGACATTGGTGCCGGCCATCGCGGTGCGCGCATGGGGCCGGAAGCCTTGCGCATCGCCGGGCTGGGCGAGGCGCTGGCCGCGCGCGGCGTGCAGGTGCGCGATGTCGGCAATGTCGATGGCCCGGCCAATCCGTGGTTGCCGCCGCATGACGGCTATCGCCATCTGGATGAAGTCGCGGCGTGGAATCGCGGCGTATTGCAAGCGGTCGCCACCGAACTGCGCCAAGGCCGCCTGCCGATCATGCTCGGCGGCGATCATTGCCTGGCGATGGGCTCGATCACTGCCGTCGCGCAGCATTGCCGCGACAACGGAAAGCAATTGCGCGTGCTGTGGCTGGATGCGCATTCGGATTTCAATACCAGCACGGTCACGCCCTCGGGCAATGTCCACGGCATGCCGGTCGCCTGCCTGTGCGGCCTTGGCCCGGACACATTGACGCAACTGGGTGGGCATTCACCGGCGATGTCGCCTGCGCAAATCCGCCAGATCGGCATCCGCTCGGTCGATCCGGAGGAAAAGAAACTGGTCAAGCAACACGGCATCGACGTCTATGACATGCGTTACATCGACGAAAACGGCATGAAGCAGACCATGCTGGCCGCGCTGGATGGCATCGACGAGAACACGCACCTGCACGTCAGCTTCGACGTGGATTTCCTTGATCCTTCGATTGCGCCGGGCGTGGGCACCACCGTGCCCGGCGGCGTCAATTACCGCGAAGCGCAACTGGTGATGGAAATGATCGCCGACAGCGGGCGCATGGCCTCGCTGGACATCGTCGAACTCAATCCGGTACTGGACAACCACAACCAGACCGCCGAACTGGTGGTCGATCTGGTCGAAAGCCTGTTCGGCAAATCGACCCTGATGCGAGATTAGGGAATGTTTTCCTTTGCTCGTCATTCCCGCGAAAGCGGGAATCCAGTGCCTTTGCTTTCATGTGGATTGCAAGTCGCTGGATTCCCGCTTTCGCGGGAATGACGAGCAAGAAGCTGGCGCATGTACGAAACCCCGCAATCCGGCTAGAATTCCGCCTGCCACACGCGGGTGTAGCTCAATGGTAGAGCTGTAGCTTCCCAAGCGTGCGACACGAGACCGCAGAATCGTGTTGGTACGTTGTAAAGGTCCCTCAGCGCCTAAAGTTAGCTGATACCTCACTGAAAGCCCGGAGCATGCGGTTGCGAAAGGCGGGAACCATGGCCCGAATCCATGGACAACGTAGGCCAACCCCTCCGGGGGAAGGCCTTAACACTGCGGCCGAAGGCCGTGAATGCAATTGTTGATGAGATAGGGCGTTCTTGATGTGGTATTGGGGTCTCCCCCTTGTCAGGACTTAACTATCCCGATCAACCCGGTTTTCAGCAACCGGTAGCCAAGGAGCTGTGCGAGGTGGGTAACTGCCTGGTGCAAAGCGCTCCGTTAATGTAGCCCCCTCATGGGACGCCGAATCCCGCGAGGGGGTCGGCGCGACCTCGGAAATCGCACCGAGTAGGCGCTAGGCTGAGTTTGTAGGGTTAGTGCAAGCGAATCACCGTTAAACATCGTCAAGCTAAATGAGCCAAAGCGATTAACAGGCTCAACCCAAAAGGGATGAGGTCGGTTGTTTCTCTGCTTGGTAGAGACACGCTGACATTGGACCTCCGGCGGAAAGGTGGAACCCGAAAAACTCTGTTGCATGCACGGAACGTGGAAACCCCATTATGCTGTTGGCAGTTGACCGCCAACTAGGCTCCCCGCAAGGGGCACTGAAGGCATAGCGGGCACAGGAGTGCGGAAGAAGCGAATGCCCGGCTGTAATCGCCGGGATAGGGGATGGAATGATCGCCCCGACCCGAAAGGGTGCTGACGTCCGCATGGTGGCCTATCGCTAGAAAAGCCGGCAATCAACTAACCCCAAGGGGCATGGCGTCCCTTCGGGGGCGTCCTATGTCCTGAGGGTCATCGGGCGGGTGTAGCTCAATGGTAGAGCTGTTGCTTCCCAAGCAACTGACGAGGGTTCGATTCCCTTCACCCGCTCCATCTCAGGAGGAAGATATGGACGCTTATCCACTAAGCGATGTCACCTCCTGCGTCTGGGAGTCTTGGACCACGATTCCGTGGGACGAGGCGCACCAGTGCGTGAGGAGGTTGCAAGCTCGTATATCGAAGGCAGCAAAGGACGAAAACTGGCGCGACGTGAAACGTCTGCAACGGTTGTTAGTCCGCTCGTCCAGCGGCAAAGCTGTCGCCGTTCGGCGAGTTACGGAGAACCAAGGGCGTAGAACCCCGGGCGTTGACAATGTGGTTTGGTCAACAAGCGGGGAGAAGTGGAAGGCGGTGCAGTCGCTGACGACAGTCGGCTACAAGCCGTTACCGCTCCGGCGTATCCATATCCCGAAAGCCAACGGCGGAAAAAGGCCGCTGGGTATCCCGGCGATGAGAGATCGGGCAATGCAAGCGCTGCACTGGCTTGCGCTCGATCCAGTCTCCGAGGCCCGTGCGGACCCCAACTCCTACGGCTTCCGCCTCTACCGATCCACGGCAGATGCCCTGAAACAGTGCGAAAACGCACTGAATCGAAAGGCATCGGCGCAGTGGGTGCTGGAAGGGGATATCCGAGGCTGCTTTGACAACATCGACCATGACTGGCTGATGGCGCACGTTCCGATGGATCGGAAAGTGCTGTCTCGGTGGCTCAAGTCTGGATTCATGGAACGCGGTCGTTTTTACCCGACCGAGGCCGGCACACCACAGGGAGGCATCATTTCCCCGGTGCTCGCCAACCTGACGCTCGATGGAATGGAACGTGTCCTTCAGGATGCGCTCCCCCGACGAGCCAAGGTGAACTTCATCCGGTACGCGGATGACTTCATCGTCACAGCGGACTCGAAAGAGTTGCTGGAAACGAAGGTCAAACCGCTGATCACCGAATTCCTGTCGGAGAGAGGGCTCGCCCTGTCCGAGACAAAAACGGTGGTGACGCATGTATCGGAGGGGTTCGATTTCCTCGGTTTCCGGGTGCAGAAGTTCAAGGACTTCCTGTACGTCGGACCGTCGCCGAAGGGCACCAAGGCGCTGTATGCCAAGGTGTCCTCGACGCTCAGGGGACTGCGTACGGCCAAGCAAGGTGACGTGATCCGCGCCCTCAACCCGATTCTGTCGGGCTGGGCGGGATATCACCGAACCATGATGGCCACGCGCACGTTCGCGGTGATGGATCACCGCATCTTCTGGGCGCTCTGGCGCTGGGCGAAAAGGCGACACCCGAACAAGGGTGCCCGCTGGGTAAGGAAGCGCTACTTCAAGGCTTCCGGCCCCCGGCATTGGGTATTCACGGACGGGCTATCCACTCTGGTGCGGCTGTCGGATTTCAAGAAACGACGCCACACCAAAATCAGAAGCGAAACGAACCCGTACGACCCGGCACAGGAATCCTATTTCGACGAAGTGTTGAAACGTCGGATGCTGGAAACACTGGCCGGGAGACGGAAGCTTCTATGGCTCTTGGAAAAGCAAGAGGGGGTTTGCCCCCGCTGCCGCGCAAAGATCACCAAGCAAACGGGATGGCATGTTCATCACCGCGTTTGGCGGGTTCTAGGCGGTACGGACAAGGTAAGCAACCTTGAGCTGCTCCACCCCGTCTGTCATGGGCAGCTACACGCCTGTGCTGGAAGGGTCACGCTGCCGCCCAAGTCGCAAGGCTCGGGTTAGTGGCTGTTTGAGCCGTATGAGGTGAAAGTCTCACGTACGGTTCTAAGGGGGGAGGGTGGCCGTGAGGCCACCCTCCCACCCGACTACTGACGAGGGTTCGATTCCCTTCACCCGCTCCACGTCGCGCATCCCGTGGCGTGCATCAGCCGGCCGGTTCGGCTTCGATCTCCACGCCTTCGGCCAGGATCCGGTATTCCAACGGCGAAACCGCCAAACCCTTTGCATCCTCGCGCAGGTGTTCCACCTGTTCCGGCGTCAGGTCCTTGCGCGAGAGCACGCCGACGACCTGCGCGCGACCACTGCTGTCCTTGGGGATCAGGAAGGCATGGTCCTTGAACATCACCCGCGCGCTCTGGCCGCCGTCTTCCAGCATCATCCAGCAGCCTTCGGCCTGGCAAACTTGGGTGATGCGCCCGCTGTAACGCTGCGGCTTGCCGGCATGCTGGTCGAACGCGGCCACCGCCTCGGACACCGGCACGGCGGCGACTTCCGGCAGGGGCTTGCCGTAACGGGCCGGTTCTCCGGCATGGGCCAGGGTGAATACGGCCAGGGCGGCAACGGAAAGGACAAGACGGCGCATGATTCGGCTCCCGATGGGATGTGCCGGCAAGGATAGCGCCACGCCACCTACAATGCGCACATGCAGATCGGCCCGCATCAAATCCCCGCGCCGGTGATCCTCGCGCCGATGGCCGGCGTCACCGACAAACCGTTCCGGCAACTGTGCAAGCGGCTGGGCGCGGGCTTGGCCGTTTCCGAGATGACGATCAGCGACCCGCGTTTCTGGCACACCAACAAGTCGCGCACGCGCATGGACCACGATGGCGAGCCGGACCCGATCAGCGTGCAAATCGCTGGCACCGAACCTGCGCAACTGGCCGAAGCGGCAAAGTACAACGTCGCCCACGGCGCACAGATCATCGACATCAACATGGGCTGTCCGGCAAAAAAGGTTTGCAACGCTTGGGCCGGTAGCGCCTTGATGCGCGACGAAACCCTTGTGGCGCAAATCTTGAGTGCCGTGGTCAAAGCGGTCGAAGTGCCAGTGACGCTGAAGATCCGCACCGGCTGGAATGCGGAAAACCGCAATGCACCGGCCATCGCCCGCATTGCAGAAAATTGCGGGATACAAGCCTTGGCCGTGCATGGCCGTACCCGCGACCAGCATTACGCCGGCTGCGCCGAATACGACACGGTTGCCGAGATCAAATCACGCCTGCGCATCCCGGTCAGTGCCAATGGCGACATCGACTCGCCACGCAAAGCAAAGTTCGTGCTGCAATACACCGGCTGCGACGCGGTGATGATCGGCCGCGCCGCACAAGGCCGGCCGTGGATCTTCCGCGAGATCGCGCATTACCTGGCCACCGGCGAAGAATTGCCGTCGCCATCGTTGGCGGAGATTCGTAACATCCTGCTCGGCCACCTGCACGCACTGCACGCACACCATGGCGAACAGGCCGGCGTGCGCATCGCCCGCAAGCACCTGGGCTGGTATGCGAAGGACAAGCCCGAGAACGCCAGCTTCCGCGCCGTGGTCAACCGTGCGGAAACCGCCGAAGCCCAACTCGCACTGACTTGCGAATATTTTGACGCGCTGGCCAACGGCGTCGCGCCGGAATTGCACACGGCGGCGTGAATTTTCTTCCTGTCGGCTGCACGGCAGCCACCTCATGCGTCGCCGCATCAGCCCGGCATCGCGAGAAATTCCTGTTCCTGACATCGGCATTCGCGTAATCGGCTGGCTGAAATCCGTAATCGATACATGCCGGCGCAATTCCGGCTCACCGCACGATTCCCCGATTACGCAACGCACATCTGACCAATCAGGAGCTTGCCCCATGAAAACCACCCCCCTCGCACTGTCCCTGCTTGCACTTGCAACGGCGGCGATGCCCGCCCTGGCTGCCGACGACGGCCCGCAGCAGGAAACCAATCTCAATCCCGTCATCGCCGAGAAGCCGGCCCCCAGGCCAATCGGCGGCTACAAGGCAAAGCAATTGCTCGCCCTGGAAACCAACCTGACCCCACAGCAAGTCCGGATGATCGAACACACGGTCGCTTCCAGGCAGGAATACCGTTTCCTCTTCCAAAAGAAAGTGGCAAAGCAGTTCAAGGAATCGCTGGGAAGCGAGCGTTACGCGGCTTGGGCTACCGGCCACCCCATCGCGCTGCACTCCCCCGCCGTGCTCGAAGCAGTGCGTGGCATGGCGAACGCAACGGACGGCCACGACACCGAGGCGAGCCGCGATCAGTCGCCGATGTTCGTCGTTCTTGAACCATGATCTGTCTTTCAGAAGATCAAGACGACATGGAAGCGGGAAGCACGTGGCCATGCGCTGGCATGGCCACGCCGCTTTCATTAGCCCCGCATCCGCCGAGGCATGATCCGCTCCACCTTTGCACCGGAACTGCCCCGTCTTCGCCGCGATCGCGGCGCGGGCGCGGATTCTCCCTGCCCATGTAATCGCCGGCAACAAACCCGGAATGGATTCACACTGGCATCCGTGTCAGGCAGGAGTATCGTATCTGGCCGGCGCGGCGGATGCTTCACGTTCGACAATCCGAAACGATTTGTTCGATTTGTTCGTGTGTCATGTTCCACAACCAGGGGGATCCGAGGCAAGCGGGCCAGGAGTTCGCGATGAGCCTGTTCAAGACGACCCGATGGAGCCTGGTGGCCGATGCACGGCATTTCGCCGGCAACGGAGCATTGGCCGAGCTGTGCGCCGCCTACCGGCCGCCGGTACTGGCTTATTTGCGCTCGCATGGCTATTCCGAAACGCAAGCCGACGACCTGACCCAGGCCTTCTTCGAGCACCTGCTTCGCCACCATGCCTGGGAGCGCGCCGATCCGGCCAAAGGCAGGTTTCGCAGTTTCCTGCTCGACACGCTGAAGCATTTCCTTGCGCACCAGCGCGAACGACAGCACGCCGCCAAGCGCGGCGGCGGGCGCAATGACGAGGCGCTGGACGAAGCGCTTGCCGATCCAGGCGCGGGTCCGGAGGAAGCCTACGAACGCGAATTCGCCCTGACCGTCGTCGCCAACGCATTGAAGCGGCTGGAGCAGGAAGCCGTCGCCGCGCATCGCCACGAACTGTTCCAGCGGCTGAAGGAATACCTGGTCGAGCCACCGGATGCGCAGGATTACCACGTGCTGGCCGACACCCTGCAGATGCGTCGCAACACGCTGGCGGTGACCGTGCACCGGATGCGCCACCGGTTGCAGGCGCTGGTATTGGAAGAACTGGCGCGCGCCACGCCCGACCACAATGCACTGCCTGCGGAAATGGCGGCGCTGCGCCGGGCATTGCATGCACCGTCGTCACTGCCCGAATAGCGTCAACAGACCACCCGCACGTGAAGAACGACGAACGCAAGGGCTACGCAACCGACCCGTCGGCAACAGTCTCCGGGAGGATGGCCACGTCCTCCGGGATCGCCGCGCCCGCGCGGCTGGCGCAACTGGCGCGACAGGCATTCACCACTCGCACAGATGCGGAGGGGCCGGATGCAACTTTCGCCGATGATCCCGGTTGGCCCTCGAACTGGATCTTGACGATCCGGAGCAACGCGAGTTCGGCGATTATGAATTGATCAAGCGCATCGGCGCAGGCGGCATGGGGCTGGTCTATCGCGCACGCCAGCGCGGCCTTGAACGTGAGGTTGCAATCAAGCTGTTGCTGGCCGGCTTGTGGGCCTCTCCGGAAGCGATCGACCGCTTCCGCCAGGAGGCACAGCACGCGGCGCGATTGCAGCATCCCGGCATCGTGACCATTTTTGAAATGGGCGAGACCGACGGGCTGATCCACTACGCCATGCAACTGGTGCGCGGCGAAAGCCTGGCCATGCGCTTGCGCGAGCGCGGCGGGATCCTGCCCCCGCACGAAGCCGCCGTGCTGGTGCGCAGCGTGG
Source organism: Pseudoxanthomonas sp. (assembly GCA_047601105.1). GTDB lineage: Bacteria > Pseudomonadota > Gammaproteobacteria > Xanthomonadales > Xanthomonadaceae > Pseudoxanthomonas_A. The sequence goes on from JASGJT010000001.1 coordinate 466,174, forward strand.
CCGAAGCGGTCGCCTATGCGCACAGCCTGGGCGTTCTGCACCTGGACCTGAAGCCTGCGAATGTGCTGATCGACGCGGACACCGGCCGGCCGCTGGTCGCCGATTTCGGCTTGGCCCGGCGCATCGAACCGTCGATCCTCCCAGATGTTGACGTCATCGCCGGCACCCCGGGCTACATGGCGCCGGAACAGGCGCAACCTGGCGCGGCGCTGGGCGCAACCGCCGACGTGTGGGCGCTGGGCGCAATGCTTCATGAACTGCTCGGTGGCGGCCTGTCGCGCGACAATGAGGCAGATGTTGACGGTTATGATCGCTTCGATCTGCCGGACAGGGTTCCTGCTGACCTGCGCGCGATCTGCGGCAAGTGCCTGGCACCCGTACCAGCGAGCCGCTACGCCGGCGCGCGTGAACTGGCCGACGACCTTGGCCGTTTCCTTGAAGGCCGCGCCGTTGCAGCGCGTCCGCTGACACCGCCGCAGCGCTTGTTGCGCTGGGCCCGGCGCGAACCGCGCATGGCGTTCGCCATCGGCTTCGCCGCGATGGCGGTGTTCGCAGGACTCAGCGTCAGCCTGTGGATGTGGCAGCGCGCCGAACGCAGTTCGCAACTGGCGCAGGAAGTGAATCGTTTCCTCAACGAAGACGTGCTGGCGGGTGCCAACCCCGACAAGGAGTTCGACCGCGATGGATCGCAGATCACGATCTCCAGCTTGCTCGCCAATGCCGAGTCGAAGCTCGACGGCGGCCTGATCCTCCAGCCGGTCGTGCGCGCACAGACCGGGTTGTCAATCGGGCGCGCCTATTTCGGATTGGGGCTGTGGGAACGCGCATTGCCGCGATTGCAGAAAGCGCGCGAAGACGCTGCCGAAGCGTTGGGTGATGAGGCGGCGCTGACGCTGGACATCGAGCAACAGTTGGGGCAGACCCTGACCTATACCGGCGATTACGACGCAGCCCAATCGCTTTACCGGCACTTGCTGGCCGCGCGCCGCAGGCTGTCGGGGCCTGATTCCCCCGCCACGATCAGCGCACGGCAAGGCTACGCTGCATTGTTGTTCGAAAGCGACCGTTTCGAGGAGTCGGCGCTGGAATACGAGGCGATTCAGGTCGCTGCGACGAAAAACGCACCCGAGCAACTGATCGACATCGATCGGAACCTGGCGGATCTCTACGCGGAATTGAACCGTTGGGATGACGCGGAGAACCTGTTGCGCAACGTGTTGGATCGCTCACGCAAGCAGTTCGGAACGAACAACACGCGCCATCTGTGGCATGTCATATCGCTGATCGACCTGCTCAACATGCGTGCGAAATGGGATGAAGCTTCATTGCTGGCCAGCGACACCCGCGCCAAGCTCATCGACCTGGTTGGCCACGACCACCCCAAGACGCTATGCGCCATCCACTATCTGGGCCAGATCGAACTCGCGCGCGGTCACCCGCAGCAGGCATTGCCGCTACTCCAGGAAGCCCTGCGCGGACGCGCCAAGGTGCATGGCGAATCGCACAAATATACCCAGTACACGATGAACCGCGTCGGCGAAGCCCTGCTTGCGCTGGATCGCCCGCAGGAATCGGTCGCGATGCTCGAGCATGCGCTTGATCTGGCCACGCAGGCAGGTCGCCGCGAGCAACCCTACGTGCTGTTGATCCTGGACAACCTTGCGCGCGCGCACATGGCGCTCGGCCAGATGGATCAGGCCGAGCGCTACGTTGAAGAATCGCTGGCGAGCGTGGGAAAGAGCGGCTTGCCCGCCTACAACCTGCGTCGCGGCATGGTCGAATCCGTGGCCGGGGATCTTCGCGCCCGCCAGGGTCGTTACGCTGAAGCGCGGACGCACTACGCGCGCGCGCTGGCGATCTACGGCGGCGGCCCACAAGATGGCCTCGGCGAACAACACCCGTGGTTGCGCGACCTGCGCGCGCGCATGGCGGCGCTGCCAATGCCGCCGCCATCGCGAACCTGAAAGAATGCGCAGCTCAGGTCAGCGTGGACAAATCCGCTTCTCCCCTCGCAAGCGGGTGAGGGCTTACCCGAATACCTTGAAACGCGTGGCGTCGTCGATGAAGCTTTTGTCGTCGAACGGCGCTTCGTTGGAACCGAACGGCATCTGCGCACGCAGCTTCCACGACGCCGGGATATCCCACTGCTTCGCCGCGGCGGCATCGACCACCGGGTTGTAGTGCTGCAGGCTGGCACCGATGCCGGCGTTGGCCAGCGTTGTCCACACCGCGAACTGGGCGATGCCGGTGCCGTGCTCGCTCCATACCGGGAAGTTGTCGGCGTACAGCGCAAACTGTTCCTGCAAACCCTTGACCACGTCCTGGTCCTCGTAGAACAGCACGGTGCCGACGCCGGCAGCAAAGCCGGCCAGCTTCTTTTCGGTATTGGCGAAGGCTTCGGCCGGCACCATCGGCCGCAGCGATTCGGTGACCAAACCCCAGAATTTCTCGCTTTGCGCACCGAACAGGATCAGCGCACGCGAGCTCTGCGAATTGAACGAAGACGGTGACAGGCGCACGGCCTCCTGAATCAGTGCCGTGATTTCATCCTGGCCCAGCGCCAGGTTCCTGCCCAGCGCGTACTGGGTGCGGCGTTTGCTGATGGCTTCGAGAGCGGCATTGCCCATGGTGGAACTCCTTGAGTCTTGTGGGGTAAGGAACAGCCGTCATGTTAACGAGGCCATCTGCAAACTGCGGTGGCAGTCCGGGAATGGATTGTTCCAGCGCCGTGTCGTGGCCGCGGCTTTTGCCCGTCATTCCCGCTTTCATGGGAATGACGGGCAAAAGAGGGCCTTGGCTCTCCACAAACAACCACGAACCGGCCACCTACAACCCTGAACAACCCGCCCATGCACACCCCCGCCGAGGCGTGTATCATGCGCACCCATCTTTCCATCCGAATAAAAGGATATAAGTCATAATGTCCAGCCATCTGTTCACCTCCGAATCGGTTTCGGAAGGCCACCCGGACAAGATCGCCGACCAGATTTCCGACGCGGTGCTTGATGCCATCCTCGCCCAGGACAAACGCGCCCGCGTGGCCTGCGAAACCCTGGTCAAGACCGGCGCGGCCATCGTTGCCGGCGAAGTCACCACCAGTGCATGGGTGGATATCGAGTCACTGGCGCGCAAGGTCATCAACGACATTGGTTACGACAACAGCGACGTCGGCTTCGACGGCCACACCTGCGCGATCATCAACATGCTCGGCAAGCAGTCGCCGGACATCAACCAGGGCGTTGACCGCAAGAAGCCGGAAGAACAAGGCGCCGGCGACCAGGGCCTGATGTTCGGCTTTGCCTGCACCGAAGCACCGGAATTCATGCCCGCGCCGCTGTACTACAGCCACCGCCTGGTCGAGCAACAGGCCAAGGTGCGCAAGAACGGCAAGCTGAAGTGGCTGCGCCCGGATGCCAAGTCGCAGGTCACCCTGCGCTATGACGGCAACACGGTGCTGGGCCTCGATGCGGTGGTGCTGTCCACCCAGCACGACCCGGGCATCAAGCAGAAGGACCTGATCGAAGCCGTGCGCGCCGAGATTCTGGTCCCGGTGCTGCCGAAGAAGTGGCTGGAATCGCTGCCGAAGAACAAGATCCACATCAATCCGACCGGCAAGTTCGTGATCGGCGGGCCGGTGGGCGACTGCGGCCTGACCGGGCGCAAGATCATCGTGGACAGCTACGGCGGCATGGCCCGTCATGGCGGTGGCGCATTCAGCGGCAAGGATCCGAGCAAGGTCGATCGCAGCGCCGCGTATGCCGCGCGTTACGTGGCCAAGAACCTGGTCGCCGCCGGCATCGCCGACAAGGCCGAAGTGCAGGTCAGCTACGCCATCGGCGTGGCCGAACCGACCAGCATCTCGGTCACCACCTTCGGCACCGGCAAGATCGCCGACGAGCAGATCGAAAAGCTGATCCGCAAGCATTTCGACCTGCGCCCGTATGGCATCACCCGGATGCTGGACTTGGAGCACCCGATCTACCAGCCGACCGCGTCTTACGGCCATTTCGGCCGCAAGCCGAAGCAGGTCAGCTACGTCGATGGCGCGGGCAAGAAGCAAACCGCGACCGCCTTCAGCTGGGAAAAGACCGACAAGGCCGAAGCGCTGCGCGCGGATGCGAAGTTGTAACAGCAACATCAGTCGCGCCAGCGGCCGCATCGCAGGAAACACGAACGGGCCGCGCAAGCGGCTCGTTCCATTTGCGCGGTTACAATGCACGCATGTCCCTGATCCAACTCCAGGCCCTCGACTACGGCGTCGGCGGGCCGCTGCTGCTCGACGGCGTTGACCTGTCCATCGAACGTGGTGAGCGCGTGTGCATCGTCGGCCGCAACGGTGCCGGCAAGTCCACGTTGATGAAGCTGATCGCCGGCGAACTGCAGGCCGACGATGGCGAGATCCGCCTGCAATCGGGCGTGGTGGTCGCGCGCATGGCGCAGGAAGTGCCGCAGGACGCGCGTGGCAGCGTGTTCGATATGGTCGCGCAGGGCCTGGGTGACATCGGCGCATTGCTGGCCGCCTACCACCACGCGCTGGACGAGGGCGACATGCAGCGGCTTGGTGCCTTGCAGGCGCAGATCGAGGCGCGCCATGGCTGGGATATCGACCGCCGCATCAACCAGACCATCGAACAACTGGAACTGCCCGGCGCGACCGACTTCGCCGCGCTGTCCGGCGGCATGAAGCGCCGCGTGCTGCTGGCGCAGGCGCTGGTACGCAAGCCCGACGTGCTGCTGCTGGACGAACCGACCAACCACCTGGACATCGAGGCCATCGACTGGCTGGAAGGTTTCCTCAAGTCCTTCGCCGGCAGTCTGGTCTTCATCACCCACGATCGTGGTTTTCTGCGCACGCTGGCCACGCGCATCGTCGAGATCGACCGCGGAAAGCTGACCAGTTGGCCCGGCGATTACGACAACTACCTGCGCCGCCGCGAGGAAAGATTGCATGCCGAAGCGATGGAGAACGCGCGCTTCGACAAGTTGCTGGCGCAGGAGGAAGTGTGGATCCGCCAGGGCATCAAGGCGCGTCGCACCCGCAACGAAGGCCGCGTCACCGCGCTGAAGGCGATGCGCCGCGAACGCGCGCAACGTCGCGAGTTGTCCGGCAACGTCAGGATGGAAGCGGCGCAAGCGCAAGCCGGCGGGCGCAAGGTGATTGAGGCCACACACGTCTCGCAGGCCTTCGGCAATCGCGTGCTGCTGGATGATGTCTCCACCACGATCATGCGCGGCGACCGCGTCGGCATCATCGGGCCGAACGGCGCGGGCAAATCAACCCTGCTGAAAATCCTGCTGGGCGAGATGAAGCCCGATGCAGGCGAGGTGAAAGCCGGCACCGGTTTGCAGATTGCCTATTTTGACCAGCATCGCAGCCAGCTGGATGAAACCCGCAGCGCGCTGGAGAACGTCGCCGAAGGCCGCGATTACGTCGAGATCAACGGCGCACGCAAGCATGCCATCGGCTATTTGCAGGATTTTCTGTTCACGCCCGAACGCGCACGCGCGCCGATCACCCGCCTGAGCGGCGGCGAACGCAATCGCCTGCTGCTGGCGCGGCTGTTCGCACAGCCGTCCAACCTGCTGGTGATGGACGAACCGACCAACGACCTGGACGTGGAAACGCTGGAACTGCTGGAAGAATTGCTGGGCGACTACCAGGGCACCTTGCTTCTGGTCAGCCACGACCGCGACTTCCTCGACAACGTGGTGACCAGCACCTTGGTGCTGGAAGGCAACGGCAGGCTGGGCGAATACGTCGGTGGTTACAGCGACTGGTTGCGGCAACGACCCGCGCCTTCGCTACCGGCGACGGCGAAGAAGGAAGAAACCACCGCGCCGGTGGCAAGCAAGCCGGCCAGCACCGATGCACCGGCCGCGAAAAAGAAACTCGGCTACAAGGACCAGCGCGAACTGGAACAATTACCGGCAAGGATCGAAGCGCTGGAAACCGACATCGCCGCGCGCAGTGAAGCGATGAACGATGCGGCCTTCTTCCAGCAGCCGGCGGCCAAGATCACCGAAGCCAACCTGCAACTGGCCGCACTGCAGCAGCAACTCGACACCGCCTACGCACGCTGGGCCGAGCTGGATGGTTGAGTGCGGTGGGAGCGGCTTGTAACTCGCAGGTCGGGATGAATCCCGGCGATTCAATTCCCCGAAGCGCTTTCCGATGCCATCTGCTCGCGCAGGATGCGGCGGATTTCCAGGATTGCCTGCGGTTTCTCCTGCACGTTGTGGAATGAATCCAGCACCAGTTCCGATGCCGCGCCGGGCAGGTGCGCGCTGCGGTACGGCACCACGCCGTCATCGACTTCTTCCAGCGGTTTTCCCTTGTCGCGGTACTTGGCAATGATGCTGTGGTAACGCACCTGCGGCGAAATCGGCAGGTCGGCGGCAGCGCGGATGAAGGGGTCGTCCTCGCGCAGGTTGTCGATGCTGTTGGGAATGCGCGGCTTGCCGTCCTTGCCGGTTTCGCCTTCGATGCCGGCGAGATCCTGCATCACTTCGCCAAAGCCTTCCAGCAGTGTGAAGGGCAGCTTGACCAGCCCGGCAATGAAGCGTCCCAGCTTGCTGCCGGCCGCCACCGTGCCGCGATGCGGTGCGGCCAGGAAGATCGCCCGGTCCACCTGCGGCAATGGCTGGAAATGCAGCAACGGGCCGAGCCGCTCGCGCACTTGTCGGGCGTGTGTTCCTTCCAGCTTGCGATTGGCCATCAGCGTGTCCCACACCGTCTCGCTGGAATCGGACACCAGCAGGCGCGCGATCACTCCACCCATGCTATGCCCGACCAGCACCATGTGCTGCGACGCGGCCGAATCGCGTTTCGGATCGAAGTGACGCAGCGCCTGTTCGATCAGGTTGCCGATCTCGATGCGGCTGACCGGGATCGGCAGGTTGGTCGGGTAATAGGCCAGCCAGATCTGGTAATGCTGGCGCAGGCGCTCGTCGCCGAGCAGTTCGTTGGCCAGGTTGACCCAGGCTTCCGGGCTGCTGGCCAGGCCGTGCAGCAGCACCAGCACACGCTTGTCCGGGTCGAAGGGCTGCATCAGGTACAGGTGTGCGCCATCCAGCGCGTTGTCCTTGCCCAGCAACGAGCGCAGCGATTGCGTGGCGAAGCCCGAACGCGCCAGCCACAAGCCATAGGGCGCGGTGAAGTTGCCCGCCAGCGGCACGCGCACGCCTTCGATCTCCACTTCGTCACGATCGTAAGGGTCATAGGCGGAAACCCGTGCGGTGCGGCTGGCGAGGATTTCATCCAAGGTCCTGCCCTTGAATTCCAGCAGCACGGTGGTCGGTGCGAACGGAATTTCGCTGAACGCCGCCGGCCCGGTGCGTCGCCGTGGCGATGGCGGAAGCACTTCGCCTTCATCGTTGGTCAACGGTGCGCCGACTTCATAAGCCGAGACTTCGGCCACCAGCTCGGCACCGAAGCCATCGCGCCGGTAAGTGCTGCGCAGGCCTTCCAGCCGCAGGCTGCTTGCCGGTTGCGCCGCCCGCGGCAGCAAGGCACCGCCGGGCAGGCGGTAACCCTGCATCGCGCTTTCGATTTCCCAGTCGCCGATGCGCAACTCCATGCCATTGGGGTTGTCGCGCCAGCGTTCGAACATCAGCCCGACCACGCCCTGCACCGCATAGTTGTAGTAGTCGCGCACCTGGGTCTGGCGGTTCTCGAAGGCGCGCTCGCCGGGCTTGCGCTCGGTGAAGAACAGATACGCGTAGGCGCGGCGTGCCGATTCCAGCCAGGCGTTGGCCAGCGTGTCGGCGGGCGTCTTGTCGTCCTTTGCAAGATGGATCGCCTCGCCCAGCCACAGTTCCGATTCGGTGGCCAGGCGGCGTTCGACGTCGATGATCGCATCCAGCTTCGGCGTGCAGGAAGCCAGGTCGGCACGACAGGATTTTTCGTCGATGCCACCTACTTGCAGCGTCTCGCGTCCGGCCGCGCTCAGTTCGCCAACACTGAGGATGTCGCCACGAACCGCCGCAACATAATCCTCGGATTTCCACTGCTTTTCCTTGACCATCGCGCAGCCGCCCAGCAGCGGCAGCAGCGCGGCGGCCAGCAGCAAGGTCGCCGTTTTACCGCTCCAACTCATCGCGTGGTTTCCTTGGTGATGTCCGCGCCGGGCACGCCGATGCGGATGCGCTGCGAATAGTCGCCAGCCTCCCCGGTGGCGCGGGCGCGTTCGGTGACGCGACCCGCCGCGTGCAGGCTGGGGTAGTCGTAGCCCGGCATCAGGCCTCCATGCTGATATGCGTATTCGGCGAAGTATCCCGACAGCAGCAAGCGCCAATCCAGCGGCAGGCCCGGCTGCAAATGCCGCGCCAGCTCGAAGACCACGGTTGTGCAATTGCTGGTCAGGCTGTTGTAGAAACGCGGCTGGCGTTGCAGGTCGCCCGCGATCGCCAGGTAATCAAGGAAGGCTTCGCGCAAGGCCTGCGGCGGCAGGTCCAGGTGATACAGATAGACGTCCTCGCCACGCACGTTGCTGCGCACGCGCAGGATGTCGCGCTCATCGGCGGCGATCAGCACCTGTTCGTAACGACGGAAGAAACCTGCCAGCGCCGAGAAGCTCTCGTCGCGCTCCTTGCGAATTTCCAGCGAAAACACCACACGCTGGCCATCGTCGAAACCGAACGACACCAGTGTGTGCGCGATCGCCGGGCCCATCCAGTACGACATAGCCAGGTCGGCCGAACGCAATTTCGACAGGTCGTATTGGCGGGTTTCCCAGCGCGCGTCGTAATCGGTCTCGCCACGCCAGTCGAAATTGCGCACGTTGTGCAACACCACGCGGTCGCCTTCGACCTGCGCCTGCAACAGCCGCGCCACATCGTCGGCCCAGTCGCGATCCTGGCGCGGCTGCAACAACGCGAAGCACGCCAGCGCAACCGCGAAACCCGCCGCGAATACCCACCGCAGCGCACGCGCGCCGCGCAGGGCCAGCACCGTCACGACGGCCGGCACCAGCGCCGCCAGCCACGGCCACGGCCCACCCTGCGGCGCAAGGCTGAAAGCCGCCAAGGCCATCCACGTCCCGGCCAGCACGATCGCGCAGGCCAGCAGGCGGCGCGGCCATCGACGGTGGTGTTTCTCGACTGGCGTCATGCGTGGTGGGCATTGCTGTTCAAGGAAATCTGGCGACTATTGTGCGCCATCTCCTTCTCCCCGCCTGCGGGGAGAAGCCTCAACCGGTGTTCTGCACACCCTGCGACACGCCATTGACGCTGGCCACCAGGGTGCGCAGCAGCGATTCGTCGTCGCGGCCGGCGGCACGCCAGCGCGACAGCAGGTCAACCTGCATCACGCTGATCGGATCGACATAGGGATTGCGCAGGCGGATCGACAGCGCCAAGCGCGGGTCGTGCTGCAGCAATCGCTCATCGCCCAGCAGTTTCAGCACCCAGTCGCAGGTCAGTGCGCGCTCGTTGCGGATGCGCGGGAAGAAATCCTCGTGCAGCGGCCCGGACAGGCGCGAGAACATTTCGGCAATGCCGATGTCGCCCTTGGCCATCACCATCGAGATGTCATCGAGGAAGGTGCGGAAGAAAGGCCAATCCCGCGCCATCTCGTGCAGCGTGTCTTCGCCGCCGGCATCGGCCACCGCCTGCAAACCGCTGCCGACGCCGTACCAGCCGGGAATCCCTGCGCGCGACTGGCTCCACGCGAACACCCACGGGATCGCGCGCAGGTTGGTCAATGCCGCGTCCTGTCCAAGACGCCGCGACGGGCGCGAACCCAGGGTCATGCGTTCGATCACGTCGATCGGCGTGGCATTGCGGAAATAATCCATGAAACGCGGCGCACCGACGAAATCGCGATAGGCGCGACTGCTGGCCTCGGCCACCTGGTCCATCAGCGTGCGCCAGGTCGCTTCACGCGGTTCCGGCGGGCGCGGGCGCAGGCTCGACAGCAACACCGCGCCGGCGGATTGCTCCAGCGAACGCAGCGCCAGCGCGCGGATGCCGTACTTGCGATGGATCACTTCGCCCTGTTCGGTCACGCGCAGGCGGCCATCGACGCTGCCGCGCGGCGAGGCATCGACCGCGCGCGTGGTCTTGCCGCCGCCACGGCTGATCGATCCGCCACGGCCATGGAAAAAGGTCAGCTTGATGCCCAGTTCGCTGGCGGTTTCCAGCAACTCCACCTGCCCGCGTTGCAGGCCCCAGCGCGACGCGGCGATGCCGCCGTCCTTGCCGCTGTCGGAATAGCCCAACATCACCATCTGCACGTTGCCGCGCGCGGCCAGGTGCGCGCGATACACCGGGTCGGCAGCCAGATCGCGCAACACCGCCGGGCCGTGGCCGAGATCGTCGATGGTTTCGAACAGCGGCGCGATGTCCAGCGGCACCTTGCCATCGCCATCGATCAGGCCGCCGCGCCGCGCCAGCGCCAGCACGGTCAGCACGTCGGCGCGGTTGTGCGCCATGCTGATGATGTACGCGCCCAGCGCATCGCCGCCATGCACGCGGCGCGCTTGCGCCAGTGCGGCGAACACGGCATCGAGCTTGGGGTTGTTTTCCTCGTCGCTGGCCGGCAGCAACTTGGTGCCACCGGCGTAATCGGCCAGCAGCGCGGCGCGTTCCACCGCATCGCGCTGCTCCCACCGCGCATCGCCCAGCGCGGCGGCAACGGCGCGTGCATGGATGCTGGATTCCTGGCGCACGTCCAGCCGCGCCAGGTGAAAACCGAAGGTACGCACGCGCCACAGCAAGCGCCGCACTGCGAAGCCGCCGGCATGTTCGCCGCGATTGGCCTGCAGGCTGCGCAGGATCAGTTCGATGTCGGCAATCAAGCCTTCCGGCGCGGCGTACCCATGCGCCGCGCCCTCCAGCGTGCCTTGCAGGCGCGCGCGCATCAGGTCGTTGAGCAGCCGATACGGCATGTCGGCATGGCGCGGGCGCGACAATGCATCGGCCTGCGGCACCCGCGCACGGTATTCGCCGATGCGCTGGCGCACTTCCGGCGTGACCGCGACGATGGTGTCGCTCTGGCTGAGCAGGGTCGCCAGGTTTTCCAGTTCCTTGATGTACTTGCGCAGGATCGACTCGCGCTGCGCCAGCAAGGTGCCACGGATGGTGCCCGCATCGACATTCGGGTTGCCATCCATGTCGCCGCCGACCCAGGTGCCGAAGCGCAGCAGGCGCGGCAATTCGATGCTTTGCCCGAAGGTTTCGCGCAGCGCGGTGTCCAGGGTTTCGTAGAACACCGGGATCACCCGGTACAGCACTTCGGTCAGGTAGAAGCCGACGTGCTCGCGTTCGTCTTCCACGCCCGGCCGCACCGGCGAGGAGTCGGCGGTTTGCCACGAGGAAGTCAGCGCCATGCGGAAGCGCGCGGCATCGGCTTCCTTTTCGTGCGGGGTCAGGTGGTCGTCCAGCGCGTCGATCAGGCTGGCCGCCATCAGTTGTTCCTTGATCAGCACCGCACGCCGCACCGCTTCGGTCGGATGCGCGGTGAACACCGGCTCCACGTCGATGCGCGGCAACCAGTCGCGCAGTTCGGCCAGTTCGACGCCTTGTTCCTTCAACTTCAGCAGGCTGTCGTGCAGGCCTTCGGGCTGCGGCGCACCGCCCTGGCGCTGGTAGTCGCGGCGGCGACGGATGCGGTGCACGCGCTCGGCCAGGTTGACCACCTGGAAATAGGCACCGAAGGCGCGGATCAGTTGTTCGGCATGCGCCGGTGGCAGGCCAGCCAGCAAGGTGGCCAGCGCGTCCATCGCATCGCCGTTCTGCCGGCGCGCGATCGCGGTGGTACGCACGCGCTCGACTTCGGCCAGGAACTGCGGTGATACCTGTTCGGCCAACAGATCGCCGACCAGGGCACCCAGGCGGCCCACGTCCTCGCGCAGCGGGACATCGGCGGCGGCGAACTGGAGCGGGCGTTCTGCAGGCGTCTGCGCGTCGTTCATCGTCATATGCATGGCATGGGGAGGGCCAGCCGAAGAGCCTAACCGATGCAGTGCAGCATTGCGCAGGCACTTCCATGCGCAACCATCGCAATGCCAATTTCAGACCACTGATGATGAAGATTAATCGGGAGCGTGATCCCGACGAACCCACGCGCCGCATGCATCCATCTTTCCATGCGGAACAAGAGATATAATGCGCGCCGCTGCCGAGGGGCGCTGCGACCGTCACGGGGAAACCCTGCATGGCGGCCAGGCTCGGCAGCACGACTTCGCAACGGCGCCCGGTTTGCTTTCACCCCGCTTTCCCGCACCACGGCGGAAAAGTACGAAACCGGAGACAACGCCAATGAACGCCCAACTCAAAAACTTCTCGCAAGACGGCGACTACAAGGTCGCCGATATTTCGCTGGCCGACTGGGGCCGCAAGGAACTGGACATCGCCGAGCACGAGATGCCCGGCCTGATGTCGATCCGCCGCAAGTACGCCGCCAGCACGCCGCTGAAGGGCGTGCGCGTGACCGGCAGCCTGCACATGACCATCCAGACCGCCGTGCTGATCGAAACGCTGAAGGACATCGGCGCCGACGTGCGCTGGGCCTCGTGCAACATTTTCAGCACCCAGGACCACGCCGCCGCCGCGATCGCCGCCACCGGCACGCCGGTGTTCGCGTGGAAGGGCGAAACCCTGGAAGAGTATTGGGACTGCACGCTCGATGCGCTCACCTTCACCCTGCCCGACAGCACCCTGACCGGCCCGCAACTGGTGGTCGATGACGGCGGCGACGTGACCCTGCTGATCCACAAGGGTTACGAACTGGAAAAAGGCGACGAAAGCTGGGTGAACAGTGCGTCCGGTTCGCACGAAGAACAGGTCATCAAGAACCTGCTCAAGCGTGTCGCGCAGGAGCGCCCCGGCTACTGGACGCGCGTGGTCAAGGATTGGAAGGGCGTCAGCGAGGAAACCACCACCGGCGTGCATCGCCTCTACCAACTGGCCGAACAAGGCAAGTTGCTGGTGCCGGCGATCAACGTCAACGACTCGGTGACCAAGTCCAAGTTCGACAACCTGTACGGCTGCCGCGAATCACTGGCCGATGGCCTCAAGCGCGCGATGGACGTGATGCTGGCCGGCAAGGTTGCCGTGGTCTGCGGCTACGGCGACGTCGGCAAGGGTTCGGCGCATTCGCTGCGCGCTTATGGCGCACGCGTGATCGTCACCGAAATCGACCCGATCTGCGCCCTGCAGGCGGCGATGGAAGGCTATGAAGTCAAGACCGTCGAAGACACCCTCGGCATCGCCGACATCTACGTCACCACCACCGGCAACAAGGACATCATCACCGTGCAGCACATGCAGGCGATGAAGGACCAGGCCATCGTCTGCAACATCGGCCATTTCGACAACGAGATCCAGGTCGATGCGTTGAAGGCGCTGCAAGGCGTCAAGCAGATCAACATCAAGCCGCAGGTGGATCGCTTCGACCTGCCGAGTGGTCGCGCCATCTTCCTGCTGGCCGAAGGCCGCCTGGTCAACTTGGGCTGCGCCACCGGCCACCCCAGCTTCGTGATGAGCAATTCGTTCTCGAACCAGACCCTCGCGCAGATCGACCTGTGGGCGAACAAGGATTTCTACGACCCCAAGGTCTATATCCTGCCGAAGAAGCTGGACGAGGAAGTCGCCCGCCTGCACCTGGAAAAGATCGGCGTGAAGCTGACCAAGCTGACCGCAGACCAGGCCAACTACCTCGGCGTGCCGGTGGATGGTCCGTTCAAGCCGGAGCACTATCGGTACTGATTCCGCTTCTGCTTTTGCTCGTCATCTCCGCCAAGGCGGGGTGACGACAAAAGCGGTACCGGCCAAACCTGTGGACATGCCGATGCAAACTCCCGTCTCCTTCGAGTTCTACCCGCCGAAAACCGACGAGCAGCGCGCGCAGCTCGACCGCACGGCGAGCAAGTTGAAGCGCCATGCGCCGGATTACGTTTCCTGCACGTTTGGCGCGGGCGGCTCCACCTTGAGTTACACCGCCGAAACCGTGCGCCAGCTCAAGCAGGATCATGGCCTCGATGCCGCGCCGCATCTGTCCTGCGTCGGCGGCACCCGCGAAGAAATCCGCGAACTGCTCAACCTGTACCGCGCCATCGGTTGCCGGCGCATCGTCGCATTGCGCGGCGACCTGCCCTCGGGCATGGGCCAGCCGGGCGATTTGCGTTACGCGGCCGACCTGGTGCAATTCATCCGTGCCGAGCATGGCGACCATTTCCACGTCGAAGTGGCCGCCTATCCGGAAACCCATCCGCAGGCCAGCGATGCACTGGCCGACCTGCGCCACTTCAAGGCCAAGGTCGATGCCGGTGCCGATGGCGCGATCACCCAGTATTTCTACAACGCCGATGCGTATTTCCATTTCGTCGATACGGTGCGCAAGCTGGGCGTGGACGTGCCGATCGTGCCGGGGGTGATGCCGATCTCCAACTTCAGCCAGTTGCGGCGTTTTTCCGAACAATGCGGCGCGGAGATCCCGCGCTGGATCGAGAAGCAAATGCTGGCACTGGGCGACGATGCCGAAAGCATCCGTGAATTCGGCGCGGACATCGTGGCGAAACTGTGCCAACGCCTGATCGAAGGCGGCGCACCGTCGCTGCATTTCTACACGCTGAACCTGGCCAAGCCCACGCAGATGGTGCTGGCGCGGTTGGGGTGAGGCTGGCCTGCTTGCGCGGCACTGCCGCGCAGGCCATCCGAACCGCCCTGCGCGCTGCGCCGGGCCAGGTGAGTGGGATCAGCATGATCTGCTTGCAGGGAGGCTGCGGTTACACTCACCCATCCCGTCTTGCCGTTTGCCCATGCGCCTTTCCACTTCACTGCCGTTGTTATTGTTCGCGGCAATGGCTGCGTGGCTGGCCTGCATGCCCGCGCAGGCGCAGGCGCAAACGGTGCATCGGTGCACGGCGATGGATGGCAGCACCATCCTGACCGACCGGCGTTGCGAGGACCTGGGCGCGATGGATCGGCTGCCCGATGCACGCATGGCTGCAGTGGCCACGGCCAGCAATACCATCTGCCCACGCACGCTGCGCGATTTGGTGTATCGCATCAGCGCGGCGATCAATGCGCAGGATGCGAACAAGCTGGCCGGTGTCTATTTGTGGAACCACACCTCCGATGCGGCCGCCAATCGCATCATGGACAAGCTGGAAGCAGTGGTACAGCGGCCCTTGGTGGACATTGCACCAATCCGGCCGGAACCACCGCCAGTTGTCGAGAATATTGTCGAGAATGCCGCCATCGCCGACGCGGCCACGGACGAAACGGCCAACGCGTACCTCTACGACCCACCGCCACGCCCCGTGCGGCCAACCGGGCTGCGCATCGAACAGACCCTGCGCAACAGCGCCACGCCCTCGCGCACGGTGTTCGGCCTGCGCCGCAGTTACGGATGTTTCTGGATCGTGTTGTAAGAGCGACGTGAGTCGCTTCTACGAAAGCGAAAAGCGCAAGCTCGCCACCGCACCACTGTGGCCGTCATTGCGCGGGCGCACGCTGGCTTGCCAGCCATACAACGCGCACAGGCGGCTGACGATCGACAGGCCGATGCCGCCGCCTTGCGATTTGCCCGCATGGGTGCCGCGATAGCCGCGCTCGAACAGGCGCGCGGCGTCTTCCTCGCTGAGGCCGGGGCCGCTGTCGATAACTTCCACCGCGCCGGGCAGCAGGCGCACCAGCACTTCGCCTTCCTGGGTGTATTTGACCGCGTTGCCGATCAGGTTGCCCAGCGCGACGGACAACACCGACTCGGGCGCATCCACGGTCAGTGCGCTTTCGCCTTCCATGCGCAGTTGCAGCGGCTTGCCGCCCAGTTGCGCGCGGTGCGCGTCCAGCAGCTGTTCGACGACCTTGGCCACTAGCGAATTGCCGTGGCCGCGTTCGTTGCGCGAAAGCAGCAGCAGCGAACCGATCAAATCGGTGCATTGCATTTCGGCGCGCTGGATGCGTTGCAGGCGCTGGCGCAGTTTTTCGTCCAGGTCGGGCTTTGTCAGCAGCAGTTCGGTCGCGCCACGGATCACCGCCAGCGGAGTGCGCAATTCGTGGCTGACGTCGGCGTTGAATTCGCGATCACGTTGCACCACCTCGGTCAGGCGTGCGGAATAATCATCCAGCGCCTTGGCCAGTTCGCCGACTTCGTCCTCGGGGAAATGCGGGGCCAGTGGCGTGGGGTTTTCGCTGCCGCGATAGGCGCGCAGGCGCGCGGCCAGTTCCGACACCGGGCTCATCACCTTCGATGCGGACCACCAACCGATCAGCAGCGACAATGCGCCGAACAACACTACCGCCGCGTACAGCCAGCGCTTCAACTGCACGGTGCCGCGCACGGTCTGGCTGGTGTCGTAGGCAAGGAAGAACCAAGCCTCCGGTGTCTTGCGCACCGCCAACTTGAAGGTATAGGGAACGCCGTCGGCGTCGATGTCGGTGAAGGGGTGGATGCCATCGGGCAACCGCGCCCATTCCGGGCGCTCCTGGCGAACGCGCTCGAAGCGATCCGGCGTGTAGAAATAACCCTTGATCTGCTGCACCGGCACATCCGGCGGCCGCGTCGGGTCGGCGTAAAACCGTCGCGCGTACTCGTCGATATTCTGGTTCATCACGTCTTCGACCAACTGGTTTTCGACGCGCTGGCGGGCGAAGTCGGTCAGGTAGGCAAACAGTGCGGTTAACCCCAGCCCCAGCAGGGCGAACGACAAAATGATGCGCGTGCGCAGTCGCCGCCGGAACGCCCGGCGCCGGCCTTTCACGCCGGCCGTCTTTGCCGGAGGATTTGCCGAATCAGTTGCTGCCATCGGGCGCGGCGATGCGATAACCGATGCCGTGGCGGGTCTGGATCATCGGCACGTCGAAGGGCTTGTCCACCATCGCGCGCAAACCGTGGATGTGCACGCGCAAGGAATCCGAATCCGGCAATTCCTCGCCCCAGACGCGGGTTTCCAGTTCCTGCCGGGTGACCACCGCCGGCGAGGCTTCCATCAGCGCCTGCAGGATCTTCAATGCAGTCGGGTTGAGTTGCAGCAGCTTGCCCTGGCGGCGCACTTCCAGTGTGTCCAGGTTGTATTCCAGGTCACCGACTTGCAGCTCGCGGGTCTGCACACCCTTGCCGCGACGCGCCAGCGCGTTGAGGCGCACTTCCACCTCTTGCAGGGCGAAGGGCTTGACCAAGTAGTCGTCTGCACCGGAATCGAAGCCGGCCAGCTTGTTCTCCAGCGCATCGCGCGCGGTCAGCATCAGCACCGGGGTCTGCTTGCGCGCTTCGTTGCGCAGCTTGCGACAGACCTCCAGCCCATCCATGCCCGGCAGGTTGAGGTCCAGCACGATGGCGTCGAATTCATGCACCACGGCCAGATGCAGGCCGGTGACGCCGTCGGCGGCGAAATCGACGGTGTGACCGCGATCTTCCAGGTAGTCGCCAAGGTTGGCGGCGATGTCACTGTTGTCTTCGATGACGAGAATGCGCATGCGGTTTTCCTGTTCGTGTTGCATGGAGTGCTATCGACCGCCAGACCCGCGCGGCAGTTCCCCGCCGCAGCGCCAATGGACGAAACACCAGAAAAACGCCCGGGCCGGCGTCCCCGGCCCGGGCAAAGTACAACCCCGATTTACCGTAACCCTGTCGTTTCCCAGTCCTGACGCACGAGGAGCGTGCAGCATTGCGGTGAGGGAAGGCTAGCCGGGTGTCGATTAAACCAAGGTTAAAAATTTCGTTAGCTGACCGGGTTTTACCCGTGAATTACGCAAGTTATTGATATTCAATAAACAATTTTCCCGCGCCCAGCCGTGAACCGGATGATCTCGGCGGCAATGTCACGCTCGCAGACCGCCTCGATGCCCTCCAGGCCGGGGGTGGAATTGACCTCCAGCACCAGTGGCCCACGGACCGAGCGGATCAGATCCACGCCGGCCACGGCCAGCCCCAGCACCCGCGCCGCGTGGATCGCCACCGCGATTTCCTCCTCGGTGGCCGCCACCGCCTCGGCGCTGCCACCCCGATGCAGGTTGGAACGGAAATCCCCTTCCGGTGCCTGCCGGCGCATGCTGGCGACCACGCGGTCGCCGACCACGAAGCAGCGCAGGTCGGCGCCTTCGGCCTCGGCGATGAATTCCTGCACGATGAAATTGGCATACAGCCCGCGCAAGGCCTCGACCGCCGCGCGCGAGGCGGACGGCTTCTCGGTCAGCATCACCCCCGCGCCCTGCGCGCCCTCGTTCAACTTGATCACATGCGGCGGCGGACCAAGCATGGACAACAAATCGGCAGTGTCATCCGGGCTGTCGCCGCAAACCGTCGCCGGCAGGCCGATACCCTGGCTGGCCAGCAACTGGTGCGCACGCAATTTGTCACGCGCGCGCAGGATCGCATCGGAGGGATTGGGCGTGTAGCTGCCCATCAACTCGAACTGCCGCAAAACCGCCGTGCCATAGCGCGTGATCGACGCACCGATGCGCGGTATCACCGCGTCGTACCCGGCCAACGGCTTGCCGCCGTAATGCATCGCGAAACCATCGCTGGCAATGCGCAAGTAACAATGCAACGGATCCAGCACCCGCACGCTATGCCCCTGCGCACGCGCCGCCTCGACCAGCCGCCGGGTCGAATACAACTTGCTGTTGCGGGAAAGGATGGCCAGTTTCATGCAATGCCGGCAAAACTGCAGGCGGAATTTCTCAAGGGGATCTGGTGGGTGCAGTCCCGAGTTAGCCCGTCTCTGCCCACCTTCTCCCAGTTTCAGGGAAATTTTCAGTGAATCCTAGCCTCTACCTCCTCACACAGCCGGGAGGGCTGACGGCCTCCTGCAGGTCATGCAACAGCAGATGATCCGTCGCGGCACGGAAGTACCACAGGTTCATCGCCGACGACGCTCCCGGAACGTTGTTCTTCGCGAAGCGCACCAGATCGGCACCGAAATTCGTCTCTTCGCCGCGGGATGCCTCGATGGCGTTGCCCCAGGTCAGTCCGAGCATTTCGTCGAAAAGACCTGCCACCGGTCCAAGCAGGGTTGCCAGCGCGCCATGCCCCTGCTCCGTCTCCTTGGCGAACAGGAGATCGCCGAAAATGGACAGCGCGCCTCCCTTGAGGAGAGCGTTCATCCACACGCGGCCGTCCTTCATGTTGAGAGGATCCTTGCCGTCGCGGAGCATCGACGCCTGCAGTGCCACCATGCCGAGCAGCGTTGTCGATGTAGCGATACTGAGCATGGCGCGAAAACGGCCGGCCTTGCCCGGCTCGCTCCATGCGCGCGTCCAGTGCTTCGTGACCATGGAGAGTGGGAACGATTTGAACAGGAACACCGAACGGGTGAGCTCACCCTTCCATGTGCCGCGCTGCAGGTTCGCTCCCATCATCGCCCGCTCGCGGAGGCCTGGCTCGATCACGGCCATATCGGTTTCCTCGAGAACCGCGCTGAGCAGCTTCGTTACCGCCTCTTCGCGCAGTTGCACCGGGTCGCCCAGGTCGGCGAGACGCTCGTCCGGGATCCGGTAGATCGCATCGGGGGTGAGCATGGTGTCGTTTCCGCTGCCCCAGTCCTCGAGCTCCGCCCGACGCCACACTTCGAAATCGGCATCGGTGGTTCCCTTGGACAACAGGATGCGGTTGTCGTGGGGGTCAAGATCGCGCAGCGTGCCGAAGTCGCGCGTCACTTGCCCATAGGCGCTCATCATCGTGACGCCCCAAGCGCGTCGGCGTGCGTCGGTCATGGCATTGAGGCCGCTGGCGCGCAGCGTGGTCGTAGCCAGCCGCGATGACCAGGCCGAACCGGCCGTCTCGTTCCCAAAGCGGTTGAGCGAAGCGACAAGCGTATTGAGTGCAAGGCCGGCACGTTGGGCGAGACGCTTCTCCTCGCGGTTTGTCGGATTGAATGCTGCAAGTTCATTCCGCCACAACTGCATCTGCGGGAGGTTGTTCACCTCCGCCATGCGCATCATTGGCCCCTCGTCCGTGATCGATGTGATCGCAGCTGAGCCGAGGCGCGTGGATACCAAGTGGTTGCGGAGGGTGTCGAAGAAGTTGGCCAGACGCTCAGATGCGACGGGTATCTTTGCGGAACTGGCGCTCTTCCTCCGATAGCGTTTGTTCGCCGAGCCAGTCGCCCGCGGCTGCACCCTTGTCGATGGCCATCGCCACTGGTGCGGCGGCTGTCAGAAGGAAACGGCCAGCCCGCGAAGATCCGCCAGCCAGACTTTTCGCCGCCTCGCCTAAGCCTTGCAACCCGCGCGGTTCATCGGGATCGAAGTAGTCGAGGCCCATTTCCTCGAATTGGCTCGCAGCCGCTTCAAGGGCGGCTACGTCCGGATCATAGGGGCGGAGCTTATCGTCGTTCACTTCGGCGCACCGACGCGGATGATCAAGGGGAGACTGGGATTCTTTGGATCACGCAGCGGCTCGATGCCGCGCACCAGGGCGTAATAGCCAGGTCGGTCGCGGACGTTCACCAGCGCGACGTTGCCTGGATCACGCAGGCCGGCGACCTTCAATCGGGCCTGCACGTAGTCGTCGGCCACGTCGCGGAATTTCGTCGCGGACATGCCCCACGGTGGGACGACATCGCGCCCCTCGTAGCGCACCTTTTCGCCGACCACCGCGCCGATGGCGTCGCGCAACCGCTGGCTGTTGAGGCGTCCGGTGATATCGCCCGCGTCGGCAGTCTTGCTTGCGTAATAGGCATGCACTGCATCCACTGCGGTCTGCAGTTCGCCGGGACGGCCTGCGAAGGACTCGCGCAGAGAGGACGCGATCATGCGTTTCATGTCCTGCGGTGGCGGCATCGTCACCGGCTTGGAGTCGCCGGCATCCTTCGCCGGGTTGAGCAATGCCTCACCGGTGAGGATCGCAAGTGCCACATCACCGTACTGACCGTTCGGTGCCCCCTTCGTGATCGGGCCGGGCGGTGAGCCTGGTGGACGCTGCAGGGAGTAGAGGCGGCCTGCCTCCGCACGTAGCGGAGAGCTGGGCGCGATCTGCTGCATTGCCGCGCGGTAATCCGCTGGATCGGCGAACACCTGGTTGAGCAGCCCGAACGTGCGCAATGCCTGTGCCGGTGGAGCCTTCGCGACCACGCTGGCCAACATGGACGCCTCCTCATCAAGCAGCGGCGCATTGCCGACCTCTGGGCCGTACTGGCGTCGGAGCATGTCGAGCAAGATAGTGCGTTCGCGGATCTGGCCTTGCATTGCATCAACTACATCCGCTGGCGCGGCATTAGCGCTTGTGAACGCAGTCAGATCCAGTGGCATGACCAACTTCCCGGTCATCACTCCGCGGAACTTCAACGGCGACTCCCGGAGCATCGTGAGCCGGCTCTCGACCGCTTTCTCGAGTCGATCCCCGGAAGTGATGCGCTGCTGTCTTCCTCAGCCTCGGACAGTGTCGAGGCGGTCTCGAACACCAGCAGGCCAACACCGGAATCAAGGGACAGATCCATCTGCTGGACGGCTTCGATGATCGCGGCAACGAATCTGCCCTCAGTCGGCTCGCGCTCAATGACTTCTACCAGCTTGTTCCCGCCACGAAAGCTGCCGTCGAGGAGGTCGGGGACGATGATCCGCGCACGCACGAGCTCTGCCTTTTCCTGCTCAAGTCGCTCGACCTTGGCCTCAACCTTGCGGGCGTACTGCCGGCGGTCGTCCTCAGCCGAAAGAATGATTGTCGTGCGCGCCTGGATCGGATCGAGTCCGCCGACGCGCAGGCCAGTCGCCAGTGCGGAAGCCAGGGAGATAGAGGCGTAGGTTTTCCCCTCGCGTCCTGGGGCCGCGATGATCGCGACCTCACCGATAGGGAACAGACCACGTTCGCCATCGCTCCAGACATGCGGCCATGGCTCCCTCGCTTCGAAGAGCTCGTCCACGGTGAACCGGGTGAGCTTCCCAGCCAGGACATCCGCGAGCGTGGGGGCTGACTCTTTGTCGAGAGTCCTGGCCCGTTGCCGGCCATTGATCGAGTTCGCGGCGCGCGTCTCGAGTGAATGTGCACTCACGTGGCCGACCTCCGCGCTTCCACCAGAACGGCCGCGGCCTTGTCGATGCGCTCCAATGCCAGCGCCAACCGCGCGTCGTCTTCCTCGGACAGCGGCAGCCAGCTCGCAAGCTGCACTGCAGCGATGCGGACCACAGTAGCCTCCATGGCCAGCGTGGCCAGCGCGGCGGACCAACCGGCCTCACGAATGGCGCGGCGTGCTTGTCGGCGTTCTTCGGGGCTTTCCGGCCAGTGTCGCGGCGGCATCACGTCCGCCCAGGTCAGACCAGCGGCAGCCAATACCTCGTCGCCACGGCAGCCGCCGAAGCAGTGCACGAGCACACGACCATCGCTCATGGCGATAGATAGCTTGCGCGACCTGCCGCCGCAGGCCGGACAGCGTGCGCGCCAGCCGTTGCCAGACTGCTGCAGGCCTTCGAGCCGTTGCAGCAACGGCTCCGCCGTGGCGGTGGCGACGTGGAACTGGGCGTTCATGCGGCATCCTTGCCACTGCGCGCAATCTGCTCAGCGATCCAAGCATCGATACAGTCGGATGACCAACGCGAGCTCACGCCAATCGAAATCGGCGGGGGAAATTCGCCAGACCGGATCCGGCGGTAAATCGTCGGCACCGAAAAGCCGACGCGCTCGACGACTTTCTTGATTGAGAGTAGCGAGACCTGTGTAGTGTTGTCCGTCATTTGATCCCCGGTAATTCCATATGAGCCGGGGAGAGAGATTGACGGTCTGCCTGCCGTCTGTGATGGTCAAATCTCTATATGGGCTTGACCATTTTTGATGGCGGTCAATCGGCCGTATCCAACGGAGCGCTACCATTGAGCGGGATCCAGTCGCACGATTCGTAAGCCCGCTGCGCAGTTGAAGCAGAAACTCCGCCCTCCTCAGCAGCCTTCTCGAAAGCGCTGGGGCCCCGCGATGTATTCGACAGCGGGAACCCCAGCTCGTGATAGCGAAGCACCAGGAGGGCCAGAGATAAATCCCTTCGTGTCCGCGCAGGCAGCCCACTGTCGAACTTCAAGAGCGCATTCACCAAGCCCCTTGGCAAGGTGTGCCCCATACGATGCTCATGGATTGCCCATTCCAAAGCTACGAGGACCCGCGCGCCTTCGGTGGTCGTCACGACATCGCAGGCGCCCTCTTTCGAGGACGCCCGCTTCTGGCGTTTCCGCTCGTCGTTCACTTGCACAGGCGTGTCGCCACCGGCACGCTGACGAAATCGTCACCCTCGGGTTCCGCGGCCTTGGGCGTGGCGGACTGCGATCCGCCGGTTATTTCCTTGATCTCGTAAAGCATGTGGTGAACCGCCATGCAGGCGGCAGCAACCGACTCGTCTGGTGGTTGGACGTTGCTTTCGTCAGCCAGACCGATCAGGTTCACGATGCCGTCGGCCATGTAGGCCAACTCATAGATACGATCCATCTTGTGGAACGTCTGCCGGTCGATGTCGGGGGTGGTTGCTACACTTCGAACTGCCATGATCGTTCTCCTATTGAACGGTTGTGGAAGGCCGGCCGGGTGGT
This sequence comes from Pseudoxanthomonas sp., assembly GCA_047601105.1. Lineage (GTDB taxonomy): Bacteria > Pseudomonadota > Gammaproteobacteria > Xanthomonadales > Xanthomonadaceae > Pseudoxanthomonas_A. Next base: position 489,628 of record JASGJT010000001.1, read on the forward strand.
ACCAGCACCCGGCTCGGCCGCTTTACCGGGCAGTGCCCGATTCTTTACAGACGCGTCGCATGGGTTGCGACAGGTCACGCGCTCTTGCGCGAATGGATGCCCACCACGTTTGCATTGGTTCGCAATGCGTCCAGGTAGTCCGCCCATGCCTGCATCATCTTGCGGCGCTCGGGCAGGTGCGTTGCACGGTTGTAGGCGCGTCCAAGCGGGTCTTTGACCGCGTGCGCGAGCTGGTGCTCGATGTAATCGGGACGGAAGCCGAGAACCTCGTCCAGGACGGTGCGCGCCATCGCGCGGAAGCCGTGCCCGGTCATGGTGTCGCCATTGATCCCGAGATTGCGGAGTGCAGCGTTGACGGTGTTCTCGCTCATCGGCCTGGCCGCAGTGCGCACACCGGGAAACACGAACACGCTGCGCTTGGTCAACGGATACAGGTCGCGCAAGATCTCCACGGCCTGGTCCGACAACGGGACAATATGCGGCGTGCCGGTCTTGCTGGCGGTGTAACGCCACTCCCCGGCGTCGAGGTTGATGTCTGCCCACTTGGCTTGGCGCAACTCACCAGGCCGCACGAACACCAGCGGAGCCAGCCTGAGCGCGGCCACTGTCACCGCCGAACCCTGATAGCCGTGCAGCGCGCGCAGCAGGATGCCGATCTGCTCGGGGTCAGTCACGCTGGCGAAGTGCTTGGTCTGCGGCTGTTCCAACGCTCCCATGAGGTCGCCTGCGGGGTTCGCCTTCGCGCGACTAGTGGCGATCGCGTAGCGAAACACTCGGCCAGCCAGGGCCCGCGCCCGATGCGCCGTCTCCACAGCACCGCGCCCCTCGATCTTGCGCAGGGCAGCGAGCAGCAGAGGAGCGTCCAAGTCGGCCACCGGCAATTCCCTGATGCTGGCCAGTGCCTTCTCGATGAGCCGGCGCTCACGCTTCACTGAGCCAGCCGTCATCCCTTCCTTCTCGCGCTTGGCCAGCAACTCGCTGGCGATGGCACCAAAGGTATTGGCCGTACGCGTCGCCTGTGCTGCTCTCTCCACTCGTGCGGCGAGGGCAGGGTTTATCCCACCCCTCACCATCACGCGCAACCTGTCGCGCTCTGCGCGCGCCTCCATGAGCGACATGGCGGGATATTCGGAGAGGGTGACCATGCTCGCCTTGCCGGCGTAGCGATAGCGGTAGCGCCACACCTTCGCGCTGGTGGGTCGCACTTCGATGCAGAGCCCATTCGCGTCCGCGATCCGATAGGCGCTCGCCTTGGGCTTGAGTGCCCGCAGCTTCGTGTCGGTCAGCATGGCCGGCCTGTGAGTCAGCGGGGTACCAGACCCGCCTTTGACTCACAGCCTGCCTCACTTTTCGGTGAAATGCAATGATATCGGGTGATTCAGATAGATACAGAAACCCCCGGGGAAATGTGGGATTTCTAGTTTTTCTGATCTTTCCTGAGTGTCCCTGAAACACCTATTTTGTGGGCCCACCAGGATTCGAACCTGGAACCAAAGGATTCGCTTGTTCCGGGGTTTCCCCCGGCGCGGACTATCTCATCACCCACAGCTCGCGCTGGTAGGGTGCGGGACGCTCTAAGCCTGTCATCAAGAGCACTGCAGCCCTCAGGTAGTCTCTGCACCTTCCGGCGGTGTACCGCCAGCTTGGCTCAGGATTGCCGCCGGCCAAACCGCTGCGGTTTCCCTGAATTCATCCCGTTTTTCCACCGGCACTTTCGACACCGGGGTCACCTTTCGATGAGTCCTCTGCTCTAACCGTTGAGCTATAGGCCCTTGCGTGCATCGTAGCAGTTGCCGCTACCCAATGGCGCATTGATTCTGCATCACGCAAACAGCACAAAGGCCGCATGGCGGCCTTTGTGCTTGATTGCATTGCCCCGGCAATCGCCTCAGTCGATGTCTAGGAAGCTGCGCAGCTGCTCGCTACGGCTCGGGTGGCGCAGTTTGCGCAGGGCCTTGGCCTCTATCTGGCGGATGCGCTCGCGGGTGACGTCGAATTGCTTGCCGACTTCTTCCAGGGTGTGGTCGGTGTTCATGTCGATGCCGAAGCGCATGCGCAGCACCTTGGCTTCGCGCGGGGTCAGGCCGGCCAGCACGTCGCGCACGGTTTCCATCAGGTTGATGTTGGTGGTGTTCTCGATCGGGGATTCGACGTTGGTGTCTTCGATGAAGTCGCCCAGATGGCTGTCTTCGTCGTCGCCGATCGGGGTTTCCATGCTGATCGGTTCCTTGGCGATCTTCATGACCTTGCGGATCTTGTCCTCGGGCATGTCCATCTCTTTGGCCAACTCTTCCGGCGTGGCTTCGCGGCCGTACTGTTGCAGCATCTGCCGACTGATGCGGTTGAGCTTGTTGATCGTCTCGATCATGTGCACCGGGATGCGGATGGTGCGTGCCTGGTCGGCGATGCTGCGGGTGATGGCCTGGCGGATCCACCAGGTGGCGTAGGTCGAGAACTTGTAGCCGCGGCGGTATTCGAACTTGTCCACGGCCTTCATCAGGCCGATGTTGCCTTCCTGGATCAGGTCGAGGAATTGCAGGCCGCGATTGGTGTACTTCTTGGCGATCGAAATGACCAGGCGCAGGTTGGCCTCGACCATTTCCTTCTTGGCCTTGCGCGCCTTGGCTTCGCCATAGGCCATCGTGCGGCTGATGTCCTTGATGTCGGCCAGGCTCAGGTACATGGCCTTTTCGATGGCGATGGTGGCTTCCTGCTGGGCGATGATCTGCTCCTTGACGTCGCGCAGGCCGCTGGACCACTTCTGCTTGCGCTTGAGGGCGTCATCGACCCAATCGAGGTTAACCGCGTTGCCTTCCCACGCGCGGATGAAATCCTTGCGCGGCATTTTCGCCACGTTGACCGACAGGTGCAGCACCTTGCGTTCGTGTTCCTTGATTTCGCCCAGCACGTCGCGGACTTTCTTGACCAAGGCGTCGGTCAGGGCCAGCGGCAGCTTGAGGGTGACGAAAACCTCGGCCATTTCTTCGCGTAGTTTGGCCACGGCCTTGTGGCCGGGGCCGTTCTTGGCGTAGGACTTCTTGAACTTGGCGTAGCCGTCAGCCAGCGCCTGCATGCGGCGGGCGACTTCTTCGGGATCCGGGCCGGTGGGCGCGGCTTCTTCGGCTTCTCCATCGGCGTCGTCATCGCTATCGTCGGATTCGGCATCGCCGTCGCTGGCAGTTTCTTCGACCGCCGGGGCGGGTTCTTCCTCGACCAGATCGTTGAAGCCGACGACGATCTCCGGCAGGCGCTTCTTGCCGGCCTTGTGTTGTTCGTAGTCTTCCAGCAGCAGTTCGATCGACCACGGGAAATTGCCCAGCGAGGCCTGCACCTGGGCCAGGCCTTCTTCGATGCGCTTGGCGATGGCGATTTCGCCTTCGCGGGTGAGCAGCTCGACCGTACCCATTTCGCGCATGTACATGCGCACCGGGTCGGTGGTGCGGCCACCTTCGGTGTCCAGCGAGGTCAGCGCGGCAGCGGCTTCTTCGGCGGCGGTTTCGTCAACCTCGCGGTTGCCGGTGGCACCGTCGGCCAGCAGCAAGGTTTCGGCATCGGGTGCGACTTCGTGCACGTCGATACCCATGCCGGTGATCAGGCCGATGATGTCTTCGATCTGCTCGGGATCGACCATGTCGTCGGGCAGGTGGTCGTTGACTTCGGCGTAGGTCAGGTAGCCTTGTTCAAGGCCCTTGCTGATCAACAGCTTGATGTCGGATTGCTGGGCAGGACGTTCGTTGGCCATGAGTGCTTGCGCCACCGGCAGGAGGACTGGAGGGAACCTAGCATTATACCGCGCCAGCCGAAGAATAGTTTGCCAGCGGGCTCAAACGCGCCGACGCGCGCCCGGAAACCGGACGTGGCGATGCTCTTGCCGGGCACCCCAGCCGGTAAAACGTCAGGGCCGCAGCAGGAAGGTCACCGGGCCGTCATTGACCAGGCTGACGACCATATGGGCGCCGAAACGGCCGGTTTCCACCCCTGGGGCGTGATTTTGCCGACAAATGGCAACAAAACGGTTGAAGCCGCGTTCAGCCTCGTCCGGCGGCGCGGCAGTGGTGAAGCTGGGGCGCATGCCGGATTTGGTATCCGCCGCCAGGGTGAACTGGCTGACCAGCAGCAGGCCGCCGCCGGTATCGGTCAGCGAGCGGTTCATCTTGCCGGCCTCGTCGGAAAACACGCGGTAACCGAGCAGGCGCTGGGCCATGCGCTGGAACTTGGCTTCGTCATCGCCCGGCTCCACCGCGACCAGGGCCAGCAGGCCGGGGCCGATGGTACCGATGGCTTCATTATCGACGGTGACACTGGCCTGGGTGACGCGCTGGATGAGGGAAAGCATGCGGGTTCTTGGTTGCCGGGTTGTTGGTTCCTGGTGCGGGTAGCAGCTTACCCGGCTTCTTCCAACAACCCCGAACCCAACAACCAGCAACCAGCTACTAAACTCCCCGGATGAATCCCGAGCTTCCCGCCGCCCTGCTCTACCGCACCGTCGCCGCGATCACCTCGCTACCGTGGTCTTGGCTGCGCCGGTTTGCCGATGCGGTGGCTTGGCTGTGGATGCGCATCGATGCGCGCGAAAGCCGGGTGGCGCGGCGCAACCTGGAACTGGCCTACCCGGATTTATTGCCCGGCCAGCGTGCGGAACTGCATGGCCGCATCCTGCGCACCACCGCGCGGCAGGCCTTGGAAACCTTGCGCTTCTGGACGCATGCGCCGGCCGGCAACCTGCGCTGCGTGCGCCAGCACAACGGCAGCCAGCTGTACGACGAAGCGCTGGCTGCCGGCAAGGGTGTGATCGTGATTGCACCGCATTTCGGCAACTGGGAACTGCTCAACCAGTGGCTGGCTTCGCGCGGGGATTACGCCTTCGTCTATGCGCCGCCGCAATCGGCCATTGGCGATGCCTTCCTGCTGCGCGCGCGCGGCAATGCCGGCAATGTCGTCCAGGTGCGCGCCGAGGGTGCGGCAGTGCGGCAATTGTGGAAGATATTGAAGGGCGGCGGTTCGGTCGCGATCCTGCCGGACCAGCAGCCCAAGCTGGGCGATGGCGAATTCGCGCCGTTCTTCGGCATCGAGGCACTGACCATGACCCTGGTGTCACGGCTGGCCGAACGCACCGGCGCATCGCTGCTGTGCGCGTGGTGCGAGCGCACCGGGCCGGATCTTGAATTCGCCCTGCACATCGAAGCGGCCGACCCACGCATCGGCGATGCCGATCCACGCATCGCCGCCACCGCGCTCAACGCCACGGTCGAGCGCGTGGCGCGACGCGACCCGGCGCAATACCAGTGGACCTACAAACGCTATACGCTTCGCCCACCGGGCAGCGGTGAGGAAAATCCCTATCCGCGGCCGGCGAAATGAATCCAAGGGGAAAATGCATGCGTGGATGGAAGTTGTGGTTGCTGCTGGTGCTGGCTGCGCCGGCAATGGCGGTGGATGAGGGCCGAGAACTCAACGCGGTCAGCCGCGCTTGGGATCGCTATGCGGAACTGAGCAGCCGCGACGACCCTGGCAGCGCCGATCTGCTGGCCGCTTCCAGTCTGGAGCATTTCGGCTTCCTGCGTAATGCCGCGTTGCATGCCTCGGTGGAACAACTGCGGCGGCTGCCGATCGCCGACCGCGTGGTGATCTATGCCTTGCGCGCCACGCAAACGCCCGACGCACTGAAGGCACTGGACGAAAAAGCCACCGCGCGGCTGTGCTTCGAGCGCGGCTGGTACGGCGTGGGCGCGCCCGGCGAAGACGGCAGCCTGCCGGCACTGAGCCACGTCACCTTGCTGGGCGAAAGCCACGCCATCGGCGAGATGGCACCACCGACCGGGCAGCAGTTCCAGTTCGGCGCCGAATTCTTCCGCGATGACGCCGGCTGGAAAGTGGCACCGGAAACCCAGATCGCGGATGCCTCCGCGTCGATCCTGCAACAGGCGCGCAATGCCTCGATCAGCGAAAACACGATGCTTGGCTATCTGTTGCAACGCTTTCTGGGCGAAGACGCGCCGGTGCCAAGCCTGGTCGCGCTGGAACAACCCCTCATCGACAACGTCACCGCACGCGCGCGCCTCAACGAGCAATGGCCTACCTACGAGGCCACCTACAAGACCCGCGTGCAGGCGCTGGGGGTGAAGGCCGAAGCCGGCGACACCTTCGCGCAGATGGCGCTGGGCAGCATGCTGGTCAGCGGCAGCCTGCCACAGGCCGCGCCGAAGGACGAGCCGCGCGGATGGAAGTTGCTGGAACAGGCCAGCGACGGCGGCAACAGCGACGCTGCCTGGTTCGTGTTCCAGTACCTGATGTCCGACCCGAAGCAATACACCGACGCGCAACTGGCGCGCGCGGCCGTGCACCTGCAACGCGCGGCGGCGACAGCCAACCCGCAGGCGATGGCATCACTGGGCAATTTCTATTTCGAAGGTGCCGGCGGCCTGCCGCAGGACTGCCGACTGGCCGCCGACTGGCAGGCGCGCGCCGAGGAAGCCGGCGTGCAGCATGCGCGCAACGAACAGGTCTGGACCTGGGCTACCTGCCCCATCGCCGCGCAACGCGACCCGGCGCGCTCGCTGCAACTGGCCGGCTTCATGGTCAAGCAGCAGGACATGCTGGGCTACAGCGAACTGGACACCGTGGCCGCCGCCTACGCCGCCAATCAACAGTTCGACCGTGCCATCGAATTCCAGCAAAAATCGCTGGCCAAGCTGGCCAATGCCGAGATGGATGACAAGATCCGCAGCCGCACGCAGAAACGCCTGCAGGCACGGCTGCGCGGCTACCAAAACGGCCGCGATTACGTGCAGGACTACAACACCTTCAAGGAAATGATGGCGGGTAGCTACTGATGACGGATGAGGCCATGCAAGCGCCTGTCGCAATGGTGGGCAACGACTGGCACGCGCTGCCGCCACGCGGGGCTTGGTTCGCCGCGATCAATGGCGCGATCGGCGGATTCTTCCCGTTTGCCGCCACCGGCTTCCTGTCACTGGCCACGCATTTCGGCTCACCGTGGTTGTTGATTCCGGCAGCCGGCGCGATGGGTGCGTTGTTCGGCGCGTGGTTGGGCTGGAAGCGCCACCGCCGCACCGCGTGGAGGCTGGACGACACCGGCTTTGCCGTGCGCCGTGGTCGCCTGTGGCATACCGAAACGCGGGTGCCGACTTCGCGCGTGCAGCACCTGGATCTGAAACGCGGCCCGCTGGAACGCATGGCGAAGCTGGCAACGCTGGTGGTGCATACCGCCGGCACGCGGATGGCGGCGGTATCGGTGTCCGGGCTGGACGATGCCGATGCCGAATACCTGCGCGACCAGTTGGCGCGGCAGATCGACCACGACGGCGACGCGCTGTGAATCAGGAAACACCCGTGCTTGCCAACGATGAAGGCGCCATCAACCAGGAGCGCCGGCTGCATCCGTGGTCGTGGTTGTTCGTGCTGGTGCAGCACCTGAAGCAATTCATCCTGCCGTTGCTGGTGCTGCTGGTGTTCGGCGGGCGCGGCGACCGCAGTGAATTCTGGACCAGCGTGGCCCCGCTGGCGGCGGTGGGCGTGCTGGCGGTGGTGTCGCTGCTGGAATACTTCACCTATCGCTATCGCATCGGCACGGACAAGCTGACCGTGCGCAGCGGCTGGCTGCAGCGCAGCGTGCGCGAGATCCCGTTCGCACGCATCCACAACGTGGCCGTGCACCAGTCGCTGCTGCATCGGTTGTTCGGCGTGGCCGAAGTGCGGCTGGAATCGGCCGGCGGGCACAAGCCCGAAGCGCAAATGCGCGTGCTGCGGCTGGACCAGGCACTGGCACTGGAAGAACAAGTCCGCCAGCGTGGGCGCGATGGCACAACCACCCACGATGCAACCACGGGTGAAACCATCGCCGTGCCGCAACGCGACGTGCTGCTGGCGCTGCCACCGGCGGAAATCGTGCGGCTGGGCCTGATCTCCAATCGCGGCATGATCGTGTTCGCCGCCGCCTTCGGCATGGCGTGGCAGGTGTTTCCCGAACGCCTGATCACCGACTTCTTCAAGAGCTACGCCCGGCAGTTGTTCGGCTATGCCGACCACCTGCATCTGGGCTGGGCGCAGATGGCGCTTGCCTCACTCGCACTGGTCGCGTTGGGCCTGGTACTGCTGCGGGTGCTGTCGGTGGTGCTGGCCTTCGTGCAATACCACGGCTTCACCCTGAGCGAAGCGCAGCGCCGCCTGACCGTGGAGCGCGGCCTGCTGACCCGGCTGCGCACCAGCGTCGCGCGCCGGCGCATCCAGGCATTCACTCTGCACGAAGGCCTGCTGCACCGCTTGTTCAAACGTCGCAGCCTGCAGGTGGACACCGCCGCCGCGCGACAACAAGGGCAGGAACAGGACCGCACGCTGAAGGAACTGGCCCCGATCGCAACCGCGGATACCTGCGATGCACTGGTGCGGCACGTGCTGCCACAGGCGCACTGGCCGCCGCCGCAATGGCAGCCCCTGCAAGGCAGCACCTGGCGCTTGTTCTGGCCCGGCGCGCTGTTTTTCGCGGCGGTGGCGCTGGCAACGACCAGCTTCACGCGCAGCGCCTGGGGCCTGCTGCCGTTGCTGTGGCTGCCATGGGGCGCGTATTCGGCGTGGCAACAAGCGCGGCGCCTGAGCTACGCAGCCGACGACACCCTGGTGGCAGTGCGCGGTGGCTGGTGGTCACGCTGGTGGCGCTTCGCCGAAATCGACAAGTTGCAGGCCCTGCGGCTAAGCCGCTCGCCCATCGACCGCCGCTGCGGCACCGCCACGCTGTGGCTGGACACGGCCGGCGCCGGCGGGCTGGAAACGCCACTGCGGATTCGCTTCCTGCCGGAGAGCGAAGCGCAGGCACTGCTGAACGAGCTGGGCGCAAAGCTGGCGCGGCGCAGATTGCGCTGGTAGGCGGGTACCGGCGGGTCAGCGGCCCCAGTAGCCAATGCGCCGGCGGATCTTCAGCTTGCGCCAGAAATTCCACGGCTTCGGTTTGCGGTTGCGCGCACCGTTGGCGATGAAGGTGTCGATGGCCTCCAGAATGCGCTCGCTCGAACGCCCATCGCGATACGGATGGATCGCATCGGCGTAGTCGCGGATCGCAGCCATCAGTTCCGGCGGGCGCGACAAGGCGCGACGGATCGCCGGCTCGAATTGCGACGCATCATCGATGTCGATCAACTGCGGGCCGGGACGACGGTTCTTGAACGTCACCACCGGCTTGTGGGTCAATAGGAATTCGTTGAGCGCGGACGAGGTATCCGAACACATCATGTCCGCCTCACCGAACAACTCCAGGATGTTGTCGTTGTCGGCGAAACGCAGGTTCTCGTCTTCCAGCGCGCGGAACTTGGCCGTGGTTTCCGGGTTCATCTTCGGGTGAAAGGTGATGACCCAGCGCCATTCGCCAGTGCGCGAGAGCCGCTTCACTTCTTCGTACAAGGTTTCTGCGGCGCTCCACGAGGGCGAGAAGGTGCTGTGATACAGGATGGTCGGCCGCGCATCGATTGACCGCCCCCCGACCGGCCCCGGTTCGCCACCGAATTCCTGCATGAATGGGTCGATCTTCGGCCAGCCGGTTTCGATGACGGAAAAATGCCCGAGCTTGTCGGCGATGGCCTGGAACTGCGCCGTGTCGCGCGGCCCGGTGGTGCAGTACAGGTCGAAGAAGCCGCGGATGTAGATGTGGCGCGGCTTGCCGGCGTCGAAGCCGTGGAAGGTTTCGACCTTCACCCCGGGGAAGAAATGCGGCACCGCGTTGGAGCCGGTGATCACCGCGATCGGGTTCCAGTCGCGCACCTGTTGCGTGGTGGTCAGCAGCTTTTCGCCTTCGACCAGATCCTCCGCACCGGGACCGTCGAAGAACCATGCGGCTTCACCACCACGCGCGCGGATCGCCGCCTGCAGGGGGCGCAGGATCGCCAGCGCATAGCGTTCGGAACCGTACAGCAGGTAGTGTTTCGGCATCGATCTTCCCTTGCATGACGCCGGCATTGCCCGCAGGGCACCCGGCGCGAGATTATTGCATCAACCCACCCATCCGTACCGCCGGACAACCGCTTGAGCGAACCCGCCACCCGCATCGACGCGATCCACGCAAAGCTGCCGATCTCGGCCTGCGTAATCGCCTTCAACGAAGCCGACCGCATCGGCGATTGTCTGCGTTCGCTGACGTTCTGCGAGGACATCGTGGTGGTGGATTCGCATTCGACCGACGCCACGCGCGCGATTGCCGAATCATTGGGTGCACGGGTGCTGGTGCGCGATTTTGACGGCTTCCGCAGCCAGAAGGATTTCGCGGTTCAGCAGGCGCGTCACGACTGGGTGCTGTGCCTGGACGCGGACGAGCGGGTGACGCCGAAATTGCTGGCATCGATCCGCGCCGCGCAGGCGAGCGGATTCCTCCACGCGGCGGGCTACCGCTTCGCGCGGCTGTCCGAATACTTCGGCAAGTTCCTGCGCCACGGCAATCCCTATCCCGACCACGTGCTGCGGCTGTTCGACCGCCGCCGTGGCGGCTGGCGCGGCGAGCGCGAGATCCACGAAACGGTCAGCGTCGATGGCTCCATCACTACCCTTCGCGGCGACCTGCTGCACTTCCCGTTCCGCTCGCTGCTGCAGATGCTTGAAAAGAAGCAGAAATACGCACGGATGATGGCCGAATACGAACATGCGCGCGGCAAGCGCGCTTCGCTGGCGAAACTGGTGCTGTCCCCGGCATGGCGGTTCTGGCGCGGCTACGTGTTGCGGTTGGGCTTCCTGGACGGCTGGCCCGGCCTGATCGAGGCCTATGTCAGCGCAAACTACGTCCGCCAGAAGACCATGATGCTGTGGCTGCTGGAACACGGACAGGCGGTGACGGATCCACCGCGCGATTCCGGCTGAGGCGCTTTCAGGATCCGGCAACCAGGCCGTTCGGCACTTCCTCTTCCACTTCCAGCGCGAGCTGCGGCAACGTTGCCGGCTGCTCGATCATCCGCCACATCGCGGCCACCAGTTGCCGGCGGAACGCGGCGTCATTGCGAACGTAGAAATCGCGGGCAGCAGCCGAACGCGCCTCGATCTGCAAAGGTGTCAGCGCCAGTGCGGCCTCCACTGCGGCCTCCACCGCCGCCGCATCGACCAGATAGCGCGTCGCCAGTTCCTGCGGCCGCGTCTCCGAAAAAGGAATCAGCACACCGCGCTCGGCAGTGACCAGCTCGTTCATCGGCTCGGCGTCGGTGACCAGGGTGATCGCGCCGACGCTGAGCGCTTCCATCAGGTAATGGCCAAAGCCTTCGGTTTCCGAAGGGCACAGGTGGAACAGGTTTTCATTCTGCAGGCGTTGCAGTTCGGCATCGTCGATGTAGTCGATCCGATGCACGATGTTGTCCGCCTGCGGACGGAAATCGGCCATCTTCGGGTGCTGTACCACGGTCAGCAGCGGCCATTCCGGGTGCCGTGCCCAGACTTCCAGCAGCAAGCGCGTGCGCTTGGCGCTGCTGCGCCCGGCCAAGTGGAAGAAGCCATGCCGACGCTCGACTTGCGGCTGCAGGCGATCGACGCTGGTGAAGCCCATCCATTCCACGTTGCAGCCTTCGCGCCGAAAGATATCGACCGCGTGGTGGGTCTTGGCCAGTATCCGATCGATCTTGGACAAGCTGCGGCGGTCGGATTTCAGGCACCACTCGGGATTGGGGATGAACACGTTGCGGCTGGCCCCACCCAGAAGTTCGGGGCGGATGTGTTCCAGCATCAGGTTCACGTCATGGCGTGGCCGGTGCAGCGCCCGCCGCACTGCGAACTTCACCCTTCGCAGTGGCGGCCCGAACCATTTGCGCAGCTTGCCGCGGCCACGACCGGGCTGGAAATCCACCTGCATGCCGGCATCGGTCAATATCTGTTCGATCAGGCGCAGGTCGCGGCTCAGGCCGACGCCATTGTCCCAAGCGATCAAGTTTATTCGGGGTGCAGGGCGGGACATCGGATTGCGCCGACTGGTGGGGGAGAGTCACAGTCTATGAATAGCCGTCTCACGCCTGCGTGAATGGCCACTAACAGGTCAGCCTTCATTCATCGGCAGTTTCATTTTGGTTTCGGAATCGGCGAATCCGTAGTTGCGCCTTCAGAGAATCCGGCGTTTCCAGCTGCGCAAAAGCCTGCAGTGAGCCCACCAGCATCGCGCAGCAACTGGCAGCCAACTGGTGCGCGAAGATCGACTGGGTCAGACCACAGCCGAAGAACGCCAACACCATCAAAGCACCGGCCATTGCCGTCGCGATTCGGTCGCCCTATGCGAGCGCACATGGGATGGAATGCGGGCCAACCATCATTCCTGAAACCACGCAGGAATGGCCCCTCTTCGCAATGGATGCTCATCGTTCACCGACCTGCAAGCGCGTCGCCACCAGATGGAGACCTTCATCACGGAACCCCTTGCTGCATCCAACCAATTTGCAGGATAAGCAAGGTCAACCTAGAAACAAGGTGAAGACAGTCCTGGCGGGAAGTAGCTTGCTTGGTGGGAGTAACTTGAAATCACCCCTATATAATCGTTCCTGCGACACCAAACTACCGTCACTCCGTCACTCCGTCACTCCGTCACTCCGTCACTCCGTCACTCCGTCACTCCGTCACTCCGTCACTCCGTCACTCCGTCACTCCGTCACTCCGTCACTCCGGCAGTCGCCGCAGTCGTGCGTAGAAGAACCCGTCCGCACCGCCCTCGCCCGGAAAGCATTGCCGGCCTGCTCCGCTGGCATGACCGAAGCGGTCATCCAACAGTTCCGCGCATGCGTCCGGCGTGCATTGCAGGAAACGTTCGATCTGGCGTTCGTTTTCGTCCTTCAATATCGAACAGGTGGCATAGACGAGTACGCCGCCGGGACGCAGGGTTTTCCATAGTGCGTCGAGCAGGCGCGCTTGCAAGGCGGTCAGTACGGCGATGTCTTCGGCACGACGGTGCAGCAGCACGTCGGGCTGGCGGCGGACGATGCCGGTGGCGCTGCATGGGGCATCCAGCAGGATCGCGTCGAAGGGGTCGCCATTCCACCAGGCGGCGGTATCGCTGGCGTCGGCAGCCTGCAATTGCGCCTGCACGCCGACACGGGCCAGGGTGTCGCCGACTTTCGCCAGGCGGCGTGCATCGACATCCAGTGCCAGCACACGCAGTGATGCGTCGCGTTCGAGCAGGTGCGCGGTCTTGCCGCCGGGAGCGGCGCAGGCGTCGAGTACGTTTGCACCGGGTGGCGGTGCGAGCGCATCGGCGACTTGCTGCGCGGAGGCGTCCTGTACGGAAACCTCGCCATCGGCAAAGCCGGGCAGGTCGACGACGGCGATGGATTCGTCGATGCGGATGGCATCGGCCAATGCGTTGTCGATGGAGAAGGCGATGCCGGCTTCGCACAGTTTTTCAGCGTATTCGTCGCGGATCGACTTGCCGCGATTGACGCGCAGCCACAGCGGCGCAGGCTGCGCGCTGGCGGCGTAGACCTGCGCGGTATGTTGCGGCCAGTCGGCCTCGATTTTCCTGCGCAGCCAGACCGGCCATGCAGCGGAATCATCGGCGGTGGGCAGGCCTTCACGCTGGGCGCGGCGCAACAGCGCGTTGACCATGCTGGCCTGGTGCGGGCGGCCGAGGGTGCGTACGGCTTCCACCGTGGCCGAGAGTGCGGCGTGCGCGGGCAGTTGCAATGCGTCGAGTTGAGCGAAGCCGGCCAGCAACAGGGCGCGCAGTTCGCCGTCCTTTGCGCCGAGTGGTTTCTGCATCCACGCGCGCAGGGCCGCGTCATAGCGCGCACGCTGGCGCAGGGCGGCGAAGCAGATCGCTTCGAGCAAGGCGCGGTCGCGCGGGTCGGTGATCTTTGGCAGGGTTGATGCCAGTTCGGCCTTCAACGAACGGCCTTGCAGCACGGCGTCTAGGGTTTTCGCGGCAAAGACGCGGATGGAGACGCCGGCAAGGCTATTCATGCCGCGCACGTTCCAGCAAGTCGCGGCGTGCATTGAGGTAATCGGCGGCGGAAACCGGCTTGCCGCCTTCGCGCTGCACGCGCAACAGGCGCAGTGCGCCTTCGCCGCAAGCAATGTCGATGCCGTGCTTGCTGGCGGCGATCACGCGGCCATGTTCGGAAACGAAAACCGCCGGCAAGGCGATGGCATCAAAAATGCGCAGGCGCTCGCCAGCAACTTGTGCTTCGGCAACGGGCCACGGATTGAAGGCGCGGACTTTGCGGGCCAGTGCTTGCGCGCTTTGCGACCAGTCGAGTCTGGCTTCGGCCTTGTCCAGCTTGTGCGCGTAGGTCACGCCCTCGGCCGGTTGCGGTTGCGCAGGCGGCAGGCTGCCGTCATGCAATTTCCGCAGGCCATCGGCCAGGGCTTGCGCGCCCAGTGCGGCGAGCTTGTCGTGCAGGGTGCCGCCGGTTTCATCATCGGTGATGTCGATGCACGATTCCAGGATAACCGGGCCGGCGTCCAAACCGGCTTCCATCTGCATCAGGCACACGCCGGTTTGCGCATCGCCGGCTTCGATGGCGCGCTGGATCGGTGCTGCCCCGCGCCAGCGCGGCAGCAAGGATGCATGCACGTTCCAGCAGCCGTGGCGCGGGATGGCAAGGATTTTCTTCGGCAGGATCAGGCCGTAGGCGACCACGACCATCAAATCGGCATCGAAGGCGCGCAATTGTTCGCGCGCGGCTTCGCCTTTCAAGGTTTCCGGCTGGAACACGGGGATGCCCAAGCCCAGCGCGGCCTGCTTGACCGGCGAAGCCTGCAAGCCACGCCCGCGCCCGGCCGGCCGATCGGGCTGGGTGAAGACGGCCACGACTTCGCCACCCGCCGCAGCGGCATGCAGCGCGGGAACGGCGAAGTCGGGGGTGCCGGCGAAGATGATTTTCATTTTTTTTGCTCGTCATTCCCGCGCAGGCGGGAATCGCTCTTGTTTTTCGCGAAAGCAACAGCAAGAGCGATTCCCGCCTGCGCGGGAATGACGAGCAAAAGCGAAACGCGCTTCACCAGAATCACGAATCCCGGCTCTTCCGCAACTTCTCCAGCTTCTTGATCGCGCGGTCGCGCTTGAGCGGAGACAGGTGGTCGATGAACAGCTTGCCGTCCAGATGGTCGATTTCATGCAGCACGCAGGTGGCCAGCAGGCCGTCGGTGCGCAGTTCGAACGGTTTGCCGTGGCGATCCAGCGCTTCGACCACGATGCCGTCGGCGCGGGTCACGTCGGCGAAGATGCCGGGGATCGACAGGCAGCCTTCCTGGTAGGAACGCAGTTCCACCGAGCGCTCGCGGACCACCGGGTTGATGAACACCAACGGCTGCTCGCGGCCTTCGGTCACGTCGATCACCATGAAGCGCTGGTGGGTGTTGACCTGGGTCGCCGCCAAGCCGATGCCGGGGGCCTCGTACATGGTCTGGAACATGTCGTCCAGCAGGCGCTGGAAGGCCGGGTCGGCCAGGTGCGCGGCGTCCACCGGCGCGGCCAGGGTGCGCAGGCGGGGGTCGGGAAATTCAAGGATCGGGAGCAGGGACATGGGCTTTGAACGGGCGGGTGACCGGGAGAATCCGGCAGCAACGCACGAATTCTAACGCCAACGCTTGCCCAATGCCCCCGGATCTGGACTATAGTTCGCCGTCCACCTGTGGGGAATCAGGTACATACCGCCATGTTCAAGAAAATTTCTACGGTTCTCGCCGCCGCTGCCCTGACCGTGGCCACCGCCACCGTCGCTGCCCAGATGAGCGAAGGTCACCCTGACTCCTACGTGGTGCGCAAGGGCGACACCCTGTGGGACATCTCGGCCAAGTTCCTGAAAAGGCCGTGGCTGTGGCCGGAAATCTGGCAGGCCAATCCGCAAATCAAGAATCCGCACCTGATCTATCCAGGCGACGTGGTCAGCTTGGCCTATCTGGACCGCGTGGCGGTGCAGCCCGGCTCGCGCCAGGATGCCCCGGTGAACGGCGTGCCGCTGTCCGATGTCGAGCCGTTCCTGAAGAACCTGCGCGTGGTCGATGGCTACGAGCACCTGCCGCGCGTGGTTGGTTTCGAGGACAACCGCCTGCGCGCTGCCGGCGGGCAACTGGTCTACGTGCTCGGCCAGAACACCGCCCAACCCGGCGAGCGCTATGCGCTGTTGCGTCCGACCCTGCGCTACACCCAGACCCGAGTGAACTCCTCTGGCGAATACCTGGCCTATCGCGAGGACCTGGACTATCGCGGCAAGCGCCTGAAAGGCGTCACCGCCGATGCCGAACGCGGCTGGTCCACCTCGGCCTTGGCCGAAGGCCCGCTGGAGCTGCTCGGCTATGAAATGAAGCAGGTCGCCGTGGGCACCGTGACCCGTGGCCGCTTGACCAGCTCGGACACCATCACCCTGCAACTGGAAGGCAACGGCTTCGAAGCGCGCATCGGCGACCGCATCGTGCCGGTCGAAGCACAACCCTACGACCTGCAATTCTTCCCGCACGCGCCCAGGTCATCGCTGCCAGCAGGCAAGTTGCAGATCGCCGCCGTGGCCGATGCCTATCTGGCTGCCGGCCCGCGCGACGTGGTGGCCATTTCCGGCGGTATCCGCGACGGCATCGACAACGGCACGGTGTTCTCGGTGTGGCGCCAGGGCAGCCACGTCAAGGATCGCCTGCGCCATCCGGAATCCTCGGTCATCGACGACGCCAAGTACGACGGTGCCGGCCGCATCACCCTGCCGGACGAATACGCCGCCCATGTGATGGTGTTCCGCGCCTTCGACAAGGTCAGCTATGCGCTGGTCATGGAAGGCACCAAGCCTGCCAAGGTCGGTTACGAACTGAAGCATCCGGACGCGACGTACTGACGTACTGACTATCAGAATTTTCCTACGCAACACCCCGACGGCACCTGATGGTGCCGTCGTCGTTTCCGGCCCAGTCTGGCCGCATGAACGACATCGACGAAGCCACCCTCGCCCTGCTGCAACTGGCCCTGCCCACGAACGCGGCGGCCAAGCGTCGCGCCCTGCTGGACGCGCACGGCGGCGATGCCGTTGCCGCACTGGCCCGTGCCAGGCACCGCAGTGGCGGGCTGGATGACGCCCTGCGCACGCAACTGGCCACGCCGCCGGCCGACGTGTGGCAGGCCGCACTGCACTGGCTGCAACAACCGCGCCACCACCTGATCGGCTGGAACAGCCCGGATTACCCGGCGCTGCTGCGGCGCATCGCCAGCCCGCCATTTGCGCTGTTCGTCGAAGGCGACCCGGCCCTGCTCTGGCACCCGGCCGTGGCCGTGGTCGGCAGCCGTTCGCCCACTGCCGGCGGGCGCGACAACGCCCGCGATTTCTCCCGTGCACTTGCCGCGGCCGGCCTGTGCGTGGGCAGCGGCATGGCCGCCGGCATCGACACCGCCGCGCACACCGCCGCCTTGTCGGTCGAAGGCGGCCTCACCGTGGCCGTGCTCGGCACTGGCCCGGACATTGCCTATCCGTCCAGCAACGCCGCTCTGCGTGAACGCATCGTCGAACGCGGCGCGGTGCTCAGCGAACACCCGCCAGGCACCCGCGCCAAGGCCAGTCATTTCCCCAGCCGCAACCGCATCCTCGCCGGCTTGTCGCTAGGCACGCTGGTGGTGGAAGCGGCCGAGCGCTCCGGCGCGCTGATCACCGCCCGCCTGGCCGCCGAGGCTGGCCGCGAGGTCTTCGCCATACCCGGCTCGATCCACAACCCGATGGCGCGTGGCTGCCATCGCCTGATCCGCGACGGCGCGGCCCTGGTCGAAAGCGCCGGCGAACTGGTCGCCTCGCTGGCCCCGCTGGCGGCCGAATTGGCCGGCGAACTGCGCGGTCGTCTGTCCAGCGAGGCGGTTCCCGAGGCCGTTCCCACGCTTGGCTGCGGCCCCGCCATGCCGGACCCCGACTACCAGAACTTGTGGCAAGCCCTCGGCCACGACCCAAGCCCTATGGATATATTGGTCGAACGCAGTGGATTGACGGCACCGCAACTGTCGTCCATGCTGCTGCTCATGGAACTGGATGGAAGGGTATCGGTCGAACACGGCCGCTACTCGCGGAAGTCGTAGATCCCCCACTCCACCGTGCCGGCACGGCACAGGCCGAGGGCCACGTGAAAGAAAGCATCCTGGACGTCCTGCTGTACCTGTTCGAGCACTACTTCACTGAAGACGCCGACCCCGTCCGCGACCGCGATTCACTGCAAAATGGCCTGCTCCAGGCCGGTTTCAGCCCCGCCGAGATCAACCGCGCCTTCGACTGGCTCGACACCCTGGCCGAACTACGCCCCAGCGCGACGCCGCCGCGCATCGGCGGCCCCACCCGCATCTACCACGACACCGAGCTGGAAAAGCTGGACGTGGAGTGCCGCGGCTTCCTGCTGTACCTGGAACAGCACGGCGTGCTCGATGCCGACCAGCGCGAGTTGGTGCTGGACCGGGCAATGGCCCTGGACCAGGACGAACTGGATCTGGATGACCTGAAGTGGGTGGTGCTGATGGTGCTGTTCAACCAGCCCGGCAGCGAAGCGGCCTATGCGTGGATGGAAACGCAGATGTACGACGACGAACCGGAACCGGTGCATTGAGCGCGCCGCCGCTGCCTTCGTCCCGCCTCGCCCAGAACACGACTTCCGCGCAACGCCCGCCCGGCCTGTCCGCCGGCAAGATCACGCTGATCGTGATTGCCGCCTGCGTGATCCCGGCGATCGGGGTGCTCGGCATCATTGCCGCGATCGCGGTGCCGGCGTACCACGACTACACGCTGCGCGCCAAGGTGATGGAAGCGGTGGCCACCGCAGCCCCGCTTGAAGCCGCGGTCGCCGTCTTCCACGCGCAGAACGAGCGCTGTCCGGTCAATGGCGAGGAAGGCTTCGATGACGTCGAAAGCTACACCGGCGGCCGCATCGCGGCGATCACGGTCGGCGAATTCGACGATGGCACCTGCGGCCTCGAACTGCACGTGCAGGGCACCGGCAACGACCGTATCGACGGCAAGGCGATGTGGTTCGAACTGGACACCAAAGCCGGCAGCTGGACCTGCTCCTCGGAAATCGAGGACAAGTACCTGCCGCAGTCCTGTCGCGGGTAACCTGCGCGAATGCTTTTCGCTCGTCATTCGCGCGCAGACGGGAATGATGAGCAAAAACCATATTTTTTCTGGCGCACCAAGCCGCGCATGCGGTAACGTCGCCGGCGATTTTCATCCGGGGAAAAACAATGACGCAGTGGTATTACGCCGACCGCAACCGCCAACGGCAGGGGCCGATCGGAGCGACCGAACTGGCCGACCTGTTCCGCAAAGGCCAGGTCGCGCCGGAGACGCTGGTGTGGCGCGACGGCTTGCCGCAGTGGCAGGCGCTGGGCGATTTTGCCGGCGAACTGGGCCTGCTGGACGATGCACCGGCCGCGCCGGCAGCCCCGTTGTCGCTGCAAGGCGATGACGGCAGCGAACCGGCCGAGGCACCAGCCGACGCCGCGCCGGCCAGCGGCCGTGCCGTGTTCGAGGCACGCGAACCCAGCTACACCCACTACGCCAGCTCCGGCAGCGACAACGATGCGCAGCCGGATTCGCCCTATGCCGCGCCGGCCGCCAGCGTCGAAGCCTGGTCCGCGCCGGTGCAAGGTGGCGAAGTGGTGCATGCCGGGCTGTGGCGGCGCTTCGCCGCGTCGATCATCGACAGCTTCGTCACCGGCATGCTGTCCTATGCGTTGCTGATCCCGTTGATGCTGATGTTCGGCATCGGCCTGGGCAGCCTGGCAGGGGCGGACTTCGCCAGCGGCGGCCTTTCCATCAGCTTCCTCGTGCTCCAGTACACGATCAGCATCGGCGTGCCGGCAGCGTACTTCGGCTGGATGCAGTCCTCCGGCAACATGGCCAGCCTCGGCAAGATGGCTGTGGGGGTGAAGGTGGTGCGCAGCGACGGCGAGCGCCTGAGCTTCTGGCGCAGCTTCCTGCGCTACATCGCGCTGATCCTGTTTGCGGTGGTCACCTGTGGCCTGGGCATGCTCATTTCCGGCCTGATGGTGGCCTTCACCGAGCGCAAGCAGGGCGTGCACGACATGGTCTGCGACACCCTCGTGGTGGACAAATGGGCCTTCACCGATCACCCGGAATGGCAGCAGCAAGGGCTGGGTACGGTGACCATCGTGGTGCTGGCCATCTTCGGCGGCCTGATGGCGCTGGCCGTGGTTGCCGTCGTGGCCGCCATCGCCATTGCGGCGGGCGCCCGCTGACCCACCGGGCGGGTCGGGCTTGACAGCCCGGCCCGGTCCGTGATTCCACTATAAATAGCGTGAAGCTGAACGCCCGGGACTCCAATCCCGGGCGTTGGCTTCTATCACGGGCCGTTTTGCCCGACCCTTGCCGGCCCGCCGGCACCCCTCAAATCCCGAACCCGCCCCATGTCCAAGCACCTGCTCATCGTCGAATCGCCCGCCAAGGCCAAGACGATCAACAAATACCTCGGCAAGGACTTCCACGTCCTGGCCAGCTACGGGCACGTGCGCGACCTGGTGCCGAAGGAAGGCGCGGTCGATCCCGACAACGGCTTCGCGATGCGCTACGAGCTGATCGACAAGAACGAGAAGCACGTCGAAGCCATCGCCAAGGCCGCCAAGGCCGCCGACGACATCTACCTAGCCACTGACCCGGACCGCGAAGGCGAGGCGATCAGCTGGCACATCGCCGAAATCCTGCGCGAGCGCGGCCTGGACACCAAGCCGCTGCACCGCGTGGTATTCACCGAAATCACCCCGCGCGCGATCAAGGAAGCGATGACCCAACCGCGCCGCATCGCCGGGGATCTGGTCGATGCGCAGCAGGCCCGCCGCGCACTGGACTACCTGGTCGGCTTCAACCTCTCGCCGGTGCTGTGGCGCAAGGTGCAGCGCGGCCTGTCCGCCGGCCGCGTGCAGTCACCCGCGCTGCGCATGATCGTCGAGCGCGAAGAAGAGATCGAAGCCTTCATCAAGCAGGAATACTGGACGATTGAAGCAGCCTGCGCGCATCCGTCGCAGTCGTTCAATGCCAAGCTGACCAAGCTGGATGGCAAGAAGTTCGAGCAGTTCACCATCACCGATGGCGATACCGCCGAAAGCGCACGCACGCGCATCGTGCAAGCCGCGCAAGGCGCGCTGCACGTCAC
Organism: Pseudoxanthomonas sp.; assembly: GCA_047601105.1. Taxonomy (GTDB): domain Bacteria; phylum Pseudomonadota; class Gammaproteobacteria; order Xanthomonadales; family Xanthomonadaceae; genus Pseudoxanthomonas_A. The sequence goes on from JASGJT010000001.1 coordinate 510,709, forward strand.
CGACGTGGCCAGCAAGGAGCGCAAGCGCCGCCCCGCGCCACCGTTCACCACCTCGACCCTGCAACAGGAAGCCAGCCGCAAACTCGGCTTCACCACCCGCAAGACCATGCAGGTGGCGCAGAAACTGTACGAAGGCGTCGCCATCGGCGACGAAGGCACGGTCGGCCTGATCAGCTACATGCGTACCGACTCGGTGAACCTGAGCGTCGATGCGCTGGGCGAGATCCGCGACGTGATCGCGCGCGACTACGGCACCGCCTCGCTGCCGGACAAGCCCAACTTCTACCAGACCAAGTCCAAGAACGCGCAGGAAGCGCACGAAGCCGTGCGTCCGACTTCCGCGCTGCGCACGCCGGCGCAGGTGTCGCGCTACCTGTCCGACGACGAGCGCAAGCTGTACGAACTGGTGTGGAAGCGCACCGTCGCCTGCCAGATGATCCCGGCCACCTTGAACACGGTCAGCGTTGACTTGGCCGCCGGTTCCGAACACAGCTTCCGCGCCAGCGGCACCACCGTGGTCGTGCCCGGCTTCCTGGCCGTGTATGAAGAAGGCAAGGACAGCAAGAACGCCGAGGACGACGACGAAGGCCGCAAGCTGCCGGCGATGAAGCCCGGCGACCGCGTGCCGCTGGACCGCATCCACGCCGACCAGCACTTCACCCAGCCGCCGCCACGCTTCACCGAAGCGGCACTGGTCAAGGCGTTGGAGGAATACGGCATCGGCCGGCCTTCGACCTATGCCTCGATCATCCAGACCCTGCAATTCCGCAAGTACGTCGAGATGGAAGGCCGCGCCTTCAAGCCCACCGACGTGGGCCGCGCGGTCAGCAAGTTCCTGTCCAGCCACTTCACCCAGTACGTGGATTACGACTTCACCGCCAAGATGGAAGACGAACTGGATGCGGTATCGCGCGGCGAGGAGGAATGGGTGCCGCTGATGGAAAAATTCTGGGGCCCGTTCAAGCAACTGGTCACGGACAAGGCCGAAAGCGTGGATCGCAGCGAGGCCACCGGCGCGCGCGAGCTGGGCACCGATCCGAAATCCGGCAAGCCGGTCAGTGTGCGCCTGGGCCGTTATGGGCCGTATGCGCAGATCGGCGACAAGGACGTGGACGAGAAGCTGGAATTTGCCAGCCTGCGCCCCGGCCAGTCGATGCACACCATCACCATGGAAGATGCCTTGGAGCTGTTCAAGCTGCCGCGCAAGCTGGGCGAGAGCAACGGCGAGGAAGTCAGCGTCGGCATCGGCCGCTTCGGCCCGTTCGCCAAGCGCGACAGCACCTATGCCTCGCTGAAGAAGGAAGACGACCCGTACACGATCGACCTGACGCGCGCGGTGTTCCTGATCGAGGAAAAGGAAGAAATCGCCCGCAACCGCATCATCAAGGAATGGGAAGGCAGCGACATCCAGGTCCTGAACGGCCGCTTCGGCCCATACATCAGCGATGGCAAGCTCAACGGCAAGATCCCGAAGGATCGCGAGCCTGCTTCCTTGTCACTGGCTGAAGTGCAGCAATTGCTCGAAGAAACCGGCAAGCCAGCGCGGCGTGGGTTTGGCGCAAAGAAAACCGCCACGAAAAAGGCGAGCGCGAAGAAGGAAGCTGCACCGAAGAAAGCCACTGCGAAAAAGGCACCGGCCAAGAAGGCCGTGAAGAAAGCCACGGCGAAGAAGACGGCTGCAAAGAAAGCCACCGCACCTGCTGCCGAGCCGGCCAAGTCGCTGCTGACCTCGCACAAGCCCACCGAACTGGGCAAGAAGCGCGTGATCAAGAAACCTGGCTGAACCGGCACGCTAGACCTAGCCACGCCCGAACCACACAATCCGCCCCGCCAAAGGCTTCCATCGCCTTATCTTGATTGAGCGATGGAATTGAAAGGGAGGCCGGTCCAATGCCGGCGCTGTCCCGCAGCGGCAGGTGGAAACGAAACCGTCAAACGCACTGGAACGCACCGCTTTGCCGCGGGCATTCCGGGAAGCGACGGCCGTAGGCGCAGGCAACACGTCCACGAGCCCGAAGACCTGCCTTTGGCCGGCGCGTCATATCAACGCGCCGCCTGTGACCGGAGCTTCCGTGGACAGAAGCGGCTGGTCGATGCGTGACGCGTGGCGTCGCGCAATCGCGAAGGAATACCTGGACTGGGTGGTAGACGCCTTCCACATCAGCGCCGGCGACATAGGCGATGCGACCCAGATCCATACCCACATGTGCTATGCCGAGTTCAACGACATCATCGACGCGGTGGCGACGATGGACGCCGACGTGATCTCGATCGAGACGTCGCGCTCGCGGATGGATGCCCTGGCAATTGGCGCCAATTCAGGCCTTCATCGTCCCGGTTTCCTCGAAGCGCTGGTGCCAGCCCAGCGCTTCACCCAGGATATGCGGCGTGTGCTGCGGGCCGCGTTGGCGTGCGCGGTCGAAGTAATCCTGCAACTGCGGGCGGTAATCGGGGTGGGCACATTGGTCGATGATGACTTGCGCGCGCTGGCGCGGCGAGAGGCCGCGCAGATCGGCCAAGCCTTGTTCGGTGACGATGATCTGCGTGTCGTGCTCGGTGTGATCCACGTGCGAGCACATGGGCACGATGCAACTGATGGCCCCACCCTTGGCCACCGAGGGTGTGACGAAGAAGGACAAATAGCCGTTGCGCGCAAAATCGCCCGAGCCGCCGATGCCGTTCATCATGCCGGTGCCCATGACGTGGGTGGAGTTGATGTTGCCGTAGATGTCGGCCTCGATCATGGAGTTCATCGCAATCACGCCCAAGCGCCTCACCAACTCGGGATGATTGGAGATTTCCTGCGGCCGCAGGATGATGCGCTCGCGGTAGAAGTCGATGTTGTCGGCGAACTCCTGCGCGGCCTTGGCCGAGAGCGAGATTGAAGTGGCCGAGGCCTTGCTCATCTTGCCGGCGCGGATCAGGTCCAGCATGCCGTCCTGCAACACTTCGGTGAAGCCCAGCAAGTTCTCGAACGGACCGGTCAGCAGGCCCGCCAGTACGGCGTTGGCCACGTTGCCCACGCCCGACTGCACGGGGAGCATTTCCTGCGGCAGGCGCCCGGCCTTCATTTCATGGACGAGGAAGTCGATGATGTAGCCGGCGATGCGGTTGGAGTTTTCGTCCGGCACGGCAAAGACGTTGTCGCGGTCGCTCTTGTGGGTTTCGACAACGGCAACCACCTTGGCCGGGTCCACGCGCAAGTAGGCATCGCCCAAGCGGTCATCGGCGTTGGTCATGCTGATGGGTACGCGGCGCGGCGGGATGGCGGTGCCGTAGTAGATGTCGTGCATGCCTTCCATGCGTGCCGGTGGCTTGGTGTTGACTTCCAGGATCACCTTGTCGGCAATTTCCAGCCACGTCTTGTTATTGCCGACGGCAGTGGAGGGAATCAACAATCCATCCGGCGTGACGCCCAGCACCTCGATCACAGCAACATGCATGGGGCCGAAAAAGCCAAACCAGGCATGTTGGGCGACGTGCGAGAGGTGCATGTCGATGAAGTCGATCTCGCCGGCATTGATGGCCTTGCGCACCGCCGGGTCAGTGTTGAAGGGCAGGCGCTGGCCCAGGGCCCGGGCCTCGGCCATGACACCATCGCAATCCGCGGCGGTGGAGGCACCGCTCCAGACGTTGACCTTGTAGGGCTTGCCGCTTGCGTGCTCGGCCTTGGCACGCGCCGCGATGGCCTGGGGTAGCGCCTTGGGGTAACCAGCGCCGGTAAAACCGCTCATGCCGATGGTGGCACCGTGCGGAATCAGCGAGGCAGCCTGTTCGGCCGTCATGATGCGTGAAAGAAAATCAGGATGACGGACGCGGTCTGCAAGGGTCATGGCGGGTACTCCATCGGCTGGCATCCATCCGCCACCGGGATCGGATGCGCATGGGGAATACCGCCCGGATGGCGCACGGCCCATGTGGTGGGCAATGGTAAGGGAAGTCAGGGGAGGTCTGGGAGCTTATTGCCCTGGCCGGGGCACACATCTTCGCAACCTGGGGATCGCCTTACTCCACCTTGTAAACCTCCGCCCCCTGCTCGACGAACTGCAGGGACTTTTCGGCCATGCCGGCTTTCAATGCGTCTTGCGCGTTGAGGCCATGTTCGGCGGCGTAGTCACGCACGTCCTGGGTGATCTTCATCGAACAGAAGTGCGGGCCGCACATCGAGCAGAAATGCGCCAGCTTGTGTGCTTCCTTCGGCAGGGTCTCGTCGTGGAATTCCCTGGCCTTTTCCGGGTCAAGGCCGAGGTGGAACTGGTCATTCCAGCGGAATTCGAAACGCGCCTTGCTCATCGCGTTGTCGCGCACCTGCGCACCGGGATGGCCCTTGGCCAGGTCGGCGGCGTGCGCGGCAATCTTGTAGGTGATGATGCCGTCGCGCACGTCCTGCTTGTTCGGCAGGCCCAGGTGTTCCTTCGGGGTGACGTAGCACAGCATCGCGGTGCCGTACCAGCCGATCATCGCCGCGCCAATGGCGCTGGTGATGTGGTCGTAGCCCGGGGCGATGTCCGTGGTCAGCGGGCCAAGCGTGTAGAACGGCGCTTCGCCGCATTCGACCAGCTGCTTGTCCATGTTCTCCTTGATCAACTGCATCGGCACGTGGCCGGGGCCTTCGATCATGGTCTGCACGTCATGCTTCCATGCGATTTTCGTGAGCTCGCCTAGCGTTTCCAGTTCGCCGAATTGCGCCGCGTCATTCGCGTCGGCAATCGAGCCGGGGCGCAGGCCATCGCCGAGGCTGAAAGCCACGTCATAGGCCTTCATGATTTCGCAAATATCCTCGAAGTGTTCGTAGAGGAACGACTCCTTGTGGTGCGCCAGGCACCACTTCGCCATGATCGAACCACCGCGCGAAACGATGCCAGTCACGCGCTTGGCGGTCAGCGGCACGTAACGCAACAACACGCCGGCGTGGATGGTGAAGTAATCCACGCCCTGCTCGGCTTGTTCGATCAAGGTGTCGCGGAAGATTTCCCAGGTCAGTTCTTCAGCGCGGCCATCGACTTTTTCCAGCGCTTGGTAAATCGGCACCGTGCCGATCGGCACCGGCGAATTGCGCACGATCCATTCACGGGTCTCGTGGATGTGCTTGCCAGTGGACAAATCCATTACCGTGTCGCCGCCCCAGCGGATCGCCCAGACCAGCTTTTCCACTTCTTCGGCAATGCCGGAGGACACCGCGCTGTTGCCGATGTTGGCGTTGATTTTCGTGAGAAAATTGCGGCCGATGATCATCGGCTCGCTTTCCGGGTGGTTGATGTTGTTCGGCAGGATCGCGCGACCGCGCGCGATTTCATCGCGGACGAATTCAGGCGTGATGATTTTCTGGATGTTCGCGCCAAAGCTTTCGCCGCTATGCTGTTTCAGCAGATGCGCCTCGCGCACTGCTTCGAGACGCTGATTCTCGCGAATCGCGACGAACTCCATTTCCGGGGTGATGATGCCGCGCTTGGCGTAATGCATCTGCGAGACGTTCATCCCGGCCTTGGCGCGGCGCGGCAGCGTGCGATTGGGAAAGCGCACCGCATCAAGCTTGGCGTTATTCTCGCGCGAGCGGCCGAATTCCGAACTGAGCGCCGACAACACTTCGGTATCGCCGCGCTCGGCAATCCACTTCGCACGCAACGGTGCAAGCCCGCGCGACAGGTCGATATGCGCGCCCGGATCGGTATATGGCCCGCTGCAATCGTAAACCGTGACCGGCGCGTTCTCCTCGCCACCGAACAAGGTCGGCGTCTTGGTCAGCTCGATCTCTCGCATCGGCACGCGCAGATCCGCGCGCGAACCTTGCACGAAGATCTTCTTCGAACCGGGGATCGGCACGGTGACGGATTCGGAAAGCTGCTCGGTCTGTTGCAGCAAGTTGGGTTGCACGCTCATGGTGTTCGTCCTTTTGAATCCCCGCACGTGGATGTGCGGGATTTTGCGAGGGATTCGCATAACGGGACGAAGCAAGGGCGCGAAACAACCGATGAAAACCGCACTTGTTGAAGGCTCCCTACGTCGGTGTCAACCGTGTCAGGTTCCAAGGGACTGTCTCAACCGGCCTGCCGAAAGCGCACCGGTACCCCCGCTTCTTGGCGGGCATTAGAGCACATCCGCCAGCCTGCGTTTCAGCGCGCCGGCAAGGCCAGCTTTTTGCACTCGGCCGCATTTCCCAGCTTGACCGCATCGACCTCGGCGCGGGTCTGCGCCAGTTGGTTGCGCCAGGTACCGGATTCCACGGTCGCTGCATCCAGCGCGCGCAAGGCCTGCGTGCGGCAGCCCAGTTCGCCCATCGCCGAGGCGTAGTTGTTGGACAGCACCGGGTCGCCCGGCGCGTGGCCCAGGCCATCGCGGAACAGACTGGCGGCCTTGCGCTTGTCGCCGGTGGCATAGGCCTGGTTGCCCAAGGCCAGGAACACGCGCGGCTCTTCCGGCCAGCGCTGCTGCGCGGCCTCGTAAGCCGGCGTGGCGGCGGCGGCACCGGCGACGGCTTCGAAATCGGCCACGGCGGTCAGATAGCTGGCAGCTTCGGCCTCGACCGGCAATTCGCCCGGCTTCAGCGCCACCATCGCCCAGCGCCCACCCCAGTCCCAGGTACGCAAGAATTTGGGCGCGGAAATTTCCATGCCGCGTTTCTTGCCACTGTTCAGGCGAACGCGGTTGCGCTGCGCATCCGCACCGACGATCACGGCGTAATGCCACTGCGGCACGCTGCGGGTCAGCAGGTTTTGCAACACCAGCACCGGGTGGCCAGCCTGCAATTCGGCAAACAATGCCTCGGGCGTTTTCGCCAGCGGATACGGGATGCGCCCGGCACGGCGGGTGGCACCAAGCAATTCGACCTGCAGGCTGCCACGGCGGCCCGGCAGATAAACCTGCGAGGCCAGGTTTTCCGGCACGGCCTCCACACCACTGGCACCGAGCACCGTGGCCAGTGCGGCGGGGCCACACTGGTAGTCGGTCTGCGGATGGAAGGGGACTTGCCGCGACAGGTCGATGCCGGCATCGGCAACGCTGCCGCGCAATTGCAGTGGCGGGTTGATGGCGCAACCGGCCAACACGATCAGGGTGGCCCCGGCAAGGATCGCCCGGTATAGCCTTCGATGGAGGATCACACCTTGTTGAAAACGTTGGTGACGCCCACCAGCTCCAGGATCAGCAACACGATGAACACCACGCCGATCACCGCCAGCACGCTGCCGCCGGCAGGCAGGCGATCCATCTGGCCTTGCAATTGCATCAGTTCGGCATCGCTGAGCGAGGCTAGGCGCGCATCGGCATCGGCCGGGTTCACGCCGTAATGCTGCATGGCCTGGCGCACGTCATCCCGGGCCATTGCCGTGCGCACATCCTGTTCGGCAGCGGCGCGCGCCTCGGCGGACAACGCCTGTTGGGTGGTGATGACGCCGGCATGGGCGCTGGCGCAGGTGCCGGAAACCAAGGTGACAGCGATCAGCGAGGCAAGGATGGGCTTCATCAACATGATTCGTTCCTGAGCATTGGGATGAGTCCCGTCAATATAGCCGGGTCTCGGGGACAGTATCTCCGGGAGCGGCCATCGATCATTGAGCGTTCACCAAGGTCGAAGATCCATCACGGGCATCACGGAGTGCCGCGCTCAGCCACCGCGGTCCCCGTAGGCGGGGTCGGCATCGCCTTGTTCGAGGCGTCGCGCCTCGGCTTCCAGGTGCTGGCGCAAGCGGGCATAGCCTTCCGCCGACCAGTGGCTGCGGCCGCTGACTGCGGCCCAGGCATCGAGATAGTGTTGCGGCGCATAGGAATGTCCGTAGCCCAGCGGCGGCTCGGTGGACATGGCCATGTCCAGGGTCAGCTGCAATGCGGTCACCCCCGGGTACCAGCGGAATTCCGGGGATACATCGGCGCCGCGCGGTCCGGACAGCCAGTCCGGCTGGCGATACAGCGCCTGTGTGTCGAAGAAGGCCACCGGATCACTGGCATATTGCAGATAGACGATCCGCAACGGCCCCCACGGGGCATCGTCGGCGACCGGGCCGCCGTGCTGGTTGATGAAACGGACCATGCGCCCGTCGCGGAATTGCGGCAGCCATTGCGGTGTTCCTGGATTGCGCGCGCCGGTGATCGCACGCCAGTTGGTCGCATTGAACGGCGGGCCGCTCCACAGTGCGCCGTCGATCGGATCCTCCAACAGCTCGAACAGCGCCGCCGAACGCTCCGAATTGCGCGCGCCGAGGCTGAGCCCGTGCAGGTACAGTTTCGGCCGGTGCTGCTTTGGCAGGTGCGTCCAGTAAGCATAGACCTCACGGAACAACGCCTGCGCCGCCGCCTCGCCGTAGTCCGGGTACAGCAGCAGTGACAATGGGCTGGACACGTACGAATACTGCATCGCAACGCTGGCGACATCGCCTTCGTGCAGGTATTCCACCGCTTCCATCGCCGCCGGATCGACCCAGCCGGTGCCAGTGGCAGTGACCACCACCAACACCTTGCGGTCGAAAGCACCGACCCGGCGCATTTCCGCCAACGCCAAGCGCGCACGCGCCTGCGGGTCGCCAGCGTTGGCCAGGCCCACGTAGATCCGCAGTGGTTCGCGTGCGGTGCGGCCGCTGATCCGGCCGATCTGCTCCGCATCCGGACCCGAAGCGATGAATTCGCGCCCGGCACGGCCCAACCCTTCCCAGGAAACCAGTGACGCGGCACTGCCGCAGCGGTCGGCCACCGTCGGCTGTGGTCGTTCCGGCTCCATCAATGCGTCCAGTTCGCGGAAGGAGTTGTCCATCGACCGCAGCACACTGCGCACCAGCACATCGCTGGCCAGTAGCCAGACCACCGCGACCAGGGCCAAGGCACTGGCGACATTGGCCACGCGTCGCGGCAAGACTTTGCGCAAGCGCACGGCCAGCCAGCGATAGCCGGCGGCAGCGATGCGAAACAACACTACCGCGACCGCGAACACGCCGATCGCCAGCAGGCCAACCTTGAACGGATGCGCGCTGTCCACCGGCGGCATCTGCATCACCGCGCGGATCGAGTTCTGCCAGTACGCGGCACGCCACAGGAATGAAAGCACCACGCCCACGCAGGCAACCAGGATCATCACTGTCACGCCACGCTGCAGCCGCGCCGGCGCCTGCGGCAATTCCAGGTAACGCCACAAGCGACGCAGCAACAGGCCAACGCCGTAACCGGCCGCGAAGCACAACCCGGCCAGCACTCCCTGGGTCAGCCAGGTACGCGGCACCAGGCTCGGGGTCAGCGATGCGGCGAAGCAAAGCGCGCCCAGCAGCAAGCCGGTGCCGCAAAGGCTGGCCGGCCAGCGGCGAATTTCCGCCAGCATCCGATCCCGCAGTACCGCCATGCCCGTCCCCACTCGAAGAATTTCCACGAGGATACTAGGGCTGTTGACGTCATTGAGGCAGGCCACTCACCGGAATCCCGGGCTACGCCGGAACGATGACCAGACACATGGCGCATCGCCGGCCCCGCAGCTCTCCTGCGGCTCAGCCGGCGTCCAGCAGCGCCTTGTCCCGCACCGCGCCCTTGTCCGCGCTGGTCGCCAGCAATGCGTAAGCCTTCAGAGCGGTGCTGACCTTGCGTTCACGCGGTTGCGCGGGTTTCCAGCCTTGAGTGTCCTGCGCGGCGCGGCGCGATGCGAGTTCCTCATCGGAAACCAGCAGGTTGATGCCGCGCTGGGGAATGTCGATGCGGATCTTGTCGCCATTGCAGACCAGGCCGATCGCACCGCCTCCTGCGGCTTCGGGCGAGGCGTGGCCGATGCTCAGGCCGCTGGTGCCCCCGGAGAAACGGCCATCGGTCAGCAGCGCGCACTTCTTGCCGAGGCCTTTGGATTTCAAATACGAAGTCGGATACAGCATTTCCTGCATGCCGGGGCCGCCCTTCGGGCCTTCGTAGCGGATCACCACCACGTCGCCGGCCTGCACTTCGTCGCCGAGGATGCCTTTCACCGCCGCGTCCTGGCTTTCATAGACACGTGCGGTGCCTTCGAATACATGCAATTCCTCATCGACGCCGGCGGTTTTCACCACGCAGCCGTCCAGTGCGATATTGCCGTACAGCACGGCCAGGCCGCCTTCGGTGGAATACGCATGCGCCAGGTCGCGGATGCAACCTTCGTTGCGGTCGGCATCCAACGTCGGCCAGCGCGTGTCCTGGCTGAAGGCGACCTGCGTGGGGATGCCCGCCGGGCCGGCCTTGAAGAAGGTGTGCACGGATTCATCGTCGGTGCGGGTGATGTCCCACTTGGCGATGGCCTCGCGCTGGGTTTTGGCGTGCACGGTGGCGGCATCGGTGTGCAGCAAACCGCCGCGCGCCAATTCGCCCAGGATCGAGACGATGCCACCGGCACGATGCACGTCTTCGATGTGGTACTTCTGCGTGTTCGGCGCAACCTTGCACAACTGCGGCACCTTGCGCGACAGGCGATCGATGTCGCGCATCGTGAACGGCACTTCGGCTTCCTGCGCGGCGGCGAGCAGGTGAAGAATCGTGTTGGTAGAACCGCCCATCGCGATGTCCAGCATCATCGCGTTCTCGAAGGCCTCGAAGGTGGCGATGCCGCGCGGCAAGGCGCGTTCATCGCCATCGCCATACCAGCGATGGCACAACTCCACCACAGTGCGGCCGGCGCGCAGGAACAATTGCTCGCGGTCGGCATGGGTTGCCAAGATGGTGCCGTTGCCCGGCAGCGATAGCCCCAGTGCTTCGGTCAGGCAGTTCATCGAATTGGCGGTGAACATGCCACTGCACGATCCGCAGGTCGGGCAGGCGCTGCGTTCGACCGCGGCGACGGTTTCGTCACTGTTGTTCGGATCGGCGGCCATCACCATCGCGTCGATCAGGTCGAGCTTGTGTTCCGCCAGCCGGGTCTTGCCCGCTTCCATCGGCCCGCCGGAAACAAACACCGTCGGGATGTTCAAACGCAACGCCGCCATCAACATGCCCGGCGTGATCTTGTCGCAATTGGAAATGCACACCAGCGCGTCGGCGCAATGGGCATTGACCATGTATTCCACCGAGTCGGCGATCAACTCGCGGCTGGGCAGCGAATACAGCATGCCGTCGTGGCCCATCGCGATGCCGTCATCCACCGCAATGGTGTCGAACTCGCGGGCGACGCCGCCGACGCGCTCGATCTCGCGCGCGACCAGCTGGCCGAGATCCTTCAGGTGCACATGGCCGGGCACGAACTGGGTAAAGGAATTGGCAATGGCGATGATCGGCTTGCCGAAGTCGCCGTCTTTCAAACCGGTGGCGCGCCACAGCGCGCGGGCACCGGCCATGTTGCGGCCATGGGTGGAGGTTTTGGAGCGGTATTCGGGCATTTCTGGAGGCGCTGGCTTTGGGCTGGCGCGGGCATTCGGGAAAGTATGGAATTTTGCGGGTTTTCCACGGTTTCAGTGGCAACTATTTCTGCGGCAACCAAGAAGTCCCGCAATTCGCTTGACATGCCCCAAGGCGCGGGTTTAGTTTGCCCGGATGTTGCAACGCCACAACCCCTGCCATCACGCTGCCAGCGCCGATTCGGCGCTCGTACTCGTCCTTCTCATTAGCCAGCCCACAGGTGCGGGACGAGCAGGCGCGTAAGCAGACAAACACGCCGGATTCCAGACCCCGCACCGCAAGGCGCGGGGTTTTTTGTTGGAAAGCCCTTGCAGAAAATTTCAGAAAAAACCCTGAATCACCCAACCCATCCCCAACTCAACCAACCCGAGAAATTCCACCATGTCCCAGCAGAATTCTTCCCAGCCCAAGATCACCATCGTCGGCTACGGCAGCCAGGGCCGCGCGCACGCGCTGAACCTGCGCGATTCCGGTTTCGACGTGACCATCGGCCTGCGCCCGGGCGGCCCGACCGAAGCCAAGGCGCAAGCCGACGGCTTCACCGTCAAGGCCCCGGCCGATGCGGTCAAGGATGCCGACCTGGTCGCCGTGCTGACCCCGGACATGGTGCAGAAGAAGCTCTACAACGACGTGCTGGCCGCGAACATGAAGCAAGGCGCCTGCCTGCTGTTCGCGCACGGCCTGAACGTGCACTTCGGCATGATCGAACCGCGCGCCGATCTGGACGTGGTGCTGGTCGCGCCGAAGGGCCCGGGCGCGCTGGTGCGCCGTGAATACGAAATCGGCCGCGGCGTGCCGTGCATCTACGCCGTCTATCAGGACAAGAGCGGCAAGGCCGAAGCGCTGGCGCTGGAATACGCCGGCGGCTTGGGCGGCGCGCGCGCCAACGTCATCAAGACCACCTTCAAGGAAGAAACCGAAACCGACCTGTTCGGCGAACAGGCCGTGCTGTGCGGCGGCGCGAGCTCGCTGGTGCAGGCCGGTTTCGAAACCCTGGTCGAAGCCGGTTACCAGCCGGAAATCGCCTATTACGAAGTGCTGCACGAACTGAAGCTGATCGTTGACCTGTTCTACGAAGGCGGCATCAGCCGCATGCTGGAATTCATCTCCGAAACCGCGCAGTACGGCGATTTCGTCAGCGGCCCGCGCGTGATCGATGCTGGCGTGAAGGCGCGCATGAAGGACGTGCTGACCGACATCCAGAACGGCACCTTCACCAACAACTGGGTCAAGGAATACGAAGCCGGCCTGCCGAACTACAAGAAGTGGCAGCAAGCCGACAAGGACCACCCGATCGAGAAGGTCGGCAAGGAACTGCGCGCCAAGATGGTATGGCTGCAGGGCAACGCTCCGCAGCACTGATCCGGCACCACATTCCTTTCCACGTTGCAAACAAGGCAGGCCACTGTCATGAACGCCACCTCCACCAGCAAGCCGCGCAACGGCGCACGCTGGATCGCGCACGCCCTCGAAACCGAGGGCGTGGACACGCTGTTCGGGTATCCCGGCGGCACCATCATGCCGTTCTACGATGCGCTGGTTGACAGCAAGCTCCAGCACATCCTCGTGCGCCACGAACAAGGCGCGGCACTGGCGGCGAACGGTTACGCGCGCGCCAGCGGCAAGGTCGGCGTGTGCGTGGCGACCAGCGGCCCCGGTGCGTCGAACCTGGTCACCGGCATCGCCGATGCGTACCTGGATTCGGTGCCGATGATCTGCCTGACCGGCCAGGTCGGCACGCCGCTGCTGGGCACCGATGCCTTCCAGGAACTGGACGTGTTCGGCCTGACCCTGCCCATCGTCAAGCACAGCTTCCTGGTGCGCAGCGTCGATGAACTGCCGCGCGTGTTTGCCGAGGCCTTCCGCATTGCCCGCGAAGGCCGGCCCGGCCCGGTGCTGATCGACCTGCCCAAGGACGTGCAGCAGACCGATGCCTCGCACCTGCCCGACCACGTGCCGGCGCAGGTCGAGGCCATCGCCGCACCGGCGAAGGAAAAGATCGCCGATGCACTGGCCGCGATTGCCGCGGCGGAAAAGCCGGTCATCTACGGCGGCGGCGGCATTGCGCTGAGCGATTCGGTCGCCGAATTCCGCGAATTCGTCGAAGCCACGCAGATCCCGACCGTGCTGACCTTGCAGGGCCTGGGCGCGTTGCCGGCCAACCACCCGCAATTCCTCGGCATGATCGGCATGCACGGTTCGCGTGCGTCGAACATGGCGGTGCAGGAATGCGATCTGCTGGTCGTGGTCGGCGCACGTTTCGACGATCGTGCCACTGGCAAGCTCAGCGAGTTCGCGCCTTTCGCTCGCGTCGTCCACCTGGATGCCGATGCGTATGAAATCGACAAGCTGCGCACTTCCAACGTCAAGCTGCCGGGCAACGTCAAGGACGGCCTGCGCGCGCTCAAGGCCGCGCAGCCCGCGAACGACGAATGGAAGCAACGCAACGCACAGCGCAAGCAGAAGTTCGCCGCACGCTACGACGCACCCGGTACCGACATCTACGCGCCGGCCTTGCTCAAGCGCCTGTGCGAAGTCGCGCCGGAAGACACCATCATCACCGCCGACGTCGGCCAGCACCAGATGTGGGTGGCGCAGCATTGCAAGTTCAGCGATCCCCGCAATCACCTGACTTCCGGCGCGCTGGGCACGATGGGTTTCGGCCTGCCCGCGGCGATGGGTGCGCAGTTCGCCTGCCCGGATCGCACCGTGGTGCTGGTCAATGGCGACGGCGGTTTCATGATGAACGTGCAGGAGCTGGCGACGATTGCCCGCTGCCGCCTGCCGGTGAAGATGGTGCTGCTGGACAACTCCGCGCTGGGCATGGTGCGGCAGTGGCAGGAATTGTTCTTCGCCGAGCGCTATTCGGAAATCGACCTGAGTGACAACCCGGATTTCACCGCCTTGGCGCAGGTGTTCGGCATTCCCGCCAAGCGCATCGAACTGCGCAGCCAGATCGACGATGCACTGGCCGAATTGCTGGCCACGCCGGGCCCGGCGCTGCTGCACGTCAAGATCGACGTGAAGGCCAATGTCTGGCCGCTGGTGCCGCCGAACCAGGCCAACAGCGCGATGCTGGATTCCAACCCGGCCAAGCAAGCCGATGCCGTTGCCGCTGCGCCGGCACCGACCGCTGCCCCCGCCAGCACGGAGAAGAAAAATGCGCTACCGGCTTGAACTGAAACTCAAGCGCGCCGAAGGCGCGCTGATCCGGGTGCTGGGCATGACCGAGCGCCGCGGCTACCCGCCGCACGCCATCCACGCCAACCTCGACGGCGATGGCCGCTGGCTGCTGGCCTTGGTGATCGACAGCAACCGCTCGCCGGAAACCCTGCGCCAGCAATTGCTGAAGATCTACGACGTTGACGCGATCAGCATCAGCGCCCTGCAGGAATTGCAGGAGCGGGCGGCGTGAACACGATGGCGAAGGCAGCCGGCAACCGGAAGCCGGCAACCGGAAGGCATGTGCGGAGGCATCTTCTTCAACCGTGCCTGTCGCTTTCCGGCTACCGGTTACCGGCTACCTGTTACCGGCTTCCGAGCCATGCCTGACTCCCCCGCCGCCGCCAGCGTGGAGCCCGACCTCGGTGACGTAAGCGTCAGCGTGGCCGACGTGCTGGCCGCGCAGGCGCGGTTGCGGCGCTACCTGCCGGTGACGCCGCTGCATCTGGCCGAGCGTTTCGGCACGATGCTGAAGCTGGAAAACCTGCAACGCACCGGCTCGTACAAGGTGCGCGGCGCATTGAACGCGATGCTGGCCGGGCGCGAGCGCGGCGACCACCGGCCGGTGATCTGTGCCAGCGCCGGCAACCACGCGCAAGGCGTGGCCTGGGCCGCGCATCACCTCGGCGCGCAAGCGATCACGGTGATGCCCAATGGCGCGCCAGAAACCAAGATCGCCGGCGTGCAGCATTGGGGCGCAACCGTGCGCCAGCATGGCGACAGCTACGACGAAGCCTTTGCCTTCGCCAGGGAACTGGCCGCGCAGAACAACTACCGGTTTCTGCCGGCCTTCGACGACCCGGACGTGATCGCCGGGCAAGGCACGATCGGGCTGGAAATCGCGCCGCACGCGCCGGACGTGGTGATCGTGCCGATCGGCGGCGGCGGGCTGGCTTCCGGCGTGGCGCTGGCGCTGAAATCGCAAGGCGTGCGCGTGATCGGCGCGCAGGTCGAAGGCGTGGATTCGATGGCGCGCGCGATCAAGGGCGACCTGCGCGAGATCATGCCGGTGGCGACGCTGGCCGATGGCGTCAAGGTCAAGATCCCCGGTTTCCTGACCCGCCGCCTGTGCGCCAGCCTGCTGGATGACGTGGTGATCGTGCGCGAAGCCGAACTGCGCGAAACCCTGGTCCGCTTGGCGCTGGAAGAACATTTGATCGCCGAAGGCGCCGGTGCGCTGGCGCTGGCCGCCGGCCGCCGCGTGACCGGCAAGCGCAAATGCGCGGTGGTGTCCGGCGGCAACATCGACGCTGGCGTGCTGGCGCAATTGCTGTCCGAAGTGCGTCCACGCCCGCCGCGCAAACCGCGCCGGCGCGCGCCCGAGGCCGATCCTTCACCCGAATCCGCCGCCCGCGCATTGCGCAGCGCAGCAAAAAACCCGCAAGAATCAACGCCTTCCAATTCACAAAAGCCCGCCGCAATGCGCGAAAATGGCCGACACATGCGCAACATCGCAGTAACCGAGGAATCCTGGTGAACACGACATCCAACAACGTCCGCATCTTCGACACCACCCTGCGCGACGGCGAGCAGTCGCCCGGCTGCAGCATGACTCCGCAACAGAAAGTGGTGATGGCACGCGCACTGGCCGAGCTGGGCGTGGACATCATCGAAACCGGCTTCCCGGCCAGCTCGCAGTCCGACCGCGAAGCCATGGCCCTGATCGGCCGCGAGCTGCGCGAGCCGACGCTCGCCGTGCTGTCGCGCTGCCTGGAAGCCGACATCGACACCTCGCTGCGCGCGCTGGAAAGCGCGGCCAAGCCGTACCTGCACGTGTTCCTGTCCACCAGCCCGCTGCACCGCGAGCACAAGCTGCGGATGAACAAGGAACAGGTGCTGGAATCGGTACGCAAGCACGTGGCCTACGCCAAGCAGCACATCGACCAGATCGAGTTCTCCGCCGAGGATGCCACCCGCACCGAGATCGAGTTCCTGGCGCAGGTCGTGGAAGTGGCTATCGCCGCTGGTGCGACCACGATCAACCTGCCCGATACCGTCGGCTTCACCACGCCGGAGGAAATCCGCGAGATGTTCCGCAAGCTGATCGCGGACGTGCCCGGCGCGGACAAGGTCATCTTCTCCACGCACTGCCACAACGACCTGGGCTTGGCCGTGGCCAACTCGCTGGCCGCCCTCGAAGGCGGCGCGCGCCAGATCGAAGGCAGCATCAACGGCATCGGCGAACGCGCCGGCAATTGCGCGATCGAGGAAGTGGCGATGGCACTGAAGGTGCGCAACGCCTTCTACCCGTTCCAGACCAACATCAACACCAACCGCATCGTGCCGACTTCGCAACTGCTGTCGCGCCTGGTCGGCATGCCGGTACAGCGCAACAAGGCGGTGGTCGGCGCGAATGCCTTCGCGCATGAATCCGGCATCCACCAGCACGGCATGCTGCGCCACCGCGGCACCTACGAAATCATGCGTCCGCAGGACGTCGGCTGGCCCGACACGCAGATGGTGCTGGGCCGCCACAGCGGCCGCGCCGCCGTCGAATCGCGTCTGCGCGCGCTGGGCTACTGGCTGGAAGAAGACGAACTGGCCGGCGTGTTCGACCAGTTCAAGGCCCTGTGCGAAAAGCAGCGCGTGGTCACCGATGGCGACCTGCAACGACTGATGCAGGACGACACCGCCGGTGGACAGGGCTATCGCCTGGCGGCGATGACCATTGCCGATGGCGGCCAGCAGGGCGGCGGCCAACGCGCCAGCGCCACCGTCGAACTGTCCGACCCCAACGGCGAACGCTTCAGCGAAACCGCCAGCGGCGACGGCCCGGTCGATGCCCTGTTCTCGGCCCTGGCCTCGGCCACCGGCGTGGACCTGGTGCTGGAAAGCTACCAGGTGCACAGCGTCGGCCTGGGTGCGGACGCACGCGGCGAAGCCAGCCTGAGCGTGCGCCACGGCGAAACCGAGTACGAAGGCTCCGGCACCAGCAAGGACGTGATCGAAGCCAGCGCCCTGGCCTGGCTGGACGTGGCCAACCGCCTGCTGCGCGAGCGCAACCTCGCCAACGCCAACAGCGAAACCGTCGCCGCCTGATCACTGCACGCAAGCGATTCCCACACGTGAGATCGCCAACCCGGTAACTGCCGGGTTGGCAAGATTTTTTCGGAAAATCCCAATGCCCCTCCCCGAAACCAACCCCGCCGCCGTGCTGGCCTTCGACGCACTGGTCAACCGCGCGCTGGCCAAGCGCGTGGCGGATACGCCGTATCCGCGGGACGCGAAAGCAGATACGGTTGATGAATCGGGCGCCTCGGTGCCGGATCAGCAGAACGCAGCAGACGAAGCACGAGCCGCCTGAGGCGCAGTCGCGGGATACGCAAACGGCCGGTGGATCACTCCACCGGCCGTTTTGTTTTTGCTCGTCATTCCCGCGAAGGCGATGACGCGCGTTTCAGAAAGTCAGCATTGATGGTTACAGCGCTGCGACGACGGCTTCGCCCATTTCGCGCGTGCCGACTTTTTCCGTGCCTTCCTGCCAGATATCGGCAGTACGTAAGCCGGCATCCAGCACCTTGCCGACCGCTTGTTCGATGGCATCGGCTGATTCGGCGTGGTTGAAGCTGTATCGCAACAGCATCGCCGCAGACAAAATCGTCGCCAGCGGGTTGGCGATGCCTTGGCCTGCGATATCCGGGGCGGAGCCGTGGCTGGGTTCGTACATGCCCTTGTTGTTCGCATCCAGCGAGGCCGAGGGCAGCATGCCAATCGAGCCGGTAAGCATCGAGGCCTGGTCGGAAAGGATATCGCCGAACATGTTGTCGGTGACGATCACGTCAAACTGCTTCGGTGCGCGCACCAGTTGCATTGCGGCGTTGTCCACGTACATGTGGCTGAGTTGCACGTCGGGGTAGTCCTTGGCCACTTCTTCCACCACGGCGCGCCACAACTGGCTGGAGGCCAGCACGTTGGCCTTGTCCACGCTGCACAACTTCTTGCCGCGCAGGCGCGCCGCGTCGAAGCCGACCTTGGCGATGCGGCGGATTTCGCTTTCGCTGTACGGCAAGGTGTCGAAGGCCATGCGTTCGCCGTTGTCCAGAGTGCGATTGCCGCGCGGTGCGCCGAAGTAGATGCCGCCGGTGAGTTCGCGCACGATCAGGATGTCGAGGCCGGCGACGATTTCCGGCTTCAAGGTCGAAGCATTCGCCAGTTGCGGATACAAAATCGCCGGGCGCAGGTTGCCGAACAAACCCAGCTGCGAGCGGATTTTCAGCAGGCCGCGTTCCGGGCGCAGCGCCGGGTCGATGGTGTCCCACTTCGGGCCGCCGACTGCGCCGAGCAACACCGCATCGGCCTTGCGCGCACGCTCCAAGGTTTCATCGGCCAGCGGCGTGCCGTATTTTTCATAGGCCGCGCCGCCAAGCTCGTCGAACGAGAATTCGAGGTCGAGCTTGTACTTGGTGTTGACGGTTTCCAGGACTTTCACCGCTTCGGCGATGATTTCCGGGCCGATGCCGTCGCCGGGGAGGACGAGGATTTTCTTGCTCATCAGTATTTCCTTGGGTTTACTGGCCAAACAACCACGGCTGCGCGGCGCGGTGTTTTGTTTCGTAGCTACGAATCGCATCGCTGTCCTGCAGGGTCAGGCCGATATCGTCCAGACCGTTGAACAGGCAATGCTTGCGGAAGGCGTCGATCTCGAATGAGTACGCCACGCCATCGGGGCGGGTCACGGTTTGCGTGGCCAGGTCAACGGTCAGCGTGTAGCCTTTGGTTGCCTCGCATTGCGCGAACAGGGCATCCACTTCGTCTTCCTTCAAGATGATCGGCAGCAGGCCGTTCTTGAAGCTGTTGTTGAAGAAGATGTCGGCGAAGCTGGGCGCGATCACCGCGCGGAAGCCGTATTCGTCCAGCGCCCACGGTGCGTGTTCGCGGCTGGAACCGCAGCCGAAGTTCTCACGCGCCAGCAACACGCTTGCGCCTGCGTAGCGCGGGAAATTCAGCACGAATTCCTTGTTGACCGGGCGCGTGCTGCAATCCTGATTCGGCTGGCCGACATCGAGATAACGCCACTCGTCGAACAGGTTGGGGCCGAAGCCGGTGCGCTTGATCGACTTCAGGAATTGCTTGGGAATGATCTGGTCGGTATCGACATTGGCGCGGTCCAGCGGGCAAACCAGGCCGGTGTGTTGGGTAAAGGGTTTCATGGGATAGGGCCGGGAATAGGGAATGGAGAATCGGGAATGGGAAGGGCGGACAGGTTGCGGGGATCGCTTTTGCGATTCCCTATTCCCCATTCCCCATTCCCTGCATTTCCCGCACATCGACGAAGTGACCGGCGACTGCTGCCGCTGCAGCCATCGCCGGGCTGACCAGGTGCGTGCGTCCGCCTGCGCCCTGGCGGCCTTCGAAGTTGCGATTCGACGTTGATGCGCAATGCTCGCCGCTGCCCAACTTGTCCGGGTTCATCGCAAGGCACATCGAGCAACCCGGTTCGCGCCATTCAAAGCCGGCTTCGACGAAGATCTTGTCCAGGCCTTCTTTTTCCGCCTGCGCCTTGACCAATCCGGAGCCGGGCACGACCAGCGCCTGCTTCACCGTCGAGGCCACCTTGCGACCCTTCGCAACGATGGCAGCGGCACGCAAATCCTCGATGCGTGAATTGGTGCAGGAGCCGATGAACACGCGGTCCAGCTTGATCGTGGTGATCGGTTGATTCGCTTCCAGCCCCATGTATTTCAGTGCGCGCTGGATGGAGTCCTTTTTCGTCGGATCAGCCTCGCGTGCCGGATCGGGCACGTTCTGGTCAACGGCCAGCACCATTTCCGGCGAAGTGCCCCAGCTGACTTGCGGCTTGATCTCTTCCGCACGCAACTCGACCACGGTATCGAAGCGTGCATCGTCGTCGGATACCAGATCCTTCCACACGGCGACTGCGGCGTCCCAGTCCGCGCCCTTCGGTGCAAACGGACGGCCGCGCACGTAGTCGATGGTTTTTTCGTCCACCGCGACCATGCCGACGCGCGCACCGGCTTCGATGGCCATGTTGCAGATGGTCATGCGGCCTTCAATGGACAGATCGCGAATCGCGCTGCCGGCGAATTCCAGCGCGTGGCCGTTGCCACCGGCGGTGCCGATCTTGCCGATCACCGCCAGCACGATGTCCTTGGCGGTCACGCCGAACGGCAACGTGCCTTCCACGCGCACCTGCATGTTCTTCATCTTCTTGGCGACCAGGCATTGCGTGGCCAGCACGTGTTCCACTTCGGAGGTACCGATGCCATGCGCCAGCGCGCCGAATGCGCCGTGCGTTGAAGTGTGCGAATCGCCGCAGACCACGGTCATGCCCGGCAGGGTCGCGCCTTGTTCGGGGCCGACGACGTGGACGATGCCCTGGCGCACATCGTTCATCTTGAACTCGAGGATGCCGAAGTCGTCGCAGTTTTCGTCCAGCGTTTGCACTTGCAGGCGCGAGACTTCATCGGCGATGGCTTGCAGGCCGCCGGCGCGTTCGGTCTTGGTGGTCGGCACGTTGTGGTCGGGCGTGGCGATGTTGGCGTCGATGCGCCACGGCTTGCGCGCCGCCAGGCGCAGGCCCTCGAAGGCTTGCGGCGAGGTCACTTCATGCAGGATGTGGCGGTCGATGTAGATCAGCGAGGAGCCGTCGTCGCGGCGCTTCACTTCATGCATTTCCCACAGTTTGTCGTACAGGGTCTTGGCGGACATGGACGTGTCTCGGAGGGGTCTGGCGATGTGCTGGAACCGGCATGGTAGGCGCCCGCCTTGCATGAAACAAATTCATGTTTTTCATGAATACCCATTACTACACGCTATATTGTTGGGCATCATGGATATCGCCAACCTCGCCGCCTTTCTCGCCATTGCCGACACCGGCAGCTTTTCCGCCGCCGCCGAACGCCTGCACTTGACCCAGCCTGCCATCAGCAAGCGCATCGGCCTGCTGGAGGCGGAACTGGGCGTGCGCCTGTTCGACCGGCTGAGCCGGCAGGTGGTGCCGACCGAGGCCGGGCTGGCGCTGCGCCCGCGTGCGCAGCGCATCCTCGATGAAGTGCAGGACGCGCGCCGGCTGCTGGACATGCTGGGCGATGAGGTCACCGGCAGCTTGAGCCTGGCCACCAGCCACCACGTCGGCCTGCACCGCTTGCCGCCGCTGCTGCGCCAATTCGCCGCGCGGCATCCCGCGGCGGCGCTGGATATCCGCTTCCTCGATTCGGAACAGGCTTACGCGCAGGTGCTGCAAGGCGAAGTGGAACTGGCGGTGACCACACTCGGCCCGGACACCGCTACGCCGTTGCGCGCGGTGCCGGTCTGGGATGACCCGTTGCACTTCGTCGTCGCACCCGACCATCCGCTGGCGGCGCTGCGCAAGCCAACGCTGCAAGCCATCGCCGCACATGCGGCGGTATTGCCGGAGCGCGACACCTTCACCCATCGCATCGTCGCCGAATTGTTCGCGATGCACGGGCAGGCGCTACGGCTGCGCATGACCACCAATTACCTGGAGACGATCAAGATGCTGGTGTCGGTGGGGCTGGCGTGGAGCGTGTTGCCGGAAAGCCTGATCGACGAGCAGGTGATCGCGCTGCCCTTGACCGGCGTGGACCTGCATCGCCAACTCGGCCATGTGAGCCACGGCGGGCGCACGCCCTCGCGCGCGGCGCGGGCGTTCCTGGCCTTGCTGGAAGAGCATGCCGATGCGCCATTTCGCAGGCACGACGTGCCTGCGAATCGCGAGCCATGACGATCAATCCGCCACCAGCCGGTCGCGGCCGGCGTTCTTGGCCTGGTACAGGCGGCGGTCGGCCAGGGTCATCAGTTCGCGACGGCTGCGCCCGTCGTCGCCCAGACAGGCCATGCCCACGCTGGCGGTGCAGCGCACGAGCTTGCCGTTTGCGGGCACTTCAAGCCAGCCGATCTGCCGGCGGATGCGCTCGAACACCGTCCGCGCCTGCACTGGTTCCAGGCCGTGCGCGACCAGCAGGAATTCCTCGCCGCCGAGGCGCGCCGCGAACACGTCACTCTGGCTGCTGTCCACCAGCAGCTGACCGATTTGGCGCAGCATTTCGTCGCCGGCCTCGTGGCCATATTCATCGTTGATGCGCTTGAAGTCGTCGATATCCAGCAACGCCAGCGCCAAGGGCGTGGCAGCGGCGCTGGCCTGTTGCAGGTGCTGTTGCAGGTGGTGTTCTGCCTCGCGCCGGTTCGGCAGATTGGTCAGCTCGTCGCGGCTGGCCTGCCAGGCCAGGCAGCGCAACAGTCGTTCGCGCTCCTGCGAAGCCTGTTCCAGCGCCTGGTTCTTTTCGTTCAGTTCCTGCGTGCGGTCTTCGACCAGTCGTTCCAGATGTTGCTTCTTGCGCAGCATTTGGCGCTCGCCCAACCGGTACAGCCAGAAGGCGAGCAAGGTCACACCCACCACCACCAATGCGAAGAACCACGGTTGCAACCACCATGGCACTTTGCGTTCGAACACCAGTTCCGCCTGGCTGGGCGCAGTGGCGTCGCGCCAGTCCCCCGGCGCTCGCGTGGCCTGGACCTGGAAGCGGAAGCGCCCCGGCGGCAGGTTGGTATAAATCGCTTCGGCGATGTTGTCGGTTTCGTTCCAGTCGTGCTCGAAGCCTTGCATGCGGTAGCGATAGCGCAACTTGCCGGGCTCACGCAGGCTCAAGCCGGCATAGCGGATCTGCAGGCGGTGCGACGACGCGGACAGGTCGTAGACGGCTTGTTGCGGCAGGGCCGTACCATCGACACGCACTGATTCGATCACCAAGGGCGCGACCAGGGCGCGCTGGCGCTCGGCGATGGCTGGGTCGATCACCGCCACGCCGTTGGCGGTGGGGAACCACAGCCGCCCGTCGCGCATGCGCCAACCCGCCGACATGCCACTGCCATTGGCCTGGCTGCCGGGCATGCCGTCGCTGTAATCGAAGGTTTCCACCGACAGGCGCTCACGACGGCCGCCGTCGATCTGGTCGAATTCGCTGCGCGCCACGCGGAAGATGCCGTGGTTGCTCGACAGCCACAGGTAGCCGTTGCCGTCGTCGAGGATGCGGAACAGGGTGTCGCGCGGCATGCCGGCGGCACGGTCGTAATGATGGAGGCGGCCTTCGCGCCACCGCAGCAAGCCGTGGTCGCTGGCGATCCACAAGGTGCCATCGGCATCGCCGAGAAAATCGAACACGCCGATCGCCGGGAAACCGGGTTCGCCCGTCCGCAGCGCGCCATCGGCCGTCAGCGTGGACAGGCCTTCCGGGGTGCCGATCCACAGCACGCCATCCGGCGAACGATGCAGCGCACGGACAAAGGCGCCGGACAAGCCATCCTCGCGCCCGTAAACGCGCTGCAGGCTGCCATTGCGATAATGGGCCAGGCCGTTGCTGGTACCAACCCACAGCTCGCCGCCAGCTTCTTCCAGCAGCGCGCGCACCTGCTGCGACGGCAGGCCCTGTTTGCGGTCGATGCGCTGCATGATCGCACCAGTGCGCGACAACCTCAGCACGCCGCCATCGTAGGTACCCCCACCCACACACCGCCATCATTGGCCGCCGCCAACGACAATACCGACGGCTCCGATCCGCCGTCGCGCGACATCTGCACCCGCGACAGATGACCGTCGCGCCACACGTCCAGCCCAGCGGCATGACCCACCCAGGCCGAGCCATCAACGCCCTGCACGATCACGCGCACATAGTCGTCGCCCAGTCCGTTGGCCTGGGTCAGGCCGAATACTGCGCCATCGGAAATACGGAACAGGCCGTTGGTGGTACCGGCCCAGAGCAGCCCTTCGCGATCCTCGAACAAGGTCGAGCCACGCCCGACCAATCCGTTGCGCGCGGTCAGCACCTGGGTCTTGCCATCGCGGTAGCGGATCAAGCCATCGGCCGTGGTCAGCATCCACAGGTTGCCGTCGCGGTCTTCCAGCACCGATTCGACGCGATCCTGTCGCACCTGCGTCGCCCGCCCGTTGCGCACGCGCCAGATGCCACCATCGCCAGCCACCCAGTAACCGCCATCACGCGCCGCCAACAGGCAGCGCACCGTGCGCGCCGGCATGCCCAAGCGTGCGCCGTAATCTTCCAGCTTGCCTTGGCGCAGGCGGCGCAGGCCACGACTGCCGCCCATCAGCACATCGCCATTGGCCTGCAACAACAGGCTGAAGACCGGGCCATCGCGCAACCCCGCCTTCGCGCCCAAGTCATCAATGCGCCCATCCGCACCCTGTCGCAGCAGCGTGGATTCGGTACCGACCCAAAGCGCGCCGGCTGCATCACGATACAGTGCGGTCACCGCGCGAACCTGGCCCAACTCCCCACTCATGCGCTGCCAGCGGCCCCGATGGAAGCGCACCATCCCACTGGCCGTGCCCAGCAGCATCGCGCCGTCGGCATCGCGCAGCACCGCGCGCACCCCGGCAATCTCCATGCCCGGCACGCTGATCGCATCGTAAGTCTCGAAACTGCGCCCATTGAAACGCGCCGCACCTTCCCAGGTACCCAGCCACAGGAAGCCCTCGTCATCCTGGCTGATGCCGTGGATCAGGTCATGCGGCAACCCCGACTTCATCGTCCAATGGGTGACGGTGTATTCGTCAACACTGCGCGCAGGATCCAGCGCCCGCGCCGGAAAGACCGGCAGCAGCAGGCAGCAAAGCAGCAAGGCAAGGCGCGCGATGCGTCGCAAGCGTCGGATTCGGTGGAAACGAAACCATGATTATCAACGCAAAACCGGCTGCGTGGGCATGGCTGACGCTTACTTTGAAGTCACATTCCCGCAGATGCACCAGGCAGGAAACCGCCATCAGATGCGCTCGCCCGGCAACGCCAAGGCCGTAGTGAAACCCTTTCTACGGCAACACTGCATCCAACGATTCCTGCTCCAGCCGGATCGGTTGCTGGAGCAAGGCTTGTGCAATGTCGTTCCAACCTGCGCGCTCGGCCCAGCGCACCATTGCCGCCAGGACAGTGGCATCGGGTGTTTCCGCCGTTTGTGCAATTTCCGATGGAATTTCATGCGGCGACATGCGCCACGGCCGCAGCGTGCGACCGGCCTCCTGCGCAACCTTCGCCAGCGTGGCGGCGATGCGGAAACCGCCTTCATCGATGTCACCCCAATGCAGAACCAGTGCCTGCGCCGGCAGCTCGCGCAAGATGCGTGCATAAGCCGTGCGCCAGGCCGGCGAAGGCATGCCACCGGTGTAAAGCAACAAGGCCGAAGAACGCCCTGCCACTTGCGTCGCATCGTGGAAGCTGGCCAGGTTCTCGATGGTCAGCAAACACGTGGCCTGTGTCTGCAGGCGGCGCAGGGATTCGACCGGCAAGCCCAGGTATGGCCTCAGCAACGGCAGATCACCATCATCGAGCATGGCCGTGCCTTCGCCGCATACCCGCATTGGTTGCGGTTCGCGGCGCAGGCCCAGTGCCGCCCAGACGTGTTCCTTCTCCAGCCCGCTGGCGGCCAGTTCACCGGTGACCAGCACTTCCAGCCATGGCGTCAGTTTTTCCAGGCGCTTGCTCTGGCTGCTGCCGAACAGGCGCACGCTTTCGCGGCGCAGGATGCGTTCGTGTCCGCTGTCGCCTTGGCGTGCGGCAACGGCATGGGCCGCGGCGGCGAGGTCGCCCGCACTGTCGGCATCAGCGCCATGCACCTTGCGGCCTTGCCGCCACGCGTCCAGCACCTCGTTGATGATCGGGAACCGTGCAACCCAGGGCGACAACAAGGTGCTTGCCGCATCGGCTTTTTCATCCAGCAAGCGGATACCAAGATGCCGTGCCAAGGCTGGCAGGTCGGCCACGGACAGGCGCAGCAGCTTCTGGCCATCGCCATGCAGGCGATCACGCCTGGCCACGATGGCACCGTCGCGTTCGGCCAGGGCGATCTGTGCGTGGAAGGTTTCCACTTCGGCCAGCGATTCCAGTTTCTGGTATTCGGCAGCATCGCGAGCGCTGGTCATCGACAGCGACACGGCGCGGGATTCATCGCGCAGGCGTGCCACTTCGGCACGGCGCAGCAATCTCGCTCCAGCACGCGCCGTGCTGCACTCATGCTGCGCCCTGTTCGCGCGCAATGCGTTCTGTTTCGGCGATGAGTAGCGCCGGATGCAGGTCGAACTGGTCACTGAGCAGCAGTTCGCGTGCCGGCTCCTGCACTTCGATGCGTTCGGCCTGCAGCAGGTCGCCATCGCGGAACAGCTCGATGTAGCTGTCCAGCACGCCGCTGAGCGTGCCCTGTGCAGTATCCGGCGCGGCCAGCACCAATTGCAGCCCCAGCGAACGCAGATAGTTGGTGGTGGCGCGTGCGTTCTGCGCATCGATCTTGTCGCCGAATTCGTCCAGCAGGATCAGGCCCAGCCCACCCGGATGCGCTTCGCTCTTGCCGTAGGCGGCAGCCAGCGCCGCGCCGGCAATCACGTACAACGGCGCACGATGCTCTCCACCGGAACCCGAACGCATGCGCTCGCTCAAGGTGCCGATCACGCGATCTTCCTGCTTGATCTGCACCTCGAAGCGGAAGAAGCGCCGGTAATCATCCAGCGGTGAAGTCGCGGTGCGCGCGCTGGTGCTGTCTTCGATCAACTCGCGAAACGCTGCCGGCACCTCGCCGGCGCTGCCGAACAGGTTGTCCTCGCCACCAAGATCGGCGGCACGCTGGATGAAACGATGCAGGTCGCGGAAATTCGCCAGCACTTCGTAATGGAACTGGTAGCGCTCGTTGTTGGAGAACGCCGGACTGCTGCGCAAGGTGCGGTTGAGCGTGGCGATCTGCCGCTTGAGGTGATCAAAATTGTCGTACAGCGTGGAGGCGACGTTGGCGCGGAAGGTTTCCACCGCCGTGGCATAGGCCTGGTCGGCATCGGCCTTGTAGCGCACCAGTTCGGCGTCGCGTAGGTGGGCCAACCTCTTTTGTAGCAACGCGCGTGCCACCCGCCATTGGTCGGCGGAAAATTCCAAACGAAAATCACTATCGTCCTTGGCGTACTGCGACAAGGCGCTCCAGGCTTCGGGCAGCAGGCCGGCCAACTGTTTGTCGCTGTCGCGGGCGCGTTCTTCGCAACGCTTGCTACGTTCTTCCAATGCGGGGAACTTCGCATCGAGTTCGTCGCGCTGGCGTTCGACCCGGTTCGGATCCACATCCGCATCGGCGAAGGCTTCCACTGCACGGCGGGCAACGATGTCTTCCTGTGCGCGCAATGCTTCCAGCAGGCGCTTCGTCGTGGTGACGTTGTTGCCGGCTTCGCGTTCATCACCGACCAGACCTTCAATGCGTTTTTCGCAAGCGCCGAGTTGCTCGCCCAGTTCGCGTACCTGCTCGCTCAGGCGCAACAAATCCGGGTCCTGCGATGCGGCGTGGCCTTGTTGTTCGTTGCGATAGCGTTGCTCGACCTGATGATGTTCCAGCGCGCGGTCATGCAGCGATTGCGCCATTTCCGCCGGCTGCGCCAGTCGTGCCAGTCCGCGCTGGCAGGCATCGGCGCGTTCGACCTCCGGTTTCAATTTGCGCAGGTCGGTTTCCGCCGCGTCGATTTCCTCGCGCAGCACACGCGAACGCGCACGGTTGTCGCTTGCGCCGATCTTCAGGTCAGTTGCTGCCGGCAGGCGCAGGCGTTCGATGCTGCCGCCTTTCGCCAGCAGGCCGTCGCGGGTCAGGCCCTGGCGGCTGCGGATCAGTTCGGCCTCGGTATCCACGCAACGCAATTCACCCAGTTGCCGGCGCAGGAAGGCCAGCGCCTCGGCATTGTCGCCTTGCAGCAGCGCGGCCACACTGTCGCTGGCAGGTGCCGCATTGCGTGCACTGCGTGCGTGGCTGCCCAGCGCCAATTTGATGCCATAGACCGAGCGCCCGGCCTGCAGCGAGCGGTACAGTTTGACCGCGCGTTCTTCGTCTTTCTCCGCGATCAACAGCGCTTCGACATTGCTGCGCAGATAGGCTTCGATGGCCGGTTGCCACGATGCGTCCTTGATCCGCACCAGATCGCAGACCGGTTGTGCGGTGATGCCTTCATCGGCCAGATAGTTCATCAAGCGCACTGCATCGGGATTCAGCTCGGCTTGTCCAGCGGCGAGACGCTTCTGGTTGTCGCGTGCAATTCTCAGGCGGTCGTTGGCTTTTTCCAGCGCCGCGTGGCGCTCACGCGAATGGCCGTTGATCGCATCCAGCAGCGGCGTGGCAGCAGCCAAGGCGGTTTGCGCTTGTGCATGCAGTTGTTCCGGTGCCCACGGCAGCGCAGCATCACCGGGCAGTGCGGCCAGCACCTCATACCAGTCGTTCCATGCCGATTGTGCCTTCGCCAGCGCGTTGGCATCAACGGTGGGCAGGCCGAGCTTACCCAGTGCCTGCCATTGTGCGTACACGGTGGAGACTTCGCGCAGCAGTTCGGTTTTTAGTTTTGCCAACTGCTCGCGGTCGCGTCCGGCCAGTTCGTCGAAGCGCGCTTGTTCGCCATAGCCCTGGCTGCCTTGCTGGCGCGCTTTTGCGCGCTCGTGTTCCTCGCGCAGCAGGTCGCGTTCGCTGCGTGCTTCGGCCAGGGTTCGCTGGGTGGCGGCCAGTTTGTTCTCGGTGTCGTGCTGTTCGCCTTCGGCACGCTCGACCTGTTCGCCCAGCAGATCACGCGCATATTCGGCAGCCAGCGCGCGGTACGAGGCCGCGCGTACCGCATGTTTGGAAATATCGGCATAACGACGCTCGACGCCATCGGCGGCATTGATGCGCTGTTCGACCTGTTCAATCCTTTCCTTGAACTGGCGGAAACTCTCCAGCAACGCACGGAAGCGGGCGACATCGGTCGGTCGATCTTCGGCCACCAAAGTGCGCACCCATAGGTCAACATCATCTTGCTTCTGCAAGTTCAATGCGTTCTGGAAAGCCTTGCGATAAGCGTTGATATCCGGGTGGATGTTCGGCGCAGCGCGAAGGCGCAGCAGCAAATCCTTGACGAAGCGCTCGCTGGCGGCGTGCAGTTCCGGCTTGGTACCGGCTTCGCGGCAGCGGCGCGCGATCAGCTCCTTGAACGAGGCCCAGACCAACGGCAGCTCCTTGCCCTTGATCCGCTCGATGTGGTCTTCCAATTCCAGCGCCACACCCGGCAGCAGGTACAGGCCATGCAGGCGGTGATCCGGCTCGTCCACCGAGGCGCCCAACGCAATGCCGGCGGTCAGCGGCACGCCGCTTTCTTCGTCGCGGAACACCAGGCTGATGTAGGTGGTTGCGGTGCGGCGCTTGCTGCCTTCATCGCCGCTGCGGAACACGCCCAGACAGTAATCGCGGATGCTGCGTGCGCGGGCACTGCCGCCGGCCTGTGCGTTGAAGCGGATACGGCTGCGGTCGCCGCCCAGCAGCACGATCTGCAGGGCATCCAGCAATGCACTTTTCCCCGCACCATTGGGCGCGATGATCGCGCTGGTGGCATCCAGTTGCAGGGTTTGTGACTCGAACAGGAAGAACTGCACCAGGTGCACGCGCTCAAGCAGTTGCATCTTCGTCCTCCATGGCATCGTCTTCGCTGTCGTTCGTCCTGCAGGTTGTGCTGGTCAAGACGTTGCAACCATTGTTCGCCGACGATATCGACGATGGCCGGACGCACGCGCAGGTGGAACGGCTGCAGCTCGTCGGCTTCGCCTTCTACCAGTCGGCACGTGCCCCAGCGTTTGAGCGTGCGCGCAAGCTCGCGCAACATGCCGACTTCGGGCATCGGCCGCCCGGCCAGTGCGGGATAGGCTTCCTGCAAGTCCGGCAGCTCCACCACCACCTCGCCGTGGTCCTCGACCTGGCCCTGGCGCATCGCCTCGTCATAGCGCTGGCGCAGGATCAGCAACAGCAGGGTTTCCTGCAGGCTCACCGGCGTGCCTTCGCCGTGGGCCGGCAGGGCGATGACGTAGCGATGCTGGGCGTTGCGCTCCAGGCGCATGCCCAGCGGTTCCAGCGCGGCGGCGAAATCGCCGAGAAATTCCTCGACCAGGTTGTAGGCCGTGCGCGCGTTGCGGTCGGCGTGGTAGAGCACCTGTTCGACGACCAGCCGATACGCAGCGCGCTCGAAATCCTGCACGGTGTAGATGCCATTGGACAGTTGGCTCAAGGTATTCCAGCTGCGTTTCATGCGGTTTTCCGTTGCGATGGCGCAAGGCGATGGATGACGAAGCGCGGTGCGCGCAGGTAGCCGTTGTCGGTGGCTTCGCTGGCATCGGTCAACTCGACGCGGAACCCGCGCAGCAGGCGACCCAGCGGGTCGTCACGGCGCAGGCCACCGATGCGATGGCTGCGCAGCGCCAGGGTCAGCAAGGCCTGGTAGGCACGCAGGTCTTCGATGGAGGCGATGCCGAGGCGTTCCGAATCAAGACTGCCGCTGGCCGGCAAATGGCGGCCAACGTAGCGGGCCATGTCCTCGGCGGTGACCAGACGTGCGCGCTTCATCCGCCGCAACAACGACAGCCGCGCCAGTTGTTCCGGCGTGGGCGGCTGCACGATGTTGGCGCTGCGCGGGATCGGCTGCGGCTTGCGCCGTGGCGAGCGCAGTTGCGATTCGTCCATCAACGCATCCGGCGCAACCGGCAGGCGCAGTTCGTCTTCCAGTGCAGTCATTGCGCCGGCAATGGCGCGTCTCAACAACACGTCCAGCTTGTCCGGCGCGCGCAAACGGTAATCGAGAAAGGCCAGAGCGCGGCGATTGGCCTGGCGGATGTCGTCATCCAGCCGGCCGAGGTATTCGTCGATGCGTTCCAGTTCGCGCAGGCGGCGCAGGCTGCGCTGCAGGCGTACGTCGGCGCGTTCGCCATCGCCGCCGGTGACGTGCTCGCGATACCAGTCCAGCACGCCATCGCGCAGTGCGGTGGTTTCGACCTGCTGCGCCATCGACAGGATCGAACTGCGCCGCGCCAACGGATGGTCGGCCTTGTGCAGGTCCGCATAGTCGCCGATGAAGAACTGGCCGACATAACGTTCGAACCACTGCCGGGCGAACTGCGCGGTCGTCTCGGCCTTGCTCAGCTCCGGCATCAGATCGCGCACTTGCAGGCTCATCGACGACAGCGATACCAGCAAGCGCCGCGCCTCATCGGCCGCCTTGTCCAGCATATCTCCTGATGCCTTCCCTTCGATCACCTGCTGCAACTGCAACTCGATAGTGCGCACACTTGAAGCCACGAAACTCGGAGGATGCTCAGCGAATTCAATCAAGGTGGACAGCAATGTATGTACCGCCGGCACCATCGACACCATTTCGCGCGCACCGACCTTTTCCTGGCGCAACCAGCCAGCCTGGCGAAAGCGGTCGTGGATGTTGTTGGCGCGCGTGACCAACGGCGTGTCCGGGGTTTGCCCTTCCTCGTCCTCCCACGGGTCATCGCTCAGCAGGTAGCGCTCAATGGCCGCGACGATCTCGCGCCGGGCGAAGCCGTGGCTGGGCGGCAAGGGCGCATCCGGGCCGAAGAATTCATCGAACAGCCGGCACAACAGCAACCAGTAATGCGCACGATTGGCCGAGGCCAATGGCCCGAACAAGCCTGACGGCACGACCGAAAACAACGGCGGCGGCGTGGTGGTCAAGCGTTTTTCCGTTGGTAATGGTTGCGGGAGGAAGTGGCCATTTTCACAAATTGGCCGAAGCCTGTCTCACGGGTTGAGACGGGCATTGGCCGAGGCGTGAAAAGATGGAAGCGCATCCGCATTGTCGGTGCCCGCCTGACATATGGCGAGGTGTGACAGCAGAGTGGGCGGAACGGAGCTCGTGGTGTGCTAGATTGGCAACGGCTTCCGCTGTGTGCAGCCCCTGCGACCATGACCACTTCAATCATCACCCTGGATTCCGGCAAGCGCGGTGGGCGTCCGTGCATCCGCAACCTGCGCATCAGCGTATACGACGTGCTGGACATGTTGGCCGAAGGCATGGGCGAAGCGGAAATCCTCGAAGATTTTCCGGAACTCACTTCGGCAGACATTCGCGCCTGCCTGGCTTTCGCCGCTGATCGCGAACACAGCCTGTACACCTTGGCAATATGATGAAACTGCTGCTCGACGAAAACCTGTCGAGGCGCATCGTTCCGTTCCTGCAAGCTGTGTATCCCGGTTCGTCGCAGGTAGTGCTGGCCGGGCTGGAAAGCGCATCGGATGCGGACGTGTGGCAGTACGCGAAGGACAACGGCTTTGTCATCGTCAGCCGCGATTCGGATTTTCACGAGCGTTCGCTGGTACACGGGCATCCGCCGCAGGTCATCTGGCTGAAAATCCCCAATCGTTCCAAGACGGTAGTGCTGAACCTGCTGGTCGAGGAATGCAATGCCATCGAACAGGCGCTGGCGCAACCAGACATGGCCTGTCTGGAACTGACCTTGGGCAAGTAGCGGCGACGCCTGCTACCGGGATCACACCCTACCGCTGCTCATCCGCCTTCACCCGGAACCACGCCGCGTACAGCGCCGGCAGGAACAGCAAGGTCAGCGCGGTGGCGATGAACAGACCGCCCATGATCGCCACGGCCATGCTGCCGTAGAAGGCGCTGCGCGACAGCGGGATCATCGCCAGGATCGCCGCCAATGCGGTCAGCACGATCGGGCGGAAGCGGCGCACGGTGGCGTCGATGATCGCGTGCCAGCGGTCGTGGCCGGCGTCGATGTCCTGCTGGATCTGATCGACCAGAATCACCGAGTTGCGCATCACCATGCCGGCCAATGCAATGGTGCCGAGCATCGCGACGAAGCCGAACGGCATCCTGAAAATCAGTAATGCCAAGGTCACTCCGATCAGGCCCAACGGCGCAGTCAGCAACACCAATGCGGTGCGCGAGAAGCTGCGCAATTGCAGCATCAGCAAGGTAACCACTGCCAGCAGGAACAACGGCATGCCGGCCTTGATCGAATCCTGCCCGCGTGCCGAATCCTCGATGGAACCGCCGACTTCCAGCAGGTAACCCTGCGGCAGGTTGGCGCGAATTTCCTCCAGCGTCGGCAATATCTGCGCGGTCACCGTGGCCGGGGTGAGATCATCGCGAATGTCGGCGCGCGCGATCACCGACGGCAGTCGGTCGCGGTGCCAGATCACGCCATCCTCGAAGGTGTATTGCAGCCGCGCCACCTGCGACAGCGGCACGCTGCCGTTGACAGTGGGCACGGCCAGGCTGCCGAGCAATTCAAGATGCGTGCGTTCGTCATCCGGACCACGCAGCAGCATTTCGATCAGTTCGTTGTCTTCGCGATAGGTGCTGACGCGCAGGCCCGACAACGAACTGGTCAGCAAGTTGGCGATGTCGCTGCTGCTGACGCCCAGCGCGCGTGCGCGTTCCTGGTCGATGTCCAGCCGCACCACCTTGCTCGGCTCGCTCCAGTCCAGGTTGACGTTGGTCACATGCGGGTTGGCGCGGATTTTTTCCGCGGCCTGGCGGGCGATGGCCTGCACTTGCGCGATGTGTTCGCCGGAGATGCGGAACTGCACCGGATAGCCGACCGGCGGGCCGTTTTCCAGCCGGGTCACGCGCAGTTGCAGTTCCGGGAATTGTGGCGTCACTTCGTCGATCAGCCATTCGCGCAATGCTTCGCGCGCGTGCAGGTCTTTTGTCAGCACCACGAACTGGCTGAAATTGGTCTGCGGCAATTGCTGGTCCAGTGGCAGGTAGAAGCGTGGCGAGCCGGTGCCGATGTAGGCGACGTAATTTTCGATGCCGTCGCGGTCCTTCAGCATCGCTTCGAGCTTGCGTGCCTGCGCTTCGGTGGCGCGCAGCGAGGCGCCTTCGGCCAGCTCGATATCGACCATCAATTCCGGCCGGGTCGAATCCGGGAAGAACTGCTGCGGGACGAAACGGAACAGGAAGATCGAGCCGACGAAAGCTACCGCGGTGATACCGATCACCAGCCAGCGATGACGCAGGCTGGATTCCAGCAACGTGCGGAAGCGGCGATAGAACGGCTTCTGGTAAGGGTCGTGTGCATGTGCCTGCTCGTGCGCGGCCGGTGCAATCCAGCCGGCGAAGGCGGGAAAACGATCCGCCAGGCGCGCGCGCCACGAACCGGGCTTCGGCGCCTTCGGCGGCAAATGCAGATCCGGCAGCATCTTGTCGCCCAGGTACGGGATGAACAACACCGCCGCGATCCACGACACGCACAAGGCAATCGTCACCACCTGGAACAGCGAGCGCGTGTATTCGCCGGTACTCGACGCGGCGGTGGCAATCGGCAGGAAACCGGCAGCGGTGATCAGCGTGCCGGTCAACATCGGGAAGGCGGTGCTCTGCCAGGCGAAGCTGGCGGCTCGCAGGCGATCGAAACCCTGTTCCATCTTTATCGCCATCATCTCCACCGCGATGATCGCGTCATCGACCAGCAGGCCCAGCGCCAGCACCAGTGCACCGAGTGAGATCTTGTGCAGGCCGATGTCGAAGTAGTGCATCGTGGCGAAAGTCATCGCCAGCACCAGCGGGATGCTCACCGCCACCACCAGCCCGGTGCGCAGGCCCAGCGAGAAGAAGCTGACCAGCAGCACGATGACGACGGCTTCGGTCAGGGTCCTGACGAATTCGCCGACCGATTCGCGCACCGCATGCGGCTGGTCGGAGACCTTGCGCAATTCCATGCCCGCCGGCAGCGTCTGTTGCAGGCGCTGGAATTCGCTTTCCAGCGCATCGCCCAAGCGGATGATGTCGCCGCCGTCCTGCATCGCCACTGCAATGCCGATGGCGTCCTCGCCCATGAAGCGCATGCGTGGCTGCGCCGGGTCGGCAAAGCCGCGCTTGATCGTGGCGATGTCGCCCAGCTTGAAGCTGTGCCCGTTGGCGCGGATCGGGAAATCGCGGATGTCCTCCACCGTTTGCAATTGCCCGCTCACGCGCAACTGCACGCGCTCGCCGGGCGTTTCGAAGAAACCGGCCGAGGCCAGCGCATTCTGCTGCTGCAAGGCCTGCTGTACGCTCACCATCGACACGCCCAGCGTGGCCAGCTTGGTGTTGGACAGTTCGATCCAGATCTTCTCGTCCTGCAGGCCGATCAGATCGACCTTGCCGACGTCATCAACGCGCTGCAATTGCAACTGGATGCGGTCGGCGTAGTCCTTCATCACCGCGTAATCGAAGCCAGGTGCGGTCAGCGCGTAGATATTGCCGAAGGTGTCGCCGAATTCATCGTTGAAATACGGCCCATACACGCCGTCGGGCAGGCTGGCGCGGATGTCGCCGACGCGCTTGCGCAGTTGGTACCAGAGTTCCGGCACGTCCTTCGATTTCATCGAATCGCGTGCCATGAAGATCACCTGCGATTCGCCGGGACGCGAGTACGAGCGGATGAACTCGTATTCGCCGGTGCTCATCAGCGCCTTTTCCACGCGCTCGGTGACCTGGCGCGAGACTTCCTGCGCGGTCGCGCCCGGCCACACCGTGCGCACCACCATCGCGCGGAAGGTGAACGGCGGGTCTTCGGACTGGCCGAGGTGGCGATACGACCACGCGCCGACCAAGCCCAGCACAATCATCGCGTACAGCACCAGGCTGCGGTGGGTCAGTGCCCATTCGGAGAGGTTGAAGCGGCGCATGGCTTACTCCGGCTGGGTTGCGGCGGATTTCGCAGCCGGTGCTTTCAACACCGGGTTGTTGCTGCGATCGACCGCAATCACCGGCTGGCCTTCGCGCAGCAGATGGCCACCGGCGGCAACCACCCAATCGGTCGCGCTTACACCTTCCAGTACCGGCACGTCGGCTTCGCCGAACGGCCCAAGCCGCACCGGTCGCGCACGCAAGGTCGCGGTTTTCGCATCGACCACCCACACGCTGGTCGCGCCGCCATCGCCACGCTGCACGGCGGCCAGCGGCACGCTGAGGGCAGTGGCATCACCTTCGGCCTGCATGAACACGCGCGCGCTCTGGCCCAGCTCCACCGCTTGCGCGGCTTCGCCTTCCAGCGCCACGCGTGCGGCATAAGTGCGGGTCTGCGCGTCGGCAGCCGGGGCGATTTCGCGGATGCTGGCGGGCAGGCGTTCGCCCGGTGCGCTCCACAGTTCCACCAGCGCCGGCTGGCCCACGCGGAAATCGCGGATGCGCGCTTCCGGCAAGGCAATGGCCACTTCACGGCCACTGTCGGCAGCCAGGGTGAAGATGCCCTGCCCGGCGGCGACCACCTGCCCGGCCTCGGCCAGGCGGCTGGCGATCACGCCATCGCGCGGCGCGCGCAGTTGCGTGTAGGCGGACTGGTTGCTGGCCACCTCGTATTGCGCCTTGGCAGCGGTGTAGGCGGCCTGTTGCGCATCGAAGGCGGACTGGCTGATCAGTTGTTGCTCGCGCAGCTTGCGGTAGCGCGCAAGGTCGCCTTCGATGCGGACCAAGTCTGCCTTGGCCGCTTGTGCCTGCAGGCGGTAATCGCCCGGATCCAGTTCCGCCAGTATCTGGCCGCGCTGCACGCGTGCGCCGGCATCGACATGGCGGCGAACCAGGTTACCGCCGATGCGGAACGACAGCGGGCTTTCCTCGCGGGCGTGGACTTCACCGGCAAAGGCGGCGACGGCGGCGACGCTGCCACCGGGATGCACCACCAGCACCGGGCGGGCGATCTCGGCCGCCTCCTGCTTGCCGCCACAGGCCGACAAGCCGACCACCAGCGACACCGCCAATACCCATCCCGCGCTCGCATTTCGCATTGCCGGTTCCGCCGTCAGATAATGAACTTGGCGGTATGGTATATTTACCGAACCGATTGGTCTAGTATTGAATTCATGAGCCGTCGCACCACTACGCCCGCAGCCGCCAAGCCCGACTCCAACCCGAAGCCTGCCTCCAAATCCGCCATCGGCCCCGGCCGCCCCAAGGATCTGGGCAAGCGCGCCGCGATCCTGGAAGCGGCCAAGCAATTGTTCGTAGGCGAAGGCTACGGCGTCAGCATGGACCAGATCGCCGCCGCCGCAGGTGTCTCCAAGCTGACCGTTTACAGCCATTTCGGCGACAAGGAAGCCCTGTTCACCGAGGCCGTGCGCATCAAGTGCGATGAATTGCTGCCCAAAGAACTGCTGTTGCCGGCCCCCAACGTGCCGCTGCGCGAGCAATTGCTGGCAATTGCGCGTGCGTTCTTCGCCCTGGTCAGCAACGACGAGGCGCTGTCGATGCAACGCATGCTGTTGTCGCCGTCGCAAACCGACGCGCGCGTGCGCGAGATGTTCTGGAGCGCCGGCCCGCAGCCTACGGTTGATGCTTTTTCGGCGCTGCTGCAAGCACGCCGCGAGGCGGACGAACTGGCCATCGACGACATCGACCGCGCCGCACACCAGTTCCTGTGCCTGGTCAAGGGCGACCCGCACCACCGCCTGCTGTGCGGACTGGGCAACCCGCCCAGCCAAGCCGAGATCGACGCCCACCTCAACGCCACCGTGGATTTCTTCCTGCGCGCCTGCGCCCCACACTGAACCGAACCAGCCACGCCATTGGTCGCAGTGACCAATGGCACGCGGCCCCAATCCCCACCACCGCCATGCTGGGCGTGGCCCGGTAGAATAGCCAACCCCCTGCATCCTCCTCGCCGCCATGACGATCAACTACACCCAAGCCCGCGAATTGATGGTTGAACAGCAAGTCCGTCCCTGGGATGTGCTGGACATGCGCGTGCTCGACGTGCTTTCAACACTGCCGCGTGAAGCCTTCGTGCCGGAAATCCACCGCGCCCTGGCCTATACCGACATCGAACTGCCGCTGGGCCACGGCCAGCGCATGATGAAGCCGGTGGTCGAAGGTCGCGTGCTGCAGGCGCTGGCGCTGCAGCCAGAAGAAGACGTGCTGGAAATCGGCAGCGGCAGCGGTTTCCTGAGCGCCTGCCTCGGTGCACTGGCCCGCGACGTGCTGAGCCTGGAAATCTCGCCGGAACTGGCCGCCAGCGCGCGCGCCAACCTCGATGCCGCCGGCCTGGGCCACAACGTCCGCATCGAAACCGCCGACGTTTTTGCGTGGGAAACCGAACGCCGCTTCGACGCGATCTGCGTCACCGGTGCCTGCGCGGCCGTGCCGCAAGCCTTCGCCAAATGGCTGCGCCCCGGCGGCCGCCTGTTCGCCATCCACGGCCAGTCGCCGGTGATGGAAGCGGTGCTGCTGCACAACGAGGTCAACGGATCGCGCATCGAATCGTTGTTCGAAACCGACCTGCCGTATCTGACCGGCGCCGCCCCCGCGCCCAAATTCGTTTTCTGAGAAGGAACCCGCATGAGCCGCCGCCCCCTCTTCCTCGCGCTCGCCCTGCCGCTGTCGCTGCTGGCCACCCATGCCGGTGCCACCGACCTGATGCAGACCTACGAGCTGGCCCGCACCGGCGACACCACGCTGTCGATCAGCGAATCCACCGCCTTGATCGACAAGGAAAGCAAGGTGCAGGCGCGCGCCGCACTGCTGCCGCAACTGAGCGGCAGTGCCAGCCTGGGCCAAAGCCATTCGATCGAACCCTCCAGTCCGGCCGGTGACGGACGCAGCCGCAAGTTCGGCGTTTCGCTGGGCCAGACCATTTTCGACTGGAGCAGCATCGCCAACCTGCGCGCCAGCAGCGCCATCGCCAAGGCCGCCGACTACGACCTGGCCTCGGCCAACAGCAACCTGATCGTGCGCACCTCGGCCAGCTATTTCGACGTGCTGATCGGCATCGAATCACTGGCCGCCGCCGAAACCAACGAAGCCGCTGCCAAGAAGCAATACGACTACGCGCAGAAACGCCTGGACGTGGGCCTGGCCCCGATCACCGACGTGCACGAAGCCCGCGCCGAATACGACAGCGCCCGCGCCAACACCATCCTGGCACGCAATGCGCTGGATGACTCCTACCGCGCCCTGACCGAACTGACCGGCCAGCCGATCGCCAACCTGCAGGCCCTGCCCGACGACTTCCGCCCGGAACTGCCGTCGGCGCAATCGGCGCAGGACTGGGTCGAACACGCACTGGCGCAGAACCCGGACCTGAAATCAGCCGAATACAATCTGGAATCGGCCCAGCACAACGTTTCCAGCGCACGCGGCGGCCACTACCCGTCGCTGGATCTGAGCGCCGGCTGGAGCAAAAGCAGCAACTGGTGGGAAAACGGCCTGTATTCGGGCGATGACAGCCGTGGCACCAGCATCGGCCTGAGCCTGAGCGTGCCGATCTTCTCCGGCGGCGCGACCCAGTCGCGCGTGCGCTCGGCCCTGGCCCGCCGCGACCAGGCCCAGGACGGCCTGGAAGCCACCCGCCGCACTTTGGTGCGCAACACCAGCAGCGCTTATCAGGCCTTGGTGGCCGGTGTCAGCGAAGTCGAAGCACGCCGCCTGGCCGTCGTGTCCGCACAAAGCGCCTACGACGCCTCGCAAGTGGGCCTGGAAGTCGGCACCCGCACCGTGCTGGACGTGCTGCAGAACCAGCGCGCGCTGTTCCAGGCGCAGGTGAACTATGCCTCGTCGAAGTACCAGTTCCTGCAGAACCGCCTGCTGCTGGAACAAGCCGCCGGCAGCCTCGACGTGCAGGACGTGCAGGACGTCAACCGCCTGCTGACCGTCAGCGCCGATGCCAAGCTGTCCAGCGGTTTGACGCAGTAAGCCATCAGCGAAATCGTTTCACGAAAGCGGCGGGCCTTGGCCCGCCGTTTTTTTGCTCGTCATTCCCGCGAAAGCAGGAATGACGAGCAAAAACATGGTTTCCATCAGACTTCGCGCAGCAACTGTTCCACCTCTTCACGCTTCGGGATGCTGGCCTGCGCGCCCAGCTGTGTGCAGGTGAGCGCAGCAGCGGCGCTGGCTTCGCGCAGCGCGGCTTGCATTGGGGTACGACGGTTCAACGCCGCAACCAGTACGCCGCAGAAGGTGTCGCCGGCGGCGGTGGTATCCAGTGCTTCCACCGCGAAGGAGGATTGCTCGATGATCGCGCCTGCCTGCCTGGCGATGCAGCCGCGCGAACCCAGCGTCACCACCACGACCGGCACGCGCAGGCGCGAGAGCTTTTCCGCAACATCGCCCTGCGCACCAACGATGGCATCCAGCTCGCCTTCGTTGACGATCAACAGGTCCAGCGCGTCGAGCAATTCTGCCGGCAACGATTGCGCAGGCGCGGCATTCAGCGCCACGCGCACGCCAGCCGCGCGTACCTGTTGCGCGCAACCGAGCACGGTCGGCAACGGCGTTTCCAGTTGCAGCAACAGCCAACCGACGCCATCCAGCGATGGCAGGTGCTGCGGCAGCAAGGCCATGTTCGCTCCGGGGGCGACGGTGATCGCGTTCTCGGCGTTGTCGGCCACGCAGATGAAGGCCGCGCCGCTGGGCTGTTCGCTGCGCACGGTGTGCAATTGCACGCCGGCATCGCGCAACGAGGCTTCCATTGCACGGGCCGCATCGTCATCGCCCAGCGCCAGCAGCATGCGCGTTTGCGCACCGCCTGCACGCGCACATGCGACCGCCTGGTTGGCACCCTTGCCGCCGGGAAAGGTGGCGAATTCGCGGCCCAGCACGGTTTCGCCCGGCGCCGGCACATGCGCGGCGCGCACCACGAAATCGAGGTTGGCCGAGCCGGCGACCAGTACGGCAAGGTGCGATGCGTTCATCGTTTCAACCCGCCATGCCGCCGTGGCGCAACAAGGCATCGATCTTCGGCGCGCGGCCGCGGAAGGCGCGGAAGTTGTCGGCCGCGCTGCGACTGCCGCCGCGCGACAGCACTTCATGGCGGAAGCGCGCGCCGGTTTCGGCGATCTTCTCCGGCGCTTCCTCGAACGCCGCATAAGCATCGGCGCTCAGCACTTCGGCCCATTTGTAGCTGTAATAACCGGCCGCGTAGCCGCCGGAAAAAATGTGGCCGAACTGGTGCGGAAAGCGCGCCCACGCTGGCGGGATGTTCACTGCCACTTCGCTGCGCACATCCTGCAGCAAGGCCATCACCTCGTCCTTCGCCGGGTTGAAGCGCGTGTGCAGCAACAGGTCGAACAGCCCGAATTCCAATTGCCGAACGGTCTGCATCCCGCTCTGGAAATTCTTTGCCGCGACCATCTTGTCGAACAGCTCGCGCGGCAACGGCTCGCCGGTTTCGGCATGCGCGGTCATCGCCTGCACGCGCTGCCATTCCCAGCAAAAGTTCTCCATGAACTGGCTCGGCAATTCCACCGCATCCCATTCGACACCGTTGATGCCGGCCACCGGCAGTTCGCCGACTTCGGTCAGCAACTGGTGCAGGCCGTGGCCCATTTCATGGAACAGGGTGATGACCTCGGTGTGGCGGAACGTGGCTGGCTGGCCGGCATTGCCCTTGCCGAAATTGCAGACCAGATACACGACGGGCGTTTGAACAGCCTGCGCCTGCACGCCGTCGTGCTTGTCGCGGCGATTTCGGCAATCGTTCATCCACGCACCACCGCGCTTGCCTTCGCGTGCGTACAGGTCCAGATAGAACTGGCCGACCAGCGAACCGTCCTTGTTGATGATGCGGAAAAAACGTACATCTTCATGCCAGACCGGCGCGTTGTCGGCTTGCACTTGTACGCCGTACAACGTTTCGATGACACCAAACAAACCGGCCAGCACTTTCGGTTCGGTGAAATACGGTTTCACTTCCTGCTCGGAAAAGCTGTAACGCGCCTGCTTGAGTTTTTCGCTGGCATAGGAAACATCCCAGGCTTCCAGCGCATTCAATCCAAGATTCTCGCGCGCGAAACTTTCCAGTTCGGCACGGTCGCGCTGCGCAAACGGCTTGGCGCGTGCGCCGAGGTCGCGCAGGAAGGCCAGCGCTTCGTCGGCATCCTTCGCCATCTTGGTTTCCAGCGAATACGCGGCGTAATCGGCAAACCCCAACAGCGCGGCCAACTCCGCGCGCAGTGTCAGCAACTTGCGGATGATGTCGCTGTTGTCCAGCGCCGGGTTGTCGCCCTGGTCGGACGCGCGCACCGCGTAGGCGCGATACACCTGCTCGCGCAGCGCGCGGTCGTCGGCGTGGGCCAGCAGCGGCAGGTAGCTGGGTGCTTGCAGGGTGAATTTCCAGCCGCATCTGTTGCCAGGTTTGTCGTGCTCTTTTTCGGCGGCGGCACGGGCGGCAGTGACCACTTCGGCCGGCAGGCCGGCCAAGCGCGTTTCGTCCTCGACGATCAGCGACCACGCATCGGTGGCATCAAGCAGGTTTTCGGAAAACTTCGACGACAGCGCGGCCAGTTCTTCCTGCACCTGCGCAAAGCGTGCTTTCTTGTCTTCGGGCAATTCCGCGCCGCCGAGGCGGAAATTGCGTAGTTCATTCTCGACGGCCTTGCGCCGCGCATCGCTTGCATCGGCAAATTCCGGCGCTTCGGACAATTGCCTGTATTGGCCGAACAACGCCAGATTCTGGCTCAGCGCGGTGCCGAAGCGCGTCACCTTGGGCAGGTTGTCGTTGTAGGCGGCGCGCAGTTCCGGCGTGTTGGCCACGGCTTGCAGGTGGCCGACCACGCCCCAGGCGCGCCACAGTTTCTCGGTGGCGTCGTCGATGGGCACGACGAAGTTTTCCCAGCTGACCGGGGAGATGGTTTCGGCAGC
This sequence comes from Pseudoxanthomonas sp., assembly GCA_047601105.1. Taxonomy (GTDB): domain Bacteria; phylum Pseudomonadota; class Gammaproteobacteria; order Xanthomonadales; family Xanthomonadaceae; genus Pseudoxanthomonas_A. The sequence goes on from JASGJT010000001.1 coordinate 553,661, forward strand.
CTTCACTGCGGCTTCGGCCTCGGCGATCAATTGGTCGATGGCCGGGGCAATGTGTTCAGGCCGGATTTCGTCGAAACGCGGCAGGCCGGAGAAATCGAGCAGTGGGTTGGTCATGGGGGCTGGCTGTCGGGTTGTTGGTTATTGGGAGCAGGATGATGGCGGAGTGCGGGTAATCCAAGGCCTACCGCTTCTTTCTCGTCATTCCCGCGAAGCATTTCACAACAGCCGAATGGCTGATCAAGCGGGAATGACGAGCAAAAAGCCAGTCAATCCTCTTGCGCCACACAATCCAGCGCCGGCAGGCCGCCGCCGTTGACCGCCGTGGCGATCGCTGCATCCGGTTCGACCATGTTGATGCGCCGCTGCAGATACCAGTCGCGGTTGTAGTAGCTGTGCGCGTAGCGCTCGCCGCTGTCGCAGAGGATGCTGACGATGGAGCCATCGCGGCCGGCCTCGCGCATGCGTTGCGCGGCAGACAGCACGCCGACGAAGTTGGTGCCGGTACTGCCGCCGACACGGCGGCCCAAGCTGGCACTGACCCAGCGCATCGCCGCCAGGGACAGGTCATCCGGCACCTTGACCATCGCGTCGATGCAGCCGGGCACGAAGCTGGCCTCCACGCGCGGGCGGCCGATGCCTTCGACCCGCGAGCCGTTGGGGATCGACAATGCGACATCACCGCAGCCATCCAGCACATCGCGGTAGTAATCGAAGAACACCGAGATTTCCGGATCCGCGCACAGGATCTGCGTGTCGTGGCGGCGATAGCGCACGTAGCGGCCCAACGTCGCGGCGGTGCCGCCGGTGCCGGGGCTGCACACGATCCAGTCGGGGATCGGGTGCGGTTCGCGCTCCATCTGCCGGAAGATCGATTCGGCGATGTTGTTGTTGGCGCGCCAGTCGGTGGCGCGTTCGGCATAGGTGAACTGGTCCATGAAGTGGCCGCCGGTCTCGCGCGCCAGTCGTTGCGATTCGGCATTGAGGCCGCAGGCGCTTTCGATCAGATGACAGCGACCGCCCTGGAATTCGATCGCGGCGATCTTTTCCGGCGAGGTTGCGCGCGGCATCACCGCGATGAAGGGCAGGCCCAGCAAACGCGCGAAATACGCCTCGGATACGGCGGTGGATCCACTGGACGCCTCGATCACCGGCGCGCCTTCGCGCAGCCAGCCGTTGGCCAATGCGTACAGGAACAGCGAGCGCGCCAGCCGGTGCTTGAGGCTGCCGGTGGGGTGGCTGGATTCGTCCTTCAGATAGATGTCGATGCCGGGAAACCCGGGCAGGGCCAGCGGGATCAGGTGGGTGTCGGCGGAGCGGTTGAAGTCCGCCTCGATCCGGGCGATGGCCTGCGCGGCCCAAGCGCGCTGGCCGCGTGCACTGTTTGCGGTCATGGTGGTGTTTGCGGGTTGCCCGGAGGACATTCTAGGTTTTTCGTGCCTTGCCGGGGCAGGCGTTGTTTGAGGATGGCTCGAATCGCGCGGTTCTTGCTCCTCATTCCGGCACAAGCCGGGATGACGAGCAAAAAACCGGGCTGCCCAGATCCCCGTTAACGCCGCTTTTCCATTTCGCAAACAACATCATCTCTTTGCAAGGCGCAGGCTTGCGGCATCCGAAGCCACCGGAGGTGTGTCATGACCCAGATTTTCAAGGCGCAGGATCAGGCCGGCAACCAATGCCGGGTCATCCAGGTGCTGGAACCGTCCGAAGCGTCCGCCAATGCGGCCGTACTCGTTTACAAGCTGGAGGACGGTACGCCGGTGCGGCGCGTCGATAGCGATACCTTCCAGGTGATGGGCACTGGTGCCTACATCACGCTCGTGGCCGCATGACGGCAGCGGGCCGGGAAAACGTGCAGGCACCGCGATGTGCGGATAGCGCCACGACCATGATCAGGCCGGGCCGGGGCCGGTCGCTTATAGTGGGCAAGTTTCGAGCTTGAGCCTTGCCCTTGATGGCCGAAAACGCAACCACCCCGCTCCCGCCTGCGATCCGCCTTGCCGTTGTCGAGGACGACGAGGAACTGCGCGAGGAAATCATGCTGCCGGCGCTGCGTGCGGCCGGCTTCGACGTGATCGCGCTGGGCAGCGCCCTGGAGTTGTATCGCCTCTGGGCCAGTTCGCCGTTCGACCTGGTCTTGCTGGATGCCGGCCTGCCGGACGATGACGGCGTGGAGATTGCGCGGCACCTGCGCAGCTTGTCGCCGTCGCCGGGCCTGGTGATGTATACCGGGCGCGGCAGCAATGCCGAGCGCATGCAGGGCTTGCGCGCCGGCGTGGATGCCTACCTGGTGAAGCCGCTGGACATGAACGTCGTCGTCGAAACCCTGCGCAACGTGTCGCGACGCCTGCCCGACCACGCGGCCGAACCGGTGCAGGGAGGCGGCTGGTCGCTGGAGCGCCAAGGCTGGCGGATGTCGTCGCCATCCGGCGTTTCCTTCATGCTCAACCAAGCCGAGCGCCAAGTCCTGGGCATGCTGACGGCACAGCCCAACCAACCGATCGACCGCGACACGCTGATCACCGCGCTGACCGGCGACGTGGGCGAATTCGACCCGCACCGGCTGGAGATGCTGGTCTATCGCCTGCGCCGCAAATGCCAGGAAGCCACCGGCGAAACCCTGCCGTTACGTTCGGTGCGCGGCATCGGCTACATGTTCGGGCAATAACCAACGACGCGGTGCGCAGCAAAGCCCGCGGCGCTGCAGGATCCATGGATAGAATGCCCGTTTCCGCACACTTGGAATCCGCATGCCCGCCCATGCCATTGCGCCGTTGACGCCTTATCTGGCCATGGCCGGGATTGCCGTGCTGTATTACCGCCGCCTTCGCCGTCATTTCGGCCGGCAGCAATGGCAACCCGGCCGCACGATTTTTCGCATTGTGCTGGTTTCGCTGGTCACGGTGCTGTTGGTGCTGGCAGCGCTGTACCTGCCGCACGTCGCATGGGGCATCGCGGGCGGGGGTGCGGCAGGGGTTGCACTCGGCCTGCTGTCGCTGCGACATACACAGGCCGAATGGATCGACGGGCGTGGCTGGTACACGCCAAACCCGTGGATCGGCGGCGTACTCGGCGTGCTGCTGCTGGGGCGGTTGGCATGGCGCTGGGGGCGAGGTGCGTTTTCGTCCGGCACGCAACAGGCCCTGCAACAGGCCAGCCCGCTGACGCTGGCGATCGCTGCGGCGCTGATCGCGTATTCGCTGGTCAATGGTGTTGGCCTGTTGTTGCGGATGCGCCGGCTCGCCGCATTGGTCGGTACCCGGCACCAATGAACCTGCCCCTGCATTACGGCTTCATCGGCGCGCTGGAAGCGGCCGCCATCGCCTTTGCCATCGGCCTGCTGATGTATGTGCTGTGGCGTGGCTTGTCGCGCGCGTTCAAGTTTTCCGATGCGCATGCGATCGGCTGGGCTTGCGCCAGCGCCACCGTGATTGCTGCCGGCATCGATGCCTGGCACCTGTTCTACTTGAACGTGGTGAAGCTGGAATCGCCCCTGTACGCACGGCTGGCGTTGCAAGGCATCCACGACCCCGATTCGCTGGGACTGCGCGTGGTGCTGGAAGCTATCGGCGCATGGTGCGGCGTGCTTGCCGCATGGGCAGGATTGCATCGGCGTTCAGCCGCAACGCCAAGCCTGCCCGCCACCGATACGCACGGAAACAACGGCTGATTTAACCACCGGCTTACGCCATTTCCGCGCATTGCACGCCGCGCTCACATCACGTTGACGAATGACTAGTCGCATGCACCGCTACGGTGGTTAACCGTGCGTGCACGTTCAGGTCGCGCGGCAAAAACGATTCAGTTCGACCCCGGCATGGTGGTCCCGTGCCGTTTTGGCGCACACCGGATCGTGCAAATCCCGCGCTGTTCCGGCCATCTGAAAACTACCGAAAGGGAGCCAATCCATGACCGACCATCAACGCAAGCATCACCATTCGTTCGCCCTGCTGATTGCCCTGACGGCTACCGCCACCACGTCGATGGCCTTCGCCCAGGATGCTGCCAGCGCCGCGCAGCCGCAGGATCCGCCGCAACCGAATGCGGCCACCACCACCGCCCCGGATCCGGCCGCCACGCAAACACCGCAGGCCGCCAACAGCGCGCCCAAGCAAGGCTGGGAAGACGTGGATGCCGACGGCAACGGCACCATCAGCAAGCCCGAATCGGCCGCCAACCCGGGCCTGGCGCAAGTCTTCGACCGGGCTGATGCCGATACCAACGGCCAGCTGACCGTCGAGGAATACAAGAACTTCGTCGCGCAGAACTACCAGACGCAGCCGCAGACCAAACCGTAACGGCAAGCAATCTCCGGACGAGGAAGGAAGGCGCGCTTTCGCAAGGACGCGGAAGCGCGCGATGTGCGGCACAATCGCCGCATGGCGAACCGCTACCCCCATCGACTCGCGCTGCTGGCCCTGCTGCTGGCATGTCTGCCTTTGCAGGCACAGCAAGCGCCAGCCGCCCCGGCGGAAGAAACCGAACAATCCGAAACCTGGGCCCCGCATACCGGCGACGAATGGATCGACCGCGCGCTGGCCAGCAGCAACGATTACGCCGCGCGTTATCCCGACAGTTTCGTCGACGAGGTTTCGCGCTATCTGGATATTTCCCGCGATTACGCGCAAGCGCTGCTGGAACAACCTGGCTGGCAAGCCGGCGACCTGTATTTCGCCTGCGCGTTGGCCAAGGCCACCGGCAAGCCCTGCCGCGAAATCGTGCGCGCGCGGTCACGCGGCCCTGCCGACGATTGGCGCAGCGTGGCCAAGGCCTTCGACGCACAACCCGGCTCGACCGAATACCGGAAAATCCGTGAAACCCTCCGCGCCAGCCACGCGCATTGGGCGCGGCCGTTGCCATGACCATACCTGCGAGTCGCTACCGCCAATGACGTGCTGATAGACTATGCACGCTTCGAGGTGACCTGAAGGCGCATCCGCCAACAGGTTGAAACGGGAAGCCGGTGCGCCTTTCACGGCAAGGCCGGCGCTGCCCCCGCAACGGTAAGCGAGTCAAACCATCGCATCCGCCACTGTGCCACAGGCATGGGAAGGCGCGAGGGTCGAACCTCTACGGTTCGCTCGCAAGCCCGGAGACCGGCCCCGAAGCAGATCGGCAGCGATGCGGCGGGCATTGCGGTGGCGCTTCGCGATGCGATGCGTCCTCGCACGTCATCACGACACCTTCTTCGTTGCAGCCTTCCACCCACGTCTTTGCGTGCGGGTTGCGCGCAACGGAGATAACCATCATGCAATACCGTTTCATCGCCGCGTCCACGTTGGCGCTTTCCATCGCATCGGCATTGCCAGCGCAGGCCGACACGCCGGCCACCGACCTGGACCAGGTCGTCGTCACCGCCACCCGCACCGAGGTGGCCATCGCCAACAGTCTGTCGCCGGTGCAGGTGATCGACCGCGAACAGATCGACCGCAGCCAGGCAGTTTCGCTGATGGACTTGCTGCGCGGCCGCGCAGGCATCGATATCGCCAACCAGGGCGGCGCGGGCAAGCTCAGCACGCTGTTCCTGCGCGGCACCAACGGCGGCCACGTGCTGGTGATGGTCGATGGCGTGCGCATCGGCGCGGCGACCAATGGCGCGGCGGCGATTCAGGATTTTCCGCTGGAACAGATCGAACGCATCGAAATCGTGCGCGGCCCGCATTCCAGCCTGTACGGCTCCGAAGCGGTCGGTGGCGTGATCCAGGTCTTCACTCGTCGCGGCAGCGATGGCCTCAGCCGAAATTTCAATGTCGGCATCGGCAGCAACGGTTTGCGCCAGGCTGGTGGTGGTTTCGGCCTGCGCGGGCAGCGTGGCTGGTTTGCAGTGCAGGGCGCGCACCAGCGCACCGATGGCATCAATGCCTGTCGCGGCACCGCCGGCAATGCCGCGTTTCCGTGGGGTGCGGGCTGCTATGCCGACGAGCCGGACAAGGATGGTTATCGCAATACTTCGGTCAGCCTGCGCGGCGGATATGCGCTGACCGATACGCTGCAAGTCGAAGCGCATGCGTTGAACGCCGATGCGTACAACGAATACGACGGCACGGTCTTTGGCGGCAACCAGGCGTGGAATACCCAGCAGGTATTCGGCGGCAAGCTGGCGTGGAAGCCGTCCGAACGCATCGCGCTGACCGCGCAGATCGGCCGTGCCAGCGACAAGTCCGACAACCATTTCGTTGATGCGGCGACCAGCGCGAATGTCGCCACCGGCGTGTTCGACACGCGTCGCGATACCGCCAGCGTGCAAGGGGATTTCGGCTTCGGCCAGGATCAGTTGTTCACCATCGGCGGCGACTGGCAGAACGACCAGGTCACCAGCACTACCGCCTATGACATCGACAGCCGCGACAACACCGGCGTGTTTGCCGAGTATCAAGGCCGCTTCGGTGCACACAGCCTGCAGGCCAGTGCGCGCAACGACGACAACGAACAATTCGGCAACCACGCCACCGGCAGCGTCGGTTACGGTTTCGCCTTCGGCCACGGCTTCAAGCTGAGCATGACGGCCGGCACCGGCTTCAAGGCACCAACCTTCAACGACCTGTATTACCCCGGCTTCAGCAACCCCGACTTGAAGCCGGAAAAATCGCGCAGCGCCAACCTCGGCCTGGCCCAGGCCGGCGATGGCTGGAACTGGCGGCTGGATGTCTATGAAACACGCATCGAAGACCTGATCGGTTACGACAGCGGCTTCAACCTGGTCAACGTGGACAAGGCGCGCATCCGTGGCGCGGAACTGGCCGGCGACATCGCGGTGGCCGGCTGGGACATCGCCGCGCAGGCCAGCTTCACCGATCCGCGTAACAACACGGCAGGCAGCTATCTGCACGACAAGGTATTGACCCGGCGCGCACGCAACAGCGGACGCATCGACGCTGGATCGCACTTTCGGCGCATTGCGTGCCGGCATCACCGCCAGCGGTTACGGCGAACGCTACGACGATGCCGCCAACTCCGCGCGCCTGCCCGGCTACGGCACGGTCGATCTGCGCGTTGAATATGCGATCAACAGCGAATGGACGCTGCAGGCGCGCGCGGCCAATGTGTTCGACCGCGATTACCAGACCATCAACTGGTACAACCAGCCGGGCCGCGAATACGGCCTGACCTTGCGTTACAGCGCGAAGTGACGTCTTTGCTTCCCTCTCCCCTTGTGGGAGAGGGAGGATCGGCCCCTGCGATTACACACCGCCGCAGAAGATGGTCAATCCCAGCTCGTGGGGGAGAAGGAAGCACCTCACTCACCAAACAACGCCGTCTGCCCCATCGTTTCATCACGCTCGCGAAAACCGCCCAATCCAACGCCCACCAGCCGGTAGCGGGTTGAATCCGGCAAATCCACGCGGCCACGCAATGCCAATGCAATTTCGGTGAATTCCGCCAGCGAGGCCGGCGGCATTTCCGGCGTGTGGCTGCGGGTCAGGATGCGGAATTGCGCGGTCTTGAGTTTCAGCACCACGGTGTGGCCGATGCGCTCGGTTTTCCTTGCGCCGTTCCATGCCTTCTCGGCCAAACGACGAATCGCCTCATCGAATTCGCCCAGCAACAGATCATGCTCGAAGGTGTCTTCGGCTGATACCTGCTGCACCGGCTGATCCGGCTGCACCGGCCGCTCGTCGATGCCGCGCGCGCGGCGATACAACGATGCGCCGAAGCTGCCGAAGCGCGCCTGCAATTCTTCCAGTGGATGCGTGCGCAAATCGCCGACAGTGGCAATGCCGAGCTGTTCCAGCTTGCCCTGCATCACCTTGCCGACGCCGGGAATCTTGCCCACCGGCAGCGGCGTCAAAAAAGCTTCGACCTGCGCCGGCTTGACCACGAACAGGCCATCGGGCTTGTTCCAGTCCGAGGCGATCTTGGCGATGAACTTGTTCGGCGCAACGCCGGCCGAGGCGGTCAGTTGCGTCTCGTCGCGGATGCGTTGGCGAATGGCTTGCGCGGTGGCGGTGGCGCTTGGGGATTCGATCTTCGGCGCGGTAACGTCCAGATAGGCTTCGTCCAGCGACAGCGGCTCGACCAGGTCGGTATGCGACAGGAAAATCTCGCGCACCTGCCGCGACACCGCCTTGTAGCGGGTGAAATCCGGCGGCACGAATACCGCATCGGGGCACAAGCGTTCGGCGCGAATCGCCGGCATGGCAGAACGCACGCCGAATTTGCGCGCCTCGTAGGACGCCGCACACACCACCGAGCGCGCACCACGCCACGCCACCACCACCGGCCGGCCACGCAACGAAGCATCGTCGCGCTGCTCCACCGATGCGTAGAACGCATCCATGTCGATATGCAGGATTTTGCGGAGGGCGTCGATCACGCCGTCATCGTAGGCCGGTTGCAACCAACCCGGTAGGGTGGGCACCTCCGGTGCCCACATGTTTCAACCATCGCGTTGAATTTCAGCGTGGGCACTTCGTGCCCACCCTACTCGGCTGAAAATCAAAAGCAGCTTGGCAATCGGGAGGAGTCTATATACAGCCTACGTAACCATGCAGATTAATCAGAATTTTCGTTCGGGTACGGCCTGAAGCGAACACGTACCAACGGAAGTTACAGGCGTGGCATCACCAACGTTGCGTGCCGAAACGACAATGCTTGAAGTCACTGAAAGATCAACACGATTGATCGTGAACTGCTGGGTCATACAAATAGAACTGCAATTGACTTTCTTGTAACTAACCTCAGTGGCTGTAAAAAGCCCATCAGCATTAAAAGTGGTTCCCTTCGAAGATTGATGAGTAACTTTCCCGGTTTCTTCGTCAATCGTTACCGAGAATTCCTTAGGAGGATCATTCTTAAATGTGGTCGAACAAACTAAGTAAATCGGCTTTGCACTAACGGGTAACGCAAGAACAACAAGCATCAAGACAAAAAAGGATTTCATGGCATTACTCACTATTTACGAAACATCATAAATGCAGCCTAATGCCTCTAATCAACCTAAGCGGCGATGCACCAGCCAGAACAAAATTGAACGCATTAGCGCATTGGCTGGGGTGAGCAAAGCGAAGCCCAACATCGTCATTGCGCGGCCAACTTCGGGGATTGGGGCTCGCTTCGCTCACCTAAACCTATGCGTGCCGCGAGAGACCAATTTTGTAGCTGCCAGTCGCTGGATCGAAGCTGGTAGTTATGATTTTGTAGGTCTCGCCATCGATTTGAACACTGCCGCCGGGCTCGTATTCACTATCAGAAAGCTTCGCATCTCGAGAGAGGATATTTTTTCCTTGGCAATTGAAGCTTGTCGTTCCCATTGATCCCTCCAGTGAAATTGTGCGCCCTAACTATGCAGAGTTGTTCAGACCTTCCTTGATGCAAAAACCCCGCCTCAAAGCGCCCCGCTCACCGGCCCGCCGGCACGCTTCTTCTTCTCGCGCAGGTGGCGATTGACGCCCAGCGCCGCCAAGGTGGCGACCGCGCCGGAGAGCAAGTAGGCGCCGATGTACGGCAGGCCGAACTTCGAGGCCACGCTCAGGGCGATCAGCGGGGCGAAGGCGGCGCCGACCAGCCAGGCCACGTCGGTGGTCAGGGCCGCGCCGAAGTAGCGGTAGCGGTTGCCGAAGTTGGCATTGACCGCGCCGGCCGCCTGGCCGTAGGACAGGCCCAGCAGGATGAAGCCGAGCAGGATGAACACGTCCTGCCCGCGCTGGCCGGCACCCAGCAATTGCGGGGCGAAGCCGCTGTACATGGCGATGGCCACGGCCACGCCGCCGAGGGTCTTGGTGCGGCCCAGCTTGTCGGCGATCACGCCGGAGGCGACCACGCCGGCAGCGGCGAGGAAGCCGCCGAACACCTGCATCAGCAGGAATTCGACCACCGATTGTTCGGTGTAGATGGTGACCCACGACAGCGGGAAGATGGTGATGATATGGAACAGCGCATAGCTGGCCAAGGCGGTGAATGCGCCGATCAGGATGAAACGGCCCTTGGTCTGGAACAGTTCCGACAGCGGGGTCGGCTCCAGGTCGGCGCGGTGCAGTTCCTGCTCGTATTCGTGGGTGACCACCAGGCGCAGGCGTGCGAACAGCGCTACCACGTTGATCGCGAACGCGGCGAAGAACGGATAGCGCCAGCCCCAGCCGAGGAAGTCGTCCATCTTCAAGCTGCCCATCAGCAGCGCGAACAGCGAGGCGGCGATGATGAAGCCGATCGGTGCACCCAGCTGGCCGAGCATCGCGTACCAGCCGCGCTTTTTCTTCGGTGCATTGAGCGCCAGCAATGAAGGCAGGCCGTCCCACGAGCCGCCCAAGGCGATGCCCTGGCCGATGCGGAACAGCGCCAGCAGCCAGATCGCCGCTTCGCCGATGCTGGCGTAGCCGGGCAGGAAGGCGATGCCGGCAGTGCAGGTGCCGAGCAGGAACAGCGATGCGGTCAGCTTGGTGCCGCGGTTCCAGCGCCGCTGGATTGCCATGAACAGGATCGTGCCGATCGGCCGTGCGACGAAGGCCAGCGCGAACACCGCGAACGAATACAGCGTGCCCTGCAGGCGATCCACGAACGGGAAGAACACCTGCGGGAATACCAGCACCGAGGCGATGCCATAGACGAAGAAGTCGAAGTATTCCGAGGTGCGGCCGATCACCACGCCGACGGCGATTTCACCGGGGGCGACTTCGTGGCCGGAAGTGCCGCCGTGGACGGAAGTGGTGGAACCGGAGCTGGCAGAAGCGTTGGCTTGCATGGGATTTTCGCGTGAAGTGGACGGCCGGGAAGCTCGCAGGTCGGCCCGGGCCGGATGGCGCAACGCTATACCAGCGCGTGCGCATTGGGCAAATTCGGACGGGTGGGCGCATAGGTTACCGCAGTGCAGCAAAAATCGCTTCCCGGCGCTATAATTTCCCGGCTACGCCCCACGTTCCCTACGGCTGTTCCATGAATCTCGTCCAGACCCTGTGCCGCCGCGTGTTGCCAGCCAGCGCGCTTCTGTCGCTGACCGGTTGCAACACGATCCTGCTCAATGCGCCCGGTGACATCGCCCGCCAGCAGGGCGATTTGATCATCATCTCCACCTTGCTGATGCTGTTGATCATCGTCCCGGTGATCGGGCTGACGCTGTGGTTCGCCTGGCGTTACCGCGCCGGCAACAAGGACGCCACCTACAAGCCGGACTGGGACCATTCCACCCAGCTGGAACTGGTCATCTGGGCCGCGCCGCTGGTCATCATCATCGCCCTGGGCGCGATCACCTGGATCACCACGCACACGCTGGACCCGTACCGCCCGCTGGACCGCATCGCCGCCGACAAGCCGGTGGCCGAAGGCACGCAGCCGCTGGTGGTGGGCGTGGCCGCGCTGAACAAGCAGTGGTTGTTCATCTATCCGGAGCAGGGCATTGCCACGATCAACGAGCTGGCGTTGCCGGTCGATCGCCCGGTGCGTTTCGAGCTGACTGCCACCACGGTGATGCACTCGTTCTACGTGCCAGCGCTGGCCGGCATGATCTACGCGATGCCGGGCATGGAAACCAAACTGCATGCGGTGATCAATGAGCCGGGCGAATGGGAAGGCTTTGCCAGCAATTACAGCGGCCCGACCTTCAACGCGATGCGCTTCAAGTTCCACGGCCAGAGCGAAGCCGACTTCGATGCGTGGGTGGCCAAGGCCCGCGCGCAAGGCAATGCGCTGGATCGCGCGCGCTTCCTGCAACTGGATGCGCCGGCCAGCAACCCCGCGCATCCGTATGAAGACCAGATCGTGAAGCCGGAGCCGGTGCAGTATTTCGCCAGCGTCGATGGTGACCTGTTCCACGCCATCGTCAACCGCTGCGTGGCCGAAGGCACGGTGTGCATGGACGCGATCCATGCCGGTCACGGCAAGGCCGATGCACACGCTGGCCACGATGCTGCCGAAGTGCCCGCGCAGCCGGCGACCGAAGCCGCGCCTGCCGAAGCTGCAACCGAAGTGGCCGACGAGCACGCCGGCCACGCCGAACACGCCATGCACGCGCAATGAGCGCGGCGCGGTCTTTGAAATTCCAAAATCCTCTGGTGTCGTGATGCAAACCCACACTGTCCACCCCCTGCTGGGACGGCTCGAACTGGATTCGCTGCTGTTCCTGCACGAACCCATCGTCATGGTGACCTTCATCGGCGTGGTGCTCGGCGGCCTTGCCGTGCTTGGCGCACTGACCTATTTCAAGCTGTGGGGCTACCTGTGGCGCGAATGGTTCACCAGCATCGATCACAAGAAGATCGGCATCATGTACATCGTGCTGGCGCTGGTGATGCTGCTGCGCGGTTTTGCCGACGCGCTGATGATGCGCCTGCAGCAGGCGATCTCGCACGGCGCCAACGAGGGTTACCTCAACCCGCACCACTACGATCAGATCTTCACCGCGCACGGCGTGATCATGATCTTCTTCGTGGCGATGCCGCTGGTCACCGGCTTCATGAACTACGTGGTGCCGCTGCAGATCGGCGCACGCGACGTGGCGTTCCCGTTCCTCAACAATTTCAGCTTCTGGATGACCGTGGCCGGCGCGGTGCTGACCATGTTCTCGCTGTTCATCGGCGAATACGCCAAGACCGGCTGGCTGGCCTATCCGCCGTTGTCGGGCATCGAGTTCAGCCCTGATGTCGGCGTGGATTACTACATCTGGTCGTTGCAGATCGCCGGCGTGGGCACAACCTTGTCGGGCATCAACCTGATCGCGACCATCATCAAGATGCGCGCGCCGGGCATGACCATGATGAAGATGCCGGTGTTCAGCTGGACCGCGCTGTGCAGCAACGTGCTGATCGTGGCCAGCTTCCCGATCCTGACCGCAGCGCTGGCCCTGCTCAGCCTGGACCGCTACGTGGGCACGCACTTCTTCACGAACGACTTCGGCGGCAACCCGATGATGTACGTGAACCTGATCTGGATCTGGGGCCACCCGGAGGTTTACATCCTGATCCTGCCGGCGTTCGGCATCTTCTCCGAGATCGTCTCCACCTTCAGCGGCAAGCGCCTGTTCGGCTATGCGTCGATGGTCTATGCGACGGTGGTGATCACCATCCTGTCGTACCTGGTGTGGCTGCATCACTTCTTCACCATGGGCAGCGGTGCCAGCGTCAACTCGTTCTTCGGCATCGCCACGATGATCATCTCGATCCCGACCGGGGCCAAGGTGTTCAACTGGCTGTTCACGATGTATCGCGGCCGCATCCGCTTCGAGCCGCCGATGCTGTGGGCGGTGGGCTTCATGGTCACCTTCGTGATCGGCGGCATGACCGGCGTGATGCTGGCGGTGCCGGCGGCGGACTTCGTGCTGCACAACTCGCTGTTCCTGATTGCGCATTTCCACAACGTGATCATCGGCGGCGTGGTGTTCGGCATGCTGGCCGGCATCGGCTTCTGGTTCCCGAAGGCGTTCGGCTTCAAGCTGGATCCGTTCTGGGGCAAGGCCTCGTTCTGGTTCTGGCAGATCGGCTTCTTCTTCGCGTTCATGCCGCTGTACGTGCTGGGCCTGATGGGCGTGACCCGGCGCATGAGCCACTTCGAGGACACCACGCTGCAGCCGTACTTCATCGTCGCCGCATTCGGCGCGGTGTTGATCGCGCTGGGCATCGGCTGCTTCCTGGTGCAGTTGGCGGTCAGCATCAAGAACCGCGACAAGCTGCGTGACGTCACCGGCGACCCGTGGGATGGCCGCACGCTGGAATGGAGCACCTCCTCGCCGCCTCCGGACTACAACTTCGCCTTCACCCCGGTGGTGCGCGACAACGACGCGTGGTGGGACATGAAGCAGCACGGCTTCCAGCGCCCGACCGGCGGCTTCACTCCGATCCACATGCCGAAGAACACCGCCGCCGGCATCCTGCTGGCCGGCGTGGCCACGCTGTTCGGCTTCGCCCTGATCTGGCACGTGTGGTGGTTGGCGGGCTTGTCGTTCGCCACCATCGTGATCGGCGCGATCTTCCATACCTTCAACTACAACCGCGATTACCACATCCCGGCGGAACAGGTTTCCGCCACGGAAGCGGCGCGCACCCAGGCGTTGTCCACCCATGTCTGAGATCACTGCAAACCAAGCAAACGGAGCGTCGCCGACGTTCCTCGACCTGAGCGGCAAGCATCATCCGGAAAACGGCACTTTGCTCGGTTTCTGGCTGTACCTGATGAGCGACTGCCTGATCTTCGCGACGCTGTTCGCGACCTACGGCGTGCTCGGCCGCAGCTACGCCGGTGGCCCGACCGGCGCGGAGTTGTTCGACCTGCCGCTGGTGGCGATCAATACTTCGGCGCTGCTGCTGTCCTCGATCACTTATGGTTTTGCGATGATCGCGATGCAGCAGGGCAAGAAGAACGCGGTGCTGCTGTGGCTGGCGATCACCGGCGTGTTCGGCGCGTGCTTCCTTGGCATCGAGTTGTATGAGTTCCACCACCTGATCGAGCATGGCCACGGCCCGCAGGCCAGCGCGTTCCTGTCGTCGTTCTTCGCCTTGGTCGGCACCCACGGCCTGCACGTGACCTTCGGCATCGTCTGGCTGGTCACGCTGATGCTGCAAGTCGGCAAGCACGGCCTGACCGCGGCCAACCAGCGCCGGGTGTTCTGCCTGTCGATGTTCTGGCACTTCCTGGACGTGGTCTGGATTGGCGTCTTCACCTTCGTTTACCTGATGGGAGTCCTGCCGTGAGCGACCACCACTCCGACCACGCGCACGCCGGCCACGACGACCACGGCCACGGCGAAGGCCATGCCCCGGTCACGCTGAAGGGTTATGCCCTCGGCTTCATCCTGTCGGTGATCCTGACGGCGATCCCGTTCTGGCTGGTGATGGGGAATGTATTCGCCAACACCGCCACCACTGCGATCGTCATCACCGCCTTCGCGATGGTGCAGGTCGTCGTGCACATGGTGTTTTTCCTGCACCTCAACGCCAAGTCCGAAGGCGGCTGGAACATGCTGGCGACGATCTTCACCTTGATCCTGCTGGTGATCACCATCTCCGGTTCGTTGTGGGTCATGCACCATCTCAACAAGAACATGATGCCGGGCATGACCGAACAGGACGCGCGCAACCTGCCGTGATGCGGGTTGGCGTGTGAGAATGCCGAAACGGGCGGGGTGTTCTCCCGCCCGTTTTGTTTTTGCTCGTCATTCCCGCGCAGGCGGGAATCGCTCCTGATTTTTGCTTTTGTCACTCAATAAACACGAAGCAAGAGCGATTCCCGCCTGCGCGGGAATGACGAGAAAAGAAGCAAGAGCAAACGAATTCCGCAGCGTGAAACATGACCGACACTGTCCATCCACCTCGCAGCCGCTTCACCAGGACCGTCATCCTGTCGCTGCTGGCGCTGGCCGGCATCGGCTTCTGTGCATTGGGCACCTGGCAGGTGAAACGGCTGGTGTGGAAGCTGGACCTGATCGAACGGGTCGATAGCCGCATCCATGCCGATGCCGTGCCCGCGCCGTTGCCGGTGGACTGGAACAACATCACTACCGCCGGCGACGAATATCGCAAGGTCTGCATCACCGGCCACTTCCTGCAAGACCGCGACACCCGCGTTGATGCGCTGACCGAACGCGGTGCCGGCGACTGGATCCTCTCGCCGTTGCAGGCACAAGGCGGCTACGTGGTACTGGTCAATCGCGGCTTCGTGCCCAAGGGCAAGCCATACACCGCATCGCCCAACAACCAACCCGAGAACAGCCGCAACGTCTGCGGCCTGCTGCGCATCAGCGAACCGGCAGGCCGCATCCTGCGCCCCAACGAAGCCGATGCCGACCGCTGGTTCTCGCGCGACGTTGCCGCGATTGCCGCCAAGCGCAATCTCGCCAACGTCGCGCCGTACTTCATCGACGCCGAATACGACGCTGCAGCCGCACCATGGCCGCGCGGCGGCATGACCGTGGTCAGCTTCCGCAACAACCACCTGCAATACGCGCTGACGTGGTTTGCGCTGGCCCTGCTGGCGGCCTTCGCGGTGTGGCGCTTCGCTCGCGAATGAGCGTGCGAGAATCGCGACATGCCGCATCCGCTTTCCATTGAAGCCGCCGTCACCGCCCTGCGACAAGGCGCGGTGCTGGCCTATCCCACCGAAGGCGTCTGGGGCCTGGGCTGCGACCCGCGCATCGAGGCCGCCGTGCTGCGCCTGCTGGCGATCAAGCAACGCGAAGTCGAGAAAGGCCTGATCCTGATCGCGGCCAACTTCGAACAATTGCAGCCGTATCTTGATCTGCACGCGCTGCCGGCAACGCGCCTGGAAGAAATCCGCACCAGCTGGCCCGGTCCGCATACCTGGGTGATGCCGGCCGCCGCCAATGCGCCGCGCTGGATCACCGGCGACCACGACAGCATCGCGGTGCGCGTCAGCGCGCATCCGCCGGTAGTCGCCTTGTGCGAAGCCTTCGGTGGCGCGCTGGTTTCCACCAGCGCGAATCTTGCCGGCCAGCCTGCGCCGCAACACCGCGAACAACTCGATCCGGCCGTGCTGGCCGGCATTGATGGTGTCGTCGAAGGCGAAACCGGCGGCCTGCAACGCCCCTCGACCATTCGCGACGCGCGCAGCGGCGCGCTGCTGCGAAGCTGAACGCCGCGCGCGAACGGCTTTCCTCACGCCTTCGCCACGCGCAAGATGCACGCATGCACCCGACGATGCCTCGCCTCTGCCTGCTGCTCGCCCTGACCGCCATCCCCTTCGCGCAGGCGGATGACGTCACCGTGTACCGCTGCACCAGCGCCAAGGGCGGGCTGGCCTTGCGCGATACGCCGTGCCTGCCCGGCGAAACCCAGCAGGTGCGCAACATGCAGCGGCCGCAGGACCCACCACCGAAACCGGCCGCGCCCACGCCGCCGCCAGCACCGCTACCGCCGCAAACCGTGCGCGAAGTGGTGATCGTGCGTACCCCGGCGCAACCGATGTACGAATGCACCAATGCCGAAACCGGCGCGCGTTACGTCAGCGACAGCGGCGAAGGCCAGCCGCGCTGGCTGCCGTTGTGGGCACAGGGTTACCCGGCGCTGGCGCGGGTACCGGTGGTCGAACCGGGCCACGGCAGCATCCACGTGGAAAACGGCAAGGTCAGCGGCAGTTATCACAGCGGCAGCGTCGGCTATGCCACCGTGCCGACCTGGGCCGGCATGGGTGGCGGCACCTGGGTGCGCGACACCTGCCAGATGCTGCCGCAACAGGAAACCTGCGCACGGCTTTCCGACCGCAAGTACGAAATACTGCGCCGCTACCACAGCGCGCTGCAAAGCGAACGCCGCACGCTGGACCTGGAACAGCGCAGCATCGAAGCGCGCATGGCCAATGATTGCGGGAACTGATTCGTGCGACTTCTTCTTCTGCTCTCGCTGTTGTTCGCACATGCCGCTTACGCCGGCGACACTGCAATCTACCGTTGCACCGATGCCAGTGGCGCGTTGACCGTGCAGAACATGCCTTGCCCGAAAGGCATGACCGAGCAGAAAACGCTCATGCAGGTGCTGCCCAGCACGCCGGCAGCAGCCAAGCCCGCAACGACGACGGCACCCACGACACCACCACCGGCGACGATTGCGCTCACGCCGGATCCGGCCGCCAGCCTACCCGACGAATACCGCATCCTCGATTCCTCCAACCTGCCGGCTGCCAACACACCACCGCCGCCAAACGCCGACAAGCGCCTGCCACCGCCGGTGCTGTTCCAATGCACCACCTGGAACCGCGACGGCTACATCAGCGAGAACCCGAACCCGCCACCGCGCTGCGTGCCGCTGCGCGCGGTCGGCCTGGACGGCAACCCGGCCACCGGCGCCGGTGAAGTCTGCGAAATGAAACAGGACCAATGCGCGCGCGTGCCCGACGGCGCGTTGTGCGCCGCGTGGAAAAAGCGCCTGGGCGAAACCGAAGTGGCGTGGCGCTTTGGCCGTGCGGAAAACGCGGAAACCAATCGCGCCGAACACGAGCGTGTGCAGCGCATCGTCAACGAAAGCGACTGTCAGAATCCGTAACGCAGGAACCCGCCATCGACCGCGATGCATTCGCCGGTGACATAGCTGGACGCCGGCAGACACAGGAAGGCGATGGCCGCGGCGACTTCTTCCGGTTCACCGATGCGGCGCATCGGCGTGCGGTCGATCACTTCGTCGTAGTAATCCGGGTCCGACAGTGGCCCGGAAGTGCGGCGGGTGCGGATGTACCACGGCGCGACCGCATTCACGCGGATGCCATCCTCGGCCCATTCCACCGCCAGATTGCGGGTGAGCTGGTGCAGTGCGGCCTTGCTCATGCCATAGGGCGCGCCGCTGCGCACGGAAACAATGCCGGACACGCTGCCGACGTT
The DNA here is from genome assembly GCA_047601105.1 of Pseudoxanthomonas sp. Lineage (GTDB taxonomy): Bacteria > Pseudomonadota > Gammaproteobacteria > Xanthomonadales > Xanthomonadaceae > Pseudoxanthomonas_A. The sequence continues at coordinate 571,908 of JASGJT010000001.1, forward strand.
GACGATGGCGGAACTGGCGTGGCGCGACAACAGCGGGTGCGCCAGCCGCGACAATTCGAATACGGAAAAAAGATTGGTTTCGAAGATGCCGCGCCATTCGTCCTCGCCGTACTCCAGCGCAGGCCGGGTGACGTTGCCGCCGGCGTTGTTGACCAGCAGGCTGAGCCCGCCGCCGTGGTCCTCGACCCAGTCGAGGATGGCGCGGCGGTCTTCGTCGTCGGTGACGTCGGCGGACAGGCCGGCGACCAGTCGCTCGGGAAAATCGTCGGCAAGCTCATCGCGCACGCTCGCCAGTGCATCGGCATCGCGCGCCACCAGCAACAGGTCCGCGCCCAAGCCCAGCAATTCGCGCGCCGTCGCCAAGCCGATGCCGGCGCTGGCACCGGTGATCAATGCGGTTTGCCCGTCCAGCCGCCAGCGATCCGGAACCATGCGTGCTCTCCGTGGATTCGTTCGTGGATTCGTTCAAGTACCGGCGTAGGATAGCGCCGTCCCCTCACGAGGTCGCCTGCACATGCAAAAGCATTCCTTCCGTTTGATCGCCAGCGCTGCATGGTTGATGACGCTGGCCGCTTGCCAGCCGCAGCCACCACCAACCGAACAGCCGCCGGTGCCACAGGCGCAGGCGCATACCGAATTGCGCGATGCGATCCAGGCCCCGCAGAACAAGGCGCGTGCGGTCGAGGACACGATGCAGCAGGCAGCGGACCAGCAACGCGAGCAGATCGACGCGGCGACGCAGTAGAACGACACGAGCGTCAGGCAAAAGCACCCCTCCCCAACCCTCCCCTGCGCTATGCGCAAGGAAGAGGGCGAAGCGTGGCTCAAAGCCCGCAGAAGCAATACGCCAGCGCCTTCACCGGTGCGCTGCTGCGATCCTGTGCTGCGTTTTCGACGAAGCGCAGTTGCGCATCGGTTTCCGGCATGGCCTTGGCCAGCAGGGCGCGGGCAAAGTCCGAATCCTTCAGCCACAACGCGCCGATGCGGCTGCTGGCGAAGCCGGTCATGAATTGCTCCAGCGGCGTGCTCATGCGCTCGATGTAGCGCACGCGGTACTTGTCCTTCTCGCCCAGTTTGGCGCGCGCGGCGGCATCGGCAATGGCGGTGTCCAGCGTGCCGAGTTCATCGACCAGGCCGCGTTCCTTCGCCTGCGCACCACTCCAGACGCGGCCGCGGGCGATGGCGTCGATCTGCTCGACGCTCTGCTTGCGCGCAACAGCGACCTTGCCGGTGAAGTCGGCATAACCCTTGTCGATCACCGACTGGATGATCTTGCCCACATCCGCATCCAGCGGCTTGCTGATGTCGTAAGCACCGGCAAAACGCGTGGTGCCGACGCCGTCGGTATGCACGCCGATCTTGTCCAGCGCGCGGGTCAGGTTGGGCACCAGGCCGAAGATGCCGATCGAACCGCTGATGGTCGAGGCATCGGCGTAGATGCGGTCGGCATCCATGCTGATCCAGTAGCCGCCGGACGCGGCCAGGTCGCCCATCGACACCACCACCGGCTTGCCTGCTTCCTTCAGCTTCACCACTTCGCGGCGGATCTGCTCCGACGGGAACACTTCGCCGCCTGGCGAATCCACGCGCAGCACCACCGCCTTCACGTCGTCGTCGTCGCGCGCATCGCGCAGCAATTGCGAGGTCGATTCGCCGCCGATCTTGCCGGCCGGCTGGTCGCCGCTGGTGATTTCGCCGGATGCGACCACGATGGCCACCTGCGGGCGGTTGTCCAGCGGCAGCTGCTTGGCATCCAGCTGCATCAGGTAGCCGTTCAGGCCGATGCTGCGGAAGCCGGTGTCGGAATCCTCGTCGGCGACACCGCGTTCGGCCAGCAGGGTTTCGACTTCTTCGCGGGTCTTCAGGCCATCGACCAGTTTCTGTTGCAGGGCGAAGCGGGCCAGGTCGCCATCGGCAGCGGCCACGCCTTCGGGCAGGGTGTCGATGCCGGCGGCGAGTTGCTCGGGCGTCAGCTTGCGCGCGGTGGCGATGTCGGCGAGGAAGCGCTGCCAGATGTCGGACATCCAGTACAGGTCGGCTTCCTTGGATTCCTTCGACGCCGCATCGAGGATGTACGGCTCGGCGGCGGATTTGAATTCGCCGACGCGGAACAAGTGCACATCAACGCCGAGTTTTTCCTGCAGGCCCTGGCGGTAGTACTGACGATAGCGGCCCAGGCCTTCGAGCATCAGCGAACCCATCGGGTCCAGATAGACCTCGTTGGCCTGCGCGGCCAGCAGGTATTGCGCTTGCGACATGCCCTGGCTGAAGGCGACCACTTGTTTGCCGCCGCTGCGCAGGTCAGCCAATGCACTGGCGACTTCGCGCACCGAGGCGTAACCGCTGGGTTGCAGCGCATCGACGTCCAGCAACACGCGTTCGATGCGCTTGTCGTCCTTGGCGGATTTCAGCGCACGCAGCAGGTCGCGCAATTGGACTTCGCCTGCGCCCTTGTCGCCCAGTGCCTTGGCCAGCGCACGGGTAGCAGGATCAGTACTGAACTGTTCGACCAGGCGGCCTTCCGGCGCGATCACCAGGGTGGTGCGCTCCTGCAGGGGCTTGGTGCCGCCACTGCCGGCGGCGAACAGCAGCAGGACCAGGAACAGCAGCAACAGGCCGAAGAACACGATGTTGAGGATCAGCCGGCGGGTGAAATTCATCACGTCCCACAAGCCGACGAAGAACGCGACGATGGGATTGCGGGCAGGCGGCAAGGCGGGGGGCGCGGGCGTGTTCATTGGAAACTCCGGGGATTCGGGTGCAGCTTAGCGGTTGCGTGTGGCGGTTTCATGCGCCTGAAGTCATGCGGGAGGCAAGCCGGTAACCGGGAATGGGAGCCGGAAAACGATTCGGCGCATGCTTTCCGGCTACCGGCTACCCATTTCCGGTTACCAGCCCCTCACATTCGCCGACTGCTGACCCGGAAGCGCCAGCCCAGCAACACTGCCGCCACCGCCAGGCCCAGGATCAGGCCGATCCACATGCCCTGCGGCCCCCAGCCCAGTCCCAGCCCGAGGCCGGCGCCCAGCGGCATGCCCACGCCCCAGTACGCGAAGATGGCGATGAACATCGGCACGCGCGTGTCCTTGAGTCCACGCAGCGCGCCGGCCGACAACACCTGGATGCCATCGGGCAACTGGAAGGTCGCCGCGTACAACAGCAAGGTCGAAGCCAGTGCGGCCACCGCCAGGTCATTGGTGTATAGCCGCACCACCGCATCGTGGCCGAGCAGCAAGGCGGTGATCGACAGCAATTGGGTGACCAGCACGATGGCGTAACCGGCGTAGGCAGCGCGGCGCAGGCCACGCGCATCGCCTGCGCCGACCGCATGACCGACGCGCACCGTCGTCGCTTCGGCCACACCCATCGGCACCATGAAGCACAACTGCGCGATGTTGATCGCGATCTGGTGCGCGCTGGCTTCGACCGCGCCAATGCGCCCGATCAGCAAGGCGGTGACGATGAACAAGCCGCCTTCCATCAACACGGTGATGCCGATCGGCAAGCCGGTGCGCAGCAAATCGCCAATCGCATGCCAGCGCGGCGGCTCGAAATGCCCGAACAGATGCAGGTGCACGAAGCGCCTGGTCTTGAACAGATACACGCCCAGGCACAGCGCCTGCGCCCACATCATCACCGCAGAAGCGATACCCAGGCCTTCGGCACCCATTTCGGCAAAACCGAACTTGCCGTTGCACAGCGCATAGCCCAATGGCCCCAGCACCAGCAGGCCGCCGAAACCCAGCAGCATGGTCGGCAGCGTCCAGTGCATGCCTTCGTTCAAGTAACGCATGCAGAAGAACAGCGTCAGCGCCGGCACGCCCCAGCGCACCGCATGCAGGAAAGCCGTCGCGCCGGGCACGATTTCCGGGGCGATGCCGAAGGCCGGCAACAGCGGCGGCACCACGCTGAGGAAGACGAACATCACCGCGCCCAGCATCAGCGACAGCCACAAGGCCTGTCGGAACAACGGGCCGATTTCGGCTTCGCGACCCGCGCCATGCAGTTGCGATACCGACGCGGTCAGGGAAATCAGCGTGCCGATCGGCACCAGCATCGGCAGCCACAGCAGCGCGGTGCCGATGCTGACCGCGGCAAAAGTATCGGTGCCGTGGTGGCCGGCGATGACGTTGTCCACGAAGCCGATCAGGCCGGCGGACACATGGCCCAGCACCAGCGGCAACGCAAGCAGGAAGGTGGCGCGCACTTCGCTGCCGAAGGACGCGCGTGATGGTGAAGAGGAAGACATTGCAGGACGAAGCGACTGCGGGCAGCGCGAAGCGCCGGTGCCGGGACGCGGGGGCGGCATTTTACCCGCTGGGCCTTGGACAGGCGCGCCTGCCGTCAACGCCGCTTGCGACCGGGCCCCAGCTTGCGGGTGACAGTGTTGCGGCCCACGCCGAGTTTTTCGGCGGCTTCGGCGCGGTGGCCGTGGGTGAACTTCAGCGCGGTTTGCAGCAGTACGCGGTCGAAGCGTTCGCGGGCTTCGGCGTGCAGGCCATCGGCACCGGCGATCAGGCGTTCTTCGGCCCAGTTGGCCAAGGCTGCGTCCCAGTCGCCGCTGATGGATGCAGCTGCGCCACTGTTGCCGAGCATGCCGGCCAAGTCGGCGGCGGTGATGGTTTCGCCGGGGGCCAGCGCGGCCAGCCGCCAGCAGACGTTTTCCAGTTCACGCACGTTGCCGGGCCAGTCGTGGGCGCGCAGGGCATCCAGTGCGGAGGCGGAAAAACGCTTGGCCGATGCGCCGAGTTTGCGTGCGGCATGGGCGAGGAAGTTCTCCGCCAGCAACGGAACATCGGCGCGGCGTTCGCGCAACGGCGGCAAGCGCAGGCGCACCACGTCGAGGCGGTGCAAAAGATCCGCGCGGAAGCGGCCATCGGCTGCCAGTGCTTCCAGGTTCTGGTGGGTGGCGGCAATCACGCGCACATCCACGCGGATCAGCTCGCGCCCGCCGACGCGGAAGAATTCGCCTTCGGCCAGCACGCGCAGCAGGCGGGTTTGCAGCGGCAGCGGCATGTCGCCGATTTCATCGAGGAACAAAGTGCCGCCGTTGGCTTGTTCGAAGCGGCCAACGTGGCGTTTTTGCGCACCAGTGAAGGCGCCGGCTTCGTGGCCGAACAATTCGCTTTCCAGCAGTTCGGCGGGAATCGCGGCGGTGTTGAGCGCGACGAAAGGCTTGTGCGCGCGCGGCGATTCGCGGTGCAGGGCGCGGGCGACCAGCTCCTTGCCGGTGCCGGTTTCGCCGGTGACCAGTACCGACAACGGCGCTTGCGCCAGGCGGCCGATGCCGCGAAACAGCGCGCGCATTTCCGGGGTGCTGCCGATCAGGCTGGAATCGTTGGCTTCAACATCGGCCGGCGCATCGTCGCGCACCGGGGCGTGGTCGCGTTCGTTTGCGGCCGGCAGGGTGCGTGCGGCCAATGCGACGGCATCGTCCAGATCGAACGGCTTGGACAGGAATTCATGCGCGCCGCCGCGGAACGCGCCGGCGGTGCTGGCCACGTCGGTATAGGCGCTCATCACGATCACCGGCAGTTGCGGATGCGCGCGCTTGAGTTTGTCCAGCAGCACCAGGCCATCGTCGCCGGGCATGCGCACGTCGGTGAACAACAAATCCGGCGCGCCGCGTGCATCCAGTGCGGTCAAGGCGCTGGCGGCGCTGTCGAAACCATCGACGGCATAGCCGGCATCGCGCAAGGCGGTGGCCAGCACGAAGCGCACCGAACGGTCGTCATCGACCACCCAGATGCGCGGGTTTTCGCCGGCGTGGCTGCGCGTGCGTTCAATGGACATGGGGTGGTACTCCATTTGTGGCAGCGTCGGCGGGCAGGTGCGGTTCGGCATCGCGCGCGTGCTCGCCCATCGGCAACAACAAGGTGAAAACGGTATGGCCGGGGCGCGAGCGGTAGCTCAGCGAGCCGCCGTGTTCGCGTGCGACCTGCTGGGCCAGCGCCAGCCCCAGGCCAGTGCCTTCGGCGCGGCCGCTGACCAGCGGCAGGAACAGGTGCTCGGCCATGTCCTCGGGCACGCCGCGGCCGTCGTCGGCGATTTCCACGCGCAGGCCCATCGCATGCGGGTGGTCGTGGATGCGCAGGCCGTGTTCGACGCGGGTGCGCAGGGTCACCGTGGCCGCGCCGGCCTGGATGGCGTTGCGCACCAGGTTCCAGACCGCTTGCACCAGGCGGTCGGCGTCGCCGACCAGCTCGGGAATGCTGGGGTCGTAATCGCGTTGCAGGCGCACCGACCAGCCGCCTTCGCTTTCGGCCAGGCGCAGCACGCGCTCCAGCACGACATGGATGTTCAGCGCCGCGTGCGGGCGTTCGGGGGTCGGCGAAAGCAGGCGGTCGAGCAGGCCGTTGAGGCGCTCGATTTCCGATTCGATCAGGCCGATCAGTTCGCGTTCGCCGGCATCGCCCTTGCGCGCACTGGCACGCCGCGACAGCAATTGCGCCGCGCCTTTCAGGCCGGCCAGCGGGTTGCGCAGTTCGTGGGCCAGGCCTTTCAGCGCGGCGGCCAGAGCACTGGGCAGGACCTGGGTGGGGTCCGATGGCGGGAATTCGTCCACCGGATGCGCTTCCAGCAGCCAGCCGCCCGGCCGGCCATCCACCGGCTCCAGCCGCGACAACCAGCCTTCGGCGAACAGCGGCGGCTCGCCGGGCAGGCCCAGCGCCAGACGTCGCAGTTGCAGCACCTCGTGCTCGGGCCGGGGCGGGGAAGAAATCTTGTCGAACAGCCGCGCCATCACATCGCCATCCACTTCCAGGGCCGCCAGGGGATGTCCCAGCAGGCGTCGCGCGCTGACACCCAGCCAGCGGGCGAAAGCAGGATTCACGCCGAGGATCAAGCCTTCGGCATCGACCCAGGCCAGCGGCGTGTTGAGCGCGCCGAGGCCCGGTTCGGAAAACATCAGGGGAGAATCAGGGGACGACATTGCACCAGTTTAGTGCAAGGCCGTCCCCGAGGTTCATGCAGCCCGGCCTCAGCCTTCGTAGGCCGATTCGCCGTGGCTGGCGATATCCAGGCCTTCGCGCTCGGCGTCCTCGCTGACCCGCAGGCCGAACACCAGCTTGGTGATGGTCAAAGCCACCGCTGCGACCACACCGGACCAGACGATGGTCAGCCCCACGCTCTTGACCTGGACGAGCACTTGGTGGCCCATGGTCACGCCTTCGGCAAAACCGGTGCCGCCCAGGTCCGAAGACACGAACACGCCGGTCAGGATCGCGCCGATGATGCCGCCGACGCCGTGGACGCCGAACACGTCGAAGGAATCATCCGCGCCCAGCAGCTTCTTCAAGCCGGTCACGCCCCACAGGCAGACCACGCCGGCGATCAGGCCCAGCACGATCGAGCCCATCGGGCCGACGAAGCCCGCCGCCGGGGTCACCGCCACCAGGCCGGCGACCGCACCGGAAGCCGCACCCAGCAGCGAGCCCTTGCCCTTGAGCAGGGCTTCGGCACCGACCCACGACAGCACCGCCGCGGCCGTGGCCAAGGTGGTGTTGACGAAGGCCAGGCCCGCGCCGCCATTGGCCGCACCGGCGGAACCGGCGTTGAAACCGTACCAGCCCACCCACAGCAGCGAAGCGCCGACCATGGTCAGGGTCAGGTTATGCGGCTTCAGGGCCGTCTGGCCGTAGCCCAGGCGCTTGCCGAGGAAGTACGCCGCCACCAAACCGGCCACCGCCGCATTGATGTGCACCACGGTGCCGCCGGCGAAATCCAGCGCGCCGTCCGCACCCAGCAGGCCGCCGCCCCACACGATGTGGGCCATCGGCACATAGCTGAAGGTGAACCACAGCGCCGAGAACAGCAGTACCGACTTGAACTTGATGCGTTCGGCAAACGAACCGACGATCAGCGCGGTGGTGATGGCTGCAAACGTGCCCTGGAAAGCGATGAACACGTATTCCGGAATGGTCGCCAGCGCACCGATGGTGTCCGGGGTCACGCCCTTCAGGAACAGCTTGTCGAAGCCGCCGAAGAACTTGCCTTCGCCAATGAACGCCAGCGAGTAGCCATAGAGGGCCCACAGCACGCTGATCAGCGAGAAAATCACCAGCACCTGCGCCAGCACGCTGAGCACGTTCTTGGAGCGGGCCAGACCACCGTAGAACAATGCCAGGCCGGGGATGATCATCAGGATGACCAGCAGGGTGCTGGTCAGCATCCACGCCGTGTCGCCGGAATCAATCGCCGGAGCGGCTTCTTCTGCAGCGGCGGCTTCGGCGGGGGCTGCGGCTTCGGCCGGTGCGGCTTCTTCAGTCACAGCGACTTCGGCCAGCGCAGCGGTTTCCTCGGCGACCGGGGCAGCCGGTGCTTCGGCATCCTGCGCGGCGAAGGCAACGCCGCTGAGGCTCAAACCACAAGCCGCCGCCAAGGCGATGGCCTGGAACCGGGTCTTCCACCCGGAGAAAAGACGGGTCTTCATGTGTGTGGCTCCGAGTGTGGGGTTAGAGCGCGTCCGCGCCGACTTCGCCGGTGCGGATGCGGATGACCTGTTCGACGGCGGTGACGAAGATCTTGCCGTCGCCGATCTTGCCGGTGCCTGCCGCCTGCTGGATCGCCTCAATCACCGCGTCCAGGCGTTCATCGGACACGACGGATTCGATCTTGATCTTGGGCAGGAAATCGACGATGTACTCGGCACCGCGATACAACTCGGTATGGCCTTTTTGCCGGCCGAAGCCCTTGACTTCGGTAACGGTGATACCGGACACGCCCGCTTGCGACAGCGCTTCTCGCACCTCGTCAAGCTTGAACGGCCGGATGATGGCGGTAATCAGTTTCATGCGCGCATTCCCCGTGGATGGATGGATCCGGCCCGAACCGCAGCCGGCATGACGGACTGCTACCGATACGCACCGCAAGCCAACGTGGGGGAGGAAGGCGGTGGTGTCGGGACAAACTGAGCAGCGACGGCGCGGACGGGAGGGAGGGATTTCCGCGCCGCCGCCGCTGCAAAACTGCAAACGGATTGCGTGGTGCCGCCGATGGACCGGCGGCACCGAAGCGGCATCAGCTGCCGTAGTACAACTGGTATTCCAGCGGATGAGTGGCCGCGCGGAACTTGGTCACTTCCTGCATCTTCAGGTCGATGTAGCCATCGATGAAGTCGTCGCTCATCACGCCACCGGCCTTGAGGAACTCGCGATCCTTGTCCAGCGCTTCCAGCGCCTGATCCAGGCTGGAGCAGACCTGCGGGATCAGCTTCTCTTCTTCCGGCGGCAGGTCGTACAGATCCTTGTCCGACGGCGCACCCGGGTCGATCTGGTTCTTGATGCCATCCAGGCCGGCCATCATCAGCGCGGTGAAGGTCAGGTAGCCGGACTGGATCGGATCCGGGAAGCGGATTTCGATGCGGCGCGCCTTCGGATTGGACACCCACGGGATACGGCACGAAGCCGAGCGGTTGCGTGCCGAATAGGCCAGCATCACCGGCGCTTCGAAGCCCGGCACCAGGCGCTTGTAGCTGTTGGTGCCCGAGTTGGCGAAGGCATTGATTGCCTTGGCGTGCTTGAAGATGCCACCGATGTACCACAGCGCCATCTGCGACAGGCCGCCGTAGCCATCGCCGGAGAACAGGTTCTTGCCCTCCTTCGCCAGCGACTGATGCACGTGCATGCCGCTGCCGTTGTCGCCGACGATCGGCTTGGGCATGAAGGTGGCGGTCTTGCCGTTGCGATGGGCAACGTTCTTGACCACGTACTTCATGCGCAGCAGTTCATCGGCCTTCTTGACCAGGGTGTTGAACTTGGCGCCGATTTCGCACTGGCCGGCGTTGGCGACTTCGTGGTGGTGCACTTCGACTTCGATGCCGACCTGTTCCAGGGTCTTGCACATCTCGGCGCGCAGGTCGTGCAGCGAATCGGTCGGCGGCACCGGGAAATAGCCGCCCTTCACGGTCGGGCGGTAGCCGCTGTTGGTGCCGTCGTAGCTCTTGCCGCTGTTCCAGGCGCCTTCCTCGGAATTGATCTTGAAGAAGGTGTGGCCCATTTCATTGGCGAACTGCACCGAATCGAAGATGAAGAATTCCGGTTCCGGGCCGAAGAAGGCCAGGTCGGCCAGGCCGGAGGACTTCAGGTAGGCCTCGGCGCGCTTGGCGATGCCGCGCGGGTCGCGCGAATAGCCCTGCATGGTGGCCGGGTCGAGGATGTCGCAGGTCAGCACCACGGTCGGATCGGCATAGAACGGATCCAGGTAGGCGGTGTCCGGATCCGGCAGCAGGACCATGTCGGACTCGTTGATGCCCTTCCAGCCGGAGATCGAGGAACCGTCGAACATCTTGCCTTCCTCGAACAGGCTCGGCTCGACGATGCTGGCCGGGAAGGTGACGTGCTGTTCCACGCCGCGCATGTCCACGAAGCGCAGGTCAACGAACTCGACCTTGTTGTCCTTGATCAGTTTTTCGACTTTTTCCACGGCAGACATCAGTGCAGACCTCAGGTTGGTTGAAAGTAGTGCCCCATGACAAAGCAAAGGCCGTGCCAACTCCATGGATGCGGCAAGTCATTGATTTTCATGGAGCAGGCAGGAAATCCCTCCTGAATTTAGCACCATACAGGTGCCTATTGTTTTCAATTTGCACTATTTTTGTGCTTTCGATTGATTCTTTTTCCCCTGCTGAGGGAGTACCTGCCGCGCTGGCTCCGGCGGGCGGCCGCGAACACCCGTTTCCTTCGTGTCAGAAGCAAAACCCGCGCCCGTCAAGGACCAAGCGTCTATCCTTGCCCTTCCCTCATTCCCCACCGGCCCCATGACCGACCTGCTCGCCGCGCTGCTGCTCGGCATCATCGAAGGCATCACCGAATTCCTGCCCATTTCCAGCACTGGTCACCTGCTGATCGCCGAACGCTGGCTGGGCCATCGCAGCGACCTGTTCAACATCGGCATCCAGGCCGGCGCGATCCTCGCCGTGGTGCTGATCTACTGGCAACGACTGTGGGATTTGCTGGTCGGACTGGAGAAGAAGGAAAGCCGCGACTACGCGATCAAGCTGGGCGTGGCCTTTGCCGTGACCGCCGTGCTCGGCCTGGTGGTGAAGAAACTGGGCTTCGAACTGCCCGATGAAGTCGCACCGATCGCGTGGGCACTGGTGCTGGGCGGCGTGTGGATGGTCGCCGCCGAACATTTCGCCGCCAAGCGCGCACAGGCACTGGGTGAACGCAGCGAGATCTCGTGGACGGTGGCGATCCTGGTCGGCATTGCGCAGGTGGTGGCTGGCGTGTTCCCCGGCACTTCGCGCTCGGCGGCAACGATTTTCGTCGCGCTGCTGGCCGGCACCACCAACCGCGCCGCCGCAACCGAATTCGCTTTCCTGGTCGGCATCCCGACCATGTTCGCGGCGACCGGTTACGAGCTGATCGACGTGGTGAAATCGGGCGAAGCCGCCAACGAAAACTGGGCCGCCTTCGCAGTCGCTTTCATCGCCAGCGCCATCACCGCCTTCATCGCGGTGAAGTGGCTGCTGCGCTATATCCAGAGCCACCGCTTCACCGCCTTCGCGGTGTATCGCGTCGTGCTGGGCGTGGCCTTGTTGCTGCTGGTGCCCGCCAGCGGCTGAGAACCTGCTCCAAGGCTGGCGAAAACCGGGGCGAAGGCACACACTCCCGTTCCAGATTCCCCGGGAGAGCCACCATGAGACACCTGCTGATTGCCGCGTTGCCCTTGCTGATTGCTGCCTGCGCGAAACCGCCGCAGGAAACTGCCGCCGTACCTGCCCCTGTCGTGGCCGCTGAAGCACCGGCCGCATTCGACGTGCAGGCGCTGCCCGCTTATCACTGGCAGCTGGCCGAAGCCAGCGACGCGCAGGGGCAACGCATCGATGCCTTGTTCACCCGCGCCGAGCAGCCGCTGACACTGGATTTCAAGGACGGGCGCATCGCGGTGAGCAATGCCTGCAACCGCCTGGCCGGCGGCTTCACCGTTGAAGGCGACCAGCTGACCGTCGGCCCGCTGGCCGCGACGAAGATGGCCTGCCCGGATCCGGCGCTGGCAGCGCTGGATTCGGCCATAGGCGACCGCCTTGCCGGCGCGCAGACGGCCAGCCTGCAGCGCGACCCGGAAAAGCTGACGCTGAAGAACGCCGCCGGCGACAGCCTGGTCTTCAATGGCGTGCCCACGCCGGAAACCCGCTACGGTGGCCCCGGCGAGCGCGCTTTTCTGGAGGTCGCCGCGCAGACCAAACCCTGCCACCACCCGATGATCCCGGACATGCAATGCCTGCAGGTGCGCGAAGTGTTCTATGACGCCAACGGCCTGAAGACCGGCACGCCGGGTGAGTTCAAGCATTTCTACGACGGCATCGAGGGCTACACCCACGAGGCGGGCGTGCGCAACGTGCTGCGGGTGAATCGCTTCAAGCGCGACCCCACGCCTGCTGACGCCTCCAGCATCGCCTATGTGCTGGACATGGTGGTCGAGTCGGAAACGGTGAAGCCGTAAGCCAAGCTTGGACAGCTCGCCATTCCCGCGAACAGGGAATGACGAGCAAAAGCAGACCTCACCCAAGCTTGCCGCTGCTCACTCGTCGAACAACGCCGAAATCGCCGCGATGCCGGCGCTGGCGCGTTCCTTGCGGCGCTCGGCCTCGGCTTCCGGGTCGGTGCCGTCGCGCAGCAGTTCGCCTTGCGGCAATTCGTCGAGGAAGCGGCTCGGTTGCAGTCGCACCAGTTCGCGGAAGCGGCGCGTGGCCTTGCTGTAACTCAAATACAGCGCCTGCTTGGCGCGGGTGATGCCGACGTACATCAGCCGGCGTTCCTCGGCCAATGAGCCTTCCTCCATCGCCACTTCATGCGGCAAGGTGCCATCCTCGCAGCCGACGATGAAGACGTAGCGGAATTCCAGCCCCTTCGCGCCATGCAGCGACATCAGCCGCACCTGGTTGCCGCCGTCGTCCTTGTCGTTGCGCGACAGCAGCGCCAATTGCGCGGCCAGGTCGCCGGCACTGCCTTTGCCGCCCTCGAACCATTCAGCCAGTTCTTCCAGGTTCTGCTTGCGGCGCTGGAAGGTCGCTTCGTCCTTGCACTGCGCGCGCAGCTCGGCCAGCAGGCCGGATTTTTCCGCCAGCCGGCGCAGCAAGTCGGCGGCGGTCAGCCGTGGTGCGTGGTCGCGCAGGTCGTGCACGATGTCGTTGAAGGCAGCCAGGCCATTGGCCGCGCGTGCCGGCAGCGCCTTCAACGCGCCTTGTGCCTGCGCCGCGCGCGACATCGGCAAGTGCGCGTGCTGGGCCAGTTCGGCCAGCTTGGCCAATGAAATCGCGCCGACTTCGCGCTTGGGTGATTGCACGGCGCGCAAAAACGCGGCGTCATCGTCCGGGTTGGCGACCAGCCGCAGCCACGCCAGCGCGTCCTTCACTTCCTGTCGTTCCAGGAAGGCGGTGCCGCCGCTCAAGTGATACGGAATACGCAGCAATTGCAGCGCCTTTTCCAGCACGCGCGACTGGTGGTTGCCGCGGAACAGGATGCAGAAATCGCTCCACGGCGCATCACGTGCGGTATGCAGGAAACTGATCTCGGCGGCGACGCGCTCGGCTTCGTGCTCGTTGTCGCGGCATTCCCAGACGCGGATCTTCTCGCCGTCGGGCTGGTCGCTCCACAACTTCTTCATGTGCTCGTGCGGGTTGTGCGCGATCAGCGCATTGGCCGCGCGCAGCACGCGATTGCTGCAGCGGTAGTTCTGCTCCAGCTTGACGATCTGCAGCTTCGGGTAATCCTTCGCCATCTGCGAAAGATTTTCCGGGTTGGCACCGCGCCAGGCGTAGATGCTCTGGTCGTCGTCGCCCACGCAGGTGAAGTTGCCGCGCGGGCCGCTGAGCGCCTTGAGCATGCGGTACTGGGCATCGTTGCTGTCCTGGCACTCATCGACCAGCAGGTAGCCGATGCGTTCGCGCCAGCCCAGCGCGATTTCCTCGTTTTCTTCGAGGATCTGCACCGGCAGGCGGATCAGGTCGTCGAAATCGACGGCATTGAAGGCGGTCAATCGCGCCTGGTAGCGCGCATACAGCTTGGCCGCTTCGACTTCGCGTGCGCTGCGTGCCATCGCCTGCGCCTGTTCCGGCGACAGGCCGGCATTCTTGGCGCGCGACACCAGCGATTTGACCGCCTCGATGGCATCGGGTTTCGCGCCGGCCATCAGATCCTTGAACTGCGCCTGCGAATCATCGGCGTCGAAGATGCTGAAACCGCGCTTCAAGCCGGCAGCGGCGTGTTCGATCTGCAAAAACTTCAGGCCCAGCGCATGGAAGGTACACAGGGTCAGGCCTTCGCCGGCTTCGCCTTTCAGGCGCTTGGCCAGGCGCTCGCGCATTTCACGGGCGGACTTGTTGGTGAAGGTGATCGCGGCGATACGCCGGGCCGGATAGCGGCCGGACTGCACCAGGTGGGCGATTTTCTCGACGATCACGCGGGTCTTGCCGCTGCCGGCACCGGCCAGCACCAGCAGCGGGCCTTCGACGTGCGCGACCGCCGCGCGCTGGGGGGGATTGAGTTGCATCGGAACATTGTATTTGTTGCCGTCATTCCCGCGAAGGCGGGAATCCAGCGTCTTCTGTTCGGATCACCACAATCCGACCGAGGAGCAAAAAGTCACTGGATTCCCGCCTTCGCGGGAATGACGAGCAGAAGCATTAAAATGGAGCAATGGCCAAGCTCTATTTCTATTAACGCTGTAAGTCGATACTCGGGTGCGTAAGAAAACCCCTTGCAATTAAGGGTTTTTGATTGCAGCGCCGTAAAGCGGCGTCCGATTCAATACCGTCAAATCCGGCAGCATTGACGGTATTCTTGACGGTATCGCAAAGCACTCTTGGAGCCTCGCCATGTACCTCACGGACGCCAAGGTCAAGAACGCCAAACCCAAGGAAGGCAAGCCCCAGAAGCTCGCTGATGGCGGCGGCCTGTACCTCTACGTTTCGACCACCGGGGCCAAGAGCTGGCGCTATGACTATCGCCTCCTCGGGAAGCGAAAGACGTACACCATCGGCCCCTATCCGGAAGTCTCCCTAGCGGACGCTAGGAAGGAACATGCTTCCGCTCGTGCCCTTGTTGAAAAGAACATCGACCCCGGCCAGCACAGGAAGGCCGAAACCCAGAAGACGATTGCGGAAGCAAAGAACACGTTCAAGGCTGTCGCCCTGTCTTTCATCGAGAAGAACACCGAGCAGGACAACCCGAAGAAATGGGTGGAAAGCTATGCCAAGAAGGTGCGCCGCATCCTAGACCGCGACGTGTTCCCATACATCGGCGAGATGAAGATTGGTGAGGTTGGCCCGGCTGAACTCAGCCCGATCCTTGAAGCCGTAGTCGAGGCACCGAGCATCCCGGATTCCTTCAAGTAAGACTCTCGCCGGGCGCGTGCCATAGCTGGCAAAATGGATGACATGCGTCCGGTTTTCTCCCAAACGCTCTGCAAAAAGGGGGCAGCGTCGCTAGGTGACGGTATTGGTGACGGTATCAGTGAATTCAGATGCCGCCATAATCCGATATAACTCCAAATTATCAATAGCTTACGGAGTCATCTGGTGGCTAAGCTCTACTTCTACTATTCGGCGATGAACGCCGGCAAGACCACCACGCTGTTGCAATCGGCGCACAACTATCGCGAACGCGGGATGCGGGTAGCGATCCTGACGCCGAAGCTGGACCATCGCGCCGGCAGCGGCACGGTGGCCTCGCGGATCGGCTTGCGCGCCGAGGCCGCCACCTTCGACCGCGACAGCGACCTGCTGCGGCAGGTCGAAGCGGACATCGCCGCGCACGGCAAGCTGGATTGCGTGCTGGTTGACGAAGCGCAGTTCCTGTCGCGCGCGCAGGTGTGGCAGTTGAGCGAGGTCGTCGATGACTTGCGCATCCCGGTGCTGTGCTACGGACTGCGCACGGATTTCCGCGGCGAACTGTTCGAAGGCAGCCAGCACCTGCTGGCCTGGGCCGACGAGTTGCAGGAGATCAAGACCATCTGCCACAGCGGCAAGAAGGCGACGATGACCGTGCGCGTCAACGAGGCTGGGCACGCGGTGCAGGACGGGCCGCAGGTGGAAATCGGCGGCAACGAGCGCTATGTGTCGGTCAGCCGCGCCGAGTTCAAGAAGGTGATGCGCGGCGAAGGCGTCATCGCACCGTTGCAGTCGCCGTTGCCGTTGTAGCGCCGCAAGCCGCGCGAATGGCTTCGGCTTCGCGGGTAACCACGCCGCCGTCTGGGCGTTCGCGGCGTAGTTCCACCAGCAGCGCATCCAGGTCACGGCGCGCCTTGGCGGCATGAACGCCACGGCAGTCGATGTCGGCCAGCCAGGCACGCCCCTGCCAGCGCAGTTTCGGCAATTCGCTGCCCTGCACCTGCAAGTCGGCTAGCGGCTCCAGCAGGGTGTGCGCTTCGGCGAAACGACCGCTGCGCGCGTAATGTTGCGCCAGCGACAACTGCGCCTGCAGTGCAAACAGGTTTTGCGGGCCGGCACCGATCCGGGTCAACTTCAGCGCGCGGTCGAGATAGGTCCCAGCCTCGTCGGTCTTGCCCTGCGCGGCGAGCACTTCACCGATCACCCGATCAGTGTTGCCCACCCGGCCGTCGCTGGCTCCGAACTGCTGCACACGCAGTCGCCGCGATTCCTGCAAGGCGCGCAGCGCTTCGTCGTCGCTGCCGGCGGCATGCAGGATCATGCCGTAATTGAACAGGCCATCGGCCAGCAGTTGCAGTTCGCCGCCCGAGCCGCGCCAGATCGCGACTGCGCGTGCGAGATCATCCATCGCCTCCTGGTTGCGGCCGAGTTGCCAGGCAATGATGCCCAGCGTGTTCCACGAACGCCCTGTCTCGCGGTGTTGCGGACCCAGCGCCTTGATCGTCAACTCATGCAACGTGCGTGCTTCATCCTCGGCTTCACGGTAACGCTCCTGGTCAACCTTCAGTGCCACTATTTGCCGGCGCAGGGCGACCGTACTGGGGTGATCCTGCCCGTAGACTCCGTCGGCGATCCGCAGTGCGCGCTCGTAGTCGGCCAAAGCGGCGTCACCGTCGCCATTACTGCGCATCAGCGTGGCACGGCTGCGAAGGATGTCCATCGTCAGCGGGTGCGGTTCGCGGGTATGGCGTTGCAGTTCCGCCAATGCCCGGTCGAAGCCGCGGTGGGCATGGTCGATGCGACCGGCCGCGGCATCCAGTTGCGCCAGGTCCCAGGTGCTCTCGGCCACGCCAACGCCGTCTCCAGCCTCGCGCCGCAGCGCCAGCGCCTGTTCAAACAGCAGGCGTGCCTCCTGGCTGCGGCCAACCACGCGCTGACAACGCCCCAATTGCGAGTCGAAGGCGGCCTGCTGCAACGACTGTCCGCGCAGGCGTACCGTCGCTGCCTGCAACGGCAGCATCCGCTGCACGCAATCGGATCCACGATCCAGCAAGGCCAGCGCGCGGCCGTGCTGGATCGCGGCGGCAACCCGCATCGCCACCGGCGCGTCAGCCTGCTGGTCCAGCAACACCTGTTGCCGTTGCAGAAGTTCCAGCGCCTGCGGGTAGTCGCCGATGCTGATGCGCAACCGCGCGATGGTATCGAGCAGTTCTATCCGCGCCAACGGTTGGCTGGCCAGTTCGCCTTCGCCACGACGCTCACCAGCGTCCAGCATGCGGTGCGCGTCAAACAATGCCCCCTGACGGGCGCTACCGGCACCGTCGAACAGGTCAATGACGAAATCCTGCATCGCCTGCGCACGCTGCGCCTCGCGCCGCGCCTGTTCGGTCTGGTGCAGGCTGATCGCCAATGCGGCCAGCAGCAGCGCCGCGACCGAACCACCGATCGCCAGCGGCCAGCGCTGGCGCCGGATGTACTTGCCCATGCGATAACCCAGGCTGGGTGCGCGTGCGCGTATCGGCCGCCCTTCCAGATGGCGGCGCAGGTCCGACGCCAGCGCCTCGGCCGAGGCATAGCGGCTTTCTGGCAGTTTGGCCAGCGCCTTCAACACGATGTTGTCGAGGTCGCCACGCAGGCGCCATGCCAGCCGCCTCGCTTCCGGCTGGGTTGGCGTGTCGCCGGATCGACGCACGGCAACCGAGGGTTTCAACGGCTCCACCGCCAGGATCGCCTGTTCCCATTCGGCATCACTGAGCCGGCGCAGGCGGTACGGCTTCGCGCCGGTCAACAATTCGTACAGCACCACGCCCAAGGTATAGACGTCGGTCATGGTGGTGACCGCACCGCCGCGTATCTGCTCCGGTGCGGCATAGTGCAGGGTGAAGGCGCGCAGCTCGGTATGGCCCTGGGTGCGGCTGGAATCCACCGGCTCCAGCAGCTTGGCGATACCGAAGTCGAGCAGGCGCACTTCGCCAGTGGTGGTGACGAGGATGTTGGACGGCTTGAGGTCGCGGTGCACGACCAGGTTGGCGTGGGCGTAGCTGACCGCATCGCAGACCTGCAGGAACAGTTTCAGCCGCGCTTCCAGCGGCAGCTCGTTGCCGTGGCAGTAGTCAGTGATGGGGATGCCGAGCACGTGCTCCAGCGCCAGGTACGGCTGGTCGCCGGCGCCGATGCCGGCATCAAGCAGGCGCGCGATGTGCCGGTGTTCCAGTCGAGCGAGGATTTCGCGCTCGCGGTCGAAGCGCTGGCGCAGCCCCGGATCGGCCAGGCCCGGGCGCAGCAGCTTCAGCGCAACCCGGCGCTGGTACAGGCCATCGGCACGTGAAGCCAGCCACACCGTACCCATGCCGCCTTCGCCCAGCGGGTTTTCCAGCCGGTACGGGCCCATCATGGTGCCGGCGCGCAGCTGGCCGTCACCCCGATCAGGTACCAGCAACGGTGCGGCGATGAAGTCGGTTGTCTGCTCTTCCAGCGCCAGCAACTTTTCCACGTCGGTGGCCAGGGTCGGATCTTCGTCACGCAGGATCTGCAACTGCGCCTCGCGGGCGTCCGCCGGCAGCTCGAGCAATACATCGAGCAGCGGGGACAGGCGTTGCCAGCGATCGACGTCCATGGATTCGCCGCGTGTCTGTCACTCGTCCTGCATCACCGACAGCAGGAACAAGCGCGCTTTCTGCCAGTCACGGCGGATGCTGCGCTCGGAACGCTGCATCAGTTCGGCGATTTCCAGTTCCGACAAGCCGCCGAAATAGCGCAGCTCCACCAGCTTGGCCAGGCGTTCGTCAACGGCGGCCAGCTTGTCCAGCGCGTCGTTCAGGGTCAGCGTACCCTCGTCCAGCGGCAGGCTGCCTTCGACATCCTCGGGGATGTCGGCCACCCGCTTGAGGTCGCCGCCGCGCTTGCGCGCCAGCCGGTTGCGCGCGTAATCCACCACCACGCTGCGCATCGACGAGGCCGCATAGGCGAAGAAATGCGCACGGTCGTCGAACTGCACGTTGCCGCGCGTACCCAGCAGCTTGAGGTAGGACTCGTGCACCAGCACGGTGGGATCCAGGGTATAGCCCTGCTGGCCGGACAACTGCCGCCGGGCCATGCCGTGCAACTCCTGGTACAGGGTGGTCAGGACCCGATCCAGCGCAGCGCGATCACCGCCGCGCGCCGAGTCCAACCATTGCGTGATGTCCGTCGCTTCTGTCACTTGCATCCCCGAGCCAATCCGCGAGCCGGCGAATATAGCCGCAAAAATCACATTTGGCGTGAAATCCCGGATTCCCGGTGTCCTGCCGATGGTGGGAGCGGCAAGGTTGACCTGGTCCTCCTACCGCTGGCAATGCCCGCACCAGACGCTGGCGCGCTGGCCGATGCTGGCCTGCTTCAGCGGCCGCCCGCAGGACGGGCACGGCTGGTCGCCTCGGCCATAGACCGACAGTTCCTGTTCGAAATAGCCGGGCAGGCCATCGGGGGAAATGAAATCGCGCAGGGTGGTGCCGCCGCGTTCGATGGCGTGTTGCAGGATGTCCTTCGCTGCATCGGCCAGCCACGCGTAGCGTTCGCGCGAGACTTTGCCGGCTGCGCGCAGTGGTGAAATACCGGCGCGGAACAGGCTTTCTGCGGCGTAGATATTGCCAACGCCCACGACGATGCGCTGGTCCATCAGGAAGGTTTTCACTGGTGCGCTGCGACCTTGCGCGCGGTGGAACAACCAGTCGCCATCGAATTCATCCGACAGCGGTTCCGGGCCGAGGTCGCGCAGCAATTCGTGGGTGTCGCCTGTCGGTTGCCATAGCAGGCAACCGAAGCGGCGCGGGTCGTTGAAGCGCAGCACGCGATTGCCGGTGATGGCAATGTCCACATGGTCGTGGGTTTCGATCGGCGTCTTCTCCGGCAACACGCGCAGGCTGCCGCTCATGCCCAGGTGCAGCAGGGCGCTGCCGGCGGCGGTGTCGATCAGCAGGTACTTGGCGCGACGACGCACGCCGGTGATGCGCTGGCCCGGCAACTGCTCGACCACCTCGTACGGAATCGGCCAGCGCAGGTCGGGCCGGCGCAGCACCACGTGGCGGATGCGCTTGCCTTCGAGATGCGGGGCCAGGCCACGCCGGGTGGTTTCGACTTCGGGGAGTTCGGGCATGAGAAGGCCGTGGTTCGTGGTTCGTGGTTCGTGGTTCGTGGAAAGCGTAAACGCTTTCTCCCTCTCCCCTTGTGGGAGAGGGAAAGGCGCGAAGCGCCAGGGAGAGGGGCCGGCTTTTCGCGCAGAACAGCACGCTCGCTGCACTCGCGCCCCCTCTCTGCCCCTACGGGGCATCTCCCCCACGAGGGGGGAGAAAAAGCGGATGCGCTTTTCTCCCGTCCCACCTACCCCAGCACCGCCCGATAGCGCCCGCCTTCGCATTCCACCCGCAACTCCCCGCCATAGGCTTGCGACAGGACCTGCGCGGTCAGCACGTCTTCCGGCATGCCATCGGCCAGCACACCGCCGCCGTGCAACACGACCACGCGGCGGAATTCCGGAACGATTTCTTCCAAGTGATGGGTCACCAGCACCAGGGTGATGCCCTGCCCGGCCAGTTCGCGCAGCAGCAGCAGGAAATCGCGTTGTGCGACCAAGTCCAAGCCGGTGGTCGGTTCGTCCAGCAGCAAGGCCTGCGGCGAGTGCACCAGGGCGCGGGCGATCAGCACGCGGCGCATTTCACCGGTGGAAAGCTCGGCCACCAGTCGATCACGCAAGGCGCTGGCGCCCACACGCTGCAAGGCCTGCGCCGCCTGTGCGCGCATGGATGCATCGACCTTGCAATGCGACGGGATCACGAAGCTGGAGAAGAAGCCGCTGAGCACCGCATCCTCGGCGCGCAACGCGTGCATCTGTTGCAGGTCGCGGCCCAGGTCGCTGGTGACCAGGCCCAGCCGGGTGCGCAGTTCGGCCACGTTCCAGCGGCGCAGGCCGAAGACCCGGGCCGGTGGCGCGTCGCCTTCGCGCGCCAATGGGTACAGCTCGCGACTGATCAGCTTGATGAAGGTCGATTTGCCGCAGCCATTGGCCCCGAGGATCGCCGTGTGCTGGCCCAGCGGGATGCGCAGCGACAACTCGCGCAGCACGCGCACGCCGCCGCGCACCACGGTGGCGCGGTCCAGTTCGATCAACATGGGGGAAGCATCAGGGGAAACGGTCGCGTCGGTGGGCGTCATTGCGTACAAAGCTGAATGTCATGCGTGAAAGGCAGGTGAAATCCGCCCCGCCAGCCCGCATGATAGCGGTCTTGGCAGCGGAACCCCTGCCACCATGATCGCCACGGAGCCTGCAATGCCCCAACCCCTCATCGATTTCCTGACCGGCGGCCTGCTTGGCCTGGGCTGGTGGGGCCTGCTGGCGGTGATGTTGGTGTTCGTGCAGCTGACCATCTTCTCGGTCACCTTGTACCTGCACCGCAGCCAGGCGCATCGCGGCGTGGATTTCCACCCGGCGCTCAACCACTTCTTCCGGTTCTGGACGTGGCTGACCACCTCGATGATCACCCGCGAGTGGGTGGCCATCCACCGCAAGCACCACGCCAAGGTCGAAACCGAAGAAGACCCGCACAGCCCGCAGACGCGCGGCATCGGCACGGTGTTCTGGCGCGGCGTGGAGCTGTACCGCGAAGCACGCACCCAGCGCGCCGACATCGAGCAATACGGCAAGGGCGCGCCGGATGATTGGCTCGAGCGCCATCTGTACACGCCGCACGCCAATCTCGGCCCGACGGCGTTGTTGCTGGTCAATTCCGTGTTGTTCGGCCTGCCTGGCGTGGCACTGTGGGCGGTGCAGATGGCGTGGATCCCGTTCTGGGCGGCCGGCGTGGTCAACGGGTTGGGGCATTGGTGGGGATATCGCAATTTCGAAAGCGCCGACACTTCGACCAACCTGACCCCGTGGGCGTTCTGGATTGGCGGCGAGGAGCTGCACAACAACCACCATGCCTTCCCCAGCTCGGCGCGTTTCTCGATGCGGCGCTTTGAATTCGACATCGGTTGGGCCGCGATCAAGGGCCTGGAAAAACTGCGGCTGGCCAAGGTGCTGCGGGTCGCGCCGCGCGTGGACGTGCGCCCCAATATTGCCGTGCCCGATGCCGACACGCTGAAGGCGCTGCTGTCGCATCGCTTCCTGGCGATGACCGAATACCAGCGCAAGGTATTCATGCCGGCGCTGCGCGAGGAAGCCGCGCACACCCGGCAGAAACTGCGCGCGCTGCTGCCGCGCCGCCTGCGCAAGGGACTGGTGGACGATGGCCGCTGGCTCAAGCCCGAGGCGCGTGCGCAACTGCAGGACTGGGTTGCCCAACGCCCGCGCATCCGCGCCCTGGTCGAACACCGCGCCCGCCTGGCCGCCCTGCTGGAAGCCCGCAGCCACGATGCCGGCGAACGCCTGCGCCAGTTGCAGGCTTGGTGCCACGAGGCAGAGCAAAGCGGCATTCGCGCGCTGCAGGAATACGCGCAGCGACTGAAGGGTTACGCGCTGGCGCATTGAGCCAAGAACACGATGCTGCCACTCTGCCGTCCATGACTGCCCGACTCGCCATCCGCATCACCGCCTCATCGCTGGCGCTGGTCACGGCAACCGTACCGGCACAGCAATCCTCGCTGCGCTGGCAAGACCATTCGCAGCAACCACAAGTGCAGACATCCGTACAGCCTGCGTCGTCGCAATCTCCGCGCGGGCCAGTCGAAGCCACCGGCGACTACCTGCAACGCATGGACAGCGACGGTGATGGCCGCGTGTCGCTGGCCGAATACATCGACTGGATGAGCTATTCCTTCGATGCCCGCGACCGTAACCGCGACGGCGTGCTTTCCGCCGATGAGTTGCCCGGTGGCAAGGGTGCGCCGATCAGCAGGCAGACCCATCGCGCCCAAATTACCGAACGCTTCCGCAAGCAGGATGCCAACCGCGACGGCTATCTCGACCGCAAGGAACTGTCCGCACCACCGCAGTGACATTCCCGCCATGAACGAAAACGCCGGCCATGCGGCCGGCGTTCCCGTTGTTGCGGTATTGCATTCAACCCTTACTGCGTGATGTCGACATCCTTGGTTTCACGCAGGAACAGCGTGCCGATCACGAAGGTCATCAGGGCGATGACGATCGGATACCACAGGCCGTAGTAGATGTTGCCAGTGGCCGCGACCAAGGCGAAGGCGATGGTCGGCAGGAAGCCACCGAACCAGCCATTGCCGATGTGGTACGGCAGGCTCATCGAGGTGTAGCGGATGCGGGTCGGGAACAGCTCGACCAGCCAGGCCGCGATCGGTGCATAGACCATGGTCACGTAGATCACCAGGATCCACAGCACCAGCAGCACCATCGGCTTGTTGATGCGCGCCGGGTCGGCCTTTTCCGGGTAGTTGCCGGCAGCCAGCGCGGCCTTCAGTTCCTTGCCGAACGCACCGGTCTGCGCGCCGAGGTCTTCCTTGCCCAAGCCCGCGCCTTCGAACGAAGTCACTTCGGTACTGCCGATGGTGACCTTGGCCACCGAACCGGCTTCGGTCGCCTGCACTGTGTAGGGCACGCCAGCCTTGGCCAGTGCCGCGGTGGCGATGTCGCAGGAGTTGCTGAACACCTTCTTGCCGATCAGGTCGAACTGGAACGAGCAGGTCGCCGGATCCGCGTGCACCACGGCCGGTGCATTCTGGCTGGCTTCCTGGATCGCCGGGTTGGCGTAGTGGGTCAGCGCCTTGAACAGCGGGAAGTAGGTCAGCGCGGCGATCAGGCAGCCGGCCATGATGATCTTCTTGCGGCCGATGCGGTCGCTCAACCAGCCGAAGAAGACGAAGAACGGCGTGCCCAGGGCCAGCGCACCGGCAATCAGCAGCCACGTGGTGGTGGAATCAACCTTCAGCGTCTGCGACAGGAAGTACATTGCGTAGAACTGGCCGGCGTACCACACCACGGCCTGGCCGGCGGTACCGCCGAGCAGGGCCAGCAGCACGATCTTGCCGTTCTTGCTGAAGAAGCTTTCGGTGATCGGTGCCTTCGAGGTCTTGCCCTCGGCCTTCATCTGCTGGAACAGCGGCGATTCATTCAACTGCATGCGGATCCACACCGACACGCCCAGCAGGATGATCGACAGCAGGAACGGCAGACGCCACGCCCAGGCTTCGAACGCCTCGGTGCCGAACCAGGTGCGCACGCCCAAGATCACCAGCAGAGACAGGAACAGGCCGATGGTCGCGGTGGTCTGGATGAAGCTGGTGTACAGGCCACGCTTGCCGTTGGGCGCGTGCTCGGCGACATAGGTCGCCGCGCCACCGTACTCGCCGCCCAGGGCCAGGCCCTGCAACAGGCGCAAGATGATCAGGATCACCGGCGCGGCAAAGCCGATGCTGGCGTAGTTGGGCAGCACGCCGACCAGGAAGGTCGAGGCACCCATGATCAGGATGGTGACAAGGAAGGTGTACTTGCGCCCGATCATGTCGCCGAGGCGGCCGAACACGATCGCGCCGAACGGGCGCACCGCAAAGCCGGCGGCGAAGGCCAGCAGCGCGAAGATGAAGGCGCTGGTGTCGTTGAGCCCGCCGAAGAACTGCTTGGCGATGATCGCCGCCAACGAACCATAAAGATAGAAGTCGTACCACTCGAAAACGGTGCCCAGCGACGACGCGAAGATGACCTTCTTGTGTCCCTGGGTAAGGGTCCCGGAGGAGCCTGCGGTGACGGTTGACATGGTGTTTGTTCCCCTCTCAGAAACTGTACTTGACGGTGGTCTGGATACGCTTCAGGTCGCCTTCGCGGCTGTCCTCAAGCTGGCGCTTGCCGTAGCCGATCTCCGCGCCCACGTCCAGCTTCGGCAGTGGCGAGTAGATGACGTTGGCGTGGAACGATTCGGCGCGTTCGGTGGCCGCATAGCTGCCCAGTGCCCAGCCGGGCAGGCCACGGTCGTTGTCGAAGGTGGCGACCGAATACATCAGGTTGGTGCGCAGTTTCGGGCTGAACGCGTGACGCCAGGCGACGAACCCGCCAGCCGCATCGACCGCATGCAGGTTGCCGTTGATGTCCAGCGCCGTGTCCGGGCCCAGGCCGAAGGCCATGTAGCGGCCCAGGCCGCTGCCGTAGTTGGCCATCCAGCGGATGTCGTCGCTGCTGCCCAGGTTGAACTTGCCCGAAAGGCTGATCGCCGCACCGGTTTCGTCCTCGTCGCCCAGCTTGAACTGGCGCAGCAAACCGGCCACCGAGAAGTGGCCCCAAGTACCCTTGGTCACCCAACGCGCGGTCAGGTCCGGCAGGGTATTGGAACCGGTGCCGTTGGTGCGTGCGGCGGTGGCGATGCTGCTGACCGTGGTCTGCGGGTTTTCCGCCGACACCGAGAAGTTGCCCTTGGTGTAGCGGATCTGCGCCTGGCGCACGAAGGTGGTGCCTTCGGTCACGCCGACGAAGTCCACCGCATCGGGCAGCGCGGCGACGTCCTGGAAATTGGACCAGGTCTGGCCGGCCAGCCAGTTGTTCCAGCTCACGTAGGCCTGGCGCAGGGTGACGGCGTAGGTATTGGTGGCCACCTCGTTGCCGGCGAACGCATTGCTGCCGCCACCGAAGAAGTCCATTTCCACGTAACCCTTCAACTTGTCGCCATTGTCGGTGACGTGGTCGGCACTGAGCCAGAAGCGCGAGAACTGCGCGTGGAAGTCGGTGTAGGGATCGGTATCGGGTTCGGCGCCATTGGCCACCACCGGGATGGTGCTGGGCACGTAGAACAGGCGGCCGGACGAACCATCGGCGATCGCGCCGTCGCTGGTGTCGGTGATCATCGCGTCAAACTTGACGAAGCCGCCATAGGAGAACTTGCTGTTCGGATTGCCAGCGGTGAGTATCGGCGTGGTCTGGATCGACTTGGCCGGATCGGTGGCCACCTTGACCTTGTCGAGCTGGGTCTTGGTATCGGCCACCTGCGTCTGGGTGTCGGCGATCTGCGCCTGTTGTTGCTGCTGCGCGCCCAGCAACGCCTGCACTTGTGCTTCCAGTTGCGCAACGCGCGCTTCCAGCTCTTTTTCCTTCTTCGTTTGTCCCAGCGCCAAGCCCGGCGCCAGCAATGCGACGAACAGCGCGGTCGCCAGCGGCCGGCGCGCCATCTTCGTGATGGATACAGTCATTACCCTCTCCCAGACTGGTGATGTCGTTTTTTCTTCAGGGTGCGCGCTTTGCGCAAACCGGGGCTTGATGACCCACAGCACTCCCTGCCTTGGGCATGCCCCAGCGGCAGACTGCGCGCACGCAGGCGCCGCGCCTATTCGCCATTGGTCGCATGCCGTGCGGATTGCGACCAAGGTCTAATCAACATGTTGCGATGCGCCACGGCGCGGATGCGTCAAACTGCATTCCGGCAGATACTTCTGTCGCTGCGGCGATGCGCGCATCGGCACAGCGCCATTCCATTCAACGGCCTTGTCTTTGGGAGGACGCCATGACCGACAACAAACCCGACATCTATCCGGTCAAGCCGGAATTCGCCGCCAAGGCGCGCATCGACCGCGCCGCCTACCAGCGCGATTACGCCGCCTCGGTCGCCGATCCCGATGCCTTCTGGGGCAAGGCCGCCGAGCGCCTGGACTGGTACGTCAAACCGACGAAGATCCGCAACGTCAGCTACAACCTCGATGATTTCCACATCAAGTGGTTCGAAGACGGCGAGCTCAACGTCAGCGTCAACTGCCTGGACCGGCATCTGGAAAAACGCGGCGACAAGATCGCGCTGCTGTTCGAACCGGACGGCCCGGAAACTCCCAGCTATGGCGTGACCTATCGCGAACTGCACGAACGCGTGTGCAAGCTCGGCAATGCGCTGCGTGCGCTCGGCGTGCAGAAGGGCGACCGCGTCACCATCTACCTGCCGATGATTCCCGACGCGGCGGTGGCGATGCTGGCCTGTGCACGCATCGGTGCAATCCACTCGATCGTGTTCGGCGGCTTCGCGGCCAACTCCATCGCCGATCGCGTGGCTGACTGCGGCAGCAAGGTCGTCATCACCGCCGACGAAGGCCTGCGCGGCGGCAAGCGGGTACCGCTGAAGGCCAACGTCGATGCCGCGCTGAAAATGCCCGGCACCAACACGGTCGAAACCGTGCTGGTAGTGCGCCACACCGGCGGCGCGGTGGACATGCAGGCCCCGCGCGATCGCTGGTTCCACGACGTGGTCGATACGCAAGCAGCGCAGTGCGAACCCGAACGCATGAACGCCGAAGACCCGTTGTTCATCCTTTACACCAGCGGCAGCACCGGCAAGCCCAAAGGCGTGCTGCACACCACCGGCGGCTACCTGCTGTTCGCCGCGTACACGCACGAATCGGTATTCGACCTGCGCGAGGACGACATCTACTGGTGCACGGCCGACGTGGGCTGGGTCACCGGCCACAGCTACATCGTCTATGGCCCGCTGGCCAACGGCGCGACCTCGCTGATTTTCGAAGGCGTGCCGAATTACCCGAGCGTGTCGCGCTTCTGGGAAGTGATCGACAAGCACAAGGTCAGCATCTTCTACACCGCGCCGACCGCGATCCGTGCGCTGATGCGCGATGGCGAGGAGCCGGTGAAGAAAACCTCGCGCGCTTCGTTGCGTTTGCTGGGTAGCGTGGGCGAGCCGATCAATCCGGAAGCTTGGCGCTGGTATTACGAGAATGTTGGCGACTCGCGCTGCCCGATCGTTGACACCTGGTGGCAGACCGAAACCGGCGGCATCCTGATTTCGCCGCTGCCCGGCGCAACCGACCTCAAGCCCGGCTCGGCCACGCTGCCGTTTTACGGCGTGCAGCCGGCCTTGGTCGATGCCGAAGGCAAACATCTGGAAGGCGCGACCGAAGGCAACTTGGTGCTGCTGGATTCGTGGCCGGGACAGATGCGTACCGTCTATGGCGACCACCAGCGCTTCATCGACACCTATTTCCGCACTTATCCGGGCAGCTACTTCACCGGCGACGGTTGCCGCCGTGACGAGGACGGCTACTACTGGATCACCGGCCGCGTTGATGACGTGATCAACGTGTCCGGTCACCGCATCGGCACAGCGGAAGTGGAAAGCGCGCTGGTGTCGCACCCGAAGGTCGCCGAAGCGGCCGTGGTCGGCTTCCCGCATGACATCAAGGGCCAGGGCATCTACGCCTACGTCACCCTGGTGGCCGGCGAAGCGCAAACCGACGACTTGGTGAAGGAACTCATCTCGCACGTGCGCAAGGTCATCGGCCCGACCGCCACCCCCGACCACCTGCAATGGGCACCGGGCCTGCCGAAGACCCGCAGCGGCAAGATCATGCGCCGCATCCTGCGCAAGATCGCCGAGAACGCACCGGAGCAACTGGGCGACACCTCGACCTTGGCCGATCCCAGCGTGGTCGATTCGCTGGTGGCGGAACGCAAGGTGAAGTGATGATGAAGCCGGGAATAGGGAATGGAGAATGGGGAATCGCAACAGCGGCACGGCCGCTGGCGTTCCCTGCTTCTACCATTCCCGATTCCCCATTCTCCATTCCCTGCTCCTCCCCATGACCACCCTCCTGATCGCCGACGACCACCCGCTGTTCCGTGAAGCCCTGCGCGGTGCCGTGCGACGGGTACTGCCGGGCGTGCAACTGCACGAAGCCGACAGCGTGGATGCGTTGTACGCGCTGGTTGATGCACACCCGGACGCCGACCTGTTGCTGATGGACTTGAACATGCCCGGCGCGCACGGCTTCAATGCGCTGGTGCATTTGCGTGCGCTGCATCCGCAACTGCCGGTAGTGGTGGTCTCCGCGCGCGAGGAACCTTCGGTGATGCGCCGCGCGCTGGATCACGGCGCGCTGGGCTTCATCCCCAAGTCGGCCGATTCGGACACGATAGGCACCGCCATCGGCCAGGTGCTCGATGGCGAACGCTGGGCGCCGGCCGACGCGCTCGCCGCACCAGGCGCGGCGGCGGACGAGCGTGAAGTCGCGCAACGCCTGCGTGAACTCACCCCGCAGCAGTTCCGCGTGTTGCAGATGCTCAGTGCCGGCCGCCTGAACAAGCAGATCGGCTACGATCTGGGCGTCTCCGAAGCCACGATCAAGGCCCACGTCACCGCGATCTTGCGCAAACTCGGCGTCGGCAACCGCACCCAGGCCGTGCTGATGGCCGGCCGCCTGTCTGTGGACCCGGACGGGCTGTCGCCGCCGCCGGAAGAGCCCGAATAGCCGGGGCTACGCCGCTTTTGCTCGTCATTCCCGCGAAAGCGGGAATCCAGCGACTTTCGCCCTTGAAAGCCAAGACACTGGATTCCCGCTTTCGCGGGAATGACGAGCAAAAGCGGATCCATTCAGCTCCTCCCTAGCCGCGCCCGCCACCGTTCCGGTATCGTGTCGCCGCATGAACCAAGCCCCCGTTTCCGCCGCTGCCGGCGGCGGTCTGGCGCGCGCCGGGCGCTACCTGCTGCGCGTGCCGCTGCTGCTGCTGCACATCGTCCTGTTCCTGCCGCTGACCCTGCTGTGCATGGTGCCGCTATGGGCTGGCCTGCCCTGCGGCGGCGAGCGCTTGGAACACCGCGCCGTGCGCGCCTGGTCGGCCGGGCTGATGCGCATCTTCGGCTTCCGCCTGCGCCGCGTCGGCACGCCACTGAAAGGTGCGGTGATGTTCGTCGCCAACCACGTCAGCTGGATCGATATCGAGATGCTGCACGGCCAGCGGATGATGGGTTTCGTGGCCAAGGCCGAAATCCGCCGCTGGCCGCTGATCGGCTGGCTGGCGGCGCGCGGCGAAACCATCTTCCACCAACGCGGCAGCTCCGAATCGCTGGACGGGGTGATGAACGCGATGGCCGAGCGTCTGCGTGAAGGCCGCGCGGTCGGCGTGTTCCCAGAGGGCCGCACCCGCGATGGACACGCGCTGGGGCCGTTCCACGCACGCATCTTCACCGCTGCGGTCGAGACTGGCGTGCCGGTGCAACCGGTGGCGCTGCGCTACGGCCCGCGCGGCGAGGCGCAGCCGGTGGTAGCGTTCCATGAGGGCGAAAATTTCGTGCAGAACTTCCTGCGCCTGCTCGGCGAACCCCCACGCAGCGCGACGATCTGTTTCCTTGCGCCAATCGCGCCGGGCGAATTGGAAGGTCGCAAACAGATCGCCGATACCGCCCGCACCCGCATCGCCACGGTGATGGCCGAGGCTTGAACCTGAAAAGCGGTTGTTGGTTGTGGGTTCCTGGTTGTTGGAGGGGCACCGGAACCTTTCCAACAACCCACAACCAATAACCAACAACCCGCCCCACCACCGATGAACGCCACCGACTACACCCCGCCCAAATGGCTGCGCAATCCGCACCTGCAGTCGGTGCTCAGTTCCAGCGACCTGCGCAAGCGCCGCGGCCTGCTGCGTTTGTCGGCACTCGGTACGGTCAGCACCGAACATCTCTTCGACGGCGGCGACGGCGTACGCCTGCAGGGCTGGCACACGCATGTTCCCGGCCGTGACGCGCGCGGGCTGGCCCTGCTGCTGCATGGCTGGGAAGGCAGCGCTGAATCCAGCTACATGCGCATGGCCGCCGCCTCGCTGATCGAAGCCGGCTTCGACGTGGTGCGGCTGAACTTCCGCGACCACGGCGGCACCCACCACCTCAACGAAGAGATCTTCCATTCCTGCCGCCTGGCCGAAGTGGCGCGCGCCGCCTGCGACGTGGCGCAACGCTTCGGGCAACAGCCGCTGGTCGTCGCCGGTTACTCGCTGGGCGGCAATTTCGCCCTGCGCCTGGCGCTGCGTGCGCCGCAACTGGGGCTGCCGCTGCAGCGCGTGGCGGCGGTATGCCCGGTGCTGGATCCGCGTGCCACGCTGAACCAGATGGAAAACAGCCTGCCGTTCTACCACTGGTATTTCCAGCGCAAATGGCGGCGCTCGCTGCAACGCAAGCGCGAACTGTTCCCGCAGCGCCACACCTTCGGCGACGAGGTGCTGAAACTGGGCGTGCGCGAGCTGACCCGCTGGATGGTCGAACATGAAACCGAATTCGACAGCATCGACGACTACCTGGAAGGCTATTCGATCGCCGGCAACCGACTGGCCGGCCTGCAGATACCGGCGCACGTGCTGATGGCGCAGGACGACCCGGTGATTCCCTTCGACAGCTTCCACGACTGGCAATTGCCGGAAACCGCGACGCTGGAAGTCGCCGGCTGGGGCGGCCACTGCGGCTTCATCGAAAACGCCGCCTGCGACGGCTACAGCGAACGCTGGGTGGCACAGCGCTTGGCCATTCCTCCACAGGGATGGGAATAAAATCCCGCCACATCTTCCGGAGCCCCGCCATGCAGATCCACAGCAACAGTTTCGCCAACGGCCAGCCGATTCCCGCCGAGTTCGCGATGGGCCTGGCCGATGGCTTTGCGCCGAACCGCAATCCGCAACTGGCTTGGGACGAAGTGCCGGCGGGCACGCAATCCTTCGCGCTGCTTTGCATCGATGCGGATGCGCCGACGGTGGCCGAGACCGTGGGCCGCAAGGACATGGACATCCCGGTCGAACAACCGCGCGGCAACTTCATCCATTGGGTGGTCGCCGACCTTCCCGCACAACTGCGCGAAATCGCCGCCGGCAGTTGTTGCGATGGCATCACCGCGAAGGGCAAGCAGAATCCGTCGGGGCCGGCCGGCGCGCGGCAGGGCTTGAACGACTACACCGGCTGGTTTGCCGGCGATGCCGACATGGGCGGCGATTACTACGGCTACGACGGCCCGTATCCGCCGTTCAACGATTTACGCATGCACCGTTATTTCTTCCGCCTGTACGCGCTGGACGTGGCGACGCTGGAACTGCCGGCCTGCTTCACTGCCAGCGACGTGCTGCGCGCGATGCAGGGCCACGTGCTGGCCGAAGCCAGCACCCACGGCACCTACAGCCTGCATCCGGGCGTGGGCTGACGCGAGGCGGCGAATCCGGAGGGGGTGGCAGGCCGCAAAGCCATGCCCCGGCACTGGATAATCCTCGTTACATCCGGCATTCACAGGGAAAACACGACCTGCGTGGCAGCATCTCTTGGTCATCGTGGCAGTTTGCGCGAGCGTTCCGGGCACTCCCTTGGCCGACAAGGGTCGGTGCCGGCGTTCTCTTCAGTCTGGAGCGGAGACAATCGGCACAGACTGAATCGAGGGACTACCCATGGCAAAGACACAGCGGCTCATCATAGGCCTAGCGACAGCCTGCTTGGTTCTGGCAACCAGCGGGTGCGGTGGTGGTGGTGACGATGGCGGCAACAGTGGAAACGGCGGCACCGGGTCGGGAGGCGGTGGTACGCCGGCACCCGCGAATCAGCCACCGGTTTTCACCTCGGCCACGACTGCCAGTGTCGCGGAGAACAGCACCGGCGCCTTCTACACCGCCAAAGCGACCGACGCGAACAATGATGCGTTGACCTATTCGATCTCCGGCGGCGCGGATCGTGCCCGCTTCAGCATCACCAGCGGCGGCGCGCTGTCGTTCGTCGCATCGCCCGATTACGAAGCGCCCACGGACAGCGATGGCAACAACGTCTATCTGGTGGAACTGTCGGTCAGCGACGGCAAAGGGGGTTCGGCCACCTTGTCGCTTTCGGTGACGGTGACCGACGTTGCCGAAGGCACGACGCCCACGCCACCCACGACATCCGGTGCACTGCCCCGTTTCCCGCCTGCTGCAGTCTGGCACCAGAACATCAGCAATGCGGCATTGCACCCGCAGTCGGCAGTGATGATCTCGACCCTTGCCGGGCTCGGCGGTTTCGGCGGTGGACGTATGCAGATCGATTTCTCCATGCACGTCGTCCGCGCGCCGGCCAATGCGCCGATGCGCACTATCGTCGGCTATCCATCCAGCAGCGAATACTATTCGCCCGACTGCGACACGATCGGCACGCAGATGCCAGTGCCGACCACTGGCGCGATCGAAGGCAGCAGCAACCTGAGCTGCGACAACAACAACGGCGATTGCCACCTGCTGGTGTGGCAGGGCAACCGCCTGTACGAGGCCTACCGCGCCAACGCCAGCGGCGCCAGCAACCTGCAATCGCAGTGCCTGGCGGTGTGGAAGCTCGACTCGGTCTATCCGGACAGCGGTCGCGGCGAACATTGCACCAGCGCCGATGCCGCCGGCTTCCCGGTGGCACCGCTGCTGTTCAACGCCGACGAGATCTATTCGGCCATGCAGACGGCGAACAGCGACCTCGGCCACGCCATCCGCTTCATCCTGCCGAACAACCGCATGGGCACGGTGGGTGGGCGGCGCGCCTACGTGCGCCCGGCCAGCCATGCCGGCGGTCCGTCCGGTCCGGAGAACAGCGTCCCCTACGGTTCGCGCCTGCGGCTGCGCGCCGATTTCCCGGTCAGCCAGTATTCGGCGGGCGCACAGGTCGTGCTGCGCACCATGCAGCGTTACGGCATCGTGCTGGCCGATGGCGGCAACATCGCGCTGACCGCCGAAAGCGACCTCTTCACCACGCACTCCTGGCGCGATGTCGGCATCACCGCGCAGACCTTCTACCAGCAAGTGCCCAGCGCTGCCGTGAAGATCGAGGATTTCCAGGTGCTGGACACCGGCGCGCGCATCATCGAAACCTACGACTGCGTGCGCAACACCAGTCCATGAGGTGATGCGTGGCGCGGATTCAATTCGTGCCGCGCATTGCCGCCACCGCCTCGCGCAAGGCAGCCACTTCCGCTTCCAGTGCAGCCACGCGCGCTTCCAGTTCCGGCGATGCGGTCGCGGCCGGCACGGCTGGTGTACGTGCAGCAATCGCGGCCACGTCCACCGGGCCGCACAGCAGGTGCGCGTAGCGGTCTTCGCGCTGGCCGGGGCCGCGCGGGATCTGCACCACCAGCGCCGGCTGGCGCTGGATCAGGCGTTCCAGGTGGTGACGCACGTCATCGATCTGTTCGAAGCGGAACAGGCGTTCGCTGCGCGCCAGCAGTTCGTGCGCGGTCTGCACGCCGCGCAGCAACAGCAGGCCGAGCAGGGCGACCTGCGGCGGGGCCAGGCCAAGCTGCACGGCGGCGCGGTGTTCGTAGCGTTCGGCACGTGAGGAAAACACCTGCCTGGCCAATGCCCTTTGTCTCCAGTTGCCGCAAGGCGCGCTGCACTGCGCCGGGATCCAGCGCCATCACCGGGTCACGCGCGGTCTTCTGGTTGGCGGCGGACTGCGCGGCGTTGACGGTCAGCGGATAGGTTTCCGGCGTGGTCGCTTCCTTCTCGATCAGGCAACCCAGCAGCCGCGCTTCGGCGGCATCGAGCAAGGGTTCGGCAGGGGTGGTTGCTGTCGTGCTGCATGCCGACTCCATCTGGTTCGTGGAGCCGGCAAGGATACAGGCAGGCCATCGGCAACGGTTAAATTCCGCGACACTTCCCGCGGAATTCCGCATGCGCGCCTTCCCGACCACCACCTTGCTGGCCCTTCGCTGCTGCTGTTGACCGCCTGCAACATCGATCCGGTTGCTACCCCGCAACGCCAATGCCACGCCGGCCGACGACAACCTCAACGCGGTGCTGTGGGTACAGACCTCGGTCGAATACACGGCACTGGCCGAACAGACCTACCGCGCCGCCGCCGACCGGCTGGATGCCGCGCTGAAGGAACAGGAACTGGACGCGCTGCCGCCGGACGAGCGCGGCAACACCGCCGCCGGCCTGCCACCGGCGGTGATGCTGGACATCGACGAAACCGTGCTGGACAACTCGCCGTACCAAGCGCGGCTGGTGCGCGATGGCACGAGTTACAACGAACCCGACCTGGGATGCAGTGGGTGAACGAACGCAAGGCCAAGCCCGTGCCCGGCGTACTCGATTTCGCCCGCGCCGCGAGCGCGCACGGGGTGACATGCTGTACATCTCCAACCGCGCCTGCACCTGCGCGAAGCGACCATGGCCAACCTTCAAATCCGTCGGCCTGCCGGTGGCCGACGACAGCGTGTTCCTCGGCCTGGGCCAGCCGTCCCCGGCTGCGACCCACAAGGAAAGGAATCGGAAAAACACTGCCGTCGCCTGCTGGCCGGGCAAAAATACCGGGTGCTGATGCAGTTCGGCGACCAGCTGGGCGACTTCGTCCAGGTCAAGGACCGCAGCCGCGCCGGCCATGCCGCGCTGCACGGCGAATACGCGGATTGGTTTGGCGAACGCTGGTTCATGCTGCCCAACCCGACCTATGGCGGCTGGGAAACCCCGCTCACAAGGATCCGCAGCGGCGTGAAGCCAAGCGCGCCGCGCTGGACGTGGCCCCATGAGCCGCGCCCCATTGGCGCTGGATACGCGCGAACGGCTGATCTTCGCGCTGGACGCGCCGGATCGTGCCGAGGCCATCGGATGGATCGAGCGGCTCGGCGATTCGGTGCAGTTCTACAAGATCGGCATGGAACTGCTGGCCTGGGGCGATTACTTCACCGTGCTGGATGAACTGGCAAAGCACGGCAAGAAGGTCTTCGTCGACCTGAAATTCTTCGACATTCCCGCCACCGTGGCCGGCGCGATCCGTGGCCTGTCGCAGTGGCCGGTGACTTTCTGCACGATCCACGGCTGGCACCCGGCGATGATGGAAGCCGCCGCGCAGGCACGCAGCGGCGAGCTGCGGTTGCTGGCGGTGACCGTGCTGACCTCGATGGACGGTGGCGACCTGCGCGGCATGGGCATCGACGCCAACCCGGCCGAGGTGGTGGTGCAACGCGCCCGCGCCGCGCAGGCGGCCGGCATCGACGGGGTGATTTGCTTCCGGCCAGGAAGCCGCGCCGATTCGCGCCGCGACCGGGGTGGATTTTTCCATCGTCTGCCCCGGTATCCGCCCGGGCCCGGCCGGCGATGACCAGAAACGCACCGTCGGCGTGGCCGAAGCCTTCGCCAATGGCGCCGATGCGATCGTGGTTGGCCGCCCAATCCGCCTGGCTACCGACCCGCGTGCCGCCGCCGAGGCAGTGCAGGCCGAGATTTCACGCATTTTCATTAATTGAATCAATTGGTTGAGAGATATTTCCTAAACCATTGCATCAAGTTTGGACAGCAGTTAATCTGGCCGCGTCCGGCCACGGTCGGAAATGCGCCACAACACTGTCCTCCGGCTTCGGCCGGCAAATCTTCGGGGCTGGCCTTCGGGCCGGCCCTCTTTTTTGGTTCTTCTCCCGTCTGCGGGAATACCGCTTCGGTGCTGCCAGCTTCGACGATTCATTTCAGGCGCCTTCGGAAAGGCTGGAACGGCTTCGCTTTTACTTGTCATTCCCACAACGTGCCACCGCTCCTTGTGCCGAAGCCCCTGCAGCGGCCAAGATGCAGGCATGGGGAATACGACGCCTTCCAACCGTCCCGTCGTGCCGGGCCTGTTATGGCTGTTGGCCCTGCTGGCGTTGGTCGCCTGCAAACCACAAGCGACCGAGCCGCCGTCTGCCCTGCCCGGTGCCGCCAGTGAACCGGCCGCCGCCGTGCGCGAATTGGCGCAGCAGTTGCACGACAATGACCTGGCCGGCTTCGCCCGTGCTGCGGTGCCTGCCGCCGACTACACCCGGTTGGACAACGCCTGGCGCAATGGAGACAGTCGCTGGCCGCTGACCCTGCTGCCGCTGGACGAACAACTGCTGCCGCTGCTGCAAACCTTGTCCGCGCCGGGCGCGGAAGCCCGGCTCAAGCAGGGCTTCGACCGGCAATTGGCGCACCAAGACCGCGACCTGCGCGATGCCGCGCGCAACCTGGGCCTGTTCGGCGTCCGCTATGTGCAGGAAGACGCCGGCCTGGACGAGGCCCAGCGCAAGCATGCCGCCGCCGTGATCGGCGCGCTGAGCGCCTGGGGCCAGCATGCGCCACTGGGCGACCCCAAGCGAGCACGCGCCACGATCGACCGCCTGTGTGCCGCCGCACGCCGCACCGGCATCAGTGACGACGCCAGCCTGTCCGCACTGGGCATGGAGCAAAGCCTGCAAAAGTTGGCCCCGTTCCTGGCCGAACTGAAAGCGGTGCTGGCCGAGCACTACGGCCTGTCGCTGGACCAATCACTGGCGCAACTGCAAAGCGGCCTGCTGGAACAGCACGGCGACCTTGCCACCGTGAAGGTGCGCTATCCGCTGGCCAAGGCGCAGATCGAAACCGTGGTGGCACTCGAACGACGCGAGGGCCATTGGTATCTGCTCAGCCAGTTGCAGCAAGCCGAGCGCCTCGATCCGCCCTTGCAACCCTGACGCCGGCCCGCAAAGCCGCTCGCACCGCAAGCCACTCCAGACAAGGTGGTTTCATCGCCCTGCGCCATAATGTGCCCATGACTGAACAAGATCCGCTGCCGTTCCCCGATTCTTCGCAACCGCCCGCCCCCGCCTCGGCCGCGCCCGAGCGCCCGCGCCGGCCGGCGCAGGCGGCGAAACGGCCGCTGTGGGCACGGTTGCTGGGCCGGCTGCTGGATCCGTGGCTGGGCATCCGCATCGAGCCGGAAACCCCCGCCGAGCTGGTCGATGACCGCCCGGTCTGCTACGTGCTGGAAAACTATGGCCTGTCCAACGCCCTGATCCTGGACCGCGCCTGCCGCGAGGCCGGCCTGCCGCCGCCGCTGTCGCCGCTGCCCGGCGACCTGGTCGGGCGCAAGCGCGCCTACGTGGCGCTGTCGCGGCGCAACGTAGGCCCGCTGCTGCCGGACGTGAGCAACGGCCACGGCAAGACCCATTCCGAATCGCTGGCGCAATTGCTGCAATCCCACCGCGCCAACCCGGCACTGGACGTGCAGTTGGTACCCGTGAGCATCTTCGTCGGCCGCGCGCCGGACCGCAGCAGCGGCTGGTTCAGCGTGCTGTTCTCGGAAAACTGGGTGATCGTGGGCCGCTTCCGCCGGCTGCTGGCGCTGCTGCTCAACGGCCGCAACACCATCGTCCGCTTCGCCGCGCCGGTGTCGGTGCGCGAAAGCGTCGATGAAGGGCTGGAGCCGGAACGCAACGTGCGCAAGCTCTCGCGCGTGCTGCGCACCCATTTCCACCGCATCCGCGAAGCAGTGATCGGCCCGGATCTTTCCACCCGTCGCCTGCTGGTGGACAAGGTGCTGACGTCCGAACCGGTCAAGCAAGCCATCACCGACCAAGCCGCGCGCGACAAGAGCAAACCGGCCGATGCGTGGAAGAAGGCCCATGCCTACGCCTGGGAAATCGCCGCCGACTATTCCAACCCGGTGGTGCGCTCGCTCAGCTTTTTGCTCAGCCACGTATGGAACCGCATCTACGCCGGCGTGCTGGTCCACCACCTGGAAAAGTTCAAACAGGCCGCACCGGGCCATGAAGTGGTCTATGTGCCCAGCCACCGCAGCCACATGGACTACCTGCTGCTGTCGTACCTGCTGTACGAACGCGGCATCGTGCCGCCGCACATCTTCGCCGGCATCAACCTGAACCTGCCGGTGGTGGGCACCATCCTGCGCAAGGGCGGCGCGTTCTTCGCCCGCCGCAGCTTCCGCGGCAACGCGCTGTATTCGGCGGTGTTCACCGAATACATGGCGCAACTGGTCGCCGGTGGTTATTCGATCGAATACTTCATCGAAGGCGGGCGCTCGCGCACCGGCCGGTTGCTGCCGCCCAAGGGCGGCGCGCTGGTGATGACCGTGCGCGCCTGGCTGCGCCAGCCGAAGAAGCCGGTGCTGTTCCAACCGGTCTATATCGGCTACGAAAAAGTCATGGAAGGCCGCAGCTACCTGGATGAACTCGGTGGCCGCGCCAAGGAAAAGGAATCCATCTGGAAGCTGCTGTGGGGCATCCCCAAGGTGCTGCGGCAGAACTACGGCCAGGTGGTGGTGAATTTCGGCGAGGCCATCGCCTTGAACGACCTGCTGGCCGAACACGCGCCGGATTGGGACGGCCAGGCCCTGGCCGAGGACGACAAGCCGGCGTGGCTGGCCACCACCGTTGACGCACTGGCGCTGCGCATCGTCACCCACATCAACCGCGCCGCCGACGTCAACCCGATCAACCTGCTGGCGCTGGCACTGCTGTCCACGCCCAAGCACGCGATGGGCGAAGCCGACCTGATCGCGCAGATCGAACTGTGCAAGCACCTGCTGGCCGACCTGCCGTATTCGGACCGGGTCACCGTCACCCCGCACACGCCGCAGCAGATCATCGCCCATGGCCTTGAAATCGGCGTGCTGCAACGTATCGCCCACCCGCTGGGCGACGTGATCGATGTCGTTGACGAAGACACTGCAGTGTTGCTGAGCTATTACCGCAACAACGTGCTGCACCTGTTCACCGCGTCCAGCTGGATTGCCTGCTGCTTCCAGAACAGCCGGCGCATGTCGCGCAACCGGCTGGTGTCGTTGGGCA
Organism: Pseudoxanthomonas sp.; assembly: GCA_047601105.1. Classification (GTDB taxonomy): domain Bacteria; phylum Pseudomonadota; class Gammaproteobacteria; order Xanthomonadales; family Xanthomonadaceae; genus Pseudoxanthomonas_A. Next base: position 611,491 of record JASGJT010000001.1, read on the forward strand.
AGTCGCTGTATCCGTTTCTGCAGGCGGAACTGTTCCTGCCGTGGAGCGAGGACGAGTTCGGCGAACGCATCGACCGCACGCTGGAGGTATTCGTGCGCGAAGGCTTGCTGGAGCGTATCGACAACGGCGGGGTCAGCGATGACGACGGCGGCATCTATGCGCGCAATGTCGGCCAGACCGACGAAGTATTCCGCCTGCGCGCCATCGGCCACTCGCTGCAACAGGCGTTCGAGCGCTACTACATCGCGATCAGCGTGCTGGCCAAGAACGGCCCCGGCACCTTGGGCGCAGCTGAACTGGAAAGCCTGTGCCAGCAAGCGGCACAACGGTTGAGCCTGTTGTATGCCCCGGCTGCACCGGAATTCTTCGACAAGACCCTGTTCCGCGGCTTCATCCAGAAGCTGCGCGAAATCCGCCTGGTCTGGCCCGACGAGAACAGCAAACTGCTGTTCGACGACCGCCTGCAGGCTTGGGCCCGCGATGCCAAGACCATCCTCGGCCGCGAGTTGCGCCACACCATCGAACGGGTCAGCCCGGAAGCGGCAAGGCCGGCGGCGGAGGGGTGAGGCGGTTGTTGGTTGTTTTTTGCTCGTCATCCCGGCTTTCGCCGGGATGACGAGCAAAAACGAAAAGCCTCTTCAACAACCAAAAACCAACAACCCATAAAAACCAACACCACTCCCAACTACGCCGGCTGGTCGGGAATCAACGCACTCTCCAGCCGGGCGATGCAATCCTTCAGCCACAGCTTGCGCTTCTTCAATCGCTTGACCGCCAACTCATCGGCGCGAATGTCGGCAACGAGGCGCGCGATATCCTCGTCCAGCCGGCGGTGTTCGAGCTTCAGCTCGGCCAGTTGCTGGGCGGTATCGGCAAAGTCGATCGGTTGCACCGGGCCAGCATACACAAGGCACGAGCGACTGGGGTAATCCAGCCACCGGTTTTTTTGCTCGTCATTCCCACCTTCGCGGGAAGCGCTTTTCAACAGCCCTTGTGTCTGGTCATGACGAGCAAAGGGAATCACTTGACCGGAATGTCGAACAGCAGGTTCGGTGCCGGATCCCGCTTCTTGGTGAAGTGCCACCACTCCATCGGATAATTCTCGAAGCCATGCTTGGCCATCGCCTGCAACAGCAACTGGCGGTTGCCGCGCTGCACGGGGGTGATCTTCGGCGAATCGGTATTGGCGATGGGGTCGAAGAAGTCGAAATTGGTGCCCATGTCCAGTGGCACGCAGGTCGCACCGTCGCATTTGGCCATCGTCAAATCCACCGTCGCGCCCTTGCTGTGGCCGGACACCGGCGCGATGTAGTCGCCCAGCAGCACGTCCTTGCCCAGGTTGGGATAGTGCACGGCCTTGGTGCGGGTGTCGGCCAGGTCCTTCGACCATTCGACGAAATGATCGACCGCGCGTTGTGGCCGGTAGCAATCGTAGATGTGCAGCGTGTACCCCTGCGCACGCAGGTCGCGCTGCACGGCCGCCAGTGCTTCAGCAGCCGGGGTCAGCAGATAACACTTCGGCGCTTCGTAACCGCGCACGCGCGTACCGACGAAGTTGTCGCTGCCGTAGTAGCGGATATCCAGCTCCACGTCCGGCGCGGCACTGGTGATGTCCACCAGGCCGGCCTGGGCGAAGGTGACCGCCTTCGACGGCATCGCCTTCGGCGGCGGCAAGGCGGTCAGCGCGTGCAGGATGCGCTTGTCCTCGTCTTCCAGCTCGGTGGTGTCGATGCCGCGAAAATGATGATGGAAGGCGCGCAGCGTGGCCGCACGGTCGTCCAGCGCGTAGCCCAGCAGGCGCAGCGCCTGCCACGGGTCGAAACCTTCCGGCGCGGGCGGTGCGTCGGCCGCCGGCCAGCGGCCGAAGCCGGCCTCGTGCAGGCGCTTCCACGGGAACAACGGGCCCGGATCGATCTTGCGCGTGGGCGTGATGTCCGAATGACCGACCACTTCAGTCGGCGGAATCTTCAGCCGCGTGGTCAGATCGCGCAGCAGTTCGATCAGGCTGTCGATCTGTGCGTCGGCAAACGGCGACTTGCCATCGTTGTCCAGTTCGATGCCGATCGACGCGGAATTGACCTCGTTGATCGTGCCCCAACTGCCCGCACCACCATGCCAGGCGCGGCGCTCGTCGCTGACCAGTTGATAGCGCTTGCCGTCCTTGCCAATCAGGTAATGCGCACTGACTCGCCCACCGCTGTTGCTCGAGCTCAGCGTGCGCAGGCTTTGTTCCACCGACGACTGCTCGGTGTAATGCACCACGATCAACTGCGGCCGGCGCAAGTCCTGGTTCGGCGATTCATGCCACTGCGCCAGCGGATTGCGCGCCGGTTGTGGCTGGTGCGCGCAGGCGGTGAGCAGGGTTGCGAGCAGGAGGCAAAGGACGGTGGGAAGGTTGCTGGTTTTTTGGTTCATGGTTGTTGGTATTCCTGTGAGGAAAATACGTTTTTCTCGTCATTCCCGTTTTTGCTCGTCATTCCCGCGAAGCGCTTCACAACAGCCGAATGGCTGGTCAAGCGGGAATGACGAGAAAAAGCAACTTCTTTCATCGCGACACCGGGCAATCATCGCGGCGAACGAAATCCAGATCATGGTAGTCGTAACTGAAATCCGCATCGGGATCGACCAGCGCCAGTTTCAATGAAGCCGGCTTCGCATCGCTGGCTAGCGAAAAATCCGCCCAGGCTTCCGCATCCACCTCGTCGTCGTGCCAGTCGATCAGCCAACGCGAACCCACCCGCATCAAGGTGCCCGCCAGCAGCGGCGATTTTTCCGCACGGAATTCCACCTTGCCATCCACCGCGCAAACCGTGGCCTTGCCGAACCACGGGTCTTCATACCCGCCCAGCAAGCCGGCGAACTGCGCCGGTTTGCCGGCCACGCGCTTCGAGGTATCCGGCGCACGCGATGGCGCGGCCGGGCCACCGCTTTCGCGTTCCAGCAAATCGCCGTAATACGCAACCGTCGCGCCCTGCTGCGGCGCGGTGTAGTGCTTGGTCAGCACTTCGCCCAGCACGGTACGCATGGCGTCGCCCTCGCCATTGGTCAAAATCACGATGCCCACGCGCAAATCCGGCAGCAAGATCACCGAGGAGTACATACCCGACAACGTGCCGGTATGCGCGACCTTCCAAGCGCCATCGACGTCGGACAAGCGCCAGCCATAACCGTAGGCGGAGAAGTGGCTGTTGTCCCAGTCGCGCATGCGTTGCGACACCGGCATCGTCGTGTGTGCACTCCACACGGCGCGGCGTTGCTGCGCACTCAACCAGGTCGATTGCGGATCCAGCCACATGCCCATCCACTTCAACATGTCGTTCAAGCTGCAACGGATGCCACCGGCGGCGAGCATGGTTTCATCCGGCACGTCAGCACTTTCGGACAACGGCCGATTGCCCTGCCGCGTACGCGAATGCGGCACGGCGACATTGCCGACTTGCGTGCGATTCCACGCGCCGGCCTGGCAACGCGACAGGCCTAGCGGCGTGAACAACTCCTCGCGCACCAACTGATCGTATGGCTTGCCTCCGGCCGCAACAGCGACTTCACCGGCCACCACGTACAAACTGTTGTCGTAGGCGTAACCGCTGCGGAAACTGGTCTTCGGCTTCAGGTATTGCAAGCCGCGAATGATGTCGGCACGCGTGTATTTATTCGGCTCGGGCCAGAACATCAGATCGCCGGCACCGGCACCCAGGCCGCTGTTGTGGATCAGCAGGTCGCGCACCTGCATGTGTTGGGTGACCCAATCGTCATGCATGCGGAACTGCGGCAGATGCTTCACCACCGGGTCATCCCACTGCAGCTTGCCCTGATCGACCAGCCGCGCCAGCACGCCGGCGGTCATTGCCTTGCTGTTGGAAGCGATCTTGAACAGCGTATCGGCATCAACCTTGTCGCCACTGCCTGCCCGCAGCTCACCCAGCGTTTTCACGTGCGCGACCTTGCCATCCTCAATCACGCCAACGGCCAGGCCAGGCAACTGGTATCGAGTGAAGGCTTGTTCGACGGCGGCATCGAACCAGTCAGCTTGTACCCCGGCGGCCTGCGCCGACGGCGTCAACAACAGCAGAAGCAGCAACAGTCGTTTCATCGCGGCGAGCCTTGCGAAATGGAGCAAGCCTAAACGAAAACGCCGCCGACGGTTACACGGCGGCGGCGTCTGGCTTTCACCCAACCAGGCTTGTCCTCATTCGAAGCGGTATTCGAAGTTGAGATTGAACGAACGCCCGCGTGGATCTGCCACGCGCGCTTCCCAGCCGGCACCGTCACCATCATCCAGATAGCGAACGGTGAACGGCGGATCGGTATTGAGCAGGTTGCGGATGCCCAGCACCACCTTCATGTTCTCCACGCCAGTCCAGGTCAGGCTGTAGTTGTAGGTGATGTATTCATCCACCTTCGGGTTCCAGTTACTCGGGACGTAACCATTGACGATGCCGCCTGGCTTCCAGTCCTTGTAACCGGAGCGGTACACCTGGGTCAGCGTGTGTGCCCAGTCGCCCTTGGCCCAGCCGAAGTTCAGCGTGTGCTTCCACTTAAGCGGCAGGTTGAAATAACGCTCGTACTCGCCCACCAGGTTATTGCCATACGGATAGGCGTCGAAGTTCTTGACCTTGAACATGTCAAGGTAATTACCGTTGAGGTTGATGCGCCAGTGGCCACCGGCCAGTTCACCCATCAGGTTGGCATCGACTTCAACGCCACGGGTCAGGGTGCCACCGGTGTTGATGTAGCGCTGGTCGATGGCAATGATGTTGCCGCTGGCATCGCGGATGAAGTTGGATGCATACAAGTCATAGTTGGTCCGCATCGTGGCCAAGTTGAAGCCGCTGCGGATGGTGTTGATGCGCTCGATCTCCCACCAGTCCATGCTCATGTTGAAGTGCTCGCCTGGATTCAGCACGAAGCCGACGCTGCGCTGCTTGGCTTCTTCCGGCTCCAGGTTCGGGTTGCCACCGGTAACGATGTCCGGGCGGATCTGCACGTTGCAGCCAGCCACGTCCGGGTTGTACTGGCCACCGGGGCAGGTCGCAGGATCGGCCAGATCCAGGCCGGTGTATTGCGTTTCAGTGATGCCGCGATAGAGCTTGGCGAAATCAGGCACCTTGAAGCCGGTGCTGTACGAACCACGCAGCGCCAGCCAATCCGCCGGCTGCCACTTGAACGAATACTTCGGGTTGGTGGTGCCGCCAAAGCCGTCGTAATCATCGTGGCGCACCGCCAGATCGAAACTCAACGAATCCAGCACCGGCACGTAGAACTCGGCAAACACCGCCTTCACGTCACGGGTTTTCTTGGACATGTAATTGGATGCGTCACCCGGCGCGCCGAACACATAGGCATTGCCGGCACTCCATTCGGCCGGGCCACTGAATTCGTATTCCTCGCGGCGCACATCGACGCCGGCGGCGGCCTGTACGTCCTCGCTGCCCCACAGTTTGAAACCGAGGCTACCGTTGAAACTGGCGTCCAACGTGGTGCTGGTTGAGGTGCCTTCATACAGTTGCAGGCCGCTGGCATCAGCGGCGGCCATGCCCGCGACAGCTGCCTGCGACTGCGCCTGACCGGGCATCAGGAACGGATTGAGCGTGCCGCTCTTGAGCATCTGCTTCAACTGCGGCGTGAAGTAATAGCCGCCGGCCAGCACCGATTCGGCCTTGCTTTGCGCTCGCGACAGGCCAGCGGTGTAATCCCAACTGCCGATGCTGCCATTGACGCCCAACAGTGCACGATAAGCCTTGGTCTCGGTTTCGATCTGGCGCGGACCACAGATTTCGCAGCGCCAGCGGTAGGTGATCGGGCGGCCATAGACCAGATTGGCCTGATCACCGAAGTAATCATGCAGCGCGCCGTAGATGGCGTCGTAAGTGGCGCGCGTGGTGCCGTTCAATTCGTAGGCGTCCAGCTGGGTCACGCTGGCGTTGATGCTGGTAGAAATCTGCTGCGCCTCGAAACGACGCCGTGACTTGACTTGCGAGCCCATGAACTCGGCAAAGATTTCATGGTTGTCACCCAGCTTGAACGTGGCGCGGCCCAGGCCCTGCACGCTTTCCACCGGCTGCTGGATGGTGCGCGCACGGCCGTAATCCCAGGCACAGCCGTAGCTGGCACCGGGGCTGGCCCAGATCTTGTCGTCGTAAGGGCCCATCATGTCGCCGCCGTTTTCGCAGCCGGCACCGCCCGGCAGGTCGAGCGGGCTGATCGTGGTCTTGGTCAGACCGGTTTCAGGATCCCTGAGACCGCCGCCAATCAGGCTGTTGGTGGCACTGACCACGTTGCCGAACGGCGTGCCGCGCGTATCCGGCGACAGGCCACGATCCGGCTGGAAGCTGTTGGAGAAATCACGATCACTGCCCAGCAGGATTTCGTTCTTCTTGTAGTTGACCGTGCCCCAGAGATTCCAGCGGTCGGTATCCAGGTCGCCGATACCGCCGAGCACGCTGTAACCGAAGATGTTGCCGCCGCCTTCCTGGGTGACATCGGCATTGAAGTTGACGGTAATGCCCTGGTAATCATTGCGGGTGATGAAGTTGATCACGCCGCCGATGGCGTCAGTACCGTAGATCGCCGATGCGCCGTCGCGCAGCACTTCAACGCGGTCGATCGCGGCAAACGGGATCGAATTCAAGTCAACCGCCTGCCCGGCCAAACCGTGGGTGGCAACACGTCGGCCATTGAGCAACACCAGCGTGGCATCGGCACCCTGCCCGCGCAGGTTGGCGCCGGACACGCCATTGTTGCCACGCGTCCCCGGCGGCGCGATACCGCTATTGGCAGCCAGGCTGTCGGGACCGTTGCTGGCGATGTTGAGGAATTGCAGCAGTTGCTCGGCCGAGCTGATGCCTTGCGCCTGGATTTCCTGCTTCTGGATGACGGTGATCGGCATGGCCGCTTCCACATCCGTGCGCTTGATGCGCGAGCCGGTGACCTGCACCTTGTCCAGGTTCTGCACCGAGGCACCTCCGCCTTGCGTATCGGTCTGCTGCGTGGTGCTTTGCGCATCCAGTGCGGCGGCTTCGGCGGCGGAGTCGTGGGCGAAGCCGATGGCAGGCAGTGCCAGACCCAGCATGATGGCAGCGGCCAAGCGGCCGTGACGAAGCGATTGATGGCGAACTGACATGGTGGCTCTCTCTCCAGGTTCGTTGCTTGGGTTTGTTTGTTGTTTTTATTCGTGATGCGCCCGCTTTTTGTTGCGGCGGACGCCCGAAACGAAGACGCCGCCACGGTTCCCCCGGCGGCGTTCTTGCACTCTACTCCTGTTGATGCGAAAACATCACGCGGCGATACAGGATCATGGCTTCACCACTGGCGGCCGGGTCAATGCGTAGAGGATGCGCAAATCGTCGGCATCCAGTTCCGCACCCTCGCTTTGCATGCCACGGAAGCGATGGCGGAACGAGCGCAGCGCGCCTTCACGATCGTCCAGCGGATAGCCCACTGCTGCCATCGCCAGCCAGCTGTCGAAGCCCGACGGCGGGTCACCGACGTTTTCATCAGGCCAGATACCGAAGCCTGCTTCGTGCAGGCGTTTCCACGGGAACAGAGGGCCTGGATCGATCTTGCGGCCCGGCGCGAAATCCTCATGGCCGACGATCTGCGTCGGCGGAATCCTCAGGCGCGTGGTCAGGTCGCGCAGCAACACGATCAATTGCTCGATCTGCGGCTCGTCGAACGGGTCGTGACCGCTGTTGTCCAATTCGATCCCGATCGATGCGGAATTGACGTCGGTGATGCGGCCCCAACTGCCGGGGCCGGCATGCCAGGCTCGCTTGTCTTCGGCCACCAGTTGGTAGATGCGCCCATCGCGACCGATCAGGTAATGCACGCCGACCGGACCCTTGCTGTTGGCGGTTTTCAGCGTGCGCAGGCTTTTTTCCGCCGACTCCTCGGTGGTGTAGTGCAACACGATCAGCATCGGCTTGCGTTCGTCGAAGTTGCGCGAACGCTCCCACTTGGCCAAGGGGTTGTGGTGCGCGCAGGAGGCCAGCAACGTGGTCAGCAACAACAACAAGATGCGGAAGATCGCGTGCAACCTCACTTCATATCCTTCGTTTTCGGTACGACTTGCCGGTTTTCACGGCGAAGCCGCCGCCGGAAGAATCGACGGCGGCTTCGATGCAACGGAACTCAGAAGTTCCAGGTCACGACCAAGTTCATGTAGCGCGGTGCCTGCCAGTTGGTGCCCTGACCAAAATAGGGCATCTGGCTTCCGGGCGTGTTTTCGTAACGGCTGTGCACGTTGATGACTTCCTGCTTGTTGAGCAAGTTGTACACCGAGAAACGCGCCTTCAGGTCGATGCCTTCGACTGGCAGCGTCCACGTCACGTTCGCGCCGACGTCGTACACCCACGGCATGCGACCGAATGCGCCACGTGCGGTGTATTCCAGTTGCGACGTGGCGTAGTTGAACGGGGTGCAGTTCGCGGTGCAGATCCAACCGGAGCCGCCACCGCTGAATTCGCCGGGACCACCCGCACTGCGGTTGTCCACCGGCCAACGCACGCCGAATGCGGTGATCGGGCCGCCGGAAATCGCCGAGACCGTGCCACCAAAGCTCCACATCTCGTTGAGCTTGTAGCCGCCGCGCAGCTTGATCTGGTGCTCATGGTCATTGAACAGCACGCCATAGCGCTCGTTCACCGCCGGGTGATCGAAGTACTGCACCAGGTTGGTGTCGGCGTAACCGGTATCCGAGTTCACCGGGCCTTCCACGTTGCCTTCGCTCTTGGACCAGGTGTAGCTGGCATTGAAGAACCACTTGTCGTCCCATGCGCGGTCGAGCTGGAATTCCACCGCCTTGTAGGTGCGCTTGGGCTTGGGGTAGCCGATGATCACGCGGCTGCCCACGCCGATGTAGCCATCCTTCGAGCTATCGAAAGTGACCCACTGTCCTGAATCATCATCATCGCCCGGGCACCACAGCGTGTTCTTTTCACCAGGGTTGAGGATCGGCCAGTCACCGGAGTACCACGGGCAGCCCTCGACATGGGTGATGCGTACGTCTTCGACGGCGCGCGTCACTTCGCGGTAGGTCGCGTTCACGCCCCACGACCACGCCTGGTTGATTGCCTGCTGGAAGCCCAGGATGTATTCATCCTGGAACACCTGCTTCAGATCCTTGGCCACGGCGGTGCGCATGTCGGTGGGAGCAGGCACGTTGCCGGTGGTGTCAATGCTGCCGAGCTGTGCGCCAAGGATTGGCACGATGTAAGTGCCGCCCGATGGATGGTTTCGCTGTTCCCAACCTTGGAGCGTGTAATAGGTGTGTTCGTCGGTAGTGCCGCCGCCGAAGTAATCGGTCAGCTTGTTGGTGATGGGCAGATAGTAACGGCCTGCGTTGCCGAACAGCTTCATCGAGCCATCGCCCTTCATGTCCCAGCTGAAGCCCAGGCGCGGCGAAATCATGTCGCTGAAGTCGGTCTTGGCGAATAGCGCACCGGAGGCCAGGGTGTTGGTGAACTTGTCGAAGCGCAGGCCCAGGCTCAACAACAGGTTGGGCGTGACGCTCCAGTTGTCTTCCAGATAGAACGCCTGCGTGTCGGTACTCACCGGTGCGCCGGTGATGTAGTAACGCGCATCGACGACTGCGGTGATGGCATTGCCATTGACATCGGTTCCGAGATAGGGCCCAGCGGGAACAACCGTACCATCCGGCAACGAGCTGCCGACACGATGCATGTTCACGACGTAGCTGCGCCCATCACCCGGATACACGACTGAACTGTCGGAATCCATGACCTCCTTGTCGTAGCCGAAACGCAGCAGGTGGCTACCCAGTTGCCATTCGAAGTCCAGGCGCGTCACTTCGCGCTCGTCAAAACGGCTGTTCACGCTGCTGTTGGTCGGGTGGCAACCCGGCGTCCAAGCTTGCGGGAACATGTTGAAATAGGCGGTCGGAGGACGTCCGACGATGCTGCACTCACCATCCAGCGGCGTGCTGCTGGTGGCACTGCGCTTGTTCACGCCATACAACACCTTGGCCATGAGGTTGTCAGTGAAGTGGCCGGTATAGGTGAGCGACCAGTTGTCGCCACCACTGCCGGAAGTGCCCGTGCCACCCTGCGTGCCCAGCGTGTTGGTATCCCAGTCGTAATCGTACGGAGTGGTGTCGGACTCGGCCTCGTCGGAGAACGCCAGCAATTCCAGCTTGTGGTCGTCGGTGATCAGCCAATCCAGCTTGCCACCCCAGAAACCGTTGTTGCCTTCGCTCTTGCTGGCGCTGCTGATGCCATAACCTTGGGATTTGCTGTCGCGGTTCTCATACATGGCGAAGAAGAACAACCGGTCCTTCACGAGCGGGCCGCTGGCCCACACATTGGTCTTGAACCAACTGGAACTGTCGCGGCTGTAAACGTTGTGCACGGTGCCGTCTTCGTGGTAACGATCTTTGGCGGCGGATTGCCACGCGGATGGCTCCAGCGTCACTTCCACGCCGCCCTTGAATTCGTTGCTGCCCGAACGGGTGACGGCATTGATCACGCCGCCGGTGCTGCGGCCGAATTCCGCCGAATAACCGCCGGTCTTGACCTGGAATTCCTGGTAGAACGCGAACGGCACCGACGAATAGCCTTGGCGGCGATACGGATCGGTCACGTCCATGCCATTGATGTAAACGACGTTCTCGGCCACCGACGAACCGCCGAAGGACAAGCCACCAAAACTGGCACCCGACGCAACCACGCCAGGTGCAAGCAGCGCAACCGAGGCCAGGCTTTGATCCACCGGCAAGCGCGCCCATTCCTCGCGGCTGATGTTGGTCGAGGTTTCGGTCGAATGCACATCGACGCGATTGACCACGCGCGAACCGACCACGGAAACCGCGTCCAGATTCACCGCGCCGCTGCTGTCCAGGTTGACCGTGGTGGTCCCGCCCACCGAAACGCTGACTGCGATCGGCGCGCCGCCGCCTGTCGTCAGACTGTAGTTGCCTGGCGGCAACTGCGCCACGCGGTAGCTGCCATCCTTGCCAACCGTGACCGTGCGGCTCTGCCCGGTGGCGTCATTGGTGACGGTGATGGTCTCTCCCGCGTTCGCACGACCGGCAACCGAGCCGGTGACCGCCTGCGACATCGCCATCGGTGCCATCGATGCCAGGCATGCACCCAGCGCCAAGGTCAAAGTCGCTTTCCGAATCGTCTTGCCCTTCATATCCGCTCTCTCCTGCGTACTGTGAAATGGATGACTTGCTGGCTGTCCCGGCGGCTGTCGCACACCGGTGACGGGCTGGCGCTCACATGCGACCGCAATCCCGACTTAACGCCTGTGTAACATGAGCTGAATCGCTGGTCAATAATTTATTCCACTATGTCGTGATATAAGAAATTTCTATTCCAGCCCCGCTGCCAGCCAGTGATTGCGCTGCCACCGGGCATGTCGAGAGGCCGTGCCACCATGCGAATCGCCCCCCTCCTGATCGTTCTGTTGCTGCTGGCCTCGCCCGCCCCGGCACGCGATGCACCGCTACCCCGCGATACCGGTGTGCTCGGCATCCGCAGCGACCAACTGGCCGCCGACTACTGGCTGGCGCGGTTGCCGCAGGCCGATGCGGTGATCCTGTCGCGTGAGGCCATCGCCGCGCAGAACGCAAAGCTGTTCGCCACCGACCCGACCATGCACGATCTGTCGAAGCTGCCAGCGCTGCTGCCCGGCACCCAGGTGCGCGAATGGATCGAAGCGCTGCGGCCCTCATTCGACAAACCCCTGTTCGACGAGCGCGGCCAGCCGCTGGAACTTGCACCGCTGGCAAGCAATGTCGAAGCCGGCTTGAACCTGGTCGCCGTGGGCAAGAAAGTGACGCCGCGTTATGCGCTGGCGGTGCAACGCGCCGACCTGCGTGCGGTGCCGGATCGCCGCCGCGTGTTCCGCGATGCCGATGATCACGACATCGACCGCTGGCAAGAATCCGCACTGTTGCCCGGCACGCCGGTGGCCATCGTGCAGGAAAGCGGCGACGGGCAATGGGCCTTCGTCGTTTCACCCAACTACACCGCGTGGGTGGAGAAGCAATACCTCGCCGAAGGCACGCGCGATGCGGTGCTGGGTTATGGCCGGCAGCGCCCGTCCATCGTCGTCACCGGTGCCAACGTGCGCACGGTGTTCACCCCGGAGGAGCCGCGCGTTTCATCGCTGCAACTCGACATGGGCCTGAAGTTGCCGCTGCTGGACTGGCCATTGCGTGAAGCGGTCAACGGCCAGGATGCGTATGCGGCCCACGTGGTCGAACTGCCGGCGCGCGATGCCGACGGCAAGTTGCAATTGGTGCCGGCGCTGGTGCCGCGTAGTGCCGACGTGGCCGATGATTATTTGCCGCTGACCCAGGCCAACCTGCTGCGGCAGGCATTCAAGTTCCTTGGCGAGCGCTATGGCTGGGGCCATTCCTACGGCACCCGCGATTGCAGTGGTTTCGTGTCGGAAATCTACCGCAGCTTCGGCGTGCAACTGCCGCGCAATACCAGCGCACAAGCGGTCAGCCCGGCACTGAACCGCATCGCCGTGGACAGGGATGAAAAACGCGACCAGCGACTGGCGCTGATGCAGGCCACCCATCCCGGCGACCTGATCTACATCCCCGGCCACGTGATGATGGTGATCGGCCACGATGACGGCCGCAGCTGGGTAATCCATGACACTACCGGTGCTTCGTGGATCGACGCGGACGGGCAACGCCTGCACGCCAAGCTCAACGGCGTGTCGGTGACCCCGTTCGAACCGATGCAGGCCAGTGGTGATGCGATCTTTGCCGACCGGATCAGCAATATCCAGCAGATTCGGCCGTGAGCTCGTCACTTGTGCAAAGACATGCAATACCTCCTTCTCCCCGCCTGCGGGGAGAGGGTGAAGCCGCCATTGGCGGCCTCGGAAGGGCAGATGAGGGGTGTGAGCGCAGCGAACATGCTTCTTTTTTCGGCATCCAGAACAAGCAAGGGCAACAGCGCGCTCGCTACGCTCGCTGCCCCTCTCCCGCCCTCCGGGCACCCTCTCCCCGCTGGCGCGGGGAGAGGGAAGAATCTCTCTCCGTCATTTCCATCCAATGAAAATCACCGACATCCGCCTGGGCATGCTGCGCGTGCCGCTGAAGACGCCATTCAAGACCGCGTTGCGCAGCGTGGATACCATCGAGGACATCGTGGTGGTCGTGCACACCGATGATGGCCGTGTCGGTTACGGCGAAGCACCGGCCACTGCGGTCATCACCGGTGACACGCACGGATCCATAACCGCAGCCATCGACCAGATCATCCGCCCGCGACTGATCGGCGAAGACATCGCCGACCTCAACCGCATCACCGGCCTGATCCAATCGTCGATGGAACGCAACACCAGCGCCAAGGCCGCCGTCGAAATCGCCGTTTACGACCTGTGGGCACAGCTTTACAACGCGCCGCTGTACAAGCTGCTGGGCGGCGGCGACCCGGTCATCACCACCGACATCACCATCAGCGTGGATTACATCGACAAGATGGTGGCCGATTCGATTGAGGCGGTGGAGCGCGGTTTCGAATCGCTGAAGATCAAGGTCGGCAAGGACATGGGCCTGGACGTGGAGCGGGTGAAGGCGATCCATGCCGCCGTCGAAGGCCGCGCTCTGCTGCGCATCGACGCCAACCAGGGCTGGACCGCCAAGCAGGCGGTGATCGCGATGCACCAGCTGGAAGATGCCGGCGTGGAGATGGAGCTGCTGGAACAACCGGTGAAGGCGCGCGACATCGACGGCTTGAAATACGTCACCGACCGCGTGCACACGCCGGTGATGGCCGATGAAAGCGTGTTCGGCCCGGCCGAAGTGGTTGACCTGATCAAGCTGCGCGCCGCCGACATCATCAACATCAAGCTGATGAAGACCGGCGGCCTGTCCAACGCGATCCGCATCGCCGACATCGCCGCGCTTTACGGCATGGACTGCATGATCGGCTGCATGCTGGAAAGCAGCATCAGCGTGGCCGCCGCCGCACACCTGGGCGTGGCCAAGGCCGGCGCGATCACCATGGCCGACCTCGATGGGCCGTCGCTGGGCCAGTACAACCCGGTCGAAGGCGGCGTGGTCTTCAACGAATCGGAAATCAGCATCAGCGACGCGCCGGGTTTGGGCATCAAGGAAATCCGCGGGTTGGAGATGTTGGGGTGAGGAGTATTCATACAGCCGCCGCGATAGCACGAAATGACTCCCTCTCCCTGCGCAAGCGTGGAGAAGGAGGCGTTTCGTTGCAACCCATCACCTCGCACTGACGAACGGGAACCCGGACCATGCCGCCCCTGCTGCGCATCCGCTCCGAACGCGACCAGATGTCGGCGATCGAACGCCGCATCGCCGACTTCATCCTCGACAATGCCGTGCTGCTGCGCGACTACTCCTCGCAGCAACTGGCCAGCGCGCTGGGCGTCAGCCAGTCCAGCGTGGTCAAGTTCAGCCAGAAATTCGGCTTCAAGGGCTATCCCGACCTCAAGTACACCATCGGCGAGGCGGTCGCGCGCGGCAACGGCCAGCCGCTTGCGGCAGCGCCCACGGACACGCCCGCCGATGCCTACACCCGCCTGCATGAAGACCTGCGGCGCAGCAAGGCTGCTGCCGAAGAGGAAACAGCGCTGCTCAACCCGCGCGAACGCATCGAGCCAATCGTCGAGATGATCGACAGCGCCGGCAAGGTCTTCGTCTGCGGCCTGGGCGACGACGGCATCTTCGCGCGCGAATTCGCCATGCGCCTGTCGCTGCTGGGCGTACTGACCGTGCACCACGCCGACGCGATCCTGATGATGGCGAACCTGTCGGCCGTGCGCGAAGGCGACGTGCTGCTGCTGTTTTCCGAATTCGGCCAGTTGCCGCCATTGTCGCAGGTCAGCCGCCAGTTCCAGCATGGCGGCGGCAAGGTGGTGTCGATCACCCGCCACACCGCCAACCCGCTGCGCGCGCATGCCGATGCCACGCTGACGGTTTCCGCGCACGATCCGGCTGCGCATGTGGCGCAATTGCTGTACCGTTCCTCGCTGCAATACCTGCTGGATTTCCTGTTCGTGCTGCTGTGCCACGCCAACAGCGAACGCCAGGGCCAGCTGCACATCAACCTGGAGCGCATCCAGCACTTGCTGGAATCATGAGGGGAGTCATGAAGAAGCCTGTAGTTGCCTTGCTCGCGCTGCTCGGTGCACTGTTGATCACGCCAACCACGCACGCCGCCATGACACTGCCGTGGGCCGATGCCGAACAGATGGTGGTGGTGGTCGTTCCCGACTGGAACGCCAGCACCGGCACGCTGCGCCGCTACGAACGCGCGCGTGACAATTGGCGGCTAGCCGATTACGAAACCGACATCGTCATCGGCCGCAACGGCGCGGCGTGGGGGCTGGGCCTGCATCCGCAGCAAGCCGATGGCCCGCAGAAGGTCGAAGGCGATGGCCGCGCGCCGGCCGGTGTGTTCGCGCTGGGCGATGCGTTCGGCTACGCGGACAAGGTCAAGACGAAAATGCCGTACCTGGCGCTGACACCTTCGCAGTACTGCATCGACGTGGAAGGCTCGCCGCTTTACAACCAGATCGTCGATGCCGATCAAGTCGGCGCGGCTGCGGTGAGGGGTTCGACCGAGCCGATGCGCCGCGACCTGTACGCCGGTGGCGACGAGGCCTACCGCGAAGGCTTCGTGATTCGCCAGAACCCGGGCAATGCTTCCGGCAAGGGCAGTTGCGTGTTCGCCCACCTGTGGCAATCGCCGACCACCCCAACCGCCGGCTGCACCGCGATGGACGATAAAACCATGGAACGCGTGCTGGCATGGCTGAACCCGAAGAAGAACCCGGTGTTCGTGCTGCTGCCGCGGGCCGAATACGATCGTTTGAGGCGCGAGTGGAGCTTGCCTTGATGTTGCCTTGATGCCCGGCTCTTGTTCGTCATTCCCGCCTGCGCAGGAATGACGAACAAGAGCAAAACCACCATTCAGCAAGAGACCCTGCCATATGTCCACCACCACCCGCGTCCTGCTTGCCCTGCTGTTGGGCGCCGTCATCGGCATTGCCCTGTCGTTCTGGAACGCGGACGCCGCCGCCACCGTCGCCAACATCGTGCAGCCGGTCGGCAAGCTGTGGTTGAACGCCTTGCAGATGACCGTGGTCCCTTTAGTCGCCGCACTGGTGGTGCTGGGCGTCAATGCCGCCACCGATGCGGTCGCCTCCGGGCGCATCGCCCGCGACGCGCTGGTGGTTTTCGCCCTGCTGCTGACCCTGGCAGCGACCTTTGCCGCGTTCGCCGCGCCAACCCTGTTCTCGCTGCTGCCGCGCGACGAAGCCTCGATGGCCGCGTTCCGCTCGGCCTTGTCGCCGGTGGAAGCACAGCCGGACACCGTCGCCGGGCTGGGTGCGGCCATCGTCGCGATCATTCCGTCCAATGCGATTGCCGCCGCCGCCAATGCGGCGATGCTGCCGCTGGTCACCTTCGCGATCATCTTCGGCTTTGCGCTGAGCCGGATCGAACACGAACGCCGTGCACGCATGCTCGATTTCATCCAGACCATCGCCGACACCATGATCGTGATCGTGCGCTGGGTGCTGGCGGTCGCGCCGCTGGGTGTGTTCGTGCTGGCTCTGGTGGTGTGCGCGCAGGTCGGCTGGAAGGTGCTGGGCGCGCTGGCCAGCTACATCGTCGTGCTGTGCATCATGTATGTGGCGGTGACGCTGCTGTTGTACGTGGTGGCGCGCGTGTTCGGCGGCGAACCGTTCCGCCGCTTCGCCAGCGCGATTTTGCCGGCGCAGGTGGTCGCGGTCAGCACGCAATCCTCGCTGGCCTCGTTGCCGGCAATGATCGACAGCGCGCGCGTGCGCCTGGGTTATCCGTTGCAGGTGACCTCGCTGGTGTTGCCAATGGCGGTGTCGCTGTTCCGCATCACCAGCCCGGTGCAGTACATGGGCGTGGCCTTCTTCATCGCCTGGCTGTACGGCATCGACATCGGCGCCGCGCACATCGCCGCTGGCATCGCGATGTCGGTGATCATCAGCATGGGCTCGGTCGGCCTGCCCGGCCAGGCGATCTTCATGACTACCAACCTGCCGGTGACGCAAGCCATGGCGCTGCCGCTGGAACCGCTGGGCGTGCTGCTGGCGGTGGATACGCTGCCGGACGTGTTCGCCACCCTGGGCAATGTCAGCGGCGATTTGACCGCGACCAGCGTGGTGGCCAAGCGCAATCCCGGCAACGGCTGACACGCCCGCGGATACGCAAACGGCCCGGTTTCCCGGGCCGTTTTTTCTTGCGACTGATGGTTTGCCTGTGCGTGGATCAGGCCGCGAACAAGGCCTTCATCTTCTTCATCGCATTGGCCTCGATCTGGCGAATGCGCTCGGCGGAGACGCCATATTCGTCGGCCAGCTCCTGCAAGGTGATCTTGCTGTCGGCATCCAGCCAGCGGCGGGCGATGATGTCGCGCGAACGCTGGTCCAGCCTGGCCAGGCCATCGCGCAGCAATTCCAGCTGGTCGGCTTCGCTGTCGGCGCGCTCGTAGGCCTGCGACGGGTCTTCGCCTTCTGCCGCCAGATAGGCCACCGGCGACGGCGGCGCGTGGTCGTCGTCCTCGCCTTCGGGTGCATCGAAGCCGATGTCGCGGCCGGACAGGCGCGATTCCATCTCCATCACTTCGCGCTCGGAGACGTTGAGATCCTTCGCCACCGCGCTGACTTCGGCCGCGTTCATCCAGCCCAGGCGGGTCTTGGACTTGCGCAGGTTGAAGAACAGCTTGCGCTGCGCCTTGGTCGTGGCGACCTTGACGATGCGCCAGTTCTTGAGGATGAACTCGTGCATCTCGGCGCGGATCCAGTGCACGGCAAAGCTGACCAGGCGCACGCCCATGTCCGGGTCGAAGCGCTTGACCGCCTTCATCAGGCCGATGTTGCCTTCCTGGATCAGGTCACCCAGTTGCAGGCCGTAGCCGTTGTAGCCGCGGGCCACGTGCACGACGAAACGCAGGTGCGAATGCACCAGCTCGCGCGCCGCGTCAAGGTCTTCATCGTCGCGGAAGCGGCGGGCCAGCGCCTGTTCCTCATCGGCGGCCAGCACCGGGATCTGGTGCACGGCGCCGATGTAGGCGTCGAGCGAACCCAACGCGCTGGGGATCGGAAGATTGTTGGCCACCAAGGCGGTGGCAGTGGAATTCTGGCTCATGGTCAGGATATTAGCAGTGTGATGGTTCGACTGCTAACACGGGCGGAAGTTCCCGGTTCCGTCGGGCTCGCGAGCGGCATGGCCAGAAGCATGTTGCGGGCACCAAATCCACGGAATTCCCTGCAAAAACAATGAACTGCGACGATATTCGGTGAATGCCAAGTGCCGCCCCTTGTCTTTGCCCGCCGGGATGACACCACCAGCCGACGAGGCAGCAAAGAAAAAGGGCGCGGATTGCTCCGCGCCCGAACGTGCTCGCCCTTGCGGGAGAGGGAGGGGATTACTTGATCTCGACTTCCTGGGCCAAGCCGACCGGGGTGCCGTTGAGGGTCACGTCGGCGGTGTACTTCCCGGCCGGCCACGGGGTGGCCTTGGTGAAATCAACCGTGGTGGTGCCGGCGTCTGCGGCCTTGATCGTGACGGTCTGTTCGCCTGCGGTCTGGCCGTCCTGGTAGGTCAGCTTGGCGTTGATCGTGGCCTCGGCCGGCACGCTGGCATCAGTGGTGACCACGACCGAGATCTTGTCGCTGGCTGCGCCGCTGCTGACGGTGAAGCTGGCGGCCGGTGCAGGCGCGGCTTCAGCGGCGGGGGCAGGCTGTTCCATCGGAGCCGGCGGCGGCGGCGGCGGAGCGGCTTCCTCCTTCTTCTTGCAGCCGGTCACGGCGACGGCGCCGGCAACGATCAGGGCGTAGGCAATGCGGTTGTATTTCATGAGGTGTGTCCTTGCGTGATGTGCGTGGGGATGTGTGCGGCGGCGCGGCGCGAGGTCAAAGCTTGGGCAGCTTGATGACCTTGCCGGGGAAGATGCGGTCCGGGTCTTCGATCACGTCGCGGTTGGCTTCGTAGATCTGCTTCCACGCACTGGCTCGACCGTACTTTTTCTGGGCGATCGTCGACAGCAAATCACCCTTGGCAATGGTGTAGGTTTCCACCTCTTCGCCGACGATTTCCTCGGTGCTGGTGACCGTGGCGGTCACATCGGAGAAGTCGGCCTTGGGGACGATCTGTTCGGTACTGGTGACGCTTGCGGTGACATCGGAGAAATCGGCTTTCTTCTCGGTGCTCATTCAGGGCTCCTCCCTGGATGGATGGGGATACACGGACCAATCTACACAATGCCCGTTAAGAATTCATGCACCGCAGGTGAGTTCTTCGATATCACATTTGCGGCTTCACGGCCGGTTCGGAAAACTCGAACAAGCGGCGCTACCGGCGGAATGAAACCACACGCGGAGTGCCACTGTTACTGGCGCGGTTCGCGGATCGGCGCGGTGGCCGACAGACCCGGCGTGGCCCGCCATGGGTTGATGTCCAGGCCGCCGCGACGGGTGAAGCGCGCTTCCACCGACAGCGCCAGCGGCGTGCAGCGTGCCGAGACTTCGGCAAAGATGCGCTCGACGCATTGTTCGTGGAATTCATCGTGGTGGCGGAAGCTGCACAGGTAGCGCAGCAGCCCGACCGGATCGATGCGCGGGCCGTGGTAGTAGAGGATCACGCTGGCCCAGTCCGGCTGGCCGGTGACCGGGCAGTTGGACTTGAACAGGTGGCTGAGCAGGCGCTCTTCCTTCACGTCATGGCTGTCGGCCCGCAGATGCGCGGCGTTGGGCGGGCCGTAGTCGTCGATGTCGATGTCCTGCAAGTCGATGCAGTCGCCATCATTGCCTTCGTGCAGCGGCGGCAGGCCGAAGGCGACTTCGACGATGGCACCGGCACGCGCCGACAGGTCGCTGGCGATGCGTTCGCGCAGCGCTTCGGCGCTGTTGAAGCGCTCGTCGTTGAGCGAGTTGAGGTACAGCTTCAGCGACTTGGATTCGATCAGGTTGGGCGAGGCGCACGGCACGGTGAAGGTGGCGGTGGCCACTTGCGGCTTGCCGCGCGCATCCAGCCAGCCCAGCTCGTAGGCCTGCCAGCGGTCATGGCCGGCGAAGGGCAGCGCGTTGTCGGCAATACCTATTTGCACGCGTGCGCTGTTGCGCGGGATCGGGAACAGCAGGCCGGGGTCGTATTGCGACGGGTAGGCAACCTCGCGGCCCAGCGTGGAATCCTGCGGGGTGTGGCTCATGGCGTCTGCACCGGCGGTGGCGGCGAATGCCAACGGCGGACGCCGCGCTGGAAGAACAGGCTGTTGGGTACGCGCAGGTCGCTCTGGGCGCCGTGCGGATGGGTTTCGCGCAGGGTGACATAGACCAGGTTCACATCGACCACTTCGCCGCGCAGGCCGGGTTTTTCGCCGTTTTCCAGCAGTTCGACATGGTCGTGCAGGCGGAACGGGCGCGTGATCATGATCAGGAACGCGCAGAAGATGTTGGTCAGCACGCTCCATGCGGCGAAGAAGGCCACCGCCGCCACCGCCGCGAAACCGGTGAACGCGGTCCACAGCACGCTGCCGGAAACGCCGAAACGCTCCAGCGCCAGCAACAGCGCACCGAAGAAAATGAGGAAGCCGCCGACCCGGCGCGCGCCCATCACCACTTCCTGCGGCAAGTCATGACGCCGCGCCGCCCGCGCCACCAGCCGATGCAGCAACCAGCGCAATGCCCACGCCGCCAGCAGGATCAACACCACCTGCGACAGCGGCACGATCACATCCAGCCATTGCTGCGCCCAATCAGGCAACACGCTGCGCAGGCGCGCGGGGAAGGAAGTGGCGAGGAGAAGGGAGGGCGTCATGGCGGCATTTTATCGCCACGAGCGGGGCGGAGCGGCCATTGCTGCCCAAGAGCAACATGCTGCCTCCTTCTCCCTTCGGGAGAAGGTGCCCGAAGGGAGAAGGAGGGTACGGGACAAACGCGACAACCAAGCAATGCGACGAGTTCAGGCACATGCGCATGCACCGTACCCTCACCCCAACCCCTCTCCCGGGGGAGAGGGGCTCAAGCGGCGATTCCGTTACACCCAATCTTCCGGCGATTTGCGGCGGATGGCGCGCAGAGGCTTGTACGTGCGCTGCACGTTGAGCTTGTTGGCGTTCGAGTCGTGGCGATAGATCTGCCGGAACAGACCTTCCAGCTCTTCGACCTGTGACTTGGTGATGTTGTCCCATACCTCATACACCGAGAAATGCGTCCACAGGTTGGGCTTGCTGCGCTTGTGGACGATCAGCCGACCCTTTGCGCCGGATTTCTCGCCACGTGCCATGCCGACATAGACCACGTCCATGGCCGTGGAATTCTTCCTGGCGTGATACAGGACGTAGATGCCGCGCACCTTGGCGGGCACGCGGTTGATTTCGCTGACCGGCAGGAACTCCAGCGAATTCTTGAACAGATAGCAGTCGCTGATCGGCATGGCGGGAAAGTGCGGCGTTACGCCAGCAACCCCGTCTCGCGCAACGCCGCTTCAACCTTGGCCTGGTTGCCCGGTTCCAGCTCGGTCAGCGGCAGGCGCAGGGTGCCGCCGCAATGGCCCAGGCGTGACATCGCCCACTTCACCGGGATCGGGTTGGCTTCGATGAACAAGTGCTTGTGCAGCGGCAGCAGGCGCAGCTGGATCTGCATCGCGGTGGCGATGTCGCCGGAAAGCGCAGCCATGCACAGCTCGTGCATCAGGCGCGGGGCGACGTTGGCGGTGACGCTGACGTTGCCGTGGCCGCCGCACAGCATCAGCGCCACGGCGGTGGCGTCGTCGCCGGAGTAGATCGAGAAATCCTTTGGCGCTTCGCGGATCAGCCACAGCGCGCGTTCGATGTTGCCGGTGGCTTCCTTGATGCCGACGATGCCCGGCACCTGCGCCAGCCGCAGCACGGTGTCGTGCTGCATGTCGGCGACGCTGCGGCCGGGCACGTTGTACAGAATGATCGGCAAATCACCGGTGGCCTCGGCGATGGCCTTGAAGTGGCGGTACAGGCCTTCCTGCCCGGGCTTGTTGTAGTACGGCACCACCTGCAACTGGCTGTCCGCGCCGACTTTCTTCGCGTACTGCGCCAGGTTGATCGCCTCGGCGGTGGAATTGCCGCCGCAACCGGCCATCACCGGCACGCGGCCGGCGGCCTGTTCCACCGCGACGCGGATGATTTCGCAATGTTCTTCCACATTCACCGTCGGCGATTCGCCGGTGGTGCCGACCGCACCGATGCAGTCGGTGCCTTCGGCGATGTGCCAGTCCACCAGTTTGCGCAGCGCGTCGTAATCGACGCTGCCGTCTTCGTGCATGGGCGTGACCAAGGCGACGATGCTGCCGCGATGGGGGGTAAAGGTGGCGGTCATGAGGCGTGGGGACGTGGCGTGGGGGGAACAGGCGATTCTAAGCGACTTGCGGGAAGCGCGAAGAAACAGTTTCCGCCGTGTCTTTATTTCGCCAGCTGCATCATCGCTTCGCCCAGGCCGTCGGGCGTCAGCGGATACATGCGCTCTTCGACCAGTTGGCGGACGAGGACGACGGAAGGCAACCAATCCCAGCGATCGCGCAGCACCGGGTTGATCCAGGCCAGGTGCGGGAAGCGTTCGCGCAGCCGCCCGAACCAGAGGCTGCCGGGTTCTTCGTTCCTGGCATCGACCGCGCCGCCGGGTTCGGTGATTTCCCACGGATGCATCGCCGCATCGCCGACGATGACCACACGGTGGTCGGCGCGGTAGCGATGCAGCAGGTCCCAGGTATTCACCCGGCCAGCCGGGTCGAAACGCGAACCACGCCAAACGTGGTCGTACAGGAAATTGTGGAAGTAGAACACTTCCAGCCGCTTGAACTCGGCACGCGCCGCGCCGAACAGCGCTTCGGCTTCATGCACATGCGCATCCATCGAGCCACCGACATCGAGCAGCAGGATCACGCTGATCGCGTTGCGTCGTTCCGGGCGCATGCGCACGTCGAGCAGGCCGCCTTCGCGCGCGGTCGCGTCGATGGTGCCGTCGAGGTCGAATTCATCGGCCGCCCCTTCGCGGGCGAACTTGCGCAACCGGCGCAGCGCCATCTTCAGGTTGCGCGGGGACAGTTCGGCATCGCCGTCGAGTTCGCGGAAATCGCGTTGTTCCCATACCTTGGCCGCGCTGCGGCTGCGGCTCTGCCCGCCGACGCGAATGCCACCTGGGTGATGGCCGTTGTTGCCGAAGGGGCTGGTGCCGCCGGTGCCGATCCACTTGTTGCCGCCTTCGTGGCGCGCGTGTTGTTCGTCCAGGCGTTCGGCGAATTTCTTCATCAGCTCGTCGAGCGAGCCGACCTGTTGCAGCTTGGCCTTGTCTTCCTCGCTCAATTCGCGCGCTGCCGCCGCGCGCAGCCATTCATTGGGGATCACCGCCTTCAAGTCGTCGGGCGAAGCGGCGGCCACGTCTTGCAGATAGCGGCCGAAGGCGCGGTCGAAACGGTCGTAATGGCGTTCGTCCTTGACCAGCACGGTGCGCGCCAACGCGTGCAGTGCGTCGGGCGTGGCGTCGGCGACGCCGGCCTCCAGCGCACCGAGCAGATCCAGCCATTCGCGCGGCGTCACCGGCACGCGCTCGGCACGCAAGGCCTGGAACAGGCGCAGGAACATTCAGCGCCCTTGCCGGCGATGCAGGAAGGCCAGCCGTTCCATCAATTGCTGGTCCTGTTCGTTCTTGACCAGCGCACCGGCCAGCGGCGGCAGCATCTTGGTCGCATCGGCATTGGCGAGTTGGCGCGCGGCCAGTTCGTCTGCCATCAGCAGGCGCAGCCAGTCGATCAATTCCGAAGTCGAAGGCTTCTTCTTCAAGCCGGGCACCTCGCGCAGGCTGAAGAAAATGCGCAGGGCATTGCCGACCAGGGTCTGGTCGATGGCCGGGTAATGCACGTCAACGATCCGCCGCAGCGTGGCCTCGTCCGGGAAGGCGATCCAGTGGAAGAAGCAGCGGCGCAGGAAGGCGTCGGGCAGTTCCTTCTCGTTGTTGGAGGTGATGACGATGATCGGGCGTTGCGCGGCAGTCACCGTTTGCCCGGTTTCGTGCACGTCGAAGGCCATGCGATCCAGTTCGTGCAGCAGGTCGTTGGGGAATTCGATGTCGGCCTTGTCGATCTCGTCGATCAGCAGCACCGCGCGGCTTGGGCTTTCGAACGCTTCCCACAACTTGCCCTTGCGGATGTAGTTGCCCACGTCATGCACGCGCGCCTCGCCCAGTTGCGAATCGCGCAGGCGGCTGACCGCGTCGTATTCGTACAGGCCATGCTGGGCCTTGGTCGTCGATTTGACGTGCCAGGTCAGAAGCGGCGCATCGAGCGCGGCGGCCACTTCCTCGGCCAGCAGGGTCTTGCCGGTGCCGGGTTCGCCCTTGATCAGCAGCGGGCGTTGCAATGCGATCGCGGCGTTGACCGCCTGCATCAGTTCGGGGGTGGCGACGTAGCGCGAAGTGCCTTCGAATTTCATGTGCGGATGCGGGCGATGGATTCCGTGCCAGCGTAGCAGCTGTGCATGCGCCCGGTTGCACGGGTTCCTACAATGGACGCCCTGCCGAGGAAGACCCCGTTGCCCGACCCCGTTGCGCCCATCGACGACGACCCGCGCCCGCAAGAGCCGGAAAGGCCGCTGCCCAGCGATTGCTGCGAAAGCGGCTGCCCGATCTGCGTGCATGACTTGTACGCGGAGCAAATGGCGGTTTACCGCGAACGGTTGGCGGCCTGGGAGTTGCGGCATCCGGCGGTGCAGCGGGAATAGATCCGCCTTTGCTCGTCATGACCAGACACAAGGCCTGTTGAAAAGCACTTCCCATGCAGGCGGAAATGACGAGCAAGAACGAGGCATCATCCCACCCCGGCAACGCATCGTCGCGATACGCGTGCTTGGCGTGGCGCGTGGCGGGGCCATATTGGCGGCATCGCTTCGTAAAACAGGATTCACCATGACCCGCCTGCCTTCGCTGTATGTGTCCCACGGTTCGCCGATGACCGCCCTGCATCCGGGCGAAGCCGGCGCGCAGTGGTCGCGCATCGCTGCGGAACTGCCGCGCCCGCGCGC
Organism: Pseudoxanthomonas sp.; assembly: GCA_047601105.1. Taxonomy (GTDB): domain Bacteria; phylum Pseudomonadota; class Gammaproteobacteria; order Xanthomonadales; family Xanthomonadaceae; genus Pseudoxanthomonas_A. Next base: position 636,534 of record JASGJT010000001.1, read on the forward strand.
GATCGTCGTAGCCTCGGCGCATTGGCTGGGCCGGCGGCCGCTGGTTGGTGGCGCGGCACAGCCGCAGACAATCCATGATTTCGGCGGCTTCCCGGCCGAGCTCTACGAACTGCAATATCCCGCGCCCGGCGCGCCGGTGCTGGCCGGCGAGATCCATGCGCGCCTGCAGGACGCCGGCCTGCAACCGCATCTGGACGAAGGCCGCGGCCTCGACCACGGCGTCTGGGTGCCGCTGCGGTTTTTGTACCCGCAGGCTGATATCCCGGTGGTGCCGGTGTCGATCCAGCCGATGCTCGGCCCGCAACATCAATATGAAGTCGGCCGTGCGCTGGCCTCGTTGCGCGATGAAGGCGTGCTGCTGGTCGGTTCCGGCAGCATCACCCACAACCTGCATGATTTCCGCAGCGGTTACAGTGACGCGCATGAGGCACCCTACGTGGGCCCGTTCGTGCAATGGGTCGAAGACCGCATGCAGGCCAACGACGTGCCGGCCTTGCTCGATTACCGCCGGCAAGCGCCGTTCGCCGAACGCGCGCACCCGACCGACGAACACCTGCTGCCGCTGTTCTTCGCGATGGGCGCGGCCGGCGGCGACGCGCTGGGCGCGCAACGGATCGATGCGGGCATCGAACACGGTTTCATCGCGATGGACATCTATCGCTTCGACGGCGCGGCAGGTTGAGACGGCAAGTCCCGCACAACCGTTCCGTCAAGCCCGTGGTTCGCGCAGGAAGCGGGCCATGGTCGGCGGGTTGCCCAGCGTGCCGGTGGCCGGGTCGAATTGCGCGGCGATGTCGATGAAGCCGCGCATCACCGCGATTTCGCGTGGGCTGCGATTCAAGCTGTCGCGCAGGGTCGGGTCGGCACCAGCGCGCAGCAGGCGCTGGACCACGCGCGGCAGGCCATGCAGGGCGGCCAAGTGCAACGGGCCGAAGCCGCGCGGATCCTGCACTTCCAGCGAGACTTCTTCTTCCAGCGATCGCTCCAGACCGGCCAGCACCACGTCCTCGTCGCAGGCGGTGCCGGGTTCGGCGCGCGCGCCCAGCAACAGCAGCAATGGCGTGACCAGACCGGCGGCGGCGACTTCCGGTTCGGCACCGGCCAGCAGCAGGATGTCGAGCAGGGCGACCAGGCGCGGGCGGTCGCGGGCGATGAAGCCGAACAGGCCGGCGCAGTGCAGCGGGGTCAGTCCTTGCGCGTCGCTGGCATGCACGTCGGCACCAGCGGTCAGCAAGCGCGCCGCGATGTCGGGCAAGCCCAGCGCGGCGGCCAGCATCAGCACGGTGACGCCGCCGGGCAGGCGTTGTTCGATGTGTGCACCGGCTTGCAGCAGGGTGCCGACAATGTCGGCCTGGCGCATGCTGACTGCAGCCGACAGCGGGGTCGCGCCGGTGCCGGCGGCGTGTTGCGGGTCGGCACCGCGCGCCAGCAGCAGATCGACCACGGCGCGATGGCCGCCACCGGCCGCACGCAGCAACGCGGTGCAGCCTTGTGCGTCGGTCGCATCGACTTCGAAACCCAGTTCCAGCAATTTGCGCAGCGCGTCAGTGTCGCCGGCCATCGCCGCGGCAGGCAGGTCGGTGGCGGCCAAGGCGCGGCCGGGCAGCGGCCAGCCACGCCATTCCAGCCAGTCGGCCAGGTCGCGGCGGCCGCTGGACAGGGCCACGCCCAGCGGCGTCTGGCCATCGGCCGCGCGCGTGGTCGGGGATGCGCCTTGCGCCACCAGTCGCTTGACCGCTTCGTCACGGCCCAATGCGGCGGCCAAATGCAGAGCGGTCATGCCGTGGCGGTCGCGGGCTTCGCGGTCCGCGCCGGCGTCCAGCAGGCGGTCGAGCAGCGGTAGTGCATCCAACCGCACCGCCAGTGCCAGCGGCGGGTCGTCCTGCGGCGGGGCGCTGGTGTCCGCGCCGTGTTCCAGCAGTTGCAGGGCGCAGGCCTGGACTTCGGGGGTGAACACACCCTCTTCCTGCATGCCCTCTTCCTGCACGACAGCAGCGAGGAAGCGCGCCAGCCCGCCGGTGCCGGGATCAGGCAGGCCGTGGCGCAGCAGCACTTCGATCGAGGGCACGGCACGCGCGCCTTCGCCCAGCAGCGCGGGCAGTGGCAGGCGGCCTTCGGCATCGGGCGTGTCGGGGTCGGCACCGTGTTGCAGCAGCCAGTCCAGCACGCTCGGCGCGAGGCGCAATTGCGGGTCGTGCAGCAGGCGGCCGAGCTCTTGCGCAGTGCACAGTTTCAGCAGGGCGTCGTGGCCGTCGAGGCGGCCTTCGCGCAGGGCGTCGCGCAGCAGTTCCAGTGGCGGGCGGTCGGGCAGGGATTCGTGGCGGTCGGGGTCGCTTTCGTCATTGCCGGCCACGGCCACCGGCAGGGCGTAGGTCGGGTCCAGCGCGGCGACCACTGCCCAGCGCCCAGCCTCGGCGGCCAGGTCGATGGCGCGTTTGCCGGTGTTGTCGGCGTGGTCCGGGTCCACGCCGGCTTCCAGCAGCCGGCGGACCAGGGCGGGCGAAAGCGCTTCGGCGGCGCAGGCCTGCATCAGCGCGTTGCGGCCGAGGATGTCGGTGGCGTTGGCGTACGCGCCGGCGACGGTCAGTCTTTTCAGCACGTCGAGGCTGCCGCCGCGCGCGGCATCCAGCCATGGGGTGCAGCCATCGATGTCGGCGGCGTTGACCTCGGCACCGGCGTCCAGCAGCACTTCGACAATGCCGGCGTGGCCGGCCAGTGCGGCCTCATGCAAGGCACTGCGGTCGCGCGCGTCGCGGGTGGTTGCGCGGGCCTTGTGCTTGAGCAGCAGTTGCACGCCGGCCGGGTCGTCTTCTTCGGTGGCGGCCGCCGCCAGCAGGGCCGGCTGGCCGCCATCGGGTTCGGGTTTGGCACCGCGTTCCAGCAGGAACTTGGCCAGCCGCCAATTGCCGGCCATGCAGGCCACGCCCAGCGGGGTCTGGCCTTCATGGTTGCTGGCGTCGATTTCGGCGGCGGCATCGCGCAGCAGCGCGGCCACGCCGGGGTCGGAGCTGCGCGCGGCATGGTGCAGCGGGGTGTTGCCTTCGTTGTCCTGCGCGCGCGGGTCCGCACCGTTGGCCAGCAAGGTCGTGACCGCGTCGGGGCGGCCATGCCAGCTGTCGCGGGTGGCAGCCAGCAGCGGGGTCACGCCGGCGCGGGCAGCGTTGAGGTCGATGCCGCGCGCGATCAAGGCGCGCAGCAGGCGCAGGTCCGGCAGCACGGCGGCCAAGGCGGCCAGCCCGCGCTGGTCGCGGCCATCGGCAGCCGGGACGGCGTGTGGGTCTGCGCCGGCGTCGAGCAGTTCCAGTGCGCGTTCGACCCGGCCGCTGCGCGCGGCTTCGTACAGTTGCGCGTCCAGGTCACCATCGATGCGTGGGGAAGCGGCTGCGGCGGTTTCTTCGGTGCCATCGGCAACCGGTGCCGGCTTGCGCTTCATCTCGACCACAGGCAAGGCGTCGGCCGTACGCGCCCTCGCCAAGCCCCGCCCTTGCAGCAGCCCATGCACACCCGGCAGCAGCAGCGCATAGATCACCGCGACCGACCAACGCGCACCGGCCGACAACAAGCCCGGCCAGGCCAGCAACAGGCCGCCGGCAATCGCCAGCGCCACCGGGGCGGCCACGGCCAAGCCGTGCCATTCCAGCGCAGCCGGTGCCGACAGCGTGCGCAGGTGCGTGGGCCACGGGGCGGATTCGCATTCGACACTGCGCCACAGCGGCATGCTGCGCCACAACGCCAGCAGTACACCGCCGATCACCGCGCTGACCGCCAGCGCAGCGCCCAAGCCGCCGCCACGCAGCAATGCGGTCAGCGGCCATGCCAACAACAACGCCGAGGCGATGGAGCCCACGCCCCAAACCAACAATAGCGGGGTCACTTCGACAAGCCACGTGGCGGCATCGTTGCGCCGCGGCACGGCGCGTACGCCGCTGCGCCATGCCAGGCCCAGCGCCAGTAGCGGCTGCGCCAGCAAGGCGGAGAGCGCCGCGACCACGCCGCCAAAGCCGCACAGCACGGTCAGCACCACGCCCAACGCCAGCGTGGCGGCGATCAGTCGCTTTTCCCGGGGTCCGGCTTCAGCCATCGCGGCGTTCACCCAGCAAGGGCTGCGGGGGGAATTGAATATGGAAACCACGCGAGGCCAGATTCTGCCGCACCACCGCGATATCTTCGCGGGCCAGCTTGCGCTGCGGCGTCAGCGCCACTTCCAGCACGAAGGCCAGTTCGCCCACCTGCGTGCGCAACAGCTCCGGCAGCCGCGCAAAATCGTCGCGTGCGGCCAGGTAGACGAAGGTGTCCGCCTTGCGCAGACTTTTGTAAACGAAAGCTTGCATGTCCATCCGTTGGCGCGAGAAATGGAATTGTGCGGTAAAAACCGGTGCCGGGAAACCGTGACCACATCTGCATTCAGCATTGTTGCGTCGGTTTCACCCGATGCGCGCCACGCACGGCAGGCATCAATCTCCCGTCATCCACGATGACTGGAATCACCAAGCCGCTGCATGATTTCGTCACCACCGAGATCGTACCCGCGTCCAATTGACCGGACGCACCTTCCCACACACGCTTCAAGACTTCCTGCGTTCGCGGCAATGGCGAGTCAGGCAGCTGCACCCCCACGTCTTTCCTGCAAGCCCTACACTTGGCGCATGTCTTCGCCACCGCGCCTGTCGTCTACCCTGCCGCCCTCCACCTTCGTCACCGCGATGGCGTGGATTTCGCTGGCGATGGGCGTGCTGGGCGTGGTGTCGGGCTTGATGCAGGCGCTGATGCTGCCGTGGTTGCGGCCCGATACCATGCTGCAACCGCTGCAGCAAGCCGGCGTGGAATTGCCGCCGGCGTTGATTTGGGTATTTGGGCACCTGCAGGTACTGAACCTGTTGTCATTGCTGTCATCGGCGCTGTTCACATGGGTATCGTGGGGTTTGTTGCAGCGGCGCGAATGGGCGCGGCAGGGCTTCATCGGCTTCCTGCTGCTGGGCGCGCTGGGCGGATTCGGCGGGCTGCTGCTGTTCGGGCGCGCAGTGGACTGGATGAACCGGCAAGGCGGCGACATCGACCCGGTACTGGCTTCGATGCAATACGCCATGTGGATTGTGCTGCTGGGTTCAGCGGTACTGGTCGCCGCATTGCACGGCTGGATTGCATGGAAACTGTGCCGGCCGGCGGTGCGCACCGAATTCCACGGCCATGGATAGAATGCACGGATGAATTCATTCGACGAGGTTCGCGACTACCTGCTCGGCTTGCAGGATCGGATTTGCACCGCCATCGAAACCGTCGATGGCCAGGCCCGTTTCCGCGAAGACGCCTGGAACCGCGCCGAAGGCGGCGGCGGACGCACCCGCGTGCTGCGCGAGGGCGCGGTGTTCGAGCAGGCCGGCATCGGCTTTTCCGACGTATCCGGCAACACGCTGCCGCCCTCGGCGACGGCGGCGCGGCCGGAACTGGCCGGCGCGGCATGGCGTGCGGTCGGCGTGTCGCTGGTATTCCACCCGCGCAATCCCTATCTGCCGACCACGCATGCCAACGTGCGCCACTTCCGCGCGTTGCGCGGTGGCGAAACCGTGGCCTGGTGGTTCGGCGGCGGCTTCGACCTGACCCCGTTCTATCCCTTCGACGAGGACGTGCTGCACTGGCACCGCACCGCGCGCGCACTGTGCGAGCCGTTCGGTGGGCAGGCGCGCTATACGGCGCACAAGCAATGGTGCGACGAATATTTCTTCCTGAAGCACCGCAATGAGACACGCGGCGTCGGCGGGTTGTTCTTTGACGACCTGCACGGCGATTTCGAACGCGAATTCGGCTACCTGCGCGCGGTGGGTGATGGCTTCCTCGATGCCTATCTGCCGATCACCGAAAAGCGCAAGGACACGCCTTGGGACGAACGCGAGCGTGCGTTCCAGTTGTATCGGCGCGGCCGCTATGTGGAATTCAACCTGGTCTTCGACCGCGGCACGCTGTTCGGCCTGCAAAGCGGCGGGCGCACCGAATCGATCCTGATGAGCCTGCCGCCACTGGTGCGCTGGGAATACGGCTACGCGCCGGACGCCGGCAGCGACGAAGCGCGCCTGGCCGACTACCTGCGCCCGCGCGACTGGCTGGGTGAATTGGCGGGTTGAAAGCGTTGTCTCGTCGTGTACGGACAAAACCCTTCTGGAGGAAAGCCCCCTTGGCAAGGGGGGCGCGGCGAAGCCGCAGGGATCCGGAGGCACATAGCGGGGCCCGAAGTTTGCGCAGCAATAAAAAAGCCCCGCAGACCGGGGGAAGGTCGCGGGGCCGAGGAACGTGGCCTGGGGAGGGGCCCTCGTTCCAGTGATCGCTCCAGGGGATGGGAGCGGTCGCGACAGACGTTGCATCTGTCGGGGGCTATATAAGCACCAACAACATGCATATTTCGTGAAAAGTCTCGTTAATCTTTCGTCGCATTTACGACGCATTCATTTTCTGAACTTGGCAGTTCTGTTTTTGTCCCGGGACAATGCAGCCGACCCGGATTTTGGCTGGAAAGACCGCTTCCCGTGTCGCAGACAGGCTACCGGCCAGTCAAGGGACCGGTACACCGCGATCAATGCGCCTCATCCCAATTGCCGCCGACACCGCAGTCAACCACCAGCGGAACGGACAGTTCCGCCGCTGCTTCCATAAGCGCGGTCACTTTCGCCTTCAGCACCTCGATGAAGCCGGCGTCAGCCTCGAACACCAGCTCGTCGTGCACCTGCATGATCATCAGTGCGGGGCTTTCGCCGGAGGCGCTGCGTTGCGATGCCAACCAGCCATCCACTGACACCATCGCGCGCTTGATGATGTCGGCGGCGGTGCCCTGCATCGGCGCGTTGATCGCGGCGCGCTCGGCACCGGCGCGCTGTCCTTGCGTGCCCTTGTTGATGTAGTCCAGATACAGGCGGCGACCGAACACGGTTTCGACATAGCCGCGCTCGTGCGCCTGCCGGCGGGTGTTTTCCATGAAGTCGCGCACGCCGGGGTAACGGCTGAAGTACAGCGCGATGTAGTCCTGCGCCTCACCACGGCCGATGCCGAGTTGCCGCGCTAGGCCGAACGCGCTCATGCCATACATCAGGCCGAAGTTGATCGCCTTGGCGGCGCGGCGTTCGTTGGCGGTGACATCTTCGATCTTGCGGCCGAACACTTCCGCCGCCGTTGCTTTATGTATGTCGGCACCGGACGCAAACGCACGCAGCAAGCCTTCGTCCTGCGACAGGTGCGCCATGATCCGCAGCTCGATCTGCGAATAGTCGAAGGCGGCGATCCTGCGCCCCGGCGGTGCGATGAAGGCGGTGCGGATGCGGCGGCCATCGTCGGTGCGCACGGGAATGTTCTGCAGGTTCGGATCGCTCGAGGACAAGCGCCCGGTCGCTGCGCCAGCCTGGTGGTAGCTGGTGTGCACGCGGCCGGTATGCGGGTTGATCATCTCCGGCAGCTTGTCGGTATAGGTGCTGCGCAGTTTCGCCAGACCGCGATATTCCAGGATCACGCGCGGCAGTTCGTGCTGGTCGGCGATGGCTTCCAGCGCTTCTTCGTTGGTCGAAGGCTGGCCACCGGGGGTTTTCACCATCACCGGCAGTTTCAGTTCGTCGAACAGCAGCGCCTGCAATTGCTTGGGCGAATCGAGGTTGAAGCCGCGCCCGGCCAATTCGGTCGCTTTCTGCTGTGCGGCGAGCATGCGCTTGGAAAGATCGGCCGACTGGCGGCGCAATTCGGCGGCATCGACCAGCACGCCGTTTTCCTCGATGCGCGCCAGCACCGGCACCAGCGGCATCTCGATCTCGCGATACACGCGCAGCAGGCTCGGCTCGGCCTGCAGCTTCGGCAACAAAACCCGGTGCAGGCGCAAAGTGACGTCGGCATCCTCGCCGGAATAGCGCGCAGCATCATCGATGGCGACCTGCGAGAACGCGATCTGCTTGCTGCCCTTGCCGGCCACGTCTTCGTACTTGATCGTCTGGTAGCCGAGGTAACGCTGCGCCAGCGAATCCATGTCGTGGCGGTTGCTGCCGGAATTCAGCACGAAGCTTTCCAGCAGGGTGTCGTCGGCATAGCCGGCCACGTCGATGCCGCAGCGGCGCAGCACGTGCAGGTCGTATTTGCCGTGCTGGCCGAGCTTTTTCTTCGTGGCATCTTCCAGCAACGGCTTCAATGCAGACAGAACGGCATCACGGCCGAGTTGTTGCGGCGCGCCGGGGTAGTCGTGCGCAAGCGGCAGGTAAGCGGCCTTGCCCGTTTCCACCGCAAAACTCAGGCCGACCAGCTTGGCCTGCATCGCGTCGAGACTGTCGGTTTCGGTATCGAAGGCGAATTCTTCGGCGGCGCGGAGTTTTTGCAGCCAGGTATCGAGTTGTTCGCCGGTCAAGATGGTTTCGTATTCGCCGGCGATGGACAGTGCGGGATCGAGAGATTCGGCAGGTTCGTTGATCGGTGCGGAAACACGGCCTGCACCGCGCGCCTTGCCCGGTTCCTTTTCCGATGGTGCGGAAATTTCCGTGCCCGCACCATTTCCACCTTCGAGTTCTTTCAACGCCTGATTGAAGCCGTAGCGCTTGTAGAGCACGCGCAACTCATCGGCATGACGTTCGCGCAGCACCAGGGTTTCCGGGCCGCCATCGAGCGCTACGTCGGTCTTGATCGTCACCAGTGCGCGGTTCAGCGGCAGGCGCGGCAAGGCGGCGCGCAGGTTGTCGCCGATCTTGCCCTTGATGGCGTCGGCGTTGGCGATCACGTTGTCCAGCGTGCCGTATTCGCCCAGCCATTTGGCGGCGGTTTTCGGCCCGCACTTCTCCACGCCGGGCACGTTGTCCACGGTGTCGCCCATCAGCGCCAGGTAATCGACGATCTGCGCCGGGTTGACGCCGAATTTGGCGAAGACGGATTCGTCGGTATCGAGCCTGCTGCCAGTCATGGTGTTGACCAGCTCGACGTGTGGGCGCACCAGTTGCGCGAAATCCTTGTCGCCGGTGGAGATGGTGACATCACAGCCCTGCGCCGCCGCCTGCAAGGCCAGCGTGCCGATCACGTCGTCGGCCTCGACGCCAGCCACGCGCAAAATCGGGAAGCCCAAGGCTTCGACGATCCGCATCATCGGCTCGACCTGTGCGCGCAAGTCGTCGGGCATCGGTGCGCGCTGCGCTTTGTACTCGGGATACATCTCGTCGCGGAAGGTCGGGCCGGAGGCATCGACGACGAAAGCGGCGTATTCGGGTTTTTCCTTCAACGTGGCGCGCAGCATGTTGACCACGCCGAACAATGCGCCGGTCGGCTCGCCGGCCGCATTGGTCAGCGGCGGCAATGCGTGGAAGGCACGGAACAGGTAACTGGAACCGTCGATCAATACGAGTCTGGACATGCGTCGATTCTACGCGCTTGCCGGCGTTGACCCGAATCAACGCGCCACGCGCGGCGACGGCGCATAATCCACACATCATGCAAACATCGGAGCCTGCCATGAACCTCAAGCCGCTTGTCTTCATCCCACTGCTGATGCTGGCCGCCTGCGCCAGTACGCAAACCGCAGACGATGGCGCGCCACCGGTGGACCTGGCCGGCACCGAGGTGTTCAGCCACACGGCCGAAAACGGCGACGTGATCGAGGAATACCGCGCCGGTGCGGAACTGCGCATGGTCAAGATCACCCCGGCGCGCGGGCCGGCCTATTACCTGTACGACCGCAACGGCGACGGCAAGCTGGACGCCGAGAACAAGCAGATGCCGCAGACCTACTGGAAGTTGTTCAGCTGGTAGGCCAGCCGGCTGCCGGATAGATCAGGATGGCCTCAATTTCGCCAGACAATCACGCTTGACGTTATTAACGCATGGCGTTATCTTCCAGTCATGGCGATCAAGTCCTTCCGAGATGCTGATACCGAAGCCCTGTTCAACCGCCAGCGCGTGCGCCGTTTCGTGAACATCGAGGCGGTTGCGCGGCGCAAACTGGAACAACTGGACATGGCCGGGCGACTGGAAGACCTGCGCATCCCGCCGGGAAACCGGCTCGAAGCGCTGCAAGGCAACCGCAAAGGCCAGCACAGCATCCGCATCAACGACCAATGGCGGGTGTGTTTCGTCTGGAACGGCGCCGATGCCGAAGCAGTCGAAATCGTCGATTATCACTGAGGTACGCACACATGGCCCGCAAACTTGCTCCCATCCATCCTGGCGAAATCCTCCGCGAGGAGTTCCTCCTGCCGCTGGGCATCAGCAACTACCGACTGGCGAAAGAAATCGGCGTGCCGGCACAACGCATCGGCGAGATCGTCGCTGGTCGCCGCTCGATCAGCGCCGATACCGATCTGCGCCTGTGCAGGTTCTTTGGCCTGTCCGAGGGCTACTGGCTACGCGGGCAAGCGCGTTTCGATACCGAAACGGCGAAGGATGCACTGGCTTCGCAACTGGCGAAGATCAAACCGTGGCAGGGTGCGGCAGCGGCGTGACGGATCGTATCCACCACACTCCACATGGCGACAGTCATGCGTGTTTGGCTTATTTACATTGAGTGGTCAATCTAACGGATAGGAGGCTTCGTGACCAACTACTACGACATTCTCCAAGTCATGCGTGGCGCAAGTCAGGACGTCATCCGTGCGAGTTATTACGCGCTGAGCGAGCGGTTCCGACCGGGCGGCAATGAACCGCGCGAAGAAGCAGAGCGGATGACGTTATTGCTGAACGAAGCGTTTGCGACATTGATCGATCCGGCGAAGCGAGCAAAGTACGACTCCACGTTGGATGAAGTATTTGCATCACCGCCGCAGGCATCTCCACCACAGCCATCGGCACCTTCATCTGTTCATGCCAGCTCCATACACAAATCACCTAACCTTGAAACAAAGGTCGAATCTACTGCGGCCAGCACATGGAGTTGGTGGTACATGCTCCCAATGTTCGTATTTCTTGGGGCCTTCGGCAAATTCGGCCTGATTGGCGTAGCTATCGGCGCATTTGTGTGGTGGCTCGGCTACAAGTTGTGGGACAAGTTCGGTTCGGCAGGGAAAATCGGGTTGTCGTTAGCGGGTTTTGGTATTGCGTTTGTTGTTTTTGCAGCAGCCATGGAGATTAAAAGCGAGGCGCGTCGCAGCAAAGCACCGATTGCTGCAACACCGAGCACAGCTATCTCGGCACCTGCGGCTGGGGAAATGTCAGACGAAGAAGTATTCGGCACGAGTACCGCTTCCTCTCAAGAAACAATGCATGTCGGCAAGCAGCGTAGTCTGGATGACATCTACAACGAAACGATGGCCCAAACTGCATGGAACTCCCGAATCCAGTCATGGGAAGCCATGCACGTCGATTTTTTATCGGATCCAGCAAGGAAGCAGGCAATGGCACAAGCACTCGATGAAATTGCCGCAGCCGAACCAAACATCTCAGACGAAGATCTGATTCGCCGTGCACAATACTTGGCGTTTACCCGTACAGGTTGGCGATGAATGCCCACTCTAGTACTGACAGCTCATAACATCGCTGATTTCCACGATCACTTGCGAAGCATCAACGTCGATGTTCCTTCACGCAGTGAGGGGCGAGGGACAGTCCATGTCGAAACCTATTCCATAGTTCGGCTACTCGGCAGCCTTCCATTTCGCATCGAAAATTTCCCGCTCACCCTAGTCAAAGATGAGTGCCCTGATTACCTGCTGACACTCAACGGCAAGCAAGTTGGCATTGAGCACACCGAAGCCATCTCAACGAACGCCGCCAAAGAAGCAGCGCTGCGCGATGAGGGCTATGGCCCGGACTACTATTTCGCCCGAATTCCCTCTCTCCATGAGCCTCGCAAGAGCCGCAAGCAGCTCATCGAAGAAATCGAAGCAAATAAATCCGGCCCCGGCTGGTTCGGAGATTCGCTCGAAAAGAATTGGGCCGAAGCAATGGCCTACTTCATCGGAAAAAAGGTTGTGACAGCAAGCAAGGCGAAGTTCCGCCGCTTCGATCAGAACTGGCTGCTTATTTACGACAACTGGCCGACTTTCGCCATCAAGCACGACAAAGCACTGGCTTACTTGTATCCGAATTTGGCCCCATCCAGCCCGTGGCAAACGTTCAACCGTATTTTCATACTTGATGAGAAAATTCTGCTTGACCTATTGCCAACAGGTCATTGCTTTTACGACGTGAATCATTGCAAGCCGCCATCGGAAGATGCGGTCTGGTAACGGGCAAATACCTACATGTCACTGATCCAACTCCATGCCCTCGGCTACGGCACCTCCCACAACAATAAGCCCGCGACTTCTCGCGGGCTTATTGTTGTGGGAGGTTAAGCGGCAATTAACGCTCGATAATCGCGACAACGCCCATGCCGCCGGCGGTGCAGATGCTGACCAGTGCGCGGCCGCCACCGCGTTCGGCCAGTTGCTTGGCAGCAGTGGCAATCACGCGCGCGCCGGTGGCGGCGAAGGGGTGGCCAGTGGCCAGCGAAGAGCCGACCGGGTTGATCTTTTCCGGGTCGATGCGGCCCAACGGCGCGTCCAGACCAAGACGATTACGGCAGTAGTCTTCGCTTTCCCACGCGCGCAACGTGCACAGTACTTGCGCGGCGAAGGCTTCGTGGATTTCGTAGATGTCGAAGTCCTGCAGGGTCAGGCCATTGCGTGCCAGCATTTCCGGCACGGCCACGGTCGGGGCCATCAGCAGGCCTTCGCCGTGGACGAAATCCACCGCCGCGACTTGCGCGTCTTTCAAGTACGCCAGTGGCGAGTGGCCGTGGGCTTGTGCCCAGGCCTCGCTGGCCAGCAGCACGGCCGAGGCGCCATCGGTCAGCGGCGTCGAGTTGGCGGCGGTCAGGGTGCCGCGGCCGGTGGTCTTGTCGAAGGCCGGCTTCAAGGTCGCCAGTTTTTCCAGCGAGGTATCCGCGCGCAGGATGTTGTCGCGCTCCACGCCGCGAAACGGCGCGATCAGATCACTGAAGAAACCGCGCTCGTAGGCGGCGGCCAGCTTGTGGTGCGAGGACACCGCCCACTGGTCCTGCGAATCCCGGCCGACGTTCCATTCCTTGGCCATGTCTTCGCAATGCTCGCCCATGCTCTTGCCGGTGCGCGGTTCGGCCACGCCGGGGAATTCGGGCTTGAATTCGGAGAAACGAAAACCCTTCACCAGCGCCTTGAGCTTGTCGCCGGTGGTCTTGGCGCGATTGGCGGCCAGCAGGCGCGCGCGCAGCTTCTTGCCATGGACGATCGGTACTTCGCTGGTGGTGTCCGAACCGCCGCCGATGCCCGATTCGATCTGCCCCAGCGCGATCTTGTTGGCGATGTGGATGATCGTGTCGAGGCTGGTACCGCAGGCGCGCTGCATCGTGATGCCCGGCGTCAACGGCGACAGGCCGGAGGACAACGCGGCTTCGCGGCCGAGATTCCAGTCCGAGGAATGCTTGATCACCGCGCCCATCGCCACTTCGCCCAGTTGCTGGCCGTGCAGGCCGAAGCGTTCGACCAGCGCGCCCAGAGTCCGCACCGACATGCCCAAGTTGCCCACATCCGCATAGGCGGTGTTCTGGCGGCAAAACGGAATGCGGACGCCGCCGAGGATGGCGACGGGACGGGCTGCGGGCATGAAGGTCATCTCTTGGTCGGGAGTCTGGCGACGCGGGCCGCAGCAGGCACCTGCGGCATAATGCGTCAGTCTAACGTCCGCGCCCGTATGGGCCAACCCGAATGAGCCAACTGCAAGCTGATGTTCACGTGATGGGTGTCATGGCGCTGGAATTGTCCGGCGGCGACGCGCCCGGCCGCGACGCGCTGGATCCGGCACAGGCCGGTGAACTGGCCGAAAAGCTGGCCCGCGACCTGGCGACGCTGGTTCCCGAGGTACGCACGCTGGAGCTGGTCTTCGCCGCCGCGCATTTCGACCCGGCCGAAGCGCTGCGCCCCGGCTGGCCGCTGCACCGCCGGCTGGAAGAACTGGCCGCCCGCGCACCCGGCCGCGAGCAGGGGCCGCGCCTGATCGCCTTCGGCGCCGATGCACAAGGCGACATCCCGCTGCCGTTCCGTGCCGATGCCCACCTGCGCGGCGGCGCGTTGCGGGTATTGCCGTTCCTGCTGCGCGGCAATGCCGCCACCGTGGCGAAAGTGTCGGCACAACTGGAGGAAATCCTGCTGGAACGCGGCATGGCCCAGGCCGATACCGCGCTGCTGGCGCAGGACGGCTTTGCCGCACGCATCGAACACACCCGCTACCTGACCCTGCACGACCTGGCCGCGATGATGGCGATGCAATACCGCCATCACGGACTGGACGCGCTGTGGTCGCTGGTCGAAACCGCACTGCTGCGCCCGCAGGATGAGCAATGGCTGGATGCGCCGCCGGAACCGCTGCTGCGCCTCAGCGACAGCGAAGTACGCATCGCCCTGCTGACGCCCCTGGCATGGCAACGCCGCTACGCACCGCAATCGGCGGATGCGGATAGTGAGCGGCTGGCGCGCGCCTACGACCGCTTCCAGGCGCGGCAACGGCAACTGGCCGCCGTGCTGGAAGCGCACGGCATCACCGTGGTGTTTGCGCATTGCAGCGATGATGCGGATGCGCGGGTGGCGTTGGTTTCGTGACGCCGAAAGGTTCGCGGCCTGTTCCAACCAGAGCCGCGAACCAGCAACCGTCTCAACGCGCCTGGATCACCCCGCACGCCACGCGCGCACCGGCATTGCCTGCCGGCTGGCTGGTGTAATCGTCGGGCGCGGCATGCACGATGAATGCCTTGCCGGCGATGTCGTTGGCCGCGCCGCCGCCCAGGGTCACGCCGGTCAGATGCACGTTGACTTCGGCCACGCCATCGCTGCCGGCAACGATGTTGTCGATATCACCGGCGTGATGTGCGCCGCTGCCACTGCGGCCGTGCGCGGCACCGGCCGGGTTGAAGTGGCCGCCGGCACTGCTGGCATCGGCTGCACTGCAATCGCCTTTCTCGTGGATGTGGAAACCATGCGTGCTGCCCGGCGCCAGCCCGCCGATGCTGCCGATGATATGCACGCCGTTGCCCATCGGCATCAAGGTCAATTTGCCGCTGACCAGGCTGGCCGATGCCGAGGCTAGGTTGACCGTGCCTTCGCTGGCAGTGCTGGTGGCTGCTGGCGTGTTGGCGGACTTCGTGGCGGATTCGCGCGGCACGGTGGTGGAGCAACCGGCCAAGGCAGCGAGGGCGATGCTGGCGATCAGCGTGCCGGGTTTGCGGGAGAGATGGTTACGCATGGACTTTCTCCGGTTCGGGGGATGCGAGAACCTTAGCGCTGCGAGGGATTGTCGGCAATGAAGATGGTTGTTGGTTGTTGGTTGTTGGTTGCTGGTTGTTGGTTGCTGGTTGCTGGTTGCTGGTTGTTGGTGGAGGCACGCTGTTTTTGTTCGTCATTCCCGCCTGCGCGGGAATGACGAACAAAAAAGCAAACCCGCTTTCCACCAACAACCAACAACCAACAACCAACAACCGCTCCATCCCTCACAACCGCTGCGTGCGCTGCGCCAGCCAGGTGCCACGTTGCAGCGGCGGCGTGGACAACAACTCGCGGCGCAATGCGTCACGCGCCTGCGGCGGGGTGCGTTGCGCCAGTGCGGCCAGTTCGGCGCGTTGGGCGGTGTTGAATGCCTTCAATACGGCCAGCAGCGGCGCGGTTTGATCCGGTGGCACGTAGGCCAGTAGCGGATGCAGTTCGATGTATTGCGCGCCCAGTGACGGACCCAGACGCCAGCCGTGTTGCGTGGAGGAGTCGATTTTTTCGAAACCCGCACGCAGGTCGCGTTGCCGTGACGCGGGCAAGGCAGCCAGCTGCGCGGCGGCCGAGCGCAGCTGGATGCGTTCGCTTTCGTCGAGTTGCCGCCAGGCGTGCAGGCGGGCGGCGCGATCCTTGTTGTTGGCAGGTGCGGGAATGATGGATGCCGGCATGATGGCGCTGGCTACATCGGCAGCGGGTTCATGCGCGTTGTCGCCCTCGGGCGCGGCGGTCGGGGTTTGCTGCGCAGCAAACCACGCGAGGAAATCCGCGACTTGCGCCAGTGCGGCTTCCGCTTCGTCTTCTGCGATGGACGCGACCGCTGCCGGTTCGACTGGCATCGTCGGGGTTTCGGCTGGCGGCAATTCCTCGGTGGCAATCATTGGCACGTCTTCCAAGGCGAACACGCCATTGGGCAGCAGTTCGGTCGATTCTTCGACCGGCGTTGGCAACGCGGCGGCCAGTTCCTCCGGCAGGAAATCGGACAACCAGCCGCGTTGCCACGCCAGCCATGCGGTGGCGGTGCAGGCGAACAGCAGCACCAGCAGCAGCCACGGCCAGCGGCGGCGATGCGGCGGCGGTGGCGATGCTTGCGCGGTACGAACGATCCCGGGCGCGGGCGCGGGCTTGGGCGGGGCCAGCGCGTCTTCGCGCAGTTGCGCCAATCGGGCCAGCCGCTGCGGGGGCAATTCGCGTAGTTGGCGCTGGATGTCTTCAGCCAGTGCGCGCCACGCCGCGGCATCGGGTTCGCCTTCGACATCACGCGGGCAGGCTGCCGCCAGGGCGCGGCGGTAAGCATCCGCGTCCAGGCCTTGCGCTGCGGCGGCGTCGGTTTCATCCAGCCCTGCCACCAGGCGCAGCAGCAAGGCAGCGCGCCAGGCCGGGTCGATGCCGGCCAGTGCCTGCATCGGCACCGGCCACTTTGCGCCGGGAGCATCTCGACGCAGCGGCGGCGCGGCCACCAGCAAGGTCCAGAAACGTTGCGGCCATTGCGCCATCGGTTGCGCGGGAGCCAGCTTGCCGAAGGCACGCAGCGCGGCGGCCAAGGCGGCATCGCCGGTGGCCATGTCGCCGCATTGCAGTTCGGCGAACACCGCGCCGCGGCGTTCGACCCCGCGCAGGAAGGCGACCAGCGCCGGGGCGGGGGCGGATTCAATCACGGGAAAAGTCAGTCACGGGATAAAGAGGGACGCGAGTGGATTCATGCGCCGGGATGATAGCCGTGCCGGCGTGGCGGACTTGTCGAAACAAGGACCTGCGCGACACTGCCGTCCTAACCGATTTTCCCGCCCGCACGCAAGCGTTGTGCACAGCAGCCACAAAACCGCCATCCCTGGCCGCGTTTTTCCGCCGTTTTGCTTTGTTTCAGCTTTGTTTCACATTCAAATCATTGATTCCAAAAGGAATTGTCCTTGTGGCGTTTTTTTCACCAAGTCCACGACGAAGCTTGATATTCCAGCCTGCGATGCGTGGAGCCAAGCCCTGATGCACAGGTTTATCCACAGCCAGTGTGGATAAACAAAAATCCCCAATCGGCACGGGCACTTGCAGGTGATTCCCGCGTCGCGACCGTATCAAGCTCGCGCAAGTGCAGCGGGCGAACATGCCAGAATCCTGCCGTGCCCACCCCGCCCCACCGCCTCCGCATTGTCCTGCCCGTGCCCTTGCCGCAGGCGTTCGACTACCTGCCGCCGGACGGGCATGTCGCCAGCGCCGCCGACATTGGCCGCCGGGTGCGGGTGCCATTCGGTTCGCGCGAACTGGTCGGCGTGGTCATCGGCATCGCCGCCGACCCGCCGCCGGGCGCGACGCTGCGCCCGGCACTGGCCCTGCTCGACGACGGTCCGTTGCTGCACGGCGAACTGTTCGACTCGTTACGCTGGCTGGCCCGCTACACCCACGCGCCGCTGGGCGAAACCCTGGCCACCGCGCTGCCGGCAACGCTGCGCCACGGCGAGCCGCTGCCGGACACCCACGCCTGGGCATGGCGGCTGACCGAAGCCGGTGCAACCGCGCTGGCCAGCCTGCGCGCCGGCACGCGCCCGCGTCGGCTGGCCGAACTGCTGCGCGATGGCGCGCGCGACGAGGACGCCCTCGACACCTTGCTGGATGACTGGAAAACCGCCGCCCGCGCCCTGGCCAAGCGCGAACTGGCCGAACGCATCGCCGTGCCCGCTTCGCAAATCGCCCCCGTGCCGCAGGCCGGGCCGGTGCTGGGCGAAGAACAGCAGGCCGCGATCGAAACGATCCGCGCCGCCGAAGGCTTTTCCGCCTTCCTGCTCGATGGCGTGACCGGCAGCGGCAAGACCGAGGTCTATCTGCATGCCATCGCCGACACCCTGGCGCGCGGCAAACAGGCGCTGGTGCTGGTGCCGGAAATCGGCCTGACCCCGCAGACGCTGGCGCGCTTCCGCAATCGCCTCGGCGTGCCGGTGCACGCGCTGCACTCGGGCCTGTCCGATAGCGAACGCACTCGCACCTGGGCGGCGGCACTGCGCGGCGAAGCGCGGGTGATCGTGGGCACGCGCTCTGCGGTGTTCACGCCGCTGCCGGATGCCGGCCTGATCGTGATCGATGAAGAACACGACGCCAGTTACAAGCAGCAGGACGGCATCCGCTACCACGCCCGCGATTTCGCCCTGATGCGCGGCAAGGCGCTGGACGTGCCGGTGCTGCTGGGCAGCGCCACGCCGTCGCTGGAGTCATTGCACAACGCGCAAGCCGGACGCTACACGCACCTGCGCCTGCACCAGCGCGCAGGCCGGGCCAAGCCACCCGCCGTGCGCGTGGTCGATGTGCGCAAGCGCCCGCTGCAAGCCGGCCTGTCGCCGGAAACCCTGCAGGCCATCGACGCCGCGCTGCAGGCCGGCGGGCAAGTGCTGGTGTTCAAGAATCGCCGTGGATACGCGCCGGTGCTGCTGTGCCACGACTGCGGCTGGAGCGCACATTGCAAACGCTGCGACACGGCCATGACCGTGCATGCCGGTGGCCGCCGCCTGCAATGCCACCACTGCGGCCACCGCCAACCCGCACCGCACGCTTGCCCCGATTGCGGCGGGCTGGCGCTGCAACCGCAGGGCATCGGTACCGAGCGACTGGAGGAAATGCTGGCGGAAAAGTACGCCAACGATTTCCCCGTGCTGCGCATCGATCGCGGCACCACCCAGCGGCGTGGTGCGATGGAAAAACATCTGGACACACTGGGCAATGCGCCCGGCATCCTCGTCGGCACGCAGATCCTCGCCAAGGGCCACGACCTGCCGAACCTGACCCTGGTGGTCGTGGTGGGCGTGGATGAAGGCCTGTTTTCCGCCGACTTCCGCGCCAGCGAAAAACTCGCGCAGCAACTGATCCAGGTCGCCGGCCGCGCCGGCCGCGCCGACAAACCCGGCGAAGTCTGGCTGCAAACCCACCAGCCGGACCATCCGCTGCTCAATACCTTGATCAACGGCGGCTACCACGCCTTCGCCGATGCGGAACTGGCGCAGCGCCAAGCGGCCGGTTTCCCGCCCTTCGCGCACCTGGCCCTGCTGCGCGCCGAAGCGCAACACGTGGAAATGGTGCAGGCATTCCTGCAAGCGGCGAAGGCGCGTTTCCCGCTGTCTCCCGGAGAGCGCGCGGCAGGGAGCATCGAGCTGCACGGGCCCTTGCCCGCCCCGATGCCACGCCGCGCCGGCTTCCAGCGCATGCAATTGCTGCTGTCCTCAGCCAACCGCCGCGCATTGCATGCCGCTCTCGACGACGCCATGCCGCAACTCTACGCATTGCACGAAGCGCGCAAGGCGCGCTGGTCGCTGGACGTGGATCCGGTGGATCTTTACTGAGCATCGCGCCTGCTGCCGCATCGGCTTGAATTGTCACCCGGCAAGCCGCGCTGCGGCGTCGCCTTGAATTGTCAGGCCTTACTGCCTCTCCGCAGCGCTTGGCGGACTGCCTTTGTCGAAGATGACGCGCCAGGTGCCGGGTGCTTCCTGCCGCCAGATGGAGTTGAAGCGCGCGATGACCTTGCCCTCCGGGTTCCGTACCAAGCCCGTGCTCAGCGCCAGCGACCCTGAGTCCAGAACCTCGACTTGATCCGGCTCCCAGGAGAACGGAGCGACCTTTCCCTCGAAGAAGGGGGACCAACTGGAGACCACTTGGGCTCTGCCTCGCAGGGGCGTTTGCCCGTTGAAGAAGATGGCTTCGACTGCGATGAAGCTGGCGAACGCTTCGGGGTTGCGGTCAGCCATGCTCTTTGCGAAGGCTCGTTCGGCTGCGAAGACCTGCTGCTGAAGTGAGCTGCTGGCAGCTTGTGCGCTGACATCGAAGGCCACGAGGGCGGCGCAGACCACCAGGGCGAGAGTAGTGGCCCAACGAGAGGGGAAGGCTGACGAAGACTCGGACGAGGATGTCATTGGTGGGGCCTGATGTCTGAATTGAACCGCACCACGAAGCGGTGTCGGCTTGAATGTTAGGCCGCCGGTTTGAGGAAGGCTCCTTGCCTTCGTGCCGCGCGCAGCAACAGGACAACCATGACTGTGGCCGACACGAACACCAGCAGCGAACTTTCCGGACCGAACATTCCGCCGGTCAGCCAGTCGGGTCCTGCATAGCGGCTTTCGAGGGGCGCTACGGTACGCCAGTCTTCGATGCCGGAAAGCGGTACGCCACTGAGTAAGATAGTGAAGTTCCATGCCGCGTGATTGGCGGCGACCACCCACAGGTTGCGCGTCAGGACGAACAGTCCGCCCCACAGCAGGCCAAGCATGGTCAATGAAATCAGCATGGCCGCGATATCAGCGGGCGTACCGTGAGCCAAGTTCTCCATGTGCGGCACGGTGAATAGCACCGTTTGCACCGCCAATGCCACCACCGTTCCCCAAGCCCTCTCCAGCAGTCGAAACAGGAGGCAGCGGTAGACCAGTTCTTCCAGGGTGGCCGCAATTCCGATGAGGGCAGCCACACCCAACAGCGCTGGCGAGACGCCCCGGAATAGCACCACTTCGTAGGCTCCGAACGCGAACAGCATGGCAAGCGGCAGCGCGACTAGGGCGGCGCCGCCTAGACCGCCAAGTATCAGGGGAGCCGGCTGCAGCTGCAGCTCGGTCGCTTTGCGCTTTTCATGCCAGTGCACATAGGCCCAGTAGCCCGCCGTTGCCACCAAGATAATGCCGACACGTCTGAACACGCTGAGCCATGCGGGGCTAGGCTGGAACACCGTATCGATCAGTGGCAGCATGCCTTGCCGAAAGACCAGTACCGAACCCATGATCGCCACTCCGCCCAGCAGGAGCGAGCCAAGCATCCGGAGGGTGACGCGTATGCGCTTGCGAGCGATGCCTTCCGATTCTGCAGGAAGGGTGTGGCTCGGGTCGGAACGATCAGAAGACATGGGATCTTCGCGGGATAGGGGTGAGTCTGGCATTAGAGAATCTGCAACTAGGCCATGATCCTTCATGGCGGCCTAACATCGAATATGTGGCGCCTGGTACCCGCTTGACTGTTCAATCGGATGCCGAGTCCGGCAATCAGGCAACCGATGACAATCCCCACAATCGTGGCCGAAGCCATGAAAGCAAGTTCACGTCCTGCTTCATTGCCGTTTGTACCGATATAGCCAAGAAGATATACGGCCGTGAAGGAGCCACCCACCAGCCCACACCATGATGCGCCGAGCACACCGAGAACAACGAGGAAGATGCCCAGGTATCGACGCATGGCCCTGTCAAGTCAGAAGGATGAAACCGTGGATTGAACAACGCGCCGGTGCTGGATACCCACAAGCAGAAGACAGGTGATCAGCAGCACGCTGTACTCGGCCCCGTTCCTGCCCAGCCCGACCACGAACCATCCCGCAGGCAGGTGGACAAGAATGATCCCCGTGAAATAGATCGCCGCATAGACGACCGACAACGGAAACACCCCGATGCCGAGCGCGTAAAGCGGCGTGCCGACCATCTCCAAGGCCGTGATCGAAACGGCGATGCCGACTCCCCACGGGATGCCCTGGGCATCGAGCCACGCGCCAAACGGCACCACGCCGCCGGTCAGGAACCGGGCCCAGCCATGCGCGGCGAGGAATCCAGCCAGCATCCACCTGAGCATCCGCCAACTGCCCGCGATGCGCGGGTTCAGGCCGGCCATGGGGTGAATGCGGAGAGGTCTCATGCGTGATCTCCCGCACCCGGGCCGGGCCCATGGCGAACGCCCTGCCCGGCATCGAAGGCCGCCACCACCAGCAACATCACCAGCAGCGCCACGCTGTATTCGCAGCCGCCGGTGCCATGCTCGCCAACGAACCAACCCCGGTGGACGTGGATGATGACGATGCCGCCCGCCGCGATCACCGCCAATCCGGAGGCGGCCCAGCGGGTCATGCGATTGCACACCATCAATACCCCGCAAACCAGCTCGCAAAGGGTGATTGCCCACACCCAGAGCACACCGTGGGCAAAACCGTGCGCCTCCATGAAATCGCCAAAGCGCGGAATCGTGCCGTTGCAGATGCGCACGATGGCGTGCGCAAGGAAGAAAACCGCCGTCATCACCCGCAGCACGTGCAGGGAAGCAGCCGGGCTCACCCACGGATAGTTGGACAAGGAAGGATGCATACGTTCTCGATTCCAGGTTGCGGACGTGCGGCCCGCATCGCGGACCCCGGATCGGGAAACTGGAATGCACGCGATGCGATGGCAACCGGCATGGGGCGAAGCGCACGTTGCCGGCTGCCAACGCCACGTCAAACCGGCCTTGGCGCGTCCCACGCGCAATGCCGGCGCTGCTCGACCGCACTATTCGACTATGCGATCAAACCTGGCCACGCGCGTCATCGGCGTCGCATCGTCCTTGAAGTAGGTTTCCGTTTCGGTCAGGACCTTGCCGTCCGCACTCACCGTGTAGATTCGCGTGGACCGCGGGACTTTTTCATAGACGAACTGCATCACCAGCACGCTTGGGGCGGGCATCGTCGCGGCGACCACATCGACCCAGTACGTGCCTGAGGCTTTTGCCGGCATGCCGTCCAGCGCCAGCGTGGATTGCGCATCCATCCGCTTGCCGCCTTGATCGATGATCTCAACCTGCGTGTTCCATTTGCCATCGGGCATTTCGCCAAATTGCAGGCTGACGCTTTTCGGGCGCATCTCCGCCGGCATCGCCAGGCTGTCCACGTCCAGCACCCAGCGCCCGGACAATGGGGACGGCGTTGCCGGCGCGGCGAATGCAGGCGGAACCACGGACAACAGGGCAAAAAACGCCATTGCAAGCGACTTCTTCATGCGACCTCCGTTGGCTGGAATTGCAGGTTTCGTCAGACAGCCTACTTCTTCTTGACTTGCGTGCAGCCCTGCAGCCACAGCACGCGCTTGAAATCATCGTATTTGAGGAAGGCGCCGGTAAAGGTAGCCTTGTTGCCCTGGCGGAAGGTCAGCACGTTGGCCAGTTGGTTGGGGCGGAACAGGCAGGCCACGCCGACGCGTGGTTCATCGTCGCCGGGCACGCGCAGCATCGCGCGGCTCGTGTCGGGAATGTCGAACGACACGTTGTAGTCTTCGCCATCTTCCTGCACGTAATCCACGCGACCGGTCAACGCATACTTGCGCCCCTTGTGGCGCGCGGTGACCGCCAGCGCATTGCCCTTGGCTTCACGGGCGATTTCGCGCGAGAAAATGAACACGTCCTTGAAAGTGGTATCGTCGCTGTTCCGCGCCTTCGCGCCCCTTGCCGCCGCCAGTTTTCCTTCCTGGCCGCCCTTCAGCCCCGCCAGCAGCTGGCACAGGTAGGGACGCATGGCATCGGCCTTGGCCACCTGGCCCTTCTCGGTCTTGACCGTCATTTCGACCGTTGCGCCGGCACCGCCGGAAGAGACATTGACCAGCGTCGGAATGGCACGCGTGGCATTGTGCGAACGCTGCTCCGCCAGCAGTGTTCCCGTCTCGGCATCCTCAGTGATCACGTCCATTTTCTCCGCGATGAGGATGCCGCGGACCTGAGCCAGCGCATCGGCGGTAGACAGGTCGGCAACCGTCACCCGGCTGGAAAAGTCGGTGCCGGAAAAGATGCTGCCGGACTTGCTGAAATTGCTTTCGCATTCACCGGCGCGGGCTGGTTGATGCAGGCCCAAAGCAAGCAGTGCAATGGCAAGGGGAATTCCGTGTTCATGGCCAAATCCAGGGAAGTACGAGGAAGGAGCTGCGATGTGCAGGTGCTGGTGCACCTGCGCCAGTCTCCCGGTGGCGACACGGAACAATCAGACAGCCGGGACGAACAGCACGCATCGGGTGATCAACGGCACGTACCGGGAAAACATGCGGAAATCCGCGCAAAACCCGCGCGACAGCCCCTAAACTCATCATCCCCACCAAGGCTGCCGACGTGCCGAATCCTTCCGCCCGCATCACGCCAAAACTGTTCTGCGCGATATTGTTGTGGTGGATCGTGTATGCGGCGATGTTCGCCACCCAGGTGGTGGCGATGGGCGATTCCACCGGCAACCGCACGCCATGGGACGAGGCGTTTCGTTACAGTTTTGGCGGGCACGTCATGTGGGTTCCCTTCACGCTGCTGCTGTATTGGCTGGCGGAGAAATACCCGATACAACGCGAACGCCTGCTGCGCCGGGTCGGCATCCATGCCATGGGCGTGGCCGTGGTCATCGTCGCCAAGGCCGCCTACATCTGCGCCACCAATGCGTATTTCCAGTGGTACGAGCACGGGCTGCCGGGTTTCGGCGAGGTGGTCCTGGCCAGCATCCGCAACAACATGATGATCAGTTGGACCGTGGTGGGTGGATGCCATGCCTGGGTGTATTACCAGCGCACCCGCGACAAGGAACGCGATCTGGCCGACATGCAGCGCACGCTGGTCGCGGCGAAACTCGACGCATTGCGTGCGCAGATCAACCCGCACTTCCTGTTCAATGCACTGAACTCGGTCGCTGAGATGGTGCATGTTGACAGGGACCTGGCCGACGCGATGCTGGTATCGCTGTCGGCGTTGCTGCGCGACGGGCTGGCCAGCGACGAGCGCCAGGTGCGCCCGTTGCGCGAGGAAATCGCGCTGGTCGAACATTATCTGCTGATCGAGAAGATCCGCCTGGCCGAACGCCTGTCGGTGACGTGGGACGTGAACCGCGATGCGCTGGAAGCGCAGGTGCCGGCACTGATCCTGCAACCGTTGGTCGAGAACGCCATCGTCCATGCCATCGCGCCGAGCAAGGCAGCCGGCTCGATGACGATCCGCGCGCACATGGCTGACGGCAGGCTGCGACTGTGCGTGGAAAACAGCATCGGTGCGAGCGCGCCGGCAACGGCCGGCAACGGCGTCGGCCTGCGCAGCGTGTCCGGGCGACTGGAACTGCTGTACGGCGAACAGGCCCGGCTGGTTCTCCACGAAGGAGAAACCGGCCGCTACGTGGTGGAACTGCACATCCCTCAGTCGCACGCCGAAGAACCCGGACGAACGCGCGCGTGAGCATCGCCGTGGCCATCGTCGATGACGAACCGCTGGCGCGCAGCCGCCTACGCCGCCTGCTGGAAAAGGTCGCCGGCCCGGAAATCGCGATCGTCGCCGACTGCATCAATGCCGACGAACTGGCCGAAGTCGGCAGCCGGCATGCGCTGGACGCTATCTTCCTCGACATCCAGATGCCCGGTGCCAGCGGCTTCGACGCGCTGGCGAACTGGAAAGGCCCGCCGCCGCTGGTGGTATTCGTGACCGCGTTCGAGCAACACGGCGCACGCGCCTTCGATGCGCGCGCGGTTGACTACCTGCTCAAGCCGGTTTCCGCCGAACGGCTGGCGCAGTGCATCGCACAGTTGAAGGAAAGACTGGCGCTGAAACACCTGCCTGCCGACAACATGTCCGCCAATAGCGCGCGCCGCATCCCGTTGCAGGTCGGCCAGCGCGTGCAACTGGTGCCGGAAGACCGCATCAACGTGATCCAGGCGCAGGGCAACTACCTGGACATCGACACCGAGCAGGGTCTTTACACCTTGCGCAGGACATTGGGTTCGTTCGAGACGGAACTGGATCCGGCCCTGTTCGTTCGCGTGCACCGCTCGACGCTGGTACGCAGGGATGCCATCCGCGAGGTGATGCCGTTGGGCTCGGCCCGCTATCGCATCGATCTTTACACCGGCCGCCGCATCGTCAGCGGTCGCAGCTATCGCGCGCAGGTGCAGGCGTTGTTGAACCATCGACCGGCTTGAGGCAACCACAAGCTGCGCGACAGGCGCTTTGCAACGGGCGCATGTCCGGCCATGACGAACAAAAAAATGCCCGGCACGCGCCGGGCAGTCCTCGCTCGACAAGGCGAAAACGTCAGCCCGGAGATTCGGCCGAGAGAGAGCGGCCGGGACGCATCCACTTTGCCGATGCCGCCACTGCCGCACTGTGCAAAACCGATGACTCCACTGTGCATGCACCGACCATCGACGGCGGCAACGCTCCATCGCCGCGCCTTCGTTGCAACGCGCCGGCACATGTCGATTCGTGACCAGCGAATTCGTCGATTGCGCACAGCCTTGATGTAAACGAAACGTTAGCTTCCGGTGCACGACGACCGGCGGCTGCACGCGCATCGCGAATGAGGTTTCGATGCGTCGGCAACCGTTGTCGTTCCACTTCCGATCCAATCAACGAGAGCAACGATGACCACCCAGAAAACCCCGAACCATTTTTCCCGATGCCTGCGTCGCAGTGCCCTGAGCCTGGCGCTGGGCCTGTGCGTGGCCGGCGGCGCGCAAGCGCAGACCAATACGGCAGGCGCCATTGCCGGCCGCGCCAGTGCCGGCGATTCCATCACCATCAGCAACCCGGCGACAGGCTTCAGCCGTACCATCACCGTCGGCAACGACGGTACTTACCGCGTTGCCCAGCTTCCGAATGGCAACTACCAGATCAGCCAGAACAATGGCGTGCCGCGCAATGTGGCGGTCAGCGTGGGTACGACATCAAGCGTCGATTTCTCCGCAGCCGCGGCCACCAATTTCGACACGGTCGTCGTCACCGGCGTCAGCGGCAATCCCATCGACATCCAATCGGTCGAATCCACCGTGGTGCTTACCGAATCGGCCATCGACAGGCTGCCAGTCAACCGCGATGTCTCCAGCCTGGCCCTGCTGGTGCCGGGCACCACGCTGGGTTCGCCCAACCTGCCGGGCAATACCGGCGAAACCAAGCCCGGCCTGCGGCTGGCCGCGTTTGGCGGTTCGTCGGTGGCCGAGAATGTCTATTACGTCAATGGCTTCAACGTCACCAACCTGATCAATGGCCTGGCTTTCAGCGAACTGCCGTTCGAGGCCATTTCCGAAACCCAGATCAAGAGTGGCGGCTATGGCGCCGAGTTCGGCCGCTCGCTGGGCGGCGTGGTCAACGTCATCGGCAAGCGCGGCAGCAACGCGTGGCATTTCGGCGGTAACGCGATTTATTCGCCGGACGACGTGGCCCGGGGCAGCGCGCTGCGCTGGATCAAGGATCCGACCACGGACAAATGGATCTCGGTCGAGAACGACAGCTACAACCAATCGCTGACCTACAACTTGTATGCCAGCGGCCCCATCGTCAAGGACAAGCTGTTCTTCTACGCCCTGGCCCAGGCTGCGGATACCACGCAGAAGACTTTCGGCAACACCAGCCAGAACGAAACCACCACCGATGCGCCGCAGTACTACTTCAAGCTGGACTGGCAAATCACCGACAACCACCTGCTGGAAGTGACCGCCTTCCGCGACCGGCTCAAGCAGGAAGTGCAGAACTGGAAATCCTTGGTTCCCTACGCCCGCGGCAAGGGCGAGGCCTTCCTGGGGCCGGACAAGTTCGAATGGGGCGGTGACAACTACATCGGCAAATGGACGGGTTATTTCGGCGACAACCTGGCCTTGTCCGCGCTGTATGGCGTGGGCAAGTACAACCACACCAGCGTGGTGCCGTCGTCGGATTGCCCGATCGTGCAGGATCTGCGCACCGCGCCCACCGTGTCGCGCGGCTGCTGGACCAACGGGGTCATCGACGACCCCAACGCCAACGAGAAACGCACGGCATACCGCTTCGATGGCGAATGGACGCTGGGCAAGCACACGCTCCGTTTCGGCATCGACAATGAGGAATACGATTTCCTCGGCGGTTCGGTATTCAGCGGCGGCACTACGATGCAGGTGCGTCGTCTCGCCAATGGCGGCAGGTTGAGCAACAACTACGTCAACACCTCGGGTGCGGACATGTTCTACGTGCAGATGCGCCATTTCGAGAACGGCGGCGAGTTCACGCTGAAGAACTCGGCCTACTATCTCGAGGACTCCTGGCAGGTCACGGACAACTTCCTGGCCTATCTGGGCATCCGCAACGAGTCGTTCGAGAACCTGAATGCCGCTGGCGATACCTTCGTCAAGATCGACAACACCTGGGCACCGCGCCTGGGCTTCGCATGGGACATGAATGGCGACGCCAGCTTCAAGGTGTTCGGCAACCTGGGGCGGTATTACATCCCGGTGATGGGCAACACCAATATCCGCCTGTCCGGCGCCGAGCTGGATTACACCGATTTCTACGTCTGGGACGGCACCTGGGCGACCGCCGCCACCGAGGCTCCCGGCCGCGGCGCCAAGCTGGGAGACACCCTGCTGGTTTCCGATGGGCAGACGCCCGATCCGCGCACCGTGGTCGATCCCAACCTGAAGCCGATGTACCAGGACGAACTGATCCTCGGCTTCCAGGCGTTGCTGGCCGACAAGTGGACCGGCGGCGTGCGTTTCGTCCATCGCGACCTGAAATCAGTCATGGATGACGTCTGCAACGACGAAGGCGCCTACAACTGGGCGGTGGCCAATGGCTATTCCGCTGCCGATGCCGGTGCGATCGCCGACACCGTGGGCCATTGCTTTCTCTACAACCCCGGCAACTCCCTGACCGCGAATGTGGACTTCGGCGATGGCGACCTGACCGCCGTGACCATTCCCGCCGAGGCGATGGGCATGCCGCAACCCAAGCGCAAGTATCAGGCATTGGAGTTCTTCTTCGAGCGCGTCTGGGATGGCAAGTGGTCGTTGCAGGGCTCCTACACGCTGTCGCGCAGCATCGGCAATGCCGAGGGCTACGTGAAGTCCGACATCAACCAGGCCGATGCCGGCATTTCGCAGGACTGGGATTACCCGGGTCTGATGGAAGGCGCCTATGGCCATCTGCCGAACGACCGCCGTCATGTATTCAAGCTGTTCGGCGCGTACCAGATCAACGAAGAGTGGCGTGCAGGCGGCAACTTCGTCGTGCAGAGCGGACGCCCGCGCAATTGCATCGGCTTCTACGACGGCGATCTGGATGGCGTGTCCATCTACTATGGCCCGGCTTCTTTCTGGTGTGATGGGGAACTGCACCCCCGCGGCACCCTAGGCCGCCTGGAATGGAGCAGCACGCTCAGCCTGAACCTGACCTACGAACCGCGTTGGGCCAAGGGGCTGCGCCTGTCCGCCGACGTGTTCAACGTGCTCAACGACCGCAGCGTGCTGTCGATCACCGAAACCTGCGAAACCTCGGTGGGAACCGCATCGCCGACCTGCTGGCAGCCGACCGCGCTCAACCCCGCGCGCCAGGCCCGCTTCACGGTCGAATACGATTTCTGACCGCATCCCCCCGCACTACGCCTGCGGCCGGCAAGCCGCAGGCAACAAGGCAGCCACTTCAACCGGCTCCGAAAGGGGCCGGTTTTTTTCCATCCGCTGCAAAGGTGCCGTTCGCCATCGTTTGCCTGCGCTTCGTCCCGGCGCGGTTGTCACCTGCGCCACGATGGCGAACATGGCAAGTACCGCAACCTGCGATTTCGCCATGCCGATGCACGAGAGAATCCATGCTGATCTCTATCGCTGCGATGCGCCAGACTATCCGCAACCGGGGTTGCCGGAAGAATGCGCTACGGCTCCGGCGCGCATCATCGCCTCGGCGCAGGAATGCGGGCACGGCGAGCATGTCCGCTTGCGCGCTTCGCCGGAGGCGGCGCTGCAACTGATCCGCAGCGTCGGATCGGCGGCCATCGTGGTGATTCCCGAAGGTGGATGGACGGTGCTGGTGGCGATGACGGGGCGGCCATTGCTGATGGCCGATGGCATCGAATGGCAACTCGAACCTGGCAGGTGCCTGACCTGGGACAGGCGGCTGGCCCTGGTCGCGACGGCGGATGACGCCTGGTTTTGCCTGCATGGCGCGGAAGCTGCGTGGCTGCGCGCCTGTCCAGGCTCGGCGCTGGTGCGCGAGCTGTTTCCAGTCGAGGACACCTGCCCGCCGACGCTATCCGAACGCGTGGCGCATTTGTTCGACGAAATCCGCACCGCACCGGCGGACGAATCCGGCTTGTCGTGGCGCATCCGCGACATCGTCTCCGACCTGCACCGAACCCAGCTTTCCCTGCGCAACCTGCTGCCGCGTTGTCCCGGCCGCACGCACAACCGCAAGCGCTGGACGATGCTGCGCCTGCTGCGCGTTCGCCACGTGATTGCATCTGACCAGAGCGTCCGCGCCAACCTGCCTGCGCTGTCCAGCCGGATCAATTGTTCGTGCGGGCATCTGTCGCGCATCCATCGCGGTGTCTTCGGCGAAACCCCGATCGAATTCGCCCAACGCATGCGCCTGCGGCACGCGCTGAAACTGGTGGCGCAAACCGACCTGGCCTTCTGCGACATCGCCGAAGCGACCGGCTTTGACAGCCCCAGCTCATTCACCCGCGCCTTCCGCCAATGCCATAGCATGACGCCGACGCAGGCGCGCGCATCAATCAGCCGCGCCGTGCAGGCGGGCTGACGACAGGGGCTACCCTTCAGCGAAACAGTTCCCGACTCAATCGTGGAACGCTTCCACCACCTTGCGCCGGCCCAGCATGAAGGCGTCGGCAACGTGACGTAGCGGGGCCAGATCCACATCGGATTCGCCGGCCTTGATAACCTGCGCGAAGCGCTGGTAAAGCATCGGGTATTCCTGCTCCGGCTGTGCGTGGATCAACTTGCCGCCAACGAACAGCTTCGCGCCGCCTTCGGACAACCGCATTTCCCCGGTATCCGTGTCAGCGATGATGTCCCAGCTCTGCGTGCCGGTCTGTCGCCAATCGAACTCGGCGCTCACGTCCAGGCCTTGCGCATCGGTGAAGTGCATCGACGCGGCGATCGGCGCGTCGCGGTTTTCCGGGAATTCCAGCGTGGCGGCGGTCAGGAACACAGGGCGCGGCAGGATGCGAGTGACGATGGACAGCGCGTTGATGCCCGGGTCGAACACACCCAAGCCGCCGGCCTGCCAGATCCATTCCTGGTTCGGATGCCAGCGGCGCACGTCTTCCTTCCAAGTCACCCGCATCGCATGGATGCGCGTGCCGGCGAGGAATTCCCGCGCGGCCTCGACCGCCGGGGCGTAGCGCGAATGCCAGCTGGCGAACAGCGATACGTTTCCGGCGGCGGCCTGCGCTTCCAGATCAGCCACTTCCGACAGCGTCGCGCCGGGAGGTTTCTCCAGGAAGACATGCTTGCCAGCGGCCAGCGCCTTGGCGGCGGCTTCGTAGCGATATTGCGGCGGCATGCACAGCGAAACGGCGTCGATGGCCGGCACGGCGGCCAGCATCTCGTCGATGGTCTTGAAATTGTCGATGCCTTCGACGGTGCCGTTGCGGCTGGCGGCAGCAATCAATGCGTAGTCGCCGTTACCCACAACGGCCGGCAGGTGCTGGTCGCGCACGATCTTGCCAACGCCGACGATTGCGAGGTGGATCTTTGACATATGGTTGATTCCGATAGAGCGGATGGTATTGATCAGGGTGTGCCGTGCTTCAGCCCGTCAACGCGTGCAGCACCCACATCCACGCCGGCAGCGTGGCCAGTGACAGCAGGATGCCGTAACCGACCATCGCCGCTGCCAGGCGCGGGGCAAGGTTGTGCGACATCGCCAGCGCGGCGGCGGTGATCATGGTCGGCATCGCCGTTTCCAGCACGTTGGCTTGCAGCATCTCGCCGCGCATGCCGAAGGCCAGCGACAGTGGCAGCGCCAGTGCCGGCAGCACCGCCAGTTTCAGCAGCAGGCCGGCGGCCAGCGGCTTGACTTCGGCCAGCGGCAGGCGCAACTGCAGCGACAGGCCCACCGCCAGCATCACCAGCGGCAGCAGTGCATCGGACAAACGTTGCAGCATCGCCGCGATCCACGCCGGTGGCTGTTCCGGCATCAGGGTCAGGCCAAACAGCAGCGCCCACAACGGCGGGAACTTGAGCACGCGCAGCAACACCTGCCGCGCGGTCGGCGGCGTGTCGCCGCTGTACTTCGCCACCACGTACAGGCCATAGGTCGAAAGCAGCACGAAGGTGCCCAACTGGTCGTGCACCACCGCATAGGGCAGTGCATGTTCGCCCAGCAGCGCACGCACCATCGGGTAGCCGATGAAGCTGGTGTTGCCCAGCGCCACGCACATCAGCAAAACCGCGTGCTCTTCGCGGCGGAAGCCGAACAGCCGCGTGCACAGCGCCACCAACGCCACCGTGACCACTGCCAGCAACCACGGCGTGGCGACCACGCCCAGCAGCGAAGCGTCGAAACGCAGGCGCGGCACGTAGATCAGTACCGCCGCCGGCAGGCAGACGTACAGCACCACCAGGTTCAGCACTTCGGCCGAAGTCGGTGGAAACACGCGCAGGCGCGCGAACAACATGCCCAGGCCAAGCATGGCAAGGATCAATGCGAAGGCGTCGAAGGCCATCGTCGCGGAACCGTGGGGGACGGGGGCGCAATTCTACCCGGATGCGTTCGGCGGACGGTTACAATCGCGACCATTGCACCTGCCAGCCGCGCAACAGGCCAGCCATGACCAGTACCGCCGAACTGACTTCGCCCGCTTCCGCCAACAATCCGCAACTGGCGGTGCTGGACCGCGACTACACGCTCGAACACAAGTACACCCGCACCGATGGCCGCGTCTATTTGAGCGGCGTGCAGGCACTGGTGCGCCTGCCGCTGATGCAGCGCCTGCGCGACCAGGCGGCGGGATTGAACACCGGCGGCTTCGTCAGCGGTTATCGCGGCTCGCCGCTGGGCGGTTTCGACCTGGAACTGTGGCGCGCGCGCAAGCATCTGCAAGCGGCCAATGTGCGCTTCCAGCCCGGCATCAACGAGGACCTCGGCGCGACGATGGTCTGGGGCACGCAGCAGACCAACCTGTTCCCCGGCGCGACCGTCGATGGCGTGTTCGGCATGTGGTACGGCAAGGGGCCGGGCGTGGATCGCAGCGGCGACGTGTTCAAGCATGCCAACGCGGCAGGCACGTCCAAACACGGCGGCGTGCTGGCGCTGGCCGCCGACGACCACGCCTGCCGCAGTTCCACCCTGCCGCATGGCAGCGAGGAGGAATTCGTCAGCGCGATGATGCCGGTGCTGAACCCGGCCGGCGTGCAGGACATTCTCGACCTGGGGCTGGTCGGCTGGGCGATGAGCCGCTACACCGGGCGCTGGGTCGGCTTCAAGACGATTGCCGAAACGGTGGAATCCTCCGCTTCGGTTGATGTCAATCCGTTCGCGCGGCAAATCGTGCTGCCGGAAGATTTCGAGCTGCCCGAAGGCGGCCTCAACATCCGCTGGCCGTATCCGCCGATGGAGCAGGAAATGCGCCTGCACCGTTACGCGATGCAGGCGGTGCGTGCGTTTGCACGGGCCAACAGGATCGACCGCATCGCGCTGGATTCGCCTCGCGCGCGGCTGGGCATCATCACCACCGGCAAGAGTTACCTGGACGTGCTGCAGGCACTGGAATACCTCGGCCTGGACCACGAAACCTGCGCCGACATCGGCATCCGCGTCTACAAGCTGGGCATGACCTGGCCGCTGGAATACCACGGCCTGGGCGAGTTCGGTCGCGGGCTGGAAGACATCATCGTCGTCGAAGAAAAAAAATCCTTCATCGAGAAACAGATCAAGGCCCACTTCTACAACTGGCCGGATGCCTGGGGCAAGCGCCCCAGCATCATCGGCAAGTACGACGAAACCGGCGAGTGGATCCTGCCGAGCACTGGCGAACTGACGCCCGCCACGATTGCCGGCGTGATCGGCAAGCGCATACAACGTTTCTTCAATACGGAAAGCATCGAGCAGCGCCTGCGCTGGATGGAGCGCAAGGAAGCGGAAATGGCCCTGCCGCGCGCCAACTTCCCGCGCATTCCGCATTACTGCTCCGGCTGCCCGCACAACACCTCGACCAACGTGCCGGAAGGTTCACGCGCGCTGGCCGGCATCGGCTGCCATTACATGGTCACGTGGATGGACCGCCGCACCGATACCTACACGCACATGGGCGGCGAAGGCGTGACCTGGGCCGGGCAGGCGTCGTTCACGACAACGCCGCATGTATTCCAGAACCTCGGCGACGGCACCTATTTCCACAGCGGTTCGCTGGCGATCCGGCAGTCGGTCGCCGCCGGCGTCAACATCACCTACAAGATCCTCTACAACGATGCGGTGGCGATGACCGGCGGGCAGCCGGTCGATGGCACGCTGTCGGTGCCGGAAATCGCCCAGCAGATGCGCAGCGAAGGCATCGACAAGATCGTCGTGGTCAGCGATGACATCGGCAAGTGGAGCGATCCGAACATCTTCCCCAGCGGCGTCGAATTCTTCGACCGCCGGCAACTGGAAGACGTACAGAAGCAACTGCGCGAAGTGAAGGGCGTTTCCATCCTGATCTACGACCAGGTCTGCGCCACCGAAAAGCGCCGCCGCCGCAAGCGCGGCAAGATGCCCGACCCGGCCAAACGGGTGATGATCAACTCGCTGGTCTGCGAAGGCTGCGGCGATTGCGGGGTGAAGTCCTTCTGCGTGTCGGTGTTGCCGAAGGAAACCGAATACGGCCGCAAACGCCAGATCGACCAGAGCAATTGCAACAAGGATTTCAGTTGCGTCGAAGGCTTCTGCCCCAGCTTCGTCACTGTCGAAGGCGGCACGCTGCGCAAGGGCCTGCAATCACAAGGTGCGACCGCGAAGGCCGACGCGCTGCTGGACGGCCTGCCGATGCCGCAATTCGGCAGCGACCTGTCACAACCCTGGAACATCCTGATCACCGGCGTCGGCGGCACCGGCGTGGTCACCATCGGCGCACTGCTGGGCATGGCCGGTCACCTGGAAGGCAAGGGCGCGAGCGTGCTCGACCAGACCGGGCTGGCGCAGAAAGGTGGAGCGGTCACCACCCACGTCCGCATCGCGCGTGCGCCGGAAGACATCCACGCCGTGCGCATCGCCGCCGGCGAAGCCGATCTTGTGATCGGTTGCGACATGGTGGTGGTCAACGACTACTGGGCGTTGTCGAAGGTGCGCGGCGAACGCAGCAACGTGGTACTGAATTCCTACGAAGCGATGCCCGGCACCTTCACCACCCATCCGGACATGCAGTTCCCCGCCACCGATATTATCTCCGGTGTGAAACTGGCCCTGGGCGGTCGCGATCCGGTGTTGCTGGATGCCACCCAACTGGCGACCGCGCTGATGGGCGATGCCATCGCGTCGAACCTGTTCATGCTTGGCCACGCCTGGCAACGCGGCTGGGTGCCGCTGTCGTTCGACGCACTGATGCGCGCGATCGAACTCAACGGTGCAGCGGTGGAAATGAACAAGACCGCCTTCGCCTGGGGCCGCCTGATGGCAGTCGATCCGCAGGCGGTGACCGAAGCCGCCGGCCTGGTGCAGAACGCACCAACCGAAAGCGAACGCACCCCGCAACACCTGTTGCCGCTGCCAGCCAAGCCGTGGGAAGGCATCGAATGGGGTTCCACCGCCGCACCACGCGTCACCACCGCAGAGCCGGCATTGCGCGGCCTGCCCGACAGCGGCGGCGGCGATGCCTTCGCGCCGCTGGATGACGCGCATTTGTCGCGCTCGCTGGACGAACTGATCGCCCGTCGCGTCAGCTTCCTGACCGCCTACCAGAACACTGCCTACGCCCAGCGTTATGCCACGCAGGTCGCCAAGGCGCGCGCGGCCGAACACGCCTGCATGCCCGGCTCCACCGCCTTGACCGAAGCCGTCGCCCGCAACCTGTTCAAGCTGATGGCCTACAAGGACGAATACGAAGTGGCGCGGCTGTACGCGCACAGCGATTTCCGCCAGCAGGTCGCGCAAAAGTTCGAAGGCGATTACAAACTGCGCTTCCACCTGGCCCCGCCGCTGCTGGCGAAAAAAGACGCGCATGGCCGCCTGCTCAAAAGCGAATACGGCCCGTGGGTGTTCAGCGCGTACAAGCTGCTGGCGAAACTGAAATTCCTGCGCGGCAGCACCTTCGACCCCTTCGGTTACACCGAAGAACGCCGCCACGAACGGCAACTGATCACCGACTACGAAACCACCCTGTCCCGCCTGCTGCCGCAACTGGACGCCGCCAACCTGTCGCTGGCCGCCGACATCGCCAGCGTGCCCGAACATATCCGCGGCTACGGCCACGTCAAGGCCGCGAATCTGCAACAAGCCAAAGCGCGTGAGGCGGAAATGCTGGCGAAGTGGGATGACCGGCTGCGCGTGGTTCGCGCCGCATGACATGGGGCAACCCTCCACGACCCTGCAGGCAATCGCGGGCCGGAGGGGAGCCGCAACCCCTCGATCCGCCATCCCGGCGGCCTTGGACGGCCAACTGACAGACCAAGCCGGGATGAAGGGCAAGAAATGCAAACACCGGCGGTGATGCGCGCTGAAATCGTCGCGCTCCCTGTGTCTAAAGTCATTTGACAGCCCTGCACACGACGGCGAAGAATCGCATCGACAACACGCAACCGCGTTTCACGCAGCACCCCTTTCCCGCCGCGTCCGCAAGGTCGCCGCAACCGTGGAGATTTGCCGTGCACAGACGTGATTTCCTGGCCCTTGGTGGCATCGGTCTTGGCGGCGCACTGCTGCCGGGTTTCCTCGGCAAGGCGATCGCCGCCGAGCAACTGCTCTCCCCGTTCGATCTCGGCCTGAAGAAGAAGTTGGCCGACGCTGCGCTGGCAGCGGCAAAGCAGGCCGGGGCCAGTTATTGCGACGTGCGCATCGGCCGCTACCTGCGCCAGTTCGTGATCACCCGCGAGGACAAGGTGCAGAACGTGGTCAATACCGAATCCACCGGCACCGGCATCCGCGTGATCGCGGGCGGTGCGTGGGGCTTTGCCGCGACCAACGAACTGACCACCGCCGGCGTGGTTCGCGCCGCGCAACAGGCCACGGCCATCGCCAAAGCCAACGCGAAGTCGCAGACCGCGCCGGTGCAACTGGTGCCGACACCTGGCGTCGGCGAAGTTGCATGGAAGACACCGATCATCAAGAATGCAATGGCGGTGCCGATCAAGGAAAAGGCCGACCTGCTGCTGTCCGCCAACGCCGAGGCGCTGAAGGCCGGCGCGGACTTCATCAATTCGATGATGTTCCTGGTCAACGAGCAGAAATACTTCGCCAGCACCGACGGCAGCTACATCGACCAGGACATCCACCGCATCTGGGTACCGATGTCCGCCACGGCCATCGACAAGGCCAGCGGCAAGTTCCGCGAACGCGACGGTCTGTCCTCGCCGATGGGCATGGGTTACGAGTACCTCGACCCGACTCCGCAAGGGCGCATCGCCATGCCCGGCGGCGTCACCGGCTATTTCAGTTCCTACGACCTGATCGAGGATGCGCGCAATGCCGCGCGGCACGCCAAGGCAAAACTCACCGCGCCGTCGGTTAAGCCGGGCAAATACGATCTGGTGCTCGACCCGGGCAACCTGTGGCTGACCATCCACGAAAGCGTCGGCCACCCGACCGAACTGGATCGCGTGCTCGGCTATGAAGCCAATTTCGCCGGCACCAGCTTCGCCACGCTGGACAAGCGGGAGAGCGGGTTCCGCTACGGCAGCGACAAGGTCAACATCGTCGCCGACAAGACTCAGCCGCTGTCGCTGGGCAACGTCGGCTACGACGACGAGGGCGTCAAGACCAAGCAGTGGGACATCATCAAGGACGGCATCCTGGTCGATTACCAAGCCATCCGCGACCAGGCCCACATCCTCGGCAAGACCGAATCCGACGGCTGCTGCTACGCCGACTCATGGAGCAGCGTGCAATTCCAGCGCATGGCCAACATCTCGTTGCAGCCGGGCAAGCAGCCACTGACCCCGGACCAGATGATCGCCGACGTGAAGGACGGCATTTACATCGTCGGCAACGGCAGCTTCTCGATCGACCAGCAACGCTACAACGCACAGTTCGGTGGGCAGTTGTTCTTCGAGATCAAGAACGGAAAGATCACCAAGCAGATCGAAGACGTGGCCTATCAGATCCGCACGCCGGAGTTCTGGAACGCCTGCGCTGCCGTCTGCGACGAGCGCGACTACCGCCACGGCGGCAGTTTCTTCGACGGCAAGGGCCAGCCGGAGCAGGTATCGGCGGTCTCGCACGGTTCCTCGACTGCCCGCTTCAACGGCATCAACGTCATCAACACCGCCCGTTCGCTCGGCTGAGCCAGGAGACCGACACATGAGCATCCTCACCGAAGCGCAGGCCAAGGCCATCCTCGACAAGGTCGTCGCACTGTCCAAGGCCGACGAAATCACCGCCGAACTCGATGGCGGCCTCAGCGGCAACATCCGTTTCGCGCTGAACAACGTTTCCACCAGCGGCATGGTCGATGACATATCGCTCGGCGTGCAGGTCGCGTTCGGCAAGCGCGTGGGCACGGCGACGATCAACCAGTTCGACGACGCTTCACTGGCCGCCGTCGTCGCGCGCGCCGAAGACCTGGCCCGACTGGCCCCGGAAAACCCGGAATTCGTGCCGGCCGTGGAAAAACAGGACTACACGCCCAGCCCGACCTTCAGCGAATCCACCGCTGCGATCACGCCGGAATACCGCGCCCAGGTCGCCGCCGATTCGATCGGCCCATGCAAGGCGGAGAAGCTGATCGCCGCCGGTTACCTCGAAGACGGGCAAAGCTTCGTCGCCTTCGCCAACAGCAAGGGCAACTTCGGCTACCAGCGTTCCACCAAGCTCAACTACACCTGCACCGTGCGCACCGAAGACGGGCGCGGCTCCGGCTGGGTGGTGCGCGACCTCAAGGACGCCAGCGACTTCAACGCCGGTCGTGACGTGCGCACCGCCATGCGCAAGGCCAGCACCTCGGCCGATGCCAAGGCGCTGGAACCAGGCAAGTACACGGTGATCCTGGAACCGGCCGCGGCAGCCGGGCTGATCGGCTTCATGATGTTCTTCTTTGACGCGCGCAGCGCCGACGAAGGCCGCAGCTTCCTCAGCAAGAAAGGTGGTGGCAACAAACTCGGCGAGGCGGTCTATGGCCCGCAGGTCAACCTGTACACCGATCCGTGGGATCCCGTCGCGCCGGTGCTGCCGTGGGATGGCGACGGATTGCCGCGCCGCAAGCAGGCGATCATCGAGAACGGCAAGGTCGCCAACATGGAGTATTCGCGATACTGGGCGCGCAAGCAGGGCAAGCCGGAAATCGGCGATTTCGGCAACCTGCTGATGACCGGCGGCACCAAGTCCACCGCCGAACTGATCGCCGGCACCGACAAGGGCATCCTGATCACCCGCACCTGGTACATCCGCCTGGTCGATCCGCAGACCGTGTTGCTGACCGGCCTGACCCGCGACGGCACCTTCTACATCGAAAACGGCGAGATCAAGTACCCGTTGAAGAATTTCCGCTTCAACGAATCGCCGGTGATCATGCTCAACAACATCGATGAACTGGGCAAGCCGGTGCGGGTGGCCTCGGACGAGACCTCGGTACCGATGGTGCTGCCGCCGATGCGCCTGCGCGATTTCACCTTCACTTCGTTGTCCGACGCGGTGTGACCGCGGCGCGGCGTCTTCGTGGAAGGAAGTGTCGTTTGGGTGACGACAGAAGACCCAAAAAAACAGCGGGGCAAAGCCCCGCTCCAGAGAAGCGCGAACGCAGGCGATGATGCACGCCAGGCGCATCACCCGCCCTGTGCCTAAAGTCATTTGACAGCCTTGTGCATGGCAGCGAAGAATCACATCGACGACGCGCCGTCGCGTTTTCCTTCGTCTTCCTTCCCGACGCGCCCGCAAGGTCGCCGCAACCGTGGAGATTTGCCGTGCACAGACGTGATTTCCTGGCCCTTGGCGGCCTTGGCCTCGGCGGCGCGTTGCTGCCGGGTTTCCTCGGCAAGGCCATCGCCGCCGAACAACTGCTCGACACCCTCGATATCGGCCTGAAGAAGAAACTCGCCGACACCGCGCTGGCGGCGGCAAAGCAGGCCGGTGCCAGCTATTGCGACGTGCGCATCGGCCGCTACCTGCGCCAATTCGTGATGACCCGTGAAGACAAGGTGCAGAACGTGGTCAACACCGAATCCACCGGTGTCGGCGTGCGCGTGATTGCCGGCGGCGCGTGGGGCTTTGCCGCCACCAACCAGCTGACCAGCGACGGCGTCGCCAATGCCGCCCGCCAGGCCGCCGCCATCGCCAAGGCCAATGCAAAGGCGCAGACCGCGCCGGTACAGCAGGCTGCTGCGCCGGGGTTCGGCGAGGTGTCGTGGAAGACACCGATCAAGAAGAACGCGATGCAGGTACCAATCAAGGAAAAGGCCGAGCTGCTGCTCAGCGCCAATGCCGATGCCATCGCCGCTGGTGCCAGCTTCGTCAACTCGACGATGTTCCTGGTCAACGAGCAGAAATACTTCGCCAGCACCGATGGCAGCTACATCGACCAGGACGTGCACCGCATCTGGCTGCCGTTCAACGTCACCGCCATCGACAAGGCCAGCGGCAAATT
The DNA here is from genome assembly GCA_047601105.1 of Pseudoxanthomonas sp. Classification (GTDB taxonomy): domain Bacteria; phylum Pseudomonadota; class Gammaproteobacteria; order Xanthomonadales; family Xanthomonadaceae; genus Pseudoxanthomonas_A. The sequence goes on from JASGJT010000001.1 coordinate 676,977, forward strand.
CCGCAGCCGCAGCGAACTGTCCGCGCCGATGGGCCTGGGCTACGAATACCTCGATGCCGACCCGAAGCAGAAATTCATCGCACCCAACGGCGTGGTCGGCTACGGCTTGTCCTACGACCTGCGCGAGGACATCGTCGCCGCGGCCAAGCACGCCCGGGCCAAACTGACCGCACCGTCGGTCAAGCCGGGCAAGTACGACCTGGTGCTGGATCCCTCGCACACCTGGCTGACCATCCACGAGAGCATCGGCCACCCGCTGGAGCTGGACCGCGTGCTCGGCTACGAAGCCAACTACGCCGGCACCAGCTTCGCCACCATGGACAAGCGCCAGGACAGGTTCCGCTACGGCAGCAACCTGGTGAACGTGTTTGCCGACAAGACCCAGTTCGGCAGCCTCGGTTTCGTCGGCTACGACGACGAAGGCGTGAAGACCAAGAAGTGGGACCTGATCAAGGAAGGCAGCTTGGTCGATTACCAGACCATCCGCGACCAGGCCCACATCCTCGGCAAGACCGAATCCGATGGCTGCTGCTATGCCGATTCCTGGGCCAGCGTGCAGTTCCAGCGCATGGCCAACGTGTCGCTGGCACCGGGCAAGCAGAAACTGTCCGTGGCCGAGATGATCAAGGACGTCGAAGACGGCATCTACATCGTCGGTGACGGTTCGTTCTCGATCGACCAGCAGCGCTACAACGCGCAGTTCGGCGGGCAGTTGTTCTACGAAATCAAGAACGGCCAGATCACCCGCCAGATCGAGGACGTGGTGTATCAAATTCGCACGCCGGAATTCTGGAACGCCTGCACCGCGGTCTGCGATGAAAGCGACTACCGCCTGGGCGGTTCGTTCTTTGACGGCAAGGGCCAGCCTGGGCAGTCGTCGGCGGTTTCGCACGGTTCATCCACCGCGCGTTTCAACGGCATCAACGTCATCAACACCGCCCGTTCGCTCGGCTGAGCCAGGAGACCGACACATGAGCATCCTCACCGAAGCACAGGCCAAGGCCATCCTCGACAAGGTCGTCGCACTGTCCAAGGCCGACGAGATCACCGCGAGCCTCGCCGGCAGCATCGAAGGCAATATCCGTTTCGCGCTGAACAACGTCTCCACCAGCGGCATCGTCGACAATGTCGAGCTGGGCGTGCAGGTGGCGTTCGGCAAGCGCGTAGGTTCGGCCACGATCAACCAGTTCGACGACGCCTCGCTGGAACGCGTGGTGCGCCGTGCCGAAGACCTGGCGCAGCTGGCACCGGAAAACCCCGAATTCGTGCCGGCCATCGACAAGCAGGCCTATACCGCCAGCCCGACCTTCAGCGAATCCACTGCCGCGATCACGCCGGAATACCGCGCCCAGGTCGCCGCCGATTCGATCGGCCCGTGCAAGGCGGAGAAGCTGATCGCCGCCGGCTTCCTCGAGGACGGGCAAAGCTTCGTCGCCTTCGCCAACAGCAAGGGCAACTTCGGCTACCAGAAGTCCGCCCGCCTCAATTACACCTGCACCGTGCGCACCGAAGACGGCCGTGGCTCGGGTTGGGTGGTGAGCGACCTGAAGGACGCCAGCGACTTCAACGTTGCCAAGGACATCCAGGTCGCAATTCGCAAGGGCAGCGCCTCGGCCGATGCGAAGGCGCTGGAACCGGGCAAATACACGGTGATCCTGGAGCCGGCCGCCGCCGCCGGCCTGATCGGCTTCATGATGCGCTTCTTCGATGCGCGCAGCGCCGACGAAGGCCGCAGTTTCCTCAGCAAGAAGGGCGGCGGCAACAAGCTGGGCGAACTGGTGTTCGACCCGCAGGTCAACATCAGCACCAATCCGTGGGATCCGGCGGCGCCGGTGTTGCCATGGGGCGGTGATTACACGCCGCGCAAGCAGCAGGACATCATCAAGGGCGGCCGTGTCGCCAACCTCGAATATTCGCGCTACTGGGCGCAGAAGCAGGGCAAGGAAGCCACCGACTTCGGCAACATCCTGATGACCGGCGGCAGCAAGAGCACCTCGGAGCTGGTCGCCGGCACCGAGCGCGGCATCCTGGTCACCCGCACCTGGTACATCCGCATGGTCGATCCGCAAACCGTGCTGCTGACCGGCCTGACCCGCGATGGCACTTTCTATATCGAAAATGGGCAGATCAAGCACCCGATCAAGAATTTCCGCTTCAACGAATCGCCGGTGATCATGCTCAACAACATCGACGAACTGGGCAAGCCGGTGCGCATCGCCTCGGACGAAGTCGGCACCATGGTGCTGCCGCCGATGCGCTTGCGCGATTTCACTTTCACCTCGTTGTCCGACGCGGTGTGATCGCGGCGCGGCGTCTTCGTGGAGGGAGACGCCGCATCGCATCCTCGCAAACCTCCTGCCCATGCGCCCGTACCGATGAACCGCGCCGACTTCCTCCGCCTGCTTGCCGGCGGCGCTGCCGGCGCGCTGTTCGGCGGCCTGTCGCGAACTGCATGGGCGGCCGATTACGATTTCTGGTTCACCCGGCTCAAGTACGACTCCGGCGACTGGGATGTCGATGCGCGGATGCCGTCGAACGTGCTGACCTCGCTGATCGACTACACCAGCTTGCGCGTGGACCCGGACGAGCGCGTGGTCGCGCTGGCCGACCCGAAGATGCTGTCCGCGCCGTTGTGCTACCTGGCCGGGCACAAGCTGGTCCAGTTCAACCCGGCCGAACGCCGCAATTTCGAGCGCTACGTGCGCAACGGCGGCTTCGTGCTGGTCGATGACTGCAACCACGACATCGACGGCCTGTTCGCCAAATCGTTCGAATCGCAAATGACGTCGATCTTCGGTGCCAGCGCGTTGAAGAAACTGTCGCCGAAGCATCCGATCTATTCCAGCTTCTTCAAGTTCGACGGCCCGCCGGCCACCAGTTTCGAGCTCAATGGCTGGGGCGATGACCTGGTCCACGATTACCTGAAGGGCATCGACATCAATGGCCGCCTCGGCGTGCTTTACAGCAACAAGGACTACGGCTGCGAATGGGACTACGACTGGCGCAACAAGCGTTTCCTCGCCGAGGACAACACGAAATTCGCCGTGAACATCGTCGTCTATGCCTTGACCTCATGACCGGGAAACCGGCTCCCTCCACACTCGACCCTACCGACATGAACGCCATCACCGAAAACGAAATCCAATCCCGGCTTGCCGCGCTTGACGCGCTGCGCAGCGCACTGGCACAGGCCATCGTCGGCCAGGAAAGCATCGTCGAGCAATTGCTGATCGGCCTGCTGGCCGGCGGCCATTGCCTGCTGGAAGGCGTGCCGGGACTGGGCAAGACCCTGCTGGTGCGCTCGCTGGGCGAGGCGCTGCATTTGCAGTTCCGCCGCGTGCAATTCACCCCGGACTTGATGCCCAGCGACATCCTCGGCACCGAATTGCTGGAGGAAGACCACGGCACCGGCAAGCGCGCGTTCCGCTTCCAGCCCGGCCCGGTGTTCACCAACCTGCTGCTGGCCGACGAACTGAACCGCACGCCGCCGAAGACGCAAGCGGCCTTGCTCGAAGCAATGCAGGAACGCACGGTCAGCTATGCCGGCGTTACCCACGCATTGCCCAGGCCTTTCTTCGTGCTGGCCACGCAAAACCCGCTGGAACAGGCCGGCACCTATCCGCTGCCGGAAGCGCAACTGGATCGCTTCCTGCTGCATATCCACGTCGATTACCCCAGCGAGACGGAAGAAAAAGCCATCCTGTTGCAAACCACCGGCAGCGGCAGCTCCACCGTGCCACGGGTGATGGAAGGCGAAGAAGTGCTGGCATTGCAACAACTGGTGCGCGACGTGCACGTCGGCGATGACCTGCTGGCATGGATCACCCGACTGGTACGCGCCAGTCGCCCCGGCGAAAACACGTCGGAGGAAGTCCGCAGCCATGTCAATAAATATGTGAAGTGGGGTGCCGGCCCGCGCGCCGGCCAGTCGCTGGTGCTGGCATCGAAGGCGCGTGCATTGCTGCATGGCCGCCTGGCCGCGACCCGTGATGACGTGGCCGCACTGGCCACGCCGGTGATGCGCCACCGCCTGCTGTTGTCCTTCGCCGCCGAAGCCGAACAGAAGAATGCAGATGATGTGGTCGCCGCGTTGTTGCGCGCCGTGCCGTTCACCTAAGCCACGCGGCTTCACCATATGCCCACCGATCTCATCCCGCCCGATGTCCGCAGCCGGTTGAAGAACCTGCGCATCGTCGCGCGGCGTGCGCTAGGCCGGCATGGCTTTGGCCTGCATCACAGTCGCAGCCGCGGCGCGGGCCTGGAATTCGCCCAATACCGCGCTTACGAACCGGGCGATGAACTGCGCCAGATCGATTGGAAGCTGTACGCACGCAGCGACCGCTTCTTCGTCCGCGAAGCCGAACGCGAAAGCCCGCTGGCGCTGTGGATCTTGATCGATGCCAGCGCCTCGATGGCACAGGCCGATGCAGCACAACCACATTGGACGCGATTGCAGGCGGCCAAGTCGATTGCCGCCTGCCTTGGCGAACTGGCGCTGAAACAAGGCGACCGCTTCGGCTTGATAGCCCTGCACGAAGATGGTTTGCAATTGCTGCCACCGGCCGACGGCCCACGCCAACGCGACCGCCTGTGGCTGACCCTGCATGCGCTATCCACCGGCAAGCATTTCCCCGATGGGGAAAAACTCAAACCGGTATGGGAACGCATTGCCGCCGGTGATCTGGTGGTGCTGATTGGCGATGGCTTCGAGGAAGCCGCCATCGCGATGGCCGAACGCCTGTCCGCCGCGCGCCGCGAAGTGTTGTTCGTGCAGGTGTTGACCGCCGGGGAGCGCGACTTCCCGTTCCGCGATGGCCTTCGCTTCGTCGATCCGGAGACCGGCGAGGAATTGCGCGGTGACGGCGCGGCCTTGCGCGAGGAATTCCTGCGCCGTTTCGGCGACGCGCAACGCGCGCTGCGCGCACGGCTGGAACACGCCGGCATCGCTCATGTCGTGCATTGGCTGGACCAGCCACCGGATCTGCCGCTGCGGCAATTGTTCGGCGATACCGATGCGGCGGAGTACGCATGAGTTTCTCTCTGCTGCTACCCGCCGCGCTGGCCTCGTTCGCGGCCCTGTTGCTGCCGCTGCTGTTGCACCTGGCGCGCCGCAGCGAGGACAAGCGCGTGGTGTTCGCCGCCTTGCGCTGGCTGCGCGAGAAACCCAAGCCACGCCGGCGCTTGCGCTTCGATGAGTGGTTGCTGCTGGCATTGCGTCTGTTGCTGCTGGCGGTGCTGGCGTTGTGGCTGGCGCGACCGGTATTGCAAGGTGCAGGTGCCGACAAGGCGTGGATCGTCGCGATGCCCGGCATTGACGCTGCACAAGTGCACGAACTGGCCGGCACCAACAAATCCGAACTGCATTGGCTGGCACCGGGCTTCCCGGAAATTTCCGCGACGAATAT
>JASGJT010000002.1:0-806694 GCA_047601105.1 Pseudoxanthomonas sp.
AGGGAACCTCCGAGTGAGCCGTGGCCTGAAACCGTCCGCGCTGCGTCGGCCAGGCGCGCGGGAGGTTTGCCCGCGGCGGCAGCGCGCAGCGCGGGTGCCGCTACGGGTGCAGTGGGATGAACCCCACTGGCAACAAAGCGGTCGCTATCGCGCCAGGAAAAGTAGGAATCGTGTATTAGCGGTTCGGGGGCCGCTTGGCAAACAGCGAAGAGCCGAGCTGGGTGGCAGCGTAAGCGATGCCGCTTTGTAGTGTGCCACGCGTCACCAGCCCACCCAGATCGATGCCCAGCGACACCAGCGTCTGCGCCACCTCGGCACGGATGCCGGTCAGCACCGCCTGCGTGCCCAAAAGGCGCAGCGCCGTGGCAGAGTTTATCAGCAGGCTGGCGACGTTGGTATCCACGTGTTTCATGCCGGTGATGTCGATGATGACGACGCGGATGCGGTGGCGCTGGCTGCCTTCCAGCACCGTCTCGGTGACCTGCTTGGCGCGCTCGGTATCCATGGTGCCGATGAGCGGCATGACCATGATCTCATCGGTGATGGGAATCAGCGGCGCCGCGATCTCGGCCAGGCGATCACTTTGGATGCGGATGACTTCCTGCTGCAGGCGATTGCGCTCTTGCTCGACGCGCACCCGCTCGGTCAGGGAGTCCTGGGTACGCTCGTTGGCCTGCCGCAGCTCTTCGGAGCGCTGCAGCAGCTCGGTGTTGGCTTGCCGCAGCTCACCATTGCTGAACTGCAGCTTGTCGCCGATCTCGCGCAGTCGCGAGTACAAAAGGGCATTCTCTACGGCGATGGCGGCCTGCCCGGACAGAAGGCGCAGGACCTCGATGCGTTCTTCGGTAAACGCGTGCTCGGTGAGGTTGTTTTCGAGATAGAGGATTCCCGTCAAGCGGCCGCGGTAACGCAGGGCCAGACACAAGACGGACTTCGGCTGCGCCGCGATGATGTAGGGATCGTTGCCGTAACGACTATCGGTGCTGGCATTGCCCAGCACCACCGCTTCGCGCGTATGCGCCACCAGCTGCACCACCGAGCGCGCCAGGTTCGGACACGCCGCCAGCGGCAGCGCCATACCGACCTGCACGTGATCCGGGCTCACCGTGATCGCCGCTTCGACGATCAGCGCGCCTTCGCGCTCAAGTATTAGGAAGCCGCGCTGCGCCCCGGCGTTGGCCACCACCAGCCGCAGCACCTGTTCGAGCAGCCGATCGAGAACGATCTCACTGGCCATACTCTGGGCGGCATGCAGCACCGCCATGAGATCGAGCATGCCCCCCGCGGCCAGCCGCGATGAGGTAGTGGTCGTGGGATTGCTATCCCGGCTGGACTTTTCCCGCATCTCTTGCGCCATCGCCGGAAACTGCTCGAGGAGCTGCGTCAGCTTGGCGGTGGCGCCCCAGCGCTCGTAGCCGTAGTAGGCATCGCGCACGTAGACGGAAGCAAAGCGCGTACGGCCGCGGGCGAGTAGTGCACGCGCGCACAGCTCACTGGCCAGTGCCGCGTGGTGGATGAACTCGGACTGCTGCGCCAGCGTAATGGACTGATCGTAAAGCTCTACGGCTTCGATGGGCTCGCCGCGTAAGCGGGCCACCTCAGCGGCGACGAGGACGTGCTTGTGCTGATAGTTCTCGGGACAAGCTGCGGCCCACACCGCCAGCTGGGCCTGCAGTCGTGCCAGCAGCGCGCCGGGACTTTCCTCGGCTCCCGCCGCCGCAGGTGCAGACGGCGTTTCCGCCGGCAGGTGGGACAGCGCGGTGAGCGCCAAGCAGGTGTAGAAATACAGATCCGTCACGAAGTGCAGGCCCATCGCCCCGCCGGCGCGCGCATGCGCCAGGAGTGCCAGCTGATAGGCGCGTTCGTAGTCGCCGTACAGGTACGCCAGCTGCAGCTTGGCGCTGTAGTACCAGCACTCCAAGGTCGTAAACTCGGCCTGCGTAAACAGCGCGGTGAACTTGTCCTCGTCGAAGGTGGCGCTGCTCAGGGTATTCCGACTGGTGGTCTGCCCGGTGAGGTTCGCGACCGTCTGCTGCGCCACCGCCAGCGCCGACTGCGCAAACACCTCCCGCGCGCGCTGCGCGATACCGAGCAGCTTTTCCAGCTCCTGCTGCACCGCGGCCAGCTCTTCGCCGCTGCCGAGCAGCTGGGTGTCCAGATGGAAGCACCCGAACCCGACCCAGGTGAAATCGCCGGTCTCAAGGCCGGTGTTCAGGCCCCCGCGCAGATATGCCAGACCCTCACGCAGCGGGCGGTGATAGTGGCTGATGAAGCCCGCAAACATACTATTCAGCTTGCAGGTCAGAGGCAGGTTGCCGAACTTCTGATTGAGCTCGATGCCCAGCTTGCCGAACTCGTACGCTTCCGCCGTGGCGCCCAGGACGTTCGCCGCAATCACGGCATAGGACATATAACCGTACGCCGCGACGTCCGTGTGGCCATGCTGGACCGACAGCGCCGCTTGCTTGAGCGCCAGAAGAGCAATGAGCGTCGGTCGCACGAAAAACGAAGCGGTGCACGTGCCGAGTAGCAGGCGCTGAATCCACGCCTGCATCGGATCCTCGCGGGTCGGGCTCGGCAGCGCCAGCAGCTCGGCAATACTGCGGCCGCCGAGCAGGGTCTTGAACTCGGCGGTGGCCTGCGGCAGCGCGGCAAAGTGCTCGCCCTGCGTCCCGGGAAAAGTGAAGCCGAGCCGCGCCAGCCCATCCAGACCCGTGGCCAGCGCCTTTTCCATGAGACCCTTGGTGGCATACAGCTCGGTACGCAGCGTGGCCACGCGCGCGTGCTCGAGATCACTGCGCAGCTGCGGGATCACCAGCTCGAACAGACTCTCGGCCTGCGTCAGCTGACCGCTCAGGTAGCGGCACTCGGCCTGCTCGATGTGCAGCTGCGCCGCCAGCGCGTAGCTCTGGCTGAACGGCTCGGGTCCCAGGATCGCGACGCCGGTGTGGAAGTAGTCCGCGGCGGCCTGGTAGGCAGTGGTGAGCTTGGCCCGCTGCCCCGCGCGCAGACACAGCTCGGCCACGTCGTGACGTTCTTGGGTATCGTCGATCAGCGCCGCGCCGCGCTGGTAGTGGTTGGCCAGCGCAAACAGCTCGGTATCGGCAACCTGGCCCTGGCTACGCAGACGCAAGAGGCGCGCGACCTGCAGGTGCAGTGCGGGAAGTTCAGACTCCGGAAGCAAGGAATACGCCGCCTGCTGCACCCGATCGTGAAGGAAACGGTACGCGACCTTGAATCCCAGTCCGCCCAGCGCGATCTGGCTCTCGGGATCCACCAGTCGATAGTCGGCATCGAGCGGCGCGCACAGTCCCTCGCGCAGCGCGTCCCACAAGATCCCCGCCGTCTCGGGCACGGTCTTTTGACACAGCGCGGCCAGGGTCTCAAGCTCGAACTGACTGCCGATACACGCCGCGAGCTTCAGGACCTCCTGCGCCGGCGCGGGCAACAGCTGGATCTTGCCCACCGTGAAGTCCACGACGTTGTCGGCCACGCGATAGTTGAGAATCTCCGGCAGCTTCCACAGCCAGCTCTCGCTGGCGAAATCGAAGTACAAGAGCTCATCACGACGCAGCGCCAAGAGGGTCTGCTTGACGAAAAACGGATTCCCATGCGTCTTGTCGTAAAGCGCTTTGGCCAGCGGGACGACGCGCTCTCTGGTGCTGCGCAGGGAGTCGGCGAGAAAGCTTTCGATGTCCGCCACCGTCAACGCGCCCAGCGTCAGCTCGTGCAGGGCCACACCGGCCTGGCGCAGCGCGCCGAGAGTCTGCACCAGCGGCTGGCTCGCTGCGGCTTCCCCGTCGCGGTAGCTGCCGACGACCAGCAGGTGGCCACGACCCGGATCGGTAGCGACCAGCTGAAGTAGGCTCAAGGTCGCGGGATCCACCCACTGCAGATCATCCAGGCACAACACCAGCGGATGCGCCGCCGTGGCAAAGGTCTTGAGGAAGGTCTGAAACACCAGGTTGAAGCGGTTCTGCGACTCGGCCAGGCCCAGCTGCAGCGGCATCGGCTGCGGACCGATCAAGAGCTCCAGCTCGGGAATCAGCTCGGTGAGGAGGCGTCCGTTGTTGCCCACGGCGGCGCGCAGCTCTTCCTTCCAGCGAGCCAGCGCCTGCGGACTGCCGATGAGCAGCTGCTGACACAGATCCCGAAACGCCTGCGCCAGCGACGAATAGGGCTGCCCCGAGGTCATCAGCTCGCAGCGGCCGAGGGTCGTAAGGCCCCCCTGCTGCACCAGCACCCGCGACAGCTCGTCGATCAGGGTCGACTTGCCGACTCCCGACGCGCCGCGCAGCACCACCAGCTCGGCCGCGCCCTTGCGCACGCGGTCCAGCGCGGCCAGCAGCGTCTCCAGCTCGGCGCTGCGCCCGTAGACCTTTTGCGACAGGCGCAGCTCGACGCTGTGATCGTGCTGACCGGGCACGAACGGCGCGATGGTGCCGGTTTTTTCCAGCTCACCGAGGCAGCGCACGAGATCGATGCGGATGCCGTGTGCGCTCTGGTAGCGATCTTCCGCCGTCTTGGCCAGAAGCTTCATGACCACCGCGGACAGCGCGGCGGGAATCGCGGGAATCAGCTCGTGCGGCGGCACCGGCTGACGGGCAATGTGACTGTGCACGAGCTCCACCGGATCGACGGTGGTAAACGGCAGCGCGCCGGTCAGGAGCTCGTACAGGGTAACGCCCAGCGAATACAGGTCGGTGCGATGATCGATGACACGATTCATGCGCCCGGTCTGCTCGGGCGAGATGTACGCCAGCGAGGACTCGACCAGCGCGCTGGCATCGGACTTCTGCGCTTCCTGCGACAGCCGCGTCGCCGCGCCGAAGTCGATGAGGTGCACCTGCAGGGTGTCGCGGCCGACATCGACCATGATGTTGTGCGGCTTGATGTCGCGATGGATGATCCCCTTGGCGTGGATCTCCTGCATGATTTCAGTGACTTTGATGATGATGCGCAGCAGCGTCTTGATGTCGATCTTCTGCGCGCGCTGCAGGCTCATGAGCGACTGACCGCGCAGGTCTTCCAGCAGCAGGGCGAGGCCGTGACCGCACTTTTCCAGCCCGTAGGTCTTTACCACCCCGGCTACATTGAGGCTGCTGAGCAGCAGGTACTCGTGCCGCAGCGTAGCGAGATCGCGTGGCGTCGGGTACTCATCGCGCGGGACCTTGATCACCACCGGGCTGCCGGTGATCGCCTGGGTGGCACGATAGATGACGGCGGACGAACCTTCGAGGATCTTGCTGATGATGACGTAGCCGGCTACAGGAGACATCGTGACGCCCTTTGAGTCGCCGTGCAGATTTTGCAGGTACGTCATTATCACATGTTTTTTACCGCCTAGGTAAGGGAATTGTGGGCCTGCCTGGGGACGTTCCGGTCAACCTACTGCCATGGATACCGGACCGCCAACCCCGATTTTTTCGGCCTAGATTGTGGACCACAGGTCGGCTACCGGCGCGGGCCCCGCTTGGGGGTAGGGCGCGGCGAGGAGGTGATGCTGGCGCAGGTACTCGAGGTAGACCGCCAAAAGGTGCGTCGGCGACGGCAGAAGGCGCACTTCGTCCCCCAGTGCAGCCAGCAGGTTCTGACAGTCGTAGCGCACCTGGACGTAGTAGTCCTCCATCACATATCGGTTGCTATCTGCGCGCTTTTGTACGAGCAGTGGCAGGAAGGCGTGCATGGGCACCTCGATCCCGCTGCGCGCTGCCGCATACAGCCGCGTCATGCACTCTTCGTAGGGCCGCGTCGTGATGGCATACCCCTGGTTGCGCAGCCACTGCATCAGATCGAGCCACCACAGCGGCTCGGGATGCGTCACGTGGAAGGTGCGCCCGAGGGCATCGGCACGCCGGGAAATCGTGAGGATGGCGCGCGTCGCGAAGTCCACCGGCGTCACCGTCAGGTCGGTGTTCAAGGGATCCGAAGTCTGCAGCCGCACCGCCGTTCGTAAGGCGCCATAAAAATAATCATCGAGGTTGCAGACGCCCGTCTGGCTGTGACCCGTGATCGCCCCCAGCCGGTAGATCACTGCCGGGATGCCGCGCGCCAGCGCCGTGGTGACGAGGTGCTCGGCCACACACTTGCTTTGCATGTAGCCGTTGGGCAAAAGCGGCAGCGGTCCGGCGACGTCTGTCTCGTACGCCACGGCAGCGCCGCCGTAGCTGGGCGGATAAAGCACCCCCAGCGTCGACAGGTGATGCACCGTCTTGAGCCGCCGCCGACACGCCAGGCGCAGGATCTCTTGCGTTCCCAGGACGTTACTGGGCTTCATGACGGCGTAACCACGCACGTGATCGACCTGGGCGCCGCTGTGATAGATGACATCGATGGTCGCCGCCAGCTCGTCGAACGCCGCCGGGTCAAGGCCCAGGTAGGGCGCCGCGAGATCCCCCAGGACATAACGAATACGCGACGCCCAGGCGGGTGAGCCCAGGCCGTATTGCGCCAGCTTCTGCTGCAGACGTGCCGCGGCTGCCGCGACGCTGCTGCCGCGCAAGAGGCAGTGCACCGTCACCGCGGCAGCGGGATCGGATAGCAGCTCGGCCAGCAGGAACACGCCGACGTAGCCCGTGGCTCCGGTCAAAAAGACGTGGCGCACGACGGTACCGGCGTCACGGGTTCGAGACCCCGGGCCGTGATGTCAGCGGGCAGCACCGCTTCCTGCGCCAGCTCGAGCTGCGGGTCGAAGCAAAGGTTTTCCCCCAGCGGCGCGGCGTGCCCGTAGCGACGTACCAGCTCACCCAGACCGGCCACGGTGGGGGTCTCGTACAAAGCGCGGATGGGAATCTCAACCCCCAGCGCATCTTGAATCCGCAGGATCACCTTGGCCACCAGCAGCGAGTGACCGCCCAAGGTGAAGAAGTTGTCATGCCGTCCCACCCGTTCTACGTGTAAGAGTTCTTGCCAGATCGCGGCAATCTGCAGCTCGGCCGGGCCCTGCGGCAAAGCGGACACCGCTGTCCGTTTTCTGTCAGCGGCGCTGGGCGCCGGCAATGCGCGGCGATCTACCTTGCCGTTGGGCGATAGCGGCAGGGCGTCCAGCCGGACGAACGCCGCGGGGATCATGTAGTGCGGTAGCCGCTGCGCCAGAAAACTGCGTAGTCGGTCTTCCAACGCATGGGCGGCGGGCGGATTCTTGGACTTCGGAGGAGACGTTACGGACTCGCCAGCAAACAAGCGCGTATAAAAAGGACTCTGGCGATAGCTGCCGCCGATGTGATGGGCGGTGTACTGCCACGGCAGGCGCCGCCCGTCGGGGAAGTCGAGCTCTCCGTCTATCACGTAGTCGGGATTGCGTCCGTTTTCACATAACACCCGCGCGATGCGCATGGTGATGCGGGTCCCCTCCGCTACCTCCACTCCAGTGTCGAACACGGGGAGGAACACCGGAATCCAGCTGTGCTCTTGCGCCAGGATGTCGATGCACTCCTGTTCATCGGGGTATAGATTCAGCCACACCAGAAAGCCGCTCAGCCGCGCGCTGCGGGCCACCGTCAAGGTGGTGACGTGGCGCGCTTCCAAGGGAACGTTCTGCCGAAAGTCCAGATCTTCGAAGACTCCTTCGTCGGAGATAACGCTCCCATCAGGTACCTTGCGCAGGCACAGCCGCAGGTCGAACGGATGCCCGACCTGGTCAAAGATCTTCTACGTAGTGCGCCGCCAAAGGAGTAAACGCCGGCGCCCGCAGAAAATCGTCCGGCAGCGTCAGCGCGGCGATGCGGGTCACACTGCGTCCGGGAATCATCTTTGCGCCGGGTGTCAAAAGACGCCACGCCGCGTTGATGATATAGGCGGCCGCTTCCGAGCCGCCGATGGCGCCGACGATCTCGGAGACGCAGACCGCGGCGGGCTCGGGCAGGGTGATGGCGGTGGCATCCCCTTTGATGAGGGTGATGCGGTCAGACATTCCGGCTTCGGCGATACGCTGCTTGGCCTTGCGATAGGACTCTTCCAGAATCTCGATGGCGTAGACGTGGCGCGCGCCTTCTTCGACACACATCCGGGCGAGTACAGCTTCGGCGCCGGTGCCGATCTCCAGCACGATCTGGCCGGGAACGGCGCGGGCGATGGCGCGCCGGTACACACGGTTGCGCAGCTCATCGCTGCTTAGCGCGTAGTAGATCAGATCATCGTAGACAAAATACTCGGCAATGGACGGCCATAGCTCAAGTGGTGGCGCGAGGCTCGTCCCCCACGACGTAGGCGACCAGTCGCTTTTCGTCCGCGTGGTCCTCGCGGGCGACGACGATGGCATCGTGCACGCCGGGGTACGCGGTGAGTACGGACTCCACTTCACCCAGCTCGATGCGGAAGCCGTGAAGTTTGATCTGATGATCATAACGACCCAGGAACTCGAGATTCCCATCCGCCCGCCAGCGCACGCGGTCGCCGGTGCGATAGCAGCGCGCCGCGCCCCCAACGAAGGGGTCGGGAAGGAAGCGCTCGGCAGTGAGCTCGGGACGATTCCAATAACCCCGCGCCACGCCTTCGCCGCCGATATACAGCTCACCGGGAATGCCGATTGGGACGGGATTTTTTTGCGCATCCAGAACGTACACCCGTGCATGCGACAGCGGTCGGCCGATGGGCGGTATCGCGCCGTCCGGCGGGCACACGGCCAGCGTCGCGCACACCGTGCACTCCGTAGGACCATAGGCGTTGATGAAGCGCCGCCCGACGGCCCAGCGCGTCACCAGCTCGGCGGCACACGCCTCGCCCGCCACCACCAGAGTCCGTAGTCCCGCCCCCAGATCAAAAGGCAGATCGCGCAGCACCGAAGGCGGCAAAGTCACCACCGTGATCCGCTGCGCCAACAAGAGCCGTCCGAGCTCAAGCCCGAGCGGCGGCGGTCCACCAGGTAACAGGCACAGGGTCGCGCCGGCGGTCAGCGCCGTCGCCAGCTCCGAGATCGAGGCATCGAAGCTGAGCGAAGAAAACTGCAGGAGGCGCGAGGTCTGATCGATGCCAAAAGCCTGGCGCTGGGCCTGCGCCAGTCGCGCCAGACTGTGATGTTCGATAAGCACCCCTTTGGGTTTTCCCGTCGAGCCCGAGGTGTAGATCACGTAGGCCAGGCTACGCGGGGAAATCACCACGTCGGGCGGCTGGTTGCTGCAGGCCGCGATCTCTGCCGATTCCGAATCCAAACAGACACACGGCACCGTACCGATGGGAAAAAGTGTCTTCCGATGCTGTTTGGTCAACAGTACGCACGGCGCGGCATCTTGAAAAAGGAACGCCAGACGTTCACGCGGGTATTCTGGATCCAGGGGTACGTACGCGCCGCCAGCCTTCAGGATGGCCAGGAAACCGATGATCGATTCCAGACTACGATCCATACACAGCGCCACCCGGGACTCGGGAATCACCCCTAGAGATCGCAGGTGGTGCGAAAGGCGATTGGCGCGGTGTTCCAGCTCGGCATAGGTCAGCGTGCGGCCTTCCGGTCCGGACTCACATATGGCCAGGGCGTCTGGTGTCGCCGCCGCCTGCGCAGAAATCAAAGCAGGCAGACAGCGTCCATCGAACTCCGCCGCGGGCGGGGATTCCAACTCGTGATCAGCTGCTGACGTTCCGCGGCCAAAAGAATGGGGAGTGTGGCAACGGGGCTCTCTGGCTGGGCCGCTCCGCTTGCCAGCAGGGTCTGTAGCTGCGTCACCAGCCGCGCGATGCGGTGGTGCTGGAACAGATCCGTACTGTACTCGATGGCGCCCGCGCACTGCCCGGCTTCTTCCCATAGGAACAGCGTGAGATCAAACATCGCCTGGCTGCTGGTGGTGGTCAGGCGCTCACTACGCAGACCCCCGAGTCGCAGCACCCGTTCCTCTTGCAGCTGCGGCGCCAGCGCAATCTGAATCACCGGGTGATAACTGGCGTCGCGCGCGACGTGTAGCTCTTGCACCAGGCGTTCGAAGGGCAGAAGATCGTGCTCGAGTGCTTCCAGACTCGCCGTACGTACCTCTTGCAGCAGCGCGCGAAAAGAGGGCGCGCCGTGAAAGCCGAGCCGCACCGGCAGAGCGTTCACGAAAAATCCCACCAGGGACTCGGTCTCGACGCGGTCGCGGCCCAGGCTGGGGATTCCTAAAACCAGCTCGTCTTGTCCGGTGTAGCGGTGGAGCAGCGCGGCAAACCCGGCCAGTACGACCATGGTCAGGGTCATCTGGTGCTCGGCGCCGAGTTTTTTCAAGGCGCCGGTCAGCTCGCGATCGAGCTGAAAAGCGACTTCGGCACCACGCAGACTCTGCGTCGCGGGACGCGGATGGTCAGCCGGCAGCTCGATCAGCGGTGGGGCCCCAGTGAGCTTGTTTTTCCAGTAGGCGATGTGTTCCGTAAGACTCTCTTCGTTCAGGTGTTGCCGTTCCCAAGCAGCGTAGTCCGCGTACTGCAGGGACAGCGGCGGCAGCGGAAAAGGTCGTTCGTTACGGAACGCGTCGTAGATCGCGGCCAGCTCGGAAAGCAGCACTTCCATGCTGCGGCCGTCGGTGATGATGTGGTGCAAGACCAGCCACAGCACGTGGTCTTCGTTATCTAGCGTGTACAGGCCAACGCGCAACAAGGGGCCCTGCAGCAGCTCCAGCGGGCGCCGCGCTTCCCGGGTCAAGGACTGCAGCACCACTGCTTCGCGTTCTGATTGGGGCAGGTGATGCAGATCGAGAGTCTCGATCACCAGCTCACGCTGCGCGTCGATGTGCTGAAAGAGCTGGCCGTCTACTTCCCGAAACGTGGTGCGCAGGGCTTCGTGCCGCGCCACCAGGGCCCGTAAGCTCGCCGCCAAAGCCGCGTGATGTAGCGGTCCGCGCAAGCGGTAGAAGTAGCAGCAGTTGTACGCCGGACTATCGGGGGCAAGGCGTGATAAGAACCACATCCGCTCTTGGGCAAACGATACCGGCAGCCGCTGCGTGCGCGGCATGACGGGGATGGGCTGCGCACGATTCCCGGGCGCTACGTAGGGCGCAATGGCGCGCGCCAGCGCTGCAACGGTCGGATGGGAAAATAGCGCCTGAAACGGAACTTCGGCTCCCAGGCTCTGGCGGATGCGCGCCAGCACCTTGACCGCGCGCAGCGAGTCGCCGCCCAGCGCAAAAAAGTCGTCATCGACTCCCACGGTATCGAGGTTCAGCACCTGGCCAAAGATCGCGGCCAGCTGTTTTTCGTGATCCGTGCGGGGTGGAACAAACCGCCGGGCGAGCTCGGGACGCTGGCGATCCGGGGGCGGCAGCGCCTTGCGATCGACCTTGCCGTTGGCGTTCAGCGGTAGCTCTTGCCGCACGACGAATGCCGCCGGAATCATGAAATCGGGAAGGCGGGTGGCCAGAAACTCGCGCAGCGCGTCCGTGACCGATTGCCAGCCCGGCTGCAGCACGACGTAGGCCACCAGCTGCTTGTCTCCCGGCGTGTCTTCGCGCGCCAGCACCACTGCTTCCAGCACGGCGGGATGTTGACTCAGCGTGGCTTCGATCTCACCCAGCTCGACACGGAAGCCGCGGATCTTTACCTGATGATCGATGCGTCCCAGAAAATCGATCGTGCCATCCGGACGATGGCGCACCAGATCTCCGGTGCGATAAAGGCGGGCCGCGGCCGCCGTGCTGAACGGATCGCGGATGAAGCGCTCGGCGGTCAGGTCGGGACGACCAAGATACTCGCGCGCCAGACTTACGCCACCGATGTACAGCTCACCTATCACACCGCTGGGTACGGGATGCAACAGACGATCGAGAATGTAGATCTGGGCGTTGTCGATAGGCCGGCCGATCGACGGGTACGCCGGCCAGCTGTCGGGATCCGGCGGCAGCGTCAGCGCCGTCACGACGTGGGTTTCGGAAGGTCCATAGTGGTTGTGCAGGGTGCAGTGCGGCAGCTGCTTGAACAGGCGCACGATCGGCCCGGTAATCTGCAGCTGTTCTCCGGTAGTCGTTACCTCTTGCAAGCAGCGTAGCAGGGCGGGCGCGCTGCCGAAGTGCTCGGCCATCTGCTGCAGCACGACCACCGGCAGGATCACTTTGGCAATGGCGTGGTCGGCGATGAAGTGGGTCAGGGCCACTACGTCGCGCCGCAAAGACTCGGTAATCAGATAGATCGTTCCGCCGGTGGCCCAGGCGGCCAGTAGCTCGTGAAAGCTGGCATCGAAGTTGAGTGAAGCGAACTGCAAGGTGCGCACGCCGCCCAGCAGGCAGCGCTGATGCCAGTGAATCAAGTTGGTCAGCGCGCGATGCGGCAGGCAGATGCCTTTGGGCCGTCCGGTAGAGCCCGAGGTGTAGATGATGTAGGCCAGGTGCTCGGGTCGAGTTTTGTGGCCAAGCTGTGGGGCTGCTGGCTGCGCGTGCTCCCACGCATCCCAGTTTTCATCGATCAGCACCACGTGACCACGCGTGGCCGGCAGCCGGTCGGCCAGCGCGCGCTGGGCGATCATCACCGGAGCCTGCGTATCAGCGCAGATCCACTCCAAACGATCACGCGGGTAGGCGGGATCCAGAGGTACGTAGGCCCCACCGGCCTTGAGTACGGCCAGCACCGCAGTGATCATCTCCAACGAGCGATCCATGAAGATGCTGACCGGGCAGTCCGGCGCCACGCCCAGCGCTTGCAGCGTCTGCGCCAGCCGGTTGGCGCGGCGGTCGAGCTCTTGATAGGTGAGGGTTACGGCACCGCAGACCGCGGCGATGGCGTGCGGCGTGCGACCAACCTGTTGTTCGAACAGCTGATGTACACAGACGTCACTGCCCGTGGTGACGGCGGTGGCATTCCAGTCGTAGACGATCTGCGTATACTCCGCGGGCGTCAGCAGCGGCACGGTCTCCACGCACTGCTCGGGGTCCGTGACGATCGCCTGCAGCAGAACTTCCCAGTGACCCAGCATCCGCTCGATCTGCTCGGCCGTGAAGAAGTCGCGGTTGTATTCAACCTGCACCACCAGTGTGTCTTCACGCACCGTGATCTCGGCAGTCAGATCGTGCGGCGCCGATGGCTCCAGCGCGGCTTCTGGCGTCGGTACCGTAAGTCCCAGCGATAAGAGCTGACGCAGCCGGGTGTCAGATGATAGCTGACTACGCAGCTGAAGCACACTGCCGCTTGGCCCGGCGGCCGCCAGCGCCGCCTCCGGCGCATCTTCGGGGGACAGACGTAGCGCCAGTTCCAGCTGCTCTTGTCCGGTATGACGGTGCAAAAGCGCGCAGAATCCAGCGCGTACAATGCTGTTCAGCGTGACGTTGCCCTGCGCCGCGTACTGCCGTAACGCCAACAGCAGCGGCGCCGCCAACAGCCGCTGCGCCAGAGCCGGCGCCAGCGCCAGCCGCGCCACAGACCGGCGGTCCATGACATCATAAAATATCTTCATCGGTTCTCCCTGGAACTATCCGCGACTCGGGCGGCGCGCGGCGTCCGCTGGTGGGACGCCACGCCGCCGACCCTAGCTGGCAAGAAGGATGCTCAGTTCGTCGCTAATGATCTGCATCGGGCGGGTATCGCGGCTCACGAGAAAGTCGGGCCGGCGCAGTGACTCGAGCTTGGGCGCGTTATCGACCCGGTTGTAGGTCAAAAGCAAGATGGTACGAGGGAATGGCGACATGTTCTGCTGTGAGGCGTGAACCAGGTTGCCGTGAAAAAAAAGCACACTGCCCGCGCGTCCTTTGGGGGCCACGAGGCCACTTTGTGCGACCAGCCGCGCCAGCGCGTCGCGATGCACCGAGTATTTGAGCTGCGCCGTCAGGTTCGAGATCCACGCCTGATCGTCTTCGTACCCTTGCGGCTTGCCTTCGTACGTGGCGCTGGGCAGCACCCCTTCACGATGTGAACCCGGAACCAGCATCAGCGGCCCGTTGAACTCCGTGACATCGTCCAGAAACACCATCGCGGTAAGAACCTTCGGCGCGGGCATGCCATCTTCGAGCTGCCAGAAGATGAAGTCCTGATGCCAGTCCCAGCGATCGCCTTCGAACGCGGCTTTGAAGTTCAACTTGCTCTGATAGATGTAGGACTGTCCTGCCAAGAGCTCTTCGGCCAAGAGGGCCAGCTTGCGATGGCGTGCCAGCCGCGAAAACGCGGGACTGTGCTGATGCACCCCATAGATCGAGCGCACTGCTTGTTTGTTGGCTTCAGCAACGGTGCGCACGCCGCCGACCGCCAGCGCCTGGTTCACCGGCTCGCGGAGGCACGCCACCTCGTCCGGTGAATAATAGTCCGCGAGGAACAGATAACCATCGCGCTGATACTGTTCTTCGTATGCAGTTCTGGGCACGGGCTAATCCGCCCACTGCGGCACGAAGTTGGCAAACTGCGCCTGATTCTCGGTGGTCAGAAACGACGGCAGTCGGCGCCGCGCCACCGGATCGATGCCGCTACTATCAAGCCGCTGTCCGCGCGCCGCCCGCACCGCCATACGCGTGCCGAGATATCCTTCATCGTAAGGCAGCGCGATGAACGTTCCTTCCCAGCGGGCAGCCTTCGTAGCGTCCACACCGTAGGCGCCGGCGCCCGCTCCGGTGATCTCGGGACGCTTGGTCAGGTTTGCTTCGTTTACCGCCTGCTCGACGCCTTTGGCCATCTGATCCGCGGAGGTCGCGAACACCTGAATGTTGCGGTTCTGCGCCAGCAGATTCTTGGCCAGCTGCTTTGCCGTAGCGGTGTCGTAGAAAGCTTCTTGCGACGAGACCAGCTTCATATTGGGATGCGCCTGAATCGCCGCGTTGAGGTCGCGCATAGCAATCACATCGATGATGCTGCTGAAAAATCCGGCAAAAAATACGATGTTGCAGGGATTGGTCGTCCCGCAGGTCTTCACAATCAGGTCGTCGGGTGGCCCCGAAGCTCGTCGCCGGGGTCAGCACGGCGCCGGTCTGGCCGCGCACCTGCGGTCCCACGAAGGACGGATTGGTGCCAATCGGTACGTCGGTGGCGACGATTGGCACACCGCGGCGGCGCGCGTTTTCGACGCAGGGAATGATGCCTGTGCTGTCGGCCGGGGTGATGACGATGGCGTCGTAGTTACGCGACAGCGCGACCTGGTTGCACTGCGCGAGCTGCGTGGGTCCATCGAACGAACTATAAAATGGCGTGACCGTGGCCCCCATGCAGCGGGCGGCGTCACGCGAACCGCGGTAGATGGCCGCGTCGTAGACCTGCGCGGGCATCGAGCCGAGCCAGGCTACCCGAATGGCCCGGCCCTGGGAATCTTCTGCCGTCATCTCGGCCGCGAGTCCCTGGTCGGTGTAGTCCAGTGTGTCGAGAGAAACGTTTTGGGAAGGATCGCCGCAGCCGGTAGTACCCACAACCAGACCCAGCGAAAGAGATGCCAGAGCGGAGAAAATCTGCTTTTTCATAAGAACCTCTTTTCGGCAAAAACGGCGATGACAAAAAATCGATTGGTCAAAAGTCACAAGCAATGCGCTGCACAGTAGAGGCCGATCGAAATCCCTCCTTGATTTCGGCCGAACACCGACTGACACACCCAACCCCAGACCGCTTGGCTCGCACTGCGATCACGATCAGAAGGGCATTATCTAGAGTAGAGAAAGAATCCCCCTGCGCAAGCAAATTAGGACTCCTTTTTCCGTTGCTTACACTGCCTCCCAGCATTCCTACTTGTGGACTGTTGTGACGCAATTCACGGTTCCTAGAATGCGTAGATTTTTGGTGGATGGCGCCAGCTTTGTGACATCCAAACGTGACATTGCTCGCACTATGTAGTGGGCCGTTTCCGGATGGCAGTGTGACACCTACCGACCACGCCATGCCTGCTGCTTTGGACAGGTGATGAAACCCACATGAAGCCGGCAAGCCAGCCGCAGCGCGCTGCCCAAAGCGCCTGCGGGGAACCTGCCGCAACGTGTCCCAAGCCGTCTATATAAACGAATTACCGACGGGCCACGCGGTAGACGACATTATCCGGCTCACTGTCCGCGGCTTCTGCGCGGACCTGCTGATTTATCGCGGACGATGTCTGGGAACGATTGCGCAAAGTTCTCGCGCGGCTACCCATGTTAGCTCTCAGCATGACCAGTCAGCGCCAGGGTCGGTGTCGTGAACACAATAGGACACCCACTTGCGCTGACGGCAGCGCCACAGCAAACTCACAGCCGGTTGCTGGTGGCGATCTGGCCGCGCTAGGCGCCGGTATAAAACAAAATTAGGAATGATCGCCACCCGCTGCGGTGTCGTGCGCTGGGAGGGAAAGTGAACAAAAAAGGCCTCGTCATTTTTAGCATCGTCAGCTTGCTCATCGTCGTTGCCATCACGGTGTCACAGCCTGGTCCGCAGACACCGCTGGTCGATTACGACTGGTCGACTTTTGTCGAAAATCCCCGGCTCAGCCAGGACTTTACCAGCAGCGTGCGCGAAGCCCTGGATCCGCAGCACACGGAAAGGAATCCGTACTGGCTGCAGATGAAGCGCGACAATGTTCGCAGAGCTGGGCTATCTGGGCTTTCGTGAGCTGCGCATCAACCTCTTGCGCGGCTTCAAGAGCCGCCGCTACGTCGGCTATACGGTGACCAAACGCGACGGCACGGTAGTCAAGCACTGGTCGACGGAAAGTGACCAATACTTTTCCCCATGCTGGTGGTGTTTCAGGACGACGGCTCCCTGGTCGTAAAGACCAACGGCGAAGAAAAAAAGTACCCTTACAGACAAAAGGCCGGGCTGCAGGGGCACTTTAGCTCGCTGCTGTATACCGTCATCGCCAGAGACTTCGAAAAGACCCCGCGTTACCAAGAGCTTGAGCTGCGGCGGAAACATACTTCCGAGCAAAATGCCGCCAAGCAGCTGGAAAAAAACCGGCGCAGCTGGGAGTAGGGATGCGGTGGCTTACGCAGTACAGCGCTGCCCCGCTGCGGTCAGTTGCAGGGTGTTTGGCAGTGTGTTCGATCGATGCGCAGCTATTCATGAACCACCCGTGTTACACTACAGCTCATGAGCACTCCTTTTGACAACGTAGCGTACGTGAGCCTGGAGACCTTCCGCAAAGACGGCAGCGGCGTCCAGACCCCGGTGTGGATCGCGCCGCTAGACGGCAAGCTGGTGATCGGAACCGGTGGCAGCAGCTTCAAGGTCAAGCGCATCCGCAACAATTCCCGCGTACGCCTGGCCACCTGCAACGCCAGCGGCAAACAGATCCTCGGCCCGTGGTACGAGGGCAAGGCGCGCATCGTCGATGCCACCGAAGCCGAGCGCGGCGACGCGGCGCTGACCGCAAAATACGGCCTGCAGCGGCGCCTGCTGACCTTTTTCGCCAAGCTGTCCGGACGCATCAAGGACCGCGCCATCATCGAGGTCACGCTGGAAGGCGAAGCCGGCAAAAACGGCTGATCCGGACCCCAAACGCCCGCGCCCCGGACTGCAGCGGGCCGGCGACGCGGCACCGCCTGATCCTCTGCCCGCGCACGCCGCGCAGCTGCATGTGCGCATCATTCCCATTCCAAAATGTTACTTTTCCATCGCGGAAGGAGCTTGCATGAAAAACGGAATACGTAGCTTTTTGTTTCGGGGTACGGTGGCGCTGGCGCTGCTTACGCTGGTCCACCCGGGCGAAGTCCGCGCCGATGCTGCGGGTGATAAGGCGCTGCTGCAGATGGAGGAGGCGATGAATCGTGCCAAGACGCAGTCGCTTGACTACGACGTGGCCAATCAAGAGCCGGGCCAGGCCGAAAAAAAGCTGGGCATCAGCTTTCGTAGCAAGGGGGAAAAATACCGCATCGACTGGACGGCACCGGCCGACCTGAAGGGAACCAAGACGCTGTGCTTGTCCCCGACGCAGATGTATGTCTACTTGCCGGCGTTCGGCAAGGTGCGACACATCGCCAGCAGCGCCACCGATCAGGGCTTCATGGGAATGACGTTCCTGCTAAGTGACTTCGCATCGCGCTACACCGGCCAGTACGCGGCCACCACCACGGCCAGCAGCGCGACGGAGGTGAACCTCGTCGCCACCCCCAAGCCGGGACAAGATGCGCCGTATGCCAAGATCGAGTTTACGATCGCCAAGGATCGGATGCAGCCCACCACCATCCGCTACTTCAACGCCAGCGGCACCAACACCCGCACCCTAACCCTCAGCAATTACACCTGTCAGGGCAACATCTGCACCGCGACCGAGCAGAAGATGGTCGATAACACCAAAAACGCGTGGACCAAGCTGCTGCGTAAGACGTGGAAGGTCAACGAGAACATTTCCGACGACTACTTCTCGCAGCGCGCGCTCGGCGAGTAACGGCCGCGCGCGGGCACCGGTCGCCTGCAGGATCAAAAAAACTGCGGTGGCCGTGGTGTGACTTCCCAAGTTGTTCATGATCCACCTCGGCTTAAAAGATCCCCCGTACACCGTCTGGCTTCGTAGCAGGGTAAGTGTCACCATACACGTAGCAACAATCTACGCAGTAGAGGTGGGGTATGGCCGTTCGTAAGCTGAACACGGATGTTTGCAGCGCGGCGCTGGTCGCCAGCGCCTGGTTTTTTCTACAGTGCGCTCCGGCAACGCCGACCATGCAGAACATGGACCTGGGTGGCGCGGATCTCAGTGCGCCGACACCGCTTGGGGCACCCATCACCGCAGCCATGAATACCTGGACCTGGGTGGACTTTCCCGAGGCCGTCTGTGACGACGGCACCCCGACCGGAATCGGCGTAAATCTAAACGGCAGCAAGGATCTGCTGGTATTCCTAAATGGCGGCGGCGCGTGCTGGGACTATCAGACCTGCGCCGTTCTGAATACTTCTTCCCACGGTCCGTATGGCCGCGCGCAGTTCAGCGCCGTAGCAGGTGGCACCGGCGGCACCATCCTGGATCGCGCGGCGCCCAATCCCTTCGCCAACTACAACCTGGTGTACGTTCCCTACTGCACCGGGGACATCCACGGCGGCGACAACGTCATCACCTATACCAGCGGCACGAGTCAAAAAGTCATCCATCACAAAGGGCGGGCCAACGTCGTCGCCTACCTGAAGCGGCTGGCGGCGACCATCCCCGCGGGCGGCAAGATCGTCGTCAGCGGCAGCAGCGCCGGGGGCTTTGGTAGCAACATGGTCTATGACCTGTTCCACCAGTATTTTGGCGCCAGCAAGCTGTCCATGCTGGATGACAGCGGACCGCTGTTCCTGAGCGATGCGATTTCGGCGAGTCTGCGCAACAGCTGGTACGCATCGTGGGGACTCGACCGCACGCTGGGCCCCGTGTGTCCGGCGTGCGCGCAGGACATGTCGGCGCTGATTCCGGCGCTTACGACCCGCTACCCCGGCGAGCGCATGGCCCTTTTGTCCTATACCAAAGACGGCGTCATCCGCGCCTACTTCGGCCAGACCGAAGCGGCGTTTCAGACGAATCTTTATGCGCTGGCGAGCCAGCGGTTCGATACGACTCCGCAGCTGCGTTATTACTTCGTGACCGGTACCGGCCATACGTTCCTCGCCAAACCCGGCGCGACAACGGCGCAGGGCATACCGCTGTGGACCTGGATTACGCAGTTTGCAAACGACGATCCGGCGTGGACTTCCACGAAGCCCTAGCCGCTAAAGATCTTCGTAAGTCCGGTTTGTCACGTCTCCTGACGCAGGGTTACGTAGTCCGTAATTTTGCTCGGCGCCCAAAGTCTAGGCACGCCCGGGTAGCTGTAGATCTTTGCTATTAATCGTGGCGCAGAGATGTTACAATAAGGCGCCAAAGTCCTACCTTGCATACGTAAGCGTACTGCGGGGGGTGCAGGACACGGTGCCGTGGCGAGACGCCTGCTGGGAGACATCGTGCCGATCAAATGGAAGCCCATGATCACGTCGATTCCGTACGTGGTCGTCGTGTTGCTGATAAAGCTCATGCTGGATCAGCTTGGACATCCGGGAATTCTCGATTTCTCGGATCTCGGCATCGTGTATACCGGCGGCGTATTCTTGCTCGGCTTCAACCTCGCCGGCACCATGGCAGACTACAAAGAAAGCGAGCGTATTCCCGGTGAGCTGGCCTGCATCTTCGAGACCATGGAGGACTCGCTGAAGCAGGCGGCGCGGCAGAAGCCCGAGCTCGATCTGGACCACTGCCGCCGGCTGCACGCCGCGACCTTGAGCTCGATCATCGCGTGGCTGTTACGCAAGGAGAGTCAGCAGGCGCTGTACGGCGAGGTCGCAAACACGATTGAAGTTGCCTACGCGCTGGACAAAGCTGGAGCCCCGCAGCTTGGCGGCCGTTACGTCGCCGAGCTGCACAACATCCGCAAGAGTGTCACCCGCATGGGAGTCATCTCCCGCACGACGGCGCTGGAAAGTGGCTTTGCTTTCCTGCAGTTCCTGACGGCGGCAATCATCCTTCTGTTGCTGGTCTCGAAGTTCAAGAACCCTCTGTCCGAGGTCATCCTGGTCTCGTTCGTGAGTCTGATCTACATCTACATGCTGGGGCTCATCCGCGATATCGACGATCCCTTCGAGTATCATCCGGACGGCCGGCGCCGCGGCTGCGCCGAGGTCGAGCTGTTTCCGCTGCTGGAGTACCAGCAGCGCCTGCAAGAGCGTCTGGCGCAGTCCAAGCCGCCTGCGCGCGAGGCGGTGCCGCAGATCAAGGTCGAGGTCAAAAGTGGTGCCCATGCGGACCCCCCGCCGCGGGGCAACCGGCCGCAAACGAGCTGCCCATCGACCCCAACGATCACGCCACGCTGGCCAGCACGGTACAAGCCACAGCCGAAGCCAGCGGCGCGCACAGCCCAAGTCCCAGTGTCGGCAGCACCAGCACGCCGGCGGGCAGCGCGTAGCAATTCGGGCGCGGCTTAGGAAACCGCAGCGGCCTTCTCACTGAACGCTGGCGCGAACTTCCGTACGCGCTACGCCGCTCCGTTTTTTCGTGAGTCGATTCCGCAGCCAGGAATTGGATTGCAGTAACGATACAGCGGCCGCAGTGCGGAACGCTGGGACCGGATTGGGGACGGCCGCTCCCTCATCCGGCTTGAAGTCGCGGTGCACCAGCCCCGACTCGTGCGCGGCAACCAGGCCCTGACCGGCGGCCAGGTACAGCGGCAGCACTTCTTCCCAGCTGCGCTGGCGCTGCCACTCGGCCAGGGTCGTGCCTTCGATGAACTCCATGGCGATGAACACCTGGCCGGCGACCGCGGTCAGCTCTCCCACTTCGTAGATCTGCACGACGTTGGGATGCGAGATGCGCGCCATCGCCTGTGCTTCCCGCAAGCTGCGCGAGCGGTGGTCGCTGTTGCCATGGCTGGCTTCCCGTAAAAGCTTCACCGCGACCTTGCGATCGAGCTCTTCGTCGTAGGCGGCAAACACCACGCCCATACCACCCGCGCCGACCTGACG
Organism: Pseudoxanthomonas sp.; assembly: GCA_047601105.1. Classification (GTDB taxonomy): domain Bacteria; phylum Pseudomonadota; class Gammaproteobacteria; order Xanthomonadales; family Xanthomonadaceae; genus Pseudoxanthomonas_A. The sequence goes on from JASGJT010000002.1 coordinate 21,283, forward strand.
CAGGATCTGGTACCGCCCCACCCGATGCGCCGCCTGCAGTCGTCCCCCGCCCACCGTCACCACGGGGCTTGCCGACGGCGCAGCAGCAGCAGCCAGGGTCGACGCCAGTGCGCCAGCGGTGGCATCCCCAGAGTCGCCATCCACGGTCTGGTCCAGCGCCAGTGGATCGATGGTGGGAGCCAGATCGATCGCTATCGCGGGCGGCGTCCGCATTCCCATCAGCTGTGCCGCACTGCCCCCAGCGGGTTCGGAAGAGACGCGAAGGCGCGAGTTGTCCATGGTTTCCGGTTATAGCAGATAGGCGCGTCCGCCGCTCAGCTACTAGAAACCTCTACGCTCTCGGGCGCAGGGCTAAGCCGGGGCGGTCGCAGGTCCTTTACCATGCGCAGGCAGTATTGAATCAGATCGCGGCGGCGCACGATGCCGATGAACACCTCGCGGCCATCCACTACCGGAACGAAGTTCTGATCCACCGCTTTGTTCAGAAGCTCTTCCATCTCGGCATCGATGTGCACCGGCTGGTTGTTGACGTGCCGCGGCACTTCGGACAGACGATAACTCTCGGTGTCGGCAAACGTCAGGCTGGGCGTGTGGTGCTTCATCTTCCACAGCAGATCGCCTTCGGTCAGCGTTCCGACATAGCGGCCAGCGTGGTCGAGTATGGGTACTGCGGAGTAACGGTGGTACTCCATGCGCTCGAGCGCCTGGCGCATGGTGGAGTCTACCTGCAGGTGAACCACATCCTTCTTCAGGGTCAAAAAGAACGCTACCTTCATCGCGACTCCAAGCGCTGTGCCGGTCTTACAATTGGGCCACGCTGGCGGTACGTGCCAGCAGATTCATTTCGATCACAATTACGCTGGCTGCCGGCCCAGCGCAATGGCGCACCGTCGCCCGCCAGCAGTCGCCGGGTCACCGCTTGGGCAGTACCTACCGCAGCTTAGCGGGAACACTTATTCAGGTCGCCGCGCGCGCCGCGCCGGACGCGCAGTGGCGCGTGACTACATGCCCCGCGCCGCCGGGGAAAATTTCGGCTACTATGAGCAGAAGCTCATTCCTTTAGAGCGCCTTGTTGGCGAGATGATCGGCACGCGCATCGGCAAATACCGGCTCGTACGCACCCTGGGCGAAGGGGGCATGGGCGTGGTGTACGAGGCTGTACGCGAAGACATCGAAGTCCGCGCCGCCATCAAGGTCCTCCGTCCCGAGTACGCCGGCAACGCCGAGCTGGCGGACCGCTTCTTCAACGAAGCGCGCGCCGCCAACCTCATCGCCCATCCCGGCATCGTCAAGGTCTTCGACTACGGTCACGAGCCGGGCGGTGTGGCCTACCTGGCGATGGAGCTTTTGGAAGGCGAGTCGCTGTGGAAGCGCATCGAGCGCGTCGGCAAGATGCCCAAGGCCGACGTCCTGCGCCTCGGTCGGCAAATCGCTTCCGCCCTGGCCGCGGCGCACGAAAAGGGAATAGTTCATCGGGGACTGTTGCTACGCCGCAAAATCCGTCGCAGCATTCCATTCCAGGATCCGGTCGCCGCTGCCGCTTGGAAACGCGGCGTCAGGACAGATGCTGGGCCAGAAACTCCAGAGTACGGGCGTAAGCCAGCTTGGCCGCTTTGTCATCGTACGAGCTGCGCTGATCACAGTGAAAACCATGATCCGCATCGTAGATATGAATCGGCATATCGGGATACTGCTTGATCAGGTCTTGCACCTGCGCGATGGGAATGTAGTGATCGTGTTCCCCAAAGTGCAGCATCGTCGGCACGCGCGGGGCGAGGTCGCGCATGGCGTGGATGCCGCCGCCGTAATAACCGACCGCGGCATCGATGTGGCTCGCTGAAGCCGCGCGCCAGGCGACGGTGCCACCAAAACAGAAACCCACCACGGCGACCTTCTGGCAGCCCGCAGCGCGCAGCCACGCGATGCCGGCGTTGAGGTCGGCCAGGATGTCCGCCGGCTTCAGCGCCATGGCCAGCTCGCGCCCCGCGGCGATGTCTTCGGCTTCGTAGCCGCGCTCGACACCGGGCTGCAGGCGATCAAAAAAAGCCGGAGCGATGCTCAGGTAACCCGCGCTGGCCAGCCGATCCGTCACCGACCGGATGTGCGAGTTCACGCCAAAGATCTCCTGCACCACGACGACTCCTGCCGTGGCCGCGGCAGCGGGCCGCGCTACGTAGGCCGAGATCTGTTTTCCATCGCTGGTGTGTAGTGCAATCTTTTCGCCGCTCATGGTCTTGGTCTTCCCCGCAGTTTGTGGTTTGTACGATTAAAACAAACAGCGCTGCGCGCTGACAAGCTACGCTGTGCCCGGTCGCGAGCTCGCGCCGCGCGGGGCAGCTGGGGTGCCCGGCAAGAGCCCATGATGGCCGCTTGCAGGCAGCTCCGCAGCTCGATCGCGGTGGCGCGCGGCCTGCTCGATGGACTCGGGCGGTCCCGGAGCGGTATAGGCAGCCAGCGCGACAGCGCTCTCGGCGCGGGGTGGCGTACGAGGTTTTTCCGCGGGCTCGGTCACTGCGCGTGTAGATGCCTGAACGTGTTCGTCCCCCGGGCTCTTGGTCATCAGGCTTCTCTTGGTGCAGCTTCCCTCAGCTGCGCCTACTACAGTATACTAAGCCGACACCCGAGGGACCGGGCGAGCAAAACTCAGTACCTCGTGCCTCGTCGGTGGTAAGCGCGCGGGGCGGTCTTATTGGGGGTGCCGGGCGATCGCTCTGCAAACATTAGACGATCGTTTATGGCAGTACCGGGCGGGCCTTACGCCAGTACCAAACGAAGCGCCGAACGGGGCGTTCGTGCGTTCCCAAGACTGTCTTTAGAATTTGGCCGCTCATTATGCGGCTGCGTCAGCCGACCAAGGAGTCCTTGCTATTCGCGACTAGATGATTTGGAAGATATTCGCCAGCTCAAGGCGCTTTATGCAGAGCGCGTCGATAACAATCACCTCAATCCCACGCATGCCACGGCGGTGCTCGCGACGGCGCTTTTTACCGACGACGCGGTGCTGGATCCCGGCTCGGGCGTACGCTACACCGGACCGCGCCGCCATTCTCAATGCGTTCGAGAACATCTTTCCTTCGCAGACCGTGTGGAGCAAACACTACATCGTGAATCCCGTGATCGAGTTCACCAGCAGCAGCACCGCCACCGGTCGCTCGTACGTACTCTTGCAGACGCAGCCCAAGGCCACCCCGACCTCTCCGGTGTTCCAGGTGTATGGTAGCTACGCGGAAAAATACGTCAAAGGTGCCGCGGGCTGGCGCTTCAAAGAAGTCATTGCGACGGTTACGCCGCCCAAGCCCTAGTTCCCAGAGCAGCGCCTATCCCGCAGCAGCGGGTGACTTTCCAGCCCCGCTTCCAGCCGCTTTTCCGCGCTGAATCCCACGACGGAATCTGCCCCCACCGAACCGCTCATCGGGATCTCAAGCCCGATAAGGTAATGACCGAGAGAACCTGAACTTTAAACGATCCGCAGGGGTGCGGGGTGCTTGCAACACTACCTTATGAGGTTTATCTCGAGGTCGACCCACGGTGGCGAAAGTACTGCTGGTCTGGGCCAGGACTCGTTTTTCGACGGAGATATATGATGTGAACAGATCAGAAAGTGACGGATGAATCTGGTGGACCTCTGAACTTAGAACCTGTATTGTAATAACCCATAAAAAACTGGAGACATCCTTATGATACCAGGATATTCTTATGTTAAGCTCCTTGGTCGTGGCGGATATGGAGAAGTCTGGCAGGCCATAAGGCTATTAGATGGCTCAGCAGTCGCGATTAAGTATCTGACAAATGCGACCAGAGACGCACTAGATAGATTTTATACCCAGCCGCCTACTACGTTCCCCGCCGCCAACGCCACAAACCAGTAGCTCAACCCCCTTCCACGGCGCTCGGGCGGCGTAATTCGCGTAATCTCAGACGGAGCTAGCGCTGGCACAAGTAGCTCACCGATGGCCAGCATCGTCATGCAGCCGAGCACCCACAGGGGGCTGACGCGCAGACCGCCGTGGGTCCTCGCCGATGTAATCCACAGCGGCACGAAAGCTAGGCCCGACACTGCAAGGCCGATCGCGATCTTGCGTAGCGTCGAAGGCTCACGGTGACCACGGCGTAGCACCGCAAAGATCGCCGACAGCGGCGACGCGACCAGCAGAACCAAGGCTGCCGGTGCGGCGGCAAACCAGGCGACGGGGATCTCGAAGCTACCGATGTGTCGATCGGTCCGGTCGCGGGCCCACAGGAGTAGTGAGCTGTGGCTTTGGACGACGCCCACCGCAAACACCACGCCCGCCGCGAGCACCAACGCGAGCTGTCTACGAACGAGCTCCGGGGGGACACTCGGGGGCTGCGTCATGCCAGGAACTTCCTCTGCGGGCGTGCCGTCAACCCGCATGCGACCCAGCGCAAGCACGCTGACACTCAGCAGCGAGCCAAAGCTGGCCACCGCAAAGCTCCAGGGCCATCCTGCATGCTCTTGGGTCCATCCCCCAATCAGCGGAGCACTGAGCGCACCGATGTTAATCACCGCGTAGAACACGCAAAGCTGCGGTCCCGCCGCGGGTCACCAGTGGCGTAGAGGCTGCCCAGAAGGGCCTGCGTCCCAGCCTTGAACAGGACCCCGCCCAGAGCCATTAGCGCAAGTGCGCCGTAGAGGATGATCGAACGCTCGGCGAAGAACAGTAGGTAGCCGATGGATTGCACGGCACCGCCCAGGAGAGCGGTCCGGCGATACCCCATGCGTCCATCGCACAGCCGCCCGCCAAGCAGCGGCGTCACGTAACAGCCGCACAGGAAATACCCGTAGACCTCGACGGCGCGGGCAGCGGACATGCCAAAATGCTCGTTCAGGTACAAGACCAAGATCGCGGTAAGCAGGAAGAAGCTGAAGCGCTCCAGCCCAACGGTGGCGCAAATGAGGTAGAGGCCGCGTGGGTGGCTCTGTGGCGTGCCGGCCAGCGGCGGAGAGGCGCTGCTGCGCTGGCGTGTTGCGACGATGCGAGTTCTAGACATGCTGCCTCCTGAGACCAAGCCATGGCTCCATCGTCGGCAAGCACGCAGACGGTGAGCTCGGCGCGATCTGGTTGAGATCGGTTGGACTCATTGCAGTCTCAGCGCTTGTGTGCTCTATAGCTACGAGACAGCACTGACACGAACCATGTCAATCATGAGTCCGCTTGAACGGGGAAAGGCGCACCAATGGAAAGCCCCTCAGTCGATTCCGGAGAATTTCCGACCCTTTATGTGGCTAACACAGCGGAGCCAGCGCCGTATCACGCGGCGCTGTTCCACCTTCAGCAGGGGCTTGCCGCCTTGCAGAGCCTCTCGCCCGGACGTGGCGCGGCTCGACGGCAGATCCATCACGACTTGGTCGCACTTCAGCAGCAGGTCCTTTCGCTGCTGCATATTCACTACGCTCCAGAAGACCCATCCAGCGGGAAAGCCACCTTCGGTGAGCGCCTGCGCCAGCACCGCGATGAGGCTGGGCTTACTCAAGAGGAACTGGCTTCGCTCTCCGGGCTGTCAGCCAGCCTTATCCGCAAACTCGAACAAGGCAGTAAACAGCCGACGAGGAATGCGCTGCTGTGCCTCTGCGCCGTGCCCGAGCTCAAACTGGTCCCGAGTACAGTTAGTGGCATGCCAGCCAGTCGGGACGGCGCGCCGCGAGTAACGCCCAACTGGTACGTGCCGCCTGGTTTTGACTCGGTGCAGATGATCGCTGACCTGGCGCAACAGCTCAACGGCAGGGGCGGGAACATCGAGCAGACCTACGTTTACATGGACCATAAGAGCGCCCTGGATTGGATCGCACTCTGCAACGCGCCCAGCTACACCGCCGGTTTTCGCAATGTGGTGCCGTTCGGCCCCGCCGTCCAGCGCCTGCGAGAAATTACCGGGCAAGTCGGCCTTGATGTGATTGCGCTCGGTTCGGGAGACGGCAAGAACGAAGTACGCATGGTGCAGCAGATTCTCGAAATCAGTGAGCAGCCCAGCATCCGCTTCTATCTAGTCGATGCCAGTCAGCCGCTGCTAAGCCGCGCGTTCAAGCATGCGATGGATACTCTCGACGACCAGAGCGGCGTGTTTGTATGCGGTATCCAGGGCAACTTCCATCACCTGGCACGCTACACCCAGCTGCACTACACGCCAGCACGCTCGCACCGTCGGCGCGTATACACGTTGTTTGGCGGCACCATGGGAAGCATCGAGCATGAGCCGCAGTTTTTCCGCAGCGCGCTCGTTGCTGCAGCGCCTGGGGATCTCCTGGTCCTCGACATATCTCTAGCCGTGGCCTCCCCGGAGAATCCCAAGGAGCTTTGGCAACGCGACCCCACACTTGCCCGTCCCGTGCCGCCAGCGCACGAGCGATGGCTTGGAGGGCCGCTAGCCCGATACTGCATCGGAGTGACCGATGTGAAGTTCCACAACGAGCTCGACACGGATCGACCCATTGCTGGGAGCTATGGGATTCAGGTCATGGCCGAGGTCAGCACGACCGGCAGTCCCCCGCGCCGCTTTTGTATGTGGAACATCCGCCGATATAGCCTGCCCGAGCTAGCCCGCTGCCTAAGCAAAATCGGCTGGGATGTAGTCGGACAGTTTCCCTTCGGCGGTGAGGTAAGCCGACCCGCGGCGCTGCTCATGTTTCAGCGCCGAATGACCACGGAGGGCGAAGTCCACTAGATGGCGATCGAGCGCTCTCGCCGAGCCACCACTGGTCGGATCACTGCCAATCTGACGCCAGGCTTGGCGCCAACGTTGGCGCCATGGTCTGACACCAAGCAGGCACTCCTCACTGTGTTCGGGCCGCACGCCGCTCCATTTGAAAGGGTATCGGCTTGGGCCGGGAGGATGAGAGCAGCCAAGCGGGTGCTGCGACACGTAGTCGATCCGTCACCACCGCGTGATCTTCTGTGAACACCCCTGAACTGTGGGTTGATGTGTTATGAACTGCGCGCAAGCACCCCGCATCGCTGCCCATGGAGGATTGCGATGCGAAGAAGAAAACCGCCCCGCGTGATGGGGCCGTACCAGGAGCGAAACCGATGGCGAGTCGTGATCATCGAGAGAGGAAAGCGGAAGGCGCTCTTCCTGCCGAACCAAGAGGAAGCCCTACGCCTCAAGGCCGAGGTCGAGCGCGATCCGGCGCGATTACCATCGAGGAAGTTGACTGACGTGATGACCGAGTGGGCACAGGAGAAACTACGCGCAGGCTGCATCAAACCCGAGACAGTCGAGCACTATGGCGAGCGGCTGAGCAAATTCTTCGGCTCGTATCTCGTATATGGAGCGCGACGTTGCTGCAGTCACACCCCGGCGGGCGTCGGCACTGTACCGCGCTGCGGTGGAGCGTCCATGTCTAACGACAGCGCGTCCGCTGAGTGCGGCTTCGCAACAGCTATCACTGTACCTGGCCCGGAAGCTTTACGGTTGGGCTGAGGCGAGAGGCTACGTTCGCGGCAATCCGTTCGCGGACATAGAGCCGGTGAGCCGTGTGAACACTGGCAAATCGTAACTTCGCATAGAGGAAGCGCGACGCTTCATCGGCATAGCGATAGGCTATTACGAAGAAACCGAACACCCACTTGCGATTGGCGCACTGCTTGGGCTGATGATGGGACTCCGCACCAGCGAGGTTCTGGACCGCACGGCGCGCGACGTTGACGACGATGGGCAGCTTCTTTGGATCGACGGTGGAAAGACCAGGAACGCGGATCGCCATCTGGAGGTGCCACAAGTGCTTCGCCCGTATCTTGTAAAGCTGGCAGCGGGAAAGCTACCAGATGAGCTGCTGTTTGGCTGCGGAAGGAATGGCAAGCCAAGAAGACGCCCGACTATGTGGGCGTTTGTGCAGCGGCTGTGTGCTCGCGCAGGAGTTCCGCGCGTATGCACGCACAGTCTGCGCGGCTTGTTCGCAACGCTCGCGGTGCAGTCCGGCGCGGTGACACATGCCGTTGCTGCAGCTTAGGTCACGGCTCCTTCGAGATGACCCTGCGCCACTATGCACAGCCAAGCGCTGTCGCTAACGCAGCTACCGCGCGAGTCCGTGGCATGCTCGAAACCACGAGCCCACCCACGGGTCCATCTCTACCGCCAAGTGTGGTCACTCAGCTCGCCCAGCTCGACCCAACAACTATGGCGATGCTCATCCGTGTAGCCAAGAGCCTTACCGAGGGAGACAAGTCAGCAGACTAAAAGCCGCGAGTTTCGATCCCAGACCGATCCGCGAAGGAAAAGCCTGGGCTGATTCCCGAGGCCCAACGGCGAAAAGACATTCAGCCCGACAACATCTACGTCGTCCCGGACATCGAAGCGCCGGAGGGCGAGCGCATCAAGCTGCTCGATTCCGGTATCGCCAAGATGGCCGAAGGCGGCAAGATCAGCGTCCGCACCCAGGCCAACGTCATCATGGGCACGCCGGCCTCACATGTCGCCCGAGCAGTGCCTCGGGGCCAAGGACGTCGATGCCAAGACCGATGTCTACGCCATGGGCATCATCCTGTTCGAGATGCTGGCCGGCCGACCCCCGTTCGTCGCCGAGCGGCCGGGTGAGTTTCTTACCATGCACATGCTCAAGCCGCCGCCGCTGCTGACGCAGTTCGTGCCGCTTCTGCCGAGCAAGCTGGTGGGACTGGTGCACGGCATGCTGGCCAAAGAGCCGACGGCGCGGCTGAGCATGGAACAGGTGGCGCTGCAGCTGCAGCGGCTGTCGCAGAGCAACCGGGATGTCTCATCGCTGCAGCTGCCGACGCTGGCCAGTGACAGCGGGGAACGCGCCACGGTGCAGGCCAAGGCGCTGGGCGGACGGCGTAACAGCGGTGAGATTGTGGGCGCCGAGCTGGGGATGACGACCCCGATGCGGGCGAAAAAAGCCGGCGCCAGTGGCCCGCAGACCCCCACCAAGAGTCCCGAGACCCAGGGGGTGGAGGCCAGCGCCTTCGATCCCACCAGCCCCGGGGATCCCGATTTCGTCAGCAAGCTCGATGACATCGCCGATAACGCCAGCACCGTGCCGGTGCAGAGCATGCGGCTCAACGACATCCATCCCGCGATGGTGGAAAAGCTGCGCGAAGCCGCCGCCGCAGCGTCGCGTCCGGCCGACGCCGCGGCCCCGGGACCACCGTCGGGGCCCGGCTCCCCCAGCACCGCCAACTGGGTGCCGATGGAGATCGTCAAGACCGACTACAGCTCGACGCCGGATATGCCGGGGCTGCCGCGGCCCAAGGTGCAGAAGGCCAAGGCCGCGCCGCAGGGGGTGGCCCATCGATTTTTGCCGGGGCTGCTGCTGATCGTGGCGCTGTTTCTGATGGTGGTGACGGCGTTTCTGATCCGGCTGCTGGCCGCCAGCTAGGCCCCGCCTAGCGCGAGCGGTTGAGCAGCACGGTCAGCGGGGCCATCGAGCCGCTGTTGCGGTCCCCGATGACGAGGTCGGGCTTGTCGTCGTCATTCAGGTCACCGACGTCCACCACGCTGGTCGGCGCCACGGTCACGCTGCCCACAAGCTGCCGCGGCACCAGGTTGCCCATCCCATCGCCGTTTTCCAGCAGCCACAGCTCGACCTGCCCCCCGACGATCGTCCGGCGCACCACCACCATATCCAGATCGCCGTCGTTGTCGAAGTCGGCGAGCAGCGGACGATCGCCCAGTACGCGCTGGGTCGTGGCGTTGATCGGCCAGCTGAAGCCCGCGCTGAACTTGCCGCCCCCGGTGGCTTGCAGCAGCTGCAGCCGATCCTCACAAGTCAGCACCAGCGACTGCGTGGTGGGGCCAAAGCGCCCCGTGCGCAGGTCGCCGTTCGTGCAGGGCGCGATGCTCACCTCGGGGTAGGCCAGCAGTGTGGACTCGCCATGCACGATGCCCAAAGAGCTGGCGGTGCCGGCGTACGCAAACGCGATGTCATCCCCGGGCAGACCATCCAGCTCGGCGACCACGATATTGCGTATATCCTGCGTCGCCAGCGTGGCAAAGGTCGCGTACTTGCTACCGCGGTCGCCCATGATGGCCAGCTGTCTGGCCGTAGGATCGGTACCCACCACATCGGCGCGACCATCGTGATCGAGGTCGCCGAGCGCCATTCCTTTTGCCATCACCGCGCCAGTATGAATCGGCATGTACTGCTGCAGGCTGGAGTCGGGGTTGCCCGCCAGCCAGAAGTAGCCCACCGATGACGACAGCAGTAGATCCCGAATGCCATCGCCGTTCAAATCCGCGACGAGCATGTTCGAGATATTGGGCGGCGCAGTAAGTCGCCCCTCCTCCATCGCGGCGCTGGCACCGTCGTCGAACGTAAAGCCACGCAGGCGCGAGCCGGTGTCCGGCAGGTACACCGCAGCGCGTCCGCTGCCCACCGCCGGCACCACGCCGATGTTGAACAGCGCCGAGATATCGACCCCCGCAGGCACCGCAGCGGTAAAAGTGACCTCGTTTGCGGAATAGGAAAACAGATCCCGCCGGCTGAGCGTCAGGCCGCTGGGACTGGTCACTTCGACGTGGACGCGCCAGCCGCCCTCGCTGCTGATCGGTGCGACGAACCGCAGCTGGGTGGGCGAGTCCACGGTCACCGGCTGCAGCGCGACACCGTTCCACTTCACCGTCATGCCGGGAACGAAGTTTTCGCCGCTGAGGGTCACCGGCGTCTGCGCCGTGGTGCGGGCGTGGGCGGGGGTAATCTGCGACAGCACGAAGCCGTCCTGACAGATCTGCGTCACCGCGTTGCACAGCTGCCCCTGCGCGCACAGGTTGGGATGCACGACGCAGTTTTCGTCTACCGGCACCGCCAGACCGCCGTACACGGCCTCGCAGCCCGCGCCGCCCAGTCCCAAAAGGCCGCCCAGCGCGAGTCCCAAGCGCAGCGCTGCCGTCGCGACCTGGCGCGCCGCCGCCGGCGCCGCGGCCCCGCTTCCAGCCGCGCCCTCCGCCTGCCCACGCGACGACTTCATCGGGCTCGGAATGCTTACGCACAATCTTCCGTGCATAGTCTCCCCTTACTTTTCCGGCTTTAGAACTGGCCCCACAGCAGCGAGGTGCCAGCCCGCAGAGAGCCAGCGGCTGGGGTCTCGCTCCGGGGGCGGGCGCCCGGGATGGCCAGCGCCGTCATGCCCGCGCCGACCAGCAGGGCTCCGGGAACCACGAGGCCGAGGCCGGCCGCGGTGGTGGCATAGCGGCGATCGCAGGCGAGGATCGGCGCCATCGGGTCCTGCACACAAGTGCCGTCGATGGCCAGCGCGGGAATGCCAGCGGCCAGCAGTCCGGCCCCCACGGTCAGCGCGGTGATGCCCAGCGCGATGCGCCAGCGCGGACGCGGGTGCTGCAGGGGCAGCGCCGGTGTGGCCGCCGGCTGCGCCGTCAAGGCGACCTGCACCTCGGTCGTGGACTGCGCGGTCACTTCGACCCGGCGCGTCGCCACCAGGAAACCCGGCAGCTGCAGCGCCAGATCCATCGTCCCGGCAAAGCGCGGCAGCGTAAGCGGCGTACGGCCCAGCGACCGGCCGCCGACCACCACCTCGGCCCCGGCAGGCGTCGAGGTCAGCTGCAGCGTACCGCGCGGGCGCGCGATCCCCTCGCCAAGCAGCGGCGGCAACAGCTCGGTAAGCGCGCGTTCGACGCCGCCTTCGCCGTCACATGCGGCGGTGCGCTGGCTGGCTTCCGCGGCGATGACGACGTCGAAGACACGCGCGCTGACGCTACAGGGCGCGGCGGTGGTCGTAAGCTCCAGCGTGTACTGCACGCCCTGCGCCGCGGCCCAGCGCAGCACACAGGCAGCGTCCTGCACACACTCGGACGGCGGCGCCGCACCGCTGTGGGCGGCGGCGTCGTAGATAGATAGCCCGGCAGCGACCAGCGCCTCGGTGGTCACCGTCTGGGGACGCGGCTCCAGCGCCGTTTTCGTAGCCACGAACACCGTCGGCAGGCGCCGCACCTGCAGCGTCGTCCCGGCGGCGGGCAGCTGGGCCTCCAGCCCCTGCCCGGCCAGGACCTCGATGTTGCCCGTCACGGTTCCGCCGGGCTGCTCGATGGTCAGCGCATGGGTCCCGGTCGCCACCAGCAGCGGCCGCACCAGCGGCAGCCGGCCGACCAGCTTGTCGTCCACCAGCACAAAAGCCGCGGCCGGCCCGAGCACCCGCACCTCACCGCTTACGGCCCGCGGTCGCTCGGCAATGCGCTGCGCTTCGGTATGGCGCGTGGCATCACCGCCGGAACCCACCTCGGCGAGGTAGCGCCGCATCAGGTCCTGCGCCCCTACCGCATCGCCCGAGGACAGGGCCGTGACGCCCAGCAGGTACAGGGTCTCGGCGCTGGGCTGCAGCCGGTAGGCGGCGCTCAGCGCGCGCTGCGCCTTGCCGAAATCGCGCGTCGCCAGCGCCAGCACGGCTTGCTGCACCAGGGGCCCGGCGGGGTCCGTCGGGGCCGCCGCGCTGCTCGTCGCCTTGGCGGGCTTGTGCCGCGCCTGCGCCGCGGGTAGCGCTACGCTGCCTAGACCCACGCCGACTACCGCGCCGACTGCCGCGGTGCGCCAAAAAAATCTGCGGCCGCGCGCCGTCATGGCGCACCGGCGCCCGCGCCGTGCCAACGCTCTGATTCGCCCCGGGGCGTCCTCACTGGACCTGGCTCCGCAGTACACAGACGGTGTCGCCCACGCTGCTGATCGTCACCAGGTCCTGCCGGCCATCGCCGTTCCAGTCCCCGACCGCTGCCGCGGACGCCGACACACCCACGCTCAGCGGGGCGAGGGCGGCAAAGCGCCAGTCGCCGGTGCCGAGGTAGATCATCAGGTTGTTGTTCAGCCCCCCGGCATCCAGCGCCACCAGATCGGCGAGGCCGTCGCCGTTGAAATCCCCCTGCGCTTCGAGCCGGAAGTTGGTCTTCAGCACCAGCTGAGGCATCGCCCCCAGCTTGCGGCTCCCCTGCCCCTGAAACAGCTCGATCTTGGCGTAGGTGCGATTGAGCCCCACCGCGAGGTCGGTCAGGCCGTCCTGGTCGTAGTCGCTGGCCAGGATGATGTTGGGTTCCCGGCTGAGGGTGGTTGCCAGCGGGGTGCTCCAGCCGCCGGCGCGACCAAACAGCACGTTGAAGCTCTGCTCGATGGGGTTCAGCGTCGCGCTGTCGACAAAGCCGTCGCCGTCCAGATCCACCAGCGTCTGCGCCGAGGTCCCGCGGGCGCTCTGCACGGCGTAGGGGGTGTTCTGCTCGGCCTGAAAAGTACCGTCGCCGCTGCCCGACTGCACCACCAGATCCAGGTTCTGCAGCGTCAAGACATCGGGGCGCTTGTCACCGGTTACGTCACCGACCGCCAGGCCATAGGGCGTCCGCGTGGTCGGCGTCTTGACCAGCGCCTGAAACGTCCCGTCGCCGTTGCCCAGCGCGGTGGCGATGGCGTTGGTGGAGCCGTACGACAGCGTCGTCAGATCGATCTTGCCGTCACCGTTCAGATCCGCGGCCTTCAGCGCCAGTGTGGTCTGACCGGGCTTGATGTCGGCCAGCGCCTGAAAGGTCAGGCCGTCGCCGCTGCTCAGGTAGGGGCGGATGGCATTGCCGCCGCCGACGATGATATCGCTGGTGCCGTCTTTGTTGATGTCCGCGGCGACCACCACCACAGGATTGGTGGGCCCCTGGAAACAGCTCTGCTGGAAGGTGGCGTCGCCGTAGTAGCGGAACAGCTTGTCCTTCTGCGTGTGCTGACCGTCGGGGCTGAAAAGCTCGACGACCACCGGACCCTGACGGCCGGGGCGCGGCGGGGTCTTGGCGGTCAGCTGCTGCGCACTCACCACCGTCACCTCGGTGGCCGGCTCGCCGTCGAAGCTGACGGTGGTGCCGGCGAGGAAGCGGCTGCCGCTGATGGTGACCAGCGTGCCACCGGCGCTGGGGCCACTTTTGGGATCGATGGCCACCAGCTGCGTCGCCTCTTCACACAGCTTGGTGTTGACGTTACACGTCTGCGCCGGCGCGGGGCACAGGCCGACGTTGAGTACGCAGTTGTCCTGGTTGTCCACCGCGTAGCTGCCAAACAGCGACTCGCACGAGGCGCTGGCCAGACCCACCAGCAGGCCGGCCAGCCGCCGCGTACGCTGCGGCACGATCGAGGCTCTTCGCAAGCTGGGCATCAGCGCCCTCCTCGGGTGGCACATAGGGGGGTGGGTCCGGTGACGCCAGACGGCACCTTGTCGCCACCAAGCGGACACGGTGCCAAGGTCACGGTGGACGCGAAAGTGCGGCGCGGACCGGGGATGGCCATCAGCACCACCCCGGCCAGAGACACCGCGGCGCCGGCGCCGACCAGACCCAGCCCCAGCGATGTCGTCTGATAGTGCTGATCACACTGCTGCGCCGGGGCCACCGCGGGTCGCAGGCACTGCCCGTCTACCGCCAGGGCGCCGGCGCCAAAGCCGGCCGTCGCCAGCCCTCCGGCGATGAGCCCCCCGCCGAGCAGCAGGCGCCAGGCGGGACGCGGGGCCTGCTCGACGAAACGTACGGGCTGGACGACGGTTGCCGGATCGCCGAGCCCCGCCGTGGCGCCCAGCTCGGACTCGAAGCGCAGCTGCAGCTTGGCCGGCTTGCCTTCTTCGACCACGATGGGCCGGCTGATCGGACGGTGACCGGGCTGGCGCAGCACGGCGGCGTAGCTGCCGGCGAAGTGGACGCCGTGATAAGGGGTCTTGCCGACGATGCGCCCCGACAGCTCGAGCTCGGCGCCGGCGGGCTCGCTAAGCACCTCGAGGTTACCGCGGCGACGGCTCATGCCTTCGGCGGCGGCGTCGCTGCTGGCGGTGGCGAGCTGGGCGGCCAGCGCGTCCAGGGTGCAGTGGTCGCAGCGCTGCTCGATGCGATGTGCGACGTCCCCGACCTGGGCATCGAGCAGGCTGACGGTAAAGCGGAAGCTGTCGCTCGCAGGGGTGGGGACGGGGCTGGGCTTGCCGTCGCTGGCGGCGGGCAGCGCTTCGACGTCGACGACCAGCGCATGCTCCAGCGCGCGTTCGCTAAGTTGGCCCAGCTGGCAGCGCGGCCCCTCGGTACAGCCCGTTGGCACGAGCAGCTTGGCGGGCAGCACGGTCAGGCGCTGGCGGCGCAGTACCTCGCTGACCGCCTGCTGCAGGCGGGCCTCGCTGGCTTCGGGCAGGCCGCGGCCACGCAGCAGCAGCAGCACCGTCGGCAGCTCACTGACCATGGTGGCCGCCGTGGTGCGATCGAAGCGCACTTCGACGCGCCGCTCGGCCTTGACCGTCAGCGCCGCCGCCAGCGGGGCCGCAGCGCGGGCGGCGGCCAGCTCGAGCCGCACTTCGTGGTTCCCCGGGGTCACCAGCAGCGGCAGCGGCAGCGGCAACAGCGCCACCAGGCGACCGTCGAGCAGCACCCGCCCGCCGGGCTCTCCCAGCACCGCGACCTCGCCGCTGGGCGGCGTGGTGAGCAGCACCCGCTCGGCTTCCGCCCGCTGCTCGGGCGAGACCGCCTGGTCTTCGGTCGCCGCCAGGTAACGCCGCAAGAAGTCCTGCGCCGCCACCGTGCGTCCCTGCGCCACGGCCAGCCGCCCGAGCAGAAACAGCGCCTGCGGTGCCCCCCGCACCTGATACGCCTCGCTCAGCAGCCGCTCGGCCGCCACCAGCTCGCCGGCCTTGAGCGCCGCTTCCCCCTCGCGCAGGCGACGCTCTGCGGGGTCCTTGGCGGGCTTGGCCGACGCGTCCGCAGCGGCCTTCGACCCGCGCGACCGCGCCACCGCCGGCTGCGGCACTCCCAGCAGCACCGCCACCCCCACCGCCGCCAGCCCACGCCCGGCCCCGCGACTCACGGGCACGAGCCTACGCGTGCCGGCGCATCCGGCCGCACGTTGATCTCGTGCTTTTCGCCGTTGACGTCGATTTGGTGCGTCCCCAGCGGCATCCACTTGGTCACCTCTTGGCACTTGCCGCCGCTGCTGCGCGTGATCATGACCACGCCGAGACGCGGCGCGAGACGGATGACCCCCGCCTGCGCTTCTTGCAGCTCACTCGACTTACCGGCCATGCGCCCCGACTGCTTGATCAGCCGCTCGTACTCCCCCATCGCCTCGGCCTCGTAGCCCTGCCCTTCGTAGACGTGCGCCAGGTGGTAGGACAGATTCGAACTGCAGCGAGCTGCATAACTCGGACTTTTTCTGGCGACCGCACAGGTGGCGCGCTTTTTCGAACAGCTGCCGTGCTTTGGCGAGATCGTGGCGCTGCAGCAGCTTGACCCCGCTCTGGGTGAGCTGCGCCGCCTGTTCCTCGATAGAGCCGGGAGGGGCGGCGGCGGGCTCGCTGGCCAGCTCCGCGGCGCTCGGCGGCGGCTCAGCCACACCGGCGTCGGGGGCCGTGATGGCGGTGGCCCCAGGCTTGGCGGCGGAAGTGCGCCCGGTGGTGCCGGTCCCGGGGCTGGGCTCGGTCACCGGGGAGTTTTCGGCCGCGGGCAGCGCCGCCGGCTGCAGCCGACCCAGCAGCGCCGCCGCCAGCGCTCGCACCCCCGGGTTGGCGTCGTCGAGCAGCTGCCGCAGCACCTGCAGGCCCCCGCCGGGCAGATCCGCGGCGATGGTGGCCACGCGGCGGCGCACGCTGGCATCGTGATCGCGCGCCGCGATGAGCAGCTGGGCCACTGCCTGCTCCAGCGGCAGGCCGGCCAGAGCTTCTACCGCCAGCAGCCGCTGCTCGACGGGATCCTGGGTGCCGTTATCGGCGGGCGGGGGCAGCGTCTCGCCCAAGCGGACCAGCAGCGCCTGCGCCATACGCGCCGTCGCCCCACCCTGCGCCAGCGCCTCTTTCAGCACGGCGATGGCGCGCCGATCCCCCAGCTCGGCCAGCCGCCGCGCCGCCAGCAAGCGCACCCCGGCCGCGCTGTCCTGCAGCAGACTCGCCAGCAGCTCCTTGTCCGGCTCCAGGCTCTCGAGGGCGGCGCGTCGCACCTCGGCACTGGGCGACTGCAGGAGCTCGCGCAGCTTGGCCTGCTGCGCGGTGTCCCCGGCGGCCAGCAGCGCCCCGCGCGCCAGCACCTGTTCGAGCGGCGAGCCCTCGCTGAGGATGCCCCCGAGCCAGCCCGCCAGCTCCCCCAGAACCCCCGGCGTGCCTTTTTGCACCAGCGCCCGCGCGACCTTGGCCAGCGCCCGCAGGGCCTCCTGCCGCACCCCGAGATCGCTGTCCTGCAGGCCCGTATGCAGCGCCGACAGCACCATCGGATCCGGCGCCGCGGCATGCTCATCGCGGCGTCCCAGGGCGCGCATGGCGCTGCGCCGCACCCGCGGCTCGCGGTCACCGGTCAGCGTCGACAACAAGGCCGCCGCCTCGGCGCCCTTGAGATCTCCCAGCACCACCGCCGCCGACTCGCGCACCACCCAGTCGCTGTCGGATAGCGCCGCGCGCGCCCACAACAGGCCCTGCTCAGACAGCGCCCCCGGGTCGCGCGCCAGGATTTGCAGCACCGAAAGCGCGGCGCCGCGCTGCAGCTCGGGCTCACGCTCCAGCGCAACCAGCGGCCGCAAGATTCCGCACCTCGGCGATGCTGCCCGCCTGCCCGAGCCCCGATACCGCCAAGAGCCGCGCCGGCGCGTCGGCGCTGGTGCTCTGCGCCACCTCACGCAGCAGCGGCAGGCTGTGCTGCGGATTGGCGCTGGACAGGAGCCGCGCCGCCAGCAGCCGATCCGGGAAGTTCGATGCGGCGCGCGTCCGCAGCCCCTGCAGCGCTTGTTCGTCGCCCAGCGCCAAAAGCCGCGCCGCGGCAAGCAGGTAGGCAGGCCGCTCGGGATCGGCCAGGCGCTCGCGCAGCTTGTCGCGGGCCGCAAGGTCCCCGGCCTGCGCCAGGCGACCGAGCAGCCGCATCGCCACCTCCTCGGGCAGCTCGGCACTCTGCAGCACCTGACGCAGCAGCGCCTGCGCCTTGAGCTCCCCCGGCTCGGCCAGCAGGAACGCCGCCTTCTGGCGCGCCGCGGCATCGCCGCTGTCCAGCGCCTGCGCCAACAGCTCGTGCCCCTGGCTCTGACCCAGCTGCCACGCTGCGGCCGCCGCTGCCGTACGCACGTTGGCGGCCTGGCTCTGCCGCGCCACGGTGAGTAGCGGGGTGGCCGCCGCGCGATCCCCGAGCTGCCCCAGCACCGTCGCCGCCTGCGCCTGCACCGCGGCGCTGGGATCGTGCAAGAGCGGCAGCACCAGCGGCTGCTGCCGGGCATCCCGGGTCAGCCCCAGCCCCTCGATGGTGCTGCGCCGCACCTCGTCATTGGGCTCTTTCAGACCGCGCGCCACGACCTCCAGCGCCTGCTGCCGAAGCTGCCGCAGCTCGTCGCTGCGCAGCGGCTGCTCGCTACGCGTCAGCTGGCGCACCCCCAGATACCCCACGCCGCCCAAAAGCAGCGTCGCCAGCGGCACCGCGGTCCACAGCGAGAAGCGGCGCCCGCGGATGACCAGGCCGCTGCTCTTGCCCCTGGGCAGCACCACCTTCGAGCTGGTCTGCCCGGACAGGCGCTCGATCTCTTGCCGCAGCGCCTCGGCGGCTTCGCGCAAAGCGGGAAAGCGGTCGGTGCGCTCTTTGGCCAGCATGCGCAGCACCACCGCCTGTAGCGACGCCGGGGCCTGGCCCTGCGGGTAGCGCTCGCGCAGCGGCGTGACCGGGGCCGCCAGGTGCTGCATGAGGATCGCCTGCGGCTCGGCGCCATCGAACGGCACCGTCCCGGTCAAAAGCTCGTACAAGATGCAGCCCAGCGCATACTGATCCGAGCGCGCATCGAGGTCGCCGCCCTCGATCTGCTCGGGCGACATGTAGTGCGGCGTGCCCATCACCATGCCGGCCATGGTGTAGCGCACGTTGTCCTTGGTGACCGCCGGGAACGACTGACGCAGCTGCCCTGCGGTGACCGACACCCCGGGCTGACTGATCGGTGCCCGCGCCTTCAAGGCGATGCCGAAGTCGACGATCTTTACGCTGATCCTGATTGCCGTCCTGCTCGACCAGGAACACGTTGTCGGGCTTGAGATTCTCGGTGCACGATTCCGCGATCGTGTACGGCCTGCAGGTCCGGTGGCGATCTGCGCCGCGATCTTGCACGCGCGCAGCGCGGGCATCGGGCCTTTGCGCAGCACCTTGCCCAGCGTGGGCCCGCGCAAAAGCTCCATCACCAGGTACGAGTGACCGTCGTCGAGAACACCGAAGTCCGAGATGTAGACGGTGTTGGGATGGCGGATCTGCGACGCCAACTTGGCTTCCTGTAGGAAGCGCATCTGCGCCACCGGATCCTGCGGCTCTAGGAGGATCTTCACCGCAACCGGCGTGTCCAAAAGCACGTGCCGTGCCTTGTACACCATGCCCATGCCGCCGCGGCTGAGGCGCGCCAGCATGAGGTACCGATCGCCGAGGATCGCGCCCAGGATCGGATCCGCTTCGCCGTCGCTATCGACTTCCGGATTACTCGGGCTCCGTTCCGTGGGGGGTGGCTCGGATAACGGTCCCGAAGTACACGAGTGGCGCTCGCTATAGGAGTAGCTACGACCGCAAATCGTACAGCGCTTGGTAAGCGCGGTGCCTGAGCCTGGAGATAGCATAGAATGAGTCGCAGGCATTGTATCACAGATCATCCGACCAGCAGCGGGGGACCTGCAGAGAATCCCGAGCGGCGCGGTGCAACCGACGGTGACTGCTGGATTCGCCGCGCGTGGCGTGGGCACTTCTAGACTCTCGCCGCCGGCACAACCGCGCCCGCGCCGCCGCCGATAAGCCGATTGGGGGAATGTTCATGAGCCGAGACACCGCGACCCAGCACGCCCGTTCGTCGCGCCGGAGCGCTGACGTAGTTCCTGCAACAACCGGAAACCGCCGCCTCGTCCGCCACCGCTGGCTCGCCGCGCTGGCGCTGTACGCCGCGGGCTGTCAGGAAAACGGACCGATGACGGTTGTCGACATGGGACCCACCATGGGCATGGTGCAGTCGAGTGTCGGGACCAGCCCGGCGCTGAGCAACCATCCGCAAGATGCG
This sequence comes from Pseudoxanthomonas sp., assembly GCA_047601105.1. Classification (GTDB taxonomy): domain Bacteria; phylum Pseudomonadota; class Gammaproteobacteria; order Xanthomonadales; family Xanthomonadaceae; genus Pseudoxanthomonas_A. The sequence continues at coordinate 41,240 of JASGJT010000002.1, forward strand.
GCGATCTGGGTCAGCAGCAGCGACGCGAGTAAGAGCCGCGTGCTGGCCACCGAGCGGGTGCTGCTGGCCGGCCGCATGTTCGCGTACGACTTGAGTGGCCAGAACGTCCAGACCACGGACATGCTGATGCAGCCCGGCCTGGTGGACATCAAGAGCGGCTTCAGCCTCGGTGGGCAGACGCTGGATCTGGCGGCGGTGGCCGAGGCGGGAACGGCGCTCATCCACTTCTACTCGCTCGATCGCAACAGCGGCGTCATGACCGACATCACGGGCTTTGCCGATGTGTTCCGCGATCGTACCGGGGACTCGGCAGTACCGGCGGGAGTGGCGCTGTACCGGCGCCCCAGCGACAACGTCGGCTTCTTGATAGTGAGCCCGCGCTCGGGGCCGATGACGGACTATCTGTATCAGTACAAAATCGAGTATGCGGCCGGGAAGATAAACCTCTCCTATGTGCGCAAGTTCGGCGCTTTCGGCACAGTTCCGGTGCCTGGCTCGACCGACGTGAAGGGCATCCTGGTCGATGATGCCGCAGGTTATCTGTACTACTCGGACAAGGCGATCGGAATTCGCAAGTATCTGGCCGATCCGGATGCTCCCAACGCCAATCAAGAGCTGGCGCTGTTCGGGGAACAGGAGTTCCTGGGCGATCGCAATGGCCTCGCGCTGTACACCAAGGCCGATGGCACGGGTTATCTGCTCAGCGTCGATCAGACCGCCGACAAGAGCCGCATCCTGTTCTGGCCGCGCGAAGGCACCGCGGGTAGTCCGCATACCCACAAGATGGTCTCGACGCTGAACCTGAACGCCGACTTCATCGACGGCATCGAAGTGACTTCGGCGCCGCTGGGCAGTACCTATCCAAGCGGACTTCTGGTGGTAAGTAACCGCAGCGGCATGAACTTCCTTTATTACAGCTGGAAGGACGTCGCGAGCACGCTGCAGTTCAACTGACGGCCTGGGTTAGAAGGAAACGCAGCGCGCGGAGGATATGGGAGTATGCTTGCTCGCCCGGCCGGGCTCCGGGTATGATGAGCTAGGCGTGCTATTTGGCGCGCTCTCGCTGCATTGTCCATGGATTAGGGGGAAGTAACTCGTGGCGCCGCCACCCACGCTGCCTGCAGATGCATCTCGCCGTGCCGAGCCGCCCGCGACTCCGGCGCAGCGCAGTCGCGACAACGATGCTGCGCAGCAAAATGCGCAGCTTGGTGCCCAGCTGAATACCCTGCTGACCGTGACCCAGCGGCTCGAGCAGGCAGCCCAGGTCAACACCACCGGTCTACACGAACTGCGCGAAGAGCTCGGGACGGTGCGGGCGCAGCTGCGCGACTTGACGGCGAAAGAGCTGGCGGCGCCCCCGCCGCTTTTGACGCCGCCGCCGCCGCGCGCGGCGGCCAGTCCCGTGATCACCACCGCTGCGGTGATCGCCGCGATTGCCGCCCTGGGCGCGCTGGCCGGATCGGCGCTGGTGATCCGCGAACAAAAGCAGCAGCAGAATAGCCTCGCGGTGTTTGCGACCACCACCCAGTCGCTGGGTCAGACCGTGGCGCATCTTGGGGAGTCGATGGCCAGCCGGCCGCCGCCGCCAGCCAGTGAGCACGCCGCCGGTGACAAAGCTGCCGTTCCCGATGGCGGTACACGCTCACCGGAGGCCCCCGCCACGGCCGACGCCAGCAAGCCCGCGGCGTGCCCGGATACCAGCGGTGCCGCGAAGTCGCGCGTGCTACTACCAAACCTCGTGGGCCTGCGCCTGGTCGATGCGCGCGCCGCCGTGGCCCCGCTGCAGCTGCAGCTTTTGCCCACGGACAAGAAGCTGAAGGAAGCGTCGAAGATCGGCTGGCAGCTGCCCAACCCCGGGGCCGAGCTCGAGTCCGATGAAGCGGTGCGGGTGTCGCTGAAGCCGCCCGTGCAGAAGAAAAAAAAGTAGCTACCTACTTTTTGGCCGCGCGCTACGGATGCAGCGGGAAACGCCACTGCGCGTAGGCGTATACGTACGGCACGACCAGAATCAGCGCATCGATGCGATCCAGCATGCCGCCGTGTCCGGGCAGCAGCACCCCCGAGTCCTTGACCCCTACCGAGCGCTTGATCAGCGACTCCACCAGATCCCCGAGCTGCCCGAGAACGTTGGCGGGAATGGCGATCAAAAGCACGTCGTCCCAGCCGAGGAACGGCAGGTACCACACCTTGGCGATGGTCAGCGCCACCAGGCTGCCGATGACGCCCCCCATGCCGCCGATCATGGTCTTTTTGGGACTGATGGCTTCCCATAACTTGCGCCCCCAGAAGCGGCTGAGGAAGCGTCCGGCAAAGTAGGCAAAGGTATCGGACAGCCAGGCGCTGCTGAGGCAGACGTAGATCCATAAGCCGCCGCCTTGCAGGCCGCGGATCTTGAACAGCGCCAGCGGCGTCACCAGGATGCCGGCGTAGAAGATGCCGGTGATCCACATCGAGACGCGCTGCGCCACGGTCTCGATGGCGCCGTGCAGAAACAGGAACTGTAGAAAGCCGATGATGGTCACCGCGCACAGACCCAGAAGTACCAGCTGCGCATCGGGGTACCAGCACAGCAGCGCGCCGTAACCCACGCCCACGGCGACCCCGAGCCAGCGCGTCACGGGCAGCTCGCGCGGTAGCGTCATGTTCATCCACTCGCGCAGGCCCGTGATCTGGGCCGCCAGCACCCACAGATAAACGCCGTACGGCTCGCGCCAGTTGATCGCCAGGATGAGCAGCGGCACGGCAACTACCGCGGTGAGAAAGCGCAGGAGCAGGTTCGACATCGCAACCTTTATTCGAGTGAGCCCGGCGGGCCGACCGCCGCTGCGGGGGAGACCTCGGCCGGGGCGGTGGCGCGACTTGCGCTGACGCTGCGCAGGGCGGCGTACAGCTCGGCGCGGGTGAACTCGGGCCAGAGGGCAGGGGTGGTGTAAAAATCTGCGTGGGTGGACTCCCACAGCAGGAAGTTGCTCGTCCGCAGCTCGCCCGAGGTACGGATGATCAGATCGACCGGCGGCAGCTCCCCGGTCTGAAAGCAGCTGGTCAGCGCCGCTTCGTCGATCTGTTCGGGGCGCAGCACCCCGGTGCGCACTTTTTCCGCGACCAGGCGCACGGCGTCGAGGATCGACTCGCGACCATCGTACGACAGCGCCAGCGTCAGGGTCATGTCGCGGCCGTGCGCCGACTCGGCGATGAGCTGCTGCAGCGGGCGCTGCACGAAGTCGGGCAGGCGCACGATGTTGCCGATGGCGCGCAGGCGGATGCCGTTGTCGAGGATCTCCGACCGCTCGTCGATGAGATAGTCGTGCAAGAGGTGCATGAGGCCCTGCACCTCTTCCAGCGGACGTTCCCAGTTCTGTTCCGAAAACGCGTACAAGGTCAGCGCCGTAAGGCCGATCTCGCGCGCCGCGCGCACCACTTCACGCACGGATCGCGCGCCGCGGCGGTGGCCTTCGAGCCGCGGCAGATCCTGCTGCTGCGCCCAGCGCCCGTTGCCGTCCATGATGATCGCGGCGTGACTTACGCGCAGCCAGGCGGGACGCACGCCGCGCGACTGCGGACCGGGCCCCGGCGGGTTCGCGGCGTCGGCTTCGCGGCCGGCGTCCGGGGCGGGCTCGGAGTCGAAGCCCGGGCCCGGGCCTGCCGGCGTCTCGGTCCGAGACCCCGGTCCGGCGCCCGGCGGAAGCGGCGTAGGGGCGAGAGCGGACATTGGCATTTGGGGTACCACGGCAAGCGGCTCGCGGACAACTGCATTCTCGAAGTGCGTCATGGTGAATAAAGGTGACGTGGGCGTTCAGACGGCGGGTGAAGCGGCCGTGAATTGTCGGTGAAGAAACGCCCCGTGCATACGCCGCCCGCGGGGGCGTGGCGCTGCAGTTTGCCCACGGACCCACCGGGCGCCGTGTTATGAGACGGCGTGTCATCGACCTCTAGACCCGCCATGGCCCCGCGCGACGCAGCGGCCGCGCCGGCCCCGACCGCCGACGCGGTGCGCTTCTCATCGCGGCTGCAGTGGACCGCGGCCAAGAACCGCTTGAGTGTGGCCGTCGCCGCGGCGCGTCAGGCCGGCCGCGAGCTCCTCGATCTCACGGTGTCCAATCCCACGCGCGCCCTGCCCGAGCTGTATCCGGCGGCGCTTCTGACCCCCCTTGGCGCCGAGCGGGGACTGCGTTACGAGCCGGCGCCGCAAGGGGCCCCCGAAGCGCGCCGCAGCATCGCCGACTACTACGCCACGCGCGGCATCACCGTCTCTCCCGATCACCTGGTGCTGAGCGCCAGCACCAGCGAGGCCTACACCTGGCTGTTCCAGCTCTTGTGCGACCCCGGCCAGGAGGTGCTGTTTCCCCAGCCAAGCTACCCGCTGCTCGAGTTTCTGGCGGGCCTGGCGGCGGTGCGGCTCGTGCCCTACCCGCTGCACTTCGACGGCGGGACGCACGGTCACTGGTGGCTCGGTAACGGCGCGCTGCACGACGCCTGCACCCCCAGCACCCGCGCCATCGTGGTGGTAAGCCCCAATAACCCCACGGGATCATTCCTACGCCGGTCCGAGCTACTGGCCCTGTGCGACCTGTGCCGCACCCGCGGCCTGGCGCTCATCGTCGACGAGGTCTTTTCCGATTACGCCCTGCCGCGCGGCGCGCCGGATGCCGCCAGCACCGCCCGCGCGACCCCGGATCCGCTGGTGCTGTCCGTGCTGTCGGCGATTCAGGAGCTCGGCGCCGCCGCGCCGCTGTGTTTTGTGCTGTCGGGACTGTCCAAGGTCGTGGGGCTGCCGCAGCTCAAGCTCGGCTGGGTGCACGTCGGTGGGCCCGCGCCGCTGCGCCAGGCGGCGCAAGATCGCCTCGAGCTCATCGCCGATACTTTTTTGTCCGTGGGGACCCCGGTGCAGCTGGCGGCGCCGCACCTGTTGGCGGCGCAGCCGCGCGTGCGCGCTGCCATCACCGCCCGCCTGGAAACCAACCTGCAGCTGTTGCGTGAGGCGGTGCACGACAGCGCCTGTCAGCTGCTGCCCGTCGAAGGCGGCTGGTACGCGGTGCTGCGCCTGCCGCGCCTCCTCAGCGAAGAGGACTGGGCGCTATTGCTACTCGCCGAAGACGGGGTGGTGGTGCATCCCGGCTACTTCTATGACTTTGCCCAGGAAGCCTACCTGGTACTGAGCCTGCTCTGCCCCCCGGTCGTGCTGGCCGAAGGGGTGCGGCGGCTCGTGCAGCGGGTCGCAGCGGTGTAAGCTCGACAAGACTTTTTGGTCTGCGGCATCATGTGAGTAGGTCCGCACCCGTAGCGAAAGGAACCCCCTTGCACCCCAATGCTCAGCTCATCGAACGTCTCTACTCGGCCTTTGCCAAGCGCGATTACGCGACGATGAATGCCTGCTACGCCGCCGATGCGACCTTCGAAGATGCAGTGTTCAACTTGAAAGGCGAGCAGATCGGCCAGATGTGGCACATGCTGTGCGCCAACGCGAAGGAGTTTTCGCTGGAGTTCCGCGATGTCTCGGCCAGCGACACCTCGGGGAGCGCGCACTGGGAAGCGCGCTACGTGTTTTCCAGCACCGGTCGCCCGGTACACAACGTCATCGATGCCGAGTTCCAGATTCGCGATGGAAAAATCGTCGCGCACCGCGATCGTTTCGATTTCTGGCGCTGGTCGCGCCAGGCGCTGGGGGTGGCGGGACTGCTGCTCGGCTGGACGCCGATCCTGCAGAACAAGGTGCGGGCCCAGGCGGCAAAAAACCTCGCGGCGTTCAGTATCATGCAGGGGAAAAAGTAGCGGCGGGTGATCGGCCGCCAGAGGCGCCGGCGGCTGGGCTGAGCTATTTGGGCGCGTGTAACTGCATCACTGCGATACCTGCGGTCAGGGCGCGTCGCCAGTCCTGCTCGACCGCCGGGCTCCACTCGGGGTCGAGCTCGGCGGCGGACCGCAGCATGCAGCTCATGAACGCGTCGTACATGGCGGCGGGCACGCCCAGCTCGCGATGCCGCTCGCTGAGCCGATTGAGGGCGCGACTCGCGGTGGGCTCCCCGTCGGAGTGCCCCAGCACCACCAGCAGCCCGAACAGCAGCATCTGCTTCTGCCGCGCCAGGTCGGTACGCACGAACATCGCCCGGATGCGCTCGTCCGATGAGAGGAATAGTTCGTAAAAACGATCGACCAGGCAGTCGCCGCGGATGCGACGAAAGCTCTCTAACGAGGCACTCATATCTCGATCCCCCCGGAGCCTTGCCGACGATGATAAACGGCGGGGAAGCTTTTTGCATGGCTTTTCACCGGGAAGCGAGCTGCGAAGTTGGCACGCGCACCGTGACCAGTCAGGGCGCCGGACCCTTGCTGCCGACCTGCTGTAGATCAGTGTTTGGCCGGATCTTTCAAGAAGCCGTGGGCGAATGCGACTGCTGCAGCTGCCTCTTGCGGCGTAAAGCTCGTGCGGTGCCGGCCAGGCGGCCGAGAAACTCGCGGCACGGCTCACAGTCGACGAGGTAGCGGTGGCGCTCGGTACTGCCTTCCGGCGGCGCATTTTCCAGCGTGGCGAGACATTTTTGCACCAGCGCGGGGTACACCGCCGGTCCCCAGCCCGGGTCCTGGCCAAAGCCAGCCAGGCGACCAAAGGCGGTGGCGCCGAGCTCGCCCGGCTGCGCGCTGAAATCGAGCAGCAGGTCGCGCAGCCACGGCTGGCGGCTCTTGCCCAGGAGCAGCGCGTTGGAAAAATCCAAGAGCTCGTGCGGCCGCGGACTCTGTAGCGCGTGCTGGAGCACCCCCGCCGTAACCGCATCCGTACTCTGCGTCAGCACGATGTACACCGGCGTGTAGTCCGAGACGGGATATTTGTCTTTGCCGAGCAGCAGCCCGCGCAGCTGCGGCTCGTACGCGGGGGCACTGCCCAGCTGCGCGATCACGTCGACCGCGGCGTCGCGGACCTTCTGCTCGGGGTGGGCGAGGGCGCCGCTCAATATCTGCGGTAGCTCGGGCAGCGCGGCCAGCGCCGCGGCGTGCAGGCCAGCGGCAAACACCTCGGGCTCCTGACTCTGCAGCGCTTCGGTAATCAGATCCTTGTGGGCGGCGGCCAGCTGCTGGGCATCCGGCGCGCCGCGCAGGCTGTCGAAGGCCAGCGCAAACACCACCGCATCCGTGGTCGCGGCCAGCCGCCGCCGCAGGATCTGCGCCGCTTCGGGATCGCGGGCGGTACGCAGCAGCCACACCGCGTTGCGCTGCACGGTCCGTGAAGCCTCGCGGGCGCGCTGCTCGATATGCGGTAGCTCCTCACTACGCACCGGTCCGTGAATGCGCAGCGCTTCGCCGCGGGTCTTTTCATCTGGCGCGTCGAGGATGTGATCCAGCATCGACTGCTGGGCGGCCCGCTCGCTGGAGTTCATGGATTTGTCCTTCTGGTTGCAACCGATCACGGGAGTCTGTAGCGCCCCCAGAAACAGCAGTACACGACTGACCGGAGTCAAAAAAAAGCGGCGCGTCGGGATGGGAAAAAAGGAATTCAGCCGAATCATCCGCAAACCTTACCTTGAGACGTGCGTATTGGGAATTCCGTCGCGCCGCCATCCCCGGGCGAGCGCCGCTTAAAAGCCCGCTTTTTTCTTCAGCCAGCCCCAGCCCGAGCTGGCGGCGTCCTTGGTGCCGTTCCACGCGCTCTTGGCAGTATCCTTGACCGCCGAGACGCCGGTTCCCACCGCGTGTTTGGCGCCGTTCCAGGTATCGCTGGCGGTTTCCGCGACGTCGTGACCGAAGTCCTTGACGCCTTCCCACGCCTCACCGGCTTTGCGCTTGCCCCAGTCCACGCCGTTGTGGATTTTTTCTTTCCCCCAGTCCACGGCGCGCCCGCCCATGTCCTTGCTGAAATCCCACGCCGCGCCGCCGAGATCCTTGGCCGCGGCCCAGCCGTTCTTGATGCCGCCCCACGCTTCGCCGCCTTTTTCTTTGGCCCAGTCCCACGCTCCGCCCGCGGCGTGCTTGATGCCGCCCAGCGCTTCGCCGCCTTTTTCTTTGGCCCAGTCCCACGCTCCGCCGGCCGCGTGCTTGATGCCGCCCAGCGCTTCGCCGCCTTTTTCTTTGGCCCAGTCCCACGCTCCGCCCGCGGCGTTCTTGACGCCGCCCCAGGCTTCGCCGCCTTTTTCTTTGGCCCAGTCCCACGCGTGGCCTGCGGTGTTTTTGATGCCGCCCCACGCCTCACCGGCTTTGTCTTTGCCGTAGTCCCACAGCGCGCCGGGGCCGTGCTTGGCGGCATCCCAGGCGCCGCCCGCGGTGTCCTTCATCCAGTCCCAGGCGCCGCCCGCCGCGTCCTTTACGCCCCCAGGGCCTCGCCACCGGTCTTCTTGGCCCAGTCCCAGGCGCCGCCCGCCGCATCCTTGATTCCGCCCAGCGCACTCTTCCCGGTATTCTTCAGCCAGTTCCACGCGCCGCCCGCCGCATCCTTGATTCCGCCCAGCGCCTCGCCACCGGTGTCTTTGGCCCAGTCCACGGCGTCCCCGCCGGCCTTCTTGACGCCGTCCCACGCCTCGCCCGCGGTGCCCTTCAGCCAGTTCCACGCCTTCATCGGATTCAGCGCGCCGGCGTTTTTTTCGAAGGACTTGATGAGATTCCGACCGGTCTCCCCGCTGTTGATGATGGCGCGCTGAATCGTCGGGCCGGCAGCACTCAGCGCATCCGGACCCACTTCCTTGACGAGCTCCGGATACGACAGATCGGCGCCTTCTTTTTCGACCTTCTTCTGAAACTTTTCGTCGAACGCAGGAACCGACTTGTGCGCGGCCAGATCCGTACTTTTCAGATCCTTGATCTGCTGCGGTGAGGTCTTGCCATCCAGCGCCGCGTTGAGCTCCGTATACGAAGCGTAGACTGCCTTGGCGGCCTGGAAACGATTCTGTTCGTTGTCTTTGTCGGCCCAGTGCCCGTCGCCGTAGGCCTTCCAGCTCTCACCCTGAGCGTTACTTACGTCGGCGCCTTGGGCGTTGTACTTGTTGTGGACGATGCGCGCGACACCCTGCGCCAGAAGTCCGGGCTTGCCCGAGGCCTTCATCAGACCGTCTTTATCGAACTGGTGACCCCCGGCGAAGCGGTCGGTCATGAAGTGCTGCGCCGAGGCTTCCAGGGCCAGCGCCTTGTTCTTGTCCCCTTTGGCCGCAGCTTCCAGCGCCATCTTGTGAAAGGCGGTATAGGCACCCATGTTGTTGTCGGTGCCGGATTCGTCCTTTTTGCTGAAGTGGCTGTCGTTCTGCTTCGCCAGCTCGAGCATCGAAAAGCCGGTGGTAGTACCGTCGGCGTCCGTGGTCTGCTTGCGCCACTTGGTGAGATCTTCCAGCGCGCCGGGATCGGTCTCGTGGAACTCGGTCTCTTGCCCGTTTTTGACCTTGGCGACGCTGTCTTTTTCGGCGTTGACGGCCTGCAGGATCTTCTTCATCTCGCCGGGGTCGGCGTTGTTCAGCGCGTCGAAGCTCTTGCTGGGATTGAACTTGCCGTCCTTGTCGAACGCGCCGTAGAAGTCGCCCATCATGGCGGTGATCTCGCCGGGCGTGACCTCCATGCCGTTGGCCAGCTTGATCTTCTGGGTCATCTGCTGCGCGACCCGCGGATCCACGCTGACCGCACCCTTGCGGCCCTGCGACTCGGCGTCTTTCAGCAGCGAAGCGGCGTTGTCCACGGCGTCGGCGTGCTCACCGGCTTCGAAGCGATGCACCCCGGCCAACGCCGCCGTGCGCCGGCTTGAGCTGCGGCGCCGGTCCGCGACCCCCGCCCTGGATGAAGCTGCGCAGCGAGCGACCGGCATCGTAGGCGGCATGCTCACCGGGATCGCCGGCGCGATCGAGTACGTGTTTCTGTTTTCCCGGAGTCCCTAGCGCGTGCGCCACTTCGTGGGTGATGACCTCCATCGAGTGGGGGTCGTTCATGTCTTCCTTGATGTCGTCGCCAAGGGAGATATGACGCCCGATGGTGTGCGCCGCCGCGCCGATGCCGCGGTTCTTGCCGCCTTCGTTGCGCGCCACCGTGATGTCATCGAGCATGTGGCCAAAGCAGTTCCGCAGCAGCGAGTTCACGGGACCGGTAAACGGTCCGCGCGCCGCGCCTGCTGCGGCCTGACCGGCCAGGCCGCCGAGCCCCGCCCCGGCGCTGCTCACAGCGTCGATTTTACCCGCCGCTTCCGGCTTGCTGGCCCAGCTGCCAGCGGACGCGCCACCAGATTCCTGTGTACTGCCGAATTCTGCCGACACGCGGTACTCCTAAATCTTCGGGAAGCAGGCACGCGACCCGCCGCCAGGCTCAGCCCCTGACCACGTCGCGCACTACCCCTTGCCTACTTACTGTACCAGTAATCTTCGCGTACGCAGGACGCGGGTTGCGTAATTCTGTTCATGTTAGAACGTACGCGCGTCAAGTTGGGAACAAGACACGGGAATCCCTGCCGCGCACAGCACCGCAAATTCGCGCGCGCGACGACATGATCGTGCGCCCAAGCTGCACCCGTGTGGGTGAAATGCTCAGAGGGGGAAATCGTGTATGACCGCTGCGCAGTACGTTGATGGGGTCGGACTCTGCAGAAGTGATTCCTAGTATTCGGAATCCGACCCATGCCGCGCCAAAGGAGTACGTAGGACGAGCGCGAAGAAGTACGCTGGTAACTGCGCTGCGGCCTGGGATAAAGTCCGCTGCCATGGCGATTCCTCCGAGTCCATTTTGGCTCTTGCGGCGGGCGATCGATAAGCACCTCAAGACGTCCGCAGCGCTGGAGTCGTTCCTGCGCGACTTCTTTCCCCGCGTCGCGTTCGAGCTCTCGCCCACGATGGAGCGCACGGCGCAGGTCAACCTGCTGTTCACCTACGCATCGGCACCGGATGTCTTGCGCGCGCTCGAGGTGCTGCTCGCTGACCACCCGGCCGCGCTGGCCGCGCTGCACGCCGACCTGGGTTTCACTGCGGCGCCCAGGGTGCAGGAGCCCCCGCCCGCCGTCTTGCCGCCGGCGTGGGTGCCGCGGCCGCCGCCGGCGTGGATTCCGCAGGCCGCGGCAGGCGGTCCCCGGTCCGGGTCTTACGAGCCGCAGCCACCGCTGGTCTTCATCGAGTATGCCGACGAAGATCTCGAGCTGGTAAACGAGCTGATGCTACAGCTCACGCCCCTGGTGAACACCCAGCGCTTGCGGGTCTTTGCGCGCGCGCAGCTCGCTGCGGGGGCGGACGGGCCAGCGGCGACGGCGACGCAGCTTGCGCAGGCGGCGGTGATCGTGCCGCTGCTCAGCCCCCATCTTCTGGCCAGCGAGCGCTTCGCCGAATTCCTGCGGGCGACGCAGCAGCTGGTGGGATGCCGCATCGTTCCGCTGCTCGCGCGGCCGGTGCTGTGGGAGCAGTCGCCGCTGGGTAACCTGGCCCCGCTGCCGCCGACGCGCCGCTTCCTCAGCAGCATGGAGCGCCGCGAGCGGGAACATGCCCTGGTCGAGATTGCCCGGCAGCTAGGCGAGCTAGCACGGGTAGCGTGATCAGCGCTGCAGCGCCGCAAGCAGGGAGTGCACTGCGGCTGCCGGATCCGGCGCGCTGAGTACGGCGCGAATGCCGGCAACACGCGCACCGACCAACGCGCACTGCGCCGCCCGCGCGGCATCGTCTACTCCCCCCAGCGCAAATACCGGGACGGGCATCGCCGCGGTGACCTGCGCCAGGGTCGGTACGCCGACTGGGTGCACACGCAGCTGGCCTGAAGCCAGCGCGACCTCGGGCTTGGACGGAGTGGGCCAGATCGGACCGAACGTAATCAGGTCGGCGCCATCGGCTACGGCGCGGTGCGCCTCGTCCAGCGAGTGGCAGGCGACACTCACCAGCAGGCGCGCCCCCGCGGTGGTGGCGGTAAACCGGGCGGCCTGGGGCGGCAGGCCGTGGCCCGGCAGGTGCACGCCATCGGCGCCCACCAGCAGCGCGATGTCCAGCCGGTCGTTGATCAGCAGCGCCGCGCCGTACCGGGTGGTCAGAACGCGCAGGCGCTCGGCCAGCGCAAGCAGCGCCGCGCCCGACAGGGTCCGTTCGCGCAGCTGCACGGCGACGGCGCCGGGTGGGGCGGCTCGTAGCGCCGCTTCCAGCGTCGTCAGCAGCCGCGCTGCATCACCCCGGCCATCGCTGATCACGCAGAGCTGGAAACGCACCGGCAGCCGCGCTGCGGGCGCGGTGCCCTGCCGCGGCGCGGGTGCGTTCAGCTCAGGGCGGACCGCGGGGCGCGGCTCACTCAATGTCCTGCGGCCCGGTCGGCAGGGTACTGATCAGGCCGGTCTGCGGCGACGACGCATTGGCGTGCAGCCGGCGCGGGATGCGACCGGCGCGATAGGCCAGACGGCCGGCAACGATTCCCAGGCGCATGGCGTGCGCCATCTGGATGGGATCGCGCGCCCCGGCCACGCCGGTATTCATCAGCACGGCGTGGCAGCCAAGCTCCATGGCCTCGGCGGCATCCGACGCCGTACCAACGCCGGCATCGACGATCACCGGCACCTTGGCGGCTTCGGCCACCTCGAGGATCAGCCGCAGGTTGTAGGGGTTGCGGATGCCCAGCCCCGAGCCGATCGGCGCCGCCAGCGGCATCACCGCCGCGCAGCCGATGTCCGCCAGGCGCTGGCACGCCACCGGATCGTCGGTGATGTAGGGCAGCACGATGAAGCCCTCCTTGACCAGCACGCGCGCCGCTTGCAGCGTCTGCTCGACATCCGGGAACAGGGTGCGCGGGTCGCCGATGACCTCCAGCTTGACCATGTCGCTCATGCCCAGCTCGCGCGCCAGGCGGCAGGTGCGGATGGCCTCCTCGGCGGTGTAGCAGCCGGCGGTGTTGGGTAGAAGTTGGTAGCGGGTGCGGTCGATGGCATCGAGGAGGCTCGGCTTGCCGGGCTGCAGCTCGACGCGGCGCACGGCCACGGTGACGATCTCGGCGCCCGAGGCGGCCAGCGCTTGCCGGGTCTGCTCGGGATCCTTGAACTTGCCGGTGCCGATCAAGAGCCGCGAGCGGTAGGTCCGCCCCGCCAGGGTAAACGAGTCGTCATCCGCAGGGACAAAAGTGGCGTCGCCAGCGCCGTCCACGCGCGGGTCCTGGCCGGCGCGCACGTCGCTTGATGAAGAGGTGGGCTTGGTCATGGTGGCGAACATATAGCACGACCTCGCGCGCCCTCGCCGCCGGGTGCGGCGCCGGCCGTCGTGAGGTGTGCTAAGAAAGTCCCATGCGAGCGATCACTCAAGATGCCCCCGGCGGCCCCGAGACCCTGCGCCTGGGGGAGGCGGATGCCCCGCGCTGTGGCGCCGGTGAGGTACGTATCGCGGTGCGCGCCACCGCGGTGAACCGCGCCGACGTGCTGCAGCGCGCCGGTCACTACCACCCGCCGCCGGGCGCGTCGCCGATCCTGGGCCTCGAGGCGATGGGTGTGGTGGCCGAGCTGGGCGCCGCTGTTCCTCCGGGACTGCACGTGGGTCAGCGGGTGATGGCGCTGCTGACCGGCGGCGGCTACGCCCAAGAGGTGGTGGTGCCGGCGGGCCAGGTGATGCCCGTGCCCGCGGGCCTGTCCGACGAAGAGGCGGCCGCGATTCCCGAGGTCTTCCTGACCGCCTACCTGAACCTGTTCTGCCTCGCCGGACTGCGCCTGCCCAATTCAGCGCCCGAGCGCGACCCACAAGGCGAGCCGCGTCCGGTGGCGCCGCGACCGCAGTCGGTGCTGATTCACGGCGGGGCCTCGGGCATCGGCACCGCGGCCCTGCAGCTGTGCCGCGCCGCGGGCGCAGCGGCCTACTGCACCGTCGGCGCCGACCAGCGCAAGGCGAGCTGCCTGGACCTGGGCGCGACCGCCGCGTGGAACTACCACAGCGAAGATTTCGTCGCTGCCGTCCACGCCGCCACCGCGCAGCGCGGCGTCGACATCGTCCTCGACTGCATCGGCGCCAAGTATCTCGAACGCAACCTGCGCGCCCTGGCTCCCGACGGACGCCTGGTGTGCATCGGCCTTCTGGGCGGCAGTCGCGCCGAGGCGGATCTCGGGCTCATGCTGGCACGGCGTCTACAAATCATCGGCTCGACGCTGCGACCGCTGCCCCCAGCGCGCAAGGCGGCCCTGGTGCACGAGTTCACCCGCGACGTGCTGCCGCTGTTCGCTGCCGGCACGCTGCGCCCGGTGGTCGACCGCGTGCTGCCGTTATCCGACATCGCCCAGGCCCACCGCGCCATGGACGAGCACCACGTCGGCAAGATCGTTTTGCGGGTGAGCTAGTCGGCGGCGGCGGTCGCATCGGGTAACATGTCTCGTAATGCCCGACATGATGGCGATCGTCAGCAAGGCCGTGTTCGACAAAGAGGCGCCCACGGCAAAGCTCGGCGCGGTGCTGCCGATGAAGTTCTATCGCAGCGCCAGCAAACACCTCGAGCGGCTCGAGTCCGGCGGCCGGCTGTTTCTGGTCACGGTGCGACCGCCCAGCGAAGCGCTGTGGCTGGTGGCGGTGCTGGAAGACCTGAAGTTCGACGGCAGCAAGTGGCAGGCGAGCCGCAACCGCTACCCGGTGACGGACATCGGCGCGCTGAAGGGGGCGCTGAAGTTCGAGTCCGGCAAGGGCATCACCGCCGCCAAGGGCGCGCTGGGCATGTCGCTGCAGACGCCGCGCGCGCTCAGTGCGAACGATGTCGAGCTGCTGCTTCAAGCGACGGGCGGACCAAAGCCGGCCAAGCCGGTGCGCCCGCCGGGGCCGGTGCAGCTGGCGGCGCACGATGACAAAAGTCCCCTGCCCTGCCTGTGCGTGCGCTGCTTGCCCAGCGCGCCCGAGACCATCGAAGCCCAGGGCGGTACCTACTTCCGTGCCCAGGCGGCGGCGCAAGGGCGCCTGCTGTGGTTCTGGGTGCCCGGTGAGCTCAAAGCTCGGCTGCCCGCGGTGGTTGCGGCGGTCGAAGGCCGCATGAATCAGGATTCGAAGCCGCTCAACCAGCCCAAGGGCAAAAAAGCGGGCGCCGCGGCGGCGGACTGATTTTCAGGTACCGCCGCAGCGGGGAATTATTTCTTGGTAGGGCGGGCGGGGGTCTTGGTGGGGGGCTCGCTGTCGCGCCACGGCGGCGGCAGGATGGGCGGGCGCTCGCTGACGTGCTGGGCGCGCTGCAGCTCGATCTCGGTGAACAGCACGGCGGGGGCCACCGTGGAGACCGGGACCATGCCGGACTCGGCGCCGCAGTAGCCGTTGAAGACGCCGATGGTGTCCGAGGCGGCGATGATCTTGGCCACGCTGGACAGCGGCGTGCCCACCATCTCGACGCCGCGCACCAGGGTCTCGTCACCGGTCTTGGCGTCGACGCGGTAGACCATGGTGGGCTGGCCGCGGAAGGTCTGGCTGCCAAAGCCCGCGGTGTTGGTCGAGCCGCCGAGGATGTCGCGGATGATGAGGCCGTACGGCTTGCCCTGACGCCGCACCTCGGCCAGCAGCTGCGCCTTGAGCTCGGTGAGGGATACCGAGCGGCTCGCCTTCACCACCAGGTTGGCCATGCGCCCCGTCGGATCGTTGGTGCCTTCGGCGCGGGCGTGGCCGTTGCTGCGCAGCGAGCCCAAGACCGGCGTACGCGACTTCAGGTAGTCGCGCAGCACGCCTTTGTCGATCAGCGTGACCAGCCGCGCCGGCACGCCTTCGTCGTCGAAGCGGTAAAAGCCGTTCAGCGGGACGTTGCCGATCGGGCTCTGGGCCAGCGTCGGGTCGTCGATCACCGAGAGGAAGTCCGGCAGCACGCGCTGGCCGATCTGGCCTTTGAAGGTGCGGCCCTCCTGCTCGCTCAGCTGGCGCTCGCCCTCCAGGCGGTGGCCCATGGTCTCGTGGAAGAACACGCCGGCGGCTTCTTCCATGAGGATTGCCGGGCCGGTGTAGGGGTCGACGGCCGGCGCGGCAATGAAGCTGCTCGATGTCGGCGGCCAGGCCGTCCATCGCCTGCACCATCTCGGCCGTGCTGGGGAGCTGCGTCGGGGCGCGGCCGAAGTAGTCGCGCTCGTTGGTCAGCAGCATGCCGTCCTTGGCGCGCGCCTGGGCGACCAGACGGGCGCCGTAGATGGTGCGGTGCTCGACGAGCTGGGCGCCTTCGCTGGACACGTAGTAGCGGCTCATGCGATTGGCGCTGAGCTTGACTTCGCCGTCCACGCACCGGGGCCTGCTTGACGCGCTCGCCGATGCGCCGCACCGCGTCGGCCATCGCCGCAAGGTTCACCGGGAACGCCGGCGGCGGCAGGATTTGGCGCTGCGCCGCCTCTTTCGAAAAGCTCGGCAGCTTGTCCTCGGGCTCGACGTCGCGCACGCCGCGCGCGCGCTTGCTGGCGTAGGCGGCCAGCGCGGCCTTGTACTTCTGGTCGGTGATGAGCCACAGGGTGCCGCGCAGCGCTTCGAGGTTGTCGTCGAGCGGCGCGTCTTTGCTGACCTCGGTGAGACTCAGCGCGAGGTCGGCGTTGCCGTCCGAGCCATCGGCGCTGGTGTTGTCGAAGTCGTAGTTGCCGACGCGCACCTCGACGTGGATGACGCGCTGGCGGTCGCTGCTCTGACCAAACACCGCGCCGAGCTTGCCGACGACGTCGTGCGACTCGGACTCACGCAGGGTGTAGCTGATGAAGTACGGCGCTTCGTAGCCGCGCAGCCGCAGGCGGGCCATCGAGCGCGCCAGCTCCTGCTTGAGCGCCGCGAGCAGCGGCGGGTTATCCGCTGCCGGCGGCCGCGTGCGCCGCGCGGTGCAGCCCCCGGGGCAGGCACGGCATTGGTGGTGACGCTGGTCGCGGCCGCCGGCGGGCTAGCCGCCGCCCGTGCCAGCTGCGCCCCGGCCCCGGTCGCGCGGCGCCACCGGCAAACCCCACCGTCGCCCCCAGCAGCGCCGTCCCCCACAGCACCGGCCGCCATCGTCGCCCGCGCCCCCCGCCCTGCCGCCCCGCTGTCTCGACCGCCGTGCTGATCTTTGCCATGTGGTCTCCGAATTGTACTCGCGCGGCGCGGCAAGTAGGCCAAATCCGGCACCTGCCGGGCCGCGCTCGCACCCCGCGCCAAGCGCGGCCCCACCCTGCCGGACGCGCCACTGCGACCTGCAATCTACGACAAAAGCGGCGCCCGCAGGTTCCGCGCAAGTCGTCGTTTCCCTTGGCCAGGCCCAAAGGAAAGCGCGATCCGGCACCTTCCTTGGCACCTTCCGTAGCTCTGACCTAGAGTGCTGTCGGTTAGCGGTTCTGTGAGTGTAGCTCAGTTGGTAGAGCATCGGACTGTGACTCCGATGGTCGTGGGTTCGAGCCCCATCACTCACCCCAAAAAAGTTCTTCTGTAAAAGCGGGCTGGTTCATCCAGCCCGTTTTTTTGGTCCTCGGCTTCTACTCGCCAAGCCATCCCAGACAGCCTCATGGGCCAATCCGGGTAGCTGGCTCCCCGGCGGCTCTAAATTAGTAGCCCCCGGAGGTGGCCGGAACCCCTCCGGCTCGAAATTTCTGAGTCCGGAGGTAGCGGGAACCCCTCCGGCTCGAAATTTCCAAGCCGGGAGGTAGCGGGAACCCCTCCGGCTCGAAATTTCTGAGTCCGGGAGGTAGTCGGAACCCCTCCGGCTCGAAATTTCTGAGTCCGGGAGGTAGTCGGAACCCCTCCGGCTCGAAATTTCCAAGCCCGGGAGGTGGCCGGCACCCCTCCCGCTCGGAATCAGTAGCCTCCGCAGGCATGCCCGAGCGGACTACGCCTCGCGCGTGGGTAGCTCGAACCAGAACAGGCAGCCGTGGCCCGGCGCCGAGCGGACGCCGACGCGGCCGCCGTGCGCTTCGGCGGCTTTTTTTACCGTCGCCAGGCCCAGGCCAAAGCCGGGGGCGCGGTCGCGCTGGGCGCGGACGAACGGATCAAAGACTGGTCTGTTCCAGCTCGGCGGCAGGTTCGGGACCGTTGTCTTCGACCTCGATGCGCACCAGGTTCTTGCGCGCCACCACGCGGATGGCGATCGAGCGCGGCGCCCCATCGCGGATGTACTTGATGGCGTTTTGTACCAGGTTGCTCACCAGGCTGATGAGGATGCCGGGGCTGCAGGCCACCTGGCACGCCGGGTAGGGCTCGACGCGTAGCGTGATGCCGGCCTGGGTGGCTTGTTCGTGCAGCTCGGTCAGAAGCTCGCCCATCACCTCGGACAGCGCGGCGCGGGCGTCGGGCTCGGGGTGGGCCCCGGCGCAGGCGAACTTCAGCAGCCCGTCGAGGAGCTGCACCACCCGCCGCACGCTGGCGCGCCCGCGGGCACACAGCGCCTGGCGCTGCGCCGCGAAGCCGCGCCGTCGAGTCCCGACAGCGCATACGTCACCACCGACAGCGGATTCAAGATGTCGTGCGCCATGCGCCCGGCGAACAGTTCCAGCTCGGCGGCGCGCGCGAGGGCCAGCAGCCGCTGCTCTTCGCGCAGCTGCGCCTGCCGCCGGTACGCGTAGCCCAGCCCCAGCAGCGCCACCACCGTCCACAGCACACACAGCACGTTCAGCACCCACGAGCTGTGGTTCACCGCGATACGGGTCTGCCGAATGCGCTGCGCCCGATCGTGCGCCTCCCCGGCATTGAACTCGATGTTGGCCAACAGGGCATCCCCGGTGCGCCGCGCCGCATCGGCAAACTCGTGGTCGGCGACCCTTTTTGCCGCCGCCAGCTGATGCGCTGCCAGAAATCCATCGAGCCGCACCAGCGCATCGTCCATCTGCGCCAGCTCGCGATTGGTGGCGGCCCACAGCAGCTGCTCGTGCGGGAACATCGGCAGACCCTGATACAGGCCGACCTGCTGGTGGATGCGCTGCCGCGAGGCCGCAATCGGCGCCGTAGAGACGAAGCGGCCGGCGTCGGCCTGCTCGAGGTTGGTGCGCACCAGGTAACGCAAGCTCTGCACCTCCGAGCGCGCCTTGGACAGGTACATGATGCTCGGCGCGACGTTTTCCGAGATATCCAGCGCCGCCTGATTGATGGCCTGGTTGCGGTGGCGCACGTACCCCGAAGCGGCCACGAAGCTCAGCACCACGAGCCCAAAGACGACGGAAAAGCGCCACACGTCTTTAGGCTGCATGGGCTCTTTTACCCCGCTGCCGCTGTACCACCGCTGCCATCTAAGATTCCGTTTAGAAGCCGCGCCCCGCGGGGTCGGTTAATTCGTTATTAAGACTGCTTAAGCCCTGCCCGCACCGAGACGCTTGAAGTGTGGTCGCCGCACAAGTAGCTTTAAGCATGACTCGTCTTCCGCGTCGCCTCTGGTCCGCCGCCATCGTCTCGGGTGCTTCTTCCGTCGTGGGTTTCCTGGGGGTGGTGACCACCCTGCTTCCCGCCTGCGACGTCGACCTGGGGCAGCGCGTCGCCCCCAGCGGCAGCTTCGGCAACATCGTCTTTCGCGAGGCCTGCCAGCGCGTCACCTATTCCGCCGAGATCGATGGCAAGCAGCCCATCGAGGTCAGCGGCGCCCAGAGCCGCGTGTTGTGCAGCGGCCAGGCGGCCCCCGACAGCGCTTCGCCTACGGTGAAGGCGCTGTTCCAGCAGCGCGCCAACGTGGTGGCGGGTGTCGACACCGGGGTTCCCGTCGAGCTGCAGAGCCCCTTGGATACCTACCTGCGCGCCATCCAGCCGCTGCAGGACGACGGCACCATGGACGTGCTGTTGCAGCGCAGCGGCGATGCGCTGCAGAAGCTCGCCAGCGATGGTGCGACCACCGCGGCCATCGCCAAGCTGAGCCACCAGGCCGGCATCCGGCCGCGGCAGACGGCGGGGGGCCTGCTGCGGGCCGTGACCGCCGCTGCTTCGTTCGACGACTTTACCGGCGCGGCGCTGCCGCTGCTCGACAAGGGCGGGGCAGCCGAGGGGGATTTCAAGGCCCTGCTCACCGGCGCCGCGTTCGAGCTGCGCCACCTCGAGCGCAGCAGCGAAGTCAGCACCAGTCCCGAGCGCAGCGCTGCCCTTTTGCGCGACCTTCTGACCGCCACCCGCCCCGAGCTGATGAACGGCCAGAGTGTTCTTCTGGCGCTACGCGACCCGCGCGGCCTGCCGCTCTTGAACGAGGTCGTGGCGCCCTACGTCCTCGACACGAGCACCGGGCTGGCGAAGGCCAACGCCGACGGCTATTTCCTCGATGCGGCGGGTCGCCCGCTGCCCTACGTGCCGCCGCTGCCGGATGTCGGCGCGGGCGCCGATGGGTCGCGTGATGCCCAGGGCCGCGCGCTGCGCCCGGACGGCAAGCTGCTGTACCGCTACGTCGATTTCCAACGGCTCGCTGCTGGCCGCGCTGCTGGTGGATGCGCAGCGGCTGGCCGATGATACCCCGGCCACTGCCGGCGGCAGGTCGCGCGACATGCTGCTGGGCCTGGCGCGGGGCGCATCGCTGCTCGCCGGCGCGCGGACCATGGTGCAGAAGACCAAAGACGGCGAGACCATCAGCTACTCCGGCTTCAATCGCGATGACTCGGTGCTGCTGGATCTGGCTTACGGCGGGGCGCAGCTCTTGCGCTTTGGCAGCACCGGAACCCCGCCCGAGCAGGACCTGCTGGCCGTCCTCGACAGCGTAAAGACCCTGCTGGGCAGCGACGCCAACGTCAGCCCGCTGGCGCGCGCCCTCAAGGCGCTGCTGGATGCCGCCGATGAGTCCAAGCTCCCGGCCTACGCCAACGCCCAGCTCCCCGAGCAGTCTACCCTGTTCGACGATTTGGTGCCGATCATCCAGCGCCTCCTCGCCGCCGACAACGGCCTGCTGGCGGAAGACCTGGTGACGGCGCTGCAGGATCCGCACGCCAAGAACCTCGGCCCCATCATGGCGCAGCTCGCCCGACGAGCGCGGCTACTTCTTCATGAAGCAGCCCAGCACCAACGACGAGTTCGTAAATGGCATCGATCCCAACGCCACCGATGCGGTGGTCGGCAGCGTGGGCCAGAAGATTCATCGCACCGCGCCCGACAGCGATGCCAGCATCGACTGGCGCAGCCTCAAGACCGATGACACCAAGAACAACCGCTCGGCGCTGCAGCGGCTCATGCACCTCATCGCCGATACCACCGGCAAGACGGTGTTCTGCAACGGTCGTTACGCATCGGTATTCGGCGGCCTGGTGGTGTTCGAGCAGCCGTGCGACATGTTCCGCGTCGAAAGTGTCGGTCAGTTCTTCCTCTTGTCGATTGCCACTCCGTCCTTGCGCAGCGATGCCACGACCTATGCCAAGCAGCAGGCGAGTTTTCTCGAAGCGATAAAAAACGGTAACGACTGCCGCTGCGCCAGTGGCGCCGGGGTGTGCCGCAACAAGACCGATCAGACGCGCCGCTGCAACGCCCTGACCACCAACATCCTCGACGGGCAGCGCGGCGACGACGTGCTATCGGGACTTTTGGGCGTCAAGGGCTTTGGCCGCTATCCCGAGCCCGCTGCCGCGGCGCGCGCGCTGTTCATGGACCTGTGGGATCCGGTGGCCAAAAAGCTCCCGCAGTACACGCCGACCCAGCCGGGGGATCTGCTGCTGAACCACACCGCCAATCCCGATGGCTCGCTGTGCTATAACCCCGACGGAACGCCGTGTATCGACGCCACGGATCCGGACGGCCGCAAGTTCAAAGACGGCAACGACAAGGATCGCCTGTTCGTCGATGAGCACAACGGCATCCTGTTCGCGCTGGAAAAAGTGCGCGCCCCGGCGACGTTGCCCGACGGCACCATGAACGCCTACCCCAGCGACAACTTCTACGACGCGATGCGGCCGCTGGTGAATGCCTTCGCCAAACACTCCGAGTGCGTCCAGCGCGACGGCGGCGGCACCTGCACCAAGTTCCAGAATGCGAGCCAGCTCCTCATCGACGCGCTGACCGTGCTGCATCGCCACTACCCGTCGGCCAGGTCCGGCAACTTCGGTCGCAGCTTCCTCGATAGCTACGGCCCCGCTTCGAGCCCCGATGGCGCGGTGAGCTACGAAGCGCTGATCAAGAAGGTCCTCGGCGGCGATCTGCTGCTGGCCACGGCGCAGCTGTCGCCGATCCTGACTGCGCTGACCACCGATGGCAAGGTGGGGAGCCCGCGGGCGCTGCCGGTGCTGCTGCGGCTCGCGCGGTACGTGTTCGATCCGGCGCTGGCGCCGCCTGGGGGCATGCGTTATCGCAATCAAGCCACCGTCGCCCTGCGCAACGATGGCAAGCCGGCCGGCGCCGTGACGCCGTTTTACATCCTCGCCGACGCGCTAAAAAAGAAGAAGGCGCTGTTCAAGGATCCCACCGCCAAGGTCACCAAAGAGCGCTGGGATCAGGCCATCAGCGACGTGCTCGACCTGCTGCTGAAGGTCAAGGTGACGCCGGGCATGGCGGGTAGCACCTATCAATTCGACAATCCCCGGCTGCGCCCGCTGGCGCAGATCCTGCTGGACTTTGCCAAGGGTCGGGTGGGCGCGCACGGCGCGGATCTGGGCAGCTGGGCGGACAAGCTCATCGCCGATTTGACCGACGTGCTGACCGGGCCGCTGACCACGGCGCTGTGTGACCTCGGCAGCAAGCTGGATGACAGCGATGCGGCGCGCACCAAGACCTATGCGCTGCTGCGGCAGACCCTGGACGAACAGAACGTCGGCGCGCGGGCGGCGCTGCTGGTGGCCGCGGTGGATGCCGTGCAGCTGCTTTTGGACGATCCCGATCTGGTGGCGGTGGGACGCGGGCTCGCGGGCATCGTCGATCCGCAGACCGTCCCCGCGCTGGCTGGGGTCACGCTGATGCGGCGCGGCCACGAGCTCGAACAGAAGAGCAGCCTGGTTGCGGCGCCCAAACAAGTGCTGGTGCGGCTGCTGGCCAGCCTGTACCGCAGCGACAGCCTGGGCAAGCACCCGATGTTCCAGCTCACCGACGCCATCGCCGAAGTGAACCGCGCCCGCCCCGGCGCCACCGGGGACTACAACGGCGACGACTATCGCGACATCCTGGCCAACACCGGCAAGTTCCTCATCGACCAGAAGCGGGGCCTGCTGCGCTTCATCCAGATCGTCCAAAGCCGCTGCATCCCCGGCGCCACCGACGCCAGCTGCCCCACCCCCACCAAATAAATCGAAACTCTTCCGCGACCTGAAGCTTCCCTAGCAGGAGTGGGTGCCGCAGGCGACAGGATCCGCTCCGGTGCGGTTTTCTGCTCGGCCGGGTTTAGCCAGCGCAGCGCTGGCGCCTGGGCCCAGCGTGCGGCGCCACAGTGGCGCATGGTATAAGGGCCGCATGCGCATACCGGGTTCATCATTGATTCGGCTGGGTTATCTAGGCGCGCCGCTGCTCGTGCTGCTTCTGGGCTGCAGCAGTCAGATCAGCGGCAGCGGCGCGGGCGAGGATGCCGGCGTCGAGGACGCAGGCACCGTCTACGTGCCGCCCGACATGACCTATAACGTCGACGCGTTCTGGGCCGCCGATCCGCCCCCGATGTACTGCCCGCTGGGCGGCGGCACCGGTATGCCACCTACCCCACCGGGCGGCACCCCCGAGTGCCCCGACGACAAGAACCGCCAGGGCTGCCCCTGCCCGACCGAAGGCGAGCAGAAATCCTGCTGGCCCGGTCTGCGCCAGAATCGCGGCCTCGGCATCTGCCAGGACGGCCTCACCACCTGCGTGCGCAACGGCGAGTTTGGTTACGTCTGGGGCCCCTGCCAGGGCTACACGCTACCCGTTCCCGGCGAGACCACCGGCAGCGCCGCGTGCAAGTGTTTCTCGGCCGGGCGCTGGGCCATCGACAACGTGGTGCCCTGCTTCTACACTTACAACGGCGAACAGATTGGGGCCACCTCGTCGGTGATGGTCGCCGGTAAGCCCGACTGCCAGGACATGAGCAAGCCCCTCAAAGCCCCCACCCAGCCGTGGTCCGCGAACTCGATCAAGGTCGACTGCGCCGGGCACTGGAAGCTGTGTTACACGCTCAAGGCCGGCGACGCCAAAAACCCGCAACCCACCGACTGCGTGGTGGCCACCGTATGCAGCGAAGGCGACTACGACAAGGCCAACCAGACCTCGCCGCTGCCGACGCTGCCCGCCTGGGCCACCACCACCCCCGCCCAGGTCGCCTGCGCCATCACCTTCCAGAAGAGCGGCGGCTACGGCGAGATGACCGTGGACGGCAAGAGCATCACCTGCGATCAGGTCGGCAAGGTCTTCAACCGCATCAACTACTGCCCGTCGAGCTGCCAGGTCGATCCCTCGACTCCCGAGTGCAAGAGCTGCGTCAGCGATGGCAGCGGTAATTTCTAGGTCACCCGCGCAAGCGATTCAGATTCAGGAGGAGGCCAGCGTGCTTAAAGTAGGAGATCGGACGCCGGACTTTGCGGCGACGGCGCAGGACGGCAAGACCGTGAAGCTCGGCGAGCTGCGCGGCAAGCGGGTCGTGATGTTCTTTTTTCCCAAGGCGTTCACCCGCGGCTGCACCATCGAGACGCGACAGTTCCGCGATCACTACAGCGAGCTCGCCGCGCTGGGCGCCGAGGTGCTGGGCGTGTCGGTGGACGACAGTGAAAAGCAGTGCGAGTTCGCCAGCCGCGAAGGGGTGCCGTTCCCGATGATTGGCGTACGTGAACCGCGGCATCGGCAAGAGCTACGACGTGCTGTGGCCGCTGCTCAACGTCGCGCAGCGCGTCACCTACGTGATCGGCCCCGATGGCGTCATCGAAGCCGTGTTCCATCACGAGCTGATGGTCGGCAAGCACCTCGAGCAGGTACGCGCCCACCTGGAACAGAAGCGCTGACGGCGCGGCGCGGGGAGCAGAGGCTCCCGCGCGCCCCATCTCACGCCGCGCGGCGCGCGCGTCGCCTCACAATCGACAGATTATTGGGAAGCCAAGGTCGCGGCGGGTCAGCAGTGACCACAACCAGCCCGTCGGGCCGGGCTCACCGCGGCGGCGGCGGCGTACGATCTTTTGGGCAGCGGGAACGCTGGCGATGGCCACCGCCGCCGTGACGACCCGCCAGAACTGGCGGCGCGACAGCGACAGCTTGCTGCGGCGGGCGGGCTGAGCTCGGGAAGTGGTATCAGGCAAAACGGACCTCACGCTGTCCAGCTTACACCGTCCCGGTGCCCGGCTTCAGATCCACTTTCGCAATAGAGGTCGAGCTTTACCTTCTGCAGATTCGGCCTTCTTCGAGTCGTGCTTGACCGGAGTCACGCCCAGGATGCCCATGCCGTAGATATCCAGCGTCACCAGCGGATTTCCGGTGAGGATGCCGCGGTTTCCCGCCTCCCGCGTGAGGAACGAGATGTGGCCGTTTTTCTGCTTGCTCTGCTGGTGGTTGCCGGCGCGCACGAACTCGTCCCACCACTGCATCCACTTGTCGGCGTCGCGCTGCAGGATGGTGACGCCCAGGTTGGGAAAATCGACGCGACCGGGCTCTTTGCTCACCTGCAGGATGCCGCCGTGCGGCGCGTCGATGACTTCCTGCTTGATGGTGAAGCTTTCCATCTTCACCGTCTCGACCTTGTCGCCGCTTAAGCCATCGACCTTGAAGGTGAACATCGACGGCAGCCACAGGCGCTGCTTGTTCCACTCGTGCGGCGCTTCCTGCTCGGCGGGGTACTTCGCGGTGCCGCGCTTGTCTTCGATGTTCTCGACGGAAAACTTCACCGTCAGGTACGCCGGCTCGCTGGCCGCGCCGTCCAGCGTCGGGAAGGTAACTTCCTTGATCAGCGCGTCGTAGAAGGTGCGCCGCCAGCGCTCGTTGTTGTCGAAATCCAGCGCCACCAGCGCGCCGTTACGGCGCTCGGCCTCGTAGTTGAAGCTCTTTTTGATCCACTCCCAGAAGCGCGGGGCCATGGCCATACCGACCTGGATGGTCACGTCCTCGAACTTGGGCCGGCCCGAGTATTTCATCACCAGGGCCGAGCTGCCGACTTTCTCTTCGACCGGCTCGGACTTGAAGCTGCCGCCCTCGATCGCCTGCAGCGTGCCCACTGCTTTGGACGAGGAACCCGTGTCGTCAAGCTCCAGTACGAAGCGACCGGAGATATAAGGCCGGTTGTTTTTGTTCGCGTCAGCCATGGTTCTATTCGCCTCGTTTGTAGCTTATCACGCCGACGGAGAAGGCCCCTACTACGCGCGCAAGCGGGTAGAATGGTGAGGGTTCTGCCGACAGGCGCTGGGGCAGGGTCTGCACCGCTGCCGGTTGCCGTCTATTTTGCCATGTGGGTTGCCCTGGCTGGGCGCCCAGGAAAGTCACGTCTTGCCTTGACCAAAGTTATCGACCGACTGCCGTAAGGGTTGCTCATTGGTCGCTGGCAGGTATTTTTCTCGGCGGCGTTACCTGGTAGTTAGCGGTAAGGCGGTGCGGGCACTCAGGAAATCATGCCGGCTTGGCGTACACATGTGCTAGGGTTCGTGACATGTGGACTAAGCCTGTCGCCACGCTCGCCACGTCGCTATTGATTGGCTCGATGGGGTTTGTTTTGAGTCCCGCAGCTAGCTGGGCCCTGCCCTGTTCGAGTCTACCCAAGCCGGTGTACGTCGCCGGCAGCATGGCCGCCGCGCCGCTGGTCGCCGCCGTCGCCGAGCAGCTGACGCGCTACGACGCGACGCCGCTCAACGTCATCTGGCAGCTCAAGTCGAGCTGCGCGGGCGTCGATGCAGTGGCGCTCGATACCATGCCCGCGTCGTGCGCCGCCGGGGCCTGCATCACCGGCAAGGCGCAGTTCTGGACGCTGGACATGCGTGACCTGCAGCCCGGCGAGTGTGATTTCGCGGCCACCGGCACCAAGGTGGACCTCACGGTCACCGACGTGGCACCCTCGACCTGCCCGGGTATCGGGGCGGCGCAGCTGGTGTCGCTGATCGATACCCGCGGGCCGGTGTCGGCGTACGGGTTCGTCATGGCCTTACCCGGCGCGCCCACCGCCATCCAGGCCGAAGAGGCGCACTTCGTCTTCGGGGCCGGCAAGAGCGCCGGCGTCACGCCCTGGCTCAACGACACCGCGATCGCGGTGTTTGGCGACAAGAGCGCCGGACAGCTGCTTGCCGGGCAGCAGATCAAGCTGCCCCCCGGGCGCTGGAAGGTCGGCGTGCCGGCAGCAACGGCCGACGACGTAGTCACCACCCTATATAGCGATCCGGCGGCGGGCGTCGGCATCCTGCCCA
The DNA here is from genome assembly GCA_047601105.1 of Pseudoxanthomonas sp. GTDB lineage: Bacteria > Pseudomonadota > Gammaproteobacteria > Xanthomonadales > Xanthomonadaceae > Pseudoxanthomonas_A. The sequence goes on from JASGJT010000002.1 coordinate 68,295, forward strand.
CGACGCTGGCCGACAAGCGGCGCAACGAGGTCAAGATGCTGGCGTTCCAGGCCATCCAGCAGCGCGGCGCCTATCACCCCGATCGCAAGTCGAGCTCGTTCGACAAACAGAACGTGCGCGACGGCCACTACCCGCTGTGGGGCTACCTGCACACGGTGCAGCGCGCCGAGCCCGGAAATCCCACCAAGCCCCTGTCGGTAAACGGCGCCCGCGTGGCGAGCATCCTGCAAGGCACCACCCCGGTGGCCGGCAAAGACGGGGTGCTGCTGCAGCTACAAGCGGGCCTGGTGCCGCAGTGCGCGATGAAGGTCACGCGCACCAGCGATACGGCGCCGCTGGCTCCGGCGCTGCCCGCCGAGCCGTGCAGCTGCTGGTTCGAAAAAAACGTCCCCAGCGGCATCCTCGGCTGCCAGGCCTGCCTCGACGGCAAGACCTGTTCTTCGGGGAAGTGCCGCCGCAACGTCTGTGAGGTGCAGTGATGGCAAAACAAGCTACCGCACCGGCGCGATGGTGGTCAGCAGGCGTGGCCGGAGTTGGGCTTTTTACGCTGCTTCTGGGCGCCAGCCAGCTGCGCTGCGCCAACGCCGAGGGCGGCTGGGAAGGCGACGCCAGCGTCAACAACCCCGATGGCGGTCGTAGCGACGGCGGCAACCCCGACGGCGGCGAAGACGTGCGCTGCTTCACCGGCACCGCCACCACCGAGCTGCAGCTGCTAAACCACTGCACCGAAGCCGAAAAGGTCGAGCGCGCAAGCAGCATCCCGGCCAAGACCTGGGACGGCAAGTCGCCGCTGCCCTACTCCAGCTAGCGTCGCCATGGCGCATCAGCGCATCCCCGCGGGGCACGAGCTGTACTAGATTGATGGGGTGACTACCTCTACGCCCTCTGATCGCAAGTTTGATCTGGTCCTCTTTGGCGCCACCGGCTTTACCGGGCAGCTCGTCGCCGAGTATCTCGCCCGGCACCGACCGGCCGGCCTGCGCTGGGCCCTGGCTGGGCGCAGCCGCGAAGCTGGAACGCATCCGCGCCGAGCTGGTGCAAAGCGTCGGCGCCCCCGACCTCGCCGCGCTACCGCTGCTTATCGCCGACAGCGATGACGAAGCCACGCTGCAGCGCCTCGCCGCCGACACCCGCGTCGTCTGCACCACCGTCGGCCCCTACCTCAAGTACGGCAAGGGGCTGCTCGGGGCGTGTGCTGGCGCCGGCACCCACTACTGCGACCTCACCGGAGAGGTCCCGTTCATCCGCTGGGCCATCGACGAGCACGACGCGCGCGCCCGGGCCTCTGGGGCGCGTATCGTCCCGACCTGTGGCTTCGACTCGCTGCCTTCGGACCTCGGTGTGTGGCTCGTGCACCAGCACCTACAGGCCCGCGGCCACCAGCTCGCCTCCGCCAAGCTGTCGGTGGAAAAAGCCTCGGGCGGCTTCAGCGGCGGCACCGTGGCTTCGATGATGACGATGATGCAAGAGGCGCAGCGCGACCCGCGGATCGTCCAGCAGCTGCGTGATCCCTACGCCCTGCTGCCCGATCCCAGCCGCGACCGCGGCGGCGACACCGACCAGCTGACGGTGCGCTGGGACGCCGAGCTGCAGCGCTGGACGGCGCCGTTCCTGATGGCCGCCGTCAACACCCGCGTGGTGCGCCGCACCAACGCCCTCCTCGGTTTCCCCTACGGCAAGGACTTCCGCTACACCGAGGTCATGAGCTTCCCCAAAGGTCCAGGCGGCATGCTGACGGCCACTGCCACCGGCGCCGGCATGCTGGCCGGCTTGGCGCTGCTGGGCCTGGGACCCACGCGTGAGCTGCTGAAAGGGCGCCTCCCCGCCCCCGGCGAAGGGCCCAGTCGCGAGCAGCGCGAGCGCGGCCGCTTCCGCGGGCGGGTCGTCGGCCAAAGCACCCCCGATGCCAGCGGCACCCGCCACACCGCGCAGGTCAACCTCGAGTTCTACGGCGATCCCGGCTACAGCGAGACCGCCAAGCTGCTGGGGGAAGCGGCGCTGTGCCTGTGCTGGGACGACCTGCCGCCCGGCGGCGGTGTGCTCACCCCAGCGGTCTGCATGGGGCAGAAGCTCGTCGACCGCCTGCGCGCCTGCGGCCAGGTATGGACCGTCTCGGACGCCTAGGGCGGCGCGGGTTACTCCGCGCGCGGTGACGCCTCGCTGGCGGCGCGGCGTGGTCGCTCGACCGTCACCTGTGACTTGCCGTGCCGCATCAGCAGCGCACCGGCCACCGTGCCGATGAGTCCCGTGCCCAGCAGCACGCCCCCGCTGATGAACAGCGCCCGCTGGCTGTCGAGGGCGTTTTGATAGTCGGTGCGATAGCTGGCCGGCGCCCCGGCTACCGGCGGCACGGGAGCGGTGACCCCGCCGGCGATCAGCAGAGCCGCCCCGCCCAGACTACTCAGCACCCCCAGCACGATGCTGCCGATGCCGCTGCGATACATGCCCGCCGGCCCGAGTCGCAGCTTGAGGTGAAACGGTCCGTCGCCCAGCGCGTCCAGGCGAAACGGCGCGGTGGGCCGTACGCCGTACCCGTCCACCCGATAGACACCTTCTTCGCCGATGCGCTGGCCGCATGGGGCGTCGCAGACCTTTTTCCACACGTATTCCCAGGTGACCTGCGGTGGCCCGCGGCGCGCGGACGTCTGGTTCGCCTTCACTCCGTCGGCGATCTGCAGCTCGATGCGCGGCAGGTTGGTCTCTAGCGTCACCGGCGGTCCACTGGCCGGCGGAGCGGCGACGGGCGGGGCGGCGATGGGCGGCGCAACGATGGGGCGGCGCGGCGGCTCCTCTTCACCGCTCGGCTCACCGGTGCGACCGGCCGCGCCGCGCGGGCCGGGACGCACCGCGCGGGCAATCCGCTCACACGCCGGCGAGGGAGGAAACGGCCCATCCCCGGGGTGGCGGATATCCAGTACGTCTTCGATCTGCAGGCGAAACGTCTGGCCGTCGAACGCGCGCAGCATCACGTGCGAGCCCGGGACGTACTCCAGCACCTGGGCACGAATCGTCGTGCCACCGCGCAGCTCCAGCACACACTCGGACTCTAGCGCCACGCCGCCCGGCGCATCGGCGGCCTGCGCGGGCCCGGGGGTTCCCGCCGCCAGCGCCAGCCCGAAGACGAAGGTCCACGTCGCGGGCGCGAGCCGCTGGGCACTTCGGCTGCTCATCGCAGTCGCTCCATAGGCCTAGTTTGTCGCACAGCGCCGACGCCACCACAAAACTGCGATTAAGAGTTTTTCATCCGCCGTCTGCGTCCGCGCCCGGCGGCGGTCAGCGGCACTGGGCGCACAAGGCGCTGGCGTCGTTGCACGCGCGCTCGGCGCGCTGGCAGCTGGCGGTGATGGCGGACTCGTTGAGGTCCGCGGCGATTTGCAGATGCGGCGGCTGGCGGTGCAGATCTCCTGGCCGGCCCGGCACACGCCGTCGCAGCGCGGCGCGGGGGCGGCGCCCGCGGACTGGTCCGCCGCGGCCGACGGGCGATCGTCGCCGCTACTATGCAGGCTGGCCTTGTGATCGGCGATGAGCTTTTCCAGCTCGGCGACCTCCCCGTGCTCCCGCGAGGCGGCGGGGCTGGTGCTGGTGGGGCGCTGCTGCATGGCGCAGCCGCTGCCCAGCGTCACCAGCACGGTGAGCAGCGCGCCGAGTCGCCCCGCAGGGTTTCCGCGTCCCGCCGCGCGGGTCGCTTCCGGGGGGACGCGGTCCCGGGTTTCCGGCCGCAGTGGGCCAAGGTACGAGCAGACATCAGATCCTCTACTTATCGCGAGCCGGCTCGCGCGTGTTAAAGAGTGCATGCTGCAGGCGGCGATCGATCTCGATGACCCGCTCGAGGGCCTGCACTTCCAGGCGGCTGGCCTGCTTCTGCTCGGCCGGATCGGTGAGCCGCTTGGTCCGCGCCGCGTAGACCTCGGCGGTGATGGTCTCGACGTGCGAGCGGAAGAAGCTGTCGCGGGTCGCCAGGCGCCGCGCCGTCTCGAGCTCGGCCAGCGCCTGCTCTTCGGCCGCGGCGCCGCCGCGCGATAAAGCAGCCGGGCGAGGCGCGCGTGGGCATCGAGGAACACGTCCTCGGTCTCCGGCGCCCCGGGCGGGAAGCGGATGCGCAGCACCTCGCGCACCGCGGCCACCGCGGCGTCGACATCCCCATCGGCGAGCTTGAGGTCGGCGAGCCGCTGGTGGGCGCGCGCCTCGCTAAGCATGATCAGGACCGCCTCGTCAGATTTCCCCGGCTCGTCGCCGCGGCAGCCGCCCAGGCTGGCGGCGGCAAGGAACAAGCCCAGCGCCCAGGTGCGTGCGCGGCTCATGGTCGGCCCTCCGTCGCGTGGTCGCTCGGCGCAGCCGGCAGCTCGGCCAGCATCACCGCGGCCGGTGCCCGGCGGCTCGCCAGCACGGCGCCCCCGGCGCGCAGCGGCGCCGCCCGCAGCTGCAGCAGCCGCTCTTGAATCATCAGGTCGAGCCGCTGGGTCGGGCTCTCTTTGTGTTTCAGCGAGGCGCCCAGCAGCAACGCCGTCGTGGTGCGCGGCACCGCGCGGACCAGGCCGCGCTGCAGCCGCAGGCCCTGATCGAACAGACCCCAGCTCACCACCAGCAGCGCTGCCGCCGCCGCAATCAGCCCCCCGGTGCCGGTCACGGACCGCCCGAGCTGCCGCCAGCCGCGGCTGCGCACCTGCGCCCGCCGGTTCATCACCACTTCCCGCGCCGCCCGCGAGATGCCGCGCGCGCGCACCTCCCCCAGCGAGTCATCCGCCGACGGCAGTCGCAGGTGCGCCGCCAGCCAGCGCGCTTCTTCGCTGGCCGCCCGCGGGCGCGAGCCCGGCGCCGCCCCCTGGGCCGGGGGTCGCGGCGCCTCGGTGGCCGTCAGCGCTTCCCGCAGTGCCGCCGCGGCGCGCAGCTCTTCCGGCGTGGGCGGGGCATCGGGATCGTCTTTGCTCGGCAGCGGTGAGCCGGGCGGCGAAGGCAATGGCGCCCCGCCCCGGCCTTCCGCGCGCGGCGGCCGAGCTTTGGTTTCTGCCGGCTCTTCTCCCGGACCCGGGCCGGGACCCTCGTCGGGGCCGCGGCTGTCCCCATCGTTACGCATCGGGCTCTCCATACGCCTTGCGGAAAGCGCGGACGGCGCGAAACAGCAAGACGTCGAACGTTTCTACACTAACCGCGAGCTGCTCGGCGCACTCTGCGCGTGGCTTTTCGTCACCCAGCCGCAGCCGGATGGCCTGGGCATAGCGCGGGTGCAGCGTCGCCAGCACCTTGTCGATGCGCTGCGCCGCGAGCTGCCGCTCTTCCTCGGCCGACAATAGAAGCGGCGCGGCCGCCTCTTCGCTCTCGCTGAGCTCGGCCTTCAGGGCCTGGCACAGCCGCCGCCGCCGGCCCTGCGCGCGGTGGTAGTCGATGGCCTTGTTGAGGGCGATCTGGCGCAGCCAGTGGTAGATGCTGCGCTCCTGCCAGGCGAAGCTGGTGATGCGCTCGAGCGCCGTCACGAACGTGTCCTTGAGCAGATCTTCGGCCTGCGCCCGCTCGCCCACCCGACCGAGGATGAACATGAGCAGCGGCTCGGCGTGCCCGGCCAGGATCGGCTCCAGCGCCGACAGCTCACCGGCTTGCGCTCGCTCGATGGCCCGACGTTCGCGCTGCAGCTGCGCCTGTGCCGAGGCCCCTTGCGGGCTATTGCGATCCGCTTGCACGTCCGATTCACTCCCCCCAAACGCCCGAGCCGCGCCGGCCTTACACGAAAAGGCGACGCGGCAGGCGATTCCCGGCGGGCCGCAGGTCTACTTCAAGGATAGCGAGAAGGCGGCGTGGGTTTTTGTGCAGGTCTTGCACTCGGGGAAGGTGATCGCCTGCATCTTGGCAAACACGCAGCTGGCGACCGGGGAGCTGGTCTGGCCGTTGACACGCACCGACGATACCGAGCCGTTGCCCTTGACCAGGAAGTCCATGTCGATCTTCTTGACCGAGGGGTTGCGCGCCGCCTCGTCGCGCAGACAGCCGGTGAGCAGGGTGTACTTCTGGCTCATCACCTTCTGGATGTCTTCGGCCGACAGCACGTCCTCGTTCTCGCTCATGTCCATGGTCTGCGTGTCGTCGAAGGCGCCGTTCTTGGGACCCTTGCGCTTGGTGTGGGTCTTTTTCGGCGGCGGCGGATCGACCTTCAAGAGGCCAAACTGCGCCCCGATGAGGGGATCGGGACGCTCCGGCCCCTTGGCCACCACCACGGGCTTGTCCTTCATGAACTTGTAGTAGACGCCACCGCCGATGATACCGGCGACCACCACCGCGGCGAAGATGCCCGACAAAAGCTTCAGCACGGCGTCGCGGTGCTTGGCGCGCTCGGACTGATCCTTCATCTGGCGATCGAGCTCGGCGTGCTTGGCCGTCCACTCGCGCGCCATGGCGCCGATCAGCGCGTGATCGGCGACCCGCCGGCGCTCCCCGGTCTCGTTGTCGAGGATGTTGTGCTCGGCGGTGACGGTGCCTTTTTCGATCTGCGCGCGGACATCGCGCAGCGAAAACGGCCCGTAGTCCATCTTGTCTTCTTTCTGGATCAGCCAGCGCTCTTGGTCTTCGTCGATTACGTCGCCGGGTCGCGGCGGTAATCCGGGCAGCGCCAGGGGCTTGGGCGCAGCCGCGCGGACCACCGGGCCCGAGCCGCTGTTGGGGCCCCGCGGCACGCCTAGGGCGCCGCTCGGCTCACCGTCGCCAGAGGCGCGCATGCCAGGCAGGCCGCCGCCGGTCGCCCGCATCCCGGGCAGACCTCCGCCGCGCACCCCGCTGGGCTCGGAGCCAACGTTTTCTACACTCGAGGGTTCCTTGGGCGAAGTCTCAGCCATGGTTTAACAGTTTTGTGTACTCGCCGCGCTCAGCCGCCCGCTGGCGCAGCAAGCTATGCGTTGTGCCGTGTTATGTGACCCAGACTAAAAATATTCATGGTCATGGGCTGCTCGGCGGTCTACCCGGGGGCTGGGGCGAGGACTTCCCAGGGAGATAGATGATAGTAGCGATTCTACAATTAATAGGTCAACGCCGAGGCGCGCGGTGCCACCTAAGTCCGCGAAAACCGCCTGGAAGCCGCCCTCGCCAAACCCGGCCTTACATCTAGGCCCATCGGGCACGTTGACAACGAACTTGCCCAGGTGATACACGGGGTGCCTGTCGCTGCGGCCGAGCACGACAGCGGCCACGCCAGGTACGCGCTGCGGCCCGAGATCAGAATCCGCCAGAAAGAGCACTGTCACCGACTGAAGAGATACACACTGGGGCGTCGACAAGTGGTAAGTCACGGGTCTTTGGTACCCGCATTCGTAGGTTCGAATCCTACCGCCCCAACCAAGGTTTTTGCCCAAGCCTTGCGAGCCGCTGCCCGGGTCGCACGCCATGATCCCGCAGACCTCTGCACCCGCCGGTCCGCCTGCTACCCGCCCCACCGGGGGCGGCACCGCCGGAGCCGTGCGCTGGCCGCGCCTTGGGCTACTGCCGCATCTTTGGCTCAGCCCCCTGACTCGTCGATCACCAAGCAGTCGATAACCCACCGCCGCAGCAAGCTCCGACTCGGGCCGAGGGAGCTTAGGTACAGGACGTAAATGATCAAGGCGCTCAGTATCTTCTCGGGTAACTCCAACCGCGCGCTGGCCGAGGCCATCTGTGCCGGCATGGAGGTGACGCCGGGCAACTCGCTCGTCAGCACGTTTTCCGACGGGGAGATCTTCGTCGAAATCCGCGAGAACGTGCGTGGCGTCAACTGCTTCGTCGTGCAGCCGACGTGCTCGCCGGTGAACCAGAACCTCATGGAGCTCCTGATCATGGTCGACGCGCTGAAGCGCGCCTCGGCCGGCTCGATCGTCGCCATCATGCCGTACTTTGGCTACGGCCGGCAGGATCGCAAGGTCAAGCCGCGGACGCCGATCTCGGCAAAGCTCGTGGCCGATTCTGATCACCGCCGCCGGCGCCGACCGTGTGGTCTCGGTGGACCTGCACGCCGGCCAGATCCAGGGCTTCTTCGACATCCCGGTGGACCACCTGTACGCCATGCCGGTGTTCATCGAGTACCTGCGCTCGCACGGCCTGATCAGCGAAAACGCCGTGGCGCTCAGCCCCGATGCCGGCGGCGTCGAGCGCACCCGCGGCTTCGCCAAGCGCATGGAGTCGTCGATGGCCATCATCGACAAGCGCCGCCCCGCCCCCAATATCTCCGAAGTGATGAACATCATCGGTGACGTGCGCGGCAAGCACGCGGTGATCATCGACGACATCATCGACACCGCGGGCACCGTCACCCAGGCCGCCAAGGCGGTGCTCGAGCAGGGCGCCAAGTCGGTCGTGGCCTGCGCCACGCACGGCGTCCTGTCGGGCCCGGCGATCCAGCGCATCGAAGAGTCGGTGCTCAGCGAAGTGATCATCACCGACACCATCCCGCTGTCGCCCGCCGCCAAGCAGTGTAAAAAGATCAAGGTACTGTCGGTGGCACGGCTGCTCGGCGAGTCCATCAAGCGCATCCACCACGGCGACTCGATCTCGAGCCTGTTCATCTAACTCGATCCGCAAGGCGCTGCGCTGGAGCGGGGCCCGTCACCTGCGCCACCCCGCCGCTTTGCGTCGCATCGCATCGGGGGCCCCCTCCGGTGCCACCCACTGCCGTGGGAAACTCCAGGCCGCAAAAACGCTGCGATGTAGGCCGTACGCCGCGATTCGGGCGGGCGGGCGCGGGCAAAGGCTGTTACTGTGCGGCTGTGGCGACTCCGACTGATCATGTAGTAGCGGGCGGCGCTTTGCCGTCCGAGGTGGCCTTTGTCGTGCAGCTGGTCCGCGAGGCGGGTGAGCTGGCACGGCATTATTACGACGCCTGGCACGGCGGACCCGCGGCGAGCGCGCTGGCCGTCGAGCTCAAGGAAGGCGGCGAGCCGGTGACGGCTGCCGATCGCGCGGTGAGTGAGCTGTGCATCCAGCGCCTGCGGGCGGCGTTTCCCGGCGATGCCATCCTCAGCGAAGAGGTGCCCGATGACGGCGCTCGTCACCAGGCGGCGCGCACGTGGCTCATCGATCCCATCGATGGCACCAAGGACTTCATCGTCGGTCGGCCGGGGTTTTCGGTGATGATCGGGCTGCTGGCGGGGGGGCGGCCGACGCTGGGGGCGGTGTACCAGCCGACGGCGGACCGGCTGTGGTACGCCAGCGCCGGCGGCGGGGCCTACCTGGTGACCGGGGGCGCGCCGCCGCGGCGGCTGCACGTGGCTGACAGCAGCGATCTCAGCCAGGCTCGCCTGGTGTCGTCGGCGTCGCACCCGGATCCGCTGGTCACCGAGCTGCGCACGCGCGCAGGGATCCGCGATGAACAAAATATTGGCTCGGTGGGGATCAAGCTCGGGTTGGTGGCGGCGGGGGAGCGGGACCTGTACGTGAATCCGGCGAGTAAGTGCAAGCTGTGGGATACGGCGGCGCCGGAGATCATTCTGGCGGAGGCTGGGGGGCGGCTGACCGATCTGGTGGGGGAGCCGCTGAGCTATACGCGTGAGGACTTGGGGCATCGGCGGGGGTTGGTGGCGAGTAATGGGAGGCTGCATGCGGCGGCGTTGGCGCAGCTCGAGCCCATTGTCAGGGCGTTGCGGCCGCAGATGGCTTTGCCTTAGTCGCGGCGGCTTTGCCTTAGTCGCGACGGCGAGTGGGGCGAGGTGGGGTGCAGAGCGATGGCCGTGGCGGGGCGGTCGTGATATGTCCCCGGCGTGCGTACTCTGCGCTTGTACAGTCGCTCTGCGGACGTGCCGACCAGCCTGGATGGGGGGGATGACGTCGGGTTGGGGGGAGCGGATGAGGTGGTGCGTACGGCGGGGCTGCATGAGCTGGTGAGGGGAGCGGCGGCGTGCGGCGGGGAGGCGGCGTTTCTTGGGGCCTTGGGGGAGGTGTTGCTGCTCGATGCGCTGGCGGCGGGGGCCGAGGGGCCGCTGCGGGGGATGGCGGCTACGGCGGGGCTGCGGCGGGCGCTGGGACGAGCGTTTCAGGGGGCGGCGGGCGTGGATATGAAGCCGGTTACGCTGGCGGCGCTGGGGCGGCGGCTTGGGAAGGGGGAGGCGGCCAGCGCGCGCAGCGCGGCCAAGGTTGCCGAGGTTGCGCGGCTGTACAAGCTCTATCGCGAGCATCTGGGGCCGCGGCGGCTCGATGCGTCGCTGCTGTGGTTGCGGGGGCTGGCGGGCGTGGACGATCTGCCGCTGCTGGCCGACATCGACGTGGTGGAGATTTACGGGCTGCATCGCGCCGCGGCGTGGGATGCGGTGCCGACGCCGCATGGGTTGCTGCAGACCATCGATGCGCTGGGCAAGAGCGGTCGGCGGGTCCGCGTCATGCTGCCGCAGGTGGACGAGCGGCCCCTTTTAACGCTGGCGCTGGCGCCGCTGTACGACGCCTTGTTTCGTAAGCACGAGCTGGATGTCGAAGAGATGCACGTACCGCTTGGGCCTACAGCGGTGGGTGAGGACGCCTGGGCGCGTTTTCTGCGCGGGCTGTTTCAGCCGACGGGAGTGCCGCCGCTGGTTACCCCCGGCGAGCTCACCGCGGCGCAGCTTGGCTGCACGCCGCTGCCCAGCCCGCGCGCCGAAGCGCGCCACGTGGCACGCCGCGTACGCGATCTACTGGACGAAGGGGTCGCGCCAGGGGCGATGGCCGTGGTGGCGCAGAGTCCCGAGCGCCGCGCCAGTCTGGTTGCCGCGCTGACGCGTTACGGCGTGCCGGTGTATGCACCGCCTCCAGCGGGACTACGCGGCGAGTCGCGGCTGACCGTGCTGCCGCCGCCGCTGCAGGCGCTGCTGGCGCTATTCGATACCCTGGCCCAGGGGCTGCCGCGCGAGGGGCTGATCCAGGCCATGACCTCGGGCTACTTCCGCTTTCCGGGGCCGCTGCAAAAACGCCCGTGGCAGGTGGCGCGGGCGCTGCGCGCCGCCGGGGTGCGCGACCTGCGGCCCGCGGCGGGGACGACGCCGGGGACGGATGAGCTGTGGGCGGCGGGGATGCAGGGGACGCTGGGGCGGCGGGCGGCGCCGGCAGCCGCGGCGCATTACCGGCAGCGCCTCGAGCAGTGGCTGCGCCAGCAAGCGGCGGCGCAGCGTCCGAGCGGCGGTGCCCCAGGTCAGGCGCCCGCGCCGGCACCGCACCGGAACAGCCGCTGCCCGAGCCCCTACAAGCGGTGACCCGCCAGGTCGACGCGGTGGTGCACGAGCTGATGACCCTGCCCGAGACCGCGACGCTTACCGAGCACTGCACCGCGCTGCGCCGGCTGCTCGAGCGGCTGCAGTTTGCCGAGCATGCGCTGCTGCTGGGGCCGGATGCCGTGCCGCTGGCCGCGGCGGAGCTGACCGATCCCAGCCGGCCGGCCGAGGAAGACGACGGCGTGGATGCCGCCGCCATGCTGGCCGAGCAGTGCCTGGCGCTGGCGCGCGATCAGGCGGCGCTGGCCACGCTGCGCCAGGTGCTGGACGAGCTACCACGGCTGGCCCGCCGGCTGAAGCTGCAGACGCAAGCGGTGGCGCAGGCGCGCTTTGCGGCGCTGCTGCGGGCGGCGCTGTTGCGGCTGCTGCCGCCGGCGGGACCGGTGGGCTGCGCCGGCGCGGGGGTGCTGGTGGCAGAGCTCGGCCAGCTCGGGACGCAGGGCTGGACGCAGCTCTTCATCACTGGCCTGGTGGATGGTGAGCTGCCGCAGCGCACGCCCGAAGATGCGGTGCTCGATGACGACGATCGGCGGGCGCTGAACCGGCTGTGCGACGCGCCGGTGTGGCCGCTGGCGCAGCAGGACGGCGAGCGCCTGCCGCTGCTCTTGGCCGAGGCGCTGGGGCACAGCCAGGCGGCACACCTGTCGTGGCCCACCGCCGATGAAGAGGGCCGTCCGCTGCTGCGCTCGACCCTGGTCGAAGCGGTGCTGCAGGCGGCGGCACGCGAGGAACCGCCGCGCCTGCGCGTGCCGCTGCTGCCATGGCCGGATCAGGCCCGCCACCGCACCGAGCTGTGGGCGCGCGCCGTGCTGCAGCGCAGCCTGGCCGATGCGCCGGCTAGCAGCGTGACGGTCCCCAGCGAGCCGCCGGCGGCCCGCTATGGCGCCGACGCGCCGCGCGTGCGCGCCTGTGCCCCCACCCTGCTCGGGGCGCTCGGCGAGTACGACCGCGAGCGCGCCGCCCGCCTGCGCGCCCGCATCCAGGTCGAGCAGCTGCGCAGCCGCTGGTTCGCGGGCCTGGCTGCCGCGCTGGCGCCCCCGGCGCTGGACGTGCTGGCCGGCCCGTTCGTGGGCCACCTGTCCCCGGGTCAAGAGATCGAGCGGCTGCAGCCCCGGCTGCCCGGCAGCCCGCAGCGTCCGCTGTCGGCCTCGGCGCTGGAGGACTACGCCAAGTGCCCGTTCCGCTTCTTCGTGCGCCGCGTGCTCAAGGCCGCGCCGCTTACCGAAAGCGGCGAAGATCTCGACCCGCTGGCCGGGGGCCGCCTGCAGCACGCGGTGCTCGAGACCTTCTTCAAGCAGCGCCGCGACACCGGCCGCCTGCCCTTGCGCGGCGACGCCGACGATCGCGCCGCCATGGACCAGGCGATAGACGACGAGCTACGCAAGTTCCGCCAGAGCGAGCGCATCGGCCACCCCGAGCTGCTAAAAGTCCGGGTGCGTCGGTTACGCGCCGACCTGCAGCGCCTGCTGCTGCGGGAAGCCAGCTCGCCCATCGATCCCGGCTGCATCCCGGCGCGCTTCGAGTACCACTTCGGCCCGCTGGCGATCAGTGCCGTAGCCGACGAGACCGAGGCCGGTGCTGAGCCGCGCGGCGCCATGGCGCTGCACATCGAGGGCATCATCGACCGCGTCGACCTGGGACCGGGGCGGGCGGTGGTGCTCGACTACAAGGCGGGGCGGCTCGGGCGCTACCAGGACCTGCTGAACTCGCACCTTCTGTCCACGTCGTTCCAGCTGCCGCTGTACGCCGCGGCGCTGACCGTCGATGACTCGCTGCGCGAAGGGGGACCGCCGCTGGAGGTGTCGGCGCGTTATTACTCGCTGCGGCAGGGGCAGGTGTCCAAGCCGCTGCACGATGCCGAGATGATCTCGCTCGACCCCGCGGTGCGGCGCCGCGTGCCCGAGCACAACGTCGCCGAGGTCGCCTACCGGCTGTGGCGCCGGCTGCGCGCCGGCGATTTCCGGGTCGCCCCGCGCACCTGTGAGGGCTGCGGGCTGGAGGCGACGTGCCGCATTCCCGCCGCGCCCTCGGCGCTGGCCGAAGCCGCGGCGGAGTCCCTGGACGGCTCCACCGACAGCGGCGGCAGTGCGCGCCGTACGCCGCCGCCCACGCACGGCCTCACCGACGCGGGAATTTTCGCGCGCGTCCACCCCGACCGCCGTCAAGGAACGATCATGAGCGAGCGTTTTCTGCTGCGCCGTGATCGAGTGGTGCAGGCCGGGGCCGGGACTGGCAAGACCCACGCCCTCTTGACGCAGTACCTGCACCTGTGCGCGGGGCTGTCGGCGCACGGCACGCCGCTCGAGCCGCGCGCGCTGTGTGCGCTGACGTTTACCGACAAAGCAGCCGGGGAGCTGCGCGAGCGCCTGCTGCGCCGCACCAGCGCCATCGTGCGGGCCGTCGCCGCGACCTCTAGCGAAGCCGAGCTGCCGGCGGCGCTGCGGGAGATTAAAGAAGACGATCTGGTGCTGACGGCGGAGACGCTGGGGCAGCCGCTGCCCGGGCGGGCGCTGTGGGAAAAAGTCCTCGGGCAGCTGCCGGGGACGTCGATCGGGACGTTCCACTCGTTTGCCGCCAGCTTGCTGCGGCGCTACGCGGGGCTCGCGGGGCTGGATCCCGATTTCACGCTGCTCGATGAAGACACCGCACGCTCCCTGCTGGTGGAGGCGAGCGAGCGGGTGGTGCTGGCGGCGCTGGAGGGGCGGCTGGTCGACGCCGCGGAACCCGGCCCGGACGTAACCGCCGAACAGGCCGCCCTGGTGGTCAGTGAATACGGCTTCAGCGGCGGCCCGAGTGCCGAAGGGGGGGCGGTCGAGGCGCTGTGCCGCCTGCACCAGCAGCGCGCCGAAGAAGGCAAAGACGCCGCCGGTCTGGCGCACAGCTACAGCGCAGCGGTGCTGGGCGCCGAGCTGGTGGGCCTCCGCGCCGCACTGGTGGACGGGCTGCAGACGCTGGTGCGGCTGGGTGACCAGCTGGGTTCGGGCAGCGCCGAGCGGGTGGCCGAGCTGGGGCTTCTCGGTGAGCTGTTGACCGCCAAGCTGCAGCTACGGGACGAGGCGGCGCTGGCGGCGGCGCTGCCGCTAGGCACCGAGCTGGTGCAGGGCCTCGGCCGGCTGCGCGCCAAAAAAGATGCCGGGGACACCAAGCTCGCCCCCACCAAAGAACGCCTGCGTACGGCAGTGAGCGAGCTGCACGCGCTGCACGCCAGCCTGCGCGCCGCGCCGCTGGCCACGGCGCTCGAGCGGCTGCTGGTGCCGGTCGCGGCGGCCTACGAAGAGGCCAAGCGGGCGGCGAGTGCGCTGGATTTCACCGACCTGCTGCGACAGGCGCGCGACCTGCTGCGGGATCACGCCGCGGTGCGCAGCGAAGCCCAGGCGCGCTTTGCCGTGCTGCTGGTGGACGAGTTTCAGGATACAAACCCCCTGCAGGCCGAGCTGCTGGCGCTGCTGGCCGGGCCGCTGGGGGTCGAGGAGGGGGCCGCCCCCACGCCGCCGCGGGAGCCGGGACGGCTGTACATCGTCGGCGACCGCAAGCAGTCGATTGACGAGTTCCGCGGCGCCGACGTGGCGGCGTATGCCGAGCTGTGCGACCAGCTGCTGGCGCGCGGGGCCGAGCAAGAGACGCTGCGCCGTTCTTACCGCTCGCGGCCGGCGGTGCTGCATCTGGTGAGTGAGCTGTTTGCCGGGGTGATGCAAGGCGAGCCGGCCGCGGAACACGGCGCCCGGCCCGCGGCGGTGGCGCCGTTTTTCGTGCGCTGGGACTCGCAGCGCGATCCGCTGCAGGCCGTCCGGCCGGCGGATCCGCTGCTGCAGGTGCCGGCGGTCGAGCTGGTCCGCGCGGCGGTGGCTCCGCCGCTGCCGCCCGCAGCTGCAGCTGCTGCGGACGCGGCCAGCGGGGCGGCGCCGCCGGCAAAAACGGCCGATGCCGCGGCCGATGGGCGCACTGCCATCGATCGGGAAGCGGACCTCCTGGCGCAGCGCATCCTGGCCCTGCGCGACGAGGGGCAGCGGCTCGGTGACATCGTCGTGCTGCTGCGGCGCTTCACCCATCTGATGCGGTATACGCTGGCCCTCAAGCGCGCGGGCATTGCCCACTACGTGGTGCGCGGGCGCGGCTTCTATCAGGCCCAGGAGGTGCTGGACGTCGCGGCGCTGCTGACGTTATTGGCGGATCCCGACGACCGGCTGGCGCTGCTGACTTTGTTGCGCTCCCCGCTGTGCGGGCTGTCGGACGACTCGCTGCTGCGGCTGCATCAGGACGGGCGGCTGACGCTGGCCGCGCTGCTGCAGGGACGGCGGGGGGCCGAGCGGCTGCCGGCACCCAGCCTGGGGGCAGCACCCGCCGAGCCGGACGCCGGCTTTGCGGCGCTGGACGACGAGCTGGGCCCACCGCTCGAGCTGCTGGGGGAAGCGCGCACGGTCGCCGCACCCAGCGGTCTGCCGGCGGACGAGGCGGCGCGGCTCGAGCGGCTGCTGGTGCTTTTGCACGTCCTGTTGCGCCTGGGCGATCGCATCGGACCCGCGGCGTGCCTGCAGCTCACCTACGACCATACCGATGTGCTGGCGGTGCTGGCCGCCGATCCCGATGGCGAGCAGCGGGTGGCCAACCTGCTGCGGCTGCAAGAACGCGCGCGCGGCTTCGAAGGCAGCGGCGGCCTGCGGGCGTTCGTGCGCGCCTTGCGCCTGGCCACCGATCCGCAGCTCAGAGACGCGCTGTCCAGTCCCGGCGACGAGCCCGCGGCGCAGATTGCCGGCGAAGCGGATGACGTGGTGCGCATCATGACCGTGCACCAGAGCAAAGGGCTGGAGTTTCCCGTGGTGCTGGTCGCCGGCTGCACCACGCGGGAGCGCAGCGACTCGCCCGCCGTGGCCTACGATCGCGCCGTGGGCCTGGGCCTGACGATCTATCAGGAAGGCGAGCGGGTGCGCACCCTGGCCGGTCGCCGCGTCGATGAGAGCACCCGCCTGCGCGCCAGCGCCGAGAGCGCCCGCCTGTTCTACGTCGCCGCCACCCGCGCCCGGGAACGCCTGATCTTTCTGGGCGAGACCGGCCCGCGGGCGCAGCTCAAGGGGACCTGGCGCAGCCACCTCGAAGCGCTGCTGGCGACGCAAGAGGAACGTCGTCAGACGGCGCCGGAGACGGTCGCAGACATGCCGCTGCTGGCCGAGTGGCGACCCGGACCGCCGCCGCCGCCCGGCATCCCGGCGAGCCCGGTAAGCTCGGAAGCGCTGCTGCGCGCCGCCCGGCAGGCCGCCGCGGTGGTCTATCGTGACGAGCTCGCCGAGCTGGGGAGCCGCGCCTTGGATGCTGCAGCCGCGCGTCCCCGGTCCATTGCTCCAGCGGCGGTGCCGCTTTTGCCCACCGCAGCAGCAGGGGATTTGTTGATCTGCGCGCGGCGTTTTCATCTGCGCACCACCGCGCGCCTGTTTCCCAGCGGGCCTGCCGCCCGGCCCGCGTTCAGCGAGGAAGCCAGGGGCGAGTCGGCGCACGCGCAGCTGCGACACGGCAGCCTGGCCGGGCTGCTGCTGGCGCGGGTGGAGCCGTGGGAAGGCGGCAGGGATCTCGAAGCGCTGCTGCTCATCGCGGGACTGGATCCGACCGAGCCGCGCGCGCTGGAGCTGCAGACCCACCTGCAGCGCTTGTTGGCGGGACTTACGCGCCGCGGCTCACTGCTGGGGGCGCTGCTGACACCGAAGGTATGGGCGCTGGCCGGCCTGCCAGGACGGGTGGCGCTGAAGGTCAAGGACGATGCCGCCACGTTGTCGCAACTGGCCGATGAAAACCGCCGCCTGCGCAATGAACTGCTGATCGCCAACGCGCGCCTGACCCGTTTGCAGACCGCCGCCGCCGACAACGTGCAATTGCGCGCGCTGCTGGGCATGGCCGAAAGCCGTGGCCTGGACGTGCAACTGGCACCGGTGCTG
Organism: Pseudoxanthomonas sp.; assembly: GCA_047601105.1. Lineage (GTDB taxonomy): Bacteria > Pseudomonadota > Gammaproteobacteria > Xanthomonadales > Xanthomonadaceae > Pseudoxanthomonas_A. The sequence goes on from JASGJT010000002.1 coordinate 85,402, forward strand.
AACATCGACCTGGACCCGACCCGCCAGCGGCTGGTGCTGGATGCCGGCAGCCGCGACGGCGTGCGCGCCGGCCAAGTGGTGATCGACGCCGGCGGCCTGATGGGGCAGATCGTTGAAACCACCCCAGCCCACTCCACCGTGCTGCTGCTGACCGATCCGGACCACGCGGTGCCGGTGATGATCGCCCGCACCGGCGTGCGCCTGCTGGCCTACGGCCGTGGCCGCAGCGACCGGCTGGAGCTGGTCAACATCCCCACCAACATCGACATCCAGGTCGGCGACGTGGCCCTGACCTCGGGCCTGGGCGGGCGCTTTCCGGCCGGCTTCCCGGTCGGCACCGTGGTGGACCTGGACCATGACGACAGCCGCGCCTTCCTGGTCGGCGGCCTGAAGCCGGCAGCACAACTGGATCGCGGGCGCGATGTGTTGTTGCTGCGTTCGGCACCTCAGGCACAGGACGCAACGGGAATGGGGAATCGGGAATCGGGAATGGAGGAAAGCGGGAACGCGACGCCTGCGACAGGTGCCGTCGAATCCGGAAGCTCCGCTTCTCCCCATTCCCCATTCCCCATTCCCGATTCCCGGCCCGCTGCGCCAGCGGAGGGCCCATGAGCCGCCCCCGCTTCAACTGGACCCTGCCGGTCAGCTTGTTGATCGCCCTGCTGCTGGGCCTGCTGCCGCTGCCGGATGCATTGCTGCCGCTGCGGCCGTACTGGCTGGCGCTGGTGCTGGCGTACTGGGCCATCGAAGCGCCGGAGCGGGTCGGGCTGGGCTTTGCCTTCCTTATCGGGATCGTGGCCGACCTGTGCTACGGCGGGCTGCTGGGCGAACAGGCACTGCGGCTGACGGTGATGGTATTCATCCTGCAGCGCTTCCGTGCGCGGCTGCGCTTCTTCCCGCTGCTGCAACAGGCGCTGCTGATCGGCGCGCTGCTGCTCAACGATCGCATCGTCGCGCTGCTGGTGCACCTGGCGCTGGGCGAACCGCGCCTGCCGTGGAGTTACTGGTGGGCACCGCTGGTCGGCATGGCGCTGTGGCCGCCGCTGTTCGTGCTGCTGGACGCGCTGCGCCTCGGCAAGCGCGAGTGACGGGATTCGCGGAATGTCCTCGCGCCGCCGCCGAATGAAGAACCCCATCGCGGAAGCCGAACAGTTCCGCCGCCGCGCGGTGCTGGGTTTCGCCACGGTGGCGCTGCTGCTGGGCGGTCTGGCCGGCTGGTACTTCAAGCTGCAGGTGATCGACCACGACATCTACATTGCCAAGTCCGAGGAAAACCGCGTGCGCCCGCGCCCGGTGGTGCCGGCGCGCGGCAACATCTACGACCGCAACGGCCTGCTGCTGGCCGAGAACGTGCCGGCCTACCGGCTGGAAGTGCTGCCGGAAAAATCCGGCGACCCGGACAAGCTGATCGCCGAACTGGGCCAGGTCATCGCGCTGGCACCAGAAGACGTGCAACGTTTCCTGTCGTTGCGCAAGGCCAGCGCCAGCTTCCGCCCGGTACCGCTGAAACTGCGCTTGAGCGAAGAGGAAATCGCCCGCTTCGCGATCGACCGCTGGCGCTTTCCCGGCGTCGAAGTCGCGCCCTACCTGACCCGTCGCTATCCCTACGGCGACCTGTTCGCGCACATCATCGGCTACGTCGGCCGCATCGATGAAAAGGACCTGAAGGAGCTCAGCGAGGAAGACAGCGCGCGCACCCACATGGGCAAGACCGGGCTGGAGCGCTATTACGAAACCGCGCTGCGCGGCAAGGTCGGCTACGAGAAGATCGAAACCAATGTCGAAGGCCGTGCGATGCGTTCGCTGGGCCGGGTGCCGGCACAGCCCGGTGCGGACCTGCGCCTGGGGCTGGACACCAACCTGCAACGGGCGATGGTCGCCGCTTTCGGCGAGCTGGAAGGCTCGGCGGTGGCGATGGATCCGCGCAGCGGCGAAATCCTGGCCATGGTCAGCCTGCCGTCCTACGACCCCAACCTGTTCGTCAACGGCATCTCGCATGCCGACTTCAAGGCGCTGAACGAAAACCCCTCGCGCCCGCAGTTCAACCGGCTGGTGCTGGGCGGCGTGGCCCCCGGCTCGACGATCAAGCCGCTGACCGCTCTGGCCGGGCTGGAAAGCGGCCTGCGCAAGCCCGAGGACCGCATCCTTTCCACCGGCATGTTCCGCCTGCCGGGCATGAAGGGGCGTGGCTGGGGCGACTCGCACCGCGGCGGCCACGGCTGGACCGATGCGCGCAAGTCGATCTGGGATTCGGTCAATACCTACTACTACCGGCTGGCGCTGGACATGGGCATCCAGCGCTATGACGAATACCTGGGCAAGTATGGTTTCGGCCAGCCCACCGGGATTGATCTCGCCGGCGAAATCGGCGGCATCCTGCCCTCGCCGGCGGAAAAAATGCGACTCACGAAGGAGCGCTGGTATCCCGGCGACACCGTCAACATTTCCATCGGCCAGGGCCTGTGGAAGGTGACGCCGCTGCAACTGGTGCGCGGCACCGCGGCGATCGCCAACGGCGGCGACCTGCTGCGCCCGCACCTGGCGGCGACCCAGCGGATCGGTTTCGATGCGCCGTGGGAGCCGCTGCCGCAGCCCGCGCCGATGCACATCGTCGAGCACCCGGAAAACATGAAGGTGGTGCAGGAAGGCATGGAGATGACCACGACGATAGGTACCGCCGCCAGCGTGTTTCGCGGCACGCCGTATCGCTCGGCCGGCAAGACCGGCACCGCGCAGGTGGTCAACCGCAGCCAGCAGGCGATCAACCCCAAGTCGCTGCCGATGTGGAAACGCCACCGCGCGCTGTACATCGGCTACGCCCCGGCCGAGAACCCAACCATTGCCGTTGCGGTGGCGGTGGAAGGCGGCGGCTACGGTGCCTCGTCGGCCGCGCCAATCGCCCGCGCGGTGTTCGATGCCTGGCTGTTGGGCAAGATGCCGGCGGGGGTGGAGAAGCTGGAAGGCTGGGAACCGATAGCCGGCAGCGGGGAACCGGAAAACGGTGATGCCGGCGCTTCAAGCCCCTCTCCCCCCGGGAGAGGGGTTGGGGGGAGGGTCGGCGAAAGCACAATTGCTGGCACTCGCATCGAGCCCACCACGTCCGCCGCCTCAAACAAAGCGAGCACACCGCAACCTGCGCCAACACCGGCAAACCGTACCCTCACCCCAGCCCCTCTCCCGGGGGGAGAGGGGCTTGAGAAGCCACCGGAGCCGGACCGATGAAAGAAATCCTCCGCTGGCTCGCCGCGATGACTGCGGAAATCCTCCGCACCCTCGACTGGCCGCTGCTGCTGGCGCTGTGCGCGCTGATGGGCATCGGCCTGGCCGTGCAATTCAGCGCCGGCGGCGAGGCCAATGGCATGCACAACATGCTGGCGCAGGGCGTGCGCTTTGCGGTGGGCCTGGCCGCCATGTGGGCACTGTCACGGGTGCCGTTGGTGCGGTTGCGCGGCGCGACGCCAGGGGTGTTCCTGCTGTCGTTGCTGCCGCTGGTGCTGGTGTTGTTCATCGGCAGCGGCAAGCATGGCAACCACTGGATCAACCTGAAATTCTTCTACCTGCAACCTTCGGAACTGCTGAAGATCACCCTGCCGATGGCAATGGCCTGGTACCTGAACCGCGAGGCGTTGCCGCCGCGCGTGCGCACGGTGCTGATATCGGCGCTGATCATCGGCGTGCCGACCGGGTTGATCCTGCTGCAACCGGATTTCGGCACCGCGATGCTGGTGGCGGCCAGCGGTGCGTTCGCCCTGCTGCTGGCCGGGCTGCCTTGGTGGTGGGTCGGCGCGGGCGTCGGCGGCGTGGCTGCGGCCGCGCCGGTGGCGTGGTTCTGGTTCCTGCGCCAATACCAGAAGGACCGCATCCTGACCTTCCTCAACCCGGAAAACGACCCGCTGGGCACCGGCTGGAACATCATCCAGTCGAAGATCGCCATCGGTGCCGGCGGCCTGAGCGGCAAGGGCTGGGGCCAGGGCTCGCAGTCGCACCTGAACTACCTGCCCGAACACACCACCGACTTCGCCTTCGCCGTGCTGTCCGAAGAATTCGGCTGGCTGGGCGTGGCCACCACGCTGGCGTTGTACCTGTTCGTGATCGGCCGCTGCCTGTGGATCGCGCTGGACGCGCGCGACACCTATTCGCGGCTGCTGGCCGGCACCCTGGGCCTGGCGTTCTTCGTCTATGTGATCGTCAACGGCGGCATGATCTCCGGCCTGCTGCCGGTGGTCGGCGTGCCGATGCCCCTGCTCAGCTACGGCGGCACCAGCGCGGTCTCGCTGCTGGCCGGGCTGGGCCTGGTGATGGCGGTGAAGGCACACCGACCGGTGCACGGGTATTGAGGCGATTGTTGGTTGCTGGAAGTCAGAAATTCTTCCGCTTTCTCCAGCAACCAGGAACCAGCAACCGGCAAAACGCCTTGGCCTTGCATTCATGATCGTTGCCCGTCGTTCGTGCAGGCCGTGATAACCTGCCGCGCGATGAAAACACCCCGTGCATTGCCTGTTTTTTCCGCATTGCTGCTGGCTGCCTGTGCAAGCCAGCCGCAGGAAGTGCCGCCGCCGCAATCCGGCGCTGCGCCAGCCACGCCGGCGGCCTCCAATCCGCCGCCGGAGACTTCGGTCGAAGCGATCCGCAACCCCGAAACCATCGACACCACGCCGGTGCCTTTCGCCACCGCGCGCGCCAACTTCATCGCCAACACCGCCACCCGCTACGGGCTGGAACCGGCCTACGTGGAATCGGTGCTGGCGCAGGCGGTCAAGCGCGACGACGTGATCGCGCTGATGAGCAAGCCGGCCGAACGGGTCAAGCCGTGGAGCGAATACCGCCCGGCCATGCTGACCGAGCAGCGCATCGCCGCCGGCCGCGACTTCATGGCCAAGCACCGTGACGCACTGGCGCGCGAGGAAGCCAGGTACGGCGTGCCGGCCGAAATCATCACTGCGATCATCGGGGTGGAAACCAGCTACGGCAGCTTCACCGGCAAGCACCGCGTGCTGGATGCGCTGTACACGCTGGCGTTCTTCTACCCACGCAGCGGCGACCCGGCCAAGGCCGCCTACGAACAGAAGCGCGAGAACTTCTTCCGCGACGAGCTGGCGCAATTGTTCGCGCTGGGCCGCGAGGAAAAACTGGACATCACCAGCCTGCTCGGCAGTTATGCCGGGGCGATGGGCATGGGCCAGTTCATGCCGTCGAGCTATCGCCAGTACGCGGTCGATGGCAACGGCGACGGCCGCCGCGACCTGTTCAACAATCACGACGACATCTTCGCCTCGATCGCCAATTACTTCGTCAAGAAGGGCGGCGACAACGGCGGCTGGTTGCGCGGTGCGCCGGTCGCGGCGCGGGCCACGCTGAAGCCGGGCTTCGACGAGTTCAATCCCGTCGACTGGCTGCCGACTTGGACCCTGGATGACCTGGCCAAACGCGGCTACGTGCCGGCGCAACCACTGGCCACCGGCCTGACCGCGACGCCGGTCAGCCTGCAGATTGGCGAAAGCGGCAAGGAATACTGGCTGGGTTTCCGCAATTACTACGCAATCACCCGCTACAACAATTCCAAGATGTACGCGATGGCGGTGTATCAGCTGTCGCAGCTCATCGCCGGCAAGGACTTGCCGCCGGCATGAAGCACTGGTCGCTCCTACTGTTGGCCGGTGCACTGGCGGCTTGCAGTTCCGCACCGAAGAAATCCGCGCCGCCGGCCGCTGCACACGCCGGCAATCCGGCTGCCGCTTCCGTCGCCTCGCGCCCGGCCAGCGGCGACTGCTCGCGTTACGCCGCCGCGCAGGAAGACCCTTCCACCCGTGGCGACTACACCCGTGGCGGCCTGTACAAACCGGGCGTGTCCGATTCCACGCCCGACCACGTGCCGAACCTGGACTGCATCGTCGAGCCGGAAGTGATTGCCCTGCCGCGCTCGACCATCGGCAACAAGTCGCCGTATTCGGTGCTTGGCAAGCAATACGAGGTGCTGGACAAGCCGGAAGGCTACGTCGAACGCGGCACCGCCTCGTATTACGGGCAGAAATTCCACGGCCGGCTGACCTCCAACCGCGAGGTCTATGACATGTACGCCTTCAGTGCCGCGCACAAGACCTTGCCGCTGCCCAGCTTCGCCCGGGTCACCAACCTGGACAATGGCGAATCGGTGGTGGTGCGCGTCAATGATCGCGGCCCGTTCCACGAAGGCCGGGTGATCGACCTCAGCTATGCGGCAGCGGTGAAGCTGGGCATCACCCAGCGCGGCACCGGCCGGGTCGAAGTGCGTGCGTTGACCGCCGACGGCAAGGACGCGCAGCGATTGGCGAAGGCGCCGGCCGCGCCACCGGCACCGCAACCAACAACACCCGCCAAGCCGGCAGCCAGCGCGATGGATCGGCTGGTGACCGGCTTGCCGGCCAACGCGGCCAACGCACCGGCAGTTGCATCCGCACGCACGCCGACCCTTGCGTCAGCAACCCCGGCAACGACCACCACCACCGCAACCACGGGCGAGTCGCCGGGCCGGCGCTATTACGCCCGCAGCAAGCCGGTCACGGTCAGCGGCGCGGATGATTTCGACGCCTGGCTGCGTTCGCAGAACCTGGTGGTGGCCGGCGGCAAGATCGTACCGGCGGGACAGCCGGGAATGGAAAAGCCGGGAATCGGGAATGGGGAATCGGGAATGGGCAAAGCCGATGCTTCGCCGGTTGCCACCGTCCCTGCCGCTACCGCGCCTGTTGTTGCCACAGCTGGTGCTGCGCCTGCTTCTGCTTCTGCCCATTCCCGATTCCCCATTCCCGATTCCCGGCCCTCCGCGCCCGTGATGCTGCAAGTCGGCAGCTATGCCAGCCGTGACAATGCCGACCGCGCACTGGCGCGGCTGACCGCCGCCGGCATTGCCAGCGCCAACCTCAGCGACATCAACAGCGACGGCCGCACCCTGTGGCGCCTGCGCGTCGGCGCGGCCGATGCCATCACCGCCGAAGAACTTTCCCGCCGCATCGCCAGCCTTGGTTTCGGCCAGCCGCGACAAGTACGGGAGTGAAGCCGGTTGTTGGTTCGTGGTTGTTGGAAAAAGCGATGCGCCACCACCAGCAACCACGAACCAACAACCAACAACCCCGCCCCAATACCCGCATCCACACCGGAGTTCCCCGCACCATGAAGTTCCGTTTTGCCCTGGCCGCCCTGGCCACCGCCGCGGTCGGCCTGGCCGTCGCGCAGACGCCCGCCCCCGCGCCCGCTGCCGCCCCTGCCGCCACGCAAGTTGAAATCCCGCCCGCGCCCAAGCCGGTCGGCACCGCCTGGGTGCTGCTGGACTACGCCAGTGGCCAGGTGCCTGGCCGGCGAGAATTACGACCAGCGCATGGAACCGGCCAGCATCACCAAGGTGATGACCTCCTACGTGGTCGCCGCCGAAATGAAGAACGGCAAGGTCAAGCCCGACGACCAGGTGATGCTGAGCGAACGCGCCTGGCGCGAAGGCGGCGCTGGCACCGATGGCAGCTACAGCGGCTTCGCGGTCAACCAGACCGCAAGGCTCGAAGACATGGAAAAGGGCATGGCCGTGCAATCCGGCAACGATGCCGCCATCGCCCTGGCCGAACACGTCGCCGGCAGCGAGGAAGCCTTCGCCGCACTGATGAACAACTACGCGGCACAGATCGGCCTGAAAGGCTCGCACTTCGTCAACGCCCACGGCCTGTCCGCACCGGAACACTATTCCACCGCGCACGACCTGGCCCTGCTCGGTCGCGCCCTGATCCGCGACTATCCGGAAACCTACGCCTACAACAAGATCAAGGAATTCACCGTCGGCGCGATCACCCAGCCCAACCGCAACCTGCTGTTGTGGCGCGACGCCAGCGTCGATGGCATCAAGACCGGCCACCACTCTGCTGCCGGTTACTGCCTGATGAGCTCGGCCCAGCGTGGCGACCAGCGCCTGATCGCCGTGGTGATGGGCTCCACTTCCGAAAAGCAGCGCGCCACCGACAGCCTGGCCCTGCTGAACTGGGGCTTCCGTTTCTACGAGACGCATCGCCTGTACGAAGCCGGCAAGGCCGTGGCCACCCCGCGCATCTGGAAGGGCAAAACCAAGCAGGCGCAACTGGGCGTCGCCGAACCGCTACTGGTCAGCGTGCCGCGTGGCCGCTACGACGCCCTCAAGCCCACGATGGAACTGCCCAAGCAGTTGATCGCACCGCTGGCCCAGGGCCAGGCAGTCGGCACGGTCAAGGTCACCCTGGATGGCAAGGTCGTCGCGCAGGCCCCGCTGGTCGCGATCGAGGCGGTCGAGGAAGGCGGCTTCTTCAAGCGCCTGTGGGATGCATTCTGGATGTGGTGGGAATCCTGACCGCCAGCGCACGAAAACCCGTCCACGATCCGGCATCAGCGCAGCAGGATCCTGGACGACCATCGAAAAGCCGGCCCTGTGCCGGCTTTTCTCGTGTCTGGCCATTGCTGCCATGTGCCGGATGTCCGGGTTGCGGAGCCCGGCCGCAACCCGGTATCTTGCCGACGGGCCGCGCGACTGGGGAAACCAGCTTTCCCGTGCAGACAAGCGGAATGTCACGGCCGGGCACTTGCCCGCATCACACGTCCATTAGGGGTTTTGAAAATGAAGTCCAACAGGAACAAGGCTTTCCTGGCATTGCCGATCGCGCTTGCCCTTTGCGCCGTCGCACTGCCGGCCACGGCCCAGCGCAAGAGCGCCCAGGAAACCCGCAAGGAACAAGTCGCGCAGATCCCGACCTGCGCCAAGCCGCTGGGCAGCATCTCGGTGCTGGAGCCGGAAGACGCCACCAACTGGTGGACCGGCCAGCAACTGCCGGCGCCGTCCAAGCTGATCAAGGTTTTCGTCAACAAGTCCCGCTGCTTCACCCTGGTTGACCGCGGTGCCGGCATGGCCGCCGCGCAGGCCGAGCGCGCCCTGGCCGCCAGCGGCGAACTGCGCAACAAGTCCAACCTCGGCAAGGGCCAGATCAAGGCCGCCGACTACGTGCTGGTGCCGGACCTGATCGGCGCCAACAGCAATGCCGGCGGCAACGCCGTGTCCGGCCTGCTCGGCGGCCTGATCGGTGGTGGTGCCGGCGCACTGGTGGGCGGCCTGAACTTCAAGAAGAAGACCGCCGACGTGGTGCTGACCGTCACCGACGTGCGCTCGTCCGAACAAGTCGCCATGGCCGAAGGCAGCAGCAAGAAGACCGACATCGGCTGGGGCGCCGGCGGCGGCCTGTTCGGCAGCAACGGCCTGGGCGGCGCCAGCGTGGGTGGCTACGCCAACACCGAAATCGGCCAGGTCATCACCTTGGCCTACCTGCAGGCCTACACCGACCTGATCGGCCAGCTGGGCGGCCTGCCCGACAATGCCGCCGCCGCCAACGCCACCCAGGCGCTGACGGTGACCAAGCCGGCACGCCTGCTGGCCACCGCCAAGGGCGGCAAGGCCGTGCGCGATCTGGAAGTCGGCATGATGCTGTACCCGACCGGCAACAAGGACGGAATCATGTGGGAAGTGGAAGACGAACTGGGCAACCAGGGCTGGGTTTCCTCCAGCATGGTGCAGCTGTCGAAGTAATCCGCCTGCTGCAGGGCAGCAACGAAGGGCCGCCACGCGCGGCCCTTCGCATGTCCGGGCTTGGGTTTCCACGACGGCGGGCCAATAATGCTTGGCATGGACATTCCTCCCAACGGCATCAAATCCGACAACCCCGAACACGGCTTCCAGTTCCCCGGCACCTTCGAGCTCAGCGCCATGGGCGCGGCCGACAAGGGCCTGGAAACCGAACTGCCGGCCCTGCTGATGCGCGGCGGCATCGAGGTGCTGGAAGAACGCATCGCCTGGAAACACTCCTCTAACGGCAAGTACGTTTCCGTGCGCATCGCCTTCCGCGCCGACAACCGCGAGCAATACGACGCCGCCCACCGCGCCCTGCGCGACCATCCGGAAGTGAAGTGGACACTGTGACGCCCGCTTGTTCCTTCTCCCCGCAAAGCGGGAGAAGGTGCCGAAGGCGGATGAGGAGCGCTTTCCGTGCCGTGTCCGCGACCTTGCCCGCCAGCCCTACGAACCGGTCTGGCGCGCCATGCAACGCTTCACCGATGCCCGCAGCGACACCACGCCCGACGAACTGTGGCTGGTCGAACACGACCCGGTTTTCACCCTCGGCCAGGCCGGCAAGCCCGAACACGTGCTCGCCGCCGGCGACATCCCGGTCGTCCATGTCGATCGCGGTGGCCAGGTCACCTACCACGGCCCCGGCCAGATCGTCGCCTACCCGCTGTTCGACCTGAAGCGGATGAAGATCGGCGTCAAGGAATATGTCTGCCGCATCGAGCAATCGATCATCGACACCTGCGCCGAATGGAACATCCACGCGCAACGCAAGGCCGGCGCACCGGGCGTGTATGTCAACGGCGCGAAGATCGGCGCGCTTGGCATCCGCGTGCGCCACGGCTGCACCTTCCATGGCCTGGCCTTCAACATCGCGATGGATCTGGAACCGTTCCTGCGCATCAACCCCTGCGGCTATGCCGGCCTGCAGGCGGTATCGCTGCAGGATCTTGGCGGCCCTTCGTCGCTGCAAACCGTCAAGACCGTGCTGCTGGAAAAACTGGCCGCGCAATTCCACCTGCAATTGCAGCCATGCGATGAATTGCCCGCACTGTGAACTGCTTTTGCTCGTCATTCCCGCGAAAGCGGGAATCCAGCGACTTGCAGACCATTGAAAGCAAAGACACTGGATTCCCGCTTTCGCGGGAATGACGAGCTTCACATCCCCCTTGACGCAATTCACCCATGCCACAATCGCGCCCATGCCTGCCCATGACGCCGATCTTGACGCACTGGTCCAGCGCAGCCTTTCGCGGCTGACGCCCGACACCCTCGCCACGCTTGATGCACCCGCGCAATCCAAACTGCGCCGCCTCGCCATCGCCAGCGACTTCGCCATCGAAACCCTGCGTCGGCAACCGCAACTGCTGCAACGCCTGCTCGACGACGACGCCACGCCGATAACGCCACCGCAACTGCACGCGGACAACAGCGGCGAATGGCCGACCCTGCTGCGCCGCCATCGCCATGCCGAATCCACCCGACTGGTCTGGCGCGACGTGATCGCCAATGCCGATGTCGAAGAAATCCTCATCGGCAGCACCCGACTGGCCGAGCAATGCCTGCACTTGGCGCTGACCGCGCTGGAAGCGGATTTCGCCAAGCGCCACGGCATCGTGCGCAACGAACAAGGCGAAGCCCAACAGCTGGTCGTGTTCGGCCTGGGCAAACTCGGCGGCGGCGAACTCAATTTCTCCTCCGATATCGACCTGGTCTATGCCTATCCGCAGGATGGCGAGTCCGATGGTGCGCGTTCACTCGCGGCCGAAGACTACTTCGCCCGCCTCGGCCAGCGGCTGGCGAAACTGCTCGACGAAACCACCGCCGACGGCTTCAGCCATCGCGTTGACCTGCGCCTGCGTCCGTTCGGCAACGCCGGCCGCGTGGCCTTGTCCTTCGCCGCGCTGGATCGCTATTTCCAGCAGGAAGGCCGCGACTGGGAGCGCTATGCCTGGCTGAAGGCACGCACCGTGGCCGGCGACATCGAGGCCGGCGAACAATGGCTGCAAACGCTGCGCCCGTTCGTGTATCGCCGCTATCTGGATTTCACCGCGCTCGATGGCCTGCGCGAAATGAAAGCGCTGATCGCCACCGAAGTCGCGCGGCTGGAAATGGCCGGCGACATCAAGCGCGGCCCCGGCGGCATCCGCGAAATCGAATTCCTTGCGCAAGCACTGCAACTGATCCACGGCGGCCGCGAAGCGACCCTGCGCGAGCGCCGCCTGCTGCCGGCCTTGCGTGCACTGACCAGCGCACGGCTGATTGCCAGCGAGGATTCCGCCGCACTGATCCACGCTTACCGTTATCTGCGCAAACTGGAAAACCGCCTGCAAATGCTGCGCGACGCGCAGACCTACGCCCTGCCCGACGATGCACTGGACCGCGCGCGCCTCGCCGCCACGCTGGATTACCCCGATTGGGAAGCACTGATCGAAGCACTGCAAACCCAACGCACGCGCGTAGCCGGCGAATTCGCCGAACTACTGGCCACGCGACGTGGAGAAAATGATTCCGACGCGCTGCACGACTACTGGCGCGCCCTGCCCGATGGCGGCGATGCAGCCACACTGGCGAACGCCGGTTTCTCCGGCGATGCAGATAGCGCGTTGCGCGACTTCGCCCGCGCCTCCGGCGTGCGCGGCCTGTCGGCCGCCGCACGCGCGCGACTGGATCGCGTACTGCCTGCCTTGCTGCAAGCCGCCGCGCACAGCGCGCAACCCGATGCCGCATTACGCCGCCTGCTGCAACTGCTGCACGCCATCCTGCGCCGCGCCAGCTATCTCGCCCTGCTGGACGAACAACCCGCCGCGTTGGCGCGCTTGGTTGACGTGATCGCACGCAGCGCCTTCCTCGCCGACCGCCTGATCGCCTATCCACTGCTGCTGGACGAACTGCTGGACGCGCGCGTCGCCGGCCCACTACCCGACCGAACGCAAATGCGCGATGCCTGCGCTGTCGCATTGCAGGACATCGACACCGGCAACTTCGATGCCGAACAAGCACTGCGCCAACTCAACGAAATCCGCCTTGCCTTGAGCTTCCGCATCGCATTGGCTGCGCTGGATCGGCGTCAGCCAGCGAATGACAGCGCGCAACAACTCGCCTGGCTTGGCGAAGAAGTCGTGCGCGTGGTGCTGCGCATGGCGCACAGTGAAGTCGTCACTGCGCATGGCACTCTCGACAAAGGCCACTTCGCCGTGATCGGCTACGGCAGTCTGGGCGCGGAAGAACTCGGCTTCGGCTCGGATCTGGATTTGGTGTTCCTGTACGACGCGCCAAGCGAAGCGCAATCCAGCGGCAGCCGCCCGCTGGATGCCGCGCGCTGGTACATGCGCCTCACACAAAAGCTGGTCGCCCTGCTCGGCGCGATGACCGCAGCCGGCCGCCTCTACGACGTCGATGCACGCCTGCGCCCCGACGGCGGCAAGAGCGTGCTGGTCACTTCACTGGCAAGCTACCGCGACTACCAGCGCGAACGCGCCTGGACTTGGGAACATCAAGCGCTTGTACGCGCACGCGGAATCACCGGCAACGCCACACTGCTGGCCGATTTCGAAACCGTGCGCACGCAAACCCTCACCCAGACGCGCGACTTGGCAAAACTACGCACCGACGTACTGGAAATGCGCCGCAAGATGCGCAGCGCACTGGATCGCAGCGACGCCGGCCACTTCGACCTGAAACAAGGCGCCGGCGGCCTGGTCGATATCGAATTCCTGCTGCAATACCTGACCTTGCGCGAATCGTCATCGCACCACGCACTGACCGAACATCGCAGCACCCCGGCCCTGATCGACACCTTGCACGCCACCGGCTTGTTGGACACATCGGCACGCGATGCACTGGCCCGCGCCCACACGCACTATCTCACCGAAGGCATTGCCTGCACCCTGGACCGCCGCAAACGCATCATCACGGAAACCGCGGAAATCACCGCGCTACGCAAATCCGTGCGTGACGTGCTGCTGCAACACGGACTGGATTTCGACAACGCTTGAATCCCTGAGAAACACTCAGCCGAGAAATTCATAGGTTGGGATGGAACCCCAGCATGGGCGTACCCGAAGCTGGGATTACGCTTCGCTCCATCCCAGCCTACCGCGCTATCGAAAAATCAGGATCACAACTCCAAGCGCAAGCAAACCGACCACCCAACCGAGTCGTGCGTCGATTTTTTCAATCGCCTTCGTCATTGCTCGCGTAGCAAGCTGCTCCGGGCTTTCAGGCTTTGGCTCGCTCCAGAAGGCATCAGCCTCTTCTTCGCTTTGATCGGCCTCAGGTGGCTTCACAAGGTCTGAGATGAATTCAATCTTACTGATCACCACATTCTTGTGAGCCTTTACATCCCAAACCTTGCCGCTGCCATCTGGCTCCCATCCGTACTCAATTCCAAGAGCCTCTAAACGGAAAGCTTGCGGCAACTTTCCGGCAAGCGCCATTTCACGAAGCAATGCAAAAGTTGGCGTATCTAGATTCGCCCAAGCGTGGCAAGTCTCTGGAAAATCATCAATGTCGTAGTGTTCAGACTTAAACTCTTCGCGATAATTGATCTGCCCAACCGCATTATGCAGCCTGGTCAACTCACTGCTGGAGCCATTCTCATAGAACGTAATTCCCCACTTGGCACTATTGAGACTGCGATTGTCCGGAGTTCGCAGTTCGACACCACGATCCAGTCGCAATTGTATTGAGAGCGAGTCAGGCAATTTCTCTTTAGGATCAAGTGATCGCGTTAGCATCATTGAGCAACTGACTGGCTCGACGTCTATGAACACCGGCCCCGGTAGTTTTTCCTTGTTCTCCATCTGTCCCACCTGGAAGACTCTCAATAGAAATTTCAGTCCTGAGATTTCGCCTCGCTCCATCCCAGCCTACGCGCTGATTCAAGAGGTTTCTGCACCCTTCAACACCGCCAAAAACTCCCTCGGCGCACCATCGAACCCACCATTGGACATGAACACCACATGGTCATCGGGCTGCGCCAAGTCGCGCAATGCGGCGATCAAGCCTTCCGCATCGGCCACCGCTTTTGCTTCGCCATGAATCGCGGCGACCACTTTTTCCGCATCCCACGGCAATTCCGGGCGGGCCAGGAACACCACCGCATCGGCTTCGTCCAATGACGGCGCAAGCGCGTCGGCGTGTGCGCCCAGGCGCATCGAATTGCTGCGCGGTTCCATCGCAACAATGATGCGGGCCTTGCCGACCTTGGCGCGCAGGCCGGCCAGTGTGGTGCGGATGGCGGTGGGGTGGTGGGCGAAATCGTCATAGACGGTGATGCCGCCGGCTTCGCCCAGCACTTCCAGCCGGCGCTTCACGCTGGCGAATCTTTCCAGCGACGGGATCACGGCGGCCACGTCAACGCCAACCGCATGGCACGCGGCCAATGCGGCGACGCCGTTGAGCACGTTGTGGTCGCCCAGCAGCGGCCATTGCACGGTGCCGATTTCTTCGCCCTTGTGCCGCAGCACGAAGCGGCTGCCGTCGTCGGCCAGTTTGCGTGCGCTCCATTCGAAATTCTTGAGGAAGCCGAAGCGCTCCACCGGCGTCCAGCAGCCCATCGCCAGCACTTGTGCCAGGTTGCTGTCGTGGCCGTTGACGATCAACCGCCCACGGCCGGGTACGGTGCGCACCAGGTGGTGGAACTGGCGCTGGATCGCGGCCACGTCGGGGAAGATGTCGGCGTGGTCGTATTCCAGGTTGTTGAGGATCGCGACCAATGGATGGTAGTGGACGAACTTGCTGCGTTTGTCGAAGAACGCGGTGTCGTATTCGTCGGCCTCCACGACAAACTCGCGGCCTTGGCCGATGCGCGCGGACACACCGAAATCCTCGGCCACGCCGCCGATCAGGAAACCCGGTTCGCGCCCCGCCGCTTGCAGCAGGTACGACAGGATCGTGGTGGTGGTGGTCTTGCCGTGGGTGCCGGCCACGGCCAGCACGTCGCGCCCCGGCAGCACGTTTTCGGCCAGCCATTGCGCGCCGCTGTTGTACTTGCGGCCAGCGTCGAGCACGGCTTCCACGGCGGCATTGCCGCGCGACAGTGCATTGCCGACCACGATCTCGTCGCAATCGGCGGAAATATTCTCCGGCACGTAGCCTTGCGCCAGCGCGATACCCAGCTTTTCCAGTTGCGTGGACATCGGCGGATAGATCGCCTGGTCGCTGCCTTCGACGGTGTGGCCCAGTTCGCGCGCCAGTGCGGCAACGCCACCCATGAAGGTGCCGGCGATGCCAAGGATATGGATTTTGCTCATGGCGGGATTGTCGCCGATTTCCCGCGACAAAGGCTCAACGCCGCCGGTCGCCGTAATTGGGGCGCTGACTATGATGTTTGACCACCACCACGCGGATGCCATCGGGCACTTCGCGGTAAATCACCGAATAGGGAAACCCGTCCAGCGGAAAACCGCGACGGCCCTTGTTGCGCAAAGTGCCGGCACGGGGATGTTCGAGCAGCAGGCGAACGACACGGTTGTATTCGGCCATGAAACGGACAGCCACCGCCGGCGAGGCCTCGCCCAAGTAATAAAGCACTGCCCGTCGCAGATCTTCATTCGCGAGCGAATGCGTGGAGAGCCTCACTTCGGCAGCAAGGCTTGCAGATTCGCCATCACTTCCTCGTGCGACAGCCAGGTGGCTTCGCCGGATTCGATCATCGCTTCGCGGCGATCCGCTTCAGCATCCCACTCCCGCTCGATTTCCTCATCGCGATCCAGGCTGGAAATCAGCTTGTCCAACAGCTGCGCGCGCTCGGTCTTGGATAACTCCATCACCCGAGCTTCAAGCAATTCCAGCGTAGTGGTCATGATCGTTTCCTCAACCGACCTGCTTCTCCGGCGAGATCGCTTCGATGATGCGGTTGAACACGTCGTCCAGTTCGCCAACACCGTCAATCACGGTCAGCTCGCCTTGCTGGCGGTAGAACTCGATCACCGGTGCGGTCTGGTCGGTATAGACCTGCAGGCGCTTGCGTACCGATTCGGGATTGTCGTCGGCGCGGCCTTCGGCGGCGGCTCGGCCGGCGATGCGTTCGACCAGCAGTTCAGTGGGTACTTCCAGTTGCACGGCGGCGTCGAACTTCTGGCCCAGCTTGTGCAGCAGTTCGCCCAGTGCGCCGGCCTGAGCGATGTTGCGCGGGTAGCCATCGAGGATGAAGCCGGCCTTGGTGTCGTCGCGGCTGAAGCGGTCTTCCAGCATGCCCAGCAGGATCGCGTCGCTGACCAGTTCGCCGCGCGCCATCACTTCCTTGGCCTGCACGCCCAGCGGGCTGCCGGCGGCCACTTCGGCGCGCAGCAGGTCGCCGGTGGAGATGTGCGGCACCTGCAGGTAGTCCTTCAGCCGCGTGGCTTGCGTGCCCTTGCCCGAGCCGGGCGCTCCCAACAACACCAATCGCATCGCATCGCTCCTCAAGAAAGAAATCCCGGGCGATGCCGTGCCGCGTTAGACTTCCGCCCCGCGCTTGTCGCATCGCCACAACCCCCGCAGCTTACCGCATCCCAACCCGAGGAAACGCACCCACCATGGCCCAGGGCACCCTACTTTATGCGCAGTCCGGCGGCGTCACCGCCGTCATCAACGCCACCGCCGCCGGTGTGATCGAGGCCGCGCGGGCGAAGAAAATCAAGGTCTTGGCCGCGCGCAACGGCATCCTCGGCGCGCTGCGTGAGGATCTGATCGACACCAGCAAGGAATCGGCCGCCGCGATCCGCGCGCTGGCGCACACGCCCGGCGGCGCGTTCGGTTCGTGCCGGGTGAAACTGAAATCGCTGGAAGCCGACCGCGCCAAGTATGAGCGCCTGCTGGAGGTCCTCAAGGCGCACGACGTGCGTTACTTCCTCTACAACGGCGGCAATGATTCGGCCGATACCGCGCTGAAGGTGTCGCAACTGGCCGCCGCCTTCGACTATCCGCTGGCCTGCATCGGCGTGCCGAAGACGATCGACAACGACCTGGCGGTGACCGACTGCTGCCCGGGTTTCGGTTCGGCGGCCAAGTACACGGCGGTGTCGGTGAAGGAATGCGCGCTGGACGTGGCGGCGATGGCCGAAACCTCGACCAAGGTCTTCGTCTATGAGGCGATGGGCCGCCACGCCGGCTGGCTGGCCGCCGCTGCCGGGTTGGCTGGCAAGACCGCCGACGATGCGCCGCACATCATCCTGTTCCCGGAGCGCGCCTACGACGAGGCCGCATTCCTGGCCGAAGTGAAGAAGGTGGTGAACAAGGTCGGCTATTGCGTGGTAGTCGCCAGCGAGGGCATCCACGACGCGAACGGCAAGTTCGTCGCCGATGCCGGCGGCGGCACCGATTCCTTCGGCCATGCGCAACTGGGCGGCGTGGCTTCGTACCTGGCCGGCAAGGTCAAGGACGCGCTGGGCTACAAGGTGCATTACGCACTTCCCGACTATTTGCAGCGCTCGGCGCGGCACCTGGCCAGCAAGACCGACTGGGAACAGGCTCAGGCGGTCGGCAAGGCGGCGGTGAAGTTCGCGCTGGAAGGCCGCAACTCGGTGATGCCGGTGATCGTGCGCAGTGCCGATGCACCGTACCGCTGGAAGATCGAGGCTGCGCCGCTGCACAAGGTCGCCAACCACGAAAAGAAGATGCCGGCCAATTTCCTGCGCAAGGACGGCTTCGGCATCACCGCCGCCGCGCGCAAGTACCTGGAGCCGTTGGTGCGCGGCGAAGCGCCGCTGCCGTATGGCCGCGATGGCTTGCCGAATTACGTGACATTGAAGAACGTGGCGGTGAAGAAGAAATTGCCGAAGTGGGAGGGATGAAGAGCAGGAAGTCGCGCCTATGGCACTGCAAGAAGTGAGTCGCGCGCCTTCGGCGCGCTGTCAGCAAATGCGGACTGTTGCCATTGCTGACTTCTTGCAGCCCGCGCAGCGGGCGACTGACTCGCCCTACAACCCCGGCGGCAGCGTGACTTCGAAGCGCGCGCCGCCGAGTTCCTCCGAACGCTTGACCTGCAGCTGGCCGCGATAGCCCTTCACCAGGTCCTGCACGATCGACAGGCCGATGCCGTGGCCCTGCACGCGTTCGTCACCACGCACGCCACGTTGCAGGACATGGGCCACGTCGTCCTCGGCGATGCCGGGGCCATCATCATCAACGGCCAGCAACAGGCCGGCGCGGCGACTGCCGGGTACCTGGCTGGTGGCCACGGTCAGCAACACCCGCGAGCGCGCCCATTTGAAGGCGTTTTCCAGCAGGTTGCCCAACAGTTCCTGCAAGTCGCCGGGCTCACCGTGAAAGCGCGCCGCAGGATCGATCTCGAATTCGCAGATGACATTCTTGGCGGCATAGACCTTTTCCAGCCCGCGCACGATTTCCTCGGCGTGCGGCTCGATCAGGATCGGCGCGGCGAACAGCTTGTGCCCACCGGAAGCCGCGCGCGCCAACTGGTACGACACCAGGTTATTCATCCGCTGCAATTGCGTACCCAGCTCTTCGCGCAGCGCGGTGGCATGCACGCCATCGTCCAGTTGCGCACGCAACACCGCCAGCGGTGTTTTCAGGCTGTGCGCCAGGTCGGCCAAGGTATTGCGCTGGCGGTCGAGGTTTTCGCGTTCGCTGTCGATCAGGGCGTTGATGCTGTCAGCCAGCGGGGTGAGTTCGCGCGGGTGTTCACCGCTCATGCGTTCGATTTCGCCGCTCTGCACCTTGTCCAGTTCTCCCGCCATGTCATTCAGCGGGCGCAGGCTCCAGCGCAACACCACCCCCTGCAACAACAACAGGATCACACCGGCACCGCCCAGATTCACCCACAGCGCGCTGCGGAACACGCGCATCTGCGCCGAAAGGGTGTGGGTATCCTCGAGGATGTAGATGGTGTACGGAAATTCGTCGTTGCCATGCACCAAGCTGGCACCCCTGCCGTAGCGATAGACCTCGGTTTCGCTACCGTCGATCTGGGTGGAAACCAGCGGGCCATCGAAGACCTGCTGGTTCGGCAACAACATCTCCCCGGACGGCAACACCGGACCTTCGCCGGAGGTGCTGACCCAGTGCCCGTTCCGGTCCGGCAGCACCACTTGCGCGTACAGGCCGCTGCCAGGCTGCAGGAAGCGCGGATCAGGCGGGCTGTTGACGACTTCGTAATCGATCACCGCGCCATTACGGTCGAAGTCGAGGCCCTTGATGTAGGCGGTGGCAAAACTTTCCAGCCGCTCGTGCTGGTTGTTGCGTGCGGTTTCGGCAAAGGCCTTGTCCAGCGCGTAACCGGCCAGCGCCAGGAACGCGACCAGACCCAGGCTGGCGGCAAGCAATTGCCGCGCGCCCAGCGAGCGCGAGCGCTTGCCGGCGGCGGCTGACATCAGCCCTCGTTGCTGCGCGGAATCGCGAAGCGGTAGCCGCGACCGCGCACGGTTTCGATGGGCTTCAATTCACCATCGGGATCCAGCTTCTTGCGCAGGCGGCCGATGAAGACTTCCAGCACGTTGGAATCGCGGTCGAAATCCTGCTGGTAGATGTGCTCGGTCAGGTCAGCCTTCGAGACCAGTTCACCGGCGTGCATCATCAGGTATTCCAGCACCTTGTATTCATAGCTGGTCAGGTCAACGTTCTGGCCGCCGACGCTGACCGTCTGCGCAGCCAGGTCCAGTGCGACCGGGCCGCATTCAGGGTGGGCTTGCTCCAGCCGGCGGCGCGGCGCAGCAACGCATTGACGCGGGCCAGAAGTTCCTCGACGTGAAAGGGCTTGACCAGATAGTCGTCGGCGCCCTGCTTGAGGCCTTCGACCTTGTCCTGCCAGCTGGAACGCGCGGTCAGGATCAACACCGGGAATTTCTTGCCTTCATCGCGCAGCGCCTTGATCAGTTCCATGCCGGACATCTTCGGCAGGCCCAGGTCGATGATGCCCACGTCGAACGGCAACCTCGCGGCCCATGTACAGGCCTTCTTCGCCATCCTGCGCGGCATCGACGGCAAAGCCTTCGCGCTTGAGGCGCGCGGCCAGGGTTTCGCGCAGCGGCGCTTCGTCTTCGACCAGCAAAATGCGCATGGAATCTCCCTGAGTGTGTTGCTTCGATACGACCGGCGGGGCCGGGGCAGTGCGCCGGTTTGCGGCGGCGGCAACAGGCTACCGCAAATGTTCAGGCAACGATGAACGTTGAATTGATGAAGCGAACCGAATGATGCAGCGACGCCAGCGGCTGGGCCAGCTCAATCGTCGTCGCCGCGGCCGCCACGACGGTCATTGTTGCTGCGCGAGTGCTGGTCGTTGTCGATGTAGCGCACCCGACCCTGCCCGTCCATCACCTTGACCCGGATGATGTCGCGGCCGTCGGACTGCATGCGTTCGGCACCCAGCACGCGGCCACCGCTGGAACGCTGTGCCTGGCGCACCGATTCGGACATCGAGGCGCGACGCGGCGCCTGCTCCGTCGGCCGCATCCGGTCGAGGCGCGAGGGGGTGTCGGAACGCGGGGTCGACTGCGACTGCGGCTCGGCCTGTTGCGCCCACGCGGCAGTGGCCACGGACAGGCCGAGGCAGGCACAAAGCGGAGCGGGAGCAGATGACGATTCATAACGGATTCCTAACTACTTCACGCTCCCTGAACAAAACCAAATAATTGATCCGTCGCTGGAAGCGCAGGCGAAAGGCCCTTGGCGTGGTGACGATTCTGGGCCGACGCGGTGAATCCGTGATGAACTTATCCACAGGCGGCGAAGCCTGTTCAGCAATGGGTTGCCAGCGTAAACGGGCGATGCCCGCGAGCAAACTTCATGCCGCCGACGGCAGCCGCTGCGTTGTCGCGATGGCACGCTCGACCAGCGACCAGTCCGCGCCGTCACGATGCGCGCCTTCGCTGAGCACTTGCCGGAACGCGCGCCCACCGGGCTGGCCGTGATACAGCCCGAGGATGTGCCGGGTGATGTGCTTGAGCGCGACGCCTTCGCCCAGCTTGCGCTCCACCCAGGGTCGAAAGGCATGCAGCAATTCTTCGCGGGTCTTTTCTTCACCGCCAAACAGGGCAACGTCGAGTTGATGCAGCAGGTAGGGATCGTGGTAAGCGGCGCGGCCCAGCATCACCCCATCGACTTCATGCAAGTGCACTTGCGCGGCCGCCTGCGTGGCGATGCCGCCGTTGATCGCGATGCGCAATTGCGGGCGTTCGCGCTTGAGCCGATACGCCCAGTCGTGGCGCAGCGGCGGTACTTCGCGGTTTTCCTTCGGCGACAAACCCTGCAACCAGGCATTGCGCGCATGCACGATGAATTCACCGCAGCCGGCCACGGCGATGGCATCGATGAAACCGAGGAATTTTTCGTATTCGTCATCGTCATCGACACCCAGCCGGCACTTCACCGTCACTGGCACGTCGCCGGCAACCGCAATCATCGCCGCCACACAATCGGCCACCCGCGCCGGCTCGCGCATCAGACACGCGCCAAAACGCCCGGCCTGCACGCGGTCGGACGGGCAGCCGCAATTGAGGTTGACCTCGTCATAGCCCCATTCCACGCCAATGCGCGTGGCCTGCGCCAGCAGCTCCGGCTCGCTGCCACCCAGTTGCAAGGCAACCGGATGTTCTGACGCATCGAAACCGAGCAAACGCTGGCGATCACCATGGATCGCCGCGTTGGCATGCACCATCTCGGTATAAAGCCGCGCATGCGGCGCCAGCAGGCGATGGAAGACACGGCAATGGCTGTCCGTCCAATCCATCATTGGGGCGACGGACAGACGGATGGAGTCTGCGTGATGCACGGAGAAAACATGGGCGGATCGTACCCGCCCATGCTGGTGCCGCTTTCGCGAATCAGGCCGCTTCGGCCTTCTGGGCGCGGGCGCGACGGGTACGCACCGCTTGCGCCAGGCGCTGCAGCACGGCGACTGATTGCTCCCAGCCGATGCAGCCATCGGTAATGCTCTGGCCGTAGGTCAGTTCGCAACCTTCGACCAGGTCCTGGCGACCGCCAACCAGGTGGCTTTCTACCATCGCGCCGACGATGCGGGTTTCGCCATTCTCGATCTGCGTGGCGATGTCGTCGATGACGGCCGGCTGGTTGTCGGGGTTCTTGCTGCTGTTGGCGTGGCTGGCGTCGATCATCAACCGCGCCGGCAGGCCGGACTTGGCCAGCACTTCGCTGGCGGCCTGCACGCTGGCGGCATCGAAGTTCGGCGCTTTGCCGCCGCGCAGGATGATGTGGCAATCGCGGTTGCCGTTGGTGGTGACAATGGCGGTCTGGCCTTGCTTGGTCACCGACAGGAAATGATGCGGGTGGGTGGCCGCACCGACTGCGTCGGCGGCAATCTTGACGTCGCCGGTGGTGCCGTTCTTGAAGCCCACCGGACACGACAGGCCGCTGGCCAGTTCGCGATGCACCTGGCTTTCGGTGGTGCGCGCGCCGATCGCGCCCCACGCGACCAGGTCGGCCAGGTATTGCGGCGAGATCACGTCGAGGAATTCCACGCCCGCCGGCAGGCCCATGCGGTTGATTTCCAGCAGCAGGCCGCGACCGGTGCGCAGACCCTTCTTGATGTCGAAGCTGCCGTCCAGGTCCGGGTCGTTGATCAGGCCTTTCCAGCCGACCGTGGTGCGCGGCTTTTCGAAATACACGCGCATGACGATTTCCAGTGCATCGCCCAGTTCGTCGCGCAGCGGGCGCAGGCGCTGCGCGTATTCGATCGCGGCAGCTGGGTCGTGGATCGAGCACGGGCCGATCACCACTGCCACGCGGTCGTCGCTGCCTTGCAGGATCGCGTGCAGCGCGGCGCGCGAGGCTGCAACGGTGGCCGAGGCGGTTTCATCGCAGGGCAGTTGCGCCAGTAATTGCGCCGGCGTGGCCAGTGGTTGGATGGCGCGGATGCGCAGGTCGTCGGTCAACGGGGACATCGGTTTCTCTCGTGGTTTTTCGTGTTGCGTTGAATGAAAAAAGCCGCCAGTTTGCGCTGGCGGCTTTCGGGATGCGTCTGAAGTTTCCTTCAGGTTGAACGCGATCCTTCCTCCGCCGCTGGCATTGGAAAGCCGTAGTACCAGAAGTAAAAGCGGGCGCGGTTGGCGTTCATCGGCGTGCATTGAAACACGGCATTTTTGCGCGCGCCACTGTTTCATTGGCAACGAAGGCAAAAAGAAACCCCGCCATTGCGGCGGGGTTTTCGGTGTTGCGGTGCTGCGTGGAAAGCAGACTGCCGGACTCAGCCCTTTCCCGCTTGCGGGAAAGGAGGCTCTTGGACTTAAAAATCCATGCCGCCCATGCCACCCATGCCGCCGCCCGGCGGCATCGCCGGTTCTTCCTTCTTCGGCGCTTCGGCCACCATCGCTTCGGTGGTGATCATCAGGCCGGCGATGGAGCTGGCGTTGACCAGCGCGGTGCGGGTCACCTTGGTCGGGTCGAGGATGCCGAATTCGATCATGTCGCCGAACTGGCCGTTGGCGGCGTTGTAACCGAAGTTGCCCTTGCCGTCCTTGACCTGGTTGACCACGACGCTCGGCTCTTCGCCGGCATTGGCGACGATTTCGCGCAACGGGGCTTCCATCGCGCGCAGGGCGATCTGGATACCGTGGTTCTGGTCTTCGTTGGCACCCTTCAGGCCTTCGATCGCCGCCTTGGCGCGGATCAGCGCAACGCCGCCGCCGGGGACCACACCTTCTTCCACCGCCGCACGGGTCGCGTGCAGGGCGTCTTCAACGCGGGCCTTCTTTTCCTTCATTTCGACTTCGGTGGCGGCACCGACCTTGATGACGGCAACGCCGCCGGCCAGCTTGGCCACGCGTTCCTGCAGCTTCTCGCGGTCGTAGTCCGAAGAGGTCTCTTCGATCTGCGCCTTGATCTGCTTGATGCGCGCTTCGATCAGGTCAGTCTTGCCGGCGCCGTCGATGATGGTGGTGTTTTCCTTCGAGACCTGCACCTTCTTGGCGCGGCCGAGGTCGGCGATGGTGGCCTTTTCCAGCGACAGGCCGACTTCCTCCGAAATCACGGTGCCACCGGTCAGCACGGCGATGTCTTCGAGGATGGCCTTGCGGCGATCACCGAAGCCCGGCGCCTTGACGGCGGCAACCTTGACGATGCCGCGGATGGTGTTGACCACCAGCGTTGCCAGGGCTTCGCCTTCGACTTCTTCGGCCACGATCAGCAGCGGCTTGCCGGCCTTGGCCACGCCTTCCAGCACCGGCAGCAGTTCGCGCACGTTGCTGATCTTCTTGTCGTGGATCAGGATGTAGGGGTCATCGAATTCGACCTGCTGCGACTGCTGGTTGTTGATGAAGTACGGCGACAGGTAGCCGCGGTCGAACTGCATGCCTTCGACGACGTCCAGTTCGTTGTCCAGGCCCGAGCCTTCTTCAACGGTGATCACGCCTTCCTTGCCGACCTTCTTCATCGCTTCGGCGATGATGTTGCCGATGGATTCATCCGAGTTGGCCGAGATGGTGCCGACCTGGGCGATGGCCTTGTCGTCGGCGGTGGGCTTGGAGAGCTTCTTCAGCTCTTCGACGGCGGCCTTGACGGCCTGGTCGATGCCGCGCTTGAGGTCCATCGGGTTCATGCCGGCGGCAACGGCCTTGCTGCCTTCGCGGATGAAGGCCTGCGCCAGCACGGTGGCGGTGGTGGTGCCGTCACCGGCGTTGTCGCTGGTCTTGGAAGCGACTTCCTTGACCATCTGCGCGCCCATGTTCTCGAACTTGTCGGCCAGTTCGATTTCCTTGGCGACAGAAACGCCGTCCTTGGTGATGGTAGGTGCGCCGTAGCTCTTTTCCAGCACGACGTTGCGGCCCTTCGGGCCGAGGGTCGCCTTCACGGCGTTGGCGAGGATGTTGACGCCGCGCACCATGCGCGAACGAGCGTCTTCACCGAAACGGATGTCTTTGGCTGCCATGTGTGTAACTCCGGGAATGGGGAATAGGGAATGGGGAATAGGTAAAAACGAAGAGCGATGTCGCGTGGAACGAGGTGGGCGGACGAGGGACGGCTTTGCCGATTCCCTATTCCCTATTCCCCATTCCCGCTGGGCTTCAGCCCAGCACCGCGAAGATGTCGTCTTCCTTCACCACCAGGAAATCGGTACCGTCGAGCTTGACCTCGGTGCCGCTGTACTTGCCGAACAGGACCTGGTCGCCGACCTTGACGGCCGGGGCGCGGACGCTGCCGTTGTCCAGGGTCTTGCCCGGGCCCACGGCGACCACTTCGCCCTTGATCGGCTTTTCGGTGGCCGAATCCGGGATCACGATGCCGCCGGCGGAGACTTTTTCTTCTTCGGTGCGCTTGATCACGACGCGGTCGTTAAGCGGCTTCAGGTTGCTCATTTCGAACCTCTGCAAATGGTTGATTGGGAAGGAAAAACCGGGAAATTTTCAGCACTCGATGGCAATGAGTGCCAGCGGTGCGGACAGAAAAGTCCCGGCGAACCGGGTGTCGGTTAGATAGGGGCAGGTGACAGGCTTTCAAGGGGATTGAGATGGATTCATCGCGCGCCGGCGAAAACGGCCGGAGTCGGAGTCAGCAACACCACCAACAACGGCCAACATGAAAACCCATTTCAGGTTTTCAAAGTCATCAACTACGATCCGGAAAATCGCGCAGACTGCACTCGATGAATCCCCAAATCAGGAATGCAATCACCAAGGCGTGAATTGCTTCGCCAACTGCGGGAAATGCCACCTTGCCGGGAAGAATATTCGTTCCACTTTTCGGAACAATCTTGCCAAATCCACAAAAATCCCTTGTAAATCAATATTCTGCAAGGGAATAACTCGTGACATGAGATTTTCATGCACATACCAACCCTAGCTGCGGCAGGTTACAAAGTAACCCCCCACTCGTGGCATGGGGTTTTCATGCACATACCAACCCCAGGCAGGTGTTACGCGTAACAGCCCGCGAGCTCGTAGTATGAGGTTTCGTGCACATACCAACCCTCCGATGCGCCAGTCACAATGTGACTGGACGCTCGTGACACAGCACTTTCCTGCACATTCCACCCCAGCCCGAGCCAGTAGGAATCCCACTACACGCATGAATTCCCTTTATAGGTATAAATAGCTTGAAACTGCAACACCACCCACTCGACAAATAATTCCCATAAAGGGTATTATTACAACATGCAACGCCCACTGCCCCGCACGAGTCTTGCCGACGCTTTGTTCACTGCCAGCCAGCAGCGCGTGCTGGCGGCCTTGTTCGGCCACCCCAAACGCCGGTTCAGCGTGACCGAATTGATTGCCGAAACCCGGGGCGGTGCCGGGGCCATCCAGCGCGAACTGGACCGGCTGGAAGCCGCCGGCATCGTTACCAGTACCCGCGAAGGGCGGCAGCGACTGGTGCAGACCAACCCCGCCTGCCCCATCCATGCCGAGTTGGCACGCATCGCACAGAAGATCCTGCTGGTAGATGCCGCCCTGCGCCAAGACACTGGCACCGTTGCGCGAGGTCATCGACTTCGCCTTCTTGTACGGTTCGGTAGCCCGCAATGCCGACCACGCTGCCAGCGACATCGACATCCTGGTCATCAGCGACCGGGTGGGGCTGGCTGATTTGTATGCCGCGCTGGAACCGGTCGAGCACATGCTGGGGCGTACCGTGAAGCCGACGATCTACACACTGGATCAGGTGCGGGCACGCCTTGCCGAAGGGCAATCATTCATGACCCGGGTGATGGCCTTGCCAAAACAATGGCTGGTAGGCGATGAGGTGAAAATGCAGCAGGCACTGGCCCGCGAGGAAGCCCCATGAATACCGAAGACAAGCTGGCCAACCTGGCCCGGATTGGCCACATCAAGCCAGAGGCGTTTGATGCGAAGGAATTCGACGGCCTGCTTCGCGGTGCGCAAGCGCGGCTGCAGGATGCCCGCAATACCGCGCTGTCTCCGGAAAGCCGCTTCGATCTGGCCTACAACGCCGCCCATTCCCTGTGCCTGGCAGCGATGCGCCGTGCCGGCTACCGCCCGGAGAAGCGTTTCACTGTGTTCCAGACCTTGCCGCACACCCTGGGATTGGGGCCAGAGGTCTGGCGAGTGCTGGATGACTGCCACAACCGCCGCAACGTCGCCGAGTACGAAGGCAACTGGGACGCCGACTACGAAACGATCCTGAAGGATCTGCTGCTGGCTACAGACAAGGTGAACGCGGCGCTGGCCACTCCGACTGCACCATGATGACCTCCCGCACCCTGCCCTGCCCGCCTGAACCCATGCCGTCGCTGTTGCGCACCGTCCTGCTGCTGTTTGCCATCGCCGCGTTTCCCGCCTTGGCCGCTGGCGAGGACGACTTCCTGCCGGTGGACCAGGCCTATGTGCTGAGCGCCACAGCGCCGACACGTGGGCGCATCGAACTGCAGTGGAAGATCCACGACGGCTATTACCTGTATCGGCACCGCACCAGTGCCACGGTCGAGGGCGGCGGTTTTGCCACCGGCGCACTGCAATTGCCGAAGGGCCAGCCGCACCACGACGAATTCTTCGGCGAATCGGAAACCTATCGCAGCCAATTGCGGGCCGTGCTGGAAGGCGAAGCCGAGCCCGGCGCCAGTTCGGTCACCCTGAAGGTCAAATACCAAGGCTGCGCCGATGCCGGCCTGTGCTATCCGCCGCAGACGCGCACGCTGACGGTGGCCCTGCCTGCCGCGGCCGCCGCTGCGGCCCTGCCCGGCCCGCGCGCCGGTGGCGGACTGCCGCTGTTCGGCAAGGCCGGCGGCGTGGATGCGCTGCCGATGCCGGCGGAACGGGCGTTCGGCTTCGAGGCCATTGCCGGCGATGGCAATACCGTGCTGCTGCGCTTCAGCCCGGCGAAGGGCTATTACCTGTACCGCGACCGCAGCAGCTTCAAGGTCACCGGCGCGGCCGGCATCAGCGCCGGCAAGCCGCAATGGCCGACAGGCACGAACCACCATGACGAACACTTCGGCGAGGTGGTGGTGTATTTCGATCAGATCGACGTGCCGTTGCCGCTGCAACGCACCCGCGCCGAGGCGGCGGAAGCCGATGTGGTGGCGAGTTTCCAGGGCTGCCAGACCGATGGCATCTGCTACCCACCGATGACCCGCACGGTGCGGGTGGCGCTGCCAGCGGGCAAGCTGACGGAGAAGGCGGATACGGCGGTAGATTCAACACCGGCGGTCGCTGCCGAACCGGTTGGTGATGCCGCGACGGCAACGCCGGACGAAGCCACCGAAACGACAGCCGCGCCTGCCGACATTTCTTCCGATGCCTCTTCCGAAAACGCCAACCGCAGCCTGCCACCCGCGTCATCCGGCAACGGCCTGCCGCGTGCGCTGCTGTTCGCCCTGCTCGGCGGCTTGCTGCTGAACCTGATGCCCTGCGTGCTGCCGGTGTTGTCGCTGAAGGCGCTGGCCATCGCGCAAAGCGGAGAAAGCCCGGCCGCGGCGAAGAAGCACGCCCTGTTCTACACGCTGGGCGTGCTGGTGTCGTTCGCCGCCGTTGGTGTGGCAGCGGTGGCGGTGCAGGCGCGCTGGGGTTTCCAGTTGCAGCAACCGGGCTTCGTCGCGGCGATGGTGTATCTGCTGTTCGCGCTGGGCCTGAGTTTGTCCGGCGTGTTCACGCTGGGCGGTTTCCTTGGAAGTGCCGGCAGCCGGCTGGCGGGGCAATCCGGCGCGGCCGGCGATTTCTTCACCGGCGTGCTGGCCTGCGTGATCGCCAGCCCGTGCATCGGGCCGTTCATGGGCGGTGCGCTGGCCTATGCCTTCGCCGCGCCGGGCTTGAATGGGTTGGTGGTTTTCCTGGTGCTGGGCCTGGGGCTGGCGCTGCCGATGTTGCTGCTGGCCTACGTGCCGGCGTTCGCGAAGTGGCTGCCCAAGCCCGGCGCGTGGATGGAAACGCTGAAGCAGTTGCTGGCCTTCCCGATGTACCTGACCGCGATCTGGTTGCTGTGGGTGCTGGGCAAGCAACGCGGCGTCGATGCGATGGCGCTGGTCGCCGCTGGGCTGGCGGTGTTCGCACTGGCGCTGTGGTGGTACGAACGCAAGCGCTGGAACGGCAGCCCAGCATGGCGCGTGCTGGCGCTGCTGCTGGCGCTGGCCGCGTTGTGGCCGGCATGGCAGGCAGCGCGCTTGTCGCCACCGCTAAAGACCGCCCCCGCCGATGCGCAACACGTGGCGTATTCGGCAGAAAAACTGCAAACCCTGCGCGATGAGGGCCGGGTGGTGTTCGTGGACATGACCGCCGACTGGTGCGTGACCTGCAAGGCCAACGAAAAGGCCGTGCTGAACCGCGAAGCCTTCCACACCGCGCTGGCTGAGGCCGATGGCGTCTATATGGTCGGCGACTGGACCGATACCGATCCGGCAATCACCGCCTTCCTCGACCGTTACAAGGCGGTCGGCGTGCCGCTGTACGTGGTGTTCCCGCGTGGCGGTGGCGAAGGCGAAGTGCTGCCGACCGTGTTGACCCCGGCCATCGTCCGCATTGCACTGGAACGGGCCGCACGATGAAACACCCGACCACCTGGATCTTGATTGCCGCCGTGGCGGCCGGCGGGCTGGGGCTGGCGGCGGAGCGCCTGCTGTATCCCGCCGCGCCGGCAGGCACCACGCGTGCGCCCACCGCACCGGCCAGCGTTGGCGACGCGATGCCCACGCTTACCCTGCCCACGCTGGACGGCCGCCAAGTCCGCCTGCCCGATGACCACGCCGGCCGACCGCTGCTGCTCAACTTCTGGGCCAGCTGGTGCGCGCCGTGCCTGGCGGAAATGCCGGAACTGGCACGCTTCTCCCGCGAACAGGCCGGCAGCGGCGTGCAGGTCATCGGCATTGCCCTGGACACGCCCGAAGCGGTGCGCGCCTTCCTGTCGCATACGCCGGTCGATTACCCAATCCTGCTGGACAGCCCCCACGCCAACGATGCCAGCGTGCAACTGGGCAACACCCGCGGCGTGCTGCCCTACAGCGTGCTGGTCGGCGCGGATGGCAAGTTGGCAAAAACCAGGATCGGGCCGTTCAAGGCTGGGGAAATCAGCGATTGGGCGCGGCAAAACCGATAAACCACTCGAAATTCAAACAACCGCTTAAATCGCCGGAAACTTCGGCGAACTGGACAGCAACACCGGCATCCCGCACACTGCCGCCCTTTCCGCACCCGGCGTTGTCCATGGCGAAACTGCTGCTGCTGCACGGCCCCAACCTCAACCTGCTCGGCACCCGCGAGCCGGCGATCTATGGCCACACCACGCTGGCGCAGATCGACGAGGCAGCCCGCGCACAGGTAGCAGCCGCCGGGCACGAACTGGACGTGCTGCAATCCAACGCCGAGCACGTGCTGATCGACCGCATCCACGCCGCGCGTGGCGACGGCACCGCCATCATCGTCATCAACCCCGGTGCCTTCACTCATACCAGCATCGCCCTGCGCGACGCGCTGGCCGGGGTCGGCCTGCCCTTCATCGAAACCCACCTGTCCAACGTGCACGCTCGCGAAGCGTTCCGCCGGCACAGCTACCTCAGCGATCTGGCCGTCGGCGTGATCTGCGGCTTCGGCGCGGACAGCTACCGGTATGCGCTGGAGGCGGCGGTCAAGCGACTGACTGCCTGACATCTCTCTTTTTCCCTTTCCCCGCTCCAAACCAGAGGCCCACCATGGACCTGCGCAAGATCAAGAAACTCATCGACCTGCTGGAAGAATCCAACCTAGCCGAAATCGAAATCAAGGAAGGCGAGGAATCCGTGCGCCTGGCACGCGTGCCCAAGGGCGGCGTGGCCATGCCCGCACCCACGCAATACGTCACCGCCGCGCCGACACCAGCCGCCGCACCGGCCGCGCCGATGCCGATGCAGTCGCCCACCGAATCGGCCACCGGCGGCAGCGCCAAGCCTGGCAATGCCCTGCCCGATGGCCACGTGGTGCGCGCGCCGATGGTCGGCACCTTCTATGCCTCGTCCGCGCCGGACAAGCCAGCGTTCGTCACCGTTGGCCAGCAGGTCAAGGCCGGCGACACCCTGGCGATCATCGAGGCGATGAAGATGTTCAACCCGATCGAAGCCGACGCCTCCGGCACCGTGGTCGCCATCCTCGGCGAAAGCGGCCAGCCGGTCGAATTCGACCAGCCGCTGTTTGTCATTCAATGAAGCGGGAATAGGGAATGGAGAATGGGGAATCGTCAAAGCGGCCGCACGAGCGGCTTGATGTCTGGCGCGACTCCATGGATCTGGTGGAAATGATCTACAAGCTGTCCAGCACGTTTCCTGATTCCGAACGCTTCGGTTTGACTGCACAAATCCGGCGTGCGGCGATCAGCATCCCTTCCAACATCGCCGAAGGCGCTGCCCGCCGCTCCACTCTCGAATACCTGCGTTTCCTGTCGATAGCCCGAGGCTCGCTCTCCGAGACAAGCACGCAACTTCAAATCGCCATCCGGCTTGGTTATTCCAGCAAGGCCCCCGAGTTGGACAAGCTGATCGATTCGGTCTTTGCCAAGCTGACATCACTGATGAACGTCCTGAACAAACGCGGAAACTGAAGATGCAGGCTTTTCTCCATTCCCTATTCCCCATTCCCCATTCCCGGCCTTCCCATGCTCGATAAAGTCGTCATCGCCAACCGCGGCGAAATCGCGCTGCGCATCCTTCGCGCCTGCCACACGATGGGCATCCGCACGGTGGCGGTGCATTCCACCGTTGATCGCAACCTCAAGCACGTGGCGATGGCCGACGAGTCGGTATGCATCGGCCCGGCGCCGTCCAGCGAGAGTTACCTCAACATCCCGGCGATCATCGCCGCGGCGGAAGTGACCGACGCGCAGGCGATCCATCCTGGCTACGGTTTCCTCAGCGAGAACGCCGATTTCGCCGAGCGTGTCGAGCAATCCGGCTTCGTCTTCATCGGCCCCAAGGCCGACACCATCCGCCTGATGGGCGACAAGGTCGAAGCGATCCGCGCGATGAAGGCCGCCGGCGTGCCGTGCGTGCCCGGCAGCGGCGGGCCGCTGGGCGATGACATCGTCGCCAACACCAAGATCGCGCGCGAGATCGGCTACCCGGTCATCATCAAGGCCGCTGGCGGCGGTGGCGGGCGCGGCATGCGCGTGGTCCACGCCGAAGCCGCGTTGAAGACCGCGATCGAGACCACCAAGTCCGAAGCCAAGGCCGCGTTCGGCAATGGCGAGGTCTATATGGAGAAATTCCTGGAAAACCCGCGCCACGTGGAAATCCAGGTGCTGGCCGACGGCCAGGGCGGCGCGATCCACCTGGGCGAGCGCGACTGCTCGATGCAGCGCCGCCACCAGAAGGTGGTGGAAGAAGCGCCGGCGCCGGGCATCACCCCGGAACAGCGCGCCGAAATCGGCAAGGTCTGCGTGGAGGCGTGCATCCGTATCGGCTATCGCGGCGCGGGCACGTTCGAGTTTTTGTACGAAGATGGCCGCTTCTACTTCATCGAAATGAACACCCGCATCCAGGTCGAGCATCCGGTCACCGAGATGATCACCCGCATCGACCTGGTCGCCGAGCAGTTGCGCATCGCCGCCGGGCACAAGTTGTCGATCAAGCAAGAAGACGTGGTCATCAACGGCCACGCCATCGAATGCCGCATCAATGCCGAGGACCCGGAAACCTTCATGCCCAACCCCGGCGCGATCACCGGTTTCTATCCGCCCGGCGGCCCCGGCGTGCGCGTGGATACGCACATCTATACCGGCTACAAGGTGCCGCCGAATTACGATTCGATGATCGGCAAGCTGATCATCCACGCACCCGACCGCGCCACCGCGATCGCGCGCATGCAGGTGGCGCTGAGCGAATTCATCGTTGATGGCATCAAGACCAATATCCCGCTGCAACAGCGGATCATGCGCGACCAGGGCTTCCGCGCCGGCGGCCAGAACATCCACTACCTGGAAAAGCGCCTGGCCGAGCGCAAGAGCAAGGGCATCACGCTGACGTAAGCGCGCTTCGACCCCATGCCTTATCTCGAACTCACCCAACGCTGCACCGAAACCGAGCAACCGCGCTACGAGAATGCGCTGGAAGACCTGGGCGCGCTGTCGGTGACCCTGCTTGATGCCGATGCCGACACGTCCAACGAGAACGCGATCCTGGAGCCGGGCGTCGGCGAAACGCCGCTGTGGAAATCACTGGTGCTGACAGCCTTGTTCCCGGCCGATGCCAATGCGCTGGCCTTGCTCGCCGCGCTGGAAGCGTTCGATCCCGGCCTGGACTGGAGTGATGCCAGCTTCCGCGTCGTCGAGGACCAGGATTGGGAACGCGCGTGGCTGGACCAGTTCCAGCCGATGCAATTCGGCGCGCGCACCTTCATCGTGCCGTGGAACCATGAACTGCCCGACGCGGCGAACAACGCCGATGCCGCCGTGGTGCGGCTGGATCCGGGCCTGGCCTTCGGCTCGGGCACGCACCCGACCACCGCACTATGCCTGCGCTGGCTGGACGACCTGGCCACACGCGGCGAACTGCGCGGTGCGAACGTGCTGGATTTCGGCTGCGGCAGCGGCATCCTCGCACTGGCCGCGCTGAAGTTGGGCGCGGCACATGCAGTTGGCGTGGACAACGACCCGCAAGCCCTGCTCGCCACGCACGACAATGCGCAACGCAACGAGGTCGGCGACAAGCTCGCCGTCTATCTGCCCGAACAAGAACCGCTGGCCACTTATCCCGTCGTGGTTGCCAACATCCTGGCCTCGGCACTGGACGCACTGGCCGACACCTTGGCCACACGCGTCGCACCGGGCGGGCGCATCGCCCTGTCCGGCATCCTCCATGGGCAGGAAAACGAATTGCTCGGGCGTTACGCCGCGTGGTTCGACGAGTTGCGCTGCGAACAGGAAGGCGACTGGATGCGCATCGACGGCATGCGTCGCTGACAGCCCGCCGCTGCCGTGCTTGAATGGCACCAATGAGCCGCCTCTGCCCCCAATGCCAACAGCAAACCAACGACGCCGCAGCCTGCATGCATTGCGGCGCATCGGCGACGCCTGTCAGTTTTGCGAACCTGTTGTCCACGCCGGCCAAGGACGTAACCGAAGATACGGCTACGTTGCCCGAAGCGAAGATTGACGATGCCGGGGACGACCTCGCCTCCGAGGCTGCCGATGTAGATATCGAAGCAACCGAAGCAGCCACCGCCACGGATGCTGCCGGCAGCATCGCAAGCGCCGACGCCACGCCTGCGGAATCCTCCACCACACCTGGCGACGAATCCAGCACTGCACCGCTTTTTTCTCGCAGCCAACGCGCTGCGCCGGCAACAGCACACGCAATCAAATGGCAATGGGCCGCCGTGGCTGCGCTGATCGCATTGCTGGGCCTGCAAGTCTTGCTGGCCGATCGCGATCGCCTTGCCACCGACGCCGGTTGGCGGCCTTTGCTGGGTGCATTGTGCGGTGCACTGCACTGCACGCTGCCGCCATGGCGCGAGCCACAAGCCTTCGCCATGTTGAGCCGCGATGTGCGGCCACTGCCCGGCGCGCCAGGCACCTTGCTGGTGCAAGCCACATTTCGCAACGACGCGCGCTGGTCGCAACCGTGGCCGACGCTGCAGGTTTCACTGTCCGATGCCGATGGCCGCGTGGTCGGCGCGCGCGCCTTCACCGCGGCCGAATATCTGGACACTGCGGAAACGCAGGCCGAACTCGCCCCCGGGCAAAGCGCACAGGTTTCGATGCGCCTGCGCGAACCGCACGAAGGCGTGGTTGCATTCTCGTTCGATTTCCACTGAGCACCTGATGTGCAAAGTGCGTGCAGCATCACGCCCAGAGCGCTAGACTTCCCAACCCATCGCGAACCGGCCCGCGGGTCAACGGCGATGGCAGCCCCGCCCCGCACGACAGGCACACGACACTTGAACGCCGCACAAACTCGCCACGACCCAAGCGGCGGCCCTTCCCGACCGCCATTGCGCGAACACGTGGCCCATTCCGTGCGCCGCTATCTGCGCGACCTGGATGGCTGCGATGCGGATGACGTGTATCAGACCGTGCTGCGCGAAATGGAAATCCCGCTGTTCGTCGAAGTCCTGAACCACTGCGAAGGCAACCAGAGCCGTGCCGCCGCGATGCTGGGCATCCATCGCGCCACGCTACGCAAGAAACTGAAAGACTACGGGCTGGCCTGACCCCCATCCCACCTGCGGGAGAGGACAGGGCTTGGCGGGTATAATTCGCATCCTCCCTCCGCAATACCCTCCTGAGCATGTCCACCGACCTGTTGCCCGTCCGCCGGGCGCTGCTTTCCGTTTCCGACAAGACCGGTTTGATCGAACTTGCCAAGGCGCTTTCCGCGCGCGGCATCGAACTGCTTTCCACCGGCGGCACCGCCAAGGCGATCCGCGAGGCCGGGCTGGCGGTGAAGGACGTTTCCGAAATCACCGGCTTCCCCGAAATCATGGATGGCCGCGTGAAAACCCTGCACCCAAAGGTGCACGGCGGCCTGCTCGGCCGGCGCGGGCAGGATGACGCGGTGATGGCCGAACACGGCATCGACGGCATCGACCTGCTGGTGCTGAACCTGTATCCGTTCGAAAAAGTCACCGCCAACCGCAATGCGAAGTTCGACGACATCGTCGAAAACATCGACATCGGCGGCCCGGCGATGCTGCGCGCGGCGGCGAAGAACTTCGCCTACGTCGCCGTGGCCACCGACCCGGCGCAATACGCCGGCGTGCTGGCCGAACTCGCAAGCAACGACGGCCAGTTGTCCGCGCAAACCCGCTTCAAATTGAGCGTGGCCGCGTTCAACCGCGTGGCCCAGTACGACGCGGCGATCAGCAACGTGTTGTCGGCCATCGAACTGCCCAATGACGAAGGCGCGAAGAACCGCAAGCCCTTCGCCGACCAGGCCAACGGCTCGTTCGTCAAGGTCATGGACCTGCGTTACGGCGAAAACCCGCACCAGAGCGCCGCGTTCTACCGCGACCTGTCTCCCGCGCCCGGCTCGCTGGCGACTTTCGAGCAATTACAAGGCAAGGAACTGTCGTACAACAACATCGCCGATTCCGATGCGGCGTGGGAATGCGTGCGCCAGTTCGACGCGCCGGCCTGCGTGATCGTCAAGCATGCCAACCCCTGCGGCGTGGCGGTCGGCACCAGCGTGCTGGAAACCTACGAAAAAGCCTACGAAACCGACCCGACGTCGGCCTTCGGCGGCATCCTCGCGTTCAACCGCACGCTCGACGCCAAGACCGCGCAGACCATCCTTGACCGCCAGTTCGTCGAAGTGCTGATCGCGCCGGATTACGAAGCAGCCGCGCTCGACTACGCAAGAAAGAAAGCCAACGTGCGCGTGCTGAAGATTCCGATGGCACCGGCCTCGCAAGGCTTCATCGACACCAAGCGGATTGGTTCGGGCCTGTTGATGCAGACCGCCGACGACCGCATCGTCACCCGTGATGACTTGAAGGTCGTCAGCAAGCTTGCACCGACCGAAGCGCAATTCGTCGACCTTCTGTTCGCGTGGAAGGTGGCCAAGTTCGTCAAGTCCAACGCGATTGTCTATGCGAAGGACAACCGCACGATCGGCGTGGGCGCAGGGCAAATGAGCCGCGTATATTCGGCGCGCATTGCCGGGATCAAGGCGACCGATGCGAACCTGATCGTGCCCGGCAGCGTGATGGCGTCCGATGCTTTCTTCCCGTTCCGCGACGGCATCGACGCCGCCGCGGAAGCCGGCATCAAGGCGGTGATCCAGCCCGGCGGCTCGATGCGCGACAATGAAGTGATCGCCGCAGCCGACGAGCATGGCATCGCGATGGTGTTCACCGGCGTGCGCCATTTCCGTCACTGAGGCACGCATGAGCGAGCAAGTGCAAACGGACGAACTGGGCCGCCGCCATCTGGAACGACTGGTCATGCTGTCCGATGGCGTGTTCGCGATCGCGATTACCCTGGCCGCACTGGAAATTCGTCCGCAGCATGCGCCAGGGCAATCGTTGGCGCAGGCTTGGTTGTTGCCGGTGTTGGTATATTTGGTGGCCTTCGCATTGGTTGGCGGTGCGTGGAACGAGCATCGACAGTTGATGGCGCGGCTGACACGCATCGACGCGACCGGCATCCTGCTGAACATGTTGATGCTCGGCTCCGTGGCGTTGTTACCGGTGACCGTGCGCGAATTCATGGAAGACCCGGCCACCGCCAACGCGCTGATCTATGCCTGCACCACCTTGCTTACCTACGCCTTGCTGTCGCTGTCGTGGGCCCATGCCACGCTGGCTGCGAAACTTGCGCCGCAGATCGACCGCCGCTTTGCGATGGGCCGATTGCTGAAGATGTTGGCCGCGCCGACCATGCTGCTGGCCATTATTTGCTACCTGTTGCAATTGCCGTGGCTGGCGCTGCTCATCGCCTTGCTCGCCGTGATGCTGGGCGGGCTGTCTCGGCGTTATCCACGCACGGCTTGAACCAAACGTCTCATTCGGGAACGACTCCATGAAAATCCTCGTCATCGGTTCCGGCGGCCGCGAACACGCGTTGGCATGGAAGATCGCGCAATCGCCGCGCGTGGCCGAAGTGATCGTCGCGCCAGGCAACGCCGGCACCGCAACCGAAGCCAAGTGCCGCAACGCGGCGGTGAAAGTCACCGACATCGACGGCCTGCTGCAACTGGCGCAAAGCGAAAACATTGATCTGACCGTAGTCGGCCCGGAAGTACCGCTGGTGCTTGGCGTGGTGGACAAATTCCGCGCCGCCGGCCTGCGCGTATTCGGCCCCACCGCCGCCGCCGCGCAACTGGAAGGCAGCAAGGCATTCGCCAAGGATTTTCTTGCCCGCCACGGGATTCCCACCGCGTTCTATTCGGTGTTCACCGAGGTCGAACCGGCCCTGGCCTACCTGCGCGACAAAGGCGCGCCGATCGTGGTCAAGGCCGATGGCCTGGCCGCCGGCAAGGGCGTGATCGTTGCCGAGACGCTGCAACAGGCCGAAGACGCCGTGCGCGACATGCTCAGCGGCAATGCATTTGGTGATGCCGGCGCACGCGTGGTGATCGAAGAATTCCTCGCCGGCGAGGAAGCCAGCTTCATCAGCATGGTCGATGGCAAGACCGCGCTGCCGATGGCCACCTCGCAAGACCACAAGCGCGTGGGCGATGGCGACACCGGCCCGAATACCGGCGGCATGGGCGCGTATTCGCCCGCGCCGGTGGTGACGCCGGAAGTGCATGCGCGGGTGATGCGCGAAGTGGTGAATCCGACCGTGCAAGGCATGATTGCCGATGGCATGCCGTTCACTGGCTTCCTCTACGCTGGCTTGATGATCGACGCCAGCGGCACACCGAAGGTGATCGAATTCAACGTGCGCTTCGGCGACCCGGAAACGCAGCCGGTGATGCTGCGCCTGCAATCCGATCTGGTCGATCTGGTCGAAGCAGCCATCGACGGCAAGCTTGACGTGACCGAAGCGCAATGGGATCCGCGCCCGTCGCTGGGCGTGGTGATGGCCGCCAAGCCCTACCCCGAAACGCCAATCACCGGCGACGTGATTTCCGGTCTTGGCAACGTGCCATCGACCGCCAAGGTTTTCCACGCCGGCACTGCGCTGGATACACAAGGCAACGTGGTCAGCGCC
Organism: Pseudoxanthomonas sp.; assembly: GCA_047601105.1. GTDB lineage: Bacteria > Pseudomonadota > Gammaproteobacteria > Xanthomonadales > Xanthomonadaceae > Pseudoxanthomonas_A. The sequence goes on from JASGJT010000002.1 coordinate 124,466, forward strand.
GGCGGCCGCGTGCTGTGCGTGGCTGCAATGGGCGACAGCGTGGCCGATGCGCAGCGCAATGCCTATGCAGCCGTCGAAAAAATCTCGTGGACAAACGAATTCCACCGCCACGACATCGGCTGGCGTGCGATTGCGCGCGAACAAGGCGCATAACGCAAGGCCGAACCGAAACCACCGCGTGATTCTGATTGCACGATTCTGCTAGGCTGCGCCAACCACGGAGGCCGCATGTCCCAGTACAGCCAGTTCGCGCTTTTTCGACAACGGCGGTTCCTTCCCTACTTTCTCGTTCAATCGCTCGGCGCGCTGAACGACAACGTCTATCGACAATCGATCATCGCGCTGTTGTTCTTCATGGGCGTTTCGCCGGAACAGCGCACGCTTTACACCAACCTCGCGCCGGCCTTGTTCATCCTGCCGTATTTCCTGTTCAGCGCCACCGCCGGACAGATCGCCGAGAAGCTGGAAAAATCGAAGCTGATCCGCATCACCACGGCGATGGAAATCGTCATCATGTCGCTGGCGGCGGTCGGTTTCCTGTTGCAGAACATGCCGCTGCTGCTGGTTGCCTTGTTCTGCACCGGCCTGCAATCGACGCTGTTCGGTCCGGTGAAATATTCGATCCTGCCCTCGGTGCTGAAGCCGGAAGAACTTACCGGCGGCAATGGCCTGGTCGAGATGGGCACCTCGATGTCGATCCTCGCCGGCATGATCCTCGGCGGCCTGGTCTTCACCTTGGCCGGCGCGCATGGGCCGGAGGTCGCCGCCACCGCCATCGTGCTGCTGGCCGTGACCGGCAACCTGGTTTCGCGCCTGATCCCGAAAGTCGATGCCGGCGCACCGGACCTGAAGATCAACTGGAATCCGCTACCCGAATCGTTGGCGATCCTGCGCCTGGCGCGCAAGCAACTGGCGGTGCGCAACGCGGTACTGGGCGTGTCGTGGTTCTGGTTCGTCGGCACCGTGCTGACCGCGCAATTGCCCGGCTATGCGGAAATCAATCTCGGCGGCAAGCAGGAGTTGTACATCTTCGCATTGGCCTTGTTCTCCATCGGCACCGGTGTTGGTTCGGTGCTGTGCGAAAAGCTGTCCGGGCGCACGGTGGAAATCGGCCTGGTGCCGCTGGGTGCGTTCGGCGTCAGTGCATTCATGCTGGACCTGTATTTCGCGCAGCCGGGCAAGGCGCTGGCGGCAGGCCTGGGTGTGATGCAGTTCCTGCAGCAACCCGGCTGCTGGCGCATCGTGATCGACCTGACCGGCATCGGTCTGTTCATGGGCTTCTTCACCGTGCCGTTGTTTGCATTGATACAAAGCCGCACGCCGAAGTCGGAGCTCTCGCGCGTGATCGCGGGGATGAACATCCAAAATTCCTTGTTCATCGTGGTTGCGGCGATCGTCGGCATTGCCTTGCAGCTCGAACACATCGCCCTGCCCGGCTTCCGGCTGCCGATATTCGGGCTGGACATCCCACGGGTGGTTCTACCGATGCCGGGGCTGACCATCCCGCAAGTATTCCTGGCACTGGCGATTGCCAATGCAGTGGTGGCGATCTACATCTTCACCATCGTCCCCGAATTCCTGATGCGCTTCCTCAGCTGGCTGCTGGTGCGCACGCTTTACAAGCTGCGCCTGCACGGCATCGAAGGCGACAGCGCCGCGCGACCCGGCGTGCCGGACGAAGGCGCGGCACTGCTGGTCTGCAACCACGTCAGTTACATGGATGCGCTGATCCTGTCGGCCAGCATCCCGCGACCGGCACGCTTCGTGATGTATTACAAGATCTTCAACATCCCGGTGATGAGCTGGATCTTCCGCACCGCCAAGGCCATCCCGATTGCCGGCGCGCGCGAGAACCCGGAGCTGATGCAACGCGCCTTCGACGACATCGACGCGGCGCTGGCCGAGGGCGAACTGGTCTGCATCTTCCCCGAAGGCGCACTGACCAAAGACGGCAACATCGCACCGTTCAAATCCGGCGTGGAAAAGATCCTGCAGCGCGCTGCCGAAAATGGTCACCCGGTACCGGTGCTGCCGATGGCGCTGCGCGGCATGTGGGCCAGCATGTGGAGCCGCCGTAGCACGTCAACGAGAAGCGGTCGATTCGACCGCATGCGCGTGCCGCGACGTTTCCGCGCGCATGTCGAGGTGGCGGCAGGCAGCCCGGTCGAAGGCGCGAACGCAACGGCGGAATCCCTGGAAGCGATGGTGCGCGAATTGCGCGGCGACAAGGCCTGAATCTATGCCGGGAACACCGGATGGTTTAGGCTTCGCCCATTGCCGATCCACTTGGGGGCCCGAATGCAGGACGAAAGTCCACCGCCCGTGCAGCAGGTGCACCATTACTACCATCCGCAGAAGTCCGGCAGCACCGCCGCCCTGCTGGAAATCCTGCCGGGCCTGTTTTTCCAGACCTTCGGCATCGGCCACTTTTATGCCGGGAACGTCGCCACCGGCCTGCTTTTCATGTTCGGCTACTGGGCGCTGGCCTTCGTCAATTTCCTGCTGTGCTTCGTAGTCATCGGTTTTTTCACCTGGCCACTGTGCTGGGCCGCCACCGCCGTGATTTCCACGTTGATTGCCAGCAACTCGATCAAGAACGCCGCGCCACCACGATGAACCCCATGCTTTCCGCGTCACAACCGTTCCACATTTTCCTGCTTCACCACGCCAACTGAGGAGCCAACCGATGAGCACCATTCCCCCGTCTGCCGCTGCCGTTCCCAACCATTTGGCTTGGGCGATCATTTCCACCGTGCTGGCCACCTGCCTGTGCTGCCCGCTGGGCCTGATCGGCATCGTCGCCATCGTGTTCTCAACCAAGGTCAATACGCTGCTGCGACAGGGTGACACCACCGGCGCACAGCGCGCCTCGGCCACCGCCAAGACCTGGTGCTGGGTGGCGACGGCACTGGCCATCGTCGGCGTGGTCTGGAGCATCTACTGGTACTCCTCCGGCGGCATGGCCCAATACCAGCAGATGCTGCAACAGATCCAGGCTGCGCAAGGTTGAACCTAGCGCTGCGCCCGTTGCATGTCGCAGGACTGGCAGCAGCCGCTTGCGTGGCTGCTGCCGGTTTCTGGCTGCTGTGGCATTTCGACCCCAACGCAGCCGACAGCCGCTTTCCCGGCTGCATGTTCCGCGCATTCACCGGCTTGTACTGCATTGGTTGCGGCACCACCCGCATGTTGCACGCGCTGGCGCATTTCGACCTGCCGCGTGCGTTCGCGATGAATCCGCTGGCAATGTCGTTGCTGGCGTTGTCGCCCTTGCTGGGCGCATGGAAGCTGGGTTGGCAGCCGAAGGCATTGCTCCCCTTGATTGCGCTGCTGGCCGAGCCGAAATTCTGGTTGGTGCTGCTGCCGGCATATTGGGTCGCACGCAACCTGCCGTGGTTCCCGTTCACGATGCTCGCGCCGGGCTAGGAAAGATCTCTCTTCACTTGTGGGAAAGAGAGAAGCAACTGCCTTCTTCTTTGTCTGTATCCGCTGCCGTCCATGGCGCAGCAGCATCGGCTTCGGAACGCCCGGCCCGGCCATCCCTGGCCGGGCGTTCGCTGACGCGCGAGGCAATGCCTCGCAAGCGCGTCAGCTCACCCACCCGCCAATCACGAACACTGCCAGCACGGCCAGCCACAACAGCAGGATGCGCCAGACCAGACTCATCGCGTCGCGCAGTTCAGGCAGGTCGCGCAAGGTTTGCACCATGCCTACGTCGGCATATTCTTCGGCTTCCTCGGCCAGTTCGCTGCGCACGCTGGCGCGGGCGGCGGCGGCAAGAAAACCCGTACCCAGCTTGAAGGACTTGCCACCGGCTTCGCGCCAAGCACGGCGCACCACGTCGAAGTTGCCGACCAAGGCCATGCTCAAGGTCATCCCTTGCGCCACCGGCCATTCCAGCACCGCGCGCAGGCCGCGTGCGCCGGCAAGATTGGCTTCGGGCAAGGCGGTGGCAGCATCACCCTTGTCGGCACGTTCCAGCAATCGATACAGCATTGCCCCGAACGGGCCAAGCAACAGGAACCAGAACAACACGCCGAACCAGCGCGCCAAGGCGCTGTCGAACACTGCACCCACCAAGACCGGGCCATCGGCCTGCGCGCCTTCTCCGTACGGCCACAAGCGCGCAATCGCCGCGTTGCGCGACACCGTATCGTGGCTGTCGATCACAGCCTCAACGTCCACGTCGAGATCACGCGGACCCCACGCCCACAGCAGCACGAAGATATCGAACAGCAATCCCGGCAGGCCCAGCCATGGTTCGTCCAGCCACCATTGCACGCCAGCCAATGGCAGCAACACCACGGCCAGCGCCAGGGTAATGCCGTAACGACCGCGCCAGAAGGCGGAAGCCGCGTGCTTGCCCAACCACTGCAAACCGCGCGCGAACCAGTCGAAGCGGCGCAGCGCCGCGACCGTGCCCGGCGCAACGTGACCAAGCACCAACGCAATGACGACCGCAACCAAGGTGATGGACATGGATGACCTCTGTTTGCGGGCAATTCTAGCCTAGTCGCTGCCGGCACCATCGCTCGATCAGCGAACGCGCAATCGAAATGCGCGGCGACAACAACAAGCCGTCATCGGCATCGCCCTTGCGTTGCATCGCTGCGGCGATTTCTTCCACGCCGAACCAGCGCGCATCTTCCAGTTCGCCATCGACCTGCGGCACATCCGGGTGTGCATCGGCCTCGAAGCCCAGCATCAATGCGCCGGGGAACGGCCACGGCTGCGCGCCCAGATAGCGGCTGGCAATAACGCGCACGCGGGTTTCCTCCAGCACTTCGCGCGCCACCGTCTGTTCCAGCGTTTCACCCGGCTCGACGAAACCGGCCACCAGTGAATAACGCCGCGCCGGCCATGACGCCTGCCGCCCCAGCAACAGGCGCTCGCCATCGCTGACCGCAACGATCACCGCCGGGTCCACGCGCGGATAGTGTTCTGCCGCGCATTGCATGCAATAGCCCAGGTAACCGGCGCGGCGAAACTGCACCGCGCCGCCGCAGACACCGCAATGGCGCGTGCGCGCCTGCCAGTGCAACAGCGCGCGCGCCAACGCGAACAGGCCCGCTTCCAGCGCCGGCCACGTCGCCGCCGCGCGGCGCAGGTCGATGCGCATGGGGCCGGCGAAGGCCACCGTTTCCGCCGTCACCGCAAACCAGCCCGTCGCCTCGCGCAAGCCCAGGAAAATCGCCGTGCCCGGCCCGCCACCGAGTTGCGCGCCGCTAGGCGCGAACGGCTGCCCTGCCGCATCGGCCAGCGCATTGCCTTCGCCGTCGATCACCAGCACACGCGATTGCGGCCACAGCCGCGCCAGCGCGTCTGTATCCTCGCGCAGGGCATCGGCGCGGTCGATATCGGTTTCGGCGAAGGCGTGGCCGGCAAGGGCTTGCAGCGAATCCATGCGCGGATTATCCACCAACCCGAACCATGTAATCGAATCAGTCGGGATACAACGGCGGCAACATCGCTTCACGCCGCACGCCCGTGTTTGCCTCACGCCAAACCGGCCCGTTGCGAAAGGCGGCACGCAATACGGCTCGCGCAGCCGGGCCGTCGCCATCGGCCCAGCGCGCACGACGCATCGCCTCGACCGCATCGCGCTGATCCGCATCGGCCAGGCGCGCGGCCAGTGCATCCAGGTCGGCGACCGGCGGCGCGGTCATCGCACACAGGGTTTCGCCGATTTCGTCCAGCGTGCCGGTATCCAATGCTTTCCTGAGATCCGGCAGCGAATGGCTCGGCAAGACCGCCCTTCGTTGCGCCGGCAATCCTCCGGCATCGACGGCAGCCACCGGTTGCCGTCGCAACGCCCACACCAGCGTCACCAGCCACAATACGGCGAATACCGCCGCCAGCCACGCCCATGTGTGCGCGGGGATATGCATCCCCGCATCCGCCTGCATTGCCTGCACCGATGCATCGGCAGGCGACGCACCCTGCAACTGCGTGCCCTGCGATTGCATGCCCTGCAACTGGCGGCCGGAAAAGCTGCCCACGCCGGGTGCAACTTGCACCACCAGCTCGGACAAGCTGGCACGCCGCGCCGCGCCGGCACGCACGTCCCACCACGCCAGGCCGATGCCATCGATGCGCAAGCTGCCGCTGCCATCGGCCACCAGCGAGTACTTGCGCAGCATCCGCACCTGCGGCACGCCATCGCGGAAGGTTTCGTCGTATTGCGCCGGCTCGGCGAACACTTGCGCACCGGGTGCCGATGGCAGCGGCAAGTCCGGCAACTGCGAACGGCTCGCGCCTTCGGCGATCAGTTCCACCGTCAGCGTCATTGCTTCACCTGCACGCGCCTGCTGCGGCGCGGAAACGTAGCGCAGGCGCAGGTCGCGCAGCGGCAGCCACGGCTGCGGCGCATTGGCCGGCTGCGGCCGCACCTGCAGGCTGCGCGGCGTGCCGGTGGCCTGCAACTCGCGGCCGCCGCCGCTCATCAGGTCGTCGATCCAATTGCCGATGCCGCGCCCGGCAAAACGCGGCGCGGGCAAGGTCAACGGCCCGCTGCGCTCCGGCACCAGCAGGTAGCGGCGCTCGAACACGTTGTAACGGCGGCCATCGCGTTCGCGCACCGATTGCACGTCGTCGCCGACCTTCTGCAACGAAGCACCCGCCGGTGCGTCCAGGTCCAGTTGTCCGGATGCCAGCGCCGTCGCGTAGTACAGGCGCACGGTCACGCCCACGTTCTGCTGCACGTAGGGATTGGCATCATCGACTTCGGTGTCCAGCAGCACGGCGGCGGCATTGTCCGCCGGGGCGTGGTCCTGCGCCGCCAGGGCTGGCGAGAACGGCAACAGCGCCGCGAACAGCCAGAAAGCGCAGCACGCGCCATATCGGAATCTCATCGTCCCTCCCGTTGCCGGCGTTCGTATTCCAGCCGGAACTTGCTGCGCAGCAGGCCACCGGGTTCGTCGGGCACGCGACGCAACCAGGCTTCGGTGGCCTGCCTGCGCTCGCGTTGCTCGGCCGTTTCGGTGGGCGTGCCTTGCCGGTTTGCATTTTCTTCGGCCTTGCCCTGCTTTTCGGCCTGCGCCTGTTGCATCGCTTCGCGCATGCGCTCGCGTTGGGCAGCATCTGCGGCCTGCTGATCCTGTGCGTTCTGCGATTGCTCCGGCGGCTGCTTGTCCGGGTTGCCAGCGGCGTCTTTATCCGGCTTGTCCTGCGAATCCTGCTGCTGCGATTTGTCCTGCTGCGGCTCGCGTTGTCCGTTGCCTTGCTGATTCTGTCCTTGCGAAGAATTGTTCTTGTCAGAACTGTCTTGCTTCCGGTTCTGCTGCGAATTGCCGCCGTCGCCGTTCTGTTTCTGCTGCTTGCGCGCCTCTTCGACCACTTTGCGATTGGCGATGGCGTCTTCCATGCCCGGCTGCTGCCTCAGCGCCGCATCATAGGCGGCGATGGCCTCATCGAAACGACCCTGCCTGGCCAGTGCATTGCCAAGGTTGTATTGCGCGTCGGCGCTGTCGATGCCGGCAAACCCCTGCTCCGCCGTCGCGAAGTCGCCCTTGCGGTATGCATCGACGCCTTGCGCGATGCGCCGCTGTTGCTGCTGGTCCGGCCGCCACCACCAACCGTCTTCGGCTGCCTGCGCGGGCGACGCCAATGGCAGCAACACGCACAGCGCCACCGCCGCCAGGGCACCGCCACGCCGGAACGCCAGCAAGCCCAGCAGCATCAGCGGCAGCAGCAGCCAATAGCCTTCGTCGCGCCACGCCAGCCGCGTCTCGCCACGCGCCGCCTGCGCGCCGGCCTGTTGTGGATCCAGCACGCCCAGCGCGTGCAGGTCGCCATCATCAGTCGTCATCGCCGCGTAGTCGCCGCCGCCTGCCGCCACCAACGAACGCAACGAGGCGGCATCCAGCCGCGCGCGCAGGATCGCGCCTTCCGGCGCGCGATACGCTGCGCCCGCTGCCGTGCCCATGCCAATGGCGGAAACACGGAAGCCTTCACTCGCAGCCTTGCGTGCGGCATCGCGCGCGGCGGCATCGGCATGGTCGGCCAGCAACAAGACGTCGCCGTGTGAAAAGCCAGCCTGCCGCAGCAACTTCGCCGACAGATCAATGGCACGCGCCGCGTCCTGGCCATCGACCGGCATCACTGCCGGTTCCAGCGCATCGATGAACAAGGCCACGTTGCCGGCGTCGTCGGTCAACGGGGCCACGGTGAAGGCGTCGCCGGCATACACCACCAGTGCAACCTGGCCGCCACGACGTTCGCGCAACAGCGCCGCCAGCTTGCTGCGTGCGCGCAACAGGCGCGATGGCGGCAGGTCGGCCGCACTGCTGGCGCTGGAGAGATCCAGCGCGACCACCAGTGGTGCTTGCGCCTGCCACAAGGCTTGTTCACCTTGTCGCCAACTTGGTCCGGCCAGTGCCAGGATCGCCAAGGCATAGCCCAGCAGGCCCAGCCATGGTGCGACACGCACACCGCGACCCGGTTCCAGCAGGTGCGGCAACAAATGCGCATCGACTGCCTCGTGCCACACGTTCGCGCGCCGCCGGCGCATGCGCCACAGCCACCACAGCAGCGGCAGCGCCAGCAGCGCCCACAGCCAATGCGGACGCAGGAAATGCACGATGGGCAGCCAGTCGTTCATGCGCGCCGCCCTGGCCAGGCGAAAGCCAGCAATGCAACACACAGCGCCGCCGACAAGGGCCACGGATAGCGCTCGATGCGCGGGCGGATCTGCTTGCCCGGTTGTCGCACCGGCTCAATACGGTTCAACTCAGCATAGATGCCGGCCAGTTCGCCGGCATCGCGCGCGCGGAAGAATTGCCCGCCAGTTTGCTGCGCGATGCTGCGCAGGGTTTGTTCGTCGATTTCGTCTTCGCCACCATTGGGCAAGGGCAATTGCAGGCCGAAGAGCGACACCATGCGCCCACCGCCGCCAAAGGCGATGGTATGCACGCGCACGCCGGCTTGCTGCGCCAATTCCGCCGCCTTCAATGGCTCCAGCGTACCGGCGGTATTGACGCCATCGGTCAGCAGGATCAACACGCGCTGGCCTTGCGGTTGTGCATGCAGGCGCTTGACCGCCAGGCCGATGGCATCGCCGATGGCGGTTTCACGCCCGGCAAGACCCACCACGCTGTCGCGCAATTGCTCGCGCACGCTGTCTCGATCCAGCGTCAACGGTGTCAAGGCATACGCGCGCTGACCGAACACCAGCAAGCCGATGCGATCACCGGCACGGCGGTCGAGGAAATCCGCCAGCACCGCCTTGGCCGCCGTCAAACGATCAACCACGCGGCCGCCCAATTCCATGTCCGGCTCGCTCATGCTGCCCGACAAATCGACCGCGAGCATCAGGTCGCGTCCATCCTGCGGCGGTGCGATCGGCTCGCCCAGTTGCTGCGGGCGTGCGGCGGCGGCGCACAACAACACCCATGCCAACAAGGCCAGCCATGGCATGTGGGTGGCGCGTGCGCGACCACCACTGGCGATGCGGTCGATCCGTTCGCCCCACGGCACGCGCAAGGCCGGCGAGGCACTGCGCCGCGCCGGCAACAACCACATCGCCAGCAAGGGCAAGGGCAAGGCCGCCCACATCCACGGCCAGGCAAAGCCGCCGAAGGCATCGCGCAAGTGATCGATCCAGGCGAAGCTCATTTGCGCGTGGCCGCCAATTCAAGGAAACGCGCGCGCGCCAACGGCAGCAATCGTGCGACGGCCACATCATCGACATCGCGGCGGTAAGCACCGTCCAGCAGCAAACGACCGGTGCCTTCGCTGAAATCGCGTTGCTTGTCGCCATCGAGAAAACGCAGCCACGCCTCTCCTTCAAGCGTGCCGGCATGCGCGTCGGCCTTGCGTGCGGCACGACGCAGCAGTTCCGACATGGCGGCGATGCGTTGTTCCGCTTGCGGCACGGCCACCGCCTCATCGAACAGCGCCTGCCATGCGCGCCGGCGTCGGCGGCGACGCGCAAGGATCGCGGCGATCGCCACCGCGGTCAGCAGCAACACGACCAGCAAGATCCACCAGCCCGGTGCCGGCGGCCACCACGGCAGCGCAGGCGGAAGATGCACGTCGCGTAGTGGCAGTGCACCTGCTTGCAGCGCATCGGCTTGCAGCGTCCCGAGCATCACGTCGAAAACCGGCATCACGCCACCTGTGCCTGCGCGCGGCCCAGCAAGGGCAACCAGGCTTCGCTGGGCGCATCACTGCACAGTTCGAACACGCGCACACCACGTCGAGGAAGATTTTCCAGCGCGGACTGCACCGGCTGCACGAACTCGTCTCGCCATTTCTGCCGTTGCACGGCATTGCCCAGATCCGGTTCGACATGCTGTCCATCAATCGAAAACGGCAGCGCCGCGCGTGGCGGCTCGCGCTCCAGCGGATCGGTCAGCAGCAGCACCATGACTTCGTTGTGCGCGGCCAGCCGCAGCCAGCGGTTTTCGTCCATTGAGACGATACTATGTGGATCAGCCAGCACCAGCAGCCGCGAACCCGGGCGCAGCAAGCGCGCAGCATGGTCCAGCGCAACCGCCAGGCCAGCATCATCCGCCGGCGGCTGCACATACCAGCGTGCCAACGCATCAAGCACGCGCAAGGCCCCGTGCGCGCCAGAAGCCGGCGGCAACGGTGCCTCAAGCTTCGCCCCGCGCAAGGCCGCAATGCGGTCGCCATCGCGCACGGCGGCCCATGCAGCGACCGCACCGGCGCGCGCGGCCTGCACCGACTTGAAGCGCACCCGCGTGCCGAAATACAGGGCAGGCGCGGTATCGGCGACGATCAGGGTCAAACGTTCGCGCTCGGCCTGGAACAGCTTGGTATGCGTGCGCCCGCTGCGCGCGGTCAAGCGCCAATCGATATGGCGCGCATCATCACCAATGGAATACTCGCGTGACTCGGCGTATTCCATCCCGCGCCCGCGCAACATCGAAGACGCCGGCCCGGTGAGATGCTGCGATCCCTTGCGCGCAGGCGGTCGCCGCTGCGCAACGGCACGCAGGGCGATCAATTCGGAAAGCATGGGCGTCACGCCGTCAGGCATGGTGCAGTCCAACGTGATGCCATTGCCGTTGATTGTGCTTCGGCTTTTGACTTCGGGCCCCCTTGAGGCGCGGCAAGGCCGGTGGGACAAACCCCGAAGGGGCGGCGCACATGGATGTGCGCCGTTTTCTTAGCCGCACGATGCGGCTTAAGAAAATTCCCGCCGGTCTTGCGAACCCGTCGCGCAGCGACGGGCGCGCCGTCGGGGGCGTGCTTTCTTTTGCTTACTTTTCTTTGCACAAGCAAAGAAAAGTAAGTCGCGCGGCAGCGCGAAACGCTTTGGCTTTTCAGCACTCGAAACAACAATGCAACAGAGACGTTGCCGGCTCCGTCGCACCCCAACCCCAACCCTCCCCCGTGAAAGGGGAGGGGGCTAAAAGCGTGATGCCGAGGCATAACCATGCTCACGGCAGCGACACCTTTTCGATCAACGCCGCGACCAACTTGTCGCCATCCCAACCTTCGGCCGTTGCCTCGTAACTGGGCAACACCCGATGCCGCAACACATCCGGCGCGACCGCACGCACATCATCCGGCGTCACGTAATCGCGACCCGCCAGCCACGCCCGCGCCCGTGCGCAACGCTCCAGCGCAATCGAGCCACGCGGGCTGGCACCCCAGGCAATACGCCGCGCCAGTGCCGCGTCGTAACGACCGGCATCGCGCGAAGCCAGCACCAGTTCCACCAGATAACGCTCCAGTGCCGGCGCAACATGCAGGTCCAGCACTTCGCGGCGCGCGGCGAACACGTCTTGCTGCGGCATCTTCTCCAATACCTGCGCCGTCGGCTGCAACGACTCGCGCGCACGTTCGCGCGCCAGCCGCAGGATTTCGGTTTCGGTTTCCGCCTCCGGATAACCGATGCGCACGTGCATCAGGAAGCGGTCCAACTGCGCCTCCGGCAGCGGGAAGGTGCCCTCCTGCTCGATCGGGTTCTGCGTGGCCATCACCAGGAAAAGCGGCGGCAGCGGATAGGTATGGCGACCCACGGTAACCTGGCGTTCGCCCATCGCCTCCAGCAACGCCGACTGCACCTTGGCCGGGGCGCGGTTGATCTCGTCGGCCAGCAGCAGCGGGTGGAAAATCGGCCCAGCCTGGAATTCGAAACGACCTTCCTGCGGCCGCCACACCTCGGTGCCGGTCAGGTCGGCCGGCAGCAGGTCAGGGGTGAATTGCACGCGGGCGAAGTCGGCCTGCAGGCGCGAGGCCAGCGCGCGGATCGCGGTGGTCTTGGCCAGGCCCGGCGCACCTTCGACCAGCAAGTGGCCATCGGCCAGCAGCGCGATCAACAGGCGCTCGATCAGCGCCGCCTGGCCAACGATGGTTTTGGCGAGATCACCGCGCAACGTCTGGAAGGCGGCGTGCAGGCGCGAAGTCGCGGACGGTGGCGGTACAAAGTCGGCGGATTCCATGCAGGCGTGATTTCCCGGAAAGGCGCTATGACCGGAGTTTGCCACGATGGTTCCGCGCGGCGCCGGAGTTACCGCCCCAGATTCATGGCGCGTTTCCTGACTGCGGGGAAGCCAGCCCGGATGCTGGCAGTTGCGGTCTTTGATTCTCCCCTTTGTGGGAGAAGGCGTTTTTGCAGGCACCAACAACGCGGAAGGGCCACTTGCGCGACCCTTCCTTGTTGCTTGCAATACCCTGCGAGGCTCAGCGCTTGGCGACGGCCAGCACCTTCGGGGTAACGAAGACCAGTAGTTCGGCTTTGTCCTTCTGGCGACCCTTCTTCTTGAACAGGTTGCCGAGGAAGGGGATGTCGCCCAAGAACGGCACCTTGGCCAGGCTGGTGCGGTCGGTGAACTCATAGACGCCGCCGATGACCACGGTCTGCCCGTCTTCGACCAGCACGGCAGTGGTGATCTCGCGCTTGTCCAGCACGGGCACGGTACCGTAGTTGGTGACCTGGATCAGCTCGGAAACTTCGTCTTTCTTGACGTTCAGATTCAGGAATACGCGGCCATCATTGGTGATGGTCGGGGTGACGCGCAGTTCCAGCACGGCTTCCTTGAACTGCACGTTGGCCGTGGCCGCCGTGCCGCCGCCACCGCCGCCGCCGGAGATAGTGACGTAACCGATTTCCTTGCCCTGCTTGATCAGGCCTTCGCGCTGGTTGGCGGTGACGATACGCGGGTTGGAAACCACTTCGCCGCGGCCTTCTTCCTGCATCGCCGACAGCTCCATGTCGAGCGAGAAATTCCTGCCCAACAAGGTGTAAGCAATACTCGCGGCCGTATTGTCCGTGAAACCACTCGCCGGCAGGTTGACGTTATATGCCGCCGGGAACACGCGGTCGTCACCATTGGCGATATTGACCACGTCGGCAGTGTTGCCGCCGAGGATCTGGGTCCGGTCACCCGTCCGGGTGCCGGCAATGCCGAACCGCGCACCCAGGTCGCGGGCAAAGGTATCGGTGGCGATGACGATGCGGCTTTCGATCAGCACCTGATCCACCGGGCGGTCGATGACATTGATCAGCTCGCGCATCTGCGCGACCTTCTTCGGGATGTCGTTGATCATCAGGGTGTTGGTGCGCTCATCGGCGACCAAGCGGCCGCGCGGCGACAGGAAGCCATTTTCATTCTGGTTGTTGCCGTTGCCACCACCACCCTGGTTGCCAATACCCTTGGCTTCGGTCAGCGCCTTGAAGATCGCCGAGGCGCTGTGGTAGTTGATCTGCACATAGTCGGTGATCACCTCCTCGCGATTCTCGATGGCGATGCGTGCGTCTTCCTTGTCCTGCTCGAACTTGGCCAGTTCCGGCTGCGGTGCAATCCACACCACGCCACCTTCGCGACGCTGATCCAGACCCTTGGCACGCAGCACGATGTCCAACGCCTGGTCCCACGGCACGTTGGTCAGGCGCAGGGTGACGTTGCCCTGCACGGTGTCGGAGGCGACCACATTCAAACCGGACTCTTCTGCGATCAACTGCAGCACGGTGCGCACCGGCACGTCCTGGAAGTTGAAGGTCACCGGCTTGCCGGCGTACTTGCGCGCGGGCACGCCGCCCTTGGCGGAAGCCGGCGCGGCCCCCATGGCGGCCTGGGCGGCGCGCGGGGCGATTTCGACGACGTATTCGTTGCCGGTCTGGTAGGCCAGCGATTCGAAGCCACCGCGCGTACTCAGCACCAGTTGCGTGCCCTTGCCGACAGCGTGCGCTTCGACGCGTTGCACCGGCGTGGCAAAATCCACCACGTTGAGCGGCCGCTGCAGGTTGGCCGGCAGGCTGGCATTGCCGACGTCGATCACTACCGAATCGCCCTGGTTGCGCAGATCAGGCAGTGCGCCTTTTTCGTCGAAGCGCAGGATCAGCCGGCCTTCGCCGTTTTCACCACGCTTGAAGTCGATGGCGGAAACCTGCACGCCAGCGGCGGCGGCCGTGGCGGGTGCCGGTGCCGGGTTGGCAGGGGCGGCCAGGACGGCGGCAGGCATGGCCAGCATGCCGATGGCCAAGGCCAAGCTACCGGCCTGGAAGGTAGCCAGGCGACGCGAGGGGCTCAGGCTGCGGAGGTTCAAAGCGGTCATCGGGTATCCCCTAATCATTGATCTTCAAGCGCGATGGAAGCCGGGCGTTCCAGCCAGCCGCCGGCACCATCAGGCACCAGTTCGACAAGTTCGATGTGGTCTTCAGCAACGCTGGTGACGCGACCGTCGCTCTGGCCCAGATAGGCACCGGGGCGCACGCGGTAGGTCACCTTGTCCGGTGCCATCACCAGCGCGACCAAGCCGGAACCGGCACCCAGGGTGCCGACCATGTCCAAGCTGTCCAGCGGGAAGCCTTCCAGCGTTTCTTTGCGTCGGTTCGGGTCCGGACGCGGGCCGCTGCTGTCGCCATTGCTCCAAGCGTCACTGAACGGGTCGCGCAGGCCCTGCGCCGCGTATTCGAAGGTTTCAAACTGCTGCATCACCGGCAGCGGTTCCAGCGGCGGCGCCGGGCGGGCGCGCACATCGGAGACCCACTTGTTGAGATTCGGAGCATCGCCGTAGTCGCTGCTGTAGCTGCTGCTCGTGCCACGCAGGCAGCCGGTCGATGCCAACACCATGCCGGCGACGACGGCCACGCGCAGCAGCGTGCGTGCATTGTTGATCGTGATCATGGCGCGCCCCCTTGCTTGGCGGCCTCGGCGGCCTTCTTTTCCTGTTCGGCCGCTTCTTCCTCGTCGAGGTAGCGATAGGTCTTGACCGTGCCGGACAGTTCCAGCGCGCCGCCGGCCTTGCCGCCCTTGGGCTGCAGCTGGATATCGTGCATGGTCAGGATGACCACGCGCGGCAGCGAGGCCACGCCGCTGACGAAGGCACCGAACTGGTGGTAGCTGCCGACCATGCGCAGGGCGATGGGCTTTTCGGCGTAGAACTCCTTGGGCGTCTCCGGACCGGGCTTGAACAGCTCGTTGGACAGGCCGCTGGACAACGCGGTCTGCGAGACGTCAACGATCAGGTCGGGCATTTCAGTACGGCTGGGCAACTGCCGCAGCATCTGTTGCAGAACCTGTTCCATCGTCGCCAGTTGCTGCTTCAGTGGCTCGAGGTTGGCGGCGCGGCCGGCCTTGTCCTCGAACTCGCGGCGCAGATCGGATTCCTGGCGTTCCAGGCCATGCAGCTCCTCGCGCTTGCCCTTGATCAGCAGCAGCCAGGCCATGATCAGGATGAACAGGCCCACCAGCACACAGAACACCAGTTTGGCGTTGCGCGGCCAGCCGCCGATATTGTTGAAGTCGAGGTCGCTGACCTTGAATGGCTTCTTACTCATGACGCCGGGCTCGCTTGCGGGGCAGCCGCCGGGGCGGCCGGGGTGGCGGGCGCTGCCGCCGGGGTGGCGGCGGGCTGCGTGACCGGTGCTTCGGTGCCCGCCGGCACTGGCGCAGCGACCGGCGGGTTGTCGGCAGCCGGCGCTGCATCAGCGGCGGGCGCGTCGACGGAGTCATCGATAATCGGCGTGGCGGCGTTCGGGTCGTTCGGATCCTTGGCGTTGGGATTGGCCAAACGCACCTGCAGACTGAACACATAGGGCAAGGCACGGCTGACACCACCGGGGGTGGCAACCTTGTTGTCCTCGTTCTTGGCTTCGATGACCGCCAGGTCCGGTTTGGCCATCCAGCCAGAGGTTTCCAGGTTGCGCATGTAGCTACTGACGCGCGCGTTGGATTGTGCGCGACCTTCCAGGGTCAGCAGGTCGCCTTCCTGCTTGATGTTGGTCAGCGACACGCCATCGGGGATGGTGCGCACCAGCGAATCGAACAGGTGCACCATCTGCGAACGGTTGGCCTGCAGTTCCTCGATGACTTTCTTCCGCGCCAGCAGGCGGCCTTTCTTCTTGTCGAGTTCCTCGATTTCCTTGATCTGGGTATCGAGCTGGGTGATTTCCCCACGCAGGAACTCGTTACGGGTGTTCTGGCCGCTGATCTGCTGGCCGTAATACAGCCAGATCAGCACGGACAGGGCCACGCCGGCGAGGGCGGCGAAGCCCAGCATGGTGTAGAACTCTTTCTGCCGGGCCGCGCGGCGTTCCGCGCGCCAGGGAAGCAGGTTGATCCGTGCCATCAGTCGAAGCTCCTCAGCGCCAGGCCGGTGGCGATCATCAGCGCCGGCGCGTCCTGGGCCAGTGCATGCGCCTGCACGCGCGGGCCCAAGGTCATCTGCGCCAGCGGGTTGGCAACCACGGTGGGCACGCCCAGTTGTTCCTCGACCATTTCCGGCAGACCGGGCAGCACGGCGGTGCCGCCGGCCAGCACGATCTGGTCAACGCGGTTGAATTCGGAACCGGCATAGAAGAACTGCAGCAGGCGGCTGATCTGCTGCACGGTGGCTTCCTTGAACGGTTCCAAGACTTCGACCTCGTAGCTGTCCGGCAACCCGCCTTGGCGCTTGGCCAGACCAGCTTCCTCATAGGTCAGGCCGTAGCGGCGCATCACCTCGTCGGTGAGCTGCTTGCCACCGAAGACCTGCTCGCGGCCGTACAGGCTGCGACCATTACGCAGCACGTTGAGCGTGGTCATGGTGGCACCGATGTCCACTAGTGCGACCACGCCATTGCCCGGCACCGGCAGCTCGCTGGCGATCAGGGCGAAGGCGTTTTCGACCGCGAAGGCTTCCACGTCCATGACCTTGGCGGTCAGGCCACCCAGTTCCAGCGCGGACTGGCGCAGTTCGACGTTCTCCGAACGCGACGCGGCCAGCAGCACCTGCACCATCTCGGGGTTATTGGGCATCGGGCCCAGCACCTCGAAATCGATGTTCACTTCCTCGATCGGGTACGGGATGTAGTTGACCGCTTCCAGTTCGACCTGGGCTTCCAGTTCGTCCTCGTCCAGGTCGGCCGGCATCGGGATGGTCTTGGTGATGACCGCCGAGCCGGCGACGGCGGCGGCGGCATGCTTGACCTTGGCCCCGGAACGGTTGAGCGCGCGACGAATGGCCTCGCCGACCGCCTCGACCTCAATGATGTTCTTTTCGACCACTGCATTGGGTGGCAACGGCTCGACCGCGTAGTGCTCCACACGGTAGCGGTTGCCCGCACGGGACAACTGCATCAGCTTGACCGCAGTCGAACTGATGTCAACGCCGATGAGCGGCGATTGGCTTTTTGGGATTAGCCCCACGGTATTTCCCCTTTCCAACAGGCGCAACAAGCGCACCCGACATGTCCCACCGGCACATTAACAACGAAGACCCCGAGACTTGCAAGCGCCTTTTGCTGCCGTGTGCCGCTTGTCACGGTTCCACAAGGATGCACTTCAAGCCATTGTTCCTGCTGGGAACGCCCCCCGACGCTCCGATGCGTCATCTATACTCTGTCCCGATCATTTCTGCAAATCGGATCTGCCCGAATGCCCCGCCTCTCCCGCCTGCTGCGCTGGGCGACCCTGACCCTGCTCGTCTTGCTGCTGCTGGCTGCCGGCGGCTTGGCCATCCTGTATTACGTGGTTTCGGCCAAGTTGCCCGATGTGCAAACGCTGCGCGACGTGGAATTGCAGGAACCCCTGTACGTGCATGCCAGCGACGGTCGCCTGATCGGGCTGTTCGGCGAAACGCGCCGCTACCCGATCGACATCGCCCAGGTGCCCGAACAGGTCAAGCGCGCCTTCGTCGCCGCCGAGGATGCGCGCTTCTATACCCACAACGGCGTGGACCCGAAGGGCATCAGCCGCGCACTGTGGCAGATCGCCAGCCGCAAGGAAGGCCGCGTGGCCGGCGGCAGCACCATCACCCAGCAGGTGGCGCGGCAATTCTTCCTCAGCAACGAATACAGCTACACCCGCAAACTGGCGGAAATGATGCTGTCGATGAAGATCGAGCGGATGTTGTCGAAGGACGAGATCCTGGAGCTGTATCTCAACAAGAGCTTCTTCGGCAATCGCTCCTACGGCATCGCCGCTGCAGCCGAGTTCTACTACGGCAAGCCGCTGGATCAGTTGAGCCTGGCCGAAGCCACCACGTTGGTCAGTTCACTCAAATTCCCCTCCAGCGGCAACCCGATCAGCAACCCGCAGCGCAACCACGAGCGCAGCGTGTATGTGCTGGACCGGATGGTCGAGGACGGCTACATCAGTGCCGCCGAAGCCGCCACCGCCAAGGCCGAGCCAATGCACGCCGCGCCGCACGAGCGCCCGGTCGAGGTCTATGCACCTTACGTGGCGGAAATGGTGCGCCAGGAAATGATCGCGCGCTTCGGCGGCGACGTGCTGACCAAAGGCTATCGGGTCACCACCACCATCGACCCGGTGGCGCAGGCCGCCGCCGACCAGGCGGTGCGCGATGGCCTGGCCTTGTACGACCGCCGCCACGGTTGGCACGGGGTGGAGCAGCACTTCGAATTGCCCGCCAATGCCGACGCCACCGCGATGGCCGCGCAATTGGCCGGCATCCCCGCGCAGGCCGGCTTGCTGCCCACGGTGGTGGCGCGCAGCAACGGCGATGGCGGCGTAACCGTGGTGACTGCCGACGCACGCGAGGTCACATTGCCCGCTTCGGCCAGCCAGTGGGCCGGCAAGTCGCCGGCCAGCCTGCTCAAGCGTGGCGATCTGGTGCGGATCCGCGCCGGCAAGAACGAAGGCGAATTCGTCATCGGCCAGGTTCCAAAAGCGCAGGCGGCGCTGGTGTCGCTGGATGCGTACAGCGGCGCGATCAAGGCGATCATCGGCGGCTACAGCTACGCCGGCAACAAGTTCAACCGTGCGACGCAAGCGCGACGCCAGCCCGGCTCCAGCTTCAAGCCGTTCGTGTATTCGGCGGCGTTCGACAAAGGCTTCAACCCCGGCTCAATCGTGCTGGACGCACCGGTGGTGTTCCGCGACCGTCGTGGCCATGTGTGGCGACCGCAGAACGACGGCGGCGGCTTCTCCGGGCCGATGCGCCTGCGCGAGGCACTGGTGCGTTCGAAGAACCTGGTATCGGTGCGCCTGCTGGACAGCATCGGCGTGGATTTCGCGCGCAAGTACATCGGCCAGTTCGGCTTCGACCCCGCCGAACTGCCGCCGAACCTGTCGATGTCGCTGGGCACCGCGTCGCTGACGCCGCTGTCGATGGCGCGTGGCTACGCCGCCTTCGCCAATGGCGGCTCGCGGATCACGCCGTGGTTCATCGACGAGGTCAAGGACCGCGAAGGCAAGGTGATCTTCAAGGAAAAACCGGCCGTTGCCTGCCGTGGCTGCGGCCAGCTGGCCAGCGTCGATGGCCAGCCGATCAGCAACGTGGTCGATGGTTTCGACCTGGGCCCGGCGCAGTCCGCGCCGAAGCCAGCCCCGGCCAAGCCCGAAGCCGCCGCTGCAAAACCGGCGGAAGCCGCACCCGTCGCGGAAGCCGAAACCACCACCGCACCGCGCGCCGTCGATGAGCGCAGCGTCTATCAGATGGTGTCGATGATGCGCGACGTGGTCCTGCGCGGCACCGCAACCGCCGCCAAGGTGCTGAACCGCGAAGACGTGGGCGGCAAGACCGGCTCGACCAACGATTATCGCGATGCCTGGTTCGGCGGTTTCGGCGGCGACCTGGCCACCGTGGTCTGGGTGGGTCGCGACGATTTCCGCAGCCTGGGCCGTGGCGAATACGGCGGCCGCGCCGCGCTGCCGATCTGGATCGACTACATGCACGTGGCCCTGAAGGACAAGCCGATCGCGATGAACGACCCACCAGCCGGCATGGTCCAGGTGCAGACCAACGGTGCGACCGAATGGGTCAAGGCCGAAGATGCCGAACGCTTGAACAACCACGACTTCTTCGACGACGGCAATACGGTGCCGGATGAAGAGGCGTTCGATATTTTCTGAGGCGAAGGCAGGGGATCGGCGTTGGTGAAGAACAACCACGAGCGCCGCCAATGCGTTGCGCAGGAAGCCGCGCGGCTGATGGCCGAAAGCGGCCTGCGCGATTATCCGCTGGCACGGCGCAAGGCCGCCAGCCGCCTAGGCATCAGTGATGAAGCCTCGCTGCCGAACCATCGTGAAATCGAGGAAGCGCTGCGGCAATACCAGCGCCTGTTTGCCGGCGACGCACACGCCACCGAACTGCGCACGCGCCGCGAAGCCGCCCTGCGAGCACTGGAATTTTTCGCGCCATTCTCTCCGCGCCTGGTCGGTCCGGTGCTGGACGGCACCGCCGATGCGCATTCGCCGGTGCAGCTGCATCTCCATGCAGACGACACCGACGCAGTGGCGCGCTTCCTCGACGAACACGGCATTCCCGCGCAGGCAAGCAGCCGCCGCTTGCGCATGGATCGGGAGCGCAACATCGAACTGCCGGCGTGGAGCTTCAGCGCCGAAGACTTGGCCTTCGACCTGGTCGTGCTGCCGCAAACGGCGCTGCACCAGCCACCGTTGTCGCGCCTCGATGACAAGCCGATGCAGCGCGCTTCGACCACACAGTTGGCGCAATTGCTGGCTGAGAGGGAGCCCACCGCGTAGCCGCCACCTTGACCGCCCACCCGGCTATCTTGCGTTAATGTCGGTTAACACCACAACAGGGCGGCGCGCACATGGTCGCAACGATGGAAGGCATCCTGCCCGAGGGGCTGCGACCCCGATTGACACAGCTGGTTCGGGAATTGGCGGAATTGCCGGGGATCAGCCTGCTGGCGCGGCCGCTGTACCGACGCTATTTCCGCCGGCCCTACGGCCACGGCAACCTGTACTACGGCTTGTTTGGCAGTTACGCCGCAGCACAGCAGGAAGCCCGCGCCCTCTCCTCCCCAAGCCTGCCGAGCAGCTACGACGTCGCAGAGGCCGCACGCATGTACCGCCGGCAACTACTGCGGGTGCGGACCTGCGACTATGCCGCGATGTTCTGGTTGGATCGTATGTTCGCCAGTGGCACACGCAAAGTCTTCGATCTGGGCGGGCACATCGGGCTGGGGTATTACGGTTTCGGCCGGATGATGATCCTGCCGGCGGATCTGGACTGGTGCGTGCACGACGTCCCCCAAGTGATGCAAGCTGGGCGGGAATGGGCTCTGAAACACGACCCGAAGCGCCACCTGCGCTTCGGCGACGACGTGCTGCAAGCCGATGGCTGCGATCTGCTGATCAGCAGCGGCGCGCTGCAGTACCTAGAATACGACCTGCCAGAACTGCTGCAAAGGCTGCAGCACCCGCCACAGCACGTGCTGTTCAACCTGGTTCCGATGCATCCGACCAAACGCTACTTCACCCTGCAGAACCTAGGTATCGCGGTGTGTCCATACCGGATCGAAGGCATCGTGGAACTGGTCGCGGAAATGGCGCGCCTGGGCTACACGGTGCGCGACCACTGGGATCTGCCCGAACGCACGCTGCGCATCCCGTTCCATCCCGGCCACGCAATCGATCGCTATTACGGTTTCTATTTCACCCGAACCACCGACGCCAACGCATGACACACAAACACATACGCCCCGCAATGCGGGGCGTATGTGTTTGTGTGCCGGAATCAGGCTGCTCAGCGCGAGCCGATGTCCTTGTAATCGCGCTTGTCGTAGCCGGTATAGATCTGGCGCGGGCGACCGATCTTCATTTCCGGATCGACCTGCTGTTCCAGCCAATGCGACACCCAGCCCGGGGTGCGGCCGATGGCGAACATCACCGTGAACATCTCGGTCGGGATCTTCAGCGCCTTGTAGATGATGCCGCTGTAGAAATCGACGTTCGGGTACAGCTTGCGCTGGATGAAGTATTCATCCTTCAGCGCGGCTTCTTCCAGCTTCATCGCCACTTCCAGCAGCGGGTCATCGACGCCCAGTTCGTTCAGCACCTTGTGGGTCATCTCGCGGATGATCTTGGCGCGCGGGTCGAAGTTCTTGTAAACGCGGTGGCCGAAGCCCATCAGGCGGAAGCCGGAATTCTTGTCCTTGGCCTTGGCGATGGCGCTTTCGACCTTGTCCGCGGTACCGATTTCTTCCAGCATCTTCAACACGGCTTCGTTGGCGCCGCCGTGGGCGGGCCCCCACAGCGCGGTGATGCCGGCGGCAACCGACGCATACGGGTTGGCACCGGTGGAGCCGACCAAGCGCACGGTGCTGGTGGAGGCGTTCTGCTCGTGGTCGGCGTGCAGGATGAACAGCAGATCCAGCGCCTTGGCGACGACAGGGTTGATTTCCAGCGGCTCGCTCGGCACTTCGAACATCATGTGCAGGAAGCGCTCGACGTATTCCAGGTTGTTGCGCGGGTAGCGGATCGGCCAGCCAATCGAATAGCGGTACGCGGCGGCGGCCAGGGTCGGGACCTTGGCGATCAGGCGGATCGCGGCTTGGCGGCGCTGTTCCGGATCTTCCAAGTCGAGGGTGTCGTGGTAGAACGCCGACAGCGAGGCCACGGTGCCAGCCAGCATGGCCATCGGATGTGCGTCGTGGCGGAAGCCGCCGAGGAAGTTCTTCAGCGACTCATGCATCATCGTGTGATGCGTGACTTCGTTCTCGAACTTCGCGAACTCCGCCTTGGTCGGCAGTTCGCCGTTCATCAGCAGGTACGACACCTCGAGGAAGCTGGACTTGGCGGCCAGTTGCTCGATCGGGTAGCCGCGATACATCAGCACGCCATTGTCGCCGTCGATGTAGGTGATCGCCGACTTGCAGCTGGCGGTGGCGGTGAAGCCGGAATCGTAGGTGAAAAGGCCGGTTTCCTTGGTCAGCTTGGAAATATCGACGCAATCGTTGCCAAGGGTGGGTTTGAGCACCGGCAGGGCCACCGATTTGTCGCCGGCGGTCAGGGTGACCTGGTCGAGTTCGGACACAAAACGCTCCTTCGTGGGGGTGCGACGCAGCGGCGCATGAAGCGCCGTGCGGACGCGGGACGGGAGTCCGTGACCACAGGCCACGGGAGCGGAATTATTGCACAGACATCCCCGAAACGACGCCTGCGGGAATACCGATCCGATACCAACCGGCCGGTCAGGAGCTTCGACACCCGGAAGAGGCGCACGAAAACGGCCGCGCTCAGGCGCGGCCGTCGGAGGTTTCGCGATTTGCGACACGCGGGCCGAGCCCGCGCAGGGCATCAGCCCTTCTGGTAACGGCGCTGGAACTTGTCGATGCGGCCGCCGGTGTCCATGACCTTGTGCTGGCCAGTGTAGAACGGGTGCGACGCGGACGAGATTTCCACCTTGACCAGCGGGTACTCGTTGCCGTCTTCCCACTTCACCGTTTCCTTGGTCGGGATGGTCGAACGGGTCAGGATCTTGAAATCGGAGGTCACGTCGTGGAAAACGACGTCACGGTAATTCGGATGGATGTCAGCCTTCATGGCAGCACCTTTTTTGCAGGGTTGAGGAAGCAAACTGCCGGCCGAGTTCGGTGAATCGGCTCGAATCCAGGCAGAGCGAGCCGGGTATTTTAGCTGCGCCGGTCGCCCCGGCGCAAGCTGACCCCTACCCGGCCGCCAGCGCGGCCTGCACCAGCGCCTCGAAACGGGCCTGATCGTAGCGCAACAGGATACGGGCGTTGTCGGAGCGGCCGGTCTGCCGGTTCCAGTCGGTCACGGTGACGCCACGGGTCAGGTTGCCGGCGGTTTCCACCTGCACCGGGCGTTCGGCCAGCTCCAGCACGCCGTCCGGTTGCAGGGCGTAGGCCATCGCCAGCGCGTCGGCACTGTGCCAGTGGTCGCCGCGACGATCGGCGGACCATTTGCGGGTCTGCAAGGAGATGGCATCGTAGAAGCGCGCGCGTGGCGAATCGGCTTGCAACCAGCACTCGACTTTGCTGTGGTGGAAGCCATGGACGATGGTCGCTTCCCAGTCGGCCAGATCGATCTGCGGGAAGGCCTCGAACACCACGTGCGCCGCTTCCGGGTCAAAGCCGATGTTGAACTCGGCCGCCGCGGTGATATTGCCGTGGGCACTGACCGCACCACCCATCACCAGGAAACGCTTGATGCGTTGTGGCAAGGTCGGATCCAGCTTCAGCGCCAATGCGATGTTGGTCAGCGGCCCCAGCGCGACCAGCAGCAGTTCGTTGGCGTGCCGGTGCGACAGTCGCAGGATCGCCTGCGCGGCGTGTTCGCTTTCGGCCATGCGGGCGGCGGGCGGGAAGCCGACATCGCCGAAGCCATCGCGGCCATGCACGTGCGCCGCGTCTTCGCGCGGGGCGAATACCAGCGGCGAGGCGCAGCCGGCGAACACCGGCACATCGCCGCGGCCGGCGACTTCGCACAGCTTCAGCGCATTGCGCACGGTGTATTCCAGGCCGACGTTGCCGGCGGCGATGCTCAAGCCGACGACGTCGTGGCTGGCATCGTTGAAGGCCATCAGGATGGCCAGTGCGTCATCGACGCCGGGATCGGTGTCGATCAGCAAGGGAATTTTGTTGGGCATTGGTTCGCGGTTCATGGTTTTGGAAGAGCATACCGCCTTTGTTCGTCATTCCTGCGGCAACGCAAGCGATGACCAAAGCACTCAAGCGATCAACGCCTGCTTCAATCGGCGCACGATTTCCACATCGCTTTGCAGCCAAGCGGCATCCAGGCCCAGCAGGGCGCGTTGCGATATACCTTGCCGCCACGCCTTGGCTGAAGTATGGAATTCACGCACGCCGGTTTGTTTCAACATGGCGATGTTCGTTGCAGCAACACCTGCACCGGCCATGATCGACAGGCGCGCGCCAGCAGCTTGCACATAGGCCGCGATATTCGCCGCACCAGTCGGCGCATCGACTGCAGCGCCAGATGTCAGCACGCGTTGGCAGCCCAGCGCGGCAATGGCCTCCAGCGCTTGCAAGGGATCACGCGCCACGTCGAAAGCCCGATGGAAGGTCACGCCCAGCGTGCCCGCCACGCCGATCAACTGCCGGCACAGCGCCATGTCAACATCACCGCTGGCATCGAGCGCACCGATGACCACGCCATCACAGCCCAGGCGCACGCAGTGTTCGATGTCGCGCAGCATCACCTCGCACTCCCAATCACCGTAAGCGAAATCACCGGTACGCGGACGAATCAACACGTACAGCGGAATCCGCAAGCGATCACGCGCAACAGCCAGCGTGCCGTACGAGGGTGTGCAGCCACCTTCGCCGAGGTTTTCGCACAGCTCGACGCGGTCAGCGCCACCTTCCTGCGCAGCCAGCGCCGAGGCCAGCGAATTTGCAGCGATTTCAAGCGTGAACCCGCTCACGACTTTTGCGTCGCGTAGATCGAGCCTGCTTCGATTAACTTGTCATGCGGGCCGGGGCTGCCGTCTTGCATTGCATAGACGAAGCCGCGATGCAGTGCAAAGCCACCGACTTCACCATCCCGGTTCAACGCAAGGAAACATACCTGCAACTCCTTGCTGGCCTGCGGGCGCTTGCGCACCACGCGATCGATGACTTCGCGACAGGCTTGCAGTGGTGATCGGCCTTGGCGCATCAACTCGACGACGAGGAAACTGGCGGCGTTGCGGATCATTTCCTCGCCCACGCCCGATGCCGTGGCCGCACCGACGTCGTTGTCCACGTACAGGCCGGCACCGATGATCGGACTGTCGCCGACACGGCCAGGCAGTTTCCAGGCCATGCCGCTGGTGGTGCAGGCACCGGCGAGCTTGCCGTTGGCGTCGATGGCGAGGATGCCAAGGGTGTCGTGGTTTTCACTGTTGCCGGGAAGCTTGGCGCGTTCGGCGTTGATCTGCGGTTGATAACGCGCGGTCTTTTTCCACTCTTCCCATGCCTGTTTTGCGCTGTCAGTGAGCAGCGACTTGCTTTGGAAGCCTTGTTCCAGCGCGAATTGGCGTGCGCCCGCGCCGACCAGCATCACGTGCGGGGTCTTTTCCATCACCGCACGCGCCACCGAAATCGGGTGCGCGATGTCCTGCAGCGCAGCGACCGAGCCGCAGCGGCTGTCGCCGTCCATGATGCTGGCATCGAGCGTGAGCATGCCATCGCGGTCGGGATTGCCACAATGGCCGACGGTGGGATTGCACAGATCGGCCTCGGCCCAACGCGCGCCAGCTTCGACCGCATCGAGCGCGGAACCGCCACCGGCGAGCAACTTCCATGCAGCGGCGTTGGCACCCACACCAAAATCCCAGGTCGAAACCACGCGCGCACCACCAGGCTTGCCGGCGGCGAATGCCGCGCCCGGCAATGCGGCTGCACCTGCGGCCAGCAGCGAAGCGCGCAGGAAATCACGGCGGTCTTGCATTGTGTTTCTCCGGAAAATCAGGCCGAAGCATACCGCGCTGCGCCGCCGACCCAGCGGGCGACGATGCGGTCGGCCAATTGTGGCGATTCGGCCAGCAACCTGTCAGCCAGATGCTGCACTTGCGGCAACAGGCCGGCATCGCGGCCCAGGTCGGCGACGCGGAATCCCGCCAGGCCGGTCTGGCGGGTGCCGAGCAGTTCGCCGGGACCGCGCAATTCCAGATCTTTTTCGGCGATGACGAAGCCGTCATTGGTTTCGCGCATCGTTGCCAACCGTTGCCGCGCCATCTGCGACAGCGGTGGCTGGTACAGCAGCACGCAGCTTGAAGCGGCCGCGCCGCGGCCGACGCGGCCGCGCAGCTGGTGCAATTGCGCCAGGCCCAGGCGCTCGGCGTTTTCGACGATCATCAGCGAGGCGTTGGGTACGTCAACGCCGACTTCTATGACCGTGGTCGCGACCAGCAGGTCGATGTCACCGTTCTTGAAGGCGCGCATGGTCGCCTGTTTTTCCGCCGGTTTCATGCGCCCGTGCACCAGCGCCACGCGCAGTTCCGGCATCGCGGTGGTGAGTTGTTCGAAGGTGGTCTGCGCGGCCTGCGCTTCGATGCGGGTCGTGCCGGTAGTCGGGTCGTCTTCGCTTTCGTCGATCAAGGTGCACACCCAGTACGCCTGCCGGCCTTCGCCGCAGGCGGCGCGGATGCGTTCGATCAGTTCCGGGCGCTTGTCCGCACCCAGCGCGACGGTCTGCACCGGCGTGCGGCCCGGCGGCAGTTCGTCGATGGCGGACACGTCGAGGTCGGCATAGGCGGCCATCGCCAGCGTGCGCGGGATCGGCGTGGCGGTCATCACCAGTTGATGCGGCACGCTGTGCTTGCCTGCGCCCTTCTCCTTCAACGCCAGGCGTTGGTGCACGCCGAAGCGGTGCTGCTCATCGACGATGGCCAAGGCAAGATCGTGGAAGACCACCGCGTCCTGCATCAGTGCATGCGTGCCGACCACGACTTGCGCGGTGCCGTTGGCGACTTCCTCCAGCACGGTCGTACGTGCCTTGCCGGTGACCTTGCCGGCCAGCCAGGCCACGCGCACGCCGATCGGCTCCAGCCAGGCGCGCAGGTTGTTGAGGTGTTGTTCGGCCAGCAGTTCGGTCGGCGCGGCGAGTGCGGCCTGCTTGCCGGCTTCGACCGCATGCATCGCCGCCAGCGCGGCGACTACGGTCTTGCCGCTGCCGACATCGCCCTGCACCAGCCGCAACATCGGCGCGGGCTTGGCCAGGTCGTCGCGGATCTGCGTGTAAACGCGCTGTTGCGCATGGGTGAGCTGGAATGGCAAGGCGGCACGCAATTGCTTCGCCAGGCTGCCCTTGCCTTTCAGCGCCGGTGCGCGGTGTTGCTGCATGGCGATGCGCTGGCGACGCAGGCTCAGGTGATGGGCCAGCAGTTCTTCCAGGGCAAGGCGGCGTTGCGCAGGATGCGTACCGGCAGCAAGGGCAGCGAGGTCGGCATCGCGGGCGGGGCGGTGCATCGCCAGCAGCGCATCACGCAGCGAAGGCAGCTGCAGTTCGCTGAGCAATTGCGGTGGCAGCAATTCCAATGCGGCTTCATCCGGCAGGCGATCCAGTGCCTGCGCGATCAGCTTGCGCAGCGTGGCCGGGCCGATGCCTTCGATGGCCGGATACACGGGATCCAGTTGCGCGCCCAGTGCGACGTCTTCACCAGCTTCCAGTACGCGGTAGCTGGGATGGATGATTTCCAGCCCGTGCTGGCCGGGTTTCGGCGTGCCGTAAGCACGCACCTGCGCGCCGATGCGGAACTGGTTGACCTGTTGCGAACGAAAATGGAAGAAACGCAGCACCAGGGTGGCTTGCGAATCGTCACCGATGGCCACGCGCAACATCGGTCGATAACGGAAGCCACGTTCAACCGCTTCAACGCGGCCTTCGACCTGCGCCGCCACGCCGGCCTGCAAGGCGCGGATCGGGGTCAGCGTGGTGCGATCCTCGTAGCTGCGCGGCAGGTGCAGCCACAGATCCTGCAAGGTGGCCAGGCCGCGCGCGGCGAGTTTTTCCAGCACGCGCGGGCCAGCACCGGACAGGCCGGCGATGGGCTGGTCGAACGCGGAAGCCACGTCGTTCGCCGTGGGATTGAGCGCGGACGGCATCGCAACAGGATGCCGTCCGTCGCCGCAGTTTGCCAGTCGGGAGACGAAAAGCGGCCGGGCAGTTCCCTCTCCCTTTGTGGGAGAGGGAAACGTGCGCGCAGCGCACGAGGGAGAGGGGTCGGCTTTTCGTGCAAACAGCAAGCTCGCTGCACTCGCCTCCCCTCATCCGGCGCTTCGCGCCACCTTCTCCCACAAGGGGAGAAGGACAAACACACGGCCTCAGAACTGGTACTGCAACTCCATGCCGTAGAAACGCGGTTCGGTGATGCCGGCGCCGGTGGTACCGACTACGGTGGTGCCGTAGCCGTGCAGGCCGGTCACGTAGCGGTTGTCGAAGATGTTGTTGGCGTAGGCGGCCACGCTCCACCTGTCGGCCGGGGAACGCCAGCGCACGTACAGGTCGGTGCGGTTCTGTTCGTCACCGATGCTGAAGTTGACGTAGCGGCCGCAATTGCCCTGGCTGGCCGAGCCGGAGTTGCAGCGAGTCGCGCCGCGATACGAGTGGCGCAGCGAGAACAGCACGTCGCCGTGGTCATCACCCAGCGGCATCGTGTAGCCGATGCCGGCGGCGAAGGACCAGTACGCCTCGCCGGTGGGCTGGCCGCTGAGATCGCGGCCGTCGGAGGTGATGAAATCCTTGTAGGTCGAATCGATCCACTCGGTGGCGAAATCCACCGAGAAGTTGTCGGTGGGATGCCAGCGGGCGCTGAAGTCCAGGCCCCACGCGGTCAGGTCGCTGGTGCTGATCATGTAGCGCGGGATTTCGGTGGTGGTATCCAGGCGAACGGCTTGGCGGTTGTCGTAGTCGTAGCGGAACACCGAGGCTTCGTATTGCAGGCGCAAATCGCGCAGGTCGCGCTTGATGCCGGCCTCGAAATTCCACACGTCCTCGTTGTCGAAACTGACGCCGGGCTGGAAGGCGTTGTAGCCGCCGGCCTTGTAGCCCTTGGCCAGCGAGGCGAACAGCATGGTGTCGTCGGAGACGTGGTAGTCGATGACGAAACGCGGGCTGAAATCGCTCCAGGAATCACTGGTGCGGTTGGTGATGCCCTTGTTGAGATAGGAAACATCGTCGGAATACGCCAAGTCCAGCATCGCGATGTCGTCGGCGGTCAGGCCGGCGGCAGCGAGGATGCCGAGGTCTTCCAGCACCTGGATCTGCGCTTGCAGGGCATCGGCTTGATGGAAGCCGTTGTACCAGGTGAACTTCTTGCTGTCGCGGGTATAGCGCAGACCGAAGGTGACGTTGAGCTTGTCGGTAGCGTGCCAGATCACGTCGCCGAATGCAGCGTAGGCGGTGGAGTCCACGGTGTTGTCGTAGGACTCGCGCCACGGATGGCCGAACAGGTTGACGGGGATGCCGTACTCGTCGGCCACCGATTGCAACAGGCTGAAGATCGGCATGCCCATCACCGCGCCGGCGGCGGTGTCCACGCTGTCGCTCATCAGGTCGGCAACACTGGACTGGCTGGCCTCTTCCTTGAACCAACTCACACCGGCCACCCAGTCGAAACGATCACTGGAACCGCTGAACTTGAACTCCTGGTACCAGGTTGTGTTGTCCTCGATGTTGATCGTGTCGATGTACAGGTCGGCGCGATTGGTGCCGTCCTCTTCGGCGCGGTTGTAGGTGTCGAAGGTGCGCCAAGCGGTGGTCGAAACAAGGTGGCCCCAGTCGAAGGCGTGGTCGAAGCTCAAGGTCGCGCCATCGAACTTGCGGGTTTCGTTGTTGTCGGCCACGTCGGTGTAGGCCGGTTGGCCGAGCGGATGGTGATACAGGTCGGGGTCGGCCGGCACGTCTGGCTTGAGCGGCCATTCGGGAATATCGACGATGCCGATGGTCGGGTGCGAGCGCTGGTCCAGGTCTTCGTGGTCCCAGCTCAGCAACATGCGCGTGTTTTCGCCGATGTCCCAGCGCAATGCGGCGCGCGTGGCCCAGTTTTCGCCATCGTTGAGCGGCTTGCCGGTGGCAGCATCGTCCAGCCAGCCATCGGTGCTGTTGTGCATGGCATTGATGCGGAAAGCCACATTCTCGCCAGCCGGCAGGTTGAGCATGCCATCGACGTATTGCTTGCCATAGTTGCCCACGCGCACGCGCGCACGACCTTCGACCACGTCGCTGGGTTGCTTGGTGATGATCGACACCGCGCCAGCGGCGGTATTACGGCCGAACAGCGTGCCCTGCGGGCCTTTCAGCACTTCGATGCGTTCCACGTCGAGGAACGGCAGCACGGTGCCGCCGCCGCGGCCGGCATACACGCCGTCGATATAGACGCCGACGGTGGGGTCGGTACCGATGCCGAAATCGCCGGTGCTCAAGCCACGCAGCTTGAAGCCGGCCTGGGTGGGCTGGTTGTCGTTGACTTCAAGGCCGGGCACGAAACTGTCGAGGTCGCCAAGGTTTTCTGCGGCGGTTTCGCGCAGCACGTTTTCACCCAGCACTTGCAGGGCAATCGGCACGTCCTTCAATTCCTGCTCGCGGCTTTGCGCGGTGACCATGATCCGGTCCAGCGTGGTCGCATCCTGCGCGGGCGTGGCCGCGTCCTGCGCCTGTGCCGCACCGGCAACGGCCAGGACCAGGCAGCCGCCGAACAGGCCGCGCCGCACGCACACCGACAATTCCCGTTGCATCATCCCCATGACTCCCTCCAGTCGATATTCAGAAGCGGCCGTGGCCGCGTGGTTTCAAGCAATCACTTCCACCCGTCAATATTCACATGTCGCACTTGCCGTGCTGCGCGTCGATCCATTCGCGCACCAGCGCCACGCCCTCGCGATGCGCAATCGAGCGGCCCAACTCCGGCATCATCACTCCGGGGTCGTCGCTTTCCATGCGGAACACCAGTACCGAGCCGTCGGCGTTACCGGGCAGTATGTCGTACAAATGGCCACCTGTACCCTTGCCCGCCGCCACCGGCTGCTTGCATACGCCCAGCCGCAAGGGCTCCTCGGTGGCCCGATCCAGCCACATGCCAGAGGTGCGCGCCGCACCATCGCGGCTGTGGCAGTGGCCGCAGTTGGCATCCAGATAGGCGCGGGCGCGCTGTTCCAGCGGTGCTTGCATGTCCAGCATGTCGGCATTGCGCGGAATTTGTGCCGGATCACTGGGCACGTCGCTCAGATAGCCGAGTTTGACCAGGTGCGCGATCTGGTTTTCCGCGCCACCGGCATAGTCGAACATCCGATTCAGATGCCGCGCCTTCGGCCCGATCGGTTCGAATGCGCGGCTGCGGTTGTCGGGCATGTGGCAACTGCCACACTGGTTCTGGTCCGGCACCACATAGGTGAAGGCTTCACGTTCGCCGTCGGCGGCGACCAGTTCCAGCGGCAGCATCGCGCCGGTGCGCATCAGCGTGGCTTCGGTCTGCGCGTCGTTCCATACGTAAGGCAGCGCGATCCAGCCACTTTCGCGGCGCACCAGCAGGCGGGTTTCGACCAGCCGCACCTTCGACAATTCCAGCGTTTCATCTTGCAACACGCTGGCGGCCGGCGAGGTGCGCGCGACCGACTTGCCATCCCACGCGCCGACTTTCGACATTCCCGCTTGCGGCAGCGGGTAATAAAAGGTTTTGCTGATGATGGTACCGACCGGGAAATCGAACACGTTCTCGGCTTCGTAGCGTGCCGATGTGCCTTTCGGCATCCAGATCGTGCGCAGTTTGTGCGCGTAGTCGGTGAACAGGGGCGTGTTGAGATCGTAAGGCGTCACCCCTTCGGCCAGCGACAGGCGACCATCGGTGATCTTCAATACACCCCACTCGCCCAGCGTGGCCGGCTGCCCTTCGGCGAAGAAATGCACGCCGACTTGTTGCTGCCGGCAGGCTGCCAGCGCCAGCAACATACCCAGCGTCGCGGCGATGCGCGGAAAGGCTTTTTGCAACATCCCCGGCAAGCCCTCAACCGCGCTTCAGATCAACCGCCGGCAAGCGCGGCAGTTCGCAATCGAAAGATTTGACATCCTTCTTGGGGTTCTTGTAACCGCCGGGACCGTCGGCATCGAGCACGCCACTCACGTCGCGGATGCAGATTTGCGGGCCGCCGGCCAGCTTGGCGTTGACGTAGCCATCCCACAGCACGTCGGGAAAACGCCCGCGCAGGCCATACACGGCGATCTTCAGCGCCTTGAAATCCAGCCCATCCGGCGAATCGCCGCCACCGGATGCCTGGTTACCGTGGATGTAGATGCGCTCCGGATACGGGTCGAAGGCATCGTTCATGCTCTGGTCCTTGTACCCGGTGGAATACAGGCTGGAGACGATGAAATTGGCGGTGATGTGATCGCGCACTTCGTTGTTGAAGATCTCCACGTCATCGTTGGAGTTGATGACCACGCCCGACCCGGCCGGCACGCTGGCCACCGGCGTGCCCTTCGCGCCGAAGTTCTCGTGGTTGTTGGCGATGATCTTGTTGTCGAACACGCGTACGTTGCCGCCTTGCTGCGACAGTGCCGGCATGTTGAACACCAGGATGCCACCGGTATTGCCGGTGGCGACATTGTTGTAAACATCGGCATTGATGGTGTTTTCGATCTCGATGCCGGCCACGTTCTGTTCGGCATGGCTGTTGCGCACGATCACGCCATCGGACTGGCCGACATAGATGCCGGCATCGGATGCACCGATCGACACCGAGCCTTCGATCAGCACGTTTTTCGTCAGCACCGGGTACAGGCCGTAGGCGCCGTTCTTGGTGCTGGGCCCGCCGGTCCATTGCACCTTGACGTTGCGGATGGTGATGTTTTCCGACTCGCTGACCTTCAAGCCATCGCCGATCGAATCCTCGATGGTCAGGTCTTCGATGGTGAAATCGTCGCCATTGACCAGCAGGCCTTCGGCACCGGCCTTCTGGCCCTTGAAGCTGAGCACGCTCTTGTCCATGCCCGCGCCGCGAATGGTCACGCCGCTGGCGCGCAGCACCAGGCCGCGGTCGATGGCGAACTTGCCTTCGGGAATCGTGATCACGTCACCGGGCTTGGCATCCAGCAATTGCTGCAGCAGCGTGGCAACCACCTCGCCGCCGCCAGCGGGCGTTGCTTCCGGCGCGGACGCCTGTTTGCCACAGGCCGCGCAAGCCAACGCCAAGGCCATCACCAGACAAGTACGACGCATGCCCACTCTCCCCTCACCGTGCTGCGCCCGTGGCGCGAAGCGATCAGTGTCGGCCAGCGGCCTGTCGCGCGTGAGGGCTGAAATGGCATACTCGCGGGGGGCAAAACGGTCAAACAGAAAACCTCGACAAATGCTGCAACGCACCCTGCCAAACAACCAGCACGCCAGCGTGCCTACCGGCATGTTGTGCCGGCTGGTGCAGATTGCCGGCGAACGCAGCATCGACAGCAGCGGCTGGTTTCATGGCCTGCACCTGACGCCTGCGGAAATCGACGACCCGGCCACGCGTGTTTCCTATCGCCAGGCGGTTGAATTCATCACCCGCGCCCTGCAAGCGCTGGACCAGCCCGACCTGGGCCTGCTGGTCGGCCGCCAACAGAACGCCGGCAATTTCGGCCTGATCGGCATGGCCATGCAGACTGCGCAGAACTTCGGCGAAGCGGTGCAACTGGCGCTGGTCTACCAGCGAGTCGCCGGCACGCTGATGCAGGTGGAACTGGAAGACGGCCCGGCGGCCGGCGAAGTCGCACTGCTCGCACGTGCGCCGGAAGTGCCGGCGGCATTGCTGCCGTTCCTGTGCGAGGAATTGTTCTCCAGTTCGACGATGGTGGCGCGTGAACTGCTGGGCGACGACTTCCGCCCGCTGCGCCTGACCCTGACCTATCCCGCGCCGGCCCATGCCGAGCAATACGCCGCGCTGTTCGGCTGCGAGGTGCGCTTCAACCAGCCGTGCAACCTGCTTGCAATGGACAAGGCGTGGATGGCGGTGGGATTTCCCGGCTACACCCCGTTCACCGCGCGGCTGGCGCAGGAGCTTTGCCAGCGGCAACTGGACGCCATCGGCGCGCCGCATGGCGAAATCGCCGCCTCGGTGGAACGCTACCTGCGGCAGCGCCTGCCGGAAAACCCATCACTGGCCGCGATTGCCGAACACCTGCACCTGAGCGAACGCACCCTGCGCCGGCATCTTGCCGCCGAAGGGGCAGGATTCAACTCCCTGCACGACCGCATCCGCACCGAACGTGCGCTGGAATTGTTGCGTGATGCCAACCTGAGCGTGGCCCACATCGGCGCACGCATCGGCTTCAGCGACCCGCGCGAATTCCGCCGCGCCTTCAAACGCTGGACCGGCCGCACGCCGAGCGAGGCGCGGGCGGGGATGGTGGGCCGAGAACCGTAGGAGCACCCCGGTGGTGTGCTCCTACGAAAACAAAGCGAATTACCGACTCACTCCAGCACCATCGTCGCCTCGACCTCGAACGCGACACCCTTCGGCAGCGCCGCGACCTGGACCGTCGAACGCGCCGGATACGGCGCGCTGAAATACTCCTGCATCACCCCATTGACCACGGCGAAATCCGCCAAGTCGGTCAGAAACAGGCCGGTGCGCACGATCTTGTCCAGCGAGCCGCCAGCGGCCTCGGCAACGGCCTTCAAGTTGTCGAACGCCCGCCGCGCCTGCGCCTCGAT
Organism: Pseudoxanthomonas sp.; assembly: GCA_047601105.1. Taxonomy (GTDB): domain Bacteria; phylum Pseudomonadota; class Gammaproteobacteria; order Xanthomonadales; family Xanthomonadaceae; genus Pseudoxanthomonas_A. The sequence goes on from JASGJT010000002.1 coordinate 159,779, forward strand.
GCCGCCTCCGACCACGTTGCCGGTGGCCGGATCCAGCGGAATCTGCCCGGAGAAATACACGGTATTGCCCACCTTCACGGCCTGCGAATACGGACCAATGGCGGCGGGGGCGGAAGTGGTATTGATGATGGTCCTGGACATGGCGATTCCTGTGCGAATGGGATGCCGGTGATTCTACGACCGAAACGCAAACGCCGTCCGTTTCATCATTCGTCATCGACAACTGGCGGCCACAACTGCGCACTATGCAATATGCGCAGGATGTTCACGGCAAACGTGTCCTCGGAATACACGACGATGTAGTTGGAACGCACCACCATTTCCCGCGTGTGCGGCAAACGCCCAATGCGGCACATCTGCGGAAACCTTGGCAAATCCGCAACCCGCGCTTCAATGCCGTTCTTCAGCGCTTGCGCGGCGTCGGGATTGTCATCGGAAATGTAATCAACGATGGCAAGCAGATCCTCGCGTGCCGTCTGCTTCCATTCAAGGCTCGGCAGCACGGCGTTTCCTGTCGATGATGGCCTGCGCTTCGTCCATGACTCGCGCATGCGGCACCGTGGCGCGGGGGTCAGCCAAGGCTTCCTGCACCTTGGCGCGGAACCACGCATCGTGAATCTGCGGATCACTGACCAAGCCCGCCGGCAAGCCGCCTTCCTTGGTGACACGAGTCAACAAGATGCGTACGGCATCGGACACGGTCAAGCCAACGTTGGCGAGGGTTTCGGCGGCTTCGGCCTTGAGTTGGTCGTCCACGCGGATATGGAGCATGGAGGTCTGGGCGGCCATCGGTGTGCCTTCAATTCGGAGAACGGCTATATTCTGCATCTCATTTGAGATACAGACAAGACATGCAGACCGATGGATGCAGGCCAGAGCATCAAGCCATCACAAGTAATTGCGTGATATCGGTGACGCGCGGATCGTCCAACACGCTGCGCCGGAAAACCAGCACATGGCTGTTGCTGTGCTTCGAGAAGCGGCTCAATTCGGCAACTACTTCAACGGGAATCAACGCCGCATACATGACGGACAGGCTGGCATCGTAAGCAACCGCCGCCAACAAATCGAAAGGCTTCCGATCAAGATTGCGGATCGCGCTGAGTTGCGGCGAAGTATTGTGCGCGGTGAGTCGGCGCCCCTTGATCTGATACCGGCGGCCGCTTGAATCGGCGGCATCGAAGCCTGCTTGCGATTGTCCTTGCAGCGAAAGCCCGAGCGATCCGGACACCAGCGATTCGGTGTAGTCGGCGACGGGATTGTTGGAGCTGCGGACAATGCCGCGTTCCTTCATCGCCGCCATCAACTCGCAATAAGCCGAGAGCAGTTGCTTGTCGCTGAGCGACGACCAGCGGGATGCCGGCCGATGCGGTTCGATCACGTTCGCCATCACACGCCGCTACTGCCTTCTGACACCCTGCACCACGCTCAAGCGCCGCAGCCGGCGCATGATTTCGGCCAGGTGGGTGCGGTCGCGTACTTGTATCTGGAAGCGCAGCACGGCGGCGTTGATGTCGCGTTCAAGGTATTCGACGCGGTCGATGTTGGAGTGGCCGTGTGCCATCGTCGCGGCGACCTGGGCCAATACGCCGGGGCGGTTTTCCACGTCGATCAGCAAAGCCGCGTCGTAGTCGCCGGAGACCTTGGAATCCCAGTCGATCGGCACCCAGCGTTCCGGCGATTTGCGGAATTCAGTGACATTGGGGCAGTCGATACGATGTACCACGATACCCTTGCCGGCAGTGTGGTAGCCCATGATTTCGTCGCCGGGGATCGGCTGGCAGCAATTGGCGAAGCTGACCACGCCGCGTTCGTGGCCGGTGATCAGGATCTTTTCCTGTGCATGCTTGGAATGACTGCCACCGCGCAGTTCGGCGAACGCAGTCAATGCCTGTGCGGCCTGCGCCGGCATCCAGTTGCCCAGTGCCACGTCGGCGAGGAAGGCTTCCAGCCGTGGATAGCGATGCTCGTTGAGGAAGGCTTCCAGCCGCTGCTGCGGCAGGCGTTCCAGCGAGCTGTCCAGTTGCTCCAGCGCACTGTCGAGCATGCGATGACCCAGTTGCACGGCGTCTTCGTGTTCCAGTTGCTTCAACTGGTGGCGGATCGCGGTGCGCGCCTTGCTGGTGACGACGAATTCCAGCCATTGCGGTTTTGGCGTGGCCGATTTGGCTGTCACTATTTCGACGGTCTGGCCGCTGGTCAGCTTGGTGCGCAGCGGTGCCAGCTTCTTGTCCACGCGCGAGGCCACGGCCTGGTTGCCGACATCGGTATGCACGGCGTAGGCGAAATCCAGCGCGGTGGAATTGCGCGGCAGCGACAGGATCTTGCCCTTGGGCGAGAACAGATAGACCTCGTCGGGGAACAGATCGACCTTGACGTTGTCGAGGAATTCCAGCGACGAACCGGCCGCACGCTGGTTTTCGATCAATTCGACGATCCACGCATGCGCACGGTTCTGCGCGCTGCTGGGCGATTCGGCACCGAACTTGTAGCTCCAGTGCGCAGCAACGCCGCGCTCCGCGACCAAGTCCATCTCCTCGGTGCGTATCTGCACTTCGATCGGCGAGCCATACGGGCCGAACAGCACCGTGTGCAGCGACTGGTAGCCATTGGCTTTCGGGATCGCGATGAAGTCGCGGAAGCGCCCGTCCAGCGGCTTGTACTGCGCGTGCACCGCGCCGAGGGCGTGGTAGCAATCCGGCACGTTCTTGACCACCACGCGGAAGCCGAACACGTCCATCACCTGGTCGAAGCTTTTGGCTTCGCTGAGCATTTTGTTGTAGATGCTCCATGGGGTTTTGACCCGACTGAACAGCCGATGGGTGATGCCTTCCATGTCCAGCCGTTGCGACAGGTGCAGTTCGATCTGGTCCATCGACTCGCGGCGCATCACCGGCTGGCTCTTGATGTGCTTGTCGATGATCGCGTGCCGCCACGGGTACATGGCGCGGAAGCTGAGGTCCTGCAATTCGGACTTCATCACGCTCATGCCCAGGCGTTGGGCAATGGGTGCGTAGATATCCAGGGTTTCGCGGGCAATGCGCATGCGCGCCTCGGCACTTTGCGCGCCCAGCGTGCGCATGTTGTGCAGGCGGTCGGCCAGCTTGATCATGATCACGCGCAAATCGCGCGACATCGCCAGCAGCATCTTGCGGAAGCTTTCGGCGGCGGCTTCCTTGCGGTCGCGGAATTTCAGCTTGTCCAGCTTGGTGACGCCATCGACCAGTTCGGCGACCGGTTCGCCGAACACGCTGGCGATTTCCTCGCGGGTAAGCGGCGTGTCTTCGATGGTGTCGTGCAGGATCGCCGCGATCAGGGTTTCGGCATCCATGCGCAATTCGGCCAGCACGCCGGCCACCGCCACCGGGTGGGTGATGTACGGCTCACCGGATTTGCGGAACTGCCCGGCATGCGCGGCGGCGCCGACTTCCCAGGCGCGGCGCAGCAGTGGCCGCTGTTCCTCGGGCAGGTATGACGCGGCCTGCGCGAACTTGCGCACGTATTCCGGCAACTCCTCCACGGGGGTGGTCGTGGCCGGGGTGGCAATCGCACTGGCGGCAGGGCTGGGCGTCATTGCCAAAGATTATGACGTGTGCCCGGATACGGCAAACAAAACGCAAACGGCCCGCGCATGGCGGGCCGTTGCAGGGAAACTTTCAGGGGAAATGCTGAATCAATCGTCGCCCTTGGACAGATCGTCGTCAGCGACCACTTCGGCGGCGGCCCATTCCAGCGCCTCGCGCTCCTTGCGCTCGCGCTCGGACTTCTCGACGCGGTCGATCAGTTCGTTGTCGATGCTGCGCTCGGCGATTTCGCGCAACGCCAGCACGGTCGGCTTGTCGTTGTCTTCGCTGTTGTCGATCGACGGATCGACACCGTTGGCCAACTGGCGGGCGCGCTTGGCGGCCATCATGACCAGCTCGAAACGGTTATCGACGACTTCCAGGCAATCTTCAACGGTGATGCGGGCCATGCGGGCTCCCGGCGGCCGGCCGGCCGCGCGAACGAATGAGTGAGGGCCGGCAATTCTAGGGCAAGCCACCGGTCCGCGCAAGCCTTTCCTTGAAAATCAATCACTTGGCCTCGATCCAAGCCCGGACGAAGCCGATGCCCCGCCCTCAAGCCAACAACTTGCGGATCAATTCCTCGTGCCGTGCCTGCTGTTTTTCGCGGGTCAAGCGGCTGGCGGTGAAGATGGCGCACATTTCATCGACCGCCGTGTCGAAGACTTCGTTGACGATCACGTAATCGAATTCAAAGTAATGGCTCATTTCCTTGCGCGCGGCGGACAGCCGGCGCTGCATGGTTTCCTCGCTGTCCTGGCCGCGCTTGCGCATGCGTTCCAGCAGTGCCTCGCGCGAGGGCGGCAGGATGAACACGCTGACCGCATCGGGCACCTTCGCCTTCACCTGCTGCGCGCCCTGCCAGTCGATTTCCAGCAGCACGTCCTTGCCGGCAGCCAGTTGCGGTTCCACCGATTGCCGCGCGGTGCCCTTCCAGTCGCCGTGCACCAGCGCGTGTTCGAAGAAATCGCCGTTGGCGACCATGCGCTGGAATTCATCGGCATCGACGAAGTGGTAATGCTTGCCGCCGATTTCGCCCGGGCGCGGCGCACGCGAGGTGAACGAGATCGACAGCGCGATCTGCGCATCGCGCGCCAGCACCGCGTTGACGATGCTGGATTTGCCCGCGCCCGAAGGCGCGGCGACGATGTAGAGGGTTCCGCGGGTCATGGCGGCAGCTTACTGCGCCGCCTTCAGCGACGCATCCAGGATCTCCAGCGCCTCGTCGAAATGCGCCTGCGCTATGGTCAGCGGGAACAGGAAGCGCACCACGTTGCCATCCACGCCGCAGGTCAGCAGGATCAGGCCGCGCTCCAGCGCCGCGCTCTGCACTTTCTTCGTGAAGTCGGCATCGGGCGAGCCGTCGGCGCGGCGGAATTCCGCCGCGACCATCGCGCCGGGGCCGCGAATGTCGGCGATCTGCGGTGCGAACGCCCGGGCCGCTTGCAGTCGCGCCTTCAGCGCATCGCCGAGTTGCTTGCCGCGCGCCGGCAGCTTTTCTTCCTGCATTACCTCGATCACCGCGTGCGCAGCGGCAATCGCCAGCGGGTTGCCGGCATAGGTTCCACCCAAACCGCCGGGCAACGGTGCGTCCATGATTTCGGCCTTGCCGACCACCGCCGACAGCGGCACGCCATTGGCCAGCGACTTGGCGGTCGTGAGCAGGTCGGGCACCACGTCGTACTGTTCCATCGCGTACAGCGTGCCGGTGCGGCCGAAGCCGGTCTGCACTTCATCGGCGATCAGCACGATGCCGTGTTCGTCGCACAGTTCGCGCAGCCACTTCACCGCTTCGGCGGTAATGGCATTGAAGCCGCCTTCGCCCTGCACCGGCTCGAAGATGATCGCGGCCACGCGCGAAGGCTCGATCTCGGCCTTGAAAATGTTGGCGACGGCCTTCTTCACTTCAGCCAACGGGGTTTTCGCATCCGGGAACGGCGCGTGGTAGATCTCCGCCGGGAACGGGCCGAAGCCGACTTTGTACGGCACCACCTTGCCGGTCAGCGCCACCGCGAACAGGCTGCGTCCGTGGAAGCCGCCGCTGAACGCGATCACGCCCGAGCGCTTGGTGTAAGCGCGCGCAATCTTGATCGCGTTTTCCACCGCTTCGGCACCGGTGGAGAACAACGCGGTCTTCTTGGCGTGCGTGCCGGGGGTGAGCTGGTTGAGCTTTTCGGCCAGTGCGATGTAACCCTCGTAAGGCACGACCTGATAGCAGGTGTGGGTGAAGCGATCCAGTTGCTGCTTGATCGCAGCCACCACCTTCGGATGGCCGTGGCCGCTGTTGGTCACGGCGATGCCGCCGGCGAAGTCGATGTAGCGGCGGCCTTCGATATCCCACAGCTCGGCGTTGTCGGCGCGCTGGGCGAAGAAGTTGCACATCACGCCGACGCCACGCGGGGTGGCGGCGGCCTTGCGGGCGAGCAATTGTTCGTTGGTGGCTTGAGTCATGGGGCGGGCTTGGTTGGGGGTTATTCGATGTTCTGCGATTGCTCGCGGATCTGGTCGATCAGCACTTTCAGCTCGACCGCGATATTGGTGGTGCGCACGTCAACGGACTTGCTGCCGAAGGTGTTGGCTTCGCGGTTGAATTCCTGCAACAGGAAGTCGAGGCGGCGGCCGATCGGCTCGCGTTGCTTCAGCACGCGGCGGATTTCCTTGACGTGGCTGTCGAGACGGTCGAGTTCTTCGTCCACGTCGAGTTTCTGCAGCCACAGCACCAGTTCCTGCTCCAGCCGGCCGGGATCGGCCGGTTGCGACAGGTCGGCCAGCTTGGCTTCCAGCTTCTGCCGCTGGCCGGCGCGCACCTGGGGGATCAGCTCACGCGCCTCAAGCGCGCGGGCGGCAATGGCGTCAACGCGCTCGCCGATGGCGGTGCCGAGCTTTTCGCCTTCGCGTTCGCGCGCGGCAATGAATTGATCCAGCAATTCGTCCAGCAATGCCAGCGCTTGCGCCTGCAATTCAGTCGCGTCGATGGACTTGTTCTGCAGTACGCCGGGGAATTGCAGCAGGTCGGTGAAGCCGATGCGCATGTCGGGGAATTTCGCATGCAGGCGCATCGCCAAATCGCCCAGCTGGCCGACCACGGCTTCATCCACATTCAGCGACGGCGCGGCGTCGGCCGTGCGCAGGCGCAGCACCAGGTCCAGCTTGCCGCGCCCGATGCGGGCCGCAACGCGTTCGCGCAGGGCCGGCTCCAATACGCGCAATTCATCGGGCAGGCGCACGCCCAGTTCCAGGAAGCGATGATTGACCGAACGCATCTCCCCGGCCAGCGTGCCGGCAGCAGTGGCGCGCTCGACGCTGGCATAGGCAGTCATGCTGCGAATCATGGGAAAGGCCGGTGAAAAGGGACGCGAATGGTAACCTATGCGGCCCTTTCGACGGATCCGGTCATGACCGTTTCAGCGCCAACCCTCACCCGCCCCAGCGGCCGCCAGCCGCAAGACATGCGCGCGGTTTCGATACAGCGTGGCTACACGCGGCATGCGGAAGGTTCGGTGCTGGTGTCCTTCGGCGATACCCGCGTGCTGTGTACCGCCAGCGTTGATAACAAGGTGCCGGCGTTCCTGCGCGGCAAGGGCGAAGGCTGGGTGACCGCCGAATACGGCATGTTGCCGCGTTCCACCCACACCCGCAGCGACCGCGAAGCCGCACGTGGCAAGCAGGGTGGGCGCACGCAGGAAATCCAGCGCCTGATCGGCCGCAGCCTGCGCGCCTGCGTGGATCGCGCCGCCCTGGGCGAACGCGTCATCACCCTGGACTGCGACGTGCTGCAAGCCGACGGCGGCACCCGCACCGCAGCGATCACCGGCGCGTATGTCGCCTTGGTCGATGCGGTGAACCTGCTGCTGAAAAAAGGCGAATTGAAGAAGTCACCGATCATCGGCGCGGTGGCTGCCGTGTCGGTCGGCGTGTATCGCGGCGTGCCGGTGCTGGACCTGGACTACGCCGAGGACAGCGACTGCGATACCGACATGAACTTGGTGATGAACGACGGCGGCGGCTTCATTGAATTGCAGGGCACCGCCGAAGGCCACGCCTTCCGCCGCGACGAACTGGATGCCCTGCTGGCGCTCGGCGAAAAAGGCATGCGCGAACTGTTCGCCGCGCAGCAGGCCGCGCTGGCCGCTTGAACGACATCGCCCCAATGAAACCCTCCCGATGAAACTCGTCCTGGCCTCGTCCAACGCCGGCAAGCTGGAAGAACTGCGCCACTTGCTGGACGATGCCGGCATCGAGCTGATTGCGCAAAGCGAGCTGGGCGTGGGCGACGCCGACGAAACCGGCCTGAGCTTCATCGAGAATGCCTTGTTGAAGGCGCGCCATGCAGCGGCTGCGGCCGGCCTGCCGGCGCTGGCCGATGATTCGGGCATCTGCGTGGATGCGTTGCGCGGCGCGCCGGGCATCCATTCGGCGCGTTACGGCGGCGTGCATGGCGATGCGCAGGGCAATATCGACAAGCTTCTGCATGAGCTGCGCGACGTGGACGACGCGAACCGTGGCGCGCATTTCCTTTGCGTGCTGGTGCTGGTGCGGCATGCCGAAGACCCGCAGCCGATCATCGCCGAAGGCAGCTGGCGCGGACGCATCCTGCGCGAACGCCAAGGCACGGGTGGGCATGGCTACGACCCGGTGTTCTTCGATCCTCAACACGGGCAATCAGCAGCAGAAATGCCGATGGAACTGAAGAACCGCATCAGCCATCGCGGCCAGGCGCTGGCGGTACTCCGCCAGAAACTCACCCACCCGTAGGGACGACGCGACGAGGCTTTGCCGACAAATCCGGTCGCAACTCACGTCGCTCCTGCACGCCCTGCAATCAACAAGCACATGCTGATCCCGCCCGCCCTTTCCCTGTACGTGCACCTGCCTTGGTGCGTGCGCAAATGTCCGTATTGCGATTTCAATTCGCATGCGGGCAAGGGCGAGCTGCCGTTCGACGACTACGTCGATGCGCTGCTGCGCGACCTGCAACACGACCTGCCGCTGGTCTGGGGCCGCACCGTGCACAGCGTGTTCTTCGGCGGCGGCACGCCCAGCCTGTTTCCGCCGGGCCATATCGACCGCTTTCTGCAACAGGCCAGTGCGCTGTTGAGGTTCGCGCCGGGCTGCGAAATCACCCTGGAGGCCAACCCCGGCACCGCCGAGCACGGCCGGTTCGAGGAATACCGCAAGGCCGGCGTCAACCGGATCAGCTTCGGCATACAAAGTTTCGACGACGGCTGCCTGCAACGGCTGGGTCGCATCCACGACAGCCGCGAGGCCGAAAGCGCGGTGAAACTGGCGCAGGACGCCGGTTTCGACAATCTCAACCTGGACCTGATGTACGCGCTGCCGCAGCAAACCCTGGCGATGGCCGAGCACGACCTGCAACGCGCCTTCGCCCTGCAACCGGCGCATGTCTCGCATTACCAGCTGACGCTGGAGCCGAACACGGTCTTCTTCGCCCGACCGCCGCAGGGCATCCCCGACGACGACGACGCCTGGGACATGCAGGAACACTGCCAGGCGCTGCTGGCCGCCGCCGGCTACGCGCATTACGAAACCAGCGCCTATGCGCAACCGGGATGGCAATGCGCGCACAACCTCAACTACTGGCGCTTCGGCGATTACCTGGGCATCGGCGCGGGCGCGCACGGAAAACTCACATTGGGCAGCGAGCAGGCCATCCTGCGCCGCTGGAAGGTCAAGCACCCGACCACTTACCTGGCCCATGCCGGCAGCGCCACGGCCATCGGCGGCGATGAGCGCATCGCGCCGGAACAACGGCCATTCGAGTACATGTTGAACGTCTTGCGCCTGCGCGAAGGCTTCACCTTGGCCGCCTTCGAGGCCGCGACCGGCCTGCCGCCGGCCAGCATCGACGTACCGCTGCAGCAGGCCATCGCCTGCGGCTGGCTGCAACGCCAGGACACCGCCACCGGCCCGCGCATCGTGCCGACCGAGCTGGGCCGGCGTTTCGCCAACGACGCGATGTCGCTTTTCCTCTAGGGTTTTCCTCTAGGGCATGTGTGGCATGAGGGAGCCACACCGAAAGCATGCCTTGCCTTGGACGCTTCTGCCTCATAGCCCCTAGGCTACTGTTGCATGGCAACATTCGAACACGTGCCGGCAAGCTGTGTAATATGGCGGCGGGGAAACCGACGTCACACTTTTCATGCCGCCACTCCAGCCGTCCGCACCGGTCACGCCGTCGTCCACGCTCGCCCGTGCCGTCATGCCGGCGCGTGTGCGCGGCATTCTGGAGGCTTACCGCACCCAACTGATCAGCGAACTCGGCATACGCGTGAACAATACGCTGGCCGAACTGGAACAGCAGATGTTCCGGAGCGCGGAAATTGCCGCCAACAACGAATCACAGGCACAGCGCATGCTCGCACTGCACGTGCTGCGCCGCCAGCGCGGCGACCTGCTGCCGCGCATGCTGGAAATCCTGGAAACGCAACTGGCGCAGGTGCGGCAGCAGCAGCCGGAACCGCAAGAAGATCACGTTCGGGTGGAATACAACGACCTCAGTCTAGTCGAGGACGCGGCGATGGATCGCGAAGTTGCGCTGCGCGAAATCGTGCGTCGACACGAAACTCGTTCGCATACCGCGCTGTACCTTCTGGGCCAGCGTTTCGGCGTGCTGGCAGGAACGCCCGCCTTCGACGTGGCGCGCATTCCTGCCGGGCCACAATCGCTGTGCCACGCGCTGCGTGACTCTGCAAGCGTGCTGCAACTGGATCTTGAATCGCAACTGCTGCTGTACCGTGTGTTCGACCACCGGGCCATGGCCGACTACGGCAACTGGCTGAATACGCTGAATGATCTGCTGGCTGATGCCGGCGTACTGCCAAGCTTGGTATTCCTGCCTCCGCGCACGCGCAGCGAACGCAGTACGCCTCCTGCCACATCTGCCGTTGCCGCCGCGCCAGTCGCGACCCGACAACCGGTAGCAATGCGACCACTGACCGGCTGGCACGGCCAGCCTACGGCTTCGGTCTGGGCAGCCCTGTCTGCCACGCCGGGCGCGGGCATGTCCGCGATCGCGAATGCAGATCCAGAGGCAGGAAGCGACGCAGCGGCCTTCGCAGGACTGCGACAATTGCTATCCGGCCATCGTGATCGGGTCACCGCCGTCAACCCCACTGCGCGCAAGATCCGTACCGACGGCACGCCCATGCCGACCAGCCAGGCGATTTCCGTCTTGCGCGCACTGCAGGCGCAACCGGTACGGGTCGCACCCGGCGCTCCGCACCGAACCATCGAAGACGTGCGCGAACTGTTGCTGGAGCAGGCGCGCGAGCGCCATGGCCCCGACGCGCAACTCGCGCCACAAGACGAAGATTCTTTCGAACTGCTGGGCATGCTGTACGGCGAGATCCAGCGCGAAGTAAAGCCCGATGCACCGGCGACCGAATTGCTGGTCAAGCTGCAGGCGCCGGTGGCGCAGGCAGCACTGCGCGACAGCGGCTTCTTCGTGCGTCCGCAGCACCCGGCGCGAGAACTACTGAACTCGGTCGCCGAATCCAGCGCCAATTGGCTGGATGATGACGGTAGCGACCCACAACTGGTACAGCGGCTGCGCCAGAGCGTTGACCACGTTGTCACCCATTACGACGGCGACGAAGGCGTTTTCGAACAGGCCAACCGCGACGTGCAGAGCCACTACCAGGCGGCCGCACGCAAAGCCGAAGTGACCGAACGCCGTCATATCGAAGCCGCGCGCGGTCGCGAACGTCTGGAAACAGCCAAGCTGCGCGCCGCCGAAACCATCAAGGATGCGCTCAAGCAGCGGCAACCGCAGAAGTTCGTGCAAGCACTGCTGAAGCAGTCCTGGGCCGACGTATTGACCCTGACCCTGCTGCGCAACGGCGAGCAGTCGCCGCAATGGCAAGACGCACTGAACGTCACCGAACGGATCGCCGCCGCAACCAGCGACAATGGAGCCGCAGACGACGGGCTGGCGGACCGTATCGAAACTGCGCTGGCGCAAGTCGGCTATCACAAGGACGAGGCGACTGCGATCGCGCGGCGGCTTTCCCGCGCCAATGACGAAGAAGGCGATGCTTCGCGCACCGAACTGACCGCAAAACTGAAGGCACGTTCCCGACTGGGTGAGCAGAGCGAGACCCCCCATGAGCAACCGGTGCCGCGCACGCCACGGGAACAGGAATGCTATGACTACCTGCGCACGCTGCCATTTGGCACCTGGTTCGAGTTCACCCGCAACCAGCAGGGCGATCTGGTGCGCCAGCGGCTATCGTGGTACAGCACGGTCACCGACCGTGTTCTGTTCGTCAATACACGCGGCCAGCCGATCGGCCAGCACTCGCTGGACGGAGTCGCCAGGCTGATGGCGAAACAGCAGGCCCGCATTGTCACCGAGGATCGTGGTCGCCTGATCGACCGCGCCTGGCAAGCCACGCTGGGCGCATTGCGCAACCTCACCGGGGGCAAGCCATGAACGACACCCGCCGCGCGCCGCGCCGAAAAGTGCGCTATCCGATCCTGGTCAGCGACGCAATGACCGGTGAAACCATCGGCCGTCTGGGTAATATCTCCGAAACCGGCATGCTGCTGGTGTCCACCACCGCATTGGCCGAAGATGCGCTATACCAATTGCAATTCAAGCTGGACAACGGCACCGGCCGCGAAGTCCGCATCGACGTCGGCGCACACGTGCAATGGGTTGGCACGGCCAACACCCCCGGCCAAGCATGGATGGGACTACGCTTCCTGACCGTATCCGAGCCGCACGCCACGCTGTTGCGGCAATGGATGGCAACCCTGGAAGAATTGCCCGGCTGGCCCTGAGTGGTGCGCTGCGCGCAGAATAGGCGCTTTCCCGCACGCTGCACGCCGCCGATGAATACTGCCGATATTGCCGCCCTCTACCCTGCCCATCTGGCCGAACTGAAGCGCCGCGCCGACGAAGCGCTGGCGCGTGGCGGCTTCGACCATTTGGTCGTACCCAGCGGCACCCAGCACTGGCAGGTGTTCGACGACCGCGACTACCCGTATGCGGTCAACCCGCAGTTCAAGCACTGGCTGCCGCTGACCAGGCTGCCGTATTCGTGGCTGATTTACACGCCGGGCAAGAAGCCGACGCTGATCTATTTCCAGCCGCGCGATTACTGGCACGTGGTGCCGGCCGCGCCCAGCGGCTGGTGGGTGGAGCATTTCGACATCCACGTCATCCGCGATGCACAGGAAGCACTGGCGCTGCTGCCGAAGGACGTAAATCGTTGCGCCATCATCGGCGAGTTGCTGAGCACGCTCGGCGCGGCTCCAGACAGGCATTTCGTGCCCAACAACCCCGAGGCGGTGGTCAACTACCTGGAGTACCAGCGCTCGTACAAGACGCCGTATGAAATCGCCCTGATGCGCGAAGCACAACGCATCGCCGTGCGCGCGCATCGTGCCGCCGAGGCCGCGTTCCGCGAAGGCCGCAGCGAATTCGACATCCACATGGCCTATTGCACCGCTGCGCAGCAGGACGCCAACGACCTGCCTTACGCCAACATCGTTGCCCTGAACGAAAACGGCGCGGTGCTGCACTACACCGAACTGGATCGCGCCCCGCCGGCGCAGATCCGCAGTTTCCTGATCGACGCCGGTGCCAGTTGCTGCGGCTATGCCAGCGACATCACCCGCACTTATGCGCGCGATGCGAAGGGCGAATTCCAGGCGATGATCGATGCGGTCGATGCCGCACAGATTGCGATGGGCAAGGCCGTGCGCGCCGGCACCGACTACAAGCAGCTGCACATCGACGCGCACCTGCCGCTGATGGCCATCCTCAAGGATTTCGGCGTGATCAAGGTGTCACCGGAAACCGCGTTGGAGTCAGGTCTCAGCTTTGCCTTCTTCCCACATGGCTTGGGCCATCCGCTGGGCCTGCAGGTGCACGACGTGGCCGATTTTGCCGCCAGCGACCGCGGTGACCGCATCGAACGCCCGCAAGGCCATCCCTACCTGCGCATGACCCGCGTGCTGGAGCCAGGCATGGTGGTGACCATCGAGCCGGGCATCTATTTCATCGACATGCTGCTGGAAGATGCGAAAGCCAAGGGCCTGGGCGACCAAATCGACTGGGATCGCGTGGATGCCTTCCGCCCGTATGGCGGCATCCGCATCGAGGATGACGTGCTGTGTACCGAGGGCGAGCCGGAGAATCTGACCCGGCCGGTGTTTGCGGCAAAAAACTGAAGCCACGATTCTGCTTCAACAGCAATTGGTGGGAGCAACTGCTTTTTTGCTTGTCATTCCGGCGAAAGCCGGGATCCGGCTTTTCTCCCGCGAAAGCAAAGGCAACGGCTGGATCCCGGCTTTCGCCGGAATGACGAGCAAAAAAACTACGCCATGAAAGCCTCGATCTCGTCGGCGCTGCGCACCAGCTTTTCGGTCAACACGCGATGACCCGCTGAAGTGATCAGCACGTCATCCTCGGTACGGATGCCGATGCCGCGCCATTTCGCTTCCACCGTGGCCTCGTCCGGACGCACGTACAGGCCCGGCTCGATGGTGAAGGCCATGCCCGGTTCCAGCAGCCGCGATTGTCCGTCGATGCGGTAGTCGCCCACGTCGTGTACGTCCAGGCCCAGCCAGTGGCCGCTCTTGTGCGGACAGAAGCGCTTGTAATCGCCGTTGGCGATGAGCTTTTCCGGCTTGCCATTCAGCAGGCCCAGCCGCAGCAGGCCGTCGGTCAAGGTTTCAATGGCGGCCATGTGGCCGGCTTCGTAAACCACGCCGGGCCGGGCCTGCGCCAGTGCCGCCTGCTGCGCCACACCGACCAAGTCGTGCAGCGCGCGTTGCTCTTTCGTGAACCTGCCATTGACTGGAAATGTGCGGGTAATGTCGCTGGCATAGCCTCGATATTCCGCGCCAGCATCGATCAGCACCAGATCGCCGGCGCGCGTGCGCGCGTTGTTGGCGATGTAGTGCAACACGCAGCCGTTGCCGCCAGCACCGACGATACTGGCATAAGCCGGCCAAGCGTCGCTGGCGCGGAACACGCGCTCGATTTCGGCCTGCAATTCGTATTCATGCATGCCTGGCCGCGCTGCACGCATCGCCGCTTCATGCGCCTGCACGCTGATGTCGGCAGCCTGCTGCATCAGCTTGATTTCGTCCTTCGACTTGAACAGGCGCATCTCGTGCAGCAGATGACCCAGCTCCAGGAATTCATGCGGCGGCTGTGCGCCGTGCCGCACCTGCGCACGCACGCGGTTGACCCAGCCGATCAGCTTGAGGTCGAAATCGGCATCACGGCCGAAGTGGTAATACACGCGCGAGCGGCCTTCCAGCAGGCCTGGCAGGATCTCGTCCAGATCAGCAATCGGATACGCATCGTCCATGCCGAAGCCATCGACTGCGCCTTCCTGGCCAAAGCGCGGCCCGTCCCAGGCTTCGCGCTCGACATCGCGCTCACGGCAGAACAGCAGTGCCTCGCCATGCTTGCGCCCCGGCACCAGCACCAGCACCGCCTCGGGCTCGGGAAAGCCGCACAGGTACCAGAAGTCCGAATCCTGCCGGTACGGGTAATGCGTGTCGTGACTGCGCACCCGCAGCGGCGCGGCCGGCAATACCAAGATGGCGTCATCGCCGGCCATGCGCATCAGCTGCTTGCGGCGCTTGGCGAATTCGGTGGCGGTGAGGCCGGTGGTTTGTTTCATGTGACGTGATCGGTGATTCGTGATTCGATGAAAGGCGGGAGATTTTTCGCTTTTGCGAATCGCCAATCACCAATCACGGTTTCAATTCAACTTCTGCCGATGCCGCGCCGCCATCACCACGTCGCCGTGCAGCAGCAAGGCGGCGACACGGACGAATTCCTCGATCTCGGCCAGCGCATCCTCGTCTTCCTGTTCGTCGTCACCGTCCTCGGGCACGGCCTGCGCCAATCGCGCCAGGTCCTGCAGGGCTTCCTCGCTCTCCTCGGACAGGCGCGGCTGCGCGCCGGCGGCCAAGCCGAAGCCGCCAAGGAAGCCGCGACACCATTCAAACAACGCGCCGGCGCGCTCGGCCAACGGCGCGGAAGCATTTGGCAGCAACAGTTCGAAACCGAAACTGCGATCCTCGAACTGGGCCGCCGTGGCCGTGCGCAGCTCGTCCAGGGTACTACCCGGTTCCGGCGCGGGCGCGGCCGGATCGGCCAGTACCTGCGCCAGCCAATTGCCGGCTTCGTTGCCACCACCGGCCAGCCAGCCGCACAAGGCACCGTGCAGTTCGCTGGCGTCGATGCCCAACGCCAGTCGCCGCAGCAAACGGGAAACATCATCCAGTGAAGGCAATTCGGTCATGAACGCAATCTGCGCAGCGAATCGGCCAAGGCGGCCAGAGGAGCGAAGTGTAGCAATTCCGCCTGCTACGGCCGCTTGTTGAGCGCATACCGGCACGCCTACACTGCACAATCGTCATCGCTCCCCCACGCATGGGTATTTGATGGATGCTCCCGCCACCGTCGCCTGGGTTGCAGTCGGCACACTGCCAGCACATTGGCCGTGGATGCTGCTGGCGCTGGCGGTACTGGCCGGCGCATTCGTCATGGCCAATCGTTCGCGGCAGCCCCTGCAGCAAGCGGTGCGGCCCATCGCCCCCCGCATCAGCGACGACCGTCTGGCCTTGGCATTGTGGGCTTCCGGCGAGCTGTACTGGGAATACGACCTAGGCAGCCGCCATCTGCTTTACTGGCGCCCGGATGAGGACGATGATGCGACCAACGGGCTTGCCCTGCACGTCCGCGAAGGCAGCCTGCCACCCATCCATCCGCAGGACCTGGATCCGCTTACGCAGGCGCTGCGCGATCACGTGCGCGGCGTGACTCCATTGTTCATGACTGAAATTCGCGTGGACCTGTCCGGCAACGGCGCCTGGACCTGGGTGCGAATACGCGGACGCGCCGCTGCGCATGGTGCCGATGGCCGCGTGCTGCGAATCGCCGGCGGTGCCCGCGACATCAGCACCGTCCGCAATACCGAACACCAGCATCGCATCGCCAGCGAAGTCATGCGCAGCATGAGCGAAGCGGTCGCAGTGCTGGACTGGGATCGCCACTTCATCGCGGTCAACCCATCGATGTGCCGCATCACCGGCTACACCAGCGAAGAACTCATCGGCAAGCCGATCTTCTTGCTGAACAGCCCCCAGCACGACAACGCATTCTTCCAACGGATCAAGGACGAACTGAAGCGCGAAGGCCGCTGGACCGGCGTGCCATGGATATTGCGCAAGGACGGCGAGGAACTGTTGTGCCAGGTCGAAGCCAACGTGGTGCCTGACGTCAGCGGTCAGCGCCAGATGTTCGTCGTGGTTTTCAACGACATCACTGAGCAGAAGCGCGTGGAACAGGAGCTGCGCTACCTGGCCAACTACGACACCCTGACCAGCCTGCCGAACCGCTCGCTGCTGTCCGAGCGGCTGTCACGCGCGATCGTGCGTGCCCGCCGCATGAACAACTACATCGCCGTGTTGTTCATCGACCTGGACCGGTTCAAGGACATCAACGACTCGCTGGGCCATGCCACCGGCGACCGCATCCTGCGCGCTGCCGCCGCGCGCGTGCAACAGACTGTCGGCGTGCAGCACACCGTGGCACGCTTGGGTGGTGACGAGTTCACCGTAGTGCTGGAAGACATACGCAGCGCACAAGAGGCCGAACAGGTGGCACAGCAGATCATCGAGGCATTCAGTACCCCACTGGCCTTTGGTGAACGCCTGGACTTGACCGTCTCGCCATCGATTGGCATCAGCCTGTACCCGAACCATGCCCAAGTGCCGACCGACCTGCTCAAGCACGCCGACACCGCGATGTACCAGGCCAAGGCCTCCGGCCGGCACACCTGGCAAATGTATTCCGAAGCAATGGATGAAAAGACCCGTCACCGCGCCATCCTTGCCAGCGGCCTGCGTCGTGCGTTGGAGCGTGGCGAACTGAGCCTGGTCTATCAGCCACGCCTGTCGCTGCGGCAGCAGCGGATTGTCGGCGTCGAGGCGCTGATGCGCTGGAACAGCCATGAATTCGGCGAAGTCCCACCATCGCTGTTCATTCCACTGGCGGAGGAATCCGGGCTGATCCTGGATTTCGGCGTCTGGGCGCTGCGCCAGGCCTGCCACGCGCTGCGCCGCTGGCACGATGCCGGCCTCGATCAGATGTGCGTGTCGGTCAACGTGTCGGCGCTGCAACTGCAGCGCGGCGACCTGCCCGATGTGGTCGCGCAGGTACTGGCCGAAACGGGCCTGGATGCGCGCTTCCTCGAACTTGAGCTCACCGAGAGCGTCATCATGTCCCAGTCGGAACAAAACGCCGGCGCCCTGCGCGCCTGTCGCAACCTGGGCGTGTCGCTGGCAATTGACGATTTCGGTACCGGCTATTCGTCACTGGCCTACCTGAAGCGACTGCCGATCACCACCCTGAAGATCGATCGCGAATTCATCGACGACCTGACACGCGACAATGACGACGACGCCATCACCAGCACCATCATCGCGATGGGCCATTCATTGTCCAAGACCGTGGTCGCCGAAGGCGTGGAAACCGCCGAGCAACTGGATTTCCTGAGCCGGCAGCTTTGCGACGAAATCCAGGGCCACCATATCTGCCATGCACTGCCGGCGGACCAGTGCCTGGACTTCATCCGCAACTACTACCCGAAATCAGCCATCCCGGCAGCCCCATCCGCCGCCCGCTCTTGACCGCCGCACGGCCCCGCCCCTAAGGTGACGCGCATGGATCATGACGCCCTGCTGGAACAGTTGCGCGCCCTCACCTCGCGGGTCCAGGAGCTGGCCGACCGTTGCCAGCGGCTATCCGACGAAAACCGCAGCCTGCGTGGCCAGCAGGAACAACTGACCGGCGAGCGCCTGCAACTGCTGGCCAAGAACGAACAAGCCCGCTCGCGGGTCGAGGCGATGATCAGCCGGCTGAAATCGCTGGAGCAGCACACATGAGCAACAGCGAAGCGGTCAACGTCCATATCCTGGATCGCGAATACACCATCGGCGTGGAGCCGGGCGAACGCGGCAGCCTGCTGGCGGCCGCCAAACTGCTCGACGGCAAGATGCGCGAAGTCCGCGGCGGCAACAAGATGGCCGCCATCGACCGTGTTGCCGTACTGGCCGCACTCAACCTGGCACATGAACTGCAGCAGTTGCGCGACCAATCCGGTACACGCGAGCGCGAATTGGCGCGCGTGCTGGAAGACATGAATCATCGGCTGGATCGCGCGCTGGAAAGTTGAGCCGACGAACGGCTTTTGCATCCGCCCTCGCCTCGCTATACTCCCCATACATCCTCTGCCGTGCTCGACAGCACGCGCAACATTCACCTTGTCCCTTAATGACGACCACGGGGCGGTGACGGTAGCCGGGAGCGCAAGTCCGCCACGCAGCGGGAAGCCCGATGGCTCCAGAATCGTCCCACTTGAACCCCGGGTTCAAGGTCGTTTCGCGGGCATCGGCATGGTGGAGGATGCATTGATTCCGCAAAGGCACCCGGCTTTCGACAAGCACGCGGTGCCTTTGCTTTTCCGAGGATGCAAAAGCGCGATGCCGTAGAATCCGCGCATGTCTTCCCTGCCTGCCTCCACCGGCGATGACCGCGCCGCATTGCGTCGCGAATTGCGCCAGCATCGCCGCGCGATCCCCGCACCCGCGCGCATTGCCGCCGCCGATGCCCTGGCCACGCAGCTGCTGGCGCTGCCCTGCCTGCCCGAACGCGGCTACGTCGCCGGCTACTGGGCCAACGATGGCGAAATCGCCCTGCACGTCTTCCAGCTGAAGCTGCCGCCAGGCCTGGTCTGGTGCCTGCCGGTGCTGCACGGCGAGGAACTGCGCTTCGCCCCGTGGCGACCCGGCGACGCCCTCGTCAGCAACCGCTACGGCATTCCCGAACCCGATGTGTCCCCCTCCAGCGCACTGGATCCGCAAGCCTTGTCACTGGTGTTGATGCCGCTGGTCGGCTTCGACGCCCGCGGCCATCGCCTCGGCATGGGTGGCGGCTGGTATGACCGCACGTTTGCTTTCCGCAAACTCTCGCCCGTACCGCCGCACCTGGTCGGCGTCGGCTTCGAGATGCAGCGCGTCGATGCACTGGCCGCCGAAGAATGGGACGTGCGCATGGATTTGATTTGTACGGAACAAAACACCTACCCCGGAGCCACCGCGTGAGCCGTCGCAAGCACTACTGGCTGATGAAGTCCGAACCGGACGCCTTCTCGATCGACGCCCTGCAAAAAGTCGGCGTCGAGCCGTGGAACGGCGTGCGCAACTACCAGGCGCGCAATTTCATGCGCGCGATGCAACCCGGCGACGGCGTGCTGTTCTACCACTCCAACACCGCCGTGCCCGGCATTGTCGGCGTGGCCGAAATCACCAGCGAAGCCTATCCGGATCCGACCCAGTTCGACCCCAAATCCGATTACTTCGACGCCAAGAGCAGCCGCGAGCAACCACGCTGGGACTTGGTTGACGTGAAATTCGTGAAAAAGCTCAAACGCACCATCGCACTGGATGAAATCAAGACCCACGCCGAAGCACTCGGCGATGGCTTCGCCCTGATCCAGCGCGGCAACCGTCTGTCGGTGCTGCCGGTAACGGCGGCGCAGTGGAAGTTGTTGTTATCCCTGGAATAGCTTTTTGCTCGTCATTCCCGCGCAGGCGGGAATCGCTCTTGTTGTTGCTTGAAAGCAAGGAGCGATTCCCGCCTGCGCGGGAATGACGAGCAAAAACGACTACGCTTCTCCCCATTCTCCATTCCCTACTCCCCATTCCCTGCCCTGTCCCATGTCCGAATCCAAGCGCCTGGCCGGCGAAAAGGCCATCGAATACGTCGAAGACGGCATGATCGTCGGCGTCGGCACCGGCTCCACCGTCGCCTTCTTCATCGACGCGCTGGGCAGGATCAAGCACCGCATCGCCGGTGCGGTGTCCAGTTCCGAACAAAGCACCGCGCGGCTGCAGGCGCTGGGCATCGAGGTGCTGGATCTCAACAACACCGGCCCGTTGTCGTTGTACGTCGATGGTGCCGACGAGTGCGACCCGCACAAGCGCCTGATCAAGGGCGGCGGCGCGGCGCTGACCCGCGAGAAGATCATCGCCGAAGCCTGCGAGAAATTCGTCTGCATCATCGACCCGAGCAAGCAGGTGCCGGTGCTGGGCAAGTTCCCGCTGCCGGTCGAGGTGATCCCGATGGCGCGCTCGCTGGTTGCCCGCGCCATCGTGGCGAAGACCGGCGGCCAGCCGGTATGGCGCGACGGCGTGGTCACCGACAACGGCAACGTGGTGCTGGACGTGCACAACCTGTCCATCGTCGATCCGGTCGGGCTGGAGCGCGAACTGAACCAGATCCCCGGCGTGGTCAGCGTGGGCCTGTTCGCCCGCCGTCCCGCCGACGTGGTGATCGTCGGCGGCGAGCCACCGCAGGTGTTCTGATTTCCCTGCCGGCGGAGGTATCTCCGCCGGTGAGACGCCACGGCGCGATACTGCTGCCCCAAGGGTTGTTGGTAGCGTGTCGTGAGCTTGCGTTGCCTGTTCGTTGATTTCAATTCGTTCTTCGCCTCGGTCGAGCAGGAGGATGCTGCGCACCTGCGCGGCAAGCCGGTCGGCGTGGTGCCGGTGCTGACGCCAACCGGTTGCTGTATCGCCGCCAGCATCGAAGCCAAGCGACACGGCATCGGAACCGGCACGCTGGTGCGCGAAGCGCTGGAAAAATATCCGGGCATCGAACTGGTCGAAGCGCGGCCGGCGCGCTACGTCGAGGTGCATCATCGGCTGATGGATGCCATCGCCGATTGCATTCCGCACGACAAGCCCGCTTCCATCGACGAAGTGCCGTGCTGGTTGATCGGCCGCGAGCGCCAGCGCGACAACGCGGTCGAAATCGCGCAGCGAATCAAGCGCCGCATCGCCGATGAATTCGAATGGATCACTTGCTCGATCGGCATCGCGCCGAACCAATTCCTCGCCAAGACCGCTTCGGACATGCAGAAACCCGACGGCCTGGTGGTGCTGGAACAGGCCGACCTGCCGCAACGCCTGCACGCACTGGAACTGCGCGATTTCTGCGGCATCGGCCCGTCGATGGAATACCGCCTGCACCACGCCGGCATCCACAGCGCCGAGCAACTGTGCGCGGCCAGCCGCGAACATCTGCGCGCCGCCTGGGGCAGCGTGGAAGGCGAACGCTTCTGGATGCAGTTGCGCGGCCACGAACTGCCGCCGCGCAAGAGCCAGCGCGGCTCGCTGGGCCATTCGCACGTATTGGGGCCGGAATTGCGCAACTTCGATGGTGCGCGTTCGGTGCTGTTCAAGCTGCTGGCGAAGGCGGCGATGCGCCTGCGCAAGGACGGCTTCCTGGCCGGCGGCATGGCCATCCGCATGCGCTTTGTCGGTCTGGAAAACCGTTTCGAACGCGACCTGCAATTCGCCGCCCTCGACGACACGCCCACCCTGCTGCACCTGCTCGGCGAGCAACTGGCGCAATTGCAGAAACACATCGCAAGCCGTCGCTGGAACCCGAAACGCAACCCGCCGTTGTCGGTCGCGGTCACCCTGACCGGCCTGCAGCAGGCCGGCAGCGTCACCGGCGAGCTGATGGAACACGACCGCCGCGCCCGCGACATGAGCCTCGTGGTCGATGCGATCAACCGCAAGTACGGCAACAACTCGGTGTATTTCGGCGCGATGCAGCGCGCGGTGTCGCTGGATGCGGCACCGATGCGGATCCCGTTCCAGCACGTGCCGGAAACCGGCAGCGAACAGGATGTCGTTACCCGCAAGCGCGGCGCGCAACCGGAAAGTACCCGGCAAAAGGAAGCCGTACTGGATGAACTGTGGCTGCTGCGCGAACGCCAGACCCGGAAGATGGCCGAGAACGCGCACCGCGAAGCGCAGCCGCGCAAGTCGAAGCCGCAAGGCGCGGAGCCGTTCAAGGCCGGTGCCGGCGGCTGGGGTGCACGCGGCAAGCGCAAGCCCGAAGCGGACGGCGGGACGCGGCCATTGTTTTGACCGCTACGGCCGCAGGCAACCGTAATGGCGCGCCGATGCGCAGCCCCCGGTGGAGATGCGGAAAGCAGTCCATGGATGGCCTGCGGCGGCGACTGAAGGCAGGAGCCTGCCGGAGCCGAGCAGCATCCCCGCCGGGGACTGCGCGTATTTCCAAAGCCTGCGCACCTCGACGCCTGGAACTTCCGCCTCCCGTGGATGGAAGCAGAACCCGATAAACTAGCCTCGATACGTCTACCGGAACCCGCCATGTCCCTGCTCCGCCCGCTCATCCTGCTTTCGATGCTCTCGCTCAGCGCCTGTGCCAACGCCGGCAAGCCTTGGGTGGAAATCGGCGGCGAACGCTTCCAGGTCGAAATCGCCGACGACGATGCCGAGCGCGCACGCGGACTGATGTTCCGCGACCGCATGGACGCCGACCACGGCATGCTGTTCATCCACGACCGCGAAGAACCGCAGGCCTACTGGATGAAGAACACGCGCATCCCGCTGGACATCCTGTACTTCGACAAGGACCGCAAGCTGGTGTCGCAACAGCGCGACGTGCCGCCGTGTTCGGCCGGCAACGGCTGCCCGTCCTACCCCAGCAAGGCCCCGGCACGCTACGTGCTGGAACTCAACGCCGGAGAAGCCGCACGGCTGAAGCTGGAAAACGGCGTGCTGCTGAACTTCGGCAAGGGCATCGCCGCACCTGCGCCGGCCAACTGAACATTTACCGGAGAAAACCGGCGGCAGGGTTGATTGTCGCGGCGAATGCCCGCACAGTTCCGACATGGGGGAACGACTGACATTGCCGGATTGGAACGCCTTGGCCAGCATGGCCGACGAGTCCGTGCCCCTGCTCGGCACCGCGCTGTTGATCGCGCGTGATGAATACCCGGACCTGGATGCCCGCCAATACGACGCACTGGCGCAGACCCACGCGGAACATTTGCGCGCCGAAGTCGATGCCATCGAATCCGGGCCGTTGAAGATGGCCGCGATCAATCGCCATTTGTTCGACGAACTCGGCTACGGCGGCGACCACGACGACTACTACGACCCGCGCAACAGCTATCTGAACGAAGTTTTCGAGCGCCGATTGGGCAATCCGATCTCGCTGGCGATGGTGCAGATGGAAGTCGCGCGTCGGCTGGGCGTACCGCTGGACGGGGTTTCCTTCCCCGGTCATTTCCTGGTGCGCCTGCACGTGGATGACGGCATCCTGGTGATGGATCCGTTCAACGGCGGCCGCCCGCTGGGCGCGGACGAACTGCGCGAACGCGCCAAGCCGCACCTCGGCGGCGATGTGCCCGACGACAACGCGCTGTTGCAGATCCTCGACCCGGCCAGCCACCGCGCCATCCTGATCCGGATACTCCGCAACTTGTACGGCGTGTATGCCGAACGCGACCAGTGGGATCGCGCCGCGCGCAGCGCTGATCGCGTGCTGAAACTGACGCCTGACCAACCGGAAGCCCTGCGCGACCGCGGCCTGGCCTACCAGCAGATCGACTACGACCGCGGTGCACGCGAGGATCTTTCCAACTACCTGCGCGTCGCCCCGCAAGCAGCCGATGCCGACGCCATGCGCGAGCGACTGATCGAGTTGAGTGCGCGACCCGCACGGATGCATTGAGAGAGTGGTCAGTCGCTCGCTGCGCGGGCTGTGAGTCGGCGGCTGCGCCGCCTGCAAAAAGTCAGTGAAGCAGCTTTTGTTCGTCATTCCCGCGAAAGCGGGAATCCAGTGCCTTTGCTTCCATGAGCTGCAAGTCGCTGGATTCCCGCTTTCGCGGGAATGACGAGCAAATGAGGCTTTTGCTCCTGCTGACAGCGCCGCAGGTGCGACTTACTGCTTCCGAGGCAAATCCGCCGCGATCATCTCCAATGTCTTCGCCAATGCACCGCGCCCGCGTTCGACCAGTTCGCGGCCGGCGGCGGCCATGGCTTTGCGTTTCGCAGCATCGTCGAACAAGGCTTCGACATGTGCACCGACCGCATTGGCATCCTTGCCGATTTCCAGCGCACCGGCTTCCCGCAACAGCTTGGAGATTTCAACGAAGTTGTGCAGGTGCGGGCCGGTGACCATCGGCGTGCCAACGGCAGCCGGCTCCAGCAGGTTGTGGCCGCCGATGGCCTGCAGGCTGCCGCCGACAAAGGCGACATCGGCGCAGGCGTAGAACGCCATCAATTCACCCAGCGTGTCGATCACGAACACGTCGCTGTCCGTGCGCGGCCATCGGTCCTGCTTGCGCGTGGCCACGCGCAGGCCTGCCGCGCGCGCCTGTTCGGCCACGCGCGAGAAGCGCTCCGGGTGGCGCGGCGCCCACAGCAACAGCAAATCCGGCCAGCGCTTGCGCAGGCGGGCGTGGATGGCCAGCACGGCCGCTTCCTCGTCCTCGTGGGTGCTGGCGGCGATCCATGCCGGCCGCGACGTGTGCGCATGGAAGTCGGCGGCGAAAGCCTCCAGCCCGGCCGGTGCGGCGATGTCGAATTTCAGGTTGCCTGTATCAATCACTTTTTCGCGCGGTGCGCCCAACGCGACGAAGCGCTTGCCGTCGGCCGGCGATTGCGCGCCGATGCGGCGCAGCGTGCGCAACACCCGCGCAACGAGGGGCGTGAACGCGCGGTAGCCACGCAGGGATCGCGCCGACAATCGTGCATTGAGGATATAGGCAGGAATGCCGTGGTCGCGGCAACCGAACAACAGGTTCGGCCACAGTTCGGTTTCCATCACCAATGCCTGCCGGGGACGGAAGTGCCGCAGGAAGCGCGACACCGCGCCGGGCATGTCGTAGGGCACGTACACATGCTGCACGCTGTCGCCCCACAATGTGCGCACGCGCTCCGAACCGGTCGGGGTGATCGTGGTGATCAGCCAGCGCAGGTCCGGGCGTTGCTGGCGCAAGGCATTGACCACCGGCACGGCGGCGTTCACTTCGCCCACCGATACCGCGTGCAGCCAGATGTCCACTGGCTGCGCCGCGCCGGGATACAAGGCGTAGCGCTGGTCCCATCGCTGCAGGTATTCGCCGACGCGCAGGCCGCGCCAGATCAGGTGGTACACGGTGACCGGGGTCAACAGGTACAAGGCGGCCGAATACAGGCCGCGCAGGAGCAGTTCGGTCACGTCCTTTCGCATCCGTCAAAGGATACCTGCCCGGCCCGCTACAATGCGCCAATGACCGCCGCAACCGACAAGCCGACCGGCCGCGAACCACCGCCACTGGGTCCGCGTGAATGGCCGACCTGGCTGGGCGTCGGCCTAGCCGCGCTGGCGGCGCGGCTGCCGTGGGGCTTGCAACGCTGGCTCGGCAGTGCGCTGCTCGGCCCGCTGCTGCGGGTGGCATTGCGCTCGCGCTGCAAGGTCGCGCAACGCAACCTGGAACTGTGCTACCCGGCGCTGGACGCCAAGGCGCGCGCGGCGCTGCTGCGGCTCAATTTCGAGGAACTGGGCATCGGCCTGTTCGAGTTCGCGCGTGCGTGGTGGGGCAGCGTCGAACCACAACGCCGCAATCTGCGCGTCGAAGGCCTGGAACACCTGGCCGCCGCGCGCGAAGGCGGGCGCGGAGTGATCGTGATTTCCGGGCACTTCACCACGCTGGAAATCGCCGCGCGATTGATGTGCGACCACGCGCCGCTGGCTGGCATGTACCGCCCGCATGCGACCGGCGCGATGGAATGGGCGGTCAAGCACGGCCGCCTGCGCTATGCGCAAGCGATGTTCACCCGCGATGAATTGCGCCCGGCCTTGAAGCATCTCAAGCAAGGCGGGCTGCTGTGGTTCGCGCCGGACCAGGACACGCGCCGTGGCGACAGCGTGTTCGTGCCGTTCTTCGGCCGGCCCGCGCACAGCCTGACCTCAACGCACCAACTTGCACGCCTGTCCGGCGCGGCGGTGATCGCGTTCTCGCACGTGCGCCGCGATGATGGCGGCTACGATTTGAAGCTGTCGCCGGCGTTCGCCGATTTCCCCTCCAGCGATGCCACCGCCGATACCGCACAGGTGATGGCGGCGATCGAAGCCATGGCGCGGCAAGCGCCTTCGCAATACCTGTGGCTGCATCGCCGCTACAAGCGCCAGCCCGGCGACACGCAGCAGGGTGATCTTTACCGATAAACGCTGGCCTCGCCCGGCGGGCGGGTCTTGAAACGGCGATGCACCCACAGGTATTGCGCGGGGTGTTCGCGCACCACGTTTTCCAGTTCGGTCATGTAGCGCGCCGCATCGGCAGCCGGGTCGCCGCCGGGCCAGCCTGGCCAGGTCGGCTCCACCCGCAGCTGGTAGCGGCCCGTGGCGTCGCGGTGGAACCAGAACGGCAGCACCACCGCATTGCCGCGCCTGGCCAGGTCCGGCGTTGCAGTCAGCGTGGCTGCGGGTACGCCGAAGAACGGCACGAAGGCGTTCTGGTAGTTGAAGTTCTGGTCGGCCGAATAGGCAACGATGCCGCCGTGCGACAGCGTGCGCAGCAGGCCGCGCATGTCCTTCTTGCCGATGGTGCCGGCGAACACGCGACGGCGCGCGCTGTCCATCAAGGCTTCTATGCAGGCGTTGTTGTTGTGGCGGACCAGCACATGGATGCGCTCGCCCAAGGCTTCGCCCAGCAGACGTGCGCACAATTCCGCATGCGGGAAATGTCCGCCGAACAGCAGCACGCCCTTGCCCGCGGCACGTGCGGCATGCAGGTGCTGCAGGCCTTCGATATCGGCCAACCCGCGCAAGGCCTGTGCTGGCGCATACCAGGCGCGGATCAGTTCCAGCGCGCCGGTGACAGTGTTGCGCAGGTTGTCCTTCAGCAGGCGATTGCGTTTGGCCTCGCCCAGTTGCGGGAAACACAGGTCGATGTTGACCCGGGCAATGCGCCGGCGCTTGCCCAGCAGCGGCCACAGCAGCCACGCCAGCACGCCACCCAGCGCCAACAGCACGCGCTGCGGCAATCGCGCGATGCCGGCGGCCAGCAGGTTGGCCGGGCCAACGAACCAGCAGCGCCGCGCGCGGCGTTCAGTCATCGTCGCGCGCGAGCAGGCTGCCTGCGTACAGCGCCGCCAGCAGCAGGGCCAACCCGCCCCAGAAGGTCGCGTAGAACGCCAGGTGGGTGTTGAACGGGAACACCGTCACCGCCAGCGACAGCATCGCCGGGCGCGCACGCTCCTTTGCCGCCGCCGAGGCATAGCGCCACGCGCGCCACGCCAGTGCCGCACCGGCCAGCCACAGCAACAGGCCGACGATGCCGGTTTCGCTGAGCACTTCCAGCACGATCTGGTGGGCGTGGTGCGCCGGGCCATGGCCCCATTCGGGCTGTTCCGCCGGTGCCGGGTCGCAATCGGGAAAGGCATTGCGGAAGTTGCGCGCGCCGATGCCGTTGACCGGATGCTCGCGCACCATGCACGCCGCCGCACGCCAGATCCGCACACGCCCGGACAGGGCAACATCGACATTGTCCTCGCTGTCGGCCAGCGCCGCGGCGCTGCGCTGGATGCGCTGGTGGAACTGCGGAGAGGCCGCATCCAGCACCAACAGGGCCAGCATGCCGGTGACGAACAAGCCCAGCAGCCATTTCCAGCCCAGCAACCGCCAGCCGGAAAACAGCAAGACCAGGGCATAGGTCAGCCACGCTGCGCGCGCACCGGCCAGCAGCACTACCAAGCCAATTGCCACCGCCATGATCAACCAACCGACCCGACCAAAACGGCGGCCGGCGGCGAACAGCGCGAATGGCGACAGGCTGGCCAGCACCATGCCCAACTTGAGGTTGCACGGGCCGAGCACGCCAGAAAGCCGATCGACGCTGGCAACCTGATCGACGCGGCACATGCCATGCCCGCTGATCACCTGCTTCAATTGGTCGATGCCCCAGAACAACGGACTGGTGCCGAATGCCGCCTGCAGCAGCGCATCGAGCGTCCACACCGCGACGATCACCGCCAGCCCGCCAAAGGTGATGCGCCGCCCACGTTCATTGGCCACGGCGGCGGCGGCGAGCCACAGGAACGGCAGGTAGCGCAGATCGACCAGAGATTCCTTCATGGCACGACCGTGATCGACCGCATCGAAGGCAGATACCAGTTCCGGAAACCAGTACGCGAAGAACAACACGCTGGTCAGCGCCCACGCCGTACCGCTGAGCATCCGCGTGCCGCCACGGAAGCGCACCAGCAGCAGCCGCATGATCGCGGCCAGCGCACCCAGCACCATCACTCCTTCGGCATAGCCCGGCGCGGGCCACAGCGCGACGAAAAGCAGTACCCAGATTGGTGCCCAGCGCCAACCATAGGCGGGGGTTTCAACGGTGGTCGGGTTGGAAACCATCATGTCCTGCAAGTTCGTTGTAAAGGGCCAGCGTGGCATCCTGCATTGCACGCAAGGTGTAGGGCATGGTAGCCAAAGGCGGTGGCAGTTGCGTCAACAGCGACTGCGCGGCATGCAGTAGCGCGGCATCATCGAATGGTGCGACCACGCCGGATGGCTGCAATTCGGCCAGCAGTTCGCCTACCCCGCCATGTGCCCAGCCCAGTACTGGCCGGCCCACCGACAACGCCTCGATCACGGTGCGGCCGAAGGCCTCCGGCTTGCGCGAAAGCTGCAACACCAGGTCACTGGCGGCATAGGCATCGGCGATGTGCGCAGTCGGCGCGGTGAAAGCAACTGCATCAGCAATGCCCAACCTGGCCGCCTCGTTTTCCATCTCGGCAATGTAGTCCTCGCGCCCGCGCTCGCGCGCACCCGGCAGCCACAGCCGTGCATCGCTGCCGGCGCGGCGCAGGCCGGCGAGCAGTTGCAAACCATCGACATGGCCCTTCAGCCGCGTGCCGCGCCCCGGTAGCAGCAACAGCGGGCCATCACCGCCCAGTGGCGGATATTTCGCCACCACCTGCGCGCGCGCCGCCGCATCGGGCCATGGCGCACGCGGGAACTGCGCGGTGTCGATGCCGCGCGGGATCACCCTCAGCTTGGCCTGACCGGTCTGCGGATAGTGTTGCAGCAGGTAATCGCGCACCGTATTCGACACACACACCACCCGTTCGCCACGCGTCATGATGCGGCTGTAACGACCCGGTGAATTCAATCCGTGCATGGTGGTGACGAAATGCGGCGGGCTGGACATGCCACGCACCGCCCACCAGCCCAGCCAGGCAGGCAGGCGCGAACGCGCGTGCACGATGTCGGCGCGGGTTTGCACGAACAAGCGCCGCAACGCCGGCACATGCCGCAACGTCAACAGCGACTTGCGGCCGATATCCAGCGCGACATGTTCCGCACCTGTCTTTTCAAGCGCCCCCAGCAACCTGCCACCGGCGGAAACCACCACGGCGCGATGCCCGGCGCGCACCAGCGCCGCGGCGATCTCGATGGTGGAGCGCTCGACCCCACCGGACTCCAGCGCCGGCAGCAGCTGCACCACGGTCAGGCGGCGCATCGGCTCCTGCCGTCAATCGGCCAGCACGAAATGCGCGCCGCAATACGGGCAATCGACTTCGCCGCTGGCTTCCTTCTCGATCGGCAGATACACGCGCGGATGCGAGTTCCACAAGGCCATTGACGGCAGCGGGCAGCTCAACGGCAGGTCGGCACGATGCACGGTGTAGTGCTTCTCGGCATTGGCGGGCGCGGCGGCGGTCTGGCTCATGGCGGCAGGATTCGGGAAAAGGCGACCGGCGCAGTTTATCAGCCGCCTCACCAATGGGCGAAGCGCCCAAAGAAAACGCCGGCACTTGGGCCGGCGTCGATTCTTCACACCGCTGGCAGGCGCATCACGGCGCAGCGGTGCCCTCGGTGGTGATGCGCAGGCTGACCTCATCGCTGACTGCCGGCACCGCATAGCCCAGGCCGAAGTCGCTGCGCTTGAGCGTGGCGGTGGCGTCGAAGCCGATCGCCGGCACCTTCTTCATCGGATGCTCGCCGGCCTTGTTCAAGGTCACGTCCAGCACCACCGGCTGGGTGATGCCCTTGATGGTCAGATCACCGGTGACCTTCAGCTTGTTGTCGCCGGCGGCCTCGACCTTGGTGCTCTTGAAAGTGGCGGTGGGAAACTTTGCGGCATCGAACAGGTCCGCGCTGGCCAGATGCTGATCGAATTTCTCGGTGAACGAGGACAGCCCGCTCAGCGGCAAGGTCACTTCCACGCTGGAGGCAGCCACGTTGTCGGCGTCATAGACCAGGGTGCCATCGACCTTGCCGAAGTGCGCGCTGGGATGCGAGAAGCCCAGGTGGGTCCAACTGGCCAGCACGTCGGTGTGGGTGGGATCCAGCTTGTATTTGACCGGCGCGGCGAAGGCCGAACCGGCAAGGGCAAACAGAGCGGCGGCGAGCAGAGTCTTGCGCATGGTGGTTTCCTCGGTGGGTGGTGGTTGTGTGGAGCTTATGACAGAGAGCAGGTTACGAAGCAGTTAGCGCGGATGGATGCCTTCACGCAATCCGCGCCGCCTCGTCGAACGGTAATCGCGGCGAACGCGGGAAAATGCTGGCCGCATCACCCACGCCCAGGTTGACCAGGAAGTTGGATTTGATCGCGGTGCCGGCAAAGAAGGCTTCATCGACCTTGGCATTGTCGAAGCCGGACATCGGCCCGGTGTCCAGCCCCAGCGCGCGCGCCGCCAGGATCAGGTACGCGCCTTGCAGGGTGCCGTTGCGGAATGCGCCTTGCTCGCGGCCTTCGCGCTCGGCCGGGAACCAGCCGCGCGCATCGACGTGCGGAAACAGGTAATTGATTTTCTGGTTGAAATCCAGGTCGTAGCCGACGATCACCGTCACCGGCGCGGCCAGGGTTTTCTCGCGGTTGCCTTCGGACAGCGCGGGGGCCAGCTTTTCCTTGGCTTCCTTCGATTTGACGAAAACGAAGCGCGCCGGCGTGGCGTTGACCGCAGTCGGCCCCCACTTCACCAGTTCGTACAACTGGTGCAGGGTTTCATCGCTGATTTGCCCACCGAAGCGGTTGTAGGTGCGGGCGGTGTTGAACAACTGGTCGAGGGCGGCAGCATCTAGCGCGGCAGGCATGGCGGTTCCTTCAGCAAGCAGGCGACGGGAAGGGCCGCAGTGTAGAGTGTTGCGGGTGCGGCAACAGCCGCCCATCCCGGAACAAATCGTAGCCACACGTGGAACAAACCCCCGCGCCAACGCCGAATTCGCTGCGATCGTGCACGCTGACCGACGGCAATGCCGGCAACCAGCGGCAAGCCCGCGCGTTGGCGGCGGCGTTGGCGCTGGGCGCCACCCACGACTGGCGATTGCAGGCGCGTGCGCCGTGGTGTTGGCTGTCGCCGCGCCGCCTGCCCGGCGCACGACACACCTTCGGAAAGGCCTTCGCGCAGATGCAAACGCCGCAAATCGCCATCGGCTGCGGCCGGCAAGCCGCACTGGCGACGCGACTGCTGCGCGAACGCGGCGCGAAGGCAGTGCAAATCCTCGACCCGCGCATCGATGCATCGCATTGGGACCTTGTTATTGCGCCGGAACACGACGGCCTGCGCGGCAGCAATGTCATCACCTTGCTTGGCAGCCTGAATCCGGTCGATGACAACTGGCTGGCCGCCGCACGCACGCGCTTCGCATCGCTGGCCGAACTGCCACAGCCACGCACTGCCTTGCTGCTGGGTGGCGACAGCGCGCATTGGCGATTCGACATCGCCGCGTTTGATGCCTTGGTCGCAGCGCTGGAAACCGTGATGAACCGCGATGGCGGCAGCCTGCTGGTCACCACGTCACGACGCACGCCGGCCAACATCGCTGCCGCCTTGCCGGCACGCTTCGGCCGCCATGCCAACCTGATCTGGCGCGGCGAACACGACGGCGAAAACCCCTACCCCGGCCTGCTGGCCTGGGCCGACCGCATCGTCTGCACGCCGGACTCGGTCAACATGATTTCCGAAGCCTGCGCCACGCATGCGCCGGTGTTCGTGCTGCAACCGCAAGCCATCGACGGCCGGCCGCGTCATTTCCTTGATGCACTGCTGTCACGCGGGCGCATCCGCGCGCTGGATGCGGCAATGGCCACATTCGACGTGCAGCCGCTACGCGAGACTGCACGCGTTGCGGCGTTGGTGCGAGAGCGGCTGGGGATTTGACAACGAGTGAAGCATCACCCGCGCGGGTGATGCTTCGCATGCAATTGCTTCAGTTGCTCGCGCGCCACCAGCGTGTAGATCTGCGTGGTCGAAAGCGAGCTGTGCCCCAGCAACATCTGCAAGGCACGCAGGTCCGCGCCGTGGTTCAGCAAATGCGTGGCGAAGCTGTGGCGCAGGCCGTGCGGGCTGACCTTGGCCGGGTCGATGCCGGCGACGGCGGCGTAGCGTTTCACCAAGGCCCAGAACTGCTGCCGGCTCGGTGCCTGCCCGCCGGCATTGACGAACAGTGTCGGCGCACCACTCTTGCCAGCCAACTGCGGGCGTGCCTGTGCCAGATATTTTTCCAGCCAGTGCTGCGATTCCTCGCCCAGCGGCACCAGCCGATCCTTGCTGCCCTTGCCGGTGACGCGCATAACCCCCTGGCGCAGGTTGACGGCGGTGGCCGCTAGGCCGACCAGTTCGCTGACGCGCAGGCCGGCGGCGTACATCAGCTCCAGCATCGCGCGGTCGCGCAAGCCGGCGTGCGTGGTCGTATCGGGCGCGTCCAGCAGCGCGTCCACCTGCATTTCGCCCATGGCCTTGGGCAGCGAACGCGGCAACTTGGGCGGATCGAGCAAGGCGGTTGGGTCGTCGCTGCGCGTGCCGCGACGCACGCACCAACCAAAATACGCACGCAACGCCGACAGCAAGCGTGCGCTGCTTTTCGGCGAATAGCCCTGCTCCGCGCGCCAAGCCAGGTAACGGAACAGGGTTTCGCGGTCGGCTTGCGTCAATGCACCATCGCGCAGGCTGCGCCAGCGCGAGAAACCTTCCAGATCGCGTCGATAACTGGCCAGCGTGGCTTGCGACAAGCCGTTCTCGGCCCAGATCGCATCAAGGAAGCGTTCGATCTCACGCTGGTCGGCCTCCGCCACCGGCGGCAGTTGCATCACGTATTGCCGGCGATCAGCGGGGGATTGGCAGTGCATGGAGAAACTCATTCAGAACATGGCACTTGCGCCGATAACACAACGTAGGCTGGGATGAAACGAAGTGGAATCCCAGCATCCATGCCATGCCGAAATGCTGGGATTACGCTGCGCTTCATCCCAGCTTACTGCGCCACTCACTGCACGCATGTCTTGATCTTGTCTTCAATAGCATCAAGTGATTCATATATTCTCTGTGCGCCGGCACCACGCCACATGCCCACGGGAGTGAATCCGTTGTTTGCGACGCTGCCAGTATTTTGCTGGGCGCGTGTGATGTTGTTGAATCTCAGAGTGATCGTGCTGCTTTCTACTGCTACTTTTAGGTCAAACTTGACAATGTCGCGCGTGAGACCAAATGCAGCGGAGCCGCCGTCTGCTGTACCGGAGGCGATCAAGGCGGAGTTTGTCTCATCAACGTACTTGAAGATGCCACCACCTTGAACAGTTTGGCTCTTGGCGTTGTTGTAGTAGGTGCCTGTAGCCGGGCCAACGAACGAGCCTGCCGAATCTTGGAGCGAAACCGCGCCGTTCGTGATGTTCTCGGCAATGCACATTTTGAGTTTTGAGAAATTTCCTGGCTGATCTGTGTGATACGAGAAATCTACAGACTCCATGTATTTCCCGTCTGCGGTAGTAGCAACATTGCTGGGAACCTGCCACTTTGCGCAGAAGCCCGTTACAGGCATCAAAAGAGCCATGAGAAGAACTGTTTTTTGCAGGCGCACGATGATCTCTCCTGTAGTGCCCAACTATGAATTCACCCGCTCAGGCCACACTGTCTTCACCAGCAATTCATCTTCCCAATCAAACGCGATCGCGCCGTCCTTGACGAACAGCGAGACGAAGTTGAACACGTTGCGGGCGTACATCTCGCTGGCGTGGACCGCGCCCATGCTGGCCAGGTTCAGCGGGCCGGCGACGGTGACGCCGTTGTGGTCGATGGTGTCGCCGGGCTGGGTGACTTCGCAGTTGCCGCCGGTTTCGGCGGCTAGGTCCACGATCACGCTGCCGGGTTTCATGCCTTCGACCATGGCGCGGCTGATGATCTTCGGTGCGGGGCGGCCGGGCACGGCAGCGGTGCAGACGACCACGTCGATGCCTTTCAGATGGTCGGCCAGGCGTTGCTGTTGCAGGGCGCGTTCCTCGTCGGTCAGCTGGCGGGCGTAGCCGCCTTCGCCGGCGGCGCTGACGCCGAGGTCCAGGAATTTGCCGCCGAGGGATTCGATCTGTTCGCGCGTTTCCGGGCGCACGTCGAAACCTTCGATCTGCGCGCCCAGGCGCTTGCCGGTGGCGATGGCCTGCAGGCCGGCGACGCCGGCACCGACGATCAGCACCTTCGACGGGCGGATGGTGCCTGCCGCGGTGGTCAGCATCGGGAAGAAGCGCGGGGCCAGTTGCGCGGCGATCAGCACCGCCTTGTAGCCGGCCATGCCGGCCTGCGAGCTGAGCACGTCCATTGCCTGCGCGCGGGTGGTGCGCGGCAAACGCTCCAGCGGGAAGGCCTGCAGGCCGCGCGACTTGATCGCTTCGGCGCGTGCTTCATCGGCCTGCGGGTGCAGCATGCCGACCAGGCTTGCGCCATGTTTCAGCGTGGCGATGACCACCGCATCCGGCGGTTGCACGCACAGCACCAAGTCGGCGGCGTCGCGTGCGGACGCATCGACGATCTGCGCGCCAGCCTGCGCATAGGCGTCATCGACGAAACCCGCCGTCGCGCCCGCGCCGCTTTCCACCTGCACGCTGGCACCGGCGGCGATGAGTTTCTTCACTGTTTCCGGCGAGGCCGAAACGCGCCGCTCGCCCGGAGCGGATTCCTTCAATACACGGATACCGATTGCCATTTGCCCCTCGCCCGCTGAATGGATGGCGCGATGCTAGCAAAGTGCGCGGCGGCGGGCATGAGAGGTAACAACGGCAACGATAAGACGCACGCCGCTGGAGAGGGTGGTCAGGCTTCGGCCACCATGCCGCCCAGCTTGTCGATCACGCCCATCATGGCGCTGTCGAAGGCGTCGCCTTCCTCGTGCTTGCGCAGCCGGCCCAGGCGCACCATCACCGCCAGTTCCTCCGGCGAGGCCACGCAGAAGCGCACGCCGCGGCGGTTGACGAACAGCAGGCGCGAGGAAATCGGGCTGACCCACGACAGCTTGCCGGCCTGCACCTTGTTGTCCTTGTCGATGAAATCCAGCCAAGTGCCAACCGGCAGGCTGCGGAAATGATCGGCGTCGGTGGGGTCGAATTCGTCCAGCGTGTCGGTGCCGCCGACCAGCTGTACCGGCGAGGCCTCGCTTTCGACCGCCTTCGGCAAGGCCACCGGCGGCAGTTCCGGCAGCGGTTTTTCCAGATCCGGGCGCGATTGCGCGACGGCCTGCAAGGTGTCGTGCAGCGCGTCGATCGCGGCGGAGGCCGCATCAGCATTCATGCCGACGCTGGCAAACACTTTTTGCAATGCCGGCCGCCACGCTTGCAGCCACGGCTTGCCGACCACTTGCCGCTGTGCTTCGTCCAGTTCAGCCAGTAGGCCATCAAGCAGGTCGAAGCCTTCGCGCGCGCCATCTTCATCTTCGCGCAGCAGGGTCATGGTGACGTGGTGTGCCCACGGCTGGCGCAGGAAGTCGTCGATGGCCTGCGGCAGTACGCGTTCGTCGATGCGTGAGGACAGTCCCGATTCCATCCGCGTGCGTGCCGCTTCCAGGCGTTCCTGGCCACGCTGGATCTCGGCGGCGCGGCGCTCGGCAATCTCGATGCGACGCTTGTGCTGGGCCAGGAAATCACGGAATTCCTCTTCCAAGGTTTGGAAGATCGCCAGGTTCTCGTTGAACTCCGCAACCAGCCGGTCGATGATCTCCTCGACCTTGGTCATCAGGTTGCGCTCGGCAGCGGTTTCGCCGTGATTGCCTTCGCAGGCCTCGGCCAGCACATTGAGCAGGCGTCGGGCCGGGTGTTCTTTCTGCACGAACATGTGCCGGTCCAGCATCGCCACCTTGACGAAGGGCACCGCCAGGCGGCCGATCAATTCCCGCGAGTGGCCTTCCAGGTCGCGTTCATCCAGCATCACGTCGAACAGCATGCCGACAAGGTCGATCGCATCCTCGTCGGTCGGCGACAGTCGCGCAATCGAGGGATCCATGCCCAAGCGGGTGGCACTGGACAGCACTTCGTGCTTCAGCCGCTGCGACAGGGATTCGTTGGCATCGCCAATGGCCGCGCGCAAGGCCGCGCTGGGCGTACTTTGCAGCAGCGATAACACTGACAGCATTTCCTGTTGCGAAAGATGCTGGCCAGCGACTTGTTGCGTGGGTGCGAGCACATGTCCATCGCGTGACTCCTGCATCAGCTTGTGCAGCGCGTTCAGCAACATGCTTCCGCTGGCCAGGTCGATGCCACGCATGTCGGCCGGGACGCCCTGCGCATGCGTGTCGGTCTGCACGTGACCGCGCAGGCCAGGCATGCCATCGAGAAAGCGCGCAGCCCATGCAGGCAGGCTTTCCCCAACGTCGGATGCCTCCGCCGCACCTGTCGTTCTGTGCATGGTCGGGATCGTGCCGCGCGCAGGCACGCGCGCAACCGGTTCCGGGCCGGCCGGTGCCAGCAACTGGTCCAGCGCGTCGTAGATGCGGCCGAGCTCAAACGTCAGCTCGCGCTCGCATAGCTTCAGCACCACCAGCCGCACTTCCAGCGTGAGATCGCAGGCGGCGAATGCGTCACGTACTGCCGCCGCGACATGGCCGGGCCCGACCGGGTCATGCTCGCTGTCCAGTTCGACCCCGGCAACCCGGCCCAACCGACGATCAAGGCGCTGCAACACCGGCTTGTGGTCGCGCAGGATCACGTTGGCCAGATTGTGCATGGCCAAGCGCGACTCCAGGTCCTCTTCGGACACCAGACTCAGCCCACCGGCCCGCGTCGGCACGAGGACGCGATCCACTGACAACGGTGCGTTTGCCAGCATTGCCTGCCAAGCCTTGTCCAGGTGCGCGCGGAAAGCACCGATGCATTCGGCGCGACAGCGGCGCAGTTCACGCATGCCATCCATGAATGCCATCTGTGCAGAACCGGCGCGCTCGGCGCGATCGAACAAGGCATCATCGAAACGATCCAGCGCACCACCAAAAGCATTGGCCAGTGCCGGCAAGGCCAAATCACGCGCGCGCGTCAGCAACAGCGACGCGCCTTGGGCCGTCAATGCATTCGGTGCCGCGGGGGTGACGCCGTTCATGTACAGACAATCCTTTCCCTGCAGACGATTTGCCTGCCCTAGGTACACGGCCCCTGTTCCGTGATGTAAATGTTAAATAGCCCCGCATTCACATTGCCGTGACGCAGTGGGCAATTTACCGCTTTGCCGGCCCGCCGTCCGATTCCCAAGCGAAGAATCCAAGCATTGCGCCATACCCCACCCATCACGAATTCCCGAAATTCGCGATGCCCATGGCACTTCCAGTGCACATCCAAAGGCAACCACGGGAGAAAGCGTTCGCGCTGATCCCCCGGCAAGCGTGCCAACCTCGTTTATCCCACGCCCACCGACAGTCGATCAATCACGCCCTGCATGGCGCTGTAGAAGACGTCTTCATCGCGGTGCGGGCGCAGGCGATCCAGTTGCGCCATGGCGACCAGCTCCTGCACCGATGCCACGCAGATGCGCACACCGTCCCGGTTGACGAACATCCTGCGCGAGGAAACCGGGCTGATCCACGTCAGCTTGCCAGCCTGCACCCGGTTGTTCCTGTCAACGAAATCCAGCCAACTGCCGGTGGGCAGGCGTTCGAGGTAGCCAGCGGTGACGCGATCCTGCCGCCCCAGTTCCTCGCGCAGCTCTTCTTCCTCCAGCAGATCCGCCGGCACCGTTTCGGCTGCAATCGCTTCTGGCGACAGGGGCGTCGCAACGTCCTCGGCCACCGCTTGCGAATCGGCATGATTGCGCAAGGCCTCGAGCAGGCCCTGCCGCATCTCCGCGACTTCGCTGCGACTCCTGCCCAATGCCATCCACATCGGCTGCAACCAGTCGGCCAAGGTCTGCCGCTCGTTGTCGGATGCCATGTCTGGGCGCATGCCACGTATCGCCTGCAACAAGCCACCAAGCATGACTACCGCCGCCTGCGGCTTGCCGGCCGCCTCCATCGTGGCCGCATAGCGGGGCCAATCGGCCTCGAGCATCCGCTGTACCGGGGCGGGAATCTGGTACCCGGCCAATTGCGCCGCCAACTTGGCTCGCGCATCCGAGATTGCAAGATTGCGCTCTTCCTCGGTGCGTTGCTGCTCGGCAGTTGCGAGCTCGGCTTGCTCGACCACGGCACGATACTGCGCATGGAACTGGCTGAAATCGGCACGGATGACACGGAATGTCGACAGATTCTCGTCGTAATCCTCTGCCAATCGCTGCACGGTGCGCTCCACTTCCCCCAGCAGAACCTGCTGTGCGGGCGTTTCGCCGCCATTGCCGTCGCTGGCCTCGACCAGCGCATTCAGCAGTCGCCGTGCCGGATGCGTGGCCTGCAGGAACAGTTTGCGGTCCTGCAACGCCACCTTGGTCATCGGTGCCAGCAGTTGCACCAGGACATGGCGCTGGGCACGGCTCAGCACACTCTCCTTGAATATTTCCTGGAACAGCAGACCAATCAGGTCAACGACGTTCTCGTCGGCCTCCGCCAACCGGATCGACTCCTGCGCCACGCCCAGTTGCCCGACTTGCGCAAAAATCCGTCGCTTCAGGCCGGCGGCCAGTCCATCGGGTGCATCCAGGATGTCGTTGTGAACCTCCTGCGGCGCGATCTGCAGTAGCGTCAGCGCGACGATCAATTCGCGCTGCGACAGCATCTCCTGCCCATCCGCCGCATGCGCCCGGCCCGGGTTCAACCGCTCCCGCGTCTTTCGCGAAATTCCCAGCAACCTGTGCAGGTCGGCCGGCAAGGTGCCGTCTTCCTTCTTGGCTCCGGATGCCGCCGACGCATGCCCGTCGCCATCTTCCCACGACACGAAGAAACGGGTCAGCCAATCGGGCTCCGACTGTACCTCCTCGCCTTCGACCGGGATCCGGGTGATGCGCCGCGTACGCGGTGACAGACTGTCCGGACTGCCGAATTCCCCATGCAGGCGCGAATACGCACCCTCGTAGATCGGGCCGACAAGTTCGACGAACTCACGTTCGCAGCAACGGATCGCCAGCGCGCGCGCGCCAGTGCCCATTTTTGTGAATCCCCGATAGACCGCCAAGGCAATACGCGCCGGTGAATACGGGCCAGCGGCAACACCCAGGCGAAGCTCTGGCGCCAGCCAGGTCAGGTAACCATTCAACAGCAGCAATTCGGATTTCCATTCCCGAGCGATGACTTCAGCCAAGTGCTCGGTAGCCAGGCGAACGTCCAGTTCCTCGTCATGCAGAAGGTCCAACCGCCCTTCGGGCAGTGCTTCATCGAACAGGGACGACAGGGATTCGCCCGCCTCGGCTGCTCGCCACGCTTCGAGCAGGCAATCGCAGAATCCGTTCAAGATGGCATCGCGATGTTCACGCAGCGCTGCCAGCCCGATCAGATAAGGCTCGCGGTCGCCTTCCATCTTGTTCACATGGCCAAGCATGGGCGTGTGCAGGCCGTCCAGCGTGTCTGCGAACGCACTTCCCAGCGACGGAAAAACCGCATCCCGAACCAGACAAACCAAGCGGTTGCCAGCGATGGAAGGTTGCAAATCGGACATCTGACTCGGTTACCTGATATGGCCTGTTATTCGCCCTCCGCGCTATCCTGCAACCGGATTGTCACAATACGGGAGCGCGTCAGCGAAACGTGACCTTCTCTACATTTATACCATGACCTTCGTCCACCACGGATCGCACCGATGACCTCCGCCAGCCCGCTCATTCCACTGGATTCCCGTCGCTCTGTCCCATCCCGGCAACTGGGCGAACCCGGCCCCGACGACACCACCTTGCTGCGCATGCTGCAATCCGCCGTGCGCGTGCCCGACCACGGCAAACTGGTGCCGTTCCGCTTCCTGCGCATCGCCGGTGATGCCCGCCATGCGCTGGGCGGGAAACTGGCCGAATGCGCCCTGCAGCGCGACCCGCAATTGCCCGCCGCCGCCGTGGAGAAGGAGCGCACCCGCTTCGATTTCGCACCATTGGTCATCGCCGTCGTCGCGCGGCCCGTGCCGCATCCGAAGGTACCGGAGCTAGAGCAGCTGCTCAGCGCCGGCAGCGTCTGCTTCGCCCTGTTGCAGGCGGCGCAGGCACTGGGTTTCGGCGCGCAATGGCTGACCGGCTGGGCGGCGTTCGACCCCGACATCCATCGCGTGCTGGGCCTGCAGGACGGCGAAACCATCGCCGGCTTCATCCATATCGGCACGCCGAAGCTGACCATGCCCGAGCGCGAGCGGCCGGATGTGGCGGCGTTGCTGAGCAGTTGGACGCCGACTCCCGCCGCATGAGCGCCGCCTTTCCCACCCTGCACTTGATCGATGCCAGCCTGTACGTGTTCCGCGCCTGGCATTCGATGCCGGATGAATTCCACGATGCCGAAGGCTGGCCGACCAACGCCGTGCATGGCTTCGCCCGTTTCCTGCTGGAACTGCTGGAACGCGAACGCCCGAAACACATCGCCATCGCCTTCGACGAGGCGCTGGATTCGTGCTTCCGCAACCGCATCTACCCCGCCTACAAGGGCAACCGCGAGCCCGCGCCGGAAGAACTGAAGCGCCAGTTCAAGCACTGCAAGGCGCTGTGCGCGGCGCTGGGTTTGAACGTGCTGGCGCATGGCGAATACGAGGCCGACGACCTGATCGGCAGCGCCGTGCACGCGATGCGACCGAAGGGTTTCCGCAGCGTGATCGTCTCCGCCGACAAGGATCTGTCGCAGTTGCTGCACGAACACGACGAGCAATGGGATTACGCCCGCAACCAGCGCTGGGGCATGGCCGGGGTGAAGGCGCGCCACGGCGTCGAGGCGCGGCAGATCGCCGATTATCTTGCGTTGTGCGGCGATGCCATCGACAACATTCCCGGCATCAGCGGCATCGGCCAGAAAACCGCCGCCGTGCTGCTGGCGCACTTCGGCGATCTGGATACCTTGCTGTCGCGCAGCGACGAGGTCGCCTTCCTCAAGAGCGTGCGCGGCGCGGCCAATGTCGCGGCAAAGCTCAAGGCGCAGGGCGAACAGGCGCGGCTGTGGCGGCAGCTAACCACGATCGCGCTGGATGCCCCCATCGATGATGCCGAACCGGATTTCCGCCGTGCCGCCGCCGATGCCGGCATGCTGGAATCACTGTCCGACGCGCTGCGCTTCGGGCCGATGACCCGGCGCAGACTCCAGGAAATCAGCCAATGAACACCAAGAAACTTCCGCCGCAAACCGTTTACGAAGGCAAATACCTGCGCATGCAGGTGCGCGGCACCTGGGAATACGTCGAACGCACCCATCCCGGCGGCATGGCCGCGATCATCATCGCGGTGACGCCGGAAGACAAAGTGGTGTTCGTCGAGCAATTCCGCGTACCGCTGCAAGCGCCGACCATCGAAATGCCGGCCGGGCTGATTGGCGACGTGCATGGCGGCGAAAGCATCGAAGAATCAGCGATTCGCGAGCTGGAAGAAGAAACCGGCTGGACCGCCGAACGCGCCGAAGTATTGCTGATCGGGCCGACGTCTTCCGGCATGAGCAACGAGAAGATCGCCTTCGTCTTCGCCAGCGGCCTGCGCAAGGTCGGCGAAGGCGGTGGCGCGCCGGACGAAGGCGAAGACATCACCGTGCACGAAATCCCGCGCACGCAAGCGGCCGCGTGGCTGACGCAGAAGATGCGCGAAGGCTACGAACTGGACGCCAAGCTGTGGGCGGGGTTGTGGTTGATCGAGCACAACCTGGATGGTTCGAAGCGCGCGTGACCTGCCTGCTTCCTCTTCCCTGCGGGAGAGGAAGCGTCAAACGCATCAGGCAAACGAATCCGTCGCGCTGACCAGCGCATCGACGTGCTCGACCTCGAAGGCCGAATGGCCCGAGGCCGGGTTGATGACCAACTTCGATTTCGGCCACAGCTTGTGCAGGTCCCATGCATTCTGCAGCGGGCAGACCACGTCGTAGCGGCCATGCACGATCACGCCGGGGATGTCGGCGATGCGGTGCGCATCGCGCAGCAGCTGGTCTTCGACTTCGAAGAAGCCACCGTTGACGAAGTAATGGTTTTCGATGCGGGCGAAGGCCAGCGCGAATTTCGCGTCTTCGTGACCAGTGACGAAGTCCTGATCAACATGCAGGAAGGACGTCGCGCCTTCCCACACGCTCCATGCGCGCGCGGCATCCAGGCGCGTGACTTCATCGTCGCTGGTCAAGCGGCGATGGAAGGCGGAAATCAGGTCATGGCGTTCGACTTCGGGGATTGCCTTCAAGTAATGCTCCCATGCATCGGGGAACAGGCGGTTGCAACCTTCCTGGTAGAACCATTCCAGCTCCCAGCGGCGCAGCAGGAAGATGCCGCGCAGCACCAGTTCGGTCACCCGCTGCGGGTGTTTCTGCGCATAGGCCAGTGCCAGCGTCGAACCCCACGAGCCACCGAACACCTGCCACTTCTCGATGCCCAGTTTTTCGCGCAGCTTCTCGATGTCGGCGACCAGGTCCCAGGTGGTGTTGTCGGTCAGGTCCGCGTGCGGCGTGGAGCGGCCCGCACCGCGCTGGTCGAACAGCACGATGCGATATTTGGCCGGGTCGTGGAAGCGGCGCATCTTCGCGTTGCAACCG
Organism: Pseudoxanthomonas sp.; assembly: GCA_047601105.1. GTDB lineage: Bacteria > Pseudomonadota > Gammaproteobacteria > Xanthomonadales > Xanthomonadaceae > Pseudoxanthomonas_A. Next base: position 203,069 of record JASGJT010000002.1, read on the forward strand.
CCGCCGGGGCCACCGTGCAGCATCACCACCGGCTTGCCCTGCGGATTGCCGCATTGCTCGTAATACAGTACGTGGCGATCATCGACCTGCAGCGTGCCGGTGTCGTAGGGCGTGATTTCGGGATAGAGGGTGCGCATGGCGTGTCCTTGGTGTGCGATGTACGAAGTTTAGCTTTTGCTCGTCATTCCCGCGAAAGCGGGAATGACGAGCAAAAAATTCAGGGCATTCGGCCCAACGTCACGCGGTCGCGGTCTTCAAGGTCGCGCTCGGTGGTTACTTCAACGAAGCCTGCTTCACGCAACAATTCGCGCACCGCTTCGCCCTGTTCCCAGCCGTGTTCCAGCAGCAACCAGCCGTTTGGTGCGAGGTGCGCGGGTGCATCGCGGACGATTTCGCGGATGGCATCCAATCCATCCACGCCCGAAGCCAAGGCCGAGGCTGGCTCGAAACGCAAGTCACCTTGCCCTAGGTGCGGATCGGCGCTGGCGATGTACGGCGGGTTGCTGGCGATCAGGTCGAAGCGCTCGCGGCCCAGCGCGTCGCACCACGAGCCGCGCCGGAACCAGACATTGTCGATGCCATTGCGCTGCGCATTGCCGACCGCCACCGCCAGCGCGGGCTTGCTGAAGTCGGTGGCAATCACCGCCGCCAGCGGACGTTCGCTGGCAATCGCCAGCGCGATCGCTCCCGAGCCGGTGCCGAGGTCGGCCACCCGCGCCGGTTCGTCGGCGGGCAGCCGCGCCAGCGCCAGTTCCACCAGCAATTCGGTTTCAGGGCGCGGGATCAGGGTGTCCGGGCCAACGTCCAGGTCCAGCGTCCAGAAGCCGCGGCGGCCGGTCAGGTAGGCCACCGGTTCGCCGGCGGCGCGGCGGGCGACCAGGGCGGTGAAGTTATCGGCCTGGGCCGCGTCCAGTTCATCGCCGGCATGGGCAAACAGCCAGGCGCGGTCACGGCCGGCGGCATGGGCCAGCAGCAGTTCGGCATCGGCGCGGTCGATCACGGTCCGCGCCTGCCGCAGTTGCTGGTCGATGCGGCGGTCGCCGGCAGGCGCGGCGGGCTTGTCTGTATCCATTTGAATGGGAAGGAATTCCTTGTTGTTCCGGGGCAATCCAGCATACTTGGCAAACGGCAGCGGTTTGCAGCGCCCACCCATTCGATACAAATAAACTATCAAGTCAATCAAATCAATTGATTTTGATGATGATGCGGCGCGCCATAGAATTGCTGCACGGCAACACTCCCCCCGTTTCGTTCCCCTTTCCTTCCCAACCCTCAACAGGAGTACACCGATGTCCCTGATCAACACCGCTGTCCAGCCGTTCAAGGCCCAGGCTTTCCACAACGGCAAGTTTGTCGAACTGACCGAAGAATCCCTGAAGGGCCACTGGTCGGTCTTCATCTTCCTGCCGGCCGCATTCACCTTCAACTGCCCGACCGAAATCGAGGACTCGGCCGACAACTACGCCGAATTCCAGAAGCTGAACACCGAGGTGTACATCATCTCCACCGACACGCACTTCGCGCACAAGGTGTGGCACGAAACCTCGCCGGCCGTGGGCAAGGCCAAGTTCCCGCTGGTCGGCGACCCGACCCACGCGCTGTCCAACGCGTTCGACGTGCTGATCCCGGAAGAAGGCCTGGCCCTGCGCGGCACCTTCGTGATCAACCCGGAAGGCGTGATCAAGACCGCCGAAGTGCACAGCAACGAAATCGCCCGCGACATCAGCGAAACCCTGCGCAAGCTGAAGGCCGCGCAGTACACCGCCGCGCACCCGGGTGAAGTGTGCCCGGCCAAGTGGAAGGAAGGCGCCAAGACCATCGCGCCGTCGCTGGACCTGGTCGGCAAGATCTGAGTTTTTCCTGCTTCCTTCGTCGGCCGGTTCTCTCCCCGGCCGACGTCGGGGGCAGTTCAAAGCCATCGGTGCCGATGTTTTTGAATTGCTTCCGCTTTGCTCGTCATTCCCGCGAAACGCTTTTCAACAGCCGAATGGCTGGTCAAGCGGGAATGACGATCCCAAACCTCACGAGGATGTCATCACCATGTTGGACGAATCGCTGAAAATCCAGTTGAAGGCCTACCTGGAACGCCTGACCCGCCCGGTGCTGCTGGTTGGCGCGCTGGATGACGGCGCGCTGTCGCAGGAAATGCGCGAAATGCTGGCCGACATCGAAAGCCTGTCGGATCTGGTGAGCTTCAGCGAACACCGCGAAGAAGGCGACCGCGTGCCGTCGTTCTCACTGCGTTCGCCGGGGCAAGAGATCAAGCTGACGTTTGCCGGCATGCCGATGGGCCATGAATTCACCTCGCTGGTGCTGGCCCTGCTGCAAACCGGCGGCTACCCGAGCAAGGAAGCGCCGGAACTGCTGGAACAGGTCAGGAACCTCGAAGGACCCGCTCCCGGCAAGAGCCTCGCGTTCGAGACGTTCTTCTCGCAAACCTGCCACAACTGCCCGGACGTGGTGCAGGCGCTGAACCTGATGGCGGTGTTGAACCCGAACATCAGCCACGTCGCCATCGACGGCCAGGCCTTCCCGCAGGAAGCCGAATCACGCGGCGTGATGGGCCTGCCGACCGTGTTCCTCAATGGCGAAATGTTCGCCAACGGGCGCATGGGGCTGGAAGAAATCGTCGCCAAGCTCGACACCAATGCAGGCTCGCGCGAGGCGGAAAAAATCTCGCAGAAGGAAGCCTTCGACGTGCTCGTGGTCGGCGGTGGCCCGGCCGGCGCGGCGGCGGCGATCTATGCCGCGCGCAAGGGCATCCGCACCGGCATTTCCGCCGAGCGTTTCGGCGGCCAGGTGCTGGACACGATGTCCATCGAGAACTTCATCTCGGTGCCGGAAACCGAAGGCCCGAAGCTGGCCGCCGCGCTGGAACAACACGTCAGGCAATACGACGTGGACATCATGAACCTGCAGCGCGGCGAGAAGCTCATCCCCGCCGGCAGCGATGGCTTGATCGAAGTGCAATTGGCCAATGGCGCATCGTTGAAATCAAAATCAGTGATTCTTTCCACCGGCGCACGCTGGCGGCAGATGAACGTGCCCGGCGAAAACGAATACCGCACCAAGGGCGTGGCCTATTGCCCGCACTGCGACGGCCCGCTGTTCAAGGGCAAGCGCGTGGCGGTGATCGGCGGCGGCAACAGCGGCGTGGAAGCGGCGATCGACCTGGCCGGGATTGTTTCCCACGTCACCTTGATCGAGTTCGACCACCAGCTGCGCGCCGACGAAGTGCTGCAACGCAAGCTGCGCAGCCTGCCCAACGTGGACGTGATCGTTTCGGCGAAGACCACCGAAGTACTGGGCGATGGCAACAAGGTCACCGCATTGCGCTACGAGGACCGCAACAACCACCAGCCGCACACGCTGCAACTGGAAGGCATCTTCGTGCAGATCGGCCTGCTGCCGAACACCGAATGGCTGAAGGACACGGTGAAGCTGTCGCCACGCGGCGAGATCGTCATCGACGAACGTGGCCAGACCAGCGTGCCGGGCGTGTTCGCCGCCGGCGACTGCACCACGGTGCCGTACAAGCAGATCGTGATCGCGATGGGTGCTGGTGCGACCGCTTCGCTGGGCGCGTTCGATCACCTGATCCGCGCGTCCGCGCCGGCGCAGGCTCAGGCCGCCTGAGACGGTTCCTATAGGCACACGCCTTCGGCGGCATTTGCTACCGTTGCCGGCGGCCGGTTTCGGTCGCGGTTCCGGGGTTCCATGTTCCAGCAGCATCACCTTGCATTTGTCGCGTGCGTCTTGCGATGCCTGTCTGTGCCGGGTTCCCGCTTCTCACATTTGACCCGCCGGATGCTGGCCGCCGTGCTGCTGCTGGCGGCAGGGTCGGTCGTTGCGGAAACGACCGTGGCGACCCCGGCCCATGTGGATTCCCTGCGCAATTTCAGCTACGAGCAAGGACTGCCACAGGTCAGCGTCAATGCCCTGTTGCAAAGCCACGATGGCTATCTGTGGATCGGCACCTTTGGCGGGCTGGCGCGTTTTGATGGCAGTCACTTCAGGATTTTCCATGCGGACCTGTCCACCGGCAGTCCTTCGCGACAGGCAATGGTCGGCCCCGCCAGCGAACGCATCATCCGATTGCTGGAAGATCGCCAACGCCGCCTGTGGGTGGCCACCCAGGACGCCGGCATCAGCCTGTACCAGGAAGGCCGCTTCCGCCAGCTGACGACCGTCTGCGATGGCATCTGCCAGATCCTCGGCCTGGTTGCCGGCAACGATGGCGCGGTCTGGGTGTTGACCCCCGATGACCTGTACCGCGTGGACGCCACCACCCTGGCGGCACGCCGCCTGAGCCTGCACGGCAAGGCGTTTTCGCGAATCAGCCAGACCCGCGATGGCGGCATCTGGCTGGCCGGCCCATCCGGCTTGGCGCGAGTGCGCGCCGATGCCAGCGACATGGATCGAATCGGCTTGCCCGGCGGTGACATCTGGTTCACGGAAATGGTGGCCACCGGTGCCGACCTGTGGCTGTTCGGTAGCCAGGGCCACCTGTACCGTTACCTGCCGGCCAGCGCGGAATTGCGGTTGCTGCGCAGCGACCTGCCGAACACGAGCCAGTTGGTCTCCGCCAATAATGGCCGCAACTACATTTCCGACCGCACACTGGGCATCCGCCTGCTGGACAATGCCGGTAATGAAACTCCGCTGACTGGCAATCAGGTCGTGCACGCTCTTGTCGTGCAGGAAAACGATGCCGGCAATACCTGGCTGGGCACGCCCACCGAAGGCCTGTGGCGCTTGCGTCCCTCGCGGATCGGATTGATGTCCGCCGCGGCCAACGGCATGAACCGGCCCGGCCGCGCCATTGCAGACGATGGCGATGGCGGCCTGTGGTTCGGCATGGGCTGCGGCGGATTGCATCACTGGAACCGCGACGGCGGCGTGCAACCGCTGACACTGAAACAAACCCTGGGCGATGAATGCATCAACAGTCTGCTGCTGGATCAGCGCGGCGAACTGTGGGTCGCCACGACCAGCCAACTGGGCAAGCTGTCGCAGGGCAGGCTGCGGAACATGCTGGTCTGGCCACGCGCGGAACTGGTCAATATCTGGCAATCCCGCGATGGCAGCTACTGGCTGAGCGATGTCACCGCGACCTGGCGGTTGCAAGTCGATGGCAACGGCAACATCACTGGCCGGCAAGCCATTGCCGCGCTGGAAGGCATGAACATCGCCTCGATCAGCGATTCCCGCCACGGCGGCATCTGGTTCGTCGGCAATCGCGGCGCCTGGCGGCTGCAGGACGGCAAGGTGGTCGAAAGCTGGGCAGGCGACCATGGCGATACCCACCTGCGCCAGCTGCGCAGCCTGTTCGAAGACGACGACGGCAGCCTGTGGATCGGCAGCTATGGCGGCGGCCTGCTGCACATCAAGGACGGCAAGGTACGGCGTTTCGACGAATCCAGCGGCCTATTCGACAACACCGCTTCCTGCATCCTGCCCGACGATCAGGGCCGACTATGGCTGGCCGGCAACCGCGGCCTGACCGTGTTGCGCAACCGCCATGCAATCGACGCCAGCGCGGGACCGGAGCTGCTGACGCTGGCGGCGAACGATGGGCTGAACCCGCCGGAAGTCAACGGCGGCTCGGTCAGCACCTGCCACCGCGACGCGCAAGGCCGGCTGTGGATCAGCCTGGTGCAAGGCTTCGCGATGATCGACCCGGCGCGTTTCGAGGATTTGCCGCCGAAGGTGCCGAGCGCCTACATCGAACAGATCCGGATCAACGGCAACGACATCGAGCCGGCCGCGCCGATCAAGCTCGGCCCCAAGGCGGCGAACCTGGAAATCGCCTACGCCGGCATCGAACTGGCGCACCCGGAACTGCTGCGCTACCGCTACCGGGTCGACAAGAGCGGCAGTGACTGGATCGAAACCGGCCGCAATCGCACCCTGTTGCTGCCCAACCCGCCCTGGGGCCGCTTCCGCTTCGAAGTGCAAGCCGGCGTGTTGGGCGGGCCGTGGTCGCCGACGGTGGCGGTGGATTTCCACCGTCGATTGCCGTGGTATCGCTATCAGTCGATATGGCTGCTGGCCAGCCTCGCCGCCCTGCTGGTGCTGCTGCGGATGACCCGCGACCGCCACCAACCCGACGAATACCAGCACCTGCTGGAAGAAGTCCGCCTTGCCGAAACCGAGCGCCCGCTCAAGCCACCAACGGCAAGCGGATCGTGAAGCGCGTGCCTGCGCCGGGCCGGCTGTCCACCTCGATCCGCCCGCACGCCTCGGTGACCACGCGGTCGGCCACCGCCAGGCCGATGCCGGTGCCCTGCCCGCGCGGCTTGGTGGTGTAGAACGGTTCGAAGATCCGCGCCGCGACCTCGGGCTTCATGCCGGGGCCATCGTCTTCAACGCGGATCAGTACCTCACCGGGTTCAACCGCCACCGACAGGCGGAATTCACCCACTTCGCCCAGCGCGTCGCTGGCGTTCCCAGCCATGTTCAACAGCAACGCCTCGAAACTGTCACGACCCATCCGCACCCACGCCGGCGCATCGCCCATTTCCACGCCGAAGCTCACCGTCGGCGCGAACAAGGGGTGCAGCAACGGCTCCAGCTCAGCCACGGCCTGGTTGGCGTCGAAGCGCTCCACCGCATCTTCGTCGCTGCGCGCCAGCGTCAGCAGTTTCGAGGTCAATTCCTTGCCGCGTTGCGTGCCGGCACCGATGCGCTCCAGCACGTGCCGCAGTTCCGGATCCGCGCCGGCCATGCCTTCGGCACGGCGTGCATGGCCCAGCACCACCGCCAGCAGGTTGTTGAAATCATGGGCGACGTTGGCAGCCAGCTTGCCCAGCGCATCCACCCGCTGCGAATGCAGCAACTGCTGCTGTGAACGTTCGCGTTCGCCGATCTCGGTGGCCAACCGCCGGCACAGCATCGCCAAGTCGCGATTGCGGCGTTTGCTGGCCACAATCTGCCCGACCAGCCGATCCAGGATCAACGCGATGATCAGCGTGCCCAGCAGCAATTGCAGCAGGTTGGACAGTACCTCCTGCCGCGACTGCAAACCGCCTTGCAGGTCCACCCACGCACCCAGCAGCAGGATCGGTACATAACAGCCCAGCGTGATCCACACTCCGGCGCGACCCAGCAGCAAACTGGCAAACAGCAACGGGACAATGCCGATCACCATCACCGACTGACCCGCCAATCCATAGTGGTAGTTGCTCAGCCCCAGCAGCACCAGGCTGGTGGCGACCGCGGCAATGGCAATCCAGCGCAGGGTTCCTTTCGGCAACATGGCGGGCTAACCGCGCAAGAACAAACGCAAGGGCTTAGGGCCTGTTAACGCTATCAAGGCAGGCCCTAGAGCGCGTCGCCGTCCAGCTCGCCGGTGCGAATGCGCACCACCCGCTCCAGGTCGTGCACGAAGACCTTGCCGTCGCCGATCTTGCCGGTGCCGGCGGCGCGCACGATGGCATCGACCACGCGTTCGACCTGGTCGTCGGCGGTCGCGATCTCGATCTTGACCTTGGGCAGGAAATCAACGACGTATTCCGCGCCGCGATACAGCTCGGTATGGCCCTTCTGCCGGCCGAAGCCTTTCACCTCGGTCACGGTGATCCCGGTCACGCCGGTTTCGGCCAGCGCCTCGCGCACATCGTCCAGTTTGAACGGCTTCACCACCGCCACGATCATCTTCATTGCAGGCCTCCGTATGGCCGCAGCATAACCCGCGCACGCACAGATTGCGTGCGCGTGCGCCGTCGTGTTCAATGGCGGCCACGGCGGTGCGGCCCGCGTGTCGGAATTTTCCGACAACACGGCGCGGTTTCGACTGATGGCGGCGGCCAGCTTGGCGGGCCAGCCTGTACCCACTGCCGGAGACGCCTACATGATCGAACTCAACCACATCGACGACCTCGCCCGCCGCCTCAGCGACCTGGTACCACCGGGCCTGCGTGAATCGCGCGAAGAACTGCAGCAGACCTTCAAGGGTGCCTTGCAGGCCGGGCTGTCGCGCCTGGACCTGGTCACCCGCGAAGAATTCGACGTACAACGCGCGGTGCTGCTGCGCACCCGCGAAAAACTCGAAGCGCTGGAACGCACGGTCGCCACGCTGGAAAGCCAGCGCAACGCCGCATCCTCCACCCGCAACTGAGCGCCGCCGCCATGAGCCTTGCACTGGTGCACAGCCGTGCCCGGTCCGGCGTGTCCGCGCCGCCGGTCCGGGTCGAAGTCCACCTGTCCGGCGGCCTGCCGCGCACCAACCTGGTCGGCCTGCCGGAAGCGGCAGTGCGCGAATCGCGCGACCGCATCTTCGCCGCGATCCTGTGCGCGCAATTCGAATTCCCGGCGCGACGCATCACCGTCAACCTGGCCCCGGCGGATTTGCCGAAGGAAGGCGGGCGCTTCGACCTGCCGATCGCGCTCGGCATCCTTGCCGCCAGCGGCCAGATCGATCGCAATGCGCTGGGCGAATACGAATTCCTCGGCGAACTGGGCCTGACCGGCGAACTGCGCGCCATCGATGGCGTGCTGCCGGCCGCGCTGGCGGCGGCGCGGGCCGGGCGCAAACTGATCGTGCCGCTGGGCAATGGCGCAGAAGCGGCGCTGGCGCGCGAGGTCGAGGCCTATACCGCGCGCACCCTGCTGGAAGTCTGCGCAGCGTTGAATGGCACCAAGCAGCTACCCCCTGCCGAAGCGCCGCCGCCACAGGCCGACCGCTTCCCCGACATGCTGGATGTACGCGGACAAATGCACGCACGCCGCGCCCTGGAAGTGGCCGCCGCCGGCAATCATCACCTGCTGCTGGTCGGCAGTCCCGGCTGCGGCAAGACCTTGCTGGCCTCGCGCCTGCCCGGCCTGCTGCCTGAAGCCTCCGAGGCCGAAGCGCTGGAAACCGCCGCGATTGCTTCGGTCAGCGGTCGCGGCCTGGACCCGGCACGCTGGCGGCAACGCCCCTATCGCGCGCCACACCACACCGCCAGCGCGGTCGCCCTGGTCGGTGGTGGCGCGGACCCGCGCCCCGGCGAGATTTCGCTCAGCCACAACGGCGTGCTGTTCCTCGACGAATTGCCCGAATGGGATCGCCGCGCACTGGAAGTCCTGCGCGAGCCGCTGGAGTCCGGCACGGTGACCATTTCCCGCGCCGCACGCAGCAACGAATTCCCGGCACGATTCCAACTGGTCGCGGCAATGAACCCTTGCCCCTGCGGCTGGGCCGGCGACCCTTGCGGCCGCTGCCGCTGCAACCCCGAAGCCATCCATCGCTACCGTGCGCGCATCTCCGGCCCGTTGCTGGACCGCATCGACCTGCACGTCGAAGTGCCGCGCCTGCCGCCGCAGGAACTGCGCCCCGATGCCCCGCCGGGTGAATCCACCGCCGCCATCCGTGCCCGCGTCGAACGCGCCCGCGCCGTGCAACACGCCCGCGCCGGCACCGCCAACGCACAACTGGGCCAGTCGCAGACGATGCAGTTCTGCCGCTTGGCCGAATCCGACCAGTTGCTGCTGGAACGGGCGATGGAACGCCTGCAGCTGTCGGCCCGCTCGATGCACCGCATCCTGCGCGTGGCCCGCACCATTGCCGACCTGGCCGGCGCGGAACACATCGCCACCGCCCACCTGACCGAAGCGCTGGGCTATCGCAAGCTGGATCGCGGCGAACAAGCCGCCCGAGCCGCCTGAATCACGATTGGCCCAACATGCCCGCAGAAATTCCGCAGCGCAGATGGTTGCCGGCTGCGCTGCGCAGTACCCTGCCGCAAGCCGGTGGGAACCCGCAGCGTGCGCGCCGGCCACCTCCGCTTCCCTCAAGGAATCCCGCAATGAAGACACACCGTCTGTTCCTGGCCGTGGCCACGGCGCTGGCCTTCACCGCCTGCGACAAATCCGTGCAAACCGAAGCCACCGCAGCCGCCCCGGTTTCGCTGGATGATGTCGAACTGATCCCGCGCGATGCACTGTTCGGCAATCCCGAACGCACCAACGTGCGGATCAGTCCCGACGGCAAGTACCTGAGCTGGATCGCGCCGGTCGATGGCGTGCTGAACATCTGGATCGCGCCGGCCGACGATCCGTCGCAGGCGAAGGCGATCACCCAGGACAAGGCGCGCGGCATCCGCAACTACTTCTGGTCATACAAGCCGGACACGCTGCTGTACGCGCGCGACACCGGCGGCGACGAGGATTTCCACGCCTTTGCCGTCAACCTGCAGACGGGGCAGAGCACGAACCTGTCGCCCTTCCCGAAGACCAGCGCCCAAGTGGTCGGCCTCAGCCACCTGCAACCTGACAGCGTGCTGATCGCGATGAACGACCGCGACCCGCAATGGCATGACTTGTACCGTGTCGATCTGGCCAGCGGCGAGCGCACGCTGCTGCAGAAAAACGATGCACAGATCGCCGGCTACATCGCCGACGACAACTACACGCTCCGCTACGCCACCCGCTCGCGCCCCGATGGCGGTGCCGACGTGCTCAAGGCCGATGGCAAGGGCGGCTGGGAGAAATTCGACGACATCCCATTCGAAGACGCGCTGACCACGCAACCGGCCGGCATGACCACCGACGGCTCGACCCTGTATTTCATCGACTCGCGCAACCGCAACACCGCCGCGCTGTTTACCGTGGACACGGCCAGCGGTGAACGTATCTTGGTGCACGAGGACAAGCGCGCCGACACCGGCAATGCCTTGACCGATCCGCAGACCGGCAAGCTGCAGGCAGCATCGGTCGATTACCTGCGCGAAGAGTGGACAGTGCTGGACGACTCCATCGCCGGCGACCTGAAGGCCCTGAAGGCCATCGGCCCGGGCGACGCCAGCGTGGCCTCGCGCACGCTGGACGACAAGACCTGGATCGTCGCCTATTCCGCCGCCGAAACGCCGGTCGCCTACTATCGCTACGACCGTGGCGATGGCGGCAAGCTGACCAAACTGTTTTCCGCGCGCCCTACCCTGGACGGCAAGCCGCTGGTGCCGATGTGGCCGCAGGAAATCAAGTCGCGCGACGGCCTGACCTTGGTCAGCTACCTGACCTTGCCGAAACATGCCGACGCCAATGCCGACGGCAAGCCGGACAAGGCGGTTCCGCTGGTGCTGATGGTCCACGGCGGCCCGTGGGCGCGCGACAACTACGGCTACAGTGGCTACGACCAATGGCTGGCGAATCGCGGATACGCGGTGCTGGGCGTCAACTTCCGCGGCTCCACCGGCTTCGGCAAGGACTTCACCAACGCCGGCAACGGCGAGTGGGCCGGCAAGATGCACGATGACCTGATCGATGCGGTGCAATGGGCGGTAGGCGAAGGCATCACCACGGCCGACCAGGTGGCGATCATGGGCGGCAGCTATGGCGGCTACGCCACACTGACCGGGCTGACCTTCACCCCGGACACGTTCAAGTGCGGCGTTGACATCGTCGGCCCGTCCAATCTCAACACGCTGCTGGCGACGATCCCTCCGTACTGGGCCAGCTTCTTCGAGCAACTGGCCAACGCATGGGCGACCCGCGCACCGAAGAAGGCAAGCAGTGGCTGGTCGAACGTTCGCCGCTAACCCGCGCCGACCAGATCAGCAAGCCGCTGCTGATCGGCCAGGGCGCGAACGATCCGCGCGTGAAACAGGACGAGAGCGACCAGATCGTCAAGGCGATGCAGGCAAAAAACATCCCGGTGACCTACGTGTTGTTCCCTGACGAAGGCCACGGCTTCCAGCGCCCGGAAAACAACAAGGCATTCAATGCCGTCGCCGAAGGCTTCCTCGCCCAGTGCCTGGGCGGCCGCGCCGAACCGATCGGCGGCGACTTCGCCGGTTCCAGCATCAGCGTGCCGGCCGGCGCGGACGGCGTGCCGGGCCTGGCCGACGCCTTGCAGGCGCATGTGCCTGAAGTGAAGAAATAAACGCGGCACGAAAAAAACGCCGGGCGCAAAGCCCGGCGTTTCCCCTTCCCTTGTTCGATCAAGCCGCTTGGGGTTGTTCGCTTTCAGTGGAACTGTTCTTCCTCGGTGCTGCCGGTCAGCGCGGTGACGCTGGAGCTGCCACCCTGGATCACCGTGGTCACGTCGTCGAAGTAGCCGGCACCGACTTCCTGCTGGTGGCTGACGAAGGTGTAACCCTGTTCGCGCGCGGCGAATTCCGGTTCCTGCACCTGTTCGACGTAGTGCTTCATGCCTTGGCCGCGCGCGTAGTCGTGGGCGAACTTGAAGGTGTTGAACCAGTTGATGTGGATGCCGGCCAGGGTGATGAACTGGTACTTGTAGCCCAGCGCGGACAACTCGTCCTGGAACTTGGCGATGGTGGCATCGTCCAGGTTCTTCTTCCAGTTGAAGCTGGGCGAGCAGTTGTAGCTCAGCAGCTTGCCAGGGTGCTTGGCCAGCACGGCCTGGGCGAATTCGCGGGCGAAGCCCAAGTCCGGCGTGCCGGTTTCGCACCACACCAGGTCGGCGTATTCGGCGTAGGCGACACCGCGCGAAATCGACTGTTCCAGGCCGTTGCGCACGCGGAAGAAACCTTCGTTGGTGCGTTCGCCGGTCAGGAAGGCCTTGTCGTTCGGGTCATGGTCGGAGGTCAGCAGGTTGGCCGCTTCGGCATCGGTACGCGCCAGCACGATCGTCGGCACGCCCAGCACGTCGGCGGCCAGGCGCGCGGCCTGCAGCTTCTGCACTGCTTCACCGGTCGGCACCAGCACCTTGCCGCCCATGTGGCCGCACTTCTTCACCGCTGCCAACTGGTCTTCGAAGTGCACACCCGCCGCGCCGGCGACGATCATGTTCTTCATCAGTTCGTAGGCGTTGAGCACGCCGCCGAAGCCGGCTTCGCCGTCGGCGACGATCGGCAGGAAGAAGTCGATGGCGTCTTCTTCCTTGATCTTGCCGTCGGCGATGCCCTTCCACTGGATTTCATCGGCGCGCTGGAAGGTGTTGTTGATGCGGCGAACCATGGTCGGCACGCTGTCGTAGGCGTACAGCGACTGGTCGGGGTACATGGTTTCGGACGTATTGCCGTCGGCAGCGACCTGCCAGCCGGACAAGTACACCGCTTCCAGGCCAGCCTTGGCCTGCTGCATCGCCTGGCCGGCGGAGATGGCACCAAAAGCGTTCACGTAGCCCTTCTTGGCTTCGCCGTTGACCTTGGCCCACAGCTTCTCGGCACCGCGACGGGCCAGGGTGTATTCCGGTTGCAGGCTGCCGCGCAGGCGCACCACATCGCTTGCGGAATAGTTGCGCTTCACGCCTTTCCAGCGCGGGTTGGTGTCCCAGTCTTTCTGGATTTCGGCGGCGATTTGCTGTTGCTTGGGGGTGGCCATGTCGTTTCTCCGTGGGGATTGGTGTTCGGTTTCGCAGGAGCGGGTTTGGGTCAATCGATCAATTCGTAGGCAGGCAAGGTCAGGAACTCGGCCAGCTCGTCGGCCTTGCTCAGCTTGTCCAGCAAGGCGATGGCTTCGTCGGCCTTCGCGCCGCCGGGCATCGCGCTGCGGTCGCCCAGCTTGCCGGGCAGGTTGCGCAGCACGCCGTCCAGCAGGGCGTTGTCGATCAAGGTGCCGTCGGCCAGATGCACGTCGCCGGCCTTGATCCATTGCCAGATCTGCGTGCGGCTGATTTCGGCGGTGGCCGCGTCTTCCATCAGCCAGTGGATCGGCACGCAGCCGTTGCCATCCAGCCAGGCGGCCAGGTAACGCACGCAGACTTCGACGTTGCCTTCGAAACCGGCGCGGGTGATCGTGCCGGTGCTGGGCGTGATCAGGTCATCGCGGGTCGCCTGCACGTCCTGGCGCAGCTTGCCGTGCTGGTTCGGCTGTGGCATGTGCTCGTCGAAGATGGCCTTCGCCACCGGGATCAGCGCCGGATGCGCGACCCAGGTGCCGTCGTGGCCGGCGGTCACTTCGCGCAGCTTGTCGGCGCGCACGCGGGCCAGCGCCTGTTCGTTGGCCGCTTCGTCGTTGTTGATCGGGATCTGCGCGGCCATGCCGCCCATCGCGTGCGCGCCACGCTTGTGGCAGGTCTTGATCAGCAGTTCCGAATACGCCTTCAGGAACGGCTGGGTCATCGTGACTTGGCCGCGCTCGGGCAACACGCGGTCGCGGTGGCGGCGGAAGGTCTTGATGTAGCTGAAGATGTAATCCCAGCGCCCGCAGTTCAGACCGACGATGCGGCTGCGCAGAGCGTGCAGGATTTCGTCCATCTCGAACGCCGCCGGCAACGTCTCGATCAGCACGGTGGCCTTGATCTGCCCGGCCGGCAAACCCAGCGTGGCCTCGATATGCGACAGCGCGGCTTCCCACAGCGCGGCTTCTTCCATCGACTGCAGCTTGGGCAGGTACAGGTACGGGCCGCGGTCCTTCGCCTGCAAGGCCTTGGCGTTGTGGAAGGCGAACACGGCCACGTCGAACAGGCCGCCGGCGATGGGCTGGCCATCGACCAGCACATGCTTCTCGTCCAAGTGCCAGCCACGCGGGCGCACGATCAGCACGGCTTGCTGGTTTTCCGGCTTCAGCGCGTATTGCTTGCCATTGTCTGCGGTGAATTGCAGGTCGCCGCGCACCGCGCCGATCAGCGCACGCTGGCCAGTCAGCAGGTTGTCCCAGGTCGGCGCGGTTGAATCCTCGAAGTCGGCCATGTAGCACGACGCGCCGGAGTTCAGCGCATTGATCACCATCTTCGGATCGACCGGGCCGGTGATCTCGACGCGACGATCCTGCAACGCCGCCGGCAGTCGCGCGACTTGCCAGTCGCCGTCGCGAATCTCGCGGGTGTCGGCGCGGAAGTCCGGCAGTTCACCGGCATCGAAACGCTGCTGGCGCTCGCGGCGCGCGGCCAAGCGCTGCTGGCGGGCCGGCTCGATGGCACGGTGCAGGGTGGTCAGCAGGGCCAGCAGGGCCGGCGGCAGCAGCTCGGCCTGGCCGGCGCGGTTGGCAGTCAGCGCCAGGCCGGGCGTGGCGCGGGCGGCGGGGGTTTCGCGTTCCGTCTGCGCGAAGGCGGGGGCAGGCATCGGAAGCTCCTTGTCGGTGGACGGGCCGCCAAGGTGCGCCGCAACAAACTATTTGACAATTCAGTTATCGCAATCAAATCTATAAGTTCAACTTATTTTTATATGAAAATGTCTGCCCAGACTGCCGCAACCCCGCGTTTTTCCTACAAATCCGACCGGCTGAAGCCCCTGCGCGCCTTCTGCCAGACGGTACGGCTGGGCTCGGTTTCGCGGGCCGCGCAGGCGCTTTTCATCAGCCAGCCGGCGGTAACCCAGCAGTTGCAGGCGCTGGAACGCGAATTCGGCACGGCCCTGTTCGAGCGCAGCGGCCGGCGCATGACCCCGACCCGCGAGGGCCAGATGCTGTTCGACATGGCCCTGCCACTGGTCGAGGGCATCGACGGGCTGGCCCATCAGTTCCACGACAAGATCGGCGGGCTGGATGCCGGCGAGCTGAAGATCGCCGCCAACAGTTCGACCATCCTGTACCTGCTGCCGCGCATCGTCGAAGCCTTCCGCGCCCAGCACCCGGAGGTGCGGCTGAGCCTGCACCCGGCGATCAGCGCCGACGGTGCCGACCTGTTGCGCGAGGATGCCGTTGACCTGGCGGTCGGCTCGATGCTGGACGTGCCGCCAGACCTGGATTACGCACCGGTGTATCAATTCGAGCCGATGCTGATCACCCCGCGCACGCACCCGCTGGCCAGCAAACCGAAACTGGAACTGCACGACCTGTCGCCACACCCGCTGATCCTGCCGCCGAAACGACAGGTGACCTATCGCCTGATCGACCTGGTGTTCCAGAAAAACCGCGTGCCGTACACGGTTGCGCTGGAACTGACCGACTGGGAAATCATCAAGCGCTACGTGGCGATGGGCATGGGTATTTCCATCGTCAGCTCGATCTGTTTGAGCGACGCCGACCGCGAGCGTCTGGCGGTGCGCTCGTTATCCGAATGGTTCCCGCCGCGCAGCTACGGCGTGGTCATCCGCAAGGGCAAGTATTTGTCACCGCAGGCACGCGATTTCGTCGAACTGATCAAGCCGGATTTGTTCCACTCGCGCGAGTATGACGAGGCGGGGCATTCGGAGCGGTGAGGCAGCATTGATTGCCGTCAGCCGGAATACACCCGCTTCGCCCGCTTCAACGCGCACAGGATTTCATAGGCGCTGACCTTGCAGGCGCTGGCCAGCTGCGACACCGTGGGCGCATCGCCCCACAGTTGCACGGTGCTGCCCAAGCCGGCCTCGGGGTGATCGGTCAGGTCAACGGTCAGCATGTCCATAGACACGCGGCCGATCAGTTTGCCGGCCCGGCCGTCGATCGAAACCGGGGTGCCGTTGGGGGCCATCTGTGCATAGCCATCGGCGTAGCCGAAAGCGACCACGCCAACGCGGGTTGGTTTTTCGGTCACGAAGCGCGCGCCGTAGCCGATGGGTTCGCCGGCGGACAAATCACGCACGGAGATGATCTTCGATTCGACCTGCATCACCGGTTTCAGCACACTTTCCGCAGCGCTTGCAGCCAATGCCGCCACGCCCGGCATCGGCGCGCCGGCTGGCAAGGGATTCGCGCCGTACAGCATCAGGCCGGGCCGCGCCCATGTATCTTGCACAAGCCGGCCGCGCAGTTGCGGCCAGCCCAGCAGCGAAGGTGAATTGCACACGCTGGTTTCGCCGGCCAGGTCGCGGGTGACTTGTTCGAACACCGCGAACTGCTCCAGCGTGCGCTGCGAATCCGGCTCGTCCGCGCGCGCCATGTGGGTCATCAGGATAATGCTTTCGACATGCTTCAACGCCCGCAGGCGCGCATGCGCGGCGGCGTATTCGTGCGCGGCAAAACCCAGGCGATGCATGCCGCTGTCCAGCTTCAGCCACACCCGCAGCGGCTTGGGCGAGGTGAAATTCTCGACTGCTTGCAGTTGCCACGGCGAGGCGATGGTGAACCACAAATCATGCTGCGCGATCAGCTCCAGCTCGCTGGCTTCGAAAAAACCTTCCAGCAACAGGATCGGTTTGCGGATGCCCGAATCGCGCAACTCCAGCGCTTCCTCGATGCAGGCCACGGCGAAGGCATCGGCTTCGTTTTCCAGCGCCTTGGCGCAACGCACCGCGCCATGGCCATAGGCGTCGGCCTTGATCACCGCCAGCGCCTTGCCGCCACCGAGTTGTTTCGCCAGTCGATAATTGTGGCGCAGTGCGTCCAGGTCGATGCAGGCAATGGCCGGGCGCATCAACGGGCTCCGTAGCGGGCAATGGACAAGCCTTCGCTGTCGATGGCCGGCGCGATGCCTTGCATCAGGTCGGTGAGGTAACTGGCCGAGCCGCAGCTCATCGTCCAACCCAAGGTGCCGTGGCCGGTGTTGAGCCACAGGTTGCGATATTTGGTTGCGCCAACCACCGGCGTGCCATCCGGCGTGGCCGGGCGCAGGCCGGTCCAGAATTCCGCCTTCGGCAGGTCGCCGCCATGCGGAAACAAGTCGTTGGTGACCATTTCCAGCGTCTCGCGGCGCTTCTGCCGCAATGACAGGTCGAAGCCGGATACCTCGGCCATGCCACCGACACGGATGCGGTTGTCGAATCGGGTGATCGCGACCTTGTAGCTTTCATCCAGCACGGTGGAAACCGGCGCGCCGGCTTCGTCGGTCACCGGGATGGTCAACGAATAACCCTTCAGCGGATACACCGGCAGGTACAGGCCCAGCGGCGCGATCAGTTGCGGCGAATAACTGCCCAGCGCGACGACGTAGGCATCGGCGCGTTCCAGCTTGCCGTTGATGCGCACGCCGTCGATCCGGTCGCCGGAAAATTCCAGCCGTTCGATGGTTTCGCCATGGCGGAACTGCACGCCCTGCTGCACGGCCAGTTCGGCCAGGCGGCGGGTGAACAAGCGGCAATCGCCGGTTTCGTCATCCGGCGTGCGCAAGGCACCGACCAGTTTTGCCGGCGCGTTGGCCAGTGCCGGTTCGATGCGGGCGATGCCTTGTGCGTCCAGCAGTTCGAACGGCACGCCGGCTTCGGCCAGCACCTTGGTGTCCTTGCCGGCGGCATCCAGTTGCTTCTGGTTACGGAACAATTGCAGCGTGCCCAGCTTGCGGCCTTCGTATTCGATGCCGGTTTCGGCACGCAACTGCGCAAAACACTTGCCGCTGTACTGCGACATGCGCACCATCCGCGACTTGTTGACCGCATAACGGCGCGCGTCGCAATTGCGGAACATCATCCACAGGAAGCGCAATTGCAGCGGATCCAGCGACGGCACCACACGCAGCGGCGAATGCGACTGGAACAACCAGCGGAATGCCTTCCACGGAATCCCCGGCGCGGCCCACGGCGAGGTGTAGCCGAACGACAACTGCCCGGCGTTGCCATAACTGGTTTCGCTGGCCGGCAACGGCTGCCGATCCACCACCGTCACCTGGAAACCGGCGCGCGCCAGATACCAGGCACTGGTCACGCCGACCACGCCATCGCCCAGCACCATCACATGCTTGCCCGCGCCCTGCCCTGCTGCCATTTGCATCTGAAACCTCTCCAGCCGAGGATTTGCCCAAGATGAATCCGGGATGCCCCGGTTGTGTCCAATTTAACGACAAGCAGCCAGTTTTTTTACCTGAAATAAATTCTATCGGCAGGCTAAACTCCCGCCAAGCCCATTGACTACCCGCCGCCATGCCCATCCGCCCGCGCGAACTGGACAAGATCGACCGCAAGATACTGCGGATCCTGCAACAGGAGGGGCGCATTTCCTTCACCGAACTGGGCGAGCGCGTGGGCCTGTCCACCACGCCCTGCACCGAGCGCGTGCGCCGGCTGGAACGCGAAGGCATCATCACCGGCTACCACGCACGGCTGGATCCGCAGCAGCTGAAGGCCGGGTTGCTGGTCTTCGTGGAGATCTCGCTGGCGTACAAGAGTGGCGACATCTTCGAGGAATTCCGCCGCGCCGCGCTGAAGCTGCCGAACGTGCTGGAATGCCATCTGGTTTCCGGCGACTTCGATTATTTGTTGAAGGCGCGCATCAGCGAAATGGCTTCGTACCGCAAACTGCTGGGCAGCACCTTGCTGACCTTGCCGCACGTGCGTGAATCGAAAAGCTACATCGTGATGGAAGAAGCCAAGGAAACCTTGTCGTTGCCAATCCCGGATTAGGAAGAATCATGCCTCTGGAAACTCCCGACTACCGCGCCCTGCTCGCCACCGCCGTTGCCGAAGCGCGGCAAGGACTGCTTGAGGGCGGCATCCCCATTGGCGCGGCGCTGTACCGCAACGACGGCGTGCTGCTGGGCTGCGGTCACAACCGCCGCGTGCAGGAAGGCGATCCTTCCGTGCATGGCGAAACCGACGCCTTCCGCAAGGCCGGCCGCCAGCGCCGCTACAAGGACACGATCATGATCACCACGCTGGCCCCATGCTGGTACTGCAGCGGGCTGGTGCGGCAATTCAACATCGGCACGGTAGTGGTGGGCGAATCGGTGAATTTTTCCGGCGGCATCGACTGGCTGCGCGAGAATGGCGTCAACGTAATCGACTTGCAGGACGAGGAATGCATCTCGATGCTGGGCGACTGGATTGCCGCCAATCCCGAGGTCTGGAACGAAGACATCGGCGAGGATTGAAACCATGCAGGCCGAACCCACCACCTTCAACGGCCTCGATGCCATACGCCTCACCCATGAAGGCGCAAGCGCCGTCGTCACCCTGCATGGCGCACACATCGTTTCGTGGATACCCGCTGATGGCCGCGAGCGTTTGTTTGTCAGCGAGCAGGCGAAATTCGACGGCACCACCGCGATACGCGGTGGCGTGCCGGTGATCTTTCCGCAATTCGGCGAACGCGGCACGCTGGCCAAGCATGGTTTTGCGCGCACGCTGCCATGGGCCTTCCGTGGCATGCAGGAAGACGAGGCCATCTTCGAATTGCACAACAACGATGCCACCGCAGATTGGCCACACGCCTTCATCACGCGGTTGCGCGTTGGCTTGTCGACAACGCAGTTGCGACTGAACTTGCAGGTGGAAAACACCGGCGAAGCGGCTTTTTCCTTCACAGCCGCGCTGCACACCTATCTGCGCGTGGACGATATCGCCAACACCGCGCTGGAAGGCCTGCAAGGTTGCGACTACGAGGACAGCCTGGCCGGCGGCACGCTGCGCCGCGAGGACGACTGGGAAGTGCGTTTCGAGGGAGATGCGCTGATGGAAGGCATCGACCGCATCTACAACGACGTGGTCGCGCCCCTGCTGCTGCGCGATGGCATGGGCGAACTGCCCATCGAACAGGAAGGCTGCCCCGATGCCGTGGTCTGGAACCCCGGCGAACACCTCGCTGCGCGCATCGGCGATCTTGCGCCGGGTGAATGGCGGCGCTTCGTTTGTGTCGAGGCCGGCGTGGTGTTGCAGCCGGAAGTATTGGGATCAGGGGAAAATTGGGAAGGGGTGCAGGTGCTGGGTTGAAGGCTTTGCTGTTCCCTTCTCCCCTCGGGAGAAGGTGCCCCGAAGGGGCGGATGAGGGTACGGCGAAGTCAACAATATCCGGCCGCAGGAACGCCCATGACAAGCGCCTGTTGTATTCCCTGCGCAAAATTCCGCATTACGGGCTTCGTCGCACCCTCACCCCAACCCCTCTCCCGCAGGGAGAGGGGCTCAAGGCTTACAGAATGTACCGACTCAAATCCGGATCCTGCACCAGCTCGCCCAGGTGTGCATCGACATAGGCGCGGTCGATGGCGATCTCCTGGCCGTCGCGATCTGGCGCTTCGAAGCTGAGCGTATCCAGCAAGCGTTCCAGCACCGTATGCAGGCGGCGCGCGCCGATGTTTTCCTGGCGCTCGTTGACCTGCGCGGCGATTTCAGCCAAACGATCCACCGCATCATCGGTGAAAGCCAGATCGACGCCTTCGGTCTTCAACAGTTCGACGTATTGCTTGGTCAGCGCGGCTTTCGGCTCGGTCAGGATGCGGACGAAGTCGTCCTTGCTCAGCGCGCCCAGTTCCACCCGGATCGGGAAGCGGCCCTGCAATTCCGGGATCAAGTCGCTGGGCTTGGACAAATGGAACGCGCCAGATGCGATGAACAGCACGTGGTCGGTCTTGACCGTGCCGTACTTGGTGCTGACATTGCTGCCTTCGACCAGCGGCAGCAGGTCGCGCTGCACGCCCTCGCGGGAAACATCGCCGCCACCGACGTGGTCGCCACGCTTGGCGACCTTGTCGATCTCGTCGATGAAGACGATGCCGTTCTGCTCGCAGGCCTCGATCGCGGCGGCGCGGACGTCGTCCTCGTTGACCAGCTTGGCCGCTTCTTCCTCGATCAGTTGCGGGCGCGCGGCCTTGATCGTTGTTGTACGCGTCTGGGTCTTGCCGCCGCCGAGATTGGAAAACATCTGCCGCAGTTGCTGGCCCATTTCCTCCATGCCCGGCGGGGTCATGATGTCCACGCCGACGTTGACCGACAGTTCCAGCTCGATCTCGCGTTCGTCCAGCTCGCCCTTGCGCAGCATGCGCCGGAACTTGGCGCGGGTGTCGCTGTCGCCGCTGCCCGGTTCGGCACCGATATCCACCGTGGTGGTCGGCGCGCCGAAACCGAAACCGCCCGGCACGTTCTGGCGCTTGGGCAGCAATGCATCGAGGATGCGTTCCTCGGCCATTTCCTCTGCCTTGGCGCGCACGCGCTGCTTGGCCTGTTCGCGGTACAGCTTGACTGAGGTGTCGGCCAGGTCGCGCACGATCTGTTCGACATCCTTGCCGACGTAACCGACTTCGGTGAAACGGGTGGCCTCGACCTTGACGAAGGGTGCGTTGGCCAATGTCGCCAGCCGTCGCGCGATCTCGGTCTTGCCGACGCCGGTGGGGCCAATCATCAGGATGTTCTTCGGCATCACCTCGTTGCGCAACTCCGCCGGCAACTGCATGCGCCGCCAGCGATTGCGCAAGGCAATGGCGACCGCGCGCTTGGCCGCGTTCTGGCCGACGATGTGGCGATCCAATTCCTGCACGATTTCGCGCGGGGTCATGGTGGCGTTGCTATTCACTTCGTTCATGGCGG
Organism: Pseudoxanthomonas sp.; assembly: GCA_047601105.1. GTDB lineage: Bacteria > Pseudomonadota > Gammaproteobacteria > Xanthomonadales > Xanthomonadaceae > Pseudoxanthomonas_A. The sequence goes on from JASGJT010000002.1 coordinate 225,046, forward strand.
GAATTGGGAATTGGGAATCGGGAATCGGGAATGGGGAATGGGAAAAGCGGGAGGGTCGTCGGACTCGGGGAGGAAAGCGTTTGCTTTACCGATTCCCCATTCCCGATTCCCCATTCCCGGCCTTCAAAGCTCTTCGACCACCACGTTGCGGTTGGTATAGATGCAGATATCGCCGGCAATGCCGATGGCTTCGGTGGCGATGGTTTTTGCGTCCAGTTGCGTGTGCGCGACCAATGCGCGCGCGGCGGATAGTGCGTAGCTGCCGCCGGAGCCGATCGCGATGATGCCGTCTTCCGGCTCGATCACATCGCCCGTGCCGCTGATAACCAGCGAGGTGTCCTTGTCGGCCACCGCCAGCAGCGCTTCGAGCTTGCCGTAGCGGCGTTCGGTGCGCCATTCCTTGGCCAATTCGACGGCAGCGCGCAGCAACTGGCCGTGCTGTTTCAGCTTGGCTTCGAACAAATCGAACAAGGTGAAGGCATCGGCGGCGGCACCGGCAAAGCCGGCCAGCACCTGGCCGTTGTCGCCGAGGCGGCGCACCTTGCGCGCATTGCCCTTCATCACCGTGTGGCCCAGGGTGACCTGGCCGTCGCCGGCAATGGCGACGCGACCGTCGCGGCGCACGGAAACTATCGTGGTGGCGTGGATGGTGTTGGGATTCTGGCTGGGGTCCATGCTGGCCTCCGGGGGTGTTTTCCAGAGGTGGGGGCGGACGACGACGGTTCAAGGGAAGTCGCCTGCTGCGTGGGCTGCAAGTCGGCGGCTGCGCCGCCTGCGAGGAGTCAGCAAGGGGCGCTTCGATCCAACTGACAACGCATCACAGGTGCGCGACTTTCCCCTTGCAGCGCCGCAGGCGCGACTTATTTGCCCTTCCGCCTCGCCCGCGGGTGCGCGGCGTCATACACCTTTGCCAGGTGCTGGAAATCCAAGTGCGTGTAGATCTGGGTGGTGGCGATGTCTGCATGGCCCAGCAACTCCTGCACGCCGCGCAGGTCGCCGGAGGATTCCAGGATGTGGCTGGCAAAGCTGTGCCGCAGCATGTGCGGGTGCACGTGCTTGAACAGCCCCTGCCGCTGCGCCAGTTGCTTGATCCGGATCTGGATGGCGCGCGGCGTGATCGGCGCGCCGCCACGGCCGGGGAACACCGGCGCATCATTCGCCGCCCCGGTTTCATCGCGCCACGCCTGCAAGGCCATGCGTGCGTGCGAACCCACCGGCACGATGCGCTGCTTGTTGCCCTTGCCGGTCACGCTGACCAGGCCGCCTTGCAAATCAAGATCGCGCCAGCGCAGCGCGCACAGTTCGCTCAGGCGCAGGCCGGAGGAATAGAACAATTCCAGCAGGGCACGATCACGCAAACCCAGCGGCGCATCAGCCGGCACTTCGACCAATTGCACGGCTTCGTCGGCATCGAGCACCTGCGGCAACTTGCGCGGCGCTTTCGGCGCACGCACGCCGGCGGCGGGATTGGCGGCAATGCAGCCATGCTTGAGCAGCCACAGGAAGAAACTGCGGCATGCGGACAGGCGGCGTTGCAGGCTGGTTGGCGTCAGGCCACGGCGGTGTTCGGCGGCGATGAAATCGCGCAGTTGCGCGGCGTCCAGTTGCGAGGGGTCGGCAATGTCTTGCGCGGCTGACCACGCCTGCAAGGCGTCGAGGTCGCGGCGATAAGCGTCGAGCGTATGCGCCGACAGGCGGCGCTCGACTTGCAGGTGGGAGAGGAATTCTTCTACGGCGGACATGTTCGTGCTCGTCATTCCCGCGCAGCAGAATCAACCATCAAACCTCTGCAGCGCCACCGCCAGCGCTTCACCCATCATGCGCAGGAACAGCGTGCCCATGCCCGGATAGAAGCGGTTGCCGTCGCGACTGCCGACGGCCACCAAGCCAGTGCCCGGCAGCGGCAGCAGGGCAGTGGAATTGACTTCCTCGGCGCGCACGCCGTACAGCAGTGCGTTCTTTTCCGGTTGCAGACGGCCACACAGCGGTTCGCCATCGGCCAGGCAATCCTTGAACGACGCAAGGCGCGGGCTGTCCGCTTCGATCACCTGCATCCACTCGGCTGACTCCAGTCCCATCACCGGCGCGAACACGATGATGCGCACCAGGTCACCGTTGAAATCCTCGGCAAGCGACGCAGCCATCGCACGCAGCGTGTCGGCGGCATTGTCTTGCTTCATCAGCGCCAGCGCCAGCTGGTGGGTGCGCACCGCCAAACGCTCGTTGACCTGCGCATTGGCGAACAGATCGGCCAGTCGCCGGTTCAGTTCGCGATTCTTGTCGCGCAGCACTTCCAGCTGATAGCTGGCCAGCGACGCAGTTGGACCTTCGTCACGCGGCACCGACAGGCTAAGCGCCAGGTCGGGGAACTGGCGCAGGAAATCCGGGTGCCGGCGCAGCCAGGCGGCGACTTCGTGTGCGCCGAGTTTTTCTTCTTTGTTGGTCATTGGGTCCATTCCCCTTCGAATACGAATGTGGCCGGCCCGGACATCGTCACCGGCGCGTTGTCATCCGGCCAGGCGATGCGCAAATCGCCACCGGGCAAGGATACGACGGCGTTGCGACCGATGCGCCCGCGCCGCATCAGCACTGCCGCCGCCGCACAGGCACCGCTGCCGCAGGCCAGGGTTTCACCGCTGCCGCGCTCGTACACGCGCAGGCGGATGCGGTCATCCGCGACGATTTCGGCAAAGCCGATGTTGGCCGATTGCGGGAAGGCCGGGTTCTGCTGAAGCAACATGCCGATGCGCTCGACCGGCGCGGCGACCACCGATCCGACTTCGACCACCGCATGCGGGTTGCCCATCGACACCGCGCCAAAGCGCAAATTCTCACCTTGCACTGGCAACAGATATTCGTCACGGGTATGGGCGAAGCCAGCCAGCGGGATGCGCCGTGGCTCAAAATCCGGTACGCCCATTTCTATCGCGTAATCGCCATTGGAAAGATGCGTGACCGCATGTGTCGCCAGCGGGCTGTCGATGCGGAAATGCTCAGCGCTGGCCGCGCCATCGCGCACCAGCCACGCGGCGATGCAGCGTGCACCGTTGCCACACTGCTGCGAGTTGGAGCCATCGGCGTTCCAGATGCGGTACGACGCCACCGAACCTTCGGCACGCGGCACTTCGATGGTCAGGATCTGGTCGCAACCAACGCCGAAATGGCGGTCGGCCAGTTTCGCCGCCAACGCGGCATCCGGCGGTGGCTTGCCGTCGCGCAGGTCGAGCACGACGAAGTCGTTGCCCGCACCGTGCATCTTGCTGAATCGCAGGGCAGTCACTTGTCAGTGGCGGATGCGGGCATCCCGGCATCCTGCGCCGCACCCGTCTCGGCCGGCGGCGTGGCTTGCGGCGCTTCAATGGGTTCTTCGGCCGGCGGTGGCGGTTCAGGCATGAACAACGGCCCCTTGGCCCCGCAAGCCGACAACCCAGCCAAAACGACACCTGCAATGATGGTGCGAAGTAATGTCTTCATCCTCGGAAGTATAGCCAGCACGGCATGAATGCACAGGGGTCGCACCACCGAAATACCCGATTCCGCCGGACTTCCTTCGCCACCACGGCGCAACACGAAAAGACAGGGCCTTTCAGCAGGCCTTGTCCTTGGCAAAAGGATTGAGCCGGCGCACCCAGGTGCCGCCGCAGTCGATGTCTTCGGTCTTCGGTTGCGCGACTGGCGGCTGCGCCTTGCCGGCGCGTGCCTTTTGGAGTTCGGCAATCCTGGCGCGGATCTGCGGCAGCGCGGCCAGGGCGGCGCGTTCGCCTTCGAGGATGGCGTTGTTGCGTTGTTCGAAGCTGGCCGGGCCGATGTCGTTGACCTGCGGGCGGATCACCGCGTCGGCGCGCGCCAGTTCCTGCTTGCCCAAGGTCTGGCCCATGATCGTGATCGACTGGTTGACGATGCCGGCCATGCTGCCGGGCCGGTTGCCGCTGGCCTTGGTCGAGATATCGACCGCGATCACCACGTCCGCACCCAATTGGCGCGCGGCATCCACCGGCACCGGGCTGACCACGCCGCCATCGACGTATTCGCGCTCGCCGATCTTCACCGGCTCGAAAACGCCCGGCACGCTGCTGGACGCGCGCACCGCCTGGCCGGTGTTGCCACGCACGAACACCGTGCGGTCGCCGGTTTCCAATCGCGTGGCCACGGCGGCGAACGGCAGCTTCAAACCCTCGATCGGCTTGCGTCCGACCTGCGTGTTGACGTAATCCTGCAAGGCCTTGCCTTCGATCAGGCCGCCGCTGAACAGTTTGATGTCGCGGATGCTGGTTTCATCCATCGCCATCGCCTTTTGCTGCATCAGGAACGGATCCATGCCACTGGCGTACAGCGCGCCGACCACACTGCCGGCGCTGGTGCCGGCGACGACGTCGGCCTTGATGCCGTGGGCTTCCAGCATCTTGATCACGCCGATGTGGGCAAAGCCTTTGGCTGCGCCACCACCCAACGCAAAACCGATCTTCAACGGCGGCGGGGGCGGTGCCTTCACCACCGGCGGCGGCGGTGCGGGCTTGGCGGTTTCACCACCGCAGGCGGCCAACAACACGGCCAGCAAAAGCATCGGGAAGGCGCGGCGAAGATTCATTGCAGCCACTGACGAAAACGGGGCGCATAGCTTAAGCCAGCGATTGACAATCGCGTGGCCGGCCCTCAAATAGATAGACAAATCCGATTACAAGCCATTCATGAACCTGCGCGACCTCAAGTACCTGATCGCCTTGGCCGACCTCAAGCACTTCGGCAAGGCAGCGGCGGCCAGCTTCGTCAGTCAGCCCACGCTTTCGACCCAGATCAAGAAACTGGAAGAGGAACTGGGCGTGGCCCTGGTGGAACGCGCGCCACGCAAGGTGATGCTGACCCCGGCCGGGCGCGATGCGGCCGAACGCGCGCGCCGCATCGTCGCCGAGGTCGAACAGATGAAGGAAGCCGCACGCCGCAGCCAGGATCCGGAAGCCGGCAGCGTGCGTCTGGGCATCTTCCCCACGCTGGGGCCGTACCTGCTACCGCACGTGATCCCGCGCCTGCGCGAACGTTTCCCAAAACTGGAACTGCTGCTGGTCGAGGAAAAAAGCGACGTGCTGCTGGCGCGGCTGCGCGAAGGCACGCTCGACGCCGGCCTGCTGGCATTGCCGGTGCACGAGGAACAGATGCACGTCGAGCCGCTGTTCGAGGAACCCTTCCTGCTGGCGGTGCCGGAAAACCATCCACTGGCGCAACGCGATTCGCTGCACATGGACGAATTGGCCGAACAGAAACTGCTGCTGCTGGCAGACGGCCACTGCCTGCGCGACCAGGCGCTGGAAGTCTGTCGCCTGTCCGGTGCCGACGAGAAATCCGAATTCCGCGCCACCAGCCTGGAAACGCTGCGACAGATGGTGGCGGCCAACGTCGGCGCAACCCTGCTGCCGACACTGGCGGTGAAGCCGCCGGTGGCACGTTCGCCGAACATCCGCCTGCTGCGCTTCGACGCGCCGCCACCGAGCCGGCGCATCGCGATGCTGTGGCGCAAGAGTTCGGCGATGAGTGGCTTTTTGATGGAACTGGCGAAGGTGTTCCGGGAGCTGCCGGCGGATTTGTTCGAACCGGAACCAGAGGCTTCGCCACGCAAGGCGGCGTGACGGGTTCGCCATCCCTGCGTTTTCCCATCACCCAAGAATGGAAACACTGCCCATGCCTGCTCGTCGCTTCCTGCAACTGGATGTTTTCTCGCCCTACGCCGGTGCCGGCAACCCGCTGGCGGTCGTACTGGACAGCGAAGGCCTGGATGACGCCACGATGCAAGCCATCGCACGCTGGACTGGCTTGCCGGAAACCACCTTCGTCTTCCCCGCGACCACGCCCGATGCGGATTACCGCTTGCGCATGTTCAGCCCGCAGGCCGAGGTGCCATTTGCCGGGCATCCCAGCGTCGGCACCGCGCATGCGGTGATCGAAGCCTGCATCGCCACGCCGCGTGATGGCGTATTGAAGCAGGAAGGCATCGCCGGCATTTTTCCATTGCGCATCGATGGCGAAGGCGGCAAGCAAAGCATTGCCATCCGCAGCCCACGTGCAAAGGTGGCCGAGATCGCCAAGCACGATGATCCGCGCCTTGCCGATGCCGCACCCTTCGCCGTCATGCCGTCAAAAGCAAAGGCGGGAGCGGCTTCCAGTCGCGATCCGCTGCCGCCGGTACTGATGGACGGCGGCCGCCGCTGGTGGCTGGTCGAAGTCGAAAACGAAAAGACCTTGCGCACGATCAAGCCGGATTGGGATGCCATTGCCACGCTGGCCGAAAGCACGGGCAGCATGGGCGTGTTTGCCTGGGCACGCGCCGATGCAAAACAGCCGGCTTCTGGACAAAATTTCGATTTTGCCGTGCGCGCCCTCGTCGGCAATGCCCGTCGCTTCGAAGACGCTGCCAGCGGCGCGGCCAATGCCGTGTTCGCCGCATGGCTGGACGAACGCAATGCCTTGCCGCATCCCGCTGCCGCCGATGGCAGCCGGCGCTTCATCGTCAGCCAGGGCCGTGAGGTCGGTTTCGATGCGCAATTGTCGCTGGTGATCGATGCCGAGGGCGAAGTGTGGTCCGGCGGCCAGGTGCGTAGCCTGATTCGTGGCGAAATCGACTGGTAGTCAACCCAGCGGCAATACCACCTTCACCTGCAAGCCGCCCTCATCACGATTGCGCAGGCTTACTTCGCCGCCGTGGCTGGCGACGATGCCTTGCACGCTGGACAGGCCCAGGCCTACGCCGCCGGTGTTGCGGTTGCGCGAGGCTTCGCCGCGGGCGAAGGGCATGAACAGGCGCTCGGCCTGCGCTGGGTCAACGCCGGGGCCATCGTCTTCAACGTACAAGCAGCAGGCATCGTCTTCGACGGCGATGCGCAGGCGTGCGCGATGGCCGTATTTCAGCGCATTGTCGGCCAAATTGGCGACCATGCGCCGCAGCGCGACCGGGTCGCCGACGACGGTGGCCGATACGCCGGCTTGCAAGCTCACGTCATGGCCGGTGTCGGCCAGGCCATCGACCACGCTTTCGACCAGCGAGCGGAAATCCAGACGCTCGCGGCTGCCGCGTTGCGACTGGTCGCGCAGGAATTCCAGCGCCGAGGCGATCATCGATTTCATCTCGTCAATGTCGGCCTGGGCCTTTTCCTGCTCGCCCGGCGGCAGCTTGTGCAGGCGGAAGGCCAACCGCGCCAGCGGCGTGCGCAGGTCGTGGGCAATCGCGCCGGCCATCTGCGTGCGTTCGGCGATCATGCGATTGAGCCGGGTCTGCATGGTGTTGAACGAATCGGCGGCCAATGCGATTTCGCTGGGACCTTGGCGCGGCAGCCGCGGCGCGTCCGGGTTGCGCCCAAGGTGGTCGGCGGCCTTGGCGAATTCGCGGATCGGCGCGGACAGTGCGCGCGAAAACCACCACGCCAGCGGCAGCAGGATCAGCAGGCCGAGCAGGAACAGCAGGCCGGCCTGCTTGCCGATGCGGGCGAGCAGGCCGCGCTCGGTCGATTCGACCACGCGCCAGCGGCCATCGGACTGGCGCACGGCAGCGATGAAGTCACCACGCAGCAGAGTGTCCGGTGCCAGCTCGCCACCCGGTGGCGGACGATCACCGAAGCCGGGCGGGCCCGCGCCCGGATCGAACGGCGGCGGCGGCGGCGCGGAACCGTCGGCGACATGGGCCTGCACGGCGGCGGCCATCAAGGCGCCCACCGGCAATGCCGGCCAGAACGCGGTCGCCAGCGGAGCCATGACCAGGAACATGCGCGTACCCGGGGGACGACCACCACCCGGAGGGCCACCGCCTGGCGGGAAATTGCCCGGCGGGCCATTCATCGGCGGACGATTGTCGGGGAAACCGGGGTCGGGACGGCGTTCGTTCGGCGCGCGGTCGCGGTTGGACGGATCGTTGAAGCGATGATTGTCCGGGGCATCGAAGGTCGGTCGCTGCATCGGCAACGGCGCGACCTTCGGCGACTCGATTTCCACCGGAGGAATCGTCGGCGGCGGGATCGTCCGTGGTATTTCCACCGGCGCAACTGATCCGGGGGCTGCATCGACGGCCAACGGGGCTCGCTCGGGCGCCACGGCCGCGACCGGTTCCGGGACCGGGGATGGCGCGACTGCAACCGGAGCCGAGGCCGTCGCGGGGGCCGGAGCCGGCGCAGCTTCTTGCGGCGGGCCATCGCGCTCGCGACCCGGCCCGCCGCCGCGCAGGCGCACCATGCGGGTCGAGACGAATACCACCTCGTCGGGTTTCGCGCCCAGCCAGCGCGCGATCCACAGCCGCACGGTCTCGTCGCTGCGGAAACCCTTGTCGGAATCCGGTGCGGGACGTGCGTCGGTCGTGTACACGCGCAAGCCGCTGTTGCCCGACGGGATGCGGCTGGACAGCAGCGCGACGACTTCCATCAGCTCGACCGAACCGCTGCGGATCGGCGCGAACACCAGCAAGGCGGCCGCTATGCCCTGCGCCACCACCAGGGCCGCCAGCAGCAGCAGGAAGGTACGGTTGAAGATCGAAAGGCCGCGACGCTGCGATGAGCCGGCCGGCCTGGGCATGCTCACGAACGGCTGACCGCGGGCAGCAGCATGTAGCCTTCGTTGCGCACGGTGCGGATCAGCTCCTGGCGGGTGCGTTCGTTCAACTTGCGGCGCAGGCGGCTGATCTGGGTATCGATGGCGCGGTCGAAGACTTCGACGTTGCGGCCACGCGCGAAGTCCAGCAACTGGTCGCGGCCGAGCACGCGCTGCGGATGTTCGACGAAGGCGCGCAACAGGGTGAATTCGCCATCGGACAGGTCGATGAAAACACCGGTGGGATCGCGCAGGTCGCGGCGCAGGATGTCCAGCCGCCAACCGGCGAATTCGTAAAGATGGCCTTCCGGCGGGGCCAGCGGTTCGCCGACTTGGCGGCGGCGCAACACCGCGCGCACCCGGGCCAGCAATTCGCGCGGGTTGCAGGGCTTGGCCAGATAGTCGTCGGCACCGACTTCCAGGCCGATGATGCGGTCGGTGTCGCTGCCCAGGGCGCTGAGCATGATCACCGCCGGGCCGTTGCGCTGGCTGGCGAGTTGCCTTGCGGCGTTGAGGCCGTCTTCGCCGGGCATCATCACGTCCATGATGATCAGGTCGGGGCGTTGTGCGTCCATGGCCTCGCGCATGCGCGCGACGTCTTCGACCGCCACCACGCGATAACCGTGCTCGCGCAGGAAGCCGGTGGTCAGGTCGCGCAGGCCGGGGTCGTCATCGACCACCATGATCAGCGATTGCAGGTCCATTTCGGGTGATGCGTTCATGCCGGCATGAATAGCAGGCGAGTGTATTGCGCGTTTGTCCGGGCTGCAAAGAATTGCCACACGGGCGACATGCCGGTGGCGTGACGCCTCGCCGAATCGTTACGGAAGCGTTTGCCATGCTGCTTTCGCCGGCATTTGCAACGCGTTTCCGAGCCTGCGCGGCTGAACACCGGCCAACCTTGTCAGCGCCTGCAACACGGCGACAAGCACCCGCCACACACCGCGCCTAGCGTCCGTTGCCGTGGACTGCCACCGGTAACCGGGCCCCTCCCTCCCCCTGCGTTCTCCCGAACCGGTGCAGTCCGCCCCTATCAGCCAACCCGCCAGGAGCAAAGCCATCATGTCCTACCCCGAAATCAACGATCACGACGACGACCACGACGCTGGCTTGCAGAAAGATCTGGAAGTCATGGCCCAACGCATCCGCGAACGCCGGCAGGTGCTGAGTTGGCTCGCCGGCAGCGGCGCAGCGGCGGTACTGGTGGCTTGCGGCGGCGGTTCCGGCAACAGTTCTTCGTCCAGCGGAACCAGTGGTTCCGGTTCCAGCAGCTCCAGTTCCAGCTCAAGCAGCTCCAGTTCCAGCAGTTCCAGCAGTTCCAGCAGCAGCTCCAGTTCGAGCAGCAGCTCCAGCTCCAGCAGTTCCGGCACTTGCGTCGTCGATCCCACCGAAACCAACGGTCCCTACCCGGCCGACGGTACCAACAGCCTCAACGGCAGCATCGTCAACGTGCTGGATGACAGCGGCATCGTCCGCAGCAACATCACCACCAGCTACGGCGAATTCAGCGGTACCGCCGCCGGCCTGCCGCTGACCCTGACCATCACCCTGGTCGATGTCAGTGACGGCTGCAAGCCGCTGGCCGGTTACGCGATCTATATCTGGCATTGCACCCGCGATGGCACCTACTCGCTGTACAGCAGCGGCGTGCAAAGCCAGAACTACCTGCGCGGCGTGCAGGTCACTGACAGCAACGGCCAGGTCACCTTCACCACGATCTTCCCGGCCTGCTATTCGGGTCGCTGGCCGCACATCCACTTCGAGGTGTATTCCAGTCTGAGCCTGGCCACCAGCGCCAACTCCGGCGGCAGGAAGCTGACTTCGCAGTTCGCGATGGACGAGGATGTCTGCGATGCGGTCTTCGCCAATGTCAGCGGCTACAGCGCCAGCGTCCGCAACATGGCCCAGGTCAGCCTGTCCAGCGACAACGTGTTCGGCGACAACACGGCGGCGCAGATCGCGGCGATGACGCCAACGCTCATCGGCAACACCACCAACGGCTACACCGGCACCGTCACCGTCGGCTTGGCCTGAGGCACCGCTGCCATGCACGCCATCGCATCGACCCCCGCCTTGTTGCATGTCCTGGCCCGCGCCGGGCAGGCATCGCGCGCGTGGGTCGTTGCGTCGGCGATGCTGGTGGCGTTGCTGGCATCAATCAATTTCATCGCCGGCCTGCAACGACCGGCACAGATGTTCTGGGACGAAGGCTATTACCTGACTTCGACCCAGCGGTACGAAGACGGTCGCGCGCAGTTCGGCACGCATCCGCCGCTGGGCTTGATGCTGCTGGCGGCCGGTGATGCGCTGCTGCAGCCGAATGCGGCGCTGGACACTTCGCACCTGGGTGACAGCAAGCACGCCAATGGTGAAGATCTGCCGGCAGGCTATTCCTTGCTGGGCATGCGCCTGGCGTCGGGCCTGGCGGCGGTTGCGACGGCGCTGGCGTTGTTCGCACTGGCGTTGACCCTGGTGCGTTCGCTGCCCTTGGCCTTGCTGGCGGCCAACCAGTTCGTGTTCGACAACGCCTTGGTGGCGCATCTGCGCGCCGCGCACCTGGATGCATTCCAGTTGTTGTTCATCGTGCTGTCGCTGTGGGCGCTGGCCAGTGCGGTATTGCGGCCACGGCGTGCCGGCTGGCGTGAGGCGGCTATCGGCGGCTTTGGCGCACTGGCGATGCTGGTGAAGTTGAATGCGGCGTGGCTGTTGCTGCCGGCCATGATGCTGGTGGGGCTGCGCGCGTGGGACCGGCGCGGCGAAGGCATCGCTGCAGGCTTGATCGCCGCATCGAAGACCGCAGTGCGCATGCTTGCCGCCGGTTTGCTGGCCAGCGTGCTGGTGCTGTCGGCACATGTTTCCATTGGTCGGAACATGCCCGATGAAACGACGGTGGCCGGCCGCCAGGATGCTGCCTTCATCAGCGGCGCGTACCGGCAATACCTGCAACACGAGATTACCTTGTCGCCGCGCGTGCTGTTCGACGCCGCAGGCGATTACGCCAGATTCATGAGCACCGATGCGGCGGGACTGGGCCTGCAGGACGGCAACAGTTCCACGCCGATGCAATGGCTGCGGCAGTGGAAGCCGATCAACTACCGCTGGGATTCGGACGGCGTGCACACGTCCTACGTGCAATTGGTCGCCAACCCTGTGGGCTGGGCGCTGGCGACACTGGCACCGTTGGCCGCAGCGTTGCTGCTGTGGCTGCCATGGCGCAGGTCGGTGGATGTTGCGCCGTCACGCGCAATCTTCCTGCTGGCGACCTTGCTGGTCGCGTGGATCGCCTGCTTCACCCTGCATGCGTGGATCGCCTCGCAGCGGCTGATGTACCTGTACCACGCCTTCAGCGGGCTGCTGCTGGGCTTCCTGATCGCCGTGCTGGCCTGGCGCATCGCCGCCGAACGCTGGCCGGCACTGCAAGCGCGGCAGGCCGGCGTGCTCGGCGCGTTCGCCACGCTACACCTGCTGGCCTTCCTGTGGTGGTCGCCACTGAGTTTCCACCAGCCGCTGACCCATGCCGCGTGCGAGCGCCGCAACCTGCCGCTGCATGTCGTGGAGTGCCAGCCATGATCCGCATTGCATTGGTTTTCCTTTTCGGGTTCATCGCCAGCACCGCGCAGGCGCAGGTGATGGAGATCGGCAACGATGGCGCAGTGAGCTGGCTGGGCGCGCAGCAGGATGAGGCTGCATTCGCCGACGCACCGATGGATGCACCGACGGTGGTCGCACTCTCGAATGTCGCGATGCCGCCCACCGTGCCGCCGCAATACCGCGCTGCCGTGCAGGCCGCCGCGCAGCGCCACGACCTCAGCCCGTGGCTGATCGATGCGGTGGCGCGTGCCGAATCCGGCTACAAGGCCGATGCGGTTTCGCCGGCCGGTGCCATCGGCATCATGCAGTTGATGCCCGACACCGCGCGCGAACTCGGCGTCGATCCGCGCGACCCGGCGCAGAACATCGATGGCGGTGCGGCCTACCTGCGCAAGATGCTCGACCGCTTCGACGGCAACATCGACCTGGCGCTGGCCGCCTACAACGCGGGCAGCGGCCGGGTCGTGCAATACGGCGGCGTGCCGCCATTCCGCGAAACCCGCGAATACGTGCGCCGCAACCTTGAACAGCTCGCCGCAGTGGCCAACGACAAAGCTGTCGTCGCAGTCGCGTCGAACCAACCTGTGTCATCGACTCCAACCACCACCGGAGGTGCCCCATGAAAACGAAAACCCACTCCCGCATCGCCGCCGTCGCCAGCGCCTTCGCGCCGTTGCCGGCGCTGGCCTCACCGGCCGGTTCCGGCCCCATCCTCAATGCGCTGAGCTGGGTGCAAGGCACCTTGCTGGGCAATGTCGCCACGGCGGTCGCCGTGATCGCGGTGGCGGTGGTCGGTTTCATGATGCTCAGCGGCCGCATCAACTGGCGCTTCGGCGCGACAGTAATTTTGGGCTGCTTCGTGTTGTTCGGCGCAACCACCATCGTCGCCGGCATCCGCTCGGCGGCAGGTTGAACGCGCCATGGCCGCGCTGCAACGCACGCCGGTTTTCCGCGCGCTGGCACAGCCGCAGATGTTCGCGGGCGTCACCTACAGCTATTTCATCATCAATGGCGTGGTGACGACCGAAGCATTCCTGATCACGCGCTCGTTCTGGGCGCTGGGTGCGGCGCTGGTGATGCACGGCATCGGTTACCTGGCCTGCTTACGCGAACCACGCATTTTCGATTTGTGGCGCATTCGCGTGAGCCAGTGCCCACGGATTCGCAACTGGAAGTTATGGAGGTGCAACAGCTATGCGCCCTGACGGATTCCAACGCTGGTTGAAGCGCGAAGCGCGCTCGGGCGATCGCCTGCCGTATGCGCGCGTCATCGACGGCCGCACCGTCGAACTGCGCGACGGCGCGCTGCTGCAATGCCTGCACCTGTCCGGTTTCGCCTTCGAGACGGCGGACGATGAAATGCTCAACCACCGCCAGCGTGCGCGTGATGCGGCGCTGCGCGCCATCGCCGATTCGCGTTACGTGGTGCATCACCACCTGCTGCGCCGTCGCGTGCAGGTGGAAACAACGGGCGAATTCGATGACCCGGTCAGCGCCGATCTGGATGCACGCTGGCAGGCGGCACTGGGCGCGCGGCGCTTGTTCGTCAACGATCTTTTCATCAGCGTGATGCGCCGCCCGGCGCGCGGCAAGGCCGGCTGGTTCGACCGCGTGCTCGGCAGCGCCCGTCGTGGCGAAGCCGCCGATGCGGCGCTGGCGCGCGAGCTGCGCGAACTCGACGCCGTGCGCGAAGCACTGATGTCGGCCCTACAAGGCTATGCACCACGCTTGCTGGACGGCTACGACACCGCGCACGGGCGTTGCAGCGAACCGCTGGAGTTCCTGTCCGCGCTGTTCAACGGCGAAATGCAGCCGATGCTGGAACCGCAAGGCGATGTCGGCCAGCACTTGCCGTACAAGCGCGTCAGCTTCGGGATCGACGCGATCGAGCGCCGTGGCGCGGACGGGCGCAGCGATTATTCGGCGGTACTGGGTTTGAAGGAATACCCGCCACAGGCGATGCCCGGCATGCTCGACGCCCTGCTGCGCCTGCCCTGCGAAATGACGCTGAGCGAAACCTTCGCCTTCGTTGACCGGCAGACCGGCATGGAGCGCGTCGGTTTGGCGCTGCGCCGCCAGCGCGCCGCCGATGACGATTCGGAAACCCTGCGCCGTGGTCTGGCCGAAGCAAAGGACGATCTGGCCGCCGGCCGGTCCGCCCTGGGCGAGCATCACTTGTCGCTGCTGGTGCGCGCCGGATCGCTGGAAGAACTCGACGGCGCAGTCGCCGAATGCGCCGCCGCACTGGCCGACCTGGGCGCGGTCGCAGTGCGCGAGGAACTGGCACTGGAACCGGCGTTCTGGGCGCAATTCCCCGGCAACGAGGACTACGCCGCGCGCAAGGCACTGATCTCCACCGGTGCATTCGCCGGCTTCGCCTCGCTGCACGGTTTTCCGCAAGGCAAGGCAGAGGACAACCACTGGGGTGCGGCGCTGAGCGTGCTGGAAACCAGCGCGGCTACGCCGTATTTCTTCAACTTCCATCGTGGCGACCTGGGCAATTTCAGCGTGATCGGGCCGTCCGGTTCGGGCAAAACCGTGGCAATGAACTTCCTCGCCGCGCAGGCACGCCGTTACGCGCCGCGCACAGTGTTGTTCGACAAGGATCGCGGCAGCGAGATCTTCGTGCGCGCCACCGGCGGCCACTACTCGACCTTGCGCAGCGGCGAAGCCAGCGGCTTCAACCCGCTGCAATTGCCGGACACGGCGAACAACCGCGCCTTCCTGCGCGAGTGGATCGAACGGCTGGTGTGCGCGCCGGGCGAGCGTTTGAGCGTCGAAGATTCCGCCATCGTCGCCCAAGCGGTCGATGCCAGCTATGCGCAGGCCTTCCCGGTACGGCGGCTGCGTTACTTCCGCGAATTGCTCGGCGGGCATCGTCGCGTCGCGCCGGATGACCTGGCCGCACGCCTGGCGCCGTGGTGCGAGGGCGGCGAACATGCGTGGCTGTTCGACAACGCCAGCGACCGGCTGGACTTGTCCACGCCGGTGCTCGGTTTCGACATGACCGAACTGCTGGACACGCCGAAGCTGCGCACGCCGGCGATGCTGTACTTGTTCCACCGCATCGAGGAGCGGCTGGACGGCCACCCGGCGATGATCCTGATCGACGAAGGCTGGAAGGCGTTGGACGACGAGGCTTTCGCCGCGCGCATCCGCGACTGGATGAAGACCCTGCGCAAGCGCAACGCGATCATCGGCTTCGGCACGCAAAGCGCACGCGATGCGCTGGACAGCCGCGTTGCCAGCGCGATCATCGAACAGACCGCCACGCAGCTGTTCATGCCCAATCCGCGTGCGCAAGCCGAGGATTACTGCACCGGCTTCGGCCTGAGCGAACACGAGCTGGAACTGGTACGCAACCTGCCGGCGCACGCGCACGCCTTCCTGATCAAGCACGGCAACGACAGCGTGGTGGTGCGGCTGGACCTGTCGGCCATGCCGGACCTGTTGGCAGTGATGTCCGGCCGCGAAAGCAGCGTGCGCAAGCTGGACGAACTGCGCCGGCAGCATGGCGATCACCCGCGTGGCTGGTGGAAGCCATTGACCGGCAGTGACTGGCCGGGCGGCGATGAAACGCCATGCGACACCGATACCGTCGCGAAGAAATTGCAGGTGGTGAAATGAACCTGTGCCCGGCCATCCCCGGCGGCGACAGCGCCAGCCTGTCCAACACGCTGGCCGCGATCGATTGCCAGCTCAACGGCGCGGTTGCTGCCGGTTACGGGCGCTTGTTCGGGCATGGCGGCGTGTTCATCGGCGTACTGACCGCGGTGTTGACCTTGTATGTCGCACTTCTCGCCCTGGGCCTGGTCACCGGACGCACGCGGCTCACGCTGTCGGCGGCGATGCCGAAGGTGCTGGCGCTGGGCCTGGTGCTGACCTTTGCCAGCGCATGGCCGGCGTACCAGACCGTGGTGTATGACCTGCTTGCGCGCGGGCCGGACCAGATCGCGTCGGCCTTCGTTGGCCGCGGCAGCGGCGCAACGCGGATCTTCGTGTTGCGGCTGGACGAGATGTTCGGCCGCTGGCTGGAACTGGCGCAGGCGCTGCAATCACAAGGCGAGCAGGCTTCGCCCAACCTCAAGTTGGCGGCCAAATTGGCGTGGGCCGGTTCGCTGCTGCTGGTGCTTTCCACCGCCGGGCTGCTGGTGATGGCGCGCGCGGTGCTGGCCATCCTGCTGGCGCTGGGGCCGGTGTTCATCGTGTTCGCACTGTTTCGCGGCACCCGCGGTTTGTTCGAAGGCTGGTTGAAGACGACGCTGGCCTTCGCCCTGACACCGATGCTGATTGCACTGGGTGGTGCCGGCGCGATCGCGTTGATTTCGCCGCTGCTGGACGAAGTGGCGCAGGATCCGCTGGCAGCCGGCGAAGCGCTGCAACCGGTGGCGATGTTGTTCCTGGCCGCACTGATCTATGCCGGCACCCTGCTGGCGCTGCTGTGGACAGCGATCAGCCTGACCCGTGGCTGGCGACTGTCGCGCGGGCACGATGCCGAGCCGGAAGTTGCGCCGTCGATTGTTTCCAAAACTGGTGACGAACGCGCTATCTCGCCACTCGCACTCGCAACGAACGCGCATGCCGCGCGCGAAGCCACCGCCGCCGGCGATGCCGCCACGCGACTGGCGGCCGTGTCGGTGGCGTTGTCACGCAGCGATGCCACGCAGGCACTGCGCGCCGCACCGGTCACGGTGAACGTCAACACACGCGGCGACGGCGCACGCGACAGCACCGGCGCATTGCGTCGCGGGCAATTGCAATCGCGCTGGGAACGCAAGCACGGCAACACGGTACAGGCACTGCAACGGAGACCCACACAATGAACGGCTCATCCACCTTCACGCGACTGGCGCTGCTGCTGGCAACCGTGCTGTCCGCACCGGCCTTCGCCAACGACGAACGCATCCGCGAACTCGATTACGACTCCGCCGCCGTGGTGCGGCTGGACGGCTGCTTCGGCTTCCAGACCATGGTCCAGTTCGGCCCTGGCGAGCGCATCGAGAACGTCGGTGTCGGCGATGCCTCACGCTGGCTGATCGCGCCGAACAAGCGCGCCGACATTTTGTTCGTCAAGCCGTCATTCGCTGATAGTCATAGCAACATGACCGTGGCCACCAATCGCCGCGTTTACAACTTCGAGCTGGTCGCCGCCAGCAACGAGGCCTGCCGCCGTGGCCGTGTGGTCTATACGCTGCGCTTCCGCTATCCGAACGAGCCGGAACCGGGAACGGCCGTGGCTGAGGCAACGCCGGAACAACAAGCCGCCAGCGAAACCGATGCCACGCCCGCGGCACGCAACAACGCCTACAGCTTCAGCGGCGCCAGCGGCAACGTGCCGCAGCGCGTGTTCGACGACGGCAGCCGCACCTGGTTCCACTGGGACGCCGGCAGCGGCACGCCTGCCGTGTATGCAGTCGGCGCGGACCAGTCGGAAATGCCGGTGGACTTCAACGCACAGGGCGACTGGCTGGTGGTGGATCGCATCGCGCCGGCCTTCGTCCTGCGCCGTGGCAACGCGGTCGCGGTGCTCTACAACGACGCCTGGCAAGCGCCAACGCTGGATGCAGCCTCGCCGCAGCCACGCAACGATGCCGGCAAGACGCTGCGCGAACGCGATGCGCGCAAATCGCTGGCCGTGTTCCTGCGCGACAAGGAGAACGCCCAATGAACGCAACCTATTCGAACACCGCCACCGACCCGCGCCTGAGCCTGGGCGAGGCGCAGCAACGCGCCTTGTCGCTGCGTGCGATGCCTGCCGTTGCACGCCCGCACCGTGCCGGTGAAAACCTCGGCATGGTGGTCGGCGTGCTCGGCGCGTTGGCCCTGGGTGCGATCACACTGGTCAGCTTGTCCGGGCAGCGCACGCGCGCCAGCGAAGTGCCCGTACAGACACCCGCAGCGGTCAACCTCATTGATCCCCCCGCCGCGCCAGTAATCGTCGAAACGATGCACTTGCCGGAAGAACCGGTCGCAGAAGCCGCCACGCCACCAGCCACCGAAGCGGAAGCGCAACCGGACCTGGGCCAGTCGCGCGCCATGCCAATGATCATCGACAACACCGGCATTGCCACGCCCGCTGCTGCCGATGCAGGCACTGCTGGCGCAGCCAATGGCAACGCACAGGGCAACAACCTCAGCGCCGACGAGCTGTTCGCTTATCGCAGTGCCAGCGATGCGCCGCCATCGGCACAGGCAACATCGCTGGGCGATGGCAGCAGCACCGTGGTGCAGGGCGCGATCCTGCCGGCGGTGCTGGAAACGGCGATCAATTCCGATCTGCCCGGTTACGCCCGCGCAGTCATCAGCCGCGACGTGCGCAGCTTCGATGGCAGCCGCGTGCTGATCCCGCGTGGCAGCCGTCTGGTCGGCCAATACAAGAGTGGCCTCAGTGCCGGGCAAAGCCGTGCCTACTTGATGTGGACACGCCTGATTCGCCCCGATGGCGTGTCGATCCAGTTGGGCTCACCGGCGATGGATGCCGGCGGTGAAATCGGCTTGCCCGGCGAGGTCAACCGGCATTTCTGGCAACGCTTCGGCGCATCGATTTTGCTGTCGGTGGTGTCCGGCGCAGCCGGTGCCTTGGGCGATACCAGTTCGGTCGTGATTGCCAGCAGCGGCGCGTCCAGTGCGGCCGGCGTGGCGCTGGAAACCAACGGCAAGATCCCGCCGACCATCCGCGTGCCGCAGGGTACGCCGATCCAGGTGTTCGTCGCCCGCGACCTGGACTTTTCCACCTCCGGCGCACCACTGGCACAGGCCGGCCCGCTGGCTTCCGATGTCGTTCCCGCCACCCCACAGGAGAACCTGCAATGAAACACACGACCATGATGAAACCGCTGCTGCTCGCTGCCCTGCTGTTGCCCGCCTTCGCCGCCGCCGCACAGGACGCCTCCTCGCAAGCATCCACTTCCGGCAATCCGCCGCCGGCGGACCGCAAGGGTCCGCCGAAAGGACCGCCGCCCGGTGGCCGCAATCCCGAAATCGAAGCCGCGCTTTCAGCCTGCGCGCAATCGCAAGGTGCCAGCGAAGGACAACGCCCGGACATGGCAAGGATGGATGCCTGCATGAGTGCCAAGGGCTTCAAAAAACCACAAGGCGGCCCGCCGCGCGGCGGCCATGGCGGTCATCAGGATGGCGGCAACGGCGCACCACCGGAAAAACAGGACAACGCCTCATGATCCGACAAGCTGCCCCGCTGCAGGACAAGTCCGAACCTGCGTCGGCGTTCGCGCCGTCGCAGGATGTCTATCTGCACAGTTGCCTGCGCCCGCTGCGGCTGTGGCTGGACGATCCGGCCGTCACCGAAATCTTGTACAACGCACCCGGCGAAGTGTGGATAGAACGCATCGGCGAAGCATCGATGTACCGCGAACCGGCACCGGAACTGGACGACACCCTGATGCAGCGCCTGGCCACCCAAGTCGCACGAGTCAACCACCAGGGCATCAACCGTGAATTCCCGCTACTGGCCGCCACCCTGCCCGGTGGCGAACGCATCCAGCTGGTCGGCCCGCCGGCGACGCGCATTGGCTGGGCCATGGCCATCCGCCGCCATGTCGGCGTGGACCTGCGCCTGGACGATTACAGCTTCACCGCAGGCACGGATGCGACCGCGCAAACTTCGTTCGCACCTTCACTCGATGGCCTGCGCGCCGCGATCGCCGCGCGCAAGACCGTGCTGATTTCCGGCGGCACTTCATCTGGCAAGACCACCTTGCTCAACGCCCTGCTGAAGGAAATCCCGCAACGCGAACGCATCGTCGCGGTCGAGGACACGCCGGAAATCCAGCTATCCCAGCCCAACAGCCTGGGCCTGGTCGCGGTGAAGGACGAACAAGGCGAAGCGCGCGTGACGATCGACGACCTGCTGCGTGCAGCATTGCGCCTGCGCCCGGACCGCATCGTGCTGGGCGAATTGCGCGGCAGCGAAGCGGTGACCTTCCTGCGCGCGATCAACACCGGCCATCCCGGCTCGTTCAGCACCGTGCACGCCAACCATCCCGACGGTGCCCTGCAACAACTGGCGCTGATGGTGATGCAGGCCGGCATCGGCTTGAACCACGCCGACGCGCTTTCCTACATCCACAGCCTGGTTGACGTGGTCGTGCAAGTCGCCCGCGTCGATGGCGAACGGCGGATTGTGGATATGCGGTGGTTGGGTGGGGAGCAGTAGCCGGCAGCCGGAAATTGTATTTCCATTACTCGTCACTTCCGCTTTTGCACGTCATTCCCGCGAAGGCGGGAATCCAGTGAGTTTGCTCTTCGATCAAAGCGCCGCAATCTGTACGAAGGCCGCTGGATTCCCGCTTTCGCGGGAATGACGAGCAAAAAACCGGCGCTTTGTGCTTTGCTTTGGTTGTTGATTTCCAAAGAGGAAACCCTGCACAAGAAGCTACGAAACAAGCCCTGCTTCCCGCATTACGCGCCGCTCATCGTCGTGCGAAATCCAGAATGCGGCCTTCGGCCCTGTTCCCGGGTCGTACAGGAAGTAGGTGATGAAGAACCTGAAATCCAGTGGTTCGCCGGGCTGCTTCTCGAACGTCATGTGCCAATGCACCTTGGCCATCGTGTACCTTTCATCCAGTGGCGTTGCCTGTATGTGCAGGATGCGAGCGCGCTTGAATCCGATCTGCCGGAAGAATGCCTTGCGCTGGATGAAAGCATCGCGGAGCGCCTGGTCGTTGCGGCCGCACGACACGCCATTGGGGTCACCCGCCATGAACTCCGTCGTGTACAGCGAGACCATCAGATCCGGGTCGAAGGAATTCGCTCCTTCCTCGTAGCGGGCAAAGAAGGCTTCGATCTTTCCCATGCGATTCTCCTGATGGCCGATGTCGGTGCCAGAACCTACTTCGCCTCGTAAACCGAACTCCCATCCACCCAAGTTGACTGGATCTGCAAGTCATCCAGCTCCGATTCCGGCACCGCGAACGGGTCGTTGGCCAGCACCACGAAATCCGCATGCAGGCCGGGCTTCAACTGGCCGACCTTGGCTTCGTCGAAACCGGCGAAGGCGGCATCGGCGGTGAAACCGCGCAGGGCTTCGACCAAGCTCAGTTTTTCTTCCGCTCGCCAGCCGCCCGGCGGCTGGCCGTCGCGATCCTGCCGCGTCACCGCCGCGTACAGGCCCAGGCGCGGGTCCGGCGATTCCACCGGGAAATCCGAACCCAGCGCCAAGCGTGCGCCGCCGTGCAGGAAGCGTTGCCAGGCATACGCGCCGAGGATGCGTTTCGGGCCGACGCGATCCTGCGCCCACGGCATGTCGCTGGTGGCGTGGGTGGGCTGCATTGAGGCGATCACGCCCAGCGGCGCGAAGCGCGGGATATCCTGCAGCGACACGATCTGCGCATGTTCGACACGCCAGCGATGGTCGCTTTTCGCATCCGCGCCCAATGCTTTTTCATACGTATCCAGCACGAGACGATTGCCGCGGTCGCCAATCGCATGCGTGGCGACTTGCACGCCGCAGCGCTTGGCCTTTTCCACCGCTGCGGTGTAGGCGGCCGGGTCGGTGACCAGCAGGCCGCGATTGCCGGGTTCGTCGCTGTAATCTTCCAGCAAGGCCGCGCCACGGCTGCCCAGCGCGCCGTCGATGAACAGCTTGACGCCGTGCATTTGCAGGTGCCCGCCCGGGTGCTGGTACAGGCCGTTGGCGCACAGGTCTTCCAACGCGGCGTTGTCGCCATCGGCATAGGCGTCGATGCGCAGCGGCAGTTTTCCTGCGTCGGCGAACTTGCGCATCAATGCAAGATCGGCGCGCGAAACGCCCATGTCGTGCACGCCAGTCAGGCCGTTGCGCACGGCGGCCTCCAGCGATGCGGCCAGGGCGCGTTCGCGCGCGGCCTCGTCCGGCGATGGCAACACGGTGTGCATCAGCGCCATCGCGCCATCGACCAGCACGCCGGTCGGCTTGCCGCCGCTGCGTTCGATGCGGCCGCCGTCGGGTTGCCAATCGGCGGAAAGCATCTTGGGTTGTTTCTCCGTCGCCAGTTTCAGTGCAGCGCTATTGGCCCAGCCGGCATGGCCATCGATGCGTTCCAGCCACACCGGGCGCTCGGGGAAGGCGGCATCCAGGTCGGCGGCGGTGGGGAAGGCTTTTTCCGGCCAGTCGTTCTGGTCCCAGCCGTTGCCGGTCAGCCAGGCATCGGGGGCGAGGGTCTTTTCGAATTCGCGCAGCCGCGCGATCACTTCGGCCTTGTCCTTCGCGCCGACCAGGTTGGCCTGCAGCAGCGCCCAGCCCAATCCCATCACATGGCCATGCGCGTCGATCAGGCCGGGGATGATCGTGGCATCGGGCTTGTCGATGCGCTTTGCCTCCGGGAATTGCTTGGCCAGCGCGTCGCTGTCGCCGGCGGCGAGCAGCTTGCCGGTTTCATCCGGGGCAATGGCCTGCACCTGCGGCTGCTCGGGGTTGGAAGTGTGGATGCGCTGCGCGCTGAGCACGGTGACCACAGGCGCGGCAGCTTGCGGCGGTTGTTGCGCGCCATTGCAGCCGACCAGGGAAAACAGCGCGAGAGACAGGATCCGACGATGCATGCGTGAAACTCTCCGATGGCGTAGGCGGGGCACTATAGCGCCCCGGCGACAGGGCGCGGTGTCACGCCGAAGCCAGCACCACGCCCGTGATTCACGCAAATAGCGGCAACCCCAGCATCAGCATGCCGCAGAAACCAACGTCAAAGCAGCGTCGCTTCCAGGCTCACCGGCACCGACAACGCGCGCGAAATCACGCAGCCGGCCTTGGCCTGCTCGGCGATCTGCTGGAACTTCGCCGCATCGATGTTCGGCACCTTGGCCGACACGATCAACTTGATCGCGGTGATGGTCGGGCCGGGGTCCATGCCCGGGTCCATCGTCGCCTCGGCGCGGGTCTGGATGCTGTCCGGCACGAAACCCGCCGTACCCAGCACTGCGGACAAGGCCATGCTGAAACAGCCGGCATGCGCGGCGGCGAGCAGTTCTTCCGGATTGGTGCCCTTGTCGTCGCCGAAGCGGGTCTTGAACGAGAAATTCTGTGATTCGAACAAACCGCTCTGCGGCGTGCTGATGCTGCCCTTGCCCGATTGCAGGTCGCCGCTCCACTGCGCATCGGCATATCGCTTGAAAGCCATGACCGCATTCCTCGCTTGAAAGGGGCGCACAGCTTACCCCCGACGTGGTGAAACGGATGTTGCATATCCGGGGAAAAGCTGCACCGCGACTTGACCGCGCGCGCCAGCATGCGGATGCTTGCCCTCCCGCCATGACCGCCCGTCGAGCACCGCGCTCGCACGGTTCGCTCCTCCCACGCGGACAGCCATGACGGATGTGCATTCCCTTCACGACGGGAGGAACATCCGCATGTCTTACCTCACGCAACAGATCCGCAACGTGGCCCTCGCAGGCCACCCCGGCGCCGGCAAAACCACCTTGTTCGAAGCCCTGCTGCATGCCGGCGGCGCCCTGCAGACGGCAGGCACGATCGAGCGCGGCAATACCGTGTCCGATTTCGACCCGATGGAAAAGGCACGCGGCCATTCCATCGACAGCGCGATTGCCGGCATCGACCATGTCGGCGCAGCCGGGCAACGCATCCATCTCAACCTGATCGACACGCCCGGCTACCCGGAGTTTCGGGGCGCGGCCTTGTCGGCGCTGGCGGCGGTGGAAACCGCGTTGATCGTGGTCGATGCCGACAGCAGCGTCAGCCACGGCACCCGCCGGCTGATGCAGCGCGCACGCGAGCGACGCTTGTGCCGGGCCATCGCGATCAACAAGATCGACCACGAAGGCATCGACCTGCGCGCCACGCTGGATGCATTGCGCGAGGAATTCGGCGCGGAATTGCTGCCGCTGAACCTGCCGGCCGATGGCGGCCAGCGCGTGGTCGATTGCTTTGGCAGCAGCGAAGGCAATAGCGACCTTGGCCCGGTGGCCGACTGGCACCAGCAGATCATCGACCAGGTGGTCGAGATCAACGAGACAGTGATGGAACACTATCTGGACCTGGGCGAAGGCGGCCTGTCCGGCAGCGAGCTGCACGATGCTTTCGAACAATGCCTGTGCGAAGGCCACCTGGTGCCGGTGGTGTTCGTGTCCGCGCGCAGCGGCACCGGCGTGCGCGAACTGCTCGACATCGCCGAGCGACTGTTCCCGAACCC
The DNA here is from genome assembly GCA_047601105.1 of Pseudoxanthomonas sp. Taxonomy (GTDB): domain Bacteria; phylum Pseudomonadota; class Gammaproteobacteria; order Xanthomonadales; family Xanthomonadaceae; genus Pseudoxanthomonas_A. Next base: position 249,339 of record JASGJT010000002.1, read on the forward strand.
GGCCGAAGCCAATCCGCCGCCGTTCGTGAAGGGCATCGATGCCATCGTCGCCAAGCCGGATCCGGCGCTGCACGTGATTGCCGACGTGTTCAAGATCGTCAACGATCCCTTCGTCGGCAAGCTGGGCGTGTTCCGCGTCTATCAGGGCACGGTGCGGCGCGACAGCCAGTTGTTCATCGATGACGGGCGCAAGCCGTTCAAGGTCGGGCACCTGTTCAAGCTGCATGGCAAGGATCACGTGGAGATCGAGCAGGCGATTCCCGGTGACATCGCCGCGGTGGCCAAGGTCGATGAGCTGCATTTCGACGCGGTGCTGCACGACAGCCACGACGAGGACCGCATCCACCTGGCACCGGTCGATTTCCCCAGGCCGATGTTCGGCTTGGCCATCGAGGCGGCGCGCAAGGGCCAGGAGCAGAAGCTGGCCACCGCCTTGCAGCGGCTGGCCGAGGAAGACCCGGCCTTCGCGGTCGAGCACGCCACCGAACTCAACGAGACCGTGATCCGCGGCCTCTCCGACCTGCACCTGCGGGTGATGCTGGAGCGGCTGAAGGAGCGCCATGGCGTGGAAGTGAGTTCACGGCCGCCGCGCATCGCTTATCGCGAAACGATTGCCGGCGCGGCCGAAGGCCATCACCGGCACAAGAAGCAGACCGGTGGCGCGGGCCAGTTCGGCGAAGTGTTCCTGCGCGTGGAGCCTTTGCCACGCGGGGCCGGGTTCGAATTCGTCGATCAGGTAAAGGGCGGCACGATCCCCGGCCAGTTCATGCCCGCGGTGGAAAAAGGTGTGCGCCAAGCTCTCAGCCAAGGCGCGGTGGCGGGTTTTCCGCTGCAGGACCTGCGAGTGACGGTGCACGATGGCAAGCACCACCCGGTGGACAGCAAGGAGGTCGCCTTCGTCGCTGCCGGCAAAAAAGCCTTCCTCGATGCAGTGCTGAAGGCGCAACCGCAAGTGCTCGAACCGGTGGTTGACCTCGAAGTCAGTGCGCCGGCGGCGCAACTGGGTGACATCACCGGCGGGCTGTCGTCCCGGCGCGCGCGCATCAACGGCACCGACGCGGTACGCGGCGAGATCGTGGTGAAGGCGCAGACGCCGCTGTCGGAACTGGAAGGCTATGCCGCCGAACTGAAGTCGGCGACCGCCGGGCGCGGCCGATATTCCCTTGATTTCAGCCACTACGCGCCGGTTCCTGCCAATGTGCAACAGAAGCTGGCAACGGCCTGGCGGCCACGCCACGACGACGAATGAGGGCCGCGCAACCGGCATGCCGCGTTGCGGAAAAAACGCGGTCAGCGATGGTGTTGACCGCGTTTTTTGCCGCTCATGACTGCACCGATCGTCGTACATGATGAAAAAACACTTGAAAAGTGCCGTTTCGGGCTTTGCAACGGCGCGCGATTGCCCTACATTTCGCCTACCGGAATGCCCTGCGGCGTTCCGGTCCAGACAATCCACCTATTTGAAGGTACACAGGACACATATGGCAAAGAGCACCAAGAAGGCAGCCCCGAAGAAGGCCGCCAAAGTCGCCGCCAAGCCGGCCGCCCCGAAGCCGATCAAGGAAGCCCTGAGCAAGTCGGGCCTGGTCGCGCACATTTCCGAAGCCGCTTCCGTTGCCGCCAAGGACGTTCGCGCCGTCCTGGCCAGCTTGGAAGCCGCCGTGCACGGTTCGGTCAGCAAGAAGGGCGCTGGCACCTTCACCCTGCCGGGCCTGCTGAAGATCACCGTCGTCAACGTGCCGGCCAAGCCGAAGCGCAAGGGCATCAACCCGTTCACCAAGGAAGAAGTCACCTTTGCCGCCAAGCCGGCCTCGGTGAAGGTGAAGGTGCGCCCGCTGAAGAAGCTGAAGGACGCCGCCGCCTGATCGCAGCGCGTTTCGCAATGCAATACCTGCTCGGGACGGCTTTTGCCGTCCCGAGTTGTTTTCAGGAGATCGAATGAAAGCCCGCAGCGCCGCCGAAGCCAAAGCCCTGACCGACCTGCCCAACATCGGCAAGGCGACGGCCGGTGACTTCCGCCTGCTCGGCATCGACAAGCCACAACAGTTGATCGGCCTTGATCCGTACCACCTCTACGACGAACTGTGCCGACTCGCCGGCACGCGCCACGATCCCTGCGTGATTGATGTTTTCATCAGCGCGGTGCGCTTCATGGAAGGCGCACCACCACTGCCGTGGTGGGACTACACCGAAGAACGCAAGCGCATGCTGGCCACCGGCAGATGACATTCCAGGGCCTGTTGACGCTATTGAGACAGGCCCTAGAGTTCGAAGCGATAGCTCAGCTTCACCAGCAACTGCTCGTCGTCACGCAGGCTGAAGCTGTCGCCCAGCAGGTCGTCGATGCCGCCCGCGTAGGCTTCGCGCCGGTAGCCGCCGCGCCCATAGACCACGTACAGGTACGACAGCGGTGCCAGTTCATAGCGGTAACGGATCTGGAACCCGAGATTGCGCACGCTGAAATCATCGACCCCCTCGTCGCTGGCCAGCGCCTGGCCGGTCGGGGCAACGCGATACGCCTGGCGCAGCCGTGCATCCACCGCGACCGCCTGCAGCCTGAGCCGCAGTTCCTGGCGCTCGCCAATCGACCAGTCGATGCCCGCGCTCAAATGCGATTCGCGGCCGGCAAAGCTGCCGATCAGGTTGTCGTGCTGCCACACCAACCAGTCCGGTGTGCGCTCGGCATACGCACCCAGGTTGATGCTGAAGGCATCGTTGACGAAGAACGTCGGCTCGTACATCAGGCTGCCGCCCACCTTGTCATTGCCGGACAGGCCGCCGCTGGACAGTCCCAATTCCACCTCGTGCGCCCAGCGACCCTTGCGCGGCCGTTCGAACTGGTAAGCCGCATTGAAGTTGCCCGGCAGTCGCAACGCACCATTGCCACGGGTCAGGTTGTCGGTCCAGCCTGCGCTGTTGAAGTTGGCCTGCACGTACTCGCTGCTGCCATCGCGCAACTGCGACTGGCGGCTGACCCGGAACTGGTCGTTGAGCCGCTGGCCATGGTCGTTGCCGATATAGCTGCCACGCCAGCGCCATTCCTTCGATGCGTAACGCGACTGCGCCGGCAAATCATCGAAACGCTTGCGGAATTCCCAGTGCAGGTAATTGAGGTTGGCGCGCGAAAGATAGCCGGCGTCGTTGAGTTGCAGGTCTTCGCCGAAATGCATCGCGATCCATTGCTGCCGCCAGCCGTGGTCCATCTGGTAATCGGCCCACAGCGTGGCACCGGCATCGCGGGCAGTGTTGCCGGACTGGTCGATGCGGCTGCCGAACAGCCGCGTGCGCACGTTCCAGCGCGCGTTCGGGCGCCAGTTGTGGTCGATGCCGAACACGTCGGCGCTGCGATCCAGCCAGGGGCGGTCGCTGCGCACCCACATCGCACCCAAGTTCTGGTTGCCGAAATCGCGGACCACGCGCAGCGCATCGAACGAACGCCCGACGTCGCCACCTTCATCGGCGTGGAAAATGCCGTACTTGGTCGCGCCCAGGCTGCCATTGAGCTTGATCGCCGCATCGATGTCACCGCCACCGCTGCCATCGTCGGCTGGCGCACCGATCCGCCGCGTGTACAGCAACTGGCTGTAATCCGATGGCGTGGTGTATTCGAAGATGCCCTGGTTCTCGGTGAAGAACGGCCGCTTCTCGCCGACGAAGGTTTCGGTGGCGCTGAAGTTGACCACCAGGTCGTCGCTTTCGACCTGGCCGAAATCCGGGTTGACCGTCGCCGACAACTGGAACTGGCCGCTGGGTTTCCAGAACAGGTCCAGACCGCCTTCGAAATCGCGATCGCTGCGCACGTTGTCGTACAACCCCGACACGTATGGGGTGATCGCCAGCAACGACTGGCGGTAGGCCCTTACTTCGACCGGCGCGAACAGGGACAGGAACTTCGGCTGCTCGTCGCTGGCCACCGGCCATGCCGAGCGCTCGCCGGTGGCACCGATCACCCGGTCCAAGTGGACCTTGAGCGTGCGCATGTTGCCGCCGGCCTTGCGCATCGTCGCAACATGCCACGGCACCAGGATTTCCACCGTCCAGGCATCGCCGTCTTCGCCAACCGCATGCCGCCAATTGCCGTCCCAGTCGCTGCTGAAATTGCTCTCGTTGGTGTACAGGCCAACACCGATGCCATTGGTCGAGGACACGCTGAAGTGGTAGCCGGTACGGGCATCGCCATCGAAATCGATGTCCAGATTGACCCGGTCCACTTGCTCCTCGAAGTCGCGCCGAACGCGCTGGCGTGTGCGCGGCACCGATGCCGGCTGCACATTGCGGAACGCCACCGCCAGGCCTTGCGGGGTAGCGAGGATCCACGCCTCGGTGGGCAGCGAGCCCGGCGCGCCGGAAAACGGCATCACCTGGCGGAAATCGGTGACGTGCCGCGCGCCGGCCCATTCGACCGGATCAACATGTCCATCGATCGTCACCGTCGCTGGTTCCGCCGCCATTGCCGGCATCGCCAGCACCAGGCAGGCGATGCAACTTCCCAGGTATCCGGTTTTCATCTGCGTTCAAGACCTGCGTGCGCCAAGGTTGCGCACACGCTAGGGCGGCAGCGCGGCCCGCGCGCCTGTCATGGGTCATTGCAACCTTTTGCGCCGCCGCTGCATCCCGGCACAACAGCCGGATCAATCCGCCGTGGCGTCGTGGGTGACGAAACCGTTCTCGCCCTGCGGCAGTTCAAGCCATTCCGGGTGGGCCAATGCGCGATTCACATCCAGCAATCCCGATTGCCAGTGTTCGCGCATCGCCACGCGGCCAAACTGATAATCCTTGAAATGCCCAAACCGCGCACGGTCACGGTAGATCAGGTGAATCACGCTGTAGCGACGGCCGCAGGCCAGTTCCGCCGCACGTTGTACCCACGGGTTGCTCTTGCGCACCGGCGCCGGGATTTCCTCCAGCAGTTCGCGCAACAAGCGGCGGTAGTGCTGCAACGTGCGCTGCATGTCGGTGATGGCGCGGGTACGGCTGGAAAACTGGATTTCCTTCTCGCGCTCGCTCACGTCCAGCAGGTTGTCCGGCAGGTCACCACGCGAACTCCACAGGTCAACCTGGAACACCAGTGCGTCGCGCTGCGGCTGCGCCATGAATATCTGCGACAGCGGCGTGTTCGATACCAGTCCGCCGTCCCAGAAGTGGCGACCATCGATCTCCACCGCAGGAAACGCCGGCGGCAATGCGCCGGAAGCCATGATGTGGCGCGCATCCAGCCGCATCTTGGCGTTGTCGAAGTATTCGAAGTTGCCGCTGGCCACATCGACCGCGCCAACGCTGACGCGGATCCCGCCATCGTTGATGCGGTCGAAATCAACCAGACGCTCCAGTGTCTGCAGCATCGGCTGCGTGTCGTACCAGCTCGCCGTGCCGGGGCCGCGTGAAAGCAGCGGCTCGATCCACGCCCGCGGCCGGTAGAAACCACGCTGGCCTTCGATCATCGCGCGCCACGCTTCCCAGGCGTCGAGCCAGTTGCGCGGGATGCCGTCGAGGCCTTCGAAATGCGCCTCCTGCCCCAGCGTGGTCGCCGGCAACCAGTACGGCTGCGACACCGTTTCCCAGAATTCGCGCAACGCATCGAGGCGCTTCTCCGGTGGATTGCCGGCGATCAATGCGGTGTTGTACGCACCGATGGAAATGCCGGCCAGCCAGTTCGGCACGATGCCGGCTTCATGCAGGCCTTGATACACGCCGGCCTGATAGGCACCCAGCGCACCCCCACCTTGCAGGACCAGGGCGATGGTGTCGGGCTTTGCGCCACGCGCACCGGACTTGCGCGCAGCGCGGGTCGTCGTGGTGGATTTCTTGCGCGCGGCCATCGCTCGGTTCCTTCGTTGCGGCTCCTTCGTTATTGCATGTGCCAACCGTGGCTGACGGTGATGCTTTGCCCGGTCAACGCATTGCTGGGGAATTCGCACAGGAACTTCACCGTCTGCGCCACGTCGTCGACCGTGGTGAAGATGCCATCGACGGTGTTGCCCAGCATCACCTTCTTGATCACTTCATCCTCGCTGATGCCCAGCTCCTTCGCCTGCTCGGGGATCTGCTTGTCCACCAGCGGCGTGCGCACGAAACCGGGGCAAACCACGTTGCTGCGGACGCCGTGCTTCGCGCCTTCCTTCGCCAACGTGCGCGCCAGCCCCAGCAAACCGTGCTTGGCGGTCACGTAAGGCGCCTTCAGCGGCGAAGCCTGGTGCGAATGCACCGAGCCCATGTAGATCACCACGCCACCACGGTCACCCTCGTACATGTGTGGCAGCACCGCCTTGGTGGTCAGGAACGCGCCATCCAGGTGGATGGCCAGCATCTTCTTCCAGTCGGCGTAGGCAAACTGCTCAATCGGGCTGACGATCTGGATGCCGGCATTGGAAACAAGGATATGCACCGGGCCGAATGCTGCCACCACCTGCGCGATGCCGGCGTTGACTGCGTCCTCGCTGGTCACATCCATCGCGATGCCAAGGGCCTTGCCGCCGCTGGCGTTGATCTGGTCGGCGACCGCCTGTGCGCCGGCCGCGTTGAGGTCGGCAATGGCGACTTGCGCGCCGGCCTGCGCCAGCACCAGGGCGATTTCCTTGCCGATGCCGCTGGCCGCGCCGGTGACGACAGCGACCTTGCCTGCGATGGGGGATGACATGGTTTGCACTCCAGTGGGGTTGGAAAGCCGCCATGGTCGCGCAATCGCGGCGCGGGCGCATTGTTCCAAAGTCCAATGCCGGGTCTTTCCTTCTCCCCTCGGGAGAAGGTGGCGCGTGGTGAACCTGCAATTGCAGGTTCTGGATGAGGGTTCGGCGGAGCCGGCAAGTTTCCAGCGCCTGCTGCGGATCAACAACCGCTGTGCCTGCAATCAACTTGCCGCGAGTACAAACGTTGTCACTTCGTCGAACCCTCACCCCAACCCGCACCCCGACCACGCGCAGCGCGCGCGGCGTTCGGGCGTGTGCGGGCCAATGGCTCGCACGCAACACGCCCTCACCCCGACGGGAGAGGGGCTCGAATCATTTCTTCGGCTGCAACATCGTCCCGGTGCACTTCTTGCTGCCGCAGCGGCAGGCCCAGACTTTTTTCAGGCGCGCGGTATGCGGCTGGTCCAGCACGATGCCGTAGTTGTAGGTCAGCTCCTCGCCGGGCTTGATGTTGCGCATCGCCTGGATGTAGATGCGGTCCTTCTTGCGGTTGCCACCTTCGTGTTCGTCGATCACCGCCTCGCAGTTGGGGTCGCAACTGTGGTTGATCCAGCGCGCGCGGTTGCCCTTGTGGTTGGCGTCGATGACGTATTCGTCATTGAGGGTGAACAGGAAGGTATGGCCGGATTCGGCGTCGCCGGTGTCGTCTTCATCGACTTCGTCATGGCTGCGGCGCTTGCCCTTGTATTCGATGATGAATTCGTCCTTCTTGATCGGCGCGATGGCGAACACGCCATTGCCGTGGATGTCGGACTTGCGGGCTTCGATCTTCTTGTTGGCCATCTTCGCGCGATTGGGTGGGGTTGCCGGCGATTGTCGCATGGCGCGCTGCGCCCAGCGCTTGGCCTGCCCGGCCGGAAAGAGTACAATTTCGGTACGATTTATTGAGAACCGTTCGCAAATGCTCCGCGTCACCAAGTTGACCGACTACGCCACCGTGGTGCTGACCGTGCTCGCCGCACGGCCGGGCGACGTGCTCAGCGCCAGCGACCTGGCCGAGCAGGCCGGGCTGGAAGCCACCACCGTCAGCAAATTGCTCAAGCCGCTGGCCCAGGCCGGTCTGGTCGAAGGCCTGCGCGGCGTGCACGGCGGCTACCGGCTCAACCGCCCCGCCGACGAGATCAGCCTGATCGAAATAGTGGAAGCGATGGAAGGCCCGCTGGCGATGACCGAATGCAGCCAAGCCGACAGCCATTGCGGCATCGCCCACCACTGCGGCGCGCGCGCCAACTGGCGGCTGATCAACGACGTGGTCGCCGACGCCCTGCGCGGGGTGACCCTGCAACAGATGTTGCACCCCATGACCCACGCGCCCGATGCGCCGCGACGACGCCCCATCGCCGCGCGCATCGCCACCGCTTGAACCCCAGGCAGCCCCATGGCCACCGAAACCTCCCACGCAGAAATCATCGAATCGCCGCCACCCAACGCGGAGATCATGGAACAACTCGGCCGCCGCTATGCCGCCGGCTTCGTCACCGACATCGAATCGGACAGCCTGCCGCCGGGCCTGGACGAGGGCGTGGTGCGCGCGCTGTCCGCCAAGAAGGGCGAACCGGCGTGGATGACCGATTGGCGCGTCGCCGCCTACCAGCACTGGCTGACCATGCCAGTGCCGCATTGGGCCAAGTTGAAGATCGGTGCGATCGACTTCCAGGCAATCAGCTATTACTCCGCGCCCAAGGCCAAGTACAACTCGCTGGATGAAGTGCCGCAGGAACTGCTGGACACCTACGACAAGCTCGGCGTGCCGCTGCACGAACGCGCCAAGCTGGCCGGCGTGGCGGTGGATGCGGTGTTCGACAGCGTTTCGGTCGGCACCACCTTCCGCAAGGAACTGGCCGAAAAAGGCATCGTGTTCTGCTCGATGAGCGAGGCGATCAAGGAACACCCGGAACTGGTGCGCAAATACCTCGGCTCGGTGGTGCCGGTGGGCGACAATTATTTCGCCGCTCTCAATTCCGCCGTGTTTTCCGATGGCAGCTTCGTGTTCATCCCCAAGGGCGTGCGTTGCCCGATGGAGCTGAGCACCTATTTCCGCATCAATGCCGGCCATACCGGCCAGTTCGAGCGCACGCTGATCATTTGCGAAGACAAGGCCTACGTCTCGTATCTGGAAGGCTGCACCGCGCCGATGCGCGACGAGAACCAGTTGCACGCAGCGGTGGTGGAACTGGTCGCGCTGGAAGATGCCGAAATCAAGTACAGCACCGTGCAGAACTGGTACCCCGGCGACGAGGAAGGCCGCGGCGGCATCTACAACTTCGTCACCAAGCGCGCCGAATGTCGCGGCGCGCGCAGCAAGGTGACGTGGACGCAGGTGGAAACCGGTTCGGCGATCACCTGGAAATATCCAAGCTGCGTGCTGCTGGGCGATGACAGCGTGGGCGAATTCCATTCCGTCGCGCTCACCCACCACCGCCAGCAAGCCGACACCGGCACCAAGATGATCCACGTCGGCAAGCGCACCAAGAGCAAGATCGTCAGCAAGGGCATCAGCGCCGGTCGCGGCCAGAACACCTATCGCGGCCTGGTGAAAGTCGGTGCCGGCGCGGACGGTGCACGCAACTACACGCAATGCGATTCCCTGCTGATCGGCAAGCAATGCGGCGCGCACACCTTCCCCTACATCGAAGTGAAGAACCCCGGCGCAACGGTGGAGCATGAAGCCACTACGTCGAAGATCTCCGACGACCAGTTGTTCTACTGCCGCAGCCGTGGCATTTCGCAGGAAGACGCGGTCAGCCTGATCGTCGATGGCTTCTGCAAGCAGGTCTTCCGCGAACTGCCGATGGAGTTTGCGGTGGAAGCGAAGAAATTGCTGGAAGTGTCGCTGGAAGGCAGTGTGGGTTGATTGCCGTTTCCTTCTCCCTCCGGGAGAAGGTGCCCGAAGGGCGGTTGAGGGTACGGCGAAGCCAGCGATACCCGAACCATCGCGACTTCGCCGAACCCTCACCCCAACCCCTCTCCCGACGGGAGAGGGGCTCAAGAACACCAATGGAAACAGACATGTTGAAAATCGAAAACCTCCACGCCAGCGTCGCCGGCAAGGAAATCCTCAAGGGCCTCACGCTGGAAATAAAGCCCGGTGAAGTCCACGCCATCATGGGCCCCAACGGCGCGGGCAAGTCCACGCTGGGCAATATCCTGGCCGGACGTGATGGCTATGAAGTCACCGCCGGCACGGTCGAATTCGACGGCAAGGACCTGCTGGAACTGGAGCCGGAGGAGCGCGCCGCCGAAGGCGTGTTCCTGGCCTTCCAGTACCCGGTGGAAATCCCCGGCGTCAACAACACCTATTTCCTGCGCAGCGCACTGAACGCGCAACGCAAGGCGCGCGGCGAAAGCGAGCTGGATTCGATGCAGTTCCTGAAGAAGGTCCGCGAAAAACTGGCCGTACTGCACCTGAAGGACGAACTGCTGCATCGCGGCGTCAACGAAGGTTTCAGCGGTGGCGAGAAGAAGCGCAACGAGATCTTCCAACTGGCCGTACTGGAACCCAAACTGGCGATCCTGGACGAAACCGACAGCGGCCTGGACATCGACGCGTTGAAGAACGTCGCCGACGGCGTCAACGCGCTGCGTTCGCCGGAGCGTTCGTTCATCGTCATCACCCACTACCAGCGCCTGCTCGACTACATCAAGCCGGACGTGGTGCATGTGCTGGCCGATGGCCGCATCGCGCAGAGCGGCGGCCCGGAACTGGCGCTGGAACTGGAATCGCACGGTTACGCGGCGCTGGAGAAGGCATGAGCGCCCTGCTCGACTCGCTTGCCGCCTCGTTTGCCGGCAACCCCGCGCAGCGCGCGGTGCTGGACGAAGCCCTGCGCGACGGCCTGCCGGGGCCGCGCGCCGAGGCGTGGAAATACACTTCGCTGCGCGCGTTCGAGCGCCGCGCCTTCGCCCCGGTCGAAAGCGTCCCGGCGATCGATCCGCTGCAAGTGGCCGACATTCCCACGCCGCGCATGGTCTTCGTCAACGGCCGCTACGACGGCGCGCTGTCGCGCTTCAATGACCTACCTGCCGGCATCAGCCTGCAATTGCTGTCCGAGGTGCAGGCCGCCAACGATGACGGCGCGCAGCTGCTGCAACAGCCCGCCGGGCGCAGCGACGAAGTCTTCGCCAGGCTCAATGCCGCGCTGGCTCGGGAAGGCGTGATCGTGCGCGTCGAGGAAAACCTCGCCGCCGACAAGCCGCTGCACCTGGTGTTCATCGGCATCGAAGACGCCACCGACCGTGCCTGGCACCTGCGCAACCTGATCGAACTACGCGCCGGCGCATCGCTGAAGATCGTCGAACACCACCTGGCCATCGGCACGCATGCACACTTCGCCAACGCACTGACCCGGATTCAACTGGCTGTCGGCGCGACGCTCAAGCACGCACGCACGCAGGACGACAGCGCGCGTGCGACCAACTTCCTGCGCACCGATGCGGTGCTGGCCAATGAGGCGCAATACCGGCGCGTGGACCTGGAGCTGGGCGGCGCACTGGTTCGCCACGAATTGAACGTGTGCCTCGACGGCGACAACGCGACATTGCACGCCAACGGCGTGTTGTTCGCCGATGCCCGCCGCCACGTCGAAACCCGGCTGGGCATCGACCATGTCGGCAAAGACGGCAGTTGCGAACTGACCTGGCGCGGGCTGGGCGCAGGCCGTGGCCGTGCGGTTTTCCACGGCGGCATCCTGATTCGCGAAGGCGCGGACGGCACCGATGCAGCGCTGTCGAACAAGAACCTGCTGCTGTCGGACACCGCCGAAATCGACACCCAGCCGGTGCTGGAAATCCATGCCGATGAAGTCAAGGCCGCGCACGGCGCGACCGTTGGCCAGCTCGATGCCAATGCGCTTTTTTACCTGCGCTCGCGTGGCCTGCCGCAGGCCGATGCACGACGCTTGCTGACCGCCGCGTTCTGCCGCGAACCACTGGCCGTTGTGGCCGATGACATGCTGCGCGAAATGCTGACCGCCAAGGTCGATGCCGCGCTGGCACGGCTGGAGGCGTGATGGATTTCCCGGCTGCCACGCAACCCCTCCCCAACCCTCCCCTGCACGCAAGGGAGGGAGCAAAGCTCGACTGGGAAAAGGTGCGCGGCGATTTCCCGCTGCTGCAGCGCCAGGTCAACGGCAAGCCACTGCTGTATTTCGACAGCGCCAACACCGGGCAGAAACCGAATGCCGTGATCGAAGCGGTGGACGATTTCTACCGCCGCCACAATGCCAACGTCAGCCGTGCCGTGCACACGCTGGGCACCGAAGCGACCGACGCCTACGAAGGTGCGCGCAAGAAGCTGGCGCAATTCCTCAATGTGCGCGCCGATGAACTGGTGCTGTGCAGCGGCACCACCTTCGCGATCAACCTGGTTGCGTATTCGTGGGCGCTGCCGCGACTGAAAACCGGCGATGTCATCCTGGTTTCGCGGATGGAACACCACGCCAACATCGTGCCGTGGCAGTTGGTGGCGCAGCGCACCGGCGCAACGGTCAAGGTCGCCGAAATCCGCGAGGACGGCACGCTGGATCTCGACGCACTGTACAAGTCGATGACGGCGGAAGTGAAGCTGCTGGCCATCGCCCATGTTTCCAACGTATTGGGTACAGTCAACCCCGTGCGCGAGATCTGCCGAGAAGCGCGCAAGCGCGGCATCGTCAGCGTGGTCGATGGCTCGCAGGCCGCACCGCACCGGCGCATCGACGTGGCCGCGATCGGCTGCGATTTCTACGCGATCACCGGCCACAAGATGTGCGGCCCCACCGGTACCGGCGCGCTGTGGGCGCGCAAGGAACACCTGGTCGCGATGCCGCCGTTCATTGGCGGCGGCGAGATGATCAAGGAAGTCAGTTTTGAGGGCACCGTGTTCAACGACCCGCCGCACAAGTTCGAAGCCGGCACGCCGAATATCGCCGGCTTCATCGGTTTGGGCGCGGCGGTGGATTATCTCGATGCACTGGGCATGGAACATGTCGAAGCCCGCGAAAGCGAATTGCTAGCGCACCTGACCGAAGAACTGGACAAGATTCCCGGCCTGCGCATCTTTGGCCGCGCGCCGGAAAAGGCGACGGTGGTGTCGTTCCTGATCGAAGGCGCGCACGCGCACGATCTGGCGACGCTGTTGGACCTGGAAGGCGTAGCCGTACGCAGCGGCCAGCACTGCGCGCATCCGCTGTTGCAGTTCTACGGCGTGGCCGCGACCTTGCGTGCCTCGCTGGCGTTCTACAACACGCACGACGAAATCGAGGGCTTCATCGCGGCGTTGAACAAGGCGCGGAAGTTGCTGGCCTGAGTTTTTGCTCGTCATTCCCGCGAAAGCGGGAAGTGCTTTTCAACAGACGAATGTCTGGTCATCCAGTGACTTTGATTTTCTTCAAGCCTGTGGTGAGTTGGGCGAAAGCCACGGAATTCCCGCTTTCGCGGGAATGACGAGCCAGTGCGGATAAAATACGCCGATGACCGACCTGACCTTCCGCAACGCCACACCCGCCGACATCCCCGCCGTTGTCGCGCTGGTCACTTCCGCCTATCGCGGCGATGCCAGCCGCGCCGGCTGGACCACCGAAGCCGATATCCTCGACGGCGAACGCATCGACCCGGCCGTGCTGGCCGAGGACATCGCTCGCCCGCACAGCCGCGTGCTGCTGGCACAACACGATGGTGAATTGCTGGCCTGCGCACATGTCGCCATCGAACACCCTGATGAAAAGCCGGGTGCCGGCTATTTCGGCATGTTCGCCGTTGCGCCCGGATTGCAGGGTGGCGGCATCGGCAAGGCGATGATGGTCGAGGCCGAACGCATCGTCCGCGACGAATGGCAACTGCCGGTCATGCGCATGACCGTGATCGACGCGCGCGCGGAATTGATCGCCTTCTACGTGCGTCGCGGCTATATGCGCACCGGCATCTTCAAGCCCTTCCCTTATGGCGATGCACGTTTCGGCACACCGAAGCGCGATGACCTGCGCTTTGAAGTGCTGGAGAAGCCACTGTGAGCCCCGCTTCAAACGAAAATGCGACTTGGACCTTCATCTGCGCCACCGGTGAACTGCTGCCGGGCGAATTCAAGAGCGCCTTCGACGAGGTCACCGGCGCGGGCATCGTCGTGTTCAACCTGGATGGCGAGCTGTACGCGCTGGAAGACCGCTGCAGCCATGAGGAATTCGAGCTGTCAGCCGGCAATTTCGACACCGAGGAAGGCAGCATCGAATGCATCCTGCACGGCGCGCGCTTCGACGTGCGCGATGGCCGCGCCCTATGCGCCCCGGCCTACGAGCCGGCGGTGAAATTCCCGGTCAAGACCGAGCACGGCGGCGTCTGGAGCCGCGACGACCGCGACTGAGCCGCCGCCGGCAACCAGTCGAAAACGACGGATTTCCGACCCCGGCCAGCACCCAGCCGGTAACGGTTGTTACATTTCCGTTGTAAATTGCAGTAGTTCTCATTAACATGCGCATCCGCTTCCATCTGATGCCCTGCGCCTGTTCGGCCATCCGACCACGCTGCCGGCAGTAGCCGCCTCCCCAGCCAGACCGCCACGGGACCGTTCTCCTTCCCACGACCGGACCATCCATGAACTACATCAAGACCCGCAAGCACGCGCCGCAACGCACCGGCGTTGCCCTGCCCCTGACCGCCCTGGCCGCAGGCCTGGTGATCGCCCTGCCGGCGATGGCCGCCGACGATGAAGACGCCAAGAAGCCCAAGGACGAGGCGCAGACGCTGGACGCGGTGCAGGTGCGCGGCAGCTGGTTCGCCCCGGCTTCGTCCAAGTTCACCGCCGAGCTGGTGGACACGCCCAAGACCGTCAACATCGTGACCGAAAAGGTGCTGCAGGAAACCGGCGCAACCAGTCTGCAGGACGCCCTGCGCATGGTGCCGGGCATCGCCTTCAGCGCCGGCGAAGGCGGCAACCCGACCGGCGACCGTCCGTTCATCCGCGGCTTCGACGGCCAGAGCAACACCTTCATCGACGGCATGCGCGACGTGGGCATGCAGACCCGCGAAGTGTTCAACCTGGAACAGGTCGAAGTGGTCAAGGGCCCGTCCTCGGCCTACGGTGGCCGTGATTCCGGCGGCGGCTCGATCAACCTGGTCAGCAAGACCCCGAAGCTGAAGGAAGAAACCCGTGTCAGCCTGGGCGCCGGCACCGACAGCTATTTCCGTGGCACGGTGGATGCCAATGCGGTGCTGGGTGACGGCATTGCCGCGCGCCTGAACATTCTCAAGCACGATGCCGGCATCGCTGGCCGTGACGTGGCCAACAGCGAGCGTTTCGGCTTCGCCCCCTCGTTCGGCATCGGCCTGAACGGCGACACCCAGTTGATCGCCAGCTACTACCACCTGGAAACCGACGACATGCCCGATGCCGGCGGCTTCCCGTATGGCGACCCTGCGACCAAGACCTTGGCCGGCACGCCCTACGTGACCAACCGCAATGCTTATTACGGGCTGAAGGACCGCGATTTCCAGAAGACTCGCGCCGACATCGGTACCCTGGATTTCAGCCACAACTTCGGCGCGCACAAGCTGCGCAACGTGCTGCGCAGCGCCAAGACCAGCAACGACTACATCTGGACCCAGCCGGACGACAGCAAGAACAACCCGATGAACAACGGCACCTTGTGGCGTCGCTGGAACAGCCGCGATGCGGAAACCAAGACCCTGGCCGACCAGTTGAGCCTGAGCGGTTCCTTCGCCACCGGCGGCATCAACCACAGTTACAGCGTCGGCGCCGAATACAGCCGTGAAAGAACCCACCGCGGCAGCTATTCGCCCAGCCCGGCCATCGGCAACAGCGGCGCCATGGGTTGCAAGCCCAATCTGGTGGGCGCAGCGTCGAACTACGACTGCACCGATTTCACCAACCCGAATCCGAACGACCCGTGGCTGTCGCTGCATACCATCACCCGCAGCAACCCGGCACTGGATACCCGCCAGGAAAACAAGACCACCTCGGTCTATGCCTTCGACACCATCGAGCTGACCCCGCAATGGCTGGTCAACTTGGGCGTGCGCTGGGATGACTACGAAGCCGAGTTGACCACCCCCTCGCTCACGGCTCCGGCCACGGTGCTGCGCAACAAGAATGATTTCATCAACTATCAGGCTGGCGTGGTGTTCAAGCCGACCGAAAACGGCAGCATCTACCTGAGCTATGGCACCTCCTCCACCCCGCCGGGCATGGATGGTGGCGACGGCGCGGATGGCTTGAGCGTCACCATCCAGCATCTCAAGCCGCAGGAAACCACCAACCTCGAACTGGGCGTGAAGTGGAACGTACTCGACGGACTGGCGCTGAGTGGCGCGGTGTTCCATACCGT
Source organism: Pseudoxanthomonas sp. (assembly GCA_047601105.1). Lineage (GTDB taxonomy): Bacteria > Pseudomonadota > Gammaproteobacteria > Xanthomonadales > Xanthomonadaceae > Pseudoxanthomonas_A. Next base: position 265,342 of record JASGJT010000002.1, read on the forward strand.
GATGGACAACGCCCGCGCCGCCACCGATGCCGGCACCACCGAGAACATCGGCGAGAAGAAGATCCAAGGTGCGGAAATCGGCTTCACCGGCCAGATCACCCGCGAATGGAGCATCTACGGCGGCTACACCTGGCTGGATTCGGAGCTGAGCAAAAACGGCTTTGCCTGCTCCATTCCCAGCCGTTCCGGCTGCCCGGCACCGGGCGTGTGGGTTCCTTCGCCCAACAACGGCAACGTGTTCCCAAACACCTCCGAGCACAGCGCCAACCTGTGGACGACGTACACGATTGGCGGCTTCACCGTCGGCGGCGGCGCGACCTATGCAAGCAAGCAGTACGCCAATGCAGCCAACACCCTGTGGATCCCGAGCTACACCCGTTGGGACGCGATGGCCAGCTACGCCTTGGCCAGCGTTACAGCCTGCAATTGAACGTGCAGAACCTGACCGACAAGCTGTACTTCAACAAGGCCTATGCCGCTCACTTCGCCGGCATCGCCCCGGGCCGCTCGGCCACGCTGGCGTTCAACATGAAGTTCTGATGTCGTACCCGGCCGCTTCCCTCAGATGAGGGAAGCGGCTTTGTTTTTGCTCGTCATTCCCGCGAAAGCGGGAATCCAGCGACTTTCGTTCAAGTCATGGCAGGCTTGAAGAAAAACAAAGTCACTGGATTCCCGCTTTCGCGGGAATGACGTCTTCTGGTATCCCTAGATTCCTCATGTCTTCTCCGGATTCCACCCTGCCCGACGCCGCGCAATTGCAGGCCGACCCGCCTGCCGCCTTCGCGCAAATTCGTGAAGCCGCGCAAGCCGGCAACGTCGGCGCGCAACTGCTGCTGGCGCAGATGCTGATCGAAGGCAAGGGCACCCCGTGCGATGCCGAAGCCGCCGTGCTGTGGTACGCCACCGCCGCCAACAACGGCAGCACACAGGCGATGAACCAGTTGGGTCGTTGCCATGAACTGGGCCAGGGCACACCCACGAACGCCGAACTGGCAGCAGTCTGGTACCGCAAGGCCGCCGAAGCCGGGCTGGATTGGGGCATGTACAACTTCGCCAACCTGCTGGCCACCGGCCGTGGCGTGGGCAAGGACACGGTGCGTGCGCTGGCGCTTTACACCCAGGCCGCGCACCTGGGCCACGCCAAGTCGATGAACCTGCTGGCGCGGCATCTGGAAGAAGGCATCGAAACCGCGCCCGATCCGCAGGCCGCGCTGCACTGGTACCAGCGCTCGGCCGAAGCCGGCGATTTTCGCGGCCAAGCCAACTACGCCGCGATCCTGCTGCAACAGGATCGGGTCGAAGAAGCCGTCGCCCTGCTCCGGCAAGCCCTGGCCCACGGCAGCCCGTCGTTCATGGCCCACATCGTGCCGGAACTGGCCGCCTCGCCCCACGCGCAAGTGCGCGCGCTGGTGGCCAACTGCACCGGCTGACATCGAGCCACGTCAACCGCCCAGCTTGCCGGGCGTTGATATGCACCAACAATGAGAATTGTTCTCATCGTTACCCTATACTTGGCAACCACCTCCAACCCAAGCCCGCGTGCCGAACCCCGCTTCCACCGCCGATCCGATTGCCGCACAGCAGCGCCGTGGCTACTGGCTGCGCACCTTGCATACGTGGCACTGGATCAGTTCGGCCGTGTGCCTGATCGGCATGCTGCTGTTTTCGATCACCGGCATCACCTTGAACCACGCCGCGCAGATCGAGGCCAAGCCGCAGACCCGCAACGCCAGCGCGACCTTGCCCGATGCGCTGCTGCAACAACTGGACGCGCTGGAAGAAGGCAAGGCCCCGCTGCCGAAGCCGGTGGCCGCCTGGCTGGGGGATCGCTTCGGCGTGTCCGCTGGCGGGCGCGATGCCGAGTGGTCAGCCGATGAGGTCTATCTGTCGCTGCCGCGCCCCGGCGGCGATGCCTGGTTGAGCATCGACCGTGCCGGCGGCGAGGTCGAATTCGAACGCACGGATCGTGGCTGGTTGTCCTATCTCAACGACCTGCACAAGGGTCGCAATGCCGGGCCGGCGTGGGGCTGGTTCCTCGACGTGTTCGCGGTGGCCTGCCTGGTGTTCTGCATCACCGGCCTGTTCCTGCTGCAACTGCACGCTCGCCAGCGGCGCATGACCTGGCCGTATGTCGGCCTGGGCCTGGTGCTGCCGGTGTTGCTGGCGCTGTTGTTCATCCACTGACCTGCCTCATCCACTCCCCTCCATCCACCGAGCCTTTGATCATGCAACGGATTTCGATACCGACCAAAATCACCCTCGCCGTCAGCGGCCTGCTGGCCACGCCGGCGTTTGCCGCCGAGCTGGAAGTCAACGTCGAGATCCCCAAGCTCAACGTGGCCGAATACCACCGCCCCTACGTGGCGATCTGGATCGAAGGCGCCGACAGCAAGACCGCCGCCAACTTGGCGGTGTGGTACCAGAACACTGACACCAAGGAAGGCCACGGCACCAAGTGGCTGCCCGACCTGCGCCAGTGGTGGCGCAAATCCGGGCGCACGCTGAGCCTGCCGGTGGATGGCGTCAGCGGCCCGACCCGCCCGACCGGACAGCACCAGTTGAAGTTCGACGCCAAGCGCCTGGCCGGCGCTGCAACCGGGCCAATACACCCTCGTCGTCGAAGCCGTGCGCGAAGTCGGTGGCCGCGAGCTGGTGAAGGTGCCGTTCGAATGGCCGGCCAAGTCGGCGCAAACCGGCAAGGCCCAGGGCAGCAGCGAGCTGGGTGCGGTGTCGTTGACAGTAAAGCCTTGAAAGCCGGGATTCGGGATTCGGGATTGGTGATTCGTAAAAGCGGCTTTTGCCTTTAGTTCTTCATTCCCGCGCAGGTGGGAATGACGAGCAAAAACGATTCGCTCTTCCCGAATCCCGAATCCCGAATCCCGAACAAAGGAGAACCACCATGAAACGCTCCACCCTGCTGGCCGCCATCATCGCTGCGGCGCTCCCCTTTTCCGCCGCCGCGCACAAGCAATGGCTGATCCCCTCGCAGGCCGTGGTCAACGGCAATGACGTGTGGGTGACCTTCGACGGCGCGGTGTCCAACCAGTTGTTCTACCCGGACCACGTACCGATGCGCACCGACGGCATCGTCGTCACCGCGCCGGATGGCAGCACCGCGCAAATCCAGAATGCCAACACCGGCAAATACCGCAGCACTTTCGACGTGCAATTGCAGCAACAAGGCACCTACCGCGTCGCCAACGCCGGCGGCGGTATTTCCGCCAGTTGGGACACCGCCGAAAGCCTGGCCGCGAAGGAAAAGGCCAAGGCCGAAGGCAAGCCGCTGACCGGCCCCGGCGCGCCGCGCCCGGGCGGCTTCCTGCGCGGCGCCACGGTTGAAGACCTTGCCACCAAGGTGCCCAAGGATGCGAAGAACCTGCAAGTGACCGAAAGCGCCAGCCGCGTGGAAACTTTCGTCACCAACGGCGACACCACGCCGATCAAGCCGGTCGGCAAGGGCCTGGAACTGGTGCCGGTGACCCACCCCAACGACCTGGTCGAAGGTGAAGCGGCCACCTTCAAGCTGCACATCGACGGCAAACCCGCCGCCGGCCTGGAAGTGGAAGTGATTCGCGGCGGCACCCGCTATCGCAACGCGCAGGAAGAAATCACCGCTACCACCGGCAAGGACGGCAGCTTCAGCATCACCTTCCCGCAACCGGGCCTGTACTGGCTGGAAACCGGCACCCAGGACAACAAGACCAGCATCAAGCAGGCCACGCAACGCCGGCTGAGCTATGTAGTCACGCTGGAAGTGTTGCCGCAGTAATCAAGCTCTTCGCAGCAAATCCCTTCTCCCTCCGGGAGAAGGTGGCGCGCAGCGCCGGATGAGGGTTCGGCGGAGGTGGCGATGCTTGGACACCAGCCACATTGCAACAAGCGCATTTCAGGCTTTGCATTGCCCCGCAAATACAAGCCCCTGCCGCTTCGCCGTACCCTCACCCCAACCCCTCTCCCGACGGGAGAGGGGCTTCCACTTCTCCATGTAATGAACGCCCTTCCCACTTCCCACCTCTCCCTCGCCACCCTCGGCGGCGAAACCATGGGCACGTCGTGGAGCGTGAAGCTGGCCGTTGCGCCGAAGGTCGACCTGCATGCCTTGCACGCCGGCATCCAGTCGAAGCTCGATCTGGTCGTGCAGCAGATGAGCACCTGGCAAGCCGATTCGGACATCAGTGCCTACAACCGCGCTGCGGCCGGCACGTGGCAAACCCTGCCCGAAGAATTCTTCACCGTGCTGTCCTGCGCGCTGCAGATCGCGCGCGACAGCGATGGCGCGTTCGACCCGACCATCGGCCCGCTGGTCGCGCTGTGGGGCTTCGGCGCACACGCACAGCCGCGTCACGCACCCGATGCCGACGCACTGCGCGCAACGCAGGCGCGCATCGGCTGGCAACACATCGAACTGCAAGCCGACAGCCGACGCGTGCACCAGGCCGGCGGCGTGCAACTGGACCTGTCCGCGATTGCCAAGGGCTACGCGGTGGATCTTATCGCCGCGCATCTGCGCGGTTCGCAGATCGAAAGCGCGCTGGTGGAGGTCGGCGGCGAACTGTTCGGCTACGGCCACAAACCCGATGGCACGCCGTGGCGCGTACTGGTGGAAACCGCGCCGGAAGAAGACGATCAACTTTCCGAAGCGCGCGTGCTGCAACTGGATGGCCTTGCCGTGGCAACCTCTGGCGACCGCTGGCACCACTACGATGTGTTCAATGAAAACGGCCATGCCATTCGCCATTCGCACAGCATCGACCCGCGCAGTGGCGCGCCTGTGACGCATGCGCCAGCAGCGGTGACCGTGGTCGCCGATGATGCGATGCACGCCGATGCCTGGGCCACCGCGCTGACGGTGATGGGCGCAGATGCGGGTTTCGACTTCGCGCAAACGCGTGGTTTGGCCGCACGCTTCATCACCCGCGATGGCAACGGCCTGCAGGAAACCCTGACCGACGCCTTCAAGACACATCTGGCCACATGACTTCCACCGCTACTCGTCACTGGGCCGCGCGACTCAGCAATGCCGCCGCCTTGCTGGCCTTGCTGCTGATCGCTGCCGGCTTTGCCACGTTGCAAGGCGATGGCAACTGGCTGCCGGCCAGCCAGCGCAACCGCTGGATTTCCGCCTTGGGGGTGGTGCTGGTTTACGCGGCTTTCGTCGGCGCAATCCTGTGGCGTTCACGCCCGCGCCATGCAGTGAAGGATTCGGCGAACAAAGCCGCCGCCACCTTGGTGGTCTGGGCCAGCCAGACCGGCTTCGCCCAGCAATTGGCCGAACGCACCGTGCAAAACCTGCGCGATGCCGGCACGCCGGTGCGCCTGCTGCCCATCGACCAACTCGACGCCGCCACGCTGGCCGCCAGCGAACGCGCATTGTTCATCGCCAGCACCACCGGCGAAGGCGACCCGCCCGACCATGCGTTGGGTTTCGTGCGTGTGGTGATGTCGCAACCGGTGGAACTGCATTCACTGCATTACACCGTGCTGGCGCTGGGCGACCGCGAATACGACCACTATTGCGCCTTCGGCCACCAGCTCGACCACTGGCTGCGCAAGCAAGGCGCGCAACCGCTGTTCGACCTCGTGGAAACCGACAACGCCGATGCCGGCGCGCTGCGCCATTGGCAACACCAACTCGGCCAGATCGGCGGCGTCGCCGATGCACCGGACTGGACCCCGGCGCAATACGAAAACTGGACGCTGGCCGCACGCCGCGAACTGAATCCCGGCAGCGCCGGCTGGCCCGCCTTCCACGTCACGCTGACGCCACCGCTTGAGACACAACTGCACTGGCAAGCCGGTGACATTGCCGAAATCCGCGTGTGCGAATCGCCGGAAATCTCCCGCGAATACTCCATCGCCTCGCTGCCAGCCGAGGGCAACCTGCAATTGCTGCTGCGGCGCATGTTGCGCCCGGACGGCACGCCCGGCATCGGCAGCGGTTACCTGTGCGACCACGCGCAAGTCGGCGGCGACGTTGCCGTGCGCATCCGCAGCAATGCCAACTTCCACCCGCCGGCCGCCGAGCGCCCGCTGATCCTGATCGGCAACGGCACCGGCATCGCCGGCCTGCGCGCCTTGCTGAAAGCACGCATCGCCGCCGGTGCGCGCCGCAACTGGCTGCTGTTCGGCGAACGCAACCGCGACCGTGATTTCTTCTTCGGCGACGAAATCGAAAGCTGGCAACGCGAAGGCTTCATCGAACGCCTCGACCTGGCCTTCTCCCGCGACCAGGCCGAACGCATCCACGTGCAACACCGCCTGCGCGACGCTGCCGACACCCTGCGCTCCTGGGTTCAAGCCGACGCCGCGATCTACGTCTGCGGCAGCCTGGCCGGCATGGCACCGGCTGTGGACGCGGTACTGCGCGAAACCTTGGGCGATGCGCAGGTGGAAGCCATGCTGACGAGCGGGCGGTACCGGCGCGACGTATATTGAGCGAGCCGCGCAAGCAATGCGGCAGCAAATCCGGGAAAACCCGCAGCACGAACTCCCGCCGCATGTCCTATCCTGCAGGGAACACCCGCCGAGCCATCCGCACATGCACAGAAGAAACTTCATCGCCACCTCCACGCTTGCCGCCGCGGCGCTTGCCCTTCCGCGCGGTGGCCATGCACAGCCACGTACGCGCCTGCTGCCGCCTGCGCTCAAGCCCGGCGACACCATCGGCCTGGTCAGCCCGTCATCGGCCACCAACGATCCCTTCGACCTGCAACTGGCTGCCGAGGCGATGCAGGCGCTGGGCCTGAAGGTCAAGAACGGCCCGCATGTCGCCTCGCGGCGCGGTCATCTTGCCGGCAGCGATGCCGAACGCGCTGGCGACCTCAACGCCATGTTCGCCGACAAGGACATCAAGGCGATTGTCTGTGCACGCGGCGGTTCCGGTGCCGCGCGTTTGTTGCCGTTGCTGGATTACGACCTGATCCGGCGCAATCCTAAAATCCTGCTCGGTTATTCCGACATCACCGCCCTGCACAGCGCGATCCACGCCAAGACCGGCCTGGTCACCTTCCACGGCCAGATCGGCAACGGCAGCTGGAACAAGTTCAACGCCGATCAATTTCGTCGCGTGTTCTTCCAGCGCGAATTGATGCAGTACCAGAACAAGGCCGAAATCGGCGATGACCTGGTCCAGCGCAACAACCGCACGCAAACCCTCAACGGCGGCAAGGCACGCGGCGAACTCGTCGGCGGCAACCTGACCGTGCTGACCGGCTTGGCCGGCTCGCCGTATGTGCCGGATTTCAGCGGCAAGATCCTGTTCCTGGAAGACGTGGAAGAAGCGCCCTACCGCGTCGACCGCATGATGAGCACGCTGCAACTGATGGGTGCGCTGGACAAGATCGCCGGCTTCATCTTCGGCGAATGCACCGACTGCGAACCCGGCAACGGCTACGGCACGCTGACGCTGTCGCAGGTGTTGGAGGATTTCATCAAACCGCTGAAAATCCCCGCTTATCGCGGCGCGATGATCGGCCACATCCGCGAGCAGTTCATCGTGCCGGTTGGTGGCCAGGTGGAAATGGATGCCGATGCGGGGACGTTCCGCTTGCTGGAGCCAGTGCTTCAGTAATCAGGCGCGAGCCAGCTTCACCACCAGCAACTCGCCACCGCCTTCCAGCGCGTGGCGTTTGCGCCCCTGCCCACTGGCCAGGATCGCGGTGTCGCCTGCAGCCAACGGCGGCAGGCCGCTGTTGTCATCGAAACGCGCCTGCCCGGCCAGCAGGTACAACGCCCATTGCGTTCCCGGCTCGGCGAAGAACACCATCGTGCCGACCAGCGGGCGGTGCAGCAGTTCCGCAGTCATCGCCTCCCGTCGCCACATCAGGTTGAAGTCCAGGGTGGGGCCGTCGATCAATTCACCGGTCACGCCGCGTTCGCCGGCAAAGCGGCAGCGCTGGCCAGGCAAGGTCAGTTCCTGCAATTGCCCATCATCGAAACGCAGGCGCAGGCCGTGGCCCTGCAGCAGCGCCAGTTCGCGGTCGATGCCGGGAAAGGACGAGAACGCGCTGTCCTGTTCGATCTCGGCAATCGACAGCCGCCAGTCCCAGTCACTTGGATTCGTGTTGGGCAGCGCATTGCCACGCGCAATCTCGCGGGTCCAGCCGAGGCCGTTCTTCCAACGCTCGCGCCGGTATTCGCTGGCGGGGATGACATGTGATCGCGCTTCCATGCATGCAGTCTGTCGTTGCGGTTGCGTGTCGTCCAGCGCGCGCCGGCTTCGAACATGCAAAAAAGCCCGGCCGCACCACTGCGACCGGGCTTTTCTGCATCTGGATTCAACGACGCGCAACCGGCGGCTTGGCGGTGGTCGCAACCGGCTTGGCCTTGGCTGGGGCCGGGTTGCCAACTTCGATGCGGTCGCGGTTCTTTTCCACGGTCTTCAGGCCGATGCCCTTGACCTGGGCCAGCTCTTCGGCGCTCTTGAACGGGCCGTTGGCCTTGCGGTATTCGATGATGGCTTCGGCCTTGGCCGGGCCCACGTTGACCAGCACCTGGTCCAGCGCAGCGGCATCGGCGGTGTTGATGTTGACCTTGTCGGCGGCGAAGGCGCTGCCGATCAGCAGCAGGGACAAGGCCAGCGACTTTGCGAAGATCGAGAAAGCTTTCATGTCTGCACTCCTGTGTTATGTCTGGGATTTGCCGGTAGCCAGTTGCTTCCCGGTGATGCCAGTCTCCGCCGCGCACCCGGCGTGAAATATCGGCAAATGCCGCACGCCACACCGGAAAAAAGCACCGCATCGCGTAGGAAATTCCCGACCCTTCACACAGGCGTAGAATTGCCGCATCACATCCAAGCCGGAGTTCGCCAGATGGACAGCCAACGCCTCGATCAATACATCTCGAAGAAGTGGGACGAAGAGATCGTCCCGCAACTGGTCGAGTACATCCGCATCCCCAACAAGTCGCCGATGTTCGATGCCGACTGGGTGAAGAACGGCCACATGGCCGCTGCGGTCACGCTGATGGAAACCTGGGCGCGCGCGCAACCGGTCAAGGGCTTGCAGGTCGAAGTGATCCAACTGGAAGGACGCACGCCGCTGATCTATCTGGAAGTCCCCGCCAGCGACGCATCGACCGGCGAAGACACCGTGCTGCTGTACGGGCACCTGGACAAGCAACCGGAAATGACCGGCTGGGACGACGACCTCGGCCCGTGGAAGCCGGTACTGCGCGGCGACAAGTTGTACGGCCGTGGTGGTGCCGATGACGGCTACGCGATTTTCGGCTCGCTGGCGGCGATCCTCGCCCTGCAGGAACAAGGCCTGCCGCATGCACGCTGCGTGATCCTGATCGAGGCCTGCGAAGAATCCGGCAGCTACGACCTGCCCGCCTACGTCGATCACCTGGCCGCGCGCATCGGCAAGCCGTCGCTGGTGGTGTGCCTGGATTCGGGCTGCGGCAACTACGAGCAACTGTGGTGCACCACCTCGCTGCGCGGCCTGGCCGGCGGCAATTTCAGCGTGAAGGTACTCAGCGAAGGCGTGCACAGCGGTGACGCGTCGGGCATCGTGCCGTCCAGCTTCCGCGTGTTGCGCCAGTTGCTCTCAAGGCTGGAGGACGAAACCACCGGCAAGATCCAGGTCGAGGGTTTGTTCGTCGAAGTGCCTGCCGAACGACTGGAGCAGGCGAAGAAAGTCGCCGGTGTGCTGGGCAATGAAATCTTCGACAAGTTCCCGTTCCTGCCCGGCATGCAACCGATGAACGATGACCTGGCCGAACTGGTGCTCAACCGCACCTGGCGGCCAGCGCTGTCGGTGACCGGCGTCGATGGCATGCCGCCGTTGTCCTCGGCCGGCAACGTGCTGCGTCCACACACCGCCGTGAAGCTGTCGCTGCGCCTGCCGCCGACGCTGGATGGCAAGGTTGCCGGTGAACTGTTGAAGGAAACCCTGCTGCGCGACCCGCCGTATGGCGCGAAGGTCGAACTGGCGCTGGAAAAAGCCAGCACCGGCTGGAACGCGCCGGCGCAATCGCCGTGGCTGACGCAAGCCATCGAAGACGCCTCGCAGGCCGCCTTCGGCAAGCCGGCGATGTACATGGGCGAAGGCGGCACGATTCCGTTCATGGGCATGCTCGGCGAAAAATTCCCCGGTGCGCAATTCATGATCACCGGCGTGCTTGGCCCGCATTCCAATGCGCACGGCCCGAACGAATTCCTGCACATCCCGATGGGCAAGCGCGTCACCGCCTGCGTGTCGCATGTGCTGGTCGCGCACCACGCCGCCAGTTTGCGCGGCGAAACCACCGGCGTGGCGGCGGCGGCCGGCGGCACGCATCATGGTGAGCATGGTTGCTGCTGACGCGGCAGCCGGCTTGCGTTACGCTCGGCAGGCTTTCAACCCAACCACAAGGATCAGGCAATGGAACAGATTTTCGGCGGTGGCATCATCTGGACGATCTTCATCGGTTTCATCGCCGGCCTGCTGGCGCGCGCACTGAAGCCGGGCAACGACAAGCTCAGCTTCCTGTGGACCATCGTGCTGGGCGTCGGCGGCGCGCTGCTGGCCTGGTATGTCGGCCAGGCGGCGGGCTGGTATCAACCCGGCGAACCGGCTGGCTTCATCGCCTCGGTGGTCGGTGCCATCGTGCTGCTGGTGATCTACGGCGTCGTGCGCAAGAAGAAATGATTGCCGGTATTTGCCACGCAAACGAAGACGCCCCGGCAACGGGGCGTTTTTTGTTCGGAAGGAACAACCCTCAACTGCTGCGCCCGTAAACATCCTCGAAACGCACGATGTCGTCCTCGCCCAGGTAACTGCCGGACTGCACTTCGATCAGCTCCAGCGGCACCTTGCCCGGGTTTTCCAACCGATGCGTGGTGCCCAGCGGGATGTAGGTGCTCTGGTTTTCCGACAACAGCAAAGTCTCGTCACCGCGCGTCACCCTGGCGGTGCCACTGACCACGATCCAGTGTTCGGCGCGGTGGTGGTGCATCTGCAAGCTGAGCGCCGCGCCCGGCTTCACGGTGATGCGCTTGACCTGGAAGCGCTCGCCCATGTCGATGGAATCGTAGGCACCCCACGGCCGGTACACCTTGCGGTGCAGGACCGCCTGCGTGCGCTTGTCACCCTTCAACCGGGCGACCACCTGCTTGACTTCCTGCACCTTGTCCTTGGCCGCGACCAGTACCGCATCGTCGGTTTCGACCACGACCAGGTTCTCCACGCCGACCAGTGCCACCAGCCGCTGCGCGTAGGCATAGCTGCCGTGCGAATCGACCGCGATCACGTCGCCGTGGCAGGCATTTCCGTTGGTGTCCTGTTCGCTGACTTCCCACAACGCCGACCAGCTGCCCACGTCGTTCCAGCCAATATCGATCGGCAGCACCATCGCGCCGTCGGTCTTTTCCATCACCGCGTAGTCGATGGAATCGGACGGGCTGGCTGAAAACGCCGCCTTGTCCAGGCGCACGAAATCGCCATCGCGCTTGGCCGCATCGAAAGCCGACTTCGCCGCATCGAAGATGTCGGCGCGGAACTTGCGCAGTTCTTCCAGATAACGGCTGGCGCGGAACAGGAACATGCCACTGTTCCAGTAATAACCACCGGCATCCAGATACGACTGCGCGGTGGCGGCATCGGGCTTCTCGACGAAACGCAACACCTTGCGGATACCCTCATCGCCTGCCGCCTGTATATAGCCGAAGCCGGTTTCCGGCGCATCCGGCACGATGCCGAAGGTGACAAGCGCACCGCTTTCCGCCGCTGGCGATGCCGCCTGCACAGCCTTGCGGAAACCGGCCTCGTCGCGCACCACGTGATCGGATGGCAGCACCAGCAGCAGCGGATCCTCGCCACCGGCAATGGCCTGCAAGGCGGCAGCGGCAATGGCCGGCGCCGTGTTGCGGCCAATCGGCTCCAGCAAAATCATCGGCGTCGGCGCGCCGATCTGGCGCAATTGCTCGGCAACCAGGAAACGATGCTCCTCGTTGGCCACCACGATCGGCGCAGCGTCGGCGATCGGCGCGACCCGCTTCCACGTCGCCTGCACCATGGTGTCCTCGCCGGCCAGCGGCAGGAACTGCTTGGGATATGCCTCGCGCGACAGCGGCCACAGCCGCGTGCCGGAGCCACCGGACAACAGGACGGGTTGCAGTTTCGACATGCGCTTCTCGCAAACGTGGGGTGCGGCAGTTTAACCTTTTGCCGTGATCGCCCCGTCCACCGAACCCGCAATGATCGAGCCCATTCAGGAACAAACCCGCGCCGCCGCCCGCCTGGACTGGACGCGGCAGGCGCTGGCCGACCCGGCGGCGAGCCTGCAGCGGGCCTCGGTCGATGCTGGTTTCCGCAGCTACTGGCGCAGCGCCGGCAACGGGGCCAGCCGCATCGTCATGGATTCGCCGCCGGACAAGGAGGACGTGCGCCCGTGGCTGCGCATCCGCGACCTGCTGGCAAAGGGCGGCGTGCGCGTGCCGCAGGTGCTGGCGCGCGATGTGCCAGCCGGCTTCCTGCTGCTGGAAGATCTCGGTGGGCCGACGCTGGCGCAGGTGATCGACGAACACAATGCCGATGCACATTTCGACGTGGCCATCGGCCAGTTGCTGGCCTTGCAGCAGATCGCGCCACCGCCGGACATGGGCGAATTCGGCGAAGCGCTGTTGCAACGCGATGCGGGCTTGTTCGCCGAATGGTTCCTGGGCCGCCATCTGGGCATCACGCTGGATTGCGGCGGCAGCGAAAAACTGGAGCTGGTGCAACGCCAGCTGATGGACAACCTGTTGTCGCAAGCGAAGGTATTGACGCACCGCGACTTCATGCCGCGCAATCTGATGCCGGTGCCCGATGGCCCGGCGGTGCTGGATTTCCAGGACTGCGTGCGTGGGCCGATTGGCTACGACGCAGCCAGCCTGTTCAAGGATGCCTTCCTGAGCTGGCCGCTGGCACGCGTCGATGGCTGGCTGGCGCGCTATCACCAGCGTGCGCTGGCGGTGGGTTTGCCGGTACCGCCGCTGGCGCAATTCCAGCGCGATGCGGATTGGTGCGGCGTGCAACGGCACCTGAAGATCCTCGGTATTTTCTGCCGCCTGCATTACCGCGATGGCAAATCGAAATACATCGCCGACCTGCCGCGTTTCATCGCGTATCTGGATGAAGTATTGCCGCGTTATCGCGAACTCGATCCGCTGGCAGACTTGATGGCATTGATCATCAAGCCGGCATTGCACGCGAAGGGAAATATCGAGAAGGAAGCCACATGAAAGCCCTGATCTTCGCGGCCGGCCTTGGCGAACGCATGCGCCCACTGACCGAACACACGCCCAAGCCCTTGCTGCTGGCCGGCGGCAAGCCGCTGATCGTCTGGCATCTGGAAAAACTCGCCGCCATCGGCGTGCGCGAGGTCGTCGTCAACACCTCGTGGCTGGCGGATCAATTCCCGCAAACACTCGGCGATGGCTCGCGCTGGGGCATGAGCCTGCATTTCATCTACGAAGGCCCGACGCCGCTGGAAACCGGCGGCGGCATGTCCAATGCGTTGCCGCTGCTGGGCGATGCGCCGTTCATCGCGGTCAATGGTGATATCTGGGCCGATCACGACTTTGCGCGATTGCCGCATGAACCCGCAGGCGAAGCGCACCTGGTGCTGGTCGATAACCCGCCACACAACCCGCAGGGCGATTTCGCCTTGCGCGACGATGGCGCGCTTTCCTCGGCAGGAGAAGCAAAACTGACCTTTTCCGGCATCGGCATCTATCGCCCGGCCCTGCTCGATGACTGGCGCAAAACCATCGGTGATGCCCCGGGTGCAAACGACACCCCACCGCGCTTCAAGCTGGCCCCACTACTGCGTGCGGCGATGGCACGCAATGCCGTGACCGGCGAACACCATCGCGGCGCATGGACCGACGTGGGCACGCCGCAAAGATTGGCAGATCTGGACGCCCGCCTCGCTTCATAGAAGCGCGCCTATGAAGCGGCTTCCAGCACCTTGCGCAGAAACGGCACGGTGATGCGCCGCTGCGCGGCCAGCGAGGCCTTGTCCAACGTGTCGAACAAACCGACCAACGCGCCGAGGTCGCGGTCGGTGCGGGTCAGCAGCCAGTCGATCGCCGTGTCTTCCAGCACCAGCCCGCGCCGCTGTGCGCGTTCGCGCAACACTTCGGCGCGGCCAGCGTCATCCAATGGCGACAGCACGATGCGCGCGCACTGCTGCAGGCGCGAGCGCAGGTCCGGCAGGCTCAAACCCAGCTCATCCGGCGCTGCCTGCGCGGTGTACAGCACGCCCACGCCGCTGCTGCGTGCGCGGTTGTGGAAATCGAACAGCGCGATTTCATCTTCTCGGTTGCCACCAATCTGCTCCAGACCGTCCAGCGCAACCACGTCGTTGCCATCCAGCGCATTCAGCGCTTCGCGCAGGCGACCGGCGGCGGCAACCAGCGGCAGGTAAGCAGCGCGGCGACCGGCCTGTTCCGCTGCGGCACACAGCGCCAGCGCCAAGTGGGTCTTGCCGGTCTTGTTCGTGCCGGACAGGTACAGCCAATCGGTGCCCGGCGTTTCCGCCAGGGCGCGCAGGCGCGGTAGCGCGCCGGCAGGTGCGGCCACATAGCTGTCGAAGCGTTGGTCGGGCGGGTAGCGCAGGGCCAGCGGAAGTTGTGGCGTCAGCGCGGCGGCGGGTTTGTTCACGAGCAGGTTCAATCGAGAAATGCGGGTATCACGCGCCGGGGCCTTGCGCGGAATCCTCGTCGGCAATGCCTTCCAGCAGGATCGCCGGGCGGTCGCCCGCATACATCCGGCTTTGCACATAGCGATCATGCGCATAGCGCAGCAACACATTGCCCACCGCCGCCACCGGCAGCGCCAGCAGCATGCCGAAGAAGCCGAACAACTGGCCGCCGGCCATCACCGCAAAGATCACCGCCACCGGGTGCAGGCCGATCTTGTCGCCGACGATGCGCGGGGTCAGCACGTAACTTTCCAGCAGCTGGCCAATGGTGAAGGTCGCCGCCACGCCGATCAGCAACGGCAGGTCGAAGCCCTTGGCCTGCACCAGCGCCGCCAGCACCGCCAGCACCACGCCGGTGGTAGCGCCCAGGTACGGGATGAAGCTGATGATGCCGGCCACCAGGCCGATCAACAGGCCCAGCTTGAGGCCGCTCAGGGTCAGGCCACCAGCGTAGATCACGCCCAGTGCCAGCATCACCAGGAATTGCCCGCGCAGGAAGGCGCTGAGCACTTCATTGGATTCGCGCGCCAAGTGGCTGATGGTGTCAATGTGGTCGCGCGGGATCACCGCCGCCACGCGCTCGACCAGCTTGTCCCAGTCGCGCAGGAAGTAGAAGCTCAGGATAGGCAGCAAGGCCAGATTCAACACCCAAGCCACCATCGCGAAGCCCGAACTGGACAGATAGCCGAAGAAGGTCTTGGCCACGCCGCCAGCCTGCTGCCAGTGCGTGCGGATCCATTCGATCAGGTATTCCGGGTCCAGCCAGGCCATCAATTCCAGCCCGGTCCGCCGCTCGACCCACGGCACCGCCACGCCGATCAGCCAGTCGCGCATCTGCGGCAGCGCCTCGATCAGGGTCACGATCTGGCGTTCGATCAACGGCACCAGGATCATCAGCACCAGCACCAGCAGCAGCGCCATCAGGGTGAACACCAGGATCACGGCGGCATTGCGCGAGCGACCCTTGCTCTCGACCCAATCGACCAGCGGATCACCCAGCCAGGCCAGCAGCAACGACAGCGCGAACGGGGTCAGCACGGGGGCCAGCAGCCATACCACCCAGCACGCGGCTACCACCAGCGCCGCCCATTGCAGGCGGCGCAGGAAGCGGGCGATTTCCATTTCCGGGGTTTCGGCGCTCATTGTGGTGGTCACTTCATCCGGAACACGGGGGTTGCAGCTGGCGGCGGTACCTCCGGCGAAATGGGCGCCGCCGGCGACGCGGTGACTTCAAAGAACGGCGCATCGTTGCCCATCACCCGGCGCAGGCCCGGCAGGCCACTGACCAGTTCAAGATCCACATCCAGCGTGTCGCCGCGCGCACGCACCGGCACGATCCGGCGCACCACCGACATTTTCTGCAGGGCGGCGGACAGGCGCAGGTAGTCGTCGGCGCTGCGGATGCCGGTGAACGTCACCCGATACACGCCCGGCGGCCCCATCGTCGCCGCGCGCCTGGCGTAGCGCCTGACCAGCGCATCGGCCGCGCCATCGGCGCCGGAAGCCATCGCCTGGCGGGCGTCGCCGTGGTTGGTGGACCACTTCGACAAGACCTTGCCGCCATCGACGAACACCCAGTCGGCCTTCCAGCCGCCTTGGTCACGGTACAGCTTGCCGACCAGCTGCATCGGCGGGCTGTAGCGGGCCGAGGCACGCGCCACGGCGGCGGTGTCCTGTCGCCAGATCGCACCAGCGATGACTTGTTCGGCGGCGCTGCCAGCGGGCAGGCCGAGCTTGAAGCCGCGCTCGACCGCACGATCCAGCACGGCGCGCGCGGCATTGGCCTGCTGCAGGCCGACCAGTCGCGGGCCACTGCCGTCATCAATCGCCAGCCACAGCACCGGCTTGGGCCGCGGTTGCGGCCAGATCGGCAGGCCGAGAATTTCGGCCAGGGCATCGACATCAGAGGGCCGAAACCGCGCCACCAGCATGGTGCGGAAGGTCGGTGCGCCGCCCGGTGAGGTCTGCTGATCCTGGCGGTAGTCGTAGTTTTCGACGTAATCCTTGGCCTTGCGCAGTTCCGGCCCCACGCCGGGGCGGCCCATCACGTTGCGGTCGCCGCTCAACTGCGCCAGCACCTTGCCCAGCGCACGTGCCAGGCCGACATTGCGGTCGCCCTCGGTCTGGCTGTTGACCGGGACTTCGGACTCGTAAAGACCCCTGGCCCCGGCCACATCGCCTTCGGTACGCATGCCGGACTGGGCCACGGCCGCACCGGCAAACAGGGCCAGCGCAGCCAGCAACATCAAAGCGAGGGAACGACGCATCCGACTTCCTTGGGTGAAAAAGCCGGCCCTCGGGAAACGCCGGCAACGGGGAATTGTTGCCCGAACCGGCCGCCAGCGCCAATCGACGTTGTTCAGGACGGCGGAAACAACCATCTTCCCTTAAAATTATGTGTTCCCCATACGCCAACGGCCCGCACGTGACCGCCTCCACCCCGCTTACCTACCGTGACGCGGGCGTCGATATCGACGCCGGCAACGAAGTCGTCGAACGCATCAAGCCGCTGGTCAAGGCCACGATGCGCCCGGAAGTGCTGGGCGGCGTGGGCCTGTTCGGCGGCCTGTTCGACGTGTCGAACAAGTACAAGGAGCCGGTGCTGGTGTCCGGCACCGATGGCGTCGGCACCAAGCTGATCCTGGCCAAGCAGTTGAACCGCCACGGCACGATCGGTCAGGACCTGGTCGCCATGTGCGTCAACGACGTGCTGGTGCAAGGTGCCGAGCCGCTGTTCTTCCTCGACTACTTCGCCACCGGCAAGCTAGACGTGCAAACCACGGTCGATGTGGTGGCCGGGATTGCCAAGGGTTGCGAAATCGCCGGCTGCGCATTGATCGGCGGCGAAACCGCCGAGATGCCCGACATGTATCCACCGGGCGAATACGACCTGGCCGGCTTCACCGTCGGCGCGGTGGAAAAGAGCAAGCTGATCGACAGCAGCCAGTTGCGCGAAGGCGACGTGCTGATCGGCATCGCCTCCAGCGGCCCGCATTCCAATGGTTATTCGCTGGTGCGCAAGATCCTGCAGCGCGCCGGCAACCCATTGGATCTGGAAGTCGGTGGCCGCAAGCTGGCCGACGCGCTGATGGAACCGACCCGCATCTACGTCAAGCCGGTGCTGGAACTGCTGGCCAAGCATGAAATCCACGCCATGGCCCACGTCACCGGCGGCGCGCTGGTGGAAAAGATCATCCGCGTAGTGCCCGCGCCGCTGGGGCTGGAGATCGATACCAGCGCATGGCCGCTGCCGTCGGTATTCGACTGGCTGCAACGCGAAGGCAACGTGGCCCGCGAGGAAATGTGGCGCACCTTCAACTGCGGCATCGGCTTCGTGCTGATGCTTTCGCAAAACGACGTTGCCGCCGTGGAAGCCGACCTTGACCGCTTGCACTTGCCGCACTGGCGCATTGGCCAGGTGGTGAAGCCGTCCGGCGACGAGCGCCTGAAGATTGGTTGAGCATGGTTGCTGGTTGTGGGTTGGTGGTAATTGGAAATGCCGGAATCACAACCACCAACAACCCATCAACTCGCAACCAACAACCCCATGCCCTCGCCCCTCCCCCGCCTCGCCCTCCTCGTCTCCGGCCGCGGCAGCAACCTGCAGGCGATCCTCGACGCCATCGCCGCGCAGGAGCTCGATGCGCACATCGTCGGCGTTTTCAGCGACAAGCCCGGCGCCGAAGCCTTGCTGCGTGTCGATGAATCCCTGCGCTGGAGTGCCGATGCCAAGGCCTTCGCCAACCGCGACGCCTTCGACACCGAACTGGCCGACGCCGTCGCCGCGACCCAGCCCGACTGGGTGGTCTGCGCCGGCTACATGCGCATCCTCGGCGATGACTTTGTGCAGCGTTTCGCCGGCAAGCTGCTCAACATCCACCCCTCGCTGCTGCCCAAGTACAAGGGCCTGCACACCCATCGGCGCGCGCTGGAAGCCGGCGATGCCGAACATGGCGCCAGCGTCCACTTCGTCGTGCCTGAACTGGACGCCGGCGCGGTGATCGCGCAGGCGCGCATCCCCGTCCAGCCCGGCGATACCCCCGAAACCCTTGCCCGGCGGCTGCTGCCGCGCGAGCACGCCCTGTACCTGGCCGTGCTGCGGCTGGCCGTGGCAGGCCGCCTGTCTGAACAGGGTGGCATGGCCGCCTGTGACGCTCAGCCGTTATTCAAGCCGCTGTCTCTAGCGTGCGACGGCAACCTTGCCGTACCTGCCCCTGTATCGACGACATGACTCCCGTCTTCCATCGCCTTGCCCTGGCCACCTTGCTGGCCGCTGCCGCCTTGCCGGCACGGGCGCTGGAGCCGTTTTCCGCCAGCTACCAGGCCTACAACGAAGGCAAGCCGGTCGGCGTGGCGAAAATGCGGGTTGTCCCGTCCGAAGGCGAACTCTGGCGCATTGACCTGGACATCAAGGCCAATCGCGGCTTTGCCGGCCTGATCGGGCTCAACATCGACCAGAGCACCGTGTTCGCGGTCAACGGCGACGACTACCGCCCGCTGGGCCAGAGCACGGTCAAGCACGCCGTCTTCCGCAACAAGAAGGCCACCGGCAGCTACGACTGGAAGGCGCTCAGCGCGCATTGGGAAGGCGACATCAGCAAGAACCGCACCGCACCGGTGCCGCTGCAAGCCGGCGACCTCAGCACCCTGCTGCTGAACCTGGCGGTGATTCGCGATGCCGAACCGGGCAAGCAACTGGCCTACCGCGTCGTTGACAACGGCCGCGCCCGCGAACACCACTACGCGGTCGCGACGGAGACCGAAATCGTCGCCGTCGAGGATCTCAGCTACGATGCGATGCGCGTGCAGCGCAGCAACAGCGGCAACGACGAAACCCTGTTCTGGATCGCCAGCGGCGTGCCGACCCCGGTACGCATCCTGCAACGCAAGAACGGCCAGGACGGCATCGACCTGCGTCTGGTCGAATACGAGGAAGTGCAATGAACATGAAAACCAGGCTCCCCACCTTCGCCGCCTTCGCCACCGCCGCGCTGCTGGCCTTGGTGCCGTCGGCGCATGCGATCGAAGCCTTCACCGCCAACTACCAGGCCAATGCGCTGGGTATGCTCGGCGAAGGCCAGATGACCTTGGCCCCGCAATCCGGCAACCGTTGGCAGTACAGCATGAGCGTGCGCAACTCGCTGGTGGACCTGAGCCAACAGACCGTGTTCGACGTGCAGGGCGAATGGCTGCGCCCGCTGTCCAGCAGCGACGTCAGCCGCATGCTGGTCAAGCGCAAGGCAGTCAACACCAGCTACGACTGGAGCAAGCGCCAGGCCCGCTGGAGTGGCGACGTCAAGCCCGAACGCGCCGGCCCAGCCGCGCTGAAGGACGGCGACATGGATGCATTGCTGCTGAACCTGGCCGTGGTCAAGGACGTGGCCGCCGGCAAGTCGCCGACCTACCGCATGGTCGAAAACGGCGAAGCCAAGACCATGACCTACCAGGTCGCCGGCAAGGAAAAGATCGAAGTCGCCGGCAAGACCTTTGAGGCCACCAAGGCCGTCCGCGACACCGGCAAGCGCCAGATCATCGTCTGGGTGGTACCGTCCATGCCGGCCCCGGCACGCATCCTGCAACGCGAAAATGGCCAGGACACGATCGACCTGAAGATCACTTCGTGGAAGCAGTGATCGCGTCGCCAATCATGGCACCGGCTTGAACTCGGTACGGCACTCCACGCGGATGCCTTCACCGGTATGCCAGGCGTATTCGATGCAGGTGCGGTTGCCTTCCACGGTTTTCTTCACTTCCACCGCGTAGAACGCCTGCGCGATCTCGCGCATGCCCACGGTGCCGTCGCCGTCCCAGTCCATCTCCTTGACCGGCGTGCCGCTGAGGATCGCTGCGTTGGTGGCGTAGAGCCAGCCATAGACCGCCAGCAAGGCCACGATCATGCCCAGCGCGCTGCGCCGGGCCGAGGAAAACTTGCCGCCCTTGCTCCGCAGCAGCGCCATCACGACACCCGCTTGATCTGCGCGCCCAGCGCGCCGAGTTTTTCCTCGATGTTCTCGTAGCCACGATCGAGGTGGTAAATGCGCTCGATGGTGGTCTCGCCTTCGGCGACCAGCCCGGCCAGGATCAGCGAGGCCGATGCGCGCAGGTCGGTGGCCATCACCGGTGCGCCACTCAGTTTCTCCACGCCACGAACGATGGCGGTATGGCCTTCGACGCGGATGTCCGCGCCCAAGCGCAGCAGTTCGTTGACGTGCATGAAGCGGTTTTCGAAGATGGTTTCGTTGATCACCCCCACGCCATCGGCGATGCAGTTCATCGCCATGAACTGCGCCTGCATGTCGGTGGGGAAGGCCGGATGCGGCGCGGTGGTGATGTTCACCGCCTTCGGGCGCTTGCCGTGCATGTCCAGGGTGATGCTGTCGGCGGTGGTTTCAATCTGCGCGCCGGCCTCTTTGAGTTTTTCCAGCACCGCTTCCAGCGTATCGGGGCGTGCATTGCGTGCGACCACGCGGCCGCCGGTCATCGCCGCAGCGACAAGGAAGGTGCCGGTTTCGATGCGGTCCGGCACCACCGAATGATGCCCGCCGCCCAAGCGCTCGACACCGTGGATCACGATGCGCGAGGTGCCCGCACCTTCGATCTTCGCGCCCAATGCGTTGAGGTATTCGGCCAGGTCGGTGATTTCCGGCTCCATCGCCGCGTTTTCGAGGATGGTGGTGCCCTCGGCCAGCGTGGCGGCCGCCATCACGTTCTCGGTGCCGGTCACGGTGACCATGTCGAACACGAAGCGCGCGCCCTTCAAGCGCGCCGCACGCGCCTTGATGTAGCCGTTCTCGACGGTGATGTCCGCCCCGAGCGCCTGCAGGCCCTTGATGTGCTGGTCCACCGGGCGCGAACCGATCGCGCAACCACCCGGCAGCGACACCACCGCCGCACCGTGCCGGGCCAGCAGCGGCCCCAGCACCAGGATCGACGCGCGCATGGTCTTGACCAGCTCGTAAGGCGCGACGAAACGATCCACCGTGGTCGGGTCAACGGTGATGCCGCGGCCCTTGGCCAGCGTGCCTTCGTCAACGGTGATGCCCGCGCCGATCTCGCCCAGCAGCTTCACCGTGGTGACCACGTCGTGCAGGTTCGGCACGTTGGTGATCGACACCGGCGCATCGGCCAGCAAGGTCGCGCACAGGATCGGCAGCACCGCGTTTTTCGCGCCGGAAATGGCGACCTCGCCGTTGAGGACATTGCCGCCGGTGACGATGATTTTTTGCATGTTCTTTCGAGATTCCGGGTTATTGGTTTCTGGCTGTTGGAAGAATCACTTCAGCTCGCTGTCTGGCTCCAACAACCAGGAACCAACAACCGACAACTTGCCTTACACAGCCTCTTCCGGCGTCACCGTCTTCAACTGCAAGGCATGGATCGCGCCGCCCATCAGTTCGCCCAGCGTGGCATAGACCAGCCGGTGGCGGGCCAGCGGCAATTTGCCGCGGAACGCTTCACTGACCACGGTGGCTTCGAAATGCACGCCGTCGTCGCCCTGCACGCTGGCGCTTGCGACCGGCAGGCCGGCTTTTTCGAAGCCTGTCTCTATGAGTTTACGCAGGGTTTCGGCGTCCACTTGGCTTTCCGAATAAAATGACCCGTCATTCTACCCCGTGCCCGTTGCCGCGATGTCCTTGCCCACGCCCCAACCTGATGCCTCCGGCGATGCCGCACTGGCCGCCAGCGGCCAGCGCACGATCGAGATCGAAGCCGATGCGTTGCGCACCCTAGCCGCGCGCATCAATGGCGATTTCAGCGCCGCCTGCCAGCTGATGCTGGCAACGAAGGGCCGCGTGGTCGCCACCGGCATGGGCAAGTCCGGGCACGTGGCACGCAAGATCGCCGCGACCCTGGCTTCGACCGGCACCCCGGCGTTCTACGTGCATCCGGGCGAAGCCGGCCACGGCGACCTGGGCATGATCACCCGCGCCGACGTGGTGCTGGCGCTGTCGTATTCGGGCGAATCGGACGAAGTGCTGCAATTGCTGCCGCCGCTGAAGCGCCAGGGCAACCCGCTGATCGCGATGACCGGCCGGCCCGACTCTACCCTGGCCCGCGAAGCCGACGTGCACCTGGACGTCAGCGTGCCGGCCGAAGCCTGCCCGCTGCACCTGGCCCCGACCAGCAGCACCACCGCCAGCTTGGCGATGGGCGATGCGCTGGCGGTCGCGCTGCTGGAAGCGCGTGGCTTTACCGCTGACGACTTCGCCCGTTCGCATCCGGCTGGCAGCCTCGGTCGTCGCCTGCTGCTGCATGTTTCCGACGTGATGCACAGTGGCGACGAAATCCCCGCCGTGCGCTTGGGCGCGAGCGTGGCCGAGGCGCTGGTGGAAGTGAGCCGCAAGCGCCTGGGCCTCACCGCCGTGATCGATGGGCAAGGCCACCTGCACGGCATCTTCACCGACGGCGACCTGCGCCGCACGCTGGACGCCGGCACCACCGACATCCGTGCCACCCCCATCGACACGGTGATGACCCGCAACCCGGTCACCATTTCCGCCCGCGCGCTGGCTGCCGAAGCGGTGCGCCTGCTGGAAGAACGCAAGATCGGCAGCGGCCTGATCGTTGTTGACGATGAAGGCAAGGCGATCGGCGCATTGAACATTCACGACCTGTTGCGGGCGAGAGTGGTCTAAAAGCCGGGAATGGGGAATAGGGAATGGAGAATCGGCAAAGCCAGAACATCGCCGATTTCCGCCCCTGACTTTCCCATTCCCTATTCCCCATTCCCTATTCCCGGCCTCTCCATGCCCCACACCCATCTCGCCAATCTCACCGACGACCTGCTGGCACGCGCGGCCGGCATCCGCCTGGCCTGTTTCGACGTGGATGGCACGCTGACCGATGGCCGCCTGTATTTCGACAGCGAGGGCCGCGAGAGCAAGGCGTTCAACGTCCGCGACGGGCTGGGCATCAACCTGTTGCGCAAGGCCGGGATCTCGGCGGTGTTCATCACCGCGCGCAAGGGCAGCGTGACCGAGCATCGCGGCCGCGACTTGAACGTGCCGGTACACATCACCCGCGACAAGCTGTCCAAGGTGCAGGAGCTGTGCGCGGAAATGGGCATCAGCCCGCAACAGGTCGCCTTCATGGGCGATGACGTGGCCGACCTGCCGGCGTTCCGCGCGGTCGGCCTGGCGGTGGCCCCAGCCGATGCGCATCCGTGGACGGCGCGGCAGGCGCACTGGCTGACCCAGGCCGATGGCGGCTTTGGTGCGGCGCGCGAATTGTGCGACCTGCTGCTGGCGGTCAACGGCCAGGTCGATGCGTTGCTGGCACAAGGCCTGGCGGAGCCGCGCCCATGAACTGGCGCGCCGGCCTTGGCCTGGCCCTGGTAGTGATCGCCGTGCTGTGCGGCTGGTCGGCATGGCGGCACCGCGAGGCCAAGCCGGTGGTCGCCAGCACCGAGATCCGCCCGGATTACGTGATGCGCGATTTCGAGCTGGTCGCGCTGGACAAGCAGGGCAAGGAGTCGCTGACCCTGCGCGCGCCGCTGCTGGAACGCGATGCCAGCGACGAAACCTCGACGATCACTACTCCGCTGTTCCTGCTGCCCGATGCCGAGGGCCACCACTGGCAATTGCGCGCCAAGACCGGCTGGGTCGCACCCAAGGGCGAGGAATTGCGGCTCAAGGGCGACGTGGTCGGCACCAGCCCGGAAGGCGTGGGCACGCCCACCGAATTCAAGACCCCGCAGCTGAATGTATTCCCCGACCAGAACCTGGCCCGTACCGATGCCAAGGTCGTGGTCACCCAGCCGGGTTCTATACTCACCGGGGTCGGCTTCGAAACCAACACCAAGACCCGGCAATACGCCCTCAAATCCCAGGTCAAGTCCCGTTATGTTCCCAAATCCGCGCGCTAGCGCCCTGCTCCCGTCGGTGTTCGTCCTGACCCTGCTGGCGGCCTCTGCCGCGTGGGCCAAGACCTCCGACCGCAACCAGGACATGGCCATCGACGCCGGCCACCAGCAAAGCGATTACAGCGACAACGGCAAGACCGTGTGGAGCCAGGGCGTGACCGTCACCCAGGGCACGCTTTCGATCAAGGCTGACAGCGGCACCTTGCAGATGCGCAACGGCGACCCGTCGCTGGCCACCTTCGTCGGCAAGCCGGTCAAGCTGCGCCAGCAGACCGACGACGGAGACTGGATGGACGCCCAGGCGGATCGCATCGATTACGACATGAACAGCGAAACCATCACCCTGATCGGCAACTACAAGATCACCTCGTCGAAGGGTTCCAACAGTGGCCAGCGCATGGTTTACAACACCAAGAACGGCAACATGCAGGCTGGCGGCGACGGCAGCCGCGTGCAGACCGTGATCAAGCCCAAGTCGGCGCAGGGCAAGGCCAAGCCCGCCACCTCGACGGACAAGCCCTGATGCTGGTCGCCCAGGGACTGCGCAAGCGCTACAAGCAGCGCGAAGTGGTGAAGGACTTCGGCCTGAGCCTGCAACCGGGTGAGGTGGTCGGCCTGCTCGGCCCCAACGGTGCCGGCAAGACCACCTGCTTCTACATGATCGTCGGCCTGGTGTCGGCCAACGCCGGCAAGATCGAGCTGGACGGCCAGGACATCACCGCCGAACCGATGTACCAGCGCGCCAAACTGGGCGTGGGCTACCTGCCGCAGGAACCCTCGGTGTTCCGCAAGCTCAGCGTGGCCGACAACATCCGCCTGGTGCTGGAACTGCGCGGGGACCTCGACGCCGACGCCACCGAGAAGGAACTGGCCTCCCTGCTCGACGAACTGCAGGTCACCCACGTGGCCGACCAGCTCGGCGCCAGCCTGTCCGGCGGCGAGCGCCGCCGCGTCGAGATCGCCCGCGCCCTGGCCGCCAAGCCGCGCTTCATGCTGCTGGATGAACCCTTTGCCGGCGTTGACCCGATTTCGGTCGGCGAGATCCAGCGCATCGTCACCCACCTCAAGGAACGCGGCATCGGCGTGCTGATCACCGACCACAACGTGCGCGAAACCTTGGGAATCTGCGACCGGGCGTATATCCTGAACGACGGCAGCGTGTTGGCGCAGGGGGCACCGGACACGCTGCTGGCCGATCCCGACGTGCGTCGCGTCTATCTGGGCGATTCGTTCCGCCTCTGACCCGCAGCGCACGGCCACACCGGCCAGTCTTTTCGCGCTTCCGAAGGCAGGGAATGAAACCTCGTCTGCAAACATCGCTGGGCCAGCAACTGGTCATGACGCCGCAATTGCGTCAGGCCATCCGCCTGTTGCAGATGTCCAGCGTCGAGCTGGAAGCCGAGATCACCGAAGCGGTGGAAACCAACCCGCTATTGGACTGGCTGGACGACGCCCCCGGCGGTGACGCCGCGCCGGAAACCGCGCCCGTCGATGCCGCCCGCGAAGCCAGCGAGCACGCCGACAGGGACGCCGACAACGATGCCGACGACTGGACGCCTTCGGAAACCGACAGCTGGGCCAGCGAAGGCGGCCGCAGCGGCTCCTTCGACGATGACGACAACGGCAGCGCCGCCGAACGCGTAGCCGAAGCCGAAACCCTGCACGACCACCTGCTGTGGCAACTGCACCTGTCGCACCTGTCGCCGCGCGACCGCCACATCGGCGCGCTGCTGATCGACGCGCTGGACGACGACGGCTACCTGCGCGAACCGCTGTCCGGCATCGCCGACACCCTGCGCCCGGACATCACCGCCGACGAAGCCGAAATCCAGACCGTGCTGCACCAGTTGCAGCGCTTCGACCCGATCGGCGTGGCCGCACGAACCCTGGGCGAATGCCTGCGCCTGCAACTGGATACCTTGACCGACGACACCCCCGGCAAGTCGCTGGCGCTGCGCGTCGTGGCCGAAGCCGGCCTGCTCGAACGCCTGCCGCGCAGTGGCGCAGCCGGGCTAGCCAGCGAATTCAAATGCCCGCCCGAAGAAGCCGAACAGGCGATCCAGTTGTTGCGCACGCTTGACCCCAAGCCCGGCGCGCAGATCGGCGAACTGGAACACGACACCTATGTCACCCCCGACTGCGTGGTCTGGCGGCAGAAAGGCGTCTGGCGCGTGGCCCTGTCCAGTAGTGCGATGCCGAAGGTCGGCATCCACAAAGGGTATGAACGCATGATCCGCCAATGCGGCGAAAGCGACGCCGGCTACCTGCGCAACCACCTGCAGGAAGCACGCTGGCTGCTGAAAAGCCTGGAAGCGCGTGGCGACACCCTGCTCAAGGTCATGCGCAGCCTGCTGCGCCAGCAGGCGGCCTTCCTCGAATTCGGCGAACAGGCCCTGCGCCCGCTGACCCTGCGCGAAGTCGCCGCCGAAGTGGAACTGCACGAATCCACCGTCTCCCGCGCCATCTCCCGCAAGTACGTGCGCACCCCGCGCGGCACCTTGCCGCTGAAGGCGTTCTTCGCCAGCGGCGTCGGCGGCGAAGACGGCGGCGAAACCTCCAGCACCGCGATCCAGTCGATGATCCGCAAGTTGATCGATGGCGAAAACCCGCGCAAGCCGCTGTCCGACGCCAAGCTGGCCGACCTGCTCAAGGCCAGCGGCGTACCGGTGGCGCGCCGCACCGTGGCGAAGTATCGTGAAGCCATGGACATCCTTTCCTCGCACGAACGCGTGCGGATAGGGTGAAACCTCGGTTGCATCGCTGCGGTTAACTTCAAATTACCCGCGACCTGCAACCATCGGCCACGCAACATCAACCCTCGAGGAGAAACCCGGAACCCCTGCAAACCCCCGCTTTCCCAGACCTTGCCCGCGCAGCACGCGCGGCCATCCATTTCATCAGGAGCAAGACCATGCGCATCGAAACCTACGGCAACCAGATCGAAGTCACCCCCGCCCTGCGGGAATACGTGGAGACCAAGTTCCAACGACTTGGCAAGCACTTCGACCAGCCCATGGATGTACGCGCGCAACTGGGGGTACGCAAACCGGATTACATCGCCGAGGCCACGCTGTCGCTGGCCGGCAAGACCCTGCACGCCGATGCCGGCGCGCAGAACATGTACGCGGCCATCGACATCCTCGCCGACAAGCTGGACCGGCTGGTGCTGAAGCACAAGGGCAAGCAGGGCCAGCACGCGCCCGGCGTCGGGTTCGAATAAAACAGTACCTCCCTCTCCCCGCATGCGGGGAGAGGGAAGCAATCGCGCCGGACAATCGGATTCTCCTCCCGGACATCGCCACCACGCCCATGATCAACACCCGCATCACCGCCCGCGAACTCTTCGACCAGCAAAAGGAAAAACTCGAACTGCGCTGGCTGGCCGGGCAAAAGGGTGCGCAGCGCGAGATGGAGGCCGGCGACACCCATTCGCGGCGGCCGTCACTTGCCGGCTACCTCAACGTCATCTATCCGAACCGCGTGCAGATCCTCGGCACCGAGGAACTGGCCTGGCTGGACACGCTGGATTCGCGCCAGCGCTGGGAAACCATCGAGAAGATCATCCAGTTCCGTCCGCTGGCGCTGGTCATCAGCAAGCAGCAGCCCTGCCCGGAAGACCTGCGCGACGCCGCCGAGGAATCCGATACCCCGCTGTGGATTTCGCCCAAGCGCGGCCACGAGCTGTTCAACCATCTTTCCTACCACCTGGCCCGCACCCTGGCCCCGCGCGTGACCTTGCACGGGGTGTTCATGGAGATCTATTCGATCGGCGTGCTGATCACCGGCGAGGCCGGCTCCGGCAAGAGCGAACTGGCGATGGAACTGCTCTCGCGCGGCCATCGGCTGGTGGCCGACGATGCGCCGGAATTCACCCAGATCGCCCCGGACGTGCTTGACGGCACCTGCCCGGAACTGCTGCAGGATTTGCTGGAAGTACGCGGCTTGGGCGTGCTGAACGTGCGCGAGATGTTCGGCGACACTGCGGTGAAGAAAAACAAGTACCTGCGCCTGATCGTGCACCTGACCCGGCCGATGACCGAGCCTTCCGCGCACGGCTACGAACGCCTGACCGGCGATTCTGGCACCCGCCACGTGCTCGACCTGGACGTGCCGCTGATCACCCTGCCGGTGATGCCGGGCCGCAACCTCGCGGTGCTGACCGAAGCGGCCACGCGCCTGCACATCCTGCGCACCAAGGGCATTGACCCGGCAGCAATGTTCATCGCCCGCCACAGCAACCTGCTGGAACGCAGTACGCCATGAGCGACATCGACCACCCCGCCGCGAATCCGGAAACCACCACGCCACACCCGGTGATCTTCGTCAGCGGCCTGTCCGGTTCGGGCAAGTCGGTGGTGCTGAAAACGCTGGAAGACCTTGATTACTACTGCGTGGACAACCTGCCGGTGGAGTTGCTGCCGGCCTTCGTGCGCAGCCTGATCCGCGACGACACGCCGCCGGAGAAAATCGCCATCGGCATTGACGCGCGCAGCCGCCACAGCGACCTCAGCCAACTGGAACGCTGGCGCGGCGCGCTGGCCGAATTCGGCCTGCAGGCGCAAGCCCTGTTCTTCGAAGCCAGCGACGCTACCTTGCTGCGCCGCTACGCCGACACCCGCCGCAAGCACCCGCTGAGCACGCGCACCCGCAGCCTGGCCGATTCGATCACGCTGGAACGCGAACTGACCCGCCCGCTGCGCGACGCCGCCGACGCGATCATCGACACCAGCGACCTCAACGTGCACCAGTTGCGCCGGCGCATCATCGCCGAGTTCGTGTGCAACGCCGCCGTACCGCTGTCGTTGCTGTTCGAATCCTTCGCCTACAAGCGCGGCGTGCCGGCCGATGCCGACTTCGTGTTCGACGCGCGCGTGTTGCCCAATCCGCACTGGTTGCCGGAACTGCGCCCGCTGACCGGCCGCGAAACCGGCGTGCGCGACTTCCTCGAATCACAGGCCGACGTGGTCGAATACGTGCGCCAGGTCAGCGGCTTCCTCGACACCTGGCTGCCGAAACTGCGCGGCGAAACCCGCAGCTACGTCACCGTCGCCTTCGGCTGCACCGGTGGCAAGCACCGCTCGGTCTATCTGGCCGAAACCCTGGCACGCCACGCCCGTGAACAAGGCTGGGAAGACGTGTCGGTGTTCCACCGCGAACTGGATTGAGCTCCCGCCCGGCCACGAAGCCGGGCGGGACGCGATTTGCCGCTTAGAACCTGCTCACGATCTGTCGCGAGCGCAGCCAGATGGCGCGTGGCGGAGCGCAGAAAGCGCAATGTACGTTGGTACATGAGCATTTCGAGCACCGCACGCGCGCCAGCTGGCAAGCGCAGCAAGATCGTGAACAGGTTCTTAAAAATTCACGCGCGCACCGGCGTAATACATCCGCCCGATCACGTCATACACGCCGGCCTGGTAGCCCAGTTCGAAATTGGCACCACCGGCTTCGCCACCGGGAATGCGCGGCGGCGCGCGGTCGAAGGCGTTGTACAGGCCGCCGAAAATCTGCAGGCCCGGCTTCAGGTTGAAGTAGCCGTAGAAGTCGTTGTAGTACACGCTGCCGGCCCAGACCTTGCGATACAGCTCGGGCGTGACCTGCGTGCTGTTGCGCATCTTGCCCACGTGGCGCAGCGTCCAGGTCACGCCGGCGCTGTCGTTGTACCAACTGCTGCTCAGCACGCCCTTGGAACGCGGCGCGCCGAACACGCCGGCAAAGTGCGACACTTCATCGGGCTGGTCGGGGTCGAAGGTGTAGTCCTTGCGGATCAGGCGGGTGTAGCTGAGGCTGAAATTCAACGTGCCGGCCTTCTCGCCCCAGTGCGGGGTCAGGTCGTAGCGATATTGCGCGGCGTAGTCGATGCCGCGGGTCAGGTACTTGGCCAGGTTCAATTTCTGGGTGATCACGCCGGTCAGGTTGTTGTCATCGTCGCGGATGACCTGGTCGCAGAACACGTTGTCCAGGGTCGGTGCATCGACGCACTTGTTCAACAGGGTCTGCGCCGGGAAGGCGTCGATCGCACCGGTCAGGTCGATATCGTAATAGTCCACCGACATCACGAAGTTGCGCAGGAAGCGCGGACGAAACACCAGGCCGGCGGTCAGGGTCTTGGCCACTTCCGGCTTCAGGTCCAGGTTGCCCTGGCTGATCACGTCGGTCCAGATCCAATAGGTGTCATTGGCATTGGCCGGGTTGAGCGCCTCGCAATTGGCCTTGGTGTATTGGGTGCGAGTGGTGCGGTATTCGACATCGTAGTAATTGCACGGGTCGGCAAGCCACGCGCCGCCGACGCCGCGTGCGGTGAACATCTCGCCGATGTTCGGCGCGCGCACCGCGCGGCCGTAGGTGGCGCGCAGGCTGATGTCCTCGATCGGCGCCCAATCCAGGCCGAACTTGTTGGTCACCGTGCGCCCGGCGCGGTCGTAGTCGGAAACACGCGCGGCCACGTCGAAATCCAGGCGCTTGGCGAAGGCCACGTCGGCCAGCAGCGGCACATGCATTTCGGCGAAGATTTCCTTGACCGAATAACCGCCCTTCAGCGGATGGCTTTCCGAGCCGAGGGTCGGGTCGAAGGACGGGCTGCTTGGGTCGTACTGCGGCACCGCGCCGATGTCGCTGTCTTCCTTGCGGTATTCGCCGCCGACCACCATCTGCACCTCGCCGGCCGGCAGGTCGAACAAACCACCACCGACATAGGCCGAGGCGACTTTCTGCGTCTGCTTGGTATGCGACCAGTCAGTGTCGTAGCGCAGCCAGGCCAGCATTTCCGGGGTCAGGGTCTTGAACGGGTTGATCGCCACGCAGCCGTTGCCCGGCTCGTCCAGCGTGCTGCGGCAGACCGGGTTGCCGTTGTCGTCGGTGGTGGAATCCAGGCCCATCTGGAAGCGGTCGTAGGACACCACCTGCCAGTCGCGCGCACGCTGGGTGCTGCGGCCGTAGGAAACATAGGCCGAATAATTCCAGTCGCGCGAAAGGAACTGGAAGTCGCCACTCACGCCGGCATGCATCTGGAACATGCCGTAGTGATAGCGGGAACGCGACAAGCCGGCCTCGTCGAAACGGCGGGCAACGGACAGGTCCTCATCGATGCTGCCACCGTTGGCCTCGCGCATTTCATCGGTGATGAACGGGCTGTCCACCGGCACGTAGTCGTAACCATACAGGGCCAGCGCCGGCGCGCCGGATTCGGATTCGTTGCGCGCATAGGTGGCGTTGCCAAAGAAACGCAGCGCCTCGCTGGCGTCGAAATTGAACGACATGCGCAAGGTATCGCGCTGCGACGGCACCGACAGGTACCACGAATCGTAACGGCCGCCGTATTCGCCACCGTCGGTGGCCAATCCGTACAACGCGCCGGCCGGATCGTCCAGCTTGACCGGAACGAGATTGGCGTAACCGCCCGGGCCGAGGATCGGATCGCGCAGGCGGCCATCGGCGGTGAAGGCGTAGTGCTTGCCGCCGAGGATGGCCTGCGCGTAGGTCGAGTTGTAGATGTTGCGGATGCCGTCGGTGATTTCGTACAGCGCGCCGCTGTTGGGGCGCTGGTAGGTGGGATAGCCGTCCGCGGTCCACGGGCGGTCCTGCCCGGACACCGTGCCCGGTGAGTCTTCGTGGAAGGCGTAGAAGGTGACGTTGCCGCGCTGGTCGGCGAAGTTCTTGCCCATCAGCAGGTCGAAGTTGGTGGTCGGCATGTCGCCACGGCTGGAATTACCGTAATAGACACCACCGTTGATGCCTTCGAAATCCTTTTTCAGGATGAAGTTGGCCACGCCGCTGACCGCGTCGGCACCGTACAGCGCCGACGCGCCGCCGGTGACGATGTCCACCCGTTGCACCAGGCTGGACGGAATCGTGCTCAGGTCGATCGCCGAGGTACCCGGCATCGCCGGCACCTGGCGGCGGCCATCGACCAG
The DNA here is from genome assembly GCA_047601105.1 of Pseudoxanthomonas sp. GTDB lineage: Bacteria > Pseudomonadota > Gammaproteobacteria > Xanthomonadales > Xanthomonadaceae > Pseudoxanthomonas_A. Next base: position 297,778 of record JASGJT010000002.1, read on the forward strand.
CACCAGGGTGCGCTGCGTACCCAGGCCGCGCAGGTCCAGCGCGTTGATGCCGGGATTGCCTTCCAAGTTGGCGGTCTGGTTGCTCTGGGTGATCGACAGCGCCGGCATCTGGTTGACCACGTCGGCAATCTGGGTGCGGCCGGTGGCGCTGATCTGTTCTTCGCTGATCTGCACCAGCGGGGTCGGCCCTTCCATTCCGTCCTTGCGGCGGATGCGGGTGCCGGTGACGGTTACGCTGTCCAGCGTGCGCGCGTCTTCGGTGGTACCGGAATCAGCGGCTACCTGCTGTGTCTGCTGTGCGTCCTGCGCCTGCTGCGGCGATTCGGCGGCCGATGCCGCCAATGGCATGCCGGCGGCAAATACCAGCGCCAGCGCCGCAGTCAGGGGTGAGGGTCGCGGCGCGGCAGGCAAGCGCCGGGAAGCGGCGGAGAAATGGAGGCGTGGCGTGGACATGAAAACGATTCCTGGGCGATTGTCCGCAGGCAAATGCGAACGGGCATGGGTAAATTCACGAGTGTTTTCGCGAGCATCGCGCGCAGGCTCCCCGCGCGTCGGCGCAAAGAGAATGACACAGTTTCCTTTCGAAAAATCCCCGCGCATTCAATCGAAACCTCTTGTTTTCAGGCACTTTCGATTGGACTGAACGGAAAAAACAAAACCTGCAAAACGGATCGCCCCCGCTTCCGCATGCTGACAGGTGGCAACAACGTCGATTCATTGCAGGCATCTGGCCGTATTTCCCGTCTATCGGCCGTCACATCCACCTGTTAATGTTTCGCCATGTCCTGTGGCATCCTGCTCATCACCCACCCCGGCGTGGGCGCGTCGATCCTGACGATTGCCGCGCACCTGCTGCGCACGCTGCCGTTGAAGGCGGAGGCCTTCGAGGTGCCGTTCGATGCCGACCCGGCCGCGTTGCTGCCGCAGGCTTCGGCCGCGCTGCGACGCGTCGATGGCGGCGACGGCGTGCTGGTGCTGACCGACCTGTACGGGGCCAGCCCCAGCAACCTGGCCGCGCAGGTGTCGCGCCTGGGCACGCCGGTGCGCCGCGTGTCGGCGCTGAGCTTGCCGATGCTGCTGCGGGTGATGAATTATCCGGAACAGGGACTGGACCAACTGCCCGCCACCGCCGCGGCGGGCACCCGCAACGGAGCGATCATCGACGATGCTTGAACGCGAACTCACCATCAGCAACCGCCTCGGCCTGCATGCCCGCGCCACCGCCAAGCTGGTGCAGGTGCTGGCACCCTTCCGCGTGAATGCAACGCTGGCCGCCAAGGGCCGCGAGGTCAACGCCAAGAGCATCATGGGCGTGATGCTGCTGGCCGCCGGCCAGGGCACGCCGGTGACGGTGCGCATCGACGGTGATGACGAACAGGCGGCGATGGACGCGGTTGCCTCGCTGTTCGAGCGCAAGTTCGACGAGGACAGCTGATGAGGATCGTGCTGGCCGGACACGGCGCATCGCGCGGCAGCGCGCTGGGGCGCGCCCGCATCCGGCAGTCGCACGCATTGGACGTGGCCGAGCAGCGCATCGCCGCCGGCCAGGTCGAAACCGAACTGCAACGCCTGCACACAGCCATCGAAGCCACCGGCGCCGAGATGCAGGAACTGCGCGCCCGCCTGAAGGGCGCACTGGCACGCGAAGTGGGCGAATTCCTCGACCTGCACGCCTTGCTGCTGGACGACCCGGAGCTGCTGCACAGCCTGGACCAGTTGATCCGGCGCAACCGCTACACCGCCGACTATGCGCTGCGCCTGCAACGCGACCGCCTGGCCGCCGTGTTCGACGACATGGACGATGCCTACCTGAAAAGCCGCATGGACGACCTCGACCATGTGATCGGCCGCATCCATGCGCACCTGCACAAGCGCGCCACCGCGCCCAAGGGCGTGGCCGGCGAAATCCTGGTCAGCGAAAACGTCGCCCCATCGGAACTGGCGCAACTGCAGGCGCAAGGCGTGGTCGCCATCGTCACCACCCACGGCAGCGCGCTGTCGCACAGCGCCATCCTCGCCCGCAGCCTGCACCTGCCGCTGATCGTCGGCGCCGCACACGCCTTGCAGAAGATCGCCGATGGCGACGTGCTGGTGGTCGATGGCGGCAGCGGCAGCATCGTGGTCGAACCCAATGCCGACGACCTGCGCACCTACCGCGCCCGCCAGCGCGAAACCGCGAAGGAACAACGCGAACTCGGCCGCCTGCGCAACAAGCCCACCCGCACCCGCGACGGCGCGGACATCGCCCTGCTGGCCAATGCCGAATCCCGCGAAGACATCGCCAACGCCCATTCGCTGGGTGCGGCCGGGCTGGGTTTGTTCCGCACCGAATTCCTGTTCCTGCAACGCAAGGAACTGCCGGACGAGGAAGAACAATTCCGCGTCTATCGCGACGCCGTGCTGGGCATGAGCGGGCGGCCGGTGACCTTTCGCACACTGGATCTCGGCGCGGACAAGGCCGACCATAGCGGATTGGTATTGGACAACGAAGACAACCCCGCGCTGGGCCTGCGCGGTGTGCGCCTGTCGCTGGCCAATGCCGGCGTGTTCGACACGCAACTGCGCGCCATCGCCCGCGCCTCCGGCTACGGCCCGGTGCGGGTGCTGGTGCCGATGGTCAGCGGTCGCGAGGAAATCCTCGCCGTGCGCCGCAAGCTCAAGCGCGTGGTCGAAAAACTGCGCAAGCAAGGCCACGAAGTCGCCGAGGAAATTCCCTTCGGCGTGATGATCGAAGTGCCCGCCGCCGCACTGGCCGTGCATGGCTTGATCGACCTGGTGGATTTCCTCTCCATCGGCACCAACGACCTGGTGCAATACCTGCTGGCCGCCGACCGCAACAACGAAGCCTTGGGCGAGTTGTATTCGCCACTGCATCCCGGCGTGCTGCGGCTGCTGCACACCGTCATCGAAACCGGCTGGCAGGCACAGGTGCCGGTCGCGGTCTGTGGCGAAATTGCCGGCGACGCGCGCTTCGTGCCGCTGCTGCTGGCCCTGGGCCTGACCGAATTCAGCCTGCACCCGGCCACCTTGCTGGAAGTGCGCCGCGCCATCCGCGACAGCGACCGCAGCGCGCTGCTGTCGCAGACGTACAAATTGCTGCAGGCACGCGACCGCACCGGCATCGAGCGCTGGATGGAGTCCGCCGCAGCGCCGTAGGTGCGCACCTGCGCGGCGTCCCGGGGTGTGCATCTTCTGCTTCGCAAGCGATAATGCCGCGATGAACGCCTGACCCGCCGCGACTGCTGACGCGGTCTCATCCCGCCACCGGAGCCGCGCATGGCCGAAGCCGCCCGCCACGACAAGACTGCGCGCCAGTTGCGCCTGCTGTCCGATGCGCTGGACAGCGGTCGCCTGGGCCCGGTGCGGCGGCTGGTCAACACCTTGTCGCCGGCCGAAATCGGCAACCTGCTCGAATCGTTGCCGCCGGGCAAGCGCGAAGTAGTCTGGGGCCTGGTCGATGCCGAGGACGACGGCGAAGTGCTGGTCCACGTCGGCGACGAAGTGCGCGAAAGCCTGCTGGCCGACATGGACCCGGACGAAATCGTCGCTGCGGTCGAAGACCTCGACATCGACGACCTTGCGGATCTTGTCGAAGACCTGCCCGACACCGTCATCGACGAAGTGCTCAAGTCGATGGATCGCGAAAACCGCGAGCGCCTCGAGCAAGTGCTGTCCTACCCCGAGGACAGCGCCGGCCGCCTGATGAACCCGGACGTGGTCACCGTGCGCGCCGACGTCAATGTCGATGTGGTGCTGCGTTTCCTGCGCCTGCGCGGCGAACTGCCCGACCACACCGACCACCTGTTCGTGGTCAGCCGCCGCCATCAATACTTGGGCCGCGTCTCGCTGGCATCACTGGTCACCCACGAGGCCAGCACCCCGATCAACCGCCTGATCGACGACGAACAACCGGCCATCGACGTCGGCGAAAGCGCGCAGGAAGTCGCGCGCCAGTTCTCCGACCACGACTGGATTTCCGCACCAGTGGTGGACGACAGCAACATCCTGCTTGGCCGCATCACCATCGACGACGTGGTGGACATCATCCGCGAACAAGCCGAGCATCAGGCGATGGGCGCAGCCGGCCTGGACGAGGAAGAAGACTTGTTCAGCCCGATCAAGCGCGCCGTGCGCGGCCGCGTGGTGTGGCTGGGCATCAACCTGTGCACCGCCTTCCTCGCCGCCAGCGTGATCGGCCAGTTCGAAGTCACCCTGGAAAAGGTGGTGGCGCTGGCCATCCTGATGCCCATCGTCGCCGGCGTCGGCGGCAACGCCGCGGTGCAGGTGCTGACCCTGATGGTACGCGGCCTGGCACTGGGCCAGGTCGGCCCCAGCAACGCCCGCATCCTGCTATGGAAGGAAATGCGCGTGGCCCTGATCAACGGCGTACTGATCGGCGCGATCGTCGGCGTGGCCGCCTTCCTCTGGTTCCACAGCCCGATGCTGTCGCTGGTCATCGCCAGCGCACTGGTCATCAACTTCTGTGCCGCCGCACTGGCCGGCGTGCTGCTGCCGCTCATGCTCAAGCGCATGAATATCGATCCGGCCGTCGCCGGCACCGTCGTGGTCACGGCGGTCACCGACGTGATGGGGTTCTTCAGTTTCCTTGGGTTGGCGACGTTGATCTTGCTGCGGTAGGCTGCAGCTTGAGGTGTTTGAGCTCTAATATCCGATATAGCGGCGAACTTGCCGAATAAACTCTGTTAGGGCGCATCCGCTTCAACATGATTGGCCTGTCCTTCCAGCAGCCAGTTAAGGTGTGCAATCACCCGCTCGGCCAGCGTGTCGCCCAGGTGGTCAAGGCACACAACACTCCCGTCTTCGTCACAGCATTCGACGGTTCCGGCATCTCGCTCCACAGCCACCGTAATGGTTGTGCCTTCGGGTAATTCAGCGGCGGCTTTGTTCAATGCTTCTTCAAGTGTCATTTATTTCTCCGTTCGGGCATGCGCCCTAACAATTCAATCCAGCCGAACGCCACAAGTGGCGTCGGCTGATTTCAGGTGTTAGGCCTCATAACAGACATGCTCGCAGTTTCAGATCTCAAGTTGATCGACTCTCCAGATCCATTCCCCAATGTGGATGCGGAGAAGCTACTTGACCGCATACAGCGGGCCGTTCGCCGTCTTGAGGGATGCACAGGCACGGACTGGCATGTTCCTTGCCCCTCAGCATTCCAGGACGGGGCATTATTCACTTATGCCTCAACCGGTGACGCAAAAGCACCAACCACTATCCTCTTCTCAAAGTTCGGTAATCTGGTCACAACTGGGAGAGTCGGCAGCCCACCGTATCCCCATTCGGCAGAGCATATTGGCTCCATGATCCAGTTGCTTGAGGGCGACTACAAGTTCCGGTTTGCATCCGCCAGCATCCTCAATCAGGACTACTCTGGCACTCTGTCTCGCTACAAAGTTGGCACTTGGTTCCAGCGCTTCTTCTGTGAGGTTTACTGGTCTGCGGGTAAGGCTCATGAAGGCTTGCTACGGTGGCCATGAGGCCTAACAATTGAAAACATAAAAACAGGGGTCAGAGTCTGAGGTATCCCTACGTTTTCCTTAGCGAGATCAGTCGGTTATCGGTGATCCGACTGGAAACAAGTGCGCGCATGGCGCAGTCTTCGAGGCGACTAAACCGAAGAAGGACTGACGACCATGCGCGCCAGCGCAGTATTGCAGAAGTGCCTGCCTGAATCACTTTCACGGATGCACGCGCTGCGCGAACGCGCGTTGCTCAACGCCGTGGAGGCCTTGATCCAAGGACGAAGGCTGACGCTGACGGACGTGGCACGCTCGTGGCCCGGCGCCGAGCGTATCCGTCCACCGCTCAAGGCATTCGACAGGCTGCTGGGCAATCGACACCTGTCAGCCGAACGCGAGTCCATGGATCGGGAGATGGCCCGCTGGCTGCTGCGTGGCCCACAGCCTGTGATCGTGATCGACTGGGCCGACCTGAAGGCCGACAAGTCGTGGTGCCTGCTACGGGCGGCAGTGCCGGTGGGCGGGCGCACGCTGACGTTGCTGGACATGGTGTTTCCCGGCAAGGAGCAAGGCTCGCCCAAGGCCGAGAAGCGGTTCCTGCAGCGGTTGCATGCGTTGGTGCCCGATGAGGCCCGGCCGATCCTGGTGACCGATGCCGGCTTCCGCACGCCGTGGTTCCGCGCAGTCGAGACCCGGGGCTGGCATTGGCTGGGGCGTCTTCGTGGCCGGACGCGGGTCAAGCCGCTGGATGTGGAGGATCGCCCAGAACAATGGGTAGATTGCAGGCAGTTGTATGTGCTGGCCTCACAGGCTGCACGCGAACTGCCTTTGATGCAGACCAACCGGAGCGATCCGATCAGTTGTCGGCTGGTGGTGTATGCCAAGCCGCCGCAAGGCCGCAAGCACCGGACGGTGCAAGGCGATGTGGCACGCAACAGCTACAGCCGCAAGGTGGCTGCACGCGAACGCGAGCCCTGGCTGCTTGTGATCTCGCCGAGCCTGTCCAACGCCAGCGCCCGGCAACTGGTGAACCTGTACACACGCCGGATGCAGATCGAATCGTCCTTCCGTGATCTCAAATCCCACCGCTATGGCCAAGGCTTCGAGGACAACCTGACACGCACGGGGGCACGCCTGCAGATCCTGCTGCTGGTCGGTACATTGGCATCCTTCGCCAGTTGGTTGGCGGGACTGGGCTGCGAAGCCACCGGCATCGCACAATGGTTGATGCCGGTTCGCAGCAAGCGCAAGCTGTACTCGACGTTGCGTGTCGGTCGCGAAGCGCTGGTCAGAAGCTGGCCAATGGAGCCGGTCTCCCGATGGTTGGATCGGCTGCGATCGCTACCAATAGCAGTTCTTGATCAGATGATGCTGCAGGCGTGAAAACGTGGGGATACCTCAGGGTCAGAGTACGTTTTTTGCAGAGAGGCGGAGAAGGAAATGGTGTTCTGACCCCTGTTTTCACCGGATGAAATCCCAGCATCAACAGACCGCAATGCTGGGATTCCACTTCGTTCCATCCCAGCCTACCGCCAACTTCAAAGGAGCGGAGGCAATTATCCTGACCTGCTCGTCAGTTGACTGTACCCATGCAAGATCGCCCATGCTTTCAACAACCGCAGCTCCCATGAGAAATGCATTCTTTTGTATTGCGGCATGCTCGTTGTTCGGTCTCTCATTGCTGGGCTGCAGCGCGTAGGGCGGGTCTTGACCCGCCAACTCCTCCGGCGACGACTGGCGGGTCAAGACCCGCCCTATGCATCATGCAAGACGAAACGGAATAGAAGCATCCGTCACACCAACAAGGTTTCCAGCACCGCCATCCGTATCGCCACGCCATTGCTGACCTGGCGCAGCACCAGCGATTGCGGGCCGTCGGCGACTTCATCGGTCATTTCCACGCCGCGATTGATCGGGCCGGGATGCAGCACCACGGCATCGGCTGCGGCGTGCTTCAGCCGCGCGGTGGTCAGGCCGTAATCGCGGTGGTAGCCATCCAGCGAGGCCACCAGGCCTTCTTCCATGCGTTCGCGTTGCAGGCGCAGCATCATCACCACGTCCACGCCTTGCAGCATGGCATCGAAGTCGTCGCCGACCGTGCAGCCCTTCAGCGTGTCGTCGTCTGGCAGCAAGGTGGCCGGCCCGCAGACGCAGATTTCGCCCGCGCCCAAGGCGCGCAGCACGTGCAGGTCGCTGCGGGCCACGCGCGAGTGCTTGACGTCGCCGACGATCAGGATTTTCAGTTTGGAGAAATCCGCGCCCTTGGCCTGGCGGATGGTCAGCGCATCCAGCAAACCTTGCGTGGGGTGCGCGCTGCGGCCGTCGCCGGCGTTGACCACGGTGGTGCCTTCACCGCAATGCGCGGCCAACATTTGCGCCGCGCCGTCTTCCGGGTGGCGCACGATGAAGCCGCGCACGCCCATCGCTTCGAGGTTCTTCAGCGTGTCCAGCGCGGTTTCGCCCTTGCGCGAGGACGAGGTGCTGGCATCGAAATTGATCACATCCGCACCCAATCGCTGCGCGGCGATCTGGAACGAGCTGCGGGTGCGGGTGGACGGCTCGAAGAACAGCGTGCAGATGGTGGTGCCGGCCAGTGCATCGCGCTTCTGCGTGCGCCCCAGCGCGGCGTCGCGGATCTGCCCGGCGCGATCCAGCAGGCGGCACAGGGTTTCCTTCGGCAAGCCATCGAGGGTGAGCAGGTGGTGCAGGCGGCCGTTCGAGTCGAGTTGCAGGGTCATGCGGGTTCCGTGTGGGTGTTTTGGAAAATCTATACCTGCGTTGCATCCTGCGGCGCGGCCAGCCAGCGTTCGATGATGACCGCGGCGGCCACTGCATCCAGCGCGACGGCATCGCGGCGGCGCTTGCGGCCTTCGGCGCGATCCAGCGCGAAACGCTGCGCGGCCTCGACCGAGCTGGAACGCTCATCCACCATCACCACCGGCAGCGTGTAACGCGCCTTCAGCTCGCGCGCGAATGCCTGCGCGCGCTTGCGGATCGGTTGGTCACCGCCGTCCAGGGTCATCGGATCGCCGACCACCAGGCCATCGGGCCGCCATTCCGCACGCAGCTTGTCGATCGCCGGCCAGTCCGGCGCGTTGTTGTGCACATCGACCACCGCCAGTGCGCGCGCGCCACTGCCGAAGGCGCTGCCGACCGCCACGCCGATGCGCCGTGCGCCGACATCGAAACCCAGCACGGTGCCATCGAGCTTCATCTCAGGCGTGGCCGCTGTAATCAGTGAGCCGGGTCATGTCCACGCCGATGCGGCCACCGGCGGCCTGCCAGCGGCGCTCCAGCGGCAGCGCGAACAGCAGTTCGGCATCGGCCGGCGCGGTCAGCCAGCTGTTCTCGCCCAGTTCGAATTCCAGTTGCCCCGCGCCCCAACCGGCGCAGCCCAGCGCGATCACCGCATTGCGCGGGCCCTGGCCGGCGGCCATCGCTTCGAGCACGTCGCGGCTGGTGGTCAGGAACAGGCCGTCGCCGACCTCGAGCGTGGATTCCCACTCGCCACCGCCATCGTGCAGCACGAAGCCGCGTTCCGGGTGCACCGGCCCGCCGGCCAGCACGATCTGGTTGTGCAGGTCTTCGTCGCGCGTGTGCAGGTGCATCTGCTGCAGCACCTCGCCCACGGTGTAATCCGAAGCGCGGTTGATCACCACGCCCATCGCCCCGGCTTCGTCGTGCTGGCAGATCAGGGCCACGCTGCGGGCGAAGTTGGGGTCGTCCAGCGCCGGCAATGCGACCAGCAGCTGGTTGGTCAGGTTGGGCGACAGACTGCTCATGCGGCCATTCTATTGAACCGGCCTGCAAATGGGCGAAAAAATGCAAGAAGCCCGGCGCAAGGCCGGGCTTCTGCGGGTTTTGCGGCTGCCGTGGGGCGGAAACTTCAGCGAACCTCGGCCACTTCCACGCCATCCAGGCCTTGCGCCAAGGTGCGCGCGTCGCCGCCCTGGGCCAGCTTGATGCGCAGGCGCACCTCGTTCTGCGAGTCGGCGTAGCGCAGCGCGTCTTCGTAGCTGATTTCGCCGGCCTGGTACAGCTCGAACAAGGCCTGGTCGAAGGTCTTCATGCCCAGGTTGGTGGATTCCTTCATCAATTCCTTGAGCTTGTGGATCTCGCCATCGCGGATGTAGTCCTGCGCCAGCGGCGTGCCCAGCAGGATTTCCATCGCCACGCGGCGGCCCTTGCCGTCCGGGGTGGGGATCAGCTGCTGCGCGACCACGCCCTTGAGGTTCAGCGACAAGTCCATCAGCAACTGGCTGCGGCGGTCTTCCGGGAAGAAGTTGATGATGCGGTCCATCGCCTGGTTGGCGTTGTTGGCGTGCAGGGTGCACAACACCAGGTGGCCGGTTTCGGCGAAGGCAATCGCGTAATCCATGCCTTCGCGGGTGCGCACTTCGCCGATCATGATCACGTCGGGGGCCTGGCGCAGGGTGTTCTTCAGCGCGTTTTCCCAGCTGTCGGTGTCGATGCCGACCTCGCGCTGGGTGATGATGCAGCCCTCGTGCTTGTGCACGAATTCGATCGGATCCTCGATGGTGATGATGTGGCCGGTCGAGTTCTGGTTGCGGTAGCCGATCATCGCCGCCAGCGAAGTCGATTTACCCGTACCGGTGGCACCGACGAAGATGATGATGCCGCGCTTGGTCATCGCCAAGGTCTTGATGATCGGCGGCAGGCTGAGTTCTTCGACCGTCGGGATCTTGGCCTCGATCCGGCGCAGCACCATACCCACCTGGTTGCGCTGGTAGAAGGCCGAAACACGGAAGCGGCCCACGCCGGACACGCCGATGGCGAAGTTGCACTCGTGGGTTTTTTCGAATTCCTCGCGCTGCGACGGCGTCATCACGTTGAGCACTAGGTCGCGCGACTGCTGCCCGGTCAGCGGCGTCTGCGTGATCGGCGACAGCTTGCCGTGCACCTTCATCGACGGCGGCATGCCGGCGGTGATGAACAGGTCCGACGCCTTCTGGTGCGCCATCAGTTTGAGGAAGCTGGTGAAGTCGATGGTACTCATGGCGATCTCCGGTGTTGCCCTCTTCGGGAGCCGGAAACCGGTAGCCGGTAGCCGGAAAGCCCGTTGTCTGCTTGCTTGGCCGGTTACCGGTTACCGGTTACCGGCCCTCTTGAGTCATTCGAACAAACGCTTGTCCTTCGCGTATTCCTTGGCCTGCTGGCGGGTGACCAGGCTGCGCTTGACCAAGTCCTGCAGGTGTTGGTCGAGGGTCATCATGCCTTGCTGCTGGCCGGTCTGGATGGCCGAATACATCTGCGCAACCTTGTCCTCGCGGATCAGGTTGCGGATGGCCGGGGTGCCGACCATGATTTCCCACGCGGCGGTGCGGCCACCACCGACCTTCTTCAGCAGCGCCTGCGAAATCACCGCACGCAGCGATTCGGACAGCATCGAGCGCACCATCGGCTTTTCGCCGGCCGGGAACACGTCGATGATGCGGTCGATGGTCTTGGCCGCCGAGCTGGTGTGCAGGGTGCCGAACACCAAGTGGCCGGTTTCGGCGGCAGTCAGCGCCAGGCGGATGGTTTCCAGGTCGCGCAATTCGCCGACCAGGATGTAGTCCGGGTCTTCACGCAGTGCACTGCGCAGCGCTTCGTTGAAGCCGTGGGTATCGCGGTGCACTTCGCGCTGGTTGATCAGGCACTTCTGCGAGGTGTGGACGAATTCGATCGGGTCCTCGACCGAGAGGATGTGCGCGTATTCGTTCTTGTTGACGTGATCCAGCATCGCCGCCAACGTCGTCGATTTGCCCGAACCGGTCGGCCCGGTAACCAGGATCAGGCCCTGCGGCTGCTGGACCAGCTCGCGGAACAGCGGCGGGCAGTTCAGGTCTTCCAGGGTCAGCACTTCCGAGGGAATGGTGCGGAACACCGCACCTGCGCCACGGTTCTGGTTAAAGGCGTTGACGCGGAAGCGTGCCAGCGACGGGATCTCGAAGCTGAAATCGACTTCGAGGAATTCTTCGTAATCGCGGCGCTGCTTGTCCGACATGATGTCGTAGATCAGCGAGTGCACCTGCTTGTGGTCCAGTGCCGGGATGTTGATCCGGCGCACGTCGCCATCGACGCGGATCATCGGCGGCAAGCCGGCCGACAGGTGCAAGTCAGATGCCTTGTTCTTGACCGAGAACGCCAACAGTTCGGCGATATCCATTACGTGTTTTCCCCGTGATGATGCGCAACGACTGGAACGATGCTAGCCCCGCAGGCAGTATAGCGCCAAGTTCACGCCACCCACGGCCATACCGCCATGCCCGCCGGCGCCCTCGAAAACATACTGCAAAAACTGGAAATCGCCGCCCAGGCCGTCAACCGGCCAGTGCCGCGCCTGCTGGCGGTGTCCAAGTTGAAACCAGCCGCCGCCATCGCGCAACTGGCGGCGGACGGACAGCACGCATTTGGTGAGAACTACGTGCAGGAAGCCCAAGCCAAGGCTGGCGAACTGGCCGCGCTGGGGCTGGAATGGCATCTGATCGGTCATCTGCAATCGAACAAGGCCGACGTCGCCGCCAGCCTGTTCGACTGGGTGCAGACCGTGGACCGGCCCAAGCTGGTCGCTGCCCTGGCGCGGCACCGGCCGCCGCAGCGGCCACCGCTGAACCTGCTGATCCAGGTCAATGTCGATGATGAAGCCGGCAAGCACGGCTGCCCCCCTGACCAGATCGAAGCACTGGCCGCCGCCATCGCCACCGAACCGCGACTGGCGCTGCGCGGGCTGATGGCCATCCCCACCCCGCACGAAGACCTGGAACTGCGCCGCCCGGCCTTTCGCCGCCTGCGCGAACTGTTCGACGCACTGGCCGCGCGATACCCGTCGGTGGATACCTTGTCGATGGGCATGAGCGACGACTTCGCCCTCGCCATTGCCGAAGGCGCGACGATGGTGCGGATCGGGACAGCGTTGTTCGGGGCAAGAGCCGGGAATGGGGAATAGCGCATCGGGAATGGAGAATCGGGAATGAAGAAACGGCGATACCATCGCCCTCCCGATCCATCGCGCAATCAGTCATGCCCGCTTCTTCCATTCCCCATCTCCCGTCCCTCATTTCCGGCTCTCTACCCATCGCCTTCATCGGCGGCGGCAACATGGCCCGCAGCCTGATTGGTGGCTTGGTTGCGCGCGGCACGGATCCGGCCAGCCTGCACGTGGCCGAGCCGGTGGCGGAATTGCGCCAGGCGCTGGCCGGCGAGTTCGGCGTCAGCGTGCATGCCGAGGCCGCGCAGGCGGCCGAACAGGCGTCGATGTGGCTGTTCGCGGTCAAGCCGCAGGTGTTGCGCGGGGTTTGCGAATCGCTGGCACCGCTGGCCGGGCGCAACGCGCCGCTGGTGGTGTCGATTGCCGCCGGCATCACCTCCGCGCAGTTGCAGCAGTGGCTGGGCGCGGCCTTGCCGGTGATCCGGGCGATGCCCAACACCCCGGCCCTGCTTGGTGCCGGCGTCACCGGCCTGTTCGCCACCGAGGGCGTCGATGCGCCGGGCCGGCAACGCGCCGAAACCCTGCTTGCCGCCGCCGGCAAGACCGTGTGGATCGGCGACGAAGTGCAAATGGATGCGGTCACCGCCGTTTCCGGCAGCGGCCCGGCTTACGCCTTCCTGCTGGCCGAGGCGATGGAAGCGGCTGCGGTCGCCGAAGGCCTGCCGGCCGAGGCTGCCCGCACCCTGACCCTGCAGACGATCCTCGGCGCGGCGCGGATGCTGACCGAAACCGGCGAAGCCCCGGCCGAACTGCGCCGCCGCGTCACCTCACCCGGCGGCACCACCCAGGCGGCGATCGAAACCTTCCAGAGTGGCGGTTTCGAGGCGCTGGTCGGCCGGGCAATCCATGCCGCCGCCGTGCGCGGCAAGGAACTGTCCGCCGCCAACGATTGACGGCAGGTCGACTTAAGGAAACAGCATCCGCTTCGCCCACGCCCCGCCCGCATCGCGTTCGTAGCGCCAGCGCTCGTGCAGGCGGAATTGCGCGCCGTACCAGAATTCCAGCGCATCGGGGACCACGCGGAAACCGCTCCAGCCGCTCGGGCGCGGCACCTCGACACCGTCGAAACGCGCTTCGACCTCGGCCATGCGCGCGTCGAATGCCTCGCGCGAGGCCAGCGGCTTCGATTGTGCCGAGGCCCACGCGCCCAGCTGGCTGACCCGCGGACGGCTGGCGAAATAGGCATCGGCTTCGGCGTCGCCGACCACTTCCACCGCGCCTTCGATGCGCGCCTGGATGCCGGCCTCGCGCAGGCTGCGCCACAGGAACAACAATGCCGCGCGCGGATTGGCCGCCAGCTCGCGGCCCTTGTGGCTGTCCAGGTGGGTATAGAACACGAAGCCGTTCGCATCGAACGACTTCAGCAGCACCGTGCGCGCCGAGGGCCGCCCGTCCGGCGTGGCCGTGGCCACGGTCATTGCATTGGCCTCCAGCTCCGCCGGGCTGGCGCGGGCCTCGTCGAACAGGTTGGCAAAGGTGGACAGGGCTTCTGCGTAAAGGTCGGTGCTCATGGTCGTGGCGATGCGGGGGTTCGCGCTATTGTCGCGCGATGACCGCATCGCCGCACCCTGCCGGTTTCCCGGATGACCTTGTAACGCAAGCACTGGACGCGGCGCTGGCGCTGCCGGTTGCGCATGTGCCCGTGCTCGGTCTCAGCGGCTTGCAAGGCAGCGGCAAATCCACGCTGGCCACGCAGATCGCCGCGTTGGCGCAAGCGCGCGGCCTGCAGGCGGCAGTGGTATCGATCGACGATTTCTACCTGCGCAAGGCGCAGCGCGCGACGCTGGCCCGCGACGTGCATCCACTGCTGGCCACGCGCGGCCCGCCGGGCACCCACGACATCGCATTGGCGCTGGGTACGCTGGACGCCTTGCGCAGCGGCGAAGCCACCGCCCTGCCGCGCTTCGACAAACTGGCCGATGAGCGTGTGGACGAATCGCAATGGCCGCGCCTCCAGGCGCGTGCTGATGTCGTGATTTTCGAAGGCTGGTTCCTGGGCACGCCGGCCGAAGACGAAACCGCGCTGGTCGAACCGATCAACGCACTGGAACGCAACGAAGATGCCGATGGCACGTGGCGGCACTGGTGCAACGCGGCGCTGGCGCGTGATTACCCGGCGCTGTGGTCACGCATCGACACGCTGTGGTTCCTGCAACCGTCGGGAGGCTTCGAGATCGTGCCGCAATGGCGCTGGCAGCAGGAATGCGCACTGCAAGCATGGTCACTGCAAGCACAGAGCATGCAAGCCGGCGATCCGGTGCGCCAGGCGATGAATCGCGCCCAGGTCGAACACTTCGTGATGCACTACGAGCGCATCAGCCGGCAGGCGCTGCGCACGCTGCCGGCCATCGCAGCAATGACCGTGCCGCTGGATGCCCGGCGACGGCCGCTCCAACTCAATCCACCACGAAGGTGATGCGCAGATTGACCCGCCACTCGGTGACATTGCCATCGTTGTCGGTCACTACCTTGGTTTCGTTGACCCACGCACCCTTGATGTTCTTCACTGTTTCGGCGGTCTTCTTCAGGCCGCTCTTGACCGCATCCTCAATGCTGGTCTTGGACGAAGCATTGACTTCGATGATCTTGGCAACGGACATGGAAACTCCCTTCTCTCGGCAGTGGCGCGGATGCGCCGGGAAGCGCCGGGAAGCGCAGTCTGGGCGCGATCATGTTAACGAAGTGATAGCATCGCCGCCGATGAATCCCGCCGCGAACCTGATCCTGGTCGGCCCGATGGGCGCCGGCAAGACCTCCATCGGCAAGCGCCTGGCCGAGCGCTTCGGCCTGCGTTTCGTCGATATCGACCAGGCCATCGTCGAGCGCAGCGGAGCCAGCATCCCGGTCTTGTTCGAACACGTCGGCGAGGCCGGTTTCCGCCAGCGCGAGAGCGATGTACTGGCCGACATCCTGGCCGGCGAAGGGCAACTGGTTTCCACCGGCGGCGGCGCGGTGCTGGCTGCGGGCAATCGCCAATGCATGCGCGAACGCGGTTTCGTGGTGTGGCTGCAGGTCGGCATCGACCAGCAATTGCGCCGGGTTGGCCGCGACCGCAATCGCCCGCTGTTGCACGCCGATGATCGCGAACAGGTGCTGCGCGACCTGGCCGCCGTGCGCGAGCCGTTGTACCGCGAGGTCGCCGACCTGTCGCTGGATACCGATGGGCTGTCGCCGACCGAGGCCACTTGCGCACTGGTCGCGCAATTGGCGGCGCAATGGCAGCGTGGCAGCGAATGTGCCGCATGAAAACATCTTCGAGTTCCATATGACCGAACCCAGAATCCGCACCGTCGATGTCGGCGGCGCTTCCCCCTATCGCATCCACATCGGTCCCGGCCTGAGCAACGATGGCGCCTTGCTGGCGCAGCACCTGCGTGGCCGCCACGTGTTGCTGGCCAGTGATTCGCACGTCGCACCGTTGTATGCGGCCGGCGTACGCACGGCGCTGCTGGCGGCGCGGCCGGATTCGCGGGTCGAGGCCTTCGTGCTGCCGGCCGGCGAGGAATCGAAAACGCTGGCGAATTTCGGCCACGCCATCGAGGCACTGGCCGCGTTGGGCGCCACTCGCGATGCCTGCGTGCTGGCGCTGGGCGGCGGCGTGGTCGGCGACCTGGCCGGCTTTGCCGCGGCGGCGTGGATGCGCGGCATCGATTGCGTGCAGGTACCGACCACCTTGCTGGCGATGGTCGATTCTTCGGTCGGCGGCAAGACCGCCATCGATATCCCGCAGGGCAAGAACCTGGTCGGCGCCTTCCACCCGCCGCGCGCGGTGATCGCCGATACCGCCCTGCTGCGCACACTGCCGCCGCGCGAATTGCGCGCCGGCCTGGCAGAAGTGATCAAGTACGGCGCGATCGTCGATGCACCGTTCCTGGACTGGCTGGAGGCCAACGCCGATGCGCTGCTGGTCCTAGATGATGCCGCGCTGGCACAGGCGGTGGCGCGCAGTTGCGAACACAAGGCGGCGATCACCGAACGTGACCCGTTCGAGCGCGGTGAACGCGCGCTGCTGAACTTCGGCCACACCTTCGGCCACGCCATCGAAGCCGAACAGGGCTACGGCGGCGTCGGCAACGCCAATCTCAACCACGGCGAAGCGGTCGCGGTCGGCATGTTGCTGGCGGCGAAACTGTCCGAAGCGCTGGGCCTGTCCGCCGCCGCCGACACGCAACGCCTGCACGCACTGCTGCTGCGCTTCGGCCTGCCGGTGGCAGTGCCCGCCGGCCTCGACCCGCAGGCACTGGTCGCGCGCATGCGCCTGGACAAGAAGGCCCAAGCCAGCGGCCTGCGCTTCATCGTCTGGGATGGCGCGGGACGTGCGCGGGTACTGGCGGACGTGCCGGAGGACGTGGTGTTGAAGGTGCTGGCGGATCAGGGCTGAAGCTTTCGCTTCAGTGGTAATCCTCTTCGCGCTGGTGGCGCAGGGCCAGCACGGTGACGGTGTCGTCGTCACCGATTTCATACAGCGCGACGTAGCCGCTGTTGCCGAAGTTGATCAGCAGTTCGCGCAACAGCGGCTCGCCCTCGTCCACCTTGGGGCAGGCGAACGGCATGGATTCAAGCATCTTCAAGCTGTCGCGGATGGTTCGCACGGCACGCTCCACCAAGCGGATGTCGTAATCCGACCGCTCGAACAGCCAATCGCCCAGCCTGTCCAGGTCGGCTTCGGCCTCTTCCGTGAAGCGCACTGTCCAGGTCATTTCGCTGTCGCCTTGGCCTTGGCCAGTTTGGCCTCCAGTTTGCCCAGTACTTGATCCAGTGAGTAATAGACGCCGGTTTCTTCCGCCTTCGCATACGAAGCCAGACCCCGCTTGATGAACTCCTCGCGGTTGCGACGCAGGTTGACCTGCGCGCGCACCGAGGCCTCGACGAAGGCGGACAGGGTTTCGCCTTCCTGCAACACATCTTCGGCGGCCTTGCGGAATTCGGCGCTGACCCGCAGCGACGGCAGGGTGGCATTCTTGGTGGCAGCTTGACTCATGGCGGCGATCCTGTGCATTGCAATTGCGATGCATCGTGCCCGAAGCCCGGTCCGGCCGCAAGATAGCGGTCGGGAAAGCTACAATTTCGCCATGCGCATCTTCCTGCAACAACCTCCAGCCACCGGCGAATCGCCGCGTTACGTGCAACTGACCCTGCAACCGGACCTGTTCGGTGGCTGGGAGCTGCTGCGCGAAAGCGGGCAAGTCGGTGGCCGCGCGCAACTGCGGCGCGACCAGTACCTGTTGCAGGACGAGGCCACCGCCGCCTTCGAGAAAGCCCGCGACCTGCAGCTCAAGCGCGGCTTCCACACCACCTTCGTGCAGGGCGCGGAGCCACCGAAAAGCTAGTTGCTGGTTTTGGGGTGTTGGTTGTTGGAAGCGTCCGATACGGCACTCCCAACAGGAATCGACAACCCGACAACCAACAGCCCCAACCAGGATCCTGATCTTGTCCGCACCCTACCTCCGCAACGACCGCTTCCTGCGTGCCCTGCGCCGCCAATCCACCGATTGCACTCCCGTCTGGCTGATGCGCCAGGCCGGGCGTTACCTGCCGGAATACCGCGCCACGCGGGCCAAGGCCGGCAGTTTCCTCGGCATGGCGAAAAACCCGGAAATCGCCTGTGAAGTGACACTGCAACCACTGCGTCGCTTCGATCTGGACGCGGCGATCCTGTTCAGCGACATCCTGACCGTGCCCGATGCGATGGGCCTGGGTTTGTATTTCGTCGAAGGCGAAGGCCCCAAGTTCGAACGCACCGTGCGCAACGCCGAAGACGCGGCCAAGCTCGCCGTGCCGGACATGGAAACCGAGCTGCGCTACGTGATGGATGCGGTGCGACTGATCCGCCGCGAGCTGGACGGCAAGGTGCCACTGATCGGTTTCTCCGGCAGCCCGTGGACGCTGGCCTGCTACATGGTCGAAGGCGGCGGCAGCAAGGATTATTCCCGGATCAAGGCGATGGCGCTGAACGATGCGGCCACGCTGCACAAGTTGCTGTCGGTGGTCACCGACGCGGTGATCGCCTACCTGTCGGCGCAGCGCGCGGCCGGCGCGCAGGCCTTGCAGGTGTTCGACACCTGGGGCGGCGTGTTGTCGCCGGCGATGTATCGCAAGTTCTCGCTGCCCTACCTGGCGCGGATTGCGAAGGAACTGGATCGCGGCGAAGGCGACGAACGCGCGCCGCTGATCTTGTTCGGCAAGGGCAACGCGCCGTATCTGCAAGAACTGGCCGCTTCCGGTACCGATGCGCTGGGCGTGGACTGGCTGGTGGAACTGTCCGAAGCCGCGCGCCGCACGCAGGGCACGGTCGCGCTGCAAGGCAACCTGGACCCGGCCACGCTGTACGGTTCGCCCGAGGCGATCCGCACGCAGGTCAAGTACGCGCTGGACAGCTATGCCGAGGGCAATGGCGGCTCGCGCGATGGCCATGTGTTCAACCTCGGCCACGGCATGTCGCCGGACATGAACCCCGACCACGTCGCCGTGCTGGTCGATGCGGTGCATGAATACAGCCGGCGCTGATCCTCACTCGCCGTCAATCAAGGCCTGCATCGCCTCTTCCAGTATTTCCCCGGTCAGCGGTTTGCGCAGGAAGCCATCGAAACCGGCAGCCGTCGCCATCGGTTCGGCGTCGGCATCGGCGCGGGCGGTGATCGCCAGCAGCGGCGTGGCGAAGCCTTGCGCACGCAACTGCCGCGCCAGCGCCAGGCCATCGAGGCCGGGCAGGTCCAGATCCAGCAAGGCAATATCGAAACGACCACTGCCAGCTTCGGCCAACGCGGCAAGGCCATGCGCAACGTGACGCACCGCGTGGCCGCGTGCCTGCAACAAGCCGGTGATGACTTCGGCCACGGTCGGATCGTCTTCGACCAGCAACACGCGCCACGCCCGCGTCGCCGCCGCCATTGCCGCGCCTTCCTCGCGCGATGAAGACAACGGCGCATCGACTTGCACCAACGGCAAATCGACGATGAAACGCGCGCCTTCACCCGGTGCGCTTTGCAGTTCGATGCCGCCGCCCATCGCCGCCGCCAACTCCTGGCAGATCGCCAGCCCCAAGCCGCTGCCGCCGTAGCGTGCGGCAGTACGTGCACCTTCAGCCTGTTCGAAACGCTGGAACAATCGCGCCTGCTGTTCGGCATTGATGCCCGGGCCGGTGTCGCTGACGATCAAACGCACGCCACCCTCACGGCGCGGCTGAACCTGCAAACCGATGCTGCCGTGCTCGGTGAATTTCAGCGCGTTGTTCAACAGGTTCAACAGGATCTGTCGTACGCGCAGCGGATCGCCACGTAATGCCTGCGGCGCGGCCGGATCGATGGCGCACTCGAAGCGCAGGCCGCGTTGCTGCGCCATCGGCGCAACCAGGCTGGCGACGCCGGCAACCAGTTCGCGCAGGTCGAAAGCCTGCTGCTCCAATTCCAGCTTGCCCGATTCGATCCGCGACAGGTCCAGCGCATCGTTGACCAAGCGCAACAGGTGCTTGCCGGCATTCTGGATGGCATTGGTGTAGCCGCGCTGTTTTTCATCCAGCGGCGTGCCCAGCAGCAGTTCGCTCATGCCCAGCACGCCGGTCATCGGCGTGCGCACTTCGTGGCCGAGGGTGGCAAGGAAACGGGTCTTGGCCAGCGAAGCTTGTTCGGCCAGTTCGCGTTTGTGCTCGGCCAGTTGCCACGCGCTGCGTCGCCTGATCCGCTGGCGATAAGCGGCGGCGGCGAACCACAACAACAGCGCGACCAGAACGACACCCGTCGCCATGGCCCAGCCACTGCGCCACCATGGCGGATCGACCTTGAAGACAATCGTGCGCGATTGCGACCATACGCCATCGGCGGTACGGCCGGCGATCTCCAGCCGGTAATCGCCCGGTGGCAGGCGCGAGAAACTGCGCTCGCCACTGGCACCAACCTCGACCCAGTCATCGTCGAACCCGGACAACCGGAAGCGGTAACGATGGCCGGCCACGTTGTCGAACGACAGCAACCGCGCGACCACGCGCAGATCGCGGTCGTCGCCACCGATGCGGAACGGTGCCTGGGTGGACAATGCGGTTTCGCCGGCGGCACGGCGCACGCTGATCGAATCCACCGCCAACCTCGGCTTTGCCGATGCCGGTTGCAGCACGGCCGGGTCGAAAATCGTCACGCCATGCGATGCACCGACCAGCAAGCGCGCACCACCGGCATGCAGCAAGGGGGCAAACAGTATCTCCTGCCCCGGCAAGCCGTCGCCGATGCCATGGATGCGCACGACGGCCCGCTGCGGATCCACGCGCACCAGCCCACGATTGCTGGCCAGCCACAACACGCCATCATGATCGACGGTGATGCCTCGATAGGCGATCTGCGGGATGTCGCTTTCCTTGCCAATACGCTTTTGCAGTTGCAATGCGCCGTCGCTGAAGCGATGGCTTTCGACCGTGCCGAAGCGCGCAATCCACACCGTGCCGTCCGCCGCCACATCAAAACCGTCAATCAAGCCCAGGGGTGCGCCCGGCACCGGCATGAAACGTTTGGCCTGTTTGTCCCAGGCCAGCAGGCCCGGCGTTCCTGCCAGCCACACATCGCCCTGCGGCCCACGCCGCAATTGCTTGACGTACAAGTCCGATGACAGGCCACGCCCGTCGCCCAGGCGAAAATTGTCCAGCACCCGTCCTGCCGCGTTGCGCAATTGCAGGCCCGTGGCAGAAGTCCAGATCCACAACAGGCCATCCGCATCCTGCACGATGCCCGACACGCCTTCACCCAGCGTGGCATCTTCACCACTGTCCGCCTCCCATTGCTTCACCGCGCCGGTGGTCGGGTCGTAGCGCAACAGGCCATCGTTGTAACCCACCCAGACCTTGCCGTCGGCGCTTTCGGTCACCACGTTGAAAACCCGGCCCGAAGCGCTGCGGTACGCCGCGCGCACCGTGCCGAGTTGCGGATCCACCTCGTCCAGCACGCCACTGGTGCCGACCAGCCATACCTTCCCGCTGCGCGAGGACGCCACGCCATAGACCTGGGCATTGCCCAGCGCGGCGGGCGCGCTGCCGTTCTTCTTCAGCACCAGGAATTGCCGCCAGTCCGACGGCAAGTGCCACACGCCGGCATCGTTGCTGGCAAACCACATGCCGCCATCACTGCCAGCCAAGGCACGGTCGAATTGCGGGGTGACCGCACCCTGCATCAGGTTGCTGTACAAGCCTGCCCGGTGCAGCCGGCCATCGATGACATGCGACAGGCCTTCACGATGAGTGATCCAATAAGCGCCCTCGCGATCCTGCAACACCACGCCGGTGACGTCATCGACTTGCGACATCGCCTGCGGCAATGGCAGGCGTTCGCCTGCTGCACCGTAGTGGCGACCTTGCGTGGTGGTCTGCGTCCACGCGCTGCCATCGCGATCAGCGACCAGGCTGACCACGTATTCCTCATCGGGCATGCGTAGGAAATCCTTGCCAGTCCAACGCGCCGCGCCGCCACCGGTGCCGACCCACAACACGCCGTCGTCACCGATGCTCAACGCGGTGATCATGCGGCCGGGCAGGCTGCGCGCATCGCCCGGCTGCGGCAGGAAGTGGTCGATGCCACCCTCGGCGCGCATGCGGTACAACCCCGCCGATGCGGTACCGATCCACAGCGCACCATCAGGCGTGCGCGCCAGGCTCCAGATCGGGTCGGCATCCAGCCGCACGTCGTCGACCTGCTTGATGGTGCGGAACTCGCGCCGCGCCGCGTCCAGCACGACCAGTCCGGCGCTTTCGGTGCCTATCCACAAGCGGTTGTCGGCATCCACATGCAGCGCGTTGATCTCGTTGTCACCCAGCCCGTCCTCGCTGCGCCAGATGCGGAAGCCCAGGCCGTCGTAGCGCGCCAGGCCATCCAGCGTGGCGAACCACAGATAACCATCGGCGTCTTCGGCCAGGTCATAGACGATGTTCGACGGCAGCCCTTCAGCCACCGACAACTGGCGCAGCGTCGGTGTTTCCGGCGTGGCTGCCTGCATCGGTGCGGCGATCGACAGGGCCAGCAGGCACGGCAACACGAGGGTTGTGCCGATCCAGTTCTTCCACGAATTCCCGTGCATTCCCCGTTCCTTCCCCGATCCTTCCCGGAAACGTGCGCCGGCATCGTCGCAACGCATCGTTGCGAACGCAAGCGCGGTATCCTCGCGCTGTCCGGCTTACCATGCGGCTTCACCGCCAGCCAACGCCCGCCGCCATGACCTTGAAGAACACCGCCGACCGCTGGGGCATCATCAGCCAATCGCTGCATTGGTTGATTGCCGTGCTGATCCTCGCCATCGGCGTGGTCGGCCTGACCATGGGCGAATTGCCACGCACACCGAAGTATTTCTGGGTTTATACCGCACACAAGTCGCTGGGCATCAGCGTGCTGGCGCTGATGTTGCTGCGGCTGGTCTGGCGCTTGTACGCCGGCACGCCCAAGCCAGTGCCCGGCACGCCACGCTGGCAGCACGCCATCGCCAGCCTCACCCACGTGTTGCTGTACGTGCTGGCCTTGGCGATCCCGCTGTCCGGCTGGCTGTATGACTCGGCCAGTGGCCTGCGCCCGTTCAAGTTCTTCGGCCTGTTCAACATGCCCAAGCTGGTCGCGCCGGATGATGCGCTGAAGGCGACCGCGCACTTCATGCACGAATGGGGCTTCTGGCTGCTGATCGCGCTGGTGTTGCTGCACGTGGGCGCGGCCTTGCAGCATCACACCTTCAACCGCGATGCCACCTTGCTGCGGATGCTGCCCGGCCGCAGGAAATCATCCGCCACATGAACAATGATCGCGTCCGAACGCGCCCGTGCAATGAATAGCCGACAAGAGAGCTCCCCCATGAACAAACTGTTCGCCAGCCCCGCCCTGACTGCCACCGCGCTGGTCGCAGCGTTCGCAACCGTACCGGCCCACGCCGCCGACTACGTGCAGGCACCCGGCTCCACCCTGGTGTTCGGCAGCAGCTACGACGGCGAGGTATTCACCGGCAAGTTCGGCGGATTCACCACCACGCTGAGTTTCGATTCGGAAAAACTGGAGACGGCCAAGCTGGACGTGGCCATCACCCTCACCGGCAGCAACAGTGGCAATGAAGACCGCGATTCCACCTTGCTGGGCAGCGATTTCTTCAACGTGGCCAAGTTCGCGCAGGCGCACTACACCGCCAGCAAGTTCCGCGCGTTGGGCGGCAACCAGTACGCCGCCGACGGCACGCTGAGCCTGCGCGGCATCAGCAAGCCGGTCACGCTGACCTTCACCTGGACGCCGGGCGCGCAACCCGTGCTGGCCGGCAAGGCCACGGTCAAACGCCTGGATTTCGGCATCGGCGGCGGCGACTGGGCCGATACCAAGACGATTCCGAACGAGGTGGCGGTGAGCACCAAGGTAGTGTTCAAGGCGAAGTGATGCCGAAATGAAAGCGGCTTTTGTGGGAACGGCCTGCAGCCGCCACCACAACGGCCTCAATCAGACCTTGTAACCGTCGTGGATCGCGACGATGCCACCGGACAGGTTCTTGTAGCGCGCCCGCGCAAAACCGGCCTCGGCCATCATCGCCTTCAATTCTTCCTGTGGCGGATGCTTGCGGATGCTTTCGGCCAGGTACTGGTAGCTGTCGGCATCGTTCGCGAACAGCTTGCCCAGCTTCGGCAACACCTTGAACGAGTGGAAGTCGTAAACCGGCTTGAACCAGTCCGCCGTCACTTCCGAGAATTCCAGCACCCGCGCCTGCCCACCGGGCTTAAGCACGCGGTGCATCTCGCGCAGCGCGGCGTCCTTGTCGGTCACGTTGCGCAGGCCGAAGGCGATCGTCACCAGGTCGAAACTGCCATCTGGGAACGGCAACGCCTCGGCATTGCATTGCACATAGTCCAGGCCGGCAACCAGGCCACGATTGGTCAGGCGGTCGCGCCCTACCGACAACATGCCGGCGTTGATGTCGCCCAGCACGATCTCGCCTTCATCACCCACGCGCGGTTTCAGCAGCGCGGCGATGTCGCCGGTGCCGCCGGCCAGGTCCAGCACGCGATCACCCCGGCGCACTTGGGCGGTGGCGACGAAGTAACGCTTCCACACCCGATGGATGCCCAGGCTCATCAGGTCGTTCATCAGGTCGTAGTTGCCGGCGACCGAGGTGAACACTCCGGCGACCATTTTCTGCTTGTCGCGCGCGGCGACATCGCGGAAACCGAAATGGGTGGTGCCGCGTTCGTAGGGAGAGGATCTGTCGGATGGCTGGCTCATGCGCGGATTATCGCATCCCCGCGCGAACCGGGTTGGCCTGCCGATTCGGCAGGCATTCCCTTACGATAGCTACCTATGCCCCCGAAACCCGACCGCAGCCTCACCAGTGGCCCGATTGGCCGCAATCTGTTGCTGTTCGCGCTACCGATCCTGGCTGGTAGCGTCGCGCAGTCGCTCAATGGTTCGATCAATGCGGTCTGGATCGGCCGCTATCTTGGCGAGGCGGCGCTGACCGCCGCGGCCAACGCCAACAGCATCCTGTTCTTCCTGCTTGGCTCGGTATTCGGCTTGGCCATGGCCGCCACGATCCTGATCGGC
Organism: Pseudoxanthomonas sp.; assembly: GCA_047601105.1. Taxonomy (GTDB): domain Bacteria; phylum Pseudomonadota; class Gammaproteobacteria; order Xanthomonadales; family Xanthomonadaceae; genus Pseudoxanthomonas_A. The sequence continues at coordinate 322,782 of JASGJT010000002.1, forward strand.
CAGGCGATGGGCGCGCGCGATCCACTGCAAGCGCGGCGTGTCATGGGCACCAGTGCCAGTTTCTTCGCCGGGGTTTCGGTGCTGATCGCGATGTTCGGCCTGTGGCTGGCACCGCATCTGCTGGCGGCGATGGGCACGCCGCGGGAATCCTTGCCGCTGGCCGAAGCTTATCTGCGGGTGATCTTCCTGGCGGTGCCGTCGCTGTACATGTTCACCTTCCTCAGCGCGGCGCTGCGCGGCACGGGCGATTCGCGCACGCCATTCCGTTTCCTGCTGCTGTCGGTGGTGCTGGACATCGTGCTCAATCCGTTGCTGATCTTCGGCCTCGGCCCGTTGCCGAAACTCGGCATCGCCGGTTCGGCCTGGGCCACGCTGATCGCGCAGACCATCGCACTGGCCGGGCTGATGCTGGCGATGCGGCGCGGCGGCCACGTTTTGTGGCTGGGCCGGCAACATTTGGCGCTGTTGCGGCCCGACCTGTCGATCCTGCGCGCACTGGTGGTCAAAGGCGTGCCGATGAGCCTGCAAATGGTGCTGATCTCGCTGTCTTTGATCGCGATGATGAGCATGGTCAACGGCTTCGGCACCGACACGGCAGCCGCCTATGGCGCGGCGATGCAGTTGTGGGCCTATGTGCAAATGCCGGCCATGGCCATCGGCGCGGCGTGTTCGTCGATGGCCGCCCAGAACGTCGGTGCGCGGCGCTGGGATCGGGTCGAAGCCACCACCGGCAACGGTTTGCTGTTCAACCTGTTGCTGACCGGCGCGCTGATCGTGCCGCTGCTCGTGTTCGACCGCCATGCACTGTCGCTGTTCCTGTCCGCGTCCGGGCCAGCGATGGAGATTGCACGACATCTGAACCACATCGTGATCTGGTCGTTCCTGTTGTTCGGCGCGACTTTCGTGATTTCCGGCGTGGTTCGCGCCACCGGCGCGGTGATCCCGCCAATGCTGATCCTGGGCATCAGTCTGTGGGGCATCCGCGTACCGTTCGCCAAACTGTTGATGCCGGTCTTCGGTGCCGACGCGATCTGGTGGAGTTTCCCGGTCAGTTCGCTGTGCGCGGTGTTGCTGTCGCTGGCCTATTACCGCTGGGGCCGCTGGCGGCAGGCGCACATGCTGGCGATGCCGGCGGATGCAACGCCGGAGGCTCGCTGATCCATCGCCGTGCGCTCGGCCTGCATGACGGCCATGCCACAATGCAACATGGCCGAACCGGACCACTACGCACCGCGCCAATGGCTGCCGCACGAGCGGCCGGCCTTGCCCGGTTCGGCATCGACGCCGTTGCATGCGCCGCTGCGACGGGTGCAGTACGGCATCGTCGGCGTCATCGTTGCGCTGACCGGCGGCCTGAGCAATGCGCTGGTCACCGCCAACCTGCCTTATCTGCAAGGCGCACTGGGCGCGTATGCGTGGGAAATGGCGTGGCTGCCGGCCGCGTTCGTGATGACGAATGTCTCCGCCAACCTGTTGCTGGTCAAGTTTCGCCAGCAGTTCGGGCTGCGCCTGTTCACCGAGATCTTCCTGGCGCTGTACGTGCTGATCACTGCCGCGCACCTGTTCGTCAACGACCTGGACACCGCCATCGCGGTGCGTGCCGCGCACGGGCTGGTCGGCGCGGCGCTTAGTTCGCTGGGCATCTACTACATGATCCAGGCGTTTCCGGCCGCGCACCGGCTCAAGGCGCTGGTGATCGGCCTGGGCCTGAGCCAGTTGGCGTTGCCGCTGGCGCGCGTGTTCTCGACCCGCTTGCTGGAATTCGGCGAATGGCGCGGCCTGTACCTGTTCGAGCTGGGCCTGGGCGTCGTCTCGCTGGCCTGCGTGCTGATGCTGAAGCTGCCGCCCAGCGACCGCATTCGCGTGTTCGAGAAACGCGATTTCCTGACCTTCGTCCTGTTCGGCAGCGGCGCGGCCGGATTGGCGGCGGTGCTGTCGCTGGGCCGCTACCTGTGGTGGACCGACACGCCGTGGCTGGGCATCATCCTGGCGTGTTCGCTGGCGTTGCTGGCCGCCGCGGTGACGGTGGAACACCATCGCCAACGGCCGATGATCAACACCCGCTGGCTGGCCAGCGGCGACATGCTGCGGCTGGCCGCCGCGATCGTGCTGGTTCGCATCGCGCTGTCCGAGCAGGGCGTGGGCGCGGTCGGCTTCCTGCAGCAACTGGGCATGGGCAACGAACAGATGCACACGTTGTTCCTGATCGTGCTGTCGGGGTCGGTGCTGGGCCTGCTGGCCAGCGCCTTCCTGCTGAAGCCGCAGAACCTGCCGCTGCACATCATCGCCTCGCTGGCGATGGTCGCCATCGGCGCGTTCATGGATGCGCACGCCACCCGCCTGACCCGGCCGGAGGAAATGTATTTCAGCCAGTTCCTGATCGGCTTCGGCAGCATCCTGTTCGTCGCCCCGGCGATGCTGATGGGCTTCGGCAAGGTGTTCAGCGAGCCGCGCAACCTGATCAGCTTCATCGTGCTGTTCGGCATGTCGCAGAACATGGGCGGACTGTTCGGCAGCGCCCTGCTCGGCACCTTGCAGACGTGGCGCGAGAAGTTCCATTCCAGCCAACTGGTCGAACACCTCGTGATGACCGACCCGCAGGTGGCCGCGCGCGTGCAGGCCTACGCCGCCGCCTACGCGCACAACGTGGCCGACCCGGCGCAGCGGCAGGCACTGGCCTTGAAGCAACTGGCCGCCGCCGCCACCGGCGAAGCCAACGTGCTGGCCTGCAACGACGTGTTCTTCGTGATCGGCTGGCTGGCGCTGGCCACGATGGCGTGGATGCTGTTCCATCTGCTGCGCAGCCAACGCAACCGCCGCCTGCCCGAAACCTCCGCCGCTACAACCACCAACGCCGCCGCGAGCACCGCATGAGCACGCCCGAACCCGCCGCAACGCCTGCCGATGCCGCACGCGAAAAATCACGTCGCCGCCGACGCCTTTCCGGCTTCGCCGGCTTCCTGCTGCTGATGGCGCTGGGCATCGCCCTGGTGCTGTACGCATGGCGGCTGCCGCCGTTCACCAGCGCGGTGGAAAACACCGAGAACGCGATGGTGCGCGGCCAGGTCACGATCATCGCGCCGCAAGTCAGCGGCTACGTGGTCGAAGTGCCGGTGCAGGATTTCCAATCCGTGAAACAAGGCGAGCTGCTGGCGAAGATCGACGACCGCATCTACCAGCAGCAACTCGAACAAGCACAGGCGCAACTGCTGGCCGCGCAAGCCAACCTGGAAAACTGGGAACAGCAACGACGCGGCGCGCAGGCCGGCATCGCGCAGAGCCGCGCCGGCGTCGCCAGCAACGCCGCGCAATACCAGCGCACCCGCACCGCGCTGGCGCGCGCCGAGCAACTGGCGAAGCAGCAACTGCTGTCGCAACAGGACCGCGACACCGCCTTCGCCGCCAACGCGCAGGCGCAAGCCAGCGTGACGCAATCGCAGGCCGCATTGCAGGCCTCCGAGCAGAGCGCGCGCAGCGTCGAAGTCAACCGCGCCTCGCTGCAAGCCGCCGTGGCCGGCGCCGAAGCGGCGGTCAAGCTGGCGCAGATCAACCTCGACAACACCCGTATCCTCGCCCCGCGCGCTGGCCGTCTGGGCCAGGTCGGCGTGCGCGTGGGCGCTTACGTCACCAACGGCACGCAACTGATGGCAGTGGTGCCGGACACGCTGTGGGTGGTGGCCAACCTGAAGGAAACGCAGATGGCCAACGTGCGCATCGGCCAGCCGGCGCGCTTCAGCGTCGATGCGCTGGGTGGCGCGAAACTGCACGGCCACGTGCAGGAAATCTCCCCGGCCACCGGCAACGAGTTCAGCGTGCTGCCGGCCGACAACGCCACCGGCAACTTCGTCAAGATCGCCCAGCGCATCCCGGTGAAGATTTCGGTCGATCCCGGCCAGGAATTGTCCGCGCGGCTCAGCCCCGGCATGTCGGTAGTGGTGGCGATCGATACCTCGGTGAAGGAAAACCGCTGAAGCGCCTTGAGCGCGCGCCCAAGGGAAAGCCTGCACCATCCGTCATCCCGCAAGGCAAGAGAGATCGGCCGGCTACGCCAGCACCAGCCGACAACCCTTCTCGCCAACGGCGAGAGCGCAAAAGCATCCTCACTTTAAGCCGCGGTTCTCCAGCAGCGGTTCCACGCTGGGGTCCTTGCCGCGGAAGTCGCGGTAGGCCTGAGCCAGGTCGCGGGTGTTGCCGATGGAGAGGATCTTGTCGCGGAAGACCTGGCCGTTTTCGGCGGTCAGGCCGCCGTGTTCCTTGAACCACTCGAAGGCGTCGTGGTCGATCACTTCGCTCCAGAAATAGGCGTAATAACCGGCCGCGTAGCCGCCTCCCCAGATGTGATCGAAGTAGGTGGTGCGGTAGCGCGGCGGCACTTCGGGCAGGTTGACCTTGAATTGCGCCAGCGCTTGCTTCTCGAAGGCATCGACGTCGATCGGGGTCTTGCCTTGCGGTTGCGTGTGCCAGGCCAAGTCCAGCAGCGCGGCGGACAGGTATTCGGTGGTGGCGTAGCCCTGGTTGAAGGTCGCGGCCTTGCGGATCTTTTCCACCAGTGCCTGCGGCATCGCTTCGCCGGTCTGGAAGTGCTTGGCGTAGTTGGCGAACACCTTCGGGTCCGATGCCCAGTGCTCGTTGAACTGCGAGGGGAATTCGACGAAATCACGCGGCACGCCGGTGCCGGAGATGCTCGGGTATTTCGTCGCCGAGAACATGCCATGCAGGGCGTGGCCGAATTCATGGAACATCGTGGTCACATCGTCGAACGACAGCAGCGCTTTCTGCCCCGGCGCGGGCTTGGTGAAGTTGCAGACGTTATAGACAACGGGCTTGCTGCCAGTCAGCCCATCCTGATCGACGAACACGTCCATCCACGCGCCGCCACTCTTGCTGTCACGCTTGTAGTAGTCGGCGTAGAACAGCGCCAGCGGGCTGCCGTCCTTGTCGAAGACTTCGAACACGCGCACATCCGGGTGATAGACCGGGATGTCCTTGCGTTCCTTGAAGGTGATGCCGTAGAGCTGATTGGCGGCGAAGAACACGCCGTTCTGCAGCACGTTGTCCAGTTCGAAATACGGCTTGATCTGCGCTTCGTCGAGGTCGTACTTGGCCTTGCGCACTTGTTCGGCGTAGAAGTCCCAATCCGACGCGGCCAGCTTGAAACCACCCTGTTGCGCGTCGATCACCTGCTGCATGTCGGCAACTTCTCCGCGCGCCTTCGCGGTGGCGGCCGGCACGGTATCGGTCAGCAGTTTCAGTGCCTTGGCGGGCGTCTGCGCCATCTGGTCGGCGAGGTTGTAGCTGGCGTAATCCGGGTAGCCGAGCAGCTTGGCGCGTTGCGCGCGCAGTTCGGCCAAGCGCAGGACAATCTTGCGGGTGTCGTTGGCGTCGCCGCGTTCGGTGCGGGTTTCCGAGGCTTCCAGCACCTTGGCGCGCAGGTCGCGATCCTTCAGCGAGGCCAGCACCGGCTGCTGGGTGGTGTTCTGCAAGGACAGCAGGTACTTGCCGTCCAGCTTGCGCGCCTTGGCGTCTTCGGCGGCGGCGGCGATGTCGCCTTCATCCAGGCCATCGAGTGTAGCCTTGTCATCGACCACCACCGCGCCGGCCGCGGCGGCGGCGACCAATTGCGTGTGGAATTTGGTCGAAAGCGAGGACTCCTCGACGTTGATCTTGCGCAGCGCGTCCTTGTCGGCGTCGGACAATTCCGCGCCGGCGCGGACGAAGCGCTGGTACGTCTCTTCGACCAGGCGTTTCTGTTCGGCATCGAGGCCCGCGGTTTCGCGTGCATCGTGAACGGCCTTGATGCGCGCGAACAACTTGGCGTCGAGCTTGATCGCGCTGTCGTGTTCGGCCAGCTTCGGGGCGATTTCCAGCTGGATCTTTTCGCGCTCGGGATTGGTGTCGGCCTGCACCAGGCCGAAGAACACGCGCGAGGTACGGCCGAGGATTTCGCCGGACTTTTCCATCGGCACGAAAGTGTTGTCGAAGGTCGGCGGCTCGGGGTTGTCGGCGATCGCGCGCATTTGCGCCAGCTGCTGCTGCATGCCTTCATCGAAAGCCGGCAGGTAGTCGGCGTCCTTGATCTGGTCGAACGGCGGTGCCTGGTACGGCAGGGTGCTGGCGGCCAGCAGTGGATTTGCGGCCGCCGGCGCGGCGGCGGGCGTGGGGACGGCATTCACGGTGTCGACTTCCTTGTTTCCGGTACAGGCGGCCAGCGCCAGGCTGATGGCGGCGGCGAGGATGGCGGTGCGGGTCATGCGGGGATTTCCGTGGGTCATGTGCTGCGGAGGCTAGCGCCATGCCAGTCAATGCGGCGTGTGCCATTGGTTATGGCATCGGCAGTTCATCGTCCTTGTAGATCGCCACATGCGGCACACCGTCGGGGCCGATCCAGCCGCGATACATGCCGCCGGTGTTGAACGGGAAGGCCACGCTGCCGTCCGCACCCAGCGCGATCGCACCGCCGTCGCCGCCGGCCTTGGGAATGTCGCCGTTGATGACCGCATCGGCCGCGCGCGCCAGCGGCGTGCCGGACAGGCGCACGCGCGCGCAGATTTCGTGCGCGGCGGCAGCGCGGATGTAGAACTCGCCCCAGCCGGTGCCGGACACCGCGCAGCGCGCATCGGCCCAAGTGCCGGCACCGATGATCGGCGAATCGCCGACGCGGCCGTAGCGCTTGTTGGTCATGCCGCCGGTCGACGTACCGGCCGCCAGCTGGCCCTGCGCGTCCAGCGCCACCGCGCCGACCGTGCCGAAATAGGCTTTGCCCGGCAACACCAGCTGTGTGTTCGATGCCTGCGCCTGTTTTTCTTCCTGCAATGCCTTCTGCAGCGCGCGCCAGCGTTTTTCGGTGCGGAAGTACGACGGATCCACCAAGGCGATGCCCTGCTCCTTGGCGAAGATTTCCGCGCCGTCGCCGACCATCATCACGTGCTGCGATTTTTCCATCACCGCGCGCGCCAAGGTGATCGGATTTTTCACCCGATGCAGGCCCGCAGCTGCGCCAGCCTTGCCAGTGGCGCCGTCCATGATCGAGGTATCCAGTTCGTTGCGACCGTCGTGGGTGAACACCGCGCCACGACCGGCGTTGAATTGCGGGGCGTCTTCCAGAACAGTGATCGCGGCGGTCACCGCGTCGATCGACGAGGCACCGGCTTTCAGTTTGGCGTGGCCGGCGCGCAGTGCGGCTTCCAGCGCCTGGCGTGCGGTGGTTTCTTCTTCCGGGGTCAGGTCGCCGGGTTCGACGCCCGCGCCACCGTGGATCGCCAACAACGGTGCATCCTGCGCCAGCAGCACGCCGTCGCGCACGAGGTGAGTGCGCTGGAAGGCAGGCTGCTCGACGCGGCCTTCGGGCAGGTGCAGCACCGAACCGGTGCCCACGCCGAGGGTTTCCACCTGTTGCAATTGCATCGGCTTGCCTTTGGCCTGCGCCGTGAAGCCGCCGCGCACCACCGTCGCACCGCCATGCGGATGGGTGGCATGGATGCGTGCACTGCCATCGGCCTCGACCGCCAGCGCTGCGCTTTCATCGATGCCCAGGCCCAGCACCGGTTGGCCGGCGGACAGGGTTTCGGCCTTGGCGACGAAGGCCAGCAGCCGGCCGAGGCGATCGCGTTCACGAAAGTGGCTGTCGGTCACCACGCCCTGCAGCAGCGGCAGATGCAAGAAGTCGGTCTCGATCGTCGTCGCATCGCCCAGCGGGTCGGCCAGCGCGACGTGGCTGCGCAGGCTGCCACCTTCCATCGCGCCGTACAGGTATTGGCCCAGCATTGCCAGGCCGGCGCTGGTGCCGCCCAGCGGCTTGCCGGCCTTGATGTGCGCGTCCAGCGCGGCGGCAATCGGCGTGCCGCGCCAGTAGCGCACGTAACGCGACTGGTCGCCACCGGCGATGAAGATGCCATCGGCTTTCTTCAGGCTGGCGAGGATCTTTTTGTCGTTGGCGTTTTCGCGCCCGCTGAAGACGAAGGTTTCGACCGAGGCGACATTGCCGACTACGTTGTAGAACTCGTCGGCAATCTCGGTGGTGTACGAGGCACTGAGCACGACCACATGGCCGTTGCCGGCCTTGTCCAGGAACCAGCGCACCGCCTCGCGATTGCGGTCGCCGCCGCCGGCCAGCAGCAGGCCCGGCGACACCTTGCCCGGCGTCGGCGCGGCCACGTCGCCGATGACGAAGTGCTGGTAGTCGGCGGCGATGGCGGCCGATGACAGGGCGAACAGTGCGGCGGCGAGCAGGCGGAGGATGACGGGGGTGCGTTGCACGGGGATACCTCGGGTTGAAAGGCGATTTTGCTCGTGAAGCTCTTGACGAGCCACCGTGCAATTTCCCGCGCCGGCTGGGTTAATGTTGCGTTATGAACGACACACTCGACGATTGGTTCGCCCGCGAAATCCTGGCGCACGAAGCGGCGTTGACCCATTACCTGCGCCGCGGCTGGGCACGCAGCGAGGAAATCCACGACCTGCGCCAGGAAGTCTATGTGCGTGTTTACGAAGCTGCCGGCAAGGCGCGGCCCAGCGCGCCGAAGTCGTTCCTGTTCACCACCGCGCGGCACCTGATGACCGACCGCCTGCGCCGCAGCCGGGTGGTGTCGATCGAGGCAGTGGGTGATTTGGAGTCCTTGAACGTCTTGGTGGATGAGCAGTCGCCTGAGCACTGGCTGGGAAGCCGGCAAGTGCTGAAGCGGCTGGCCGAGGCCTTCGACCGCCTGCCCGACCGCTGCCGCGAGGTGGTATGGCTGCGGCGCGTCGAGGAATTGCCGCAACGGGAAGTGGCCATGCGTCTGGGAATCAGCGAGAAAACCGTGGAAAAACACGTCGCCAAGGGCGCGCGCCTGATCGCGGCGCATTTCGGCGAGCAGCATCCGCTTGCGGCACGGCACGCGCCCGCCGGCGATGACGAGGAAGGTGTGGGTGGACAACGACGCGATTGAACAGGCCGCCGCCGACTGGCTGGCCCGTCGCGACAGCCATGCGTGGAACGACGCCGAGCAGGCCCGCTTCGAAGCCTGGTTGGCCGCCGCGACCGCGCACAAGGTGGCGTGGTTGCGGCTGGACACGGCCTGGCACGAAGCCGGACGGCTGAAGGCGCTGGGCGCGGGCATCGCGCCGGGCATAATGCCGCCGCGCGGGCAATGGTCGGCGCGACCCGGCACCGCGACACCGGCGGCCGGCGCGCCGGCATTGGGCGACGTGGCCGCCTTGCGCTTCGCGCCACGGCCCACGCCGCCGCGTCCGCGCGGTTGGTTGCGGGCAATCGGATTCGCCGCCGTTTTCGCCCTCATCGGTGCGCTGGGCTGGACGGCTTTCCGCCACGCACCAACCGAACAGGCCGACTACGCCACCACCACCGGCGAGCTGCGCACACTGGCGCTGGGCGACGGCTCGCAGGTCACTCTGGGCAGCGACAGCCGCATCGCGGTGAGCTTTTCGCGTGCACAGCGCGACATCGAATTGCAGCGCGGCGAAGCGTTCTTCATCGTGGCCAAGGACGCTTCGCGGCCATTCGTGGTCGCCGCCGGCCCGCGCCGCGCCACCGCCGTGGGCACGCGCTATGCGGTGCGCCGCGACGATGCCAACCTGCGCGTAGTCGTCACCGAAGGCACGGTGCAGCTGGATGCCGATGGACAACCCACGCAACCGACCACGCTGTTGCCGGCCGGCAGCATCGCCGTGGCAGGAGCCGAGGGCTTGCTGGTACGCCAAGCCGGCCTGGACGAAGCCGAACGCGCACTGGACTGGCGCAGCGGCCTGCTCAGTTTCGACGACACGCCCCTGGCCGAAGCCGCCGCCGAATTCAATCGCTACAACACGCGCAAGCTGGTGATTGCCGATGCCGATGCCGCCGCGCTGCGCATCGGCGGAAGTTTCCGTTGGAACAATGTCGATGCCTTCGCACGCCTGCTGGAGCGCGGCTTCCCGCTGCGCGCCGAAGCCGATGGCGAGCGCATCGTGCTGCATAGCCGCTAAGTTGCGCCGCGATGGCGGGATTCGCGCGGCTCGTTCGTCCAAGTCAATGAGAAGGTGCCATCCCGAGCGCCTGTAACGGGGAAAACCAATGCGTCCGTTCCGAATGTTGCTGTTGAGCCTTGCCTGTTCTGCCGCCCTGTCCGCACAGGCGCAAGCCACCACCACGGTGGATATCCCCGCCGGCACGCTGGATACCGCGCTGAATGCGCTGTCACGCCAGTCCGGGGCCGAACTGATCTACCGCCCCGAGCTGGTGCGCAACTTGCGCACCGCTGGCGCACGCGGCCAATACACCCCGGCGCAGGCGCTGGATCGGCTGCTGGCCGGCAGTGGCCTGATCGCCAGCCGCGATGCCTCCGGCGCATTGCTGGTCACGCAAGCGGCCGCCGCCGCGCCCAAGCCGGTGCCGGCGCCGCAAGCCGCACCGCAAACCGCGCCGCCGGCCGAGCCGGCCATCACTGATGTCGAAACCGTGCAGGTCACCGGCTCGCGCATCCCGCGCGCGCAGATCGAAGGACCAGCACCGATCTCCGTCATCAATGCCGAACAGATCAAGGCCGCCGGCTTCACCAGCGTGCCCGATGTGCTGCGCGCGATGAGCCAGAACAACGGCTACACCCAGGGCCAGCAGAACACCACCAGCGCGCAATCCACGCCCGGCGCGCAAGCCGTCGATCTGCGCGGCCTCGGCCCCAACCACACCCTGGTGCTGGTCAACGGCCGCCGCGTGGCCGACTTTCCGCTGCCGCTCAACGGCAAGAGCAACTTCACCGACATCGGCAACATCCCGCTGGGCATGATCGACCGCATCGAAGTGCTGACCGGCAGTGCCTCGGCGGTGTACGGCTCCGACGCGATGGCCGGCGTGATCAACTTCATCCTGAAGAAATCCACCGACGGCACCACGATCGATTACCGTTACGGCGACACCAGCGATGGCGGCGGCGAATCCCACGACCTGACCCTGACCACCGGCTTCGAGCGCGGCAATTTCAGCGGCATCGTCGGCCTGGAACTGATCAACAAGCGCCCGCTGTGGGGTTACCAGCGCAGCGTGCAGGATTCCACCCTCGATGGCCCCACCACGCGCAGCAAACTGCCGATCCGCGTGGCCCAGCTTTACGACTGGTACGAAGACGTCGCCCTGGATCCCCTGGACGATTGCGCCGGGCTGTCCGGCTTGAACGAAGGCACCACCACGCTGGCCTCCGACCGCTACGGCGAACCGTACTGCGGCAGCGAACGCGCCATCGCGTATCGCACCATCACCAATGAACGCAAGGGTGCCACCGCTTACGGCTCGTTCGAATACCGCTTCGACAATGGCCTGACGTGGTTCGCCGACGCGCAACTGGGCCATCAGGAAGTCAAGCTGATGACCGGCAACGGCAGCAGCAGCGCGGTCAGCGACAACATGGGCTGGGAATTCCACGATCCCGACTCCACCGACAACAACGACAAGGTGTTCTACAACGCCGGCACCGACCGCTACGAAGTCTGGGCGCGCCAGTTCTCGCCGGAGGAAGTCGGCAGCCTGCGCAACCGCATGAACACCACCACCCAGAAGACGCTGTCGCTGACCACCGGTCTGCAAGGCAGCTTCGGCGACAACTGGAACTGGGAAGCGGCCTTCAACCATTCGCAATACAAGGCCGACGTGGCGATGCCGCGGATCAAGGCGGCGGCGGCCAACCAGTTGTTCCTCGGCGAACGGCTGGGTTATGACGACGATGGCTATGCGATCTACAACCCCGATCCGATGCGCCTGTTCACGCCGCTGACCGCTGCGGAGTTCGCCTCGATCGCCGCCATGTCCACCTTCCACCCGGAAGCGAAGAACGACAACCTCAGTTTCACCGCCGACACCCAATCATTGTTCACCCTGCCGGCCGGCGATGTCGGCTTTGCCGGCGCACTGGAATTCGGCCGCCAGTCCTACGACATCAATCCAGATCCGCTGGCGCTGACTGCCGATGCCTACTACGGCCCGCGCTACGGCGACGGCAGTGGCAGCCGCAACCGCTGGAGCGCGGCCGGCGAACTGCGCCTGCCGCTGCTGCCCAGCGTGCAGGCCAGCCTGGCCGGCCGCTACGACCAGTACCGCTACGATGGGCAAGATCCGGGCAAGTTCACCTGGAGCGCCGGCCTGGAGTGGCGGCCGCTGGATACGCTGCTGGTGCGCGGCTCCTACGGCACCGGCTTCCGCGCCCCGGACATGCACTATCTGTTCGCCGGCGACGACTACTACCGCAAGGTTTCCACCGACTACTTCGCCTGCCACAGCGACCCCGAAGCTGAGGGTTACAGCGACGGCGACTGCTGGGACGACGGCAGCTGGGATAGCAACACGCTGGACGTGTATTCCGGCAACCGCAAGCTGCAGGTGGAAACCAGCAAATCGTTCACCGCCGGCTTCGTGTGGACACCCATCACCAACCTGGACCTGACTGTCGATTACTACAGGATCAAGGTGATGAACCAGGTGCAGACGCAGGATCGCGAACTGCTGCGCATCACCGAAGCCAACTGCCGTCTTGGGGTCACCGATACTGGCGCGACTGTCGATATCACTTCGCCTACCTGCGTGGATGCCATCGCCCGCGTGATCCGCGACGCGGACGGCAGCATCACCAGTGTCCTGTTCGGGCCGATCAACATCGCCCGCGAGGAAACCTCGGGTGTCGATGTGACCGCCAATTACCGCCTGCAGACTGCAGCGGCCGGCGATTTCAAGTTCACCGGCAGCTACACCTGGGCGCACCGCCACACCCGCCAGCAATATCCCGGCGACCCGACCGAAGACATGCTGAACCTGAGTTTCAGCGACACCACCCTGCCACGGATCAAGTCCAACCTGGGCGTGACCTGGGACAAGGACGCCTGGGGTGCCAGCCTGTTCGGCAGCTACCTGGGCCGCGTGGCCAACTACGACAACGATGCCTGGACCGAGGCCACCTGGCGCTTCAACGCCGGCATGCGCTATGACATCAACGACCACCTGCGCCTGTCGTTGTCGGTCAACAACCTGTTCGACAAGATGCCGCCGAAGGACGCCACCTGGGCCGCGTACCCGTACTACAACACCTCGTGGTTCGATGCCATCGGCCGCAGCTACTTCCTGCAGGTTACCTGGAAGCTGGGCGGCAGCGCGCTGTAAGTACGCGCCCTTTCATTGCGAAAAAAACGAAAAACCCACCGGAAGGTGGGTTTTTCGTTTCGGCAAACCTGCTACACCGTCCCGCGATTCTTGCCGATCCACGGCCTGTACCACGCGCGGATCGCGGCCATGTCGGCTTCGGCATCGCCCGTGGGGTGGAACAACGGGCCGATGCCGACGGTCTTTTCCGGGTAATGGAAATACGCCATCAACACCGGCACCTGCGCCTGTTGCGCGATCATCAGGAAACCACCCTTCCACTTGTCCACGCGCTTGCGCGTGCCTTCAGGCGTCAACGCAAACCAGATTTGCTCGCTGTTGCCGATCAGCTCAACGGCCTGTCGCACCGTGCCCTGCGGCGAGGCGCGATCCACCGGCACCGCGCCCAGCTTGCGCAGCAACGGCCCCAGCGGCCACCAGAACAATTGCTCCTTGGCCAGCACGTGCGCCTTGAACCCCAGCGCGATCTTCGTCGCCATGCCCCAGATGCCATCCCAGTTGGACGAATGCGGTGCGACGATCAACACCAGCTTGGGCACGTCCGGCAATTCGCCGACCACTTTCCAGCCGGACATGCGCAGGAAGTTGCGCCCCAGCCAGCGAATGAAGCGGTTGGGTTTGACTTGCGGCATGTTCGGCGGGATCACCGGCAGCGCTGCTTGCTTGTCGCTCAAACGGTTCACTCCCAATGAGCGCTGCGGCCACTGCGGCCGCGCTTGATTTCACCGCGCTCGCGCTTGGCATCCAGGCGGCGCGTCTTCGAGGCGCGAGTGGGCTTGGTCGCCACGCGCGGCTTGGGCACCGACAGGGCGGCGGTGATGATCGCGGCCAGGCGCTCGCGTGCATCTTCGCGGTTGCGCTCCTGGGTGCGGAAGCGTTGCGCCTCGATCACCAGCACGCCGGCGTCGTTGAGCCGGCGATCGCGCCGCGTCAGCAATCGTGCGCGCAAGGCTTCCGGCAACGACGGCGAAGCGGCCACGTCGAAGCGCAGCTCCACCGCACTGGACACCTTGTTGACGTTCTGCCCGCCGGCACCGCTGGCACGCACGAAGCGCTCGACCAGTTCGTCGTCCGGTATCGCCAACGTCGGCGTGATCTGCAAAGGCGCGTTCCCCATGCGCGGATTGTAAGCGGAAGGCCGTCGCGGGAGCGGCTCGCCGCTGCGAAGAACATGCGCTGCGACCAGCAGCAATCCGCTCTCGCAAGACGGCTCTCGCAGCGCACTCGCGTGGAGCCGCTTTCCAACATGTTTAACAAACGATTTACGTTTTAGCCGGCAACATGCAGGCCCGTTTCATTGTCGTCCTACCGCATGCGCCTGCGTTTCCTCGCCCCGTTGCTGCTGCTTGTTTCCACCCTGCCCGCCCTTGCCGCCGAACCCAGTGACGCCGACATCGAACGCCTGCTGCGTGCCTCTCGCGCCGAAAGCATGCTCGGCGCGATCCTGCCGCAGGTCGAAGCAGCGCAGCGCCAGCAGTTCGAACAGATCACCGCCGGCAAGCAACTGACCGACGCGCAAAAGGCAGACATCGAAAACATCCGCACCAAGAGCAACGAGATCGTGCGCCGCACCCTGGCTTGGGAAGAGATGAAGCCGCTGTACTTCGACGTGTATCGGCGCAACTTCAGCCGCGAGGACGTACGCGCGATCGCCAAGTTCTATGAAAGCACCGCCGGCCAACGCATGCTCGAACGCACACCGACATTGATGCAGGATCTGATGGCGGCGATCCAGCAGAAGATGGTGCCGATGCTGCAGGAACTGGAAACCGAACTGAAGGCCGCGTCGGACGCGATGCCGGCCCCACCGGTCAGCCCGCCGCAACAGCGCCGGCCCGCGCCCGCGCCGGTGAAGAAGAAGACCGTGCCGGCGAAGAAGAAAGTCACGACGCCGGCAAAGAAAACCACGACCACCAAAAAGAAAAAATAACCTGTCACGACAGTTCAGCACTCGGCGGCAATCGCCAGTTGATCGGCGTCTGTCCGTGTTGCTGCAGGTATTGGTTGGCCGCCGAAAAGTGCCCGCAGCCGAAGAACCCACGATACGCCGACAACGGCGACGGATGCGGCGCGCGCAGCACGCGATGGCGGCGCGTGTCGATCACCGCGCCCTTCTTCTGCGCATAACTGCCCCACAGCAGGAACACCAATTGCTCGCGCTGACGCGACAGGGTTTCAATCACGTGGTCAGTGAAACCTTCCCAGCCCTTGCCCGCATGTGCGCCGGCACGGCCTTCCTCGACCGTCAGCACCGCGTTGAGCAACAGCACGCCTTGTTTGGCCCACGGCATCAGATAACCGTGGTCGGGACGTGGATAGCCGAACTCGTCGCTGATTTCCTTGAAGATGTTCTCCAGCGATGGCGGCGGTGGCACGCCCGGTGGCACCGAGAAGCACAGCCCATGCGCCTGCCCATGGCCGTGGTAAGGGTCCTGGCCCAGGATCACCACCTTCACCGCATCGAACGGCGTGGCCTCGAACGCGGCGAAGATCTGCGGCCCCGGCGGGAAGATCCGCGCACCGGCAGCCTTGCGCTGGCGCAGGAAATCGGAAAGTTCACGCATCTCCGGACGTTGCAGCCAGTCGCCGACGCGGGCTTTCCAGGACGGCTCCAGTTTGATGCGATCGTCGGGCATGGAAAGGTCGGGAGTGGAGAACCGGGAATAGGAAATGGCGAGAAGCGGGCGATGCACTGCGCTTTACGCATTCCCTATTCCCGGTTCTCCTCTCCCTGCCTCCCCCATCCGCGCCAGCCGCAACTGGAACAGTACCTTGGTCACCAGCAACCGCTCCTCGATCGGCTTCAACACCAGATCATTCGCGCCGGCATGCAGCAGCTCGCGCTGGTTTTCGGGGTTGCTGTCGCCAGTCATCACCAGCACCGGCAGGCGGCGCTTGCCGTAGGCGAAATCGACGCGGATGCGGTGGACGATGTCCAGCCCGCTCAGCTCGCCCTTCAAGGTCACGTCGGTCAGCACCAGGTCGAAGCGGTGGGTCGAAAGCCCCAGCGATTCGGCGGTGAGCAGGGCGAAGGCGTCTTCGGCCTTCAAGACATGCACCACCTGCAAACCGTTGCGCGCCATCATGCGCTTGGTCGCTTCGGCGACGACACGGCTGTCTTCGACATACAGGATGGTCGCGTCGGCAACCGGCTCCGGCCGCACGTAGCCGAGGATGAAAGTCGCCAAAGCCTCATGACCCAGCGACTTGTCGAAGTAGTCGGTGACGTATTCGGTGAAGCGGCGCTCTTCAAGGTGTTGCTGCGCATCGCCGGATACCACGATCACCGGCACGTAGGCCTGCCCGGCCGCTTCGCGCACGCTGCGCGCCACTTCCATGCCGTCGCCATCGGGCAGTGTCAGCGCGGTGGTGACCAGATCAACCGCGCCGGCAGCCAACGCTTCGCGCGCTTCGGCCAAGCTGGCGCAGCCGACGATCTCCACGTCCGGCAATTCGCGCCGCAGCACGTCGCCGATCAGCTTGCGTACCAGCTTGGAGCCATCGACCACCATCACCCGCGGGGTGTCGCTGATCAGATGTTGCAGTGACTGGGTGGACATGGGCAGGGTTGCGCTTCTTGCCTAGACTTCAGTGGGCCTAGTCTGACGCAGGAAATGCCCGGTCACCAGCCACGCACCCAGCCAACCGATCACGGTTGCGACGCCCAGCACACTGGCGACTTGCGGCAGGTCCAGGCCACCCAGGCTGAAATTGCTGCCATAGCTGCGTGCCAGCGTCGCCAGCGGCGCGCGCAGCGCGGCGTTCGCCGCCGCGATCAGGGCCAGCGCCAGCGCACCGGCGGCCAGCCCGTACCACGCACCCAGGTAGACGAAGGGCCGGCGGATGAAGCCATCGCTGGCGCCGAGCAATTGCAGCACGCCGATCTCTTCGCGCCGCGACTGGATGTCCAGGCGCACGGTATTGCCAACCACCAGCAACGCGCCGGCGCCGAACAACGCGGCCAGTACCCAGGCCAGGCGTTCGCCGAAGCGCAACCAGCCGTCCAGTCGCTGCCGCCACACGGCATCGTGACGCACCAAGTCGGCTTCGGGCAGGCGTTGCAGTGCTTGCGCCAACGCGGCCTCGTCCTGTTGCGGGGTCACGATCAAGCGATACGGCAGCGGGTTGCCGTCGAGCACGCCGATGGCTTCGCCCAGGCCTTCCATCTGCCGGAATTCGTCCAGCCCCTGCTGCGGCGTGCGCAATTCCACCGTGGCCACGTCACCACGTCCGCGCAGTTGTTCGGCCAGCATCTGCGCGCGCGCGGCGGCGATGTCCTGTTTCAGGAACACGTCGATTTGCCGCGACTGCTGCACGTTGCCGGCGAAGTGGCGCACATTGTCCAGGGTCAGCCACAGGCCCAGTGGCAGCGCAAACGCCACCGCCATCACGCCCACGGTCAGCAGCGTCGCCCACGGCCGACGCACGGCCCGACCCAGGCTGGAAATCAAGCCATGCAGATGCTGGTCGAACCAGATACCCAGCCCTGAACGCGGGGCCGGTGCAGGCGTGTTTGTAACGGCTTCGCTCATGCCTGCCTCACTCCGCCAGGTCATCGGGGGAAATGTCATCGACCAGCTTGCCGTGGTCGAGCACCAGCACGCGCTTGCGCATCTTCCGGATCAGGCCCAGGTCGTGGCTGACGATCAACACGCTGGTGCCACGCGCGGGCATCGAGGCGAACAGCTCCATGATTTCCGCCGCCAATGTGGGGTCGAGATTGCCGGTGGGCTCGTCGGCAACCAGCAGTGCCGGCTCGCCGACGATGGCACGGGCAATGCCCACGCGCTGTTGTTCACCGGCCGACAACTGTCCCGGCAAGGCCTGGCGGCGATGGTCCAGGCCGACACGCGCCAGCACCTCGCGTGCGCGCTTGGCCACCTGGTCGCGGCGCTCGCCGCGCAGGATCAGCGGCAAGGAGACGTTTTCCTCGATGCTGCGGTCGGTGAGCAGGCGATGATCCTGATAGACCACGCCCACCTGCCGCCGATGCAAGGCCACGCGACCGCCGCGCACCTTCAGCAGGTTGCGCCCGCCGAATACGACGGCACCGCGCGTGGGCCGCTCGCTGAGGTGAATCAGCTTCAACAAGGTGCTCTTGCCCGCGCCGGAATGGCCGGTGACGAACAACATCTCGCCCTGCCCGACCTCGAAGCTGACATTGTCCAGCGCAGCAGCTGGCGCACCGGGGTATTGCTTGCTGACGTTTTCGAAACTGAGGACGCTGGTCATGGCGACATTATGCCGTGACCGGCTTCAGATGTTGACGCCGGCACGCCGATCGGCCAGCGCCTTGTGCAACCAACGCGGATCGCGGCGCAGGTCGAGGACAGCGATGACTTCGGTACGTTCGGGCAGGTCGCGGTAATAGATGCCGTAGGGAAATTTTTCGGAGATCAGGCGAAAAAATCCGTGATGCTTTTCGTGCATGCCATGTACCACTTTCAACCTGTCGATGTCTTCACGCAGACACCGAATGCAGTAGTCGCCTACGCCAAAGTGGCGTTTGTCGTAGAAATCACGCGCGTCAAGCAGATCGCCGGCCACCTCATCAAGCGCGACGACCTGCCGCATCTCAACGTCGCCTCAATTGTTCATCCAGCTCTTCCAGCGTGCAGAACTTCGCTTCGCCGGATTCGATGCGCTTCATCCGCTCGGCCAGCACTTCGCCATGCCAATCGGGCGAGGGCACGTTTTTCGACTGCAGGGCAAGGGACTCGGTCAGCCGCTCGATCAGGTCGAGCTTCTGTTCGATATCCAGGCTTTCGATATCGAGCTGGGCGAATTGGGCATTCATGGCGCAATCCTCGGTGGCGCGGCCCTTCGGCGACATGCCCCGATGGTACACCCAGCGAGGCTCACGCAAGGTTCAACCCCCGAACAACGACTTCACCTTGCGACCGATGCGGGTCAGCCAGGAGTTGTCCGCTGCTTGCTTCGGTGCGGCAGCTTGCGGCTTGGGGGCTTGCTGCGCGTTCTGCGTCGTGATGCCTTCGCCGCCTTCCAGCGGTTTGCCATGACGGCGACGGCGGCGCTTGCGCGGGGCACGTTCGCCTTCGGGCTGGCCCGATTGCGGATGTTGTTGCGGAGCTGCAGTGGCGGCGTCGGCAACGACGGGATTGGCCGCGGCTGGCGGGCGCGGGCCGCGCGGCGGGCGTCCGCCTTCGCTGCGTCCACCTTCACGCGGCTTGTCGCTGCGCGGGCCACGACCTTCGCCACGACGGCCACCTTCGCGACTCCCATCACGACCACCACGCGGGCCACCCCTGCCGCCGCCGCGCTTGGCGTCTTCGGCAGCGCGGGCTTCGCGCACTTCCTTGAAGATTTCGCCGATGCTTTCGCCCTCCTCGGCGTCGGTTTCGACCGTGGCCGGGCGCTCGGGGCGCGGCAGCGCGGTCAGCAGTTCGGCGGTGACCGGCTCGACCGGAATCTTCTGCTCGATGTAGGCCTCGATGTCCGGCAAGCCCATCGCGTAGCGTTCGCAGGCGAAGCTGATCGCATCGCCCTCCGCACCCAGGCGCGCGGTGCGGCCGATGCGGTGCACGTAGTCTTCGGCATCGAACGGCAGGTCGTAGTTGAAGACGTGGCTGACGCCATCGATGTGCAGGCCGCGCGCGGCCACGTCGGTGGCGACCAGCAACTCGAAGCTGGCCGGCCTGGAATTTCTTCAGCAGCGTCTCGCGCTTCTTCTGCGGCACGTCGCCGCTGAGCACGCCGACGCGATAGCCGGCTTTTTCCAGCGCACGGGCCACGCGTTCGACGAAGGCCTTGGTGTTGACGAAGACCATCGTGCGCGCGCCTTCGCTGCGCGAGAGCAGGCCGATCAGCAGCGGGATCTTTTCCTCGTCGGCGGGGAAATACAGCTTCTGCCGCACGCGCGCGGCGGTGACGGTTTCGGCTTCGACGACGAGTTTTTCCGGCTCGTTCATGTGTTCGTAGGCCAGTTCCAGCACGCGGTGGCTGAGCGTGGCGCTGAACAACAAGGTCTGGCGCTCGGTGCGGATCGGCATGCGCCGAAGCAGGAAGCGGATGTCCTTGATGAAGCCCAGGTCGAACATGCGGTCGGCTTCGTCCAGCACGCAGACTTCGCAGGCGTGCAGCGACACGACCTTGTGCTGCTTGACGTAGTCGATCAGCCGGCCCGGGGTGGCGATGATGATGTCCACGCCCTGCTGCAGCAGTTCGCGCTGCTTGTCGTAATCGACGCCGCCATAGACCAGGGCGAAACGCAGGCCGAGGTCGGAAGCGAACTTCACCGCATCCTTGTGGATCTGGATGGCCAGCTCGCGGGTCGGGGCCAGGATCAGCGCGCGCGGGTCTTCCGGCTTGCGCTCGGCCAACGCCGGACGGGTCAGCAGGCGGTTGATCGTGGCGACCAGGAAGGCCAGGGTCTTGCCGGTACCGGTCTGTGCCTGGCCGGCGACGTCGCCGCCGGGCAGTGCCACCGGCAGGGTCAGCGCCTGGATCGGCGTGCAGCGCAGGAAGCCGGCGCGCTCCAACCCTTCCAACAAGGCCGGGTGCAGGTCGAAGGAGGAAAAACTTACATCGGTCAGGGGTTTGTCGCTCATCGGGACTTCTTCAATGTGATTCGGAGGTGGCGGCGCATTCCGCCAACGGCTGCTTTCCACGCTTGCATCGCCGCCGCCGGCGTCGCAAACTGCGCGCCTGATGCCAAGCCACTGCGAAGCCATCGGAAACCATCCGCGGAACCCGCCCCGGGAACCTTCCCGGGCATCAGGACGACGTCCTTGAACGGCCCCGCGCAATACCCCAGTTTAACGCAATGCGACGCCCCGCCCCGGCCGGCGTGTCCGCGACCTCCCCAGGAGCCCCCAAAGTGAGCGATAAAGTGAGCCATGTCGGCGATGCCGATTTCGATACCGCCGTGCTGCAATCCAGCGAACCGGTGCTGGTCGATTTCTGGGCCGAATGGTGCGGCCCGTGCAAGATGATCTCGCCGGTGCTGGACGACTTGGCCGAAGCCTACGACGGCAAGTTGAAGGTCGCCAAGGTCAACGTGGATGAAAACCGCGCCACCGCGATCAAGTACCACGTGCGTTCGATCCCGATGCTGCTGCTGTTCAAGGATGGCCAGATCCAGGCCACCCAGATCGGCGCGGTCGGCAAGGGCCAGCTGACCCAGATGATCGACAAGACCCTGGGCGCGCAAGCCGCCTGATGCGACTGCCGCCGGCGCGCAAACGCGGGCCGGCGGCTGAACCGATCCAATGCGACACGCTTGCCGCCGCCCCGGCGCGGTGCTAGTGTCGCCACTTATCCGGCACGGCCCGCCTTCATCACAGCCGCACGCCGCACCCATCTGCAACCCACCCACGTTCTTTACTACGAACCCGCCGCACCTGCCGGCGCTCGCCATTGCGAGGAATCCCCACTTGTCCGATACCACCGAAGAAACCGGCGCACCCGCCGAGAAGCGCGTGCGCAAGACCCGCGTCACCAAGACCTCTGCCGCCACGCCGGCCGCTGCTGCCGAACCTGCGCCCGCCCCGGCCGTCGCAGCTTCCGCACCCGCATCCGTTGCCGAATCCGCACCGCCGCCCAGCGCGCCGCCGGCTGCCGAATCGAACACGAACGCCAACACCAGCGCCAGCGCCAATACCGAAACCAGCGCACCACAGGGCGAAGGCGAACAGCCGCGCAACGACGGCCAGCAACGCTTCAACAACAACGGCGGCAACAACCGCCGCGAACGCTTCAAGAATCGCCGCGACCGCCAGCGCGAGCGCTACCAGAACCAGAACGGCCTGCCGCAGGACGGCGGCGACAACGACAACCAGTTCGTGCCGCGCCAGCAGCCGAGCGTACCGGAAGGCTTCCCGCAGTATTCGCTGAGCGACCTCAAGCGGATGCCGGCGCACAAGCTGCTGGAAATCGCCGAAGCCCTGAACATCCACGAAGGCGTCGCCCGCGCGCGCAAGCAGGACGTGATCTTCGCCCTGCTGAAAGTGCTGGCCCGCCACGGCGAAGGCGTCGCCGCCGATGGCGTGCTGGAAATCCTGCCGGACGGCTTCGGCTTCCTGCGCGGCGCCGAAGCCAGCTACCTGGCCGGCCCGGACGATGTTTACATCAGCCCCTCGCAGATCCGCCGCTTCAACCTGCGCACCGGCGACCATCTGGACGGCCGCATCCGCTGGCCGAAAGATGGCGAACGCTACTTCGCGCTGGCCGTGGTTGACACCATCAACGGCGAACCGATCGAAGCCAGCAAGGGCAAGATCCTGTTCGAGAACCTGACCCCGCTGTTCCCGCGCAAGCGCTTCAACCTGGAACGCGGCAATGGCTCGTCCGAAGACATCGCCGGCCGCATCCTCGATTTGATGGCCCCGCAAGGCAAGGGCCAGCGCAGCCTGATCGTGTCGCCGCCCAAGGCCGGCAAGACCATCATGATGCAGCAGATCGCCACCGCGATCACCACCAACCACCCGGACACGCACCTGATCGTGCTGCTGATCGACGAGCGCCCGGAAGAAGTCACCGAAATGCAGCGCACCGTGCGCGGCGAAGTGATTTCCTCCACCTTCGACGAACCGGCCGCACGCCACGTGCAAGTTGCCGAAATGGTGATCGAACGCGCCAAGCGCCTGGTCGAGCACAAGAAGGACGTGGTGATCCTGCTCGACTCGATCACCCGCCTGGCCCGCGCCTACAACAACGTGGTGCCGAGCAGCGGCAAGGTGCTGACCGGCGGCGTTGACGCCAACGCCCTGCACCGCCCGAAGCGCTTCTTCGGCGCGGCACGCAACGTCGAGGAAGGCGGCTCGCTCACCATCATCGCCACCGCCCTGGTCGATACCGGCAGCGCGATGGACAAGGTGATTTACGAGGAATTCAAGGGCACCGGCAACAGCGAAATCCACCTGGACCGCCGCATCACCGAAAAGCGCGTCTATCCGGCCATCGCCGTCAACCTCTCCGGCACCCGCCGCGAAGACCTGCTGATCGAACCGGAACTGCTGCAGAAGATCTGGATCCTGCGCAAGCTGCTGCATCCGATGGACGAAATCGCGGCGATGGAATTCCTGCTGGACAAGATGAAAAACACCAAGTCCAACGACGAGTTCTTTGCTTCGATGAAGCGATAGCGAGTTCTTCGCTTCGATGAAGCGCCAGGCCCAGCGCACCTCGCGAAACGAAACAACCCCGCTTCGGCGGGGTTGTTTCGTTTCCGGCACAGGCGCCTGCGACCTTGCCCGCACCCGGTACGGATCAGTCGCCGGCTGTGTAGCGCCCTTGTGCCGGATTCCAGCGGAGGCTTATCCGCTCATCCTTCGTTGATCGATCCTGGAAGGACGGTTCGCAGTCGCCGCTGCACAGGCTCATGCTCAGCTCGGCCGTGCACTCCCAGTCGTTGGGAATGGCCTGTGGCAACGCACGGCACGACTTTTTTCGCGCGTCGTACAGCTCGGCACGAAAGACCGTCGAGCGCCCGGTCGCGGTAATGGTGACGGGCAAGCCCCCCGCCTTCTCGAGCTGGTCATACAGTTCGACAAAAGCGCGGCGCACCTCCTCGGCGGACGGCTCGCGGTCGGGCATGGGCGCGCCGGCAGATACCTTTGTCTCGGCCGCGATCGGCGTCGGCGATGTGGCCGAATCGATGGTCGCAAAGCTGAGTCCGCCCAATTCGTGTTGGATCGCCACCGCCCACTGCCACTCGAAACCATCTGGCCCCTTGGCCAGCAACCAGCCTTCGGCACTGCTACCTTCCAGCGTGAGCCCGTAGCGCTCGATGAGCGCGACGGCGGCGGCATGCTTGCCCTGTTCCGGCTCGATCACGATGCGACCCGGCAGATAAGTGCCCGGGGGATCCAGCGTGGCTTCGCGCTCGTAGGGCTTGCCTTCCACGATCAGCGTCGTGCCGTTGTATTCCACATACTCGTTTCCCTCCGGCCCGCTGCCACATCCCGCCAGCAGCACGAGGCAAAGGAACAGGCCCAGCCCCGCACGGACACCCCGGCGTGCGTCATTCATCGATGGATCTCCCTTGCTGCCACGACGGCACGCACCCCGAGGAAAGTATGCCATGCAGGGCTGGTAGCCACTCATCATCGATAACGATGGCGCGGCCGCGGAAGCCATTGACGGAATCCAGTCCCGCGAGGACAGTGATGGGGCGTACACCTGTCGGCAAACTCGCCAATGAGGCGAAACCCGAGCCAGCGTATCGAGGCGTTGCGTTGCCATCGCCAAACCCGGGATGGCTGCGAATCAGGATCTGCTCCCACTGATTCCCCCATTTCCGAGGCACCTGATGCGAAACCGAATCACCCGCCTGGCCTGCGTCGTCCTGCTGGCAGCCGCATTCGCCAGCTGTACACGCGAAGATCCCGACTGCACAGCCGCCGGCAAGGCGCTCTCCGGCGCCACGTATCGCACGCAACTGAAGGCGGCCATCCAGCGCCAGTTCGATGCGGGCGAACTGGGCGTGATTCACTCGCTGGTGAGGCCGGACACGCCGGCCGGCCTTCCCGGCAGATACAGCATCGCCGTCGCACCCGAGTTCAACGCGGTGGCGTCAAAGCCCCTGCACCAACGAGCCATTTTCGATGCGCGTGACCATTTGGTCGCGGTGTTCGTGGGCTGGGCTGCAAGCAAAGGCATCGTCGTGGACTTGCCGGATGAGGATGGTGCCGTGCCCCCTGGCACTCTCGCGCCGACCATCGACTACGGGGATGGCGTCTGGCTGGTGTGTGCCCCTCGGAAATAGTCAATCAACGCTGCGTCGTTGGGCGGGCGAACCTCGCCAGCGAACTCGCCTCACCCGCGCAACAAATAATCCAGCGCAATCCCGGCGAACACCGCCATGCCGACCCAGTTGTTGTGCAGGAAGGCCTTGAAGCAGGCGGTGCGTTCGCGCTTGCGGGCGATGGCGAATTCGTACGCCACCAGCAACACCGCCGCGCCCAAACCGGCCCAGTACCAGATGCCCATGCCAGCCTGCCGGCCCACCAGTGCCAGTGCGCCAAAGGTCAGCACGTACAGGATGCCCTGCGCGACCAGATCAAGGTCGCCGAACAGGATCGCGGTGGATTTGGAGCCGGCGCGGATGTCGTCGTCGCGATCGACCATCGCGTACCAGGTGTCGTAGGCGGTGGCCCACAAGATGTTCGCGCCATACAGCACCCAGCCCAGCGGCGGCACCGTGCCCTGCACGGCGGCGAAGGCCATCGGGATACCCCAGCCGAAGGCCATGCCCAGATACACCTGCGGCAGGTAGGTGTAGCGCTTCAGATACGGATAGGTGGCGGCCAGGAACAAGCCGGCAAAGCTCAGCCACACCGTCAGCCGGTTCATCGTCAGCACCAGCGCGAAAGCCACCAGCATCAATACCGCGAACAAACCCAGCGCCTGCTTGCCGGACAAGGCACCGGTGGCCAATGGCCGCGCCTTGGTGCGTTCCACCTGCGGGTCCAGCCAGCGGTCGGCGTAGTCGTTGATGACGCAACCGGCCGAGCGCGTCAGCCACACGCCGGCGGTGAACACGAATAGCGTCCACAGCGGTGGCAAGCCACCGGCCGCCAGCCACAGCGCCCACCACGTCGGCCACAACAGCAGCAACACGCCGATCGGGCGGTCGCCACGCATCAACTTCCAGTAGTGCTGCGCCTGCACGCGCCGGGACGGCAGCGGCTTGGGCGGTGCGGCGTCGTATCTTTCGTAGCTCATGTGGTTAGGTTACCAGCCGCCGCTCGGGCACGTCGCAGCACCGGCGTTCACGTCATGGTTATCAAATCGTGCCGCTACCCGGATAATGCCGGCCACGCCCCGCGTGACAGAGAAGCTTCCCCATGAAAATCGCCATCGCCGGCACCGGCTACGTTGGCCTTTCCAACGCCATCCTGCTGGCCCAGCACAACCAGGTGGTGGCGCTGGACATCAGCGCCGAGAAGGTCGAGCTGCTGAACCAGCGCAAGTCCCCCATCGAAGACCGCGAAATCCAGCAATACCTGGCCGAAAAGTCGCTGGATTTCCGCGCCACGCTGGACAAGCACGACGCCTACCAAGGCGCCGAATTCGTCATCATCGCCACGCCGACCGACTACGACCCCAACACCAACTACTTCAACACCGGCTCGGTGGAATCGGTGATCCGCGACGTCACCGCGATCAACCCCGGCGCGACGATGGTGGTCAAATCCACCGTGCCGGTGGGCTTCACCGAAAAAGTGCGCAAGCAATACGGCACCGACAAGGTGATCTTCTCGCCGGAATTCCTGCGCGAAGGCAAGGCCCTGCACGACAACCTGCACCCCAGCCGGATCATTGTCGGCGAGCGCTCGCCGCGAGCGGAAACCTTCGCCAACCTGCTGAAGCAAGGCGCGATCAAGCAGGACGTGCCGGTGCTGTTCACCGAATCCACCGAAGCCGAAGCGATCAAGCTGTTCGCCAACACCTACTTGGCCATGCGCGTGGCGTTCTTCAACGAACTGGACACCTATGCCGCGCGGCTCGGGCTGGATACCCGGCAGATCATCGAAGGCGTGGGCCTGGATCCACGGGTGGGCAACCACTACAACAACCCCAGCTTCGGCTACGGCGGTTACTGCCTGCCCAAGGACACCAAGCAGCTGCTGGCCAACTATCGCGACGTGCCGCAGAACCTGATGCAGGCGATCGTGGATTCCAACACCACCCGCAAGGATTTCATTGCCGACGAGATCGTGCGCCGCAACCCGAAGATTGTCGGCGTCTATCGACTGATCATGAAGGCCGGCTCGGACAACTTCCGCGCCTCCAGCATCCAGGGGATCATGAAGCGGATCAAGGCCAAGGGCATCGAAGTGATCGTGTACGAGCCGGTGCTGAAGGAGCCCGAGTTCTTCCGCTCGCGCGTGGTCAACGACCTGGCCGAATTCAAGCAGCAAGCCGACGTGATCGTGGCCAACCGCATCACCGACGACATCCGCAACGTGGCCGACAAGGTTTATAGCCGCGATTTATTCGGGGCAGACTGAAAACCACAACGCCACCATCGGGGAATCCCATGTCCACCACCGTCACCGTCTCCATTACCGATACCGTCAAGGTCGCCAACGATGCACCGTTCGTGCTGTTCGGCGGGCTCAACGTGCTGGAAGATCTCGATTCCACCTTGTTTGCCGCCGAGGCCTTCGCCAAGGTCACGCGCAAGCTGGGCATTCCTTACGTGTTCAAGGCTTCGTTCGACAAGGCCAATCGTTCGTCGATCAGGTCGTATCGTGGCGTCGGCCTGGATGAAGGCCTGCGCATCTTCGCTGAAGTGAAAAAGCGATTCGGCGTGCCGGTGATCACCGACGTGCACGAGCCGGCGCAGGCCGCGCCGGTGGCCGAAGTGGTGGATGTGCTGCAGCTGCCCGCCTTCCTCGCGCGGCAGACCGACCTGGTCGAAGCCATGGCCCGCACCGGTCGCGCGATCAACATCAAGAAGCCGCAATTCCTCAGCCCGGCGCAGATGAAGCACATCGCCGCGAAGATCCGCGAGGCCGGCAACGAGCGCATCATCCTGTGCGAGCGCGGCGCGCAGTTCGGCTACGACAACCTGGTCGTGGACATGCTGGGCTTCCGCGAAATGATCGAAGCCACCGGCGGCCTGCCGGCGATCTTCGACGTGACCCACAGCCTGCAACGCCGCGACGCCGGCAGCGAAGCCAGCGGCGGCCGCCGTCGCCAGGTGCTGGAACTGGCCCGCGCCGGCATGGCGGTCGGCCTGGGCGGCCTGTTCCTGGAAGCCCACCCGGACCCGGACCACGCCCGCTGCGACGGTCCCAGCGCCCTGCCGCTGGACAAGCTGGAACCGTTCCTGGCGCAGGTCAAGGCAATTGACGAGTTAGTGAAAGGCTTCGCACCGCTGGATATCCGCTGAAAGGCCTTTGATCCAGCCCGCGGGTATCGCCGCTGCTACGGCGTGTGGGCTGGCGGCGCGCGCCGGCCAAGAACACCGGACCGCAGCACGCTGAAGAAGGCCACGGCCCGCTCGCGCCGGCAAGTCAGCCAGAGCCATGCGCCGCAAACCACCAGGAAGGCGCCCAGCAACACCGGGTCGGGTACGTCCAGCCGCAGCGCCACCGCCGCACCCAGCCCCGTTGCCAGACTGAAGGCGGTCAACAGGATTGCCAACCCGCCGGGGCTGAAACCGGCATCGCGCATGAGATGGTGGATGTGGTCGCGACCGGCATCGAATGGCGAACGGCCTTCGCGCCAACGGCGCACGATCAGCACCAGGCAATCCATCACCGGCACCGGGATCAACCACAGCGCCAGCGCCGGGCTGACCGGATGCCCCGGATTCTGGGTCAGGCGGAAGCAGATCCAGGCGAGCACGAAACCCAGGAACCCGCTGCCGGCATTGCCCATGAACACCCGCGCCCTGGGCCGCCACGGCGACGGGAAGTTGTGCGCCAAGAACCCCAGCACCACTGCCATCACCGACAGCGCCACGTAGATCAGCGAGTCGTTGCCGGCGTACCAGGCCGCAGCAGCCAGCATCAGCAGCGCAGCCGACACCAGACTCCCGGCAACGCCATCGACGCCATCGATCATGTTGACCGCATTGATCACGCCCACCGTGGCAAACACCGTGAACGGCACCGACAGCGACCCCAGCGACAGGTCGCGCATGCCGAACACGCTACCCAGTTGCTCCACGCGCACGTCGCCCAGATAGACCATCACCAACGCCGCGACGGACTGGGCCAGGATCCGCCACCACCAACGCAGGTCGAGCGCGTCATCCACCAGGCCGACGACGATCAACACCAGCGACCCCAGCAGGAACGACCAGCGCGACGGCGACATCGGTACCGGCGCCAGCAGGAAGAACAGGGTCAGCGCCAAGATCATGCCCAAGCCGCCGGTAACCGGCGTCGGCCGTTCGTGGTCCTTGCGTTCGCTGTGCGGGTGGTCAAGCAGGCCCAAGCGCGCCGCAAACGGCTGCAACACCCAGATGATCGCCCATGCCGCCACACCTGCCGCCGCGACCCCTGCCAACAACGGGGGCAACGCAACCGATCCAATCACGCGCTGACCGATTTCAATTACCTGACCCAGCATCCGAAACGTCCACGGCTCCAAAACCACCGATGCCGGCACACGCCTCTTGCATGCTCCCGTACATTCGACCCATATGCGGGGCCAATCATGACTACCCCTTCGATTACCTTAAACGCTGCGGGAAAGCGTTTCAAGCAAAGCGGTGACCTCAACAAGACACATTCATCGTTCAGGCAACTTCGTCAGCGTCGCCTCGCTCCAGCGGCCGCCCTGCCTCGATCCGCACGATGCGGTCGGCCAGGGCCAGGCTGGCCGGGCGGTGGGTGATCAGCAGCACGGTGCGCAGGCCCAGCGCGTCGTGGCAGGCAGCGATGAATTCACGTTCACCTTCCGGGTCGAACATCGCGGTGGCCTCGTCCAGGATCAGCACCACCGGATCCTTCAGCAGCGCCCGCGCCAGCGCGATCCGCTGCTTCTGCCCACCCGACAGCTTCACGCCCTGGTCGCCGATCACCGTGTCGTAGCCGTCCGGCAAGCGCATGACGAAATCGTGCGCACGCGCGGCGATCGCGGCGCGTTCGATTTCTTCGCAGCCGGCGTCGGCGCGCCCATAGGCGATGTTCTCGGCCACCGTGGCGTTGAACAACTGCACGTTCTGCGCCACCAGCCCGATCCGCGAACGCAGCGACGCCAGTGAAATGGCGGCCACGTCAACGCCATCGACCGTGATCCGGCCCCGGTCCGGAGCCATGAACCGCAGCAGCAGGTGCGCCAGCGTGCTCTTGCCGGCACCGTTGACGCCCGTCAGCGCTACGGTTTCACCGGCGCGCACATGCAGGTCGAAACCCTCGAACAGCGGTGGCCGCCCCGGATACGCAAAACCCACGCCTTCGAACCGCAATTCGCCGCGCGCGCCATCCAGCGTGCGCGTGCCGGCGTCCGGCTCGGGTGCGGCGGCGAAGGCATCGCCCAGTCGCTGCAACGCACCGCGCGCGTTCATTGTGCCGCCATAGACCTGGGCCAACTGGCCCACCGGCTGGATCAGCACCAGTCCATAGAGGAACAAGGTCACCAGTTGCGACGTGCTCAGCTCGCCCTGGGCGATGCGGTCGCCCGCCAGCGCCAGCAGCAACAGCACGATCCCGGCGCCCAGCACCTGCACCACCGGCATGATCGCGCCTTCCAGCTTGCGCTGGCGCAGTTCGATGTCGCGCATCGCCGCTACCCGCGCGCGGTAGTTGTCCGCCTCCATCGCGTCCGTGGCGAAAGCCTTGATGACCGGCAGCATCGACAGGTTGCGATCCGCCTGCGCGGACTGGTCGGCCCAGGCCTGCGCGCCCGCCAGCCCCAACGGTCGCAACTTTCGCCCGGCCAGCCGCAACAGCACGAACACCGCCGGCAACAGCACCGCCACCGCCAGCCCGATCACCGGGGCCATCCGCAGCATCACCACCAGCGCGCCGAAGAAGGTCAACAGCAACGGCAGCAACGGCAGCACGATGCCGGTCAGGTAGCCGGCCAGCCGGCGCACATCACCCAGCAGCAGGGCCAGCACGTCGCCGCGGCGGCGTTCGTTGTGCCAGGCCAGCGGCAACGATTGCAGGTGCGCATACAGGCGCGCGCCGGCATCGGCGACCAGTTCCCCGGAAACCCGCTGCAACAGCACCGCCTGCCAATAGCCCAGCGCCGCCTGCGCCGCGACCAGCCCGAACAACACCCACAGCAGCGGCACGAACGCCGCCCGCCCGTGCACCAGCCGCGTCGAAAGCTCCCCCGCCAGCCACGGCTGCAACAGCACCGCCACGCTCTGCGCACTCAAGAGCGCCAGCGCCAGCAGCAGCGCCGGCAGGTGCGGGCGCACCAAGGCCACCAGCATGGCCCGCAACGGTTGCGCACCGCCTTCGGCCTGCTTTGCTTTACCCGCCATGGCCCATCGCCTAACCTGCCCCGCTGGAAATCCACAAACCCCGCAAGCATGACCGCAACCCCCTTCCAAGTCACCCTGTCCGACCGCGTGACCCGCTCGGACGACGTCCTGATGCAGGAAGTCGGCGGCGAAGCGGTGCTGCTGGACCTGGCCAGCGAAAAGTACTTCGGTCTGGATCCGGTCGGCACCCGGATCTGGGAACTGCTGGCCGATGCCCCTGCCCTGGAGCAGGTGCATGTCGTCCTGTGCAGTGAATTCGATGCCGAACCATCCCGCATCGAAGCCGACCTGCTGACGCTGGCCGGATCCCTGCTAGAAGCAGGCCTGGTCAAGGCCGGCTAGAGATGGGTCGCGTACTCCAGCGCTGGCGCGAACTGGACGCGCACGACCGCCTGCGGCTGGGCGGTTGTGTGCTCGGGCTCTGGTGCGTGCACGCGGGCCTGGCACTGTTCGGCTACCAGCGCACCCGACGGATGATCGAACGCGCCTCGACGCAAACGTCCACCCGCGCGGCCACCACCGCCGAACTGACCGACGCCCAGTCCCTCGCACGGCTGGCCGCCAGCGCCGGCCGCAACGCGATGGGCGAGCAGACCTGCCTGCGGCGCTCGCTGCTGCTGTACGGCTGGCTACGGCGGCGCGGCCTGCAACCGGCGCTGCAATTCGGGGTACCCCGGCAACAGGCCGGGACCGGGTTCGAAGCCCATGCCTGGATCGAACTGGACGGTATCCGCCTGCTACCGGGCGACGAGGGATACCTGCCGTTCGGGGCCGCGATGCCATGAGCCCGCCGATGCACCGCTACCACTTCGGCGACAAGATCCTCGCCTGTGCCTTCCCCCTGCCCAGCCTGCGACCGGCCCCGGCGACAGCCACTGCCAGCCTGCACATCTCCGCGCCAACGACGGTCGAATGCCTGGCCGAACCAGACCAATCATG
Source organism: Pseudoxanthomonas sp. (assembly GCA_047601105.1). Taxonomy (GTDB): domain Bacteria; phylum Pseudomonadota; class Gammaproteobacteria; order Xanthomonadales; family Xanthomonadaceae; genus Pseudoxanthomonas_A. Next base: position 354,755 of record JASGJT010000002.1, read on the forward strand.
GCACCAGTGGCAGAACCGGCACGGCGACACCCTGCTGCGCTTGGCACCGGGCGAACCCACGAACGGGCGCAGTGAGGCATCACGCACCTACCTGCTGCAATTCTCCGGCCTGTGCGAGCTGCGGCTGGATCCCGCCCACGGCAGCATCGCCATCACGCGCCTGCCCGGCACCGATGCCGCGGCCATCGAGCACCTGCTGATCGACCTGGCCCTGCCCTGCCTGCTGGCCGAGCTGGGCGAACTGGTCGTCCATGCCGGCTGCGTGACGCTGGGCAGCGGCTGCGTGCTGTTCCTCGGGCAGAGCGGCTGGGGCAAATCCACCCTGACCAGCCTACTGCGCCGGCACGGGCATGCACCGCTGTCGGACGACTGCATGCAGCTTGCCGTGCGCGGCGACCAGGTGCTGGCCATGCCTACCTACCCCGGCCTGCGCCTGTTCGACGACAGCGTGGAACAGACCTTCGAACAGACGCCGGCGCAGTCCCCGGTGGCCCACTACACCCGCAAGCAGCGCATCCGCCTGGAAGCCCACGCCACCCACCCGGAAGACCCCTTTCCGGTGCGCGCCCTCTACCTGCTCAACGACCCGGCGCAGCCGGCAACGGATATTTCCATCGAGCCTGTTTCCGACCCCGCCACCTGCATGGCCCTGATCACGCACGGATTCCGCCTGGACCTGCGCTCGCGCCGCAGCCACGCCAGCTTCATGCAACAAGCGGCCGAGACCGCACGGCGACTGCCCGCCTTCGCACTGCGCTATCCGCGCGACTTCGCCCAGGCGGAGCGGTTGATCGCCGAACTGACGCGCCACTTCGCCGCGCTGCCGGCCCCCGACGATGCCCGCGCAACCGATGCACCGCCTGCAAGGGAGCAGCGATGAAGTCCATCTGCGGCTACTGGGCGCTGGACGGCGCTCCCGTGCCTGCCCACGTCCTCGAACGGATGCGCACTGCGCACATCCGCTGCGATGCCCCACACCTGGAGGCGTGGCGGGACGACGCCCTCGCCTTCGGCAGTGCCTGGTGGTCGCCACAACCCGGCCTGACCCCGCCGCAATGCATTGCCCGGCACCGGGAAACCGGCTGTGTGGTGGTGGCGGACGCCCGCCTGGACAACCCGGCGGAATTGCGCGCCGCACTGGACTTCCCCGCGCCGCCGGACGCTCCCGACGCCAGCACCGATCACGCGGCAGCGATCCTCCTCCACGCTTGGCTGCGCTGGGGCGAGGATTGCGTGGATCGCATAGACGGCGACTTCGCCTTCGCCGTCCACGACCCTCGCCGGCAGCGCCTGTTCCTGGCCCGCGACCGCATGGGCGAAAGGCCGCTGTACCTGCACCACGTGCCGGGCAAGCTGCTGGTGTTCGGCAGCACCTCGCAGGCCGTCTTGGCGCATCCGCGCGTACCGCGTGACCTCAACGAGGCCCGCATCGGCGACTACCTGCTGGAATGCGCCAGCGGCGCACTGGAAGGCGTGGATTTCACCTCCACCTTTTATCAGGCGGTGGAGCGCCACCCGCCCCGGCATGTCCGTCTCGTGGATGCCCGAGGCGAGCAGCTGCGCCAGTACTGGACGCTGGAGCCGCACCGCGCCGGGCCACTGCCAAAAACCGACGGTGAGTGGCTCGAAGCCCTGACCGCCGCGATGGAACGTGCCGTAGCGCAACGCCTGGCCGGGCCGCTGCGCGCCGGCAGCATGCTCAGCGGTGGGCTGGATTCCACCAGCTTGGCGATCGTCGCCGGCGATCAGTTGCACGCCGCCGGCAAGCCGCCGCTGCCGACGTTCTCCGTCATCGACAGCAACCGCCGGGATTGTCTGGAGACACAGGCCATCCGCACCGCTGCCGCGATGCCGATCTTCAACCCCACGCTGATCGACATTGCCGACCTGGGCAGCCTGCGGCCGGAACTGGAACGCTTCCTGGACGAATACGACGAACCTTTCGACGCCAACATGACCCTGATCGACGCCCAATACGCCGCCGCCGCGAAAGCGGGCGTGGGCGCACTGATCGATGGTGCCGATGGCGACATCGTCTTCCTGTTCGGCAACGTCATGCGCCGGCAACTGCGCAGCGGCCACTGGCGGGCCGCCTGGCGCAACGCGCAAGGGTTGTCCCGCTCCGGCTGGCGGCCCTGGGACTACCTGCGGCTGGCGTTGCGCGCGGCACTGGTGCCGGACCTGCTCCGCGCCGGCCTCGCGCCGTGGCGCGCGCGTCGGTACTACCAGACCCAGTTGAACGATCGGAGCGCCATCCTGCCGGCGTTCGCACGACGCATCGACCTGGAAGGACGCCGCCGCCAGCTCGGTGCGCTGCGCACCGCAACCGCCGCGCACGACCCCGTGCGTGAATACGCCGAAGCCCTGCTGCACACATTTCCGCTGATCGCCGCCGAGCGTTACCACCGGGTGGCGGCGCGACATGGCGTGGCCAAGCTCGCACCGTTCGCCGAGCGCCAATTGCTGGAACTGTGCATCCATCTGCCGGACGCTCTGCGCCTGCGCGACGGCTGGAGCAAACATGCGCTGCGCGCCGTGATGCGGCAGCGCATGCCCGAATCCGTCCGGCTGCGCGGCGACAAGCAGCACCTGGGCGGCCGGCTGACTCTGCACCTACTGGAAGGCCGCCCACTGCCGTCGCCACAGGATCTGGCCACCCACCCGCGACTGGCCGACTATCTGGACAAGGAGAAGCTGGCCGCCTTCGGTGCCGCCCCGGTGCAGCCGGCCGCCCCCCTACTCAATGCCATGTGGCTGGCGCAGTGGTTGGACAGAGGGCCATGATGGCGATAAGCTGTGCAGCAAGTTTGCCTTGGCACTTGCACCAATCCTGCGGCCCCGTGATGCGCCGCCCCCACTTGTCTGGAATCGACGTCATGGAATCGTCCACGAGTTCTTCGAAGCAGGTCACATGCCCCAAGACCGCCTTGAAACCGGCATGGCAGGCCCCGAGCCTGACCTGCTTCGGTTCGTTGTGGGAACTGACGGCCAGCAACGCCAATAGTTGGACAGTAGAAGTAAATCCCGGCTGTTTCCTGACCCCGCCCGCCGATCCGCGTTGCGAGACGGCACAAAGGCCGTAACCAGCTGGATTCATCCGGCGGGACAAGCCCGCCGGTTCAGGAAGCAGGCCGCCTTGTCCGGCCAGCCCATCCCCGCAGCGCAGCTGCCAGCAGCACCCCGACCACGATCCCCAGCAGATCATCTGCCAGATCCTCCCAAGCCGGGTTCCTGCCGGGCACCGGGATCTGCGCCAATTCCCCCATCACGGCCAACGCCAGCAGCACGCCGGCGACCTGCCAGCCACGCAGGCGCGGGAACACTCCCCACAGGCAGGCCGCCAGCCACGCGAACATCAGCATGTGGAACCAGCGGCTGAACGGGAACGCGGTCTGCTCCAGCCGGCCGAGCAAACGCCCGAGGGCATGGCTGGGCGAGTAGAACCACTCCAGCGTCGGGCCCGGCAGCAGCATCGCCACCACCAGGACGGCCATCGAAGCCGCCAGCAGGGCCAGCCACCACTTCCGGGATGCCGACTTGCGCTTCGTCATGCCGAACCCGGCCCCGAATGCCGGCCCGACAACCGCAACACGAAACGCCACCAGTGGCGCAGCAGCAGCACGGGCACGGAGGCATCGGCCCCATGGCGCGCCCGCAGGTAGCCGGCTGTGGGCACGAGCCGGCCCAGCATCCAGCGCAAGCGTTGCCCGAAGGGCAGCATGTCCACGCTGCGACGCTGCATGTACGACCAGTCACCCAGCCGCTGCGGATCCAGCGGTTCGGCCGTGATCCGCTGCGCCAGCGCCGCCATAACTTCGCCGGGAACCGTCGTGCCCAGTTGCGCCTGCGCCGCCGCCAGCGCGGCCTGCACCACGCCGCACAATTGCCGCTGTGACGCTGCCTGCACCACCGCAGCCCATGCCGCATCGTCGAAGCGCGCGGCCAGCAGATGGATGTCGTACAGGCACTTCAACAGGTCGCCGACGTCGGTATAAAGATTCACCGCGCGGTTCATCGCCGCATGCAGCAGCGCGTGCACCGGCCCCAGCCCGCGCGCGTGCGGGCCCAGCGCCGGGATCGAGATGGCGGCCGACCACAACGCCTCGAAATCCAGCGCATCGGCAAACACCGGCGCATTCAGCAAGCGCCAGTGCACGTCCACTTCCAACGCCTGGGCCGCATCCGCCGCCGGCTTCCTGACCTGCTCATAGGCATGCCCGCCCTGCGCATAGCCGCACGGATAGCCAAAGCCATCCAGCACCTCCATCGCACGCTGCGCGTCGGCGCGGGAGGCGAACAGCAGATCCAGATCGCCACAGGCACGCAGGTGCGCGGCCGGATACAGCCACCCGGCCAGGGCCACGCCCTTCAGCACCAGCGTGCGCAATCCGGCCGCCTGCAACGCCGCCAACAGGCGTGCGGTCTCGGCGCGCAACCACAGCGACCACATCGCCTGCCGGCGCGTCGCCTCGGCGAAGGCCGCGTGCAGTGCGCCAGCGTCGGGCTGCTCGCGCAGGCGCTCGTGCACCAGCGCGGTGACGCCTTCGCGTTCGGCAATGGCCAGCACTTGCGCGGGCGGTGCTGCCGGCGCGGGTAACACCGAGCCGTCCGACGCACGCAGTACGGCGGCCAGCCAGGCCCGCACATCCACGGCGGATACCGGCGCGGCCTGCATGCGTCAGGCACCCCGCTTGGGCGACAAGCCGGCCACGACCTGCTCCACCGCCACCGTCGGCGAAAACAGGCGGCGCGCCAGCGCCCGCCCGCGATCGGCCATCCAGGCACGCATCGCCGGATCGTCCAGCAGCGCGGCCGCCATCGCCAGCAGGCGCGCATCGTCGTCGCCGGCCACCACCTGGCCGATGCCCTCGTCGCGAATCAGGGCTTCCAGATCGTTGCCGGGGTTGATCCGCGCCAGTACCGGCAAGCCGGCGTGCAGGTAGGTCAGCAGCTTGCCGGGGATGTTGTGGGTGGTGTGGCGCGGATCCAGCGCGATCAGCCCGACGTGGCAGCGCGCCAGCAGGCTAGGGATACGCTGCGCCTCGATCTCGTCCAGGAACAGCACGTTGCGCAAGCCCTTGTCGGCAGCCAGTGCGCGCAGGCGCGGCACGTCGGCACCGCGACCGACGAACAGGAACGCCGCTTCGGGGCGATCCTGCATGCGTTCGGCCAGCGTGATCAGGCAGTCCATCCCCTGCGCCGGCCCCATGTTGCCGGTGTAGGCGAACACCGTGCGCCCGTCCAGGAAACCCTGCGCCGGATCGTCCGCCGGGTCACCTGCTGCCGGCACCGCCAGCCAATTGTTCAGCACCTCGATCCGCGCGCCCGGCGGGCTGTCCCTGCGCACCAGCGGCGCGTTGGCTGGGGTTTGCACGCCGATCACGTCGGCAACGGCGTATTGCCCGCGTTCGACGCGCTTGAACAGCCGGTAGGCCAGGCCGTTCCTGCGCAGCACGCCGGCATCCACCGCCCAGTCCGGGAACAGGTCGCGCAGGATCAGGTAGCCACGGCAACCCCAGCGCCGCTTCAGCCGCGCCACGATCGGGCCAAGGAAGATGCTGGGCGAATACCAGACCAGCCCCTCCCAGCGCACGTCGGCCAGCGGGCTGCGGCGCAAGCCACGCAGCAGCCCGTAAGGCAGCCACCATTCGGCCAGCGCGCGCCGGGCCTTGCCGATGTCCTTGGTGCGCAGCGTGCGTACCCGCAGCACTTCGACACCATCGACCCGCTCGATGCGCCAGGGTGCATCCAGTTCCGGCGCCGACACCACCACGGTCGGCGCATGCCCCTGGCGCAGCATTTCGCGCACCAGGTCGTGCATCTGCAATGCACCCGAAATCCGCTCGGGCACGTAGGTATCGAGGATGACCAGCAAGCGCATCAGTACTGCTTCCAGACCACCCGCTTCACGTAGTCGGTATAGCTGTGCAGGATCCGCACCACCTTGTCGGACACGTTGGGCATGGAATAGTCGGTCACCTGGCGCAGCAGGCGCTCATCGCCGGTCGGCTGGGTTTCAAGGATGGCCAGCGCCTGCATCACCCTCTCGGTGTTCATGCCAGTCATCATCACGGCGGCCTCCTCCATGCCTTCCGGCCGCTCGTGCGCATCGCGCAGGTTGAGCGCGCGGAAGTTCAGGACGGAAGCCTCCTCGTTGATGGTGCCGCTGTCGGACAGCACCGCCTTGGCGTCCTTCTGCAAACGCACGTAGTCGCTGAAGCCCAACGGCTTGAGCAGTTGCACGCGCGGATCCAGCGCAATGCCCATCGCGTCGATGCGCTTGCGCGTGCGCGGGTGGGTAGAGACCACCACCGGCAAGTCATGAGCAGCCGCCACGGCATCAAGCGTTTGCACCAGCCCGGCGAAATTCTTTTCCGAATCTATGTTCTCCTCGCGGTGCGCGCTGACCACGAAATAGCGGCCGGGCCGCAATCCAAGCCGTTGCAGCACATCGGAGGCGGCGATCTTCGGCGCGTAATGCGCCAGCACCTCGCACATCGGGCTGCCGGTCTTGATCACCCGATCCGGCGGCAGGCCCTCGGCCAACAGGTATTCGCGGGCGATATCGCTGTAGGTCAGGTTGATGTCGGCGGTGTGGTCAACGATGCGGCGGTTGATCTCCTCCGGCACTCGCATGTCGAAGCAGCGGTTGCCGGCCTCCATGTGGAAGGTGGGGATCTTGCGCCGCTTGGCCGGGATCACCGACAGGCAACTGTTGGTGTCGCCCAACACCAGCACCGCGTCCGGCTGCACGCGGGCCAGCACTTCGTCCACGGCAATGATGACCTTGCCGATGGTTTCCGCGCCGGTGCTGCCTGCCGCCTCCAGGAAATGATCCGGGCGGCGGATGCCCAGGTCCTCGAAGAAGATTTCGTTGAGTTCGTAGTCGTAGTTCTGCCCGGTGTGGACCAGCACGTGCTCGCAGTGCCGATCCAGCGCGGCCAGCACCCGCGACAAGCGGATGATCTCCGGCCGGGTGCCGACGATGGTGGCGACTTTAAGTTTGCGCATGCTCACACCTTGCTTGCCACGGTATCGGGCTTCTGCCGGTCGAAGATCTCGTTGGCCCACAGCATCACCACCAGTTCGTCGTCGCCGATGTTGGTGATGTCGTGGGCCCAGCCGGGAATGGTTTCCACGACCAACGGCTCCTCGCCCCGGCTTTCGACCTCGAAGGTCTCGTCGGTGAGCAGGTGGCGGAAGCGGTAGCGCGCCGTGCCCTTGATGACCAGGAACTTCTCGGTCTTGGTGTGATGGTAGTGGCCGCCACGGGTGATGCCCGGATGTGCGGTGAAGAAGGAAAACTGGCCGCAATCGGGCGTTTTCAACATTTCCACGAACACGCCGCGCGCGTCGCCGTATTTCGGCACGCCGTAGCTGAAGGCCTCTGGCGGCAAAAAACTGACGTAGGTCGCGTACAGCGCACGCACCAGGCCCGTGCCCACGCGCTCGGTGACCAGCGTGCTGCGCACCGCGCCGAAGGCCTCGATTTGCCGCGCCAGTTCGCCGACCGTGGTCGTGTGCACCGGCGCAGCCTCGGCCAGGCGCACGCCGGCGCCGGGCGCTGCGAGGAAACGCAGCAATTCCGCGACCACGTCGTCGATATAGACCAGCCGCACCTGCGCGGCAGGATCGTCGATCCGCACCGGCAAGCCGCGTGCAATGTTGTGGCAGAAGGTCGCCACCGCTGAGTTGTAGTCCGGACGGCTCCACTTGCCGAAGACATTGGCCAGCCGATACAACGCGACCGCCGCACCGCTGGCCTCGCCGTAACGGCGCAGGTGATCCTCGGCGGCGCGCTTGCTGCTGCCGTAGGGGTTGTCGCGTTCGGCCTGGATCGACGACGCAAAGGCCACCGGAACGGCGCGACCGGTTTCCCGCAGCGCCTCGCACAGCGCGGCAGTGAAATCCGCATTGCCCGCGGCGAATTCCGCCGCGTCCTGCGGGCGGTTCACGCCGGCCAGGTGGATGACGGCATCGGCGTTGGCAACGGCGGCGGCCAGGTCGTCCGGACTGCTGGCGCGCACGATCGGCAACACCTCGACGCCTTCGCGTTCGGCCAGCGCCACGCGCAGATTCTTGCCGATGAAGCCATCGGCGCCGGTCAGCAGGACCTTCACGTCAATCCACCGGCACGGCAGGGCGGCCCGCGACCAGATCACGGATGAAATCCAGCTTCAGCAGCAACTGCTGCATGCCCTGCACGTCCAGGCGCTCGGTATTGGCCGAGGTGTAATCGTGCGCCTCGCTGATCTGCTGCTCGCCCTGCTCGACGAACTTGCCGTAGTTCAGGTCGCGCAAGTCGGGGCGGATGCGGAAATAGCCGGGCAGGTCTTCGGCATGGGCCATTTCCTCGCGGCTTAGCAGGGTTTCGTGCTTCTTCTCGCCATGCCGCGTGCCGATGACGTGGATCGGGTGATCGGGCTTGCCGAGCAGGCCGGTCAACGCGCGCGCCAGCGTCTCGATGGTCGCCGCCGGCGCCTTCTGCACGAAGATGTCGCCGCTGGCGCCGTGCTCGAAGGCATACAGCACCAGGTCCACCGCATCATCCAGCGTCATCATGAAGCGGGTCATGTCCGCATCGGTGATGGTGATCGGCTGGCCGGCGTTGATCTGATTGACGAACAGCGGGATCACCGACCCGCGCGAGGCCATCACGTTGCCGTAGCGGGTGCCGCAGATCGTGGTCTTCGCCGGATCGACGTTGCGCGACTTGGCCACGAACACCTTCTCCATCATCGCCTTGGAAATGCCCATCGCGTTGATCGGATACACCGCCTTGTCGGTGCTCAGGCAGATCATGCGCTTGACCCCGCACTGCACCGCTGCCTCGGTGGCGTTCTCGGTGCCCAGCACGTTGGTCTTGACCGCCTCCATCGGGTGGAACTCGCACGACGGCACCTGCTTGAGCGCAGCGGCGTGGAACACGTAGTCCGCCCCGCGCATCGCGCCGACCACGCTGGCCGGGTCGCGCACGTCGCCGATGTAGAACTTCAGCTTGTCCGAGGCATAACGCTTGCGCAGGTCGTCCTGCTTCTTCTCGTCGCGGCTGAGGATGCGGATCTCCTCAACGCCAGTTTGCAAAAAACGGCGCAGCACGGCATTGCCGAAGGAACCGGTGCCGCCGGTGATGAGCAGCGTACTTCCCTTGAACATCAATTTCCCCACAGGATGGTTTCAGTAGGATTCAAATCGAACCATTCACAAGGCGATAGGATTTCGCCGATTTCAGCCGATCATTCACTACGCTCATATCACGCACAAATATCGCATTGCCCTTTACCGATTCCCACTCACGTAACTCGCGCGCAAGGGGATCGTAGGAAAACGCCTTGAACCCATGGTCGCACATCATGGAAAGCAGGGCATCATCGCTGACTCCGTAGCGCATACCGCTACCGTTGACTTCCATGAGCACCGCAGCGACGCGCCGGTCGGCAAGCGTCCTCTGTGCACCGTGCAGGACGGCACCTTCATGACCCTCAACATCGATCTTGATGAGTACCGGAACCTCGGAGTCTGCCAGCAAGTCGTCCATCCGAACGACCGGCACACGGATTACCCCCCCCCCCCGAAACTTCGTCTTCCGTCATCACGTGATTGACTGTGTCCAAGTTTGCCGTGAAGAGGAGCTCCGAGTTTTCGCTCGAGAGACCGACGCAATTCATGCGAATGCGCTCACTCAATCCATTCAGGAGGACGTTGCGCTCGAGTCGGCGAAATGTCATGGGGATCGGCTCCACCGACACAACGCGCGCACCGACGGCGCCTGCTGCGAGGATAGAATAGCTGCCGACATTGGCCCCCACATCAAGGAACGCATCGTCCGACCTGAGGAAGTGCAGCATGAACCCCATTTCCTCATGTTCATGCAGGCCACAGTACCAATTACCCGTGGCACCCGTCATTCCGAGCGACGCGAAAAGGAACGTATCCTCCACGAAGGGGAAGGCGATCGGGCCAGCCATGAGTCGCGAAGCCACCTGCCACCGCAACACACGACCGAGCGCTGCAATCTTGCCATTGGCATTCAACGGGTGCCTCAGGACGAACGTCAACAGATTCAGCATTCGGGGCTCCAGGATAAGATGATCTTCCGGCGAGCCTAGGCATCGCGCGCGCGAAGATGCCCATATCTTACGCGACCCGCCATAGGCACGTCGTTTGACCATTGTCACGGCATGTTTTCTTCGACGCGCCAGCAGTCCACCGACATGCTCCCTTCAACTTCACGATTGCGGGGAGTCCTGCGAAGACACCTCGGCATCCACCCGGTGCTGATTTTCGACTCGGCGGCAACCGGCACGCCCTCACGAAAGCGACTTTGACATCGCCGTGGGAGCGGATCACCAGTTAAGCGCCGCCGAAAAATGTAGGCTCTGTTAGCGTTCAGTGTTGGTTATGACCCGACTTGATAGACTTTCAACCTGCCCTTTTTGCGGGCTGGGGAAAGGCAAATGCCGAAGAAATCTCGGGTCGAAAAGATCCTTCCGGCCATTGGCAACCTGACGGCGGAAGAGTGCTCGAAGTTGAAGCAGGCGTTGAAGGCGCGGGAAAGCCAAGTCGAAGGCTCCGTCGTCCTCCAGAAGCGTGCGGAAAACATCAAGGGCTGTCCGCACTGCGGTAGCGTCTCCTTCCAGAAGTGGGGACGCTACAAGGGCAACCAGCGCTTTCGTTGCCACGACTGCGCCAAGACGTTCTCCCCCATCACCGGCACACCGCTGGCGGGTCTGCGCCATGGCGAGAAGCACATTGCTAACGCGAAATACATGGTGGCAGGCATGACGGTGCGGAAGACGGCCAAGGCCTTGGGTGTAAGTGTTCCCACCGCCTTCCGCTGGCGTCATCGGTTCCTGGAAGCCATGAGCCAAATGCATCCCACCGAGTTGTCCGGGATCGTGGAAGCCGACGAAACTTTCTTTAAGGAAAGTTTCAAGGGCCGCAAGAAGGGCATGCCCCGTCCGGCCAAGCACCGTGGCGAACCGGCCAGCCAGCGAGGCCTGTCGCGTGAGCAAATCCCCGTGCTGGTCGCTCGCGACCGCTCCACCGGCAAGACCCTGACCAAAGTGCTGCCCTCGCGCACGGCCAAGGACATTGGCAAGGCGCTGGTGCCTGCGCTCGCTATGGATGTCGTGTTGTGTTCCGACAACGCCAGCGCTTACCGCACGCTTGCCAAGGCCATGGAGATTGAACTGCGCTGCGTGCCCGCCAACCCCAAGAAGAAGCGTAAGGGCGAGGTCTACCACATCCAAAATGTCAACGCTTACGACAGCCGATTGAAGGGCTGGATGTTCCGGTTCCGGGGCGTGGCCACGAAGAACCTGCCGAACTACCTGGGCTGGCACCGCTACCTAGATGTGCCGAAAAACCGCCCGACGCCTCGCAAGTTCCTCACCGGGGCGCTAGGGGATTAGTCCTGGCCATTGACACTGGCCAGATTTCCGGTAGAAAAAGGAGAGTTCACTACCGAGAAGCCCCCCATGGCTGGAAAACCTGTTGCCGCACCCGTAGCCGATCCGGCGGCTGTCTTGAAGGCCTTCAAGAACATCGACCGCAAGCGGAGAAAGCCTTGGCATGGGGAAGAAGAAGTTCGGCTGGCCTGGGTTAGCGCCCTGGAACAGGCCACCGGCCTTGATTTTGACGCCGAACGGCAGAAGCGCGACAGCAGCTACAACAATGTTGTCATCGAGTTCAAAGGCCCAGGGCTGTTCAAGGGCAGCGACAAGAGCGCCAAGTTCATCGAGGCAACCGACAAACGCTTGTTGCCCTACATCACGAAGTTGGCCGATCAGCAGGGACTTCCCGAGGCCGACTTCATCGGCATTGCCATCGACGGTGAACACATCTGCTTTACCCAGGTGCGGGACGGTGCCATTCACGCCGGCCACCTCCTGCCGTTCTCGATCCAGTCCTTTAGCCTGGTCGTTGACGCTTGCCTGGACAGCATTCGCCCAGCAGTCGAATCCGCGAACCTCATCCGGGACTTCGGCCATGGATCGCCCGTGGCAACCGATGTCATGCAGGTGTTTGCTGACGCACTTTCGGTGGCTCTGAAAAACTCCAAGCGCTCAAAGATCAAGATGCTTTACGAGGAATGGAAGAGCCTCTATGGGCAGGTCGCAGACCTGACCACAGATCAAAAGGAAGCCATCAACCAGGCGTTGAAATTTACTTGGAAGGGACCGAAAGAGCAGAGTTTGTCGGGGCGTCTGTTCGTCATCCACTCCTACAACTCGCTATTGATCAAGTTGTTGGCTGCGGAGATCGTCTCGGCGCACAACCTTGCTGCGGAGAAAGCCCCCGCTGAAGCAATGTGTGCCCTACTCACGCCAGACAAGTTGCTCCAGAAACTCGAAGCGGACGTCGAAGGCGGTCAACTTTTCAGTGCGTCAAACATCAATGGGTTCGTCGAAGAAGCGATCTTCAGTTGGTATCTGGAAGCGGGCAAGGACAAGCGCTTTCAAGCGGACTTGGTTCAGTCGTTGAAGGCGCTGCTGGGCAAGTTGTCCCTGTATCGCACCGATCATCTGGATCGCCAGCGCGACACGCTGCGCGACTTCTACCAGGACCTAGTGCCCGAAACCCTACGCAAGAGCCTGGGCGAGTTCTATACCCCCGACTGGCTGGTTGACTTCACTGTTGATCAAGTCGAAGACGGCGACTGGCTCGGCAAGCGCTATCTCGACCCCACTTGCGGATCCGGCGCCTTCCTGATTTCCGTGTTGAGACGCAAGAAGGCCGAAGCCAAGAAGAAGGGGCTGGGTGTGGTGCCTACGATTGAGGCGCTTTGCAGCGAAGTGTGGGGGTTCGACCTCAACCCGCTGGCGGTCCAAACCGCGCGCGTCAACTTCCTGATGGAGATTGCGGACCTCCTCAAGCAAGCACCAGGCACCACGGTTGAAATCCCCGTGTTGCTCGCTGACGCCATCTATTCACCCGCGCCCGATCCGGTCGACGGCCAGAAGGTAGTGCCATACGAGATCGGAAGTAGCGAAGCCAACTTGAAGATCAAACTCCCATCGGCGTTGGCGTTCAATCGCGAGAGATTGGACAAAGTGCTCGAACTGATGGGGGATCAAGTGGAGCAAGACCAGGAGTTCCACACCGTCCAAGGGCTGTTACTGTCCTCGTGGCTTGTCTCGGAAGAAGAAGGAAAGGAATGGGCGCTGCCACTACACGAAACCTATGATCAGGTGCTCAACCTCCATCGCAAGAACTGGAATGGCATTTGGTTCCGGATCGTTCGCAACTTCTTTTGGTCTGCCACTGCTGGGAAGTTCGACGCCATTGTCGGCAACCCGCCATGGGTGCGCTGGTCCAGCCTTCCGGAGGCCTACCGCAACCGCGTCAAGTCGGTTTGTGAAGGCTATGACATCTTTTCCAAGACCAAACATCACGGCGGCAACGAGCTGGATATCTCCGCCATGATCACCTACACCACGGGCGACAAGTGGTTGAAGGATGGCGGCAAGTTGGCGTTCGTTATCACCCAGGCTGTGTTCCAGAACCCATCGTCGGCTGGGTTCCGCAACTTCCGGATCAATGAGACAGGCAATCTCGTGCCTATCAGTGTTGACGACTTGAAGGCCCTGAAACCTTTCCCGGACGCGGCCAACAAGACGGCGGTGGCCGTGTTTGAGAAGACCAAGCAAGCGCCGAAGTATCCCGTTCCGTATTGTGTTTGGGACGCCAAGGAAAAGGACGAAGTTGACACGCAGGGGCGCAAGAAGAGGGAAAGCCGGTCGATCAACCCCGCGTCGACACTCGACGAGGTAAAGGGCCTCACGGTCCGCACCGACATGGCCGCCGATCCGATTTCTGGTGGTGGCTCGCCGTGGGCCATCTTGCCTGCTGGACGGTTTGCCATTTTGCAGCCCATGGCCGAGGTGGAAGAAACCCCTTGGGTTGAGGGCCGCAAAGGCATCACTGTTGATCTCAACGGTATCTATTTCGTCAAGATCCATGACGAGAACAAGAACGACAGGCTTGTCCAGATCGAATCCAGGAAAGAAGCCGGTAGGACAGATATTGGCCCAAATCGCAAGGCCTGGATCGAACCAGATTGGCTCCACCCACTGATCAAGGGTGCCGCCGATTTCCAACCTTGCTACTTGAAGCCTGCAAATGAACTGTTTGCGATCGTTCCCAACAAGGGGATCAAGAAGGCAGACTTTGAGAAGGCGAAGCAGGAATATCAGTCGTTGAAGAAGACGAAGGGTTATCTCGATCACTTCAACAAGAAGGGCAACGAACTACTGGAACAGCGCTCCACTTACCGGGGCCGCATGTTGGCAATGGGGGCACCTTACTACGCCATCTACAATGTCGGCGACTTCACCTTCAAGAGGTGGAAGGTCATTTGGGCGGAAATGTCCGGGAAGTTCAGCGCGGCGGTGGCGGGTAGTGCCGATGTTCCATTGATTGGAAAACGCCCGTATGTTCCGGATCACAAGATCTTCTTTGTGGCCATGGACAACAAGGCAGAAGCCCACTACCTGTGCGGTATTCTGAACTCGACGACGGTGGCCGAGTTCGTCGAGAGCCACAATGTTGCCATCCAGGTTGGCGACATCTTCAAGCACATGAGGTTGCCGAAGTTTGACCCGTCCAATCATGACCATGTTGACCTTGCCAAAGAGGTCGAGGCCGCCCACAAGGAAGCAGACGCGACCAAGCGAGGCGTGCTCGTCGACAAGATCCGTGAGGACGCCGACGCCTTGATGGAAACCTGGTTGGCTGGACTGCGAAAGCCCACTGCGAAGAAGGCCAAAAAACGCCCTAGAAAGTAGAATATTCCGATCTAACTATTTGATTTGAAAAGGGCCTGGAATCAGGCCCTTTTTCTTGCGCCCGTTGAGATACCAACACGCAACGCTAACAGAGCCAAAATGTAATGAGCAAAATGGGCGGACCATGCGCGCAACCTCAATACTGAGGCACCCGTGGGTCGGGTTTGCCGGGGCCGGCAGGGCGCTTCAGCGGCAACCGCCCGGTGATCCGTATCTCGCGCAACTTGTACTCCCACAGGCGATAGACATCGCAGCGCAGGCGCGACCATGCATAGCCCACCCAGCCGGCGCGCCAAGCACCCATCACCAGATAGTGGTACAGGAACATCGCCAGATAGCGGAACGGGAATTTCATGTAGTTTTTCTTGATCCACATCCGCCGCTGCAATGCATTGCCGAACAAGCGCGGCGTGGCTGCAAGCCGTTGCCCTTGGTAGGCGGAAACCGCCTCGGCCGTCGTGTACTTGTTTTGTTTGTCCAGCCAATGCTCAAGATCAGGGCTGTCCTGGTGCTCCAGATCACCGGAAACGCGACCAATACGGCCCTCCACCATCGGATGCTCGTTGACCTTGACGTCGGTGAAACGGCAGCGGCCCGTCCGCCATACCCTGACCAAAGCGTGTCGTATCGGCAAGGGCCTGCTCATGAACCACAACCGGCGGTCCATTTCCAAGCCATCCACATCATTCCGGGCAGTTGCTTGCTCGATTGCCAATTTCAGCGAATCGCCGACCCTTTCATCGGGATCCAGCTTCATCGTCCACGGCGCTGTAATTGGCAACTGATCCAATGCAAAATTCCATTGACTCCCGAAGCCATCGAATCCACGCTGCACCACGTGCACACCATGCCTGAGCGCGATCTCGACGGTGTCGTCGCTGCTGTAACTGTCCACCAAGAATACCTGCTGCGCCCAACCGGCCAGGTTCTTGAGCACCGCTTCCATGTTGTGCCCCTCATTGAGGGAAATCATGACCACGGCAACGGGTGCCGAGCCAGGCTCCCAGTGCCGGCCCATGCTTGTCTCGCGCGACGGATCCATGGAATCTGTCATGCGCGGCCCTTCGGCAGCACACCTTTCTCACGAGGAATCGCCACGAGGTTCGACGTATGCTGATCAACTGGCGGGCAATCCAGTCCGCCATCGAATCCCTCTCCATCCCGCAGCAAATAGTCGTGCCGCTCGAGCAGGCTGGTCACTTCGTGCCAGGAAGCACTCTGGATCTCGCAATAAACCAGCGGGCGCACATCCCGCAGGATCGTGGTAGCCCCGCGCAAGACCAAGCATTCGGCCCCTTCCACATCGATCTTGAGCACGTCGGGCGGGCGAAAATGGCTGCTCAGGTCGTCCAGCGTGAAGCAAGGCAAAGTGCGAACCTCAAGCACGCCGCCCATTTGAGTGGATCCGAAACCCTCGATCGCATTGGCGGCACGGGCACGCTTGGCGATGGCGAACCTGATCACGCCGGTCTCCTCGCCGATGGCAACCGGCAGGATCGTCATTTCCGCGTGTGCTGGGTCGTGCTTGCGGCACGTTCGATTGAGCAGCCGCACCGCATCCAGATCGGCCTCCACCGAAAGCACCGCTCCGGTCGGCCCGGCGAGGCAGGCAGCGGCCTTCGAGAACAGTCCGACGTTGGTTCCCACGTCCCATACGCTGTCGCCCGACCTCACCAGAGCGCCCGCGATCCGCAGCAACTCCGGATCCCAAACGTCGGCCGGCTTGAACAGGTACTTGAGCCCACCCACTTTTCCGCTCGCGTACAACACGCCGCCGCCTGCCCGTATCGGAAGCCGGCGTTTGATCGTCACCGAACCCAGCAATCGCTCCGCCAACCTACGCATTTTCCCCATGCTCACTCGATCCTGATCCATTCCGGACGACTACCGCCGTCGAGCAGCCAACGATAAGCCGCCTGCATCCGTTGTCCCACTGATTCCCAACCGAACTCCCGCTCCATCCAGGCGCGCCCTCTCCGGCCCATCTCCGCCCTTCGCGCATCGGGCAGCCCCATCGCCAAATCCAGCACCACGACCAGCGCATCCACGTCGTTCTGCACCCACCAGCCGCACCCTTCAGCTTCGAGACCGGCCCAAGGCGCACCGCGGCTGACGACGGCTGGGCATCCGTGTGCCAGCGCTTCGGCCACGACCATGCCGAAGTTCTCCGAATGGGTGGGAAGCACGAACAGATCCGCCGCAAAATAGGCCTTCGCCTTCTCCTCGCCATACAGCGGCCCAGGGAACGATACCCGTTCGAGCGCAAGCGATGCCGCCAACGCCTCGACCTCGCGCACGTGCTCCGGCTCGCCCCGCCCGACGATTTTCAGCTGCCAATCCGGGTGGCGGAGGGAAAGGCGTCCCCATGCCTGCAACAGGCGATCGAGGCCCTTCTTGGGATGGATCCGGCTCAGGAACAGCAACGTTCGCGCGTCCGTGGCTTCGCCTCTCGGCGCCAGGACGGGGAGGTCGATGCCGTTGGGTATGACAGCCACGGGCGCATTGAAGCACTGCGCCCGTATCTCTTGCAGTTCCACTTCGCTGGTGGCATGCAACAGATCGGCCTTCGACAGCGCCCGGCGCTGGAAGGGCCACAGCGCCTTCTTGACACACTTGGATCGCGACAGTGCCCAAGGTGACAACGTACCACGAGGAGATGTGACGAGCTTGGCCCTCCTGCCCGGCACCGCCCACCCTGCCGCCACGTTTACCATCGACCAGAGGCTGTGGTTGTGGACGATGTCCGCACTCGCCGCATTCCGGCGCAGCGCTGCGGCATGATCGCTGGAAATGGCGAAACGACCCAGCACGGGCCATTGCGGATGCAGGTCGAGCGTCACCCCGGGGATCTCGCCACGCGCAGCCAGGCACGACAATGTCACGTCGTTGCCGAGCGTCGCCAGACTCTGGCATAGCCTAGGCACCGAATAGGATGGACCCGCGGCCTCCTGATCGATATGGGGAACGACATGGATCAGCTTCAAGAGGCCCTTCTTCGCATGACTCGCAAAAACGATGCTTCGGTCATCCCGAGTGGCGAATATTGTACCCCGGCATCGGCGCGAGTTGCCGCTTCGAACAACCCCCGGTGCAGCTAGCCCGCGGCCACCCGTTTCGACCATCCGCGCGAATCCAGCAGCTCGGCCGAATCTCGATTCAGCCATCGGTTGATCGGTATCCCGAATCCGGTCTTGCGCCGCTTGATGATGGATTGCGGCAACGGCGTTGCCGGCGCTTCGGCCAGCAGTGTCTTGCCGGGGAAACGCGAAAAATTGCCCAGCAGCGGACGCATCCGGTCCAGCAGGTATGCATCCACCAGCGGCGTGCGCAGTTCCACGCTGTGGTCCATGCTGGCCCAGTCGCTGTCGCGCAGCAGCTGGTTGCGCAGGTAGGTCATGGATTCGATCTGCCCCAGTGCCAAACGCGGATCCGCCGGCAGCGACCCGGTCATGTCGTGCAGCCATTGTTCGGCGCTGAACCCGGCCAGCGCTTCGGCCGCCATCTCCTTGCCCATCAGGGCAGGCAGTTCTTCCGGCGCATGCAGGCTGCGCCGCAGCCACCAGGCACCGCCCATGCTGCCCGCCCAGTCGGCCGCATGACGCCAGCGCGCGTTGCCGGTGCGCTGTGCCTGCATGCATCCGAGCAATCGGCCGACGGCGCGCACGCCCGGAACGGACGATGCCGTCTTCCAGCACGCCACCAAGCGCGGCAACTGGTCGAAGCTTTCGTACCCTTGGAACAACTCGTCACCGCCAACGCCGGACACCACCACCTTGAGGCCGAGTTCGGCCGTTGCCTTGCTGGCGTACCAGGTGTTGATGCCGTCGACGCTGGGCTGGGTCATCGCATCGAGGATGCGCGGCAGGTCGGCGAGGAATTCCTCGCGGCCGACCTTCCTGACGTGGTGGCGGATGCCGTAGTGCGCGGCGATGGCTGCGGCCACAGGCGCTTCGTCCTGGTGGCTTCCGGAAAATTCGTCGTAGGCGATGGTGATGCCCTGCACGTCACGGGCGCCCGCTTCCACCATCATGCCGGCCAGTGCGCCGGAATCGATGCCGCCGGAAAGGAAAACGCCCACCGGCACATCGGACACCAGATGACGGGCCACCGATTCGCGCAACGCCGCCCGTACCTGCAACCGCACCTCTTCATCCGGCAATGCCGCCATCGGCGCTTCGCGCCAAGCCCGGCCGATATCGTGCCAGCAGGTGGTGCCGGTGACGCGCCCCGCTTCGATCCATGCGTAGTGGCCCGAAGGGATGGCGCGGATGTCGCGATACCAGGTATGCGGCTCCGGCACGCTGCCCAGCATCCAGTAACCCGCCTGCGCGCGCGGATCAGGCGCATCGGGCATCAGGCCGGTGGCGCGCAACACCTTGACCTGCGACGCGAGGATGACGCCGTCAGGAACGGAGGCCACGTACAGCGGCTTGATGCCGTAGGGATCGCGCGCGGCGAAAGCACGCCTGGCCTGCCGGTCCCAGATGACCAGGGCGAACATGCCATGCAACTTGTCGAGCATGGCCGCGCCTTCGGCGGCGAACAAGGCCAGGATCACCTCGGTATCGGACGTGGTGCGGAACTGCACGCCGCGCGCCTGCAACCGCGCGCGCAACTCGCGGTAGTTGTAGATCTCGCCATTGAAGACGATCACGTAACGCCCGCAATCCGAATGCATCGGCTGCGAGGCACGCGAATCCATATCGAGGATGGACAGGCGGCGGTGGCCCAACGCGGTTCCGCCCTCCTGCCAGAAGCCTTCGCCGTCGGGCCCGCGCGGTTGCATGAGCGTCAGCGCGACGCGCAGGTCGGCTTCCGGGACCGGCGTTCGGGTAAAAGCGGCGATCAGGCCACACATGGGGAAATACCGTTCGTGGTTATGGGTCAATCTGACGAGTTGACGATCGCCCGGTACGTTTGTGCATAACGGGACGCAACAGTGCTTGCGTGAAAACGCATCGCGTTGGCGTAGCCCCGCTGCACGAGTTGATCCCGATAATTTGGTTCCCCGATGACACGAAGCACGCCCCCCCGGATGCTGGCCACATCGAACGGATCCACCAGACAGGCGGCATCCCCCGCCACCTCCGGCATTGGCGGCAACCGGCTGGTGACCACCGGGCGACCGACTGCATTGGCCTCCACGATGGGCAGGCCGAACCCTTCGTAAGTGGATGCGAACAATAGCAGATCCGCGCGCCGGTATTCGTCAAGCAATGCATCGCGCGGCAGGTCGAAATGGTTCTCACATTCGACCCCATGCCGGGCCAGAGTTTCGACCTGCTCCGCAGTCATCACCCCGATCACGACCAGCTTGCAGGGGATGCCCTGCAAGGCCTGCGCGACCCGGTCCAGGTTCTTGTTGGGACCGGTACCGATCTGCAGGATGCGGGGGCAGGCGGCGTCGAACGCCTTGGGGGCGGGCTGGAACTCCGCCGAGACCGGGTTGTGGATCACCACCACCTTTTCCGGGTCGCAGCGGACGCTTTCCAGCAGCGCCTGGCGCGTGGCTTCGGAAATGGTCACGACCACCCGGCTGCGCCTGACCGGCAACCAGTACCACAGGAGCCAGAACACCCAGCGCTTGATTCCTTTCAGCCGCTCCAGGGACACCAGATCATGAACCGTCAACACCAGGCGCTTGCGGTCGAGGAACCAGGCCAGGTAATGGGCATCGCCGGTCACGTGATTCACGTCCGCCTGTGCGCGGCGCGCGGCCCATGCATCGCGCAACCGCGGCCACAGGCCGGTGGAAGGACGCCGGCAGGTCCAGGTTTCGACCTTGCAGTCTGCCGGCATGGCGGCGCGCACGTCCTCATGGACGCGTTCGATGCTGAAGGTTTGCGCGCCCGGCTGGCGCATGAAGTGAACAACCCGCAGGGTCATCGCCCGCGCCCACCATCGCCGGGACGGGCGGCACCTGAAGGCTGGGCAATTTTTCCCGTCACGCCTAATTCCCGCACCACGCGATCAATGACATCAGCCGCGACCGGGATGTCGTGATCCGACGCGATTCTGCTGCTGGCTTGCTGCATTTCAAGCAACAAGTCGCTCTCGACTCGCAACCGCAGCATTGCCTTTGCCAAGGCCATTACGTCGCCCAACGGATAGATGATCGCGTTTACACCCGGCCGCGCCAGCACCGTATCACCGATGCAACCAATGCCTTCAGCCACGATCAATGCCAGTCCCGCAGCAGCCGCCTCGGTAGCGACCAAACCATACGGCTCTGCTTCTGATGTAAATACAAAAACTGCCGACTCCTGCAACAATGCCGGCATTGCCGACTGATTGGCGAAACCATCGAATTGCAGCGTAACCCTAGGATGGAGTGTTCTTGCCATGACAGCAAGCTCCTCCAGCAATGGCCCATCCCCAATCACTCTTGCACTCACCTCAAGGCCAGAAATGTCCGCGAATATCTGCAACGCATCAATGAAATCCCGTGGCCGTTTTCGTGGTATCAACTTGCCCGCCCACACGAAATCGAAACTCCGTCTTTGGCCAGGAGGCTTGGCGCCATTGGAGAATCGAGAGACATCAATCGCAAAGGGAAGGCGGCAGATCCGCTGCACACCGGCACCATATTGGGAGAGGTATCTGGAATTGGACTCGCTGGTGCAAAGAAAAGCATCGACTTTCGAGAAAAAATTACCGACCACGACTTTCTTGAGCCATGACTTCCAGCGGCTTCGCGGTGTGTTGGCGTTGGAGTCACTAATGTACAGAACCTTGCGCCGTCTCCGGCGCGCCCAGTCCAGGGCCGACCAATTCAATCGGCTGGCATAGCCGTAGAGCAGGATGGCATCAGGATCCAACCAATCCAGTGTTTCCTTCAGCCTGAAAGAATGTAGAGACCAGAATCGTCTTGTTGCCAGGTCAAGGTCGGGTTCAAGAACGGTGTATGGGTAACCTTCCAGCAGCGGGATGTCCCAGGAAACCATGCGCCCAAAGCCGACATCGTGGTAGGCATTGGCCCCGGCATCGCTCAGATATACCACGTGCACGTCGATGTCGCCGCGCAGGGCCAGTTCGCGATACAACGGGGCATAGTACTGGATCGGGTGGCTGACCAAGATGACCAATCGCGGCTTCATGCCACATCTCCGTCTTGCTGGCCGGCTGCCTCCAACCAACCACGTTCGCCCATGAGTTGCTGCAAACGTACTGACTTGCTTGCGTAACCATAGGCCGGCACGCAACGCGCATACGCGCGCTCGATCATCTTTTCACGCAATTCGGGCCGGACAAGATAGAAGGCGATCTTGTCGTGCAATTCTTCCGGTGAGGAAAACACATCGATCTCCCTGCCCGGCTGGAAGTATTCCCGCACCTCGTCGTTGTCGATGTGCAGCATGAAACCTTTGCAGGCCGGAATCTCGAAGGTTCGCGTGGACACCAGATCCTGCCACTCTGAGTTGGTCGGTCCGAGATGAAGTGCGATGTTGATCCTGGCGGCCTGGATGGCCTGCGCGTAGCCGACACCGATCCGTTCGCCGATAATGTGTGCAGACGGGATCGCCAGTTGCGGGCGCTGCTCGCGCCAACGGTTGCCGATCACCGCCAGGTCCAGGCCCGGACCCAGCCTGAGCAGGTCTTCCAGCCAGCGCTGCTTATAGGCGGAATGGTTGCCGGCGTAGAGGACATCATGCGCGTACGCCACGTGCCCCTGCGAAGCGAAGGCCGGCGCATGCACGCCATCGACGTAACCATGGGCGACGTGTTCGATCCAGCCACCCGGCAGTCTTTGTCGCAACCAAGGTACCTGGAAGGTCTTGGTGGTCGCGAACAAGTCGTAGCCTCGGAAGCTGTCTTCGTACACGCCATGGTAGTTGAACATGTAATCCGGGTAGTACATCGCTGTCCGGGTGCCACCAGCCTTGACTTCATCCAGCAAGGATGCGGAAAGATCGACGCCCTTGACTACAAGCAAGACATCTGCGTGCAGCGCTCTGCATTCATCCAGTATCTTCTGCCGGTAGGCGCATGCGAATGACTTGGTGAACAAACGCGCCAGCACCCGCAGCGGCAGAGACCGGCCCGCACCCACGCCATAACGGCCACGATCAACTTCCTGCACCGCCCAGCCCAGCCTGCGAAAGCCTTCTGCTAGGCCATATCCGGTCGCCCCTGCCCAGAACTCACCGACGATCACCATCACCGGCCTGCGCTTGGCCGTTACACGTCTTCCATCAGACATGCGTCCCCCCTGGGTGCTCAACCGCAGGCAGCCGCGATACTGTGGAACCGAGACCGATCAATCTGCTGACATGTTTCAGCATCCAGATGAAGGCCATGGTGAAGATGATGCTCGTGTAGGCATAGACTACGTGTTTTTCGTCGAAACGTAGAGTCGAGTACAGAACCAGGAAGCAGTACGCCCCGTGGCCGAAGCCGGGGGCATAACCCAGCGCCCACTTCTGCGCCGCCGCAAGCAGTACGCCGTAGAGGATGCTGCCCAGGATCATCCCCCACCAGCTGCCGCCCAGATAGAGCTCGGTCAGGAACCCAGCGGCGGTAGCCGTTTTGATCTGCGATATGGGAATGCCGCCCCCGAGGATGCGCGCGGTATGCATAGCACCGGGCTGCAGCACCGGCTTGCCCGGCCAGAGCACGCGCGGCACCAGACTGGCCGGAATCAGGCCGAAGATCTCCATCGGCACGTAGCCGCGATTATCGGCCAAGGTCACCGTGGTGGCGTGGGTTGTGGTCAGGTTGAGTCGCAACCCGATGCCTTTCAACGTTTCGGTGGAGTCCTTCTCGCCAGCGTTCTGGCCAAAACCCTGCAGCAGATCCCCTGTCGATACTTCCACGTCACCGGTACTGCGCCAAGTCGTTTCCCTGACGTATTGCACATACAGTTGCGACATGCCAAACAATGCCAGCCCCAGGATGATCGCCGACGCGCGCATCAATGGATGCCTGAACAGGGTCCAGTACAGGATCGCGGCAGGAATGAACGGGTACAACATCTCCTCCTTGATACCCGTGGCAAGTGCCAGCAAGGACAACGGCAAGGCCAGCACACCTGCCGTCGTCACCTGGCCCAAGGCCGAGTTCTTGCGGATGGAGATGAAATAGATCGCGGCGACGCCAAAGGTGAACGCCAGCGACAGAACCTGCTCCAGTGGCCCGAAATCGAGGCCGATCACCTTCTTAGCGACATTGATGGCGATCGCCGCCCCATATACCAGCAGCGGCAGCCTGAGCGGTACCTGCTGCACACTGCCAAGCAGCGAAAACCGTTCGATCCGAGCGCCCACGCCAACGCGCCAACTACATGCAATCAGAAGCATGCCCACCACGGTGATCAACTCGCCCTTGAGCAACAGGTCGATCACTGGGTCGGGCAACGGCAAGGTGCGATAGTCGTAAAGGACGTCGATGCGGGTGCCGAACACCAGCGTATCGAAGAACGCAAACACTCTGAAACCTACACCGAGCAGCAACAAGGCAGCGCCGAAACTGTCGAACCGGGCGCTACCCCAGCGGCCAAGCTTCCAACAGACCAGCAGCGCCGCTGCGCCACCGACGTGCGCCAGCATTAGACAGATGCTGTCGGACACACCGATCCGGGCCAGCAGCACGGCCCAGCAAAGGAAGAAGCCATAGACCGCGCCGGAGAACAAAAAGGCGCGCAAGGCATGCCGCAAGTCAAACGATATCGGGCGCGCAGCAGGAATGGCAGTGCTCACCGACGACATCATTCCCGCGCCCCGTAAGCGTTGAAGCCACCCTCGGCCACGAGAGTATCGCGCTGCGCCAGCCGCAGATCCTGATGGGCCATCTCGGCGACCAGTTCCTCGAACGACGTGCGTGGTAGCCAGCCGAGTTTCGCGCGCGCCCGGGAGGCGTCGCCGAGCAGCGAATCGACTTCGGTCGGGCGGTAATAGCGTTCGTCAACCGCGACGATCTGCTGGCCGCGCTGCAGCGGGATGCCGGCCTGCACGTCCGCGACCACGCCGCGTTCATCGGTACCCGATCCGGTCCACTCCAGGGTGATGCCCAGGTCGCGGGCGGCCAGAGTGACGAAATCGCGTACCGAATGCTGCACGCCGGTGGCGATCACGAAATCCTCCGGCGCGTCCTGCTGCAACATCAGCCACTGCGCCTCCACGTAGTCGCGGGCGTGGCCCCAGTCGCGGCGGGCGTCGAGGTTGCCCAGGTAGAGCATCTCCTGCTGCCCCAGCCGGATCCGCGCCAACGCCTGGGTGATCTTGCGGCTGACGAAAGTCTCGCCGCGCACCGGTGATTCGTGGTTGAACAGGATGCCGTTGCAGGCGTACATGCCGTAGGCCTCGCGGTAGTTCACCACGATCCAGTAGGCGTAGAGCTTGGCCACTGCATAAGGGGAGCGCGGGTGAAACGGCGTTTGCTCGTTCTGCGGGCTGACCGGAACCTGCCCGTACAGTTCGGACGTGGAGGCCTGGTAGAAGCGGGCGTGCTGGTCCAGGCCGAGGATGCGCAGGGCTTCGAGCAGGCGCAGGGTGCCGAGTGCGCCGGCGTTGGCGGTGTATTCCGGGGTGTCGAACGACACCTGCACGTGGCTCTGCGCGCCGAGGTTGTAGATCTCATCCGGCTGCACCTGCTGGATGATGTGGATCAGGTTGGCCGCGTCGGTCAGGTCGCCGTGGTACAGGAACAGCCGCCGGTCGGGATCGTGCGGATCCTGGTACAGGTGGTCGATCCGGTGCGTGTTGAACAGCGAGGCGCGGCGCTTGATGCCGTGCACTTCGTAGCCTTTCGCCAGCAGGAACTCGGCAAGGTAGGCACCGTCCTGGCCGGTGATACCGGTAATCAATGCTCGTTTGGCCATCTGTTTCCCTGATCCTTCGCGCTCGATGCCCGCATGTGGGGTCACGAACCTGAGAAAGGCCGAACAACTCGGCTTTTGCTCGTCATTCCCGCGAAGGCGGGAATCCAGCGACTTGCAAGTCGTTGAAAGCAAAGACACTGGATTCCCGCCTTCGCGGGAATGACGAGCAAAAGCGGCGTTGCTCGAACTTTTCCTGCGCAATCATATCATTGCGGCATCGGGGATCAGCCGGGCGCGGATACACGCAGTTGCGGGCTGCCCACGTGTTCGGCGTACCAGCGGTAAGTCGCGGCGATGCCTTCCTCAAGCGATATCTGCGGACTCCAGCCCAGCGCGCGCAGCTTGGAGATGTCGGTACACCGCAGCAGGGTGCCGTCGGGCTTGCTGGTGTCCTGCACGATGCGCCCGCGATAACCGACCACCCGGGCGATCAGCGCGGCCAGTTCGGCGATGGAAATGTCCTGGCCGGTGCCGATGTTGACGATGCCGCCGTCGCTGTAATGGCGCATCAGGTGCACGGTCGCATCCGCCATGTCGTCAACGTGCAGGAATTCGCGGCGCTGGGTTCCCGATCCCCAGACCACCATCGTCTCGTCGCCGCGCTGCTTGGCTTCATGGAAGCGGTGGATCAACGCCGGCAGCACGTGGGCGGTGCGCGGCTCGAAATAATCGCCGGGGCCGTAGAGGTTGGTGGGCATCACGCTGATCGCATCGAAGCCGTACTGCCGGCGATAGGCCTGGCACAGCTTGACACCGGCGATCTTGGCAATGGCATAGGCTTCGTTGGTGGGTTCCAGTGGCCCGGTCAACAGCGCCTCCTCGCGGATCGGCTGTGGCGTCACCTTGGGGTAGATGCAGCAACTGCCCAGGAACACCAGCTTGCGTGCGCCATGACGGTAAGCGGCACCGATGACGTTGGTCTGGATGCGCAGGTTGTCTTCGAGGAACTCGACCGGCTGGGTATCGTTGGCGAGGATGCCCCCGACCTTGGCCGCCGCCAGGAAGACGTATTCCGGGCGGGCCTGGGCGAAGAAGGCTTCCACCGCGACGGCATCACGCAGATCCAGTTCCTGGCGACTGCGCAGGATCAGGTTGTGGTGGCCTTGCGCCTGCAACAGCCTGACCAGCGCGCTGCCGACCAAGCCGCGATGGCCGGCCACGAAAATACTCGAATCAGGCTTCATGATGCTCCGAACGCTTGTTGTTGGCGGAATGGCGGCCGCGTGCATTGTCCAGCAACACCTCGTAGAACGCGGCCGCGCCACGCACCGACGACAGGCGGTGCCGATTCAACTCTTCCAGCGGCCGTTCCCGGCCGCGCGGCATGTCCATCAATCGTTGCATGGCCGCCTCCCATGCTGCCACTTCCAGCGGCAAGCCCTTGATGACGCCGACATCGTCAAGCAGCGCCACGTCGGCGATGCCTGCGGAAATCGCCAT
Source organism: Pseudoxanthomonas sp. (assembly GCA_047601105.1). Lineage (GTDB taxonomy): Bacteria > Pseudomonadota > Gammaproteobacteria > Xanthomonadales > Xanthomonadaceae > Pseudoxanthomonas_A. The sequence goes on from JASGJT010000002.1 coordinate 381,800, forward strand.
CGGCAGGCCGAAACTCTGCGCTTCGGCCGCGATCCGCACCTGACCTTCGTAAAGCGAAGGCAGCAGCAAGGCGTCGATCCGGCCCCGGCAAACCGCACCGACATTGTCGGAAACCCCGGTAAGCACCACCCGGTCGGCCACGCCTTCGGCCTTGGCCAGCGATTCCAGCATGGCGCGATCCTCGCCCTCGCCCAATAGAAGCAATTCCACGTCGCGCCCTGCCCGCCGCAATCCCGCCAGGGCGCGGATGGCCAGCGATTGGTTCTTCTGCGCCATCAGCCGGCCGATGCAGGCGAACACGAAGCGGTCGCCCGGCGCGCGTACACGCACAGGCAGTACCGCCGCCTGTCGGTGCAGCGCCTCGAAATCGATGAAGCTGGGTACCAGCAGCACGCGCGCCGGGTCGCCGAGGAACATCGCCTTGGCCGAGCCTTGGCAAACCGCCGCGTGCACGTCGGTCAGCCCACTGATGACGCACTTGAACAGGAACCGCCGCCAGCGGCTGGATGGCGAGGAGAAATGCGAGTTGTGCGAATGCGCCACCAAGGTTTTCGCCCCGGCCAGCTTGAACGCGATGCACAGCCAGAAGGCCAGGCTCATGTCCAGGTTGAGATAGACCAGCGCGTCCTTGCCGCTGGACGCCAGGGTGGCCCGCGCATCCCGCAACAGGGACAACTTGCCGCGCGGCCCACGATAGCGATCAGGCACATGCCAGACCTGCGCGTCGAAGGCGTCCCGGAACCTGTCGTCGTCCAGCATCGCCTGCAACGACAGGTGCGGGCCGGTTCGCGCGATGGGGAAAGTCGCGATGAGGATCGCGGGCTTGGCCTTCATGCAAAGCCCTCCGTTGAACGTGCCCCGATGGTCGCCCGTGCCTGCATGTCTAACGCTACTCCCACCCGGCCACGTCGGGAATGCACGCCATCATGGCGGCGGCGAATGCGGATTCGCTGCGTTCCACCGAGAACCGTTGCGTCGCCGCACGGATGTCCGCCGCAAGGACGGCATCGGAACGCAGGCGACCCAGCGCGGCGGCAACCGCGTCCGCATCCGTCGGCTCCGCGCACAAGCCCAGCCCATGCTGCTGCGTCATCCAGCCGATCCACCCACCTTCGCGCGCCAGCACCGGCCGGCCGGCGGATGCCGCCTGCGCCAGCACCGCGCTTTGCCCGCAGAAATGCCGGGCATACCCCAGCCAGAGCACGTCGGCGGCCGCGAACAGCCGCTGTTCCATGTCCAAGTCGGCAAAACCGTCGAATACGTGCAACTGCCCGGCCGCACGCAGAACTTCGGCATCGGCAGACGCAAGGGTGTCACGCTTCACGTCGGCCTCGACCTTGCCGGCCACCACGACCATGACCGGCTCGCCCACGACCTGCGCCGCGCGCAGCAGGGCAGCGAGGTTCTTGGTGGCGGAGATGTTGCCGTAGGACAGCACGACCTGACCGTCCGGGCGCAGGCCCAGCTTTTTGCGTGCTTCCTCCCTGCCGTCCACCAGCCTGATCTGCCCCGGATCGGGCACGTAGCGGAGTTTGTGCGCATTGCGCGGATGCCGTTGCCACCACCAGTCGGGGAGCGAGGCGTCGATGGTGGCCATCGAATGCAGGCTCTTGATTCCCAGCAGGTGGGAGAACAGACGTTCCTGCACGGCCGGGAAGCGACCCGGTGGCGCGATGCCCAGCGAACCCCAATGGAATTTCAGGTGCACGAACAGCCCGGAGAATGGCGTGCGCCCAAACGGCGACCCGCGCAGCGCCGTCACCCGGTCCAGCCCATCCATCGACAGCACGAACACATGGTCGGGGCGTGTGTCGCGGGGAATACCGGCGAAACCCGACGCGACGGCGCGCCAGTAGTTCCACTGCCGGCGCATCAGCCCGTCGATGCCGCCCGCACTGGCTTGCGGCAGTTCGGGCATGGCATGGACCATCAACGCCGCCGGCAGCGACTCCCTCAACATCGCGAACGCGGCGTGGCGCATCGCCGACGCTGTGGTCAGCAGGTGCACTTCGATACCGCGCGCTATCGCCTCGCGGGCGAAGAACAGCAGGTAGGGGATGAAGTGGTGGCCGCCGGCGTCGGGTTCGACGACCAACAGTCTTTTCACGCCGTTTGCAGAACCGCTCATCTGCCAGCGGCTCCGGCGTCGGGACCGGCCACCGGGCATTCCATCGACTGCAGGTGCGCGCCGATCGCCACCATCGAACGCGCCGTCTGCGCATACAGGTCGGCGATGTCGTGGCTGGCCATGTACGCGCCGGCAAAACGCGGATGGGCCAGGCCATCCGCCAGCCCGCTGAGCCGGGCGTTGACCGCCGCATCAAGAGCGTCCCGCGCAACGCGACCGGCGGACAGTTCCACCAGATCCAAGCCGGGTTCGAAGCCGATCACGCCGGGCAGGCCCGCATACCAGGGTTCGCCGAAATATAGGCAGGGCTTGCCGGCCAGCAGGGATTCGTAACCGGCGGTGCCAGTGATGGTCGCCACCAGGCGGGAGTGGGCGATCAGTTCCCGCGACGGCATCGCCTCGTCGGCGAAACGCACGCTCGGCAGTTCCTTCAGCCGCTCCACGAAGGGCGGGCCGCGGTGCATCCAGGTCTGCTTGGGGTTTTCCTTCAGCACGATCGACCAACCTGGCGGCAGTGACTGGTGCAGGTCCACGATGGCGTCGAGCTGGTTGCGGTAGCGGCCACCGGTTGCGTGCACGTTCGCTTCCGGCTCCAGGTGCAGGGGGAAATAGACGAAATCGCCCAGCGCCTCGACCGTGCGCACATGCTCGCGGCGCTTACGCTCCCGGTCGAACCGACGGCGCAGTCGCAGCCGGGCGGCGGCCCAGACGCGGGTGTGCGGATCGAGCCATTCCAGCAGGTACATCGGCCACCACGCGCGGCGCTTCCTCGCGCCCAGGTAGGCGCGCGTGGAAAGCGCCGGCCAGTCGCCGGCCAGTCCGCGCAGCAGCGAGCCGAGCCGCTCGCCGAGGCCTTGGTGCCACGGTCGGCCGACGTTCTCGCGCATGTACGACAGGTCGGGCTGCCCTGCCCCGGCCGTCCACGGCTTCCACGCCAGCGCCTGGGTCAGCGAGTCCCGCGTTTCGCCGATGCGCCTGCACGAGAACTTGGGCGCGAAGCGGATCTGCTCGACCACCAGGCACGGCCTGCCGGTCCGGGCGGCGGCCAGAGCCAGCATGTTGTCCACGCCGATGTGCGGTGTGGTGTCGAACCAGATCTCGTCGGCGGACACGGCGTGGAGCAGGCGCAGCGCATGGTTCAGGTGCACTCTGGCCCAGTCCTCCAGATCCGATGCCGCAGCAATGCCGCCGCTGAGCACCTCCATGACCTGACTGCCGGGGTGGAACCCCACCCGCTGCACGCAAAGCGCGTATTGGCGGTAGCTGGCGTCGTCGATCCACGCCGCCGGCGCTTGCATCTGGCTATGCGCTGACAATCGCGGGCAGCCAAGGAACAGGTCGTGGACGGTGAACCAGAAGATGTCGGGATACACCGATTGCAGCGGCGAAACGGCCTGAATGCCATTGTTGTGCAGCGCAGCCACCACCTTGATGCCTTCGTTGCGCAAGGCATCCAGGTAGTCGGCGTTGATCGGCGCGATCCACAGCACCACCCGCCTGGCCGGGCGGGTCGCGGGCGGTTGCCCCGGCGCGACGGCTGGCATGCGGCTTCGTTCCGTGGTCATGCCGGGGGCTTCCGACGCCGGAAGTTGCTCACTCGTACCCGCGCCAACGTGCATTCCCGATCTGCTCCCGACCCATTGTTCCGTGCGCCTTCAGTCATCGAGCGCCGGTGCGCCGCTGGCGTGGCCTGTGCCAGAATCTTAACTGATCGACCCCGATCCCGGCACGACGTGCGCTCGCCGCCGGCAACCGCGCGACATCACCGACCGCATCGGAACCCATGCGTTGCCGGTTCCCCCTCCAAGGCGGGAAGCCCCCACCGTCAACGCCCCGGAAACACCGCAAGGACCACGCATGCACAACCATGACATCGACATCCCCAGGCCGCTCGGTGTGGGCGATTACTTTCCCGATGTCGTTTTCGAAAACCCGGCCGGCTCCGTCCACAGCGCCGCCCTGGCCGGGCAGCGGATCGCGATCGTGTTCTTCCCCAGCGGGTTTCCCGCCGCGCGCGCAGATGAATCCCTGCGGCTGCTGGAGATGCTCAAGGGGCTGGTGCCGACGATGCTGGCCGGCTTCCCCGGCAGGGAGGGCACGCCCGTACCGGACCCGGCCCTGTTTCACGAACTGGCGACGCCCGTACCCGAGTCGCTGTTCATCGGCGCGGATAACGCATCGCCCAAGCTCTTTCTGCTGGAGCGCGACGGCAAGATTTCGTGGGCCGGCCCCGCTTTCGACCCGGAAAGTTGCCGGTCGGCCATCGCCGGCATCGTCGGCCAGGATGCCGTGGGGTCGGAACCGTTCGCCCCGGTGCTGGTCGTGCGCGATGCGCTTCCGCCGGCGCTGTGCCAGCGCCTGATCCGTGCCTATCAGGACAGCGACGACAAGGTCATGGGCCGAGTCGGGCTTTCCAATCCGCGATTCGACCCCTCGCGCAAGCGGGTCAGCCACGTCAACCTGGATCCGGAAACGGCGCAGGCCATCGACACCAGCCTGGTTTACAGCCTGCTGCCGATGATCGAACGCTGTTTCGATTTCCGCGTGACCCGCCGGGTCGCCTACAAGGTATCGCTGTACGACTCGCAGGATCAGGGCTTTTTCTACCCGCACCGGGACAACTCCGACCCCGGCACCGACTTCCGGCGCTATGCGTTGAGCCTGGTGCTGAACGACGACTGGGAAGGGGGCGGTCTGTCCTTCCCCGAGTTCGGATCGCGCCACTACCGGCTGCAGGCGGGCAGTGCGATCGTGTTCCCGGTGTCGCTGCTGCACCAGGTGCACCCGGTCACGGCTGGCAAGCGCCATGTGCTGCTGAGTTTCCTGTATGCGGAGGAAGGCGCGCAGCTGCGGCGCAGCACGATGAAGGATCCGGGGCTGCTCGATACGACCTATCCCGACGCCATCGCGCCGGCGCTGCTGCGCGCCTACGACGAAGCCTTCGCCCGCGAGTCGCGGTTCCGGCCCAAGTACGGCGGCGAAGGCCAGGAGCCGGCGTTTGTCAGCGCATGGAAAAACCGGGGCGGAGCCTGAGCGCCGACAGCAAATCCTCCGGCGAGGTCCACAGCCTGCCACCGACCCGGAATGCCTCCGGCACGCAGGCCACGCCGTCTTCAGCATGCAGGCCGGAGAAAACCATCACGCCGTCCTTTGCGGCCACGTGCAGGCCCTCCAGTGTGCGGTTGACGATCAGGCCGGCGCAGAAGGGATGCAGCGCATCACTACTGCGCAGTTTTGCACCGCGCACCCGATAGCAGGCGTCGCGATAGCGGAACGACGCGCCGGGATACGGGTCCGAGAACGCGCGCACGAACCGCAGGATGTCCGCCGCAGGCCACGAGAAATCGATCCAGCCGTTGCCGGCGGTGTCCAGCCGGGGGAAATACAGCGCAGCGTCCTCGTCCTGTTCCGCCGTCGCCACTGAACCGCCCGCATGCATCAGCGCGGCCAAGCGGGTGATAAGCCGCAGGCTCGCCCTGGCTGCCGCGTCCTTCACATGGCGCGGATACGGCTCGTCGGTTCCGAATGGCTCGGATTCGTGCATCAGCACGTCGCCACGATCCAGGTCGCGGGTCATGACATGAATGAACGACTTGATATCGGTTTCGCCGTTCAGCACCTGCCAGGAACCGCCGCCTGCGCCACGATAGCGCGGCAGATCACCGTAATGCAGGTTGTAAAGGCCGCCAGCGAGAGCTTCGATGACACTGGTGGGAATCAGGCGGTGCCATGCGAACACGCAGCCGATCGAACCAGCCGGTGGCCTGAGCGCGGCGATCACATCGCCAAGCCCATCCGCCTCGACGGCATGTTCGATGATGCCACCGATATCCGCGCACAGTGGCTTCGGACACAGCCGCGCATCGCGGATCACGACCACGCGGCTCGGCGCGCCGCCTTCGCGGACGAATTCCCGGACGAAGTGCCGCAGGTAGCCAGCATTGGCCCCGATGGCGAAGACCTTGCCCGTATCGGGAAGATCGAAAACGATTTCGCCCATTCGCGAAGCTCTCCTGTTGGGGCCGGTCAGCGCCGCGCCACGCGGATGCGGAAGTACATCGCCGGCAAAGTGCCGTAGCGGTGCATGTCCTCGGCGCCGATCCGGCTGTTGCCGCCTGTGAAGTCGAAGCAATGCGCGCCCTGTTCGAACGCCCGCGCCACCGCATGCAGGCGTACCCAGGCTTGCAAGCGGTGCCGGCGGGCGCTTTCCGACGAGGCAGTGACCGGCGCGACCACGGTGCCGCCCTTGCCCATCGTCAGGCTGTAGCTGGCCAGCGTGCCGTCGGTGTCACGGCAGGCCAGCAGACTGCCGAATCCGCGGTTGACCGCATCGGCCAGCGCCAGGATTTCCCGCCGCCGGCGCTGGCCTTCCTCTCCATTCGCCTTGCCGTCGAGTAATTGCACGTAGAGGTCGGCGATTTCCTCCGCGCTGGCGTCGCTGCATTCGCGGTACGGGTGATCCATGGCAACGCGCACGTCGCGCTTGCGGTCGCGCCCGAACACGGCGGCGATGCTGCCTGCGTCGAAGCGTTGCGGTCGATCCATGCAGGTGGTGTGGCGCGGCTGGATGAAAACCTCATGCGTGGCCACGTGCTCGGCCTGGAACCACTGGAACACGCGGATGTCGGCCGTGCCCGGCGGCAGCTCGAACATGAAATCGTCGTAGCGCTCGGCCAAGAAGGCGATCATCGCATCCTGCACGCCGGCGGTGATCGTCCACCAGCGATGCGCCTTGCTTGCGCCAACGCTGTCGTGCCACAGCGGGCCGACATAGGCCGACAACGCCGGCGGGCGATGGCTGCCGCCGAAGGCGCGGCACACCGGCCACAGGCAGGCCGGGTGCGTGTTCCACTCGCCCAGCCACCAGTCCACCCGCTCGCACATCGACTCCAGCACGTCCGGGTGCAGGAAGATGCGTGCGTCGGCTTGCTGCTGCCAGAACTGGCGCGCTTCGTCGGCGGTGATTTGGCGGATGGTGCAGGTCATCGTGTTGCGGCCCATTCCCGATCCAGCAACGCGGCCACGGCGTCGGCGCTGGCGTGCAGGTCGCCCAGTTGGCGGGCGGCGTCGCCGAGTTTGCGGTAATCCTCGGCTGTATCCACGGCAAAGCGGTGCGGGCGGGTAGCACTGAAGTCGCAGGGGATCGGCGCCATCGCGTAGCTGCCTGCGTCGTCGTAGAGGCCGGAGGTCAGGTGTTCGCGATGGCGCGCGTTGGGCTGGCCTGCCAGTACCCGCTCCAGTGCCGATACCCGCACCACTTCGGTGGAAAGGCCGGGCGGTGGGTTTTCCGGCAGGTGGTTGGTGGCCAGGTCCAGCGGCGTGCCGGCGAGCAAGGCATCACGCATCATCGCCAGCCCTTGGCGCATCGGCTCAATGGGGAAGAACGGGCGGTCGCCGCACAAGCGGGCGAAGGCATCCAGGCCATGGGCATGTGCGCAATCGACTGCACGTTGCAGCACGTTGTCCAAAGAACCGCGAAAGGCCAGCGCTCCGGATTGCTGCGCTGCCTCGGCAACGGCAGCATCTTCCTGGCCTTCCGACGTGGCAACGATGACCGGATATTCCAGCGCCTGCGCGCGGGCAATGATGTGCGCCAGCAACGGGCGGCCGGCGAAATCCATCAACACCTTGCCCGGCAGGCGGCTGGAGCTCATCCGGGCGAATACGATGATGGCGAGGCGAGGCTCTCTCATGTGCGGCACATTCACGCGGGCAATTTTCCTGCGCGGGCAAGCACGCCCGCTTCGCACAGTCGCTCCAACATCGGTTCCAGTTCCCAGACCGGCGTGCCGCAGAGTTCGGCGATGTCCAGCAGCGAGTGTTCGCCATCGGAATAAGAAATCAGATCCAGCATCGTCCGCACTGATGCGGTGCTGCCCTTCACCGACAACGATGGATACAGCCCGCGCCGGCCCAGTTGTGGTTCGCCCAGCACCTGCGCCAGCGGGTGGCAATGGTTTTCCAGTGCCTCGATCATGCGTCGGTACAGCGCGAAGGACTGGCCCAGACCGCGCGGCGTGACCACGTTTTCCAGAGTGTCCAGCGAGGTGTGGTATTCGGGATACGCGCCATATTTGGAGCGCATCACGCTGGCCACTGGCAGGTCGATGCCAGGCGCGCAGTAGTTGCTTTCATCGCTGCCACGGTCACGCCAGCCGTAATGAATGCAGTCGGGCGCGAGGTGGCCCAGCGTGTGTCGCGCCACACGGTCAGCCAAAGTGTCGCCATGTCGCGACGGCAGGTACGACCAGGCGCGCTCATCACCGACGCAGCTCAGATTGAAGCCAGCAATCACGCGTTGTTTCATCGCTGCCAGGTTGCGCGACAGGTAGGCGATGGAGCCGATCATCTCCGGCACGAACACGATGCGGTAGCTCAGCCTGCGCTTCGGCAGCGCCATGATCCACTGCGCCAGCCATGCCAGCAGGCAGGGCCCGGACAGCTCGTTGTTGGCCATCGATGGATGGCAGCAGTAGCTGGACAGCAGCACTTCATCCCGTGTTTCGCCGGGGATCAGCAATTCGCCCAGAGTGATGCCGCCGGGAAAGTGCGCGGCATCAATGAAAACGCGGTAGTCGCCTTCGGGCAGGGCGTCGCGCTGGCGCTGGCTCAGGCAAAAGCCCCAGCGCCGCTGGTAGTAGCTGGTAACGTAGGGAATCGCATCGGGCTGTTCCGGCAGCGAATGCAGATGTTGTTGCAGTTCAGCCAACGGCAGCACCGCATCAATACAGGTGGAATAGCCGACCAGGTGCAGATTGTTGTCGGCGAAATCGGCAATGCGCGTGCCATCCGGTGCCTGTATCCACGCCTGCGAAATTCGCCACTCGTCCGGCACGATCCAGTCCAGCACCTGCGTGCCGCTGGGAACTTCGATGGTTTGCATGCCGGGCAGCAGGCGGCCTATCCCGGCCAATGTGGCGCGTAGCCCCTCGCCGGAAATACTGCGCGGCAACGACCATAGCGTCCGGGCGAAGTCGTGTATCGCCTGGCCGATGCCGTCATTGTCGTTCCAATCCGCGTTCATCTTGTGCATCAATGCAACAGCCAGGCCCGGTTACCAGAAGCCTCAATGGTAGTGAAGTCGCAGGAGACGCGCTTGCCGTGCATCGCCGCGAGGCGAGCGATGCTGCGTTCGTCCCAACCGGTGAAATGCTGGATCGCCAGCGGCTCATCCACGCCGTCCAGGATCAGCAGCAGCGCACGCGCGCTGCGGAACACATCCGCCACGAAGTCGGCCGGGGCTTTCAAGATGATCCAGATACTGGAACGCGCCGATTGCGTCCAGTCGGGTGTCTTCGGTTGGCGGCCATGCATGCAGGACCACGCCGCCATCAGCCGCCAGCCGTTGGCTGCAATGCTGGCCACCCTGGCAACAGCCATCGCCCCAGTAGTTGTTTTCCGCGCGCTGGAAGAAGTAGCGCTGCACACCCGTGCCCGTTGACCGTGCCAACTGGCCCCACAGCGGGCAGCCGACTTCGCCGTAGGCATGCACCGGGCCAATATGCGCTTCCATCCATTCCCACAGCAGGCGCGAGGAGAAACCGCTGAAGCGCTTGAACGCCACCGGCTCGGTGAAACGTCCATGCAATTCCGGCTTCAGGCGATCCAGCGCATCGGCATCCGCCCCGGCGATGGCGTCCAGCAAGTGCCGTTGCAGCGGCTCGCCTTCGATGCCGACGATGGAATCGACGATGGAGGTCAGGCTGCGCCGGTAACGCGCCAGCATCAGCACATCATCCGCATCAACGGCGCGGCGCAGTGCGTCCACCTCGCGCGCGAAACCCTGCTCGGAAAAGCGATCCGAAACCGCATCCCACCCCTTCGGATGCCCCGGGACGCGCTCCGTGAACAGCGTGTGCAGCGCCTCGGGACGGAACCAGCGCGGCTTGTACCAAAGTCCACAATCGGCGCAGCGGCGGTTGCGCACGGCATCCAGCAACCTTGCCTCATCACAACCGACCACCAACGCCAGTTGTTCCGAATACAGATTGGCCGGTGCGGATGTTTCTGCATCGCCCTGCATCGAGTCGCACAGCGGGCAGGCCGGCACATCGACCAGCAGCGTATCCAGCCCTTCGTGCACGAGAACACTCATGTCGCCCGGAAACTCGAATACTGCCCACTACGCAGGCTGTCCGGCCAGCGGCCCTGCTCCCACTCGGCGCGGATGGCGCGGTAGCGCTCCAGCAGGCGGGGCGCACCCAAGGCAGGCGCTTGCTCGAACAGCGCGGACAGCGAGATGAACTTGTCGGCTCGATACCTCGCACAGCCGCGCTCGCTGCCCTCGTCATCGTGCGAACCATGCCACCACGGACCGCCATCCAGCGCGTCTTCCAGTTGATCGGCCAGTTGCAACAGCCGCACCTTGCGCTCGATCACGGACGATCCCGGCGACGGCATGCCGGGTGCGGGATCACCTGCTGTCTGGTAGGCATGAAGCAAGGCTTCGACATCTTCTCCCCATGCCTCGCGCATGGATTGCCGCCCCGCATCCATCGCACCATCGCCCGAAACGCGATCCTGATACAGCGCATGCAGCAGCGCGGCGATAACCAGGGCTTCGTCTTCAGGGAACGATTCCAGCATCAGGCTGGCAGTGCCGACCAGATGGCAGGCAAACGGTTTGCCCGATCCACGCAGCAACGGGCCGGTATTGCGCACGGCCTGCAGGCAGGCATCGCGGATACGTTGCAAGGCATCATCGGGCAGCGTGCCTTTGGCCAATTGGCAGTAAAGCTGCGGCGGCGTCTGCGCAACCGGCGGCAATGCAGTCATGAGGTTTCATCCTCGTCGGCCAGTTGCAATGCAGCGAATGCCGGCGTGTCACAGATCACCTTTCGTCCGATCACGTCCTCGAATCGGCGCGCATCAACACCATGATTGGGGCGCAGCACCACCAAATCTTCGCGTTGCAGGGCTTCGCCCGCATGCAATGGGCGGCGGCAGTAAACCGCTCGACGGAAACTGGTGACGTGGCCGGTTTCACGTTCGCCAGGCGTCGGCGACTTGCCCGGCTGCCCCAGAAACTGAAGAAGCCGTGCAGTGTTGTCGGCCAGTTCGCGCACCTCATCGGCCAGCAGCGAGATGGCATGGTCGCGGAATGTGCGCCCTTCGCGCTGGTCGGTGAAGTGGAATTCCAACGCACAGGCACCACGTGCCACCGCCGCCAGCAGCGCCAGCCGATCAGGCGTGTGGTGTGAATAACCGACCGGGCAACCAGTGGCCGCTGCCAGCACATCCATCGCCAACAGGTTCACTTCCTCCGGCGCGGTGGGATACATCGACGTGCATTGCAGCAGCGCGAGCATGCCGGGCTGGGCGTAACGCGCATCCACCGCGCGGATGCAGGCCACCGCATCGGCCACCTCATCCAGCTTGGACAATCCGGTCGAAAGCAAAATCGGCTTGCCGCGTTTGGCAAAACCTTCCAGCAAGGGATATGCGGTCAGGTCGCCCGAGCCGATCTTGTAGAACGTCAGATACGGATCCAGCCAGTCCAGCACGTCCAGATCCCAGACCGAGGCGTTGTAGACGCATCCGGCATCACGGATGCGATGCGCCAGCTGCAGGTGCTGCGCCTGCGTCAGCTCGAAGCGCTGGAAATGACGATGCCGATCCGGCGATTCGACCGGGCTGACCAAGCTGTCACCACTGTAGATCTGGAACTTGATGACATCGGCCCTAGAGGCGATGGCCAGATCTGTCATGCGCAGCGCGACGTCGAAATCGCCCTCGTGGTTGCCACCGATTTCGGCAATCAGCAACGGGCCGTGGCGGCCTTGCCAAGGGGAAGAAGCGTCCTCACTCATGGGAACCTCGAAACACTCTTGCTCCCTGCACTGCAAGCAAATGCGCCAGCCATTCCCGCTCGTCGGGCTTCTTGGCGACCAGGCTTTCTGTCCGCGTCATCACGATGTGGCCGACGCGGCCGCTGCCGAAGCCTTCGGCCGTGACCGATTCGCGCCATAGCGCGCGGATCGCGCCGTTGCACGAATACAGCGCCTCGCGCTCGAAACGCGCGTCATTGATCGAGCCGGCATTGACCGCCTGCATGCCATCCGCGCCATGCCGGTATTGCAGGTCGTGGTTCTCGAAGGTGCTCAGCACCTGCTCGACCGGATACACCAGCAAGGTGTCGATGGCCTCCTGGATGTGCTCGCGGCGGCGCAGCGGCGTATGCGCGCTGAGCACCACCACGATGTCCGGCAGGATGCCCAGGGACTGCTCCAGGTGTTCGACCGCATCGACCACCACTTCGGACAGCCCGACCAGCGGGTCGGAAAGGCCAGCTTCGCGCAGGTAGGCGTGCACGTCGCCACGCTGGCGACAGTGTTCCAGCACGGCGGGATCGTCGGTGGCCACCAGCACCCCGGCCCAAGCCGGATCGCCAGCAACGCCATCCAGGGTGTAGTCCAGCAATGGCTTGCCGGCCAGCGGTTCCAGCGCCAAGTTTGGCGCGTGCGCATAGGTATTCTTCACCGGCACCACCACCGCGATGCGCGGCGTCACCGGCCCGCGCCCTGCGGCGGCGATGCGGCGCTTGACCTGCCGCCGCGAATCCAGCAAACGCGCCTCGTTGCCCGACAGCGAATCACCATGCTGGCGGTAGAAGAACAGCGGCGTTTCCACCCCGGCCACGCCATAGCGGTACAGGGTTTTCAGCCACAGTTCGTGACCGTCCTGCGCCGGCACGTCGGTGTCGTAGCCGCCGATGGCCTTCAGCACGCGGCGGCGAACCATCGTGCAGGCGCCGTGCGCCGGCAGGTCGGGCAGGCGGGTTTCGTCCCATAGCCGCTTGCGCCGTTCCTGACCGATGAAACCGCCGTTCTCGTCGATCCAGGTCCAGTTGGGATAGACCAACCCCACGTCGGGGTGGCTGTCCAGATACGCGGCCAGCACCAGCAGCGCGTTCTCGTCGAGGTAGTCGTCGGCATCCAGCCGCATCACGTACTCGCCGCGCGCCAGTTCCAGCGCGGTGTTGGCGTTGGCGCGCAGACCGCGAGGCACGTCGTTGCGCAGCACGCGCACACGATCCGTGAAGCGCATGCGGAAGGCCTCCATCTGCGCCAGGCTGTCGTCGGTGCTGGCCTCGTCGATCAGGATCGCCTCCCAATCAGGCAAGGTCTGCCGCGCCAGCGATTGCAGGCATTGCTCCAAGTACTTGCCGTATTGGCGCGACGGCACATACACCGTCACCTTGGGCCGCGAATGCGTTGTTTCGTTCATCTACACCGAAGTCCGCAAGGCATCGTGGCTGTTGTCCCCTGCATTGGCAAAACGCCGGAACTGGGGGCTGTCGCGCAACAGGGCTTCGTAGCTGCCATCGGCCACCAGCTTGCCGTCCTCGATCAACAGCACCCGGTCGCAGCGTTCCAGGCTGCTGAGGCGATGGGCGATGACCAATATGGTACGGCTGCCCCGGATTTTCTCAAGCACGGCCAACACCTCGGCCTCGGTGCCCGGATCCAGCGCATTGGTCGCCTCGTCAAGAACCAGATAGGCTGCATCGCGATACAGTGCACGGGCAATGCCGATGCGCTGGCGCTGCCCGCCGGACAGGCGTACCCCACGCTCGCCGACGCGAGTGTCGAACCCATCTGGCAATCCCTGGATGAAATCATGCAGTGCCGCCGAGCGCGCCGCCGCCGCCACTGCCTGCATGTCGCGCGAGGCCTCCGGCACGCCAAAGGCGATGTTGGCCGCGATGCTGTCGTCCAGCAGGAACACTTGCTGCGCCACATAGCCGCAACCGGCCTGCCAGGCGCGCCGGCCAGCCCTGTCCAGCACCACACCGTCGATGCGCAACGCGCCGTCCACCGGTTGCAGCAAGCCCATCGTGAAGTCAGCGATGGTCGATTTACCCGCGCCGCTGCGCCCGGCCAGCGCCACCATGCTACCGGCCTCGATGCGCAGGTCCAGCCCGTCGATGGCCGCCCGTTCGCTGCCCGGATAGGCGTAGTGGACGCCTTGCAGTTCGATGGCCCCGCACAATTCCATCGGCACGGGCTTCGACGGAACGGCGGCATCGCCACCGGCCAGATCCCGATGCACGGCGTCCAGCGCAGGCAGGCCGATCGGCAACGAAACTACGTTCACATAGACCTGCTGCACCGCCGGCAACAGGCGGAACGCGGCAAAGCCCAGCAGGCCGAGCAGCGGCACCACGCTTTCCAGCCCGGCCTTGCTCCGGCCCAGCAGAAGCACCACCAGAGCCAGCGCCACGAACCCCAACGCCTCCAGCACGTAGCGCGGCAACACGCTGAACCAGTGCCGTTGCGACAGCAAGGCGGCGAAGCGCTGGAACGGGTGGCGGGCGTTCGCGTCGTAGTCCGCTTCCAGGCCGTGCAACTTGATTTCCTTGATCCCGGCGAACAATTCGCTGACCAGGCGAAAACGCGCGGCGGCCACGCCTTCCTTCTCCACGCCCACGGCGGTGAACTTGCGCCGCAACAGCACGAACACCGCGCTGTACAACGCGACCACGACCCCTGTGACCAGAAAGATCGCCGCCGGCGCCGCCGGCAACAGCACGCCGAGGATGCAGACCACCACCAAGGCATTGACGATGATCTTCAGCGCCGGCAGCAACGAACCGCTGACGACTTCCTGCACGCGTTGCAGTAGCGCATAGCCAAGGTTGGCACTGTGCTCGCCGAGGAACCAGTCGTACTCGCGGTTCAGGTACACCCGCAATAGTCGGCGCGACCAACGCGCGCTCTGCGCCCACGAAAACGCCATCGTGACGTAATCGGCCAGCGCCTTCAGCGCGACCGCCAGCACCACCGTCAGCGTGAACGCTACCGCAGTCACGACCGCCGGGTTGCCACCCTTGCCGATCATGCCCAGCCAGACGCCGGGCGTCGCCGCCGGCCGCCCCCCGAGCACGGACAGGAACGGCACCGCCGCCGTGATCGCCAGCGCCTCGATCAGCGCCGCCACCAGCATCAGCAACAGCAACCCCAACAAGCCCAGCCGGCCACGGCGGTCGAACAGATCCCACAGTTTTCGATAAGAGGTCAACACGTTGTCTTGAAAGCTCCAAACGCCAGCCAGACGTCGCTGGGTACCGCAGCAGTGTTCATGCACTTTCCGGTTCGCTTGTTTGCCAGCACCGTCGACTACTTCTCGATCCTGAACATCATGTCCGCAGTGTAGATACCACTCTTGCCCGAGGCCAACTCGACGAGCAGACGGAACCGGATTCCCAACCGAATGACCTGCCACAACAGGTAGCGGATTGTGCTGACCACTCCGTAGGGAACTGGCCCACACTCGCGGAACGCCGGCGGCTTCCCGAAGCCAACCAGTTTCGCAAGCTGATTCACGCTGCTCGGCGTGAAGGCGATCTCATGGGTAAAGTCCCAGTAGCGCGTCATCCCGCCAAAGGGCGAAGTCGCATTCGGCACCATGGCTACGAGCGCGCCACCAGGCTTGAGTGCGCGATGCGCCCCCTCCAGCACGTTGACCAACTGGTCCTTGCCCAGATGTTCAAGAATATTGAGGGCGTAGATCCTGTCCACCGAGTCCGCCGGAATACTCGCCAAATAGCCGCCGATGTCGGACAGCACGAAATCGGCGCTGCATTGCGTTCTGGCGTATTCGATCTCTTCGGCGCTCAAGTTGACGCCGACGACCTTGCTGGCACCGGAATCGATCGCACACTTGCAAAGCTCGCCGGTGCCCGAGCCAAGATCCACGACGAACAGCCCCTTCACGTCCAGCCAGGAACTCAGACGCCGAACCAACCCGCGCATGGATGCGTCGAAATGGCTGTTGCTTGCAGCGCTACCGGAGGCCGATGTCGTCCTGAAGTAGTCAGCCACAACGCGCTGCGTGGCCGGAATCTTGTCGTTCATTTTGCTTTCCTGGAGATGGCTTCGATGAAAACCTGTTCGAGAATCCTGGCTTGATCAGGCCACGAATACGATTTTCGCCCATTGTCCGGACGTTGACAGCCCACGTTTGCCGAGTCGCCTTGATGGATTTGCGACAGGATCACGGCAAGTTCCAGGCTATTGGATGCAATCCGCAAGGGCGTACCGAAGGATGCCGCAAGCGCGATGGATTCACTGGTTTCTTCAGGAAATGCAATGACGGGCTTCCCGGTTGCCAGCAGTTCAAGCAGCTTGTGATGAAATCCAGCGTTCGAGGCCAATGCCACATACGCATTGGCGGCTGCCTCTAGGCAATGCCTAGCCAGTGCTTCCACGGGAATGTAGCCATGAATCCTGACCGGCAACTCAGGAAACATCTCGCCAGCCACCGATCGCACCATGTCCACATCACCGCCGAAGTAGTTCAGGATGAAACTCGCGTGGTCGGTAGCATCAAGGCGGTCGAACCATTGGCGTATCCCCAGCAAGAACTGCTCCAGCCGCTGCCGGGAATAGACGCTGCCCACCAGATTCACCACGAAAGTCGCATCCGCTGGCGGCCGCGACTGCACGGGATAGAACTCGCGCTCGACACCGCTGTACACGATCACCGGATCAGCGCCATGCCACTTCCTGAGCAGATCGGCCGTGAGTTGCGCGTTGGCAGTTGCACGCGTCCACCCACGGAGCCGCCAAGCCATCACGTGGCGCAGCCCCCGAGGGACATACAACTCCCAGCTGTCCTTGAGGTCGAGAATCCAAGGGCGCTTGAGTGCCTTGGCGATGCGCCGAGCAGCGACGACAGCCTCGCCCTTTCCGAACGTGCACCAGACGACATCCGGCGCCAGGCCTTCCGGCAGACGGGTGGATATCCGCACTGCTTCCTTGCACCACTGCGCATCCTTGCCGCCCTGCCTCAATAGCCCGATAGCCGTTCCTACCTTCCCGAAAAGGCCCTTGCCTGACGTGCCGCCCGGCACGGCAGGGGCGTTCCCGCATGCCAGCACGCATGGTGTAGCCCAGTCGTGACCATCCAGCGGATTTGTCCCTGTTGGCTTGCCCGAGGCCACAGGCTTCGTCACCAGCACCACGCGGTGACCCAGGGCGCTCAATTCCCGGGCGAAGCGCCAAGCCCTGACGGCGGAAATATGCGGCACGGAAGGGTGTACCGGATTCAGCATCAGGATGTTCATCAGCCGGCCGCGCCTGCCGCCGTGGCCCGCATGTCGGCGAGGGGCTTCAGGAAGTGCCGCTTCCACTGCTCGACCATGAGGGGCTGCCAAAGCACCCAGCCCAGACCCAACTGCCCTTGCTCTACCCTTGATAGCGCCTGCCGCCACCACGATGCGACCCAGTACGGACTCTCCCTGAATTGCTGGCTTTCGAAGCAATCGCGAACCAGATCGAGTAGGCCCGGCGACTGGAACCAGAGATCCTGCGGCGGGCGGAAACCCTGCTTGTTCCAACGGGTGCGGATGCCCTCGGGCAGGATGCCGCGCATCGACTCGCGGAGCAGCCGCTTGGTCTGCACTTCACCCATTAGCAGGTGCGGCGGCAGGCCGGCGACGAACTCGGCGATGCGGTGGTCGCAAAACGGCAGGCGCACCTCGCGCGAATGCGCCATCGAATTGCGGTCGCCATAGCGCAGCAGCGTCGTCAGGTAGCGGCCGAACGTATCCTGCGCCAAGGTACTGGCCAATGGGTTGAAACCCGGCAAACGCCCCATCTTCGTTTCCACGCTGACTTGGCGCGCCACGTCGGGCCTCAGCCCATACAGCAGATTGGTGCCGGTACCGAAACGGTTCGAGATCGCATGTCTGACGGAGAAAGGCAGTCGATCCCTGGTGGATCGAGCAGGTGGCGTGAGTGCAAGCGGATAGCGCTCACGGATGCGCGGCAATTCATCCTTCAGGCGCGGATCACCGCTTTCCTTCAACGCTTCGACATAACGCACGAAATACTGCTCGTAGCCTCCCAATGTCTCGTCGGCGCCTTGCCCGTCCAACAGGACGGTCACGCCGTGCTGCTTGGCAAGGCGGAATACATTCCATTGCGCATACTGGCTGGAGCTGCCCACCGGCAACTCGTTGTACCAGATGAAATCGGGCAACTCCTCCAGAAAGCCATCTACCGTCGGCTCGACGACATGGCTGCGCACGCCCGTGGCATCGACCACCTGCGATGCATAGGCCCATTCATCGGCTGCGGTTCCGGGGAAGCGGCCGGTAAAAGTGTGGTAATCCGCATCCTGCCCCAGCAGCCTGCGGGCAATGCAGACGATGGCGCTGGAATCCAGCCCACCGGAGAGACACGAACCAACAGCCACATCGCTGCGCATTCGCAGCCGGACCGAATCGATCAACAAGTCGCGGAATCCGTCGAAGGCTGCCTGTTCGTCGATGGCCGATGCACCCTCACTGGGACGCAATTCCCAATAACGCCAGATGCGTTGCCGCAAAGTGCGGACATCAACCTCCATCGCTTCGCCCGGCAGCAGTTGCTGAACATCGTTGAAGACCGTCTGCCGATCGCTGTCCAGACCGGTGCTCTGGTTGTACGCCGCCTTGACCAGCCGATCCTCGTCGATGTCCAGCGACAGCCCTGGATGCAGCAGCAGCGCTTTGTATTCGGAAGCGAAGGCGAAGAAATCTTCTCTGCCGCCAAACAGGAAAGGCTTCTCGCCGTAGCGATCGCGCGCGCAGAACAGAACACCGCGCACGCTGTCATACAGCGCGAAGGCGAACATGCCATTCACACGCTTCAGGCAATCCGCGCCCCATGCCTTGTACGCTTCAAGCAGGACTTCGGTATCCGAATGGGAGCGGAAAATCACGCCCAAGGCGGAAAGCTCAACGCGGAGCTCCAGATAATTGTAGATTTCGCCGTTGTAGGTCAGGACAAATCTGTCTCCAACATCCGTCATCGGCTGCGTGGCGGCGTCCGAGAGATCCAGGATGGAGAGCCGCCTGTGCCCCAAGGCAACGCCTGCATCCGTTCCTTTCCAGATACCGCTGCCATCCGGGCCCCGGTGGGATTGCAATTCCAGCATCCTGTCAAGGATTCCACTGGATGGTGAGCGTTGAATGATTCCCGCAATTCCACACATGAAGCAATGATTTCCTTTTTTATTCTGAATGATGCAAGCCGTGAAGGCTTCAGGTCATGACGCTGTCGCGGGTTTCCACAGGCGATCAGCCACCAATGCGGACAGCATGAAGACCAAACCGCCTGCCAGCAGCGCAATGGCGTATCCATTCGCGCCAAAACGCGGGATCAAAGTATGGAAGCAAACCATCAGAACGACAACGAACGGAACGTGGATCCAGAACTGGCGCCACATGCGCGCCGAACCGACCAGTTCCTGCATGAAGACGCCCGCGATGATCGTGGGCACCGTGGATAGAAGAACCAGCGAGAACGCAACCGCTCCCTGATCGAATCCGGGGCCATAAGCGCGCAGGATGGGGACAGACAGGGCCACGAGCATGCCGACCAGGAATATCGTCCCCCCTCCATTGAGCACAAGGAGCGAGTTGCGAAATTTGGCGACGTGCGCACCGTTGCCGGACGACACCAACCTGCTGAAAGCCGGAACCGCAACACCACCCAAGGATGCGGCGAGCAGCAGGACAGGACCACGCCACTGCAGGCCGGTATTGACCATTGCGACCGCATCGAACCCTTGGCCTTGCCGGGACAATTGCAGCGTTCCGACCCAAGTCGCACAGCCGGTGACAAGGCTCACCGCCATGGAGGGTAAAGCGAACCTGCCGATCAATGCCTTCAACGAAACGCCTCCGCCAACGGCAGGGATCCCGTATTCGGCCCGCTTGAGCAGCAAGATCCGCCACAGAAGGGCGTACTTCAATGCCAATCCCAGCAGCAGCGCCAGCAGAATTCCGGCTATTCCCATCCATTTCGCAGCCGGGTACACCAGCGCGAATGACAGGCACGTCGTGGCGATCTTGGTCTTCGCGATTGCGCCGAAAACCTCGAAACCTTGGGCAACACCATCCTGGATCCCGCAAATTATGGTCGCCGCAACGAAAACGATACCGAGGGAGACGACCAATTCAAATCCCGGAGAACCGAACAGAAACTCGGAAATCCTCGCCGCCATGGGCAGGACGACGGCAACAGCGCCAAGCGACAGGAACAGACCCAGCCGGCGAATCATCGAAATGACTGCCGCAGCCTTTTCCTTTTCCTTGTCCTTGTACATGGCCACATGAACGGTTGCGGTCAGGCCGAGTTGCAATCCGATTACTGACGCGACGAAGCCGATAGTTCCGAACAGGAGACCATAGATTCCGTAGTCGGTGATCCCCAATGCCCGCGCGATCAGGACGGTCTGGATCACTGCGATCCCGCGTTCGAACGCGGACAAGGAAATCAGCCAACCGGCCTTGCTGCCGAAGTCGGAACTCAGCAACGAACGCAAATTCGAAATCATCCTTGAAGTCACTTGATCGGCATCTTGAACAAATCCCGGTCGTTACCGGCGGAGCCATTGACCGCTTCTGCCGATACGGCCGCTGCCGATGGCGGGGACGTGCGAACGTTGCCACGGCTGCCCTGCTTACGGCGCTTGAGGGCGGCCGCCAGTACCACTGCCGCCATCCACGCCCCCGCTGTCGCCAGTGCCGGCGTGCGCAGCGGGTAGTCCACCACGCTGTGCGCCAGCAGGATGCCCACGCCCAGCCAACTGCCGACCCAGGCGCGGCCGGGGCGATGGCCGTCGGCGTCGCGGCGCGGGCGCGCCCAGATGAAGCCGCCCAGCAACAGCGCGCCCCAGGCCAGCCCGGCCACGCCCGCCTCCAACCACCATTGCAGGTATTCGTTGTGGGCGTGGTTGACCCAGGCATATTGCAATTCCGCTGCGGGCGTGTGCGCGTCGAACCACTGCACGAAGCCGCCGGCCCCGACGCCCAGCGGCATGCTGTCCACGGCTATCTTCGCGGTGGCGGCAGCCAGTGTGCTGCGCCCCATGCCCATCCGATCCACCTGCATCCAGCCCAGCGCGATGCTGGCAACCAGCGCCAGTCCCGCCAGCCCGAACCCGCCCAGGATCAGCACGCGGCGGCGGCCGCCGCGCCGACGCCGTTGCCGGCCCAGCCATCCGTTGGCCAACGGCAGCAGCACCACCGCTGCGGCGGCGATCAGGACCATGCCGCGCGAGCCGGTGAACGGCAGTGCGAACAGCAACAGCACCGCCAGCGCGATCCGGCCCCAGCCGAGCAACCGCCGCATGCCATCGGATCCACCATTGCCGGCGGTGGCACCGGACAGCAGCAGGATGGCAGCGATCGCCAAGGTGGTGCCCTGGTGGTTGGGATTGGCAAACAGGCCGTTGAACAGCGGCACCAGGTCCGGGTAGGGATTGACCACGCTGTCCTGCGGCATGACCAGTTGCAGGCAGGCCAGCACCAGGCTGGCGCAAGCCAGCCCGACCACGCATTTCAGCCCCAAGCGCCGGCTGGCCAGCGGCAGGGCCAACGCAGCCAGGAACGCGGCCATCGGGGGCAGCCAGGCGTAAATGGCACGCTCGGTGGCCCATGGCGTGGCGGTGATCCCCAACGCCAGTTGCAGGGCGACCACAGACGGCCCAAGGGCGGCGAGGGTCAGCAGGGTCTTCCGGCTGCGGGAAACCGGCGGTTGCAGCAGCGTGCGGACGGCCAGGAACAGCACCGGCAAGGCCAGCAGTTGCGTGGCCACGTCGCCCCAGCCCCTCTCCATCGAGCTGCCGCCGGTGAGGAATGCCAACACCAGCAGGGCGATGGCCAGAGGCGACAGCAAGGAGTCGAGGGCTACAGGCCGGGGCTGGTTCATGGGGCCACGCGCAGCAGCAGGCAAAAGGGGAAAAGAAAAGGCCGCGCTGGCGAAAGCGCGGCCCCGGTACGCATCACCTAGGTATCAACGGCTGACTGCCGGCCCCGGCGTGGTTTTCATGTTGTTCAGCAACAGGCCCGCGACGGCGACGCCGGCACCGATCTTCGCCGCATCGCCCCAGAGGGCACCGGCCACGCACCTGTTGTCCACGGTGTAAACGCCGGGCTCGTCGAAGGTGAGGTCGCAATTGTTGTCGAAGCGCAGGGTGACCTTGGAATCCTGGCCAACCAGGATGCGGTCGCCCTGCTCCAGGCGCTGGCCAGGAGCGGCGGGGGTGAACTCGGCACCTGCGCGGCTGGTGCGCACTTCACCGGCTGGCTTGTTCACGGCCGCAACGGTTTCATCCCTGTCCTGCGCACGAGCAGACACGACGGACAAAGACAGCAACAGGGCACCTATCAGCAGGGAAGACTTCATGGATTTCTCCTTGGGCGGGCCTCGCCGGCACGGAACCGGTCATCGCCATTGGCTGCATTTATACACCGGATCCGTTGTCTCCCGCAACCGGATCGGGCGTGGGTTCGTCGAGGACATCGCCCCGTTCAGGCTCGATGGCCGCGTGCGTGACCAGCACGCTACCCATCAGCGATTGCAGGGCCGGAACCCGCACCGCATTGCGCAGGCGCAGCTTCTGGGCACCGCACTCCGGTGGCACCTCGATACGGGCCTCGACCTCGATCGGGCCATTGCGGTCGCCGAGAGGCCGGGTACCGCCCAGCTTCTGTTCGCTGCCTGCGCACAGCACCACCCACTCCAGGCCGCGATCCGAGCGCAGCCCATCCTGCTTCATGCTGACCTTCAGCGTGTAGCGCCCCGGTGCCAGCAGCAGCCACTGCTCCAAGCCGCCATGGTCGATCCGGCGGCCGCGATAGGCGATCCGTGCACCTTCGAGTGGCGAGAATTCCACCGCCACGCCGGGGGTGGCGGGGGTGCGCCAGTCGAAGCCGGTGCCGGACGGCCGCCGTGTGAAGTCACCGTTGAAGACCGGCGACAGGCGTGAGCCCTCCGGCAGGGTGGCGCTCCAGCGCGCATAGGCCTGCGACCAGTCGCCGCGGCGCAGCAGTGATTCGATCCAGCGCTTGAAGTCGGCGTCGGGCAACGCCCCTTGTGCCTGCAGTCCGCCATGGATCGCATCGGCGACCGCCAATGCCTCCGTCCCCGACTTCAGGTACTGGAGATACTCGAGAAAGCTGTCGCGCCAAGCCGGCGCGGCGGCCAGGCGATCGACCAGCGCCGCGCGGAAGACCGGTTCGGCGGCCAGCGCACCCATGTATTGGAATGCCCCTTCTCTCGCTTCCGGGTGGGTGCGCAGCAACAGGTCCAATTGGTCGATGGCCTGCGGGTACTGGCCCAGCGCCACGCTGCGCTGGGCCAGCCAGCCCCGGGCGATGGCATCGCGTGGGGTCAGCCTGACCGCGTTGGCGTAGGCTTGCGCGGCCCGCTTCGGATCGCCCTGGGCATCGGCCGCCTCGCCCAGGATCCGCCAGGCTTCGCCTTCCAGCGGCTCGCGTTCCAGCAGGGCACGGGCCGTGCCTGCCGCTGCGGTCCAGTCCTCCTTGGCCACTTGGCGTCGCGCCTGCTCCCGCATTGCCTCGGGATGGCCGTGGATCCAGGCCAAGGCGCTGTCCGGTGCAGCCTGTGCGCGGCTGTCGGCGACGGCGTGGGCCAGGATCCGCCAGCCGAGGACGCCCAGCAGGCAAGCCAGCGCACCCAGCCATAGCCAGCGCCCTCCGCGCGCGCTCACGTTTCCTCCAGCGCGACCTGGGTCACCCACCAGGCACCGTTCTTCCACAGCCACTGCGTCAGCAGGGTTTGTCGCCCCGTGCCGTGGCCTGCCGCCGGCGTCACCGGCACCCGCAGTTCGGCTTGGTCATCATGGAAATGCCACAGCGCCTGCGCACGCAGCAATCGGGGACGCCCGGGGGCACCGCTGGCGATCAGGACGCGGCGCACCTTGTCGGCTTGGTCCAGGGCCGCGCCGCTGTGCCAGATGGGCGGAACCGACCCACCCGGCTGCGCCAGGTAGTCGTACAAGGTGTCCGCGTGGATCAGCATCTGGGCGTTGCGCAGGCGCGCGATCTCCTCCAGGTCGGGATCGGCCACGGCCAAGGCCACGGGCGGCGGGGTGATCGAGAGGGCTGTCGGGCGTATTGCCGGTGGCTTCCTGATCGCCACCGCAATCGGCGCAACGGCCACCGGGAGGACGTCCGGCGTTGGTTTGGCCGCCAGTGGCAACGATGGCCGATCTCTGGCATCGGGAACGACAGGCGTCTCCTGCCCGTACACGGACACGGCAGGTGGAACCGGCGGCTCCGGGGTCCGCGAAGCCGCGGGAAAAATGGGATCTATGGATCCCCCCAGCTCGCTTTGAGACATCCCAACGGTGGCCGTTGTCGGCGCAGCCACGACCGGCGTCGTGGCGACAGACGGCAGGATCGCCTCGGTGGCTTGGCCCGGCTGCGTGGCTGTCGTAACCGGGAACGTGGGCTCCCGGGTTGCCGGCGCGGTGGTGTCGGTGCCAACCCACCAAGCGAGCACGGCCAGCACGACCACCCCAGCCACCGCCCCCGCGATACGCGACGTGACGCCGGTGAAGCGTGCGTCGGGTTCCTCAACCCTGCGCCAGCGCGGCCAGAACCGGCCGATCTCCGTCTCCGGTTCCAACATCGCCCGCTGGTCTCGCAAACGCGACCAAGCCACATTGACCCGTGCCGACAGCGCTTGGGCGTCGGCAGGCGCACCGTTGCGATCTGGGTGCAACCAAGCCTGCAGGGCGTGGTAGTGGCGCTTGAGGTCGCCCGGCCCGGAACCCGGCCCCAGGCCGAGCATGCGCGCATCGTCGGCGTCGGTATGCAGCATGGTTTCACGCACGTAGAACCGCGCCGCCGCCAGCAATTGTGCTTCGTCCACATCAGTATCGGCAGCCGCCTGCCGCAGGCGTTCGTCGTGCCCCGACAGCAGCAGCAGCAACCGGCCGATGTCCACCGGCAGCACCGCGCGACGGGTGGCCTCGATCCGCGACGGGTCGCGGTGGACCTCCAGCGCCAGCGGCAATGCGCTCCCGGGGAACATGGGACTCAGCTCTTGTTGCCCAGCCTCGGCGTATCGAGGCCGTAGTCGTAGGAGCCTTCGTACCGGTACCCATGGCCGGACACCTTGACGTCGTACTGGGTCAGCAGGACGCCCAGCAGGCGGGTGCGGCTGGCCCGCAAGCGCTTGAGCGAGGACTGCGCATCGCTGATCCGGGTGCGCCCGGAGTGGACCACCAGCAAGGTGGCCTCGCCCACGTGGGCGAGCACCGGGCTGTCGGCGATGCCCATCACCGGCGGGCCGTCGATGATGATCTGGTCGTACTCGGCCAAGGCGGTTTCCAGCAGGTCGCGCATGCGCCGGCCGGCCAGCAGTTCGACCGGATTGGGCGGCAGCGGGCCGGCGAACATCACGTCCAGGCCATCGACGACCTTGTGTACGACGGCCTCCTCGATCGTGCCGTTGCCCGCCAGCAGGCTGCTCAGTCCCTTGGCCGGGCGCGATTGCAAGGTTCGCGCCAGTGACGGATTGCGCAAGTCGGCCTCCACCAGCAGGACGCGCTTGCCCAATTGGGCGAAGTTGCGCGCCAGCGCGAGCGCGGAAGTCGATTTGCCCTCGCCCGGGCCCGAACTGGTGACCAGCAGCACCCGCGGGACGCCGTGTTCGGTGGAGAACTGCAAGGCCGTACGCACCGAGCGGTAGGACTCGGAGAATGCCGAACGCGGGTCGGCGGCGACCTGCGTCAGGCTCTTCTTGGTGGAAATCCTGGGAACGATGCCCAGCACCGGCAGCTTGAGCTGGCGTTCGATGTCTTCCGGGGTCTTGAGCGTGTCGTCCATGAATTCGAGCAGGATCGCCAGCGCCACGCCCAGCATCAGGCCCAGCAGCACCGAGATGGCCAGGTTGTAGAACAGGCTCGGCTTGAACGGCCCGTTCGGGGGTTCGGCCCGATCGACCACGGAAATGTTGTTGGGACGCACGTCACTGGCTGCGGCGATCTGGGTATAGCGCTGCAGCAGGCTGTCGTAGAGCTGCCGGCTGGTATCGGCATCGCGGCGCAGGATGTTGTAACGGATGCTGCGGTTGTCGGTGTCCAGGGTCTGGTGGCGCAGCGACGCCAGTTGGCCCTCCAGCATGCGCTCCTCGGCGATCGCGGCGTCGTACTCGGCACGCAGCGAGGCACGCGCCGAGGACATTTCGGCCGCCACCTGGCGCTCCAGTTCGTCCATCTGCCCCTTGAGCTGTTGCATCTCCGGGTAATCCGGCTTGAACACCTGCAGCCGTTCCTGATAGCGGCGGCGCAGTTCGGCCAGTTGTCCGCGCAACGACGGCACCAGGCTGCCCGCCAGTACGTCCTGCGGCAGCGCGCCGCTGGAACCGACCTGCTGCCAACGCGACTGGGCGCGGATGCGCTTGGCCTGTGCGCCAGCCAATTGCGAGTTCAGGTCGGACAGGTTGTGCCCAACCAGCGAACGCCCGTCACCGGTATCGACCAGCGATTCCTGCTGGGCGAATTCGACCAATGCCTTTTCGTTGTCCTCCAGCTGGCCCTTGGCGATGGAGATCTGTTCTTCCAGGTACTTCTTGGCATACGAGTTGGCGCCGAAACGGCGGTCGATCTCGGAGGCGATGAAGCCGTCAACCGCCGCGTTGGCCACCCTGGCCGCGAACTTGGGCTCAGTGGAGACAAAGGACACGCTGACCAGGCGCGTATTGGGTTGCGGCTGCACCGACAGCCCGCCACGGACGACTTTAGTGGCGATCTTGCGCACCGTCTCCGGGTCCATGGTCTGCGGCGCTGACGTCGCTGTCGCGTCGGCATCGGCCTGCTCCGCCGCCGAACGCTTGGCCGAGCCCGGGCTGACCAGCGCCTTCAACCGCTGGATCCAGCCGGGAGGGCGCAGGGCCTTGAGGGTTGCCTGGTCAATGCCCAGGTCGTCGGTCACCCGCTCCGCCAGCGCCTGACTCTTGAGCAGTCCCACCTGGGTAGCCAGGAACTCGGGATCCCACGCTGCGCTGAAAGCCGGCCCGGCCAAATCGCCGCCCTGCACGATCTGCTGGGTCTGCTTTTCGACCTGCAACACTGCGGTGGCGCGATACAGGGGCGTGGTCAGCATGGTCAGCAGCAGCGCCAGCAACAGGCACGCGGCCACGCACGCGGCCACCAGCCCGCGGCGCTTGCGCAGGATCCGCCAATAGGCCATCAGGTCGATTTCGTCCGGATCGGCCTTGGCGGGCTCCTCCAGCCATTCCAGCGACAATTCCTGGCCGCGGCTACGGCGTTCGAGCGCGCCGGTGCGCGTGGTCGGCAATTTCTGGCGGTCGTCGTCGCCGGCGGGCGGCTGCATGGGAGTATCGGACATCGGTTTCTCTGAATCGGGGAATCGGCGGGGAATTACGATCTGGCGGGTTACAACGCCATGAACATCGCGAACACCCCGAGCTTGTCTATGAACTCGCGCACCGCGGTACGGCTGCCGGAACGCTCGACGATGATGATGTCGTCGCCATAGACCTGCGGATCGGTCGTCTCTCCACGACGCACCTCGACCAAGTTGAACGCCGCCCCCATGCGCTTGCCGTCAACATTGCGGAAGATCACCACGGCGCGCGGATCGGCCAGGCTTTCCAGCCCCTCGGCCATGGCGATGGCCTGCAACAGCGAGGTCTTGCCGGTCAGCGGGTAGATGCCCGGCTTCTTCAGCGCGCCTTCGAGGGTGACCCGCTGGCTGGTGTATTCGCGGACGAACACGCTGACCTGGGGCTTCTGCAGGTAGCCGTCGGCGTACTTGCTCCCCAGTTCCGTCTCCAGCTCCGGGATGGTCTTGCCACCGGCCATGACCCCGCCGATCAGCGGCAAGGTGATCTGGCCGTTGGAGTTCACCCGCACCTGGCGGTTGAGCTCCTGGACGCCGAAAACGCTGATTTCCAGCAGATCCTGCGCTCCGATCCGGTAATCGGTGGCGCCTTCGTAGGCGCCCGAGGTGGCTGTCGTGTCCGGTGGCGGCAGCGGCACGCCGGTAGTGGCCAACCGCTTGTTCGAAGCACAGGCGGACAACAGGCAGGCGAACAGCGCCAGCAATGCGAAAGACCAGATTCTATTCATGATGATTGATGTCACTCCAGCGGACGCCTCATTCCGACCGCCACAGGCGCGACCACATGCTGCTTCGCGCGGGCTTCTCGGGGGGGGCGGGAAGTGTAACCGGAGTCGAGTTTTGAAGGATGGCGGCGGGATGTGTGACCACAAGATCCTGCGCGGCCGTCGCGCCGATCAGGCGCGCGGCCGCCTCCCGCCCTTCAGCCAGCAGCGGCGGCCGGCGTCGGGGGTCATGGGCGTCGGTAGCCAGCAGCATGGTCAGACCCTCGCCGACGAAGCGCTCGGCCCAGTAGCGCGGGCGGCGGCCGAAGCGGCCGGTCAGCGCCCCGGCCGTCACCTGCAGCCAGACGCCACGGCGCGCCAGTCGCTCGAACAGGGCGTAATGATTTTCGACCCACGACAGCCGTTCGGGGTGGGTGATCACCGGGACGATGCCGGCTGTCATCAATCCGAAAATGGTTTCTTCCAGACGTGGCGGCGCCACGTGGTGAGGCGGTTCGAACAGCAGGTAGCGCGACCCGGCCAATGTCGGCACCAAATCGTCCCGGATCGCTTCGAGCAAGTCCGGGGCAAGATGGACATCGGCCCCTTCAACCAGTTGTAGCGGAATGTCGTGTGCGGCCAGCACCTTGCGCATCGCCTCGATGGCCCGGCGGATGCCCTGCGCGTTGTTCTCGTATAGGCCCGGATAGATATGCGGCGTGCAGGCCACCGTCTGGATGCCATCCGCCACCGCCATGCGCGCCATTTCCAGCGAGACGGCCAGCTCGGTCGGGCCATCGTCGATGCCCGGCAGCAGATGGCAGTGGAGGTCGTGCACGGGAGCCTTCCGGTTGGCAGGAACCGTATTGTAAGAGCCATCGAGGCGCGATGCCTCGCGCATCAACCAATTAAAAAGATGGCGCTTCCCTTATACTGGCTGGCCACGCGCCTGTAGCTCAGCCGGATAGAGTAGTGGCTTCCGAAGCCATTGGTCGGGGGTTCGAATCCCTCCAGGCGCGCCAATAAATAGTCCGAGGCAGTCCGCCTTGATCCAAAAACCCCTGAGAAATCAGGGGTTTTTTGTTACTCATGCCACTGTCGTCCGGCTTAGTTCGTTGCAATCCGGCCGATTTAGGGGCATATATGGGGGCACCCAAAGTGCCGAAATGATGAGTTGCCCCCAATGCCCCTGACTGACGCAGCAATCCGCAGAATCAAACCGTCCGACAAGCCACAACGCTTGTTCGATGGAGGTGGCTTGTATCTGGAGGTCGCCCCTTCCGGAGGCAAATGGTGGCGCTGGAAGTACCGCTTTGCAGGCAAAGAAAAGCGGCTGGCATTGGGCACCTACCCGGATGTCAGTCTGGCGGAGGCGCGAGCCAAGCACACCAATGCTCGCAAGGTTCTGGGTTCGGGCATCGACCCCAGCGAGCAGCGCAAGATCGAGAAACTCACCCGGCTGGATCGCTCGGCGAACAGCTTTGGAGCCATTGCATTGGAAATGCTGGCCATGCGCGCAAAGAAGAACACCCAGTCCACTGCCGTTCGCAACGGTCGCATCGTCGAGAAGGATCTGAACCCCTATATCGGTGACAGGCCGATCACCGAGATTTCAGCGCCGGAACTGCTGGCAGTGCTACGCAAGATGGAAAAGCGCGGTGCCGTGGAAACCGCGCATCGCGCCCGCGGCATAGCCAGCATGATTTTCCGTTATGCCATTGCCACCGGCAGAACCGAGCGCAATCCGGCACACGACCTGATCGGCGCGTTGGAACCGGTGCAAACCGAACACTTCGCCAGCCTGACAGAGCCGGCAAAAGTGGCTCCTTTACTACGCGCCTTGTGGGGCTACGAAGGTAGTGCCACGGTGCGCGCCGCATTGAGATTTGCGCCATTGACCTTTGCACGCCCCGGTGAACTGCGGACGGCCAAGTGGGCAGACATTGATCTGGAAACACGGGAGTGGCGCTACATGGCAACCAAGACCGGCACTCCCCACATCGTGCCCCTGTCCAGGCAAGCAGCCGAAGTATTGGAGGAACTGAAGCCACTGACCGGGCGCGGTGAGTATGCTTTTCCAAGCACGCAAGGCAAAAACCGACCGATGAGCGAAAACACCTTGAACGCAGCCATGCGCCGCATGGGTTTCGTCAAGGAAGAAATCACCAAGAACGGCGAAGTGAAGACCGCACCCACCATGACAGCACACGGCTTTCGCGCGATGGCGCGCACCGTACTCGACGAAGTCCTTGGCTTTCGCCCGGATTACATCGAGCATCAACTTGCCCATGCCGTGCGCGATCCGAATGGGCGTGCGTACAACCGTACCGCGCACCTGGCGGAGCGCAAGAAGATGATGCAGGCTTGGGCGGATTATCTGGACAAGTTGCGCACCAATAGCAGCATGACTCAATTGCGGGAAGTTGGCTAATCCTCGGCCAACATACAAAATCACCATACAAGCTGTAATGACAAACCAAATGGCTCATCAAAGTCAAAAATCGACCAGGCCTTATCAAAATTCATCCTTGCTGCCGCTTGTAAAAACCACGCGCGCGCCCACTTTCCCGCGCGATAGGGAAAGATACGACAGTAGCGAGCGCCTACCCGGTATCGAAACTATTCTTGATAGCACTGCCAAAAAGATCCTGCATATTCATGAAACTCGCCTAGGCGATTATCTGACGCTTGACAAATTGTGGGATCGCGTCTGCAAAAATCTTGCCAAGCTCGGAAATGCATCTGCCTACGCTCACTGGAAGCAAACCGATGTCATTAAAAATACAAGCGAATTTGCGGCTTTAGACGAAGAAATTGCACGTGCATGGTCAAAGCTCTATATGGCCAACCCATCCGAAAACGGAAACTACTACACCTGCGCGAGCAGTTCAGAATTTCAATCGCTGAAAACAAAGCGAGCCAACCTCAAGGCAAAAGCAAAAGGTTCGCTCGAGCACCCGTTGGAAGTAGCGATTGCCTACTGGATTGAAGCCAAAAATGCTCACAATGAAAGCAACGATATTCGCGCTCTTCATGCGCTAATTGAATGCCACTTTTACCTAGGGATTGCTCACGCCCCACGAACAGAGTACGAGACAAAGCGCGAAACCGGCAAGAAGGCAGGTCAAAAGGAAAGGGACACAATTGCGGACGTTGTTCTAAAAATCATGCAACAAATCAAGGTCGATGCATCTATCCGAAACCAGGACGAACTTATCTTCAAGATCACCCGTTCGATAAATTCGAACCCTCAGCACTTGACGGCACTTAACAACTACGACGACTGGGCAACCTGCGGAAAACATGCACAAGGATCAACTGAAGAGCGGTTTTCTGAGACCCTGCGCAAATGGATTTGGGACAAGAAGCAGCCCTATCCGGAAATCACAACCTTATTCCTAAATTTAAGTCAGCACATTGGTAAGAAATCCCCTATCACAAAAAATACGTCGCGTAAAGCCAGCAACTAGCTGCTGTGATCCTTATTTCCTTGGACTTACCGAGACTGTCTTGGCAGCCAGCGCATTCCGTGCCGGGGCAATCCAAGGAAAAGTCCGTGTCTCATGTCGAAATAAACCCACGTAGTGGCAACCCCCAGCGCAACCAGTTGACCGCAGCCCTCACCTCAAAGATCAGCAACCAACAATTGGCCACTTTCGATCTGGAGTTCCTCCAAGACCTCCAGAGTGGCAAGGTGCTGGAGAACCTCAAGAAAATCCTCCAACTTGCCGAGGTGGACGCCAGCTCGAGTGATCGCGCCATTCGCCTGCCCGAAGTCTTGCGCCTTCTGGGTATCGGCAAGAGCACCTGGTACGAACGACTGAACGCGAAATCGGCTTCTTACGATCCGTACGCGCCTAAACCGTTCAAGTTGGGTAACAGTGACCGCTCCCCTACGGTTTGGTGGCAATCCGAAGTGCTCGCCTATCTCGCTGCGCGAGCCACTGTTTCCCGCGCCGAGATGTCGTGCAACAGCGCGAAGGTGGGTGCGTAATGGCCGCACATCCGAACCGCAAACAGGGTGCGGACAAAACCCTGTCGCCGCTGCAGCAGAAATTGCAGCGTCGCCTGTCGAATCTGAAGCCGGCCAAGAGCGAGGCGCAGCGCCATCAGTTCCGCGAAGCCTTCGTGGTGTTGGAGGCGTTCATTGCGCAGGGCAAATCATTGAAGGACGTGCTCGCCGTGTTCAACGAGGAAGCAGGCGCGAACGTGTGCTCGCGCACCTTCAAGGAGTGGCTCGAAGCCGAACGCAAGTCCCGCGCCGAAATTGGCGACGTGGCCTGCTGCCCGACCTGCGGCATGCCGCTGACGCTAGATGCGCCGATCAACACAAACGATGCGCCTGTTAATAATGATGAGGGCGGCAGTGATGAATAACGACGAGAAGCAGATGCCCGTGGGTCACACCACAGGCAATCTTGGCGACGTGATGACCGAGGTCATGGACAAGGTGCAGACCACGCTGGCCATCGTGCAGGGTTCGGTGCTGGCCCTGCTGTCCACCAACATCGGCCCGCTGGTCGATTGGGTTCATCCGACCACTGGCTCGGTACGCCCGTCGATTTTATATCTATTGACGCTCGCGCTCTCCGGCGACCGCAAATCAACTACTGATGCGCTGGTGTTCGATCCGATCTACGAGCATGACGAAGCAGCATTTCTTGAACATAAGCAAGCGATGCGTGATTTCGTTGCCGAAGACGAGCAATGGTCGATCGTGAAAAGTGGCTTGAATTCCCGTAAGAAGAAATTGGTGAAGGACAATAAACCGACCGATTCGGTAGATGCGGAATTAGCCAAACATGCCAAACTGAAGCCGGTCGAACCAAAGTTGGTGCGATTCATCCGTACCGACATCACGCCGCGCGCCGTGGTCGAGGCGCTGAAAGGAGATGGCGTTGCGATCTCGTTGCACACCGACGAAGGGAAAACCTTGCTAGATGGCAGCGTGCTAGAAAATTTGGGTGCGTTAAATCAGTATTGGGATGGCAAGCGCATGGTTCCCTATGATCGGGGACATAACGACATCATTACCGCATACAACCCGCGCGTTACGATGAATATCCAGGTGCAGCCCGACATCTTCGACGAGTACCGCGCCAAGCGTGGCAAGGCGGCGAAAGGTTCCGGTTTGTTCGCCCGCTTCCTGATCGCCCGATCGAAGAGTTTGGCGGGCTTCCGTGAGCAAACTGATGGCAATGCCAAACTAGTGCATCTGCCTACATTCCATTCCCGTGTCGCATCGCTTATCCGGCAATATGTCGAGCAGGTCAAAGAAGGACGTGTCGAGCGCGATGTTTTGGAGTTTGATGACGAGGCAAAGACCTTATGGAAAGAGATCGAAGCCAACGTTGAGAACGATCTCAAACCCGGCCTGTACCTACACGACATCTTCGACTTCGCAGGCAAATACATGGATCATATCGGTCGCATCGCTTGTCTTGCCCACTACTACTACGCGGACACAGCATGGCATGAAGGCGACACACCAGAATCGCGCGCTGAACGCATCGGCAAAATTTCGTCGGACATGTTGTTGCGTGCTGAGTCAACCGCCAATGCATACCTGCATGAATACAAAGCCATGTTCGCGCCTCCGCCGTTGCGCCCGCAAGAGCTGGTTGATGTAGATCAGCTATACGACTACTTGTATCGCGTTTGCTTCATGCCGTACTTGTCCCGATTTCAGATGCAAGACCCGACCGCAGGCAATTCGTTGTGGCCGACCAAGAACTCTATTCGTAGGAACTGTGGCGTGCGTGGCAAGGACGGCAGCTTCGATCGCGCACTCGAAGTTCTGATTCGCAACGGCGCGGCTTGCACGCAATTCTGGCTGCTGGGCAAGAGCAGCAAGCCGACGGAAATGATCGGCCTCAACCCAGAGTTCTTCCACGCTAATCCCCTGCGCTGATTCGCCAACGCGCTACCCCAGCTCAAGCCCACCCACCGGAAGGCGGGTGGGATTTTTTGCGCCACTATGATCAGTAAACGATGCGCGCGGCGAGGCTCCGTCTCCTGCCTCAGCACCGACAAAATGGACGCTGCTAGGACGTGGATGGGGTTGGACAAGGGCCATGCCTTGCCGGAGTGGTGCCCTTTGCCCGTGCTGCATTCCACATAGATACAGTCGCTTCCTGCCGCTTCTCTTTGTGCCGCTATCATGAATCTTAGATAAACAAAAATAAAAGTAATCGACTAATGCTTATCTACGCATTGTCATACGGTTAACTTGAATATATATTTCCTTCAACGACGGAGGAAACCGTAATGCACAAGACAAGGCACTTCCAAGAGCGCATGAACCAGCGCGGCATCAACCAGCAAATGGTTGATCTGGTGATGAACTACGGCCAGACCGAGGGCGACAGAACCTTCATCTCCCGCAAGGGCGCGGAGAAGCTGATGGAGGACTTCCGCACGCTGATGAAGATCCTGGACAAAGGCGGCTTGGTGGTCGTCACATCCGGTGATGCTCAACTGACCGCCTACAACTATCAAGGCCGGAGCCACTGACCATGTCCAAGGAAACCGCTGGGCAGGTCTTGGCCCAAGTCCAAGAGCCGCTGCGCAAGCTGATGTATGCAGATTCCAGCCTGCTGGCTTTCCAGCTTCTGGTCTGGGCGCATTTGGCTGCCACGGACAAGCTGGAGGTCGGCAGCGCCGGTGCCCCCAGCCTGCTCACCGCTGCAGGTATCAACGAAACCCTCATGCGCTTGTCCATGAGTGAGGGTGTTTTGGGCCAAGCCTTCAGCGATGCGCCACGTAACGCACAACTGGCGGGCGACTACGTTCTGTTCGCCGCCAAGACCGCGATGACCTTGGTGGAGAGCGGTATTTTCGAGCGATTCTCGCCTGCTGACATTGCCGCTGACCTCCTGGGCGAAACGCGCGGCTTCGAGTTCGGCGTACCAATGGAATTGGCGGAGTTGATGGTCAATCTCACCGTCGGTGCAGAGCAACAGTCGTTGTACTGCCCGTGGGAAGCGGGCGGTCAATTCATTGCATCGCTGCTGGAGCATGATGAGCTGCGCATCCATGCCGAAACGCAATATGCGTCGGCCATGCCCACCTTGTTGAGTTTTTTCCGCCATGCCCGCACGGATGTGGTCAACACCAATCCACTACGCTCGCCTTCAGCAGTGGCGGGTGGCTATCTTGAGAAATTCGACGCGACAGTGTCGTTTCCGACCATCGAGTTCGGCAGTGATGACGAGCTGGTTGCCCAAGACTTGTACGGACGCTTCCCGGTCAAGGAGGCCACCAACACAGGCTTGAAGGTGCAGCACATTCTCGCGCAAACCGCCGGTACTGCCGCCATCGTCGTGCCCAACAGTTTCGTGTTCGGCACCGGCAAGGACATGAAGGTTCGCGAGTACCTGCTCAACAAAGGCTGGGTGGAAGCGGCAATTGCTCTGCCCGGCGGGATCTTCCGTGGCACTTCGATGCCGACAACCTTGTTGGTGTTGAACACGCAAACGGTTCGCCACAAGGTTGCTTTCATTGATGCCACGCAGCCGTATTTCCAGAAGAATCACGGCAAGGGCAAGGTGACGTTAGAGAACACCGATTGCATTATCGAATACTTCAAGCAACACGTCCGGCTAGCCGATGAGAATGACGAAACGCCTGCACTGAATCATTCTCAGGCGTTGCTGGTTGCGCTGGAGGATGTTTTTGCAAACGGCGCGTCGCTGGATGCCAGCCGCTATGTCGTGACTGATGAAGTGCGAAGCGACATGGTGCTGCTGGAGAACAAGCGCAAAGTTGCTCTGGAAGACGTGGCGCAACTCCTCAACCCTATTCCCAACAAGGATCGCAATACCGAAGTGCCGGAAGGCATTGAAGTCTTCGAGGTCGGCGCTGCGGATCTCCCCGCAGCTGGCTACATCCGCAGGCCGGAAAAGAACGTCAAGGTACGGGTCTCCTCGCGCCGCTCCGGCAAGACGGATGAAGTGTTCCTGCGTCCGTTCGACTTGGTGCTGATCGTCAAAGGCAGCACAGGAAAGATCGGCATAGTGCCTGATGGCGTACCACCACCGGGTGAAGGTGGCTGGATCGCCGGTCAATCCGCCGTGGTGTTGCGCGCTGCCAATCCTGAGGTGGATTTACGTGGTTTGGGCCTGTGGTTGCGGATGCAGATGGGCCAGCGAATCCTAGACAGCATAAAGTCGGGGGCCACCATTCCCATGATTTCGATAGCTACGCTGCGCAAGCTGGAAGTATGGGCAGCCATGCTGGATGTGTGGGTTCAAGGTTCCGTCGGCGTGCTGGAGCAAGAACAAGCACTTCAGATCGAAATTGAAGAACTGCAAGACTCGCAAGCCAATGTCTCGCAGGTGTTTCTGAACCAGTTGATCGAAGACCTGAAAAAAAATTGAATCGAAACGAATGAATATCCAGAAACTCGAATCCGAACTGTGGGAAGCGGCTGACCAGCTGCGTGCCAACTCCAAGCTCACCGCCAGCGAATACGCCATGCCGGTGCTGGGGTTGATCTTCCTGCGCCATGCCAGCAACCGCTTCAACGCCTACCTGCCGGAAATCTCTGCCGGGATCAATCCCAAGGTGCCGGCGGCCCGCCGCGAAGATCTCATCAAGCTCGGCTTCCAGGGCAAGGCGGCCATCTACCTGCCGGAACAGGCGCGGTTCGAGTACATCGCCGCACTGCCAACCGGGGCCAACGCGGGCAAGGTGATCGACACCGCGATGGACAGCATCGAAGCCGAACATGAAGTGCTGCAAGGCGCGTTACCGCGTGGCTACACCGTGTTCGAGCCGGAATTGCTCGCCAGCCTCATCAAGATTTTCGACCGTGAATCCATCCGCAATGCCACCGGCGATGTGTTCGGGCGCATCTACGAATACTTCCTCAACAAGTTCGCCATGACCGGCGCGCAGGAGGGCGGCGAGTTCTTCACCCCGCCCTCGCTGGTGCGGATGATCGTCAACATCATCGAGCCGGATCACGGCCTGGTGCTCGACCCGGCCTGCGGGTCGGCGGGCATGTTCGTGCAGTCCGGCCATTTCATCGAACAGGTGCGCCACAAGAATGCGCTGGAAAGCGGCGTGCTTTTCCATGGGCAGGAAAAGAGCGACACCAACACCAAGCTGGCGCGCATGAACCTGGCCGTGCATGGGCTGGATGCCACCAATGTCCGCCAGGGCAATACCTTCTACGACCAGATCGAGCATCTGGTGGGCGAATGCGATTTCGTCATGGCCAACCCGCCCTTCAACGTGGACGGCGTGAACACCAAGCGCGTGGAAGGCCAGGTCGATCCGGCTGGTCGCCTGCCGTTCGGGTTGCCCGGCACCAATGCCAAGACCGGCGCGGTTTCCAATGCCAACAGCCTGTGGATTCAGTATTTCTACTCGTACTTGAACGCCAAGGGCCGCGCCGGTTTCGTGATGGCTTCCAGCGCCAGTGATGCCGGCAACAAGGACAAGGACATCCGCGAGCAGCTGGTCAAGAGCGGTCACGTCGATGTGATGGTCGCCATTGGCAACAAATTCTTCTACACCCGCAGCCTGCCCTGCACGCTGTGGTTCTTCGACAAGGGCAAGCCAGCCGCCTTGCAAGA
Source organism: Pseudoxanthomonas sp. (assembly GCA_047601105.1). Lineage (GTDB taxonomy): Bacteria > Pseudomonadota > Gammaproteobacteria > Xanthomonadales > Xanthomonadaceae > Pseudoxanthomonas_A. The sequence goes on from JASGJT010000002.1 coordinate 419,384, forward strand.
CACCGTGCTGATGCTGGATGCCCGCAATGTCTATACGGTGGTGTCGGCACGCTCGCATGTGTTCACCGAGGAGCAGCTCGCCAATCTCAATGCGGTGGTGTGGTTGTATCGCGGCCAGCAGGACAAGTTCATCGCTTTGCTGGGTAGTCATCAGCAGCGCGCGAATGAGTGGCTCAAAGCCATTCCTGCCACGTTGGAAGCCGATAACGCTGCAATTGAGCACCTTGCAGCCTTGCTCGCCAACTTTGGCAAGGACGCAACGCTGGGCGAACTCAATGAGGGAATCGAGGACGAGGCAAAGATTTCGCTGGCAACGTGGGAGGCGTTCAAAGCCGAGATGAACACGGTCTGGGTGGAACACCACACCGCCAAGCAGTCGCTGGCCGAGACATTGCAAGCCGTGGCCGATGCACGTGCCGTGTTGGCCAAGGCCAAGCCGGACAAGCATGCCGACCTGGTGAAGTCCCAAGCCACGCTGGAAACCCTTGCGCCACAGTTGAAGGCCGCAGGCAAGTTGCTGGAAGCGCGTCACAAGCAGTGGTTGAAGTTGCTGGAAACGGCGGAAAAGCAATTGCGTGCCCGCCAGTCCAGGACGTTCGATGCCAAGGCATTACGCGAAGCCAAGCGCGATTTACTGGCGGCGGACGCGAAGAAGAACGAGGATCCGAGCAAGCGCGACATGGCGCTGGATGCCTTGAAGCAAACGGCGTATTTCATCGCCCAGGGGCATTGGCTGCACAGTCGCCTCCCGGAAGCAAAGTTCGTGGACGTGCCGGGCTTGTGCGCGGCGGTGAGCCGGACAACTATCGCGGCGGCGGATTATTCGCTGACGCCGGGGCGGTATGTGGGGGTTGCTGCGGTTGCGGAAGATGACGAGGAAGATTTCGTCGAATCGCTGCGCGTGATTCACGATGAGCTGGCCGAACTCAACGAAAAAGCCGCCGAGCTTTCCGCCCGCATCGCCAGCAACTTCGAGGAGTTGTTCGCGTGAGTTGGCCTGAAGTCGTTTTCGAGAGCATTTGCGCGGAGCCAACGCGCAATGGCGTGTACAAGGGCAAGGAATTTCAAGGCAGTGGTGTTCCCATCGTCAACATGGGCGAACTGTTCGCATACAACCGCATTGGAAATCAGGAGATGTCACTGATTCAGATGACTGACGCGGAGATGCAAAAAGCAGGACTGATTGATGGTGATTTGCTGTTTGGACGACGTTCTTTAGTTGAAGAAGGGGCAGGAAAATGCTCTATGGTTTACAGGCCATCCACTCCTCTTACGTTTGAGTCATCTATCATTCGCGTGCGTTTGGACAAGGGTGTTGCAGACCCGGAATTTTATTTCAACTACTTTCGGTCGCCGATTGGTCGTAGCCGTATTCGTGCCATTGTTAGTGGCGCAACGGTGAAAGGAATACGCGGCAGTGACTTGAAGCTCATCAAAGTTCACCAGCCCGCACTACAAGAGCAAATTGCTATCCGTAGTGTGCTTTCCGCCTACGACGATCTCATCGCCACCTACCAGCGGCGCATTGCCTTGCTGGAACAAGCCGCCCGTCGCATCTACCGCGAATGGTTTGTGCATCTGCGCTTTCCCGGCCATGAAACGGTGAAGGTGAAGGATGGCGTGCCGGAGGGGTGGAGCAAGCGATCCATTTCCGAAGTGGCTGAAGTCAATGCGCGGTCGATTGGCAGCAAGGAACATGTGGATGCGATCTTGTACGTCGATATTTCCTCGGTCACACCGGGCTGCATCAACGATGCAACTCCCTTTGCATTTGCCGATGCGCCCGGCCGAGCACGCCGCAAGGTGAAGCATGGCGATGTCATCTGGTCTTGCGTGCGCCCGAATCGACGCTCTTACGCGCTGGTCTGGGAGCCTGACGAAAAGTTGATTGTCTCGACGGGGTTTGCCGTACTCACGGCAACGGATGTTCCTTTCAGCTATCTGTATTTCGCCACGACGACCGATGATTTCGTCGGACACCTCGAACAGAACGCAACCGGGGCGGCCTATCCCGCCGTAACGGCCAAGACATTCGAGGATGCAGGAATTCTCGTCCCCACAAAGGAAGTTCTTGATGACTTTGATGCACAAGTGCTTGCCACGCTTGAGCAGATGGAAGTTTTGAAGCGGCAAAACAGCGGCTTGGCGAAGGCGCGGGATTCATTGTTGCCGAAGTTGATGAGTGGGAAGGTAGACGTAAGCGGGATTGAATTGCCAAAGGAGGCCGCATGAGCGATACGAGCAAATATGACCGCAGCGTCGAACTGCAATGCCCCGCGTGTGGCGGCAACCAGTTCGAGCATGGCGAACACGATAACGCTGCACCCATCACTTGCACCGGTTGTGGTCTGGTGATCTCGCGGGATGATCTGATACAGGCCAATGGCGAGAACATCAGCATCAATGTGGATGACGTAGCCAAGGAGGTCATGGATGACTTGAGCAAACAGCTGCGACAGGCCTTCAAGGGCCTGAAGGGCATCACTTTCAAGTGACCGAACTGAGGATGCAGACCATGCTGGAAAACATCGACTGGTCAATCGTCGTCGCCCTGCTGGCACTGGCGTTCTCCGTCTATACCTTCAGGAAAGCCCATAACCTGGCCGAGAAGCAGGCAGAGCTTCTGGAAGACCAGAAGCGGCTGAATCGGATGCTGGTGGAGAAGGAGGAGGCGGAAGCCAGCAATGCACTCAGGGCCGACGTGTCGGCCAATCTGGTCAAGATCGGCAAGAACTACAAGGTGAAAGTTTTCAATCGTGGCAAAGCCGTCGCCCGGAATGTCCGGCTCGTTGACGTCGGTGTCGATCAGGAGTCCTATCTCATCAAAAGCGACGTGGAGTCCAAGTTTCCGCTGGAGAATCTCGAACCCCAGCTAGGCGTGGAGTTGGTTGCGGCGATCCATATGCAAAGCCCGTCAAAGCTGCCCATCACCTTGATATGGGATGACGACACGGGTATTGACCATCGGAAGACGGTGCAGTTGACGTACTGATAAGATTGGCTGAATGGGGCATTCCGCTGGGGAATCATGGAAATGATGACGAAATCGGAATACATCGCCGCCATACACGCAGCGATGGGCACGGATCATGCCCCGCTGGGGGCCGTATTCCGCACCGTCATCAAACGGACTTTGCGCTGGGCACAGGTGTGATGCGTGAAGATTTTTGCGCGGTGCGCGGCTTGAATGGGGCGGTAATGCCTTCGATGGCCGACGAGGTGGCAATCGTCACCCGTGCTGCCAATTTGCGCTTGGCAGCCGTGGACAGGTACGGATTGGTCTGGGAGAGTACAGCCATGAGGGCATCGTATCAGAGTGGAATGAAGCAAAATCGGGCGGATAAGCGGGAATCCGCCAAAACGGCAGCAGGGGGACAGGCATGACAGCACGCGGCGATTACAGCGAAGACAAGATGATTCAAGCCGATGCCGCGCGCATCCTTGAAGAAGAATTGCACTGGCAATCCATCCACGCACAGGGCGAAATCGAAGGTGACCCGGCCTTGCTGGGGCGCAACAACTTCAGCGACGTGGTGCTTGCCCGCGACGTGCTGGACGCCTTGAAGCGCATCAATCCCGGCCTGCCCGACAGCGCCTATCAGGACGCACTGCGGGTGGTGCAGGAACATGACCATGCCAAGACCCTGGTGGCCATCAATCAGGAGAAGTACGCTCTGCTGCGTGATGGGGTACTGGTCAAGTACGCCGACAAGCTGGGGCGCAAGGTGGAATCGCGCCTGAAGCTGGTGGATTTCGCACATCCCGGCAACAACGAATACAAGGCCGTGCGTGAGCTGTGGGTACGCGGGGCTTCCAACCGGCTGCGTCGCGCCGACTTGATTGGCTTCGTCAATGGGCTGCCGATGGTGTTCGTCGAACTCAAGCGATTCGACGTGGACTATGCCGACGCCTACAAGAAGAATTACCTTGACTACCGTGGACAGGAGGGCAGCGGCAAGCAGGCCGCCGTGCCCGGCACCATCGAGCAGTTGTTCCACTGGAATCAGTTTGTGGTGTTCTCCAACGGACATATTGCCAAGTACGCCAGCATCACCGCCACGCCGGAACATCACTACCAGTGGAAGCGCCTGGACGAAGACGACCCGGAACCGGACAAGTTCAGCCCGCAGTTACCGCGCCTGTTGAAGGGGATGATGCGCAAGGAAACCCTGCTGGACATCATCGAGAGCTTCATCCTGTTCGATGCCAGTGATGGCGGCATGAGCAAGGTAGTGGCCCGCAACCAGCAGTATCTGGGCGTGAACCGGGTCATTGCCCGCCTGCAATCGGGTGATGAAACCATCAAGGCCGAGCTGGCCAAGGGGCAACTGGGCGTGTTCTGGCATACCCAAGGCTCGGGCAAGTCGTATTCCATCGTGTTCCTGACCGAGAAAATCCGACGCCGGATTTCCAACGCCTATACCTTTGTCGTCGTCACCGACCGCACCGAGCTGGATGACCAGATCGCCAGCACCTACACCAACTGCGGACGCGCCAATGCAAAGACCGATCAGGCACAGGACGGAGCCTCGCTGCGCAAGATGCTGCGCGATGGTGATCGCGCCTATGTGTTCACCCTGATCCAGAAGTACCGCGAGCGCGTAGTGGAGGCTTACAGCGACCGCGAGAACATCATCGTCATCAGCGACGAAGCACACCGCAGCCAGTACGGGCGACTAGCCCTGAACATGCGCAAGGGCTTGCCGATGGCGAAGTTCCTGGGCTTTACCGGAACGCCGTTGATCGAAGCGGCGGAGAAGCAGCTGACCCGTGAAGTGTTCGGCGATTACGTTTCCATCTACGACTTCCAGCGTGCCGTGGCTGATGGCGCGACCTTGCCGCTGAAATACGAAAATCACGGCGAGAAGATGAAGATCGTTGACGAAAAGATCAACGAAAAGATTCTGGCCTACGTCGAAGAGATCAAGCAGCAGGCCACGCCTGATGACCCGTGGACGGAAGAGAAGGAAGACAAGCTCTTCCAGAAGCTGGCCAATGAGTACACCCTGCTGACCAAGCCAGAACGCCTGGACAAGGTAGCCGATGATTTCGTGAGGCACTACTCGCAGCGTCGCAATGCCGTGGACGGTGGCAACAGCAAGGCCTTGATGGTCTGCATCGACAAAATCACATGCGTGAAAATGCACGACTTGATCGCCGACAAGTGGGCTGCGATGGGCGATGCCATCGAGCAGGATCTGGTGGCCGATGAAGCCCGATTCCGCGAGAAGTACCCGGAGCGGCCATTCCCGGCCCCGCTGGCGATCAAGCGCGAGCGATTGGAGTGGATGCGCAGCACGGAATTCTGCGTGGTGGTGTCCAGCGAACAGGGCGAGATTGCCGAGTTCAAGAAGTGGACGAATCATCGTGGTGAAACGCTAGACATCGAGCCACACCGCAAGAAGATGAACTCCCGCAATCTGGAGAAGGAGTTCAAGAAGGCCGACAACCCCTTCCGCGTCGCCATCGTCTGCGCCATGTGGCTGACCGGCTTCGATGTCAAGTCACTGGCTACCCTGTATCTGGACAAGCCCATGCAGGGGCACACGCTGATGCAGGCCATCGCTCGCGTGAACCGTGTGGGTGGTGGCAAGGCCAATGGCTTGATCATCGACTACAACGGCATGATGAAGAGCCTGCGCAAGGCGCTGGCGACCTTTGCCCAAGGCGACCGCAACGACCAACTTCAAGTCAGGGAGGGCGAAGATTCTGGCTATCTTGAGGATGATGCCGAGGGCATCGTCGAATACGCCGCCAGTATTCAACACGCAGTCGAGTTTCTTGCCGATCTGGGAATCGAGCTGGAGACGATCATCCAGGCCAAGGGCCACGACAAGATCCAGCCCATTCTTGAAGCCGTGAACGTATTGGCAGCCACCAATGAGCGCCGCAAGACCTACATGGTCATTGTCGAGGACATCGATGCCAAGTATCGGGGGCTGTTTCCGAATCCAGGCTTGTTCGAGTTCGATGGGCAGGAAAACGCCCTGCGTGCCATCTACAACAAGCTGGAAGATGCCCGGACTACCCCCGACATCTCTGCCTACCTGCAAGGCTTCTACGACGTGGTTGACATGGGCGTGGACCTGCTGAAATCCAATGGAAAGCCCCCTGCCCAATTCGACCTGTCCACCATCGACTTCACCCGCCTTCAAGCCGAGTTCAAGCAAACCAAGCTGAAGAACACGGTGGTGATGAACTTGCAGGAGAAGATCGACGAGCGCATCGCCAGGATGCTCCAACAGAACCCGACCCGTATCGACCTTTACGAGAAGTACCAGCAGATCATCAGCGAATACAACTTCGACAAGGATGAAGTGCAAATCCAGAAGTTGATGGATGACCTGTTTACCCTGAACGACAAGCTGGATGATGAGGCCAAGCGATTCCAGCGCGAGGGTCTGGAAAACGAGCAGCAACTTGCCGTATTCGACTTGTTGCAGAAAGAATCACTGAATCCGAAGGAACGCGATGCCATCAAGAAGGTTGCGGCCGACCTGCTTGCGCGTCTGGAGAAGAACAACATGCTGATTGGTCACTGGCGCGAGCTTTCCGCCAACAAGGCCAAGTTGATTGGTGATATTGAGAACCAGCTCTGGGCCAATGGACTGGGTGACATTGGCTATACGTCCGATGAGGTTGTCAGCAGACGCGATGCGATCTTCGCTTACCTACTATCACCGGCTGCCGCTGAAGGACAGCATGTTATTCACTGATCCGTAAATATTTACCTTGTTTGCGCTTATGTATATGAGAAGGATGCACTTGAGTAGTGAGCTACCAGAGTTCAGATAATCCGTTGCCTGTATTGGTAATTGGGGGAGTGGTGAAGCGAGGCGCACTAAACCTTTCTATCGGATAGGCAGTAAACGACATCCTTTTCACCTAACGAAGCCCGTGAGCCAACGCTCGCGGGCTTTTCTTTTGACCAAACAAGAAAGGGTAGATTTCCATGTCACACATGCACTTCAGCATCCGCAGCGGGAAGCGTGGCGCTGCCGCAGATCAGATCGCTTACATCACCCGTATGGGCAGACACGAACAACGCGAAGACTTGGTGTTCGTCCAACACGGAAATCTGCCTGACTGGGCAGACAGCCCGAATACGTTCTTCAATGCAGCCGACAAGGGCGAGCGCAAGAATGGCTCGATATTCCGCAACATCAAGCTGTCGCTGCCCAATGCGTTGACGCTGGATCAGGATGTTGAGCTGGCAATCGAGATTGCCGATGCGCTGATCGGAAAGAAGCCGTATATTCTGGCAGTGCATAATTGCCTGTCTTCCATAGAAGGCGTGCGCAACCCTCACGTGCACTTGCTCTACTCGGATCGTGCCGATGATGGGATTGATCGATCACCGGCACTGACCTTCAAACGATACAATGCAAAGCACCCTGAGAAGGGTGGCCGGAAGAAAGATAGTGGAGGAAAGAATGCGCTGGAGATGCGTGACCACTTGCTCGCCCAGCGCAACAAAGTGGCGGAACTCACCAACCGCAAACTCGCCACGCACGGCCATGTCGAACGAGTTGATCCGCGTTCGCTGAAGGATCAAGGCAAGCGGCAGAAGCCGGAGCGCCACTTGGGGCAGAGGCGCATCCGGGAGATGAGCGAGCGCGAAAAGGAGGAATACGTGGAAGTGCGCAAAGAGCGACGCCAACGTGACCTGTGCTGAATGTCGAACTGACACTCCATGCGAAGCAAGACGGAAACGGTTCTTGATGAGTTTGAGATGGGTTCTTGATTGAAAGCTACGAATCCCATTTTTCGCGGCGAGACATGGATGAAACCTGTGCGATTCGTGCAACTAATCGCATGAATTGCGCAGATTTCGAGAGACTGCGAATAAGAAAAGAGAGGCTTTCCTGACGATCAACAAGTGCGAGATCAAACGAAGATTGCCTGTCGGTACATCGTACATCACTCAGGTTCGCAGACTGGGTTCAGCCAACGAGAGTGGCCAAGACCCGGCAGGCCGGTGCGTGGGTAATGCTTCATGCAGTTTCCTTGCAGGTTTGAATGGTTTCCAAGAATTGAGCGGTGCATCGAATACTGCACGGAAATTCGTGACACGACAAAAAACGCCACTACCTACGTGCAGGGAGCCGCAGCTCCCCGAGGTTGGCCTACTTGCTACCCGCTTCGGCCAGTTGCTCTTCGACAGGTACATGCCCAGCTAGAACAGGGCGAAGCCGTACACCCCCACACCACCGATGATCTTGGACATGCGCGTGCCCCCTTGCGTAACCTGTTGATGGGAGGGCCATCCTTGGCGTTGTGTTCCGTTGCTGACCATCATCCATGCCACTGCGACAAGCTGCATCGCATTGCGTCCGCTCGAAAAGAAAGGGGGAGCCGAAGCCCCCCTTCGCCTATGGCTCCCCGTGGAACCGGGTCAGGTATACACCCAGTCCAAACATGGCGAAGCCGTACACCACGGCACCACCGACGATCCTCAGCAGGGACAAGCGTTCCGCATCGCTCATGCGGCTTCTCCTTGTAGCGGCAGTTTCGCAGCCTTGGCTTCGAGCTTGCCACGCAGGCCGTTGGTGTTGACGGGTTTCTGCTGCAACTCTTGCTCACCTTTCGCTGGTGGATAGAACTCCTCGATCACCGCCGTACCGTCATCATCCAATTCCTCGAACGCACCGTTGGCAAAACCTTGCGTGGCAGCTTGATCGAGTGCCTGCTGGTCGAAGCCCGCTTCCTTGCGCTCGGTATCACGCTTGATCGCCTCGGCGATGGCCTGCTCCAACGTCAGGCCCGAACGCACCACCAGGTCCACGTAGTAGATCGTTGCACCGAAACTCATCCGCGTGGATTTGCCGCGCAACTTCAATTCCAGCGGCATGCAGGCCAGGCGGCCACCAGACACGGCCCTGAAGTACTCCAGTCGTGCTGCAATCGTCCTGATCGTGTTGATGCTGGTGCTTCTCAGCACGAAGCTGCCGAGTGCATCGTCCGTTCCGTCGCCCACAAGGACATTGAAGCGGGCATACGCCTTGCACTCACCTTTCGCGAACGGGCAACCATCCGGCCCTGGACATTCGACGTGGACGATGCCGTTGTCCTTGTCGAAGCGCCGTGCCTTCTCACCGTTGCCCACGCACGTTGCCCGCCCGGTCTTGCGGTCAAACAGGTGGTAGTCGGCGCGCAGGTTGAGTTCCGGCGCGTTGAACATCAACCGCACCGGAATGCTGCGCAGCTTGCCCTTGTCGTCCTTGGGCAAGGTATCGTTGAGCGGATGATTGATCCAACCGCTACCGGTCTGCACCTGCGTGGTGAGGGTGAACTGGTCATCTTTCTCCGGCAGCCGCTTGCCCTTGCGTTCGATCACGCGGCCAATGGAGATCCGCCCGACCACGGGCGGTGTGATTGCCAAGCCTTTGAGCATGGTCGTTCTCCTGTGTCATTGATGGGTATGGGAGGCCAGCGACAGCACGAACCGGCGCGAGCCAGACTTGGTGAATTCGTACTGCGCGGCCAGGTCAGGGTGATCGGCCTTGAAGCGTTTGGTATCAAAGCCGATCCCATCCTTTGATCGCTTGAAACTCACTTCGCCACTGCGGAATTTGGCTTTGCTGGCTTCGCCCATGGCTTGCTGGATGACCTGCTTCAGCCTCTCGGCTTGAAGCGATTTCTCATCCAGCTCGGCATTAAGCGCCACCAGCTCTGCGAAGCATTGGCTCAAGGCTTCATCGCCGGTGAAGTCGAGGCTACTGTCGTTGCCGCGATACAACTGGCGAAGGGCTTTGGCCGCCGATTCGCTGCCATCGACAGGCGGTTCGATGTCCTGCTCGACCATCTCCCAAAAGCGGGTTTCCAGCACGATCAGGCGGGAGATCAGCTCTTCATCCCGTTCAATGCGGTGGATTTCCAGCTTCTGGCCGCACAGCAGCACGGCCACGTCCGCCGCCCGTTTGCCTGTCACCGCGAGCTGGTGCTGTACTTGGAGCTGCACATACTCCGGCACGCCCTCTTTCCACAGGCGCGAGCCGAACTCGCCAGCGGTCTTGCACTCCAGCACTTGCACATCGTTGTGACCAATCACTTCGCGGTCGATATTGGCGAGCATGTACGGGAAAACCGGGTGTTGCAGCACCGCATTGAGTTTGCGCACCTTGATGCCGGTCCTCTGGACGTAGGCCGTGGCCACCATCGGCTCCAACAGCGTCCCCCAGTAGGTTGCGCTTTCCATGTCCTCACGGTTCTCGGTTTTCTCAACGCGCCCGGTCTTCTCCAGCCATAGTTCAAGCTGGCTCTTGTACGGATTCAGGCCCACTGCTGCGGCGGCATCCGAACTGCCGATGCCGCCCTTACGCACTTCCATCCACTGTTCGCGGTCGATGGATTTGGTATCCGCCAGCCGCAAAGCCGTTTGCTTCTTCATCTTGATTCTCCAAAAGAAAGCCCGGCGCGAAGCCGGGCGTTATGCCGTCTTGAGATGTGGATCAGGCGACCAGCTTCATTGCCTCGTCCCACGCCCGCTGCTTGATGGCTGCGCCTTGTCCGAACCAGGCGGCATCACGCCGGTGGTCGTCCGAACGCGCACGGCGGTGGTAATCGACGTACTCGGTGACAGAGTTCAGCAGTCCCCACGCCGTGCCACGACTGGAGGTCAACAACGCCCCCTTTCCACCACCTTCGTAAAGCACACGCACGTTGGCGATGGCCTGTTCGTTGGCCACCTGCACCTTGCTGTCCGGCGCTTGATAGGTCAGCACACGACGCAGCAAGCCTTCGACCGAATCCGGGTCAACCGGGCGTTCGCACAAGGCTTTCATCCGCGACACGAACGGCTCCCACGACGACACGGCAATGCCCAACTGGCACTTGACTACCTCGGGCTTGAAATCCGAGCGGTGCGAGACTTTGATCGCGCCACTGGAATCGCCCAGCGCAATCTGCAAGGTGTTGTTGCAGACCACGCGAACTGAGGTGAACTGCGCAGTGGTTGCCAACGAGCCATCGCAGGCCGTGGCGAGCAGCAGGTAGCCATCCACCTTGTCACGTCTCTTCAGGGTTGTGGACTGTCCGGTGCGCGCCAGTGCCCAGAACTTGCGGCCCTCGCGCAGCACGCCGGCGGTTTCCAGCTCGAAGCCACCGACCTCGGTGAGGTCGCGATAGAACTCCAACACCTCGCCCGGTTGCACGACCTTGTAGCGCGAGGACACCACGGCCAGCGGAGCCTTGGTATCGGAGCGGTACAAGACCTTGTTGTCGGCGAAAGCGTTGATTGCGCCGACATTGCCCTTGCCCGTGATGTAGCGGACTTCGGATTCTTCGATCTGCCAGTCCATGCCCGCCTGCTGCTTCCAGACTTCAATGGGTTGTTGTGAAGCGAGTTTGTTGCCAAGGCCATGCCATGGGCGCTCGCCCGCATAAGCCATCGTTTCGACCAGGTGCATTGTTGTTTCCTCGATGTTGACGGCATAAACGCGAAAGCCCCACCGGTGAGGGCGGGGCTTTCATGGAATGCCAATAGCGTTGGGAGTTAGTTGTAGTCGCCACCGAAGTGATCGGGGCGGTTGAAGGAGCATCGCGCAACCGCCGACAAGATGGCAGCAGCGACGATGAAGACGCAATACAGGAACTCGGACTTGTCACCCTTCATGACGCATTTCCACAGGTGGCACTTCGTTGCGGAGCGCCGGACGCGAAACCGATCAGCATCAGTTTCAACATGGTGGTATGGGTCTGAAAATATTTCGAATAGTAGTAGTGTGGGATAGGCTGCTTACGGTCAGGAGCAGACGCTTCTGACTCGAAATCCGCCGGTCTTAAAACCGTGTGGGTTCGAGTCCCACCTTCGCACCAAATAAGACAAGGGGTTAGGCTTCGCGGCCTAGCCCCTTAGTTTTTCTGCAACACGTTTTGGCGCGTAGTTGGCCCGCACACCGCGCTATGCGGTGTTACTCATAGTGCTGATGGTTCACGTTGTCGCCGCACGCATAGCAGCGCCGGTAGGCACCGCCCATGCGCTCGTGACCAATACGTTCGTGCCCCCAGTGGGCCACCGCAGCGCGGGCAATCGAACTCGGCCCGAACCGCCATCCAGTTCCATCGATCCATAAATAAAACCCTCCAGTGCCAGTCTGGAGGGTCCAGTAACATTGTCTCGGAACTTGAGACAGATTCACTTCGTCTTAAATTCGGGGCTATTGACAGACTCTTTCATAAGCTCAACCGATCTATCGCAGTTGCGCTTGGCGCCATAGGACTCGCTGCTACGAGCAATTTCTTCGCCGTTTGAAGCGTAGCAAATCCAATACCAATGACCCTTTGCGTCCTTTTTCTTCCAGCAGCATGGGTAAGTCACCGACATACCGCCTTCTTTGCTGAACTAGCCGGTTCCGCCGTCGTCTTCGGGCTTCTGTCGCACCCTCGGGACAAGTACAGGATCAGCCCGGTGGATCCTGTCCCCTAAGTAAAACATTCCCAGCAGGGTCACGATGATCATCTGTGCGCAGCCAAACACATAGGCGAACCGCAGCACATTAGCCAGCAGATAGCGAATTTCGTAACGGCCAATCTGCCCCACGAGTGGACTAAAGACCTCTGCAATGAGGCCCGTGAAATACAGAGACAAACTCAAAAAAGCCAAGTACGAGAACAAAAAGCTAATCAGCTGCCGCCTATTCAAAATGGAAGCAGTCGCACCCTTGCTACGAACAAGTGTGGCGGCAGCACCAGCGACAGGCTGATCCAGAGCGGGATGCTTGTACGTAGAAACCGCCGCCAATCCCGCGATGTAAAAACCGACCAATACTTGAAGAAGCTCAGCGATCTTAGAGATAAGACCCTTTTCGCCCAAGAAAACGACCGTGTGTGGAAGAAACCACGCAGCACCGAAAAGAAGCCCAGAAATAGCCAAGGGAATTCCCCAATCGAACGCGCGCTTATGCTTCTGCGAAATTCGCAGATAGTTCACCGGAGACAGTAATGTCAGTGAATTCTTCAGCATAACCACTTACTCAGTCTCGTCCTCTATCCACTTTTCCAGTAATGCCAACATCTTGTCCCGCAACTCAACGGAAATCTCTTTCCGTGCCGTATCGTGACTATCTTTCAATTCTATTTTCTTGATTCGCTTTATCAGGAAATCCTCAGCATCCTCGGCATGAGTGTCGTAGGTAACAGAAGTAGCATTCTTCTCGTTAGGTCGGCGATATACGATCCGAAACTTGTTATATCCTTCGCCACGCGCTTTCTGATAGATCATCTTGGCCAAATCCCAGAGCGCCTTGCCGGCGAGGTTTTTATCATCGACGCGGACACGTGCGGTCCTCTGAATCACCTCCGACTTGTTCTCTTCGTCATAATCTTCGTGAAGGCCTTCCTCAATCAGGACAAAGTACCGCAGCTGCTTCGTGTCGGTGACCATACCCGTAATATCTCGGTCCTCCACAGCATCAAGCTTAAACGTAGGGCGACAATCCTTCTCATCGCCATCTTCGTTTTTATACGTGAACTCGCTGTGCTGCCTTAGCAAGGCAGTAAGCGTTTCGTTGATATTTGTCTTGCCGACCATATCAACGCTTTCCAAGATCCCCCGATAAGGACCCTTGTCAGCAACCTCTATCATCAGTTGCGCCGAGCGTGCATTACCCTCCAAATCATCTCGCTCAGGGGTTCTGACTACGCCCGTTTCCATATGTTGGAGCGCATCAAGAGCACCGTCACGATCACCGACGGTGAATAGCAAACACGCGAACTCTGCGTTCTTTTTATTCGGAAGCCACTGAACATCCATCAACCGAGTCCACTTCCGCTCTTCCTCTCGGAAATGAACGGCATCGTCTGTTCCGGCAATGTCGTCCAAATCTGACAGGACGTCTTTGATAGGAAAATCCTTGGGCGCGCCTTGCGGTACTGCACCAAACTCCACATGCACGTAAAGCGCGTGCCGTTCCTTCTTTTTAAGCATGCTCCATCCCCGTCGCATAAGCCGAGACGCCTCTCCCGGCATCCCGTTAACTTGACGTGAGTATAGGGGCATTTCGTTCAGCTTGGACGCCGCCTGTCACCTCACCCATTGCACCTGCACAGCATCCACAGGGTCAGGACGGGACAGGCCGAAACGGCCAGCGCCAAGGCCAGAACGAGGTCGTCATGCGCTCCTTTGCGGACGTTGAACGTGGCATTGCCCGCTTCGGTAAAGCGCACCGCGAAGTCCTGCAGTTCCCGGGCAAGTACGGCGGCATCGGGCCGGCTGGCGGCGATGCGAAGGTCGCCCGAGTGCAGCAGGGCTTGCAGCTTCGACACCAGTTCCCCTTTCGGCACCGACCACCCTGCCCTGTTACCCGAAACCTCGCGCCCACCAGTTACGACCACGCCATGCGCTATGCGCAGCAGCCTGCGGCCCGCGAACATGTCGGCGGCCTACGCCCGTGTAATCGACCAGCACGCGCGGCAGTAGGCGGTATAGCTGACTGCGGCCTAGCAGTGCCTCCAGGTGGTCCACCTGCTGCGATTAAGGCATTCCGATTCGTAGCCTTTCGAGATGCGTAAATTCGTACCGAGGATTCGGATGCGGATCACGCTGGGCGAATGTCGTATTTGCAAAAGCGGTGGGGGGGGCGATTTTCGACGACACGCAGATTGCAGTCGGGTTATACGTCTGCCCTACGTCGATACACACCACCACATCGGCCGTATCACCATCAGGAATTGTTGCCTCATTGGTATAGCGGACTAGGGAAGCGTGCAGTTGGCACGCCAAGATGTGACGTCCGCTTTGGAAGCAGATCCCCGCAAGAGCAGACGACTCAGCGGCGTGTGGAAACTTGCCGGCTAGCATATGGCTAAGCGGATAGGGAGTTGGAAGCCAGTGGAGCACATCGACCGAACATGAAACCGAACTGCTCGGCTTCGATTGGGTGATATGGGTTTACGATTTTTTTGATTGCGCTCTCTTCTTGAGCCGCTCCACTTCCGCATGGAAGGCCGGCGTAAACTCGGCAACCAAGGCTTCAATGTCACGCACTTGATGTTGGATGGCCAGGATGACGATACCTTCCGGGGCGGCGTCGTAGATGATGAAATGCCGTCGCACCGCAGTCATCGAGAAGGGAGTGGAGCGCAGTTGACGCAGGCGACCCATTTGCGGATTTTCAGCCGCCGCCTTTATCGCTGAGTACACGTCGGCAACGTACTGATCGGCAACGGCATCGCCCCATTCCTGGCGCGAGCGCAAGTAGATGCGCCGCAGGTCATGTGCCGCATTCCGGGTGAGTGAAAAAGCTGCCTGCGTGGCAGGCCGTAGCGCTTTCTTCTTACCAGCCATTAGCTTCCTTGGCATCGAGCATTGCCATGTCGGCCTTGAAGTCGCCACTGGACACGAAGTGCCGGCCATCCGCCAGATCGCGGTAACCCGCCAAGATGGCATCCTGCACGATCTGACCTTCGCGCCGCTCCATGTCGCGACGAATCAGGTCACGGATGTATTCGCTGGGGGTTTCATACAACCCATCCTCACCCACCATGCGATGCACGAATTCGGACAAGGGCTGAGACAAACGGGCATTGATGCGTTCGGACATGAGCTATTCCACCGGAGGGGCTGGTCAGATAATTTGTCGCAACCATTGCGACAAATTAGCACACCAAAACCGACAACAGTCGAACAGTCAAGCCAGGGAGGCGTCTATTGACTGGAGCCGGAAACCGGCGAATCATGGGTACATTCAGCGTGCCGGTTCAGGTTCGCAGGATCACAACCCTTGTCATGGTTGAATTCGGGGGCACTTATGGGGGCACATTCAGATGCCTATGCCGGAAGAGTTCTTTTGATTCAGGCGGTTAGCCTGAAAATGTGAATCCCTCCAGGCCCCGGATTTCAACGTTTTTCGGCATTCGATACCAGCTTGCAGGGCCATTGTCCGGCGGTTCGAATTGCCCTTGCGATGGAGGCATGGAATGCGACTTGCCCGACCCTTTCGACGCCGCCGGTGGCCCTGGACCCTGCTGGTGATGGCGCTGGGCGGCACGCTGGCTTTGCTTGCCCGCACGTGGCTGCCGGGGATGGCCTGTGCCGTGATCATGGCCGGATGTGCACATGCTGCCGACGGCGAACCGGTCAAGCTGTCCACGAAGATGGGGGCCGGCGCGATCAGGTTCGTGTTCGACGCCGAGGCCGCGCGCGTGCGACGGAAACTGGAAGCGCACCCTCCCGCCAAGCCGGTCACCTCGCTCACCGGGCTGCGCTATCTGGCCGACGACGAAACCGCCGTGCTGGATGTCCACTTCCCGCAGGACGTGGCCGATGGCGCGAAACTTCCGGTGCTGATCTGGATCCACGGCGGTGCCTGGCTGTCGGGCAGCCGCGAAGACGCCGCACGCTACTTCCAGCACATTGCCGCCGCCGGCTACACGGTCGTCGCCCCCGACTATGCGCTCGCGCCGACGCATCGCTACCCGACGCCGGTCCGGCAGTTGAACGCCACGCTGGACTACCTGCGCACGCATGCCGCCGAACTGCATGCCGATGTTTCGCGCATCGTCCTGGCTGGTGATTCGGCGGGCGCGCAACTGGCTGCGCAACTGGCGGCGGCCGGCTCCAACCCCGCGTATGCGGCCGAGCTGGGATTGCAGCCGGCCTTCACTCCTGAAGTGCTGCGCGGGGTGATCCTGCATTGCGGCGTGTTCGACCTGGAGGCCATGGCCGCGCTGGACAATGACGACTCCAGAATCCTGAGCTGGGGCACCAACACCATGGTGCGGGCCTATGCCGGCACCGAAGCTGCCAGCGACCCGGTGTTCCGGCAGATGAGCATCCGCCACCACGTCACTGCCCGCTTCCCACCCACCTGGATCAGCGGCGGCAATGCGGACCCGCTGACCGATGCACATTCCCGGCCACTGGCGGCAAGGCTGCGCGCGCTAGGCGTGCCCGTCACCGAGTTGTTCTATCCCGCAGACCACGTGCCGAAGCTTGCCCACGAATACCAGTTCGACCTGGATCAGGAAGACGGCAGGAACGCGCTTGCATCGACACTCGATTTCCTGCGGCGGCGCTTCGATGCCTCGGCAACAACTCCCACCCGCTGACCGGCAGGATCACGAACAGGCGCGCGGGGACTTCGCCAGCAAGGCCTGCGCCACCTTGGAGCGCGTCGGCCGGCTCAGTGCATCGCTGATGAATTCGCCAGCGCGGGCCACGGCCGCCAGGTCGATGCCGGTTTCGATGCCCAGGCCATGCAGCATGTACAGCACGTCTTCGGTGGCGACATTGCCGGACGCGCCGGGGGCGTAGGGGCAACCACCCAAACCCGCGACGGAACTGTCGAAGGTGGCTACGCCCAGTTGCAACGAGGCAAAGATGTTGCCCAGCGCCTGGCCATAGGTGTCGTGGTAATGGCCGGCGAGCTTTTCCGCCGGCACGCGCTTCAATACCGCTTCAAGCATGCGTTGCGTGCTGCCCGGCGTGCCGACGCCAATGGTGTCGCCCAGCGAAATTTCGAAGCAACCCATGTCATGCAGCGCAGCGGCCACATAGGCAACCGCTTGCGGCGCGATGTCGCCTTCGTACGGGCAACCGAGCACGCAGGAAACATAGCCGCGCACGGGGATGCGGTTCGCCTTCGCGGCCTGCATCACGTCTTCGAAACGCTTCAGGCTTTCGGCGATGGAACAGTTGATGTTCTTCTGCGAAAACGATTCGGATGCCGCGCCGAACACCGCCACTTCCTGCGCGCCAGCGGCCAGCGCGGCTTCGAAGCCTTTCAGGTTCGGGGTCAGTGCCGAATACACCACGCTTGGCTTTTTCGCCACGCCACGCATCACCGCGTCGTGGTCGGCCATTTGCGGCACCCACTTTGGCGAGACAAAGGAGGTGGCCTCGATGTGCTTGATGCCAGCCTCGGCCAGCAAGGCGATCAACTGCAGCTTGGTGTCGGTGGCGACGATGCCTTTCTCGTTCTGCAGGCCGTCGCGTGCGCCCATCTCGACGATCTTTACCTGCATTGGCAATGATGCGCTCATGCATCGGCCTCGAATTCGACCAGCGGGGTTTTCTCGGCCACCAGGTCGCCGACCTTGCACAACAACTGCGTCACCATGCCGTTGGCGGGCGCGCTGATGGTGTATTCCATCTTCATCGCTTCCATCACCAGCAGCGGCGCGCCTTTTTCGACTTGCGCACCGTCGCTGGCGATCACTGCGATGATTTTGCCGGGCATCGGTGCGACCAGGCCGCCATGGGATTCGGCTTCTTCACCAGCGTGGGCGAGCTTGTCGATGCGGGTCAGTTGCGTGTGCGTGCCGGCGACGAACACGTGCAGGGTATCGGCTTCGTCGGCGATGACGGCAGCATCGAATTGGCGAGTGCCGACGACGCAGCGCAGTTCTTGCGCAGTGCCGCGAACCGAGGCAGCCACGCCATCGATGCGATATCCACCATTGGCCGCGTATTCGACGGCGACGGCATGCGCCGTTTCATCGACAGCGACGAATTCCAACTTGCGCGTCGCCGCGCCATTGATGCGCCAGCCATCCGTACCCGACCACGGATTTGCATCGGCCGTCTTGCGCTCGGCCTCCAGCACGGACAAGGCCGCTGCCTGCAGTGCGTCTTGCGGTAGGGTCGCCTCCGCCGTGGTCAGGGCTTCCAGCTCGCGGCCGATCAGGCCGGTGTCGAAGCCGCCAGCGCGGAATTCGGCATGGTCGATCAGCTTCGACAGGAAGCCGATGTTGTTGCCGACACCGACGATGCGGAATTCGCGCAACGCACCCAGCATGCGTGCAATGGCTTCGTCGCGGTTTTCGCCATGCACGATCAGCTTGGCGATCATCGGGTCGTAGAACGGGCTGATCGCATCGCCCTGTTCGACGCCGCTGTCGATGCGCACGCTTGCATCCGGTGCCGGCGTGCGCAGGTAGCGCAGCGTGCCGATCGACGGCAGGAAGCCCTTCTCTGGCACTTCGGCGTAGATGCGCACTTCGATGGAATGGCCACGCAGCGGGATGTCCTGCTGCTGCAACGGCAACGGCTCGCCGGAAGCGACGCGCAACTGCCATTCGACCAGATCCTGCCCGGTGATCATTTCCGTCACCGGATGCTCGACCTGCAGGCGGGTGTTCATTTCCATGAAATAGAACGTGCCGCCTTCCTCGATGAACTCGACCGTGCCGGCGCCGACGTAGCCGACCGCCTTGGCCGCATCGACCGCCGCCTTGCCGATGGCATCGCGGAAGGCTTGATCCATGCCAGGTGCCGGCGCTTCCTCGATCACCTTCTGGTGGCGGCGCTGCGCCGAGCAATCGCGTTCGTGCAGGAACACGACGTTGCCTTGGCTGTCGCCGAACACCTGCACTTCGATATGGCGCGGCTTCTGCAAATACTTTTCGACCAGCACCTTGTCGTCACCGAAGCTCGAAATGGCTTCGCGCTTGCACGAGGTGAGCGCGGCTTCGAAATCCGCTTCGCGCTCGATCACGCGCATACCCTTGCCGCCGCCGCCAGCCGAGGCCTTCAATAGCACCGGGTAACCGATGCGGTTGGCCTGCTCGCGCAGGAAATCCGGCGCTTGTTCGTCACCGTGATAGCCCGGCACCAACGGCACGCCGGCTTTTTCCATCAAGGCCTTCGCGGCGGACTTGGAGCCCATCGCGCGAATCGCGCTGACCGGCGGGCCGATGAAGACGATGCCGGCCTGCGCGCAGCTTTCGGCGAAACCTTCATTCTCGGAAAGAAAACCGTAGCCCGGATGCACCGCCTGCGCACCGGTGGCTTGCGCGGCGGCGATCACCTTGTCCGCACGCAGGTAGCTTTCGGCAGAGGCTGCCGGACCAATGCACACCGCTTCGTCGGCCAGGCGCACATGGCGCGCATTGGCATCGGCTTCGGAATGCACCGCGACGGTTTTCACCCCCAGCTTGCGGCAGGTAGCGATGATGCGGCAGGCGATTTCGCCGCGATTAGCGATCAGGATCTTGTCGAACATGTCAGGACCTGCCAAGGCTATTAAAACCGGCCACGTTGTCGTGTCCGGCCTTCAGGTGGTTGGGTGCGGCGCCGTGGCAGGCTGGCCGCCTGTTCAAGCCGTGCACGGCCGCCTGAGGGCCGGACACGGCAACCCGGAGGGCCACGCTTGGGTGTGCACGGTGCTGCGTCATCACTCGGTCATTTATCGACATAAATTCTCTCGTTCTTCCTTGCCCCGCACGCACCCAAGCGCGGCGTGGCCGGTTTTAATAGCCTTGGCAGGTCCTATCCCCAACTCGGCTTGCGCTTTTCGAAGAACGCGCCGATGCCTTCACGCGCCTCAATGCTGCCGCGTGCGTCGGCAATGCGGCGGGTGGTGTCGGCGATCAGGTCCGCATTGACGGGCTTGTCGCGCATGTCTTCGATCAGGTTCTTGCAATCGGCCAGCGCAATCGGCGCACCGGCCAACAGCGCTTCGATGATGCCGGCGATGCGCGCATCGAGTGCTTCGGCGGCAACGACTTCGTGCACCAGTCCAAGCCGATGCGCTTCGGCCGCGTCGAAACGCTCGCCGGTGAGGAAGTAGCGCTGCGCTGCGCGTGCGCCGATGGCGCGGATCACATACGGGCTGATCGTGGCCGGGATCAGGCCCAGGCGCACTTCGGTGGTACCGAACTTCGCTTCCGGCACGGCGATGGCGATGTCGCAGGCGGAGACAAGTCCGGTCGCGCCAGCCAACGCCGCGCCGTGCACGCGCGCGATCGTCGGCTTGGACAAGCCCGCGAGCGTGCGCAGCATTTCCGCCAGCGCGCCGGCATCGGCGAGGTTTTCCTCGCGGCTGAAACCGGCCATGCGCCGCATCCATTGCAGGTCGCCACCGGCACAGAAACTTTTGCCGCGCCCACCCAGCACGACCACGCGCACGCTTTCATCGGCATCGACTTCACGCAGCGCGATGGTGATTGCCGCGATCAGGTGTTCGTCGAAGGCATTGTGCACGTCCGGGCGGTTGAGCCACAGCGTGGCGACATTGCCGTTGCGTTCGATTTCGAGAATGGAATCGCTCATGCGCGCCTCACATGCGGAACACGCCGAAGCGCGTCGGTTCGATGGGGGCGTTGAACGCTGCAGCCAGGGCAAGACCCAGCAAACGACGGGTTTGCGCCGGGTCAACGATGCCGTCATCCCACAGGCGTGCGCTGGCGTAATACGGATCGGACTGGTGTTCGAACTGGGCCAGCGTCGGTGCCTTGAATGCGGCTTCCTCCTCCGCGCTCCACGTGCCGCCCTTGGCTTCGATGCCGTCGCGGCGCACGGTGGACAACACGCTGGCGGCCTGCTCGCCGCCCATCACGCTGATCCGCGAGTTCGGCCAGCTCCACAGGAAACGCGGTGAATATGCGCGCCCGCACATGCCGTAATTGCCCGCGCCATACGAGCCGCCGATCAGCACGGTGAACTTGGGTACCGAGGTCGTCGCCACGGCGGTGACCAATTTCGCGCCATCCTTGGCGATGCCGCCGTTCTCGTAGCTGCGGCCGACCATGAATCCGGTGATGTTTTGCAGGAACAACAGCGGGATGCCGCGCTGGCTGCACAATTCGACAAAGTGCGCGCCCTTGAGTGCGCTCTCGGAAAACAGGATGCCGTTGTTGGCGACGATGCCGATCGGATAGCCATGGATGTGCGCGAAGCCGCATACCAGGGTGGTGCCGTAGCGCGCCTTGAATTCATCGAAGCGCGAACCATCGACCAGGCGTGCGATCACTTCGCGCACGTCATACGGCTTGCGTGTATCGGCGGGAATCACGCCGTACAGTTCGGACGGGTCGTACAGCGGCTCTTCCGGCGTGCGGATATCCGCGCTGGGTACATGACGCGGGCCAAGGTTGGAGACGATATTGCGCACGATCGACAACGCATGGTGGTCGTTTTCGGCCAGATGGTCGGCCACGCCGGAAATGCGCGTGTGCACGTCGGCACCGCCGAGGTCTTCTGCGGTCACCACTTCGCCGGTGGCAGCCTTCACCAGCGGCGGGCCGCCGAGGAAGATGGTGCCCTGGTTCTTGACGATCACGGTTTCGTCGCTCATCGCCGGGACGTAGGCACCGCCGGCGGTGCAGGAACCCATCACGCAGGCGATCTGCGCAATGCCGCGCGCGGACAGGTTGGCCTGGTTGTAGAAGATGCGGCCGAAGTGTTCCTTGTCCGGGAAGACTTCATCCTGCATCGGCAGGAACGCGCCGCCGGAATCGACCAGATAGATGCACGGCAGGTTGTTCTGCAACGCGATTTCCTGCGCGCGCAAGTGCTTCTTCACCGTGATTGGATAATAGGTACCGCCCTTGACCATCGCGTCGTTGGCGACGATCACGCATTCGCGGCCTTGCACTCTGCCGATGCCGGCGACCACGCCGGCAGCAGGCACCTGGTCGTCGTACATGCCGCAGGCCGCCTGCGGCGAGAGTTCGACGAAAGCGGTGCCGGG
The DNA here is from genome assembly GCA_047601105.1 of Pseudoxanthomonas sp. Lineage (GTDB taxonomy): Bacteria > Pseudomonadota > Gammaproteobacteria > Xanthomonadales > Xanthomonadaceae > Pseudoxanthomonas_A. Next base: position 441,796 of record JASGJT010000002.1, read on the forward strand.
GTCGAGCAAGGTGTCGATGCGTTCACGCACCAGCAGCTTGCCGCGCGCGACATGCTTGGCACGGGCGGCCTCACCGCCGCCTTCGGCGATGCGTGCCGTGCGCTCGCGCAAGGCATCGACCTGTGCCTGCAGGGCGGCCTGGTTGGCGCGGAATTCGTCCGAGTCCGTGCGCAGTTTGGAAGTGATGACGCTCATCGTGTCCTCTCGCTCAGGCCGCTTCAGTGAACAATTCGCGGCCAATCAGCATGCGCCGGATTTCCGACGTACCCGCGCCGATTTCATACAACTTGGCGTCGCGCCACAAGCGGCCGACCGGATATTCGTTGATGTAGCCGTTGCCGCCCAGCGCCTGGATCGCCTGGCCGGCGCACCATGTGGCCTTTTCCGCCGAATACAGGATCGCGCCGGCGGCGTCCTTGCGCGTGGTCTGGCCACGGTCGCAGGCCTTGGCCACCGCATACACATAGGCGCGGCTGGCGTTGAAGCCGACGTACATGTCGGCCAGCTTGGCCTGCATCAACTGGAACTCGCCGATGGCCGTGCCAAACTGCTTGCGCTCGCGCATATACGGCACCACGTTGTCCAGGCACGCGGCCATGATGCCCAGCGGCCCGCCGGACAACACCAGGCGTTCGTAGTCCAGCCCGCTCATCAGCACGCGCACGCCCTTGCCAACTTCGCCCAGCACGTTTTCCTCGGGCACTTCGCAATCCTGGAACACCAGTTCGCAGGTGTTGCTGCCGCGCATGCCGAGCTTGTCCAGCTTCTGCGCAGTCGAGAAGCCCTTGAAGCCTTTTTCTATGATGAAGGCGGTGATGCCCTTGCTGCCGGCATTGATGTCGGTCTTGGCATAGACGATCAGGGTGTCCGCATCCGGGCCGTTGGTGATCCACATCTTGTTGCCGTTGAGCACGTAACGGTCGCCCTTCTTGTCGGCGCGCAGCTTCATGCTGACCACGTCCGAGCCGGCGCCCGGCTCGCTCATCGCCAGCGCGCCGATGTGTTCGCCGCTGACCAGCTTGGGCAGGTATTTGAGTTTCTGCTCGTGGCTGCCGTTCTTGCGCAATTGATTGACGCACAGGTTGGAATGCGCGCCGTAGCTCAAGCCGATCGCCGAACAGGCGCGGGAGATTTCCTCCATCGCCACCACATGGGCCAAATAACCCAAGTTGGTGCCGCCGTATTCCTCTTCCACGGTCAGGCCCAGCAGACCCAGCTCGCCGAATTGCGGCCACAGCTGATTGGGAAAGGCGTTGTCGTGATCGGCCTGCGTGGCCAGCGGCGCGACCACGCTTTGCGCGAAGGCATGCACGGCTTCGCGCAGCGAATCGATATCTTCGCCCAGGGCAAAGTCGAGGGATCGGATGGACATGGCAGGCTCCGGGTCGTTGAATGTCTGGCGGGCGGGTCGGGGGCCGGAGGTCGGTTCTCTACCCGCCGGTCGAAGAATTGAATCATAATTCACTATTTGAAACAAGAATCACGATATGGCCTACAAACGCTCTCCGCTGATGGAAGAACGCCTTGCCGCCAACCGCGAGCGGATCCTGCTGGCTACCCGCCGTCTGGTCGCGCAGGGCGGTTTCCGCAGCGCGCCGGTGACGGCAGTGGCTGCCGAAGCAGGCATTTCAACGGGGTTGATCTACCGGCATTTCCCATCAAAGACGGAGATATTCGTCGAAGTTCTGGAAAATGCAGTGGATCGTGAAATGAGCATCCTGGAGGCCATCGCCGCCGGACCGGGCACCGCTGCGCAGCGACTGCAGGCCTCCATCGAAAGTTTCGTGCGCCGCGCATTGGCCGGACCGGAGCTGGCCTACGCCTTCATCGCCGAGCCGGTGGAAGCCGAAGTGGATGCCGAGCGCATCCGCTGCCGCCGCCGCTTCGGCGCGTTCTTCCGCGCCTTGCTGGCCGAGGGCGTGGAGAAGGGCGAATTCCCGCTGCAGGATCTGGACGCAACGGCCGCGTGCATCGTCGGCGCCTATACCGAGGCGCTGGTCGGGCCGACTGCGCCGAGCCGCAACAGCCCCGGCGATGCCGATCGGCTGGCGGAAGCAATTTGTGGCTTCTGTTTGCGGGCGGTGGGGTAGCGGCTAGTCATTGATCAAGGTCAACGCGCCCACGGTCGCAAAACTGGCACACTCCTTGGCAAATCCCCCCGGAAAAGGCCATCCCCCATGCCTTCCCCGCCGCAGGGCCCCGATCCGCTGGACACCCGCCTGCGCGCCGCGCTGGCCGGGGCCAGTGCCTCCTTGTCGCCGCAATCGCTGTTGCTGGCATGGCTGGACTGGGCCACGCACCTGGCCGTGTCGCCGGGCAAGCAATCCGAGCTGTCCGCGCTGGCGCTGGAACAGGCCGCGCAACTGTCGGCCTACCTGCGCCAATGCCTGCTGGCCGGCCCGGGCGAGGCGCGCCGCTGCATCGAACCGCCGGCGCAGGATCGCCGCTTCGCCGCGTCGGAATGGCGGCAATGGCCGTTCAACCTGTGGCATCAGGCCTTTCTGATGAACGAGCGTTGGTGGGACGCAGCCACCCGCGGCGTCACCGGCGTCGAACGCCACCACGAAAACGTCACCGCCGTCGCCGCACGGCAGATGCTGGACATGTTCTCGCCCGGCAACCTGCTGGCCGGCAACCCGGTCGCGTTGAAGCGCACCGTGGAAGAAGGCGGCGCGAATCTGGCGCGCGGCCTGCAATTCTTCGCCGACAACCTGCAGCGCACGCTGGCCGGGCAACCGCCCGAAGGTGCAGAGGACTTCCTCCCCGGTCGCGACGTGGCCGTCACCCCGGGCAAGGTGGTGTTGAAGAACCGCCTGATCGAACTGATCCAGTACGCACCGACCACCGACAAGGTCCATCCCGAGCCGATCCTGGTCGTGCCGGCGTGGATCATGAAGTACTACATCCTCGATCTTTCGCCGCACAATTCGTTGATCAAGTACCTGGTCGATCAAGGCCACACGGTGTTCTGCATTTCGTGGAAGAACCCCGATACCGATGATGCCGAGCTGGGCATGGACGATTACCTCGAGCTTGGTTTCCACGCCGCACTGGATGCGATCAACGCGATCGTGCCGAAACAGAAAATCCACGCCACCGGCTATTGCCTCGGCGGCACCTTGCTGGCCATCGCCGCTGCGGCGATGGCGCGCGACGGCGATGAGCGACTGGCTTCCCTGAGCCTGTTCTGCGCGCAGACCGACTTCAGCGAACCGGGCGAACTGGCGTTGTTCATCGACGAAAGCCAGGTCAGCCTGCTCGAAGCGCAGATGCAGGAAACCGGCTACCTGCGTGCCGAGCAGATGGCCGGTGCATTCCAGATGATGCGCTCCTACGACCTGTTGTGGTCACAGATGGTCAGCCAGTACCTGCTGGGCGAACGCCGCCCGCTGAACGATCTGATGGCGTGGAATGCCGACGCCACGCGCATGCCGGCGAAGATGCATTCGCAATACCTGCGCCGGCTGTTCCTCGACGACGACCTCAGCGAAGGCCGCTATCCCGTCGGCGGCAAACCGGTGTCGCTGGGCAGCATCGACCTGCCGAGCTTCTGCGTGGGCACCGAAACCGACCATGTCGCACCGTGGCATTCGGTCTATAAATTGCACACCTTCTCGCCGGCCGAGATCACCTTCGTGCTGACCAGCGGTGGCCACAACGCCGGCATCGTCAGCGAACCGGGCCGACCCAATCGCCGCTATCGCCTGCGCACGCGCGCGGCCGGCGACAACCGCTACCTGTCGCCGCAGGAATGGTTCGACACCACGCCGGCGCAGCAAGGCTCGTGGTGGCCGGCCTGGGCAGCATGGCTGAGCGAACGCAGCGGCACAAAGACCAAGCCGCCACGCATGGGCGCACCGGCCAAGGGCTATCCGGCCGCTGCCGATGCACCCGGCAGCTACGTGTTGGCAAAATGACCCCTCACTTTTTTCGGTAATACACGCATGGACGTCCTTGCCACCTTGAAGAAAAAAACCTGCTGATCGTGGCCATCGTTGCCATCGCGGCGCTGCTGGCGTGGTGGGCGTGGAAAAACCTGGCCGACAACGGCCCCGGCGAAGGCTTCGTTGGCGGCAATGGTCGCATCGAGGCCACCGAGATCGACGTTTCAACCAAGCTCGCCGGCCGCGTCGAGGAAATCCTGGTGCGCGAAGGCGATTTCGTGCAGGCCGGCCAGCCACTGGCGCGCATGCAACTGGATACGCTGGATGCGCAGAAACGCGAAGCCGCCGCCGGCCGCGACCAGGCCGAACACGCCGCCACCGCTGCGGAGGCGCAAGTGGTGCTGCGCCAGAGCGACGTGGCCGCCGCCCGCGCACAGGTTGCACAGGCTGCCGCACAGGCCGATGCCGCGCGTCATCGCCTCGTGCGTTATGAGAGCCTCGCCAAGCAGCGAATGATTTCGCGCCAGGACCTGGACGACAACCGCGCTGCGGCAAAAGGTGCCGAAGCCGCCTTGGCCGCGACCAAGGCACAGGTGGCCGCCGCCGAAGCCGCCGTGGCCGCCGCGCAGGCGCAGGTGGTCGGTGCGCGTTCCAGCGTGGATGCCGCCACTGCGACCATCGCGCGGGTCGAGGCCGACATCAACGACAGCGTACTGAAAGCCCCGCGCGATGGCCGCGTGCAGGTGCGCGTGGCCCAGCCGGGTGAAGTGCTGGCCGGCGGTGGCCGGGTGCTGAACCTGCTCGACCTTTCCGACGTTTACATGACCTTCTTCGTGCCGGAGGAAGTCGCCGGCCGCATCGCCCTCGGCAGCGAGGTGCGCATCGTGCTGGACGCCGCACCGGACATGGCCGTTCCTGCCACGGTGTCCTTCGTCGCCAGCCAAGCGCAATTCACGCCCAAGACGGTGGAAACGGCCAGCGAGCGGCAGAAACTGATGTTCCGCGTGCGTGCGCAGATTCCGCCGGCCTTGTTGAAGAAATACCTGGCCCAGGTGAAGACCGGCGTGCCCGGCATGGCCTGGCTGAAGATCGACCCGAACGCGCAATGGCCGTCCTCCTTGCAGGTGCCGGAACAACTGCGCGTGGCGGAAGCGGCAGCGGACTGAACCGTGACCGGGAATGCCGCGCCCATCGACAGCAACGACGCGCCGGTGGTGCGCTTGGTCGGCGTGCACCTGCGCTACGGCAATAACAAAGCACTCGCCGGCATCGACCTGGAAATTCCCGCCGGCAAGATGATCGGGCTGATCGGCCCAGATGGTGTCGGCAAGTCCAGCTTGCTGGCGCTGGTGTCCGGCGCACGGCAAATCCAGCAAGGCACGGTCGAGGCACTCGGCGGCGACATGCGCAGCCGCCGGCACCGCACTGCGGTATGCCCGCGCATCGCCTACATGCCGCAAGGCCTGGGCCGAAATCTTTACCCGACCTTGTCGGTCGAGGAGAACCTGCAATTCTTCGCGCGCCTGTTCGGCCACGCAGCCGACGAACGCCGTCGCCGCATCGACGAGCTGACCGATGCCACCGGCCTGCGCCCGTTCCTGTCGCGCCCGGCGGGAAAACTCTCCGGCGGCATGAAGCAGAAACTCGGCCTGTGCTGCGCGCTGATCCACGACCCGGACCTGCTGATCCTCGACGAACCCACCACCGGCGTCGATCCGCTGGCGCGTTCGCAGTTCTGGGACCTGATCGACCGCATCCGTGGCGAACGCGAAGGCATGAGCGTGCTCGTGGCCACCGCCTACATGGACGAAGCGCAACGCTTCGACTGGCTGGTGGCGATGGATGACGGCAAGCTGCTGGCCACCGGCAGCCCGCGCGAACTGCTGGACAAGACCGGCTGCGACTCGCTGGAAACGGCCTTCATCAAATTGCTGCCGGAAGAAAAAACCCGCGACCACGCCGAGGTGGTGATCCCGCCACTGCAAGCCGACGACGACGACATCGCCATCGAAGCGAAAGACCTGACCATGCGCTTCGGCGATTTCGTCGCCGTGGACCACGTCAACTTCCGCATCCGCCGTGGCGAGATCTTCGGCTTCCTCGGCTCCAACGGCTGCGGCAAGTCAACCACGATGAAGATGCTGACCGGCCTGCTGGAAGCCAGCGAAGGCCAGGCCTGGCTGTTCGGGCATGAAGTGAACCCGAAGGACATCGCCACCCGCCGCCGTGTCGGCTACATGTCGCAGGCGTTCTCGTTGTATTCGGAACTGAGCGTGCGCCAGAACCTGGTGCTGCACGCGCAATTGTTCGACGTGCCCGAAGCGGACATCACCGCGCGCGTCGATGAAATGGTGCAACGCTTCAGCCTGCACGAAGACCTGGACAACCTGCCCGAGCGCCTGCCATTGGGCGTGCGCCAGCGTTTGTCGCTGGCGGTGGCGATGGTGCACAAGCCGGAACTGCTGATCCTGGACGAACCGACCTCCGGCGTGGACCCGGTCGCGCGCGATGCGTTCTGGCGGCTGCTGGTGGAACTGTCGCGCCGCGACAAGGTGACGATCTTCATCTCCACCCACTTCATGAACGAAGCGCAGCGCTGCGACCGCATGTCGATGATGCACGCAGGCCGCGTGCTGGACAGCGATGTGCCGGCCAAGCTGGTGGAGAAACGTGGCGCGAAGACCTTGGAGGAAGCGTTCATCGGTTACCTGCTGGAGGCAGCAGGGGAAAAGCCCGTGCCAGCATCCCCACAAGTACCAGCACAAAGTCCGTCGTCATTCCCGCGAAAGCGGGAATCCAGCGACTTTCGCTCAGACAACACAGAAGCAACAGCAAAGACACTGGATGATCAGACACAAGGTCTGCTGAACAGCGCTTCCCGCTTTCGCGGAAATGGCGAGAAAAAGCACACGCGCCGCCCCGTCAACTTCAGCCCGCAGCGCCTCATCGCCTACCTGTGGCGCGAAACACTGGAACTGCAACGCGACCCCATCCGCCTGTCGCTGGCGCTTGGCGGCTCCATCCTGCTGATGTTCGTGATCGGCTTCGGCATCAGCATGGACGTCAACGACCTGCGCTATGCCGTGCTCGACCGCGACGACTCCACGATGAGCCGCGACTACGCACTGCAATTGTCCGGCTCGCGCTACTTCGTGCAGGAAGCGCCGATCACCGACTACGCGCAACTGGACAAGCGCATGCGCAGCGGCGAACTGTCGCTGGCCATCGAAATCCCCGCCGGTTTCATGCGCGACGCATTGGCCGGGCGCAACGTGCAGATCGGCGCGTGGGTCGATGGCGCGATGCCGCAACGCGCCGAAACCGTGCAAGGCTACGTGCAAGGCATGCACCAGACCTGGCTGGTGCAGCAGCTGGCCGACCGCGGCATCAGCCTGCCGGCCAGCGCCAGCGTGCAGACCCGCTTTCGCTACAACCCCGACGTGAAAAGCCTGCCGGCGATGGTACCGGCGGTGGTGCCGATGCTGCTGCTGATGCTGCCGGCCATGCTCACCGCACTGGCGGTGGTACGCGAAAAGGAAACCGGCTCGATCACCAACCTCTACGTCACCCCGGTCACCCGCAGCGAATTCCTGCTCGGCAAGCAAGCGCCCTATGTGGTGCTGGCGATGGTCAATTTTCTATTGATGATGTTGCTGTCGGTGACCGTATTCGACGTGCCGGTCACCGGCAGTTTCTTCACCTTGACCCTGGCGGCGCTGATCTTCTGCATCGTCGCCACCGGCATGGGCCTGCTGGCCTCGGCGGCGACCAAGAGCCAGATCGCGGCGATGTTCATCGCGATGATCGGCACCATCGTACCGGCCACGCAGTTCTCCGGCCTGACCGATCCGGTGTCCTCGCTGGAAGGCGCAGGCAAGCTGGTCGGCAATATCTATCCGGCCACCCACGCCATCACCATTTTCCGTGGCGTGTTCAGCAAGGCGCTGGGCTTTGCCGACCTGCGCAGCGCGTTCTGGCCGATGCTGCTGTCGGTGCCGGTCATCATCGGTGCGGCCATCGCGCTGCTGAAGAAGCAGGAGAAGTGAGCCGGTGAAGACCAACCTCTCCCGCCACCTCGCCAACATCTACCGCCTCGGCATCAAGGAACTGTGGAGCCTGTGGCGCGACCCGATGATGCTGGTGTTGATCGTTTACGTGTTCACCATGGCGGTTTACTCCGCTGCCACGGCAATGCCGGAAACCCTGCACAAGACGCCGATTGCCATCGTCGATGAAGACGATTCGATGCTGTCGCAGCGCATCGTCTCGGCGTTCTACCCGCCGGATTTCACCACGCCGCAGTTGATCGCCATGCAGCAGATGGACGAAGGCATGGACGCCGGCAACTACACCTTCGCGCTGTACATCCCGCAGGGTTTCCAGCGCGATGTGCTGGCCGGGCGTGCACCGGAGCTGCAGTTGAACGTGGATGCCACGCGCATGAGCCAGGCATTTTCCGGCAGCGGCGCGGTGCAGCAGATCGTGCTGGGCGAGGTCAACGAATTCGTCGCGCGCGAACGCGGCACGACCACGCTACCGGTGGAACTTGCCCTGCGCGCACGCTTCAACCCGTCGCTGGACAAGACCTGGTTCGGCGGGCTGATGCAGGTGGTCAACTACATCACCATGCTGTCGATTATCCTCACCGGCGCGGCGCTGATCCGCGAGCGCGAGCACGGCACCATCGAACACCTGCTGGTGATGCCGGTGACGCCGACCGAGATCATGCTGTCGAAGGTGTGGTCAATGGGTTTGGTAGTGCTGCTGGCCTCGGCGCTGTCGATCAACCTGGTGGTGCGCGGCTTCCTGCACGTGCCGATCGAAGGTTCGCTGTGGCTGTTCTTCGCCGGCGCAGCGCTGTGCCTGTTCGCCACCACCTCGATGGGCATCTTCCTGGCCACGCTGGCGCGCAACATGCCGCAGTTCGCCATGCTGATGATGCTGACCATCATGCCCCTGCAGATGCTCTCCGGCGGCGCGACCCCGCGCGAAAGCATGCCGAAGATCGTGCAGGACATCATGCTGGCCGCACCGACCACGCACTTCGTCGAGATCGGCCAGGCCATCCTGTACCGCGGTGCCGGCATCGGCGTGGTCTGGCCGCAATTCCTCGCGCTGCTGGTCATCGGCAGCGTGTTGTTCGCGTTGTCGCTGTCACGATTCCGCAAGACCATCAGCCGGATGGCATGATGGAACTCCCCTGCACGGATGCGCGTTCATCTCCCAACCGCAACGAGGTGCTTCCATGAAAGACGCAAGCCAATTGCCGTTGAGCCTGTACAAGGCCAACCTGGAACTGCAAACCCGGCTCGGCAAGCTGCTGCAGGAAAGCAGCCGGCAATGGATCGACTACAGCTACCGGCTGGCCAACGACGGCATCGCCGAGAGCAATGCCGAAATCGAGGAACTGCTGCAGACCAACGACTGGCAGAAACTGGCGACGCTGCCGGCCGAATCCTTCTGGCGACAGGTGCAGCAACGCTTCGGCGACAGCCAGGCACTGGCGCAGATAGCCGCAGCCGCGCAGACCGAGTTCACCCACGGCGTGCAGGAAGCCATGCAGGCCTGGCAGAAGGAAACCGCCGAAGCCTTCGGCGATTTGCCGCTGGCCGGCGCCGACTGGCCCGGCACCTTGCCGGCGTGGGAAACCCTGCTGCCGAATGCCTTTGCCGTTGCGCCCGTGCCGACAGCGAAGAAACCCGCCGCAAGCAAACCAGCCGCGAAGAAGCCTGCCGTGAAGAAGGCCGCGGCAAAGAAAACCATTCCCAGGAAGAAATGAGGAAAAAATGATGCAGGCAACGATACGCCGCACCGCATTGGTCACCGGCGGCATGGGCGGACTGGGCGAGGCCACCGCTCGCGTGCTGGCCGATGCCGGCCACAACGTGCTGGTCACCCACGCCCGCGATGACGCCTCGGCGCAGGAATGGCTGAAGCAGGAAGCACAAGCTGGCTACACGTTCACACCGTATGAAGTGGACGTGGCCGATTTCGATTCCTGCCAGCGCATGGCCGAACGCATCGCCGCCGACGGCCATGTGATCGACATCCTGGTCAACAACGCCGGGATCACCCGCGATGCCACCTTGCGCAAGATGGGCAAGGGCAAGTGGGACGCGGTGCTGCGTGTCAACCTGGACTCCATGTTCAACGTCACCAAGCCCTTCATCGATGGCATGGTCGAACGTGGCTGGGGCCGCATCATCAACATCTCGTCGGTCAATGGCGACAAGGGCCAGTTCGGCCAGACCAACTACTCGGCGGCCAAGGCCGGCATCCACGGTTTCACCAAGGCGCTGGCGCAGGAAGTCGCGCGCAAGGGCGTCACCGTCAACACGGTGTCGCCGGGTTACCTGGCCACGCGCATGGTCACCTCGATGCCCGAAGCCACCGTCGCCCAGATCGTCGCCGGCGTGCCGGTGGGACGACTGGGCCAGCCGGAAGAAATCGCCGCCTTGATCGGCTTCATCGCCAGCGACGCCGCCGCGTACATGACCGGCAGCAACGTGGCGATGAATGGCGGCCAGCACATGCATTGAACGACAAAGAGACCAAGCAACCATGAACATCACCCACTTCGGCTGGCCACTGATTTTGTTGCTGCTGGTAGTACCGGTCGCACTGATCGGCACGCTCAAACTGCTGATGCGCAAGCGCGGTGGCTTCGACGCAAACTGGGGCGGCGCGGTGCTGGTGGTCCTGTGCTGGCTGGTCGCCATTGGCGCGGTGTTGTTGCAGGTGCGCAGATGAATGGCGGTACGGCCGGCAAGCCGTCCGGGGCCATACCCGACTGGCACGCCCTCCCTGCCGATGCAGTCCTGCAAGAACTTTCGGCATCAACCAACGGCCTGTCGCCGCAGGAAGCGCAAAACCGACTGCAGCAATACGGCCGCAATGCGCTGCCGCCGCCGAAGCAAACACCGGGCTGGTTGCGCTTCCTGCGCAACTTCAACGATCCGCTGATCCTGTTCCTGCTGGCGGCGGCGATGCTGGCGCTGGTGCTGGGGCATTACGTCGATGCGGCGGTCATCACTGCGGTGGTCACCATCAACGCCATCGTCGGTTACGTGCAGGAAGGCCGCGCCGAGCGTGCCTTGTCGGCATTGCGTTCACTGCTGGCACCCTCGGCGCGGGTATTGCGCAACGGCAAGCGCGGCGAAGTCGCCGTCGATGCGCTGGTGCCGGGCGACGTGTTGCTGCTGGAAGCCGGCGACCGCGTGCCGGCCGATGCACGCCTGCTGCGCGCACGCGGCCTGCGCGTGGACGAATCGCTGCTGACCGGCGAATCGGTATCGGCGGAAAAATCCGTTGAGCCCACCGCCACCAGCGCCGCGCTGGGCGAACGCGATTCGATGCTGTATTCGGGCACGCTGGTGTCCTCCGGCCAAGCCGCTGCGGTGGTCGTCGCCACCGGCACGCACAGCGAAATCGGCCGCATCGGCGCGCTGCTGGCCGGTGTCGGTGCACTGACCACGCCGCTGCTGGAACAGATCGCGCGCTTCGGCCGCCGCTTCACCGTGTTCTCGCTGGTGCTGGCGGCGGCGTTGTTCGTGTTCGCCATTACCGTGCGCGATTACGCCTGGCTGGACGCGCTGATGGTGGTGGTGGCACTGGCGGTCGGCCTGGTGCCGGAAAGCCTGCCGGCAGTCATCACCATTACCTTGGCAATTGGTGTGCGCCGCATGGCTGCACGCAATGCCATCGTGCGCCGCTTGCCTGCCGTCGAAACGCTGGGTGCCACTTCGGTGATCTGCTCGGACAAGACCGGCACCCTGACCCGCAACGAGATGACCGCGCGCAGCGTCGCCACCGTCGCCGGCCAGGTGCAGGCCGATGGCGTCGGCTACACGCCCATCGGCAAGCTGGCCGCCAGCGAAGGCGGCGATGCCGCACTGGCCGCCGCCGCGCGCGTGGCCCGCATCGGCCTGCTGTGCAACGACGCGCAACTGCATGCCGACGGCATGAACTGGCGCAGCGATGGCGACCCGATGGAAGGCGCGCTGTTGGCGCTGGCCGGCAAGGCCGGCATGGATGCCACCGCCTTGCGCAGCGAACACCCGCGCCTGGACGAAGTGCCGTTCGACGCCGCGCATCGCTTCATGGCCACCCTGCATGCCATGATCGAAGGCGAAGGCGCGCTGGTCTGCGTCAAAGGCGCGCCGGAACAGGTGCTGGCGCTGAGCCATGCGCAAGCCGGCCACGGCGGCGGCGAGGAAGCGCTCGACGCAGCACGCTGGCAACAGGCCATCGACGCCGCCGGTGCACAAGGCCAGCGCGTGCTCGGCTTCGCGTGGAAGAAGCTGGGCGATGTGCCCGAATCCTTCCAACTGCAGGACGTGCGCGACCTGGTATTCGCTGGCATCGTCGGCTTCATCGACCCGCCGCGCGAAGAAGCGATCCACGCCGTTGCCGACTGCCGCAGCGCCGGCATCGCGGTGAAGATGATCACCGGCGACCACGCCGCCACCGCCGCCGCCATTGCCAGCCAGTTGCACCTGGCCGACGACATTCGCGTGGTCACCGGCGCGGAACTGGAACACGTCGCCGACGCCGACCTGCCGGCGCTGGCCTTGCACGCCAGCGTGTTCGCCCGCACCACGCCCGAGCACAAGCTGCGCATCGTCCGCGCCTTGCAATCGCGTGGCCATACCGTGGCGATGACCGGCGACGGCGTCAATGATGCGCCTTCATTGAAGCAGGCCGACATCGGCATCGCGATGGGCAACAAGGGCACCGAAGCGGCGAAGGAAGCCAGCGGCATGGTGCTGGCCGACGACAACTTCGCCTCCATCGTTGCCGCCGTGCATGAAGGCCGCGCCGTTTACGACAACATCCGCAAGGTCATCGCCTGGACCTTGCCGACCAATGGCGGCGAAGCGCTGGCCGTGGCGCTGGCCCTGGTATTCGGTTGGGTGCTGCCGATGACCGCGCCGCAGATTTTGTGGATCAACATGGTGCTGACCATCACCCTGGGGCTGGTGCTGGCCTTCGAGCCGCCGGAATCCGGAGTGATGCAACGCCCGCCACGCCGCCGTAATGCGCCGCTGGTATCGCCGTTCATGCTGTGGCGAATCGTGCTGGTGTCGCTGCTGTTCAGCGCCGCCGCGTTCGGCATCTTCGCCTGGGCGCAGCAACGTGGGCACGATGTGGAAACCACCCGCACCATGGTGGTCAACATGTTCTGCGTGCTGGAGATCTTCTACCTGTTCAGCGTGCGCTACCTGCATGGCACCTCGTTCTCGCTGCAAGGCCTGCGCGGCACGCCTGCCGTGCTCGGCGCGGTGGCGGCGGTGGTGCTGGTGCAACTGGGCTTCACCTACCTGCCGTGGATGCACGCACTGCTGGATTCGCGCCCGGTGCCGCTGTTCGAGGGTATCGTGATCGTGCTGGCCGGCGTGGCCCTGCTGATTCTGCTGGAAACAGAAAAATGGCTGCTGCGCAAGCTGGGCTGGTTCGATGAGTTGGCGGCTGCACCACGACAAGCAAGCACGGTTGCGTAAACCCTTCTTCTTCATTCACTTCGAAAGCATCTGCCCATGACCGATTCCCGTCGCATGCCCACCTCACTGCTGCTGGCCACCGACCTTGGCCCGCGTTGCGACCGCGCGCTCGACCGCTGCGCGCAACTGGCGCGCACGTTCGCGCTGCAACCGGCAGCGGCCACCGTCGTCGAAGCCGCACTGCGCCGCGCGCAGGACGTTTCCACACATGACCTGCCGGACTGGTATCGCGCACCAGAGCCGCAAGCCAGTGCCGAAAAACAACTGGACTGCGACCTGGCCAGCACCGGCCTGGACTGGCGGCGTTACGTGGCCGAAGGCAATGCCGGCGATTTCCTGCTGCGCGTGCTGGCACAGGAAAATGCCGGAACGGATGCCGACACCGCCAACGCAAAACCGCTGGTCGTGGCCGGCCCGCCACAACCGGGCATGCTGGGCACGGCCACGCTGGGCTCCACCGTGGACAAGCTGCTGCGCCACACCGCGACTTCACTGCTGATCGTGCGTCGTCGCCTGTGCGGCGGTTATTGCCACGTGCTGGTCGCCAGCGATTTTTCCGTGCCATCGATGGCGGCCTTGCAGGCAGTGCACGCGATGTTCCCGTTGGCACGCATCACCTTGCTCCATGGCTTCGATATCCCCATGTTCGGCCTGCGCGACAGCAGCCGCGACAGCGCCATCGCCGACATACACGCGCAATTGCGCGAACAGGCGCTGGCCTTCCTGGCCACCGCCGGCGTGCCCGCCGCGCAAGTCGAACTGGTCATCGAACACGGCGAACCGGCACGACTGGCGCAGCAATACGCCGAAACCTTCGCCCCGGACCTGATCGCGCTGGGCAGCCACGGCCACGGCGCCGTGCACGACCTGGTGGTCGGCAGCGTGGCCAAGCGCATCATCGCCACCAGCGCGCTGGACACCCTGGTGGTGCGCGCATGAGCGCCACGCCCGCCGCCCCGCAAGTGCTGCGCAACCGCAGCAACGATGGCCTGCAGCAGTTGCTGGCTCACGTCGCGCCGTTGGGCGCGATCCGCGTGGCCGTGGTGCATCCTTGCGACGCCATCAGCCTGGCCGCCGCAATCGATGCGCGCGACGAAGGCGTGATCGTGCCGGTGCTGATCGCCCCGCAGGAAAAACTGCAGGCCACCGCTACGCAGGCGGGCATCGACCTGGCCGGCATCGAGATCATCGACGCCCCGCACAGCCACGCTGCCGCGCAGCTTGCCGCGCAACTGGCGGCCAAGGGCGAAGTCGAAGCGCTGATGAAAGGCAGCCTGCACACCGACGAATTGATGGGTGCGGTGGTGCCTTCCGCCGCCGGCCTGCGCACCAAGCGCCGCGTCAGCCATTGCTTCGTGCTGCAGACGCCGCACTATCCGCGCCCGTTCATCGTCACCGATGCGGCGATCAATCTCGCACCAGACCTGGAACAGAAAGCCGACATCGTGCGCAACGCGATCGAACTTTCGCAAGTGCTCGGCGTGGCCGAGCCCAAGGTGGCGATCCTCGCCGCCGTGGAAACGGTCAACCCGGCGATGCCGGCCACGCTGGATGCCGCCGCATTGTGCAAAATGGCCGACCGCGGCCAGATCACCGGCGGCAAGCTCGACGGCCCGCTGGCCTTCGACAACGCCGTCTCGATCGAAGCGGCGCAGGCCAAGGGCATTGTTTCGGAGGTCGCCGGCCAGGCCGACGTGCTGGTGGTGCCGGACTTGGAAAGCGGCAACATGCTGGCCAAGCAACTGATGTACCTGGGCGAAGCCGACAGTGCCGGCATCGTGCTCGGCGCGAAGGTGCCGATCATCCTCACCAGCCGCGCCGACTCCCGCCAGTCGCGGCTGGCCTCGTGCGCGATCGCATTGATGCTGGCCCACCACTACCGGCAATCGCCGCCATGACGGTGTCCGCTTCGAGGACATCCGCTCCCGACCGCCTGGTGCTGGTTCTCAACTGCGGCTCATCCAGCATCAAGTTCGCGGTGTTCGACGCCAGCGCCGAGCCGTTGCCGCGCAAGCCCTTGTGGAACGGCAAGGTGCAAGGCATCGGCGGGCCGAAGCCGGATTTCGGCGAAACCGGCGTATCGCCATTTGCCATCGAACTGGGCCGGGAACACCCCTATCGCGACGCGCTGAAACTGATCCGCCAACGCGTGCTGGAACGCCTGCAAGACCGCCCGCTCGCCGCCATCGCCCACCGCGTGGTGCACGGCGGCAGCAAATACTTCGAACCGGTGCGCGTGGATGCCAAGGTGCTGGCCGACCTGCAAAGCTACATCCCGCTGGCACCGCTGCACCAACCCTTCGCGCTGGAAGCGATGGAAATCCTGCTGCGCGAACGCCCGGACATCCTGCAGGTCGCCTGCTTCGACACCGGCTTCCACCACACCCTGCCGCAAGTCGAACAAATACTGCCGCTGCCGCACGAATGGTGGCAACGCGGCCTGCGCCGTTACGGCTTCCACGGCTTGTCGTATGCGTACATGGCCACCGCATTGGCTGAGCGCCATGGTGACAAGGCACGTGGACGAACGATCGTTGCGCATCTGGGCAGCGGTGCCAGCCTGTGCGCGATGCAAAACCTGCAAAGCGTGGCAACCACAATGGGCTTCTCCGCACTGGACGGGCTGATGATGGGCACCCGCACCGGCGCACTCGATCCCGGCGCAGTGATCTACCTGATGGAAATCGAGAAACTGTCGCTGGAAGAAGTCGGCCGCGTGCTGTACCACCAATCCGGCCTGCTCGGCGTTTCCGGCATCTCCCCCGAACCGCGCGTGCTCGAACGCCACGAAAACGACGCTGGCGAAAACGGCGAACGCGCCCGCATCGCCCTGGCGCTGTACGTGCGCCGCATCGTCCGCGAAATCGGCGCATTGACCGCCGCGCTGGGCGGGCTGGACATGCTGGTGTTCACCGCCGGCGTGGGTGAACACGATGCCGTGATCCGCGAACGCGTCTGCCGCGACCTGGCCTTCCTCGGCGTGGAAATCGACGACCACGCCAACGCAACCAACGCCGCCGTCATTTCCTCCGCACAAAGCCGCGTGATTGTCGGCATCGAACCGACCAACGAGGAATGGATCGCGGCGCGCGATGCCTGCGCGCTGCTTGCGCCGGATTGACCCGCTGCATCCCGTGGGTGCGGCCTGAGTCGCGATGGCTTTGCCGGTAAAGCCTGTCGCGACTCATGTCGCTCCTGTGAATCGCGCCGGAAAGTCCTCAGCTCATCGGCACCACTGCCAGCGTGATCCGCGAGACGCAGACCAGCTTGCCGGCTTCGTTTTCGATCTTGATTTCCCAGACGTGGGTGTTGCGGCCGATGTGCAGCGGGCGGGCGGTGCCGGTGACGGTGCCGTCGCGTGCGCCGCGCAGGTGGTTGGCGTTGATCTCCAGCCCTACGCATACCCACTTGGCAGGATCGACAGACAGGTTGCCAGCCACGCTGCCGAGGGTTTCGGCCAGCACCACCGACGAGCCGCCGTGCAGCAGGCCATAGGGCTGTTTGGTGCGCGCATCGACCGGCATGGTCGCACGCAGCCAGTCATCGCCGGCCTCGGTGAAAACGATGCCAAGATTCTCGATGACGGTATCGCGGGCGTGGTCGTTGAGGGCGGAAAGGTTTGCGGGCTTGAGGAAGGACATGGCCAGTTCGGAATTCGGAATTGAGGAAAATCGTAACCGCTTTTACTCGTCATTCCCGATCCATTGCCCTCAAAGAATCGGCGTCAAGCCCGCCCCAAACGCCATCAACACGCGCACGAACAGTGATTTCGGGCCAGTGCGCACCTCGGGGAAATCGCCCACCGAGCGATAGCACTTGTGGAAGCCCGGTGCATTGGTCGGCAGCGGCGCGGTGCAATCCGGGCCGGGCAGGAATTCGTAACTGGTCGCATAGCGCCATGGCCACAGGTCGAACAGCGGCAGCGACGAGGACACCTTGTCCAGGCTGTAGTTCAAACCCGACACCAGCGGCAGCCGCTGGCGCGGGGCAATCGTCCACGAATTGTCGGGCTGGATGTCGCGATCGATGCTCTCGCCCAGGCGCGCGGCGAACGCGGGATCGTCGATGATGACCATGCTCTCGGTGTTGTAACGGTCCGAGCGCGGGTCGAAATTGTGCGTGCCGATCACCGCGATGCGATCGTCGATGACCATCGACTTGGCGTGCAGGCCGATGCGCAGGCCGGCGCTGCGCAACGGCACCGGCCGCGTTGACGAACCGGAGCTGAGGAACGACGGCCGCGGTTCGGCACGGCGCAGCTTGCGATCCACGCGGTTGCCCGCATCCACGCCAGGGCTGGAGCCGGAACCCATCACCCGGTTGCGTGCGCCACGCACTTGCGTGCCCTCTTCCCACATTTGCAGCAGGCCGTCGTAATCGATCGGCGCGGTCAGTGGAAAGGGTTTCAACTCGTGTATGCGGAAGCCGAATTCGCGTAGGTAGCGGCGCTTGTATTTGTGCGACACCGCATACACCACCGGGTTGTCGGTGGCGGCCAGGCTGTTGGTGGAGACCACCACCTGCGGCGGCGATTCGCGCCCGCGCAGTTCGCGGAACAGTTCGCTGGCACGGTCGGACACGATCAGGTACGGCGTTTGCAACAGCAGCTTGTCACGCACGCCGGAAATCAGCGTTTCCAGTTCCCCGGCCGAAGGCGCGGTTTCATTGCGATGGCGACGGCGATGCTTCTGCGGCAGGTCGGCGATGTAGGCGACCTCGCCCACCGACAGTGCCGGCTCGACCAGGCGCTGCTCCACCAGTTCGTCGTCGACGGCATCGTCGCGCATGTCCTGCACGCGCTGCGGGTAGGCGAACTTCTCCGTCGGCATCGCCGGCACGCCGCGGCGCAGCAGGCGACGACCGACATCGTTGAGGCGTTCGGCCGGCACGCTGCGCCGCGCCTGCCAGAACTGCTCGAAGTTCTCCGCCATCGCCCGTACTTCCTGCCCGGCGATCAATATGTCGCGGTCGCGGAAATCGAATTCGGCATCCCAGTCGAAATAATCGTCCTGGTAGTTGCGCCCGCCGGTGATGCCAACCGCGCCATCGACCACCAGCAGCTTGGTATGCATGCGCTGGTTGAAGCGGCGGAAGCAGCACAGCACGCTGGCGGCATAGTCGAGATAATTCAGCTTGGCCTTGCCGAAAGCCGGGTTGTAAATGCGCAGCGAGAAATTGGCGTGAGCGCCGGACAGCGCCGCCAGCAGGTCGATGTCGCCAATGGCCGAAAGCTGGTCGATCAACACGCGCACTTTCACGCCGCGTCGTGCGGCAGCCAACAATTCGTCCAGCACCAAGCGGCCGCTGTCGTCGTGGTCGAAGATGTAGGTTTGCAGGTCGATGCTGCGGCGCGCGCTGCGGATCAGGTTGAGCCGCGCCAGCAAGGAATCGCCGCCGTAGTCGAGAATCAGCGCGTAGTGGCGCGGCGATTGTGCGGTGGATTCGGCGGCGGCGCGGGTTTCCAGTTCACGCAGCGGCGAAGGTTGTGCGCAGGCATCGGCGGCGGTGCAGTCGATCACCTGCGAGCGCGCCTGCGCGGCGATGTCGGCGGCGCGCTCGCGCTGCGCATCGGACAGTGAGGCGCAGCCGACGCCCGAAGACATCAGCAACAGCAGCAACAACCAACGGCATAGCGGATTCATGGTGCGGCATTTTCGCGCAAGCGCGTGCGCAACACGAAGGTCACGCGGTCGGCCACGGCCAGTTTCCAGTCATCCATGCCGTAATCGGCGCGGCTGATCCGGCCGGTGGCGACGACGTCGCAATCACGTCCCGGCCGCGGGCACTCGGCGGCGGCCACTTCCAGCACCTCGTGCCGGCGCACGCCGCGCAGGGTCAGGGTGCCGGCCAGTAGCCCGCCTTGCCGCAGCAGGTCGGGGGCATAGGGTTCGGACACGAATTCCACCGCCTGGTATTTGACGACGTCGAAGAAACTCGGTCCGCGCGCCCATTCGGAATAACGCGGGTGGTCGTCGATCTCCACGCCGTCGGTGAACAGGCGCAGCCGCACCTGGTGGCGGCCATCGGGCAATTCGCTGACCTGGCCGTCGTAGCGGTCGAAACGGCCCTGCAATTTCTGCTTCCAACGCAGGCTCATCTCGAAACCGAAGCGCGAATGTGCCGGGTCGAATTGCAATGGCTTGCCGCCGGCCGATGCCGTGGTTGCCATGGCGGCCAGCACCATGGCCAAGAGTCTGGTCGTCACGGCCACCAGAACGCGGACAGGCTGGCGATGCCCGGCTCGATGGTCGCAGCAGCCGGCAGGGTCAGCACGGCGATGCCGGCAGGCGGCATGCCGCGGTATTCGCCGGAGCGGCCTTCGCACATCAGCGCGACCAGTTGTTCCAGGCCGGGGTTGTGGCCGACCAGCAGCAGGCGGCCGACTTCGCGGTTGTCGTCGGCCAAGCCGGCCAGGGTGCCCGGCGTGGCCTCGTAGATGGGGTCGGCCAGGCGCTGTTCGACATAGCCGATGGCGGCCAGCACGGCTTCCAGCGTTTCGCGGGTGCGCCGCGCCGGCGAACACAGCACACGGTCGGGCAGCAGTTTGTTTTCGGCCAACCAGCGCCCGGCCGCTTCGGCCTCGGCCAGGCCGGTCGACGACAGCGGCCGGTCGATGTCGGCCTGCCCGGCTTGCGCCGGCTCGGCATGGGCGTGGCGCAGCAGGATCAGTTCACGCATGTCTTCCCTTCCCCATTGATGGTGTGCAGTGCCTCATGCCTTGCCGATCCATTTCAGCAACGGCTCCCAATCCTGCTGGTGGTCGCGCACCTGGGCCGAGTGGTAGTCGAACAGGCTGCGGCCCAGCCCGGCCATCACCACATAGGCCTGGGTGTCGCGCAACTGCGTCACCACCGGGTAGGGCCAGGTCTTGAACATTTCCAGCGCCTGCTGCGAGGCATTGGTCCACGGCTTGCTGCGGTTGAGCACCAGCCCCACCGGCAGCTTGCGCTTGTGCACGCGCGGCACCTTGGCCAGCGTGTTCAGGAAGCCGACCGTGGCTTCGATATCCAGCCCCGAGGGTTGCACCGGGACAACGACGGCGTCGGCATATTCGAGGAAATTGTCGAGATCGTCGGCCATCGCACCGGCAGGTGCGTCGATCACCACCCTCTCCGCATCATCTGGCAGCCATGCCCGCCAAGCCCGACGGCCACTGGCATCGATCGGCAATACTGCGCTTTCCAGCTCGGCCCGCCGCTGCGCCCAGCGCATCGACGAACCTTGCGGGTCGGCATCGACCAGCACCGTGCGCTTGCCGGCCAGGGCGAAATGCGCCGCCAGGTTGGTGGAAACCGTGGTCTTGCCCACGCCGCCCTTGGAGCTGGCGACCAGAATCGTCTTCATGCGCTCACCTCGTCACCGGGGAAACGGCAGGGTACACCGGCGCGGTAGGGCGGTGGAACTGGTTTTGGGCAGTTGGTTGGTGGTTTGCGGAATGGCGAGCAAAAGTGCCTGTCGCTCTCAAGCCAATCTCAAACCTCGGCCCACTGCCGCAGCAGGTTGTGGTAGATCCCGGTCAGCTGCAGCACCGCCGCATTGTCCGCGCCGCTGCTGCGCAGGGATTCGATGGCGCTGTCCATTTCGTACAGCAGGCGGCGCTTGCCATCGTCGCGGACCATGCTCTGCACCCAGAAGAACGACGCCAGCCGCGCGCCGCGCGTGACCGGGGTGACCTGGTGCAGGCTGCTGGACGGATAGACGATGACGTCGCCAGCCGGCAGCTTCACTTCGTGCTCGCCATAGGTGTCACTGACCACCAGCTCGCCGCCATCGTAGTCGTCCGGGTCGTTGAGGAACAAAGTGCAGGAAATGTCGCTGCGCAGTTGCTCGCCATTGCCCAAGTTCATCACCGAACCATCGACGTGGAAGCCATAGGTGCCGCCGCCGGTGTAGCAGTTGAAGCGCGGCGGCAGGTATTTCAACGGCAGCGCGGCGCTGAAGAAGCGCGGGTGCTGCGACAAGGCCAACAGGATGGTTTCGCCCAGCTTGCGCCGCAGCGGCGAGGCGTCGGGCAATTGCAGGTTGCGCTTGACCTGCGCCCCTTGGTGGCCGACGGTTTCGCGGCCATCGGCCCAGTCGGCGGCTTCCAGCTCCTGCCGCATCTGCGCGACCTGCTCGCGGCTGAGGATTTCGGGGATGTGCAGCAGCATCAGGTTGTCTCCGCAGGTTGTGCCGATGCGGGCTTCACATGCGTGCTTCACACAGCGCACTTCGCCGGCACAGGCATTGCCGCCCCAACCGGGCCGGGGCGCGATATCCGCATTCCGGCCGGAAGGCGCAAATGAGAATTGTTCCTGCAAAGATTAATGCATGCCCTGAACTGTCACAAGCCGCGCGTCCGGCAGCGTGCGGCAATTTGCGAACAAGTCGCGCTGGCGGTCATAGGCGACCGTGCGTACGTCGAACAGGCCCAACACCGACGGGAACAGGTTGTCGTGGTCGGCCGGCAGCGCCGCGCGCTGGCGCAGGCAGGACAGGTCCAGCTTCGCATCGGCGGCGAAGCCCGATGAGAACCACATCGTCATTGGCACGCGCAATTGCTGTTCCGGCGCGATGGCATAGGGCACGCCGTGCAGGTACAGGCCTTTTTCGCCCAGTGATTCGCCGTGGTCGGACAAGTAGATCAGCGCGGTGTCGTAGCCGCTGGCTTGCGTTTGCAGGAAGTCGATGGCGCGGGCGAGGACATGATCGGTATAAAGCAAGGTGTTGTCGTAGCTGCCCACGATCTGCTGCTGCGTGCAGCGGCTCAGCTCACCGGTGTCGCAGGTCGGCGTGAAGCGACGGAATTGCGGCGGGTAGCGGTCGTAATAGCTGGGGCCGTGGTTGCCAAGCTGATGCAGCACGATGATGCGGTCGCCATCGGCAGGGTCGAGCTTTCTGACCAGGCCTTGCAGCAGGATTTCGTCCAGGCAGCGGTCGCCACTGCAGAACCGTGGATCGGCGGCGGTACTCAATCGCTCGATCGGCAAGCCATCGCAAACGCCCTTGCAGCCGCTCTGGTTGTCGCGCCACAGCGTCGCCACGCCGGCGCGATCCAGCACGTGCAGCAAGGATTGGTGCGCGCGGATCTTCTTCTCGTCGTAATCATGGCGGCCGAACGGCGAGAACATGCATGGCAGCGAGACTTCGGTGCTGCTGCCGCAAGCGTGCATCTGCGTGAAATTGACCATGTCGCCGCGCCGCGCCAGCTCCGGCGTGGTCTGCCGTGCGTAGCCGTTCAAGCCCCAGTTCTGTGCGCGGGCGGTTTCGCCAACCACCAGCAACAACAATCGCGGTCGCGCGCCGGGCGCACGCGGCGCCTGCACGGCATCCTCGCCCACCGGCAACAGCGCCGGCTTGCTGCCGGGCGGCTGCGCAAAGGCGACCCGCGCCAACGAATACAGGTAATTGGCGGGCGTGACCAGATAACGGTCTTCCCTGTGGTTGCGCATCAACGCAGCAATGTCCTTGCCGGCCAGCAGCCCGCCAGCCAGCAACAGCAGCGCCATCAGCGACAGCAAGGCGATGCGCCGGACTACCGCGCTGCGCCAGTCGCGGCGTGCGATCCGCACTTTCCACAGCAATGCCAGCGGCACCACCGCCAGTGCGAACAAGGGCCACGACAAGTCCGGCGTCAGCAGTTCCCGCGCTTCGGGCCAATCGGTTTGCAGCACGTTGCGCAGCATGTCCGGGTCCAGATAAATCCCGTAAGCCTTCGTGTAATGCGCGGCGAAGGCGGTGGCGACGAACAACACCGCCAGCAACGGCTTGGCCGTCCAGCGGTTCAATACGCATCCCAGCAACAGGCCATGCAGCCCGACCAGCAACAACAACAGCGCGAACCACAATCGCCATTGCCCCGGCGCATGCGCCACGACCGCCTGCCAGAACGCGCCGTTGCAGCACAGCGCGAAGAACAGGCTCGCCAACCCGGCCAGTGCTTCCATGCCCAGCGTTGGTCGCCATGCCAGCCACGCCGCCCGCCACCGTTGCGGCGCGGGCCATTCGATGCGCAACGGCCAGGTGCTCATGCCGCAGCTCCATGGCGTGCCGGCGACGCATGGTTCGGCAGCGTTCGACTCAATAGCAGGCGATCCAGCAACACCGCCACGCTCCAGCACAGCATCGCCGTGGTCAGGTCGTGGGAAAGGAAATGCGCACCACGCAGTTGCTGGGCCAGGCCGAAGGCAATCCCGGCCACGATGCCGATGCCCAAGCCCCACCAGCGCCAGCGCGGGCGCACTGCCGCACAGCAGAAATACAGCGCCATCCACGCATAACCGGCACTGGCATGGCCGGCCGGGAAACAACCGCCGTGCGCCATGCCGGGCGGTCGCACGGCCAGCAGCGGCACGTATTCGCGCGTGCCGCCGTAGCGCAGCAGGTCCCACGGGCAATCCATATGGGTCCGCGATTTCAGCCACGCCACCAACACCGTGGACAGCAGCACCGACAACAGCAGATAGCCGAGCGGACGCCGCCATGCCGCCCAATCACTGCGCCGGCTGGCCAGCACCCACGCCAGCGCTGCCAGCAACCACGCGGCGGTACTGGCGCGCTTGCCACCCACGTGCAGCCACTGCTCGGTAATGCGGTTGGCATGCAACGCCCAGGCATGGCCCTGCCAGGCGTACAGGCCATCGGCAATGCGCAGGTCGCCGTGCGCGCCGACTGCCCACGCCATCAGCGCGGCATAGATGAAAAAGGGCACCAGCAACTGCTGCACCCAGGTAGCGGGGCGGATATCGAGGCTGGCCGAGCGCATGCGCGACGGCGCAGCGTGCGCAAGCTCGCGCGGAAAGAAATGCATCAGGACAGGGATCACATTGCGGGAACCCCGCGCATGTTCGACACGGCCATGTCGGAACGCGGTTGCAACACGGTCGGAGCCGCGTTAACAGCAGGATCGCACGCAGGCACGATTCAGTTGCGGTTGCGGCAGAATGCGATTCCCGAACGCTTTTCCGACATCTCCGATGACAAGCTTGCACGCTCCGAAGGAATCTTCCATGCGCCTGCTCGTCGTCGAGGACAACCGCAACCTGGTCGCCAACCTGTTCGACTATTTCGAAGCGCGCGGCCACGTGATGGACGCCGCGCCCGACGGCATCACCGGCCTGCACCTTGCCACCACCCAGCGCTACGACGCGCTGATCCTGGACTGGATGCTGCCGCGCATGGACGGGCCGGAAGTGCTGCGCCGCCTGCGCGAAGAGCATGCCTCGCAACTGCCGGTCATCATGCTGACCGCGCGCGACGAACTGCCGGACAAGATCGCCGGTTTCCGCAGCGGTGCCGACGACTACCTGACCAAGCCCTTCGAACTGCCCGAGCTGGATGCCCGCCTGCGCGCCCTGCGCCTGCGTGCACAAGGCCGCCAGCAAGGCCGCGTGCTGGAAGTGCACGACCTGCGCCTGGACCTGTCAACGCTGGAAGCCAGCCGCGCCGGGCAACCGCTGCACCTGTATCCGGCCTGCCGCAAGCTGCTGGAAGTGCTGATGCAGGCCAGCCCGGCGGCGGTGACCCGCGAACGGCTGGAACATGCACTGTGGGGCGACGACCCGCCCGACCGCGACATGCTCCGCTCGCACATCTACGAACTGCGCCGCAGCGTCGATGGCCCATTCCCGGTCAAGCTGATCCAGACCCTGCCGCGCATCGGCTACCGGCTGGCCGTGCTGCACGACGAAGCAGCCACCGCCGCGTGAACGCAACGCGCAAAACCCGCACCAGCCTGCGTCGGCGCATCGTGCGCTGGCTGTCCGTGCTGGCCGCGGCGGTGACCGTCGCGGTGATCGCACAAGGCCTGGTCGTCAACGAATACGTCGAACGCATGGTCTGGAAATCGATGATGACGGTGGAACTGGAGCATTTCGTCCAGCGCAGCCGCAGCGAACCGGACTACCGCTGGGACGACACCGAGGGCTTCGTGCTGTACGACGCCGGCCGAGATCCGCTGCCGCCGGCCCTGCGCGGGCTCGACCCCGGCCTGCACGACGAAATCGACATCGGCGGCCAGCTCAACGTGGTGCTGGTGCGCGACATCGACGGCCGCCGCTACGTGCTGGCGATGGACATCCACCAGTTCGAGCGTGACGAAACCAGCTACGAAATGCTGACCATCGTGGCGGCGATACTGCTGTTGCTGGCGCTGGTCGCAGCGATGGCCTGGGGTATCCGCCGGCTGCTGGATCCCCTGAGCCAGCTGGCGCAACGCGTTGGCGCACTGCGCCCGGAGCAGTCCGGCCAGCGGGTGCCCATCGACGAGGCTGCCGGTTCGGAACTGGTGGTCATCGCCGAGGCCTTCAACGACTACCTGCAACGCAACGAGAGCTTCGTCCGCCGCGAACGCGCCTTCATCGACAGCGCCAGCCACGAACTGCGCACGCCGATCGCGGTCATCGCCGGTGCCAGTGCACTGGCGCTGGAACAAGCCGGCGTGCCGGAGGCCGCGCGCAAGCAGATGCAGCGCGCGCACCGCGCCGCGCGCGACGTCGAGCAGCTGATCCCGCTGCTGTTGGTGCTGGCCAAGACCCATCACGGCTGGCCGCCGCCAGCGACCGCGTCGCATTGGCGGAATTGCTGCCGGAAATCATCGACGACCACCGCCACCTGACCGGCCACAAGCACCTGTCGCTGCGGCTGGAGCAGCCCGTGCCCGACTGCGACATCCACGCGCCGCTGCCGATCGTGCAGGCCGCCATCGGCAACCTGCTGCGCAACGCCATCGAGAACAGCGACCGCGGTGACATCCGCATCCGCCTGCACGCGGACGCCACCGTGGTCATCGACGACCCCGGCCACGGCATGTCACCGGAGGAAATCAGCCACCTCTACGCACAAGTGGCGCGCGGCGGCCGCGATGGCGGCGGCATCGGCCTGGACCTGATCGGCCGCCTGTGTGAACACCTGGGCTGGCAACTGCAATTCGCCAATTCACCGGCCGGCGGCACCCGCACCACGCTGCGGCTGCGGCCGGTGGCTGGCTGAAGCGGGGTATTGGCGGCTTGCACGGGTCTGCTCCCGCCCGGCTGGCCGCCAATCCCCCTGTCGCCCACCTCGCCATTGATCCTGATCAATTGCCTGCCGCCGCCGCCGCGCTATCCTGCACGCTGGCTGAGGAGCAGGAGGCGCGCATGCAAAGCGTCCGTGAGACCCATTACAACGACAAGGTGGTACGCCAGTTCGCGGTGATGACCGTGGTCTGGGGCATCGTGGGGATGCTGGTAGGCGTGTTGATCGCCGCACAGCTTTACTTTCCGACACTGGGCGAAGGCATCCCGTGGCTCAGCTACGGCCGGTTGCGGCCCTTGCACACCAATGCGGTGATCTTCGCCTTCGGCGGCTGCGCGCTGTTCGCGACCAGCCTGCACGTGGTGCAGCGCACCTGCCATGTGCGGCTGCTGTCGGACAAGCTGGCTGCCTTCGTGTTCTGGGGCTGGCAGGCGGTGATCGTGTCCGCTGCCATCACCCTGCCGCTGGGCCTGACCCAGGGCAAGGAATATGCCGAGCTGGAATGGCCGATCGACATCCTGATCGCGGCGGTGTGGGTGGCCTACGCGGTGTTGTTCCTCGGCACGATCGCCATCCGCAAGGTCAAGCACATCTACGTGGCGAACTGGTTCTACGCCAGCTTCATCATCGCCGTGGCCTTGCTGCACATCGTCAACAGCCTCGCGATCCCGGCCGGTGCGTTCAAGTCGTACTCGGTGTATAGCGGCGCGGTCGATGCGATGGTGCAGTGGTGGTACGGGCACAACGCGGTGGGCTTTTTCCTGACCGCCGGCTTCCTGGGCATGATGTATTACTACGTGCCCAAGCAGGCCGGCCGGCCGATCTATTCGTATCGCCTGTCGATCGTGCACTTCTGGGCGCTGATCGCCATCTACATGTGGGCCGGTCCGCACCACCTGCAATACACGGCGCTGCCGGACTGGGCGCAGTCGCTGGGCATGGTGTTCTCGCTAATCCTGCTGGCGCCCAGCTGGGGCGGCGCGATCAACGGCATCATGACCCTGTCGGGCGTGTGGCACAAACTGCGCACCGATCCGATCCTGAAGTTCCTGATCGTGTCGCTGTCGTTCTACATGATGAGCACGTTCGAGGGGCCGATGATGTCGATCAAGACGGTCAACTCGCTGAGCCATTACACCGACTGGACCGTTGGCCACGTGCATGCCGGCGCATTGGGCTGGGTGGCGATGATCTCCATCGGCGCGATCTACGCGATGCTGCCGAAGTTGTTCGGCACCGAGCGCATGCATTCGGTCAAGGCCATCGACACCCACTTCTGGCTGCATACCATCGGCGTGGTGCTGTACATCGCCTCGATGTGGATCGCCGGCGTGATGCAGGGCCTGATGTGGCGCGCGACCAACGACGACGGCACGCTGACCTACAGCTTCGTCGAATCGCTCAACGCCACCTATCCGTACTACTTCGTGCGCCTGCTCGGCGGCGTGGTGGTGCTGAGCGGCATGCTGCTGATGGCCTGGAACACGTGGAAGACCTGGCGCGCCGGTACGGTGGTCGAGCAGTCGGTGCTAGTTCCCGATGCATCCGAAGCCAAGGCCTGAGGAACTGACATGAGCGAATCCAACAACACCAACGCGCACGAGAAAGTCGAGCGCAACGTCGGCCTGATGGCAGTGCTGATCGCGGTGGCGGTGTCCTTCGGCGGTCTGGCCGAAATCGTGCCGCTGATGTTCCAGGCCGAGGCGATCAAGCCGCTGCCCGGCGTCGAGCCCTACCCGGCGCTGGAACTGGCCGGCCGCGACGTCTATGTCCGCGAAGGCTGCTACAACTGCCATTCGCAGATGGTGCGCACGCTGCGTTTCGAGTCCGAACGCTATGGCCATTATTCGCTGGCCGGCGAATCGGTTTATGACCGCCCGTTCCAGTGGGGCAGCAAGCGCACCGGGCCGGACCTGGCCCGCGTGGGTGGCCGCTATTCGGACGACTGGCATCGCGTGCACCTGATCAACCCGCGCGACGTGGTGCCCGAATCGAACATGCCCAGCTTCCCGTGGCTGGAAAAGAATGCCGTGGATGGCGCAAAGATCGCCAAGCACATGCGCGCGTTGAAGGCACTGGGCGATCCCTACACCGACGAGCAGATCGAGCAGGCCGCCGCCGACGTGCAGGGCAAGAACGAACTCGATGCCGTGGTCGCCTACCTGCAAGGGTTGGGCAAGCACGCGCCGAAGGGAGGTTGAGATGCTTTCGGGAATCGTGACCGCAATCCTGCTGGTGTTGTTCATCGTCGGCTGGGCGTGGGCGTGGAGCCCGCGCCGCAAGGCCGAATTCGACGCCACCGCACGCCTGCCGCTTGAAGAAGAAAACGGGGAACAGTCATGAGCACCGCCTGGACGTGGTACATCATCGCCATCGTCGCGTTGAACATCCTCGGCTGCGTCGCGCTGCTGTGGTGGACTTCGCGCCGCCATCCCGGCGACCCTGCGCCGGATGACACCAGCCATGTCTGGGACGGCGACCTGACCGAATACAACAAGCCGCTGCCGCGCTGGTGGATCAACCTGTTCTACCTGACCATCATCTTCGCGATCGGCTACCTGTTCTGGTTCGGCGGGCTGGGCAATATCCCCGGCTACAGCAAGTGGTCGTCCAAATCCGAACACGCCACGCAGAAGGCACAGGCCGACAAGAAGCTGGAAACCACCTTCGCCCCGTTCGCCGGCAAGCCCATCGACGAGTTGGCGAAAGATGCCAAGGCGTTGGCGCTGGGCAAGCAGATCTTTGCCAACACCTGCGCGGTTTGCCATGGCTCGTCTGGCCAGGGTGCAATGGGTTATCCGAACCTGACCGACAACATCTGGCACTGGGGCGGCGATCCGGACACCGTCCTGACCACGGTGCTGGATGGCCGCGAAGGCGTGATGCCCGAATGGGGCACCACCTTGACCGGCATGGCCGGCCCGGATGCGGTCGATTACGTGATTGCCTACGTGCGCACGCTGCGTGATCCCACGCTGATGCGCAACGACTACCTGGCCGCGCAAGGCAAGAAGCTGTACGACGGCATCTGCGTGGCCTGCCATGGCCCGGACGGCAAGGGCATGCAGGTGCTGGGCGCGCCCGACCTGACCGACGACTACTGGATGTATGGCAGCAGCAAGGCCAGCTGGCCAAGACCATCAACCAGGGCCGCCACGGCAGCATGCCGGCACACCGCGAACTGCTGGGCGAAACCCGCTCGCGGTTGGCTGCATCCTATGTGTGGTCGCTGTCGCATCCGCCTGCTGGAGCGCCGGCCAAGGGCGAATGACATGGCCGGTCCCGGCAACGACCTGCACAATCCGCCGCCGGCGTTCGACGCGCCGGCGGCACGTCGCATCGGTTCGATCCTGTGGCCGAGCTTCTTCAGCGCCGGTGTCTGCACGATGGTGTTCTTCGCCTTCGTTGACCCGTTGCTGCTGCGTGACCTGACCTTCCCGGATCTGCACATCAGCCGCGGGTTGGGTTACACGCTGGGTTTCTTCATGTTCTGGATCGCCACCGCCGCGTCCAGCCTGTTCACGTGGATCCTGCTTCGTCCCGGTGGCAGTGGGCCACAAGAATTGAAATAACGTCGGCAGACCCTGATGGCACGCCAAATTCCATCGCAGACTGTCGATAGCGGCAGTTCGTCGTTCTATGTCAGCGAGCGCAAGATCCACCCGCGCGAGGTGTCCGGCCGCTTCCAGAAGTGGCGCATCGCCGCCGTGTTCTGGCTGCTGGGCATGTATTACCTGTTCCCGTGGTTGCGCTGGGATGGCCGCCAGGCGGTGCTGTTCGACCTGCCGGCGCGCAAGTTCCATGTGCTGGGGCTGACCTTCTGGCCGCAGGATTTCCCGTTCCTGGCGTTGCTGCTGATCGTCGCCGCGCTGGCGCTGTTCTTCTTCACCGCGCTGGCCGGACGCCTGTGGTGCGGCTACGCCTGCCCGCAGACGGTATGGACCGAAGTGTTCCTGTGGATGGAGCGCTGGTGCGAAGGTGACCGCAGCCAGCGCATCAAGCTGGACGCCAGCCCGTGGAACCGGCAGAAGATCCTGCGCCGTGGTGGCAAGCATGTGCTGTGGGTGGTGTTCGCGTTGTGGACCGGCTTCACCTTCGTCGGCTTCTTCACCCCGATCACCGACCTGGCTGCGCGTGCGCCGTTCGAGTGGGGCGGCTGGGAAACCTTCTGGGTGCTGTTCTACGCACTGGCCACCTGGGGCAATGCCGGCTTCCTGCGCGAACAGGTCTGCAAGTACATGTGTCCGTATGCGCGCTTCCAGAGCGCGATGTTCGACCGCAACACCCTGCTGATCGCCTATGACCCGATGCGCGGCGAACCGCGTGGCCCGCGCAAGCGCGGCATCGGCAGCGTGCTGGAACGCGCACGCGGCCTGCTGGGTAAAGACACCGCCGACGATTACGTGATGCGCGCGCACTACCACCCCAGTGCCGCCGACCAGCGCCTGGGCGCGCATGGCACGATCACCTTCGCCGGGGCCGGCGCCGAAGTCGCGCCACTGCCGAAGTTCACGCCGGAAGAACTCGGCGACTGCATCGACTGCACGATCTGCGTGCAGGTCTGCCCCACCGGCATCGACATCCGCAACGGCCTGCAATACGAATGCATCGCCTGCGGCGCGTGCATCGATGCCTGCGACGAAGTGATGGGCAAGATGGGCTACCCGAAAGGGCTGATCCGCTATTCCACCCAGAATGCCATCGACGGCAAGCAAACCCGCGTACTGCGCCCGCGCGTGCTGGTCTATGGCGCGCTGCTGACCGCATTGCTGTCCGGCTGGGCCTGGGGCGTGACCCATCGCAGCGCGCTGATCGTCGAAGTGTTGCGCGACCGCAACGCGCTGTACCGCGAAACCGCCGATGGCAGCGTGGAGAACGGCTACACCGTCAAGCTGGTCAACAAGGACGATGCCGCGCATCGTTACCGCATCCACATCGACGACAACGCCGCCGGCATCACCCTGCGTAACGGCGCCAGCGAGGTCGAAGCCGGGCCGGAACAGGTCTTGTCGGCTGCGATAGTTGCCGTCGCGCCGGAAGACATCATTGGTCGCCATGACATCCGCATCGTCGTCGAACAGATCGATGGCGAAACCCGCAAGGCCATCGACAGCAGCTTCTTCGGGCCAACGCCATGAACACAGATACTTCCCGCCGCAGCGCATGGCGCGAACCGATGCTGTGGCTGGTGCTGGGCCTGCCGCTGGCGTCGATCTTCGCCGGCGTGGGCCTGGTCATCACCGCCGTGAATGCCGGCGGCGCGGACGTGATCCGCGACGACGTGCAGCGCGTTTCGCAGATCCAGACCACCGACCTGGGCCCGGACGAAGCCGCACGCCAGGCCGGCCTGGTCGCGGTGCTGCGCATCGGCGATGGCGTGGTGCAAGTGCTGCCGGCCAGCACCGGCTTCGACCGCGCGCAACCGCTGCAGGCCACCTTCGCCCATCCGCTGCACGCCAGCGCCGACCGCGTGCTGGAACTGCAGCCGGATGCCGCTGGCTGGCGCATCGAAACCGACCTTGCGCTGGACCACGACTGGCGTATCCAGTTGTCGCCCGAAAGCGGCCAATGGCGCCTGCGCGGCCGCCTGCCCCGCGAGCAACACGCCACGCGGCTGGCACCGGCGCTGGATGAGTGAAACTGTCGGGATGATGAGCATCCTCGAGGCATCCGTGAACATCGAAGCCTCGGCCACCGCCTGCTTCCACTGCGCCGAACCGCTGCCCTCCGCGCCGCTGCGGCAATCCATCGATGGTGTCGAACGCGCCTTCTGTTGCCACGGTTGCGCCACCGCCGCCGAATGGATCCGCAACAACGAGCTGGACGGCTACTACCGCCTGCGCAGCGCCGCCGCACAGAAAGTCGGTGACGATGCCTTCGACCTGGCCGACTGGGATCGCCCCGAACTGATCGAAGAGCACAGCCGCCCAATTCCCGGTGGCCGCGAAATCGTCGTGTTGACCGATGCCATGCGATGCGCCGCCTGCGCGTGGCTGATCGACCGCGCACTGGCGCGCGCACCCGGCACGCTGGACAGCACCGCCAATGCCGTCACCGGTCGCATCCGCATTGCGTGGGATCCCGCGCGCACGGCGTTGTCGCCATTGCTGAAAACTTTGGCGATGCTCGGTTATCGCCCGTACCTGGCCGGTGGCGAAGCGCACGAACGCGCGCGACACCGCGAACGCCGCCAATGGCTGTTGCGGCTCGGCGTGGCCGGCCTGGGCGCATTGCAGGCAATGATGCTGGCCGAGGCCTTGTATCTGGACACCAGCAACCAGATGCCCGTGCCCACTCGCGATTTTTTCCGCTGGCTGACCTTCCTGCTTTCGACGCCGGTGGTGTTCTATTCCGGCTGGCCGTTCCTGCAAGGCGCATGGAACGAATTGCGCCGTGGCCGCCCCGACATGGACGTGCTGATTGCCGGTTCCACCCTGCTGGCGTACTTCGCCAGCCTGGTCGAAACGATACGCGGTGGCGTGCACGTCTGGTACGACGCGGCGGTGATGTTCGTGTTCCTGCTGCTGGCCGCGCGCATGCTGGAACAACGCGCGCGCAACGTCGCCAATGCACAGGTCGATGCACTGGCACGCGCACGGCCGGTGTTCGCCGTGCGCGAATGTGATGACGGCAGTCGCGAATCGGTGCCGGTTTCGGCCTTGCGTGTCGGCGACGTGGTGCGGATTGCCGCAGGCGAGAATTCTCCCGCCGACGGCGTGCTGCTGGATGGCGAAGCCGCCTTCGAAGAAGCCCTGCTCACCGGCGAATCACAACCAGTCGCCAAAGCACCCGGCGATGCGATTTATGCCGGCACCCTGTGCCGCGAACGCCCCGCGCGTTTGCGCGTGACCGGCGTCGGCCAATCCACGCGCCTGTCGCAACTGGTGGCCCTGGTGGAACGCGCGCAATCGCATCGCCCGCCGGTCGCGCGCATGGCTGATCGCATCGGCACGCAGTTCGTCGCTGCGTTGTTACTGGTTGCCGGCGCAACGTGGTTCTACTGGTACCAGACCGAACCGGCGCGCGCCTTCGAAGTCACTCTTGCCGTGCTGGTGATTTCCTGCCCCTGTGCGTTGTCGTTGTCGGTGCCCGCCGCACTGGCCTGCGTGCACGGCGCACTGGCGAAGATCGGCGTGCTCGCCACCCGCCCCGAAGCACTCGATGCTCTGGCCAAGGCCACCGATATCGTCTTCGACAAGACCGGCACCTTGAGCGACGGCAAACCGGCCTTGGCCGGCGTGCAAACCTTCGACGATTTCGACGCCACCCAGGCCCGTGCGATTGCCGCCGCGCTGGAACGCGACAGTGGCCATCCCTTGCGCGCCGCCTTTGCACCGTTCGATACCGGCCTGCACGCCGAAGCCATCACCACCCATCCCGGCCGCGGCATCGAAGGCACCATCGAAGGCCAACCCTATCGCCTCGGCCGCGCGGATTTTGCATGCAACATGCAAGAAGCTTCCGCTTCTCGGCCCCCTCCCTTTTGCGCAAAGCGCAAAGGGGAGGGTTGGGGAGGGGTGCTCTTCGCGCGACCCCCAACAAGACACCGGCCTCTGGCTGAGCAACGACCAACAAGCAATTGCCCACTTCCACCTGCAGGAAAATTCCCGCCCCGACGCCGCCCAAGCCCTGCACGCCCTGCGCCAGCAAAACCTGCATATCCACCTTTCCAGCGGCGACGCCGACGCCCCCGTGCAATTCTTCGCCCAAGCCCTGCACATCGACGCCCCGCGCTCACGCCAATCGCCGCAAGACAAACTGGCAACGGTGCGCGAACTGCAATCCCAAGGCCGCATCGTCGCGATGGTTGGCGACGGCCTCAACGACGCCCCGGTGCTTGCCGGTGCCGATGTTTCCATCGCGATGGGCGAGGGCGCACCACTGGCGCAAAGCGCCGCTGATCTTGTCACCACCGGCGGCGGCCTGTGGCGCATCCCCGCCGCGATCGAACTGGCCCGCCGCACCCGCCGCGTGATCCGCCAGAACCTCGGCTGGGCACTGGCCTACAATCTGCTGGCCTTGCCGTTGGCCGTCAGCGGCCATGCCACCCCGTGGATCGCCGCACTCGGCATGGCCGCCTCGTCGCTGCTGGTCACCGCCAATGCATTGCGTTTGACCCGCGTCCGCACTGG
Organism: Pseudoxanthomonas sp.; assembly: GCA_047601105.1. Lineage (GTDB taxonomy): Bacteria > Pseudomonadota > Gammaproteobacteria > Xanthomonadales > Xanthomonadaceae > Pseudoxanthomonas_A. Next base: position 476,305 of record JASGJT010000002.1, read on the forward strand.
AGCCGCTTTCGCGCCATGAACATCCTGTTGATGCTGATCCCGATCAGTCTGGTGCTGCTGGGCATTGCAGTCGCCGCGTTTGCGTGGGCGGTGAAGCGCGGCCAGTTCGACGATCTGGATACACCGGCACTGGATATCCTGGAAGACGATCCGCCGCCGCGCAACGCGGGCGCGCAGCAAACGCATCAGGCAACACACGCGGAAGCCCGCGATGCCGATTGACTGGCTGGTGCTGGGCGCGGCGCTGACCGCCGGCACGCTGGGCAGCGTGCATTGCGCGGCGATGTGCGGCGGTATCGCCACCGGGATCTGCTCGGCGACACATACGCGCAGTTGGTGGCCGGCATTGCAAGCCAACTTCGGCCGCATCAGCGGCTACGTGATTGCCGGCGCCTTGGTCGGCGGCATCGGCGGCAGCGTGCTGCGCACCTTGCGCATCGACGGCCTGGCATTGGGCCTGCGCATGGCCGCAGGCTTGGTACTGGTACTGGTGGCACTGCGCCTGTTCGGCGGCGAAGGCCGCTTCAATCTGCTTTCCGGCCCCGCCTCGCATTTGTGGCGCGGCCTGCAACCGCTGCAACGCGCCTTGATGCCCGCCAACACCGGCCCGCGACGTTTCGCGTTGGGTGTGCTGTGGGGCTGGCTGCCCTGCGGCCTGAGCCTGGGCCTGCTGACCACCGCGTGGCTGCAAGGCAACGCCCGCGATGCCGCATTGACGATGGCCGCCTTCGGCTTGGGCACACTGCCAGTGATGCTGCCCCTGACCTGGTCCGGCGCACGCCTCACCGGCTGGCTGCGCCGCAGCGGTTGGCGTCATGTGGCAGCCGCACTGGTGTTGTTGTCCGGACTGTTGACAATGACTGCACCGTGGTTGGTTCAGATTCCTGCGTTGCATGGCGTGCTGACTGCACTGGGTTGTGGCAGTGTGTCAGTGTGAGCGAAGTGGATGTAGCCTGCGGCACACGAGAACTTCGATGACGCTCATGTTTACGTCCAACTTGTAATCCGCGCTATGCTCAACACTAGGAACTATTAGCGGTTAAGCATTGAATGATCGACCCAGTACGACATGATCTTACGCGAGGCACAGAGCGCTCTGGCTGGGGCGTTGTGGGTTTTGATTTCATAGATCAGCAGACGGTAAAAGTTCGTGCTTTTGGTCTCAAACCCCACACTCCTAACAGGCCTCTTCAGGATTTTTACTTCCTTGAGGGAGAGGAGCTTGTCATATCCCTTCCTGACGGAGCCGTTCTATATGAAATCGTCAGCATCAGCTACGGCCTTGAGCCCTACGACCTATTCGCAGCGGAACTCAGGTACATTCAACATCTTACTGGCTTCAAGACCATTGGACTCCGAAACAAAGTACAGCGTGATCGTGCAATTTCATGGGGTAAATTGAGCCTTCAAAGACAGCACAAAGATGAAGGATGCATCCAACAAGAATCATGATGACTGACCAACTGGAAAAAGTGGAATTGGCGGAAGCGAATAGCCTTCTTCGCGACTTCAGGGCGGACAGCTCACTTTCCGGGATACTCTTTCTTCTAGGCTTTGTTTGTCTATTCTTCGCACCTATTTTTTTTATTTTTGGGTGGCCAAGCAAAGCATTCGTATCAGCAGCAATCACCCTCATCATGTGGGCTATCGCAGCATACAAATCAGTACAAAGTCGATTCCATTTCACCAACATGCGATCTAAGTTCATAAAGCTTCAGCAAGCTGGCTACCAACTTCGCATCGTCGGCAAGGTCAATCCGCTAATCGAGATTTCATCCATCCATTCAGTCGGGGGCGGGACACCTGTCGACTTCAACAGCATCACCCACAAATCTCGCATTCTTGACGAGGGTGCTTGAAGGCTTCGATGTCGTCCGCCTTGAACTGCACCGCGCCAAGCGCGGTAGGCTGGGATGCAACGAAGTGAAATCCCAGCATCCTTGACCATCAAAGCTGGGATTACGCTTCGCTTCATCCCAGCCTACTTGCTACGCGCCCACCCTGTTCGGCCGCATATTTCGCTTGAAAGCCTCGATCTCGCTCACGTCGATAGGCATCTGAAATCTTCAGCATGTACCTGCTTTACAGGCATTTCATGCGTTATTTCGATTTCAGGACAGGTTCTACAGATGCTGCTTCACCGCTTGCTCCACCTGTGCCGGCGACTGGAAGCCGGGCAGGCGCGCGGCTTCGTTGCCGTCCTTGAACAGCGACAGCGTCGGCGTTTGCCGCAGGCCAAGGCCGCGGAAGAAATCCTCGCCGATGTCTTCCATCTTCACCTTCAGCAAGGCCACGCCGGTTGCGGAGTCAGTGGCGGCGAATTTCTGCAGCGACATGTCCAGCATCTTGCAGCCGGGACAGTTGTCCTTGTGGAAATCGACCAGCAGGCGCGGGTGCGTGGCAAGGGCGGTGGCGTAGTCGTCAGGCGACGCGGCGGTGAGGATCTGCATGGTTGTGTTCGTCGCTTTCGTTGAGGTATTGCGCCAGCACGCGATCGGTCCACGCAATGATCGTTTGCGTGTCGCGTTCTCCGTGCGGCATTTGTTCGATGCACAGGGGCGGATGGCAGCTGTCGAAGAAGCGGGCGATGCGATGCACCGCGCCGCAGAAGTATTCCTCGCCCCATTGGGTTTCGCCGGTACCGAACGCGGCCACGTGCGCGGGTTTCCTGCCGCAGGCTTCGACCAGCGCGGCGATCAGGTGCTTCATTTCCGACGGTGTGCGCCCGGCGTTGTCGCTCCACGATCCCAGCAGGTACAGGTCGTAATCCGCCACCGGCAATGGCGCGGCGGCCAGGGTTTGCACGCCGGCTTCGATGAAGTCCACGCGGTGGCCCGCCGCCTTGCAACACGCGGCAACGGCACGCGCGACTTCACGCGTGTTGCCGCTGAGCGAGGTGTAGGCGAGGAGGATGTGCATAGGATTTTGCTCGTCATTCCCGCGAAAGCGGGAATCCAGAGGCTTCGCCTTTCATGACGTATGCGACGACCTGCGCGAAAGACACTGGATTCCCGCTTTCGCGGGAATGACGGCACTTGGCCTCAAAGATCGTCGAAGCCATTGTCCGAATTGGTCTTCTTGTACGACGCATTGCGCATCTCGAAGAAGTCGGTCTTGGTTTCGGTGAAGTTGTCGGCGTAGGCCTTGATCCACGGCATCACGTTGTCGGTGGTTTCGGCGTACAGCTTTTCGATGCCGAGCATCGCCGACATCTTGTTGGCGCGGTATTTGACGTAGCGGATCATTTCATCGACGTCGATGCCGTCGATGCCGTCGAGCACTTCGCCGGTCCATTGCATTTCCAGCTCGATCGCGTGGGCGAAGGCCTGGTGCACGTAATCGGTGAGTTCGTTGGTCTGCAATTCCGGGTTTTCGCCGACGATGGCACGGATCACTTCGCTGATGAACTTGGTGTGGGCCAGTTCGTCGCGGTTGATGAAGCTGATGATCTTGCCGGTGCCGGTCATGCGGTTCTGCCGCACCAGGTTGTAGAAGTAGGCGAAACCGGAATAGAAGTTGATGCCTTCCAGGATCGAGGACTGGATCAACGCGCGCAGCAGGGTTTCGGCGGTCTTTTCGCGCATGAAGTCGTTGTACGAATCCATGATCGGCGCGTTGCGCTTGAGGATGGTCGGGTGCGTGCGCGCGATCTCGAAGATGCGGTTCTGGTTCTGCAGGTCGGTGATCGAGGCCAGCACGTAGCTGTAGCTCTCGTTGTGGATCACTTCCTGCTGGCCGATGATCGCGGCGTTGGCGTGCGCGGCCGGGTCGGTGATGTATTCGGCGACGTTGTAGATGAAGCGGGTCTGCGGCGAATCCAGCGTGGCCAGCAGGCCGATGATCGAATCGTAGGCGTTCTTCTCGCGGCCGGACAGTTCGCCGTACTGGCGCGCGTCGATCTTCATGTCCACCTCGTCGGGGATCCAGAAGTTGGTCGAGAGTTCCTTGTAGGCACGGTAGAACGACGGGTACGGGATGTCGTTCCAGTTGAGGATGCCGGAAGTCTTGCCGTTGATGATGCCGGTGGAACGATTTGGATGGCGCGGCTCCAGGATCTTGATGCGATCCAGCGGCGTGGCGGTAAGCGGGGCGGTGACGGACATGATCGGACTCTTGATGTTTCGGCGATGCGTGCGGCGGCGGGAATCGCTCTGGAGGAAAGCCCCCCTGAGTCAGGGGGGCGCGCCGAAGGCGCGGGGGTGTGGGTGTTGATGAAGCAGGGTCCGCGGTTCGCAACGCGAACCGTGGAAGCGAAAGCGCGAATGCGCTTTAGCTGCTACACCATTCGCATTCTGCGATGTCGATGTCGTTGGATCGCACGTAATACGTCGTCTTCAAGCCTTCGCGCCATGCAGTCATGTGCAGCTCCAGCAGGGTGCTGGCGCGGATGGTGCTGGGCACATAGAAGTTGAAGCTGATCGACTGATCCACATGACGCTGGCGGCGGGCGTTCTGGCGCACGGAGGCGAACTGGTCCAGCTTGTACGCGCCCTTCTCGTAGTACGGCCAGGTATCCAGTGACAGGCCGGGCGCGGCGACCGGGCGGCGGAAGTCCTTCTTTTCCTCGTAGTAGAACGCCGAATAGATCGGGTCGATCGACGCGGTGCTGCCGGCAATCTGCGCGGTGGACATGTTCGGCGCCACCGCCACCAGCCAGCCATTGCGCACGCCGTTGACGCCGACTTGCGCGGCCAGGTCCAGCCATTGCGGGCTGTTGTAGTCGCGGTCGCGGAAGTACGCGCCGTTGTGCCAGTCACTGCCGGCAAACACGCTGTATGCGCCCTTTTCCTTCGCCAGTTCCATGCTGGCCTGCACGGTCAGGTAGTTGATGCGTTCGTACAGGGAATCACTGTATTCCTCGGCCTCGGCACTGTTCCAGTGGATGCCCTTCTGCGCCAGCAGGTGATGCCAGCCGAAGGTGCCCAAGCCAATGGCGCGGTACTTGTTGTTGGTGATCGTGGCCTGCGGCACCGGCAGGTCGTTGAGGTCGATCACGTTGTCGAGCATGCGCACCTGGATCGGGATCAGCCGTTCCAGCACGTCGGTGATCAGATCACCCTGCCCTTCCTGCGGCAGCACCGCGCGGCCCAGGTTGACGCTGGACAGGTTGCACACCACGAAATCGCCGGCCTGCTTGGTGGTGACGATCTGGTTGCCGGAAATGATCTCCTGCATCATGCGCGTGGGGCTCATGTTCTGCAGGATTTCGGTGCACAGGTTCGACGAATAAACCATGCCGGCGTGCTTGTTCGGGTTCTTGCGGTTGACTTCGTCGCGGTAGAACATGAACGGGTTGCCGGTTTCCAGTTGCGAAACCATGATCCGCTTGAAGATGTCGATGGCCTTGATGGTCTTGCGGCTGATGCGTTCGTCGGCCACGCATTCTTCATAGCGACGGCGGAAGCTGCCGTTGGGGTCGCCCTTCTTTTCGTCGAAGAAATCCTGCAAGTACCAGCCCTTGACCCGCTTCACTTCGTGCGGGTCGAACAGGTACCAGTCGCCACGGCGTTCCACCGCTTCCATGAACAGGTCGGGGATGCACACCGAGGTGAACACGTCGTGCGCGCGCAGGCGCTGGTCGCCGTTGTTCAGACGCAGGTCGAGGAAGGCTTCGATGTCGCGGTGGAACACGTCCAGATACACCGCCACCGCGCCCTTGCGCTGGCCGAGCTGGTCAACGCTGACGGCGGTGTTGTTGAGCTGCTTGATCCACGGCACCACGCCGCCGGAGGAATTGGCCACGCCGCGAATCGCCGAACCGGACGAACGCACGTAGCCCAGGTACGCACCGACGCCACCGCCATGCTTGGACACGCGCGCAATATCGGTGTTGGAGTCGTAGATGCCCTGCAGCGAATCATCGACGGTGTCGATGAAGCACGAGGACAACTGCCCGCCGATCTTGCCGGCGTTGGCCAGGGTCGGCGTGGCGACGGTCATGTAGAGATTGGACAGCGCCCAATAGGCTTCGCCGACCAGTTGCATGCGGCGTTCGCGTCCGCCTTTACCCTGACGCGCCTCGTCCTGCATCAAATACAGCGCGATGGTCAGCCAGCGCTCCTGCGGCAACTCATACACGCCGCGCGAGTTGTCGGTGGCCAGGTAGCGCGTCGCCAGCAGGTACAGGCCGTTGTAGGCGAACAGCTTGTCGCGTTCGGCGTCGATCATGCGGCCGGCTTCTTGCAGTTCCTCCTTCGAATACGAACGCAGGATGTCGTTGGAATACACGTTGCGGTCGGCCAGCGATTCCTGCAGGCCGACGTAGGAGCCGTACTTCTGCTCGGCATCGTAGAAACGGTTGCGGCTGGCGCGCTTGTACAGGCGGCGCAGGTACAGGCGCGCGGCGAAGAATTCCCAGTCCGGCGCAGCCAGGTCCACGCGCGCTTCGGCTTCGCGGATCAGGTGGTCGACCAGGTCGTCGGCGTTGACCGCTTCCTTGCGTTCGACGAAGCCGAACACGCTGCGTTTGTAGTCGCCGATTTCCAGTTGCGGGAATTCGGCGTGGATGGCGTCGATGCTGCGTTCCAGACGCGCGCGGTCGAACGGCATGCGGCGGTTGCCGGCTTCCTTGGTGATCCAGGTGGAAACGTCGGCGTCGGCTTCGAGGGTACTGGCGGTGGGCATGTCGGTGGTTCTGGGAAGCGGGACGGCGTCATCGACCGGGTCGATGGCGACGGGTTGGGCGGCGACCACGGGGGCCGTTGCCGGGGATGCGGGGGTTTGGGTGTCGCTCAGGGTGGCGGCCGGTGCGGTGGCGGCCGGGGTGTCGCTGCTGGTCATGCTTCCTCCATTGCATGGCGCACGCTCCGACCGGAAAGGCCGGGTAGCAACGGGAACGCAGGCGGAAAAGCGGCGTCGCAAAAACCGGGCGCCACATCGCGGCATCCGGTCTGCTTCGCCAGCCGATCTCCCGCCGGAGATCCCGTGGCCGGCACCGCGCGGCGTGCAGGCGCGCGGCTGTCGGCAGGTCTTCGGGCTCGTGGACGCGGAAGGCCATGCCTTCCTCCTGGCCCGTCGCTTCCCGGGCCAGGCCCAGTGCTGATGACGGGTTCGTTTCCACCTACCGCTGCGGGGCAGCGCCGGATTCCGTGCGAATGCACGTGGACCGGCTTCCCTTTTGATCCGCACGGCTTGTGGCCTGCGGAACCGACCGACACAACATAGTGGGGTGGAGACGCGCCGTCAACACGAAATGTTGTGGAACGCGTGTTTCCTGAAATTTGGCCTGTTTCACGAAACAAATGAATAGGGAAAGACTGCGGCGAAGCCTGGAATATCCACCCTAGAGCAGTCATGACAGGACCGGGCATGCCCCGGGAAGAGCCACGAAAGGCCGGATCCGAATTCATTGTTGAGAATCAATCTCGAAAATGAAACAATTGTCATTGGCATGCCGATTCAGCGCAGCCGCCGGCTGAATCCCTTTTCCTCTCTCCCGCAAACAGGCTGATCCCTCCCATGTCCCATCCCCTCTCCCTCCGCCGCAGCCGGTTGGCCGTGGTCGTCTCCGCACTGCTGTGTTCCGGCACTGCCTTGGCACAGACCGCGACCGATCCGGTTGACCTGGATGCCGTCCACGTCAACGCCTATCGCGTCACCACCCATACCTCCGGCGCGACCAAGACCGATACCCCGATTGCTGAAACCGCCAAATCGGTGTCGGTGATCGCACGCGAAGAGCTGGACGCGCGCGGCGTGGTCAACCTCAACGAGGCAATGCGCTACGTCGCCGGCGTGGTGCTGGAGAGTTCCGGTGCCGACAACCGCTATGACGACTTCCGCATCCGCGGCTTCGTCGCCGGCAGCGAAGGCGGCACCATGACCATCGACGGCCTGCGCGTGCCGCCGCCCGGCACCGCATGGAACCGCGGCAAGATCGACAGCTGGAACCTGGATCGCGTCGAAGTGCTGAAAGGCCCGTCGGCGGTGATGTACGGCCAGGTCGCCCCCGGCGGCATGGTCAACCAGGTCAGCAAGACCCCCGAACCGGACCAGAAGCAAGTGCTGCAACTGGGCGTGGATGGCCACGGTACCGCGAGCGCGGCATTCGACCTCGGTGCCGGCACCGGCGGCGACAACCACCTGTTCCGCCTGGTCGGCCGCGTCGCCGACGGCGGCACCCAGATCGACACGGTGGAGCAGACGCACTGGTTCCTGGCACCCAGCTATACATGGCAGGTCGCCGACAAAACCCGCCTGACTCTGATGGGTTACTACCAGGAAGACAACGGCGGCAGCACCTACCAGTTCCTGCCGATGGACGGCACCCTGATCCCGACCCAGTACGGCTACATGGACAACACCACCTTCATCGGTGAGCCGGAGTGGGATACCTGGGACGCCACCGTGTGGCACGCCGGCTGGCTGTTCGAGCATGCGTTCAACGAAAACTGGACCTTCAGCCAGAGCGCGCGGCACATGCACATCGATTCGGTGTATCGCGGCATCGTGACCAACCAGGGGCTGCTGGCCGATGGCCGTACCCAGCGCCGCCGCCAGGTCCTGGGCTACGGTGATGCCGACAACGACTCGGTGGACAGCCGCATCGTCGGCAAATTCAACACCGGCGCGCTGGAGCACACCCTGTTGTTCGGTGCCGACTGGCGCAGCGGCGACTGGACTGCCGACCGCTGGCAAGGCCCGCGCGACACCCCGAACAACCCGCGCAACCCCAGCCCGATCGACATCTTCAACCCGATCCATACCGGCCCGTCGTTGAACTTCCCCGACAGCATCGGCTATGGCGGCGGCAAGAGCAGCCAGACCGGTGTCTATGTGCAGGACCAGATCTCGCTGGACAAGTGGCGCTTCACCCTCGGCGGCCGCTACGACTGGTTCAAGGACGACACCTGGAGCCAGACCTACAATGCCTTGAACGGCGCGTCTTCGGCGCGTACTGCCCTGACCCTGGAGAACGAAGCCTTCAGCGGCAACGCCGGCGTGCTGTACGCGTTCGACAGCGGTTTCTCGCCGTATGTCAGCTATGCCGAATCCTTCGAGCCCTCGACCCGCAGCGCGGTGGACAGCGTTGATGGCAAGGCCTTCGACCCGACCCGCGGCAAGCAGTGGGAAGCCGGCGTGAAATACCAGCCGGCCAGTTTCGACGGCCTGTTCACCCTAGCCGCCTACGACCTGCGCAAGAAGGACGACGCGGTTGTCGATACCGCCAGCGGCAACGTCTGCGGCGCCAACGGTGCCAGCGCCTGCTACGTCAGCGTCGGCGAAACCAAGGTGCAAGGCATCGAACTGGAAGCGCGCATCACCCCGGTGGAAGGCTTCAGCGTGATCGGTGCGGTGTCGCGGATGGATTCGGAACTGGTCAAGAGCGGCACCGCCTGGGAAGGCAAGGCGCTGGCGATGGTGCCGGACTGGATGGGTTCGCTGTGGGGTGACTACACCTTCCAGTCAGGCGCACTGGAAGGCCTCAGCCTTGCCACCGGCCTGCGCCACAACGGCGAAACCCTGATCGTTGCCAGCGGCCTTGGCATCGCCGGCTCCGGTTACCCGGAATACATCCCCTCCTACACGCTGTGGGATGCGGCGATCCGCTTCGACCTGTCGCGGGTCAGCAATACCGACATGATGGTCGCGCTGAACATCGGCAACATCGCCGACAAGCGTTTCGTGTCCACCTGCACTGGCATTTCCTCGTGCTGGTACGGCACCGGCCGCACCGTCACCGCGACGGTGCGCTGGGGTTGGTAACACGCCACAACTTCCCGCCCCTTCGTTGAACGAAAGGGCGGGAAGCCCAATGAAACGCCGTCATCCTCGCGAAGGCGGGAATGACGAACATGCATCAGCGTGTTCGTCGGAGCAAAAGCGTTCGTCTTCAAGGTCATCTGCCATGACAGCTTTCTTCGCCATCCTGGCCACGTTTTCCGGCAGCGCTTCGGCGCTGCTGTTCTATCTAGCATCAAAGCAGCAGCAATGGCACGCCGCCGGGCCATGGCCAAGCCGCCACGGCTGGTGGCCGGGTACGCTGCTGGCCTTGCTGTCCCTGATCGCGACGATGCAGGTGGTCGCGAAGCTGGAAGCGGTGTTCATCTGGAGCGTGCTGCTGATGTTCGTGTGGTCGATCGCACCGTTCCTGGGCGCATGGCGGGCGCGTTCGCGCGCGGGTGGCCGGCCATGAGCACAACGCGGCAGAAAATCGAGAGCCGGCATTGGTTCGGCAAGACCATGGCCGGGTTCTGGCTGGGCTTCACCCTGGGGGTGGCGCTGTCCGGCGTGATTGCGCTGCTGACGCCCGGCGGTTTCGTCGGCGAAGGCAAGGTGCAATTCAACATGTGGATGATCGCGCCGATATGGGCAACGGTGATGGGCTTCGTCTATCTGTTCCGCGACAGCCTGCGTGCGTGGTTGTGGCTGGGTGCGGCCAATGCATTGGCATGGGCGGCGGTGTTGGGGTTGAAGGCGTGGTTGGTTTGATGGCGCATCACCCTTGCTCATCATTCCCGCGGAAACGGGAATCCAGCGACTTCCGTAACGACAACCGCATTCCGGCCGGAGAGCAAAGACGCTGGATTCCCGCTTTCGCGGGAATGACGAGCAAAAATCAAGAGCAGGCAACCCCATGAAAATCCCCACCGACATCATCAAGGTTTACAAGGACGTGCACATCTGGGTAGGCATCGTCTGCGGACTGATGCTGTTCATCGCGTTCTACGCCGGCGCGATCACCATGTTCGAGAAACCGCTGGAGCGCTGGGCCACGCCACCGTCGCAACTGGCCACCGCACCGCCGTTGCAGGATGCGGAAAAACTGCTGGCCGCCGTGCTGGAAAAACACCCGAAAGCAGCACAGCGTTATTCGATCATCATCAATCCCTCGCCCGACCAGCCCGCACGTCTGATCTGGTCCGAGCGCGGGAAGAAACCACGCGAGCTGATCGAATACGGTGCCAGCTTCGCGCCCGATGGCAGCCTGCAAACCGAAAAACTGCGCAAGGCCACGGTTGCCGGGCTGGTCGATCGCATGCACCAGTACGTGGGCCTGCCGCTGCCGGACATCGTCGCCCAGTTCCTGATGGGCCTGGTGGCGCTGGCCTATGCGGTGGCGTTGCTGTCGGGCTTGATCGTGTTGCTGCCAACCATCGTCAAGGACGTGTTCGCGCTGCGCATCGGCAAGAATTTCAAACGCATGTGGCTGGACGCGCACAACGCGCTGGGCATCTTCAGCCTGCCGTTCCATCTGGTGATCGCGCTGACCAGCGTGGTGTTTGCGTTCCACACGCCGTTTTACGAAGCGCAGGAACACGCGCTGTACGGTGGCGAAATCAACTGGGGCGAACACGAAGCTGCCCCGCGCGGCACCACCCCACTGCCGGCGGTTGAACTGCTGAAACGTGCCAACGGGCAACTGCCCGGCTTCGATGTTTACGAATTCGGCTTCCAGACGCAGCAGGATGGCAACGTCGAGGCGATCATCATGGGCCTGGACGTGCGCCACGGCACCCGCGGTCGCACCTGGATGCGCACCCACCTGGATCCGTTCACCGGCGAGGTCGATCTGCATGACCTGCCCGGGCACATGGAAGACGGCTGGAGCGAAGCGGTCAACGCCTTCTTCGCCCTGCATTTCGGCAGCTTCGGCGGCAACCCGGTGCGCTGGCTGTACGTGCTGATGGGCCTGGCCGGCGCGGCGCTGTTCTACACCGGCAACGTGTTGTGGATCGAATCGCGTCGCAAGAAACTGCACGGCGCGGAAACCGTGGTGCAGAAGCGCTCGGCGAAAGTACTGGGCTGCCTGACCGTGGGCATCGCGCTGGGCAGCGTGGCCGGCATTTCCGCCACGATTGCCGCGACGAAATGGCTGCCGGCCCGCGTCGATGACTACGCCCTGTGGCACGAAGCGATCTATTACGTGTTGTTCTTCGCTTGCACCGGCTGGGCCTTCGTGCGTGGTGCGGCACAAGGCGCGATCGACCTGCTGTGGCTATGCGCGGCGCTGACCCTGTTGATCCCGCTGAGCAGCCTGGCCGGCCTGTGGGGCATCGGCGGCGCATGGAGCCACCCCGGCAGCTGGCCGGTGGATGCCACCGCGCTGGTCGCGGTGCCGTGTTTCCTGTTGATCGCTCACTACACCGGCAAGCGCATGCGCACCGGCCATGCCGACAGCGTGTGGGCGGCGGCCAGCGCGAACGCCTGATCCAGCATGGAAATACCGCAGCGATGGCGGCCTACTTCACCACCACCGACGCACCCGACGGCACCACGTAGCAGGTCTGCGCCTTGGCGCAGGCGTCGGCGTTGATCTGCGCGATCTGGCTGGCCAGGTCATTGCTCCGGCGACAGGCCCATGCGCTGACGATAGGCGTTGTCGGCGTCGGCCTTGGCCATCTGTTCCTGTTCGCGCTGGCGTTCGGCCGTGGTCGCTTCGACCAAGGTCTTCACCCGCTGCTGCTGCGCGGCGGTCAGGTTCATCTGCTGCAAAACGTCGGGATTGGGGCGCGCGCGACCCAGGGTGATGTTCATGATCTCGATCGGCAAGCCTTGTTCCTTGACCAGCGTGCGGACGCTGGCGGTGACCGCATCGTCGATTTTCTTCGCCGCTTCCGGGTCGGACATCATCTTGGTCATGTCATAGCGCTTGACCTGGTCGCGCACGATCGCCGCGTACTGGCTGTCGAGGTTGTTCTTGAACCAATCCGGGCCGAAACCGGCCAGCAACCGCGCCGGGTCGGTGATGCGATATTGGATCTGGGTGGCGAAGTCCAGCAGGATGTTGTCGCTGGACGAATAATCGTCGAATGCCACCGGCACCGTCTGCGGGGTCACGTCCACATAGGCGGCCTTGGTTGAAATCCAGGCATAGGTGCGCCCGGTATCGCGTACATCGTCCAGGCGCACGCCGTTGTGGCCGAACAACCACGGCCGATCCACCAGCACCGCCTTCTGGCCGGGATTTGGCGTGACCACGGTGCAGGCACCCAAGGCCAGCACGGCAAGCGGCAGCAGCAGACGGAAGTGGGACATTACGGGTCCATGTGGCGATTGACGGAACCGCAATGCTGCGGCTTGCTCGTGGCGAAATCTATCACGCGCTCGGGAAGCAGGGTCCGGCGTTGCGTCAGCTTGCGCGCAAGGCCTGCAGCGATTCTTCCTGCAAGGCTGCGTACATCTCGAACGGGTCGTTGATCTTCGCGCCGAGTGCGATTTCGAATTCGGCCTGGTTTTCGTTGGCCGAATAAGCGCGTTGTTCGGTGCCGCCGAGGTTCGACTGGAAGATGCCGGCGGCGCTGACCGGCAGGAAGTCTTCATAGATGATCGGATCGGCGCTGGCGTGGCCGGCTTCCACCAATGCTTCGGGCGAAAGCGCGGCGCGTTGCGCGGCAAGCAGGGCCGCGCCGGTTTCGGTCAGGCGATAGCGGAAGTAGCCGAGTTGTTGCTGGCGCAGCTTATCTTCGCTGTCGGGGAAATCGGCGAAGGCGGTGGCCAAGCGCTGCGGGTAATCAGCTGCGGCACTGCCGGCGCTTTGCAGGCTGCGCACCTTGGCCAGTGCGGCGTCGTACAGGGCGCGACCTTTCGGCGTGAGTGCCAGGCCACGTTGTTCGATTTCACCGAAGCGAGCGGTATGCGTGCCCGGCTGCAATTCACCACTGGCATCGGGGAAGCTGACGGTTTCTTCCAGCGCCTTGAAGCTGGTCTGGCGCAACAGGATCGGCACGGCGCGGCGCGGCGGGCCTTCGATCACCGCCTTGGCGTCGATGCCGCGTTGCTTCATCTGCGCCTGCACCGCGTCGATATCCAGCGTGCGCGGGGTCAGGTGGTTGATGTGCGGGCCACGGAAGCAGGTCACGTCGGCAATCAGACGGTGTGCGTGGTGCATCGCTTCGTAGTCGGCCAGCGAGACGGTGGCATCGCCGTGCCAGCGGAAGGTTTCCAGCGCCTCGGCGACGAAGCGTTGCGCGTCGGCCTCACTCAAGCCGCCATCGCGTTCGGCTTGTTCGACCAGTGAGCGGGTGCCGGCGGTGAAGATGTTGCGCCTGGCGAGGATGGCTTCGGCCTGCGTGCGCAGTTGCGTGTCATTGATCAGTTCCAGCCGCAGCAGCGAACAGAACACGCGGAACGGGTTGGCCGCCAGCGCGGTCGAAGTCAGTGGGCGGAACGCGGTGGAATGCACCGGTACGCCGGCCACCGACAGGTCGTAATAGCCGACCGGGAACATGCCCATCACCGCGAACACGCGCCGCAGCATCGACAACTCGGCAGCGGTACCGACGCGGATCGCGCCGTGGCGCTCCAGGTCGATGCGTTCGGCTTCGCCATTACGTTCGATGCGCGCGGCCAGCGCCGGGTCGGCATGCATCGCCTCGGCGTTTACCTGCGCCACCAGCTCCATCAGCGTGCCGTACAACGGCACCTCGGCGCGGTACATGTCGGACATGGCGCGGGCAAACAGGCTGCGGATGGCGTCGGGGGAAACAAAGGCGGGGGACATCGATCAGGTTCCAGTGGCGGCCGGCGAATCCGGCCTAACGCGCATTGTCGCTGCGGTCGATGTTTTCGGCCATCGGTGGATACCCGCAATGACCGCCGGATGCATTGTTCCATCGGCGTGATTTCCGCCATCGGCGGACGGGCGCAAAATCACCGCACTTCCCCAAACCACATCAGGAAATCCCATGAAAATCGCCATCATCGGCGGCACCGGCAACGTCGGCCAGCGCATCGCGGTGGAAGCGCAAACGCGCGGCCATCAAGTCACCGTCATCGCGCGCAAGGGCAGCGCGGCCATTCCGTTCGGCGCGACGTTCCTCCCCGGTGACGTGGTAGCCGACGCGACCGGCCTGGGTGAAAAACTCAAGGGTTTTGATGTGCTGGTCAGCAGCGCGCATTTCGCCAGCGTGGATGCCGTGCATGTATTGCAGGCTGCGCGCAGTGCCGGCATCCAGCGCTTGTTCGTGGTCGGTGGTGCCGGCTCGCTGGAAGTGGCACCAGGCGTGCGCGTGGTCGATACGCCGGATTTCCCTGCAGCGTGGAAGCCCGAAGCGTTGGGTGGCGCGCAATTCCTCGACAGCCTGCGCAAGACTGACGACATCGACTGGACCTTCCTGTCGCCGGGCGCGTTGTTCGTGCCGGGCCTGCGCACCGGCAAGTTCCGCCTGGGTGGTGACACGCTGATGGCCGACGCCAACGGCAACAGCGTGATTTCCTACGAGGATTACGCCATCGCCGCGCTGGATGAAATCGAAACGCCGGCGCACCTGCGCCAGCGTTTCAGTGTGGCCTATTGATCATTCATTTGCCGCGACTCGGGCAGGCGATGGTGTCGCCGGCGGCATTGGTGCAGACGCCGGTGTGGGTCACGCTGCCATCGGCGTAGCTGGTCGAGCCGGTGTAGGCATTGCCATGGCTGCCAGTGGCGCTGGTCTGATGGCTGCCAGCGGTGCTGCCATCGGGATTGCGGGTGAAACCGCCACTGCTGTCCAGGCTGCCGCCTGCGGCCGTACTGACATGGGTGCTGCCCTCGCGTCCGGCGCTGCCATCGGCGTTGCGGTAGAAGTGGCCCTGGCTGCCCGCTTCGCCACCGTTGACGCCGACCGCCTTGCCGCGATGGCCGCCCTTGACATTGCCCTGGCCGTCGCCGGCAATGCCGCGGCCGCGCACCAAGGCGCCACTCGGGCCGCGTGCGGCAACACCGACGGCAGTGGCGCGGCCTCCGTCTGCGCCATGTGTGATCGCGCGGCCGCGGATGCGGCCTTGGGCATCGGCATCGGCCGGGGTGAAGGCGAAAGCGCCGGCGCTGGCCAGCAGTCCCAGCAACAGGATGGATTTTTGCAGGTTCATCGATGCATCTCCGTGGTGGCGCGGCGCGGGATGCGCTGCGGTGGAGACAGCCTGCCTGCGGCGATGGCGGCATGGGGTTGCCAATTTGCAAGCAAATGTTTCGGCACGCCCGTCCTGAAACATCTGCTGGCACGAACACACTGACGTTGTCGGCGGTTAAGCGATAGTGTGGCGGCCATGAACGATGAAACAGCCACCGGACCCGTGCCGCAACTGCTGCTGGTGGACGACGACGTGCGTCTGCGCGAGCTGCTGCAGCGCTATCTGGAAACCCAGGGCTTCGCGGTGCGCGGCGTCGGCGATGGCGTGCAGATGCGGCAGGCGCTGGATCGCGGCCATTTCGACCTGATCGTGCTCGACCTGATGCTGCCGGACGAAAGCGGCCTGGACATCTGCCGCCGCCTGCGCGGCCAGGGCGATGCCACGCCGGTGCTGATGCTGACCGCGAAGGGCGACGAGATCGACCGCATCGTCGGCCTGGAAATCGGTGCCGACGACTACCTGCCCAAGCCGGTCAACCCGCGCGAACTGCTGGCGCGCATCCGTGCAGTGCTGCGCCGCGCGCCGGGCATCGCGCCGGGCGCACCGCAAGCCGAAGGCGGCGTGGTGAAATTCGGCACGTTCACGCTGGATCTGGGCAGCCGCGAACTGTCGCGCAATGAGGAAGTGCTGCGGCTGACCTCCGGCGAGTTCGCGGTGCTGTCGGTGCTGTTGCGGCATCCACGGCAACCGTTGAGCCGCGACCGGCTGATGAGCCTGGCACGCGGTCGCGGCCACGAGGCCCTCGAACGCAGCATCGACGTGACCGTGGCGCGCTTGCGCAAGCTGCTGGAAGACGACCCGAAGCAACCGCGCATCCTGCAAACCGTGTGGGGCGTCGGCTACGTGTTCGTGCCGCCGGGGCCTGCACCGTGAGCCCGCGCAGCATGTTTGCGCAACTGGCGCTGGTGATCGCATTGGCGCTGGCCGGTGCCGGCGCGCTGGCGGTGTTGCTGGGCCGCGAATTTGCCACGCGCCCGGCTACCGAACAATTGTTGCGCGCGCTGGATGCCTTCGCCGACACGGTGGAACGGATCGACGCCGAACAACCGGCGCGCACCGTGCAGTTGTTGCGCGACAGCGGCCTGGAAGTGCGCGATCGCGAACCGGAAGCCGGCAACACGCGCCCTTTCCTGCGCATGCTGGAACGCCGCGCCCAACGCATCCTGGGCGACACGCGCGACATCCGCGCCGACGGCGACGTGCTGTGGCTGAAACTGGATACCACGCCACCGCTGTGGGTGGCGCTTGCCCACGGCAAGCCGCGCAGCGGCTTCGGCCGCTATGGCGTGTTGTTGCTGGCAGGCTGCGTGCTGCTGGTGTGGTTGGCGGCGGCGTATTTTGCCCGGCGGCTGGTACAGCCCTTGCGCGAACTGGCGCGCAGCGCGCCGGGCATCGTCCACGGCGATGCACCGCCGATGCCACCTGCATCGGCCCCGCGCGAAGTCGCCGAGCTGGCCGCCGCACTGACGCACGCCAGCCACGAGGTACGCACGGCCGCCGAAGAGCGTGCACTGATGCTGGCCGGCATCTCGCACGACCTGCGCACGCCGCTGACCCGTTTGCAGTTCGCGCTGGAACTGTTGCCCGGCACCGATCCGGAATTGCACGCCGGCATCGAGCGCGACATCGGCGAGATCGACGCGATCCTGTCGCAGTTCATCGCCTACGCCCGCGATGGCCGCGACGAGACCCGCGAGATGATCGACCTTGCGGCGATCTGCCGTCATGCGGTCGCGGCATCCTCGTCGCCGTGGCAGGTGGAAATGCCCGACACCGCACCGATGCACGGCCGACCGATGGCGCTGCTTCGCGCGGTCGAAAACCTGATCGTCAACGCGCAAAAACACGGCAGTGAACCGTATGCACTGCGCCTGTCGCGCAGCGGAGATGCCTGGCAAATCGAAATCACCGACCACGGCCCCGGCCTTTCCGCCAGCGCGGCCGAACGCGCGCGACAACCATTCGCACGTGGCGGCGGCAATGCCGGCAGCGGGCTGGGCCTGGCCATCGTCGAGCGCGTCGCCCGCCAGCATGGCGGCGAACTACTGCTTTCGCCCAACATCCCCACCGGCCTGCGCGCCGTGTTGCGCGTGCGCAATGCATGAGGAGCGTCATGATGGAAATTCACGCAACGAAAACCGTTAAACCGATCCTGCTGTTCATCCTGTTGATGCTGCTGTCACCCATCCACGCCGATGCGCAGCAACGCCTGCGCCAGCGCATGCAGCAGATGCGCGAAGCCAGCCGGCAGGAGCGCCCGGTCACCGTCCCCGTCGGCGGCAAGGTGATCCGCAACGTCGCCTACGGCAACGACCCGGCGCAGCGCTTCGATGTGTATCTGCCGGCGCGGGCCGTCCATGCACCGGTCGTGTTCTACGTGCACGGTGGCGGCTGGGCCAATGGCGACAAGACCAACCCCGGTATCGAGAACAAGCTGGACGGATGGCTGCCAAAAGGCTACGCAGTAATTTCGGTCAACTACCGGATGGTGCCGGTCGCGCAACCGCTGGACCAGGCGAAGGATGTTGCGCGGGCACTGGCGACGGCACAGCAACATGCAGACGAATGGGGCCTCGACGCATCGCGTTTCGTGCTGATGGGCCATTCCGCCGGCGCGCATCTGATCGCACTGATCGGCGCACAGCCGTCGCTGCTGGTCGACGCCGGCGCGCAACGCCCGCGCGGCGTGGTATCGCTGGACAGCGGCGCGCTGGACGTGGCCGCGCTGATGTCGCAGCGGCACTTGCCGCAGCTATACACCAATGCCTTCGGCAACGACCCGGCGTACTGGGCCGCGACCTCGCCGCTGGCGCAACTGCGTCGCGACGCGTTGCCAATGCAACTGGTCTGTTCCAGCACGCGCCACTTCCCCACTTCGCCTTGTGACGAGGCCCGCGCCTTCGCACGCAAGGCCGCCACGCTGGGCGTGACGATGCAGGTGTTGCCGCAAGCCCTGAACCACGGCCAGATCAACCACGATCTGGGCACACCGTCGGCCTATACCGACACGGTGGTGAAATACATCGACATGCTACTGCGCTGAAAACGCGAACCCGCCCGCATGTTCGCTGCGCTCCGCGATGCGCTGGCGCTCAGCCGCCGAATTCCCGGCGCAAGGTCAACACGAAAATACCGGGTTTGCGACGATCACGGATTTCGCGTTCGGCCAGCGGCATTTGCGAACGCGGGCCCTCAAAGCGGTCGAAGGTTTCGGTGAAATCACGGCCGAACAATTCGCGTGCTTCGCCACGCAAGCGCCAGTGCGCGCCGAGACGGCGCTCCGCGTACAGCGTCCAGCCTGCACCGCTGGATTTGCGCTGCACCTCATCGAAACGATACGCGGCCTCGCGCTGACTGACGTTTTCCAGCAGCAGGCCCCAGTTGGCGCGCCACGCGGGCAGGTCCTGGCTCAGTTCGATTTCGCCTTCCACCGGTGCTTCTTCGGAGATGCCGCGCTGGTGCCCGGTCACCGGGTCGGTGACGCGGCTGTATGCGTATTTCAACGAGGCGCGGATGCGTCCGCCTTGCAGGCCGATGCGTTCCAGCGGCGCGTTGAAATCCAGTTGCAGCGCATCGCGGCGGCCATCGCCGATATTGCCGGGCGCATCGAAGATTTCATCATCGGCGACCACCAGCACGCGATCCATCACGTCCTCGATGCGGTCGTGGGTCCAGGCCAGGGTCAGCGCGGCCTCGTCGCCGAAGCTGCGCTCCCATTCGGCGGAAAACTGCCAACTGCGATCCGGCACCAATTGCGCATTGCCAGCCGACACGGTGCCCGCGTCCAGCGAGGCCTTGGCGACGAAATCGCCGAAGTACAACTGCCCGACTTCGCGCGACAACGAAAAGCGCAGGCGGTCGTTTTCGCCCACGTCCCAGCGCAACGATGCGCGCGGCTTGGGATACGAGAACTGGCGTTGCAGCGGATGATCGCCGCCATGTTCGATGCGCGAACGCTCGAAGCGCATCGCCGCTTCCAGGCGCAGGGTTTCGCCGGCCTGCCAGGCGAATCCTGCCGCCGCTTCGTAACGGGTTTCGGCGACGCTGGCATTGGCCTCGGGCAGCGGCACCGGCACGCCGTCGCTGAGCAGGCGGGTGTCGCCGTCCAGGGTGTTGCGTGCGGCTTCCAGCGAGGCGGTCAGGGTCAGCCGCGTGTTGCGCTCGTGGCCCAACTCCAGCCTGCCGATGCTTTCGGCCATGCGATTGTCTTCGCCGTAGCTTTCATCCAGCGCGTCTTCGCGCGAACGCGCATCGACCACGTATTCGTTGTCGCGGCGCGTGGCCAGGGTTTCCAGCGTGGTTTTCTCACCGATGCGTCGCTGCCAGCGTGCGCCGAATTCGGTTTCGTCCTCGCGCTCGTCGGTGTCGATGCGTTCGTCCACGCCGAAACGATGGAAGCCGGTGAACCAGCGGTCGTGCCGTAACGACGAGGTCAGGCGCAATTGCCCACCGGCCAGCGGCTGCCGCCAGCCGGCGCTGGCGGTGCTGCTTTTCTCGATGCTGCGCAAACCCAGTTTGTCGTCGGCCAGCACGTTGCCGTCGCCATCAAGCGTGCGCACGCGGCCATCGCCACTGTCCTCGAAAGGCGTGGGCGCGTAACCGGCCGAGAACTCGAAGGCGCGATCCTGCGGCCAGCGGCGCGCGTATTCCAGCTTGCCCGGCACGGAATGCCAGCCATCGCTGGCAGCAATCGCGCCCAGCTCCACTGCACCTTCACTGGAGGCGTGCGCCGCGCGCACCACGTTGGCCAGCACCGCATGCCCGGCCATGTCGATGCCCGATGCACCACTGCGGATCAGTTCGATGCGCTCCACCGAGGCCGCCGGAATGCGCTTCAGCAAGTCGCCAATCTTCTCGCGCTTGCTCGAAGGCCGCGCGCCGTCGATCAACACATTGCCCTGCGCCGACGCATAACCGCGCACCATGCCATCGGTTTCGACGATGGAAAAACCGGGCACGCGCATCAGCATTTCGTAAGCGTTATGCGCCAGTCCAGCAGCGAAATAATCGCGTTCGAACACATCGCCGGCGACCGCCTGCGCACGCGCGGGATCGTGCACGCCACACAAGGCAAGCAACAGCAAACCAGCCGGCAGTGAGGGAGGCAGGTGAATCAAAGGTTTCCCCGGAAAGCATCGCGCGGATCGCGATGTCGGCAGTCAGGCTGCGGAAATCCGCCGTTTGCTGTCAAGCGAAGCCGCGTCATGCCCGATGCGGCGCGGCCAGGTACTCGGCGCTTTGCATTTCGATCAGGCGGCTGGCGGTGCGTTCAAAGGCGCCGGCCAGGCGGGTGCCGGCGTACAGCGATGGCGGCGGCGCGGCGGCGGTGCAGACAAGGTTGACGTGGCGGTCGTAGGTTTCGTCGATGAAGTTGACGAAACGGCGGGCGGCGTCTTCGTTGAGTGCATCGAAGGCGGGAATTCCGCCGACCAGCACGGTGTTGAATTCGTGCGCGATCTCGATGTAGTCGGTGGTGCCGCGCGGGCCTTCGCACAGTGCGGAAAAGTCGAACCAGACGATGCTCTTGCCGCGACCACGCACGGGGATCTTGCGCGAGTCGATCATCACGTTGCCGGCGCGGGCGTCTTCGCCGCCGGACAGTTCCTTCCAGCGTGATGCCAACCAGGCGTCGGCGCCGTCATCCAGCGGCGTGCGATACACCGGCGAGCGGGTCAGCGCGCGCAGGCGGTAGTCTTCCTGGCCGTCGCTGCGCAACACGGTGCAGTGCTGTTGCAGCAAGGCGATGGCCGGCAGGAAACCGGCGCGTTGCAGGCCGTCCTTGTACAGGTTTTCCGGCGCGGTGTTGGAGGTCGTCACCAGCGCCACGCCTTCGGCGAACAGTCGCTCCAGCAGGCGCGCCAGCAACATCGCATCGCCGATGTCGGTGACGAAGAATTCGTCCAGCACCAGCACCTTCAAGCGCCCGCGTGCTTCGCGCACGATCTTCGCCAACGGGTCGGACTGGCCGGCGTGGGCGCGCAGGCGCTCGTGCACCTGGCGCATGAAGCGGTGGAAGTGGGTGCGGTATTTCTGCTTGCTCGGCAGGCCGTCGTAGAACAGGTCAACCAGGAAGGTCTTGCCGCGTCCGACTTCGCCCCAGTAATACAAACCCTGCACCGGTTGCTGCGGCTTGTGCAGCAACTTGTCGAGCAGGCCGGGTTTGGGCACGGCCAGCAATGCGGCATGGATGCGATCCAGCTCGGCCAGCGCCGGATGCTGTGCCGGGTCGTCGTTCCAGTCGCCACGCGCCGCGCCTTCGGCATAGCGTTGCGAGGGAAGCAACGCACTCATGCGGCGGGCAACCAATCGCGCACGTTTTGCTGGATCGCCGTGCGCAAGTCGAGGAGTTTGCGGTGGAAGAAATGCCCGGTGTCGGGGAAGCGCACCAGCACCGGCTGGCGTGGCAGCGACGCGATCCAGTCGAATACGGCTTGCGGTGGCACGATCTCATCACTTTCGCCCATCAGCACCAGCCACGGGCATTGCGGCAGGTCGATGCTGGAAAAATCCCAGCCGCGCGTCGCTGCCGGTGGCGCAATCGAGATCAACGCATCGGCCTGCAGTTCCACCGCGCCCTTCAGGGTGACGTAGGAACCGAAACTGAAGCCGGCCAGCCACAGCGCATCGTGCGGGCGTTGTTCGCGCACCCATGCGACCACTGCGCGCAGGTCGTCCAGCTCGCCGATGCCGTGGTCGAATTCGCCTTGCGATGCGCCAACGCTGCGGAAATTGAAGCGGACAGTCGTCGCGCCCAGTTCGCGCAGCGCGCGCGCAGCCGTTGTCACCACCTTGTTGTTCAGAGTGCCGCCATCGGTGGACAGCGGGTGGCAAATGATCACGGTCAGCGGCAGCGATGCGGCAGCGGCTTCGGGCGGGTCGATGGCGGTTTCCAGCGCGCCGGCCGGGCCGGGCAGCAGCAGCGTGGTCGATTCGGCGGGAAAGATGGGTGAAGTCATGGCCGAATGATAGCCTGCCGCATTGCAACACCCGCTGGCCGTGCGCGGATCGTCGTGTTCAAACCCCGCGCCTGCGCCACAGCCACAGCGTCAGCACGCCGGCCAGCAGGCCCCAGAACGCCGAGCCGATATTGGCGATCGACACGCCCGACGCGGTAACCAGGAAGGCGATCAGCGCCGGCTCGCGTTCGTGTTCGTCGCGCATCGCATTGGCCAGGCTGTTGCCGATGGTGCCCAGCAAGGCGATGCCGGCGATGGCGGCGACCAGTTCCTTCGGAAAAGCCGAAAACACCCCGGCCACCGCCGCGCCGAACAAGCCCAGCAGCAGGTAGAAGCCGCCGGCGCAGACAGCCGCCACGTAGCGGCGCGCCGGGTCCGGGTGGGCTTCGCGACCCATGCAGATCGCAGCGGTGATCGCGGCCAAGTTCAACGCATAACCGCCGAACGGCGCGAGCATGGCATTGACAGTGCCGGTCCAACCCACCGCTGCGGAAACCGGCAGCGCATAGCCACTGCCGCGCGCCACCGCCACGCCGGGCACGTTCTGCGAAGTCATCGTCACCACGAACAACGGTAGGGCGATGCCGAACACCGCCGCCAGCGACAACGACGGCATCGTGAATACCGGCAAGGCCGCGCCACCGTGCAAGCGCTCCAGATGCAGCAGGCCATCGCTGCCGGCGACCAGCACGCCGACCGCCAGCGCGGCGATCACCGCATAATGCGGAAACAGCAGCCGGCCGCACAACCACGCGATCATCGTCGCCAGCACCAGCACCGGCTGCACCTTCACCGCGACGAAGGCGTCCAAACCAAAACGCAGCAACACGCCGGCCAGCATGCCGGCCGCCAGCGACGCCGGGATCCGGCTCAGGCTGCGTTCGAACACGCCGCTGAAGCCGGCCACCATCATCAACAACGCGCACAACACGAACGCGCCGATCGCGTCGGGATACGCCAGGCCCGGGCTGCCGGCCGCCAGCATCGCCGCGCCGGGCGTGGACCACGCGGTCACCACCGGCATGCGCCAGCGCAGCGACAAGCCGATGCAGGTGACGCCCATGCCGATGCCCAGCGCCCACATCCACGAGGCCATCTGCGCATCGTTCGCACCCACCGCATGCGCGGCCTGGAACACGATCACTGCCGAGCTGGCATAGCCGACCAACACGGTGACGAAGCCGGCAACCAGCGCCGAAAGCGAGAAATCGCGCAGCAGCGAGGGACGGGCCGCAGGAGTCGGTGAATCCATGAGTGGGGGAGTTGATTGCGACGCGGACAGTTTGCCATGCCCCCTGTCGCGAGCCGCTAGAATCCATCGCCATGCTCTTTCTTTTTTTCAGCGTGACCTGCAGCGTGCTGGTTTCGGTGCTGCTCAAGCGCGCCACACCGTTGCGCATCGACGTGGCCCAGGCGGTGACCTGGAACTACGCCGTGGCCGCGTTGTCGTGCGCGTTGTTGCTGAAGCCTTCGCTGGCACCGCTGCGCGAAGCCGGCGCGCCGTGGCCGGAATTGCTGGCGTTGGCGCTGGCCTTGCCGGCGATCTTCCTGGTGTTCGGCCGCGCGGTCGCCCTGGCTGGCATTGTCCGCAGCGATGCGGCGCAGCGGCTGTCGTTGCTGTTGTCGCTGGCAGCGGCGTTTGCCTTGTTCGGCGAAGCGCTCAATGCGTGGAAACTGGCCGGCCTGGGCATCGGCGTGCTGGCCTTGGTCGGCTTGCTGGCGCGGCCGGTGGAGGAAAACGCGGCAGCATGGCGACGTATATGGCCGTGGCTGCTGGCGACCTGTGCCGGTTATGCCTTGATCGACGTGTTGCTCAAGCGCATCGCGCTGGCGCATACCAGTTCGATGACCGCGTTGCAGGCCAGCTTCGTGCTGGCCTTCGTGTTGATGCTGGCGTGGCAGGTGTTGCGCGTGGCGAAGGGCGATGCGCGGTTCACCCTGCGCAGCCTGTACGGCGGCGTGCTGCTGGGCGCGCTGAATTTTTCCAACATCTATTTCTACGTGCGCGCGCACCAGGCATTGCCGGATTCGCCGGCCACGGTATTCGCGACGATGAACATCGGCGTGGTCGCGCTGGGCACGCTGGTGGGCGTGGCGGTGTTCAAGGAGAAGACCAGCGCATGGAATCGCGTCGGGCTGGTGCTGGCGTTGATCGCCATCGCGCTGGTGGCGTTGGGCGCGAATCCGCAGGAGTGACTTGAGCGCGATACCCTTCGACAGATAACGAAGGGCTCACGACTCACGTCGCTACTACACAAGCGGGAATCCGCGTCGCAACGCGCCCGGATGAAGAAACCTCACTTGAGGTTGCCGATCATCCAATCCACGGTCGCGTGGATCTGCTCTTCACTCAAACCCGGGTTGCCGCCCTTGGCCGGCATCACCCCGCCGTCGGGGCCGGTGAAGCCTTCGATGGCGTGCTTGTACAGAGTGTCGGTGCCCTGGGCGATGCGCGCGCTCCAGTGCGCCCTGTCCATCGTCGGTGCGCCACCGACGCCGCCGGTGTGGCAGGCGGTGCACAGGTTGTCGAAGATGGTCTTGCCGTCCAGGGTGCCGCCGTAGGCGACATTGGCCGAAGCGGCGGCCAGTGCCGCAGCCGCAGCGGCGGCCTGCGCAGCGGCGCCGGTGGCCCCGGCATAGACCGCGCCGGCAGGGGCGATGCGCGCCTGGGTCTGCTTGGCCGCCACCAGCGAAGCTTCCGGCGGCAACGAGCCATGCAGGTGATGGGCGAACAGGATCAATCCCAAGGTCGCCAGCATCAAAAAGCCGATCACCATCGAGAATTTCTTGAGGAAGGCAAGGTCGTGGTTGTGCACATTCCACCTTTGGCGGCGCGCGCTTCGGCGCGGGGCTACATGATCGGCAACGATGAATTATAAACAGACCCGGTCGCAGGTTTACAGATGTGCGGGATCAGGGGCACCAATAGGCCGGCAGTACGGCCTGGAAATGTTGCAGCACGGCGCGAATTGGCAGGTCGTCGCCGGCGACCGCACGCTCCAGCACGGTACGTTTTTCCGCGCCCTCGATATGCAGGTAAAGATGACGTGCAGCCAGCAGCACCGGCAAGGTCAGGGTGATGCGCGGCTCGCCTGCGCCGGGGGCTCGCATCGGCAGCACGCGCGCGGGCGTGGCCGGGTCCAGCGCTTCGGTCAGGCGGTCGCCGCCGGGGAAGTACGAAGCGGTATGCCCGTCCGCGCCCATGCCCAGCACGGCCACATCCAGCGGCAATCGCGGTGCCAGCGTGGTCTCGATGGCCGGCAGCGCTTGCTCCACTTCGGTATTGGCGCGGTACAGCGGCAGGAAGTTTGCTGCAGCCGCTTCGTGCTGCAACAAGATGGCGCGAACCAGCGCGGCATTGGAGCGCTCGCTGTCTTCGCCGACCCAGCGCTCATCGACCAGGGTCACGGTCACCTTCGCCCAATCCAGCGATTGCCGCGACAGCGCCTGGAAAAAGCGCTTTGGCGTGTTGCCGCCGGACAGCGCCAGCGTGGCCGTGCCGCGTTCGTTCAAGGCCGCACGCAGGTTGTCGGCGACGGTTTGCGCCAACGCGGCGGCCAGCGTGTCGCCATCGGCGAAGGAGTGAAGCGCGATGTTCGCGGCAATGCTCATGCCGCGTCTTCATGCCAGGTGCGGCCGTCGCGTTCGATCAGGGCGACGGCGGCGCTCGGGCCCCAGGAGCCGGCGGTATAGGGCTTGGGTGCATCGCGCGATTGTTCCCATGCGGCCAGGATCGGGTCGATCCAGGTCCACGCCGCTTCCACCTCGTCGCGGCGCATGAAAAGGGTCTGGTTGCCGCGCACCACGTCCATCAGCAGGCGTTCGTAGGCTTCGGGCTGGTGCACGCCGAAGGCCTCGGCAAAGCTCATGTCCAGCGGCACGTGCTGCAGGCGCAGGCCACCGGGGCCGGGATCCTTGATCATCAGCCACAGCTTGACGCCTTCGTCCGGTTGCAGGCGCAGCACCAGTTTGTTGGCGGCCACCGGGCCGGCGCTGTCTTCGAAGATCGAATGCGGCACGTCGCGGAAAACAATCACGATTTCCGACACGCGCTCGGGCAGGCGCTTGCCGGTGCGCAGGTAGAACGGCACGCCGGCCCAGCGCCAGTTGTCGACCTCCGCCTTCAAGGCGACGAAGGTTTCGGTACGGGAGGAGGTGCGGCCGGGTTCCAGCAGGACGAGTTCGTCCAGATAACCGCGCACCGCATCGCCGCCACTGGCACCGGCCTTGTACTGGCCGCGCACGCTGGCATGGACCACCGCTTCGCCGGTCATCGGTCGCAGGCTGCGCAGCACTTTGAGTTTTTCGTCGCGCACCGCGTTGGCGTCCAGCGAGGCCGGCGGCTCCATCGCCACCATGCACAGCAGTTGCAGCAGGTGGTTCTGCACCATGTCGCGCAGCGCACCAGCGGTGTCGTAGTAGCTGGCGCGCTTTTCCAGGCCCACGGTTTCGGCCACGGTGATCTGCACGTGGTCGATGCGGTTGGCGTTCCACAGCGGTTCGAACAGGATGTTGGCAAAGCGCAGCGCCAGCAGATTCTGCACCGTTTCCTTGCCTAGGTAATGGTCGATGCGGAAGATCTGGCTTTCGGCGAAATCCGCGCCGACCGCGTTGTTGATCCGCGCGGCGCTGGCCAGGTCCTTGCCGATGGGCTTTTCGATCACCACCCGCGACGGCTCGCCATTGAGTCCGTGGTCGCGCAGGCGGTTGCAGATATCGACAAACAGCGACGGGCTGGTCGAAAGATAGAACACGCGCACGCGGCCTTCGTGCTGCTTGAGGCTGGCGGCGAAATCGTCCCAGCCGGCATCCTTGGTCGCATCCAGCGCGTGGTAGCCGAGCTTGGACAGAAACGCGGGCAGTTTTTCGCGCAGGACCGGGTCTTCATCGACGGTCTTCTGCAGCGCTTCGCCGATGCGCGCACGATAGCCGTCCTCGCCCATGTCGTCGCGGGCCACGCCGATGATGCGGCTGTCCTCGGGGATCTGCCCGTCGGCGTAGCGGCGCAGCAGGCCCGGCAGCAATTTGCGCAAGGCCAGGTCGCCGGTGCCGCCAAAAATCACCAGGTCGAAAACGGCGACGGGAACGGTCTTGGCAGTCACGGCAGGCTCCGGCATGGCAGGGCGGAAAAGAAGGAAGGCAAAAGTACCACCGAAGTACCAAGCTGGCGAGCGGGGCAAAAGCCGCCGCGAATCTGCCCTTGTCCGTCATTCCCGCGAAAGCGGGAATCCAGTGCCTTTGCTTTCAATGGCTTGCAAGTCGCTGGATTCCCGCTTTCGCGGGAATGACGAAGGCTTCGTATGCCACGGTCACATCGAAATCTTCGAGTCAGCCCACAACCAATTGCACACCTGGTACTTTATTGGTAGTTTGCTGGCATGCCCGATCCCATCTCCCTCGAATACCGTCGCCTGGAACAGGCCGAAGCCGGCCACACCTTGGCTTACCTGCGCCTGCGCCGCGCCCTGAACAACCTGATCGACAGCGGCGTGCTGGCCCCCGGCCAGAGCCTGCCCAGCGAGCGCGACCTGGCCGCGTTGCTGGGCGTTTCCCGGGTGACCGTGCGCAAGGCGCTGTCCGGCCTGATCGCGCAAGGCCTGCTGACCCAGCGCCAGGGCGCCGGCACCTTCGTCGCCGAGCGCATCGTGCGCAGCTTCTCGCGACTGACCGGCTTCACCGACGACCTGCGCGAGCGCGGGCTGGACCCGCAGGTCGATTTCCTCGAACGCAGCACCGGCGAAGTCACCCCGGAAGAAGCGATGGCGCTGAACCTCTCGCCGGGCAGCGGCGTGGTGCGCCTGTACCGGCTGCGCCATGTCGATGGCGCGCCGATCGCGATCGAGCGCAGCATCGTGCCGCTGGCCCTGCTGCCGGAACCGCAGCGCATCGAAGGCTCGCTGTACGCCACGCTGGACCACTGGGGCCACCGCCCCAAGCGCGCCCTGCAACGCCTGCGCGCGGTGGCGCTGGAGGCCGAAGCCGCCCGCCACCTGCAATTGCCGGTCGGCAGCCCCGGCCTGCTGGTCGAACGCCGCGCCTTCCTCGGCGACGGCCGCGTGGTCGAATCTACCCGCTCGTTCTATCGCGGCGACGCCTACGACTTCGTCGCCGAGCTACACAGCGAATGACGCCAGCCCTGATTTTCCGGCTGAAACCCTCAACCGGAATGGCGAATACAACGGATTGTCTTATGCGGCGCAGGCTCCTATGCTGGTCTCACATTTGCGCAGACACGCAGTAAACGGGGCACGGCGATGAGTACCAAGGCGAAGTTCGGCAACGACATCCCGGCGGCGGCCAATGCCGAGCCCGGCGACAAGATGGAGCAGATCCGCGAGCTGATGTTCGGCGGCACGGTGCGCGATTTCGACCGGCGCATGAAGGAACTGGGCGACCGCCTGGAAGCCGAAGCCGCGCGCATCGTCACCGACTACGAGGCGCGGCTGGCCGCGCTGGAATCGCGCATCGCCCCGCAGATCGAAAAACTGGTGCAGCAACTGCGCCAGGAAAGCGCCGCCCGCAAGGACGCGCTGGACGACCTGGACAGCCGCTTCGGCCAGGCCCTGCGCAGCCAGCGCAACGAGCTGGACACCGTGCTGCAGCAACACGAGGACAATGCCGAAGCCGCCGCCGAACGCGCCCGCGAGGCGCTGGCGCAAAGCGAGCAGAAGGCACAAGCCGCGCAGCAGCAGTTGCGCGAGGCGCTGGCCGCCGCGCGCACCGAACTGGGCGGCGAGAAACTGGCCCGTGAAGACCTGGCCGACCTGATGGCCGAAGTCTCGCTGCGCCTGCGTGGCGCGCAGGACGTGGTCACCGGCCGCGGCGGCTGACCACGCGCCCGGAGCCGCCGACCCGATGAACGGCGAATACGACCGTCTTCGCCAATTGCTGCTGGATGCCGAGCGCGGCCGGCTGGACGCGCTGCAGGATGACGTGGGCCGGATCGGCGAGCGGCTCAGCGATCAAGTGGCCGGCGAGATCGAAACCAGCCTTGCCGATGGCCAGCAAACCCGGCTGACCCGCGCACTGGCCGAAAGCACGATCAACGGGCTGGAACAGGCCGTGCAGCGCAAGCCGCAGACCGTGGTCGATGCGGTGTTCCCGGTGATCGGCCCGGCGATCCGTCGTTCCATCCAGGAAGCAATGCGGCAACTGGCCGCCGACATCGACAGCGCGGTCAACAATGCCTTGAGCCCGCGTGCCATGAAGTGGCGCATCGAAGCCTGGCGCAGCGGCGTGCCGTATGCGCAGGTGGCGTTGCGCCACAGCGCGCACTGGCGGGTCGAACACCTGTTCTGGATCCAGCCCGACTCCGGCCTGCTGCTGGGCCATCGTTCCGCGCCGGATCTGCCGGAACTGGACGCTGACGCCATCGCCGGCATGTTCACCGCGATCCAGAGTTTCGTCCACGATTCGGTGCACGGCGGCGGCGGCATCGGCGCGGCTATCGTGGGTGATTACCAGCTGGTGGTAGCCGAAGGCCCGCAGGCGCGGCTGGTGGCCTTCGTCCGTGGCCTGCCGCCGGGTGATTTCCCTACGCGTTTGCAAGCATTGAACGAAACCCTGCACGCCCGCCACGGCGCGGCCTTGGTCGCAGGCGAAGACCTCGGCACCGCGCTGCTGGATGCGCCGCAGCTGGAGGCCTTGAACACGCACGACACCGCCGCGCCATCTCCGCCGCAGTCGAAGGCGGCGCGTTACCTGCTGTGGGCCGTGCTGGTCGCGCTGCTGGCGTGGCTGGCTTGGTGGGCGTGGGCGTCGTGGCAATGGTCGCGACAGGTGACCGAGGTGCGCCAGCATCTGTCGGCGATGCCCGGCCTGGTATTGACGCAGCTGGACGACGGCCAACGCGGCAAGCTGCAGGTCGAAGGCTTGCGCGACCCGCTGGCCGCCGACCCGCAAGCCTGGCTGGCGCAACAGCACCCGAAAATCGCCGCCACCTGGCAATTGCGCGGCTTTTATTCGATGGAACCGGCGCTGGTTGCCGCCCGCGCCGCACAGGCACTGGGTCTGCCGGCCGCCAATGTCGCGCCACCGGATGCGCAAGCAGTGTTGAAGCTGCAAGGCGAAGTGCCCTATGCCGACTGGCAGCGCCTGCGCGAAAACCCGCCGACGCTGGCCATGCCCGGCGTATCGCGGCTGGATGCCAGCGCCTTGAACTATCCGCAACAGGCGCGCATCGAAGCGCTGGCCGCACAACTGGCAACGCTGACCGTACCTTTCGCCAACGGCACGACCGAGCCGGAAGCGGATTGGCAACAAGTCCTGCCGCGCATCGCCGCCACCGTGCGCGAACTGCAACAAGCCGGTGGTGATGAAGTCGCGTTCCACTTCAATGCCTATGGCCTGACCGACCGCGCCGGCAGTGGCGAACTGAACACCGGCCTGCGCCGCCAGCGCGGGGAGTGGCTGGTCGCGCAACTGGCCGACGCGGTGCACGCGCCGTCGCGACTGGTGGTGGCCGCGTCTGCCGCGTTGCCGGGCGAAGCAGCCGACCTGCGTGGCGCGCAGGTCACCGCGCAACCGGTGTCGGCCAAGGCGGCACAAGCCAGGGCGGCGACACCATGAGTTCGATCTCGCGCAAGGTCAGCCTGCTGGGTGATTTCGCGGTCGGCAAGACCAGCACGGTCGCGCGTGCGGTGCGCAGCACCTTCTCACCTGCCTACCTGACCACGGTCGGGGTCAAGGTGGACAGCAAGACCGTGCAAGCCGATGGCCGTGAGTTGCGCCTGGTGCTGTGGGACATCGCCGGTGCCGACACCCTGGACCAGATGCGCGGCAACTACCTCGGCGGCAGCCACGGCCTGTTGCTGGTCGCCGATGGCACCCGCGCCGACACCGTGGACACCGCACTGGATTTGCGGCAACAGGCACAACGCCTGCTCGGCCGCGAGTTGCCGGCGGTATTGCTGCTGAACAAATGCGACCTGGCCGGCGAATGGGCGGTGCCGCCGCCGCGCATCGCCGAGTTGTCCGCGCTGTTGCCGGTATTCAGCACCAGCGCGCTCAGCGGTGTCGGTGTCGAGGAAGCCTTCGCCGCGCTCGCCACCGCATTGACCGCAGGCAAGCCGCGATGAGGCGCGTCCAATGAAGCAGCAACGGCACGCGCCACGGCCGCCGGTGGTGGTCAGCTTCGACCATGACGGTGCCTTGCTGGACGTGGTCGGTGATTTGGATGGCTTCATCGCCGAGGGCGACAACCGCGAGGCGGTGTACCAGCGCTTGCTGGACCTGCGCGACGGTGGCGAGGGTGCGCCGATGCGGATACCGGCATTGGAACTGTCCGCCGGCCGCTTCGCCGATGTCGATCGGGTCGAGGAAACCGAAGGCGTGCATTTCGTCCTGCACGATGTCACCGCACCGATGCAGGCACTGCGCCGCAACCAGCAGGCCGGCAACGATCTGCAATTGCAGGAGGCCGCACACCGCCGCGCCCTGCGTTCGGTCGGTGGCCACGGCGTTGGCAAGCACGGGCTGTCGGCATTCCGGCAGGGTGTCGATGCCTTCGCCGCGCTGATCGAGGAAATGCGCGCGCCGCTGTCGCTGCTGGCCGGGCATGCGCGCTTGCTGGAACAACGGCATGGCGACGATCCGGCTTCGCTGCGTTCGATCGCCGCCCTGCAATACGCGGCGGTGCGGCTGGAAGCGGCCACTGCCAATGGTCTGGCCGCATTGGTCGGCGATACCGCCGCGCCTGCCGAGGCCGGCGTGCTTGAACTGTCGCAACTGGCCGGCCTGATGCAGCGCACCTTCGCCCTGCAGGCGCATGCGCGCGGGCTTGGCTTCCAGGTGCGGCTGTCGCGCCGCGATGCACTCATCGAAATCGACGACCTGGCCCTGCGCCGCCTGCTGGTCAACCTGCTGGTGCACGCGCTGGATGGCAGCGATGCCGGCGAGGTGGTGCTGTCGCTGGCGGCCACCGGCGACAAGCTGGAAATCGAAATCGCGCGCGAGCCGGATGGTTTCGATGCCAACCTGTTCGGCCCGTTGCTGGTCACCGACGACCTGCTGCAACACCATGCCCGCGCACCGCTGGGCCTGGCGGTGGCGCAGGCACTGTTGCAGCAGATGCGCGCCGAGGTCGAACTGGTGCCGCGCCAGGCCGGCGGTCACGACCTGTGGATGCGCCTGCCGCTGGCACAGGATCTGGGCAATGGTTGAAATCGCCGACATGGCCGCGCTGGTTGCCGTGGTCGAAACCGGCGGCTTCACCGCTGCCGCGCAACGGCTGGGCACCACCAAGTCGGTGGTCAGCCGCCGCATCGCCGAACTGGAGCGGGAACTGGGCGCTGCACTACTGGACCGCACCTCGCGCAGCGTGCGCAGCACCGAAGTCGGCGCGGTCTATTACGCCAAGTGCGTGCGCATCCTCGAGGCAGTCGAATCCGCGCATGATTTCGTCGCCGGCCACCAGCAACAGGTCAAGGGCCGCCTGCACATCGCCGTGCCGGAAGCCCTGGCCGGGGTGTTCCTGCCGCTGCTGGATGCCTTCGCCGCGCAATATCCCGACGTGCTGGTCGATGCCGACATCGGCCCACCACGCGATGTCAGCGGTGAAAACCACTTCGACGCCGCCCTGCGCAGCAGCCCGGTTCACGATGCCGGCCTGGTTGCCCGCACCCTGGCCGGTTACCGCCACTGGCTGTGCGCCAGCCCGGCCTACCTGCAAGTGCGCGGCACGCCGCAAACCCCCGGAGCCCTGACCACGCATGACGGCCTGATGGACGCCAATGCCGAACAACGCGGCTTCTGGCTGCTGGATGCGCAAGGCGAGCCCCTCGCCTGCCGCGTGCACGAACGCCTGCGCAGCAACAGCGCCCGGCATCTGGTGGACGCCGCCTGCGCCGGCCTGGGCATCGTGCTGGCCCCGGCCCCGCTTGCGGCGGCCGCGATCGCCGACGGCCGCCTGCAGGTGCTGCTGCCACGACACGCGCCCCCGCCGCAGGACATCGCGCTGGTCTATCCGAAGAACCGGCGCGGCTCGCCGAAGCTGCAAACCCTGCTGGCCTTCCTGGGCGAACATCTGCCTGATCCGCCACCGTGGGAGCTTCCGGGCGATTTGTAGTGGTGGCCCGAGTTCTCTTTCGGGGTTCTTCGGGAATGTCGTCTTCGGTGAAATGGCTTCGGTGAGACGCCGTGCCCTGTTCCGAAATCTGCGGGAACGAATCGTCGATAGCACAGCCCGCACACGCCACCGCCGCCCGACCTCATCGCGACCGTTGCCAATTCACGAACGACAGGTTCGCCAATCGCGACATTAATGTGCCGCAAGTCTCATTAGTCTGCTCGCCATGGAGCAATGACGTGCAGCGCTCCCCCACGGACGAGGGCATGCACCGCAGGCAGAGGGGATGGGCCTGCGCCCTGGCGACCACCGGCTACCGGCTCGCACGGGATCCCCCAAGGACACCGCCCCACGGATCGGGGCACACCCTTTTTCGCATTGTTGACGGGAAGTGCGGATCCCCGTGGACGATCCGGGCGCAAGCCCACCTTCCCCAACGTTCGCCCACTGGAACCAGGCTCCCATGAACATGCTGATGGCAAAAGAAGCAGCCGTGACCGTCCTCCCCCCGATGCGCCTGTCGAATGCGCGCACGATGGTCATGGCCGAACCGGCGTCGCAACACCCCTTGCCGGGCTTGGCTGATCACCACTGGACCCCGATCGCGGCGGCGCTGCCGGGCCGCGTCGCCGCCCGCGCTCGCAACGGCGGCAGTGCGCGCCGCTACGTCGAGTCGGTGTTGTGGATTGCGCAAAGCCGCGCCAGCTGGTGCGACATCCCGGCCGAATACGGCCACTGGCACACCAACTACATCCGCTTCGGCCGCTGGTGCGAAGACGGCCTGTGGCAACGCGTGATCGTCGCGCTGGAAAATCATCCCGAAGCGCAGGCCGCCTTGCAGGGACTGGTCACCCGATACAGCGACAACGTCGCCATGCGCCGCGAACGCCGTCGCATGCGTGCGCTACGCGCACAATCCGCGCAGTGATGTGCTGAACCGCTATCCCTCCGCCGCCGCGCTCTGCTGCTGCGCGGCGAGGAAGGCGCGCAGTGATGCCGGTTTCACCGGCTTGGTCAGCAAGCGATAGCCGCGCGAACGCGCTTCGCGCTTGAGTTCATCGCGGCCATCGGCGGTGAGCAGCGCGCCGGCCACCGGGCCGGGGCTGGCGGCGCGCAACGCATCCAGCGTATCGAGGCCGTCGAGGCGGTCGTGCAGGTGGTAATCGACCAGCATCACCGCCGGGGCCTGCCGGATTTTCTGCAGGGCTTCATCGACCGTGCTGGCGGTCAGGATCTCGGCCTTCCAGCGGCCCAGCAGCGCGCGCATGCCGTCGAGGATTTCCTTGTCGTTGTCCACGCACAGCACGCGCAAGCCCTGCAAAGAATCGCCGGCCAGCGCTTCCAACCGCCGTGCCGGCGCGGCGCGCGGCGTCAGCACTTCGGCACGCGGCACGGTGATCGAGAACATGCTGCCGTGATCGACCTGGCTGCGTGCGTTCAGTTCATGGCCGAGCAGGCGCGAGATGCGCTGGCAGATCGACAAGCCCAGACCCAGGCCTTGTTCGCCCCAGTCGAACGGCTGCTGGAAGCGGTGGAACTCGTCGAAGATCTGCCGCATGTGCTGCTCGGGAATGCCCGGCCCGCTGTCCCAGACCTGCAATTCCACCTGGCCGCTGCGCGCACGCAGGCCCAGCACGATGCGGCCCTGGCGGGTGTAGCGCAGCGCATTGGCGATGAAGTTCTGCAACACGCGACGCAACAGGCGGCGATCGCTGCGCACCGGCACCGCGCGCGCATGCACGCGCAGGTCGAGGCCGCGACCGGCGGCGACCGGCGCGTATTGCGCGGCCAGTTCACGCAGCAATTCGCCGGCATCGAAATCCGACACCTGCACGTGCAGGCCACCGGCATCCAGCCGCGACACGTCGAGCAGGCCGTCGAGTAATTCCTCGGCAGCACGCAAGGCGGCATCGATGCGCTCGGCCAGGTGGCGCTGTTCGCCGGGTTCATCGCTTTCGCGCAATGCACTGGTGAACAACCGCGCCGCATTCAACGGTTGCAGCACGTCGTGGCCAATCGCGGCGAGGAAGCGGGTCTTGGATTGCTGCGCGGCTTCGGCTTCGCGGCTGCGCTCGGCCACGCGCTGTTCCAGGGTTTCGTTGGCCTCGCGCAATGCGTGTTCGGCGTGCTTGAAGTCGGTGACATCGTTGTAGCTGGTGACGTAGCCGCCACCGGGCAGCGCCTGCCCGCGCATCTCGATCACACGGCCGTCGCTGCGCACGCGCTCGAACACATACGCCGCACCGGCGCGCATGTAGCCGATGCGCTTGTCAATCTGTTCCTCGATGCCGCCTTCGCCCAACTCGCCGCGTTCGGCGTTCCAGCGGATCAGGTCGGCCACCGGTCGGCCGACATAGAGCATGCCGACCGGGTAGCCGAACATCTGCTGGTAGCGGCGATTCCACGCGATCAGGCGCATGTCCGCATCGACCACGCTGACCCCGGCGGAGATGTTTTCCAGCGTGGTCGAAAGGATCTCGCGGTTGAAGCGCAGTTCCTGCCCGGCCTCGTCCAGCACCGCGACCACTTCGGCCAGTTCCATGCCCGAGCCGCGCAGCACGCTGGTCAGCACCAGTCGCGCCGAGGCCGCGCCGATCGCCGCGGCGAGCAGGCGTTCGGTGAACTGCACCCAGGCGCGATCGGCCGGCGCGTCGGTCTTGAGTTCGCGCGACATGATCGATGCCTGTTCGGCGAAGGCGCGGCGCGCATGGCGCTCGCCGACCACGCGTTCGGCCAGCGACAACAGGTCGGACACGCGCACGCTGCCGGGCCATTCGCTGGGCACCAGCGCCTGCCGCTGCGCATACGGATCCAGGAATGGCGCGATGCGCAGGCGCTCATCGACGCTCGGCCGCCAGCGCGCGGAAACCAGCATCATCGTGCCGGTATTGAGCAGCAGCGACCAGAATGTGCCGTGGGTCAGCGCATCCCAGCCACTGAGGTTGAACAACTGCTGCGGGCGCAACCAGTGCACGTCGAACGGGCCGGTCTTCAGCCATTCCGGCCCCAGCCAGCCGCTGGCCGACAGCGATGGCAGCAACAGGGTGTAGATCCACACTGCAAAGCCGACGGCCATGCCGATCTCGACGCCACGGCGGCTGGCCCCGCGCCAGTACAAGCCACCGAGCAAGCCCGGGGCGAACTGCGCCACCGCCGCGAACGCGATCAGGCCGAACGACGCCAGCGAACTGTCATGGCCGCTACCGGAGCGATAATACGAATACGCGCCCAGTGCCAGCACACCGATGGCGACGCGGCGGATCCACAACACCCGCGCGGCCATGTCGGCAGTCGCCAATGCCTTGCCACGGCGCAGCAGCAGCGGCATCACCAGGTCGTTGCTGACCATCGTCGCCAGCGCGGTACTGGCCACGATCACCATGCCGGTGGCCGCGGAAAAACCGCCGACGTAGGCGACCAGCGCCAGTGCATTGCTGCCCGAGGCCATCGGCACGGCCAGCACGAAACTGTCGCTGGGCACGCTGCCGTTGCTGCCGAACATGGCCACGCCGGCACCGGCGATCGGCACCACCATCGCCGAGATCAACAGCAGGTAGCCGCCGAACAACCAGCGCGCATGGCGGATGTCGCCGACTTCGCCGCATTCGACCACCGCCACGTGGAACTGGCGCGGCAGGCAGACGATGGCGAGAAAGCCGAGCAGGGTCTGGGTGAGGAAACCCACCGGCGGCGCATTCTGGAACAGCGTCTGCGCTGCCGCGTTGACCTGCAGGCCGCCGCCCAGCCACGACCACGCGAACACGCCAATGGCGATCATCGCCACCAGCTTGACCAACGATTCCAGCGCGATCGCCAGCATCATGCCGTGGTGGTGTTCGGTGGCATCGACCTGGCGGGTGCCGAACAAGGCGGCAAACAAGGCCATCAGCAGCGCCACGTACAAGGCCGGGTCGGTGAAGAAGCCGGTTTCGCCCTGCTGCCCGGTCAGCACGCCCAGGCTCAGCGCCACCGCCTTGTATTGCAGGGCCAGGTACGGCACCACGCCGATCAGGGCGATCACCGTGACCAATGCGGCCAAGCGCCGCGAACGGCCGTAGCGCGCGGAGATGAAGTCGGCGATGGAAACGGTGTTCTGGTTGCGCGCGATCAACGCCAGCCGCTCGATGATGCGCCAACCGAACAACAGCAGCAGCATCGGGCCCAGGTAGATCGGCAGGTAGCCCGCGCCGGTGCGCACCGCGCTACCGACCGCGCCGTAGAAGGTCCACGAACTGCAATACACCGCCAACGCCAGCGAATACACCAGCGGCCGCAGCCACGGCCGGTCGGGATACAACGGGCGACGATCGCCCCACCACGCCACCGCGAACAGCAGCACGGCGTAGCCGATCGACACCAGCAGCAGCACCCAATTCGACAAGCACGCCTCTCCCGTGCGGTAGCTGGCTGGATTCTACGACGCGCCGAGCGCATCGCACCCCTGCGATGCGCCCCTACAAGCGCAAGACCCGGGCGATGGTTTCGGCCTGCACCCGCAATTCCGGTATGGCGATGCTTTCCCACAGCGAGCCGATGCGCAGGCTGCCCAGCGCGAACAGGCGCGGATGCGCGTGGCCTTCGGCATCGATCACGCGACCTTCCGCCGTGGTGTCGATGCCGATGCCGTGCGGGCCAGGCCGCGCCAGCCCGTGCCCCAGCAAGCCGTCCAGCAGGGTGCTGCGCAGGGTCTGCGCGCGCAGCTCCACGCCGGTGGCGTTGACCACCACATCGACGTCGAATTCGCGCAGGCCGCTGTCATGCGCCTGCCAGCCCAGGCGCACGCAGTTGCCCTGGGCGATGACGTGGCGCAGGCGGCCGCGATGCAGGCGCAACTGGCCGCTGGCGCGAAATGCGTCGATCTGTCGGTGTACCTGCGGCGCGATGCGATGGCGATGCACGTCCCAGTGGCGCAGCGCATGGCGCAGGAAGCGGCGCTGCTCGGTCTTCGACAACGACTGCCACAACGCCGTGCCATGCGGACGCAGGCGTTCCAGCACGGCCTGCCATGGCAAGCCGGCGGCCACGGCGATGCGCGAATGTTCGCGCAGGCTGCGCAGGCGTTGGCGCAGCGTCTGCGCGTGCAGCGCGGATACATCGAATTCGGCCACGGCCGGATCCGTTGCATGCGCCAACGGCAACAACGCATGCCGCGAGAGCACGTGCAATGCGCCACGATAGCCGTTGGCGGACAGGCTCAGCAGCGCATCGACCATGCTCAGGCCGGAGCCGACGATGCACACGCCGGCATCGCGGTCGATGCGCCTGATCGCGTCGAAATCCCACGCTGCCAGCGATTTGCTCGCCGGCAGCGCACCGACCCCGCGCGCCGGCAACGGCTTGGGGCGATTGCCGATGGCGATGACGGCGGCGCGCGCCTGCAACGTCGTTCCATTTTGCAGCCGCAGGCGCATTGGAGCGCCGTCGTGCGGCACATCGAGTTCTTCAACGTGGTCGTGGACGACCTCCAGCGTGGCCTTGCTGGCGTGGCGTGCTTCAGCCAGCCGCCTGCGCAGGTAATCGGCGTAGCGGCGGCGCTCGACGAAGCGCGCGGACAATTCATCGCGTGATGCGCCACTGTCATCCGTCGCAAGCACATGCTCGAGGAAATCACCCGGCTCACCGGCAAACGCACTCATGCCGCGCGCCGGCACGTTGAGCAGGTGCTCGGCATGGCGCGTGGCATAGGCCACGCCTTCGGCCAGGTTTGCCGACGGCTCGATCAATGCGATGCGTTGCCGCGCAGTCGCTTGCCGCAAGGCATGGATCGCGGCCAGCACGCCACCGGCACCGCCACCGATGATGGCGATGTCGAAAACGGCGTTGTCAGCACGAAATTCGGTCATGCCATGATTGTACGGCGTTGGCCTTCACGCGCCGTCGTGCGCCGTCACCTCCGCTCCACATCAACAAAACACATCAGCGAATCACATCAACGAATCCGCCAAACGGGCGATGCCTTCGCGGCTGCGCCGCCAGGCCGGCCGTCGACGCCATGCTTGCAGCGAAACCGGTTCCGCATCGGCCAAGTACGACGCCTCGACCTGGCGCATCCGCGCGACCACGCCGGGGTCGTAGCAGAGCAGGCCGATTTCCGCGTTCAGCGCGAACGAACGGATATCCAGGTTGATCGAGCCGACCAGGGCCATGCTTTCGTCCACGCCAAGATGCTTGGCATGCAGGAAATGCGGACGATACAGCGCGATCTTCACCCCGGCGCGCAACAAC
Organism: Pseudoxanthomonas sp.; assembly: GCA_047601105.1. Lineage (GTDB taxonomy): Bacteria > Pseudomonadota > Gammaproteobacteria > Xanthomonadales > Xanthomonadaceae > Pseudoxanthomonas_A. The sequence goes on from JASGJT010000002.1 coordinate 516,385, forward strand.
GTTTCGTAATACGACTCCTGCGCCCACGCGGTCAGCGCCTTGTTGTTGCTTTTCGACAGGATCAACTGCACATCGACACCCGACAGTGCGGCGATGCGCAGTGCACTCAGCGTCGCGTCGTCAGGCACGAAGTACGGCGTGACCAGCACCAGCCGGCGCTTGGCCAGGTGGATCAGCGCGTTGACCGTGTCGCGCGCGTTCTCGAACGGATAGGCCGGCCCGCTGGGCAGCAGTTGTGCGGCGACGTCGGCATGCTGCACCGGTGCCGTCGGCACCACTTCGAGGCGTTCGCCGGTTTCGATGAACCAGTCGCTGGCGAACACTGCCTCCAGGTGCGCGACCACCGGGCCGTGCACGCGCGCGACCAGCTCGCGGTTGGGAAAGCCGCGCACGAACTGCGCCTGCGCCAGGTTCTGCGAACCGACATAGGCGGTGTGGTTGTCGATCACCGCGATCTTGCGGTGGTTGCGCAGGTCCATGCGCCCGCTGCGCCGCCAGCGCAGGCCGCCAGGCAACAGGTCATGCACCTGCACGCCAGCCTTGCGCAGCGCGCCAGCATAGCGGCGCAGGCCACGGCGGGCACCGGTGGCGTCCAGCAACAGCCGGCACTCGACCCCGCGCGCGGCGGCGCGCTTCAGCGCAGCGGCCACGACATCGCCGACCGGGTCGTCCAGCATCAGGTAATAAAGCAGGTGCACGCGCTCCCGCGCACCGTCGATGTCCTCGACCAACGCACGCAGCGAAGCGTCGTAATCGTCGAGCAACTCGACCGCGTTGCCGTGGGTCGGCATGAAATCGCCCAGCCGCTCCAGCAGCGGCGCCATCTCGCCTTCGGCTCCGTCGCCTTGCGGCGTCCAGCGCAGGTGCTCCAGCGGCGCTTGCTGTTCGCGAATCACCTGCGAGGCCAGCGCCTGCCGGCGCACGCGCTCACGCGACAACCACGGATGCCCCAGCAACAAGTACAGCGGCAAGCCCAACAGCGGCACGAAGGCGACTAGCAGTAGCCAACTCCGCGCCGCCGCCGCCGACGTGCGCGACGGGATCCACAACAGCGCGGCGAAGCGGATCGCCCAGTCCAGCACCAGCAGCGTGGTGCCGAGCGACCAGTGCGGGCTCATCGGGTAATGGAAGGGGCGGTCATGGCGGGATTGTGCCGGGAAACAGGCAAAGAAAACCCGCCGGGAAGGCGGGTTGTCTTGAAAGCGCCGGATGACCGGCTTTCGGCTGTTGAAAATCGCTCCCCGCCTGCGCGGGGATGACGTTCTGGCAAAGGCGTTCGCTTTGCGAACGCGCAGAAATACAAAGCCCGCCTTGCGGCGGGCTTTGTGTAGAAGCTGGATCCCCGCCTTCGCGGGGATGACGCAATGGCAAAGGCGTTCGCTTTGCGAACGCGCCATTGCGTCACTTGATCTTCGCTTCCTTGTAGATCACGTGCTTGCGAACCACCGGGTCGTACTTGTTGAATTCCATCTTGCCGGGGGTGTTCTTCTTGTTCTTGTCAGTGGTGTAGAAGTGGCCAGTACCGGCCGAGGACACCAGCTTGATCTTGTCGCGCTTGCCTGCCATGTCCGTTCTCCCTTAGATCTTTTCGCCACGGGCGCGCAGATCGGCCAGAACGGCGTCAATGCCCACCTTGTCGATGGTGCGCAGCGCGTGCGCGGAAACCTTCAGCTTGACCCAGCGGTTTTCGCTGGCAACCCAGAAGCGGCGTTCATGCAGGTTGGGCAGGAAGCGGCGGCGGGTGTGGTTGTTGGCGTGGGAGACGTTGTTACCCGTCACCGTACGCTTGCCGGAAACTTGGCATACGCGAGACATTTGTGCACCTTTCGAGTGTGATGAATGCCTTCCATAGCCCGGAAGGCGGCGGCCTCGCTGCGGCTGACTCACCCGGATCAGACCGGGGCGGACGCAGCGAGCCGCGCATTATGCATGGGTTTTCCTTTGCGGGCAAGCACTTACGGGGTCGCCTTGGCCTTGGCGATGTACTCCCGCACCTGCGCCTCCAGCACCGGCAGCGGCACCGAGCCCTGCCTGAGGATGGTGTCGTGGAAGGCCTTCACGTCGAACTTCGGCCCCAATTCGCGCTCGGCCAGTTCGCGCAGGCGGACGATGGCAATTTCGCCCAACTTGTACGAAAGCGCCTGTCCTGGCCACGAAATGTAGCGATCCACCTCGGTGGTGACCTCGTGTTCGGACAACGCAGTGTGCTCGCGCAGGTAGGCCAGCGCCTGCTCGCGGCTCCAGCCGAAGTGGTGCACGCTGGTGTCGATCACCAGCCTGCAGGCGCGCCACATTTCATAGGTCAGGCGGCCGAAATGCTCGTAGGGCGTCTGGTAGATGCCCATTTCCTCGCCCAGTTTTTCCGAATACAGGCCCCAGCCCTCGCCGTAGGCGGAAATGTAGTTGTCGCGGCGGAATGCCGGCTGGTCGCCCTGTTCCTCGGCCAGCGCGCCTTGCAGCGAATGGCCGGGTGAGGATTCGTGCAGGGTCAGCGCCGGCAGGTTGTACAGCGGGCGCGAGGGCAGGTCGTAGGTGTTGAGCCAGTAGGTATCCACACCGCCACGGCCGGCGGTCCAGAACGGGGCGATGTCAGCCGGCACTTCCACGATCGTGAAGCGCCGCCGCGGCAGGATGCCGATCAGCTTGCCGACCTCGCCATCGGCGCGCTTGGCGATCCACGCGGCGCGATCCAGCAATTCCTGCGGGGTCTTGGCATAGAACTGCGGATCGGTGCGCAGGAACTGCAGGAAATCGGCAAAACGCGTCTGCGGACTGCGGCCCTTGAAGCCGACCTGGTCGATGATCGCGTTCATTTCCTTCTGGATGCGCTCCACCTCGGCCACGCCGAGCAGGTGAATCTCCGACGGAGGCAAATCCAGCGTGGTGTATTCGCGGATCTGCTGGCGGTAGTAAGCCGCGCCGTCCGGCATCGCCTCGGCGGCGAGCGTGGTGCGCGCCTGCGGCACGTATTCATTGCGGAAGAATTGCAGCAGGTTGGCATAGGCGGGAATCACCGCATCGGCAATCGCGGCCCTGGCCTCGGCGCGCAGCTTTTCCTGCTCATCGGCGGGGATGCGATTGGGCAATTGCTTGAATGGCGCATAGAACGAAGCCTGCTGCGGATCCTTCAAGTCGGCGATGGCGGTGATCGAACCGTCACGCCCGTCCAGCACTGCGCGCGGCACGCTGAAACCGCGCGCCAGCCCGCTACGCATGTTGTCGATCTGCTGGCCGAAGTAACGCGGCACGTCATTCAGGCGCGCGATGTAGGCGCGCGCGGCTTTGGCATCGTCGAAACGCGTCTGCGCCATGAAACCCAGGTTCGACCAGAACGAGGAATCCGCATTGAACGGCATCTCGTAGGCACGCAGCCGCACACTGGCGGCCAAATCCTCCACCTGCGGCCGATACACGGCAAGGTTGATGCGGTTTTCCGGCGACAGCTTGCTTTCATCCAGCTTGTCCAGCTGCGCCAGCACCGCTTCCCACTTCGCCAGCCGCGCCGCCTGTGCCTGCGCACCGACATCGGGCAGATGGCTGTTGCCGCCGCTGGTATCGCTGTCCTCGTCAACGCCACCGGTTTCGGCCAAGCGCCAGGTGTATTCGGCTTCGTAAATGGTCTTGAAGGCGCGGTCGGCGGCGGATTCCTTCGCCTGCGCAACGGGCGCGGCGGCGAGCAGGAAGATGAAGAGGCAAGCAAGCAGGAGTTGCTGTCGAGTCATGGTGATGGGCACGTGCAGTGGATGGGGAATCATCGCATTGAAAGCCCCTCTCCCTTCGGGAGATGGGTTGGGGTGAGGGTGCGACGAAGTCTGGATACCAGAATCCGCGAAAGGAAAACAACAAGCGCGGCTGTTTCGTGGGGCCTCGGCATTCGAGCATCATGGGCTTCGCCGAACCCTCATCCGCCCCTTCGGGCACCTTCTCCCAAAGGGAGAAGGAAATTACGAAGTTTTCCCCACCGGCAAGCGCACATCCATCAATCCCGGATCATCCGGGTCGGGCTTGATGTCGAAGCCCAGTTGCTTGCACATCGCCAGCATGCCGCGGTTCTCGCGCAACACCTTGCCATCGACTTCGCGTAGGCCCAGCCAGCCGGCGTATTCGATCATGATGGTCATCAGCCGCCAGCCGATGCCGTGGCCTTTCAGGTCGCTGCGCACCAGGATGCCGTATTCGCCTTTTTCGTAATTGGCATCAGCCATCAACCGCACCGCGCCGAGCATGTCGCCTTCGGCATCCAGCGCGACCAGCGCGATCGAGCGCGCGTAGTCCATCTGCGTGAGGCGGGCGATGAATTCGTGGCTGAAATGCTTGACCGACTGGAAGAAGCGCAGGCGCAGGTCTTCGTCGCTGACGTGGGTGAAGAACTCGCGGAACAGCGCGTCGTCTTCCGGGCGCACCGGGCGCACGAACATGCGTGCGCCGTCATCCAGATCAACGTGGCGCTCCCATTCCTGCGGATACGGGAAGATCGCAAAACGCGGATGGCCACGGCCCTTGTGCAGTGCCGGCATGCTTTCGACGATGGCGCGCGCATCCACCGCGACCACGCCGTCGGGATCGGCCAGCAGCGGGTTCAGGCTGAGCTGCTTGATTTCCGGCAGATCGGCGGCCAATTGCGCCAGCTTGACCAGCACCAACGCGATATTGCGCTGGTCCACCGCCGACATGCCGCGATAGGCGTGCAGCCGGCGCGAAATGCGGGTGCGTCCGATCAATTCATGCGCCAACCGCAAATCCAGCGGCGGCAGCGCAAGCGCCAGGTCATCGACCACGCGCACGGCGGTGCCGCCACGGCCGAACACGATCACCGGGCCGAACAGCGGGTCATCGGCAATCACGATGATCAATTCGCGTGCTTCGGGACGATGTTCCATCGCCTGCACCACCACGCCGTCGATGCGTGCATCGGGGCGTTTTTCGCGGGCGTTGCGCAACACATCGCAAGTGGCTTCGCGCACGGCCTGCACGCTGTCCAGATCGAGGCGAACACCGTTCACCGAAGCCTTGTGCGCGATGTCGGGCGAATGGATTTTCACCACGACGGTTTTGCCTGTGGCCAGCAGCGGTTCGGCAATGCATGCGGCAGCGTCGGCATCGGCGGCAAATTGCAGCGGCGTGACCGGGATGTCGTAGGCAGTGAGCAGGCGTTGCGTGGCTTCCGCGCTCAATTGTCCACCGCCGTTTTCCAGCGCCTCGCTAACAATGGCGCGCGCGGTCTCGACATCCGGCACAAAGCCTTGCGGCAGGCTGGGCGGGGTTTCCATCAGCGCGGTCTGCGCTTCGCGGTAATGCACCAGGTGCATGAAGCCGTGGATGGCGTCGCTCTCGCTGGCGTAGCTGGGCACGCGCGCAGCATTCAATGCGGTTTGGGTGGCCTCGTCCTGGCCCAGCCATACCGCGAACACGGGTTTGTTCTTGGTCTTTTTCGCCAGCGTGGCGGCCAGGCCTTGCGCCGCTTCGGCCGATGAAGTGAACGCGGTCGGCACGTTGATGACCATCAGCGCGTCGTTCTTGTCATCGGCCAGCAGCGCTTCGATGGCGCGGGCGTAGCGGCCGCCATCGGCGTCAACGACGATGTCCACCGGATTTTCGCGCGACCAGCCATCGGGCAGCAGTTTGTCGAGTTTTTCGACGGTGCCGGCAGACAGTTCCGCTGCGGTGCCACCGAGGCGCTGCAACTGGTCCAGCGCCAGCGCGCCGACGCCGCCGCCATTGCCGAGGATCGCCAGCCGCCGGCCGGGGAAGGTGTGCAAGCGGCCCAGGGTTTCGGCAGCGGCGAACAGTTCGTCCAGCGTGTCCACCTGCAACAGGCCGGCGCGGCGAAAGGCGGCGGCATAGACGGCATCGCGCGGCGCCAGCGTGCGCATGCCGACTTCATCGAAGCTGGGCGGCGGCCCGCGCCGGTTTGATTTCACCACCACCACTGGCTTGGCGCGTGCGGCAGCGCGTGCAGCGGACATGAACTTGCGCGCGTTCTTGATCCGTTCGACGTACAGCAGGATCGCGCGGGTGCGGTAATCGGTAGCGAAATGGTCCAGCAAGTCGGCGAAATCGACATCGACCGCATCGCCCAGCGCGACCACGGCGGAAAAACCGACATCACGGGTGGCGCTCCATTCGACCAAGGCGGCGGCAATCGCGCTGGATTGCGACACCAGTGCCAGGTCGCCCGGCGGCGGCGTGCGTGCGGCGATGCTGGCGTTGAGGTTGAAGTACGGCGCGATCACGCCCAGGCAATGCGGGCCGAGGATGCGCATGCCGTGTTCACGCGCGGCCGCCTCGATCTTCGCGGCCAGTTTCGCGTCATTGATCGCGGTCAGCACCACCGCCGCGCCGGCGCCATGCGCAGCGGCTTCGGCGATCACCTTCGGCACGATCGCCACCGGCGTGGTCACCACCACCAGGTCCGGCTTCCACGGCAGGCTGCTGATGCGGCTGACCGTGGCAATGCCGTCGATCTCGTTGTAATGCGGGCTGACCCAGGCCAGCTTGCCGGCAAACCCCGAAGCACGCAGGTTTCGCACCACCGCCCGCCCGGCCGAACGCTCGCGCGGGCTGCCGCCGACGACGGCCACCGACTGCGGCTGGAAGACGGATTGAAGACGGTAGGTGCTCACGGCGGGAATGGTAAGCCATGCGCCGCGAACGGGTTGATCAAAACGCAATACAGGCCGGTGCGCTTCGCTTCATTCCAGCCTACGACATTATTGATTCAGTATCGCTTTGCACTTAGGGAACGTGGAACAACCTCAGAATTCTCGGCCTGCGTTCGATCCGCTCTTTGCGGTGCGCAACACCATAGGGTTACCGCACTTCGGGCAGCTTCGCGGCTTGTTCGGATTGGCCCTTTGTTGCAGATGCCTCACATGCTCCCGATGGGTCGCGAGCGATGGGGCGAGACTTTCCTGCTGAATCCTGCGTGCCAGATCATCGATCTGAGATGTCGTGAATACAGGATTCTTGAAGGATTTGATGTACCGGATAAAACCGCCGCCTCTAGTGACATTTGGCGGCATGTCGGTCTTGAACGTGCTGTCACCGACAAATGTCACGATGGAATGAATGGTTTTCGGAGGGACTTCCAGCAGGGCTTCCAGTGTTTTTGTGTGCTTGTAATTCTGATGCAGCGGGTTCTGGAATCTGGATGAGTGCATGTAGATCCTCTGGGTCCACTGCTTGTCGTGTTCGGAGCCGAATATCCACCCTTTCATGTTCTTCGTTTCGACGACGAAGATGCCGTATGGGCTGACGAAGATGTGGTCAATCTGAGTCGTGCCATCCGTCGTTCGCAACGTGGCGTTGTGGATCGCACGATAGACATGCTTGTTCAGCCTGAATTTCGCAGAAATGCGAACGGCCAGCTCTCCGAAGAAACCTTTTGCTAGCGGTGTTTTCAGGAGGGTGGCGAAGCCGGCAACCGGTATCAGCCACCACCAGGTTCTGAGAACTTCAGCAAATATGTGCGTGAAATCCATGGTGCAGCATCAGCCCGCCTTGCCGCGCAACCTCTCCAACACCCCCTCCAGCGAATCCACGTCGCTGTAGTGGATCACCAGTTTGCCCTTGCCACTCTTGGCGTGGTCGATGACCACCTTGGTGCCCAGCGACTCGGACAGTTCGGTTTCCAGCGATGCGATGTCGGCTTGCGGGGTGGTCTTGCCGGGTTTGGTTTTCTTGTTGTTGCTGGGCACCTTGCCGGCGGCGAATTGCGAGGCGCGGTGTTCGACTTCGCGCACGCTCCAGCCTTGTTCGGCGGCTTCGGACGCGAGCTTGCTGGCCAGGTCCGGCGACAGGGTGAGCAGGGCGCGGGCGTGGCCCATTTCCAGGCGGCGCGCTTCCAGCAGGGCGCGGATCGCCGGCGGCAGGTCGAGCAGGCGCAGCAGGTTGGAAACGGCCGCGCGCGAACGGCCGACGGCTTCGGCGGCTTCGGCGTGGGTGAGTGAAAACTCGTCGATCAGGCGTTGCAGGGATTGCGCTTCTTCCAACGGGTTCAGATCCTCGCGCTGGATGTTCTCGATCAGCGCCATTGCAATGACGGTGCGGTCGTCGAGTTCGCGCACCACCACCGGCACTTCAGCCAGGCCCGCTTGTTGCGAAGCGCGCCAGCGGCGTTCGCCGGCGACGATTTCGAACCCCCCGGCGGACAGTTCGCGCACCACGATCGGCTGGATCACGCCCTGTGCCTTGATCGAATCGGCCAGTTCGCCCAGCTTGGCCGCGTCCATCGCCAGGCGCGGCTGGTATTTGCCCGGTTGCAACTGGTCCACCGGCAGGGTGCGCAGGGCTTCGCCCGGCTGCGCTTGCGGCGGCGGGGTTGCGGCGGCGGCCTTGGGGCCGAGCAGGGCTTCCAGGCCACGGCCGAGGCCGCGCTTGCGGGCAGGTTGCTTGGGGGCGTTCATCAATGGGTCTCCATGGGTTTCGCGTGGCCGCCGCGTTCCTTGTTGCGACGGAGGATTTCGCCAGCCAGGCCCAGGTAGGCCACGCCGCCGCGACTGGCGCGGTCGTAGCCGACGATGCTCTGGCCGTGGCTGGGCGCTTCGGCCAGGCGCACGTTGCGCGGCACGATGGTGCGGAACACCTTGTCGCCGAAGTGCTGGGTCAGTTCCGCCGACACCGCGTTGGCCAGGTTGTTGCGCACGTCGAACATGGTGCGCAACACGCCTTCCAGTTCCAGCTTCGGGTTGAGGCGGTCGGCGATGGCGTCGATGGTTTCGACCAGGGCGCTGAGGCCTTCCAGCGCGTAGTACTCGCACTGCATCGGCACCAGCACGCCATCGGCAGCGGTCAGCGCGTTGAGGGTGAGCAGCGACAGCGCTGGCGGGCAGTCGATGATGATGAAGTCATAGTCGCCCAGCAGCGGTTGCAGCGCGTTCTTCAGGCGCGACTCGCGGGCATCGCCGTCCATCAGCTGGATTTCGGCGGCGGTCAGGTCGATATTGCCGGGCAGCAGATCGAAGTCTTCCGGCGTGCGCACGATGGCGGTCTTGGCATCGATTTCGCCCAGCAGCACGTCGCAGGTGGAGGCTTCCACTTCGCGCTTGTCCACGCCGCTGCCCATGGTGGCATTGCCCTGCGCGTCCAGGTCGATCAGCAGCACGCGCTGCGGCGTGCGCGCCAACGCGGCGGCAAGGTTGACGGACGTGGTGGTCTTGCCGACGCCGCCTTTCTGGTTGGCGACGGCGATGATGCGGGCCATGCGGATGCCTTGGACTTGGAACGGGGTGGAAGGGGGATTATGCGGGATGCGGGCGGCGCTTGTTGGGACGCTGCCCGCCAAAGCCTCGCTTCTACGAAGCGGGATTTTGGCGGGCGATGATGACCAGGTGGCGCTCGGCCTCCAATCCCGGCACCGTGAGCGATTTCACGCTTTGCAGCGCCCAGCCGGCGGGCAGGGCGGCGATTTCCTCGTGCGGCACCACGCCTTTCATCGCCAGCAGGCAGCCGCCGGGTTTGAGCAGGTGGCCGCCAACTTCGATGATGCCGGCCAGCGTGGCCAAGGCGCGCGCGGTCAGCAGGTCGTAGCTTGCCGGTTCATTCAGTGCCTCGGCGCGGGATTCGGCCACGCGCGCATTGGAAAGGCCCAATTGGCGCACGGCTTCACGCAGAAAACGCGCCTTTTTGCCATTGCTTTCCACCAGTGTGACCCGCAAGCCGGGCTTGGCAATCGCCAGCGGGATGCCGGGCAGGCCGGGGCCGGTGCCGAGATCGGCCAAGGTTCCTTCTTCCGAATAAGCATGCATCGCCAGCGAATCGAGCAGGTGCATCGTCACCATCTGCCGCGGGTCGCGGATCGCGGTGAGGTTGTAGGTGGCGTTCCACTTCGCCAGCAAGGCTAGGTAATCGAGCAGGCGCAGCGACAGCGCATCGGCATCCAGGCCGACGGCGATCAGGCCACGGTGAAGTTGTTCGCGCAGGTCGGCGGGGAAATCGGCTGTCGTGTTCACGCGGGCATTATCGCCGAGGTTTTCAGGTGGCGCGCCACGCCATCGCCGCGTGGTAGCCGGGCAGCGGCTCCCATTCGCGCAAGGCCCAGTCCTGCACCGGGCCGAGCACGGGATGGGTGCCGATCAGCCGCAATTCGGTGCCACCCGTGGCGCTGGGCATTTCGGCGAAGACCGGTTTTTCCAGCCCCAGCGCAATGCCGCCACCGTGCGCTTTCAGTATCGCTTCCTTGGCGCACCACAGTCGCACGAAAGCAAGTTCAAGCGCATCGTCACGTTGCGCTCGCATCCAAGCGACTTCTTCGGGGTGGAAATAACGCTGGGCCAGGTCCAGTGCGCGCGGACGGGCGCGCAGGCGTTCGATGTCCACGCCCAGCGTCACCGCCTCGCCCAAGGCCAGCAACAGCGCGTCGCCGCTGTGGCTCCAGCTCAGGTCGTAGCGCTGCAGCGGGGCGTGCAGGCGCGGGCGGCCGCGCTCGTCACGCTGCAGCGGCAAGGCATCGGCGGTCAGGCCCAGCGTATCGGCCAGCAGCGGACGCACGGCCGGCTCGCCGCGGGTGCCGTGACGGTGCGGCAGCAGCCAGGTGCGTGGCGCGGGAGCGGGCAGATCCTGCATGGGCAGACATTCTAGGCGCGTCGCCCATGTGCTACGGTGCCATTCACGCGGATTTACGGTTGGGGCGCGCCCAATCGGCATATTGCCGCGTATCGGCGTCCCTTCCATCCAATGTAAGGAGAAGACCCATGGGTTGGATCATTCAGTTGATCGTCGGCGGCATTGCCGGCTGGCTTGCCAGCCTGCTCATGAAGCGCGATGCCTCGCAGGGCATCATCCTCAACGTGGTCGTTGGCATCATCGGCGGCTTCATCGGTGGCTGGCTGTTGCCACTGGTGGGTTTGAGCTTCAGTGGTTGGATCGGCTACCTGATCACCGCGCTGATCGGCGCAGTGGTGCTGCTGTTGATCGTCAACCTGTTCACGCGCGGCAAGGCGCGTTGATCGTTTTTCGCTGCGGCCGCGTGCGCTGAAACCGTTCGGACTTGAGACGCACCCAAGGTTCGTGGCGAACAAAGGCCCGGGTTTCCGGGCCTTTGTTTTGTCTTGATCGTCAAGAAACCTCAATCCCCCAACACCACATAAGCCGGCGCGTGGTCACTAGGCCGCTCCCAGGTGCGCGGCTCCTTGTCGATGCCCGCCTCCACCGCCTGGCCGCGCAAGGCATCGGACACCAGGGTCAGGTCGATGCGCAGGCCCAGGTTGCGGCGCAGGCCGCCCATCCGGTAATCCCACCAACTGAACACCCCGGCATCGTCGTGATGCAGGCGGAACGCATCGTGCAGGCCCAACGCCTGCAGGCGCTTCAGGGCATTGCGTTCCGCGGTGGAGGTGAGGATGTGCTCATCGTTCCACACCTTGGCATCGAACACGTCGCGATCATCCGGCGCGATGTTGAAATCGCCCATCACCACCAGTTTTTCATGCTGCTGCAGCTCATCGGCCAGCCAGCCGTGCACCGCATCGAGCCAGCGCAGCTTGTAGTCATATTTCTCGGTGCCGACATCCTGCCCGTTGACCACGTACAGATTGACGATGCGCACGCCATCGACCGTCGCCGCGATCACGCGCTTCTGCTCGTCCTCGAAACCGGGAATGCCGATCTGCACCTGCTCGATGGATTTCTCCCGCGCCAGGATCGCGACGCCGTTGTAGGTTTTCTGCCCGGCGAACACGCTGCGGTAGCCCAGGCCTGCCAGCACCGAATCGGGGAACTTGTGGTCCTCCATCTTGGTTTCCTGCAGGCCGACCACGTCCGGCGCGAAGGATTTCAGCCATGCTTCCAGATGCGGCAGGCGCACGTTGAGGGAGTTGACGTTCCAGGAGGCGATTTTCATGCCGCGATGGTACATGCCGCGATGGGTTGAATCACCGCACGATCAAATCAATCAGCCATTTCGCCTGTGCATACGGCGGGCGCAGTTTGTCGCCGCCGGTGAAGCGGGCCTGGCGCAGGATCGGCAGTTGCTTGGTCATGGCGTCGAAGCCGGCGCGGCCGTGGTAGGCACCCATGCCGCTGGGGCCGATGCCGCCGAAGGGCAGGTTGCTGATGGCAAAGTGGAACAGGGTGTCGTTGATGCTGACGCCGCCGGCGACGGTGCGGTGCAGGATTTTCTCGATCGCATCGGGGTTGTTGGAGAACGGGTACAGGGCCAGCGGACGGTCGTGGGCGTTGATGTAGGCGATGGCATCGTCGAGCGAGTCGATGCTCTTGATCGGCAGCAGCGGGCCGAAGATTTCTTCCTGCATGATCCTGGCGTCATCGCCCGGCTCCAGCACCAAGGTGGGCGGCAGCAGGCGTTCGGCGGGGTTGGCCTGCCCGCCGAGGGTGATGACTTCCAGACCGCGTGCGTGGGCGTCATCGACATAGCCTTGCAGGCGGGCGTACTGGCCGGCGTTGATGACGCGGGTGTAGTCATTCGCGTTGCTGAAATCGCCATAGCGCGATTGGATTTGTTCGCGCAGGGCAGCCACCAGCGCATCGCGGCGATTGCGGCCCACCAGCACGTAGTCCGGGGCGATGCAGGTCTGGCCGCAGTTGAACCATTTGCCGGTGGCGATGCGCGCGGCGGCTTGTTCGATGGGGTAGTCGTCGGCGATGACGACGGGCGACTTGCCGCCCAGTTCCAGCGTGAGCGGGGTCAGGTGCTGCGCGGCGGCGGCCATCACCTTGCGGCCCAGTGCGGTGGAGCCGGTGAAGACCAGGTGATCGAACGGCAATGCGGAAAACGCCGCGCCGATGTCCGGCCCGCCGGTGGCGACGGCCACGCGGTCTTCGGGGAAGACTTCGGCCAGCAGTTCACGTAGGAAGGCGCTGCTGCGCGGGGTATGTTCGGAGGGTTTCAGATAGACGTGGTTGCCGGCGGCGATTGCTGTTGCCAGCGGCACCAATGCCAGGTTGATCGGGTAATTCCACGGCGAGATCACGCCGACCACGCCCACCGGCACCGGGCGGATTTCGGCACGCGCGGGCAAGAAGCGCCAGCCCACGCCGACGCGCTTGGGCTTCATCCAGCCGCGCAGGTGCTTGCGCAGGTGGTCGATCTCGTTGAGCGCGGTCATGCCGTCGGCGATCAGGGTTTCGTGATGCGAGCGATGGCCGAAGTCGGCGGCGACCACGGCGGTCATTTCCGACAGTCGCCGCTTCAAGGCATCGCGCAGGCGTTGCAGGTCGTCCATGCGTTGCGCGTAGCCGGGCTTGGCGGCTTGCCACGCGGCGCGCAGGCGGTCGAGGGTGGGGTGCAATTCGGCGGCGGGCGTATCGGCGGTCATGTCCATGCGGCCGAGTCTAGTCCTGTACGATGCGGCTTTCCCAATCGTCTTGCGATGCCGCCGCGAAATGACCTGCCTGCGCCCCTTTCTTGACCGCTTTCCCACCCTGGGCGAACGGGTCTATGTGGATCCGGCCGCCACCGTGATCGGCGACGTGGTGCTGGGTGATGATGTGTCGATCTGGCCGGGCACGGTGATTCGCGGCGACGTCAATTACATCCGCATCGGCGCGCGCAGCAACGTGCAGGACGGCACGGTGATCCACGTCAGCCATCACAGTCCGTACAACAGCGCTGGCTACCCGACGATCATCGGCGAGGACGTGACCATCGGCCACGGTGCCATCGTCCATGCCTGCACGATCGAGGACGCCTGCCTGATCGGCATGGGCGCGAGGATTCTTGATGGCGCGGTGGTGAAGAAGAATGGCTTCGTCGGTGCCGGCGCCGTGGTCGGCCCCGGCAAGACTGTGGGCGAAGGCGAACTGTGGCTGGGTAACCCGGCGCGGCCGGCGCGCAAGTTGAGCGAAAAGGAAATCGAAAGCCTGCTGTATTCGGCACGGCATTACGTCAAGGTGAAAGACCAGTACCTGGGTGCTGCGAGTTGATGCTCGATACCTATCGTGAAGTCGTCACCCCCGAAGGCGTGGCCTTGCACCTGCCGGCTGCCGGCCCGGTGCCGCGTGCGCTGGCCTGGCTCATCGATTTGGCGCTGCGCATGGCCTTGTTGATCGTCGCGTCGATCCTCTTGGGCGTGCTGGGCCGCGCCGGGCAGGGCGTGTACCTGATCGTGTTGTTCCTGATTTATTGGGCGTATCCGATCCTGCTGGAAACCTTGTGGAACGGGCAAACGGTCGGCAAGAAGGCGCTGTCGTTGCGGGTGGTGTCGGCCAGCGGCGCGCCGGTCGGTTGGTTGGCGGCGATCGTGCGCAATCTGTTGCGGGTGGTGGACATGTTGCCGTTCGGTTACATGGCCGGTTTGTTGTCGAGCTTGGCCGATCCGCATGGGCGGCGTTTGGGTGATCTGGTCGCCGATACCTTGGTGGTGCATGACGAGCGTCGGCGCGAGCATGTTGCCGCGCCGTTCAATGCGGTGTTGATGCCGCCGGCGGGTTTGCGGCCGGCAGAGCAGGCGGCGATTGTCGCTTTTGGCGAGCGTGCGCCGAAGTTGAACCCGGCGCGGCAGGTGGAGTTGGCGGATATCGTCGAGCCGTTGACCGGCGCAAGGGGGCAGGCGGGAGTGTTGCGCTTGTACGGGATGGCCAATGGGTTGCTGGGGCGGCGATGAGGCAGGAGCAATTCGTTGCCCGGCATCAGGCTGAGTGGCAGGCGTTCGAGCATTGGCTGCAGGTACGGGGTGAGACGCCAGCGCCGCGTGAGGCGCATCGGGGCAATGCGGAATTGGCGGATGAGGATGTGCCACAGCGTTATCGGCGCATTTGCCAGCAACTGGCGCTGGCGCGACGGCGCGGTTACAGCCCGGTGGTGACCGATCACTTGCAGTTGTTGATGCAGCGCGGGCACAACCTGTTGTATCGCACGCCGCCGCCGCGTTGGCGGCGGGTGGTGGAATTCCTGCTGGCCGAGTTCCCGCGACTGGTGCGCAGTGAAGCGGCGTGCATGTGGGTGGCGCTGGCCTTGTTCGCGATTCCATTGCTGGCGTGGTTCGCCTTGCTGCAATGGAGGCCGGAATTGATCCATGCGCTGATGAGCCCGCAACAGATCGCGCAGCTGGAAAGCATGTACGACCCGGCCAACCCGGCGCACAAGCTGGGCCGCGACAGTGGCAGCGACTGGTACATGTTCGGCGTCTATATCATGAACAACATCAGCATCGGCCTGCGCACCTTCGCCAGCGGTTTGCTGGCCGGCGTCGGCACGATTCTGGTGTTGATATTCAACGGCACCCAGATCGGCGCGGTGTTCGGGCATTTGCAGCAGATCGGTTCGGGCGATCCGTTGTGGCGATTCGTCTGCGGGCATGGCGCATTCGAACTGACTGCCATCGTGCTGGCCGGCGGTGCGGGTTTGCGCTTGGGCATGAGCCTGGTTGCACCGGGCCGCTTGCGCCGCGTCGATGCGCTGGTTGAAGGCGGTAAGAAGGGCGCGAAGCTGTGCCTGGGCGTGGTGGTGATGTTGTTGGTCGCGGCCTTCATCGAGGCGTTCTGGTCGTCGATCGGCTCGATCCCGGCGTCGATCAAATATGGCGTGGCGGCGGCGTTGTGGACCTTGGTTCTGGCGTGGCTTTTTTTCGGTGGGCGCAGTCACGACGCGCAAGAAGTGGTACAGCAACAGGAGCCCGCCGATGCGCCTTGACCAACTCACCGTCAACCTGCGCGCACGCACGCCGTGGGAAGCAATGGAGCTTGGCACGGCACTGGTGCGCCGGCACGCCGCTGCGGTGTGGAAACCATGGTTGCTGCTGACCTTGCCGCTGTTCATCATCGTCAATGCGCTGGCGTGGGTGTTCGATGCGTTCACGTTGGCGGCGCTGTTGTTGTGGTGGCTGAAGCCGGTGTTCGAGCGCATCCCGCTGTACGTGCTGTCGCGCGCGGTGTTCGGTGAAACGCCCGGTGTGCGCGAAACCCTCGCCGCGCAGTGGCGCTGGGGCTGGAAGCCGATGCTGCATTACCTGAGCTGGCGCAGGCTGGGGCCGGCGCGTGCGCTGTTGCTGCCGATCGACCTGCTGGAAGGCGCGGGCAAGGGCCAGCAGCGCGAACGCCGGCGCACGCTGGGCGGCGCGGTCTATGGGCAGGCCAGTTTGTTGACGCTGGTATGCGTGCATTTCGAATTCGTGGTGGCATTCGGCAGCGTCGCGGCGGTGCTGATGTTCATCCCGCCGGAAAACCTGCCGGAAACCTTCCGCAGCGGCGGCATGGAAATGCTGCAAGACACACCCGCCTGGGCGTTGCTGGCATGGAATTTCTTCTGCTGGCTGGCGATGACGCTGATCGAACCGTTCTATGTCGGCGCGGGTCTTGGCATGTACCTCAACCGGCGCACGCAGATAGAAGCCTGGGACGTGGAAATCGCCTTCCGCCGCTTGCGCGAACGCCTGCGCCATGCCGCCACACCCTTGCTGCTGGCGTTGGCAGTTTTGTTTGCACCGATGGCCTTGCGTGCGCAGGAGCGCGACATGCCGCGCGATGCCGTGCCGGCGCACACGCGGCCGGCAGATGTTGCGGTCGAAGCGGACGAGGAAAACGAGGAAAAATCCGGCCCGCCGACCTTGCCGCAAGTGTTCGAAAAACAATATGTCGATGATCGCCGCTTCCGCGATGCGGTGGATCGCACCTATGCCGACCCGGCCTTCGGCAGCAGCCACAAGGTCAAGCAGTGGCAGAAGCGCAACCCCGCCGAACCGCAGCCACCCTCACCCCTGCCGAAGTGGTTGAGTACCGTCGGCAAGGTGTTCGCCCTCGTCGGCGAATGGGGTTTGTGGATCCTGGTTGGCATACTGGTGCTGGTATTGCTGGTCACCGCGAAGCGCTGGTTGCCGTGGATGCGCGGCCGCCTGCGCACGCGCAAACCGCCACCGACGCAAGTACAGACCGAAACCCTGCAACCACCCGAATTGCTGCCGCCGGACATCGCTGCCGCCGCGCGCAAGCTGTGGCGCGAAGGCAAGCCGCGCCACGCGCTGGCCCTGCTGTATCGTGCCAGTGTCGAAGGCATGGCCGCGCACGCACAGGTCGCGCTGCCGCCGGGCGCAACCGAGGCGCAATGCCTGCGTGCCGCACGCCGTCTGCCCGACGAAGATGAGCGCAACCTGTTCGCGCGCATGGTGCAGGTGTGGCAATACGCTGCCTATGCGCAGCACTTGCCCGAAGAAAACCAGTTCGAGGATTTGCTCGGCCAGCTGCAGCAACGTTACGGGTGGGCCGCATGAATTCTGCGCGCAAGCCCAGCCGCCGCAACGAATGGAACGCCGCGCGCATCGGCGCGCCGGCCCTGGTGATCGTGGTGATTGTCGTGGTGGCAATGGCGTGGTTCCTGCACAACTATAACCGTGTCGAAACGGATGTGCCGCTGCCGCCACGTGGCGAGGCGCTGTACAACCCGCTGTTCGCGCTGCGCAAATCGCTGGAGGCCGATGGCCTGCGCGTGCAGGCGCGGCAACGGCTGGACCTGTCCGCGCATGCGCTGGGCAAGCGTGACACCCTGCTGCTGTTCAACGATCCGCGTGCGATGTCGCCGCCGGACGTGCGCCGGGTGCTGGATTGGGTCGAAGGCGGCGGCCATTTGATCGTGCGCACGCCATCCGAACACGACTGGAACAGCAAGCTGCCGGCGGCCTTGTTCGACCAGATCGGCCTGCACTTGCGTGAAGACGAGGACGACCGGCGCGAATGCGTGGACATGTTCATCAAGGATGAAAATCCGCATGTCGAATTCTGCAATGGCCGCCGTTTCGATTTCGATAGCGTGGTGCCGCAATTGTCGTGGGGCGACCTGAAGAACGGCCATGTGTATGCGCGGCTGGCGCAGGGCGAAGGCCGCATCGACGTGCTGGCCGACATGGATTTCCTCGGCAATGGTCGCAGTGGCATGGGTGGTTTGTTTGGCGGTTTCGGCCCGGCCGGCGGCGGCTTGCGCGATGTTTCGCATCGCGCGCTGGCGCGGCAGGTGCTGGCACCGAACTACGGCCACGGCACGATCCACCTGGTCTATGCCGCGCAGATGCCGTCGCTGTGGCGCTGGCTGCTGTTGCGCGGCTGGGTGGTGTGGGTGCCACTGGCCATCGCCTTGCTGGCGTGGCTGTGGCTGCGCGCACGCCGCTTCGGCCCGTTGCAACCTGCGCCGGTATTGGAACGGCGTTCGCTGCTGGAACACGTGCGCGCCAGTGGCGAGCTGTTGTTCCGCCACGGCCGCAGCGTGCTGCTGTATGCCGCCGTGCGCCAGGCGTTCCTGTCGCGCCTGCGCCGTCGCGACCCGGTCGCTGCCGCGATGACCGGCGAGCCGCAGATCGCCGCGCTGGCCGAACGCTTCAAACTGCCCGCCGACGTATTGCGCAAGGCGCTGCTGGTTCCCGCTTCGCATGACAAGGCCGCGTTCCGCGACCGCGTTTCCACTTTGATCGACTTGAGAAACCGACTATGAGCGACTTTGACACCACAACAACGATCACCGGCGACGCATTGGGCGAGCGCGTCGCCGCCATCCGCGAGCAGGTCGCCAAGGCCTTCATCGGCCAGCCCGATGTGCTCGACCAGATCCTGATCGCGCTGCTGGCCGGCGGCCATGTGCTGCTGGAAGGCGTACCCGGCCTCGGCAAGACCTTGCTGGTGCGCGCACTGGCGCAGGCGCTGGACCTGCAACATTCGCGCGTGCAGTTCACCCCGGACCTGATGCCCGGCGACATCAGCGGCCATGCGGTGTATGACCCGAAAACCGAGAGCTTCAAGATCCGTCGCGGCCCGGTATTCGCCAACTTGTTGCTGGCCGACGAAATCAATCGCGCCCCGGCCAAGACCCAATCGGCGCTGCTGGAAGCGATGCAGGAAGGGCAGGTGACCATCGAAGGCAAATCCTTCGCCCTGCCGCCGCCGTTCATGGCCCTGGCCACGCAGAACCCGGTCGAGCAGGAAGGCACCTATCCGCTGCCGGAAGCGCAGCTGGATCGTTTTCTTTTGAAGGTGCTGATCGACTACCCCACGCTGGAAGACGAAAAGCGCATGGTCGATGCGATCACCACCGGCCGTAGCGCCGCCGACTTCGACCTGTCGCAAGTCGAGCGCGTGGCCAGCGCGGCCGACCTGCTGGCGATGCAACGCGGCGTGGCTGCCACGGTGGTTGACGAGCAAGTGGTCGACTACGCGGTGCGCATCGTTGCCGCTACCCGCAAGTGGCCGGGAATTGCCTTGGGCGCAGGCCCGCGCGGCAGCATCGCGCTGGTCCGCGCCGCGCGCGCGCAGGCGGTACTGTCCGGCCGCGATTTCGTCGTGCCCGACGACGTGCGTGAAATCGCCAAGCCCGCGCTGCGCCACCGCATCAACCTGTCGCCGGAATTGCAGATCGAAGGGCAATCGCCCGACGATGTGCTGCACGCGTTGCTGGCCAAGGTGGAGGCGCCGCGTAAGTGATTGTGCGAGTTCTCCAATCCGCACGGGATGAATCCCTCTCCCCTTGTGGGAGAGGGTGCCCGAAGGGCAGGAGAGGGGGCGCGAGCGTAGCGAGCGTGCTTTTGCCTTTGCTGTTGCGTGACGAAAATCAAAAGCGCCCCTCATCCGGCCTTCGGCCACCTTCTCCCCGCAGAAGCAGCGGGGAGAAGGAGAAGCAAAGGGCACGCGCATGACCCCCGCCGCGCCACTGATCGTCCTGCTGGTTGCATGGAGCCTGTGCGGCCTCGCCGTGCTGTTGCTCGGCGTGCCGATGCCGGCGTGGTGGGCCAGTGGCGCAGTGCTGGCCGCACTTGCCGCGTTCGATGCATGGCGACTACGCAGGCGCGAAACCCCGCTGGCCGTGCGCGAGCTGCCCGAAGCCCTGCCGCTCGGCGTGCAACGTGAAGTCACCCTGCGCATCGAAACCCTGGCCCAGGCGCAGCGGCTGGAGGTGTTCGACCTGCATCCGGGTGGCTGGCATTCCGAGGGCCTGCCGCAAAAACTCAAGTTGCCGCCGCTGACCACCGCCAGCTTCGCTTACCAACTACGCCCCACCGAACGCGGTGATGCGCAATTCGATGGCGTGCAATTGCACCTGTCCTCGCCGCTGCGCTTGTGGAAGCAGATCCGCGTCGCCGGTGAACCGCAGCGCGTGCGCGTGTTCCCCAACTTCGTGCCGCTGACCCGCTATGCCTTGTTCAGTGCCGAACAAGCCTCGCGCCTGGTCGGCGCACACATCAAGCGCCGTCGCGGCGAAGGCACCGACTTTCATCAGATGCGCGAATACCGCACCGGCGACAGCCTGCGCCAGCTCGACTGGAAGGCCACCGCACGCATGCGCAAGCTGATCTCGCGCGAATACCAAGACGAGAAGAACCAGCAGGTCATGCTGCTGCTGGACACTGGCCGACGCATGCTGGCGCGCGAGCCTGCCGCTGCACAGGCGGGGGAACTGTCGCACTTCGACCATGCACTCAACGCCGCCTTGGTGGTTTCGTACCTGGCCTTGCGCCAGGGCGATGCGGTCGGCCTGTACGCCAGCGGCGATGCACCGCGCTGGGTCGCGCCGCAACGCGGCATGGGCGCGATCGACACCCTGCTGCGCGCCAGCTACGACCTGCAGGCACAGCCGGTCGCCACCGACTATCTGGCAGCGGCCACCGAACTGAGCCTGCGCCAACGCCGCCGTGCGCTGGTGATGCTGGCCACCAACGTGCGCGACGAAGACATCGAAGACCTGCTCGCCGCCGTGCGCCTGCTGCAGAAACGCCACCTGGTCTGCGTGGCCAGCCTGCGCGAAACCGCCATCGACGCCGCGCTGTCGCAACCGGTCCACGACCTGCCCGACGCCATCCGCAGCGGCGCGGTGGCGCGCTATCTGGAACAGCGCAGCGCTGCCCATGATGTCTTGCGCGGCCACCGCGTGATGGTGCTGGACACCACCTGCGAAGACCTGCCCGCCGCGCTGGTGGAACGCTACCTGGCGGTCAAGCGCGACGGCTTGCTGTAACCAGCAGACACGTCCCGACGGTTCAGTTGACGTCTTCGGCTGCCGAACCGGCGTCGGTGCCCTCGCTGGCACCCAGCTGCATCGTGGCACGAGCAACGGTGTCCTGGTCCAATGTGGACATCTTGCACTGGCGGTCGAGGAACAGCCGGGTCACATGCGACTGGCGCGCGCCCAATGAAGCCATGCGCATGTGGGCAGCCATGCTTTCCTGCTGCGCCTGCAGGCTCTTGTCCATCAAGTCGTCCATCGCGGCAGCGTTGGGCCGGCCAGCCGCGCTGGCCATCGACGACACCGCACCAGCCGCCAACCCGCCCACGCCCGGCACCAGACCCAGCAGGCCACTGGCCAAGCCCTTGGCACGCGCACCGGCCATCATCTTCTTCTGCGCCTTCTGCATGTCTTGCTGCATCTGCCGCACTGCTTCCATCGGATCCGGCGATTTGGGCAACGAGGCGATGTGCCGTTCCAGCCAGGTGGCCTCGGCGTAGAGCTGCTCGCAAGTGGCATCTGCGTCGGTCAATCGCGCCGCGTTGGCCGAGGGATCGGCATACAGGTCGAAGTCGCCCGGCAGCGCTTGCGCGAACGCCGGCAATGCCAGGGCCGGGATCAGCGACGCAGCCATGGTCAGGCTTGCGCAGCAAATGCGGAAGAAAGGCTTGCGCATGTCGGATCGATCCGGTCGCAGTTTCGAGGACATGCAGTTTGTGCCGAGGGTCCAGGCCGCCGTAACGGCATGAAGTCCCAATGACCAATGCTGCCGGCCGGAAGTCATGGTGCCCCGGCGGGGTCGCTGGATCAGGCGACCCGCACGATCAGCTTGCCGAAGTTGTCACCGTCCAGCAGGCGTTGCAATGCTTGCGGAGCGGCTTCCAGGCCATCGACGAATTGCTCGCGGTAACGCACGCGGCCATGGCGCAAATGCGCGCCCATGTCGCCGATGAAGGCCGGATCGACGATGTGTTCGGCCGGTAGTTGCACGATGTCGCGCGCGGTGAAGCCGCGAACCTGCAAGCGCTTGGCCACGATCGCGGCCAGCAGCCGCGGCAGACGGTCGCCGTCGTTGCCCGCCGGCGGGTGGTACATCGACATGCCCCACACCGGCAGCCTTGCGCCGGTGTTGAGCAACGGCAAGGCGGCGTCGAGCACGCGGTAATCCAGGCCAGGCACGAACACGTCGATACCGGCTGCGCAAGCATCGCGCAGCGCGTCTTCGAAACCGGCCGCGCTGAAGTCCAGCGCCGCATCGAAACCGAGTTCATCGCGCAACCAAGCGCATTTTTCCGCCGAACTGGTCACCCCGACCACGCGCGCACCACGCAATTTCGCCAATTGGCCAGCGGTCGCACCAGTGGGGCCGGCGGCACTGCCGATCACCACGGTCTGCCCGGCCTGCGGCGGCGCGGCCTCGGTCATCGCCGCCCACGCCACGAAGCCGTACACGCCATACACGCCCAGCGCCGTGCTGCACGGGGCCACGCGCGCGTGCAACTTGCGCTTGAGCTGGCTGCCGTGGACCACGTCGTAATCCTGCCAGCCCGAATGCGACAGCACCATGTCACCGGGCTTGAACGCGGCGTGGCGCGAACACACCACCTCGGCCACCGCCGAACAGCGCATCACTTCACCTACCTGCATGCGCTCGCCGATCAACGAAGTGTCACAGGCGCGCACGCGTGCGCAGGCATCCATCGACAGCAGGCGCGTGCGCAGCAGTACTTCGCCTTCGCCCGGCGACGGCACCGGAGCCTGCCGCAAGTCGAAATGACCCGGCGAGGGATCGCCATCCGGGCGCGCGGTCAACACGATGCGGAGATTGCGTTCAGCGTCCATCGGGCAAGGGCTGCGGTAGTTGCAATGCAGGCATTGTCACCGCTGGCGCGATGGCGGCCACTGCAACAAGTCATGCTGCCTGCACATCAATCCAGTGCCACGATCAGCTTGCCGAAGTTGTCGCCTTCCAGAAGGCGTTGCAGGGCCGCGGGAGCAGAGTGGATGCCCTGCACCACATCTTCGCGGTAGCGGATGACGCCTTGGCGCAACCAGCGGCCCATCTGGCTGACGAACTCCGGTTCGCTGGCGGTGGCGTCGGGACGGCCTGCCGGGGCATGGGCATAGCCGGAAACGGCAATCCGCCTGTCGATGATCGCGTCAAGCAACATCGACAGGCCATCGCGCGCGCCGAAAGGCAACGGGGATCCATCGCTGGCGCAGCCCCAAACCGGCACGCGCGCGCCGGTATTGAGCAATGGCAGCGCCGTCGCCAACAGCGCGCGATTGATGCCCAGCAGCAGCACGTCGATACCTTCCGGGCAGGCCAGCCGCAGGCGCTGGCCGAAATGCGGGCCATGGATATTGACGGCCGCGTCGAAGCCCAGGCCTTCGCGCAGCCATTCGCACTTTTCATCCGAACTGGTCACGCCGACCACGCGCGCACCGTTGTGCCTGGCGATCTGTCCGGCCGTCTCGCCAATGGGACTGGCCGCGCTGCCGACGACCACGGTTTCCCCAGCCATGGGTCGGGCGACTTCACGCATGGCCTTGAATGCGACATGGCCATGGGCGCCATAAACGCCCAAGGCTGCGGTGGCCGGGGCGACGGCGCCATGCAGCTTGCGGCGAATGCTGGCCCCATCGACCACTTCGCATTCCTGCCATCCCGAATGCGCCAGCACCACATCGCCGGGCCTGAAAGCCGCATGCAGGGACTGGACCACTTCCGAGACGGTGCAGCAACGCACTACCTCGCCCGCCCGCAGCGCAGTCTTGAACGGCGAGGTGCCAAGGCCGGCATGGCCACCGCACCAATCAATGGAGATGGCTTGGGTACGCAGCAGCAATTGGCGTTCCTGCAATGGCGGCAAACGACAGGTTTCGATGCGGAAATCGCTTTCCTTCGGCACGCCATCCGGCTGCCGCTCCAGCACGATGCGGGTGTTGGCGATGCAATCCATTGAAGGGCGTGGAAGGAAACGTTCCTGATGCCGCGATGCTCGCATCGCTCCTGCGCGGCATCCCCACCCGGCAAGGTGGGTTGCGGGTCGGCGCCTGCCCACTGATTCCCACCTGCCATAAGTTGGGTGACTTGGGGCCGTTGCCGCATGGGCCAGACTGCGGCAAGTTCGCCTGGATGAGCAGCGAACGCAAAAAACGGGCCGCCGCGCAGATCCGCAGTCTCGCCAGCCTGGAAACCGGCGGGCCAGGCGTGTTGCCCCTGCTGCTGCGCCAGCTTGGCCACCTGCTGGCCTTCGACAACGCCGCTTATTACTGGCTGGACGAGCATGGGCAGCCGCAGATGCACGCCGAGGATCCGGCCGTGATGGCGCTGGTGCCGCTGTACCTGGACCAACGCATGCAGGCCGCCGAACGCGAAGTCGTGCGGCCGGTCGAAGCGGTCCTGCGCGAGGATTTCGGGCCCAGGCTGAGCGAGGAACTGATGACCGTGCCGCACCGGCAATTCCTGCGCAGCACGTACCACAACGAGCTGCTGCGACCGGTCGGCATCGACGACTGCGTGAACCTGGTGCTGCGCCATCCCGACGGCCGCCCGATGGGTGCGCTGAAGCTGTACCGCAATGCCCACTGGCCGGGATTCCGTCGCGAGGAGCTGGGCGACCTGGCCCGGCTGGAGCCTTTCCTCGCCAACGCATTGCGCCTGCGCGCGGCGCCCGCAGGCAATGACGATGCGCTGCACGAACGTGCCTTGCTGCTCGCCAACCCGGCGGGACGATTGCTGTGGCTCTCGGCCGGCGCGGATGCACTGATGGCGCGGGCATTCGGCACGGCCTGGCGTCGCGCCAGCGGCGAACTGCCCAGCCCGTTGCGTGAAGTAGCCAGGCGGCTGGACGCTGCCCGGCGCGGCCTTGATGTCGCCGCGCCGCCGCGATTGCAGTGGCGGCATGGGCTTGGCACTTTCGTGGCCGAGGCACGCTGGATGGAAGCGGCGAGCCATGGTGATGACGGCGACAATATCGCGATCGAACTGGAACACCATCTGCCGCGCCGGTTGCGCATGACCCAGCACCTGTCCCGGCTCGAACTGCCGGCGCGCCAATTCGAGATCGCCTGCTGGCTGACCGGCACCCACAGCGAACCGCAGATCGCCGGCAAGCTCGGCATCAGCCTCAACACGCTGGTCTATCACCGCCGCCGCCTGTACGAACGGCTCGACGTGTACAGCCGCGAACAACTGGCAGCGCTGCTGTCCACTCCGGCATGACGAACGCCGTGGATTGAAGAAGAATCAAAAAAACCGGCCCCATTGCGGGGCCGGTTCGCGTGTTGCAGATACGAGGAAACGACTCAGAACGAATAGCGCACGCCGAAATAGGCGCGACGTGGTTCAACCCAGCTGTTGGCCTCACCGAATTCATAAACGCCATTGCCGCTGGCCAAGTCCAGCTCGCTCATCGGCTTCTGCTGGTTGAGGATATTGAACACGTCCAGGAACACTTCCAGCTTGCCCACCGGCAATTCCTTCGTGTACTTGGCGCGCACATCGAAGGTGTAGTACGCCGGACCGGTCTGGCCACCGACGGCACCAGCGCAGATCCAGCGGCTGGTCACGCCGCCGTATTCGTAGGCAGGGCATCGCTCCGGCAAGTCGCGACCACTGGCCAGGAAGGTACGGCTGTACAGCAGGCCGCTGTTCCAGTTGAACACGCCGCTCAGCTCCAGGCCGAAGTCCCAGTAATACGTACCAAAAGCCTTGAACTGGTGCTTGATGTTGCCCGGCTGCGGGCCCCACTGGTTGGGTGCGCGCGGATCCAGCCAGATCACGTCGCCCTGGTAGTCGGCCTGGCCGTCGGAGTTGGTGTTGCCGTGCGCATCATTCAACGTGTAGGACATCATGCCCTGCCAGTGGTTGCTCTTGACCTTTTGCAAGGTCACTTCCAGGCCCTGGTATTCGCGCTTGCCGCCCTTCAGCGTTCCCAGCACGTAGTTGGTGCCGGGGTCTTCCGTGTAGCCGAAGTAGGACAGCGGCAGGTAAAAGTACGAGCCCGGCGGCACGACCGTGCTGTCCGGGTTTGAATACAGGCCCAGGTCGTAGTCTTCCATGATGTCCTTGGTGACGCGCTTGGTCATGGTCATCGACAGGCTGTAGTCCTGGCCCAGGTTGGTCGCGTAGCCGACCAGGAACTCGTCGGTGTAGGGCGTCTTGATGTTCGGCGCGATCGCCGCATCGCCCGGACCACGCTGGCGGAAGGTGACCCATTCGCCATTGACGTTGATCTGCTCGTCGTAGGTCGGGCCGGTCACCGCACCGGCGAAGTCGGCCATGTCGGCGCGGATGGCGTCGTAGTAACGGCCATAGAACGCCCAGATCTTGCTGCGACCATCGCCATTGACGTCATACGCCAGCGACAGGCGCGGGGCGAAGTTCCAGTCGAACTTGTGGATGGTTTCGCCGGACGAGTTGACGAACTCGTTGCGCTCGGCGCGCAAGCCCAGGTTGGCCGACAACTGGCCCAGCGTCCATGCATCCTGCAGGAAGAATGCAGTCTGCTTGTTCTTGACCGTGTAGCCCAGGCCTTCGTTCGCCGATTGCAGGATGCGATAGACATTCACCTGGCCGTTCGGGTTGCTGGCGGTGTCGGTGAATTGCAGGGCATCCAGTTGCGCTTCGGTCATGCCGGTGGCTTCCATGATGCGCTCGTAGTCGTCGCCGGAAAGCTGGATGGGGCCCAGCCAGCCGTAGCTGTCATCAACGAGCTGTGCCAGCGTGGTGCCCGAATCGGCGCTGTCGATCGAGGTATAGCGCGCGCCGGACGGATAGACGGTGCGCTCCTCATACGAGCCTTCATTGCGCAGGAAGCCGGCCTTGATGGAATGCTCGCCCCAACTGGTGCTGAGTGCCCAATCCAGGCTGGCGCCGAATTCCTCGGTGTTGCGGAACGAGTAGAAATCGCTGCCGGTGCCGCCCCGGTTGAGCTGGGCGTTGGTCGCGGTGGCGCGGTCGGCATGGTAGGCGACATTGTTGAAGGCTGCGCTTTCCGGACTCAGCAGGGAGAGCTCGGCCTCGTGCTTGAAGCCGTAGAGGTTCAGGCTGACATTGTCCCAATCGTGGCTGTAGTCCAGCTTGTAGTTGTCGCCACCTTGCTTGCGGATGCTGGCGCGGCTGTTGACCACGGTGGGATCCAGCGAGCCATCGCGATCCATCGGGTCGTTGAAGAAGGTACCGACCAGGCGATCACGATCAGTGATCTGCCAGGTCAACTTGCCGAAGCCGTACTCGCCATCCTGGTTGACGGTGCGCATTGCCTGCTGCGTCACCGGGTCGGTCACGTCCTCCTCGCGATGCAGCTTCTGGTACGAACCGAAGAACCAAAGCTTGTCCTTGATGATCGGGCCGCCGAGGGTAACGGCAGTGTCGTAGGTCGAGAACGAGGAATCATTCAGGTGCTTGTTCTTCTGCACCAGGCTGTCGTTCTGGAAGTAGTAGTTGACCGAGCCGTGCCATTCGTTGCTGCCGGACTTGGTGACCACCTTGGAAATCAGGCCGGAACCACCGGCGAACTCTGCCGGGATACCGCCGGTCAGCACCTGCATTTCCTGGATGATCTCGGAATTGAGGTTGGAGCCGAAGACACCGTCCAGCGGATCGGTGACGTTGACGCCATCGATGTAGTACAGGTTGTCGGTGGAAACTCCGGTGGCACCGCCGTAGTCGGCATAGTTCACGCCCGACTTCGACGCCGGGTTGCCGAAGGCGGAGGGCTTCACGCCCGGCACCAGTTGCAGATAGCTCTGGTAGCTGCGCTGGGTCGGCAGCGATTCGGTGATGTCCAGGTTGAGGATGGTGCTGACCGTGGCCGAGGTGGTGTCGATGGCGGCCAGGCCGGCACCGGTCACGACGATGGTGTCGAGGTTGGTCGCGCCCGCCGCAGCGCTGCCTCCGCCCAGCACGTAGCCCAGGCTCAGGTTCTGGCCGCTGACCACGGCCACGTTGCTGGCGCTGTAGTCGCTGAAACCCTGCGCAGCCACTTCGATGGTGTAGTTGGTCGCCGGATCCAGGCCGATCAGGCGTACCTGGCCGCTGGCGTCAGTGGTGCCGTTGCGACTGACCAGGCTGTCCGGCGAACTGGCCTTGACCGTGGCGCCGGCCACCGGCTGCCCGGCCGCGTCATTGATGGTGATGCGCAGGCCACCACCGGCCTGTTGCGCCATGGCCGCGCCGGCAATGCACATGCCCAGCGCCACGCCGAGCGCGGTGCGACGAAGATTTCTGGAACCCTTGAGGCTAGTCATTGGTGACCTCTTTCAGAAGTGATGAATCCAATCCGGAGGCCGTGGAAACCCTTGCTCCGGAGGTAAGAAATCCGCCGCCCTTCGGCAGCGGTTGTTGAAAAATAGTTATCCGATCCCGGTACCAGCCACTGCCATGCGGCAGGATGAAAATCCTCTGCATCCGGAAGTCATCGTGACTTCCGGCAGGCGTCCGCAAGTCAGGGGGACCTGCGGCGCATGTGCATGCCGGCGCACGCGGCCAGACTGCCTGGGCGCGCTGGGCTCCGTGGCGCGGCATCCATCCACAACGGGCTCTCTCTTTTGGCGGCGCCCTGCGCCGCCGTTTTTTTGCCTGTCCCTGATGGCGGCAAGTCATCGGGCCACGCCGGCACGATGCGCGGATCGCGCCGGGCACAACCGGCCAACAGCAGACCAATGCCGAACCGATTGCGTTTTCCGGCCATCCATACGACCAAGTAGGGATTCGGCAATCGCCGCGCTGCGCTAGACTTCCAAGGCTCACGAACAACAACGACGCATGCCGGCAGGGCGACGTGGGCGCAGGGCCGGAAAGGGAGTGGTGATGAACTGGTTGAACGAAATGCTGCAGAACGATCCCAACCCGACGGAAACCCGCGAGTGGGTCGAGTCGATCAAGGCGGTGATCGATGCCGAAGGCGCGCAGCGCGCGCACCAACTGCTGGAAGGCATGGTCGAGGTGACCCGGCGTGCCGGTGCGTTCCTGCCGTTCTCGCCGACCACCGAATACGTCAACACCATCCAGCCACAGCTGGAAGCCAAGTCCCCCGGCAACGCCGAGCTGGAATGGCGCATCCGCTCGATCATCCGCTGGAACGCGATGGCCACCGTGGTCCGCGCCAACCGCAAGCCCGGCGACCTGGGCGGGCATATCGCCTCGTTCGCCTCGTCGGCTACCTTGTATGACGTGGGCTTCAACCACTTCTGGCGCGCACCGTCGGAAAACCATCCCGGCGACCTGCTCTACATCCAGGGCCACAGCTCGCCGGGCATCTACGCCCGCGCCTTCCTCGAAGGCCGCATCAGCCAGGACCAGCTGGACAACTTCCGCATGGAAGTCGATGGCAAGGGCATTTCCTCGTATCCGCACCCGTGGCTGATGCCGGATTTCTGGCAGACGCCGACCGTCAGCATGGGCCTTGGCCCGCTGAGCGCGATCTACCAGGCGCAATTCATGAAATACTTGGAGCATCGCGGCCTGATCGAGAAATCCGACCGCAAAGTGTGGTGCTTCATCGGCGATGGCGAGAGCGACGAACCGGAGACTCTGGGTGCCATCTCGCTGGCTGGGCGCGAGGGCCTGGACAACCTGGTGTTCGTGGTCAACTGCAACCTGCAACGCCTCGACGGCCCGGTGCGCGGCAACGGCAAAATCGTGCAGGAGCTGGAAGGCGTGTTCCGTGGCGGCGGCTGGAACGTCATCAAGCTGCTGTGGGGCAGTTACTGGGATCCGCTTCTGGCGCGCGACACCGACGGCGTGCTGAAGAAGCTGATGATGGAAACCGTCGATGGCGAATACCAGAACTGCAAGGCCTTCGGCGGCGCCTACACCCGCGCCAATTTCTTCGGCAAATACCCGGAAACCGCCGCGCTGGTCGCCAACCTGTCCGACGACGACATCTGGCGTTTGAACCGCGGCGGCCACGACCCGCACAAGGTCTATGCCGCGTACCACCAGGCGGTCAACACCACCGGCATGCCGACCGTGATCCTGGCCAAGACGGTCAAGGGCTACGGCATGGGCAGCGCCGGCGAGGCGCTCAACCCGACCCACCAGACCAAGAAGCTGGACGACGACGCGGTGCGCCACTTCCGCGACCGCTTCAACATCCCGGTGACCGACAAGCAACTGGAAGAATCCGAAGTTCCGTTCTACCACCCCGGCGAGGATTCGCCGGAAGTGCAGTACTTGAAGGAGCGCCGCGCTGCACTCGGTGGCTACCTGCCGCAGCGCCGGCGCAAGGCCAGCCAGTCGTTCAACGTGCCCAAGCTGGATACCTACGAACGCCTGTTGAAAGAAAGCGGCGAGCGCACCTATTCGACCACGATGGCCTTCGTGCAGAGCCTCAACATCGCCCTGCGCGACAAGGAAGTCGGCCCGCGCCTGGTGCCGATCGTCGCCGACGAGGCGCGCACCTTCGGCATGGAAGGCATGTTCCGTCAGATCGGCATCTACGCGCCGTTCGGGCAGAAGTACAAGCCGGTGGATTCGGACCAGTTGATGTACTACCGCGAGGACGAAGCCGGCCAGGTGCTGCAGCAAGGCATCAGCGAACCCGGCGCGATGGCCTCGTGGCTGGCCGCCGGCACCAGCTATTCGGTCTCCGATGTGCCGATGTTGCCGTTCTACATCTACTACTCGATGTTCGGCTTCCAGCGCATCGGCGACATCGCCTGGCAGGCGGCGGACATGCGCACGCGCGGCTTCCTGCTCGGCGGCACCGCCGGCCGCACCACGCTCAATGGCGAAGGCCTGCAGCACGAAGATGGCTTCAGCCAGATCGTGGCTGGCGGCATCCCCAACGTGCGCAGCTACGACCCGACCTTCGGTTACGAAGTGACCGTCATCTTCCAGCACGGCATGCAGGCCATGCTGCAGGAGCAGATCGACGAGTACTACTACATCACCCTGATGAACGAAAACTACACCCACCCGGAAATGCCCAAGGGTGCGGAGGAAGGCATCATCAAGGGCATGTACCTGCTCACAGATGCGGGCAAGGCGAAGAAGGGCGAACTGCGCGTGCAACTGCTCGGCAGCGGCACGATCCTGCGCGAAGCGATCGCCGCAGCGGAACTGCTGGACAAGGATTTCGGCGTCAGCGCGGACATCTGGAGCTGCCCCAGCTTCAACGAACTGCGCCGCGACGGCTTCGATGCCGAACGCTGGAACCGCCTGCACCCCGAGGCCAAGCAGCGCACGGCATACGTGACCGAATGCCTGGAAGGCCGCCAAGGGCCAGTGATTGCCGCCACCGACTACGTGCGCGCCTTCGCCGACCAGATCCGTGCCTTCGTCCCGGCCAGCTATACCGTGCTCGGCACCGATGGCTTCGGCCGCAGCGACACCCGCGCCAACCTGCGCCGCTTCTTCGAAGTCGATCGCTACTACATCGCCCACGCCGCCATCGCCGCGCTGGCGAAGGAAGGCAGGATGACCGGCAAGGACGTGGCCCGCGCGATCAAGCAGTACAAGATCGACCCGGAGAAGGCGAACCCGGTCGGGATTTGATGCATCGAGGCGGCCTTCGGGCCGCCTTGTTTCATTGAGGGGATGCTCAAACGCGTCTTTCGTGCGCAGCTCCCTGAAGCTGCTTCCCGCCAACGCGTGCCCTGTTTCCGCTCAATAAAGCTTCCGCTCCGCCGCAGGCGGCGGCGTCCACTGGTAAAGCCAGGTTTCGGTGAGCGCCTTGTCGCCGTGGCGCAGATACAGGCGAATGTCGATCTGTTCGCTGGAATCATCCGGCGGCACCACATCGAACATCGCGCGGTAGCCGTCGATCTGGAATTGCGGGCGTGCCGAAACGATCTCGGTCTCGCCGCGCGACAGTTGCAGTACCGCTTCGACCTTGGCATCGGCCTGCTTCGCCAATGCCGCCAGTTCGCCACCGGCGAAATCCACCGCGAAACGTTGCGAATAGTGCGTGCGCTTCTGCCCGACCACGCCGCCCAAGCCGGTGCGCGTGGCGACACATTGCGCCAGCGGCGGTTGCGACGGCGGTTGCCCGCCCCAGTACAGGCGATAACCGAACAGCAATTCATCACCGGGCTGCGGTTTGGCTTGCGGATTCCAGAACGCGACGATGTTGTCGAAGGTTTCATCCACGGTCGGAATCTCGACCAGTTGCACCGAACCCTTGCCCCAGCCGTGCTTCGGTTCCACCCACAGGTCAGGTCGGCGCTCGTAATACACGCCGTCGTCCTGGTAGTGATCGAAATCGCGGTCGCGCTGCAGCAGACCGAAGCCGCGCGGGTTGTCGTCAACGAACATGTTAAAGCGCAAGTGCGGCGGGTTGCATAGCGGCCGCCACAGCCATTCGCCGCCGCCGGTCCACAGTTGCAGGCCGTCGCTGTCGTGGATTTCCGGCCGCCAGTCGTAGGCCATGCGGCGGTCGTTTTCGCCGGCCTGATACATGCTGGTGCCCGGCGCGATGCCAAGGCGTTCGATTTGCTTGCGTGGGTACAGCGCGCAATCAATATCCATCAGCAATACGTCACCGGGCGTGATCGCGAAACGATACGCACCGGCGATGCTGGGTGAATCCAGCAAACCGTACACGACGACGGTATCCGAATCGGTGGTGGGCTGCGCCAGGTACCAGGCAATGAAATCGGGGAATTCCTCGGCACGATTCAATCCGGTATCGACCGCCAGCCCGCGCGCCGACAAGCCGTATTGCTTGTCCTTGCCGACCGCGCGGAAATAACTCGCGCCGAGGAAGGCAGCCAGGTCATGGTTCGGTTCACTGCGTGGATTCAGGCGGAACCCGGCAAAACCCAGATCCTGCGGCAATTTGGCACGCTGCAAGCCACTGCTGCCGTAATCGAACGCGGCCGGGTCGTAGGCCAGTTCCCGCGCCATGCTATCGACCACGTCAAACATGCGCACCGGCAGGTGCTGGTACATGCCCAAGTGGAAGAACTTGGCCTGGAATTTCCCCGGCGCATCCGCCCACAGCGCGTGATCCTGGCGATAGCGGATCGATTGATGCTGGTCCCAGTCCAGTGCCGCAACGGCAGGCGGCAAGGCTCGGTCACGGGTCTTGTATTCGGCAGCGGCCAGTGCGCGCGCCTGTCCTTTCAGCCAGGCGTAATCGAATGGCTGCGGCTGGCCGATATGGCGCAAGCCTTTCGTCTTCGCGGCGAGAACGGCGGAAGCCGGCAGCCCGAAGGCGGCCAGCGTGGCGGCGGTACGCGTGAGGAATTGGCGGCGTTGCATGGGCGTGGGGCGGTGTGGGTTCGCGCCGATGATAGCCAGTGGAAGATGAGCGGGGTGTAATCCCCTTCCCTGGTCGGGAATCACTGCGCCGGCTGCATCCGCGCCTGCAACAGCATCCGCAACTCGTACTTGTCGGTTTCGTCCAGGCCGGTTTCGCGTTGCTTGGCTTGCAACTCATCGATGCGTTGCTGCAGCAGTTGCTTGTCCAGTTGCGCGGCCGCATCCAGCAATTCGGCACGCCAGATGGCCTCGTCACCGGGCAGGTTCTGCATCGCCAGTTTCTGCAACGCGGCCAATTCCTCGCGTTCGGCAAAGTGTTCCAGCAGCGCACCGGTGGTGATTTCGGGGCGGGCATGGATGATGTCGAGCAATTCCAGCAGCAATTCGATGCCCGGCTGGCGCAGGCTGGCGAATCCATGCGGCGGCGGCAGCGAAAGCGCGATCGGTGGTGCATGCAGCAGGCGTACGATGGCGCTGCGCACCAGGCTGGGCTTGTTCGCACCGGCTGGCGTCGTGGCGCGGCGCGTGGGCGGCGGCGCGGGATTGTTCGCGGCAGCACTTACTCCGGTAATCTCGGTCAAACGCTGGCGCATCAGATCGGCGAATGCGCCGTCGGGAATCTGCGCCAGCATCGGCCGTGCGCGTTCGGCCAGTCGCGCCTTGCCGTCGAGCGTGCGCAGGTTGATTTCCTTCGACAATTCATCAAAGAAAAACTGCGAAAGCGGCGTGGCGTCCTTCAAGCGCGCATCAAATGCTGCCGCGCCTTCATGGCGGACGATGGTGTCCGGATCCTCGCCATCGGGCAAAAACAGGAACATCGCCTGCCGTCCGTCACGCATGCGCGGCAGGACCGATTCCAGCGCACGCCACGCGGCCTTGCGCCCGGCATTGTCGCCATCGAAACAGAAGTACACATCCGGCGCGTTGCGGAACAACAATTCGGCATGATCCGGCGTGGTCGCGGTGCCCAGCGTGGCGACGGCCTGGGTCACGCCAAACTGGAACAGGCTGACCACGTCCATGTAGCCCTCGACCACGATCAGCCGTTCCAGCTTCTGGTTGGCTTGCCGCGCCTGCCACAGGCCATACAACTCGCGGCCCTTGTGGAACAGCGTGGTTTCCGGCGAATTGAGGTATTTGGGTGAGTCATCCTTGTCGATCACGCGCCCGCCGAAGGCAATCGTGCGGCCACGGCGGTCATGGATCGGGAACATCACCCGGTGGCGGAACTTGTCATAGACATGGCCGCGGTCGTTCTTCGAGAACAGGCCGGCGCGTTCCAGCAATTGCATGCGCCGCGCATCGGTGCCCAACGCGTCCTTCAAGGCGGAAAAACCTTCCGGCGCGTAGCCCAAGTGGAAGCGCTCGCGGATGGATTCATCCACGCCCCGCGCATCGAAGTAGGCACGCGCCTTGTCGTTGCCATGCAGCTGGCGCTGGAAGAACTTCGATGCCGCTTCCAGTGCGGCGAAGATGTCCTGGGTGTCGTTGTTCTCGTTGCGCTGGCGGGTATCGCGCGGCACTTCCATGCCATTGCGCTTGGCCAGTTCCTCGACCGCATCAAGGAACTCCAGGCGATCGTAATTCATCAGGAAGCTGATCGCGGTGCCGTGCGCGCCACAACCGAAGCAGTGGTAGAACTGCTTGGCCGGCGACACATAGAAGCTGGGCGAACGCTCGTCGTGGAACGGGCAGCGCGCTTCGTATTCCTTGCCCTTGCGCTTCAGCGGCACGCGCGCGTTGATGACCTCGACGATATCCGTCCGGGCCAACAAGTCATCAATGAATGCGTCGGGGATGCGTGCCATGAATGATGAATTGTAGGTTCTTCACTCCCTCGCGGGGTGGCCCGACCCCAACCGGGACACGCCGTGAACCCATCCATGGGGGCTCCTCCGCCGCATCCATGCGGCGGAAGGTCCCGGTTGGGGTCAGGCCACCCCGCTAACCGTATCGCGCATCGGGTGGTCTGGTATCGGGGTTCGCGTGACAATGCCCGCATGACCACTGCCGATCCCGCAACCCTGCTCGCACGCCTGCGCGAAACCGTTGGCGCGGCGCAGGTGCTGACCGGCGACAATGCCACGCGCCGCTACCGCAAGGGCTACCGCTGCGGCGAAGGCGCGGTGCTGGCGGTGGTGCGCCCCGGCAGTCTGCTGGAGCTGTGGCGCGTGCTGCAGGCAGTGGTCGCAGCCGGGCGCATCGTGATCCTGCAGGCGGCCAACACCGGCCTGACCGGCGGTTCCACGCCCGATGGCGACGATTACGACCGTGAAATCGTGCTGGTCAGCACCTTGCGCCTGGCCGGCGTGCAACTGATCGACGACGGCCGCCAAGTCATGTGCCTGCCCGGCGCAACGCTGGATGTGCTGGAAAAAACCCTGGCCCCACTGGGGCGCGAGCCGCATTCGGTGATCGGCTCCTCGTGCATCGGCGCATCGGTGCTCGGCGGCATCTGCAACAACAGCGGCGGCGCGCTGGTGCGGCGCGGGCCGGCCTACACGCAATTGGCGCTGTTCGCGCAACTGGGCGCGGACGGCGTGCTGCGCCTGGTCAACCACTTGGGCATTGAATTGGGCGATACACCGGAACAGATCCTGCAACGCCTGCAAGCCGGCGACTATTCGACCACCGACATCGAACACGACCCGTCGAAAGCGGCTTGCGCGCACGATTACGACCAGCAAGTGCGCGCCGTCGATACGCCGACACCGGCGCGCTACAACGCCGACCCGTCGCGCCTGCACGAAGCCAGCGGCTCGGCCGGGCGACTGTGCGTGTTCGCGGTGCGGCTGGACACCTTCCCGAAGGAAGACAGCACCACGTTCTACATCGGCAGCAATGACCCGGACGACCTGACCGGCGTGCGCAGATACCTGTTGTCCACCGGCGAACGCCTGCCGATTTCCGGCGAATACATCCACCGCACCGCCTTCGATATCGGCGAGAAGTACGGCAAGGACACCTTCCTGCTGATCGAGAAATTCGGCACCGACAAGGTGCCGAAAGCCGCCGCGCTGAAAAGCCGCATCGACGGCTGGCTGGAGAAAATCGGCCTGCATGGCATCACTGACCACGCGATGCAGGGATTGATGGCGCTGCTGCCGAAGCATCTGCCGCCGCGCATGTACCAGTGGCGCGACCGCTACGAACACCACTTGCTGTTGAAGGTATCGGCGCAGGATGCCGCACCAACGCGGGCCTTCCTCGAAGGTTTCTTCACCGGCAGGCAAGGCGCGTTCTTCGAATGCGACGCCGAAGAAGCCCGCAAGGCCTTCCTGCATCGTTTCGCCGTGGCCGGCGCGGCGGTGCGCTACCGCGACACGCATCGCTCAAGCGTGCAGGACATCCTGCCGCTGGACATTGCCCTGCGCCGCGACGACCGCGACTGGGTAGAAACCCTGCCGGCCGAGATCGAATACGCGATGGTGGCGAAACTCTATTACGGCCATTTCTTCTGCCACGTCTTCCACCAGGATTACATCGTCAGCAAAGGCCACGACCCGCTGGCGATCGAACACCGGATGTGGGAACTGCTCGATGCACGCGGTGCCGAATACCCAGCCGAACACAACGTCGGCCACCTGTACCGCGCCAAGCCGACACTGGTCGAGTTCCATCGTTCGCTGGATCCGACCAACAGCTTCAACCCCGGCATTGGCCAGACTTCGAAGCGGAAGGATTGGGGCGATTGCGGCGAGGCTAGTTGATCCGTTTTGCGAAAACTCAAACGTGCTCGTCGGCCTGCGCGGCCAATGCCTGCAAGGCCGCGCCATCGACCCGCTGCACCGTCCATTCGTCCATGCCGACCGCGCCGAGGCTGCGGTAGAAGTCGATGGCCGGCGTATTCCAGTCCAGCACGGACCACTCGAAACGCGCGCAATCGCGTTGCACCGCCAGTTTTGCCAGGTGAACCATCAAGGCGCGGCCAATGCCCAACCCGCGAAATTGCGGGCGCACGAACAAGTCCTCCAGATACAGCCCGCGACGGCCGCGCCAGGTCGAGAAATTATGGAAAAACAGGGCAAAACCGGCACCTTGGCCATCGACTTCGGCGATCACCACTTCCGCGCCCGGCTGCGCGCCGAACAGTTGTCGATCAAGCAATGCCTCAGTGGCTTCGACCGCGTCGGGCTCGCGCTCGTATTCGGCCAGCGCGTGGATCAGTTCGAGAATCAGCGGCACGTCGGCGCGGCTGGCGGGGCGAAGGGTGATGGCAGGTGTATTCACAGGTGTGTCCATCGGCACAGCATGCCATTGGTTCGCGTTTCCGCGCACGATGCGGCATGAGATGATCGTTGCAGGAGGACGCGAATGATCGAGCAAGTGCGTTTCCGGGCGGCGACGCCGGACGATGCCGCAGCGGCGGTGCCCTTGATCCACAGCTCCGGGCCGGCTGCGTTCGAATACGTGTTCGCGGTGTCCGGTCGTGGCGATGCGCAGGATTTCCTGATGCGCGCCTTCATTGGGGGTGCCGGCGAATTCGGCTGGCGAAATCATTGCGTCGGAGAACTGGATGGTCGCGTGGTTGCGACCGGCGCGGGCTTCGGCGGAGAATCGACCCTGGCCTTCACCGTGGCGGCGGTGCGGCAGATCTTCGGCCATTACCGCTGGCAGGCACCGCGCGTGATCGCACGCGGGTTGCGCGTTGAACGGGTCATCCAGCCGCCGGTGCGCGGCATGCACTACCTCGCCCACTTTGGCGTGATGCCGGAATTGCGTGGGCGAGGCATTGGCGGCGCGCTGATCGCGCATCTGGTCGAACAGGGACGCGCACAAGGCAAGCGGCGCATGGTGCTGGACGTGGCGGCCAGCAACCCGCAGGCGCAGGCGCTGTACCAGCGGCTGGGTTTCGTGGTGACCGGCGAACGCGCTTCGACGCTGGCCAATGCGCAAGGCACGGTGCCGGCGCATCGGCGGATGGAACGACTGTTGTCGGGGTGATACCCCCGGCAACGCAGCTCAACCAGCCAGCTTCTTCTTCACCAGCGCCGACACCAGGCCCATGTCGGCCTGGCCTGCCAGTTGCGGTTTCAGCACGGCCATCAACTTGCCCATGTCGGCGGCCGAGGCCGCGCCAGTGCTGGCGATGGCGGCATTGATCGCGGCCTGGATTTCGGCCTCGCCCAGCTTGGCCGGCAGGTAGCCGTCGATCACCACCAGCTCGGCGCGCTCCACTGCGGCCAGGTCTTCGCGACCGGCGGATTCGTATTGCGAAATCGAATCCTTGCGCTGCTTGACCATCTTTTCCAGCACGGCCAAGACGATGGCGTCGTTGATCTCGATGCGTTCATCGACCTCACGCTGCTTCAGCGCGGCGTTGATCAGGCGGATGGTGGCGAGCTTTTCCTTGTCGCCGGCCTTCATCGCGGCCTTCATGTCGTCGGTGAGTTGTTGTTTCAGGCTCATGGCGGTAACTCCAAAGGGATTTCGGGAAACACAAAAAGCCGACCCGCTGGCGCGTGGTCGGCTTCGATTCGCAGCATTGAAGCGGACGCCGCGCCGTGCGCGGGCGTGCCGGATCAGTACAGGCGCTGGCGCTTGGTGACGTCGCGCGAGCTGCGGCGCAGCTGGCGCTTCACCGCGGCGGCGGCCTTGCGCTTGCGTTCCTGGGTCGGCTTCTCGTAGAACTCGCGCTTGCGGGTTTCGGCCAGTACACCGGCCTTTTCGCAGGTGCGCTTGAAGCGGCGCAGGGCAAACTCGAAAGGCTCGTTTTCGCGAACTTTGACGCTGGGCATCTTGGAATCTCTGGGGATGAAAACCCGGCGGTGGCCGGGAGAGCCGCGCATTATAATGACCTTCCCTGCCCGGATGCAAGTCGGGCTCCCCATCATTTGAGCGGTCTGGCGGCATGCGCGTCCTTGGCATCGAAACTTCCTGCGACGAAACCGGCGTCGCCGTGTATGACACGGCGCGGACCGGCGCGGACGGCCTGCTGGCCCATGCGGTCTATTCGCAAATCGCCCTGCACGCCGAATACGGCGGCGTGGTGCCGGAGCTGGCCAGCCGCGACCATGTCCGCAAGCTGCTGCCGCTGGTGCGGCAAACCCTTGATGAAGCAGGGATTTCCATTGCCGAGCTGGATGGCGTGGCCTATACCGCCGGCCCCGGCCTGGTCGGCGCGCTGCTGGTCGGTGCCGCCGCCGCGCGCGCGCTGGCCTGGGCGCTGGACCTGCCGGCCATCGGCGTGCACCACATGGAAGGCCACCTGCTGGCCCCGCTGATCGAAAACGACGCGCCGCAGCCGCCGTTCGTGGCCTTGCTGGTTTCCGGCGGGCACACCCAGCTGGTCGCGGTCGATGCCATCGGCCAGTACCGCCTGCTCGGCGAAACCCTCGACGATGCCGCCGGCGAAGCCTTCGACAAGACCGCCAAGCTGATGGGCCTGCCGTATCCCGGCGGTCCGCAACTGGCCAAACTGGCCGAACAAGGCACGCCCGGCAGGTACAAATTCGCCCGGCCGATGACCGACCGCCCCGGCCTGGATTTCAGCTTCAGCGGCCTGAAAACCCAGGTGCTGCTGGCCTGGCGCGACAGCGACCAAAGCAAACAGACCCGCGCCGACATCGCCCGCGGCTTCGAGGACGCGGTGGTCGATACCCTGGCGATCAAATGCGAACGCGCACTCGATGCAGCCGGCTGTGAGACCCTGATCGTGGCTGGCGGCGTCGGCGCGAACCAGCGCCTGCGCGAAAAACTGCACGCATCAGCGGAAAAGCGCGGTGGCCGCGTCTGCTTCCCACGCCCGGCGCTGTGCACCGACAACGGCGCGATGATCGCCTTCGCCGGCGCGTTGCGGCTGGAAGCCGGCCAGCACGACGACGCGCAGGTGAAGGTGACCCCGCGCTGGGACATGGCCTTGCTGCCGGCGGTGTGATCCGGAGCCTTCTTCATATCGCCGTCATTCCCGCGAAGGCGGGAATCCAGCGACTTTGCCTTCCGTGAAGGTTGCGGCAATTGAAACGAAAGTCACTGGATTCCCGCCTTCGCGGGAATGACGAGCAAAAGCGGTTACGCTCTCCCGTCTCCCGTCTCCCGTCTCCCGTCTCCCGTCTCCCGTCAAATGGACACCGTTTTCATCGAAGCTTTGGAAGCCAACGCCCTGATCGGCGTTTACGATTTCGAGCGCCATGCGCCGCAGAAGCTGCGCTTCGACGTGGAAATGGGTTGCGACAACCGCAAGGCCGGCCGCAGCGATGCGCTGGTCGATACCATCGACTACGCGCAGGTGGCCGATGCCATCACCGCGATCTGCGCAGCGTCGAAGTTCCAACTGGTCGAAGCGCTGGCCGAATGCATTGCCGCCGAATTGCTGCAACGCTTCCCCATCGAAACCCTGTCGCTGCGCGTGACCAAGCCCGGCGCGGTGCCGGCCGCGCGCAGCGTTGGCGTGCGCATCGAAAGGCGGCGCGAATGAGCGGACAGGCCGGCGAGCATCGCTATGTATTGTTGCTGGGCAGCGGCACCGGCGAGGAAGCGCGCCTGCGCCGCGCGCGCGATGGCTTGAAGCAGCACGGCCGCATCCTGGCCCGTTCTGGCGTGGTCCATGCGCCCAGCGTGGTGCCCGGTGATGGGCATCAATACGTCAACCAGGCCCTGCTGTTTTCCAGCGCCTTGCCGCGCGGCGAGTTCGCGCCGTGGCTGAAGTCGCTAGAATCCCGGCTGGGCCGCACCAACGAAGATGCGCCGTGCATCATCGATATCGACCTGGTCGGCGAACGCGACTCGCACGGCGCTTCGTTGTGGGAAGACCCGGCGAAGCTGGACCATGCCCTGTTCCGCGAACTGGTTGCCAAGGTCGTGCGGAGTTGATGGGCTGTTTTTGCTCCGACGAACACGCTAATGCATGTTCGTCATTCCCGCGAAGGCGGGAATGACGAGCAAAAAATCACACGAACACCGACCTGCCGCCATCGACGGCCAGAATCTGCCCGGTGACGTAATCGTTGCCATCCAGCAGCCAACTCACCGCCGAGGCGATTTCCTCCGGCCTGCCTTGTCGTTGCAAGGGCACGCGCTGCGCCAACAATTGCGGAGTTTCGGCTTTTTCCGCGTTCTCCGACCACAGGATGTTGCCCGGCGCGACCGCGTTGACGCGCACCTCGGGGCCGAGTTCGCGCGCCAGTGATTGGGTCATCATCACCAGCGCGGCCTTGGCCATGCTGTAGATCGGGTGGTTCGGCAAAGGACGTTCGGCATAGATGTCGGCAATGCTGACGATCGCCCCGCCGCTGGCCCGCAAATGCGGTGCGGCCGCCTGCGACAGGAAGAACGGTGCGCGCGCATTGCTGGCGAACAGGTCGTCCCATTGCTGCGGCGTGGCTTGGCCGAACGGGGTGGCGTAGTAGCTCGACGCATTGTTGACCAGCGCATCGAGCCGGCCGTAGTGGCCGACGGTCCTGGCCACGATTTCCGGCAGACGGTCGAATTCGCGCAGGTCGGCCGGCAGCAGCAAGGTGCTGTGCGGGCGCACGGCTTCCAGTTCGGCGGCCAGCGCGTGGGCTTCTGCTTCCGAGTTGCGGTAATGCAGGGCCAGCGCGTAGCCGTCCGCATGCAGGCGGCGGGCGATGGCCGCGCCGATGCGGCGGGCCGCGCCGGTAATGAGTGCGACGCGAAGTGTTCCAGCCATGTGCATCCTCCGTGGCGACAATGCCGGCATTGTCGCGCATCGCCGGTGCGCGGCGGCACCGCTTTGGTGCATGCGCGGACACGCTTGACGGAACCCCGCACTTGCGTGCATTTTGCGGTGGAAGCACGCGCCAGCACAGCGCCATGCGCGTGCAAAGCAAGGGACAGGATGGACTGGTCGAAGTACCGCACCACCACGCACGACGAGCTGATCCAGGCCGATGGCCAGCCGCGCCCGGCCGCAAGGCGACTGGTCGAATACCTGGCCGGGCTGTCTGGCCGCGAAATCGCCGAACGCCAGGCCGCCGCCGACTTGGTCGCGCGCATGCAGGGCATCACCTTCACCGTGTATTCGGACGGCAAGAACGTTGACCGCACCCTGCCGTTCGACCTGATCCCGCGCGTCATCCCGCTGACCGAATGGCAGCGCACCGAAGCCGGGCTGAAGCAGCGCATGAAGGCGCTGAACCTGTTCATCGGCGACATCTACGGCAAGCAGCAGATCGTCAAGGACAAGGTGTTCCCGGCGATGCTGCTGAAGGATTCGGTCAACTTCCGCCCGCAATGCGTGGGCATGAAGCCACCGTTGGGCGTGTGGGCACACATCTGCGGCAGCGACCTGGTGCGCGACGGCGACGGCACCTTGTACGCGCTGGAGGACAACCTGCGGATTCCTTCCGGCGTCAGTTACATGCTGGAAAACCGCATGGTGGCCAAGCGCGTGTTCCCGGAATTGTTCGAG
Organism: Pseudoxanthomonas sp.; assembly: GCA_047601105.1. Classification (GTDB taxonomy): domain Bacteria; phylum Pseudomonadota; class Gammaproteobacteria; order Xanthomonadales; family Xanthomonadaceae; genus Pseudoxanthomonas_A. The sequence continues at coordinate 558,841 of JASGJT010000002.1, forward strand.
ACCAGCTCGATCCTGCCGGTGGACGAATACCCGTCGCAGCTCTACGACACTCTGGCCGCGCTGTCGCCGCGCCCCGGCGATACGCCGACGATTGCATTGCTGACGCCGGGCATTTTCAACAGCGCCTATTTCGAACACGCCTATCTGGCGCAGGCGATGGGCATCGAACTGGTCGAAGGCAGCGACCTGTTCGTCGATGACGACGACTGCACCTACATGCGCACCGTGTATGGACCGCAGCGCGTTGACGTGATCTACCGGCGCGTGGATGACATGTTCCTGGATCCGGAAGCCTTCCACCCGGATTCGGTGCTGGGCGCGGCCGGCCTGCTGCGCAGCTGGCGCGCCGGCAAGGTGGCGCTGGCCAACGCACCCGGCGCGGGCGTGGCCGACGACAAGGTGGTGTTCGCCTACGTGCCGAAAATGATCAAGTACTACCTAGGCGAAGACGCGATCCTGCCCAACGTGCCCAGCTTCCTGTGCCACAACAAGAAGGATCGCGAACACGTGCTGGCCAACCTCGACAAGCTGGTGGTGAAGCCAGCCAACGAGTCCGGCGGCTACGGCATGCTGATCGGCCCGCGTGCCAGCAAGAAGGAACGCGAGAAGTTCCGTGGCCTGATCGAAAAGAATCCACGCAACTACATGGCACAACCGACGCTGGCGCTTTCCACTGCGCCGATCCTCGACGGCGAAGGCCCCTCGCCCCGTCACATCGACCTGCGCCCGTTCATCCTGTCGCGCAAGGACACCTACGTCACCACTGGCGGCCTGACCCGCGTGGCGATGGTGAAAGGCTCGTTGGTGGTCAATTCCTCACAGGGTGGTGGCGCCAAGGACACCTGGGTGGTCGATGAATCCGACGACGCACCGGATGAAAGCCGGGGAGGAAACGCCTGATGCTTTCCCGCGTTGCCGACAATCTTTACTGGTTCAGCCGCTACGTGCGTCGCGCCGAGAACACCGCGCGCCTGGTCGGCGTGGGCAGCCAGTTGCAACTGGACCTGCCGCGCAGCGCGCGCTTCGCATGGCGGCCGATGATCGACACCGTCGGTGCCGGCGAAACCTTCGTCGAGTGCTATCCGCAAGCCGGCGACGATCTTGCCGATGTCGAAGTGGTGCGTTTCCTGCTGCTGGACGAGCGCAATGCCTCGTCGTTGCGCAGCTCGATCAATGCCGCCCGCGAAATCCTGCGCGGCATCCGCGACACCTTGCCGGCGGAAGTGTGGGAAGCGGTCAACGACCTGCACCTGGACATCGACGAAAACGGCGAACGCTGCCTGGGCCGCCGCTATCGCATCGACTTCCTGGGCCGCATGATCGATGGCTGCCTGAAAGTTTCCGGCCTGCTGTCGGCGAATGTCAGCCGCGACATCGGCTACCGCTTCCTGCGCCTGGGCACCGCGCTGGAACAGGCCGACATGACCACCCGCATCATCGATGCTGGCGCGTCCGGCCTGGTCACCCCGCGCAGCCCGGACGACCTGGAAACCTTCCAGAACCTGCAATGGGCGGCAGTGCTGAAATCACTGGCCGCCTACCAGATGTTCCGCCGCCACATCCGCCAGCGGGTCAACCCGGAACTGGCGCTGCGCTTCCTGCTGCAGAACGAGGAATTCCCGCGCAGCGTGCTGTTCTGCCTGGAACGCGCCCAGCAAGCCCTGCCCGGCATGCCCACCCGCCCGCCGGTGCGCAAACAACTGAACAAGACCGTCGAACTGATCCGCAAGGCCGACCCGGCTGCGCTGGTGGCGAAGAACCCCGCCCCGTTCATGGATCGCATCCAGCTGGAACTGGGCAAGCTGCACGGCGCAATTGCCGAGGGGTTTTTTCCAGGCTAAGCCGGGCCCATCGACTCCGGTACCGGTTTGACATCATGATGCGTTCGCATCATGATGTGCGTATGCGTACCACCATCGACCTGCCCGAAGACCTGCACCGCATCGCCACCAGTCTGGCGCGCCATGAAAAGCGCAGCCTGGGCCAGATCGTGGCGGAGTTGATGCGCAACGGGTTGGAGGCACCCAACATCCACCGCATTGCCGAGCCTCGACCCAGCTACTACACCATCAGCCCCAAAACCGGCTTGCCGGTGGTGCGCTCGTCACGCCCGATCACCGAAGAAGACGTGAAGGCGTTGGAAGACGAGCCGTGAGTGCAACGCACGGGCACACCGTGTTGCTGGATGGCAATGTGCTGGTGGCCTTGTTCGATGCCCGGCATGTCCATCACCGGATTGCCGAGGACTGGTTTTCGACGCTGACGGCACCGTTCGCCACGTGCCCGATCACCCAAGGCACCCTGCTCCGATTGTTGCGGGTCTTCAACGCCGTACCCGACATGCCGGCCGCCGTGCAGATGCTGCGCGCCTTGATCGAACATCCGCGCCATCGCTTCTGGCCGGACGATTTCGATTACCTGCAGGTGGACTGGCAAGGCGTACTCGGCCACAAGCAAGTCACCGACGCCTATCTGGCAACCTTGGCACGCAAGCATGGCGGCAAGCTGGCGACTTTCGACCAGGGGCTCGCCGCGCTGCACCCGGACGTGGTCGAATTGCTCGAATGAACACCCCCTTCGACCTGCCGACCCCTGATGCCGATGCGCTGGAACACAGCGCGCGGCTGGCCGCCAGCCTGCGCGAGGAAATCGCCGGGCTGGGCAGCATCCCGTTCTCGCGCTTCATGGAACGCTGCCTGTACACACCGGGCCTGGGTTACTACAGCGCCGGCAGTGCGAAGTTCGGCGAGGCCGGTGATTTCGTCACCGCGCCGGAACTCGGCCCGCTGTTCGCCGCCTGCGTGGCCGAAGCGGTCGCGCCGGTGTTGCGGCAACTCGGGCCGGAAGCGCAATTCCTCGAAATCGGTGGCGGCAGCGGCGCCTTCGCCGAAACCGTGCTCAAGCGCCTGCTGCAACTGGATGCGATGCCGGCGCGTTACGCGATCCTGGAGCCTTCGGCCGACCTGCGCGAACGCCAGCGCGAACGCCTGCGCACGCACCTCACGCCGCTGGTGTTCGACTGCGTGGAGTGGCTGGACGCACCGCTGGAGGAAAAGTGGAGCGGCGTGTTGTTCGCCAACGAGGTGATCGACGCGCTACCGACGCCGCGTTTCGTCATTCGTGATGGCGAAGTGTTCGAAGAGGGCGTCGCGCTGGATGGCGAAGGCCGCTTCATCCGCCATGATCGCCCCGCCGATGCGCTACTGGCAGCTGCGGTGCGCCACGTCGAGCGCGACGTGAAGCGAACTTTCCCCGATGGCTATCGCTCCGAATTGCTGCCGCAGCTGCCGTACTGGTTGCAGGCGGTGATAGGCGGCCTGCAAAGTGGCGCGATGTTGTTCATCGACTACGGCTATCCGCGCGGCGAATACTATCTGCCCGAGCGCGACAACGGTACCTTGCGCGCGTTCTATCGCCACCGCATCCACAACGATGTTCATGTCTGGCCGGGTTTGCAGGACATCACCGCATCGGTGGATTTCACCGCACTGGCCGAAGCCGGTACCGGTGCGGGCTTCGAGTTGGCCGGTTACTGCACGCAGGCCGGCTTCCTGCTTGGCAACGGCTTGGCTGATCGCCTGCAGGAAGTCGACGCGCGCAACGACGCGGTGCTGTCGCTGAAATTCGCCAACGAAGCGAAGAAGCTGACCCTGCCCACCGAAATGGGCGAACGTTTCCAGGTCATCGGCTTCCAGCGCGATGTGGAATTTGGTGCGGCGTTTCTTTCCGGCGATTTGAGTTGGCGCTTGTGAGCGCGTCGATGCTCAAGCCGTTGCGCCATCCGAGATTCTGGCTGTGCCTGTGGTGGCTGGCGGTGGCTTTCGTGGTCGCTGCCTGCCTGATGCCCTCGCCCAACCTGCCAAGGGTGCCGCATGGCGGCGACAAGGTCGAACACATACTGGCATTCTTCGCACTGTCGGCCAGCGCCGTGCAGTTGTATGCAACGCGGCGTGCGTTGATGTTCGTTGCAATCGGCCTGCTGCTGCTCGGCATCGGCATCGAATGGGCGCAAGGCGCGTTCACCGCCGACCGCGCGTCTGATCCGTTTGATTTCCTCGCCGATGCAGTTGGCGTTGCCCTGGGCATGGCCACCGTGCTGACGCCGTTGCGCGATCTGCTGCTGCGGCTGGATGGTCGCCGCGATACGAATTCGTAGGAGCAACGCAAGTCGCGACTTGCGTCGCTCCTCCAAAAGAAGGAGCGACTTCATGCATCAATTGTCGTAAGCCGCCAGATACGCATCCAGCTTCTGTCGCTGCAACAGCGCATTGGCATCATCCCACGAGATGGCGCGCTTGCCGCGCAGGCTTTCCAGCACGCGGACGATGCCCAGTTCCACTTCCGGCGCGGTCGGGCGTTCGCCCTGGGCGCGACGCCAGTCGATGGCGTCGAACAGCACGGCATTGGTCCGCGCGTAATCCAGCGGCGTGCGCGCGCCATTCGCCGCTTGCCATTTCTTGCTCGCCAGCACGCCGTTGACCTGCGATTGCAGCAGGAAGGTGGCGCGACCGTACAACTTCAGGTTGCTCGGCTGCACCGCGGTCATGGTGTTGCCGACCACACGGCCCAACTTGGCCATGATGCCGGTGGAATGCGCGTTGAGCAGCATCTTCAGGCCCAAGGTCTGGCTCACCTGCAGCGGGTCATGGGCGAAGGGCACGGTGAAGTCGAGCACCGTGGTTTGCGGTGAAGCAGCACGTGCGGCTTGCACCGATGCGGCCGGCAGCGGTGCATTGCCGACGTGAATGACCAGCGGCGCGATGCCGCGTTCAACGAAGGCACGCAGCCAGGCTTCGCCGATCTGTGGTGATTCATCGCCCAGCAGGATCATCGCACCGGTGTCGCCAGCCGCCGGGCCGAAGCGGTCGCGGTTATTCTGCGAGAACGACAAGTCGTACAGGCGTTGCTGTTCCGCGCCGGCATTGGCCAGACTGCGTTGCGCGGCGGCGTGCAGCCACGTATCGGTGATTTCCGTATCGAAAGGCTGCGCATACAGCGCCGGATCCAGGCCATGGAAGGGCCGATGCAGAAGTGCGTTCCACGCGCCATCGGGCGTGTTCGCCGGTGCCCACACCTGTATCCAGGATTTGCGTTCGGACGTATCCACGCGGTCCAGCGGCGCGAGGCGGAAGGTCGGCGAGCGTTCGGTCACGTCCACGAACACCGCCATCATTGCGCGCTGCGCCAGGTAGGTGCTGCGGCGGCCGTTGGCATAAGTCGAGGATTCGTTGTCGGTCCACGTGGCCAGTTGCGGCGCGGTGGCGGCGATGCTTTGTTGCAGCGTGGAAAAATCGCGCAGGCGCGACGCCAGCGTGGCGCTTTCGTCGAAGCCCAGCGCGGCCAGTTCCTTCGCCGACAGCACCGGCTTCAGCAAGGCGTACAGCGCGTCTTCCATTGCCACGCCCAACGCGTACAGGCTGGTGGTGGTGGCTTGCATGCGGGTGGAGCCGGTGATTGATTGCGGCCCGGTGGCGAGCATGATCTTGCTGATGCCGGCATGTTCGATCACTTCGCGGCTGCGCTCGAATGGCAGCAGCACGGCATCGGGGTTGTTGTAAACGAACCAGGTTTTCACCGGGTTGTTGCCGTTGACCACCGCGCCTTCCTTGGCAGTACCGATCACGGCCGAGGTTTCGCCGCCTTCGGTCACCGCGAACACGGCATCGTCCTTCGCGATGCCGTTGTCGTGCAGTTGCAGCTTGCCGATCAGTTGCAGGTCTTCGAAGCCTTCCAGCGAAGAAACCAGGGCGCGGTCGCCGCCGGTGATTTCGCCGCGCACGCGGCTCTCGATGCCAGGATAAGCCTTCTGCACTTTCTTCCAGATCATCGCGTTTTGCGAAATACGCTGCCAAAACGGACGATACAGGCCGCTTTCCAGAGTTTCGGCCAGCCTGCCAGTGGAGCCGGTGCCGTAGAAATACACGCGATGGCCGCTGCGCAGCGCGTCCTGCATTGCCGCTGATGCGGCTTGCAGTTTCTGCAAACGCGCCGGGTCATCGGCGACTGCATTCATCGTGGCGGCCACATCGCGATCCACTGCGAACAAGGCCTGCAGGCCCGCCGTGGTGTCGCCGGCAATGCGCCGGCTCAGGTCCATCGTCTGCGGATGGCGCTGCTCGGTCAGCAACGTGTGCAACTGGAACTGGGTCTTGTTGGCGACGTAATCCCGCGATTGCTCGGACGGGGTGATGCCGAGCAGTTTCAGCACATCGTCCTGTGCGGCCTGGCGTGCCTGCGCGTGGGCAGTGAGGCCAGCGAACAACAGCACGGAGAAGGCGAGCTTGCGTTTGCGGATGCGTGACATGGTGGTTCCTTGATTCATTGATCGGGCGAAAGGGTGATGCGATCCAGCACCCACATCTGCGGGCGGAAATCGCCGCTGAAGCGGATGCACAAGGTTTGCTTGCCGTCGAGTTTGCGCAGCAAGGGCGCGTGTATGGTAATGAAGCCATCGGCATCGGGCTGTGCCGGCAATGGAACACTCGCAAGAGTTTCGCCTTCGCAAGTGCCGGCGCGCACGTCGAGTTCGCCATGCGCGCTTTGCGCGGGCAGGAACTTGCGTGCGGCGTTTTCCTCCGCACTCTGATTGATCGCATAGGGCAGGCGACCGGCGCGAACTTCGATGCCGGTGATGCCTTGCAGCGGCGCATCGACCCATTGCCAGCATGGCTGCAGGATTGCGACGTTGAACAGGGCGCGTTCGCCGTTCACGTCGGTGTCGTCCTGCATGCGCAGTACCGGGCCACTGGCGGTGCAGGTTTGCAGTTGTTCATCGCTGCGGCTCAGCAGGCTGGCGGCGGTAAGGTGGAATGTGTCTGCGCGTTGCAGCGGCTGGCCATCGCTGTAAGTCGCGACGGCCTTGACGGTGATGGGCAGCGAAACATGTAGCGCCAACGGTTGGTGATCGGCATCCTTGACCACGGGCGCTTGATACAGCGGCGAATCGCGCGTGGGTTCGCTGCCATCCAGCGTGTAATGCACGACGTAACCCAGCGGATTGCGCAAGCTGATGTTCGCCTCGTTGGTTGAAGCACCCGGCTCGATGTCCAGCAACACTTCGAACGGCGTGCGTGCGGAATTCACACCAAGTTTTGCGTAGCGCTCATTCCACGCCGGCAAGCGATCCAGGAAATCCAGATAGTTTTTCTTGTCCTTCGGCGTCCAACCGGTTTCAGCCACGGCCAGCAATCGCGGGAAGCTGTTGTGCTCCACTGCCGAGAAACGCACGTCGTCGGTGGTCCACATGTTGGCCTGCAGGCCGAGGATGTGCTTGCGCTGCGCAGCATCCAGCGCATCGGGCACTGGCTCGAAGGCGTAGAACTTTTCCAGCGGAATCAAGCGCGGCCTGGGCCGGCCAGCCGGTTCGTTCGGCGAATCGGTTTGCAGGTAATCCAGGTACAGGTCGGTGGTCGGCGACATCACCACGTCGTGGCCTTGTTTCGCCGCTTCGATGCCGCTTTCAATGCCGCGCCACGACATCACCGTGACATCCGGCGCAAGGCCGCCTTCGAGGATTTCATCCCAGCCGAGCAGTCGCTTGCCGTGCGCGTGCAGGATGGTTTCCAGCCGATGGATGAACCAGCTTTGCAGTGCGGCTTCGTCCTTCAGGCCGAGTTCGCGCATCCTTGCCTGCACTTTCGGCGAGGCTTTCCACTGGTCCTTGAGCGCTTCGTCGCCGCCGACATGAATGTATCGGCCAGGGAACAACTGCGCCACTTCGGCGAATACGTCATCAAGGAAATCGAAAGTCGCGTCTTCAACGTTGAACAGGTTGGTGTGGATGCCGCGACCTGGCGACACCGGGATGGCCTTGCCTTCGGTGCCCAGCCTTGGATACGCGGCAATCGCGGCGGTGGCGTGGCCGGGCAGGTCGATTTCCGGCACCACGCTGATGTGGCGGGCGGCGGCGTAGGCGACGACTTCGCGGATGTCGTCCTGCGTGTAGAAGCCGCAATACGGCTTCGGCTTGCCGGTGGCGGCATCGATACCGGCATCGCCGACGGGGATGCGGCAGCCGCCGATTTCGGTCAGTTTTGGATGTTTCCAGATTTCGATGCGCCAGCCCTGGTCGTCGGTCAGGTGCCAGTGGAAGACGTTGAGCTTGTGCAGCGCCATCGTGTCGAGCAGCTTCTTTACCTGTTCGACGCTCTGGAAATGCCGCGCCGAATCGAGCATGTAGCCACGCCAGTGGAAGCGCGGTGCATCGTGGATGTGCAACGCCGGCAAGACAACGCGTGCATCGTCGGTTTGCGTCAGCAATTGCCACAGGGTGATCGCGCCATACAGCAGGCCGGCTTCGTCGCTGGCCTGGATCTCGATGCCATCGGCGGTGATGTCCAGTGAATAGCTTTCCGGCGCGGGCGCAAAGGTCTGGATGATCTTCAGGCGGATGCGGCCAACAGGCGACAGCGGCAGCGGCGCTTTCTTCGCCAGCGCCAGGAATCCGTTGAAGCGCTCGGCCACGCGGCGTTCGATTTCGCCATCGGCGTGGACGGCGGTGTCGGCATCGACGGTGAAGCTGCCGTTGCTGGTCTGCATCGACGCCGGCAACGGGATCAGCGACGGCACAATGGGTGCATCGGCGGCCCGGGCCGGACTGGCCAGCAGCGACAGACAGAAGATCAACGGCGCGAGTGGGCGCATGCGGTTTGCTGGCTCCGGTCGTGTTGAGGTGGATTATCCGACTATCGGGTATGGTTTGCGCGTCAAACCGTGGGAGTGAGGCGCATGCCGCAATTGAAACCAGCGATTCTGTTGTGTGCATTGTCCATAGCGACACAACTGCACGCCACCGAACCATCGCATGCTGCACTGCAACCCGGCATCGAAGTCCTGCTGCAGGAGCGCGCCAGTGAGTTGAAAGGCAAGCACATCGGCCTGGTCACCAACATGACCGGCGTGGATCGGCAGTTGCGCAGCGATGTCGATTTGCTGGCGGCACGCAAGGATTTGCAGCTGGTGGCCTTGTTCGGCCCGGAGCACGGCGTGCGCGGCGACGTGCAGGCGGGCGATCACGTGGATTCGTCGCGCGATGCGGCGACTGGTTTGCCGGTGCACAGCCTGTATGGCGAACACCGCGAGCCGACCGCAGAGATGCTGCGCGGCATCGACCTGCTGCTGTTCGACATACAGGACGTCGGCACGCGCTATTACACTTATCCCTACACGCTGGCCAATCTGCTGCGTGCGGCGAAGAAGAACAGCATCCCGGTGTGGGTGCTGGACCGGCCGAATCCCATCGGTGGCGACAAGGTCGAAGGTCCGGTGCTGGAACCGGCGTTCGCGTCCTTCGTCGGCATGTTCGCGATTCCCGTGCGCCATGGCCTGACCATCGGCGAGCTGGCGCGCTTGTTCAACGAGGAATTCGGTATCGGTGCGCAGTTGACCGTCGTGAAGATGCACGGCTGGCAGCGTGGCGATGCCGAACCCGGTGGCGCGCTGCCGTGGGTGCCGCCGTCGCCGAACATGCCCACGCCCGACACCGCGCTGGTGTATCCGGGCACGGCGCTGCTGGAGGGCACCAATGTTTCCGAAGGACGCGGCACCACGCGGCCGTTCGAGATCGTTGGCGCGCCGTTTGTCGATGCGCGCGTGCTGGCCGACAGGCTCAATGCCTTGAACTTGCCCGGCGTGCGCTTCCGGCCGACGTGGTTCACGCCGAGTTTCTCCAAGCACACGGGCAAGTTGTGCGGCGGCGTGCAGGTTCACGTGCTGGATCGCGATGCCTACCCATCGTTCCGCACCGGCTTGGCGGTGGTGAAGACCTTGCACGACCTGTATCCGCAGCAATTCCGTTTCCAGTCCGACATGCCGGGGGCATCGCCGGGCTTCTTCGACAAGCTGGCCGGCAATGCGTGGATTCGCGAGGCGATCGAGCGTGGCGATTCGCTGGAGGCGATGGAGACGCGATGGTTGCCGGAGTTGCAGCAGTTCGAGGAAGTGCGACGGCGACATTTGTTGTATCCGTGAAATTCGCTCGTCATTCCCGCGAAGGCGGGAATCGCTCTTGCTCTTGCCGTTGCGTTTCGAGAAATCAAAAGCAACGGCAGGAGCGATTCCCGCCTTCGCGGGAATGACGAGCGAAGAAACTCACTCCGCCAGCGTGATCTTGTCCAGCACCCACATCGCTGGCCGCGTATCGCCGGTGAAATAGATGCACAGGTCCGCTGTCGCCGGTTTCGATTCTTGTAGCGCCGCCTTCAAGGTCACGAAGCCATCGGCATCGGGCTGTACCGGCATCGGCACGTTGGCCAAGGTTTCACCTTCGCAGCCGGCGCGGATCGCCAGTTCGCCGTGCGCGGTTTTTGCCGATTCGAACTTGCGGTGCTTTTCCTCGTGCGCCAGTTGGAAGTTGTACGGGATGCGGCCGACGCGCATTTCGATGTTGCTGGTCTTGCCCAGGTCGGCCTGCCTCCACGCCCAGCACGGCTTGAACAGGTTTACCGCGAAAATCGCGCGTTCGCCCTCGCGCGGACCGTCGTCTTCGAGCCGCCAGCGAGCGCCGCCGTTGCAGTCTTCCAGTTCCGCATTGTTGCGCTCGGTATCACCGGCCACCGGCAGCGGTTCGAACGGCGTTCTGGCGTAGGCAATGCCGGTCGCTTCATAGCGTTGCAACTGCACCGGCAAGCGCGTCATGAAGTCGTCGTAGTTCTTGTTCGCGGCCGGCGACCAGCCCACTTCGGCCAGCGCGGCCAGGCGCGGAAACACCATGTTCTGCACGCCGGCATAAGTGCGCCGGTGTTCGGTCCACACGTTGGCCTGCACGCCGAGGATGTGCGCCTGCTTTTCCGCCGACAGCACGGCCGGCACCGGCTCGAAGTCATACACGTCCTGCAGCGTGACCGGATTCGGCTGGCCGGGTGCGTCATGAAACGCGGCAGTCAGCGGATGATCGAAATACAGCATCGGCGAGGGCGACATCACCACGTCATGGCCCTTGTTGGCGGCATTGATGCCGCCTTCGATGCCGCGCCACGACATCACCGTGGCCGAAGCCGGCAACGGGCCTTCGAGGATTTCATCCCAGCCGAGCAGGCGCTTGCCGTGTGCAGCGAGGAATTTTTCCAGCCGTGCATTCAACACGCTCTGCATCGCCATTTCGTTCTTCGCGCCGGCCGCCTTCATGTGCTGCTGCACGCGCGTTGAAGCCTCCCACTGGTCCTTGATCGCTTCGTCGCCGCCGATGTGCACATAGGTGCCTGGGAACAGGTCGATCATCTCGGTGAACACGTCCTCGATGAACTGGTAGGTGCTTTCGTCGGTGTTGAAGAGGTTGGCATAGACGCCCCATTCGTTGCCGACCGCTGGCGTGGGGAAGCCATCGACGCCCAGTTCGGGATACGCGGCAATCGCGGCGGTGGCGTGGCCGGGCACGTCGAATTCCGGTACCACGGTGATGTGGCGCGCGGCGGCATAGGCGACCACGTCGCGGATCTGTTCCTGGGTGTAATGACCGCAATATGGCGCGGGCTTTTCCGTCGGATCCGCACTGGCGGGGATGCGGCAACTTCCGACCTCGACCAGCTTCGGATATTTCTTGATCTCGATGCGCCAGCCCTGGTCGTCGGTCAGGTGCCAATGGAAGACGTTGAGCTTGTGCAGCGCCATCTGGTCGAGCAGCTGCTTGACCTCATCGACGCTCCAGAAATGCCGTGCCGAATCCAGCATCAATCCGCGCCAACCAAAACGCGGTGCATCGGTGACGTGCAGCGACGGCAGTGCGACGCTTGCGCCTTCGTCTTGCGTCAGCAATTGCCACAGCGTGACCGCGCCGTAGAACAGGCCGCGTTCGTCGCTTGCCTGCACCGTGATGCCATCAGATTTCACATCCAGCGCGTAGCCTTCTGCGGGTACGCCGTCAGTTGGTGTCATTCCAAAATGAATCGCATGGCGGGCTGGTGAGCGTTCGGCATGGGATTCGATGATTTCCAGTGGCTTGCGCCCGGACAGGACGAGGAACTCGTTGAAGCGTTCGGCAACGCGCATCGCGGCATCGCCATCGGCATTGAGTACGGCGTTGGCATCAAGACGATAACTGCCCGGATTGACCTGCATCGACACCGGTGCGGGGATCAGCGCAGGCTTGATCGGCGCGGCGGCGGTGTCGCTGGTTGCTGGCTTGCATGCCGCCAGCGGTAGCTGCGTGGCCAACAGCAAAACGAGGAGGCAGCGAAAAACAGGCGAAGGCTTCATGTGTTGTCCCGGTTCGTGGCGCAGGGCGTCAAAGATGATGCATGCAGCGTGTAGAGGTCAAAGCAACACGGGCCCGGACAAGTCCGGACCCGTGGGGTAGCAGTTGCCGCATGCATTCGGAAAGGATCAGAATTTCGCGCGGAAAGTCAGGTAGTACTGGCGGCCGTTGTAATAGATGCCGCGCGGCTGGTCCTTGTTCAGTGCGTAATACTTCAGCGTCTCGTTGCTCAAGTTCATGCCGTCGAGAGACACGCTGAAGGTATCGTTGATGTTCCAGCCCAGCGATGCCGACACCGATTGCGTATCGTCCTGGCTGAATGCAGTGGAGCGATCCAAGCCGCTGAAGAAGTGCGAGCGGTAGTTGTAAGCAACGCGAGCGCTGAAATGGTCGTTCTCGAAGTAGCCGACCACGTTGTACACATCGCGCGAAGCGCCGACCACCGGTCCGCCATTGTCATCCTCGGCATCGGTGTAGGTGTAATTGGCGCTGATACCGAAGTTTTCGCCAAATGGCTGCTCCACCGCCAGTTCCACGCCCTTCGCCTTGGCCGAAGAATTGACCGGCACGGTAACCAGATAGTTGCCGATGAAGCCGGTGGGATAGGTTGCGTTGAAGGTCGGGGCCTGCATTTCCACGACGCCCTGGCTGACATAGCTGGTCAGGTCCATGTAGAACAGGCTGGCCGACAGCATTGCGCGCGGCGCGTAGTACCACTCCAGCGACGTGTCGAAATTGGTTGCGCGGACCGGCTTCAGGTTCGGGTTGCTGGCGCTGCCGCCGCCGACGTCCGTGGGGGTGCCCGGCGGAGACAGGTTGAGTGCGCCGGCGAGCGCCGAGTAGTCGGGGCGGGTCATCGTCTTCGATGCCGCCACACGCGCGACCAGGTTGTCGGTCAGGTCGAACTTGAAGTTCGCGCTGGGCAGCACGTCGCTGTAGTCGTTCTCGGTGGCAATCGGTGCCCACCAGCCCCAAGCGCTGTCGATCGAGCCGGTCGGCGGCGTTGTCAGGATCGGAAGCGGCCAGCCGCTGATCGGACTGCCGACGTTCTGCAGCAGTACGTAGTTGAGAACGTCTTCCGAAGTGCGCACATAGCGCAGGCCGACGTTGCCGTTCCAGCGGTCACCCTCGAAGTTGAGCTGGGCGTAGGCCGCGCTGGTCTTTTCTTCCAGCGTGAACTCGTAGCCCGGATAACGGCGGCCTTCGGGATCACGGTTGGCGCCGACCGCGTTCCATGCGGCCATCTGCGCGGCGGTGTAGTACCAGAGGTCACGCGGGAATGCCCCGCCGCCCAATTCGCTGCCGTAGTCACCCGGATAGTTGGCGTAGCCGCCTTGCGGGAAGTTGGTGAAGGGGTCGTAGCCCCAGTTCGGGCCCTGGCTGACCACTTGCGAAGACTCGCGGTCGTGATTGGCCGCGCGCACGCCGAACTGCAGCGAGCTGACCACGCCTTTGTCGATGAAGTACTCGGCGTCGATCTGCGCCCAGTCGTCCTTGTCCTCGATGTCGACGTTCTGCAGGCCGAAGATCCAGTCCAGTGCCAGGCTGGCCGGCGGCGCGCCGGTCTGTTCGTTGAGGCTGAACGAGGGTGCCGAGCCGATGCCGTTGAGCTGCCAGCTGCCGCCGGTGCCGTGGCCGGTGGCCCACTCGGCCACGTCCTGGGTCGGGGTCTTGCCACGGCCAGTGGAAGTGCCGAGCTTGAAGCCGACATCGAGCTTGTCGCTGGCATGCCAGTCGGTGTCGAAGGCGATGTAGCTGGTGGTGGCGCCTTCGTCGGGACGCGAGATCATGTCGTACAGGCCGGAAGCAGGGATGCCCGCGCCCGAGAAGCTGGCCGAGACCAGCGTGTTGTTGCGCACCACGTAGCCCGGATCCGGCGCGACGCCGGCGCCGATGGTGCGCGGGTTGTACAGCAGGTAGTTGCGGTTGTAGTTCGAGGCGTCAAGCTTGGAATAGTAGGCCGACAGATCGAACGACAGCGAATCGCTCGGCTTGACCTGCAGTTCAATCAGGCCGCCACTGCGCTTGCGCTCCTGTTCGAACAGCGCCGCGCCGATCATGCGCGGGTACCAGACGCCAGCGAGGTCGGGATTCGATGTCGCGACCGCGCTGCCCGCGGCAACCTGGTCGTAGCCCAGTACCTCGACGCCGTCGCGGCGCAGGTGGCGGGTTTCGGAAAACACTTGCAGCAACACGCCGGCGACGGAATTCTCGTCGCGCAGGTTGAGCAGGGCGTTGAACTGCGGATCGGTCTTGCCCGGCAGGTCGGCGTAGACCGCGCCGATCGAAACGTTCGCGGTGAAAGGATTGGTGAACTCGGTCGGCTTGCGGGTGATGATGTCCACCGTGCCGGTGACGCCGCCTTCGGCCAGGCTGGCCTGCGAGGTCTTGTGCACGACCACGCGGCTGACCAGTTCCGACGGCAGCAGGGTGTAGCTGACGCTGCGACCAGCGTTGTCGCTCTGGTTCAGCACGAACCAGTCACCCGAGGCCACCGGGTGGCCGTTGATCTGGGTCAGGGTCAGGCTGGGGTTGGTGCCGCGCATCGATACACGGTCATTCTCGTCGAAACCGCCCTCGGTCGCACCGGCCGAACTGATCGTCACGCCGGGCAGGCGCTGCAGCGAGTCGGCCACGTTCTTGTCGGGCATCTTGCCAATATCTTCGGCGGTGATGACTTCGACGTGCGACTTGGCATCGCGCTTGAGATCAAGCGACTTCTCCACGCTGCCGCGGATGCCGGTGACGACAACGCCGTCCAGATCCTGCGCGTCGGTGGCTTGTTGCGCGGCTTCCTGTGCACCGGCTTGCGCCGCCAGGCACAGGCTGGTGATGATCGCGGCCGAAAGAAGGGTTTTGTTGTGTTTCATGATGGTCCCCATCGCTGGTTGAGTGGAGGCGGTGGGCCGCCTTTGCCTGTTGGATGTTTTCTTGTGGTGGGTGTTGCTTGTTGCTGCCGGTGCTTGCCGTAATCAGTTGCCTTGGTCGATGTGCTCCTGGTCGATGCGTTGCAGGTACCAGTTGGCGGCACCGGTCACGCCGAGTTGCCCGTGCTCGACCAAGCGCACGGGAATGCGTTCCAGCGCCGCGCGCATCGGTCCCTTGTTGAGGTAGCGCGCGGTAAAGCTGCTGGACATCAGGAAATCGCGGATCTGCGGCAGGAAGCCACCGGCCAGGCGGATGCCGCCTTGTGCGCCGTAAAGCAGGGCCATGTCGCCAACGCTGCTGCCAAGCACGCCGCAGAAGATTTCCAGCGTTTCGCGCGCCAGCGGGTCGCTGCCGGTTTGTGCGGCCGTGGTTATCTCGCTGGGCGTGGACAGCGACGGCGCGACGCCATGCAATTCGCACAGTGCGTGGTACAGCCGGGCGATGCCGGGGCCGGACAGCAGGTGTTCAGTGGAAACGTAGGGCTGGTGCTTCAGCAGATGTGCCAGCAGGGCCAGTTCGGTTTCGTTGCCAGCTGCCAGTGCGGCCTGGCCGGCTTCGGTGGCCAGCACGTGGCCGCGCTTGCCCAGCGGCAGCCACACCGCCGCGCCCAGGCCGGTGCCGGGACCGAGAACCAGCACCGGGCCGGCGGCAGCGCTATCCGGGCCGGTGATGCGGAAGGTGTCCGCTGCCGGCAGCGTGGCCGCGGCGTAGGCCACGGCTTCGAAATCGTTGACCAGGCGCAGGTCGGCAAAGCCGAAGCGGTCGCGGGTTTCGCGGATCTGCAGCGGCCACGGCAGGTTGGCGGTGATGACGGTGCCGTCTTCCAGCGCGTAACCGGCGCTGGCGATCACGCCACGGTCGATGCGCACGCCGCGCAATTCGCCTTCAAGGCCGGCGAAGAAATCGGTGATGAAGGCATCCAGCGCCGGATGGTCGGTGCAGGCGTATTTGCGGAAGGCCAGCACTTCGACCGATGCGCCCACGGCGCGGACCACGGCCAGGCGCACATGGGTGCCGCCGATATCGGCGGCGAGGAACGGCGCACCGCTGGCCAACGTGGCCGGTTGCGTGGGTTGTCCTAGCGTTGCGCTCATCTTGCCGGTGTTGCCCGTGTGTTCGCCCCGATGGGCGGGTTGGGCGGAGTTTGAGCATGAAAAGACAACGATGTCAAAACATTGTCATGTGATTGCGATCCAAGCAAGTCCATCAGCAACATTAATGCCTGTTAATATTCATTAACACGCTATATTGTTGCTTAAATGGTGGTTATTTTTTGGAATCCCGCTGCGGTGCAACGTTGTTTCCACGCAGGCCTGTGGCGAATTTTCATTGTCATTCCAGGCTGGACACGCAGCATTGGATACCCGGCCGTACTGGTGAATACGGAAAAAATATGACAACGTTGGCATCAAGCATGCGATTCGGCATGCTTGCGGCAGATGCCTCAAAAGCACCCCTCCCCAACCCTCCCCTTCGTGCTGCGCACGAAAGAGAGGAGGCAAGGCCCCGGCTACTCAAAAGCGGGCCGGGACACGAAGATCGCGTCATCACCACACAGGCAAACCCCGCATGCACAGAGCCACCATCAAGGATGTCGCCAAGCACGCCGGCGTGTCGCTGAAGACCGTCTCGCGGGTGATCAACAACGAGCCCTCGGTGCAGGCACCGACCCGCGACAAGGTGCGCCAAGCCATTGCCGAGCTGAATTACGAACCGGACCCTTCGGCGCGCAACCTGCGCAGCGGTACGCCATTCGTGATCGGGCTGGTCTATGACAACCCCAACCCATACCACATCATCGGCATCCAGAACGGCGTGCTGGCCGCGTGCCGCGAAACCGGCTTCGGCCTGCAGATCCAGCCGGTGGATTCAACCTCGCCGATGCTGGCCGACGAGCTGGCCGATTTCGTGCGGCGCTCGCGCCTGGCCGGGCTGGTGCTGACCGCGCCGATGTCCGAGCGCAAGGAGCTGGTCGATGCACTGGCCGCGCGCAACATCCCGCTGGTACGGATCATCGCCGCCACCGAGGACCCGGACGACGGCCTGCCCAGCGTGTGGGTCGATGATCGCGACGCCGCCTACGAAATCACCGAGCACCTGATCCAGCTCGGCCACCAGCGCATCGGTTTCTTGTGGGGCGGCGAAGAACACCGTTCCAGCGGCGAACGCCACGCCGGTTACGTGCAGGCGTTGAAGGATTACGACATTCCCTTCGACAAGCACCTGGTGGTGCCGGGCGATTACACCTTCGACGACGGTTTTCGCGGTGCGCGCCGGCTGCTGGCGCTGCGCGAGCCGCCAACCGCGATCTTCGGCTGCAACGACGAAATCGCCGCCGGCGTGCTGGCTGCGGCGCGTTCGGGCGGCATCGAGGTTCCTTACGAATTGTCGATTGCCGGCTTCGAAGACAGCCCGTTCTCGCGCCAGTCGTGGCCGGCGCTGACCACTGCCAAGCAGGCCACCGAAGACATCGCCAAGCAGGCCGCGCGCCTGCTGATCGCCGCGCTGCGCAGCGATACCGACAACCCCACGCCGCCGCGCAATCGCGGCTTCACCCCGCAACTGGTGGTGCGCGGCTCGACCGCGCCGCCGCGCCCGCGCACCGCCTCTCCATCGAATACGGAACCGAACCCGACATGACCGCTGCTGCGACACTGCCCCGCGCAGAAGACACCCTGATGTTCAACGAAGCGGCGCAGACTGCCGACGTGATTGCCGCGCAATACGCGCGCAACGAGGCAACCATCGCGAAATTGGCCGTCGAATTGCGCGCCAACCCGCCGCCGTTCGTCGCCACCTGCGCGCGCGGCAGTTCCGACCACGCCTGCACCTACGCCAAGTACCTGTTCGAAACGCAACTGGGCTTCGTCACCGCATCGCTGTCGCCGTCGGTCGGTTCGGTCTATGAAGCGAAACAACGCCTGCGCGGCGCGCTGTATTTGACCATTTCGCAATCGGGCAAGAGCCCCGACCTGCTGCGCAACGCCGAAGCCGCACGCGCGGCCGGCGCGCGCGTGGTCGCGTTGGTCAACGTCGAGGATTCGCCGCTGGCACAACTGGCCGACACCGTGCTGCCGCTGGGCGCGGGGCCGGAAAAAAGCGTGGCCGCGACCAAGAGCTATCTCGCCTCGCTGGCCGCGATCCTGCAACTGGCCGCGCACTGGAGTGATGACGCGCCGCTGCGTGATGCACTGGACGCATTGCCGGATGCCCTGTGCACGGCGTGGCGGGCCGACTGGTCGGCGCTGACTGATGGCCTGGCCGATGCGCACAACCTGTTCGTGCTCGGTCGCGGGCTGGGCTTGGGCGCTGCGCAGGAAGCGGCGCTGAAATTCAAGGAAACCTGCAGCCTGCATGCCGAGGCGTATTCCAGCGCCGAGGTGAAGCATGGGCCGATGGCGCTGGTGGGGCCTGGCTTCCCGGTGCTGGCTTTCGCCCAGCCGGATGAAACCGGTGCCGGCACCCGCGCGGTGGCAGAAGAATTCCGCCAGCGCGGCGCGCAGGTGTGGCTGACCGGCGAAGGTGGCGATCTGCCGCTGGCCGCATCGCCACATCCCGCCTGCACGCCCTTGCTGACCGTGCAAAGTTTTTATCGTGCGATCAATGCACTGGCGTTGCGGCGCGGACACAATCCCGACGTGCCACCGCATTTGAACAAGGTGACCGAGACAGTGTAGGCAAGGCTTTGTCCGTGGCGCCTTTGCTCGTCATTCCCGCGAAAGCGGGAATCCAGCGACTTCCAGCGCGACGCAAGCAAAGTCACTGGATTCCCGCTTTCGCGGGAATGACGGCGCAGAGGAACTCCAGAGATAAGTCATGACCACTACCGCCCTGACCAACGCCACGATCCTCACCGACGACGGTTTCCGCGACAACGCCGCGTTGCTGATCGAAAACGGCAAGATCCTCGACATCGTCGATGCTTCCACCGCCGCGCAACGCGCCGGTGAGATCCGCGACCTGCACGGCGCGTATTTGTTGCCGGGCTTCATCGACGCCCAGGTCAACGGCGGCGGCGGCGCACTGCTCAACAACACGCCCACCGTCGAGGCGCTGCGCTCGATGATGCGCGGACATCGCCAGTTCGGCACCACCGGCATGCTGCCAACCTTGATCAGCGATGACGTGGACGTGATGGAAAAAGCCATCGCCGCCGTGCGCGAAGCGATTGCCGAAGGCGTACCCGGCATCCTCGGTATCCATCTGGAAGGCCCGTACCTGGCCACCGCGCGCAAGGGCACACACAACCCGGCCAAGTTCCGCGTGCCGGACACGCGCGAAATCGACATGGCCACCTCGCTGGACAACGGCGTGACCTTGCTGACCCTGGCCCCGGAGCAGGTGCCGCTGGACACCATCCGCGCCTTCGTCGAACGCGGCGCGATTGTCGCCGCCGGCCACACCGCCGGCAGTTACGAACAAACCCGCGCCGGGCTGGATGCCGGCATCACAGGCTTCACCCATCTGTACAACGCGATGACGCCGCTGCAAGGCCGCGAGCCGGGCGTGGTCGGCGCGGCGCTGGAAGACCGCGAATCCTGGTGCGGCGTGATCGTCGATGGCGCGCACGTGCACGCAGCCAGCCTGCGCGTGGCGCTGGCGGCCAAGCCACGCGGCAAGGTATTCCTGGTCACCGACGCGATGCCGATGGTCGGTTCCGACGATCCCAGCTTCGTGCTGTACGGCGAAACCATCACCGCCGTCGATGGCGTGGTGCGCAACGCCGCCGGCTCGCTGGCCGGCTCGGCACTGGACATGGCCAGCGCCGTGCGCAACAGCGTGCGCCTGCTCGGCCTGCCGCTGGACGAAGCCGCGCGCATGGCATCGCTGTATCCGGCGCAATTCCTCGGCATTGATGACATGCGCGGCCGCATCGCGCCGGGCTTGCAGGCCGATCTGGTGGCCTTGAGCCGCGATAAGTTGCAGGTGGTGGATACGTGGATTGGCGGTGATTCGTGATTCGTGATTCGTGATTCGTGATTCGTGATTCGGAAAGAGCGTATCGCCTTTGTTCGTCATCCCGGCGCAAGCCGGGATCCAGCCTTTGTTGTTGATTTGCTCCTTGAACGTCAAAAGCAGGTGCTGGATCCCGGCTTGCGCCGGGATGACGAACATGCGACAGCGTGTTCGTCGGAGCAAAGGCGGGGCTTCCGCAGTCTGTGAACGTGAAATCCGAGGAATCACCTTTGCCAATCACGAATCACCCATCACCCATCACGGCTCCACAACGCTTCACCTCGGTTGACGCCCTGCGCGGCCTCACCGTGGCCGCGATGTTGCTGGTCAACAACCCCGGCGATTGGGGGCATGTCTATGCGCCCTTGCTGCATGCGCAGTGGAACGGCTGCACGCCGACCGACCTGGTGTTTCCGTTCTTCCTGTTCATCGTCGGCGTGTCGATTGCGGTGGGCATCCTTCCGGCCATCGAAAATGGCGCAGGCATCGTGCGTATCCGCAAACGCATTCTCTGGCGTGGCGCGAAGATCATCGCGCTGGGCCTGCTGATCGCCCTCGCCGCGCAGCATGCTTTCGATCGCGAATGGTTCCGGCCATGGGGCGTGCTGCAACGCATCGGCGTGTGCTTCATCGTCACCGGCCTGTTCGTCAGCGCCAGCAAGCCACGCACGCAATGGATCGCGATTGCCGCATTGCTGCTTGGCTATTGGGCGCTGATGGCGTGGGGTGGCTCGTATGCGCCTTACGACAACCTTGCCAGCCGCGTCGATGTCGCGCTGCTGGGCCGGCATGTGTACGACTTCGATGCCGCCAGCGGGCGCGGCCACGACCCGGAAGGCCTGCTCAGCACGTTGCCGGCCGTTGCCACGGTGTTGCTGGGCGTGCGCATCGGCGCATGGCTGCGGCAGGGAAAACTGCGTGTGATTGCCGTTGCTGGCGTGCTGGCCTTGCTGCTCGGCGGCGCGTGGTCGCTCGCATTCCCGATCAACAAGAACCTGTGGACTTCGTCGTATGTGCTGTGGACCGGCGGTTGGGCGATGCTGGCGCTGGCAGCGGCGCATGTGTTGATCGACCAATGGCAATGGCCGGCGCTGGGCCGGCGCTTCGGGGTCAACGCGATCACCGCCTTCGCCGGTTCCGGCCTGCTGCTGTGCGCATTGTCGGCGCTGGGCTGGTGGGATGCGGCCTGGCGCATCGGCTACGCCGGCTGGATGACGCCGCGCTTTGGCCCGTATCTGCCATCGCTGGCATTCGCACTGTCATATGTGCTGCTTTGGTGGTGCGTTGTGTACGTGATGGACAAGCGCGGCTGGTATTTGAAGATTTGATTTTTTGCTCGTCATTTACGCCTGTGCGGCAATGACGAGCAAAGGCGAATTACGGATTTCTTTCCTGCTTTGCGTTAAAAAGCACATCCACTCCTGCGACAACGAGGCCTGCGATGAAACTGCGACCCCTGATCCTGTGCTGTGCGACGACCCTGCTGGCGGCCTGTGGCAGCAATGGCAGCGCGCAGGCCAAGGGTGAGCCGCAATCAGCCAAACCGGCCGAAAGCCTTGGCGCGCACACCGCGTGGAAGGATGCGCCCGCCGCCGCGCCGCTGCCGCAATTCGTTGCGCAGGAAATCGCCCGCTTCGACGAACCCTGGGCAATGGCCTTCCTGCCCGATGGCCGCCTGCTGGTCACCGAGAAAAAGGGTCGGCTGCAGCTGCACGACATCGCCGCGAACAAGACCACCGAAATCACCGGCGTGCCGGAAGTCGCCTATGGCGGGCAAGGCGGTTTCGGCGACGTGGCCCTGCATCCGCAATTCGCCGACAACCAGACCATCTATCTCAGCTATGCCGAACCCGGCGACGGCAACACCCGTGGCGCGGCGGTGGCGCGCGCGAAGCTGGCGCTGTCCGCCGATGGCAACGGTGGCAGCCTGCAGGACCTGCAGGTGATCTGGCGGCAGTCGCCCAAGGTTACCGGCGAAGGCCATTACGGCCACCGGCTCCTGTTCGGCGGCGACGGCAAGCTGTGGATCAGCTCCAGCGAGCGACAGAAATTCGACCCCGCGCAGGACATGGCCAGCAATCTCGGCAAGATCGTGCGCTTGAACGATGACGGCAGCGTGCCGACCGACAATCCGTTTTTCGAAAAGGGCGGCGTGACCGCGCAGATCTGGTCGCTGGGCCACCGCAACGTGCTGGGCATGGCCTTCGATGCCGCCGGCCAGTTGTGGGAAGTCGAAATGGGTCCGCGCGGCGGCGATGAATTGAACCTTGTCGAACGCGGCGCGAACTACGGCTATCCGATCGTTTCCAACGGCGACCATTACAGCGGCCTGCCGATCCCCGACCACGATACCCGCCCGGAATTCAATGCACCGGAAGCGTGGTGGAACCCGGTGATCTCGCCATCGAGCCTGCTGATCTATTCCGGCAACCTGTTCCCGGATTTCAAGGGCAATGGCCTGATCGGCGGCTTGTCGTCGCAATCGCTGGTACGCATCGGCTTCGACGGCAACAACGCGCGCGAAATCGGCCGCTACGACATGGGCGCACGCATCCGCGCAGTCGTACAAGGCCCGGATGGGGCAATCTGGCTGTTGCAGGACGGCAGTGATGCGAAGCTGTTGAAGCTGGTGCCGCCGGCGTCGTGATGCAACCCCGGCAGGGGACACGTCGCCCCCTTCGGTTACGTTTTGCGTGCCGCCGCAATCGCCGCAATGCGCGCCTTGCGCAGCGCTTCGCCGATCTGCGGACCGGATAGACCTTGCTTGGCCAGGTCTTTCGCATCCACCGACAGCGCCGCGGCGAGCAGGCGTTGCAATTCCCGACCCTGCGGATAATCCGCGTCTTCGCTGCCGAGACGACCGCGCTTGTCGGCTTCGCAGACCTGCGCCAGTTGCGCGATGCGTTGCGGCTTGCGCAGGGCATCGCAACGGGCAAGCAGCTCGTACACCGTGGCATCACGCAGTTCAGACAGGCGATGCACGTTGAGATGTTCGCGGCAGGCGATCATGGCAACTTCACGGTGTTCAGCCGGGATTTTCAGGCGTTCGCACAGGGCAGCCAGCGGCGGCAGACCGCGTTGCTCGTGCATCAAATGACGTGGCCACTCTTCCTGCGGCGTCAGCGCCTTGCCCAGGTCATGGGTCAGTGCGGCGAAACCAACCAGATCGTCGCCCGGCGCAATTCTCGCAGCCATGTCGCTGACCATCTGCTGATGCAGGCCGGTGTCGATTTCCGGGTGGAATTCGGCGCGCTGCGGCACGCCGTACAAAGCATCGACTTCCGGCAATACCGCAGCCAGCGCATTGGCGTCGCGCAAGGTTGCAAGGAACGCCGATGGCTGCGGCGAACGCAACGCCTTGCGCAACTCCTGCCACACGCGCTCGGGCACCAGCGCGTCGAGTTCGCCGGAAGCGGCGATGTCGCGCATCAGTTGCAGGGTTTCTTCCGCCACGCTGAAACCCAGCGGCGCAAAGCGGGCCATCAAGCGTGCCGCGCGCAACACGCGCAGGGGATCTTCGACAAATGCGGGGCCGACGTGGCGCAAGATGCGTGCTTCGAGATCGCGTGCGCCGCCGCAAGGGTCGATCAACGCGTCGTCGGCATCCTGCGCGATCGCATTGATGGTGAAGTCGCGGCGTTGCAGGTCCTCTTCCAGCGTCACCGACGGATCGGCATCGACGACGAAACCGCGATAGCCGCGCCCGCTCTTGCGCTCGGTGCGCGCCAGCGCGTGTTCCTCGCCGGTGTGCGGATGCAGGAACACCGGGAAATCGCGGCCCACCGGCTTGAAACCCTGTGCCAGCATCTGTTCCGGCGTGGCGCCGACCACCACCCAGTCGCGGTCGCCGGGCGCCAGGCCAAGCAATTGATCGCGCACCGCGCCGCCGACAAGAAAGGTTTGCACGGGCTACGGTGCCGAACAGGTGAAAGCCTTGCGCTTGCCGCCGTTGCGGCCTTGCAGGCGTTCGGATACCGGCAGCGCGTCGCCGTTCATGCGCCAGTCGTAGAGCACGCTGAAAGCCAGCACGCGGGCGACATATTCGCGGGTTTCCTTGTAGCTGATCGTTTCGATCCACACGTCCGCATCGAAGCCCGGGCGTTGCGACAACCAGCGCGCGACCGGCGCGGGGCCGGCGTTGTAGGCGGCGATGGCCTGGTAGGTGGCACCGTACTTGTCCAGCATCTGCCGCAAGTAGGCGCTGCCGATGGCGATGTTGGTATCCGAATCGTACAAGTCGTTGCCGCCGTTCCATGGCAGGCCGATGCGCTTGGCCACGCCGGCACCGGTCGAAGGCAATACCTGCATCAGGCCACGGGCATCGGCGCTGGATCGCGCATTCGGATCGAAGATGCTTTCGGCGCGGATTTCGGCGGCGACCCAGGCCGGGTCTATTGAATTCCTCGTCGCTTCGCGGCGAATGCTGTCGGCGTGGTGCAGCGGGAAGCGCAAATCATACAGGCGCTGTTCGTCGCTGTCCTTTTTCAGCGAAAACACTGCGCGGTCGAACCAGCCGTTGTCGCGCGCCACTTCCACCGCGATCTTGCGCTGCGCATCGTCGAAGCGCGTCAGCGCTGCGTCCCATTCGCGGATCGCCCAATTTGCACGCGCCAGTTTCCACAACTCCATTGCGCGGACGATACCGGGGTCGGCGGCGACGACGGCTTTGGTTTTCGCGTCGGCGTTCAAGGCCAGCGGGCACAGCGCGTATGGCTGGTTCAGCCGGTCGGCGGCGAGGAAGCCATGGAAGGTCGGGGTTTTCGCCGCTTCGGCATACAGCTTGCGCGCACCAATGGCATCGCCGGTTTTCTCGGCCATGCGTGCTTCGAAATAGCGCCAGCGCGAATCGGCGCGTTGCGTCGCCGGCATCTTGCGCAGCGCAGCCAGTGCGGCGGGCCAGTCGGCGCGCGACAGCGCATCGCGCACACGCCATTCGTGCAGGCGTTCGTCATAGATCGCCTCGGGTACGGCAGCCAGTCGCCGCACCGAATCCGGCAGGTACGAGGCCACGGACCACAACGCGATTTCGTACAGCACGCGGTTGCGACCGGTTTCATCCAGCGCGGCGGTGTATTGCGGCAACAGGCGTTCGGCGACGGCGGGGTCGCGCTTGGCCTGGCGCATCAGGCCGTACATCGCGACCTTGCGGCTGCGTTCGGTCTTCGGCCAGTTCAGTGCGCGCGGGTGCGGTGCGTCGATGAAGGCGGCGTAGTCGCCGGCCAGCGTGGCGTCGGCCGCCGGCAGGCCACGTGCGGCACCGCGCATCACGGTGGATTGATATTCGGCGGCGGCCAGGTCGATGCGTTCCCAGCGCAGTGCCGGGGTCAAGCCACCTTGTGCGGCCAGCGTGGCGAACACCGGATCGCAGAGGTCGGGCAGTGATTGGCCGCTGCTGCGCCAGATCGCCTGCGCATCGGCGGTCCACGTCGCATCGGTCTTGCCGCTGGCCTGGCGCGCCTGCAGATTCGCGCAACGCAGCGCAGCGCCATCGCGTGGCCGCCATGCGTTCTGGAAGGTCGTCCAATCCTGGCGCTTGGCCAACGCTGCCAGCCATTGGCTGCGGAACACCTCGGCTACCGGCTGGCCGTCGTAGCGTTGCAGGAAATCGCGCGCGCGCGCCTCGGGCAGGGTGTCGATGCCGCGGTTCAGCGCGGCATATTCCAGCCACGGCCAAGCCGGGTGGTTGCGCAGGCTGGCGTATTGCGCGGCGTCGAAGGTGCCGCGTTCAGCTGCTTCCAGCGCGGCGCGCATCTGCGGGCGCTGTGCGTCGAGGCCTTGCGCGTGGATGCTCTGAGCATGGATGTTGCCGAGGGCGGACAAGCCGGCTAGGGCGGTGGCGATGAGACAATGGAAAGATCGCATTGGGTGAATATAGGCGAGTGAGCATGAATCGTGCACTTTGGCTCGAACCAGCGACCAGCAACAAGAAACCCGCTCCTGCTCGTCATTCCCGCGAAAGCGGGAATCCAGAGACTTTGCCTTGGAAGTGAACAGCAAAGACACTGGATTCCCGCTTTCGCGGGAATGACGAGCAAAAACAAGGAGAAAGGCTTGGACGGCATCTGGATCTTCCCCCTGCTCGGCGTGATCGCCGGGATCCTGGCCGGCCTGCTCGGCGTCGGCGGCGGCTTGGTGCTGGTCGGTGCGCTGGCATGGCTGCTACCGCTGTATGGCGTGCCCAAGGAGGCGGCGATGCACGTGGCCCTGGCCAGTTCGCTGGCCAGCATCGTGCTGACCGCCGCGTCGTCGGCGTGGTCGCACAGCCGCCGCGGCAGCGTGTTGTGGCCGACAGTGGCGTGGATGGTGCCGGGCTTGCTGCTGGGCGGCTGGCTGGGCAGCGGTTTCGCGGTGCGGGTGGATGACACGGTGCTGCGCTGGATCGTGGCCGGTTATTGCACGCTGGCGGCGCTGCAATTGTTGTTCGGCGGCAACGGCAAGGCGGCCGGTGGCGGCGAAGTGCCCGCACCGCGCGGTTGGCCGATGAGTGCAGCCGGGGCGGGCATCGGCGCGATGTCCTCGCTGGTGGGTATCGGCGGCGGCAGCATGACCGTGCCGCTGCTGGTCTGGCGCGGGGTCGCGCCGGTGCGCGCAGTCGGCACGTCCAGTGCCTGCGGCGTGGCGATCGGCCTGGCCAGCGCGGCCGGCTATGCGCTGCACGCCCCAAGCGGGGCCTTGCCGGCGCATGCCATCGGCTATGTGTATCTGCCGGCGGCCATTGGCGTGGCGGCGGCCTCGGTGCTGGCCGCGCCGTGGGGTACCAGGCTGGCGCACCGGATCAGCGGGCTGGCCTTGAAGCGGGTGTTCGCGGCATTCCTGCTGGCGGTGGCGGCCAGCGTGGTGATTGGCGGGTGATGGATGGACAAGGCGGCTTGCCGCGCCTGCGTCACGCCGCCACGTCCGCCGCGCCCTGCAGCGCCTGCGACGGCACGTCGATTTCCATCGCCAGCGCCATGTGGTCGGAATGGCCGGCCGCCACGGCGTGGCCGCAGCCATTGCCCAGGGTGGCGCTGAGCAGAATGTGGTCGATCGCGCGCTGCGGCCGCCAGCTGGGGAAAGTCAGCGCCGGCTGGCACGGAGGGCGCAGCGAGGTGTGCCGGTACAGCAGTTCCATCTCGGGCCGGTCGGGGGTGCAGTTGAAATCACCCATCAGCACCGCGTGGCGGTGACCGTGCAGCAGTTCGCCGAGGAAGGCCAGTTGCGAGCGCCGCGAGGCCGCGCCCAGCGACAGGTGCGCCACCGCGACCAGCAGGCCGTCGTCGCCATGGCCGAAACGCGCCACCAGCACGCCGCGCCCGGCGATGCGGCCGGGCAGGGAGTGGTTGGTGATTTCCACCGGCTCCAGCCGGCTGAGCAGGCCGTTGGCGCTGCCGGCGACGCGGGCGACATTGCGGTTGGGCTGGTGGCTCCAGTAGTCGAAGCCGCCGCGTTCGGCCAGGTAGTGGGTCTGGTTGGTGAAGCCGGATCGCAAACTGCCGGGGTCGGCCTCCTGCAGGCCGACGATGTCGTGTTCACTGGCCAGCTCGGCGATCGCGTCCAGGTTGCCCTGCTTGCCGCCCACCGGCAGCGCATGCGACCAGCTGCGGGTCACGTAGTCGCTGTAGCGGCGGGTGCGCGAGCCTGCCTGGATGTTGGCGCTGAGCAGGCGCAGCCGGCGCGTGGGGGGGTTCTCGCTCATGCGCGGAACATGTGGTGAAGCACGTCGGGGAATACCGGCAAAGGCCTGCGCCGGCTCAGTTGGCCGCGGCGGCGGCCTTGGCACGCTCCTGCGCGACCAGCCCGTCAGTGATGCGGATCATGTCGTCCCAGCTGCGGCCCTTGACCATGTACTTGCCGTTGACCAGCACCGACGGGGTGCCGCCCACCTGCGAGCGCAGCATGAACTGGGTGGCCTTGTTGGCCTTGCCGTTGACCGCGAAGCTCTTCATCGCGTTCTTGAACTGGTCGGCGCTGACCCCGTACTGGGTGTAGAAGGCGACGATCTTGTCTTCGTCGATCTTCTGGCCCTCGCCGGGCAGCTTGCCGTCCATGTGGACCGCGCGATAAACCGCGTCGTGGCTCTTTTCAACCAGGCCCAGCGATTCGGCGGCGTAGAAGGCCTTGGCATAGACGGCGAAGTCCGGGCGGAACGTCGCCGGCACCAGGGTCACGCGCACGTCGGCGGCCTGGCGCGCCTTCCAGCTTTCGAACTGCGGGTTGAAGGCATTGCAGGCCGGGCAGATGTAGTTGAAGAACTCGACCACCTCGACCTTGCCGTCAAGCGGTGCGAACGGCTGGCCACCGGAGACTTCGGTGTAATCGACACCGGGCACCAGCGCCGGGCCGGCGTACGGGGTCGGTACGGGTGCAGCAGCTTCGGCGGGGGTGGATTCGGCCGGGGCAGCGGCGGCTTCGCCAGCAGCCGGCGCGGCGCTTTCCACCGGGGCTGGAGCGGCGGATTCGACTTCGGCCGTCGGTGCAACGCTTTCGGCCACAGGCGCGGCTTCCTGCTGGCAACCGGCCAGCGCCAGCACGGCGGCGCTCAGCAGCGCCGGGATCGAAGCGGAACGGTGGTATTTCATGGCAACTCCGGGAAAGGTCATCAACTTGGGATTTTACGGGAAATCACGCCAATAACCGGGATCCCCTCGTCTGGCATCCATGTGGCTGGACACACGCCATGGTCAAGCCGATGCGCAAAGTTCACATGCCCGCCGTGGTTTCATCGCGAATGCCAAGCTTGGCGACGGGGAGCAACTTGCATCAAAGCGGCTCGTCGGACAAATAGGTGTAACCGGTCAATCCCGCTTCCAATGCGTCGGCAAGTTGTTGCGCTTCGCCTGCCGGCAGCTTTGCTTCACCCACGCGTTGCGCATACGCGGCGCGCAGGTCGTCGAGCTGGTAGCCGACATAATCCAGCATCACGTCGGTGGTGTCGCCGCGGCGTTGCTGGGTGAGTTCGTGGCCATCGCCGGACACCTTCACTTCCACCGCGTCGGTGTCGCCGAACAGGTTGTGGATGTCGCCGAGGATTTCCTGATAGGCACCGACGAGGAAGAAACCGAGGCGATAGCTTTCGCCATCGCGCAGCGGGTGCAGCGGCAATGAACTGTCGAGGCCTTCGTTTTCGACATAGGTGTCAACTTGGCCGTCGGAATCGCAGGTGACATCAGCGAGGATGCCGCGCCGGGTCGGTTCCTCGTCGAGGCGTTCGATCGGCAGGATCGGGAACACCTGGTCGATCGCCCATACGTCGGGGATCGATTCGAACACGCTGAAGTTGACGAAGTATTTGTCGACCAGGCGGTCGTTGAGTTCGTCCAGCACCGGGCGATGTGATTTCTCCTCGCCGGTCAGGCGCGCGCGCACGGCGTGGGCGATGAAGTAGAAAAGATCGTCGAGACGTGCGCGCTGGCGCAAATCGATCTGGCCCAGTGCGTAGGCGCTCAAACCTTCGGCGTGGAAGTGCTGCGCCTCCTGGAACAATTCCACCGCCGGGCGCATGCCGATTTCTTCGGCGATTTCGCGCAGGTGGCGCACGGCGGCGGCTTCGTCGTCGCTCGGCGGCGGCACGCGGCCTTCAGGCGCCTGCTCGACTTCGGAAACGTTCGCCACCAGCACCGCGTGGTGCGCGGTCATCGCGCGGCCGCATTCGGTGACCACGCGCGGCGGCGGCAGGCCGTGTTGTTCGCAGGCTTCGGCCAGCGGTTGCACGATGTTGCCGGCGTACTGGCTCAGGCCGTAGTTGATGCTGCATTCGCTGCGCGAGCGCGTGCCTTCGTAGTCGATGCCGAGGCCGCCGCCGACATCGACGTGCGAGATTTGCGCGCCGAGTTTGCTCAGCTCGATGAAATAGCGCGTAGCCTCGCGCATGCCATTGGCGATGTCGCGCACGTTGCTGATTTGCGAACCCATGTGGAAGTGCAACAGGTTCAGCGCGTCTTGCAGGCCGGCATCGCCGAGTTTTTTCCACAGGTCCAGCACCTGCCGTGGCGAAAGGCCGAACTTGGCCTTGTCGCCGCCGCTGTTCTGCCATTTGCCCGCGCCGAGGCTGGCCAGGCGCATGCGCACGCCAAGGCCCGGTTGCACGTTCAAGGATTTGGCTTCTTCGATCACCAGATCCAGCTCGGACGGTTTCTCGATGACGATGAAGGTCTGCAGGCCCAGCTTGCGGCCGATCAGCGCCAGGCGGATGTATTCGCGGTCCTTGTAGCCATTGCAGACGATCAGGCCGCCGGGGCGGCTCAAGGCCAGCACGGCCATCAACTCGGGCTTGCTGCCGGCCTCAAGGCCGAAGCCTTCGCCAGCGTGCGAAGCCAGCGTGCCGGCGACGCCGCGATGCTGGTTGACCTTGATCGGATACACGGCGGTGTAGCCGCCGGCGTAGTCCCAGTCTTTCTGCGCCTGGGCGAAGGCGGCCTGCAGCTTGTGCAGGCGCTCGCCGAGGATGTCGGGGAAGCGCACCAGCAGCGGCAGCCGTGCGCCGTTGGCGCGGGCGGCATCGACGATTTCCGGCAAGGCGACCTGCGGCCCGCCGGCCTTGGGCGACACCACGACGCGCCCGGCGGCATCGACGTCGAAATAGCCATCGGCCCAGTGCGGGATCGAATAGGTCTTGCGGGCTTGGTCGGGCGACCAGGGCATGGGCGTGAATCCGGCTGCGTGACGAAGCGCGTGATTCTACAAGCAGCGAACGGGGGTGGCCGTTACAATGCGCGCCGCTTCCACACCCCCATCCCAACCTTTCTCCGTCAACGGGGGAAGGAGCCAAGAGCAGACACCGCCATGACCACTCAAGACAACTGGTACATCGAACACTTCCAGCCCACCGGCTCGGCCATCGGCTATCGCGTCAGCGGCAAGCTGGACGAGGTGCAGTCGCCGTTCCAGAAGATCGAGATCTACCAGACCACCGACTGGGGCAAGCTGATGCTGATCGACGGCGCGGTGATGCTGACCACGCGCGACAATTTCTTCTATCACGAGATGATCGCGCACCCGGCGTTGTTCACCCACGCCGACCCGAAGCGCGTGGTGATCATCGGCGGCGGCGACTGCGGCACGCTGCGCGAAGTGCTGAAGCACCCGGGCGTGCAAAGCGCCACCCAGTGCGACATCGACGAACAGGTGACGCGCATGTCGGAGAAGCATTTTCCCGAGTTGTGCGAATCCAACGCCGACCCGCGCGCCGAGTTGCTGTTCGACGACGGCGTGGCCTACATGGCCAACTGCCCGGCCGGCAGCGTCGATGTGGTCATCGTCGATTCCACCGATCCGGTGGGACCTGCGGAAGGCCTGTTCAACAAGGCCTTCTACGAGAGTTGCTTCCGGGCATTGAAGGACGACGGCATCCTGGTGCAGCAGTCCGAATCACCGCTGGCGCTGCTGGAGCTGATCAAGGAAATGCGCGGCGAGATGGGCACGGCCGGTTTCAGCCACTTCAAGACCTTGCCGTTCCCGCAGCCGTGCTACCCGACCGGCTGGTGGAGCGTGACCCTGGCGCGCAAGGCCGGGCATGGTTTCGATTTCCGCGAGGCCGACGCCGCCGGCAAGGCTTTCGATACCTTGTATTACAGCGCGCACCTGCATATGGGCGTGCTGGTTGCGCCGCCGTTCGTTGCGAAAGCACTCGGCGAGAAATAAGCCGGCACGGCGTCGCTTGGCCGCTGGCCAAGGTGGATTCCCGGCCTTCGCCAGGCATCGTTCATCTCGAATTGGGGCGGCCGATGGCGTCCCAACTGATTGATTTACAAGTAATTTAATTATTCAGACATCCTTTGGTGACAGAAGTGGAACAGTGCTTTGTTCCGCTTCCAGTCACTTTTGCTGTCCGAAAGTTGTCGGATTCCCGTTAAAATTAATTGCCGAATCAAATAGTTCTGCAATTAACACGAGCGCCGCCGCCCGGCGGACGACGGATCCAACAGCCATGAACGCCCTTTCCCTGACCCCGCGCCCTGCCCACTTGCCCGCCGACGCCCAGTTGCTGAAGCGCGGCGAGCGCGTGCTGGAGCCAGACGTGTATCTGGCCGCGCATGAAGGCCAGCCGGTGGTGGTCAAGGACTACCGCCGCTATCGTGGCACGCCACTGGCGCTGGCCGCGCATTGGCTGGTGCGGCACGAGGCCGGCATCCTGCGCCGCCTGGGTGACTGGCGGCATGCGCCGGCCTTGGTCGGCATGGGCGCGCTGGCGCTGGGCATGGAGTTCATCCCGGGCGAAACCTTGAGCAACGGTGCCAGCATGGTCGGGCAGGAAGTGTTCGACCAGTTGCAGGCCGCGCTGCGCAAGCTGCATGCCCAGGGCATCACCCACAACGACCTGCATGGGGCCAACGTGGTCATCAGCGCCGGCGTTCCGGTGTTGATCGACTTCACCTCGGCCTGGCGCGCGCCGCGCCTGCTGCGCCACAGCTTCCTGTCGCGGCAACTGCGCCGTGGCGACTGGAAGAACCTGCTGAAGCTGCGCCAGCGCGTCACCGGCATCGAGCCCACGCCCGAACAGGCCGCCCGCGTGGCCGAACCGCGCTGGGTGCGCAGCATCCGCGACAGCTGGAAGTTCTTCTATCGCGGTGCGAAGCAAGCCGCGGGCAATTGATCCTTCACGCACATTCCGCACAGGCGGCCGGCTTTCGCGCCCGCGCCGCCCACGCATACAGCAGCAAGCCCAGCGCCGCCGTGCCCGCGCCGACATAGCCGGTCGAAGTCCAGCCCCAGCCCGCCGCAATCGCCATCCCGCCCAGCCATGGGCCCAGCGCGTTGGCCGTGTTGAACGCAGCATGGTGCGAAGCAGCCGCCAGCGTTTGTGCTTCGCCAGCCACGTCCATCAGGCGGCTCTGCAACAGCGGCCCCAACGCGCCCATCATGCCGACGATCACCGCGACCGGCAGCACCGACCACGGCGCGCGCGCCGCCAGCGGGAACAACAGCAGCACGCCGACCGCCACGCCCAGCACCACCGCCGTGCCACGGAAACCCATCCGGTCGCACAACCAGCCGCCGACCATGTTGCCGATCACCCCGCCCACGCCCACCGCTGCCAAGCCCAGCGGCACCCAGCTTTCAGCCACGCCGGTCACGTTCAACAAGGTCGGTGCCAGATAGCTGAACACACAGAAGAAGCCGGCAAAGCCGACCGCGCCGATCAGCAGCGCCTGCCATACCGGGAAACGGTTGAACGCACGCAGCTCGGCACGCACATCGGCCCGCGCCGCCAGCGCAACGCCGGTCGGCAAGAAACGCGCAATCAACGCCACCGTGAGCAGCGCGATCCCGGTCACCGCCGCATAGGCCCAGCGCCAGCTCACCGACTGCCCCAGCCACGACGCCAGCGGGTTGCCAATCAAAATCGCCAAGGTCAGGCCCAGCATGGTCAGGCTGATCGCCTTGCCGCGATCCTCCGGCCGGCTGATCGCCGCAGCCACCAGCGTGGCCACGCCGAAATACGCGCCATGCGGCAAGCCGGCGATGAAGCGGAACAACAGCAGGCCGTGGTAATCCGGCCCCAGCGCGGTGGCCAGGTTGCCCAGCGCGTAGAAACCCATCAGCCCCAGCAGCAAGGTCTTGCGCGCCAAACCGCCGCCGAGCAAAGCCAGCAACGGCGCGCCGACCACCACGCCCAGAGCATAGGCGCTGATCAGGTGGCCGACCTGCGGCTCGCTGACGCCGAGGTCGCGGACGATGCTGGGCATCAGCCCCATCGTGGCGAATTCGCTGGTGCCGATGGCAAAGCCGCCCAAGGTCAGTGCGAACAGGATCCAAGCGCGATGACGACGCGACAGCGACAGCGGCGACGCGGCGGCGTCGAAAGCGGGTTCTACGGACATGGCGTCATTATTGTGCGCTGCAGCAAGTGAAGAAACCCCCAACCGTGGCACGCAGCGGTTCGTATGCCACTAAACTCAACCCCATGAACACACTCCTGCGCCTGACCTGCCTTTCCGCGTTGCTGGTAATCTTGCCGGCTTGCACCCAGCCCACCGCGCCCAGCGAAGCAAGCGCAGCGCCCGCCACCGCCGACACACCCGCCTTCAGCGAGCCCATCGCCACCGTGCGCGTGGCCTTCGACCGCAATGGCATCACCGACACCCGCGTGACCGGGTTGGCCGATCCGGCGACAAAACGTGCGCTCACCGCCGACGACCCGGTGCGGATCGCGTCGATCTCCAAGCTGGTGCTGTCGATCGGGGTGATGCGGCTGGTCGAAGCCGGCAAGCTGGACCTGGATGCCGACGTCTCCGACGTGCTGGGCTGGCAGCTGCGCAACCCGAGCTTCCCCGACAAACCGATCAGCTTGCGCCTGCTGCTGTCGCACCAGTCCAGCCTGACTGACCACGCCGGCTACTGGCAGGTGCCGCTGGATGGCGAACTGAAGGACCTGCTCGCCGACCCCAAGGCCTGGGATGCCGAACACGCGCCGGGCGCGTACTGGCGCTACACCAACCTCAACTTCCCGCTGATCGCGGCGGTGATGGAACGCAGCACCGGCGAGCGCTTCGACCTGCTCATGCAGCGGCTGGTGCTGCAACCGCTGGGCCTGCACGCCTGCTACGGCTGGCCGAGCTGCGACGCCACCACTGCCGCGCGCGCGGTGGTGCTGTACGAAAACGGCAAGCCGGAAGTCGATGACAACCAAGGCCAGAAGCCGCCGTGCGGCATCACCAAGGCCAGCGACGGCAGTTGCGACCTGGCCACGTGGCGCGCCGGTGCCAGCCCCGGCGTGTTCGGTCCGCAAGGCGGCATGCGCATTTCCGCCAATGACCTGAGCAGGATCGGCCGCCTGCTGCTGGGCGGTGGTGAAGTCGATGGCGTGCGCCTGCTCCAACCCGAATCACTGCAGACGATGATCGGCCCGGAATGGAACTACGCCCCCGGCAATGGCCTGACCAACGAGGAAGACGACCCCAACCGTACCGCGCTGGGCTTCACCTGCCGCTACGGTCTGGCCGTGCATACGCTGGCCAGCGGCCTGCACGATTGCGGCGATGATCCCTTCGCCGATGGCGTGCAGCGCATCGGCCACAGTGGCAATGCCTATGGCCTGCTCGCCGGCCTTTGGGTGGACCGCGAAGGCGGCAACGGCGTGGTCTATTTCGCCACCGGCATGGACAAGCCCGCACCGGGCGCGCATTCGGCGTTCAGCGCGATCGAGGAAAAGCTGGCGCAGGGGAAGTAAGGCGGTTGTTGGGTTGTGGGTTCCTGGTTGTTGGTGAGACGGCATTGCTCTTGCTCGTCATTCCCGCGCAGGCGGGAATGACGAGCAAAAACGGAACCGCTTTCTCCAACAACCCACAACTCACAACCAACAACCTGAAAACCCAACAACCAGCGGCGCAGTCCACAGGGGGACGCGGGTGCAAAACGACAATCTGCATTGGGTGGTACGGCTGAACTGGCGCAATCGCACGGTTGCGTTCGCGTTGCTGTTCCCCGCCCTGGCCATCCATCTTTCCGAACTGCACGCCAAGCCGGTCACGTGGGTGCTGACGGCGCTGCAATTCCTGGTCTATCCGCAGCTGATCTATTGGCGCGCGCGCCGCGCGGCCGATCCGCTGCGTGCGGAAATGCAGAACCTGCTGATCGACGCAGTGCTGATGGGGGCCTGGGTCGCAGCCTGGGGGTTTCCGTTGTGGATCAGCTTCGCGCTGGCCGTCAGCGTGTGCCTGAACCTGATGATCTTCGAAGGCATGCCGGGCGCCGGGCGGGCGATGCTGTCGATGGCGGTCGGTGCCACGCTGTCGATGATCGGCCTAGGCCTGCACTTCCATCCCGACACCTCGCTGACGGCGGCGCTGATCTGCATCATCACGCTGAGCCTGTACCTGCTGGTGTTCGCCTACGCCGGTTACGAGCGTGGCGTGGCTTTGCGCGAAAGCCGGCAACAGTTGAACGAGCAACTCGAACAAATCACCGCGCTGCAAGCCCAATTGCGCGAACTGGCCGATCGCGACCCCCTGAC
This sequence comes from Pseudoxanthomonas sp., assembly GCA_047601105.1. Taxonomy (GTDB): domain Bacteria; phylum Pseudomonadota; class Gammaproteobacteria; order Xanthomonadales; family Xanthomonadaceae; genus Pseudoxanthomonas_A. The sequence continues at coordinate 594,846 of JASGJT010000002.1, forward strand.
CGGCTTGTTCAATCGCCGCCGCTTCAACCAGGACCTGCAGGACGCACTCGACAACCAGCGCCGGCAAGGTGGCGGCCTGGCGCTGGTGATGATCGATATCGATCACTTCAAGCGCATCAACGACGAGCACGGCCACCCGGCCGGCGACCGCGTATTGAAGTTGCTGGCCGATGTACTGACCAGCAGCGTCCGCAGCAGCGACCTGATCTGCCGTTACGGTGGCGAGGAGTTCCTGCTGGCACTGCCGGATACCACACCCAGACAGGCGGCAAAGCTGGCCGAACGCCTGCGTGCGCAACTGGAATCCATGCACGTCAACATCGAGACCTGCGAACTGCGCGTGACCCTGTCGATGGGCATCGCGGGTTTTCCCGTCGATGGCGACACTCGGGCCATGCTGCTGCAAGCCGCAGACAACGCCTTGTATGCAGCCAAGCAAGGCGGCCGCAACCGCGTGATGCTGTCGGCAGGTGCAGAGGCCGATCCCTCACTTGTTGCCGCAAACGAAGACTGCGAAGGCAAGGGCCGGGCGCGCAGAAGTACCGACGCGCCCGAAGCCGACCTCAAGCCTGCGCCCGCTGCTTGCGCACCTGCGCATCCACCGCCGCGATCGCGGTCATGTTGACCACGCGGCGCACGGTGGCGCTGTTGGTCAGGATGTGCACCGGCTGGGAAATGCCCATCAATATCGGGCCGATCGCCACGCCATCGGTCATCACCCGCACCAGGTTGTAGGCGATGTTGGCCGCGTCGATGTCCGGCAGCACGAACAGGTTGGCGCGACCCTTCAGCGTGCTGTTGGGCATGATCTTGTGACGCAGCGCTTCGTCCCAGGCGGTGTCGCCCTGCATTTCGCCATCGACGTTCAAGTCCGGCTTGCGCGCCAGCAACAGTTCGCGCACCTTGCGCATCTTGCGCGCGCCGGCCGAGTCGTGGCCGCCGAAGTTGCTGAAGCTCAGCAGCGCGATGTTCGGCTCGACGCCGAACAGCTTCATCCGATACGCGGCCTGCAGGGTGGCTTCGGCCAGCTGTTCGGGGCTGGGATCGTCCTCGACGTGGGTATCCACGAAGAAGCTCACGCCGTGCTGGTTGATCACGCCGGTCATCGCCGAGGTCGAGGTCACCTTGCCCTCCAGCGGGATCACGCTGCGCACGTAGCCCAGCTTCTTGTGGAAGCGGCCAACGATGCCGCTGAGCATCGCGTCGGCTTCGCCACGCGCCACCATCACCGCCGCGATCAGCGTCGGCTGCGAGCGCATCAGCGTCTTGGCGGCGGCCACGGTCACGCCACGGCGTTCGGTCAGCGCGTGGTAGTACTGCCAGTAGTCGTTGAAGCGCGGGTCGTCGTTCTGGTTGGTCAGCTCGAAATCCACGCCGGCGCGCAGGCGCAGGCCAAGGCGCTGGATGCGGGTTTCGATCACCTCCGGGCGGCCGATCAGGATCGGGAAGGCCAGGCCTTCATCGACCACGGTCTGCACCGCGCGCAGCACGGTTTCCTCTTCGCCTTCGGCATAGACCACGCGCTGGCGGTCGCCGCGCGCCTGCTCATAGACCGGCTTCATCAGCAGGCTGGTCTTGTGCACGTACTGGCTGAGTTTCTCGCGGTACGCGGCCATGTCCGCGATCGGCCGCGTGGCCACGCCCGAATCCATCGCCGCCTGCGCCACGGCGGCGGACAGGTCCACCAGCAGGCGCGGGTCGAACGGGCGCGGAATCAGGTAATCCGGGCCGAAGCTCGGGGTTTCGCCGGCATAGGCGCTGCCGGTGTCGGAAGCCTCGCGCTTGGCCAGCGCGGCGATCGCGCGCACGCAGGCGATCTTCATCGCCTCGTTGATCTCGGTCGCGCCCACGTCCAGCGCACCGCGGAACAGGTACGGGAAGCACAGGACGTTGTTGACCTGGTTGGGGTAGTCGCTGCGGCCGGTGCCGATGATCGCGTCCGGACGCACGGCCTTGGCCTCGGCCGGGGAGATCTCCGGCGTGGGGTTGGCCAGCGCGAAGATGATCGGCTGCTTGGCCATCGTGGCGACCATTTCCGGCTTGAGGATGCCGCCGGCGGACAGGCCCAGGAAGATGTCCGCGCCCTCGACGATCTCGGCCAGGCTGCGCTTGTCGGTATCGCGCGCGAAGCGCCGCTTCTCGTCGTCCAGGTCGGTGCGGCCACTGTGGATCACGCCGCCACGGTCGAAGGCCAGCACGTTGTCCGGGTTCAGCCCCAGCGAGATCAGCATGTTGACGCAGGAAACGCCGGCCGCACCCATGCCGGTGGTGGCCAGCTTCACCTCGCCGATGTTCTTGCCGGTGACCTCCATCGCGTTGAGCACCGCGGCGCCGACGATGATCGCGGTGCCATGCTGGTCGTCGTGGAACACCGGGATGTTCATGCGCTCTTTCAGCTTGCGCTCGACGGTGAAGCATTCCGGGGCCTTGATGTCCTCCAGGTTGATGCCGCCGAAGGTCGGCTCCAGGCTGGCGATGATGTCCACCAGCTTGTCCGGGTCGCTTTCGTTGATCTCGATGTCGAACACGTCGATGCCGGCGAACTTCTGGAACAGCACACCCTTGCCTTCCATCACCGGCTTGCCGGCCAGCGCACCGATGTTGCCCAGCCCCAGCACCGCGCTGCCATTGGTCACCACGGCCACCAGATTGCCGCGCGCGGTGTAGTCGCTGGCGCTGTTGGGGTCGGCGACGATAGCCTCGCAGGCATGCGCCACGCCCGGCGAATACGCCAGCGACAGGTCGCGCTGGGTCAACAACGGCTTGGTCGGCGCCACCTTGATCTTGCCCGGCGGTGACAGGCGGTGGTAATCGAGTGCGGCTTGCTTGAAATCGTCCTGCGGCTGGGACATGGGCTGGTACGGAATTGGATTGGCGGAAGGCGATTCTACGGGATGCAGCCAATGCGCGGCTGTTGCGATGCAATGACGAGCGGATCGATATTCGAATCCGTATGGATGCAAGCGGCACTGCTTTTGCCCGTCATTCCCGCGAAAGCGGGAATCCAGCGACTTGCAGTCCGCTGAAAGCAAAGACACTGGATTCCCGCTTTCGCGGGAATGACGAAATCATTCAGGCCGCGATTTGCGCAATCAATCGGTATCCAGACTACGCGGATCGCCGCCGGCCGCCGGGTTCGGCGCAGCCGCCAGTGCAGTGGGCTGACCGTCCAGCGCCGCAGTCAGGCGTTCACGGTCCAGGTCGTTTTCCCAGCGCGCGACCACGACGGTGGCCACCGCATTGCCGATGAAATTGGTCAGCGAGCGGCATTCGCTCATGAAGCGGTCCACGCCCAGGATCAGCGCCATGCCGGCGACCGGCACCTCCGGCACCACCGCCAGCGTGGCCGCCAGGGTGATGAAGCCGGCGCCGGTGACACCGGCCGCGCCCTTCGAGCTGAGCATCGCCACCAGCAGCAGCGCGATCTGGTGGCCAAGCGTCAAATGCGTGTCGGTGGCCTGCGCAATGAACAACGCGGCGAGCGTCATGTAGATATTGGTGCCATCGAGATTGAACGAATAACCGGTCGGCACCACCAGCCCGACCACCGGCTTGCCGCAACCGGCGCGCTCCATTTTTTCCATCAGCGACGGCAGTGCCGATTCGGACGACGAAGTGCCCAGCACCAGCAGCAGTTCGGCTTTCAGGTAACGGATCAGCTTCAACACCGAGAAGCCGCACAACCGCGCCACCGCGCCGAGGATCACCAGCACGAACAACAACGAGGTGAGGTAGAACGAACCCACCAGCCAGGCCAGGTTGGACAACACTTCCAACCCGTACTTGCCGATGGTGAAGGCGATCGCGCCGAACGCACCGATCGGCGCAGCCTTCATCAGGATGTGCACCAGCCGGAACACCGGCGCGGTCAACGCCACGAGAAAATCCACCACCGGCCGCCCACGCGCGCCGGTCAGCGCCAGCGCGATGCCGAACAACACCGCGACGAACAACACCTGCAGGATGTTGTCGCCCACCAGCGGGCTGAGCACGGTCTTCGGGATGATGTCCATCAGGAAGCCGACCAGGGTCAGCTCGTGCGACTGGCTGACATAGCCCTGCACCGCGCTCTGGTCCAGGTCGGCGACGTTGACGTGCATGCCCGCGCCGGGCTGCACCACATGCGCGACGACCAACCCGACCACCAGCGCCAATGTCGAGAAAAACAGGAAATAGGCCATTGCCTTGGCGAACACCCGCCCCACCGTGCGCAACTGCGGCATGCCGGCAATGCCGGTGACGATGGTCAGGAAGATCACCGGGCCGATGATCATCTTCACCAGCTTGATGAAGGCATCGCCCAGCGGCTTCATCGCTTCGCCCAGCGCCGGCTGGAAGTGCCCCAGCAATGCGCCCAGCACGATGGCGGCCAGCACCTGCACGTACAGATGGCGATAGAACGGCACAGGGGCGGCCGGAACGACGTGGCCAAGGTCTGCTGGGTGCATCGGGGGGATCCTGGGCGGTGGTGTTGCGTGGCTGCCTGGGAAGCGCGGCAACCACAGCCAAGCCGATAACTTACCTCGGCATGCCGTCAGGCGTCAGCGACGCAGGAGCTTCGGGTTCGAATTGCCCCAGATCGTGTACTGGTCGGCCAGGATCACGCCGCTCAGCTCCTCGATCTCGGCCTGGGTGATCCGTTCCCCGCCCTGCCGACCGAACAACACGACCTCATCGCCGGCCTGCACGCCGGGGATATCGGTCACGTCCGCCATCGTCGTGTTCATGGTGACGTTGCCGACGACCGGGGCGCGCCGCCCGCGGATCAGCATCGCGCCCTTGTTGGAATAGACGCGGCGGTAGCCATCCGAATAGCCAACGGGCACGTTGGCCAGCAGCGAATCCCGTTGCAGGGTGAAGGTGCGGTCGTAGCTGACGGTATCGCCGGCGGAGTAGGCCTGCACCGAAGCCACCCGTGACTTGAAGCTGGCCACGTGTTCGAACGGCGGCTTGGGCGTGCCGCCATAGCCATACAGCGCGCCGCCGGGGCGCACCATGTCCAGGTGCGATTCGGGGATGTGCTGCACGGCAAAGGAATTGGCGGCATGCAGGATCACGTCCTCGCGCCGCAATGCAGTGTTGGCAAACAGCCAGGCGGTCTGCTGCTTGAAGGCTTCCACGCCTTGCAGGATGTCGTCCCGCTCTTCGGTCGGGAAGTGGGTCATCATGCCGACAATCCGCAACTGCGGAATGCTTGCCAGTGCTTCGGCCTCCCGCCGGCCGGGTTCGATGCTCATCTCAATCCCGTTGCGGCTCATGCCCGCCGAGTTGAGCGCCAAGTGCACAGGAAGCACGCGCCGGTGTTTTCGCGCCATCACCGCAATGGCCTGCGCTGCCGCCAGGTTGCCCAGCAATTCTTCCACCTTGCACGGCAGCGCATCCTCGACCTCGTCCAGCGTGGCGGCGCGCACGCGCATCAGCCGGCCCTTGAAGCCGCAGGCCCGCACCATGCGCGCCTCCTCGTTGCTGGCGATGCCGACATAGGGCAGGCGTGCCTTGAGGATGCCGGGCATCACCAGGTCGATGCCAGTACCGTAGGCATCGGCCTTCATGACGGCGCAGATGCGGGCACCACCAACCACGGCGGCCTGGACCCGCCGCAGGTTGTCATCGAAGACCGCCGGATCGACTTCGATCCATGCATTCGGCGTCCCGGCCCTGCGCTTGTCGCGCGACCCGAGCAGGGGCGAAGCCTGCACGCCGATCGATGCAGTCAGCGCCGTGCCCGCAGCGGCGGCGATGAACCGGCGACGGCCGAAAGAAACAGGATTGCGGTCTTTCATGACTCCTCCGCACCTCCGCCGGTTTCCCCGCGGAGGCTGGATGACGGATCAAGCCGGGCGATCAACTGCATCAGTCGAACCTGTATTCGACCATCAGGTTGAACGAACGGCCACGCGGATCGGCCACGCGCGGTTCCCATGCGGCACCGGAGGCGTAATCCACCTGGTGCGCGGTGAACGGCGGGTCGGTATTCAACAGATTGCGCACGCCGAAGGTGAATTTCGCATTCTCCAGCCCGGTCCAGCTCAGGCTGTAGTTGTAGGTGATGTAGTCGTCAACATCCGGGTTCCAGTTCGACGGGATATAGGAACCGCCTTCGACGCTGATCGGCTCTTCGTCCTTGTAGCCGGCGCGGTAGACCTGGGTCAGCGTATGCGACCAGTCGCCCTTGGCCCAACCGAAACTCAGGGTGTGCTTCCACTTCAGCGGCAGGTTGTAGAAGCGTACGTATTCACCGACCTTGTTGTCGCCATAGGGCTGGTTGGCCAGCGACTTTTCCTTGAAGGTGTCGATGTAGCTGCCGTTGAGGTTGACGTACCAGCGGCCGCCGGCCAATTCGCCGGTCAGGTTGGCGTCCAGTTCGATGCCCTGGGTCAGGGTGCCGCCGGAGTTGATGTAGCGCTGGTCGATTTCGACGACTTTGCCGCTGCTGTCGCGGATCCAGTTGTCGGTGAACAGGTCGTAGTTGGCGATCAGCGTCGCCAGGTTGGGCACGCGGATGGTGTCGATGCGCTCGATTTCCCACCAGTCGAGGCTGAGGTTGAAGTTACTGGTGGGCGCAAAGACCAGGCCCAGGCTCATCTGCTTCGATTCCTCTGGCTGCAGGTCGGTCTTGCCGCCGGTGACGATGACCGGCTGGATCATCTCGCAGCCCGGCACCGCCGAGTTGACCACGCCGCTGGCGCAACTGGCCGGATCGACCAGGTCGCGGCCGAAGTACTCCAACCGGTTCACGCCGGCGAACAACTTGGTGAACTCGGGCACCTTGAAGCCGGTGCTGTACGCGCCACGGAACGCCAGCCACTCGACCGGCTGCCATTTGAACGAATACTTCGGGTTGGTGGTGCCGCCGAAGGTGTCGTATTCGTCGCGGCGCACCGCCAGGGTCACGTCCAGGGTCTTGACGATCGGCAGATAGACTTCCGCGTAGGCGGCCTTGACGTCGCGATGCACCTTGCCCAGGTCGCTGGTTTCATCGAACGGCGCCTGCCAGATGGTGTCGTAGTTCAGCGGCAGCCCGTTCAACACCTGGACGCCGGCGAACTGGAATTCCTCGCGCCGCGCCTCAACGCCGGTCGCCAGTTGCACCTCGCCACCCCACAAATTGAAGCCAAGCCCGCCGCTGAAGCTGGCATCGACCGTGGTGACGGTTGACTCGCCACCATACAGGTGGATGCCACTGGCCGACGCGGCCTGCAGTGCGGCCAGTGCGGCCGGGTTCTGCGCCTGGTTCGGCATCAGGAACGGATTCAGCAGGCCGCTGCCCAGCACTGCCTGCAGCCCGCTGGAGAAATAGTAGCCGCCGACCAGCACCGACTCGGCCTTGCTGGACGCACGCGACACGCCGACGTTGTAGTCCCACGTGCCGATATTACCCTCGACCCCGGCCAACAGGCGATAGGCCTTGGTGGTGGTTTCGAGCTGGCGCGGGCCGCAGGGCACACAACGCCAGCGGTAGGGGATCTTGTTGCCGTACACCAGATTGGCCGTGCCGAAGTAATCGGCCATTGCGTCGAAGATCTGGTCGTAGGTGGCCTGGGTGTTCGCGTTCAGCGGAAACCAGGTGCTCGGATTGAGCACCGCCGTCGCCGACGCGCTGGAACTGAGCTGCAGCGGCTCGTATTCGCGCTTGACCTTCACCTCCGAACCCATCGCCTCGACGAAGAACTGGTGGTTCTCGCCGATCTTGAACGTCGCGCGGCCCAGGGCCTGCACGCTTTCCTGCGGCTGCTGCAACGGCTGCGCGGCCGGGTAGTCCCAAGCGCAGGCGTACTTCAGGCTGGCGCTGTCCCACAGCCGGTAGTCATACGGCCCCATGTTGTCGCCGCCGTTCTCGCAGCCCGCGCCGCCGGGCAGGTTGAGGATGTTGACGTTGCTCATGTTGCGGCCGCTGTCGGGATCGACCAGCGAACCGTTAATGATGCCGCCGGTGGCGTTGGTCACCGTGGCGAACGGCGTGCCGCGCGTGTCGGGCGAGACGCCGCGGTCGGGCTGGAAGCTGTTGGCGAAGTCGCGCTGATGGCTGCGCAGGAATTCGGCACGCCGATAGCTGATCGTGCCCCAGACGTTCCAGCGATCCTCGTCGATGTCGCCCATGCCGCCAAGGATGTTGTAGTTGTAGATGTTGCCGCCGCCCTCCTGGGTGACGTCGAAACCAGCGCTGACGGTGACCCCCTGGTAGTCGGTACGGGTGATGAAGTTGATCACGCCGCCGATGGCATCGGTGCCGTACATGGCCGAAGCGCCATCGCGCAGCACTTCGACACGCTCGATTGCCTGGAACGGGATCGAGTTCAAGTCCACCGCCTGGCCGCGCAAGCCGTGGGTCGCAACACGGCGGCCGTTGAGCAGCACCAAGGTTGCATCGGCACCCTGTCCACGCAGGTTGGCACCGGATACGCCGGCGGTGCCGCGCAGTTCGCCCAGATCCATGTCAACGGCGGCCGAAGTCAGGCCATCGGCACCGTTGCCGGCAATGTTGAGGAACTGCAGCAGTTGTTCGGCCGAGGTGATGCCCTGCGCGTCGATTTCCTGCTTCTGGATGATGGTGACCGGCAATGCCGCCTCCACGTCGGTGCGCTTGATGCGCGAGCCGGTCACGCTGACCTTGTCGAGCGTGGTGGTGGTCTGCTCGGCCTGCTGTGCCGCAACCGGCGTGGCCATGGCCGCCAGCAGGGCGAGGCAAAGGAGATTCAGTCGGGGGTTCTGCTGCGTTCGCATAAAGTCACCTTGGAAGGAATCGGAAGGGTGGTTGAACGGGTTCGGGACAAAGGTTCCGGACGTAGGCTTGCGAAGAAATCCTCTTCGCTTCTGTCAACGCCTTCCTGACCATGAGGCGTCGCATGGGAGATCGCGAGCGGTGGTAACACGGCGAGCCTCAACGGCCTTCCGCCGAATCCTCGCCAAGAAACAATGCGCCGATCGCAACCGCAGTGTCGTACGGCGTCGGGTCGTTGCGGTTACTCAACAGGATCACGGTCAGGCGCTGCCCGGGCCAGCGCACCAGCGTGTTGCGGAAGCCGATGCTCTCGCCGGAGTGCCATTGCCGGCTGCCGTCCTCGGTGACGCGCCAGCCATAGCCGTACCAGGTCGCTTCCGGCTCACTGGCAACCTGCACCTGTTTGCCGAAGGCTTGCGCCCGCGTCGCGTCGCTGAGCAAGCGGTCGTCGTACAGCGCGGCATCCCAGCGGGCGAGGTCGTCGATGCTGGAATAGATTCCGCCATCGCCGAGCACCGCGCTGTAGGCATTCTGGTCGGTACGCTCCCAGCCCCCGTCTTTTTCACTGTAACCCCAGGCGCGATGCGGCACTTCGGGGCCACCAACGACATAGGCCAAGGTGTCGCGCATGCCCAGCGGCGCAAAGACGTGCTCATGCAGGAACTTGGGGAAGTCCATTCCCGACGCACGCTCGACCACCAGTGCCAGCAGCGCGTAACCACTGTTGCTGTAGCGATAGGTAGTGCCGGGCGGAAAATACGATTGATCCTGCTGCTCCAGCAGCACAAGCACGCCAGCATCGCTGATCTGGCCTTCATAAGGCTTGGCCATCAGGTCTTCGTAGTCGAACAAGCCGGCGGTATGGGTGAGCAGATGACGCAGGGTGATGCCGTCCGTAGTCTTCGGCAACGTCGGCAGCCATTTGCGCACGGAATCATCGATGGCGAGTTTCCCGTCCTGCGCCAACAGCAGGATTGCGGCGGCAGTGAACTGCTTGGTGACCGAGGCGAGCCGGTAGTTGGTGGCCGGCCCGGCTTCGACGTGCCGCTCCAGATCGGCATATCCGTAGCCGCGCCGGATCACGGCTTTGCCATCCTTCAACACCAACAGCGAAGCTCCCGGAACCTCTCCGTTGTAGCGTTGCATCAGCCGATCGATTTCAGCCTGTCGCATGGCTTCGTTGGGCGTGGCTGCCTGCACCAGCATCGCCATCACCCACAACGCAACTACCAATACGGGCCGCATTACACCCCGGATTTCCGGTCGCGCCCGCATCGCAGTCTTGCCACCGGATCGAACGTATTGCCGGACTTGCATTGCATCCCCCGGAGATGGAAAACGAGATCAAGGCCCCCCCCTGCCTCCACCTGTTGAATTTCTTCCACACTCGAGAAAATGTCAACGAATCGTTGACCGCACTTTCATGGCTGGACGGATTGCGGGATCCACCACATCGGCGTTGCACGTTGGCTGAGGCGAGTTCAACGCTTGCCGTATTTCTCCGACAAACGCTTCTTCAGCGCCTTGTCCTGCACGCGGGCTTCGGCCTTGCGTTCGGCTTGGCGGGCGGCGAGTTTGCCGGCGGCACCGGCGACTTCGTCGCGCAGCTTGAGGTAATTGGCGAGGCGGGCCGGATCAAGCTCGTCGCGTTCAACCGCCGCGCGCACGGCGCAGCCGGGTTCGTTGTGGTGTTGGCAGTCGCGGAACTTGCATTGTTCGGCCAGGGCTTCGATGTCGGCGAAGCCGCCTTCGGACATTTCCTCTTCACCGGTGGGTTTGAGTTCGCGCATGCCGGGGGTGTCGATCAGGCAGGCGCCGGACGGCAGTGCGATCAGGGCGCGGTGGGTGGTGGTGTGGCGGCCGCGTGAATCACTTTGCCGCACCGCGCCGGTTTTCATCTTCTCCTCGCCCAGCAGCGTGTTGGTGAGGGTGGATTTGCCCGCGCCGGACGAACCCACCAGCACCACGCTGCGGCCTTCGCCCAGCCATGGGGCCAATGCGGCGGCGACGCTGGCGCGGTCCTTGGCGTTGAGGGCGAACACCGGTGCGTCGAGTTGCGACAACGCGGCCAGTGCGGCTTGCGCGTCGGCGCTGTCGGTGTCGGCCTTGGTCAGCACGATGACCGGTTGCGCGCCGCCGCTGCCGACCAGCAGCAGGTAGCGTTCGATCCGGCGCGGGTTGAAGTCGTCGTCCAGGCCGACCACGACGAACACGCTGTCGATGTTCGCGGCGATCACCTGCTGGTGGTAATGCTCGCCGGCCGCGCCGCGCTTGATCGCGCTGCGCCGTGGCAGCAGGGCGACGATCTTGTCGCCTTCCAGCAGCACCCAGTCGCCGACGGCGGCGCGTTCGTGGTTGGGGAAGCGCGGGCGCATCCATTCCGGCGGGGATTCGGCCTTGATCGTCACCTCTGGCGCATCGGCAACCACGTAGCCGGAGCGATGCTGTTCGATCACCCGCGCCGGCCGGGCCTGCGGATGCGCGGCGAACAAGGCCTGCCATTGCGGATCGCTTTCACCGGCAACCAATGGCCAGCCGATGTGGCGCAGGGGAGAGGTTTCAGGGGCGGTTTCGGGCATGGGCGGGATTTTAGTGTAGTGCCATGCGCTTGGCGGTATTCACGATGCGGCGTCTTTGGCATTGTGATGCTGACGATGCACCCGGTGCCACCAACTTCGGCAGCACCATCTTTTTGATGGTGCAGCGTGTCGCTGAAGCCTTCGCCCATGCCTCACCAGTAGCATCGCTTCTCCGGTCGCGCTGGAAGTGAGCCGCCCATGCCCTGAAACACTAACCGTGTGGCTTCTATGCATTGGGACACGTTGTCCAGTGCAGTGACCAGATCACGCCTGCCACGCTCTTGCAGGTTCGCCAATGCGTTGTTGGTGACGTTTTCCTTGCGCCTTGCCGGACCGACATGCACGCAGGTCGATTGGAGCATCCGGCAGGCGGTGCTGGCCTCGTTCCACGCCACGCCGGAAATCTCGTCACGCACATTGCAAGCGGTGAACGTCCAGTCACAGTGCTTGCGTAGCGCGGCCACGCCGCGTTGTCGCAGCCAAACCTGTGCGGCGATTTCCAGTGCTGATTCGAGCAGTGGCTTGGTTTCATCCCACTGCCACGGGTAATGGATTAAGTCCCGGGCCTGCTCGTACTGGTTGGTCGCCTGTTCCAGCAAGGCACGCAGCTCCTCGCGTTCCGGATTGTCCTCGGGTGCACCGGCCAACAGGGCTGTCGCACCACCAGTCACGGCGAAGGGAAAACGGGTCAGAAAAGTTCGGCGGTCCACAGACACCTCCCAAGGTTGCCGGCAGACTAGCCACAGCGTGTCTCACCGTTTGAGACGTGCCCAATCCGGCACCTGCCTCAGCCAAAGCCAAGAAGTCGGATTTCAGTGGGTTCTCCTAGCTTTCATGGTGTTACAGCCGTTGTTCGGGCATTCCTTGGCAAACCCCGTATTTTCATGCGGTTGGCTGTATCATCGCGCGACCTTCAACCCCCCTTGCCTGCCGCCATGTCGTCCCCGTTGCCGCCGCTGCCCATCGCCATCCGTTCGCGCCTGTCGGAAGTCCGCTACGAAATCCGTGGCGAACTGGCCCGTCGCGCCGGCGAGCTGGAAGCGCAGGGCCGCAAGCTGATCAAGTTGAACATCGGCAACCCGGGCCAGTTCGGTTTCCGCGCACCGCCGCACCTGCAGCGCGCGATCGCCGACGACATGGATCGCACCGACCCCTACACCCACCAGCAAGGCCTGCCGCAGGCACGCGAGGCGGTGGCGGCGTATTACGCGCGGCGCGGCTACCCGGATGCGACGGCCGATCGCGTGTTCGTCGGCAATGGCGTGTCCGAGCTGATCGACCTGGCGCTGCGCGCGCTGCTGAACCCCGGCGACGAAGTGCTGGTGCCTTCGCCCGACTACCCGCTGTGGAGCGCGGCCACCATCCTCAACGATGGCCGTCCGGTGTATTACCAGTGCGACCCGGACAACGGCTTCCTGCCGGACCCGGCGCAGATCGAGGCGCGCATTTCCTACCGCACCCGCGCCATCGTCCTGATCAATCCCAACAATCCCACCGGCGCGACCTATCCGCGCGAAATCCTGGAACGCATCATCGCCATCGCTGCGCGCCATCGGCTGCTGCTGCTGGTGGACGAGATCTACGACCAGATCCTGTACGACGGGGCGAAGTTCGAACCGCTGGCGCCGCTGGCCGGCGACGTGCCGTGCGTGAGCTTCAGCGGCCTGAGCAAGGTGCACCGTGCCTGCGGCTGGCGCGTGGGCTGGGCGCTGCTGAGCGGCAAGTGGGAGCGCATCGCCGATTTCTACCGCGCGATGGACCTGCTCAGCGCGCTGCGCCTGTGCGCCAACGTGCCCGGCCAGTACGCCATCGATGCGGCGGTGAATGGCCCGGACACGATTTCCGAACTGGTCGCGCCCGGTGGCCGCCTGCACGAAACCCGGCGCGCGGTGATCGACGCCTGCGCCAGCAGCGAACACCTGGAACTGGTCGCCCCGGACGGCGCGCTGTACGCCTTTCCGGCGGTGGTCGGCCCGGCGGCGAAGAGCTTCGACGACCACCAGTTCGCACTGGAATTGCTGGAAACCGAAGGCGTGCTGGTCACCCCCGGCAGCAGCTTCAACGTGCCGTATCGCAACCACTTCCGCGTGACCTTGCTGCCGGATGCGGCGATGATGCGCGAAGTGTTCGCACGCATTGATCGCGCGCTGGCACGGCGTGCGGAGGATGCCACCAAGGTGGTGCCGTTGAAGTCGAAAAGTGCTGCCTGAAGCGGCGTGACGCGCGTCTTCCTTGCTCTCGGCGACTCCTACACCATCGGCGAAGGCGTGGCCGAAGACGGGCGCTGGCCGGTGCAGCTTGCACGGGCCTTGCGCAGTGACGGCATCGGCATTACACCGCCGCGCATCATCGCCACGACCGGCTGGACGACGGACGAGCTTTCTTCCGCCATCGATGCGGCCGAACCATTGGGCGAATACGACCTGGTCAGCCTGCTGATCGGCGTCAACAACCAGTATCGCGGTCGCGGCGTGGATGAATACCGCGAGCAATTCGCCGCGCTGCTGCAACGTGCCATCGGCCATGCACATGACGATGCGAAGCGCGTCATCGTGCTGTCGATTCCCGACTGGGGCGTGACTCCGTTCGCCATGCAGCAGGGCCGCGACACAGCGCAGATCGCCGCCGAAATCGACGCCTTCAACGCCGCCGCGCGGGAAACCTGCAAAGCCGCCGGCGTGGCCTTCATCGACATCACCCCGGTTTCGCGTGAGGACGGCGGTGAGGCGGAAATGCTCGCCAATGATGGTTTGCACCCCTCCGCCGCGATGTACGCGCGATGGGCGGCGCTGGCCTTGCCCGTCGTGAAGCCGTTGCTGGCCGGGGATTGAATTCTGCGTTCCGCGCCGCCATCTCCCTGTGCGCGTAAACTTCCCGCCCCCGCTTCCGGAATTCCCGCCATGTCCCTCGACCCCGCCCTGCGTTCGCGCATCGACTCCCTGCTGCAAGCCAACCGCGTCGTGCTGTTCATGAAGGGGCAGCCGTCGATGCCGCAATGCGGCTTCTCGGCCAAAGCGGCCGGTACGCTGGCGTCGCTGGGCGTGCAATTCGCCCATGTTGACGTATTGAGCGACCCGGAAATCCGCGAAGGCATCAAGGTCTATGGCGACTGGCCGACCATCCCGCAGCTGTACGTCGATGGCGAACTGGTCGGCGGCAGCGACATCATCCTGCAGCTTGCCGGCAGCGGCGAGCTGTCGCAGCTGCTGGGCCTGCCGCCGGTGGATCGCACCCCGCCCAGCATCACCATCACCCCGGCTGCCGCCGAAATGCTCACCAATGCGGTCGAGGACGCCGGTGCCGGCGCGGCCTTGGCGCTGGCCATCGACGCGCAGTTCCGCCCGGATTTCCAGATCGCACGCTTCGACGCCAACGCGATTGCCGCCGAATCCAATGGCGTGCGCGTGCAGTTCGACCCGGCCAGCGCGCGCCGTGCCGAAGGCGTGACCATCGACTGGATCGACGACATCCGCGGCAAGGGCCTGGCCATCGACAACCCCAACGCACCCAAGCCGGTGCGGCAGATCGAAGCGCGCGATGCCGCCGCGAAGATCGCCGCCGGCGAACTGCTGCTGGTTGACGTGCGCCCGACCGACGAACGCGCCATCGCCCAAGTCGCGCTGCCGTTCAAGACCTTCGACGGCAATGGCCGCGCCGAACTGGAAGCCCTGCCGAAAGACACCGCGCTGGCCTTCCTGTGCCACCACGGCGGCCGCAGCCAGGCGGCGGCAGAAGCCTTCGCCGCGCATGGTTTCAGCAACGTCTCCAATATTGTCGGCGGCATCGATGCCTGGGCGCAGCAGGTGGATGCGGGCATCGCCCGTTACTGATTCTGCGAAAGCCGCTGCAAAAACGACTTCCGTGCGGTCAGACATGCGACCAAGTCTGTATTATCGGTGACCAAATCCGTGCCACACCCTGAATTTCAGGCACGGCAAATGCGAACCGGGAGGATCGTATGCGCATCGGAATCGTGGTTGACTCCTGCTGCGACCTGCCGCAGGAATATTTCGAAAAGCACGACATCGTGATCCTACCGATCACCGCGCGCATCGGCGAGGCGGTGCTGGCCGACCATCGCGACGAGGAAGCCACGCTGGCCTTCCTGCAGCAGCACGTCGCCACCCGCGGCCACGAAGCCGAGACCACGCCATTCTCCGTGGCGCAGATCCGCGACCTGTTCCTGAGCAAGCTGGTCATCGATTACGACCACGTGTTCTGCCTGACCATCTCCAAGCACCGCAGCCAGATCCACGAGCACGCGCTGCAGGCCAGCTTCGCCATCCTCAACGACTACAAGCCGGTGCGGCAGGCTGCAGGGCACACCTCGCCGTTTGCATTGCGGGTGATCGACACGTTGAACCTGTTCGCCGGCCAGGGCATCACTGCGGTGGAAGCCGTGCGCCTGCGCGACGAAGGCGCCAACGTCGCGCAAATCCGCGCGCGCCTGGAATACCTGGCCGAACGCACCTACGGCTACATGATCCCGCGCGACCTGTACTACCTGCGTGCCCGCGCCCGCAGCAAGGGTGATCGCAGCGTGGGCCTGCTCAGCGCGGCGCTGGGCAGCGCGCTGGACATCAAGCCGGTGCTGCGTGCCTTCAATGGCATCACCGAGCCGGTGGCGAAGTTGAAGGGCTTCGAGCCTTCGGCGCAGAAGCTGTTCGAATTCACCGCGCGCAAGGTGCGCGAAGGCCTGCTCACGCCGACCGTGGTGCTGGGCTATGGCGGCGAACTGTCCGAGCTGCGCGCCCTGCCCGGCTACACGCAACTGCGCGAAGTCTGCGAGCAGCACAAGGTCGAAGTGTTCGAAAGCGTGACCAGCCTGACCAGCATGATCAACGTCGGCAAGGGTGGTCTGGGCATCGGCTTTGCCGCCGAGCCACACCGCTTCAGCGCATGAGAGCCTGTTCACGGTCTGTCGCGAGCGCAGCCAGAGGCGCGTGGCGGAGCGCAGAAAGCGCAATGTACACAAGTACATGAGCATTTGCGGCCCGCCATCCGTGGCGGCCGCCCTTCGGGCCATCGCTGCGCGATGTCAAAAACCGCTCCGGGCGGTTTTTTCGAGCACCGCACGCGCGCCATCTGGCAAGCGCAGCAAGACCGTAGGCAGGTTCTAACGTGTGCATAACCGGTGCTCGGCTAAGCTGCGGCCTTCGTCGCAGCCGCCGCCAGCGCCCATGCCAATCCGTTATTACATCAGCCTGCCCGACCCGGCGCATGCGCGCGGCGGTGACGGTGCATACAGCTTCAGCGCACATGGCGCGGAAGAATTCGCCGCGCAACTGCAGTCTGCCTTGCGTGAAGACAGCCTGTTCCGCCGCTGGCGCGATGCGCAGGCCGAACCGGACACGGTCGATCCGGCCTTGGGTGCCACCGACCCGGCCGCCAACGTGCAAGGCGAACAACGCGACCTGCAGATCAACCTGATCGCGGTGACCTCGCTGCCCAGCGCCGCGTTCAAGCACCGCCTGCGGCTGCTGGCGGGCAATCACTGGGAATTGCGCGACGTTTCTGCAGCGTGATTTTCGGAAACGCGATCAGCCCTTCAATGCCGCCGCATGATGGGCAATGTGTTCGCCGATGAAACTGGCGATGAAGTAATAGCTATGGTCGTAACCCGGCTGCATCCGCAGCGTCAGCGGATGGCCGGCCGCTTGCGCGGCATCGGCAAACAACTGCGGCTGCAACTGGCCGAGGAATTCGTCGGCATCGCCCTGGTCGATCAGCAGCGGCAGTTTTTCCAGCGAGGTCTTGACCAGTTCCGTGGCGTCGTAATGCTTCCACGCTTCGTGGTCATCGCCCAGATAGGCTGACAATGCCTTTTTTCCCCATGCCGACTGCATCGGCGCGACGATCGGCGCGAACGCTGACACGCTGCGATAGCGGCCGGGATTGCGCAACGCGATGACCAGTGCGCCGTGGCCGCCCATCGAATGGCCGAAGATCGAACGCACGCCATTGGTGTTGAAATTCGCTTCGACCAGTACCGGCAATTCCTCGGTGATGTAGTCGTACATGCGGAAATTCTTCGCCCACGGTTGTTGCGTGGCGTTGACGTAGAAACCCGCGCCCTGGCCCAGGTCGTAACCATCGTCATTCGCCACGTCTTCGCCACGCGGGCTGGTATCCGGCGCAATCACGATCACGCCGTGCTCGGCGGCGTAACGCTGGAAACCCGCCTTGGTGATGAAGTTCTGCTCAGTGCAGGTGAGTCCGGACAGCCAGTACAGCACCGGGCACGGCCCATGTCCGGCCTGTGGCGGCAGGTAGACGGCGAAGTTCATGTCGCAATTCAACACCTGCGAGGTGTGGCGATAAACGTCTTGCCAGCCGCCGAAGCTGGCGCGGTGTTCGATGCGCTCCATCAGTTTGCCTGCTTCAGTAGTGAACGACGCTGCGGATCGACTTGCCTTCGTGCATCAAATCGAAGGCTTCGTTGATCTCGTCCAGCGGCATGGTGTGGGTGACGAACGGGGCCAGTTCGATCTCTCCCTTCATCGCATCCTCGACCATGCCCGGCAGTTGCGAGCGGCCCTTGACGCCGCCAAACGCCGTGCCCATCCACTTCCGACCGGTCACCAGCTGGAACGGGCGGGTGGAAATTTCCTGCCCTGCGCCGGCTACGCCGATGATCACGCTCTGGCCCCAGCCGCGATGCGCGCATTCCAGCGCGGCGCGCATCACGTTGACGTTGCCGATGCATTCGAAGGAATGATCGACGCCCCAACCGGTCATCTCGACGATGACCTGCTGGATCGGCTTGTCATGATCCTTCGGGTTGATGCAATCGGTCGCGCCGAATTGTTTGGCCAACTCGAACTTCGACGGGTTGGTGTCGATGGCGATGATGCGCCCGGCCTTGGCCTGGCGCGCACCCTGGATCACGGCAAGACCAATCCCGCCGAGGCCGAATACCGCCACCGAATCGCCTTCCTGCACCCTCGCGGTGTTGTGCACAGCCCCTATCCCGGTGGTGACACCGCAGCCGAGCAGGCA
Source organism: Pseudoxanthomonas sp. (assembly GCA_047601105.1). Taxonomy (GTDB): domain Bacteria; phylum Pseudomonadota; class Gammaproteobacteria; order Xanthomonadales; family Xanthomonadaceae; genus Pseudoxanthomonas_A. The sequence continues at coordinate 613,146 of JASGJT010000002.1, forward strand.
GACGTGTTCCGGGTTCGCTTCCGGGTTGACCTTGGCCAGCGAGACTTCGGCGACCACGGTGTATTCGGAAAAAGTGGAGCAACCCATGTAGTGGTAAATCGGCTGGCCGTTGTACGAGAAGCGCGTCGTGCCATCGGGCATCACGCCCTTGCCCTGGGTGGCGCGCACGGCCACGCACAGGTTGGTCTTGCCGGATTTGCAGAACAGGCATTCACCGCATTCGGCGGTGTACAGCGGAATCACGTGGTCGCCCGGCTTCACGCTGGTGACGCCTTCGCCCACCTCAACCACGATGCCCGCGCCTTCATGGCCAAGCACGCAGGGGAACAGGCCTTCCGGGTCGTCGCCACTCAAGGTGAAGGCATCGGTATGGCAGACGCCGGTATGGGTGATCCTGACCAGTACTTCGCCGGTTTTCGGCGGGGCGACGTCGATTTCGACGATCTTCAACGGTTCGCCTGCGGCGAAAGCAACGGCGGCGCGGGATTTCATGGGGTACTCCTGTTTGCTTGAATTGACCGGGATGGCGCGATGCCTGCCGGGCTTTCGCCGGACTTGCGCGCCGAACTTGCTTCAGGACTTCGCCGGCATCGCCGCATCATCCAGCGCGGCAGCGCGTTTGGCGGCGTCGCGCGCGAGCAGGCGGTCGGCGTATTCGGTGAAGGCCGGGCGCGTGGGCAAGGTGCCGAAGCGCACGCCCCAGGCGATCTGGCTGCCTACATAGACGTCAGCGGCGCTGAAGCGTTCGCCCAGCAACCATGGCGACGCGGCTGCGGCCAGGCTTTCCAGGACATCGACCACTTGTTCGAAACTGCCGTAGCCGACCATGCCGGCCTTGTCCGGCGGGGCCAGCAGGCCCAGGGACTTGGCCGATACCGCCGCTTCCACCGGGCCTGCAGCAAAGAACATCCAGCGCAGGTAGGCGGCGCGTTGCGCATCGCCCGGCGGCGGCGCAAGGCCGGCCTCGGGGAAGGCCTCGGCCAGATACATGCAGATGGCCGCGCACTCGGTCACCACCGCGCCACGGTGGACGATGGCCGGCACCTTGCCCATCGGGTTGATCGCCAGGTAATCGGGCGATTTCATCGTGGTGCCGTAGTCCAGCACCTCGGTGCGGTAGGGCTGGCCGATCTCCTCCAGCATCCAGCGCACCATGCGGCCACGCGACATCGGATTGGTGTAGAAGACGATTTCTTCGGCAGGCATTTCGTTCTCCTTGCATCGGTTTCCGCATTCACGGAACGTCAGTATGCGAACTCGCGGAACACGCGGTCGATGTCGCCGTTCCATTCGCCGGCAAACAGCGCCAGCTTGCGTTCGGCGGCGGTCTGGTTGGCCTCGGCAATCTCGATCAGCGGTTCGATGAAGCGGCTTTCGTCGCTGCCGTTGGCATTGAGCCGCGCGCGGCGGCGCAAGCCGGCGGCGGAAATCTTCAGCGCTTCGATTGCCAGTTCACGCACGCTTGCGCCACGGAACGGCAGTTTCAGCGCATGCTTCGGCACGCCATCGCGCAGCGCGTGGCGCTCTTCCATGCTGAAATTCTTGACCAAGTCCCAGGCCGCATCCAGCGCCGCATCGTCGTACAGCAGGCCGACCCAGAATGCCGGCAGCGCGCACAGGCGATTCCACGGGCCGGCATCGGCACCGCGCATTTCCAGGAATTTCTTCATCCGCACTTCGGGGAAAGCCGTGGTCAGGTGGTCGGACCAGTCGCGCAGGGTCGGCAACGCACCGGGCAGCACGTCCAGTTCGCCGCGCAAAAATTTGCGGAACGACTTGCCGCTGGCGTCGACATACACGCCATCGCGATAGCTGAAATACATCGGCACGTCGAGGATGTAATCCACGTAGCGCTCGTAGCCGAAGCCTTCATCGAACACGAAATCGAGCATGCCGGTGCGGTCGGCGTCGGTATCGGTCCAGATGTGCGAACGGTACGACTGGTAGCCGTTGGGCTTGCCTTCGGTGAATGGCGAATCGGCGAACAACGCGGTCGCCACCGGCTGCAAGGCCAGCGACACGCGGAATTTCTTCACCATGTCCGCCTCTGAGGCGTAATCCAGGTTGACCTGCACCGTGCAGGTGCGGGTCATCATGTCCAGGCCGAGCTGGCCGACCTTGGGCATGTAGCTGCGCATGATCCTGTAGCGGCCCTTGGGCATCCACGGCATTTCGTCGCGCCGCCACTTGGGCTGGAAACCCATGCCGAGGAAGCCGAGCTGCAATTCGTCGGCGACCTGCTTGACCTCGCTCAGGTGGCTGCCGACTTCGACGCAGGTCTGGTGGATGGTTTCCAGTGCCGCGCCGGACAGTTCCAGCTGGCCGGCCGGTTCCAGGGTGACCGATGCGCCGTCCTTGAGCAGGGCGATGGTGCGGCCGTCCTCGTCGCTGGCTTCCCAGCCGAAGCGGGTCAGGCCTTTCAGCAGCACCTCGATGCCGCGTTCGCCATCGAACGTGGGCGGGCGCAGATCGTCCAGGCGGAAGCCGAACTTCTCGTGCTCGGTACCGATGCGCCAGTCGGCCTCGGGCTTTTCGCCGGAAGCGATGTAGTCAACCAGTTGCGCGCGGCTTTCGATGAGCGTGTCGGACGTGTGGCTGGGGCTGGACAAGGGGCGTACTCGCGGAGAGGGATCGGATCAGTACAGGATCGGCGCGGGATCGGGCGAACCTGCGCCGGCGGAAGGGGATGATAACCGCCACGCCGATGCGGCATCGTCCGCCAGCCGGTCTCCAGCTTTCCATTCGTGGCGATGGCGATGCGCGGCATGCGATTGTTTCGCTTTCCGCCTTGGCCCGCAGCATCGCACTATCCTGCAGTCCCGCCTGTCATCTCCCCTTAGATCATGTCTGCACACGCTGCTTCCGAAGCCCACCAGATCGAACGCGCCGGCTGGTTGCGCGCGGCGGTACTGGGCGCCAACGACGGCATCGTCTCGGTCGCCGGGTTGGTGGTCGGCGTGGCCGCCAGCGGGGCCAGCGAAAAAGCCGTACTGGCCAGCGGCATTGCCGCGCTGGTGGCCGGGGCGATGTCGATGGCGGCCGGCGAATACGTGTCGGTGCAATCGCAGGCGGACATGGAAGCGGCCAACCTGGCGCAGGAAAAACGCGAACTGCGCGAAGACCCGCATGCGGAACTGGGCGAGCTGGCCGGCATCTACATGCGTCGCGGCCTGCAACCGGCGCTGGCACGGCAAGTCGCCGAACAACTGACCGCGCACGATGCACTGGCTGCGCATGCACGCGACGAGCTGGGCATCACCGAAGCACTGCGCGCGCGGCCCTTGCAGGCGGCGCTGGCTTCGGCGGCGGCGTTCACCGTCGGCGCATTGTTGCCGATCGCCGCTGCCTGGCTGGCCCCGGGCACGCAAATCGGGGAGGTGACCGTGGTCGCCACCCTGGCCGGTTTGCTGTTCTCCGGTGGCCTGGCGGCCTGGGCTGGCGGCGCACCGGTCCTGCGTGGTGCGTTGCGGGTGTTTTTCTGGGGCGCGATGGCGATGGCGGCTTCGCACGGAATCGGTTTGTTGTTCGACGTGCAGGTGTAGGGGCGTTTCTGGATCCACCGAGCCTGCAGGGGCCTGCCACTGCCGACTCATCAGCGCTTTGCAGCAGACAGCGCACGGATCTGGTCCAGGGAAAGTGCTTCGCTTTCGCTCGGTAGCGGCAGTCCATTCTTCTTGCACAACGCGGCCAGGCGCGGATCGTCGCGATAGCGCAGGATCAGCGGGTCGGCCAACATGAAAAGCAGGTAGCGGGCCGGAGTGCGCTGCAACCATTCCATGGCTTTGTCGCGGTCGCCACGCAAGGCATGAACCTGCGCGACGAAGTAGGGGTCGGTTTGCGTCCAGATCTTGTCGGCAAGGATCTTCGCCAGCGCGGCGTCCGCCGCCGCGCGATCCGGGGAAACCTGCATTGCGATCGCCAGATCCATTTCCCGCCACGGCGAAGGCTGGTTCCTGGCGACCTCCTGCGCGGTCTCCACGTCGCCGCGTGCAATGGCGATATACATGAACTTGTACGGCGGGGGTGATTCGGGCTGCAGCACGCCTTTGGCGATACGGACGTACTTCTCCGCCTCATCCAGCCGCCCGGTGGCCATCAACAATTCCGCGGAATTGATGTTGTACAGCGGCTCGATCACACGCAGGCGCTCCCTCAGTTGGAGTGCCTCCCCCAGCTTCCCGATGCCGGTCAGCACATAACCGCAGCCATTGAGAACCGTGCCATTGTCTGGTGCCAACTGCACGGCGCGATGACATTCGGTCACGGCACCGCGGTGATCGAAACTGTAGAACTGCAGGTAGGCGTGGGATGCGTGGGCCGCGCCCAGCCCTGGTGCCAGTTGCAGCGCCTTGTCCGCCGCGAGGCGCGACTGGCGCATGTGCTCACGGGCAACTGCGGGATCCTTGTCCAGGAACACCGCAGCAGTGCTCACCCGATCGAGCTGTATTCGCCGCTCGTGCGGGAAGCAGCGCGAAACATGGTCAACGCAACGGTCGATGCACCCAGCACCACCGTAGCCATCAACCCGTGATCAGGAGAATGTCATGAACGCCATGATCCGCATTTTCGGAACCGCCCTGTTTCTCACCCTGATGGCCGCAACCGTCCCGGCATCTGCCGCTGAAACCGCCGGCATTGTCTTCGACTGCGCCAATCCGGCTCTCCCAAGCCAACGTGAGGTGGGTGAGCTGCTGGGGCAGTCCAACTTCAGCCAAGCCTATGACAGCCGCACAAAGCTCATGGCCCAACTGCGGCGTGCCTGCAAGCACGAAGGGGCCCGCCTGGTTCACCTGCTGCCGACACCGGCGGCACAGTCGTTGCGCGACAGTCGGGTAGCGCGCAAATGAAGCACCCTGCGATGTGCAGCCCGGCCATTGCGGCCGGGCTGTCGCGCACGAACCTGTCAACCGTGCAAGCGGAAGAACGCGCGCGCGGTTGCGGTGCTGGCCTCGGCGGTCATGGCTACCACTTCGCCACGATCACGCGCCAGCTCTTCGACGATATGCGGCAGGAAGGCGGGCTCGTTGCGACGATCCTTGGGCATGGGCTTCAAAGTGCGCGGCAGCAGGTAAGGCGCGTCGGTTTCGACCATCAACCGATTCGCGGGGATGTGTTTCACCAGCTCTCGCAGATGCACGCCCCGGCGCTCATCGCACAACCAACCGGTAATGCCGACATGCCAATCATGATCCAGGTAGTCGAACAATTCCTCGCGGGTGCCGGTGAAACAGTGCACCACCGCCGGGCCCAGCCGGCCATTGAAGTTGCGCATCATCGCGAGGAAATCGACATGTGCGTCGCGCTGGTGGAGGAACAACGGCTTGCCATTGTCCGCCGCCAGTTGCAGTTGGCGTTCGAACGCACGCCGTTGCGCCGGTCGTGGTGAAAAATCGCGGTTGTAATCCAGCCCGCATTCGCCGACCGCGACCACTTCGTCGTGCGCCAGCAGCGCACGCATTTCCGCATCACATTCATCGGTGTATTCGACGGCATGGTGCGGATGCACGCCGGCGGTGGCGTACAGGAAGCCTGGGTGCGCCTGCGCCAGTTGCAGCGCCTTGGGCGAATGTTCGCGGCTGGCGCCGGTGATGACCATCGCCGCCACGCCGGCATCGCGCGCGCGTTGCAGTACCGCGTCGCGGTCGTGGTCGAAGCTGTCGTGGGTCAGGTTGGCGCCGATGTCGATGAGTTGCATGCGGGAAATTTTACAATGCGGGCATGACTTCGCCCGCCTTCCCCATCGATCCGCTGCTGCCGCAGATCCGCGACAGCCTGGCCGCGCAGCCGCGACTGGTGCTGGAAGCGCCGCCGGGCGCGGGCAAGACCACGCGGGTACCGCCGGCCTTGCTCGATGCGCCGTGGCTGGCCGGCCGCAAGATCGTGATGCTGGAACCACGCCGCGTGGCCGCGCGCGCCGCCGCCGGTTTCATGGCTGCGCAAATGGGCGAGGCGGTTGGCGAAACCGTCGGCTACCGGATTCGTTTCGAAAACAAGGTCTCGGCAAAAACGCGGATCGAGGTGGTCACCGAAGGCATTCTGACCCGGATGATCCAGGATGACCCGCTGCTGGAAAACGTCGGCGCGATCCTGTTCGATGAATTCCACGAACGCCATCTGGCCGCCGACCTCGGCCTGGCACTGGCGATGGATGTGCAGGCCGGCCTGCGTGATGATCTGCGCATCGTGGTGATGTCGGCCACGCTGGACGGCGAGAAGCTCGCGCGCTTTCTCGATGCACCACGCCTAAGCAGCGCAGGCCGCGCCTTTCCGGTGGAAGTGGCGCACTTCCCCGCGCGCCGCGACGAATCTCTGGAAGTGCAAGCCCACCGCTCCATCGAACACGCGCTGGCCACGCATCCTGGCGACGTGCTGGTGTTCCTGCCCGGCCAACGCGAGATTGCGCGGGTGGAGGCGGCGATAACAGCCCCCCCCCCTGCGAAGGCAGGAGGAGGTTGGGAGGGGGTTGCACGGTTGCCGACGAGCGTTTCGCAAGACCACGCAACCCCTTCCCAACCCTCCCCTGCCTTCGCAGGGGAGGGGGCAGTCTGCATCCTTCCCCTTCACGGCGAACTCCCCATCGAACAACAATCCCGCGTGCTGCAACCGGACCCCGCCGGCCGCCGCCGCGTGGTGCTGGCGACCAACGTCGCCGAATCCAGCGTGACCCTGCCCGGCGTGCGCGTGGTGATCGACAGCGGCCAGGCACGCGAGCCGCATTACGACCCGAACAGCGGCTTCACCCACCTGCAGACCGTCGCCATTTCGCAGGCTTCGGCCGACCAGCGCGCCGGCCGCGCCGGCCGTGTTGCAGAGGGTTTCGCGTACCGACTGTGGCCGCAATTGCAACGCCTGGAACCGCAACGCCGGCCGGAAATCGCGCAGGTGGAACTGGCCTCGCTGGCGCTGGAACTGGCCGCATGGGGCAGCGACGCATTGCGCTTCGTCGATCCGCCACCACCCGGCGCGTTGTCTGCCGCGCGCGATTTGCTGCGGCGCCTGGGCGCATTGGACGGCGAAGCGATCACCGCCTTCGGCAAGAAGATGCTCGCGCTGGGCACGCATCCGCGCCTGGCCGCGATGCTGCTGTCGGCACGCAATGATCAAGACAAGGCGCTGGCCTGTGATCTGGCCGCGCTGGTCGAAGCGCGCGACCCGTTGCGCAGCCGCAGCGATGCACTGGCCGAACGCTGGCGCGCATTGGCCGCATTGCGCAACGGCCGCGCGCCGCACGATGCCAGTCGTTCCGCGTTGGCCGCGATCGACGCACAGGCGAAGCAGTGGCGTCGCCGCCTGCGCGTCGATGCCGCACCCCCTCGCGAAATCGACGCACATCGCCTCGGCGACCTGCTGCTGCATGCCTTCCCCGACCGCATCGGCTTCCAGCATCGCAGCGATCCGCGCCGTTACCAGTTGTCGAACGGGCGCATGGCGCGGCTGTTCGACGACAGCGCGGTCTATGGCGAACCGTGGCTGGTCGCCAGCGAGTTGCGTTTCGAAGCCAAGGACGCATTGATCCTGCGCGCCGCGCCGCTGGATGAAACTGCGCTACGCCATGACTTCCCACGGCGCTTCGTCACCCTTGATGCCGTGCGCTGGGATGCAGAAAAACGCGCGCTGTCCGCGCAGCGCGAAACCCGCTTCGACGGCATCGTGCTGGAAGCCAAACCCGCCGGCAAGGTCGATCCGGCCCTGGCGGCACGCGCACTGACCGAAGCGGTCGCCGAACTCGGCCTGGACGCGCTGCCGTGGAGCGAATCGCTGCAACAATGGCGTGAACGCGTGCGCTGCCTGCGCGAATGGATGCCGGAGCTGGGCCTGCCGGATCTGTCCGACGACGCATTGCTGACGACATTGCCGCAATGGCTGCAACCGGCCTGCGCCGGGAAAACGCGGCTGGATGCCCTGGCCGAAGACGAACTGGCCGAAGCACTGAAATCCGGCATCGACTGGTCGCTGCGGCAGAAGATCGAAACACTCGCACCCTCACGCATCGGCGTGCCGTCCGGGCTGGAACGCCGCATCGAATACGCCACCGACCACGATGGCCACGCGCAACCGCCGGTGCTGGCGGTGAAATTGCAGGAACTGTTCGGTCTGGCCGAAACCCCGCGCATCGCCGACGGCCGCGTGCCGCTGCTGCTGCACCTGCTCTCGCCCGGCGGCAAGCCGCTGCAAGTCACCCAGGATCTGCGCGGCTTCTGGGAGCGCACCTACCCGGAAGTGAAAAAGGAAATGAAAGGCCGCTACCCGCGCCATCCGTGGCCGGATGACCCGTGGAGCGCGACCGCGACGCATCGGGCAAAGCCGAGGGGAACATGACGCACGGGTTGTCGATTGTTGGTTGTTGGTGAAATGGCGACTTTGGTTTTCCCGTCATTCCCGCTTTCGTGAGAATGACGAGAAAGACATCTCACAAATTCCACCTTCCGCCCCGGTTCATCGTCTGCGGCGCTAACATGCCTTGAACGCGTGGCCAGCCAGACTGCGCATCTCACAGGGAGAAACATCATGAGCAAACTGGGCGAATTTTCCGAACGCGCGCTGGTCCTGATCGAACAGGCCGGCGAGAAGCTGCAGATCGGCGGTGACAAGGCCGGCAACCTGATCAAGACCGGTGCAGCACTGGGCGTAGCCAGGACCGGTGCGAAGACGGCAGTGGCCTTCGCCAAACGCAACCCGGCTGTCGCCATTACCGCTGGCATCGGCGTCGGCCTGCTGGCCTTGGCCGCCTACCGCCGCCGCAAGCGCGCGCAGATGCTCGGCTCCACCGAGGGCACACCCAGGCGCATCGACGCACGTCGCGTGGAAGGCACTGGCAAGCCGTCGCGCAAGCTGGCCGAGATCGACGACGATACGCATTTCGTGTGACGTCGATTGTTCGTCATCCCGGCTTTCGCCGGGATGACGAACGCCTTTCCGCGTGTTCGTCGGAGCAGAATCGAGGCTTGCTTTCCCTACGTCTGGCAAACCCGCCACTGCCCCGGCTGCAAATCATCCAGCCGTTGCGCACCCATCGCCACCCGCACCAGCCGCAGCGTCGGCAAACCGACCGCCGCGGTCATGCGCCGCACCTGGCGGTTGCGGCCTTCGCGGATGGTCAGTTCCAGCCAGGCATCGGGCACGGTCTTGCGAAAGCGCACCGGTGGATCGCGCGGCCATAGCGCAGGCGGCGCTTCCAGCAATCGCGCCTGCGCCGGCAAGGTCTGGCCATCGTTCAAGACCACGCCCTCGCGCAGGCGTTGCAGGGCGGTTGCATCGGGCACGCCTTCCACCTGTACCCAATAGGTCTTGGCCTGCTTGTGGCGCGGGTCGGTGAGCTTGTGCGCCAGCTTGCCATCATCGGTCAGCAGCAACAGGCCTTCGCTGTCGTGGTCGAGGCGGCCGGCCGGATAGACCTCCGGCGGCAGGCCGAATTCCGCCAGCGTGCGGCGCGGCGGCACGCTGTGATCAGTGAACTGGCACAGCACGTTGAAAGGCTTGTTGAAGGCGATCAGCATCGTCTGCGCATCGCTATCACGCCAGCTTCAACGCATCGCCATAGGGCGGCGTGTCCGGCCAGTCCCCGCGGCGCAAGCGGTCTTGCAGGTCGCGCCACCAGTGCGGTTGGAACAACTCCGGATAACTGGCCTCCACCGCCTTGCGCGATTCCGCCGGCAAGCCCATGAACTGGGCGAAGCGTTCCGGGAACACATCGCCCGGATCCACCGCGAACCACGGTTCGCTGGCAACGGATTCCTCGTAGCTGCTCGCCTGCGGCCAGTCGCGGAAATTGCAGTCGGTGACCAGGCGCAGTTCGTCGTAGTCGTAGAACACGCAATGGCCGTGGCGCGATACGCCGAAATTCTTCAGCAGCATGTCGCCGGGGAAAATGTTGTTGCGGGCCATGTCGAAAATGGCGTGCGCATAGTCCAGCGCTGCCGCACGCGAAGCGGCGGCGGTTTGTTCGCGCAAATACAGGTTCAACGGGCGCAAGCGACGTTGCACGTAACAAAGGTCGATGACGATGTCTTCGCCATCAGCAGTCACGCTGTTGGCGCAGCGATTCAACAGTTCATCCAGCAATTCCGGCGAAAAACGCGCACGCGGGAAACGCAGCGAGCGGTAGCTCTGCGAATCCAGCAAGCGACCAACGCGATCCAGGTGGAATACCTGCTCGTACTTGCGCTCCACGTCATCGCGGCTCATCTGCTTGGGCCAGGCAAACTGGTCACGGATCAGCTTGAACACCAGTGGATAACTGGGCAGGGTGAATACCGCCATCACCATGCCCGGCGTGCCTTCGGCATGCACCAGGCGCTCGTCCGGCTGTGCATCGAAATGGCGGAAGAAAGTGCGGTAGCGCTCGGTCTTGCCCTGCTTGGCGCGGCCGAGCACGGTATAGATCTCGTCCAGTGGCTTCTGCGGCAACAGCGTGCGCAGGAACACCACCGCATCGCCGACCGTCGCCAGGTCGGCCTGAAAATAACTGCGCGAGGTGCCGAACAGATGCGCCACGTCGGCACGGCGGGTCAGCACCGCTTCCACGCGCAGGCCGCGTTCGTCGTTGACCAATGCGATCACGCATGGCGAGAAGCGGTGCTCGCCGAAGGCGCGGCCAACCAGGTACGCGCGGCGTTCGCGATAGAACACCGTATCCAGCAGTTCGATGCCGCGCACCGGGTTGTCGCCCCAATGTGCCAGATCGTCGTGCAGGCGCACGGCAATCGCGGCGGCGCAACGCATCACGTGTGCATACGGCAGGTCGAAGCGATAATCGCCGAGCATCCGCGCAAAGGTGTCGGTGGGCCGCGCTTCGGACACCGCGTAGCTGCGCCGCGCCACCGGATGGGTGATCGCGTCGGTGGGTTCGATGTCCAGCGCGACGAATTCGATCGCCGGGTCCACGCCGCGGGTACGGAAGAAGCGCCGGGTCAGGGTGTTGTAGAAGGTCTTGTACAACTCACGGTCGATCAGCCCGCCCAACAGCGCGTCGAAACGGATACGCACCTGAGTCCACAGCGCATGGTCCCAGGCGCGCTGCTGCAACATCGCCTGCAGGCGCAGCCGGCATTCGGCCACGCACTGGTCGTACAGCTCGATGCGCGCGACGGCATCCTCGCGTGCGCCGGCCCAGTCGCGGGTTTCGAAACGCACCTTGGCACGCCGGCTGACTTCGGCAAAGCGCGCGTGGTAGTCCTCGAAGGCGTCGCGGATCAGCGCGGCAACGCGCTCGGCATCGGTTGGGGTGTCCATGCGCGCATCATAAATGCGCCCATGGACTTTCCGCGCTGAATCACCGGGAGCTGCGCGGCCGACGCGAGAAAGGGCATCAAGCCAACGTCGCCAACGCCGCGTTGAGGGTCGGGCTGGGGCGCATCTCCGGGCCGGCCTTGGACAAATCCGGATGGTAGTAGCCGCCGATTTCCACCGGCTTGCCTTGTGCGGCGATCAGTTCGGCAACGATCTTTTCTTCGTTGTCGGCCAGCGTCTTGGCCAGCGGGGCGAAGGTCGCCTTCAAGGCCGCATCTTCGTCCTGCGCGGCCAGTGCCTGCGCCCAATACAGGGCCAGGTAGAAGTGGCTGCCGCGGTTGTCCAGGCCGCCGACCTTGCGCGCGGGCGAGCGGTCGTTGTCCAGCACGCCGCCGTTGGCAGCATCCAGCGCCTTGGCCAGCACGCCGGCGCGGGCGTTGTTCTGGGTCTGCGCCAGGTGCTCCAGCGAAGCGGCCAGCGCCAGGAATTCGCCCAGCGAATCCCAGCGCAAATAGTCCTCGGCCAGGAACTGCTGCACGTGCTTGGGCGCGCTGCCGCCGGCACCGGTTTCGAACAGGCCACCGCCGGCCATCAGCGGCACGATCGACAGCATCTTCGCGCTGGTGCCCAGCTCCATGATCGGGAACAGGTCGGTCAGGTAGTCGCGCAGCACGTTGCCGGTGACGCTGATCGTGTCCTTGCCTTCGCGGATGCGTTGCAGCGAGAACTTGATCGCTTCCACCGGCGGCAGGATGCGGATATCCAGGCCGCTGGTGTCGTGGTCTTTCAGATAGGTCTCCACCTTGGCGATCAGTTGCGCATCGTGCGCACGCGCCGCATCCAGCCAGAACACCGCCGGGGTGTCGGACAGGCGCGCGCGGGTCACCGCCAGCTTCACCCAGTCGCGGATCGGCGCATCCTTGGCCTGGCACATGCGCCAGATGTCGCCGGCTTCGACCGCGTGTTCGAAGACCACGTTGCCGGCGTCATCGACCACGCGCACGCTGCCGTCGGCGGGGATCTGGAAGGTCTTGTCGTGACTGCCGTATTCCTCGGCCGCCTGCGCCATCAGGCCGACATTGGGCACGCTGCCCATCGTCGCCGGGTCGAACGCGCCGTTGGCCTTGCAGTCGTCGATCACCGCCTGGTAGATCGTCGCGTAGCAGCGGTCGGGGATCAGCGCCTTGGTGTCCTGCAATTCGCCGCGCGCGTTCCACATGCGGCCGCTGTCGCGGATCATCGCCGGCATCGACGCATCGACGATCACGTCGCTGGGCACGTGCAGGTTGGTGATGCCCTTGTCCGAATCCACCATCGCCAGCGCCGGGCGCTGCGAATACAGCGCCTCGATATCGGCGCCGATCTGCGCCTGCACGCCCGGCTCCAGCGCGGCGATGCGCGAATACAAGTCGCCGATGCCGTTGTTCGGGTTGAAGCCGGTCTTCTTCAGCGCATCGGCGTACTGGCGCAGCACCGGTTGGTAGAACTCCGACACCACCACGCCGAACATGATCGGGTCGCTGACCTTCATCATGGTCGCCTTCAGGTGCACCGAGAACAGCACGCCATGCGCCTTGGCTTCGTCGATCTGCGCGCGCACGAAGCTGGCCAGCGCGCGCCGGCTCATCACCGCCGCGTCAACCACTTCACCGGCCTGCACGGCGGTCTTTTCCTTCAGCACGGTGACCGCGCCGTAGCGGCCGACCAGTTCGATACGAAGGTTGCCGGCAGTGGTCACGGTGGCCGACTTCTCGCTGCCGTAGAAATCGCCCTCGCTCATGTGCGAGACGTGGCTTTTCGAATCGGCGCTCCACTTGCCCATCTTGTGCGGGTGCTTGCGGGCGTAGTTCTTCACCGACAGCGGTGCGCGGCGGTCCGAATTGCCTTCGCGCAGCACCGGGTTGACCGCGCTGCCCTTGACCTTGTCGTAGCGGGCCTGGATGTCCTTCTCGGCGTCGTCCTGCGGTGCATCCGGGTAATCCGGCAGGGGATAGCCCTGGGTCTGCAGTTCCTTGATCGCGGCCTTCAGCTGCGGCATCGAGGCGCTGATGTTCGGCAGCTTGATGATGTTGGCCTGCGGGGTCTTGGCCAGTTGGCCCAGCTCGGCCAGGTCATCGCTGATCTTCTGTTCCGCCGTCAGCAGGTGCGGGAATTGCGCCAGGATGCGCCCGGCCAGCGAGATGTCGCGGGTTTCCACGGCAATGCCGGCCGTGGCGGTGAACGCCTGCACGATCGGCAGCAGCGACTGGGTGGCAAGGAACGGGGCTTCGTCGGTCAGGGTGTAGAGGATCTTGGCGTCGCTGGACATGCGTGCGGTTACTCGGCGGCGTATTCGGGAGAAAATCGTCCCATTGTCGCGCTTTGCCGCCATTCGGGCAAAGCCAACCCCGGGTCAGGCCAGATTTGATCCGCCTTGACTCCTTCGCTGCACAGGCGGAGAGAACAGGGACACAGGTTGCGCATTCATGAAACTGAACAGGCGAATTTCCTGAGTGCCAGCCGACTCATTCGTTAGCCTTGCGTTATTCGTCACGCGGACTTGTGTATATTTGCATACGGCGTCGTATTGTCGGGAGGGCTTCCGGCAGGGAAATCGGTGGCAAGGTGCCGCCGCAACCCATTGACGCAACGCATATTCAACGTCAAAAAACCCCGGAGGGTTTCCCCATGAGTTTCAATCGAATTTCCGCGCTGGCTTTCGGTATTGCCGGCGTCCTGGCCTGTGGCCACGCGCATTCGGCGGCGTTCCAGCTGAAGGAAAACAGTGCCAAGGGCCTGGGCCGCGCCTTCGCCGGCTCGATCAGCGCGCCGGGCGATGCCTCGGTGGTGTTCACCAACCCCGGCGCGATGCGCGGCCTTGACGGCACCCAGCTGCAGGCCGACCTCAGCGTGATCAGCTTCGGTGCCGAATTCGACGGCACCGGTCGTTATGCCACGGGCAGCGCGATCAGTGGCGGCAACGGCGGCGACGCCGGCGACGTGGTGCCGGTGCCGGCCGCGTATTTCCACCTGCCGGTGGGCGAAAAGCAGCACGTCGGCATGTCGCTGACCGCGCCGTATGGCTTCACCACCGAATACGACAAGAACTGGATGGGCCGTTACAGCGGTACCAAGACCGACCTGAAGGCGATCGACCTGGCGTTCGCATATTCGTATGACGTGAACCCGTACGTGTCCTTCGGTGCCAACGTGTTCGTCGAGCGCCTGGACATCGAGCTGGCCAATGCGATGGACTTCGGCACCATCATCTCCGCCGCCGGCCAGCAGCAGGCTGCCGCTGCGGTGCTGCAAGCCGGTGGCACGCCGGCGCAGGCCGCCGCCGCCGCGCAGCAGGCGGCCATCGCGCTGGCCCAGCAGGGCTTCGCGCCGGGCACGCAGGATGGTTACCTGAGCATCGAAGGCAACGACACCGCCGTCGGCTTCACCCTCGGTGCGCTGTTCAGCGTTACCGACAAGACCCACATCGGCGTCAGCTACCGCTCCAAGGTCGAGCACAAGATCACCAACGGCAAGGCCGACTACACCGTGCCGGCCGCCGCTGCGGCGGTACTGGGCGCGTCGCGCCCGGGCTGGTTCGTCGATGCCGACGGCAAGGCCACCGTGACCCTGCCGGCCTCGGCCACGATCAGCTTCACCAGCCAGGTCAGCGACAAGTGGTCGGTGATGGCCGACCTGTCGCGCACCGCGTGGAAGAGCGCGTTCGACGAAGTGGTCATTGACTACGCCTCGGCGCAGGCTGACTCGGTGCTGGGCTTCCACTACGACGACACCACCTTCGCCTCGATCGGTGCGGAATACCGTTACAGCGACGCGCTGACCTTCCGTGGCGGCGTGGCCTATGACGAAACCCCGACCAGCTACGCCCATCGTGACGTGCGCGTGCCGGACGTCACCCGCAAGTGGCTGTCGCTGGGCCTGACCTGGAACTCGTCGGAAAAGGTCGAGTGGAACCTGGGCTATACCCACCTTTTCACCAACGACGCCAACGTCAACACCACCAGCGCCACCGCCAACACCCTGTTCGGCGTCTATGACGTCAAGGGCGACATCCTGGCCGCGTCGGTCAACTACAAGTTCTGATCGTTCGCCGGCCCATGCGATACGGAAAACCCCGCTTCGGCGGGGTTTTCTTTTGGCTCTTCTCCCAATCTTGGGGAAACGGAAGCTCCAAGTCGTCTGTGTGCGCCGGCTTCGGGGGCAAGCGCCCACCGACGGCTTGAAACCCATGTCCGCCCCGATGGAGGAAGATGTTTTCCGGCGGCAATGGCGGGCGAATCCGGTCAGCCCGTTGCAGCGCGGCTTGCCGGCATCGTCCACGCAGGGCTAACATCGGCATGGCTTCGTCCGGCCGTGCCGTTGCGGTTGGCGCGGTTCGGCTGGGCATACCGGCGGTCCGCAGGGGCCGCAACCGATGACACGAGACAGGGTCTAGGCAAATGACGCAGGGCGATGGGCGGGGCAAGCGGCAATTCTTTTCCTGGGGCAAGGCAACGTGGCTGGTGGCGCTGGCCGCCTGGCTGACGCCATTTCTGGCGTGGGCGCAGACCGCCGATCCCAAGCCGTGGCAGCTCAACATGGGCCGCGGTGTCACCAGCTCGTCCAATGCCGCCTACGAGGCGCACATGGTCGCGCTGTGGGTATGCGTAGTGATCGGCATCATCGTGTTCGGCGCGATGGGCTACGCAATGCTCAAGTTCCGCAAGTCCAAGGGCGCGGTCGCGGCGCAGTTCAGCCACAACACCGTGGCCGAGATCATCTGGACCGTCATCCCGATCCTGATCCTGGTGGTGATGGCCTTCCCGGCCACCAAGAAGCTGATCCACATGTACGACACCCGCGATGCCGAGCTGACCGTCAAGATCACCGGCTACCAGTGGATGTGGAAGTACGAATACCTCGGCGAAGGGGTCGAATTCACCAGCCGCCTGGCGCGTGATTCGGACAAGCTGCGCCAGAGCGGCGCGAAGGCCAACCTGGCCGACAACCCGCATTACCTGCTGGAAGTCGATAACCCGCTGGTGCTGCCGGTGGATACCAAGATCCGCTTCGTGCTGACCGCCGACGACGTGATCCACGCCTGGTGGGTACCGGCGCTGGGCTGGAAGCAGGACGCGATCCCCGGCATCGTCAATGAAGCCTGGACCGACATCCAGGCCCCCGGCACCTATCGCGGCCAGTGTGCCGAACTGTGCGGCAAGGACCACGGCTTCATGCCGGTGGTGGTGCAGGCGGTGTCGAAAGAAGAATTCAAGCAATGGCTGGCGTCGAAGAAACCGGTTGAAGCCGCTCCGGCGGAAGAAGCTGCACCGGCCGAAGCCGCTCCGGCAGAAGCAACCGCACCTGCGGAAGAAGCCACCCCCGCCGATGATTCCGCAGCCCCCGCCCCGGCGGCGGGTTGAACGAAGCCCATTCCAAGGTAGTCCGCCCATGTCCGTGACCCATCCCGAAGCCGTCGGCCACCACGATCACCACGAGCACAAGCAAAGCTTCGTGGAGCGCTGGTTCTTTTCGACCAACCACAAGGACATCGGCACGCTGTACCTGATCTTCAGCTTCGTCATGTTCATCATCGGCGCGGCGATGAGCGTGGTGATCCGCGCCGAACTGGCGCAGCCGGGGCTGCAGTACGTCAAGCCGGAATTCTTCAACCAGATGACCAGCGTGCACGCGCTGGTGATGATCTTCGGCGGGGTGATGCCGGCTTTCGTCGGCTTGGCCAACTGGATGATCCCGCTACAGATCGGCGCGCCGGACATGGCCCTGCCGCGCATGAACAACTGGTCGTTCTGGATCATGCCGTTCGCGTTCTCGCTGCTGCTGATGACCCTGTTCCTGCCCGGCGGCGCGCCGGCCGGCGGCTGGACCTTGTATCCGCCGCTGTCGCTGCAAGGCGGCGCGAACGTGGCCTTCACCATCTTCGCCATCCACATGATGGGCGTCAGCTCGATCATGGGCGCGATCAACATCATCGCCACCGTGCTGAACATGCGCGCGCCGGGCATTGACCTGCTGAAGATGCCGATCTTCTGCTGGACCTGGCTGATCACCGCCTTCCTGCTGATCGCGGTAATGCCGGTGCTGGCCGGCGCGGTGACGATGCTGCTGACCGACAAGTACTTCGGCACCAGCTTTTTCAATGCGGCCGGCGGCGGCGACCCGGTGATGTACCAGCACATCTTCTGGTTCTTCGGCCATCCCGAGGTTTACATCATGATCCTGCCGGCCTTCGGCGTGGTCAGCGAAATCATCCCGACCTTCAGCCGCAAGCCGCTGTTCGGCTACCAGGCGATGGTCTATGCCACCGCCAGCATCGCCTTCCTCAGCTTCATCGTGTGGGCGCACCACATGTTCACCGTGGGCATGCCGCTGGGTGGCGAGATCTACTTCATGTTCGCGACCATGCTGATCGCGATACCAACAGGGGTGAAGGTGTTCAACTGGGTCAGCACGATGTGGAAGGGTTCGCTGACCTTCGAAGCGCCGATGCTGTGGGCGGTGGCCTTCGTGATCCTGTTCACCATCGGCGGTTTCTCCGGGCTGATGCTGGCGATCGTGCCGGCGGACTTCCAGTACCACGACACCTACTTCGTGGTCGCGCACTTCCACTACGTGCTGGTCACCGGCGCGTTGTTCAGCATCATCGCAGCGGTTTACTACTGGTGGCCGAAGTGGACCGGCAAGCAGTACAGCGAAGCGGCGGCCAAGTTCCACTTCTGGTGGACGGTGGTGTTCGTCAACCTGCTGTTCTTCCCGCAGCACTTCCTCGGCCTGGCCGGCATGCCGCGCCGCATCCCGGATTACAACCCGGTGTTCGCCGACTGGAACCTGGTCAGCAGCATTGGCGCATTCGGCATGTTCCTGACGCCGTTCATGATGGCCGGCATCCTGTGGCATTCACTGCGCAGCGGCGCGAAGGCCGAAGCGCGTTCGTGGGAAAGCGCCAAGGGCCTGGAATGGACGGTGCCCTCGCCGGCGCCGCACCACACCTTCCACGTGCCGCCGGTGATCCGCCCGGGCGACTTGGCCCACGACGATGTCAGCCATTGATCCGGTCCTGAATCGATGAGCCACGCGCCAACGCCCGCCGAAGAACTGGCCGCCCGCCGCAAGCGTGCGACGCGCACTGCGCTGGTGTTTGGCCTGATCGCGGTGCTGGTGTATGTCGGCTTCATCCTTGCCGGGGTGCTGGCGTCATGAGTGCAGCGGTCACGCCAACGGCGGGTTTGGGCAAGCTGGCCGGGGTGGTGGTCGCCGCCTTCGTGCTGACCTTTTCGCTGGTACCGCTGTACCGCGTGGCCTGCGAGAAAGTGTTCGGCATCCGCCTGGAGCAGAAGCCCGGCAGCGATGGCGCGCGTGCCGCGCTGGCTGCCGCCGGCGAAGCGAAGCTGCGCATGGTCACCGTGCAGTTCGATGGCGGCGTCAATTCCAGACTGCCGTGGGCCTTCCACCCGGAACAGACCACGATGCAGGTGGTGCCGGGCAAGTTGTACGAAGCCAAGTACTTCGCCCGCAACGATGGCAAGCGCGCCATCGTCGGCAGCGCCGCGCCATCTGTAGCCCCGGCACGCGCTTCGGGTTATTTCAACAAGACCGAGTGCTTCTGCTTCACCGCGCAGACGCTGGAGCCGGGTGAATCGCGGGAGATGCCGGTACGCTTCTTCGTGGCCGCCGACCTGCCGGCGGACGTGAATACCCTGACCCTGTCCTATACCTTCTACAAGAACGACGCCCTGACCGACGCACTCGGCCACGGCACCGCCAGCCCCGCATCGCGCGCGGCCCCCTGACCGATCCGCGATAGCCACGGAACCGACCACCATGTCCCATTCGCACGAAACGCACGCCGACCACGCCGACGCCTATTTCGTCCCGCACAGCAGCAAGTGGCCATTCGCCGGCTCCATCGCCATGTTCACCACCATGCTGGGCGTGGCCAGTTGGCTCAACGAAACCACCTGGGGCAAGCCGGTTTTCTTCATCGGCCTGTTGCTGCTGCTGGCGACCTTGTTCATGTGGTTCGGCGACGTGATCCGCGAATCGGTGGCCGGCAATTACAACAAGCAGGTGGACGTGTCCTTCCGCATGGGCATGGTGTGGTTCATCTTTTCCGAGGTGATGTTCTTCGCCGCGTTCTTTGGCGCGCTGTTCTATGCGCGCCAGTTCGCGCTGCCGTGGCTGGGTGGCACGGGCGATGGCGTGCAGACCAATGCGCTGCTGTGGGAAGGCTTCAGCAGTGGCTGGCCGAGCAACGGCCCCGGCGCGGTCGGCGGGCATTTCCAGACGGTTCCGGCCTGGGGTTTGCCGCTGGTCAACACGCTGATCCTGCTGACCTCCGGCGTGACCATCACCATCGCCCACCATGCCTTGAAGGCCGGCCGGCGCGGGCAGTTGCTGTTCTGGCTGGGCGCGACCGTATTGCTGGGCTGCACCTTCCTGTATTTCCAGGCCGAGGAATACATCCACGCCTATCACGAGCTGAACCTGACCCTGGGCAGCGGCATCTACGGTTCGACCTTCTTCATGCTGACCGGTTTCCACGGCGCGCACGTCACCCTGGGCACGATCATGCTGGCAATCATCTGGCTGCGTTGCGCCAAGGGCCACTTCGACAAGGACAACCACTTCGCGTTCGAAGCAGTGGCTTGGTACTGGCACTTCGTTGACGTGGTGTGGCTGGGCCTGTTCCTGTTCGTGTACGTGCTTTGATGCTTTTCCTTCTCCCTTCGGGAGAAGGTGCCCGAAGGGCGGATGAGGGTTCGGCAGGAATGGCGATGTTTGAATCGCCGAGGACAATTCAACGTGCATTGCAGCGGACGCGGTCAATCTGTCGTCAGTTCGTTGAATCCTGCTTCGCCGTACCCTCACCCCAACCCCTCTCCCGGAGGAAGAGGGGCTCAAGGGCCTTAACCGCCTATCCCGTGCGGCTTGATCCAGCCGGTGTAAATCCCCAGGATCACCAGCAGGATCAACCCCACCGACAGCGCGATGCGGCGGGTCAACGCGTTGACCGTGCGCTTGCTCTGGCCCTTGTCCACCAGCAGGTAATACAGACCCGCGCCCAGGTTCCACAGGATCACAGCCAGGAATGCGACGATGACCAGGGTTTTCAACGAATCGCTCATTGCCGTCTCGCGCAGGTGCGTGTGAGTCGATTATTGCAGGCGTGGAGCGAACAAGCATGGCGCGGCGCATGAATCCATGGGTGGGCTGGGCCCTGGCGCTGGCCGTGGCCGGCGGCTTCTGCATGCTGGGCTTCTGGCAGCTGGGGCGTGCGCAGCAGAAACAGGCGCTGCTGGACGATGCGCAGAAAGTGCTGGATCAACACCGTCCGCAGCCATTGTCGTTCGCTGCCGATGCGGCCCGCGCGCGCAACTTCGATTGGGCGGCCGGCGAAGGCGAGTTCGTCGATGCGCCTGCCATCCTGCTGGACAACCAGCAGCGCGAAGGCCGTGCCGGCGTGCGGGCGTATCGCCTGTTCCAGCCGCTGGGTGCCGCGCCGGTGCTGGTGGAGTTGGGCTGGCTGCCCTTGCCCGGCGACCGCACGATGCCGGCCATCGCGCGTCCACCCGGCAGCCTGCGCGTACAGGGCTTGCTGATGCCGCCGCCTTCGCATGGCATCGCCAGCGCGGTGGCGGTAAAGCAACCCGGTGGCGAGCTGCTGACGACCGGTCTGGACGCGGCGAACCTAGCTTCCAGCCTTGGCGTGGAAATCCTGCCACCGCGCACCCTGCGTCTGGATCCGGAAATGAAAAACATCGGCTACGCCCGCGACCTCGACGTATTGCCGAACACCATGCCGCCGCAACGCCACATCGGCTACGCCGTGCAGTGGTTCGGGCTGGCGCTGGCGGTGCTGGCCACCGCCGGGGTCCTCAGCGTCCGCCGCCGCCGCGCATGCCGTGCGAAAATGGCCGCATGAGTTCGACCGATACCGAAACAACGGTCCGCGCCGCACGCGGCCGCCGCACCTTGCTGCTGCTGGCAGCCCTGTTCATCGGCCCGATCCTGATCGCGCTGGTGCTGGGCGTGCTGGGCGTGAAGCCTGGTTCGAGCAAGAACAAAGGCGAACGCCTGCAACCCTATGCCGACCTGCGCACACTGACGCCGACGCTGGCCGATGGCAGCGCCTATCGCTGGAACCCCGAACAACGCCTGTGGCGCATCGCCGTGGTCGCGCCGGCTGGGTGCGCCGCCGCTTGCGAGCAACTGGCGCAAGACCTCGACAAGGTCTGGCAGTTGTTCGGCAAGGAGGCCGACCGCGCCCAAGTGTTGTGGATTGGCGAGCTGCCGGCCAATGCACCGCGCACGCCGGCCTGGCAACAGTTGCAGCCAGATGCCGCGTTGCTGGAAAAACTGCCGCGCTCGCGAGATGCCGCCGGTGCGCCGGTGTACGTCATCGACCCGTATGGCTTCGTCATCCTGCGCTATGCGCCGGGCACCGATCCGGGCGACGTGCGTTACGACGTGGCCAAGTTGCTGAAACTCAAGTGAGCCGCTGCGCATGAATTCCACCGCCCGGCCACATCTGCACAGGAATTTCCACCGCCTCGCATGGCTGGCCGCGATCATGACCGCCAGCACCATCCTGTTCGGCGCCTTCGTGCGCCTGTCCGACGCCGGCCTGAGCTGCCCGGACTGGCCGACCTGTTACGGCCGCGCCACCTGGCCGCAGGCCGCGAATGAAGTCATCGACCACGTGGCGACGAAAATCCGCCCGCTGGAGACGCACAAGGCTTGGCGCGAACAAGTGCACCGCATCCTCGCCGGCCTGCTCGGTTTCGAAGTGCTGGGCCTGGCCCTGCTGGCTGCGCGCAGCCGGTATCGCGGCATCGCACAGATCATCGGCGCCTCCGCGCTGGTCGCATTGGCGATCCCGTTGTACATGCGCGGCGCACACGTCGCCGCATCGCTGCTTGCGGTGGCCGGCGAAGCGATCCTGCTGGCGGCGGCGTGGCGATGGAAGCGCACGCAGTCGAACAGGGATCTGTCGCACGTGGCGACGCTGGCGCTGGCGACCATCGTGTTCCAGGCCCTGCTGGGCATGTGGACAGTGACCTGGCTGCTCAAACCCATCGTGGTGATGGGCCACTTGCTGGGCGGGTTGACCTTGTTCGCACTGCTGCTGTGGATGGCCTGGCGCGCAACCCATCTGCCGATCCACCTGGCCGATGCCGACAAATTGCGGCGTTGGTTGTGGATCGGCCTCGCCCTGCTGGTCGCGCAGATCGCGTTGGGCGGCTGGGTCAGCGCCAACTACGCGGCACTGGCCTGCGGTGGCGGCAGCATTTCCGCAGACAACTTCCCCAAGTGCGTGGCCCAGTGGTGGCCGCCGCATGACTTCAAGGAAGGCTTCACCCTGTGGCGCGGCATCGGCGTGGATTACGAAGGCGGCGTGCTCGATGGCGCATCGCGCATCGCCATCCAGATGGCGCATCGCATTGGCGCGATCGTCATATCGCTGTATCTGATCGTGCTGGCGGTGCGCCTGTTCAAGACCCCCGGCCTGCGTGGTTGGGCGGCCTTCCTGCTGTTCGCACTGGCGCTGCAGATCACCCTGGGCGTGCTGAACGTCAAACTGGCCCTGCCACTGGCGGTGGCCGTGCTGCACAACGGCGGCGCGGTGTTGTTGTTGTTCGTGCTGGTGACCTTGCTGGCGCGGCTGGAGCAGCCGGAATGAGCCTGTCCGCGCAACTGCACCAATACCTGGAACTGACCAAACCCAAGGTGGTGGCGTTGATCGTGTTCACCGCGCTGGTGGGCATGTTCCTGGCGGTGCCGGGGTTGCCGCCGTTGCGGCAAAGCGTGTTCGGCCTGCTCGGCATCTGGTTGGCGGCGGCCAGTGCGGCGGCGGTCAATCATCTGATCGACCAGCGCATCGACAAGGTGATGGTGCGCACATCGCATCGGCCGTTGGCGACCGGGATGTTGAAGCCGGCGCAGGTGCTGGCGTTCGCGGTGTCCCTCGGCGCACTGTCGATGGCGATCCTGGTCTCGATGGTCAATCCGCTGACGGCGCTGCTGACCTTCGCCTCGCTGATCGGTTACGCCATCGTCTATACCGGCTTTTTGAAGCGGGCCACGCCGCAGAACATCGTGATTGGTGGCATTGCCGGCGCGGCGCCGCCGTTGCTGGGCTGGGCGGCGGTGACCGGCATGCAGGCGCCGTGGGATTGGGCGCATGCGTTGTTGCTGGTGCTGATCATCTTCGTGTGGACGCCGCCGCATTTCTGGGCACTGGCAATTTTCCGCCGCGACGATTACGCGCGCGCGCTGGTGCCGATGCTGCCGGTGACCCACGGCGTGATCTACACGCGTTGGCAGATCCTGCTCTACACGGTGTTGCTGACGGTGGCGACCGTGCTGCCGTGGGTGGCGGGCATGAGCGGACTGTTCTATCTCGGTGGCGCACTGGTGCTGGATGCGGCCTTCCTGTGGTACGCATGGAAGCTGCTGGACCCGCCGGACGAATTCTTCGCGATGCGCGTGTTCAAGTATTCGGTGGTGTATCTGATGGCGCTGTTCGCCTTCCTGCTGGCCGACCACTGGCTGACGCCGTGGTGGCATGGCGTGGCTTGACGCGGGCCATCACTCGGCCGCGGCTTGCGGATACACCGGAAGTGCCGAGGTGTTCTTCAGGTCTTCGATCACGATCACCGATTTCATCGAGGCGATCACGTCAACGCGCGACAGGCGTTCGAGCAAGTCGCGGAAGTGCGGCAGGTCGCGGGTATGGACCTTCAGCAGGAAGTCGCCGTCGCCGGTGACCATCGTGCATTCCAGGATCTCGGCGGTGTCGCGGATCATCTGCCGGAACTCGGTGGCGCTTTGCGAATTGTTCTTCAGCATGATGGTGATGTACGCCTTCAGGTGCAGGCCCAGCCGGGCCGGATCCAGGATCGCGGCGAAGCGCTGGATCAGGCCGGATTCAACCAGTTGCCGCACCCGTCGCGAGCATTGCGAATGCGACAGGTGCACGCGCTCGGACAGCTCGATCATGGTCATGTCGCCGCGCACTTGCAGCGCTTCGAGGATGCGGATGTCGTAGGTGTCGAGGGCGGGCATGGGGACGTGATGATGCAAGGCGTGGGATGGGCGGCACGATAGCAGCAAAGCTTGTTGCTTTTGCCCGTCATTCCCGCCAGCGCGGGAGTGACGGGCAAAAGCGATACCATGGCCGGCGGAAATCGCGCCCCGCGCTTTCCGCTGCCATCGAGCCATACCACGCTTCCGTGTCTTCGTCTCCGCCACGCCCGCCGCTTTCCGCCAGTCTGGGTTGGGCGTTCGGACAGTTCGCCATCGCCAGCCACATGGCGATCGTCAGCGTCTATTTGCTGTTCTACCTGACCGAAGTGCATCGCGTGCCGGTGTTGCTGGCGGGGGTGATCACGGTATTGCCGCGTGTCTGGAACATCGTTGCCGATCCGCTGGTCGGCGCGTCGTCGGATCGCACGCGTTCGCGGCATGGCCGGCGGCGACCGTGGTTGCTGGCGGGCACGCTGTTGTGGGCACCGGCGTTCGCGGCGATGTTCGCGTTGCCGCAGGGCACGCCGGTGCATGTGTTGGCCTTGGCCTTCCTGCTGTTGTACCTGCTGGTGAATACCGGCTTGAGCCTGTACCACGTGCCGTATTCGGCGATGGCGCCGGAAATGGCCCCGGATTACCAGCAGCGCCTGTCGTTGATCGGTTACAAGGAAATCGCCTCGCGGCTGGCGGTGTTGCTGGCAATCTCGGCAGTACCGTGGATCGTCGAACGCGCTGCCGATCCTTTCGCCGGTTATCGCTGGGTGGGTGTTGCATTCGGTGCATTGATCTTGTCCAGCGGCCTGGTCGCGTTCTTCGCCACGGCGCGAGCACCGCGCGTACAGGCACCAGTTCACGCGCCACCGAGCAGCTTGCGTGCGCAATGGCAGGCGCTGCGCCGCAACCGGCCGCTGGCCGTGCTTGGCGGTGCGTATCTGGTCGGCAACCTCGCCAACGTCGCCTTCAATGGTGCGTTGATCTACGCGATCACCGTGGTTTATGCGCAGCCGGCCACCTTGATGGGCCTGCTGTATCCGCTGGGTTCGCTGACCAGCCTGGCGGTGACGCCGTTGTGGGCCTGGCTGGGTGCGCGCATCGGCAAGCGCGAAGCCTGCATGCTGGCCTATGCCGGGCTGGCCGCGTGCTGGTTGTCGTTGTTGTTGATGCCGACCGGCGTGGCGTGGCCGCTGTTCGTGTTGATGCCGGTGTTCGGCCTGTTCAACGCCGGGGCCGAGTTGCTGCCCAATGCGATGGTGCCGGACACGGTGGAGCATGATGAATTGCATGGCGGCTTTCGCCGCGAAGGCGCGATCTATGGTGCGTGGGTGGTGATCCAGCAAAGCGGCATGGTGCTGGGCGGCTTGCTGGTCAGCGTATGGCTGGCGACGATCGGCTTTGCCGGCGTCGAAGCGGCGGGCGAGGGCGTGCGCCAGGGTTTGCACATCGGCATTGCCTTGCTGCCGGCGGTGTTGGTGATGCTGGCATGGTGGCTGGTGCGCGGTTATCCGATCGATGCGGGGCGTTTCGCCGAGATTCGCCGGCGGCTGGCGGCACAATCGTCGCGTTGAAGGCGCGATGTGCGTTTTTCGTGCGCCAAGCGTGGCGACACGACCTGCAGACGCACATTCCTTGCGTGGCGTGGTGGCTATGATTCGCCGATGAAGAAATTTTCCCGAATGGGCATGGACATGCTCGCCGGTCTGGCGCTGGCCTTGCCGCTGCCGGCATGGGCCAACAGCTGCGCATGGCTGGGCGCCGATGCGCTGGAGCCGGCGGCACAGGCGCGCATCATCGCGTTGGGCAAGTCGTCGTCGCAGGCACGTGAACTGGCACATGCGCTGGTCGATGGCATCGGCCCGCGCTTGACCGGTTCGCCGGGACTGGAAGCGGCCGGGGATTGGGCGCGCAAGGTCGCCGTTGCCAATGGCTTGCACAACGTGCGGCGCGAGGATTGGGGCGAATTCGGACATGGCTGGACGCAGCAACGCGCATGGCTGCGGATGCAGGCACCGGTGCCGATGATGTTCGCCGCACAGGCCGCGCCGTGGTCGGCGGCCAGTGCCGGGGTGATGCAGGGCGATGCGGTACACGCGGATTTGCGCAGCGAAGCTGACTTCGATGCCTGGCGTGGCAGCTTGCGCGGCAAGGTGCTGTTGCTGGGCGCGTTGCCGACGCAGGACACGATGACAGCGCCGCTGCCAACGCGTTTCGATGAGGCCGGTGCACAGCGCGAGCTGGCCACGGTGACGCGCTATTTCGCCGGGCGTGCGGCACGCATGCCGGCGCGGTTGGCGCAGCAGGCCTTCCGCGAAAAACTGGCGCGCTTCCTCGCCGATGAAGGCGTGCAAGCGGTGGTCTTGCCCGGCGACCCGGGTGCCGCCGGTACCGGCACTGCGCGCCTGTACCTGGATGACAACGCGCTGTTGCTGCCGCGCCCGTGGGAGTCGGGCCGCGCGCCGGTTTTCCCGGTGCTGGTGGCGGGCAACGAAGGCTTCGGCCGCGCGGCGCGCCTGCTGGCCGGCGGCACGCCGGTGCGGCTGGAATACGAAGTCGCCGCGACCACCACGCCGGCGCCGGCACGTGGTTTCAACGTGCTGGCGGAAATCCCCGGCACGGATCCATGTTTGCGCGATGAAGTGGTGGAAATCGTCGCCCATCTGGACAGTTGGGCCGGTGCAACCGGCGCGGTCGATGACGGTGCCGGCGTGATCGCAGCGCTGGAGGCGATGCGCCTGATCCGCGCCTCCGGCGTGCAACCGCGGCGCAGCGTCCGTGTGGTGTTGTTCGGTGGCGAGGAGCAGGGTTTGCTGGGCTCGCACGCGCATGTTTCCACGCATTACGCGCAGGTGCCACGTGATGCCGCCACTGGTCTGGTCAATGGTGAAGCAACGCCACGCAACGGCCGCGAACGCCTGTCGCTGGCGATGCTGGTGGACATGGGCAGCGGCCCGGTGCGCGGCATCTACGCCGACAGTGATCCGGCGATGGCCGCGCTGCTGCGCCGCTGGCAACCGCAATTTGCACCGCTGGGCGTGGACTTCATTCTTGATGGCCCCGGCTGGCCGGCCGACCAATCCAGCTATACAGATGCCGGCTTGCCGGCGCTGCTGTTCCTGCAGGACCCGCCGGACTACATGACCCGCGCCCGCCACACCAGCGTGGACACGTTCGAGCGGCTGGATTTTGATGGTCTTGCGCAGATCGCCACCGTGCAGGCCTTGCTGGCTTTGAATGCGGCGATGCGTGATGAGCCGATGCCACGCCTGCAAAACACCACGACAAAGGAAACACCATGAACCCGATGCTGCTGTCGATGTTCTCCGCTGCTGCCACCGGCACGAATGATCCCGCGCCGCGCGTGCAGCATTTCCGCGACCCGGCCAGTCCATATCCATTCGCGGCGGCGGTGCGCGTGGGCGACCTGCTGCTGGTGTCCGGGCAAATCGGCATCGACGCACAAGGCCGCATCGCCGACGGCGTGGAAGCACAGGCGCGGCAGGCGATGGACAACCTGGCCGCTTCTCTGCGCATGGCCGGGCTGGAAATGCGCCACGTGGTCAAGTGCCTGGTGATGCTGGAAGACATGGCGCAATGGCCGGTGTTCAACCGCGTCTATCTGGAGTATTTCCCCGACGCGGCCCGCCTGCCAGCACGCAGCGCCTTCGGCTGCAGCGGCCTGGCGCTGGGTGCGGCGTTGGAAGTGGAGTGCATGGCTTGTTATTCGGACTGACGCAGCTTGCCCTGCACAAAGGGTTCAGTCGGCTTCCCAAGGCGGGCGTGGCATCCGTGACAGGTCGCGAGCACCATGCACGATGGCGAGGATTTCAACCGCACCGGCACGATGGCGGTAGATGATGCGGTAATTCTGGAACAATAATTCGCGCAAAGCGGGATTGCCGGCTTCCGGAACTTGGCGGCCGCGCTCGGGGAACTCGTTGAGCGATTCGGCCACGTCGATCAGGCGATTGACGAAGACGTCGGCATAAAAAGCATTGTCACAGGCGATGTAATCGCGGATGGCCTGCAGGGAATCGACAGCCGGCTCGGTCCAGACGATGTTCATTGGTTGGTGGCGAAGCGCTTCCTGACCTCATCGTGCGGGATCACGCGTCCGCTGTCGGCAGCGCGGAGGCCTTGCTCGATCTTCTGGCGGACATGGATTTCGTACATCAGGTCATCCCAACTGGCCTGTTCCGGCAGGTTGTGCACCAGTTTTTCGGCTTCAGCTTTGACGGTGCTGGACATGGGGACTCTCCGCTCCAGAAGGACGAACCTACTTTACCGCAGCCGGTTGGCGTGGAAGTGGAATGGAGAAATTCACGCAATCATGTGATTTCCTGCAAATTCATTGCATGCAAGCCCTGATTCGCGCCCCAGAATGCGCCCAGCTTGCAGGGCGGCGGCGCTAAGGTTTCGGCAGGCCTGTAGCGGCGCGAGCATGCGGAACACGCGAAGCGCGCCGCCGGGCCAATGCCGATACACCAACTTCCACCCGTGCCTGCGCGGGCGGCGCGTGCCGCCTTCACAGGGCCAGCTTGCCCGAGGATTTCCCCATGCCGGTTCGCGCCTTTCCGTTGTCCCGCCGCCCGTTGGCGACCGCCGTTGTCGCGGTGCTGGCGTCTGTCACCGCTGCTGCGTCCGCGCAGGAAGCCGCGCCTGCCTCTGCGCAGGAACTCGATGCCATCATCGTCACCGCGCAGAAGCGCAGCGAGCGCATCCAGGACGTGCCGATGTCGATCGCGGTGATCGATGCGGCCAAGCTGGCCAGCCAGGGCCAGGTGCAGTTGACCGACTACTACGCGCAGGTGCCGGGCCTGAGCATGAACGCGCGCGGTTCCGGCCGCACCCAGATCGTGATGCGCGGCATCGCCACCGCGACCGAGCAGAACCCCACCGTCGGTGTGGTCATCGATGACGTGCCGTTCGGCTCGTCCACCATCGATATCCAGACACCGGATCTGGACCCGTCCGAGTTGCAGCACATCGAAGCGCTGCGTGGCCCGCAGGGCACGCTGTACGGTGCCAGCAGCATGGGGGGCTTGCTGAAGTACGTGACCGTGGATCCGGATACGTCGGAATTTTCCGCGCGCGCGCAATTCGACCTGTCGAACGTGGCCCATGGCGGCACCGGCTACGGCATGCGTGCGGCGATGAACCTGCCGGCCGGCGAAAACTTCGCGCTGCGCGTCAGCGGTTTCGATCGCCGCGATGCCGGCTACGTCGATGACCTGCAGCAAGGCAAGAAAGACATCAATGAAGCCCGCACACACGGTGCGCGCGTGTCGGCGCTGTGGAACGCCAGCGATGCGGTGACGGTCAAGGCGTCGGTGCTGGCACAGGATTCGCAAAGCAACGGCACCGGCACGGTCGATGTGGATTTCGACCACAACCCGGCCGTGCGCGAATACGCGCGCACGCGTCTGGGCCATACCGACATCTACGACGGCAAGGTGCGCCTGTACAACCTGAAAGTCGCCGCGGACATGGGTTGGGCCACGTTCGACTCGATCAGTGCCTATGGCGAGTATTCGCACGATGGTCCGCAGGATGTCAGCACTACCTTCGGCGGCTTGCTGGGCATGATCTTCGGCATCCCGCGCCCGGGCGTGGTGATCGACAACCGCAGCGCCACCGACAAGCGCTCGCAGGAATTCCGCCTGTCATCGAAGGATGCGGAAAAGCTCGATTGGCAAGTCGGCCTGTACTACACCAAGGAAGAAACCGAAGGCTACCAGGCGCTGCGTGCGGTTGATCGTGTCAGCGGCGCGGACCTGGGCATCATCCCGGCCTATACCGCGCTCAGCCCGTCCACCTTCGAGGAAAAGGCGATCTACGGCGACATCGACTATCACTTCACGCCGAAGTTCGACCTGCAACTGGGTGGGCGTTTCAGCGATGTGTCGCTCAGTTCGTACACCGATTACGACGGCCCGATGAATGGCGGCGAGCCATCCACCGAAGTCGATCCCGATGCCGGCGAAAAGGTGTTCACCTTCCTCGTTTCGCCGCGCTACAAGTTGGGCGACAACAGCATGTTGTACGGCCGCGTGGCTTCGGGTTATCGCGCCGGTGGCCAGAACGGCGCGATGCCGGGCACGCAACTGCCGGAAACCTATGATTCGGACAAGCTGGTCAGCTATGAAGTCGGTTACAAGGGCGCGTTCGCCGGCAATACGCTGAGCTTCGACGCGGCGCTGTTCTACATCGACTGGACCGACATCCAGTTGAGCATCGTTGACCAGGCCACCACGCAAACCTATTACACCAATGGCGGCAAGGCTTCGAGCAAGGGCATCGAAACCAGCGTGCAATGGCGGCCGGCCGATGGTTGGACGCTGGGCTTGAGCGCGGCCTTCACCGATGCATCGCTGGAGCAGAACCTGCCCAACGGCACCTATGGGCTCAAGGGCGACCGCCTGCCTTATTCACCGAAGTTCAGCAGCGCGTTGAACGTCAACAAGGATTTCCCGCTTGGCTCGCTGTATGGCTTCGTCGGTGGCGGCGTGACCTACGTCGGCGAACGCGAAGCCGGCTTCTCCACCTCCTCGACGGTACGCCGCTACGACATGCCGGCCTACACCACGGTCGATCTGCGCGCCGGCATCGAAGCCGATGCGTGGACGCTGACCGTCTATCTGAAGAACGCCGGCGACGAATACGGCTTCCTCAGCGGCACTGCGCGCAATGCCACCACCGGGCAGAGCCTGTACGCTTCCAACCTGATCCAGCCGCGCACGTTGGGTGCGTCGTTCGCAGTGAGGTTCTGATCGCGTCGAACAGGGGCGGGTGGCGGCGTCTCTCTCCGCCGCCGCCCGTGTTTTGTTGATTTTCCCTCTCCCCTTGTGAGAGAGGGAAAGCGCGCGAAGCGCGCAGGGAGAGGGGTCGGCTTTTGACTTTGGCTTTGCCGCGAAAAGCCGACCCCTCTCCCTCGCTTGCTGCGCAAGCGTGTCCCTCTCCCACAAGGGGAGAGGGAGAAACTGCTGCTGCCTTTGTTCCTGTCGAGGTATGTTGGGCGATGTCTTTCTTCATGCAGCCAGGCCGCACGTTGCGGCACAAATTCATCATGCTGGCCTGCGCCACGCTGGCATCGACAGCGCTGGCCTGCCACGCCGCAGAAGACGCGCCCACGCTGGCGCTGCAGCTCACGCCTGAAGCCGGCACCCCGGCCAGCCCCGGCCTGCATGTGCGCATCGAGATCGATGGCGGTGCGCAAGGCATCGGCGCATTCGGTTTGCCGGTATCGCTGGGGCCACTGGCCAACATCGCCGCGCGCGTTTCCGACGTGCACCTGCACGATGCCGAAGGCGACGTGCCATTGAACGTGACCGATGGCCCGGCCGAGGGCTTGTTCAACAGCCGCCAGCGCTTGTGGACGCCAACACGTGCGACCCGTGGCCCGGTCACGCTGGATTACCGCGTGGCCGTCTCGCAGGAACCGGTGCCCGGCCCGATATGGGAATTGCGTTCCGAAACACGCGGCATCAGCGGTGCCGGCCGCACCTTCCTGCTGCTGCCGCAGGACGCGCGCGAATACCGCGTGCGGCTGGATTGGGATCTGCGCGCCTATCCGCAAGGCGCGCAGGCCATCGACAGTCTGCCGGCCGATGCGCGCAACGGTGCCAAGCCGCTGCCACTGGATGCCCTGCGTGACCTGTATCTGATGGCCGGCGACCTGTTCGCCCTGCCCGACGACCTGGACACCGACGAACCCTTCCGTGCCGCATCCACCGCATACACGCCGGCTTACGACCAACGCGACTTGCTGGCGTGGTCGCGGCAGGCGTATCGCCAACTCAGTGGTTTTTATGGCGAGCCCGAACTGCCGCCGTTCACCACCTTGTTCCGCACCAATCCGCTGACCGACATGAGCGGCTCGGCGCTGCCGCGCGCGTTGATGAGCACGATGTCATCGACCCTGCCCCGCGAGGACATCGAGCAACTGCTGGTGCATGAAATGGTGCACGTGTTCCTCGATGGACTGGAAGATGAAAGCTGGTTCCAGGAAGGCCTGGCCGTGGCCTACGAGGTACGCGCGCCGTATTTGCTGGGAATGTTCGATGAAAGCCGCTATCTGGACGGCGTCAACGACACCTTGCGCACCTATTACAGCAACGTGCGCAAGGACATGCCGATGGCCGATGCGCAGGCCGCTTTCTGGACCGATGCGCGCGCGCGGATGCAGCCGTATTCGCGTGGCGGCACGTACTTCCTGCTGGTCAATGCGCGCCTGCGCGCGGCCAGCGGTGGCAAGCGTTCGCTGGACGATGCACTGCGCGAATTCCTGCAGCTGCGCCGCGCTGGCAAGCCGGTCGATCTGGACGCCTGGCTGGCACTGCTGGAGCGCGACATCGGCGCGCAGGCACGCATCGACTACGCCGCCTTGCGCGACGGCGGCCTGCTGGTATTGCCGGAAAACGCCTTCGGCCCGTGCTTCACCCGCCAACAAGTGCAGATGCCGGTGTTCGAACTGGGCTTCGCCATTTCCAGCCTGATGCAGGTGCCGCGCGTGATCCGCGAACTGGATCCGGATTCGCCGGCCGCCCGCGCCGGCCTGCGCGAAGGTGACCGCGTGACCCACGCGATACCGCTGGACGCGCAGCAATCCGACGCCGGCAAACCCATCGTGCTGAAGGTGGAACGCGATGGCGGCATCGTCGAGATTGCGTTCAAGCCGCAGGGCGCGCCATTCCCCGGTTACCAGTGGGTGCGCAACGCCGTGCCCGATGGCCCGGCTTGCCATTATTGAGGCACACGGATGATGGCCGAAGAAAAACCTTCAACACACGACATCGTGGATGCCTCGCGCCGACGCTGGCTGCGCAGCTTGGGCGCATTGCCGGCGCTGGCGACCTTGCCGGCATTGCCGGCGATCGCGCGCGACCTGCCCGTCGCAACGCAAACTCTGGCGCAAACCGGCGGGCTGGACGACAGCCGCAAGCTGTTCGACCTGTCGCACGCGCACGTCAATGGCGCTTACACGCATCCAGTCAGCCACGCCGCAGCGCAGGCAATGCGCCACTACCTGGATGGGCGGCTGATGAACCGCGCCGGCCAGTCGGTCGATCTGGTCGAAGAGCGCAACCAAGCGATGCGCCTGTTCGCACGCCTGGTCAATGCCGATGTCGATGAACTGGCGTGGATACCCAGCACCATGGTCGGCGAAAACCACGTCGTCTCCGGCCTGGGCCTGCCCGGCTCGCGCCAGCGCGTGGTCACCGATGCCTATCATTTCAGCGGTTCGTTGTTCATGTACAACGAGCTGGCCAAGCAAGGCTTGGACCTGGAAGTCGTGCGCCCGCGCGGCAACCACATCGAACTGGACGACATGCAGCGCGCCATCCGCCCCGGCACCCGGCTGGTCGCGGTGTCGCTGGTGTCCAACGTCAACGGCTTCCAGCACGACTTGAAGGTACTGTGCGAACTGGCCCACGCACGCGGTGCGCTGGTCTATGCCGACATCATCCAGGCCGCTGGCGCAACGCCGGTGGATCTGCACGACAGCGGCGTCGATTTCGCTGCCTGTTCCACCTACAAATGGCTGATGGGCGATTTCGGCATCGGCCTGATGTACGTGCGCCGCGACCGCCTGCCGGAATTGCGGCGCTCGCAATGGGGCTATCGGCAGGAAGGCGAATTCACCACCCATCTGTACCCGTTCGATCCGCCCGGCACGGCTGCCTTCGAAGGCCACCCGCGCAACGACACGCCCGGCCGCGTCGAAGTCGGCACCCTGGGTTATGCCGGCGTGGCGATGCTGCGCGCCTCGCTGCAACTGCTGCTGGACCTGGACGTGGAGCGCATCGAACAATGGCGGCAACCGCTGCTGCAACGCCTGCAAACAGCGATGCCGGCACTGGGCTACCAGCCGATGACACCGGCCGATTCGCGCTCGCCCATCGTCACCTTCGCCGCCCGTGGCGTCGAACGCCGCCTGTCCGCACGCTTTGCCGAGGCCGGCGTCGAAGCCTCGCTGTTCCCCGACCGTATCCGCATCTCGCCATCGTTCTTCAACAGCATGGATGACATCGAACGCCTGCTGGCCGCTTGCGGGCCGAAACGGTAATCTCGGAAGGCCGGCCCCCCTCCCGGCACGGGACCACCATGCATGGCCATCCACGCGGCGATCCACCACAAGACCCATTACCTGTACGACAAGCCGGTGCGGCTGGGCCCGCAGGTCATCCGCCTGCGGCCGGCGCCACATTCGCGCACGCCGGTGCTCAGTCACTCGCTGAAGGTCACCCCGGCCCAACACTTCGTCAACCTGCAGCAGGATCCTTACGGCAACTTCCTGGCGCGCTTCGTGTTCCCGGAGCCGGTGACCGAGTTGAAGATCGAAGTCGATCTGGTCGCCGACATGACCGTCTATAACCCCTTCGATTTCTTCGTAGAGGAGGAAGCCGAGCAGTGGCCGTTCGATTACCCGGAAGACCTGCGCGACGATCTGGAAATCTACCGCCGCGCCGAACCGGTCGGGCCGTTGCTGCAGGCTTTCCTCGATGGCATCGACCGCACGCCGTGCAATACCGTCAATTTCATCGTCGCGCTGAACGCGAAGGTGCAGGGCCAAACGACATACGAGATCCGCATGGAAGCCGGCGTGCAATCGCCGGAACAAACCCTGCAACGCGCGGCCGGCTCGTGCCGCGATTCGTCGTGGCTGCTGGTCAATGCATTGCGCCATCTCGGGTTTGCCGCGCGCTTCGTCAGCGGTTACCTGATCCAGTTGAAGCCGGACCTGGTATCGCTGGATGGCCCGGCCGGTACCGATCACGACTTCACCGACCTGCATGCTTGGTGCGAGGTGTATCTGCCCGGTGCCGGCTGGATCGGGCTGGATCCGACCTCCGGCCTGCTGACCGGCGAAAGCCACATCCCGCTGGCGGCGACGCCGCATTACCGCAACGCCGCGCCGATTTCCGGTGGTTTCACTGCCGATGGACCGGTCGAAACGAAGTTCGATTTCGACATGACGGTCACCCGCGTGGCCGAGCATCCGCGCATCACCAAGCCTTTCAGCGAGGAATCGTGGCAGGCGCTGGATGCCCTCGGCGAAGCGGTGGATCGCGCATTGAAGGAACAGGACGTGCGCCTGACCATGGGTGGCGAGCCGACCTTCATCAGCATCGACGATTTCGAAGCGCCGGAATGGAACACCGAGGCGGTCGGCCCGACCAAGCGCGAAAAGGCCGATGCGCTGATCCGCCGCCTGCGTGATCGCTTCGCGCCCGGTGGCTTCCTGCATTACGGGCAGGGCAAGTGGTATCCCGGCGAATCGCTGCCGCGTTGGACGTTTTCGCTGTACTGGCGCAAGGATGGCGAACCAATCTGGCATGACGCATCGCTGATTGCGACCGAAGGCAATACCGGGCCGGTCAAGCCGGAGGACGCGCAGCGCTTGCTGGCGCATATCGCCGGCGACCTGAGGCTCGCGCCGGATTACGTTTCCGCCGCCTACGAAGACCCCGGCGAATGGCTGTTGAAGGAAGCCAACCTGCCGGCCAATGTCGATCCGTCCAATGCCGAACTGAAGGACGCCGAAGCACGCACGCGCATGGCCAGGGTATTCGAGCGCGGCCTGACCGAACCTTCCGGTTATGTATTGCCGGTGCAGCGCTGGAACAGCCAGTCGCAACCGGCCACGCGCTGGCGCAGCGAGAAGTGGAAGACCCGGCGCGGCAAGTTGTTCCTCGTGCCGGGTGATTCACCGGTGGGTTATCGCCTGCCGCTGGGGTCGCTGCCCTACGTCACGCCGATCAATTACCCCTACGTGGTGCCGGTGGATCCCAGCGTGGAGCGCGCGCCGTTGCCGCCGGCTTCGCGTTTTCACCCGCGCATCCCCGTGCCGGAAGGCGATGAAGCGGCCATCGTGTCCTTGCAGAACCCTGAGCAAGCCGTTGCCTCGTTTGCCAGCGCCGAGGGCGAACAACAGCAACGCATCGAACAACAACTTCACGACATCGATGGCGCGGTACGCACCGCTTTGTCGGTGGAACCGCGCGACGGCCACCTCAGCGTGTTCCTGCCGCCGACCGAATCGCTGGAAGACTATCTGGAGCTGGTCGCCGCCGCCGAAAACGCCGCGCGGCAACTCGGTCTGCCGGTGCAGATCGAAGGCTACGCGCCGCCGCACGATCCACGCCTGGACGTGATCCGCGTTGCGCCGGATCCGGGCGTGATCGAAGTCAACATCCACCCCGCCGGCAACTGGCGCGAATGTGTCGCCACCACCGAAACAATCTACGAAGAGGCGCGGCAAACCCGGCTCGGCACCGACAAGTTCATGATCGACGGCCGCCACACCGGCACCGGCGGCGGCAACCACGTCGTCGTCGGTGGCGCAACGCCGAACGATTCGCCGTTCCTGCGCCGCCCGGATTTGCTGAAAAGCCTCGTGCTGCATTGGCAGCGGCATCCGAGCATGTCGTACCTGTTCTCCGGCATGTTCATCGGTCCGACTTCGCAAGCGCCGCGCTTCGACGAAGCGCGCCATGATTCGCTGTACGAACTGGAAATCGCATTGGCGCAGGTTCCATCGCATGGCGAAGGCGAAGCGCCGCTGCCGTGGCTGGTCGATCGCCTGTTCCGCAACCTGCTGACCGACGTCACCGGCAACACCCACCGCAGTGAAATCTGCATCGACAAATTGTTCTCGCCCGATGGCCCGACCGGGCGATTGGGGCTGGTGGAATTCCGTGGTTTCGAAATGCCGCCGAACGCGCGCATGTCGCTGGCGCAGCAACTACTGGTGCGCGCCCTGATTGCGCGTTACTGGAAGGCACCGCTCGATGGTGGCTTCGTGCGCTGGGGCACGGCGCTGCACGACCGCTTCATGCTGGCGCATTACGTCTGGCGCGATTTCCTCGATGTGCTGGATGACTTGAACGCGCATGGCTTCCCGCTGCGTCCGGAATGGTTCGCCGCGCAACTGGAATTCCGTTTCCCGTTCTGCGGACAGGTGCAATACGAAGACCTGCATCTGGAACTGCGCCAAGCGCTGGAACCGTGGCATGTGCTGGGCGAACAAGGCGCGATCGGCGGCACCGTGCGTTACGTCGATTCGTCGGTGGAGCGTTTGCAGGTCAAGCTGGAAGGCTGGAACCCGGCGCGCCACGCCATCGCCTGCAATGGCCGCGAAGTGCCGCTGGCATCAACCGGCATCAACGGCCAGGCCGTGGCCGGCGTGCGCTACAAAGCCTGGCAACCGGCCACTGGCCTGCACCCGACCATTCCCGTGCACGCGCCGCTGACCTTCGACATCTACGACAAGTGGACCGGCCGCGCACTGGCCGGCTGCACCTACCACGTCGCCCATCCCGGCGGTCGCAATTACGAAACCTTCCCGGTCAACGGCAACGAAGCCGAAGCACGGCGCTTGGCACGCTTCGAAGCCGATGGCCACACGCCGGGCGCGTATGCGTTGCAGCCGGAAAAGGTTTCGGTGGAATTCCCGCACACGCTGGATTTGCGGCGGCCGGGTTGAGAACATGACGCCAGTGGGTGAATGCTGATTCGCGGAGCATCGCAATGGCCGAAAACAAGACAAAAGCAACCGACGCCAGCGTGGAGGCCTGCATCGCCTCCCGCGCCAATGCGCAACAGGCGGCGGATTGCCACGCGTTGATCGCGTTATTCGGGAAACTCACCGGGCAACCACCCAAAATGTGGGGCCCCAGCATCATTGGCCATGGCGTGTACCGCTACACCTACGCAAGCGGCCGCAGCGGCGAAGCGCCATTGGCGGGCTTCGCGATACGCGGGCGCGAACTGGTCGTCTATCTGGATTGCGAAGACGACCACAAGCCGCTGCTGGCCAATCTGGGCAAGCACAAGATGGGCAAGGGCTGCCTGTACTTCAAGCGATTGGCGGATCTGGATGTCGCGGTGCTGGAGCGGTTGGTCGCCGACTCGATTGCCAGCGTGCAGCGTCGCTACGGGTAAGCCCCGGCAACTGCGGCATAATCTGGGCCAATGTCCGCCGTCCCCAACCCACCCCCGATGCTTGATGCCAGCCTGCTGTCGCGCTATCGCTGCGCGCCAGGCGAGGTGGACGAAATGCTGGCCGGGGATGGTCGCTTGCGGCCGGTTTGGCAGGGCTTCGTCGATCTGCTGGAACGCCTGCCGGCCGAGGAGCTGGCCGCGAGGCTCGTGCGGGCCGAGCAATACCTGAAGGACGCCGGCGTCTATTACCGTGTCTATGATCAGGGCAGCGCGCGCGAACGCGAGTGGCCGCTGTCGCCGATGCCAGTGCTGATCGACGAAGGCGAATGGGCCGACATCGGTGAAGGCCTGGTGCAACGCGCCGAATTGCTCGAACGCACGCTGGCCGACCTGCTGGGCGAGCAGACCCTGGTCCGCGATGGCGTGATCCCACCGGAATTGATCGCCGCCAATCCCGGTTTCCTGCGCCCGCTGGTCGGGGTGAAGCCGCGCGGCGGGCATTTCCTGCATTTCATCGCCTTCGAGCTGGGCCGTGGCCCGGACGGGCGTTGGTGGGTGCTGGGCGATCGCACCCAGGCACCGTCCGGTGCGGGTTTTGCGCTGGAAAACCGCGTCGCCACCACGCGCGCGTTTCCCGACCTGCCCGATGGCGTCAACGTGCACCGGCTGGCCGGTTTCTTCCGCCAGTTCCGCGATGCGCTGTTGCGGCTGGCCGACAACAGCGCCAGCAAGATCGCCATCCTCACCCCCGGTGCGAACAACGAAACCTATTACGAACACGCTTGGATCGCGCGTTACCTGGGCTTCCTGCTGCTGGAAGGCGAAGACCTGACCGTGCGCAACGGCCGCACGATGGTGCGCACCGTCGCCGGCTTGCAGCCGATCAGCGTGCTGTGGCGGCGCATCGACGCCAGCTTCATGGATCCGCTGGAATTGCGCGCCGATTCCTGGATCGGCACACCGGGCATGGTCGGCGCGCTGCGCGCCGGCAGCGTGTCGATGATCAACGCACTCGGCGCGGGCCTGCTGGAAACGCGCGCGCTGGCGGCGTTCCTGCCCAATATCGGCAAGCAATTGCTGGGCGAGGAATTGCGCTTGCCCGGCATCGCCACCTGGTGGTGCGGGCAGCAGGCAGAGCGCGAACACGTCGCCACCGAACTGGAAGGCATGATGATCGGCCCGGCGTTTTCCAAGCATCTGCCTTACGAAGACCCGCAAGCCACTTTGCTTGGTGCACGGCTGGACCCGGACGAACGCCAGCACCTGCTGCGACGCCTGCAGGACGATGGCGCCAACTGGGTCGCACAGGAAGCGGTGACGCTTTCGACCACGCCGACGTGGATCGACGGGCAACTGGAGCCACGCCCGTTCGTGCTGCGCGCGTTTGTTGCGCGCACCGCGCAGGGTTGGTCGGTGATGCCCGGCGGCTTTGCCCGCGTCGGCGCACAGGCCGACACCCGCGCCATCGCCATGCAGCGCGGCGGCCAGGCAGCGGATGTGTGGATCGTCAGCCCACGTCCGGTACGCCATGAGACGTTGTTCGTACCGGGCAAGACTGGCGCTGCGCGACAGGATGTCAGCGCCTTGCCCAGCCGTGCGGCGGAAAACCTGCTGTGGCTGGGCCGCTACACCGAGCGCAGCGAATCCATCGCTCGCGTGCTGCGT
Source organism: Pseudoxanthomonas sp. (assembly GCA_047601105.1). Classification (GTDB taxonomy): domain Bacteria; phylum Pseudomonadota; class Gammaproteobacteria; order Xanthomonadales; family Xanthomonadaceae; genus Pseudoxanthomonas_A. The sequence goes on from JASGJT010000002.1 coordinate 653,001, forward strand.
GCCTACCACGTGCGTCTGGCCGAAAACCTCAGCTACCCGGCAGCGCTGCTGGAAACCTTGGCCGAACATTTGCTGGACGAAGAAGGCGCGGATCTGGAACAGCCGATTCCTTCCGTGCTGTTGTCCAGCATCGAGGCGGCAGCCCTCAGTGCTGCCCGCATCCGCGATCGATTTTCGCCCGATGGCTGGGCCGCGTTGAACGACCTGGCCAAGACCGCCGCGCGCTTCGCCGAGCAGATCACGCCCGGCGACGACGCCAGCCGCGCGATCACCGTGTTGCTGCGCAAGCTGGCCGGCTTCTCCGGCCTGCTGCACGAAAACATGTATCGCTCCACCGGCTGGCGCTTCCTCGAAATCGGCCGCCGCATCGAGCGCGGCATCCAGATCGCGCATCTGCTGGCACGGCTGGGCCGCGACGATGCTCCGGAGGGTTTGCAGCAGGCCATCCTCGAAATCGGCGACAGCGTGATGACCTATCGCAATCGCTATGGCATGCAGGCCGGGCCGACGTGCGCGATCGACCTGCTGGCGCTGGATCCGCGCAACCCGCGTTCGGTGATGTTCCAGGTGGAGGTGCTGAAGGATGAATTCGCGCACCTGCCCACGGTCATCGGCAGCCACCACTTGAGCGCCTTCTCCAAGGAAGCCTTGCGCCTGCATACCGAACTCTTGATCCGCGACCCCGCCGACCTGCAACCGGATGACCTGCTGGCGCTGGGCAACGACATCGCCGGCCTGTACGACCAGATCGCGGCGGCGTATTTCGGATGAAGTACGACGTTCGCCTGCGCCTGAGCTATGAATACGGCGGCCTGGTCGCCGATGGCCGCCACGTGGTGCGCGTGCTGCCGCGCGAACTGCCGGGCGTGCAGCGCGTGCTGGAAAGCCGCTTGCGCATCGACCCGCTGCCGGACGAGGAAAACTATTTCACCGATTACTTCGGCAACCGTGCCTTGATGGTTGTGGTACGCGCGCCGCACAAGACGCTCGACGTGGAAATGCGCGCGCAAGTGCAGGTGGAGCGCCTGGCGCAGGAGCTTGACCTCTCGCCGGACATCACCGGCCTGCGCACGCAACTGGCGGCGCTGCGTTCGCTGGCCCCGGACTCACCCGCGCATTGCCTGCCGCCCAGCGCGCGCGTGCCGCTGATCGGCCGCATCACCGCTTACGCCGCCAGCAGCGCGCGCGCCAGCAACAGCGTGCTGGCCCTGGCGCGGCACCTGGCCCAGCGCATCCACACCGATTTCGCCTATGACCCAGACGCGACCGAAGTCGATACGCCGGTCACCGAAGCCTTCGACATGCGTCGCGGCGTCTGCCAGGACTTCAGCCACATCATGATCGCCGGCCTGCGCGGGCTGGGCATCCCCGCCGGCTACGTCAGCGGCTTTTTGCGCACGCAACCGCCGCCGGGAAAGAAGCGCCTGGAAGGTGCCGATGCCACCCACGCCTGGGTTGGCGTGTGGTGCGGTGAACAGATGGGCTGGCAGGAGTTCGACCCCACCAATGGCATCGCCGCCGGCAACGATCACATCACCATCGGCTACGGCCGCGACTACAACGACGTCGCCCCGATGGTCGGCGTGCTCAAAGCCAGCGGCAAGCAGGAAGGCAAGCAAGCGGTGGACGTGATCCCGCTGGAGTGATCGCTTCTGCCCCCTCCCCCGCGAAAGCAGGGGAGGGTTGGGGAGGGGTGCTTTTGCTTGTACCGCAGCCCTACCCCTTCGCCTCGTAAACCACGAACGTCTTGCGCGACGCCTCGACCACTTCCCACGTGCCGATGAACCCGCGCGGCACCACGAAACTGTCGCCAGCCTTCAGCGTGACCGCATTGCCCGCGTCATCGGTGACGATGCTCACGCCTTCCAGCATCCGGCAATACTCTTCCTCGGTGTAGGCCACCTTCCACTTGCCCACTTCGCTTTGCCATTCGCCGACGAAGAACTGCCCGCTGGGATCGGTGTAGTGCGTCCACAGTGTCTGCAGCGGATTGCCGGCCAGCAATTTTTCCGGTGGCAGGTGATAACTCTCGGGAGCGGTGGCGGCGTTGTCGAGCAGGACGATGGGCATGGGATTCAAGTGGGGATGAAAACCGAGTCATCGTAAAGCATCATGCTTTTTTCGGCTGTGCCAACCACGCACCCAGCCATGCGAACGGGAAATACGCGCAAACCAGATCCACGGCGATGAACCATGTCGGTGCCGGAATCATCCGCGCCGCCATCACCCCGCCGACGAAGAACAACGCGCCGACGATCATCGCGGCGACCAATTTGCCGCGCGAAGCGATCTTCGCCGCGACGAAAGCGCCAGCCAGCGTGCCCAGCGCATGGGCCAGGAACGGGAACAGGTAGTGTTGCGGCCTGAGCAACGGCAATGCCGCGCGCATGCCTTCGACCGTAGTCATGTCCGCACCGGCCGGCGGCGCGATCACGTGCCCGCCGGCCATGACCAGGGCCATGTTGACGCAGCCGCCCACCAGCAAACCCAGCAGCACCGCGAGAATGGATTTCAACAGGGACATGGGATTTTCTCCTGTGTGGATGGAACCAGTCACTCGGCTTCCGGTGCGCTCAGGCTCTTGCCGTAAAAGCCGGAAGGGTCGAAACAGCAGACGCGCTTCTTGCCGGCGGCCAACCGATCACAGGCACCTTGCACGCGGCTCTCGCGCGTCTTCGCCTGTTTCGCCGATTCCACCCAATGTATCCAGTCGATCCGCGCGATCGTGGTTGTCGCATCCCAGGTTGCCTTTGCGGCAGGGTCGGCGGCCAACGCGGTGCGCAGGTCCAGCGGCAGCGCCGGTTCCGGCTCCTTCGCAACCGGCACGATTTCCAGCGTGACGGTATCGCCAGCCTGCACGCCGGCCGCGTGGTACAGCGCCTTGCCGACTTTCAGCCAATGGCTCAACTGGCCATCCGGTTCCAGCGTGGCCTGGAAGGCATGGCCGTTGAGGGTACCCGCGACACTGGTGCGGCCACGGCGCGGCAAGCTGTCGCTGGCGGACCTGGGCAGGACCACGAACGCCCAATCGCCGCCCTTGTCCGGCTTGGCCGGGCGCAGCAACGTTACCTTTAAGCGTGATTTCCGCGGCGAGGTGTTCATGGCTTCCAGTGGTGGCATTTGCCGGATGCGTGCGGCCCTGCCGGGCTTGCGAACGGTACGCCGACGGCGGGCCGCAGGCAATTGCCTGTGCCAGCGGTTACATTGGCCGCCATGTTCGTCTCCCTGCCTACCCGCCGGCGGCTGACGCCGCGCTGGGCCACCCCGACGCTGGCGGTGGTATTGGTGCTGAGCTTCATCTGGAGCCAGGCGCAGCCACAGGCCAGCCTGCTGCGCGACTGGGGTGCGCTGTCCGGCGGCTTGGCCGAGCCGCAGGCGTGGCGCAGTGGCGCGGCATTGCGGTTGTTCACCGCCTTGTTCCTGCATGCCGACTGGGCGCACTTGCTGGGCAATCTGGTGTTTTTGCTGGTGTTCGGCCTGCCGGCCGAGCGCACGATGGGGCCGTGGCGGTTCCTGATGCTGTTCCTGCTGGGTGGGGCGGTGTCCAACCTGGTCGCTGGCCTGTACATCGGCGCGCCGGAACGGGTCATCATCGGTGCCAGCGGCGCGGTGTCGGCGGTGATCGGCGCGTACCTGGCGTTGTTCCCCGGCGCGAAGCTGGGCGTGGTGCTGCCGCTGGGCTTGTTCCTGGAATTCGTCAAGGCGCCGGCCTTCCTGCTGATTGGCGCGTGGGCGGCGTTGCAGGTGCTGTTCGCCTACATCGGCCCGGCCTTCGGCGCGGTGGCGTGGGCGGCGCACATCGCCGGCTTCGTGTTCGGCGCGGTGTTCGCGCTGTTCGTGCGTGGCGCGATCGCGCGGCGGCTGCGGCGGCAGAAAGGCTACTGAGGGGCGGCTTGGCCGCATTACAATTTCCACATGTCCAAGCCGCTCTACAAAATCAGCTTCCTCAGCCACGGCAAGGTTTACGAGCTGTATGCCAGGCACGTGGCCGCCAGCCATATCTGGGGTTTCACCGAAGTCGGCGAACTGGTGTTCGACGTCAACAACGGCCTGGTCATCGATCCCACCGAGGAGCGACTGCGCGACGAGTTCGGCAATACCAGGATGCTGCACCTGCCGATGCAGGCGGTGTTGCGCGTCGAGGAAGTCGAACGCAAGGGCCAATCGGCGATCCGCGATGCCGAAAGCGGCGAGAAGGTGGTGACGCCGTTCCTGCCGAAGAACGGACCGATGCCGGTGAAGCCGCGCTGAGAGTCCCGACCGTGTCGTTCCGCCCGCCCGCCAGGAGCCAATGCGCGTGGAAAACCTCGTGACCTTGCGTTTGGCCTTGCTGGTCGGCTTGGGCGGTGCACTCGGGTCAGTGTTGCGCTGGGCCTTGAACAATTTGATCTCGCAGCCGGTACCGGCGATGCGCTTCCCGCTGGGCATCTTCGTGGTCAACGTGATCGGTTGCGGCATCGCCGGCGTGCTGGCCGGATTGGTGGAGCGCCATGACTTGTTCGGCGCGGACACGCGGGTGTTTTTGTTCACCGGCATCCTTGGCGGGTTCACCACGTTTTCCGCGTTCGGGCTGGAAAGCATGCAGATGCTGCGCCGGGGCGAATGGGCGCTGGCGCTGGCCTATGCCGCTGGCAGCGTGGTGGTCGGCGTGTTGGCAGCGTGGCTGGGGTTGAAGCTGGTGTTGCGGTGAAGCGCAGGTCGGGGCATCGCCCCGGCCTGTCGCAGTTATTTTTTCTTGGTCGCCGATTGCTTCGCCGCGACCGCACCGGGCTGCTTGAGTTCGGCCAGCGCGTCGGCGATGTAGCTGTCGCCATCGAGCACGTCGCCGGGGGTGTAGCCTTCGGCACCTTCGTCGTCGCCGCGCAGGTGGCCGGGCAAGGCCGCTTCGCTGTATTCAATGGACGCGCCATCGATTGAAGCGCTGTCTTCGGTGGCGTCTGCTTTTTCGCCAGCTTTCTGGGTGGGCGGCGTGGTGGCCGACTTCAACACCACATCCGGCACAATGCCACTGGCCTGGATCGACTTGCCGCTGGGCGTGTAGTAGCGCGCGGTGGTCAGCTTGACCGAATCGCCGTTGTCCAGCGGCAGCACGGTCTGCACGCTGCCCTTGCCGAAGGTGCGGCTGCCGATGATGCGCGCGCGCTGGTTGTCGCGCAGCGCGCCAGCCAGCACTTCCGAGGCGCTGGCCGAACCGGCATCGACCAGTACCACCACCGGCGCACCCTTCATACGGTCGCCGGGCGTGGCGTCGAATTTCAAATCGCTGATCGCGATGCGCCCGCGCGTGCTGACGATGCCGCCCTTGTCCAGCAAGTCGTCGGCCACCTGCACCGCCGCGGTCAGCAGGCCGCCGGGGTTGCTGCGCAAATCCAGCACCAGCCCGCGCAACTTGCCCTTGGCCTGCAACTGGTCGAGGTGCTTCTGGAAATCCGCACCGGTATCGGCCTGGAAGGCGCTGATGCGCACATAGCCGTAACCCGGTTCCAGCAGCCGGCTTTTCACGCTGGCGATCTTGATGGTTTCGCGCACCAGCGACACGTCGAAGGGTTTTTCGCGGCCTTCGCGCACGACGGTCAGCTTGACCTTGCTGCCCGGTTCGCCGCGCAGCGGGGCCATGCTGTCGTCATTGGGCAGCGGCTTGCCGTCGATGGCGATGATGACGTCGCCGGACTTGATGCCGGCGCGCTGCGCGGGCGTGTCGTCGATCGGTGCGACCACGCGCAGGCTGTTGTCCGGCAGGGCCTCCAATTCCACACCGATGCCGGCATAGCTGCCGGTAGCCTGTTCGTCGAAATCCTCGCTGGCGTCCTTGTCCAGGTAGGCGCTGTGCGGATCCAGGTCCAGCAACAGCCCGCGGATCGCCGACTGCATCAGCTTGGCGTCCTCGACCGGCTCCACATACGCCTGCTTGACCGCGTTGAACACGGCGACGTAACGCTGGATTTCCGCCAGCGGCACCTTGGACGGCGCGGTTTCGGCGGCAGCCACGTCATCGCTGGAAGCGACTTCACTTTCTTCCTGCTCTGCATCCGCCGGTGCAGCCGTCTGTTGCGCGAACACCGGCACGGCCGCCAGCCACAGCAGGATCAGGAAAGACAGGCGCATGCACACGACTCCGGGAGACAGGGAAACGATGCCCGGATTATGAGCGAAGCGGCGATGAATGGCGGCTGGCGGGCCCTGGCGTGCAAACGAAAGCAATCACTTCGGCTTTCTCACTGCAATCCCCCTAAAATGCGGGCATGTCGCCTTTCGATACCCTGAAATCCCTCGCCGGCCGCGCGCTGGAAGCCGCGCTGGAGCGCGCGCTGCAACTCGACCCGGACACCCGCGCCGCGCTGAAGCCGCTCGACGGCCGCCGCATCGCGCTGCACCTGCAGGCACCGGCGCTGGCGCTGGAAATCCGCGTGGACCAGCAGCGCTTGAAAGTCGGCCCGGCCTTCGATGAAGTCGAACCGGACCTGGCCGTGCGCACCACGCTGGGCGGGCTGCTGTCGCAGTTGCCGGCTTTCAAAAAGCATGGCCTGAAGCGCGACGATGCCACGCCCGCCGGCCGCCTGCGCGTATCCGGCGATGCCGAACTGGCACAGCGCCTGCAAGCGCTGGCGCAACGTTTCGACCCGGACTGGCAGCAACCCTTCGTTGCCGCATTCGGCGAAATCATCGGCGTGCAGGTGGCCAACACCGCGCGCAGCGCGTTGCAGCAGTTGCGCACGCTCGGCACAGGCCTGGCCAGCAGCGCTGCAAGTTACGTCACCGAGGAATCCCGCGACGTCGTCGGCCGCGCCGAACAACACGCTTTCCACGATGACGTTGACGCGCTGCGCGACGATGTGGAGCGCCTGGCCGCGCGCGTGGCGCGACTGGGCGGCGCGGCATGAATGGCCTCAAAGCCGCGCTGCGCGCCAGCCGCATCGGTCGCGTGCTGTTGCGTTATCGCCTCGACGACCTGCTCGACGACACCCCGGCCGAGCGCTGGCTGAAACTGGCGCGTCCGTTCGTGCCCAGCGCCTCGGCCAGCATCGCCGCGCAATCGCGTGGTGCGCGATTGCGGCTGGCCCTGCAGGAGCTGGGGCCGATCTTCGTCAAGTTCGGACAGATCCTTTCGACCCGTCGCGACCTGATTCCCGAGGACGTGGCCGACGAACTGACGCTGTTGCAGGACAAGGTCAAGCCCTTCGACGGCGAAACCGCGCAGCGCATCATCGAACAAGCGCTGGGCCGGCCGATCAATCAAGCCTTCGCCCATTTCGACACCACGCCATTGGCCTCGGCATCGATCGCGCAGGTGCACGCGGCGACCTTGCCGCCCGACGCCAACGGCATCGCCCGCGAAGTCGTGGTCAAGGTATTGCGCCCGGATATCGAGAAGCAGATTTCCGCCGACATCGCCCTGCTGAAATCTGCCGCCGCGCTGGTGGATCGCACGCATCCCAATGCCGACAAGATCCGCCCGCGCGAAGTCGTCGCCGAAGTCGAAACCACCCTGGCCGCCGAGCTGGACCTGCAACGCGAAGGCGCCAACGCCAGCGTGATGCGGCGCTTCTGGCTGGATTCGGACGACATGTACGTGCCGGAGATCGTGTGGACGCATACCGCAGAACGCGCGTTGACGATGGAGCGCGTGCGCGGCATTCCGTCCGACGACATCGCCGCGCTGGATGCTGCCGGCATCGACCGCAAGGCGCTGGCGGCCAAGGGCGTGCGCGTGTTCTACACCGAGGTATTCCGCGACAATTTCTTCCACGCCGACGCGCACGCCGGCAACATCTGGGTCGATGACGACCCGGCGCGCAAGAACAACCCGCGCTTCATCGCGCTGGATTTCGGCATCGTTGGCCAGCTCTCGTCGCAGGACCAGTACTACCTGGCCGAGAATTTCATGGCGATCTTCAACAAGGACTATCGCCGCATCGCCGAGTTGCACGTTGAAGCCGGCTGGATGCCGGATACCGTGCGGCTGGACGAACTGGAAGCGGCGGCACGCGCGATCTGCGAGCCGTACTTCACCCGCCCGCTGTCGGAAGTCTCGCTGGCCGAAGTGCTGGTCAAGCTGTTCCGCACCGCGCAGCGTTACGGCCTGACCTTGCAGCCGCAATTGATCCTGCTGCAGAAGACGCTACTCAACATCGAAGGCGTGGGCCGGCAACTGGACCCGCAACTGGACATCTGGGCGGTGGCCAAGCCGGTGCTGGAAAAGATCCTGATCCGCCGTTACAGCCCGACCAGCGTGCTGCGTGAATTGCGCAAGCGCCTGCCGGAAATCATGACCCACACGCCGGAAATGCCGCGCTTGGTGCATGGCTGGCTGAAGCAGCAGGTGGAAGGCCGGCACGAACTGGCGATGCGTTCGCAGGATCTGACCGAGCTCACGCAATCATTGCGCAACCTGCAACGACGCGCAGTGTTCGCGATTCTGGGCTCGTCATTGTTGATTGCAGCCACCGTGCTGTACGCGCTGGACGCCGGCGGTCCGCGCCTGTGGGCGATTCCAGCAGCGGCGTGGATTGCCGGCATTGGCGGATTGTGGGCGCTGATCGCGGCATGGCCGCGCAAGTGAAGTGATGGCTTTTGTGCTTTTGCTCGTCATTCCCGCGCAGGCGGGAATCGCTCCTGATTTTGCACTTCAAAAAACAACTGCAAGAGCGATTCCCGCCTGCGCGGGAATGACGAGCAAAAACAAATCATGACGCCCACGCAATCACCCGAATCCACCATCGAAGTCCTGTACCTCGACGAGCACATCGCCGTGGTCAACAAACCTGCCGGCCTGATGGTCCATGACAGCAAGCTGGCGCGCGGCGAAGACGACTTCCTCGCTGATCGTCTTCGCGAGCAGTTCGGCAAACCGGTGTTCCTGGTGCATCGGCTGGATCGCGCCACCAGCGGCTGCCTGTTGCTGGCCTTCGACCGCGACAGCGCCAGCGCGCTGGGCAAGCAGGTGATGGAACGCGATTTTCACAAGGAATATTTCGCCGTTTGCCGGGGTTGGCCGAAGGAAGAAACCTTCACCGTAGATCACGCGATGGATGGCGGCCCCGGCAAGCCGGAGAAGAAACCGGCGATCACCCGCTTCCAGCGGGTCGCCACGGGTGAATTGCCGCTGCCCTCATCGGGCTTCGAGACATCACGCTATGCGCTGCTGCGTTGCTGGCCGCAGACTGGCCGCTTCCGGCAGATCCGCCGGCATCTGAAACACCTTTCGCATCACCTGATCGGCGACAGCAGCCACGGCGATGGTCGCCACAACCGCAATTTCCGCATGCAGGGCGTGCATCGCATGTTGTTGCACGCGCGGCGGCTGGCGTTCGACCACCCGGCCAGCGGTGAACGCATCGACGTGGTTGCGCCACTGGATGCGGAATTCCGCAAGGCGTTCGCCTTGTTCGATTGGAATACGGATTTGCAGTAGCGACGTGAGTCGCGACAGGAAGCGATCAACCGGCGTGCAGCGCCGCCAGCACGATCAGCGCCAGTGCGCAAACGAAGCCAGCCAGCCACGCCAGGCTGCGCAGCGGCGGCTTGTCGGCGATGTAGAACAGGCCGTGCAACACGCGAAACACCACGAAGGCGATGGCCAGCTTGCCGATCACGTCGGCCGGCACGCCGGCCAGTTGCGACAGGATCACGCCGGCGGCAAATGGGCCGAAGCTTTCGAAGGCATTGAGGTGTGCGTTGTAGGCACGCTGCACGCGGAAATCGTCGCCGTGCTTGGCGATCCACGCGCGTGGGTTGCGGTTGCTGTAACCGGGCCGCGCCTTGGCAATCACGACCCAGACGTAAGGCAGCACGGCGGCGATCAGGATGCACCAGTAGGCGATGGACATGGTTGGGGCTCGGTTGGTGGTTGGTGGTTTTGTCTGGCCCTCCCTCTCTCCTTGTGGGAGAGGGAAAGGCGCGAAGCGCCAAGGAGAAGGGTCGGCTTTTCGCGTGGAACAGCTTGCTCGCTGCGCTCGCCGCCCCTCATCCGCCCTTCGGGCACCCCCGACTAAAGCATTCGAGGGCAGGCTCTTCTCCCCGCACGCAGGGAGAAGGAAAACCTTACTTCGCTTTGCCCTGCATCATCCGGTCACGCGCAGCCTTGAAGGCGTTGCCTTCGTACCAGTTCGGCCAGGCATCGCTGCTGGCCAGTTCTTGGCCGACGCCATAGGCCAGTTCCAGATCCTGCACGGTGCCATCGAGTTTCCAGGTGGCGGCGTCGTATTCGTCGCTCGCCTGGTGATAGCGCTTGCGGCCGTAGTCGGCGGCGGCTTTGCCGGCCTCTTCGCCGCCTTCCAGCAGGTCTTCGCCACCTTTCAGGTACAGCGCCGGCACGCCGGCCTTGGCGAAGTTGAAGTGGTCCGAGCGGAAGTAGAAGCCGCTTTCCACGCTGCTTTCGCCATGCAGGGTGCGGTTCTGCAGTGCCGCCAGCGGCTTGAGGATGTCTTCCAGTTGCGAGGAGCCAAAACCGGTGACGGTGACATCGCGCGCCTTGCCGGCGACCGACATCGCATCCAGGTTGATCACGCCGGCGATCCTGTCCAGCGGAAAAGTCGGGTGGGCGACGTAATACTTCGAACCCAACAGGCCGGACTCTTCCAGCGTGACCGCGAGGAAGGCGACCGAACGCTTCGGCTTCGGCTCCTGATGGACGAAAGCGTCGGCGATTTCGAGGATGCCGGCCACGCCGGTGGCGTTGTCCACCGCGCCGTTGTAGATGTTGTCGCCGGCCTCACCCTCGTGCTTGCCGAGGTGGTCCCAATGGCCCATGTAGATCACCGCCTCATCGGGCTTTTCGCTGCCGGGCAGCACGCCGATGACATTGCGCGATTGTTTTTCGGCAATGGCGGATTTCAGATCGACCGACAGCTTCGCCTTCAATGGCACCGGCTTGAAGCCGGGCTTGCCGGCGGCGGCATACATCGCCTCCAGGTCCAGGCCAGCGGCGGAGAACAGCGATTTGGCCGCATCGGCGGTGATCCAGCCCTGCACCGGCACACGCGGCTCGGGGTCGTCCTTGGCCGGCAGGTCGTATTGCGCGCCGGACCAGGAATTCTTCACCACGTCCCAGCCGTAGCTGGCACCGGCGTTGTCATGGATGATGATCGCCGCAGCAGCGCCCTTGCGTGCGGCTTCCTCGAACTTGTACGTCCAGCGGCCGTAATAGGTCATCTTGCGGCCTTCGAACAAGGCTTCATCGCCGCTGTGGAAACCGGGATCGTTGACCAGCATCACCACGGTCTTGCCCTTCCAATCCTGGCCGGCATAATCATTCCACTTGCGTTCCGGCGCATCGACGCCATAGCCGACGAACACCATGTCGCTGCCGTCGATCTTCACTTCCGGCTGATTGGTGCGGGTACCGACCACCATGTCCGCGCCGAACTTCAATTCGCGCGCCTGTCCGCCCTGTTCCAGCTTGAGCACGGTGGTTTCGTCGGCGGTGGTTTCCACCATCGGCACGTCCTGGGTCCAGCTGCCGTTGTTGCCCGGCTGCAGGCCGATGCGCTGCATCTGTTCGATCAGGTAGGCGACGGTTTTTTCCTCGCCGGGCGAACCGGGGCCGCGGCCTTCGAATTCATCCGAGGCCAGGGTCTTGACCAGTTCGCCGAAATCGGCAGTGTTGAGCTCGGGACTGAAGGCGTGCGTCGATGCGGCCGGTGCCGGCGGGGTGGGCGCAGCCGGCGTGGCGTCGTCGCGCTTGCACGCGGAAAGGGCGGCCAGCACGGCCAGGCCAAGAAGCAGTTTGCGGGGCATCGGCGTTTCCTGATTGGAAGGTGGCCATGATTATGCCCCGCACTTGCAAACGATGCTGCACCGGGAACCGGCGACTCACTCCTGCGGTGCAGTCGGCGTATCGAAGGTCTTTGCGGTCGCGCCGGTGATCGGGCCGGTTTTCGCGCTGCGATGCACGTACAACGTGACCGGGCGCTCGAACACCAGCGGGCCATCGACCACCGCATTCGGGCCGATCACGATGCGCGGCACACGCTTGGAATCGAACTTGATCCTGCTCTTGTCCTTTTCCACCTTCAGCCCGCCTTTCACGTGGCTGCCGATGCCGATGGTGATGTCGCCGGTGACGGTTTCGACATCGCCGCCAACCTGGCTGGCGATCATGCCGATGCCGCCGTTGACGTTGCTGACCTCGCCTCCGATGCGGCCGCCGTGGTCGATGAAGATGCCGCCGTTGACCGTTTCCACGTCGCCTTCGACCACCGCATCGCGGCCCAGCTTGACCGCGCCGTTGACGGTTTCGACACCACCGCCGATGGCCACGCCCGCGCCGACGCTGATTGCGCCATTGACCGTTTCCAGGTCGCCGGTGCGGGCCTGGTCTTCGACCGTGATCGCGCCGTTCACGGTGCTGGCATCGCCGGTTTGCGCGCCGCTGCGGATGCTGATCGCGCCGGTGACGGTTTCCAGGTCGCCATGGGCCTGGCCGGCCTCGGCGGTGATCGCGCCAACGACCTTGGATTGATCCTGTGCGGCCAGCACCGGGGTGGCGCTCAGCGCCAGGCTCAACAACAGGGCGGTACGAAGCTGGGACATGCGAGGTTCCTCTGGGGTGGATTCGGCAATGGGATGCAGGAATGCGGTTCAGGGTTTAAGCCCCCGCATCCGGCTTCGATACAATCACGACCTACCTCAAGCCGCCGTGAGTACCGCCGTGCCTGCATCTTCCGTTCGTCCATATTCGTTCGCCCGTTGGCGGCGCGGCGTAGCGGGCGCGGTTTTGTGGGCGCTGGCGGTCGCCGTGCCCGCGCAAGATGCGCGCGAAGCCGAACGCAAGCTGGAAAAGCTGCGCGGCGAGCTGAAAACCATCGCCGCCGAGCGCCGCAACATCGAAAGCCAGCGCGGCGATGCCTCGCGCAAGCTGCGCGAAGCCGATGAGCAGGTAGGCCGTTCCAGCCGTTCGCTGGGCGAAACCGAGGCCGCGCTGAAACACGAGGAAGTCGCGCTGGCGCAATTGCAGCAGCAACGCGACGAGTTGCAATCCAGGCAAGCCACGCAACGCGCGCAACTGACCGCACTGCTGCGCGCCGCCTACCTGCAAGGCGACAACGCGCCGTTGAAGGCGCTGCTGTCGCAGGACAGCGTGGCCCGCGCCAACCTGGCGCTGGCCTACACCGGCTACGTGCAGCGCGACCAAGCGCGCCGGATCAACACGCTGGGCGAAGAACTGCAACAACTGGCGCAAGTCGAAAGCGAGATCGAAACCCGCCGCGCACAACTGGAACAGTCCCGCCAGCAACAGCGCCAGCAGGTCGCCACGCTGCGCAAGGACCGGCAATCCCGCGCCGGCGTGGTCGCGCAACTGGACCAGCAATACCAGGACAGGGACAGCCGCGAAAAAGCCCTGGGCCGCGATGCGAAATCGCTGGAAAAACTGCTGGCCAACCTGCGCGCTGCTGCCGCCCGCGCCGAAGCCGAACGCCGCGCAGCCGAACGTGCCGCTGCCGCTCGCGAGGCCAAGGAAGCCAAGCAGGCGCAAGCCCGCAAACCCGGCGAGCGCAGCACGCCTGCACGCCCACCCACCGTGGCCAACGCACCGGCGCTGAAGGTCGGCGGCCTCGGCTGGCCGTTGTCGGGCAATCTGCTGGCGCGCTACGGCGGGCGCATGCCCGATGGCCGCGCCAGTTCCGGCGTGCTGATCGGCGCTGCGGCCGGCAGCACGGTCACTGCGGTGGCCGACGGCACCGTGGTGTTTTCGGAATGGATGACCGGCTACGGCCTGATCCTGATCGTTGACCACGGCAACGGCTACATGAGCCTGTACGCACACAACGAAAGCCTGCTGCGCGACGCCGGCAGCACGGTCAAGCGCGGCGACGCGGTGGCGCGGGTCGGCAGCTCCGGCGGTTTCGGCACGCCTGCGCTGTATTTCGAACTGCGCCGCAACGGCCAGCCGGTGGATCCGGCGACATGGTTGCAGCGGCGTTGATCGGTGTGCAGAACGCGGCGAATCAATCGCCGCGCAGTGATTCGCCCAAGCGCCGCAAGCCTTCCTGCATGCTCACCTTCGGCACGTAACCGAAATCACGGCGCGCCGGTTCCATGCTGTACCAGTGCGGCGTGCATAACTGCTCGGCAAGGAAGCGCGTCATCGGTGGCTCGCCCTTCAACGGCAAGGTTTTCCACAATGCTTCGCAAACCGCGCCGATGCGGTAGGCGGTCTTGAACGACAGTGTTTTTTCCACCTGCGGCGCACCGGCGGTGGCCAGCAGCGCGTTGACGATGTCCTTCATCGGCCACGGCTCGCCGTTGCTGATGAAATACGCCTTGCCAGCACAGGCCGCGCCGGGCGCGAGATGTTCGAACGCATCGAAATGCGCCTGCGCGGCGTTGTCGATGTAGGTGGTATCGACCTTGTTGAGGCCATCACCGACAATGCGCAGGCGGCCGGCTTTGGCGCGTTCCACCAATCGCGGCAGGATTTGTTGATCACCCACGCCCCAGATCAGGCGCGGGCGCAGCGCGACCACGGCAAGTTCATGGCTGTTGGCCGCCAATACTTCCTTTTCGGCAATGGCCTTGGTCGTCGCATACGGGGCCTGGAAGTTTTCGCCATACGGCACTTCATCTGCGCCGAGGCCTTCGACCGGATGCGTCGCGCGATGGGTCACGCTGGGCGTGGAGGTGTAAACCAGCTTGCCGATGCCATGCACCAGACAGGCGTCGAGCACGTTGCGCGTGCCGATGACATTGGCTTGGAAATAGCTGTCGTAACTGCCCCACGCACCAGCCTTGGCCGCGTTGTGGAAGATCGCATCGACCCCTTGCGCCGCTGCACGCACCGCATCGCCATCGACCAGGTCGCCCTGCACCTGCTGCACACCGATTTCATCCAGCGCCGGGTAATGCCCGCGATTGAAACTGCGCACTTCATGGCCGCGTTCGACCAGACCCTTGCACAGTGCCTTGCCGAGGAAACCGCCGCCACCGGTCACCAGTATCTTCATTTCATCACCTTGATCTGCTTCGCCGCCCACGCCGCCAGTTTTTCGCGGCCGATCTTGGCGTTGTGGCGGATGTCCACCGGAAAGCCCGGATGCAGCAGGAAATCGCGGATGCCGCGCAGGTGCGGATGCGCTTGCGCCAGTGCCGGCAGTTGCGCGTGCAGCAGGTCGTCGCGTTGGGCACGGCTGAGTTTGCGGTCGGTTTCGATGCACACCACCGGGGCTTGCCAGCCGCGTTTGCCGATGCCGACCAGGGCGCTGCGGCGTACCCATGGGTGGGTGTTGAACACCGGTTCGGCCTGTTCGGTGTACAGCGGGCCGGCCGCGGTTTCCACGCGCTGGCTCTTGCGGCCGCAGAACCACAGGCGGCCTTGGTCGTCGCGCCAGCCCAGGTCGCCCATGCGGTGGACGATGCGTTCGCCGCCCTCGGGCAAGGCTTCGTGGATCTTCGCCACACGCGTGGCTTCGTCGCGGTTGAAGTAGGCATCTGTCGTGCTGGGGCCGGCGACGGTTATCTCGCCAACCTGGCCGGGCGCGGCCAACAGCCCATCCGACCATTCGGTAATCGGCTCGTCGGTGATGGCGATCAGGCGCACTTCATTCGGCGGCACCGGCCAGCCGATGCAGGTACCTGCGCCGGTTTCGGTGGCCACGCGCGTGGCCTGCAATTCGCGGCCTTCGATGACCGCAACGGGCAGGCATTCGGTCGCACCGTAGGGCGTCCAGAATTGCGCGCCTTCGGGCAGCAGGCTGCGCAGTTTCGCCACCATCTCCGGCGGCACCGGCGCGCCGGCCGACATGGCGCATTGCACGGTGGCCGGCAGCGGCTCGCCGTGTTCGGCCAATACCCGCATCAAGGCCGGCGAGCCGAACAACTGGTTCACGCCGAATTGCCGCATCGCCGCGTGCAGCTTGTTCGGGTCGGCGCTGGCCGGGCGCGTGGGGTCCATGTCGGGGATCACCGAGGTCAGCCCCAGCGCCGGGTCGAACAAGGCAAACGGCGGAAAGGTCGGCAGATTCACGCCACCGGCCTGCAGGTTGAAGGCGGTACGCAACAGTTCCACCTGCGCGGCGAAATGCCGGTGCCGATAGACCACGCCCTTGGGCACGCCGGTGCTGCCGCTGGTGAACAGGATCCCGGCCACGTCATCGCCTTTGGTGTCGGCCAGTTGCGGGCCGTCGTTCGCACCGAGTGCTTCGACTTCGGCCAGGCTCGCCCCGCCCCAACCCCAGCGCGCACCGACGGTGACGATGACCTGCGCCGATTTCGCCCAACCCAGCACGAGGCGCGCGGCCTGCGCCAGCGGGATGCCGATGAAGGCGCGTGCCTGCGCCTCGTCCAGGCATTGCTTCAGCGCGCGCTTGTCGATGCCCGGATCGACCAGCACCGGCACCGCGCCGGCCTTGAACAGCGCGAACATCAGCAGGAAGAACTCCGGCGACGGTCGCACCATCACCACGGTACGAGTGCCGCGCACGATGCCGATACGTCCCAGCCCGGCGGCGATGGCATTGCTGCGCGCATCCAGTGCGGCGTAATCCAGTTGCACGTCATACGCGCCGCCCTTGCCGGGGCAACGGATGGCGATCTGCTGCGGGCGCTCGCGCGCCAGCTGCGGCAAGACGGCGGCGATGTTGCTGGCATTGGTCATTGCCACGATTATCGCCCAGAGCCGCCGGGATATACTGCGCGCCGCGCCACCGCAGCCGCTTTTCGCCAGCGTCCTACACCATGCATCCTTGCCTGACCTGCGGCGCCTGCTGCGCCTATTTCCGCGTCAGCTTCCACTGGTCGGAGGCCGACCCGGCGCTGGGTGGCGTGGTGCCCTTCGAACTGACCGAACCGCTGCGAACGCACGAACGCGCGATGCGCGGCACCAATGAAGCCCAACCGCGCTGCATTGCGCTGGATGCCGACATCGGCAAATACAGCCGCTGCACCATCCATGACCGGCGGCCATCGGTTTGCGCGCAGGTGCCGGCCTCGTGGGAATTCGGCGCCGCCAGCGCGCAATGCGACAAGTCGCGGATCGCGCATGGCTTGAAGGCGCTGACGCCGGAAGACTGGCTGGGCGTGGATGAAGCGGAGAAGAATCCGCTGCCGGAGGTCTGAGTTTGTCGTCATTCCCGCGAAAGCGGGAATCCAGTTACTTTGTTCTTCGTTCAGGCCATCGAAACTTGAAGGGAAGTCGCTGGATTCCCGCTTTCGCGGGAATGACGATTCATCTCGTTCAGCTCAACGGATTGGCGCCCAGAAATGCACGGATCGCCGGCACCAGCACCTCGGCCTTGTCTTCCATCACGTAATGACCGGCATCGTCGAAGGCCATCACTTCGGCGTTCGGCAACGCGGCGCGGAAGCCTTCGTAAAAATGCCGGTCGAACACGAAATCCTTCAAGCCCCAGCCGATGAATGCCGGCAAGCCTGCGTATTCCGGCAGCTTCTTGCCCGAGGCTTCCAGCAAGGCCCAGGCCTTGTCGGCCGGCGACAGCGGGATGTCCTGCATGAAGCGCACGGTGGAAATGCGGTTGGCCCACGAATCATAGGGCGCAACATAGGCACGGCGCACGGCGGCCGGCATCTTCCTTTCCACGCCGAAACGCGATGCACCGCCGGAGAACGCATTGAACGCGCGGATCACGAATTCACCGATCTTCCAGTCGCGCCCCAACGCAATCTGCCACGGCATCTTCTTCGCCGCCGGCATCGGGAACGCGGCGGTATTGGTGATGACCAGCCGCTTGACCTGCGCGAAGTGCGACAGCGCCCAGCCGAAACCGATCATCCCGCCCCAGTCGTGCACCACCAGGGTCACCGGCCCGGTGATGCCCAGGTGATCCAGCAGTGATGCCAGATCATCGACACGCGATTGCAGCGTGTAGTCGTAGCGGCTGTCATCGGGCTTGTCGGAAAAACCCATGCCGATGTGGTCCGGCACGATGCAGCGGTATTTGTCGGAAAGCCCCGCAACCAGATTGCGCCAGTAATAACTCCACGACGGATTGCCGTGGACCATGACCACGACCTCGCCATCGCGCGGGCCTTCGTCGAGATAACTCAACGCAATGCCGGGACGGACTTCAAGGCGTTGGGGAGTAAAGGGATAACCGGGGAGATTCATCAGTGAATTGTAGCGACGACTGGGCGGCACGCTTGCAACGCGCGCGGTGCTGCACGCATCAACGCCCGATCCAAAACAACAAGGGCCGGACAAGCCGGCCCTTGCAATCAAGCTGTCGCGTACAGGCTTACCAAACCACTTCGGCCATCGAGCAGTTCAGGCCGGAGCCGATGCCGAGCAGGGCGATGCGGTCGCCTTTCTTCAGCTTGCCCAGTTCCTTCAGCTTGGACAACACGATCGGCACGCTGGCCGGGCCGATGTTGCCGTGTTCGGTGAAGATGGTCATGACCTTTTGCGGGTCGATGCCGAAGGTCTTGATGAAGGCCTGGGTGTGCGGGCGGCTGACCTGGTGGATGACGAACTGGTCCAGTTCATCCACTGCCCAGCCCAGCGCGACCTTGGCGGCGGTGAAGGTCTTGGCGGCCAGCTTCATGCCTTCGATCAGCAACATGCGGGTGTCGGTGACCATGCGATCCAGGTTGCCGCGGCAGAGCTTGTTCCACTGGGTCGCCGAGCGGGTGACGCCGCCCTTGTAGCGCGGGGCTTCCGGGGCCAGTTCGCTGCGCGCCAGCACCATCGCGGCGGCACCGCAGCCCAGGGTCAGTGCGGCCAGTTCGTCGCGGAATTGCTGTTCGGTGATGTCGGGGGAATTCAACCGCTCGATGGTCTTTTCATAGACCAGGTTGGCGGTTTCGCCATCGACGATCAGGGCGTAGTCGATTTCGTTGCGCTCCAGCATGCGCGCAGCGATGTCCATGCCATTGATGAAGGCCAGGCAGGCGTTGGCGATGTCGAAAGTCTGGCAGTTGTCGGACACACCCAAGTTGCCGCAGACGATGCTGGCGGTCGAAGGTTCCAGGTAGTCGCGGCTGACCGAGGTGTTGACCACCAGGCCGATCTGGCCGGCTTCGACGCCGGCGTCGGCCAGTGCCTTGCGCGCGGCCATCGTGGCCACGTCGGAGGCTTGCTGGTCGGCGTCCCACAGGCGGCGCGCATGCACGCCGGCCACGTCGCCAAGCACGTCGGTGCGGATGCCCAGGCGGTCGAGCGTGGGCTTGAGGCGGAGGTTGATCTCGTCGGAGGTCAGGGTATGCGGCGCGTCGATATGCGCCAGTCCCGCGATGGAGACATTCTGGAAAATCATGGGATCGCGCCAATACGGGCCGGAGAGCCGCCTAGGGTAGCCGGTTTGGGCCTTCACCGCATCTTTACGGGGGTGGGGCCAGGCCCTCCTCCTTACCTCCCGCAACGCCAGGCGGCGAAGCGCTGGCCGCCGTCGGCCGGTTCGCCCAGCGGCTGGATGGTGTCGGCCTGGATGCCGGGGGCTTCGTTGCGGGCCAGGGTTTCCAGCTCGTCGCGAACCTTCAGGTTTTTGCGCTCGTAGAAGGCGACCTTGTCCTTGACCGTCACCGCGACTTCGCCGCGATGCTCGCAGCCGGCCGGGGCCGCGCCGGGGGCGATGATCTTGATCGCCTTGGCCTCGGGGGCCAGCGGCACCCAGGTGCAGGCGGCCAGCGGGAGCAGGAGGGCAAGAAGCGGGACAAGGCGCATGGTCGGATTCGCTGGGTGACGGGACGGGGGGAGTTTGCCGGAAAGCGGATGAACCGGAGGGGTTGCCGGTTGCCGGACTCCGACAACCCGCAACCCCGGGCCGATTACTTCTTCACCACCGGCTTGCCGTCCGCATCCAGCACCGTCACTTCGCCCAGGTTCAGGGCACGCACCGGGGCTTCGATCTTGGACAGGTCACCGACCACCACCCAGGTCAGGGCGCCGGCATCCAGGGTTTTCGCCGCTTCGGCTGCCTGTGCCGGGGTGAAGGCTTCGACCTGTTCGTTGCGCACCTGCACCCAGTTGTCCGGGCGGCCGTAGCGGACGATGCCGCCGATGGTGCCCATCACCGCTGCAGCGGTTTCGTAGGCACCGGGCTGGCTACGCAGTTCGTTGGCGACGACCTTGTCGATTTCGGCCTGCGACGCCGGGTTCTTGCCGGAGACGTACTCGTCGATCTCGCGGCGCATTTCGGCCACGGATTCTGCGGTCTTGTCGATCTGCACCGGGGCCACCGACAGGAACGGGCGCTGGCCCAGTGCGCCCAGCAGCTGGGTGCGGGCACCGTAGGACCAGTGCTTGTCCTCGCGCAGGTTCATGTTCAGGCGCGAGGTGAAGCTGCCGCCGAGCACGTCGTTGCTCATTTCCAGCTTGACCGCGCCGGGGTCGGTGGTCGAAGGCACCAGTTCGCCAGCGTAGATGTTGGCCTGCACCGCGCCGGGCTGGTCGATCAGGAACACGCGTTCCTTCGCGGGGCGGGCCACTGCGGGCGGGGCCTGGGTGGACGGCACCGCGCCCTGCCCCTTCCAGTCGCCCAGTTGCGCATCCAGCAGCGGGACGATTTCAGCCAGGGTGGTGTCGCCGACGACTATCACGGTGGCGTTTTCCGGGCGCAGCCATTGCCGTTGCCAGTTCAGCAGCTGCTCGCGGCCGATGCCGGCGATCGCCGCTTCGGTGCCGCTGCCGGTGAAGGGGATGCCATACGGGTGGCCTTCGCCGTACAGCAGCGGCGGCAGCACGCGCAGGGCGGCGGTTTGCGGGCGGGCCTTTTCCTGCTTGATGCCGGCGATCCATTGCGCCTTGACGCGATCGATCTCGGCCGCTTCGAAGCGTGGCTTGCGCAGGGTGTCGGCGAACAGGGCCAGCGACGGCACCAGGTTCTCCTTCAATGCGGACAGGGTGACGCTGCCGCCGTCGAGGCTGGCGCTGGCGCCGATTTCCGCGCCCAGCTCCTCGGCACGCGACTTGAATGCCAGTGCGCCCAGTTCGCCCGCGCCTTCGTCCAGCATCGCCGCGGCAAAGCCGGACAGGCCGGACTGGCCAGCCGGGTCGCTGGCGTAGCCACCGCCGGCGAACTGCCAGGCCACGTTGACCACCGGGATTTCGTGGCGCTGGGCCAGCACCACGGTGCTGCCGTTCTTCAGGGTGGCGCGCTGCAGGGCCGGGAAGGTCAGGTCGGGGAAGGTATCGACCTTGGGTTCGCCGGCCTTGCGGTCGATCTTGCTGGCGCTGGTCTTGTATTGCTTGTCGGGCTGGCCGAGCACGAACGGTGCGGGCGTGGCCGCTTCTTCTTCGACCAGCGGCTTGCGCTCACCCGGCTTGACCACGAAGGTGTGGCTGGGCTTGCCGAGCCACTGCGCACCGACGGCGCGCACCTGCTCCGGCGTGGCCTCGGCCACGGCCTTGAGCGAATCGCGGAAGCAGCCGGGATTGCTTTCGTAAATGGCACAGGCAGCCAGCGCGTCGGCCTTGCCGCCGAAACCGCCGATGCGCTCGATGCCGCGGACAAAGCCGGCGCGGTAGTTGGTCTTGGCCCGCGCCAGCTCCTCGGCGGTCGGACCTTCGGTCAGCAGCTTGTCCAGTTCCTCATTGATGACCGCCTCGACCCTGGCCGGATCCACGCCCTGCTTGACCATCGCGCTGATGCCGAACTGGCCGGCCAGCTGGCTGCCGTAGTTGAAGGTGCCGATGCTGTCCACCAGCTTGTCCTGGTGCACCAGGCGCTGGTCCAGGCGCGAGCTGGCGCTGCCGCCGAGCACGTCGGAAACCAGGTCCAGCAGGTCGGCGTCGCGGCTGCCGACCTGCGGCACGTTCCACATGCGCTGGATGCGCACCTGCGGCACCTTGTCTTCCAGCTCGGTGCGGCCGGCCTGGGCCAGCGGGGCGATGTCGATCTTCGGCTGCGTCATCGTCGGCGAGGCGGGGATGTCGCCGAAGTATTTGGCCACCTTTTCCTTCGCCGTCTTCACGTCGATGTCGCCGGCCAGCACCAGCACCGCGTTGTTCGGGCCGTACCAGGCGCGGAACCAGTTCTTCACGTCGTCCAGGCTGGCCGCGTCGAGGTCGTTCATCGAGCCGATCACCGTATGGTGGTACGGGTGGCCCTTGGGGTACATCGTCGAGGAGATCACCTGCCAGATCTGGCCGTAGGGCTGGTTCTCGCCCTGGCGCTTTTCGTTCTGGACCACGCCGCGCTGCTCATCCAGGGTTTTCTGGTCGATCGCGCCGAGCAGGTGGCCCATGCGGTCGGACTCCATCCACAGCGCCATGTCCAGCGCGGTGGTCGGGATGTTTTCGAAGTAATTGGTGCGGTCGGTATTGGTTGTGCCATTCATGCCGGTGGCGCCCGCCTGTTCGAACGGGGTGAAGTATTCGCCCGGCGCGTTCTCGCTGCCGTTGAACATCAAATGCTCGAACAGGTGCGCAAAGCCGCTGCGCCCGGCCGGCTCGTCCTTGCTGCCGACGTGGTACCAGACGTTGACCGCCACGATCGGCGCCTTGCGGTCGGTGTGCACGATCACGCGCAGGCCGTTGGGCAGGGTGAACTGCTCGTAGGGAATGTCGGCCTGGGGCGCCGCTGCGGCTGCGTGCGCGACAGGCATCGACAGCGGGGCGAATCCGCCCAGGGCAACGGTCAAAGCGGCGGCCAGCACGGCGGTACGCGGGCGGCGGGTCTTGTTCATTCGAAGCTCCTTGTAAGTCGCGAACCCGGCGGCCCGGACGTGGGTGAAGAACCGGTGATGCTACCCAAGTGCCCCGGCACCGCGCATAGGCCGCAAGCCATGCCCGGCAACCTTTCGCCTGTTGGCTGCATCCCTGAGGACAAGGGCCCGGCCGGGCCGTTACATGCCAGCCAAGCCCGCCACCCATGCCCACCGGACGGTTTGGAACCCGCCGTCCACGCTTGGCAAACGGACAGCGGACACGCGGCGGACAGGGAGTGCTCACAAAAATTCCTTGCAAAACATATGGTTGCAGTTGGCACGGACATTGCTTCACAGATACCTGCAACCCGCTGAAACCGCCGCCACCGGCAAAAACCTGAATTCCAGATAAACAAACCCGAGCAAGAAGAAAGTTTCAGTTGCACTTTCTGATTTGGTGTATTACTTTACTACCACACCACATATCAACAACACCAACGAGGCCCGCCATGAATACCCGCATCCTGCTCCCGATGACCGCCAGCCTGCTGTTCGCCGCCTGCACCGGCGCCATGCTGATGTCCGCCCACGACGCCCGCACCGCTTCGGCCGCTGCCTTCACGCCGGCAGCCACCCGCATCGTTGACCTGCCCGCCGTGGTCGTGCACCCGGATCCGACCCTGCAGATCGCCTCCAACATGAAGATCGTGGATCTGCCGGCCGTTGTCGTCCGCCCTGATCCGGCCAATGAACTGCGCATCGTCGACCTGCCGGCGGTCGTGGTCCATGCCGACGCGGAATACCACGACGCCTGGCTGGCCAGCCGCGAACCGAAGACCGTCGAATTGCCGGCGCTGACCGTGCGCCCGCAAGTGGAAGACGCACCGCTGGTGCCGGTCATCGCCACCGCGCTGGTGCGTTGAGCATGGGATCTGCCGGCACCTTCACCGACGCGCGTTTTCGCCCGTCGTTTCCGCGCAGGCGGAAATCGCTCTTGCTTGATGCCTTCCTGGCAGTGAAGGCAACGACAGTAGCGATTTCCGCCTGCGCGGAAATGACGGACGCGCCACGTAAAATCCCCGCCCATG
The DNA here is from genome assembly GCA_047601105.1 of Pseudoxanthomonas sp. GTDB lineage: Bacteria > Pseudomonadota > Gammaproteobacteria > Xanthomonadales > Xanthomonadaceae > Pseudoxanthomonas_A. The sequence goes on from JASGJT010000002.1 coordinate 676,625, forward strand.
ACCGCCCCGTTCGACATCGACGTCCTGCTCTACCAGCCGGAAATCCCGCCGAACACCGGCAATGCGATCCGCCTGTGCGCCAATACCGGCGCGCGCCTGCACCTGATCCGGCCGCTGGGTTTCGAACTGGAAGACCGGCAACTCAAGCGCGCCGGGCTGGACTACCACGAATACGCGCGCATGCAGGTGCACGATTCGCTGCAAGCCGCCCTGCAGGCGATCCAGCCACGACGCCTGTTCGCGCTGAGCACGCGCGGCCGCCAACGCTACGACCAGGTGCCATACGCACCGGGCGATGCCTTCCTGTTCGGCCCGGAAACCCGGGGCCTGCCGGCCGAGGTGCTGGCATCGCTACCACCCGAACAACGCCTGCGCCTGCCGATGCGCCCGGACAACCGCAGCCTCAACCTGTCCAACAGCATCGCGGTGCTGGTGTTCGAGGCCTGGCGCCAAGCCGGCTTTGCCGGTGCAGCCACGCCGGCAGACTGAAAGCCGGCCAGCCGGATCACGACACGCTGAACAAGCGCAAGTGTGAGTTCCCACAACGGCCGCTTAATTCATGTACTGGTCAGTTTGATATTCAGGGTCAGTTGCGGCCGGAAACGGAAAATTCACCTGCCCGGCCACATCGGTCTCAGGCATACATCCATAAGAAAAGAGGCTCCATATGAAGAACTCCGTGCTTGCTCTGGCCCTGTTTGCCGCCCTGCCGTTCGCCGCTTCGGCCGCCGATGGCATCAACTACAACTACGTCGAAGGCGGTTACCTGGGCACCAACACCAGCGGTGCCGATGCTGATGGCTGGGCGCTGAAGGGCTCGGTCGCCATCGCCCCCAACTTCCACCTGTTCGGTGAATTCAACCAGCAGGACATCGACCACACCAACCTCGACTACAACCAGTGGCGCGCCGGCGTGGGCTACAACTATTCGCTGTCGCCGAACGCCGACCTGCTGGCTCGCGTGGCCTATGAAAAGTTCGACGCCGACTGGTACGACACCGATGGCTACAGCGCCGAAGTCGGCGTGCAGGGCAACCTGGTGCCGAACCTGACCGGCTATGCACTGGCCGGCTACGAAGATGGTGACGACTACGACGGCGATTTCTACGGCCGCCTGGGCGCACAGTACAAGTTCACCGCGAACTGGTCGGCCAGCGCCGACGTCAAGTTCGCCGATGGCGACACCCAGTGGTTCGTCGGGCCGCGCCTGAGCTGGTAATCCGTTTCAAGAAGGCATGACGGCGCGGATCCCTCTCTCTCCCTGCGTCGTTCCCCGAAGCCCGGCTGCAAGGCCGGGCTTTTTTTGTGGTCGTGATTCGGGAAAACGCATCGTATTTGTCTGTCATGACGAACAAAGGCATTTCCGGCATGCTTTCGTCGATGAGCATTTCGCCCACCGCACGCATCCCGCATTGGCCGCGCCGGCTGCGCTTGGCCGGCCTCGTCCTGCTGGCGGTGTATGCGCTGTACCTGCTGGCCGGCAATCTGTTCCTCAACACGCCGTTGGGGCCGGGGGCGATCAACCGCAAGCCGGAAAAATTCCAGATGCACTGGCAGCGCGGGTTCACCTGGTATCCCGGCGACATCCGCCTGCAGGACGTGAAACTGCGCGGGCACGTGGGGCAGATCATGTGGGAAGTCGAGGCCGCGCAAGCGAAGGGGCGGATCTCGCTGCCGGCGCTGTTGCGCAAGCAGGTGCTGTTGCCGGACGTGGTGGCGGAAAACGTCAGCGGCAATGTTTACAAGGTCGCCGATGCGATCGCACCACCATTGGCGCGGGCGGGCGGCTGGGAACTGTTGTTTCCGTCGATTCGCAGCGGCAGTTTGCGCGGTGGCACGTTTGCCGGCGTGCAAGTGGCAGGCGAGGGCAGGGCGAAGGTCGGCTTGCGCAAGGTGCTGCGCGGCGGCGAATTCGAATTGATACCTTCCAGCGTGCAATTCGAGCAGCTGGCCGTGCGCGGGCATGACGACCCGTGGCTGGCCAATGGCCGCATCGATGCGGATTTCGCGATGCTGCCGAACACGCGCGCGCAGGCGCAGGGCATCGACAAGCTGGCGTTCTTCCGCGCCGACGTGCAGCTGTCCGGGGTGATGTCCGAATGGCGCGCGCGCAGGGACCGCGACGGGCAGATGAGCCTGCACGCGATTCCCGGCAACGGGGACATGCAGGGGCATTTGCTGCTGGAGGGATTCCGCTTGAAGCCCGGCAGCACGCTGAGTGCCAACGTACCGGTGCGTTTCGACGATGCCAAGGGCAAATTGGGTGCAGATACGCTGGCGCTGCGCTTCCATGCCGATGACAACCTGCACCTGCAGGCCGACCTGCCCGGTGGTGAAGCGCAATTCGCCGTGCATGCGGACCTGCGCGCGCAGGGCAACGACTTGCGCGTGGACACACCACGCGAATGGCTGGCGCGCAGTTCCGGCGAATTGTCCGGGCGCTGGCAGATCGGTTCGCTGGGCCGGCTGCTGGCCTTGTTCGTCGATCTGCCGTGGCTGCGGCTGGAAGGCGACGGCTTGCTCGAGGCGGATTTGCGGCTGGCCGATGGCGCGATGCAGGAAGGTTCGCAATTGCGCATCCCGCAAGTGCAGGCCACCGCCGACATCGTCGGCCAGCGCGTGCAAGGCAGCGGTTCGGCGCAAGCGCATTTGCAGCCGGCCAAGGACGGCACGCTGCAGTCGGTGTTCGACATCCGCCTGGATGATTACCGCGTGGCGGCGCGCGATGCGCTGGACAAGCCCTTCGTCAGCGGCCGCAAGCTGCGCTTGCACGGGCGCAGCGGCGCGAACCTGAAACAGGCGCAGCGCGAATTGCTGGCCACGCTGGAATTCAACGATGCACGGGTGCCGGACCTGCGCGCCTACAACCGCTTCCTGCCCGAGGGACAGGTCCGTTTCGAGGGTGGTAGCGGCACGTTGGACGGCGTGCTGTCGTTGAACGCCGCCGGCGAGGCCGGCGATGGCCGCCTGCGCGTGCGTGGCCGCGATGCCAGTGTCGGCCTGGCCGGTGTGCCGATGCGTGGCAATGTCGATATCGACCTGCACCTGCGCCGCGCCGATCTGGCGGCGCTGAACTTCAATGTGGCCGGTAGCCGCGTGAATCTGTCACAGGTGCGCCTGCGCCAGGCCAATGGCCAGTGGCAGGATGGCTGGTGGGGGAAACTGCAAATGCCGGCGATGCGGCTGTCGATGGCCGATGGCCGCGCGGCGATGGAGGGCACGTTGCGCGCGCAATTGCGCGACGTCGGCCTGGTACTGGATTTGCTGGCGCATCGGCGCCAGTTCCCGGACTGGATCGGCAAGCTGGTCGATGCCGGCCAGGCCGATCTGGGCGCGCGCGCGCAGTGGCGGCAGAACCATCTGGTGCTGGACGATGTGCAGGCGCGCAACGACCGCTTCGACTTGGCCGGCCGCTTGCGCCTGCAGGGCAAGACCCCGCAAAGCGTGGCCTACGCGCGCTGGGGCGTGCTGGGTGCCGGCGTGGAAGTGCAGGGCGATGCGCACAAGCTGCATCTGGTTGGCGCGAAACGATGGTTCGAGCAGCAACCGCGTTATTTGCGGTGAGTCGCCCGCCATGCGGGCTGCAAGTCGGCGGCTACGCCGCCTGCAAGAAGTCAGTAAAAGCCGCTTCCGCTTCGACTGACAGCGCGCCAAAGGCGCGCGACTCACTCCCTCGCAACGCCGCAGGTGCGACTCACTTGCCTTGCTGCCAGCCCGGTGATTCGCGGAACAGGGTTTCCGGGTATTCCGGCTTCTGCTCGCGCGCCATCAGCTGCTTCAGCGCTTCGGTCGGGGTGATTTCGCCATGCAGCACGGCGCGCACGCCGGCGGAGATCGGCAGTTCGATGCCGCAGCGCTCGGCCAGGCGCATCACTTCGTTGGCGGTCTGCACCGATTCGACCACCTGGCCGATTTCGCGCACGGCGTCTTCCAGCGCCTGGCCACGGCCCAGCGCCAGGCCGAGACGGCGGTTGCGCGACAGGTCGCCGGTGCAGGTCAGCACCAGATCACCCAATCCGGCCAGGCCCATTAGGGTTTCCGGGCGTGCGCCCAGCGCGGCGGACAAGCGCAGCATTTCGTTGAGACCGCGGGTGATCAGGCCGGCGCGGGCGTTGAGGCCAAGTTGCATGCCATCGGCGGCACCGGTGGCGACCGCCAGCACGTTCTTCATCGCACCGCCGAGTTCCGCACCGACCATGTCGTTGCCGGTGTAGGCGCGGAAGGTCGGGCCGTGCAGGGCCTCGGCCACTTGCTGGACGAAATCGGCATCCACGCCATGCACGGTGACCGCGGTCGGCAGGCCCAGGGTCACTTCCTTGGCGAAGGACGGGCCGGTGACCACGGCCAATGGGGTTTGCTCGCCCAGGATATCGGCGGCCACTTCATGCAGCAAGCGGCCGGAACCGGGCTCGAAACCCTTGGTCGCCCAGGCCACGCCGGTGCCGGCCGGCAGCAGCGGCTTCAAGGCATGGACGGTTTCGGTGAAGGCATGCGAAGGCACCACCACCAGCACCCAATCGGTGCCGGCGACGGTTTGCGCAAGATCGGTGGAGGCGCGCAGGTTCTGTGGCAGCGGGATGCCGGGCAGGTAGCGCGGGTTCTCGTGGCGGCGGTCGATGGCTTCGACGGTGTTTGCGTCGCGGCCCCACAGCGTCACCGCATGGCCGTTGCGGGCCATCAGCGCCGACAGCGCGGTGCCCCAGGAGCCGGCACCGAGTGCTGCGACGCTCTGGTGTGGATCGGTCGGATTCGTATCGGTCATGCAGCAATCCCTGCGGCGGAAACCTTCCGCCGGCAGGGCAAGCCTATCAGGCCAATGGAAAGCTGTTCACGATCCGTCGCGTGCGCAACCGGTTGGCTGCGCAGACAAGATCGCGGGCAGGCTTCAGGCGTTGCCGCCGGCTTCAGCGTTGGCCAGCGCGGCGGTGTCGCCTTGCCCGGCCTGCTGTGCGGCGCGCTGGCGCAGCGATTCCATGTACAGGGCGTCGAAGTTGATCGGCTGCAGGAAGAACGGCGGGAAGCCGCCGGCCTGGATCAGGTCGCTCATCAGCTGGCGCACGTACGGGAACAGGATGTTCGGGCACTGCGTACCCAGCAAGCCATCGGCCACCTGCGGCTCCAGGCCCTGCAGGCCGAACAGGCCGGCTTGCTGCACTTCGGCCACGTAGGCGGTCTTGTCGCCGGCCTTGCAGGTCAGGGTGACGCCGAGCACGACTTCGAAGACCACGTCGTTCAGGCGCTGCACGCGCTGGTTGAGGTTGAGGCTGAGTTCCGGCTGGACGTTTTCGGAGAAGATCGCCGGGGCGGCCGGGGCTTCGAAGGACACGTCCTTGACGTAGATCTTCTCGACCGTGAAGGCCTGCGGGGCCGGGGTGGCTTCGGCCGGGGCGGCACCGTTGCTGATTTCGTCGGACATGACTCGTGTACTCCGGGTATTCGGTTGGAAAAGTTGGCGATTATCGCATGGGTGGTGGCATCGCCGGCCAATTCAAGGCCCGGGCGACGAATCAATGGCAGGCCGTTGCAGCTCAGCGGCCCTTGACCAGCGGCAATTCGGCTTGCCGCCAAGCGGCGATGCCGCCTTCGAGCCAATTCACCTGTTCGAAACCGGCCTTCTTCAGCTTGGCCGCGGCGCCGGCCGAGGCATTGCCGTCACGGCACACCACCACCACCGGCCGTGATTTAGCCGCCGACACCAACTTGTGATCAGGGCCGAACTGGCTGGCCTGGGCGTTGCGGCTGCCGGCGATATGGCCTTTCTCGAAATCGGTGGCTGCCGACAGGTCGATGACCAGCGCGTCCTCACGGTTGATCAGCCGGGTCAATTCAGCCGGAACCAGAGCCTTGTAACCACGCAGCAGGCGCTTGATTTCAGTGAAGACGAGGGCGACGGTCAGCGCGGCCAGCGCCAGCCACAGGATCGGCGAACTGGCGACAAAGGCCTTGAAGGTTTCGAAATCCACGGGTTTTCAGCAATATGGAAAGAGCGCGATTGTCGCACAGCTCCCTCATTCCCCGTTCCACAAATCCGGCAAGCCGCCGACCAGCCACCAGCGCCGCGCCGCTTCGTCCCAGCGCCAGCGTTCTTCGTAGCGCAGGCTGCGCTCGGCCATGGTATGGCGGTTGACCACGCGCAACTCGATCGCGCGGGTGATCGTGCCGTCGGCGCCGGTACCGCCCAGGCCCAGGTCGCTGTAACCGGTGATCTGCACCTGGCGGTAGCGCTCCAGCACCAGTTCGGTCAGCGGATGCGCCTCCCGGTACGCCGGCTCCACCAGCTCCCAGGCTTTTTCGAATTCACCCCAGCGGATCGACGCAGCCAACGCATTGCGCGATTGCTCCAATTGGTTGGCACGCTTGCGCTTGCCGGCCGCATCGGCGGGCGCGGCCACCATCAAGGCCAGCAGCAACAGGGCGATCAAGCGAAAACCGGTTTTCATCGGCAATGCATCCACGGGAAATGCCGCTGATGGTAGCGAACCTGCGGCATTTCCTGCACAAGCGAATCAACCGCCTTTCATGATTGCCACAAATCGCGCGGACATCTCCGTTGCCACGCCGCCTTCGGCCAGGGGTATCCCGGTTTCCATCTGCAGGCGTGCCCGCCCGCGCTTGGCCAGCGTGTCGAAGAACACCTCCCAGCTTTCGCCCTCGGCCAAGTACGCGACGGCGCACAGGTCGTCGTACAGCGGCGCGCGGTAGCGCACCTGGCTGTCGGCGACATAGACCTCGGCGTCGATGCCGCGCAAGTGCAGTTGCAGGTTGACCAAGCCCCAGCCGGCCAAGGTCATCAGTGATACCAAGCTGCCGCCGAAGGCGTTGCCCTTGTCGTTGATGTTGGCCGCCAGCGGCGCGCGCAATTGCAGGCGTTGCCCATCGAAGCTGTCCACCTCGACCTGCATCGCCACCACCGGTGCAATGCGCGCGCACAATTCGCGCAAATGCCGCAACGCGGCTTGCGTGGGTTCGGCTTCCGCCAAAACATCATTCATCGAAGATAATCCGCGCATGGCATCGACCGAATGGTACGTCATCTCGTTGCGCCCCCGGGGTGGGCACGCGGCCTTGCGCGCGGCCGTCGCACGCCACGGCGGGCGCGTGCTGGCGTTGTCGCCGTGGCGGCTGCGCGCGCTTGACGATGCAACGACACACAGCGACCTGCGCGCAGCACGGGCTTGCGAAAGGATCCTCTTCACCAGCCCGGCCGCCGTGCGTTGCGCCGCCTTGCTCGCACCCTTGCAACGGCGACGCGGACAAACCTGGCTGGCGGTCGGCGAAGGCACCGCCGCCGCGCTGCTGCGCGCCGGCATCGACACGGTGACCACGCCCACGCGCCAGGACAGCGAAGGCCTGCTCGCCTTGCCCACTCTGCAAGACCTGCACGATGTGAATGTCGGTTTGGTCACCGCACCAGGCGGTCGCGGCCTGCTGGCGGAAACCTTGCGCCAGCGCGGCGCGGTGCTGCATCGCGCCGATGTCTATGTGCGCGAAGCGTTGCCGCTTTCGCCACAAGCGCTGCAATGTCTGGCGAACCTGCGCGCACCTTATTGCCTTGCACTTAGCAGTGGCGAAGCCTTGAACCAGGTGCTGGCGCAGCTGCCGGACAAGGCAAAAACCCGGCTGCTGCGCGCCAGCGTGGTCGCCGCCAGCGAGCGCCTCGCCGAACAGGCGCGCAAGGCTGGCTTCACTCGGATCATCCGCAGCGAAGGCCCGCAACCGGCGCAACTGGCCAAGGCCGCCGCGAACCTGCTTTCGTCGAACAAAGCTTTCGCCACGCGCTGCTAGAATTTCTCCACCTTCACGCAACGGAAACCGATGTGGACGACGCGCCTGCCAAGCCGGTTTCCCGCCGCCTGTTGTGGTCGGCCATCGGCATCGCCGTGCTGGTGCTACTGGCGTGGCGCGGCTGGGCGATGTGGCAACAGCGCGAAACCCGCCAGACCGACCGCCTCGCCGCCGCCGAACAGCGCATCGCCGCGCAGGAAGAGCGCATCAGCGCCTTGCGTGCCGACCTGCGCGGGCAGGCGCAGCGCCTGCAGGATGCCGCCGCCACCAACCGCGTTTTGCGCGACGAAGTGCTGGCCTTGAGCACGCGCGGCGCACTGCTGGAAGAAAGCGTCTCCAAACTGGCCGACCCCAGCCGCCACGGCGCGCAGGCGCTGCGCTTGGACGAGGCCGAACTGCTGCTGTCGCAAGCCGCGCAACGGCTGGACGTTGCCGGCGACATCGAAGGCGCACGTCGTGCCTACGCGCTGGCCAGCGGCGTGCTGGATGGCATCGACGACCCGCGCCTGCTCAACCTGCGGCAGGCCCTGGCACAGGAGCGCGAGGCCGTCGAAGCCCTGGGCAATGGCCCGCAGGCGGCGGTATCGGCGCGACTGGACACCTTCGCGCAATCGCTGGCGAAACTGCCCGCCACCGCGCCGGCCAACCCCACCCGCCCAGCGTGGCAACGCGCCCTCGCGCCATTGGTCGATGTGCGTCCTCGCCACGAAGCCATCACTCTGTCCAGCGACGACCGCAACGCCGGCCGCGCCGCGCTGGACATTGAACTGGGCCTGGCCCGTGCCGCGCTGGAACGCGACGACGACACCGCCTTCGACGCCGCACTGAACCGCGCCGATGCCTGGCTGCCGAAACTGTGGCCGCCCACGCCGGCACTGGCCAAGGCGCGCAATGAACTCAAAGCCCTGCGCGAGGCGCCACTGCAGCCCGTCACGCCGGTGCTGGGCAGCACCCTGCAACAATTGCGCACGCTGCGCGGCTCGCGCCCGGTTCCGACCACGACCCTGCCTGCTGCTACCGGGCCTGCCGCAATCAAGCCTGCCACGATCAAGATCGAAGCCACGCCATGAAGCCTGTTCGCCAAATCCTGATCCTGTTGCTGCTGGTGGCCACCGGTGCCCTGTGCCTGCATTGGCTGAGCCAGAGCAATCGCGACCTTGGCGAACTGGTACTCAACATCGGCGCGAACCGATACGAAGCCACCCTGCCGAACGCCGCGCTGGTACTGCTGATCCTCGCGCTGCTGGCATGGCTGGGCTGGCGCTTGTTGAGCGCACCGTTCCGTCTGTGGGGCCGGCATCGGCGCAAACAAGCGCGGGCCAAGCTGATCGAAGGCCTCGACGCCCTGCAAGGTGGCCACTGGCAACGCGCGGAAAAATTGCTGCTGCGCGCCGCCGAGGACGAAGAAGTTGGCACTGTCGCCAGCGAGGCGGCCGCCCGCGCTGCCCATGCGCGCGGCGACGATACCGCCACACAGCAACACCTGGCCGCACTGGCCACGCGCAACCCGGCCGCGCACGCGATTGCCTGCGCGCAATTCGCCTTGTCGCAACAAAAACCCGACGTCGCCCTGACCGCGCTGGAAGCCGCCGACGCACAACCACTGCCACCTCGCGGGCAATTGCTGCTGGCCGAAGCCCTGGCCGCCGCCGGCCGCGCCGGCGAAGCCTACGGCTTGCTTGGCGCGCTGAAGAAACAACAGGCACTGCCGCCGAGCGCCTTCACCGCGCTGGAATCGCAACTGGCCACGCAGGCGATTCGCGAAGCGAGCAACGCGAACACCCTGGCCGAACGTTGGGAAACCCTGCCCAAACCGCTGCGCGCCGACCCGGCCGTGGTCGCCGCCTATGCCGAACGCGCCGCCGCCCTGCGCTGGGACGATGCCGCTGCGCACAGCATCGAACAGGCGCTGTCTGCCCGCTGGGACGAATCGCTGGCCGCGTTGTACGGCCGCCTGCCGATCGGCAAGGCCGATTCGCGCCGCGCCAGCGCGCAACGCTGGCTGACCCAGCACCCCGACAGCCCGGCGCTGTTGCTGACCCTGGCGCAACTGGCACGACAACAGAACCAATGGCCGCAGGCGCAGGATTTCCTGCGCCGCGCACTGGACGCCGGTGCCGGCAGCGAGGCCTGGGAAGAACTCGGCCACGGCTTCGCCGCCATTGGCGACGACGCCTTGGCCCGCCGCAGCTATGCCAACGCCATCCACGTCCGCCGCGGCGAAGCCCTTGAAACCCTGCCGAACAACGGCCCGCAACAACTCGCCCATGGCCTTATCGCCGTCGAGAACATCGCCGTCGAGGAACGTGACGAACACGGCTTGCCACGTTTGCGCGGGTGATCGCAACCTGGGGCCTGTTACCGCCATCAAGTCAGGCTAGAACAACTCCCCCTGCGGCGACGGCTTGCGCGGCGGTGTGAACAAGCTGCAATCCAGCGTCCGCGAATAACGCCTCTGGTCGTAACCCAGGCGCTTCTTCGCCAAGGCAAACCGCCGCGCCAGCAAGTCCGCATACACGCCCTCGCCGCGAAAGCGCGTGCCGAACTTCGCGTCGTAATCCTTGCCGCCGCGTTGCTGGCGGATCGAACTCATCACGTGTTCGGCGCGCTGTGGCGCGTGCGTTTCCAGCCAATCGCGGAACAGCGGCGCAACCTCGTGCGGCAAGCGCAGCAGCACGTAACCGGCGCTGCTTGCGCCGTGCTCGCGCGCCGCTTCCAGCACGGCTTCCAGTTCGGCATCGTTGATCCACGGAATCACCGGCGCGAACATCACCCCGACCGGGATGCCGGCATCGCTCAACTTGCGCATCGCCTTCAAGCGTGAATGTGGCGCGGAAGCACGCGGCTCCAGCCTGGCCGACAACTTGTTGTCCAGCGTGGTCACGCTCAAGTAAACATGCACCAGGTTCAAACGCGCCATCGGTGCAAGCAGGTCGATGTCGCGTTCCACCAATGCGTTCTTGGTGATCAACGAGAACGGATGCCGCGTTTCCGCTAATACCTCGATCACCCGGCGGGTCAGTTGCAGCTTGCGCTCGACCGGCTGGTAACTGTCGGTATTGATGCCCAGTGCAATGGGTGAACACACATACGATGGTTTGGCCAATTCCGCACGCAGCACTTCCGGCGCATTGGTCTTGGCGAAGATCCTGGTTTCGAAATCCAGCCCCGGCGACAGGTCCAGGTAGGCATGCGACGGCCGCGCGAAGCAGTAACTGCAGCCATGCTCGCAACCACGATACGGATTGAGCGATTGCGAGAACGGGATGTCCGGCGAATCGTTGCGGCTGATGCTGCTGCGCGCCCGTTCCTCGCGGATTTCGGTCTGCGGCGAAGACGGGATTTCGTCCTCGGCATCGCGTTCATGCCAGCCATCATCCACGGTTTCGGCCACGGTCTTGGCGAAACGGCCCGGCAGCCAGCCGCCGGAACCGCGTCCCTTGATCGCACCGCCTCGATGCTTGCCTTCGCCTTCATGCATGTGGCCATCTTGCGCCGCCGTCGTCTCACGCGTCGCGACACGCTTTGGCAACCTAGAATGAGACCATGATGACCACCCTGGAAACCGCCTGGCATGCCTTCTGGGCCTTGCCGCACATCAAGACCTGGATCACCGCCGCGTGGCTGCTGTACCTGGTGCCGCTGTGCGCGTGGATCGCGTTGCAGAAGCGCGAACCGGTGGCGACCTTGAGCTGGCTGTTGTCGCTGTCGTTGCTGCCGTATTTGGGTTTTGCGGTGTATTTCCTGTTCGGCCCGCAGAAAATCCAGCGCCAGAGTTTGCGCCGCCACTACTCGCGCAAGACCGTCGAAGCCAATGCGACTGCACTGGGGCTGGATGAACAATGCACCGAGCTGGCGCGGCTGGCACAAGCGACCTCCGGCCTGCCGCCTTCGACCGCCACGGCAGCGCAACTGCTGGTCGATGGCGGCGCGACCTACGACGCCATCCTCGATGCCGTGGCCACCGCCACCGATCACGTGCACCTGGAGTACTACATCTTCATGCCCGACCGCACCGGCACGCGCCTGCGCGATGCGCTGGTCGAACGCGCGCGTGCCGGGGTCAAGGTGCGCTTGTTGATGGATGCCGTGGGCTCATCGAAGGTGCGGAAAAATTTCCTGCAACCCTTGCTGGATGCGGGCGGCGAAGTGGCATGGTTCCATCCTTCGACCTTCCGCCTGTTCACGCGGCCGTGGGTGAACCTGCGCAGCCACCGCAAGATCGTGATCGTCGATGGCCGCATCGCCTTCACCGGCGGCATCAACATCACCGACGAAGAAGACGAGCGTTTGCGCGAAGATGCCTACCGCGACCTGCATCTGCGCCTGGAAGGCCGCATCGTGCGCAGCGTGCAACAGGTGTTCGTCGAAGACTGGGCCTATGCCAGCGGCCAGCACCGCGAGCATTTCATCGGTACACGCCTGTGGCCGACCGATCCCGTGCAGCGCGGCGGCGGCATTGCCGTGCAAGCGCTGGTGTCCGGGCCGGATTCTTCGTGGGAAGCGATCCACCGCCTGCACGTGGCCGCGATCCACGAAGCACGGCAACGCGTGTGGCTGGTCACGCCCTACTTCGTTCCCGGCGAAGCAGCGCGGATGGCGCTGACTTCGGCCGCTTTGGGCGGTCTGGAAGTACGCCTGCTGGTGCCACGGATGAGCGATTCGCGGCTGGTGACCTGGGCTGCACGCTCGTACTTCGATGAACTGCTCGCCGCCGGCGTGCACATCCACGAATACGGCCCGCGCATGCTGCACACCAAGGCACTGGTCTGCGACGACAACCTGGCCATCATCGGCAGCGCCAACTTCGACCATCGCAGTTTCCGCTTGAACTTCGAACTGTCGATGCTGTTTCGTGATCGTTCGCTGGTTGCAACCTTGTCGCAGTTGCTGGAAAGCGAACTGGCCAGCGCCCGCAGCGTCGATCCGCAGCGACCGCTTTCGCTATGGCGCGACCGCCTGCCCGAAGCACTGGCGCGGCTGGCGTCGCCGTTGATGTAGCTGTTCCCTCTTCCGCAAGCGAGGCAGGGATGCCATAAAATGCCGCGACTCCCTGCCGAGGCCTGCCCATGCACTGGTTGTTCCTTGCCATAGCCATAGCCGCGCTGCTGTTCGCCTTCACGGTCAAATCCACCGCCGCATTGCTGCTGTGCCTGCTGCTGTCGCTGGCCGGTTTCATTGCCTGGGCACTGGGCCAGTACAAGGCGCGCATCGGCGCGCAAGGCGACAGCCGGCAAATGATTGATCCGGTCGAACTGCATCGCTTGCGCACCGAGGTGGCTGCGCGCAAGGCCGCTGCCGCAGAAAGCAACGACACGACCGAACAACAGCCATGACCTGGCTCAGCGTCAACGTCAACAAGATCGCCGTGTTGCGCAATTCGCGCGGCGGTGGCGAACCGGACGTGGTCCGCGCCGCACGCGCTTGCCTGGATGCCGGCGCGCACGGCATCACCGTGCATCCGCGTCCCGACCAGCGCCATATCCGCGAGCAGGATGTTTACGCACTGGCCGAACTGACCGCGCAACGCGGCGTCGAATTCAACATCGAAGGCAATCCTTTCGCGCCACCGCGCGAAGGCTACCCCGGCTTCGTGGAACTGTGCCGGCGCACGCGCCCGGCGCAGGCCACCTTGGTGCCCGATGGCGATGGCCAGCTCACCTCCGATCACGGGTTCGACTTCGCCCGCGACCGCGAGCGTTTGCAGCCGCTGGTGGCGGAACTGAAATCATTGGGCTGCCGGGTCAGCCTGTTCGCCGATGCCGGCGGCACTGCTCTGGCCGATGCCGCAGCCACCGGTGCGGATCGCATCGAAATCTACACCGGCCCGTTTGCCGAAGCCGCGGCGCGTGGTGATGCACGTGAAGCACTATCACTGTGCGCTGATACTGCGCGGCAAGCGCAGGCACTGGGCATGGGCGTGAATGCCGGCCACGACCTGAGCCAGGACAACCTTTGTGAATTCCTGCGTGGCGTGCCCGGCGTACAGGAAGTTTCGATCGGCCACGCGCTGATCAGTGAAGCACTGTACGTCGGGCTGGATGCAACCGTGCGGGCTTATTTGCAGTTGCTGACGAACGCCTGATCGCTTTTTTGCTCGTCATTCCCGCGAAAGCGGGAATCCAGCGTCTTTGCTTTTCGACGGAATCGTGGCGACCTGCACGTAAAGTCACTGGATTCCCGCTTTCGCGGGAGGCGCTTTTCAACGGACGCATGTCCGGTCATGACGAACAAAAGCAGAGCGGTGCCTCTTCCAGGAACCAACAACCAACAACCCTCAACCGCCCCACCCACCAAAACAAACGCCGCCCGAAGGCGGCGTTTGCAGTTCATGCGAAGAACCCAGGTCGTACTCAGCGCTGCTGCACGAACTCGATCTTCAGCATCTGTGCGTTCTTGGCCGAGGCCAACACCTTGGCCATCACGTCGTACTGCGAATCCTGGTTGGCGTCGATGCGCAGCGAAGGCTGGTTGGTCGGGTCCTTCTGCACCTCGGCCTCCATCGTTTCCTGCAACACATTCACCGCGACCGGGCTGTTGTTCCAGTAAACCGTGCCATCGGCGTCGATGCGCAGGTCAATTGGCGGCGGCGGATCCTTCATTTGCGGCGGCGGGTTGATGACCCGTTGCGGCAGGTTGACGTCGATCGGATAAGTGGTGATCGGCGCGGTGACGATGAAGATGATCAGCAGCACCAACATCACGTCGATCAGCGGCGTGACGTTGATTTCCGACATCGGGCCCTTGTTGCCGCCAGAAGAAAATGCCATGGCTCAGCGCCCCTTTTCCTTGATCGAGACGAAACCGATGTCGAGCATGCCCTGGCTTTGCGCGATCTTGGTGACTTCGTTGATGGTGCGCATCTTGGTGGTCTTGTCACCACGCAGGTTCAGCGGCGGCTGTGGCGTTTTCTGCGCGGCACTGGACAGGCGCGAGGTCAGGATGTCTTCGGTGACCGGCTCATCGTTCCAGTAGATCGAACCATCTTCCTTCACCGCGATGGTGATCGGATTGATGCGCTTCTGCAGCTTTTCCTGATCCGGCACGAACCCGGTCGTCGGCAGCTCCACCTTGACCTTGTGCGACATCAACGGCGCGGTGATGATGAAGATGATCAACAGCACCAGCATCACGTCCACGAGGGGCGTGACGTTGATGTCGGTCATTGGACCACCGCTGTTACCACTACTGAAGGCCATTTCAAGGCTCCGTCAAATGCTTGGGTTGCTCGACTGCGATTCCGGGGACACGCGTCTTACTTGACGCGCGAACCGGTGGCGAAGAAGTCGTGCAGGTCGTGCGCAAAGCTGTCGAAGCGGGAGATGGTCGCGGCGTTGTTCTTGCTGAAGAAGTTGAACGCGAACACCGCCGGGATGGCGACGAACAGGCCGATCGCGGTCATGATCAGCGCCTCACCCACCGGGCCGGCGACGGCGTCGATCGAAGCCGAACCGGTGGCACCGATCTTGATCAGCGCACCGTAGATGCCCCACACGGTACCGAGCAGGCCGACGAAGGGCGCGGTCGCGCCGACGGTGCCCAGCAGGGTCATGCCGCCTTGCAGGTTGTTGCTCTCGCGAACGACGGCCTGGCGCAGGGCGCGGTCAACGAACTCGGAGCGGCTCAGCGATTCGCCAAGGCCCGCACCCGCATTGCCGGAGCGCTGGTGATGGGCGGCGGCCTGGGCGGCGTCGAGGGCAATCTTGGAGAACGGCTCGTTCTTGGGCTGTTCTTCCATCACGCGGATGGCGTCCTGCGCGTTCGGGGTTTCCCAGAAGGCATTGACCACGCGGTCGGCCTGGCCCTTCAGGCGGATGTTGCGGATCGCGTTGATCACGGTCCAGTACCACGAGAAGGCCGACATGATGACCAGGGTGAGCAGCACGACCCAGGAAACCGCGAACTCGCCCGGATGGCTGGTCATTTCGGTGATCAAGTGCTCGAAGCCCATCTGGTTGAGGGCATTCGCGGCATTGTTGCCCCCGGCTGCGGCGGCGATGAGGATTTCTTGCAGCATGACGCTTACCTTTTATTTGGATGATTGAAGTATTGCGGAAGTGCGGCGGGTAACGCTTGTGAATGGTTGAAGCGGGGGTTTCAAAGTGAAGCCGGTGAAATGAAGCCGGAAGCTGACCTTCGGTCAGCCACCCATCTTGAAATCAACCGGGACGCGAACACGGCCGGCAACCTTCTGCCCACCGGACGAGCCAGGGTTGAAGCGCCACTTCCGGGCGGCATCCATCGCGGCGCGATCAAGATCGCGGTTGCGGCTGGACTTCTCGACCGAAACATTGGTGACGTTGCCGTTGGCATCGACGTCGATGATCAGGATCACCGTGCCTTCGATGCCGGAGCGCTGGGCGGCCGGCGGGTAGCGCGGCGGGTTCATGTTCTTCGACGAGATATCGACGCTGGCACCGATGTCCGGCGTCGGCGCAGGCGGGGCCGGCGGCGAGGGCGGGGTGACGATGTCGGTCGGGCGCGGCTCGGCGACATCCACCGGCGGGGCTTCCGGCGGCGGCGGCACCGGCGAGGGCTTCGGCGGCGACAGCTCCTTGATCGGCGGCGGCGGGGTGTCCTGCTTCGGCGGCGGCGGCGGCGGCGGGGGAGGCGGCGGCGGCACGTCAACGATGTTGATCAGGATCTTCTGATCTTCCTGCTTGTCGGCCTGCGGGGCCACCGCCGGAATCAACAGCAGCATGAAGACCGTCACATGCAACGCGATGACGAAAGCCATGCCGATGATGCGCGGCCAGTTCAGCCCTTCGGGCTGGTCGTCCTGTTGATGCCTATTGATGACCAGTTGCTCAGCCATGCACCGTAACTCGTTCTGGGACCGGCGCCTTGCGGCGCCTTGCTTCCGTGGGTCGCGGTTTTTCAACCGCGGGAATTTCCAAGCTTATACCAATCGCGTGGGCAGATACCACTCGCATTTTCATTCGTGAACGTATTTGCCGTTGCCTGACTATCCTTGCACTGCCGTCAGGGCAGGGCAATGATTTTTTTCGCATCCTCGGGTTTTTTCACGCCCTTTTCCAGCGCGGCCTTGGCCGCCTGCTTGGCTTCGGGGATGCGGTCTTCCTGCCACAGCACCTTGGCCAGGTTCAAATAGGTCTCGCCGTCCTTCGACAGCGGTGCACCCTTTTGCCAGGCTTCGATGGCCTGCGGGATCTGGTCGCTGTAGTAGTACGACTGCGCCAGCGCGACATAGGTCTGGTAGTCGGGCTTGAGGATGCCCTTCTGCAGGCCGTCGTTGATGACGCCGATGACTTCTTTCTCCTTGCCATCGATGTTGGCATAGGTGGTGTAAAGCTGGCGGTAGTCGCGCTCGTCGGTCAACTGCCCGGAGGCGCGCAGTTTTTCCAGGGTGGCGGCGGCCTTGTCCATCTGGTCGGCCTGCAGATAGACCGAGGCCAGGTTCATCTGCGCCTTCTTGTCGTCGGGATTCTTGCTGGCGATCTGTTCGGCCAGTTGGATGGCCTCGGCGTTCTGGCCAGCTTCGGCGTAGGACGCCATCAGCAGCTGCAACCATTCGTTCTTCGGTTCCGGTGTCGTGTCGATGGCCTGCTTCAGCACGGGAATGGCCTCGGCGTAGCGCTCGGCACGATACAGCGCATTGCCCTTGATCATCAGGTCTTCGGGGCGCTTGGAGTGGGTTTGCTCGAAATACTTGTCCAGCGTGGCCAGCGCTTCGGCGTACTGGTCGTCCTGGATCTGCAACTGCGCGAGGAATTGCATCGCGCCGAAGTGGTTGTCATTGCCCAGCGCATTGAAGTCAATCGCCTTCTGCGCGTAGGCCTTGGCGGCGGCGTTGTCGTCCAGGTTGTAGGCGATCTGCCCGGCCAGGAAGTTGCCCAGCGCCTTGTCGTAATCGGTGGCGTCGGGGCTGTTGATGACTTCTTCGGCCAGTGGCTTGGCTTTTTCGAAATCGCTATTGTTGAAGGCGTCGATCAGCGCCTGTTCCTTCTTGCCCAGCTTGGGCGAAGGCTTGCCCTTGGGATCTTCGCGGGTGGCATCGGGATAACGGTTTTCGGCTTCGGCCTTCTTGCCGCCCCTGGCGGCTTGTCTATCGGCGCGGCTCTGTGCCTGCACATCGGCGCTGACCACGCCGCCCGCCAGCAGGCCGGCAATGCACAGGGTCAGCAGGGAATGTCGGGGTTTGCGGAAAAGCATCTTCATCACCTCGGTGGAAAGACTTGGCGGCTGGTTATGCGTGCCGCTTTCGGTATTGGATTTTGTCGTTGGCTGCTTGTCCACGCTAGCAGAATCGCCGTGAAACAGGAATGCCGGCTACGCTTGCAGGGTTGCTGGCCTCGGTCATCCGCAGCGCGGTGTGCGACCGGCGGCGCGTGCCTGCTGGTAGACCGGGGCCAGCGCCGGGGCGTCCTTGCGCAGCTCCTGGATGCGGGCGCTGGGATCGGGGTGGGTGGAAAGCCATTGCGGCTGGCGGGCACCGCTGGCAGCTTGCATGTTCTGCCACAGGTTGACCGCTTGTGCCGGGTCGAAGCCGGCCTGTGCCATCAAGCGCTGTCCAACCACGTCCGCTTCGCTTTCCTGAGTGCGCGAGCCGGGCAGCAGGAACAACCCTTGCGCGGTCATGCCGCCGAGTTGTCCGACCGTGTTGGCGGCGTTCTGCCCGTAGGCGGCACCGGCGACCAGCGCACCCAATCCGAGCAGTTGCTGCGCGCCCAGTTGCCGGGTGATGCGCTCTTCATGGTGGCGGGCGACGACGTGGCCGATTTCATGGCCCAGCACTGCCGCCAATTGATCCTGATTCTTCGCCACGGTGAAGATGCCGGTGTTGACGCCGACCTTGCCGCCGGGCAGGGCGAAGGCGTTGGCTTCCTTGTCTTCGAACAATGCGGTTTCCCACTTCACGCTGCGCCATTGTGCCGGCAGTTGCGCGACCAGCGCGTTGACCACGCAATTGACGTAGGCGTTCTGCTGGCCGCTGACGACTTTTTCCTTGGCCTTGGTTTCGGCGAAGGATTGCGCGCCGAGCTGGTTGAGCTGCTCTTGCGACACGCCACCAACCATTTGCTTGCGCCCTGTCGGCGAGGTGGTGGTCGCGCAAGCGCAAAGCAGGGCAACCATGCTGATTGTGAGAAGTTGCAACTTCATGCCTGTCCCCCTTGGATGTGCGGGCATCGGTGCAAAGTGTGGGCGGATGCGCCTTAACTTTTCGTCAAGCCACCGCGATGGCACGAGCGCCGGCTTGCACTTTCCGGAAACGCTTGTATTGCCGCGGTGGGGTTACGTGCCCAGGTGCAAGGCCAGCAAGGCGACGCCGTTGTTCAGGGCGTGCGCGGCGATCGGCGCATACAAGGTGCCGGTGCGGCGATACAGCCAGGCAAAGGCTGCGCCCATTGCGCCATAGACCAGCAACAACAAGCCAGTGGCAGGCCAGGTGGCGGGGTCCAGGCCGGGAGTTTCATGCATGAAGGCGAAAGCCGCGCCGCTGAGCACCATGCCCAGCTTCGGCCAGCCAGCAGCCCACAGCTTGCCGAACAGCACGCGGCGGAACAGCAGTTCTTCGTAGGCTGGGGCCAGCAGCACGACGACCAGACCCATCAGGGCTGGACTGGCCGCCATCACCTGGCGGAGGGGTTCCACGTTTGTGGGTTCGATTTCCAGCCCCAGGATCTTGGCCAATGCGGTCAGGCCATTGCTGCACACCAGGACCAGCACGGTCACCGCCAGGATCCAGCCCCAGGTGCGCGGCTGGCGGATCGCCTGCCACGCGGCCACGCGTTGCACCTTGCTGGTCGGATTGCGCCAGCCATAGACGATCAGCGCTGCGCAGCCGGTGCCAAGCAGGCTGATCCAGACCATGGTGCTGCCCTGCAACATCGTCGCGCTGGTTTCGCCGCGCATCAAATTCACGAGCGCCGCGATCACGCCCAGCGGCACCATCACCACCAGCAGGGTGAAGACGATGATCGCCACATCACGGATGAAGTCGATCAGCACCGCCCGCAGCGGCTTTTCCGTGCCCTGCACCTGCGGCAGGCCACCGACGACGACAGCCGCCGGGGTTGCCTGCACCGGATCAGACGTCAAGGTTGGAAACCTTCAGCGCGTTGTCTTCAATGAAGTCGCGGCGTGGTTCGACCACATCGCCCATCAGCGTACTGAAGATCTGGTCGGCGGAAACGGCATCTTCGATGCGCACCTGCAGCAAGCGCCGCGTGTCCGGATTGACCGTGGTATCCCACAGCTGTTCCGGGTTCATCTCGCCCAGGCCCTTGAAGCGCTGGATTTGCCGGCCTTTTTTCGCTTCGTCCAGCAACCAAGTCTGGGCTTCGGCGAAGCTGGCCACCAGCTGCTGCTTGTTGCCGCGCAGGATTTGCGCGCCATCGCGGATCAAGCCATGCAGCAATTGCGCCGCTTCGCGCAGCGGGCGCAGTTCGCCGCTTTCGAACGCGGCCAATGGCAGCACATGGATGGCTTCCTCGCCCATGTGCCGGCGCGTGGCCAGCAGGGCGGCGGGGCGCGCCGGGGTGGTGTCGGTGGCATCGAGGGCCGGCTGCAATTGCAGCGCGTAACGCGGGCTGCCCAGGCTGGGGCGGTTGAGCTTGGCTTCCAGCACGGCCAAATCGGCTGGCTGTGCGGTATCCAGTGTCGGGCTGTCGATCAGGGCTTCAAGCAGGGCGCTGTCGTAGCGATGCGCGTTGCGGGCGACGGTTTCGCGCGCATTGGCCCAGGCCAGCAGCAGGCGTTCCAGTGCTTCGCCGGAAATCGGCGGTTCGCCCTCGGCCGGCACCAAGGCCGCGCCTTCGACCGCGCTGTTGGCCAGATACACGTTGAGCGCCGCGTCGTCCTTCAGATACAGCTCGCTCTTGCCCTGCTTGAGCTTGTACAGCGGCGGCAGGCCGATGTAGATGTGGCCGCGTTCGATCAGCTCCGGCATTTGCCGGTAGAAGAAGGTCAGCAGCAGGGTGCGGATGTGCGAGCCGTCCACGTCGGCGTCGGTCATGATGATGATGCGGTGGTAGCGCAGCTTGTCCGGGTTGTAATCGTCACGACCGATGCCGGTGCCCAGCGCGGTGATCAGGGTGCCGACTTCGGCACTGGCGAGCATGCGGTCGAAACGCGCGCGTTCCACGTTGAGGATCTTGCCGCGCAGCGGCAGCACCGCCTGGTTCTTGCGGTTGCGGCCTTGCTTGGCGCTGCCGCCTGCCGAGTCGCCCTCGACGATGAACAGTTCGGAATGCGCCGGATCCTTTTCCTGGCAATCGGCCAGTTTGCCGGGCAGGCCGGCGATGTCGAGCGCGCCCTTGCGGCGGGTGAGATCGCGGGCCTTGCGCGCGGCTTCGCGGGCGCGGGCGGCGTCAACGATCTTGCCGGCGATGGCCTTGGCTTCGTTAGGGTGCTCCTGCAGGAATTCCTGCAGCTTCGCGCCGAACACGTTGTCAACGACCGGGCGCACTTCCTCGGTGACCAACTTCTCTTTGGTCTGCGAGGAGAAACCCGGATCCGGCACCTTGACCGACAGCACCGCGATCATGCCTTCGCGCATGTCTTCGCCGGACAGGGTGACCTTTTCCTTCTTGGCGATGCCGTTCTGCTCGATGTAGTTGTTGAGCGTGCGCGTGAGCGCGGCGCGGAAGCCGGTCAGGTGGGTGCCACCGTCCTTCTGCGGGATGTTGTTGGTGAAGCAGAACATCGTTTCCTGGTAGGCGTCGGTCCATTGCAGGGCGACATCAACGACGATGCCGTTGTGCTCGCCGGTGACGGAAATGACGTTGGGGTGCAGCGGATTCTTCAATTGCGCCAGGTGCTCGACGAAGCTGGCGATGCCGCCTTCGTAATGGAAATCGTCGCGACGGCCTTCACCGCGTTCGTCAATCAGGCTGATCTTGATGCCGGAGTTGAGGAAGGACAGTTCGCGCAGGCGGCGGGCAAGGATGTCGTAATGGAATTCGACGTTGTCATGGAAGGCTTCGGCCGACGGCCAGAAGCGCACTAGGGTGCCGCGCTTGCTCGATGCTTCGCCCTGCTTGAGCGGGTATTGCGGCTCACCGTGGCGGTATTCCTGCTGGAAGTGGTGGCCGTCGCGCCAGATGTCGAGGGTGAGTTTTTCCGACAGCGCGTTGACCACGGAGACGCCGACGCCGTGCAGGCCGCCGGACACCTTGTAGCTGTTGTCGTCGAACTTGCCGCCGGCGTGCAGCATGGTCATGACCATTTCCGCAGCGGAAATATCGCGGCCTTGCTTCTCGCTTTCCTTGGCGTGCCGACCGACCGGGATGCCGCGACCGTTGTCGGACACCGACACCGAGCCATCGGCATGGATGGTGACGATGATATCGTCCGCGTGGCCGGCGAGGGCTTCGTCAACGCCGTTGTCAACGACCTCGAACACCATGTGGTGCAGGCCGCTGCCGTCGTGGACGTTGCCGATGTACATGCCGGGGCGCTTGCGGACGGCTTCCAGGCCCTCCAGCGCGGTAATGCTGTTGGCGTCGTAGTTGCCGTTGTTGCCGGACGGCTGGCCGGTGGTTTCTTCGCTCATGCCCACTCGCTGCAAGACTGGCCTGCCCACACCGAGGGTGCAGGCGACACATTAGATATAGCGTTTGTCCCGGGATTATAACTCAGGAGCGGTAGTTGTCCGCAAAGGCCGCCAAGGGCGCAAAGAAGCCAGTTTTGTCGTTTTTGTCCGCAAGTTCCCGTTGAAGCCTCTGCAAGAACGGGGAGGGCACGGACAGGCATTCCCGATTCTTTGCGCCCTTGGCGGCCTTTGCGGACAAACAGCTTTCCGCCGGAACCTGCTTGCCTTCATGTCACAGAATCGGCATTACCGTCTCGTGTTCCACGTGGAACCTGGCGATCTCGAGGTTTTGAGCCAGCCCGGGCGGTGGTTCGGTGCCGGTGATGAAAACCTGCGCGCCGCTGTCCGCCAGATGTTCGATCACGCGCTGCTGGTGTGTGCGATCCAGCTCCGAGGCCAGGTCGTCCAAAGCCATCACCGGCCATTCGCCGCGGCGTTGGGCGAAATCCTCGGCCTGGGCCAGCAGGCAGGCCAAGGCAGTCAGTTTTGCCTGGCCGCGCGACAGGGTTTCATCCTGCGGGCGGGCGGCGTAGCGGACGCGCCAGTCGGCACGGTGCGGGCCGACGCTGGTATGGCCGGCGGCGCGGTCGCGGTCGCGGGCCAAGAGCAGGGCGTCGGCCAGTGGCAGTTCGTGCCGTCGCCAGCCGGGCTGGAATTCCAGCCGCGCCATGCCCAGTGCCGGGATCAATTCGGCGGCAATGGCTTGCAGGTGGCGCTGCAGTCGTTCCAGATAGGCGAGGCGGCGCTCGGTCAGGGGTTCACCGGCTTCTGCCAGTTCATGGTCCCAAACATCCAGTTGCCGCAGGTCGCCGCCAGCCTTGAGCAGGGCATTGCGCTGTTTCAGCGCCCGTGCGTAGCGCCGCCACAGCGGCAGGAAATCGCCGCCTTGTTCTTCGCGTTCCACGTGGAACAAACCCCAATCCAGCAAGCGCCGACGCGGCTCGCCGCTACCGGAGACCAGGGCGTGGCTGCCGGGTTCGAAGCTGACCACCGCCAGCGCCGCGCACAGGTCGCCCAGTTGCGCAACGGATTCGCCGTCCAGCCGGCCTTCCCAGCGCTGGCCGCCATGGCGGAGGCCGGCCTTGCGCGGGCGTTCGTCTGCGCCTTCACGCCATTCGACAAAGACTTCAACCACATCGGCGCCGGTGCGCACCAGGCCATCGCGTACCCGGCCGCGGAAGCTGCGGCCGTAGGCCATCAGATGCAGGGCCTCGAGCAGGCTGGTCTTGCCAGCCCCGTTGTCGCCGGTAATCAGGTTCAAGCCGGGCGCAGGTGCCAGACTGGCTTGCGCGAAGCGGCGCAGGTCACGGATTTCCAGCCGGGTTACCTGCATGGCCGCATCCCGGAACGATCCTGAAAACGACAACGCCCGGAAACCTCCGGGCGTTGTCCGTGTTCCACGTGAAACCAGGAAACCATCAGAGCCTCAGTGGCATCACCACGTGGCGGGATTTCTCGCTGCTGGCTTCGCGCACCAGTGCCGAGGAATTGGCGTCGCGCAATTGGATCACGACGAATTCCTCCTTCAACGCGGACAGGGCATCGAGCAGGTAATTGACGTTGAAGCCAATAGCCAAGTCATCGACCTTGGTATCGGCCTCGACTTCTTCCTGCGCTTCTTCCTGCTCGGGGTTGTGAGCGCTGATCTTCAGCAGGTTGGGCGAAACCTCGACGCGCACGCCACGATACTTCTCGTTGGACAGGATCGCCGCGCGCTGCAGGGCCGCACGCAGGGCTTCGCGGTCCAGCTTGACCTCGCGGTCGGCACCGATCGGGATCACAGCTTCATAATCCGGGAAGCGGCCGTCGATCAGCTTGGAGGTGAAGCTGACGTCGTCGCGCTTGACCCGGATATGGGCGCGGCCGACTTCCAGTTCCAATGCACGGTCGCCGCCTTCCAGCAGGCGTTGCAGCTCGGTCACGCCCTTGCGCGGCACGATGATCTGGCGCTTGGTACCGACGTTGTCGTCCAGCACCGACTCGCACAAGGCCAGACGGTGGCCGTCGGTCGCCACGCAACGCAGGGTCTTGTCGCGCAAGTCGAACAGCAGGCCGTTGAGGTAATAGCGCACGTCCTGCTGGGCCATTGCAAAGGCGGTGCGTTCGATCAGCTCCTTCAAGGCCGCTTCCGGCACGCTGACGCGCTCGGTGGCCTCAACTTCATCGATCGACGGGAAATCATTCGCCGACAGGGTCGCCAGGGTAAAGCGGCTGCGGCCGGCTTGCACCGTGACCTTGTCGCCGGCCTGGCTGACCGTGACCTTGCTGCCGTCGGGCAGGGCGCGGACGATCTCGAACAACTTGCGCGCCGGGATCGTGGTTTCGCCATCCTGCGCGTCTTCCACGCTGACGCGCGAGATCATTTCCACTTCCAGATCGGTGCCGGTCAGCGAGAGCTGGCCGTTGTTTACCTGTACCAGGAAATTGGCCAGGATCGGCAGGGTTTGCCGACGTTCAACCACGTTGACGACTTGGGCCAACGGCTTGAGGAAAGCTTCGCGTTGCAGGCTGAAACGCATGAGATGGACGGCCCCTTGCCTTTTGTTTGTGTAGATAAAAGCGAAAAGCGGTGGTGCTGGAGTCGCGCGAAATCCGGTAAAACCCATTCAACCCTTTGAAATTGAAAGGATTTTCAGGACTGAAAGCGCGTGGATAGCTGACTTGGGCTTGTTGGAAAAGCTGTGGATGGATTTCAGGTGGAAAAACACTCCACGACTTGTCCACAACCGATGCCAACGTTGCACACGGAGTTTACGAAACTGTACGCGGTTCGTCGCGGTTTTTGTGTTGCTTGGGGAAAAGCGGTTTGAGGGTTTCTGGAAAAACCGGCGTGTGGGCTTTGGTTTGTGACGCTGCGCCCGGTCGCCGGGAACCGCACACGTGTCCGGTACCTGCAGGCACGCAGGAACACGGAAACCTCCGGTTCCCGCAACAAGGAAAAGAATAAGACGGCGAAACCGCGTTACTCGCTGAGCTTGCGAATCAGCTTGTCCCAGTCTTCGCGCAGCTTGCCGTCGGTTTCCATCAGCGTGCGGATCTGCTTGCAGGCGTGCAGCACGGTGGTGTGGTCGCGGCCACCAAAGGCCTGGCCGATTTCCGGCAGGCTGTGGTCGGTCAGTTCCTTGGACAGGGCCATCGCCATCTGTCGCGGCCGCGCCAATGAACGAGTGCGGCGGTCGCCCAGCAGTTCCTTCAGTTGCAGGCCGTAATAGTCGGCCACGGTCTTCTGGATGTTGGCCACGCTGACTGCCTGCTGCTGTGCGCGCAACAGGTCGCGTAGGGTTTCCTGGGCAAATTCCGGGGTGATCGCGCGACCGGTGAAATTGGCCTGCGCGGTCAGGGTGTTGATCGCGCCTTCGAGGTCGCGCACGTTGCTGCGCATGCGCTTGGCCAACAGGAAAGCGACGTCTTCTGGGATCTCGATGCCGCGTTCGCGCGCCTTGGCCAGCACAATCGCTGCACGATTCTCGAAGTCGGGTGGGTCGATCGCCACCGCCAGGCCCCAGCCCAGCCGTGATTTCATTCGCGGTTCCAGCCCTTCGACCTCGCGCGGGTAGCGGTCGCAGGTCAGGATGATCTGCTGCTTGCCGTCGAACAGCGCGTTGAAGGTGTGGAAGAACTCTTCCTGGGTGCGGTCCTTGCCGGCGAAGAACTGGATATCGTCGATCAGCAGCGCATCGAGTTTCTGGAACTGGCGCTTGAACTGGTCGGTGGTCTTGTTCTGGATGGCGCGGAAGAAGGCGTTGGCGAAATCGTCCGAACGCAGGTACAGCACCCGCGCGGCCGGATTGAGCCGGCGCAGTTCATTGCCGGCGGCGAACATCAGATGGGTCTTGCCCAGGCCCGTGCCGCCGTAGAGCATCAGCGGGTTGTGCGCGCGGTCGCCGGGTTTCTGCGCGGCCTGCCATGCGGCGGCGCGGCCGAGCAGGTTGCTGCGGCCTTCGACGAAGTTGTCGAAGGTGTAGTGGGTATCGAGGTTGCCGTCGAAGGATTCGGCTGGCGTGGTCGTTGCTTGAGTGGCCGGATGGGCCGGAATCGCGGGTTCGGCCACGCGCTTGCGTGAGCCGATTTCCAGAGACAGCGGGCGGTGGCCGCCGAGGTGGCCATAAACCTCGCGGATGCGCGGCCAGTAGCGCTGCCGCACCTCGTCGAAGATGAAGGCATTGGGGGCCAGCAGCACCACGGTGTCGTCGCGCTGCTCGGCTTGCAGCGGCTTGAGCCAGGTATGCACGTCCTCGGCCGGCAATTCGGCTTCCAGGCGTTCGAGACAGCGGGGCCAGGCATCCATCGGGTTGCTTCGTCGTCGGAAAAGCGCCGCGCCGCCGGGCGGCGGCGCGGGCGTGGGGATCAATGGGGTCGATCAGACTACCACGAAGCGCCGCCGCCGCTGCGGGCAAGAAACCGGCGACAAGCACCTGGACTTGACCTGACCGCAAGGCCCGACTAGAATTTCCGGTTCTTTCCTACCGCCATCCGCACGAGTGCCCCAATGGCCACCAAGCGCACCTTCCAACCCAGCAACCTCAAGCGCAAGCGCGACCACGGTTTCCGTGCCCGCATGAAGACCGCCGACGGCCGCAAGGTCCTGGCCCGTCGCCGCGCCAAGGGCCGCAAGCGCCTCACCGCCTGACGAAGGCCGGCCACCTTGCGTGGCCGAGCGTCGCGATGCGAGTCCCCGCCAAGCCCGCGCTGTCCGACAGTGCGGGCTTTGTCGTGTCTTGAGGGTTCTGTGCCGAGTATGGACGAGCTTCCCGCCAACACCGCCGATGCGTGCTTCCCGCCTGCGGCGCGGGTGCGTGCCAAGGCCGACTATGGGCGCGTCTTCGACCAGGCCAAGCGCACTTCGCACCCGTTGCTGGCTCTGCACTGGCGGCGTGCGGAAACTCCGGCGCGGCTGGGCCTGGCAGTATCGCGCAAGGTGGACAAGCGCGCGGTGGTGCGCAACCGGATCAAGCGCAGCCTGCGCGAAGTCTTCCGCCACCTGCGCCCGCAACTGGTCGGCGGCGATTACGTGATCGTGGCGCGATCGGCCGCTGCGGTTGCTGCCAATGCGCAGTTGGCCGAGGCCTTCGTGCAGGTGTTGCGCCGTGCCGGTGCATTGCCCCCCCCGGCTGGCGGCGGCACAATGCCGCCTGTCTTGAATTCCCCCCATTCCCCCACCAACAAACCGGAATCCGATCCCGGTTGAGATTGCCTGCCTGATGAACCAGACCCGTGTTTTCCTGCTTCTTGCCTGGATGGCCGTTGCCGCCTTGTTGTGGATGGAGTGGGGCAAGTTCACCGCGCCGAAGGAAGCCGCCGCGCCGGTTGCCACCGCGATTGCGCCGGCGGCGGATGCCACGGTGCCGACGGCATCCGCACAAGCCACCGCCGTGCCGGAAGCCACGCTGCCATCGGTGCCCGCCGCCAATGCCGACTCGACCGTGCCGACGCTGGAGCCGGTGACCCAGCCCGCGCCGGTCGCGCCGATCGCCGGCACAGTCACCGTGACCACCGACGTGCTGCGCGTGGTGCTCGATGGCGGCAACCTGTTGCAGGCCGACCTGTTGAAGTACCCGCAGAGCAAGGCCATCGGCAGCGCGCCGGTGCGCCTGTTCGCCAACGACGCCGAGCATTACTACGTGGCACAGAGTGGCTGGATCAATACCGGCGGCAATGCACCGAACCACCTCGGCGGTTTCGTGCCCGAGCAGGCCGGCGAACTGGCCCTGGCCGAAGGCGGCGGCGAAGTCGTCGCCCGCTTCGTCTGGAACGGCCCGGATGGCGTCAGCATCCGCCGCAGCTACACCTTCAAGCGCGGCCAGTACGTCGTTGACGTGCGCGATGAAATCGCCAACACCGGCGGCGCGGCATGGCAGGGCCAGGTTTATCGACAACTGGTGCGCAAGCCGCCGGTGGTCGAAACCGGCTTCACCCATCCGGAATCCTTCAGCTTCCGCGGTGCGGCTTGGTACAGCCCGGAAGAAGGCTACGACCGCCGCAAGTTCGACAAGTACCTGAATGATGGAAAGCTCGACCTGGTCGTGCAACAGGGCTGGATCGCGATGCTGCAGCACCATTTCTTCAGCGCGTGGATCCCGCGCGGCGAGGACAAGATCGTGGTGTCGCTGGACGCGCCGGCTGGCGGCGCGCAGGCGCTGGTGCGCGAACTCGGCCCCGCAATCGCGGTTTCGCCGGGCCAGCAGGCCGACAGCGAAGCACGGCTGTGGGTCGGCCCGAAACTGGTCGAGCAGATGCAGGCGCAGAACGTGCCCGGCCTGCTGCGCGCGGTGGACTACAGCCAGTTCAAGATTTTCGCAGTGATCGCCGAAGGCCTGTTCTGGGTGCTGGGCAAGCTGCATGGCCTGTTCGGCAACTGGGGCTGGGCGATCATCGGCTTGGTGGTGTTGCTGAAACTTGCGTTGTTCCCGCTGTCCAACGCGCAATACAAGTCGGCGGCGAAGATGCGCAAGTTCCAGCCGCGCATGCAGCAGTTGAAGGAACGCTACGGCGATGACCGCGCCAAGTACCAGCAAGCGCTGATGGAGCTGTACAAGAAGGAGAAGATCAACCCGATGGCCGGCTGCCTGCCGGTGATCCCGCAGGTCATCATCTTCATGGCGCTGTACTGGATGCTGGCCGAATCGGTGGAGCTGCGCCAGGCACCATGGACGCTGTGGATCCAGGACATGACCGCGCGCGATCCGTTCTTCATCCTGCCGGTGTTGAACGTGGCGATCATGTTCTTCACCCAGAAGCTGACCCCGATGGTCGGCATGGACCCGATGCAGCAGAAGATGATGCAGTTCATGCCGCTGGCCTTCGGCGCGATCCTGGCCTTCCTGCCGGCCGGTCTGGTGCTGTACCAGGTGGCCAACGGCGGCTTGGGCCTGTTGCAGCAGTGGTACATGCTGCGCAAGCATGGCGAACCGGCGAAGAAAGCCGAAGTGGCGAAGTAATCGAGCAGAAACCCGCCGCAAGGCGGGTTTCTTCATATGGCCATCCAAACCGCAGGCGCGGGCAATAATGCAGGCATGACGACCACGACCGACACCATCGCAGCAATCGCCACCGCGCCCGGTGCCGGTGGCGTCGGCATCGTGCGCCTGAGTGGGCCGCAGGCACGACAAATCGCGCAAGCGATCATCAGGCACGAACTGAAACCGCGCTACGCGCAATACGCACGATTCCGCAGCGACGGCGACGAAGTCATCGACGACGGCATCACCTTGTCCTTCCCTGCGCCACACAGTTTCACTGGCGAGGACGTGGTCGAATTGCAAGGCCACGGCAGCCCGGTGGTGCTGCAACAATTGGTCGCGCGTTGCATTGAACTGGGTGCACGCCATGCCCGTCCCGGTGAATTCAGTGAGCGTGCCTTCATCAATGGCAAGCTGGATCTGGCCCAGGCCGAGGCCATCGCCGACCTGATTGCCGCCTCCGACACGCGCGCGGCGCGCGCGGCGCGACGCTCGCTGGAGGGCGTGTTCTCACAGCGCGTCAACGCCATCGGTGATGCGCTGCTGGGACTGCGCATCCATGTCGAAGCGGCGATCGATTTCGCCGACGAGCCGCTGGATACGTTGGGCGGTGCGCAGGTCAGGCAACAATTGAACGAAGCCATCGCGCAACTGGCCACCTTGCTGGCTGATGCCGAGCGTGGCCGCAAGCTGCGTGATGGCCTGCACGCGGTGATCGTCGGCCCGCCGAACGCCGGCAAGAGTTCGTTGCTGAATGCGCTGGCCGGCAGCGACCGCGCCATCGTCACTGACGTGGCCGGCACCACCCGCGACACCTTGCGCGAGACCATCCGCCTCGACGGCCTGGAGCTGATGCTGGTGGATACCGCCGGCCTACGCGACGGTGGCGATGCGATTGAACGCGAAGGCATGCGCCGCGCCCGCGAAGAACTGCAACGCACCGATCTGGCCTTGATCGTCGTCGATGCGCGCGATCCCGACGCCGGCACCCGCGCTGTCGCCGCTGCCATTGCCGAGGTGCCGCAGCGCTTGTGGATCCATAACAAGTCCGACCTGCTGCCCACGCTGCCGCCGGATGATGACCACCATGTGCACGTTTCCGCCCGCAATGGCTACGGCTTGTCAGCCCTGCATGCGCGCCTGCGGCAATTGGCGCTGGGTCACGCCGACGAGGGCGCGCAAGGTGAATTCTCCGCCCGCATCCGCCATGTCGAAGCCCTGCATCGCGCCGCCGCACATGCGCAGTCCGCACAGGCGGAACTGGACCACGAACGCCTGGAACTTGTCGCCGAGGAACTGCGCCTGGCCCATGATGCGCTGGGCGAAATCACCGGCCGGATGTCCCCGGACGACCTGCTGGGCCGCATCTTTTCGACCTTCTGCATCGGCAAATGATGTGACGCATCTTCTGAAAACCGCGGCATGCGGGCGACATGGGGGGGGAATTGTGCTTTCATGTCCCCGGTTGCGCGGGCCGGATGGGGTAATCCGGCGGGATGCCGCGGCCATGCCGGGCAGGGAGTGCTGCCCAACCGGATACCAGGGGATGCCTAGATGTCTTTTGCCACGATTTCCATGAAGTCGCGTACGCCTGCGCTATTGCTGCTGGCCTTGCTTGCCGCTTGCTCGAAGCAGGAAGAAACCGCGGCCCCGGCCGCTGGCCCTGCGCAACCGGCCGCCGCCGCGCCGTCCGCGCAGGAAGCCGCCGCCAGTGCCGAGATCCAGGCCATGGGCGTTGACCAGTTACGCGAAGCCGCCGTACAGGCCCTGGGCGAGAACCGCATCTATGCGCCTGGCGGGAATAATGCGGTCGAGTACTACTTGGCGGTGCGCGACAAGTTGCCCGATGACGCCGCCGTTGCCAGTGCCTTGACCGACCTGCAGCCCTATCTGGTGATCGCCGCCGAACAGAGCATCGCCCGCGAGGATTTCGCGGAGAGCCAGCGCCTGGCTGCATTGATCGAGAAGGTCGATGCCAAGGCCCCGGCACTGCCGCGCCTGAAGCAGGGCATCGTCAGCGCGCAGGAAGCCGTCGGCAAGCGCAGCGCGGCCGAAGAAGTCCGGGCGCAGGAACGGATCAAGCAGCTGGAAGAACAACGCAAAGCGCAGCAGGAAGAGCAGCAGCGCCAGGCCGCCGCCGCAGTGGCCGCGCAGCAGCAGGAAGAAGTCCGCGCCCGCGCCGCAGCCGACAAGGCTGCCGCAGACAAGGCCGCTGCCGACAAGCAGGCCGCCGACCGCGCCGCCGCCGAACAGCGTGAACGCGAAGCCGCGGCCGCCCGCACTGCAGCGGCCGCCGCCGCGCCGGCCACGCCAACGCTGAACCTGATCAGCGCTCCGCCGCCGCGCTACCCGCCGGAAGCCCTGCGCGCCGGTACCGCCGGCGAAGTGCTGGTGGAATTCACCGTCAACACCGACGGCTCGGTCGATGGTGCGCGCGTGGTGCGGGCCACCCCGGCACGCGTGTTTGATCGCGAAGCAGTCAACGCGGTACGGCGCTGGAAGTTCGCGCCGGTGGCTACGCCGACCACCACTCGCCGCACGATCAGCTTCAAACCGGGCTGATGAAACCGGCGAGCATCTGCCCGCAAGTGCAACAACAAAACCCCGCGTTGGCAGCAACGCGGGGTTTTTGTTGGTTCTTTTCCCGGTTGCGGGTCTCGTTTATGGAAGACGGAAGTTTTACGTCGCCTGCGCGCAGGCTTCGGAGGCAAGCGCAGCCCCCGAATAGGGATGTTCTTCTCGGCCGCGGGCAGACACCTGTCTTCACTCGCCGTGTCACGACAATGGAACGCAGCGATGCCGGGACTGGCGTGATGGCGCGCCTATAATGCGAGGCTGTCTTTTCGTTTCCACGTGCGGCCTGTCCGCACGCAAGGTATTTCATGGATTCCGCTCCCATTCCTGCGCGCGTCGCCGCGCTGGCCATCGACGACCTGCACAAGACCTATGAGAACGGCACCAGCGCGTTGAAAGGCATTTCGCTGCGGGTGGAGGAGGGCGACTTCTTTGCCCTGCTCGGCCCCAACGGCGCCGGCAAATCGACCTTGATCGGCATCGTCAGTTCGCTGGTCAACAAGAGTGCCGGCACGGTCGAAGTGTTCGGCGTGAACCAGTCGCACGACCGCGACGGCGCGATGCGTCTGCTCGGGTTGGTGCCACAGGAAATCAATTTCAACTTGTTCGAGAAACCGCTCGACATCCTGGTCAACTACGCCGGTTTCTACGGCATCCCGCGCAGCGAAGCACTGCCTCGTGCGGAAGAAGAACTCAAGCGCGCACACCTGTGGGAAAAAGCCACGGTGATGAGCCGCACCCTGTCCGGCGGCATGAAGCGCCGGCTGATGATCGCCCGCGCGATGATGACCCGGCCGAAGCTGCTGATCCTCGACGAACCCACCGCCGGTGTCGATATCGAGATCCGTCGCGGCATGTGGAAGACGCTGAAGGACATCAACACTGCCGGCACCACCATCATCCTGACCACGCACTACCTGGAAGAAGCCGAAAGCCTATGCCGCAACCTGGCCATCATTGACCACGGCCGCATCGTCGAACAGGGCACGATGAAGGCGCTTTTGTCCAAACTCGATGTCGAGGGATTCCTGTTTGACATCGATGGCGCACTGCCGGCGCAATTGCCGCAGATCGAGGGCGCAACCTTGCTGGCTACCGACGCACACACACTGGACTTGGACATGCCGCGGGCGATGGACTTGAACCGCGTATTCGCTGCGTTCGATACCACCGGAATCCGTGTGCGTTCGATGCGAACCAAGAGCAATCGACTGGAGGAATTGTTCGTGCGATTGACTGGTGATGGCGCACAGGCGGCAGCGGAGAAGGCGGCATGAATGCAAGCCTGAAAACCCGGCCCGGCGCCACGACCGAGGCTATCAACACGCGCCGCAACCTCATCGCGCTTGGCACCATCGCGCGTCGCGAAGTGGTCCGCATCCTGCGCATCTGGGGCCAGACCCTGGTGCCGCCGGCGATCACCATGACGCTGTATTTCCTGATCTTCGGTGGCTTGATCGGCTCGAGGATCGGCAAGATGGGCGACTACGACTACATGCAGTTCATCGTGCCTGGCCTGGTAATGATGAGCGTGATCCAGAGCAGTTACGGCAATATCTCGTCCAGTTTCTTCGGTGCCAAGTTCGGTCGCCATGTCGAGGAATTGCTGGTCAGCCCGATGCCGAACTGGGTGGTGTTGTGGGGCTATGTGGCCGGTGCGGTGTTGCGCGGGCTGATGGTCGGCGCAATCGTGCTGGCCATCGCGATGTGCTTCACCCGCGTGCACGTGCCGCATCCGCTGGTCACGCTGAGCACGGTGTTGCTGGGTGCGACGATCTTCTCGCTGGCCGGCTTCGTCAATGCGGTGTATGCGAAGAAATTCGACGACGTGGCGATCGTGCCGACCTTCATCCTGACCCCGCTGACTTACCTGGGCGGCGTGTTCTATTCGATCACCTTGTTGCCCGGCTGGGCGCAGGCGCTGACCCGCGCCAACCCGATCTTCTACATGGTCAACGCCTTCCGCTACGGGCTGCTCGGCAGCAGCGACGTGCCACCGTGGGTGTCGTATGCGCTGATGCTGGGTTTCGTCGCCGTGCTGTCGCTGTTTGCGTTGTGGCTGCTGCGGCGGGGGACGGGCTTGAGAAGCTGATGGAGTTGCGAAGCTGATGCGTATCCTGGTTCTCGGTGCCGGCGGCACCGGCGGTTATTTCGGCGGACGCCTGGCGCAATCCGGCGCGGATGTGACCTTCCTGGTTCGCCCGGCGCGCGCCGCGCAATTGCAGCGCGACGGCCTGCGCATCCGCAGCCCGCTGGGTGATGCGGACTTGCCGGTGGCGCATGTCGTCGCCAACGACTTGCCGGCACTGTCACAGGCAAAACCCTTCGACCTGGTCGTGCTCAGTTGCAAGGCCTATGACCTGGACAGTTCGATCAATGCGATTGCGTCTGCAGTCGGCGAGAACACCACGGTCATGCCGATCCTCAACGGCCTGCGCCATTACGATGCGCTGGATGCGCGCTTCGGCCGTGCGCGCGTGCTCGGCGGCCTGTGCTTCATCAGCGCGACCAAGGGCGCGGAAGGTGAAATCGTGCATCTGGGCAAGCCGGCGTCGATCACCTTTGGCGAGCGCGACGGCAGCGAAATCAGCCCACGCGTCGCCGCCTTCGCCGCGCTGTGCAAACAGGCCGGCCTCGATCACAAGGCGTCAGCCGACATTGCGCAGGACCAGTGGATCAAGTTCACCTTCCTCGCCACGCTGGCAGCGGGCACGTGCCTGATGCGCGCCAGCGTCGGGCAAATCACCTCAAGCGAAGGCGGCGTGGATTTCCTGCATGCCTTGCATGCCGAAACCCTGGGTGTTGCCCAGGCACAGGGCCAGCCGATTCCCGCCAAAGCCCGGGACATTGCGCGAGATTCGTTTGCCGATGCGGCATCGCCGGTCAAGGCCTCGATGCTGCGCGACCTGGAAGCTGGCCAGCGTGTCGAAGCCGCACACATCGTCGGCGACATGGTGCATCGCGCCGCTACCGCCGGCCTGCCTGCGCCGCTGCTGGGTGCGGCGTGGGTGCATTTGCAGGTTTACCAGGCCCGTCGGGATTCACCGGCATAAACCACACGCCTCGGCAGTTCCGCAGTCGATGGCGCAAGCAGTGGCTCGATTGCCGGAAGCAGGAATCAGCGCACCGCGATTCATTTCCTCCCAGACGTTAAAATGGCGACGATGAACGCCGCCGTCCTGCCCCTGCCGCAAGCCCTGCCCGATCCTTTGCCACGCCACGCCGTGCGTGATCGTGCGCATCACGAAAGCAACAAGCTGGCCAAGCGCCTGCGCCGCCAGGTGGGGCAGGCAATTGCCGATTACGGCATGATCGAGGACGGCGACAAGGTCATGGTTTGCCTGTCCGGTGGCAAGGACAGTTACACCCTGCTGGACATCCTGCTGCAACTGCGCAAGAAGGCGCCGGTGCATTTCGAACTGGTCGCGGTGAACCTGGACCAGAAGCAGCCGGGCTTTCCCGAACACGTCTTGCCCGAATACCTGCGCAGCCTTGGCGTGGATTTCCACATCATCGAACAGGACACCTATTCGGTGGTCACCCGCGTGGTGCCGGAAGGCAAGACCATGTGTTCGCTGTGCTCGCGCCTGCGGCGCGGTGCGTTGTATTCGTATGCCGAAGCCAACGGCTTCACCAAGATCGCGCTGGGCCACCACCGCGACGACATGGTGGCGACGTTGTTCATGAACCTGTTCCACCACGCCAAACTGTCCGGCATGCCGCCGAAGCTGCTGTCCGATGACGGCAAGCATGTTGTCATCCGCCCGCTGGCTTACGTGCGTGAAAGTGACATCATCGAATACGCGCAGACTAGGCAATTCCCGATCATCCCGTGCAACCTGTGCGGCAGTCAGGAAAACCTGCAACGCAAGCAGGTCGGTTTGATGCTGCAACAATGGGAGCGGGAAAACCCGGGCCGCATCGAGCAGATTTCGCGCGCGATGGCCGATATTCGCCCTTCGCAACTGGCCGACCCGAAGCTGTTCGATTTCCTGTCGCTGGGGCATCGTGAAGGTGCCGCGCAAGCCGATGCGCATGGGTGGCTGAGCGGCGAAGCCGCCAGCCGGGAATCGGGAATGGAGAATGGGGAATCGTGAAAGCACCCTGACATTCCTTCTTTTCCATTCCCTATTCCCGACTCCCCATTCCCGGCTCTTCAATGTTCTTCAAGAATCTCACCCTGTTCCGCTTCCCCGTTTCCCTCGACTTTTCGCAATTGGATGAATTGCTGCCCGAAGCCGCGCTCAAGCCGGTCGGTCCGCTGGAATTGTCGTCTCGTGGTTTCGTTTCCCCGTTCGGCCGCGACGAGCCGGTGCAGTCGCATCGCATCGGCGATGCCATCTGGCTGAGCGTCGGCAGTGAAGACCGCATCCTGCCCTCGGCCGTGGTCAACGACCTGCTGGCGAAGAAGCTGGCCGAGATCGAGGAAAAGGAAGGCCGTCGCCCCGGCGGGCGCACGCGGAAGCGCCTGAAGGAAGACCTGGTGCATGAGTTGCTGCCGCGTGCCTTCGTCAAACCCTCGCGCACCGATGCGCTGATCGATGTCGAACACGGCTTCGTCGCCGTGGATACTTCGTCGAAAAAATCCGGCGAATCCGTGGTGTCGGAAATCCGTCGCGCACTGGGCAGCTTCCCGGCCTTGCCGTTGAATGCCGAAGTCGCGCCGCGCAACGTGCTGACCGGCTGGATTGCCGGCGAACCGCTACCCGATGGCCTGTCGCTGGGCGACGAATGCGAACTGAAGGACGCGCTGGACGGCGGCGCGGTGGTCAAGTGCCAGCGCCAGGAATTGCAGTGCGATGAAATCGCCAAGCACCTGGAAGCCGGCAAGCAAGTCACCCGCTTGGCGCTGGTGCTGGACGATCATGTCTCCTTCGTGCTCGGTGAAGACCTGACCGTGCGCAAGCTGAAATTCCTCGAAGGCGCGGTCGATCAACTCGAAAACAGCGAACGCGACGACCTGCGCGCCGAACTCGATGCCCGTTTCGCGCTGATGAGCGCCGAGGTCAAGCGCCTGTTCGTGGTGCTGGAGCAGGCGTTGAAGTTGAGCAAGGCGGATTGATCGCCCCCCTCTTTCGCACCACAGGCGAAAGAGGGGAAGCAGGATGCATCACTCAGCCACGTACAAGGTATTGAACACGAACTTGTAGGTGCCCTGCGTCTGCCCGCGCCACTGCGGGCGGAAGCCATACAGATAAACCTTGCCTTGGCCGTAATCGACCGCCAGCGCCGCATCCTTGCCCTGGATGGCCTGCGGCCCTTTCAGCATGCCCGACAACAGTGGGTTTTCATCGGTCGGATAGCGCGCCAGCACGCTGCCCTTGAAGCCATCCTTGGTCACGAACGCCGGACTGTTCTCGAACATGCCGGTCGGTTGTGCCTGCAGGCCGGCGGTGACGCTATCGGCCTGTACCTCCAGCTTGAGCAAGGCACCGGAGCAGAAGAACTGGTCGGGTTTGAGCCCTGCCAGGGCATTGGTCACCGGCAGGTCGAACAGTTCGATTGCCGCTTCGGTCGCCTTGTTGAAGACCAGCAAGGTGCCACCATCGGCAACGAATTGCTTCAACGCCGTCGCGCCCTTTTCGCCAATGCCACCAGCGTATTGCGCCGGCACCAGATCCGCCGGCAGGCCTTCCAGCAGCGATTTCTTCGCAGTCGTACCGCGCCCGCCCATATCCGGCAGGATCAGCACGTCGAACTTCGACCTCAGGCCACCGGCCTGCATGTCCTTGTTGTAAACACTGGTTGGCGCGTAGTGGTATTGCTCCAGCAACCAACGAGTCCAACCTTCGTCCATGTTGGAACCCCATTGCCGATACAGGCCAACGCGCGCGCGGCGCATTGCCGACGCCGCAGGTGCTGCCTGCGCCACCACGTCAACGCCAAGACTGGTGGCGATCTTCTGCATTGCATCGTGTGCGATCCCGGTCAGCACGAAGGCGTCGACTTCATCGCCATTGACGGTTTTTGCCGGTGTTTGCGCGATGCCGAGTTTTGCTCCCTGTTCCAGCGCCAGGTTGACCGCCGCATAGCTGGCGTTGGCCTGGCGGCTCAGCACGAAGGCATCACCCTGGCCGCTGACGCCGCCGGGATGCACGGCCTTGTCCACCTTCGCCAGTGATGCGGCCAGGCCTGCCGGCAAGGGTGCAGTGATGGCATCGGCCTGCACGCCGAATTGCAGCGGCAAGGTCCAGCCGGTGGTGTCGTAGGGCAGTTCCGCCGCATTGCCACCCTTGCCGGTGGTCACCGCTTCCGGGTATTTCTGCTGCTCGAACAATTCCTGCACCAACCCGGCGAAGGGTTGGTTCATCGGGATCACCCATGAGCCGGCCGGATAGGTTTTGCCGCCCAGCTTGATGGCTGTCTTCGCCTGAGACACCTCGATTTCCTGCAATACCAGCTTCTGCGCCAGCAACGCGGCGGTGGCCGCATCGGCCTGCCCGGCGGGAATCACCCACGCATACGGATCACCGCCATTGCTGAAGCGGGCGATGGTTTCATGCCCGGCCATGTAGCGGTTGAACAAAATCTGCTCGCGGTACTTCACCGCTGTTTCCAGCGTGGAAAGCGATGCGGTCATCATGTAGTCAACCGTATCCTTCAAGCGCCACAAGCCACCTTTCCACGGATCGGGATACATCACCAACGACTTCAGGTCGCGGTAGCCTTCAGGGAATT
The DNA here is from genome assembly GCA_047601105.1 of Pseudoxanthomonas sp. Taxonomy (GTDB): domain Bacteria; phylum Pseudomonadota; class Gammaproteobacteria; order Xanthomonadales; family Xanthomonadaceae; genus Pseudoxanthomonas_A. Next base: position 715,175 of record JASGJT010000002.1, read on the forward strand.
CTTCGGTGGAATAGATGCGCGGCGTCGCCGAATCGTGCGCGGTTTCGGTGAAGTAGGAAATGGTGTGGCGGAACACCTGGGTGTAATCCATGAAGCCCGGATACCAGTTGTCGAACTTCGCCTCGGCAATCGCGCCGGGTTTGCCTTCCAACGCGAAGCGCGAAATCATGTTGACGCCGATCTGGCTGGTGCCCTGGCGGATGCGCGCATTGATGTTGCTGGAAATCGGGTCGGCGAACGGCGGCATCCAGATGCGTGCCGGGAAAGGCGCGGTCTGGTGTTGCGAATACCAGATCGCCGGCGAGATTTCCTGCTCGGCCTGCGCCACCGAAACGCTCTCGATCATGTTGAGCATGTAGCCGTCGCGGTTGTTGTCGTGGCCCACGTATTCCTGGTACAGCCACGGCATCATCGGGTCGCGGCCCATCACCCGCCAGCGGCCGTTGGCATCCTTCTGCGCGCGTGCCGGGCCGGCCTTGGGATTGGCGTGTTCGCGGTACCACTTGACCACCATGTCCTGGCCGTCCGGGTTCAACGTGGGCCACAGCACCAGCACCACGTTGTCGAGGATCGCCTTCACTTCGGGATCTTCGAGGTTGGACAGCAGGTGATGGGCCAGGGCGATCGGCAACTGGTGATCGGCGACTTCGCTGGCGTGCATGCCACCATCGATGTGGACGATGATTTTCGCATCCGCCGCCAACTGCCTGGCCTGCTCCGGCGTCAGCGAGCGCGAATCGGCCAATTGCTTCGACACCTGCTTCCAGTGGTCGAAACGCGCCAGGTTTTCCGGTGATGAAATCACCGCATATTCATAGGTGCGCCCCTGCGTGGTCTTGCCCGCGCTGAACATTTTCATCCGTTCCGGCATGGCATTGGCCAGGGCATGGAAATACTTCAGCGAATCTTCGTAGTTGGCCAGGTAGTAATCGTCGCCCGGGGTGTGGCCGAGGATCGACTTGGGGCTGGGGGCCTGCGCCAGTACGGACAACGGCAGGCTCAGCAGCAGGGCCAGCGTGGATACGCGCAGGGCACGGCCGGAAGAACGGGACACACGTTTGGCTTGCGGGAACATGGGATCTCCAGAAGAACCAGGATTATCGACAGGCACAGGCCGCGCCTGTCGGGCATGGGTCAGAAGTTGTACGAAAAATCGAGGCCGATGGTACGCGGCCGGATGCTGGTGGCCGAACCGAACGGCGGCGTCGAGGACAGCGAATACTGGTTCATCGCCACCTCATCGGTCAGGTTGCTGGCGCGCAGGTACAAGGCCCAGTGGCGGCCCGGATCTTCAACACCCGCGCGCAGGCCAACCGTGCTGTACGACGGCCGGTAAGCGTTGTAGGCACCGTTGAACGACGACCAACTGCCCCCGACGTAGCTGTAATCGCCACGCACCATGCCGTCGAGGCCTTCGCCCAAGGGCCAGCGATACGAGGCCGCCAGCATGCCGCTGGTACGCGGCGTATCGGGTATGCGTTCGCCCTTGCGCCCACTGCCGCTGATCACGTCACTGATCTGGTCTTCGGTCAGCTTGGCATCGACATAGTTGAAATTGGCCGACAGGTCCAGGCCCGCAAGCGGCCGCCAGATCGCTTCCAATTCGATGCCGCGCATGCGTGCCGCACCGGCATTGGACAGGAACGAGAACGCGCCATTGAGCGTGCGCCCGGTAATCTGCATGTCGTCCCAGTCGATCTGGTACAAGGCGGCATTGAGGAACAGCGAACGATCCAGCCATACCGTCTTTGCGCCGATTTCGTAATTCCACAGCGAATCGGAACGGTAGGCAGTCAACACCTCGTCCAGGCCGATCACCTGGTTGGCACCGCCGGGACGGAAACCATCGGCGACGGTCGCATACAGCATCACGTTTTCACCGAGGTCGTAATCCAGCGTCAGCTTCTTCAGCAGACCATCTTCGCTGGCATCCACCGAGGCGTATGGCTTGGTGTAGGCACCGATCATTTCCCACGGGATATCGGTATCGCCGGACACGGTCTTGTCGTAATCGTAATAGCGCAGGCCGGCGGTGACGTCGAGCTTGGCAGTGGCGTGCCAGGTCGCTTCGGCAAACACGGCTTTCTGTTCCAGCTTGTCCCAGATGCGACGGCGATAAAAGATGTCCCACGGCGTGATCAGGATGCCGGTGGCCTTGTCGGCCGGTGCGTCTTCGCTGGCGACGTAGTTGTCGCGATTCTGGATGAATGCACCAACGCTCCAGTCCAGCACGTCGCTGTCGGCCGAGGTCAGGCGGACTTCAAACGTGCGGTCGCGGGTGTTGCCATCGTGGATCAGTGCCGACGGAATCAGTTCGTTCACCTGCGCATACCAGGCTTCCAGTTGTTCCGGCGTGCAGGCGACACCGCCATTGCCAGCCGAGGCGCAACGGGTCGGGGTCAGATAAGTGCTGATGTAGTAGCTGTCGTCACCGATGTAGGTCGAATCGCGGTTCTGGTACGAGGCATTGGCATTCAGTGCCGCCCAACCAAAATCCCAGGCCAGATTCAACGAAGACATCTGGTTGCGGTCGCGGTACGGCAGCTTGACCTGCGACAGTTGCTGGTAATCGCCTTCGCTGGGGTGCCAGGTGGAAGAAAAGGCGTCGGTCTTGCCCAGCGCATGGCTCAGGTCAAGGGTGATGTCTTCATTCGGCGTCAGCCGCAATTGCAGGCGTCCGCCCTGCGAGTCGATGCTGTTGACGTTCTTGATGCCGAGGAAAGCATTGTCCACGTAGCCGCCGACTTCGCGGTTGTACATCGTCGCGCGTGCCGCCAGCAGGCCCGGCTTGATCGGCACGTTGATCATGAACTCCTGGCTGTTGGACGGGTCGCCACCGCTGGTGGTTTCGTAGCCTAACCGAACCGCACCTTCCAGTTCGTCGCCCGGTTTGTTGTACAGGATGCGGATTGCGCCACCCATCGAGCTGGCTCCGTACAGCGTGCCCTGCGGGCCGCGCAGCACTTCGATGCGATCCACGTCGAACAGATCCATGTCGGCAGAACGCCCGCCGGCATTGCCGGTGGTGCCGACCGAGCCGGACACTGGCGATTCGTCGTTGTAGACCGAAACCGTGGCTTCACCGGAGGAATTGATGCCACGCAGGTTGATGCGGCTGGCACCCGGCCCGCTGTACTGCACGCGCAGGCCCGGCACCTGTGCGGCGAAATCCTTGATGTCCACCGCGCCGATTTCGTCCAGCGTCTCCGCGGTGATGCTGCTGATCGCCATCGGGGTTTTTTCGACCAGGGTGGCACGCCTGGACGCAGTGACCTTGATGCTGTCCAGCGTGGTCGGTTTGCTTGCGGCATCCACCGCTTGTTGGGGTGTTTCTTCGTTATCACTGGTTGCGACTTCGGCTGCCATCACTGCGGCCGGCACCGGCGCGAACAGGCCGGTCAACAGCAGGCCGGCGTACAGCCTGGTGTGTCTGCGCCGATCGCGGGCAGGAGCGACGACGTCATCGTGGTGTCTGTGCATGGGTCTGGTTCCGGCTGGCTGGGGGGATGCGCGCTCCATTCCGATCCGCTGCTCCTTTGGCAAGCCCCTTCCGCATGCCACCCGGCGTTGCGCTTGGCTGGGTTAATATGCATATACATGTCATTTCAGGTATAGACAATATGCTGTGATGCATCAAACAAGGGCGCGGCCGGGGCCTTGTTGGTGCAATCGCCTTGGATCGGTGCATCGGTTGCTGGCGCAACACGCCGCAGCCTGTCGTCCAGCCGGGCAGGAAGGCTGAAATCCGGCAGGCCAGGCATTCAGCGTGAATGCGGCGCACACATGACTGCTTGCACCATCACAGTGCCAATCAGGATGAAATTTCTTTGTCGTTCACTGCATGATGCGGCGCCTCACGGCGAGAAACCGGCGACCAGGTCGTAAGAATCGCCGACGAATACCTGGCGAACCCAGGTCACCGGCTGTTCGCCGCGCCAGGTCTGGCGATCGATCACCAGACAAGCCGTGCCCGGTGTGATGCGCAGTAGTTGCGCTTGTTGTTCGTCGGCGTTGACCGCGCTGATCCGGTGTTGCGCGCGCGTCCACGACACGTGCTGCAACAGCCAGCTGCCCGGCGCGGAGCCGGCGAAATCCTGGTTGGCTGGCATCAGCGATGGATTGACCACGCGGTCTTCCAGCGCGAACGGCACCTCGTCGGCCAGGTGCAAGCTTTGCAGGGCCAGCAGGCGGCCGCCTTCGGCGACTTCGACCTCATGCGGCAGGCGCAGGCGCGGCTTGCGCGTGCGCCGCGACAGCAGCTGGAAGCGATAGCGATGGCCGCGCTTGGCAACTTCGATGGGAATGTCGGGGATATCCAGCGCCACCTGCTCGATATGCGGGTGTGGGCGCGTGACAAAGGAACCGGCGCGGCGGCGGCGCTCGATCACGCCGGCCCCGGCCAGCAGGGTCAGCACCTTGTTGACGGTCATCCGCGAACAGCCGTATTCGGCCATCAGTTCGTGCTCGAACGGGATACGGTGGCCCGGCGGCCATTGCCCACTGCGGATCCGGCCCTCGATGTCGTTGCGGATTCGCTGGTTGAGCGTGGTCGGCTTCGGATTCAAGCGGTGTGCCCCAAAGGATCAGTCGTTGACGATACGCGCCAGCATGCGTGCGTATCGGGCGGCGATTTTCTCGTGTGCGACATGCCGCCCTGCGGTGACAAGCTGGCGGCCATCGCGCCAGACCGACTTTACCGCGCCACCGCGCGCGGCGAACAGCCAGCCATCAAGCAGGCGGTCGCCATGACGGTGCAGCAGCGCCGGGTGTTGCGTGTCCAGTTCGACCAGGTCGGCCGCCGCACCGATCTGCAAGCCTGCGGCAACGCCCAGCGCCTGCGCGCCACCGTTCACGGCACCGTCGAACAGGCTGCGACCGGTGCTGGTGCCAGGTGCGGCCAGCACGTTGCGGCTGCGCAGGTGCAGGCGCTGGCCGTATTCGAGCAGGCGCAGTTCCTCGGCCGCGTCGATCAGCACGTTGGAATCCGAACCCACGCCGAAGCGGCCACCGGCATGCAGAAAGTCGCGCATCGGGAACAAGCCATCGCCGAGATTGGCTTCGGTGATCGGGCACAGGCCGGCGACCGCGCCGCTGGTGGCGAGTGCGCGCAGCTCGGCGTCATCCACATGCGTGGCGTGGACCAGGCACCAGCGCGCATCGACCGGCGCATTTGCCAATAACCACTCCACCGGGCGCTGGCCGCTCCAGGCCAGGCAGGCATCGACTTCGCGTGTCTGCTCGGCAATGTGGATGTGCACCGGACCATCGACCAGTGTCGGCAACGCAGTCAATTCTTCCGGCGTGACCGCGCGCAGGCTGTGCGGGGCGATGCCGAGCACCGCGCCGGGCACATCGGCCAGCAAGGCACGGCAGCGTTGCAGCAGCGCGGCGAAATCATCAAGGCCGTGGATGAAGCGGCGCTGCGCCGGCTCCGGCGGCAAGCCGCCAAAACCGGCGTGCGCGTAGAACACCGGCAACAAGGTCAATCCAATGCCGGTGGTTTGCGCGGCGGAGGCTATCCCGGCCGCCATTTCCGCCGGGTCGGCATAGGCGCGGCCGTCCGACGCGTGGTGCAGGTAGTGGAATTCACCGACGCGGGTGAAGCCGGATTCCAGCATCTCGGCATAGGCCATCGCGGCGACGGCTTCCATGTCGTCCGGGCCCAGCCGGTCGAGGAAGCGGTACATCACCTCGCGCCAGCTCCAGAAACTGTCGCCACCGGCGCTGCCGGCTTCGGCCAATCCGGCCATACCGCGCTGGAAGGCGTGGCTGTGCAGGTTGGGCAGGCCGGGAACGACGGTGCCGAGGCGGGTGTCGGTGTCGTGTGGTGTTGCGTCGGTTTCGAGGGCGGTGATGCGGCCGGCGCGTTCGGTCACGCGCACATGCGCATGCCAACCGTCCGCCAGCAACCCTTGTTCCAGCCAGAAAACGCGCTCGTGCATTTTTCTCTCCTGCCGCTGGACGATACCCGATGAACCTGTTAATTGTATAGACAAATCAACCCTGCCCGGCGCAATGACGATGCCCTGCGACACGCTCTGGCACAACGCCCACCTTGTTACGCTCGACACCGATGGTGAACTCGGCATCGTCCGCGACGGTGCCATCGCCGCGCGTGACGGGCGCATCGCCTGGCTTGGCCCGGCTTCGCAGCTGCCTGCAGGCATGCAGGCAGCCAATGAAATCGACTGCGGCGGGCGCTGGATCACTCCCGGCCTGATCGACTGTCACACGCACCTGGTTCATGCCGGCAACCGCGCCAACGAATTCGAGCAGCGCCTGCAAGGCGTCAGCTATGCCGACATCGCCCGCGCCGGCGGCGGCATCGTCTCCACCGTGCGCGCCACCCGCGCCGCGTCGGAGGATGAACTGCTCGCACAAACCCTGCCGCGCCTGGACGCGATGCTGGCCGAAGGCGTGACCACGGTCGAGATCAAGTCCGGCTATGGCCTGACCCTGGAAGACGAGATCAAGCAACTGCGCGTGGCCCGCAATTTGGGTGAATTGCGTGCGGTCAGCGTGTCGCCGACTTTTCTCGGCGCGCATGCCGTGCCGCCCGGCCGCGAGGCACAGGACTACATCAACGAGGTCTGCAACGTGATGATCCCGGCCATCGCTGCCGGGCAGCTGGCCGAAGCGGTCGATGTGTTCTGCGAGAACATCGCGTTTTCACCGGAACAGGCGCGACAGGTTTTCGAAGCCGCGCAACGGCATGGCTTGAAGTGCAAGATCCACGCCGAGCAACTCAGCAACCAGCACGGCGCGGCATTGGCGGCCGGCTTCGGTGCCTTGTCCGCCGACCATATCGAACACCTCGACAACGAAGGCATCGCTGCGATGGCGCGCGCCGGAACGGTCGCGGTCCTGCTGCCCGGTGCGTTCTATTTCACTCGCGACACCCTGGTGCCGCCGGTGCAGGCCTTGCGCGATGCAGGTGTGCCGATCGCGCTGGCCACCGACTGCAATCCCGGTACTTCGCCGCTGACCAGTCCATTGCTGGCGATGAACATGGGCGCGACCTTGTTCCGCCTGACCGTGGCCGAATGCATCACCGGCTTCACTCGCATCGCGGCGCGTGCGCTGGGCCGCGATGCACGCATCGGCCAATTGCGCGCCGGTTTCGATTGCGACCTAGCGATCTGGAACATCGACGCGCCCGCCGATCTGGTTTATCGCATCGGCTTCAATCCACTGCATGCCCGCGTGCATCGCGGGGCTTGCACGAATACACATCAAAAACATGCCGTCATTCCCGCGAAAGCGGGAATCCAGTGACTTTCGTGACGATCATCGAAAACTGACAGAACACAAAGACGCTGGATTCCCGCTTTCGCGGGAATGACGAGCAAAAAAGGCATTACTCATGAACACACAAGCCCTCCTGCTCCGCCCCGGCCACGTCACCCTCGCGCAATGGCGCGCCGTCTTCGACGGCGCACCGCTTGCACTCGACCCAGCCGCCATGCCTGCGGTCGAACGCAGCGCGCAAGCTGTTGCCGCCATCGTCGAACGCGGCGCGCCGGTGTATGGCATCAACACCGGCTTCGGCAAACTGGCCAGCGTGCGCATCGAGCGCGATGACCTGGCCACGTTGCAGCGGAACATTGTGCTCTCGCACGCGGCCGGCGTCGGCGAAGCGCTGCCCGTCGCGACCACGCGGCTGATGATGGCGCTGAAGCTGACCAGCCTGGCGCAAGGTGCCTCCGGCATTGCCCCGGCTACCCTGCAATTGCTCGAAGCGATGCTGGCGCGCGGCGTGATCCCGGTGGTGCCGGCACAGGGTTCGGTCGGTGCGTCCGGCGATCTTGCACCGCTGGCGCATCTTTCCACCGCGCTGATCGGCGTCGGCGAAGCGTGGTTCAACGGCGAGCGCATGCCTGCCGCCGATGCGCTGGCGCGGGCGCGCCTGAAGCCGGTCGAACTCGGCGCGAAGGAAGGCCTGGCCCTGCTCAACGGCACCCAGTTCTCCACCGCCAATGCATTGGCCGGTTTGTTCGCGATAGAAGACGTGTTCCGCGCCGCGCTGGTCGCCGGTGCGCTTTCCACCGAAGCGGCGAAGGGTTCGGACACGCCGTTCGATCCGCGCATCCACGCCTTGCGCGGACAACCAGGCCAGATAGTGATTGCCGATGCGCTGCGCGAACTGATGGCCGGCTCGGCCATTCGCGAATCACACCGCGACAACGATGTGCGCGTGCAAGATCCCTATTGCCTGCGCTGCCAGCCGCAGGTGATGGGCGCGGCGCTGGACGTGATCCGCGCGGCGGCGCGCACGCTGGAAATCGAAGCCAATGGCGTCTCCGACAATCCGCTGGTGTTCGCCGACACGCAGGAGGCGCTGAGTGGCGGCAACTTCCACGCCGAGCCGGTGGCCTTCGCCGCGGACATGCTGGCGATGGCGCTGTGCGAAATCGGTTCGATCAGCGAACGCCGCATCGCGATGCTGGTCGATCCGGCGCTGTCCGGTTTGCCGGCGTTTTTGACACCGAAGCCGGGCTTGAATTCCGGCTTCATGATTCCGCAAGTCACCGCCGCTGCACTGGTGTCCGAGAACAAGCAGCGCGCGTATCCGGCCAGCGTTGACTCGATTCCGACCTCGGCCAACCAGGAAGATCATGTTTCGATGGCTGCGCACGGCGCGCGGCGGTTGGCGGCGATGGCCGAGAATGCGGTGCAGGTAGTGGCGATCGAGTTGCTGGCCGCCGTGCAGGGTTGCGATTTCCACGCGCCGTTGCATTCCAGCAAAGCGCTGGATGCCGCACGCGCCGCGCTACGTTCACAAGTGCCGGCGCTGGCCGATGACCGTTACTTCCACCCGGACATGCAGGCAGCCGCTGCGTTGGTGCGTTCCGGCGAATTGGTGCGCAGTGTCGGCATGGTCTTGCCGGGGGCCGGCACATGAACGACTGGCTTGAACTGCATCGCGGCGATGCGCCATTGATCGTCAGTTTTCCGCACACTGGCACCGAACTGGCCGACGTGACCGATGCTTTCGTCTCACCATGGCTGGCGCGGCGCGATGCCGACTGGTACGTGCACCAGCTTTACGCCTTCGCCCGCGAGTTGGGCGCAACCATCCTGCGCACGAAAATCTCGCGTTCGTTGATCGACGTCAACCGCGATCCGTCCGGCGCGTCGCTGTATCCGGGCCAGAACACCACCGGCTTGTGCCCGACCACCACCTTCGACGACCAGCCGCTGTATCAGGCAGGCCGTGAACCGGACCAAGCCGAAATCGCCCGCCGCCGCGATGCGTGGTTCACGCCGTACCACGATGCGTTGTCGGCGGAAATCCAGCGCTTGCGCGAACAACACCCGGCGATCGTGGTCTATGACGCGCATTCGATCCGCTCGCAAATCCCGCATCTGTTCGATGGCGAATTGCCGCAGTTCAACATCGGCAGCAACGACGACCGCAGTTGCGACAACGCGCTGAGCGATGCAGTGGAGCGCGCTTGTCGCGACAGTGGCTTGAGTACGGTGCGCAACGGCCGCTTCCGGGGCGGCTGGATTACGCGCCATCATGCCGACCCGGGCAATGGCGTGCACAGCATCCAGATGGAATTGGCCTGTCGCGGCTACATCGACGAGCCGGAAGAACCGACGCCGGACAACTGGCCGCCGTCGTGGAATGAGCAGCGTGCGGCCGCGTTGCAGACCACGCTGCATGAAGTTCTTTCCCGTTGCCTCGATTTCGCAAGGAATTCCCCATGACCCGCCACGACCCCACCCGCATCATCAAGGCCCCCACCGGCACCGCGCTCAGCGCCAAAAGCTGGCTGACCGAAGCGCCGTTGCGCATGTTGCAGAACAACCTCGACCCCGGCGTGGCCGAGCGCCCGCAGGAATTGGTGGTCTATGGCGGCATTGGCCGCGCCGCGCGCGATTGGGAAAGTTTCGACGAGATCATCGAAACCCTGAAGCGCCTCGATGACGACCAGACCCTGCTGGTGCAATCCGGCAAGCCGGTCGGCGTGTTCCGCACCCATGCCGATGCGCCGCGCGTGCTGATCGCCAATTCCAACCTCGTCCCGCACTGGGCCACGTGGGAACACTTCAACGAACTCGATAAAAAGGGTTTGATGATGTACGGGCAGATGACCGCCGGCAGCTGGATCTACATCGGCAGCCAGGGCATCGTGCAGGGCACTTACGAAACCTTTGTCGAGATGGGCCGCCAGCATTACGGTGGCAGCCTGCGCGGCAAGTGGATTCTCACCGCCGGCCTTGGCGGCATGGGCGGCGCGCAACCGCTGGCCGCGTCGCTGGCCGGTGCGTGTTCGCTAACCATCGAATGCCGGCAAAGCAGCATCGATTTCCGCCTGAAGACGCGCTATGTCGATGAGCAGGCGCATGACCTCGACGATGCGCTCGCCCGCATCGAGAAATACACCCAGGCCGGCGAAGCGAAATCCATCGCCCTGCTCGGCAACGCTGCCGAAGTGTTGCCGGAGCTGGTGCGCCGTGGCGTGCGCCCGGATGCGGTCACCGACCAGACCAGCGCGCATGATCCGGTGCATGGCTATCTGCCGATCGGCTGGACAGTCGAACAGTGGCTGGAACAACAGCAAGCCAACCCGGAGAAAGTACGCGATGCGGCCAAGCAGTCGATGCGCGTGCACGTCGAAGCGATGCTCGCCTTCCACGCGCAGGGCATCCCAACCGTGGACTACGGCAACAACCTGCGGCAAATGGCGTTCGATGAAGGTCTGAAGAATGCGTTCGACTTCCCCGGTTTCGTCCCGGCCTATGTGCGCCCGCTGTTCTGTCGCGGCGTCGGCCCGTTCCGTTGGGTGGCGCTTTCCGGCGACCCGGAAGACATCTACAAGACCGATGCCAAGGTCAAGGAACTGATCCCCGACGATCCGCACCTGCATCGCTGGCTGGACATGGCGCGCGAACGCATCGCCTTCCAGGGTTTGCCGGCGCGCATTTGCTGGGTGGGCCTGGGGCTGCGCCACAAGCTGGGCCTGGCCTTCAACGAGATGGTACGCAGCGGAGAATTGAAAGCACCGGTGGTGATCGGCCGCGACCATCTGGATTCCGGCAGCGTGGCTTCGCCGAACCGCGAAACCGAGGCGATGCGCGATGGTTCCGATGCGGTATCCGATTGGCCACTGCTGAATGCCCTGCTCAATACGGCATCCGGCGCAACCTGGGTCAGCCTGCACCACGGCGGCGGCGTCGGCATGGGTTATTCGCAGCACAGCGGCGTGGTCATCGTCTGCGACGGCAGCGAGGCCGCCGACAAGCGCATCGCCCGTGTGCTGTGGAACGACCCGGCCACCGGGGTAATGCGCCATGCCGATGCCGGCTATGACATCGCGCTGGATTGCGCGCGCGCGCAGGGACTGGATTTGCCCGGTATCCTTTGACGGTGCTTCGCCGACTTTTCTCGCCAACACCACGCACCCTTGAACGCGACAGCATTTCGCTGGTGCTGGCCGATGGCGACATGGTGCAGATTGCCCGCGTGCGCGACCCGCGCGCCAAGCGCATCAAGCTGAGCATCGACGAACGCGGCGCGCGCCTGACTTTGCCGCCACGTGCCAGCGGAATTGCCGGCGAACGCTTCCTGCACCAGCATCGCGACTGGCTGGCCGCACAACTGGCGCGCCACGCCACGCCCGACGATCTGCCCAGCCTGCAGCATGGCGAAACCACCGCCCTGCCATTGCGCGGGCAACCGCTGCCGCTGCACTGGCATGAAGGCCGCTACACGCGGCTGGAACTCGACGGCGACGCGCTGCATTTCCACACGACCGCCCGCGCCGGCGATGCCGCCCTGCGCCGCGCCCTGCGTGATTTCTACGAATCGCAGGCCCGTGCCGACGTCGGCCGCTGGCTGCCGCGTTACCTGCCGAGCTTGCCGTGTGCGCCGCGACAGATCCGTTTCAAGATGCCGTCATCGCTGTGGGGCTCGCTGGCTCCGGACGGCAGCCTGTCACTGGACCTGTCGCTGGTTCTGGGCAGCCCGGCCGCGTTCGAATACGTGCTGGTCCACGAGCTGTGCCACTTGCTGCGCCGCGACCACTCACCGGCGTTCTGGCACGAAGTGGAACAGCGCTTTCCCGCGTGGCGCGAGCAGCGTGACTATTTCCACGCCGAAGGGCGGAGATTGAAGGCAAGCCTGCGGGCACTGCTGGTGCCAGCGCAGGGCACTGACGCCCCTGAGTGAATGTGCGCGGGCAGCCGCGTGTGAATTACCGTGCGCCATGCTCGCGTTTGGCCAGCGCATCGGCAATGCGCAGGGTTTCCTCGAAGGTCTTGCCCATCACCCGGTACTTGCCGTTGACGATCAGCATCGGCGTGCTGAACGCCTCGCTGCGCATCACGAAAGTCTCGGCTTGCTTGATCTGCGCATCAACCCGCGTGCTGTTGAATTCCTTTACGAAGGCATCGGCGGTCACGCCGTAAGTGGTGTAGAACGCGGCGATTTCGCCGGCTGATGGATTGCGCAGCGGCAGGCCGCCGGTTTCGTGCAGGGCCTTGAACACGGCCGCGTGGCTGCGCGGCAGCACGCCGAGGTTCTGCGCCGCGTAGTAGGCGCGCGCATACGGCAGCCAGCTGCTGCTCAGCGGTGCCGGGACCGGAGTGAAGCGGATCCATGCCGGTTGTTTCTTCTTCCATTCATCGACCAGCGGCTGGAAATGCGCGCAGTGGATGCAGGCGTAGCTGAAGACTTCGGCCACTTCAACCTTGCCGGCCAGCGGCGCGAACGGCTGGCCGTTGGCGATCACTTCGTAGTCCCGGCCTTCCACCGGCGCATCGGCGGCGACAGCGGCGAAGGGCGGCAGGAGCAGGGCGGACAGCAACAGTGCGAAGCGGAGTTTCATCAGGTTCCCCGGGGCCGGAAAGACAACGCCGGCCATGATCAGGCCGGCGTCGTGAATGATAGCCAATGGGCGGCAGCCGCGCCGCCCGAATCAATGCGCGGCAGGCTTGGCGGTGCTGGCGGCGGCCACGTCGTCGGCGTGGTTGTGCAGGCCTTGCAGATAGGTGGACAGGGCGGTGATTTCCTCGGCGGTCAACGCCTTGGCCACCTGCACCATCATCGCCGGCTTGGGTGTAACCACGGTACCCGGGGCGACCGACTGGTAGAACTGTAGGCGCGAGGCCACGTATTCCTGATGCTGGCCACCCACATGCGGAGCCAGGCCGGGGATGCCGCCGCCGCTGGGGCCGTGGCAAGCCATGCAGGCGGGGATGCCGCGCGCCGGGTCGCCGCCGCGATACAGCTTCTGCCCGATTTCGTAGAACTTCATGTCCTTGTAAGGGCCATCGGCGACTACGCCGTCGTCGGCCAGGCCGGCGCCGCCCTTCTGGGTGGCGAAATACGCGCCGATGTCGCGCATGTCCTGCGGGGTCAGGTCCTGCACGAAGGGCAGCATCGCCACCACGGCGCCTTCGTTGCGCTGGCCGCTGGCGATGAGCGCCATTTGTTCGGCGATGTAGGCTTCGCTCTGGCCGGCGATGCGCGGGTACATCGGCACCACGGAATTGCCGTCGGCCCCGTGGCAGGCGGCGCAGGCGGCGGCCTTGGCCTGGCCGGCCTGGGCATCGCCGGCAACGGTCTTGGTCAGGTCGATTTCCAGCGGTGCGCTTTGCACCGGCGTATTGTCCGGCAGCGGTTCAACCGAGGTCTGTGCGAAGGCGACCGCCCCCAGCGTGGCGGTGACGGCCAGACCGGCAAGTCCCCAGACAAGAGCGTGGCGCATGCTAAAGCTCCGAGATTCATCAGGATCCGCCGGAATGCGAATCCGCCCGGGATTATCCGCATGGGTGGGTGGGGCGGTCAAATGCTGGTTGTTGGTTGTGGGTTGTTGGTAAAGCGGCCGGACTGCCCCTCCAACAGCCAGGAACCCACAACCAACAACCAGCCAGCCGTGAAAATGCGACCATACCCGCATGACTGCCGCTCCCGCCGCCCCCAACCCGCTCAACGCCGCCCGCTACCTGCTCTCGGCGCACACCGAACGGCAACTGCCGCCCGGCGACGGCCACGAGGTCGCCTTCGCCGGCCGTTCCAATGCCGGCAAGTCCAGTGCGCTCAATGCGCTGGCCGGGCACAACGCGCTGGCGCGGGTGTCCAAGACCCCTGGCCGCACCCAGCAATTGGTTTACTTCGAAGTGCGGCCGCAGCGTTACCTGGTTGACCTGCCCGGCTACGGCTACGCCAAGGTGCCGCAGGACCTGCAGGCGCACTGGCAGGCCTTCATCGCCGAGTATTTCCAGACCCGCAATGCCCTGAAGGGGCTGGTGGTGGTGATGGACATCCGCCACCCGCTGAAGGATTACGACCGGCACATGCTGGGCTACGCGGTGCGCCGCGGCATCCCCGCGCATGCGCTGCTGACCAAGGCCGACAAGCTGGGCCGTGGCCAGCAGGCCGAGACTCTGCGCAAGGTGAAGAACGACCTGTTTTCGGCCTTCGGCGACACCGTCGGCGTGCAGGCGTTCTCGGCCGAGTCGAAGCAGGGCGTGGAGCAGGCGCGGGAAGTGGTGGGCGGTTGGCTGGGGTTGTTGTAGTTCTGGCTCGTCATTCCCGCGCAGGCGGGAATCCATGTCCATACCGCTTCAAATCACGGTGTATCACTTCCTGAAAGTATCCCGGCATGGATTCCCGCCTGCGCGGGAATGACGAACATAAGCGATTACGCTTTTCCCGAATCCCGAATCCCGCCTCACTCCAGCTCGATGATCACCGCCGTCTTGCCTTCGATGCGCAGCGAGTCGCCCAGCGTCACCGTCTTGCCGCTCAACGCATCACGGCCGCGCGCGCCGGGCTTGATGAAATCGGTGAAGCGATCCAGCGCCAGCGAGGTCGCCTCCGGGCTTTTGTTCAAGGCCACGAACACCGTCTTGTGCTGGCCGTCGTGGCGGAAGTACGCATACACGCCATCGCGCGGCGCGAAGTGGGTCAGCTTGCCGTCGTGCAGCACCGGGCTGCGCTTGCGCCAGTTCAGCAGCTTGCGCAGGTAATCCTGGGCGTCGCGTTGTTGCGCGGTCAGGCCTTTGCCGGTGAAGGCGTTGGCCGCATCTCCCGCCCAGCCGCCGGGCATGTCGGCGCGCAGTTCGCCGTCGCGGCGGTCGCGCGGGCCTTCGATCAGCGCTTCGGAGCCGTAATAGAACTGCGGGATGCCGCGGGTGGTGGCGAGGAAGGCCATGCCCAGCTTCCACAAACCGACGTCGCCGCCGACCTGGGCCAGCAAACGCGTCGTATCGTGGTTTTCGGCGAACACCATCAGCCGGTCCGGATCCGGGTAGAGGAAATCATTGGCCAGCGCCTCGTACAGCGGTACCCAGCCACCGTCGCCGCCTTCCGGGCGCAACAGTGCATCGCGCAGGGCGATGTGCGACGGGAAATCGAACATGCTGGTCATGTACGCCACGTGCCCGTCCGGGTTGGCCTTGCCGCGCTGCCAGTGCGCGACGATCGCCGGGTTGGCGCTCCATTCCTCGCCGACCATCGCGAAATCCGGGTATTCGTCCATCACTGTCTTGCCCCAGGTACTGAGGAAATCGGCGTCGGCATAACCGAAGGTGTCCTCGCGGATGCCGGACAGCCCGGCGTATTCGATCCACCACAGGGTGTTCTGGATCAGGTAGTTGGCCAGGTGCGGATTACGCTGGTTGAGGTCGGGCATCACCTCGACGAACCAGCCTTCGACGAAATCCCTGCGGTCGCCGGGCGCGGCGTGCGGGTCCTGGATCACGGTGCGGCGGTGGGTATTGGGCATGAACTTGCCGCCGTTGTTGATCCAGTCGCGGCTGGGCAGGTCCTTCATCCACCAGTGTTCCGAACCGATGTGGTTCAACACCACGTCCATGATCAGGCCGACGCCGCGTTGCCGCGCTTCGCGCGACAGGGCGCGATAGTCGTCGTTGCTGCCCATGCGCGGGTCGGTGCGGTACAGGTCGGTGATCGCGTAACCGTGGTACGAATATTCCGGCTGGTCGTTGAGCAGCAGCGGCGTGATCCACATCTGGGTGAAGCCGAGGCCGGCGATGTAGTCCAGGTGTTGGCGGATGCCGGCGATGTCGCCGCCGTGGCGGCCGTTGGGGTCGCTGCGGTTGGCGGTTTCCTTCAGGCCGGTGACGTTGTCATTGCCGGGGTCGGCGTTGGCGAAGCGGTCCGGTGTGATCAGGTAGATCGCATCCTTGGTGTCGAAGCCGCGCGGCGGTGCGGTATCACGCGCGTCCAGCCGCCACGGATGGGTGGCGACGACCTTGCCCTCATTGACGAATTCGATGTCGAACGTGCCCGGTTGCGCATCCGCCGCGACTTGCACGGTGACGAACAGGTAGTTGGGGTTTTCGACCTTCTGCACCTCGACGATGGCCACGCCGTCGCGTTGCAGCCGCGGCGTGGTCGCGGCGATGCCCTCGCCATGCACCAGCAATTCGACCCGGTCGTGTTTCATGCCGACCCACCAGTTGGCCGGTTCCAGATGATCGATGGTGGTCGTCGCCATGGTCGGCATCGCGGCGGTCAGCAGCAGGCACAGCGCGAAGACAATGCGCATGGTCGGTTCCCCGGTGTGGTGAAAGGCGCGGGCAGGCTACAGGCGCACCAACGTGCCAGCAATGCAGAAGGCGATGAATTCGTATGTACGGCAGTGCGGCAAGCGTGCGTTGCGCGCGTTGATCGACACAGGCCGCGATGGTGAGTGCATTCGCCAAGGCCCACCAGATGCTTTGCATAACCTGTAAAGTGTGCTTGACAAGCCGGAATCCCGGTCGTATCGTCCCTGTCAAGCACACTTTACAGGTGACGCCATGAACAAGTTTCCCGTCTGCCGCCCGGCTGCCATTCCGTTCTTCATCTGCGCGGTGGCCTTCATCGCCATCGGCGTAAGCCAGAAGGCTTTCCTCGGCGTCGGCTTCGCAATGCTGGGGCTGGCCATCGCCTTCTCCGGCAAATCGCGGCGGGACGGCCAGCCGTGACCGCGCACCATTGGGCATGGGTCTTGGCCGGCATTGGCGTGGCCGTCTTTTGCCTTCGCTTTTTCCGGCGCATCCCGGCAGGACAAGCGCCCGTAACCATGACCCTGCGCCGTTGGACATGGATCTTCGTTGGCATCGGCGTGGCCGCGCTGGCCCTGGCTGCCGCCGGGCGCTGGTGGCTGGGCTGGCCGGAAAACGCGATCGGCGTGTGGACGGGGATTGGTGCCGCCTATCTGTTCGGTGCGGGACTGTTCCTGCTGCTGCCGCGCTGGTGGCGCAATCATTGCGACGAGACCTACGCCACGCCAGCGTCGCGTCGCTACCAGCGCACGCTGTGGCCGGCGATGATTGCTTACGCACTGCTGCTGTACGGCTCGATCTGGTGGATCAAGCACGGCATCCCGTCGTTGCCATTGCGTGCAGTGGTGGCGGTGGCACCGGTCACCCCGTTGCTGTTCTTCCTGCGCGGCACGTTGCGCTACCTGCGCGAGATCGACGAATTGCAACGGCGCATCGAGATCGAGGCCATCGGCATCGCCAGCATGCTGGTGTCGATGCTGTATTTCGCCGGGGGTTTGTTGCAATTGGCCAAGGTGATCGACATCAGTGCCGGTGCGGCAATGATCTGGGTGTTTCCCTTGTTGTGCGGCATCTATGGCATCGCCAAGATCCCGCTGACCCGGCGGTATCTGTGAACAATCGCCTGCGCGAATTGCGCGAACGGCTCGGCTGGTCGCAAGGCCAGTTGGCCGAGGAGCTGGACGTGTCGCGGCAAACGGTCAACGCGTTGGAAACCGGCAAGTATGATCCGTCGCTGCCGCTGGCGTTCCGCATCGCACGCTTGTTCGAACAAAGCATCGAAACGATTTTCCTGTATGACGAAACATGATGGAGATGTCTCGCGCCTCAAGTCGTCATCCCGGCGCAAGCCGGGATGACGGCAGGAAATCCCGCTCGCCTTCTTTCCCCTTACCACCGCAACCACGCACCGAGGTTGTCACGATGATGTCCCGCAAGACCCGCTTGTTCATTGCCATCGCCGCCGTGGCCGCGATTGCCGGCTATCGCATGTTGAAACCCGGCAAGGACGATGCCGCAGAGCCTGCCGCCGCCAAGCCGGTGGTTGTTGCGCCGGCCAAGCCGCGCATGCTCGGCAAGTTGTCATTCACGCCATGCAACCTGCGCTCGTCGCAGGCGCGCAGCAACCTGGAAGCGCAATGCACCACGTTCGAAGTGCCGGAAAACCGCGCCGAGCCGAACGGCCGCAAGATCGCGCTCAACATCGCCTGGCTGCCGCCTGACAATGAAGGCGATGCCGCGCCGGATCCGGTGTTCTTCCTTGCCGGCGGCCCCGGCCAGTCGGCGGTAGCCACCTATCCGGGCCTGGACCCCGTGTTCAACGAAGTGCGCAAGCGCCGCCATGTCGTGCTGGTGGACCAGCGCGGCACCGGCAAATCGAACCTGCTCAGTTGCGATGCGGTGGATGAAGATGCCGATGCTTCGCCACAGGCAATGCAGGCCGCTGCCGCCAAATGTGCGGAAAACCTGTCGAAGAAAGCCGACCTGCGCTTCTACACCACCAGCGATGCCATCGCCGACCTCGACGACGTACGCAAGGCCATCGGCGCGGCGCAAGTGAACCTGGTCGGTGTCAGCTACGGCACCCGCGTGGCGCAGCAGTACGCGATGCGGCATCCGCAGGCCACGCGCAGCATCGTGCTGGATTCGGTGGTGCCCAACACGCTGGGGCTGGGCAACATCTTCGCCCGCAACCTGGATGACGCACTGGCATTGCAATTCGCCGTATGCACCAAGGCGCCTTCGTGCAAGGACAGGCTGGGTGATCCGCGTGCCGAGCTCGACGCATTGCTGGCCAAGCTGCGCGCGCAGTCGCAAACGGTGATCTATCGCGACGCCACCACTGGCGAGACTGCGCAAGGCGTGTTGCGTGCCGACACCGTCGCCGGACTGGTGCGCATGTATGCCTACATGCCGCTGGCCGGCGCGCTGCTGCCCAAACTGATCCACGAGGCCAATGCCGGCCGCCCCGAGAACCTGATGGCGCTGGCGCAGATGATGCAAGGCGAAATGAAGGAAGCCATGGCGATGGGCATGCAGTTGTCGGTGATCTGCAGCGAGGATGCCGACAGCATGGTCGCGCGCGCTGAAGACGCCGACACCGTGCTGGGCAACACCATGCCCGAAGGCATGGCCGCGATGTGCAAGATCTGGCCCAGGGGCGATGCGCCGGCGGATTTCCACACCGCGTTGTCCACCAACGTGCCGGCCTTGCTGCTGGAAGGTGAATTCGACCCGGTCACCCCGCCGAAATATGGCGAGGAAGTGGTGAAGTCGCTGCTGAACGGCCGCTTGTTCGTGCTGCGTGGCCAAGGTCATTCGGTACTGGGCGCAGGTTGCATGCCCAAATTGTTCGCGCAGTTCGTCGAAAAGACCGACGCCAAGGCGCTGGATGGCAAGTGCCTGGACCAGCTCAACTACGTCGCGCCGTTCACCAGCTTCAACGGTTCCGAGCCGTGAGGCCGCTCTGCGCTTTTGCTCGTCATTCCCGCGCAGGCGGGAATCCAGCGACTTTCGTTCAAATTGCCGTGACCTGCCCGAAGGGCAAAGACACTGGATTTCCCGCCTGCGCGGGAATGACGAGCAAAAGCAAAAACGAACAAAGAAACACATCACGAATCACGGACATATCCCATGATCACAGCAGAACACCTTCGCAAGACCTTTCCCGGCAAGGGCAAGGACAAGAACCGCGTGATCGCGGTGGATGACGTCGGCTTCACCGCCCACGATGGCCAGATTACCGGTCTGCTTGGCCCCAATGGTGCCGGCAAGACCACCACCTTGCGCATGCTCTACACGCTGATGCAGCCGGAAAGCGGGCGCGTGTGCGTGGACGGCGTCGATGTCGCC
This sequence comes from Pseudoxanthomonas sp., assembly GCA_047601105.1. Classification (GTDB taxonomy): domain Bacteria; phylum Pseudomonadota; class Gammaproteobacteria; order Xanthomonadales; family Xanthomonadaceae; genus Pseudoxanthomonas_A. The sequence continues at coordinate 735,053 of JASGJT010000002.1, forward strand.
GTTGATGCCGATGCGGCGCGGCGCGCGCTGGGCGTGTTGCCGGATGCGCGCGGCGTGTACAAGCGCCTGACCGCGCGCGAGAACATCGAATACTTCGGGCAGCTGCACGGCATGTCGAGCGCGGCCATCGCAGAACGTACCGTAAAATTGGCAGCGGCCTTGCAGATGGAGGATTTCCTCGACCGCGCCACCGAAGGCTTTTCGCAAGGCCAGCGCACCAAGACCGCGATCGCACGCGCATTGGTGCACGACCCGAAGAACGTGATCCTGGACGAGCCGACCAATGGCCTGGACGTGATGACCACGCGCGGCCTGCGTGAATTCCTGAAGCAATTGCGCAACGAAGGCCGCTGCGTGATCTTCAGCAGCCACATCATGCAGGAGGTCGCCGCACTGTGCGACCGCATCGTCATCATCGCCCACGGCAAGGTGATGGCCGAAGGCAGCACTGACGAGCTGCGCGAACAAGCTGGCGAGTCCAACCTGGAAGACGCCTTCGTCAAACTGATCGGCAGCGAAGAAGGACTGCACGCATGAACAAGACTTCGTACTTCGGCACCGTGATGACGGTGATGCGAAAGGAATTGCGCGACTTCGTCCGTGACCGTCGCACGTTCTACCTGACCTTGTTCCTGTCGCCGCTGCTGTACCCGCTGATCTTCCTCGGCATCGGCAAGCTGACCCAGTTGCGCATGGACACGCAACTGGAAAAGCCACTGGAATTGCCGGTAGAAGGTATCGAACGCGCACCCAATCTCATCGCCTTCCTCGCCAGCCGTGGCATCAACGCGGTAGCCGCGCCAAGCGATTTCGAGAATCGCATCCGCGCGCAGCAATCCGACGTGGCGCTGGTGATCGATACCGATTATGCCGACGACTGGCGCGCCGGCCGCCCGGCCAAGCTCGAAATCGTCACCGACACCACGCGCCGCACCGGCGAAGTGGCGGTGGCGCGCGTGCGCAACGCATTGACTCAGTACGGACAGGCAACCGGTTCGTTGCGCCTGCTGGCGCGCGGCGTCAATCCAGCGGTGGCCTCGCCACTGGATACCGGTACCCGTGACCTGGCCAGCGCCGAGGCCAAGCGCAACATCTTCGTCGCCGCGATATTGCCGTTGCTGCTGACCTTGTTCGCCTTCATCGGCGGATCGCACTTGGCGATGGACACTACCGCCGGCGAGCGCGAACGCCAGTCACTGGAGCCGTTGCTGGCCACGCCGGCCGCACGCGGCGCACTGGTCGGCGGCAAGATGTTGTCGTCGGTATTGGTGGGATTGGTGTCGCTGCTGCTGATCCTGCTCAGCTTCAAGGCCAGCGCGGGATTGGCCAGTGGCGCGATCTCGCTGGACGTCAGCTTTGCCGCGATGGGCAAGCTGTTGCTGGTGCTGCTGCCGCTGGTACTGGTCGGCGCGGCCCTGCTCACCGCATTGTCGGCGGCGGCCAAGAGCATGAAGGAAGCGCAGGGCCATGTCGTCTGGCTGATGATGCTGCCGATGCTGCCGTCCTACGCGCTGATGGCCTACCCGATCAAGGACACCGCGCTGTGGCAATACGCGGTGCCGTTCCTGTCGCAGAACCAGATGATCCAGAAGATCACCCGTGGCGATGGCGCATCGGCCGAACAATGGGCGATCTACCTGGCCGCATCGCTGGGCCTGGCCGCCGTGTTGTGGGGACTGGCCGTATGGCGCTACCGGCAGGAGAAGCTGGCGATTTCGGCGTAAGCCACCCTCCCACGCAAGGCAGATCCTGCCTTGCGTGGTTGCCGCGTTTGTCGCGACAACGCGGGAGTCAGCGAATCACCAAGACAGGCGTGACGCCATGGGTCAGCACCAGTTGCGTCTGGCTGCCCAGCAACACGCGGCCCATGCCGCGGCGGCCGTGCGAGGTCATCACGATCAGGTCGTTGCCCAACGCCTGCACGGTTTCGAGGATGCCATCGGCGGCGTAGCGATCCAGCACGTGGCGACCCGTGGCGGTGACGCCGGCCTGGCGTGCCTGTTCCAGCGCCGGTTGCAGGATGGCTTGCGCCTGGGTTTCGCGGCCTTCGCGGTATTCGGGCGTGGCCTCGTAACCGATGGTCCAGCCCATCGCGTCATACATGCCCATGGCCCAGGGCTCGGAAACCACCAGGATGTCGGCCTGCGCCTGCAAGGTGGCGGCCAGCTTCAAGCCTTCGGCCAGGCCCTTGGCGGCCAGTTCGGAACCGTCGATGGCGATCAGGATGCGCTTGTACATGGCTTGCTCCCATGTGGTGGACGTGAAAGTGATTATCCGCCGTTGGGGTGAAGGCGCATTGATCCTGATCATGCGGCGGCATGCACCCATTGCCGGAAACAGCCGATAATTGCCTTGCCTGCACGGCCTTCCGCCGTGTCTTCCCAGAGAAACCCATGCTGCGCTGGTTCGAAAACCGCGTGGACCCGTATCCGTCCGCGCCGCCCACCCAACCGCCGAAATCCCTTTACGCCTTCTGCCGCCACTACACGCGCGGGCTGGAGCCGTGGCTGCTGGTCATGGCGCTGACCACCGCTGCCATCGCCATCATCGAAGTGCGGCTGTACGCATGGACCGGGCAACTGGTCGATCAACTCGGCACGCTCACGCCGGGCGCATTCCTTGCCGCCAATGACGTGCAATTGATGGTCATGGCCGCCGTCGTGCTGCTGGTGATGCCCGCCCTGAACCTGCTCAACTCGCTGGTGATCCATCAAACGCTGCTCGGCAATTTCCCGATGCGCATCCGCTGGCAGGTGCACCGCTATTTGCTGCGCCAGTCGATGAGTTACTTCCAGGACGAATTCGCCGGGCGCATCGCCACCAAGCTGATGCAGACCTCGCTGGCGGTGCGCGAAACCGTCATCAAGCTGCTCGACGTGCTGAACTACGTGGTCGTCTATCTGGGCGGCACGCTGATTGTTGCCGCCTCGCAGGATTGGCGTTTCATGCTGCCCTTCGTGGCGTGGCTGCTGCTGTACGCCGCATTGCTGTGGTACGCGATTCCGCGCCTGAACAAGGTCGCGCAGGCGCAGTCGGATGCGCGCAGCAGCATGACCGGGCGCATCGTTGACAGCTACACCAACATCGCCACGGTGAAACTGTTCTCGCATTCGGCGCGCGAAGAAAGCTACGGCCGCGAGGCGATGGACGGTTTCCTGCAGACCGTCCATCGGCAGATGCGCCTGGTCACCGTGGTCAACGTCGGCAATACCGTGCTGAACATGCTGTTGCTGTTCGCGGTCGGCGCGCTGGGCATCTGGTTGTGGCAACAGGGTGCCATCAGTGCCGGCGCGATCGCGGTCGCCATTGCCTTCGTGCTGCGGCTGATGGGCATGTCGCAATGGGTGATGTGGGAAATGAGCGCGCTGTTCGAGAACATCGGTACCGTCCAGGACGGCATCGGCTCTATCGCGTTGCCGCCGACCGTGGACGACAAACCCGGCGCACCGGTGCTGGCGGCAAGCCGTGGCGACATCGCCTTCGACGGCGTCGGCTTCCACTACGGCAAGCAAGGCGGCGTGATCGACCACCTGGATCTGCACATCGCACCGGGCGAAAAGGTCGGCCTGATCGGCCGCAGCGGCGCGGGCAAATCCACCCTGGTCAACCTGCTGCTGCGCTTCCACGATGTCGAAACCGGCCATATCCGCATTGATGGCAACGACCTGCGCGAGATCACACAAGACTCGTTGCGCGCCAATATCGGCATGGTCACCCAGGACACCTCGTTGCTGCACCGGAGCGTTCGCGAAAACCTGCTGTACGGCCGTCCAGACGCGAGCGAAGCGGAAATGATCGCGGCGGCCAAGCTTGCCAGCGCACACGAATTCATCGAACAACTCGTCGATGCCAAGGGCCGCACCGGCTACGACGCGCAAGTCGGCGAACGCGGGGTGAAGCTCAGTGGCGGCCAGCGCCAGCGCATCGCCATCGCCCGCGTGCTGCTGAAGAACGCACCGATACTGGTATTGGACGAAGCCACCAGCGCACTGGATTCGGAAGTCGAAGCGGCGATCCAGGAAAACTTCGCCACGCTGATGCAGGGCAAGACCGTGATCGCCATCGCCCACCGCCTGTCAACGATTGCGGCGATGGACCGCCTGATCGTGATGGACAAGGGCCGCATCGTCGAACAAGGCACGCATGATCAATTGCTGGCGCAAGGTGGCTTGTATGCGGCTTTGTGGAAGCGCCAAAGCGGCGGCTTCCTGCACGAGGCGGGCTGATCTTCAGCCCGAGCGCGGCAACCCCGCTGCCACCTCGCGAAACGACGCCAGCGCCGATTCCAGATGCTCGATGATCTCCTGCGCCAGCACTTCCGGCGCAGGCAGATTGTCCAGATCATCCAGGCTGTCATCCTTTAGCCAGAAAATATCCAGACTGGCCTTGTCTCGCGCCACCAGTGCTTCGTAATCGAAGTAGTGGAAACGCTCGGACTCCGTGCGCTGGTGCCGGTTGGCCGGGTTGTAGGCGCTGATGAAATCCTGCAAGTCCTCGCGCCGCAATTGCCGCGTCTTCAAGGTGAAATGCTTGTTGGTACGCAGGTCGTAAATCCACACCCCGCGTGTCTGCACCTTGCCGTCCTTGGGCTTGTTGTCGAAGAACAATACGTTCGCCTTCACACCTTGCGCGTAGAAGATGCCGGTCGGCAGCCGCAGCAGGGTGTGCACGTCGCAGGTTTCCAGCAGTTTGCGCCGGATCTTCTCGCCCGCTCCGCCTTCGAACAGCACGTTGTCCGGCAGCACCACCGCCGCCTGCCCTGTCGTTTTCAGCATCGACACGATGTGCTGCAGGAAGTTGAGCTGCTTGTTCGACGTGCTTTGCCAGAAATCCTGGCGCTCGTAGGTCAGCGCGTCGCGGTCTTCCTCGCCATCCTCATTGGTGATGGTCATGCTGGACTTCTTGCCGAACGGCGGATTTGCCAGCACGTAGTCCACCGTTTGCGTGGGCGCTGCAATCAGCGCATCGGCGCGCGCCACCGTCGGCTCGCCGTCCATGTCGCCCACGTTGTGCAGGAACAGGTTCATCAGGCACAGCCGGCGCGTGGCGGCCACGATCTCGTTGCCGAAGAACGTCTGGTGGCGCAGGAATTCCTTCTGCTTCTTGTCCAGCTTCGCGCCCTCACGCGTGAGCCAGTTGTACGCACCCAGGAAAAACCCGCCGGTGCCGCAAGCCGGGTCGGCGATGGTCTTGCCCGACTGCGGCTGCACGCATTCCACCATCGCCTCGATCAGCACGCGCGGGGTGAAGTACTGGCCCGCGCCGCTTTTCGTGTCTTCGGCGTTCTTCTGCAACAGCCCCTCGTACAGGTCGCCCTTCACGTCGGTGCCCAGGCCGATCCAGTTCTCCGCGTCGATCATCTGCACCAGCCGCGCCAGCTTGGCCGGGTCCTGGATCTTGTTCTGCGCCTTGAAGAAGATCGCGCCGAGCATCCCCGGCTCCTCGCCCAACCGGTGCAGCACCTTCAGGTAATGCGCCTCCAGCGGCTCGCCCACCTTGCCGCACAGGCTGGGCCAATCGCAGCTTTTCGGCACATGGGTGTCGCGGTTGTACGGTTCGCCTGAATACTCGTGCGCCATCTTCAGGAACAGCAGGTAGGTCAGTTGTTCCAGATAGTCGCCATAACCCACCCCGTCGTCGCGCAGGGTGTGGCAGAAATTCCAGAGCTTCTGGACGAGGGAGGAGGTGTTCATCAGCGCGGGCGCTCCAGCGTGTTGCGGCTTACCGTGTAGCAGTGCAAGGCGGTGGGGGAAAATTCCACCTGCACGCCGCCCATGTCCTGAATGGCGGTGATCGTGCGGGTGGTGACCAATGGCCGCCGGGTCAGCTTGTGGGTGCGCGCAAACTCCAACAATCCCTTGATCTCCTTCGCGTCATCGACCGCACGGTCGCCCCACTTCACCTCCACGGCAAAGCGCGGCTTCTGCTGTGTATCCAGGCTGACCAAATCGACTTCACCTTTTTTCCAGCGCGCGTAGTGCAGGGAATCGATGTAATCGGCGTTGTGCAGCCACTGGCTGAACACCGCCGTTTCCACCAGATGGCCAATGGCCGCATCCTCGGCGCGCAAGGGCGCAAACAAGGCCGCGCGCATCGTCGGGTTGGTCAGGTACACCTTGAACGTCATCGCCTTGCGGAAGCGCGCCGCGTTTTCATCAACACGACGCAGGCGCTTGATGAGGAAGGCAGCTTCCAGATAGTCCAGGTACTTGTTGATGGTGGGCTTGCTCACGCCGCTGGACTGGGACAGATCTTCCACGCTGATTTCCTGCGCCGTGTTGTAAGCCACCGTGTTGAACAGCGCATTGAGTTCCTGCACGTCGGAAATCCCGTACAGGCTGGGCAAGTCGCGCAGCAGCACCTTGTCGATGATGTCGCTCTTGATGTAGCGGCGCGGGTTGCGGCGTACGGCTTCGGAAAAAACCGCCTCGGGATAACCGCCAAAATTGATGTAGTTGACGAAGGCATCGTTCAGCCCGTGGATGTCGCGCGCACGGAACCGCGCCGCATCGGCGGCACTGCTGTCCTGCACGATCAGTTCGTCTTCCGCACCCGTGAAACGCAGGTATTCCGAAAACGTCAGCGGCGGCAGCACGAATTCGGTGAAGCGCCCCGCGCCGGATTCGGCACTCTTGTGCTTCAGCGCCGCCGCAGCGGAGCCGGTTGCCACGATGTGCACGCCGCGCTGGCTGTCCACCAGTGACTTCAAGTGGACTTCCCATTCCTTCAGGTACTGGATTTCGTCGAAGAACACATACAGCGGCGTGCCGGCCGGCCGCTCGAACATCTTGACGAAGCGGCGCAGCAGCGCGTCCAGGTTTTGCCCGTAGTAGGTGGGCGTTTCCAGCGACAGGTACAGGATGTCGCGGCCCGGCACGCCCTCGCCCAGCAGGCGGTCGATGGCATGGAACACCATGATCGTCTTGCCGACCCGGCGCGGCCCCACCAGCAGCACGGCGCGATTGGGGCCGTTACCGTCGATCAGCCGGGAGAAATTGGGCAGATAAGCGCGGCGCGGCATATCCGCGTATTCCCGGTCGATGCCCACGCCCGCCGTCCACCACGGGTTTTCCTCCCGCAGGCGCTGGATGATTTCGCTGTCCGAGACTTGCAGCATAAGATCAAGCCAAATCAAGTTTTCTTGATTTGCATAATACAAGCAAAGAAATGTTTGTCAAACATCTATCTTGTTGATTTTGCAAGCTTTCTGCCGCGTTTGTTCACCCCGGCCACTCCCTCCCGCCCCGCGCGAATCCGCGCCAGCAGGGTGCTGGCCGGTTCGTCGGCGGGGTCCTGGGGGACAAGCTGGCCGCTGAAGGCAGCGCGCAGCAGGTTGCGGCGCTGGGCGGCGGCTTGTTGCAGGGCGTGGGTGATGGCGTGTTCCTGTTGCTTGCAGGCGGCAAGGGCGGTGTCGAGTTGGGTGAGGATTTGGTGTTGTTCTTCCAGCGGCGGCAGCGGAACCGGCAATTTCTCGAACTTGGACTTGTTGAGAATCGGCAGTGTGGTTGCCGATGCGTTGCTGATGATTTGATGCTGTCCAAGCGGACTGGTCATCACGAAGAAAACGTATTCGGGACAAATGCCATCAGCAGGAGAAACAGCGTTGATTTGCTGATTGGTAGTGCAAGGCACTCGAGCCAAGCCTGTTTTGCCAATGGTCGCGCCAATGCACGTCACCAACACCGAGCTCGCGGGCAACAAACGCCCTTGCGCCGCTCCAAGCTCCGTCAATGAATCTCTGAAATCGTGCAGTTCATAGCCTGCGTCGAGGTCAGTCGGTTTGAAAAAAGGAATATCGCCGCCGAAGTAATCGGGATTGGAGGTTGATGGAGTGAAGCCCGTTGTTACATCGCCAATTTGCTCAACACTCGCCCATGCCCACCCCTCCGGCAGCGCGAGCAGTTGCGAGGTGTCCGGCGCGGCGGGTTCGACGTATTTCTTCCTGGGGCCGTGCTTTTGCTCGAAGCGGGTGCGGCGTTCGTGCAGGATACGGGCGAGCAGTTGCGTGCCGGTTTCTTCAACGTCGTCATTCCCGCGAAGGCGGGAATCCAGTGCCTTTGCTGTTCCGTGCTGAAAGTCGCTGGATTCCCGCCTTCGCGGGAATGACGAGCGAAAAGAAGCGCGCCAGTCGGCGGTGAGTGCGCCTTCCACGGCGGCTTTCAGCAGCGATTGGCGGTATTGGGCCAGCTTGCGTTGCGCGGCCTTGAGTTCGGCCACGCCGGCATCGAGGTCGGCCAGCAGGGATTCGAGCTTTTCGACGATGCGGGTTTGTTCGGCGCGGGGAGGTAAGCCAAAACGCAACTGCCGAAGTTCGGACAGAGGAACTGTCAGTTGCGCAGTTCCCGTCGCCACATCAAGTGCTTGCCGCTTGATGTCATCCGCCTGCATGCGCAGATGCAAAAAGCGATTGTCCACCTTGTCTGCATTTGGCCTGAGCACCGCAATATGCCGCTGGAACACGAACTCCCGCTCGGTGTCCACTTGCGCGGCAATGCCGATGGAACCCGTTACCGAAACCAGCACATCACCGCGTTGTGCCTTTCGCTCCGCTTTCAATGCGTCGTAGTAAGTTTGCGGCACGAATCGCGTTGCATCATCCAGTCGTAACTTGCCGTCGTTGATGGCACTGATCGTGATGAAAGGAATGCCATCTGCTGATTTCGGCGGTGCTTGATGGTCGCCATCCGCTATGGATGTGCACGCATCACGTAGCGCAACCTCGGCCCAGCCCTGCGGCAACTCACTCACGCCACCAACTCCTCATTCAACTCTCCCAGCAGCCCATCCAACTGCCCATCAAACACCGTCCACGCTTTCTGCAAGCCGCCTTTGCCAGCCAGTTGGGCGTAGTCGAAGTCGTCGCGTTCGATGCGCAGGCTGGTGGCAATGTGGTCTTTCATCAGGCGCAGCCAGTCCATCTGCTCGGGGGTGAAGGCGGTGGTGCGGCGGCTGTTGTGCCGCCATACCCAGTCGGCAAACTTCTTGTCCACGTTGTCGGAAAATGGCGCGAGTTCTTCGTCCAAACCCAAGGCGAAACGCACAAGCGACACCACGTCCACCAGTTGCCGGCGCAGGCTGGTGCCACGCACCTTGTCCTCGCGCACGCGGGCGTAGGCGCTCCACAGTTTTTCGCTGGTCAGCATCAGTGGCGGGCGTTGCAGCGCGTCGTGCAGGTCTTCGATCATCTCCAGCGTCAGCGCGCGGCGCGCATAGGGCTGGTCGTAGAAGAAGCCGAGCGCGGCAATTTCGTCGCGGTGTTCGCGCAGGTAATCCTCGAACTTGCGCACGGCGGCTTCGGCATTGGCCTGGGCTTGTTCGGAAAACTCGCTGCGCACCACGCTGTCGGCATTGAGCGTGTCGATGATCTGCTCGCGCTCGCGGCGTGCGCCTTCGATGGCGTCGCGCAATTCGGGCGAATCGAACGGGGCGCAGGCGGCGGCGATGCGTTTTTGTTTCGCGGCTGCCAGTTCGCCCTCGGTCAGCGTTTCGGCGCTGCGGGTGATGCCGGCTTCTTTCGCCGCATCCAGTGCATCGGCAGTGATGCGGTCCGGGTCGGTGGCCTGCACCAAGCTGCGCGCCAAATCGTGCAGGCCAATGCCGCCGGCGGCCTGCTTGATCTTTGCCAGTGCCTTGTCGTCCAGTTGCTTGCCCAATCGCACCAGCCGGTTGCCGAGACTTTGCACGGTGTCTTCGTCATGTGCGCCGACGGCGATGGTTTTGAGCAAGGCATCCAGGCTGACGCCGGGCTTGCGCTCCAGCGGGCGGGATTCGGTCTTGAGCGATTTCTCCACGCCCACTGCGTCGATCAGCACGAAGCGCGATTTCGCGCCATGCGCGGAACCTGACACCTTGCGCAAGCCTTCTTCATCCAGGCTGCGCACGCCACGGCCTTTCATTTGTTCGTAATAGCCGCGCGAGCGCACGTCGCGCATGAACAGCAGCACTTCCAGCGGTTTCACGTCGGTGCCGGTGGCAATCATGTCCACGGTGACGGCGATGCGCGGGTTGAAGTCGTTGCGAAAGCTGGCCAGCACGCTGTCGGCATCGTCGCCGGGCACGGTGTTGCCGGCCTCATCCACGCCGGCGCGGTAGGTGACTTTCTTGCAGAAGGCATTGCCTTGGCCATAGACCTCACGCGCAATGCGGATGATGTCATCGGCGTGGCTGTCGGTCTTGGCGAAGATCAGGGTTTTGGGTGTTTCGCTGCGCTCGGGAAAGATGCGCTGTTCCACCGCGTCCTTCATCGCCTGCAGCACGCTGCGGATCTGGTCGGGGTTGACCACGGATTTGTCCAGCTCGCTGGCGCTGTAGTCCACGTCGTCTTCGGTCTGCGCCCAGCGTTTGGCGCGGGTTTGGCGGTCGCGGTGGTCCACCCATTCACGCGCTTCGAGCTTTGCGCCCTTCTGGGTGATTTCGGTTTCTATTTCGTACACGTCATAGCCGACGTTGACGCCATCAACCACGGATTGCTCGTAGTTGTATTCGGCCACCACGTTCTGGTTGAAGAAGCCGTAGGTGCGCTTGTCCGGCGTGGCGGTGAGGCCGATGAGGAAGGCGTCGAAGTAGTCCAGCACCTGCTTCCACAGGTTGTAGATGCTGCGGTGGCATTCGTCGATGACGATGAAGTCGAACTGCTCCACCGGCACGGCAGGGTTGTACTGCACCAGCTTTTCGCGCAGGGCGTCGGCGTTGATTTCGCCAGCGGAAACGTCTTCGTTGTCTTCGGCCAGCTCGGTATTGGTGAGGATGGAATACATGCGCTGGATGGTGCAGATACACACCTGCGCATGCGGGTCGATGCGGCTGCTGGACAGGCGCTGCACGTTGTACAGCTCGGTGAACTTGCGGCCATCGTCCGGTGGCGTGTAGGCCATGAACTCCTGGTGCGCCTGCTTGCCGAGGTTGCGGGTATCGACCAGGAACAGGATGCGCTTGGCACCGCCGAACTTGAGCAGGCGGTATGCGGCGGTGATGGCGGTGAAGGTCTTGCCCGCGCCGGTGGCCATGTGGATCAGCGCACGCGGCTTGTTGTGCGCCAGCGATTGCTCCAGCCCGGTGACGGCGTTGATTTGGCAGTCGCGCAGGTTTTGCGTGGGCAGCGGCGGCATGTGTTGCAGGCGCGCACGCAGGGTTTCGGCCTGCGCGGCCCATTGCGCCAGCGTGTGCGGTTGCAGGAAATGGAACAACTCGCGGGCACGCGGCGCGGGGTCGGCGGCATCGGTGAAGTGGATGATCTGGCCGGTGGCCTCGTACAGGAAACGCAGCGGCAGACGGTTGCCGAGATATTTCAGGCTGGCGCTGGCGTAACGCTCGGATTGGGTTTCGGCCACACGCAGGGTTTCGCCGGCGCTATCGCGCTTGGCCTCGATGATGCCGATGGGCTTCTTGTCCACGAACAGCACGTAATCGGCCGGGCCGGTATTGGTGGGGTATTCGCGCACCGCGATGCCGGGGCCTGCACCCAGGTTCAGCGCCTTCATGTCCTGCACCTGCCAACCGGCGGCAGCCAGCTTGGCGTCGATCAGTTGGCGGGCTTTGGCTTCGGGCGTCATGCGCTCCCCGGCGGTGACTGGGCCCGGGGAGTTTAGCCGAGCGCCCTTGGCCTGGGAGGGGATTTGCTACAAATCCAGCACCAGCCGTGGACTGCGCGAACGCGAGCAGCACAGCAGCATTTCATTGTTGCGGGCGCGTTCGATGTCGGTGAGGAACTGGTCGCGGTGGTCCGGTTCGCCTTGCAGCACGTTGGTCAGGCAGGTGCCGCAGATGCCTTGTTCGCAGGACACCGGCACGAATACGCCGGCGGCATCCAGGGTTTGCGCGATGCTGCGGCCCGGTTCGATGGTGAACACTTCGCCGCTGCTGGAAATTTCCACTTCGAACGCGGTGTCTTCGGCGCTGGCGGGCAGCGGCGCGGCCGTGAAGTATTCGCGATGCAGGCGCGCTTCCGCCCAGCCGGCGCTCAAGCCCGCATCGAGCACGTGCTGCATGTACGCGCCCGGCCCGCAGACATACAGGTGCGTGCCGGCCGGCGCGGCGGCGAGCACACTGGTCATGTCGAGTTTCTGCTCATCTGCACCATCGTCGAAATGCAGGTGCACGCGCTCGCGCCACGGCACCTGCGCAAGGTGTTGCAGGAAGGCGGCGCGCTGCGAGGTGCGTGCGTTGTAATGCAGGGCGAAGGGTTTGCCTTGCACGGCCAGTTGCTCAGCCATCGCCAGAATCGGCGTGATGCCGATGCCGCCGGCAAACAGCAGGCTGTGCGCTGCGCTGCCGTCCAGCGCGAACAGGTTGCGTGGCGCGCTGATCTGCAGCGTGTCGCCGGCGCGCAACGCGTGCATGGCGGTGGAGCCGCCGCGTGATTCGGGCTCGTGCAGCACGGCCAGCAGGTAGCGGTCGCTTTCCTGTGGCGAGTTGCACAGCGAATACTGGCGGATCAGGCCATTGGGCAAATGCACATCGACATGCGCGCCGGCAGCGAAGGCCGGCAACGCCTGGCCGTCGGCGCGGCGCAGTTCAAAGCTGCGGATGCCGTCGGCTTCGTCGCGCACTTCGCTGATGCGAACCTCGAGCCTGTGCTCGATCATGTACCGGCCCCGGCGTTTTGCTCGGCAACGAGCAGGCTGTCGATGATGCGCCGTGACTGCACGCCGCCGGCATCGATGTTGAGCTTCAGCAGTTCGCGCTGCGGGTAGTCGAGCAGGTTCTGCTGCTGGCGTTCCAGCATTTCCATGTCTTCGGAAAAGATCTTGCCCTGGCCTTCGCGGATGCTTGCGGTCAGTGCCGCATCGTCCGGCTTGAAGTTGCGCGCCATCCCCCAGAAATACCAGTGCGAGGTTTCGGTTTCCGGGGTGATGAAGTCGACCACGATGCTGCTGGCCTTGTGCTCGGCCGGCGCGTTGTAACCGCCATTGCCGGCCAGCGCCACGCCGACTTCGATCAGCACATGGCTGGGCGCACTGAAGCGGCAGATCTGCCAGCGATCAACCGGCGCGTTGTCGTCCAGCCCGTTGGCGCGCATCGCCATCTGCCAGAACGGCGGAGCGCTGATGTTTTCCATGTGCCGGCTGGTGACGACTTCGCCGTTTTCCATGCGTGTCTTTACCGGCGCTTCGTCGATTTCCTTCTGGCCGATGCTGCTGGCGTGCACATAGGTTTCGTGGGTGAGGTCCATCAGGTTGTCGATCATCAGCCGGTAATCGCAGTTGATGTGGTACAGCCCGCCGCCGTAGGCCCAGTCGGGGCTTTCGGCCCATGCCAAGTGCTGCAGCTTGGCCGGATCGGCCTGCGCCGCATCGCCGGGCCACACCCAGACGAAGCCGTAACGCTCGATCACCGGATACACGCGATTGCACGGGAAACCCTGCACGCGCTGGCCCGGCATCGACACCGCCTTGCCTTCGCAACCCATCACCAGGCCGTGGTAGCCGCAAACGAGGTTGCCGTCCTTGACGAAACCCAGCGACAGCGGCGCGCCGCGATGCGGGCAGAAATCGTCCAGCGCATGCACCGTGCCTGCTCCGTCGCGGTAGAACACCATGCGTTCGCCGCAGATCTTGCGGCCCAGCGGTTTGTCGGCGACTTCCTCGGGCATGCAGGCGACATACCAAGCGTTCTTCGGAAACATGGCTTTCCCTCCAGGGATGGCGATTGGATTCAATGCGGGGTGATTATGCATGATAATCATCTAAATAACCGCTTATTGGATCCAATAAGCGCATTGGCCCCGCCGCCCGTTATGATCACCGGCACCCCCGAACCCGCCCTCCCCCATGTCCAGCCGCCCCGGCCAGCACGTCCTGGTCACCCTGCGCAAGATGATCGCCGCCGGCCAACTGCCCGCCGGCCAGCGCCTGCGCGAAACGCAAGTGACTGAAATGCTTGGCATTTCCCGCACGCCGGTGCGCATTGCCTTCCGCACGCTGGAGCAGGAAGGCCTGCTGGTGCGCTGCGGCGCGCGCGGCTACATGGTTCCGCAGGTGGGCGAGGACGACCTGGCCAATGCGGTGGAAGTACGCGGCGTGCTGGAAGGGCTGGCCGCGCGCCAGGCCACCGAAAAGGGCCTGGATCCCGAAACCCTGGCGGTCCTGCAGGACTGCTTGGATCGCGGCGATGCCTTGTTCGCCAAGGGCCATGTCACCGTCGAGGAAATGGCCGTCTATCACGACCTCAACATGCGCTTCCACCAGGCCATCCTCGATGCCAGCGGCAATGCGGCGGTCGCCACCGCGCTGGCGCGCAACAACCATTTGCCATTCGCTTCGGTCAGCGCGTTGGCCTTCGACGACAACAACCTGGCCGGCGAATGGGCGCGCTTCAACTTCGCCCACCTGCAACACCACGCCATCGTCGATGCGATGCGCAGCGGCCAGTCCGCCCGCGCCGAAGCGCTGATGCGCGAACACGCCAACGCGACCTTGCGTTATGCGGAGATGTTCAACGTGCAGCGCGGGGCGAAGATGCGGGTGTTGCGCAGCAATTGATGCTCGTCATTCCCGCTCGACCAGCCATTTGGCTGTTGAAAAGCGCCTCACGGGAATGACGAAGCGGGATTTCATGCTGGACTGAGGTTCGCGTAAGCCAGCACCAGCCACTTGCTGCCTTCCTCGGCGAAATGCACCTGCACGCGGGCATGCGCACCGCTGCCTTCGTAGCCGGTGACGACGCCATCGCCGAACTTGGGATGGTTGACGTTGCTGCCGAGTTTTATCGCCGGCGCTTCGACCAATGAAGCATGGCCGAAATTCTGCTGCGGTTGAGCAGAGTAACCGCGTGCCACCTGCACGCGCGGGCGTACTTCGTTGATCAGGTGATGCGGGATCTCGCGCAGGAAGCGCGATGGGATGCCGTACATGTCCTGGCCGTGCAAGCGCCGCGCTTCGGCGTAGGTCAGCACCAGTTTCTGCCGCGCACGGGTGATGCCGACGTAAGCAAGGCGACGTTCTTCTTCCAGCCGCCCGCTTTCTTCCAGCGAACGATTGCTGGGGAACAAGCCATCTTCCAGTCCGACCAGGAACACCAGCGGGAATTCCAGGCCCTTGGCCGAATGCAGGGTCATCAACTGCACGCCATCCTCGTCGGCCTGGGCCTGGCCTTCGCCGGCTTCCAGCGCGGCGTAGGAAAGGAAATCGACCAGCTCGCTGGTACGAACCTCCGGTTCGATTTCATCGTCCAGCGGCACTTCGCGACGGGCGAAGCGCGAGGCAACGGACAGCAATTCATCGAGGTTTTCGATGCGCGATTCCGAATCCAGCCGGCCCTTGCTGTCGTTGGCGTAGAAATCGCGCAGACCGCTGCGTGCCAGCACGTGGTCGATCTTGTCCTTCAGGTCGAACTCGCGCACTTCATCGTCCAGCGTGTCGATCAGTGTGAGGAATCCGCCCAACGCATTGCGTGCGCGCGCGGCCAGCAAACCGGTATCGGTGGCCATGATTTTCGCCGCGCTCCACAGCGGCAGCGATTGCGCACGCGCCAGCTTGCGCACTTCGTCCAGCGTGCGCTCGCCGATACCGCGCGTGGGCGTGTTGACCGCGCGCTCGAATGCAGCATCGTCGGCACGACTGGCAATCAGGCGCAGGTAGGCCAGCGTGTCCTTGATTTCGGCGCGCTCGAAGAAGCGCATGCCGCCATAGACGCGATACGGCACCTGCTCGGCCAGCAGGCATTCTTCCAGCGCGCGGCTTTGCGCGTTGCTGCGGTAGAGCACGGCCAAATCACGATAACTGCCGCCGTCGCGCACCCACTGGCGCGCTCGCTCGACCACGTAGCGCGCTTCGTCCATCTCGTTGTAGGCGGCGTACAGGTCGATCGGTTCGCCATCGCCGCCGTCGGTCCACAACTGCTTGCCGATGCGTTCCGGGTTGTGTGCGATCACCGCATTGGCGGCGTTGAGTATGTTCGCACTGGATCGGTAATTCTGTTCCAGGCGAATGGTCTGCGCATTGGGAAAATCGCGCAGGAACTGCTGCATGTTCTCGACCTTGGCACCGCGCCAGCCGTAGATGCTCTGGTCGTCGTCGCCGACCACGAATACATGGCCACTGTCGCCGGCCAGCACGCGCACGAAGGCGTACTGGATGCTGTTGGTGTCCTGGAATTCATCGACGAGGATTTCACCGAAACGCTGGCGGTAGTGCGCGAGCAAGGCCGGGTTGTCGCGCAGCAGTTCGTGTGCGCGCAGCAGGATCTCGGCGAAATCCACCAGTCCGGCGCGGTCGCAGCGTTCCTGGTACAGCGCATAGCAGCGCAGCATCACGCTGCCCCATTCGTCGTGTTTTTCCGGCTGGATGTGCTGTGGGCGGCGGCCTTCGTCCTTCTGTGCGTTGATCCACCACGCGATCTGCCGCGGCGGGAAGCGGCCATCGTCGATTTCCAGTTGCTGCGCCACCCGCTTGACCAGGCGCAACTGGTCGTCGCTGTCCAGCACCTGGAATCCTTCCGGCAATTTCGCCTCATTGAAATGCAGGCGCAGCAAGCGATGCGCCAAACCGTGGAAAGTGCCGACCCACAAGCCGCGAATGCCGTTGCGCAACTGCGCATCCAGCCGGTGGCGCATTTCGCCGGCAGCCTTGTTGGTGAAGGTCACCGCGAAGATGCCGTGCACCGGCACGCCATGCACTTCATTGAGCCAGGCGATGCGATGGGTCAGCACGCGGGTCTTGCCGGAACCGGCACCGGCGAGCACCAGGTAATGACCGGGCGGCGCGGAAACGGCCTCGCGCTGGGCCGGGTTCAGCCCGTCGAGCAGGTGGGAAACGTCCATTGCGTGAATTTTAGCAGGCCCGTTTCAGCAAACTCGTTTAGCAAGCCAATTCACGCAGGCCGTGCGCGCCGAGCTCCATGCGCCGGGTCAGGCCGATGGCATCGAGAAAAGCCGCATCGTGGCTGACCACGACCAGCGCGCCCTGGTAGGCGCGCAAGGCTTGTTCCAATTGCGCGATGGTGGTCAAGTCGAGATTGTTGGTGGGCTCGTCCAGCAGCAACAGGCGCGGCGGCGGTTCGCCATGCAGCACGCAGGCCAGCGTCGCGCGCAGGCGCTCGCCGCCGGACAAGGCGGACACCGGCAATTGCGTGCGCGCGCCGCGAAAGCCCAGCCGTGCCAGCAGGTTGGAACGCTCGGCCGCCGGTATCTGCGGTGCGTGACTGGCGAAGTTGTCGGCCACCGATGCATCAACTGCGAGCAAATCCAGGCGTTGCGACAGCAAGGCCACGCGCCCCGCGCCGCGTCGCACCTCACCGGAGTGCGGCACGCGCTCGCCGGCCAGGATTTGCAGCAGGCTGGATTTGCCGCTGCCATTGGCACCGAGCAAGCCGATGCGCTCCGGCCCGCGAATCGTCAACGACACGCCGCCGGGCCACAGTTCGCGCCCGTCAAGCAATACCTGCAGGTTTTCGCCATGGAACAGCACGGCATCTTGCGCCACGCGCGTGGCCGGCAATGACAAATCCCAGGCGTCTGCTTCGTCCAGCACGGCAGCGGCTTCCTTCAATTGCGTGCGCACGTTGGTCAGGCGCTCGGCATGCACCTCGTCGGCCTTGCCGGCGGAGACTTGCGCGGCGTTGGCGCGCAGGCCGGCGACGATGCGCGGCAGGCCGGCATCGGCCAGGTTGCGCGCGGCATTGGCGTTGCGCCGGTCGGCACGCTCGCGGGCCTGCTGGCGGTCGCGTTGTTCGCGTCTGGCTTCGCTGCGCAGGTTGCGCAGGCGCTGTTCGTTGGCTGCGCGCTCGGTTTCGACTGCCGCATGCCAGGCGGAATAGCCGCCGCCGAAAATGCGCAGCCGCGAAGGTTCCAGTTCGCAGATCTGCTCCATGCCTTCGAGCAATTCGCGGTCGTGGCTGGCGATGAGCAGGCAGCCGCGCCATTGCGTCAGCATGTCGCGCAAGCGTTGGCGGGCGCTGCGGTCGAGGTGATTGCTTGGTTCGTCCAGCAGCAACACGTCCGGGCCGCGCAGCAGTTGCGCGGCCAGCGCCAGCAGCATCGCCTCGCCGCCGCTGAAACTGGACAGCTTGCGCTGCAAGTCGATATCGCCCAGGCCCATACGTGCCAGCGTGGCCAGGGTGCGTTCGCGCAGGTCCCAATCGCCGTCGATCAGGTCGAAATGCGCAGGCGCGGCGCTGCCGGCCAGCACGGCTTCCAGTGCGTCGAGCCGGGCGGCGATGCCGAGCACGTCGGCAACGCGGGCTTTGCCGTCCAACACCAGGTGCTGCGGCAGATAGCCGAGCCTGCCGTGGATTTCAATGCTGCCGGATTGCGGCGGCAACTGCCCGGCCAGCAGTTTCAGCAGGGTGCTCTTGCCAGCACCGTTCGGCGCGACCAGGCCGCTACGCGCCGCGCCCAGGGTGAAGGACAGCCCGGACAGTACGGGCGTGCCATCGGGCCATGAAAACGAAAGATCGTGAACGCGGATGCGTGGATCGGACACGGGATTCTCCATCGTCGATGCGCTCGCCTTCACGGCAAGCGCAGACAGGACCAGTGCTGCCATGAATGGCGCACCGGGACGGCAGGAAAATCGCGTCGATCACATGTCCGTGGGGTTCTCCGTATGCCGTCAGTGCTTCTTCGCCGGCGATTCCATGATCCGGTCGGCCCAGGCAATGCCGATGGCCGAGAGGATGAACACGCAGTGGATGATGGTCTGCCACATCACGCCGGTTTCGGTGTACTTCACGTCCGGCATGCCGAGGCTGCCGACTTCGATGAAGGTCTTGAGCAGGTGGATCGAGGAGATGCCGATGATGCTCAGCGCCAGCTTGACCTTCAGCACGCTGGCGTTGACGTGGCTCAGCCATTCGGGCTGGTCGGGGTGGCCTTCCAGGTTGAGGCGCGAGACGAAGGTTTCGTAACCGCCGACGATCACCATCACCAGCAGGTTGGAGATCATCACCACGTCGATCAGGCCGAGCACGCCGAGCATGACCAGTTGTTCGGTCAGTTCAGTGGCGTGGCTGACCAAGTGCCACAGTTCCTTGAAGAACAACACCACATACACGCCCTGCGCGACGATCAGGCCCAGGTACAGCGGCAATTGCAGCCAGCGCGAGGCGAAGATCAGCGCCGGCAGCGGACGCAGGCTGACCGGGACGGAGGCGTTGGGGTTGTCGGACATGGGGGAGGCTTCAGGGAAGAATGGTCGCCATTTTAACCTGCGCGTGGCATGCGGATTCCCGTCGTGTCCGGCTGGCGATCAGGATTCCGCCGCCGGCCCGGTGGATTTGCGCGGTTGCAGTGCGTAGGCGACCTCCACGATGCGGCCGCTGCCGCGCTGGCGGATTTCCTTCAGCAGTTCCTGCGCGGCCAGCCGGCCCATGTCGCGGGTGGGCTGGCGCACGGTGGTCAGGGCGGGATGGATCTGCCGCGAGATCGGGGTGTCGTCGAAGCCGCAAACCGAGATGTCCTGTGGCACCGACAGGCTGCGCTCGAAGATCGCGCAGATCGCGCCGGCGGCCATGTCGTCGTTGGCGGCGATGATCGCGGTCGGCGGTTGCGGCAGGCCGAGCAGCTTGTTGGCGGCGGCGAAGCCGGATTGATGCGAGAACTCGCCATCGACCACCAGTGCCGGGTCGTCGGGCAGGCCGGCATCCTTCAATCCGTCGCGATAGCCGGCCAACCGCCAGTCGCTGGCACCGTGCGCGGCGTGGCCCTTGATGTGGGCGATGCGGCGATGACCGAGTGCGACCAGGTGCGCCACCATCTCGCGCACGGCGCTGCGTTCGTCAACGACTACGCCGATGCGACGGTGGTCTTCCTTCGGAGAAATGCTGGCGCAGGGAATGCCCAGTTCGTCCAGCCGCTGCAGCAGGGCGTCGTCGTCGGTCAGCGGCGGGGTCAGCACCACGCCATCCAGTTGCGATTGCACGATCAACGCTTCGGCCTGGGCGACGATGTCCTTGGCGTCATACATCAGCGGTGCCAGCAACAGGTGGTAGTGCTGCGCCTGGCAGGCGTCCAGCACGCCCAACTGCACTTCCATCAGGTAGTTGCTGGACGGGTTGTCGTACAGCATCGCCACCAGGTAGGAGCGGTTGCCGGCCAGGGTGCGCGCGGAAGGGTGCGGGCGGTATTGCAGTTTTTCCACCGCCGCCTGGACCGCCTGGCGGGTGGCGTCGGATACATTGGGCTCGTGGTTGAGCACGCGCGAGACGGTCTTCATCGACACGCCCGCCACGGCGGCAACCTCCTCGATTCGTACCCGCATGCCGCCGTTTCCCCGCGTTCGCAATGACGCGGGCGATTTTGCCGGATGCCGTGGCTGGTCGGGCGCGCTTTTGTCAGGCGTGCCTTTGTCGGGTGTGTCGTCGTGCATGTGCGCGGCAAAAGGGGTGGGAAAAGGGGTGGCCCGCGATGCCATGCGGGCCGTGCTTGCCGCTATGCAGCAAGCATCGTGCGGGGTGACGGGTTATTCTCCGGTGGTTTGACAACGCTGTCATTGCGCGTTGCCGCATTCCACCCGTGAACAGGATGCCCACATGGCCTTTTCCCGCCGCAATTCTTCCTCCCGCCTCATCCCGCGCGGCCTTGTCCGTGGCCTGTTGCCGGCCGCGATGGCCCTCGCGCTGGTCGCTACGCCAATCTCATTTGCTGCTGCCGCCAACGGTGGCACCGGCAACATCGACCCGGCGCAATGGCCGCAGGTCGCTTGGCCGCTGGCCCAGGATCCGGCGCTGGAAAAACGCATCGACGAATTGCTGGCCACCCTGACCGTGGAGGAAAAGGTCGGCCAGATCGTGCAGGGCGACATCGCCAGCATCACCCCGGAAGACGTGCGCAAGTACCGGCTGGGTTCGATCCTGGCTGGCGGCAGTTCAGACCCCGGTGGCAAGTACAACGCGCCGGCTGCCGACTGGCTGGCGCTAGCCGATGAATTCTGGGAAGCATCGATGGACACCTCGCAAGGCGGCAAGGCCATCCCGGTGATCTGGGGCATCGACGCGGTGCACGGGCAGAGCAACATCGTCGGCGCGACCCTGTTCCCGCACAACATCGGCCTGGGTGCCACCCGCAATGCCGAGCTGATCCGCCAGATCGGCCGCATCACCGCGATCGAAACCCGCGTTACTGGCATGGAATGGACTTTCGCCCCGACCGTCGCGGTGCCGCGCGATGACCGCTGGGGCCGCAGCTACGAAGGCTATTCGGAGAGCCCGGACGTGGTCGCCAGCTTTGCCCCGGCGATGGCCGAAGGCTTGCAGGGCAAACCAGGCACGCCGGAATACCTCGGCGACGAACGGGTGATGACCACGATCAAGCACTTCCTCGGCGACGGCGGCACCACTGGTGGCAAGGACCAGGGCGACACCGAAATCAGCGAAGCGGAACTGCGCGACATTCATGCCGCCGGCTACACCACCGGCGTGGCCGTCGGCGCGCAATCGGTGATGGCCTCGTTCAACAGCTTCCACGGCGTGCGCATGCACGGGCACAGACCGCTGCTGACCGACGTGCTGAAAGGGCGGATGAATTTCGGCGGTTTCATCGTCGGCGACTGGAACGGCCATGCGCTGATCGACGGCTGCACCGCCACCGATTGCGCGGCTACTTTCAACGCCGGCCTGGACCTGGCGATGGCCCCGGACAGCTGGAAGGGCCTGTACGAAACGACGGTCAAGCACGTCAAGGACGGCACGTTGCCGATGGCACGGCTGGACGATGCGGTGCGGCGCATCTTGCGGGTGAAGTTCCTGATGGGCCTGTTTGAAAAGCCGAAGCCTTCGCAGCGTGCCTTGGGTGGCAAGTACGAGTTGCTGGGTTCGCCCGAACACCGCGCCGTCGCCCGCCAGGCCGTGCGCGAATCGCTGGTGCTGCTGAAGAACCAGGGCGGCGTGCTGCCGCTGAACCCGAAGAAGAAACTGCTGGTGGCCGGCGATGGAGCCGACAACATTGGCAAGCAGGCCGGCGGCTGGACGCTGAGCTGGCAGGGCACCGGCACTACCCGTGCCGACTTCCCCAATGCCGACACGATCTGGGAAGGCTTGAAAGCGCAGGTCGAAGCGGCCGGCGGCAAGGCGGAGTTGGCCGTCGACGGCAAGTACAAGAGCAGGCCCGACGCGGCCATCGTGGTGTTCGGCGAAGAGCCCTATGCCGAATTCCAGGGCGACCTGCCCAACCTGCTGTACAAGTCCGGCCGCAGCGACGACCTGGATCTGCTCAAGCGCCTGAAGGCCGAAGGCATCCCGGTGGTGGCGGTGTTCCTCAGCGGCCGGCCGCTGTGGATGAATCGCGAGATCAACGCCTCCGATGCCTTCGTCGCCGCATGGCTGCCCGGCTCCGAAGGCGCGGGCGTGGCCGACGTGCTGCTGCGCGGCGCCGATGGCAAGCCGCAACACGACTTCCGCGGCAAGCTGAGCTTCTCCTGGCCCAAGCGTGCCGACCAGTACGCCAACAACATCGGCCAGGCTGGCTACGACCCGCTGTTCGCCTTCGGCTACGGCCTGCGTTATGCCGACAGCGGCAAGCTGGCCAAATTGTCCGAGGATTCCGGCCTGGGCGACCTGACCAGCGCGCCGGGCGTGTACCTGGCCCGTGGTGTCGCCGCCGCCGGCCTGCGCCTGTCGCTGACCAGCGACGTCGGTGCACCGATCACCGTCGATGGCCCGCAGGCACAAACCCGCGACGGCAACCTCACGCTGGAAGCGATCAACTACCAGGTGCAGGAAGGCGCACGCCGCCTGCACTGGACCGGCCCGGCCCGCGCCGTGCTGCAATCGACCGCACCGATCGACCTGTCGCGTGAAACCAACGGCGACGTGTTGCTGGTCACCACCTTGCGCGTGGATGCCCTGCCAGCCGATGGCAAGGTGGAACTGTCCGCCCGCAGCGGCGAAACCCAACCGGCTGTGCTGCAGATCGGCGATGCGCTGGCTGCTTTGCCGCGTGGCGAATGGCTGCGCTTCGGCGTGCCGCTGAAATGCCTGCGCAGCGCAGGTGCCGACACCGGCAAGCTGGACATCCCGTTCGAGATCAAGTCCAGCGCCGGCTTCGACCTGTCACTGGCCGAAGTGGCCGCTGCGACGGATTTCCAGCACAAGCTGGAGTGCGCGCAGTAGCGGAATTCGGCTCGGCCGGGCATTGCGTTGGCTCGTCATGCTGGCCATGACGAGCCAAAAACGGAATCAGGGTTTTCCCACCTTCAACTCGTAATTCACCGGCGGCGTTGCGCCCAGCAGGTGTTGCACGAAGTAATCCCAGCGGCGGCGCGTCACGTACTGGTTGGTCGCGCCCAGACCATAACCGTGGCGGGCGTTGGGGATCATCAGCAGGTCGAAATCCTTGTTCGCCTTGATCAGTGCATCGGCGACCAGCAGGCTCAGGTACGGCGGCACGTTGTCGTCCAGGGTGCCGTGCACCAGCATCAGCTTGCCTTGCAAATTCTTGGCAAGCGATGCGTTGTCCTGACCGGTGTAGTTGTCGCTGCCATCATCCTTCTTCTCAAGCAGTCCGTGGTAGCGCTCGGCCCAGTCGTCCTCGTAGCCGAGGTTGTCGTGGTTGCCGCTTTCGGACCAGCCGACCTTGAAGGTTTCCGGGTAGCGGAACATCGCCGTCGCGGTGGCATTGCCGCCGCCGCTGTGGCCCCACATGCCGACGCGGGTGGTGTCGAACCACGGATATTTTTCGCCCAGTTGCTTCAACGCCGCGATCTGGTCGGGCAGAGTGTTGTCGGCCATGTTGCCGTAGGGCACGTCCTGGAAGGTCTTGCTGCGCCACGGCGTGCCCATGCCGTCGATGCCGATGAACACGAAACCCAGTTGCGCCAGCGCGTGGCCATCGCGGAACACCGGATTGAAGCGGTAATTGCTGACCGAACCGACCTGCGGGCCGGGATAGATGTAAACGATCACCGGATACTTTTTCGCCGGGTCCAGGTTGGCCGGTTTGACCATCAAGCCATACAAATCCGTCTTGCCGTCGCGTGCCTTGACCGTGATTTCTTCGGCCGGCTGCCAGCCGATGGCTTGCAGGCGCGAAACATCGGCGCGGGAGATCTCGTGTTTCACCGCGCCATCATCGGCCGAACGCAACACCGTCACCGTCGGCTGCGCGGTGGTCGAATACGCATCGACGAACCAGGTGCCATCCTGCGACAACGTGATGGCGTGGTCGGCGGATTCCGGCGTCAGCAACGTCGCTTCGCCACCATCCATCGACACTTTGTAGAGGTGTTTCCAATACGGGTTGCCCGGCTCGCGGCCATTGCCGACCAGCCACAGCGTGCGGGTTTTCTCGTCAAGGCGTGCGATGCCATCGACGTTCCATTCGCCGGCGGTGAGCTGGCGCTTCTGCTTGCCGGTTTGCAGGTCATGCAGGTACAGATGGCCCCAGTCGGATTTCTGCGAATACCACAGGAATTCATCGCTTTCCGGCAGATAGCGCCACGCCACCGTGGACATCGCCGTATTGCTCTGGAACTGGGTGGCGACGGTTTCGGTGAACACCTCGCGCACTTTGCCGGTTGCCACGTCGGCCACGCGCAAGGTCGCCGACTTGTGGCCGCGATCGGTACTGACGAAGGCCAGGCTCTTGCCATCCTTCGCCCATTGCACGTCTTCCCAACCGTCGTCGCAAACGATGTCGTCGCTGCAGGTGGAACGGTGGAAATCCGCTGGCGTCTTCAGCCGCAGCACTTGCTTGGCGGCCACGTCGATCACCACGCGCTCGATCATGATCACGTGTTCGGCACCGGCCACCGGGTACTTCCAGCGCTCGACCACCGGCGCGCCAACATTGGTCTTGACCAGCACCATGTCGGCGACCTTGCGCTGGTCCTGCTGAAAGGTGGCGATCTTGCTTGAATCCGGCGACCACAACAGCACCGCCTTGTCGCTGTGCTGCCAGCCGGCGTTGTCGGTGGCGTAGCCGTAATCGGCGACGCCATCGGTGGTCAGTTGCGTTTCCGTGCCGCTGGCGATGTCGCGCACCCACAGGTTCCAGTCGCGGATGAAGGCTTCGCGCTTGCCGTCGGGCGAGGCGACGCCGGGTTCCTTCTGTTTTTCCACTTTGGGCTGCGCCGTGCAGGTCTTGCCCTTGCAGGCGAAGCGACCGGCCGCGGCGGTGACTTCCACGCGGCCATCGTCCAGCAACTTCAGCGCGGAAACCGGCAGTTTTTCGGCCGTGGCCGGTTTGCCATTGGCCTTGCCCAATGCCTTCGCCAACGCGGCGTGGTCGAAGGCCGGTATGGCCTTGCCGGTGGTGGCATCGAATATCCGGAAATGGTCGCCGGTTGCATCGTGGTCGCGATACCAGAAGCGGTTCGCATCCAGCCATGTGGCCTTTTCGACCGCATGATCAACCAGCGGATTGGCGTTCTGCGCGATGAATTTCGCGGCGCGGTCGTAATCGGTGACGGTCAGCATTGCGCCAGTCTGCGCGAGTGCGGGCAGCGCGATCAATCCTGCCAATGCAACGGCGCTCAATCGCGCCGGGGTTCCGAATTTGCCAGCCATGGGCCTTCCATCATTGTGAAAAGACCCATGCTAACCGCTGCGCGCGGCGGGCCGAACATGACTTGTGGCAGGGGCAACCGCGAAGCCGTTGTTCGCAAGGAACGAAAAAGGGCGCAAAAGAAAAAGAGTCCTTTGCGCCCTTCTTGCGCTTGTGCTTGGTGCGCTATTGCTTGTCATCCCGGCGCAGGCAGGGATGACGTTCGGAAAAGCTTACGGCGTCGGTTCCGATGCCGTCTGCGCAGCCCCTGCAGGTACCCAGATCGCCACGCCGGCGGCCTGCTTCTTGGTGGTCGGGATGCCAATGCTGATGCCGCCGCCGCCATGGCCACCAAAACTGCCGCCGCCGACCGACATGCCGCCGCCGGAAGACTGCGAGCCCACGCCCAGCAGCACCACGCCATTGGCACCCAGTGCGGCGGCTTCGCGCTTGAGCCGCGCCACCACCGCATCGGTCTGGCCCTGGCCGCCGAAGCCTGCCCCGCTGGTGGATTCCAGCTGTGCGATCTGCACCGCGCCCGGCGGCACCGAGTTGTAGATCTGCACCACCGACGGGTCCACCGGCGGCCGTGCCTGGCCCAGCATGACCTTGGTGGTGCCGGCGCAGGAGGCCAACAGGACGGTGAACATTGCGAATGCGATGAAACGGGTTTTCATGATGGCACTCCCCTTCTGGATTCCGGCATCTTCCGCCGGAACGGATGAACGCGAACCGACCTGCGACGGCGGTCAATTCCGCGCAGGCTATCATCTGCCACCGTGATTCGCAGCCGCACCACCGCATGAGCGCCGCCTTGCCCGATTCCCCGCCCCGCGCCCCGCGACTGGCGGTGGAATACACCAGCATGGACACGCTGGATGCCGCCTTGGCACAGCCCGATACGCTGGCGGCATTCGCCTTTGGCGATGCCGCGCCGTCCCGTGACGATCCACGCTTCCTGCGCGTGCCACTGTCGCCGCTGGGCGTGCCGATGCTGGAAACTTGGCACACGTCCGGCCCGGTCGCGCATGGCATGGATGCCGGCATCGCCCATGCCGAAGACGGCGCGCTGCAATTCGGCGCGCTGCAACTGCACGGCATTGACGTGGCCGACATGCTTGCCGCCAGCGCGCGCGCCTACGCGCAGGCCGCCGCGTTCTGGCAACGCAGCGGCTACCCGCACCTGCTGCGGATCTGGAACTACTTCGATCGCATCACCGAAGGCGAAGGCGACGACGAGCGTTATCGCCAATTCTGCATCGGCCGCGTGCGCGGTCTTGGCGCGGTCGATACCGCCGCGCTGCCGGCTGCGACCGCGATCGGTACGCGCAGCGGCACGCAGGTCCTGCAGGTCTATTGGCTGGCCGCACGCCAACCCGGCACGCCACTGGAAAACCCGCGCCAGACCAGCGCCTGGCGCTACCCGCGCCAATACGGCCCGCAATCGCCCAGCTTTGCCCGTGCACTGCTGCCGCCGTCACCGGCCGTGCCGCTGCTGGTTTCCGGCACCGCCAGCATCGTTGGCCACGCCTCGCGGCATGCCGGTTCGCTGGACGCGCAGCTCGACGAAACCCTGGCCAACCTCGACCACCTGCTTGCCGCCGCCCGCGCGCAGCGGCCCGGCCTGCCGCCGCGATGGGGCGCCAGCACCCGGCTCAAGGCCTACCTGCCGGATCCGGCACATGCGGCGCAGGTGCAAAGCAGGTTGCGTGATCGCCTCGGCAGCGACGTGCCACTGCTGTTGCTGCACGGCGACGTCTGCCGGCGCGAGTTGATGGTGGAAATCGAGGGCATGCACGGGGTCGGGCGCGCGGCGTCATAATGGCCGCCTGACCTGACTGGAGAAGTGCAATGGGCTTGATCAGCCTGCTGTGGGGCATCGTCGCGATGCTGTGGATGATCCTGGCACTGGTGCCGTTGCTGGGCTGGATGAACTGGTTCCTCGTCGCGTTCGCCGCCGTCGGCGCGATCATCGCCGCGATCGGCTACCTGTTCACCCGCAAGGAAAAAACCGGCCGCGCCAAGGCGGGGTTGCTGATCAACGGCATCGTCATCATTGTCGCGATCATGCGGCTGAGCATCGGCGGCGGCATCATCTGACATGGCCTACCCCTACACCCGTCCGCGCCGCATGCGCCGCGATGATTTCTCGCGGCGCCTGATGCGCGAGAACGTGCTGACCGCCAACGACCTGATCTATCCGGTGTTCGTGCACGACAAGCCCGGCCGCGAGCCGGTGGCGTCGATGCCCGGCGTCGAGCGTTTGTCCATCGACGAACTGCTGAAAGTGGCCGAACAGGCACTGGAACTGCGCGTGCCGGTGCTCGACCTGTTCGGCGTGCCCGATCCCGATGCCAAGACCGCCGATGGCCGCATCGCGTGGGACGAGAACGGCATCATCCCGCGTGCGATCCGCGCGCTGAAATCGCGTTTCCCGAGCTGGGCGTGATGACTGACCAGGCGCTGGACCCGTATACCACGCACGGCCAGGACGGCCTGATCGACGAGGACGGCTACATCCTCAACGACGACACCATCGAGGCGCTGGTCAAGCAATCGCTGGCGCATGCGGCTGCCGGCGTGGACATCCTCTCGCCCAGCGACATGATGGACGGCCGCATCGGCGCGATCCGTGGTGCGCTGGAGGCGAACGGTTACGTCAACACGCGCATCCTGTCCTACGCGGCCAAGTACGCCAGCGCCTTCTATGGCCCGTTCCGCAGTGCGGTGGGCAGCGCCGGCAACCTGGGCAAGGGCAACAAGTTCACGTATCAGATGGATCCGGCCAATTCCGACGAGGCGTTGCGCGAAGTCGCGCTGGATATCGAGGAAGGCGCGGACATGGTGATGGTCAAACCGGGCTTGCCGTACCTGGACGTGATCCGCCGGGTCAAGGATGCCTTCGGCGTGCCGACCTATGCGTATCAGGTCAGTGGCGAGTACGCGATGTTGAAGGCCGCTGCGCAGAACGGCTGGCTGGACGAGAAGGCGTGTGCGTTGGAGGCGCTGACGGCGTTCAAGCGTGCCGGTGCCGATGGCGTGCTGACCTATTACGCGCTGGCTGCGGCGCGCTGGCTGCGCGAGTGATGCACCGGCGCGCTTTGCGCCTTGTCGAGATTGCAGGAACAATGGTGGCACGCCCGCAAAACCGGAGGTTTGCATGAAACGTTACGCCGTCTTCGGCCATCCCATTTCGCATTCGCTGTCGCCGCGGATCCACACCGCGTTCGGGCAGCAGCTGGGCATTGCGCTGGAATACACCGCCATCGATGCCGCGCCGGAAGACTTTGCCGCCGCGCTGGAACGTTTCGTAGCCAGCGGTGGCGCGGGTTGCAACGTGACCTTGCCGTTGAAGGAAGCCGCGTTCGCGCTGTGTTCGACCTTGAGCGAACGTGCGCGCGGCGCCGGTGCAGTCAACACCTTGAGCTGGAACGATGGCCAATGGCACGGCGACAACACCGATGGCGCCGGCCTGGTGCGCGACCTCACCGGTCGTCATGGACTGGATTTGCGCGACCGCCGCGTGTTGCTGCTCGGTGCCGGCGGTGCGGCGCGCGGCGTGGCGCCGGCCTTGCTCGATGCCGGCATTGCCGAACTGATCATCGTCAACCGCACGCCGGCCAAGGCCGATGCGCTGCAGGACGCGCTGGATCAGCCGGCGCGCGCGCATTCGCGCAACTGGGACGACCTGCGCGCACTGGGTGAATTCGGACTGATCGTCAACGCGACTTCCGCCGCGCGCGGCAATGGCGGGCAGGCGTTCGAGTTGCCGTTCTCGCTGACCGCCGCACGCACGGCGGCGGTGGATTTGAACTACGGCGAAGCGGCGATTCCGTTCCTGGCCTGGGCGCGCGCGGCCGGCTGCCGCGACGTGATCGACGGCCTCGGCATGCTGGTGGAACAGGCGGCCGAAGCCTTCGCGCAATGGCATGGCACGCACCCGGATACCGATCCGGTGTATGCGGAACTGCGCCAGCGGCAGGCGGCGCTGGCGACGGCGGACTAGAGTCTGTCTGAACTGCACCAAGTGGTATATGAAGATCTTGGAGGATCGATGATCTACTTGGCTTTCGCTCTCTACTCCGCCTTTTGTTTCTGGGTCATCTTCATGGATGGCGCAGATACGCTGGAAGGTTGGAAATCCTTCTTCATCTTCGACTTTTTCGCCGCATCATTGACGGCCCAAGAGCTTAAATTCTACGTAGGCATCTCTTGGCTTGCCTCGCTTGCCATCCTCCTTTTCACCGTACTTGGTGGCATGTAGCGAGTAGGGCAGGTCTTGATCCGTCAGCCGTCGCCGGAATGCATCTGCGGATTTGGCGGGTCATGATCCGCTCTACTCATTTCAAACCCGCGCACGCAGCGCCAGCGCCGCTAGCGCATCGGCATGTGCGGGGCTGTCGTTGAGGCAGGGGATGTAGCGCAGTTGCCCGCCGAGTTTTTCATAGCCCTGCGCGTAGAACATCGCCACTTCCTCCAGCGTTTCCAGGCAGTCGGTGGCAAAGCCGGGGCAGACCACATCGACCTTGCGCACGCGGCGCGAAGCCAGCGCGGACAAGGTGGCATCGGTGGACGGTTCCAGCCAGCGTTCGCGGCCGAAGCGCGACTGGTAGCACAGCGTCCATTCGTCGCGGCGCAGGCCCAGCGCGGCGGCAATCGCGGCGGCGCTGGTTTCGCAGCGCTGCGGATACGGATCGCCGTTGTCGGCCACGCGCTGCGGCAGGCCGTGGAAGGAGAACAGCAACTGTTCGCCCGCGCCATGCTGCGCGCGCCAGTCGCGGATCGAATCGGCCACCGTGGCAATCCAGCCGGGGTCGCAGGAATAGTCGTCGATGATGCGCAGGTTCAGGCCGCCGGCCAGTGCGCGCACGCGATCGATCACCGAGGCGGTGGTGGTGGTCGAATATTGCGGATACAGCGGCAGCAGCACGATTTCCTGCGCGCGTAGTTCGCGCAGTTGTTGCAGGGCCGGGGCCAGCGCCGGTTCGCCATAGCGCATCGCATGCAGCACATGCCAGTGGGGCAGGCGCGCCTGCACTGCTTCGGCCAGGCGTTGCGTGTACACCGCCAGCGGCGAGCCTTGCGGCAGCCAGACCTTGGCGTACTTTTCCGCCGAACGGGCGGCGCGCAGCGGCAGCACCAGGCCGTGCAGCAGCGGCAGCCACAGCAGCCGCGGAATCGACACCACGCGCGGATCGCCGAGGAATTCGGCCAGATAGCGCCGCACGGCTTTGGGGGTTGGTTCGGCGGGCGTGCCCAGGTTGACGATCAGCAGGGCGGTTTCTTTCGCATTCGGCATGGATGGGATTGTCGCAGAATCCGGCATCGCCTCAGCGCCGATTCATTGCCTCCGCGCCATCCTCGGCAACATTCACCCGTGGAGATTCCCGCATGAGTGGTACACATCGCGGTGGTGCACGCCGCATCGCCCTTTCCCTGGCCGTGTTGCTGGCCGTTGCCGCGCAGGCGCAGGCCGGGCAAGCCGAAGACCAGCGCGCCGGCAACGCCGTGCGCGTGCTCAAGGAAGTGCAGAAAATTCCCGAGAACTCGATCCCCGACAAGCTGCTGGACGAAGGCCGCGCGATCATCGTCATCCCCGACACGATCAAGGCCGGGTTGGTGCTGGGCGGCCGTCGCGGCCATGGCCTGATGTCGGTGAAGAACGCCGACGGCGCGTGGTCGCAGCCGGTGTTCGTCAAGCTGACCGGTGGCAGCATCGGCTTCCAGGCCGGCGTGCAGTCCTCCGATGTGGTGCTGGTGTTCCGCAATGATCGCTCGCTGGATTCCATCGTCAATGGCAAGTTCACTCTCGGTGCCGATGCCGGCGTCGCCGCCGGCCCGGTCGGGCGCAATGCCGCCGCCGCCACCGACGGCCAGCTGAAGGCCGAGATCTGGTCGTGGTCGCGCGCGCGCGGCCTGTTTGCCGGCGTGGCGCTGGATGGCGCGGTGCTGCAGATCGACCACGAAGCCAACGCCGCCGTCTATGGCGCCAACTCCACCCCCCGCGCCATCTTCGAAAGCCGCGCCGGCGCGCCGTCCAATGCGGTGGTCGGTTTCCGCGATGAACTGGAAGAAGCCACCGCCACCGCCCGCGCCAACCGCGGCGAAAGCGCCCGCCCGGCGCAGCCGGTGGTCAAGACCGGTGCGCCGATGGCCTCGCCGCAACCGGCGGGCACCGGAGCTGAAACCCAGCCCACCCAGGGCTTCCAGCCGGTGGATGACGACGGCGGGGTCAAGTCCGAGTCGTTGTGAGGGCTTTGTCCTTGCAAGGCTTTCGCCCGTCATGACCGGACATGCGTCCGTTGCAAGGCGCTTCCCGTGCAGCCGGGCATGAACGAGCCCGAACAAGGTGCTTTTCCCTCACCCTGCCCTTCGCGCTATTCTTTCCGCCCCACACTTGAACCACGGCGAACCACATCATGGGTAGTTTCAGTATCTGGCACTGGGTCATCGTCCTGGTCATCGTGTTGTTGATCTTCGGCACCAAGCGCCTGACCAGCGGCGCGAAGGATCTGGGCAAGGCGGTCAACGAATTCAAGAAAGGCGTGAAGGGCGAGGACGACAAGCCCGGCCAGCTGGGCGACCAGTCGCGTGACAACGCGGACAGCGCCTCGAAAGAGCACGACCGCAACGCGTCGTAAGCGCGGCTGCCGCGCGCCATGTTCGATATCGGTTTCACCGAACTGCTGGTCATCGCCGTGGTGGCCTTGGTGGTGCTCGGCCCCGAGCGCCTGCCCAAGGCTGCGCGCTTCGCCGGCCTGTGGGTGCGCCGCGCGCGCGCGCAATGGGATTCGGTGAAAGGTGAGCTGGAGCGCGAACTGGCCGCCGAAGAACTCAAGAGCAGCCTGCGCGAGGCGCAGGACGTGGCCGACCAGGTCAAGCGCAGCGTGCGGGAAGCCGGCGCGCAAGTGCAGCGCGAACTGACGCAGGCGCAGGAAGCAGTGAAGGAAAGTGTCACGCAGCTGGGCGAACCGATGGCCGAGGCAGCAAAAGCCGGCGTGCTGGAAGCTCCCGCCGAAACCACCAGCAGCGAAGCGGCCGTCGAAGTCGCAGACGAAGCGCCCATCGCAAACGCAGAAGATGCACCCGCTGAGCCGCAGGCCGAATTGCCTGCCGAACCCCCGCCCGCAGCCCCGCAAGACGACGTGCAGCCTGACCTGTTCGCCGCGCCGCAAGACAAGGCCCGGCCATGAACAACGCCACTCCCAATCCCGATGCCGAAAGCGGCCTGATCGAGCACCTGGTCGAATTGCGCATGCGCTTGGTGCGCGCGCTGATGGGCGTCGGCGTTGCGCTGCTGGCGCTGATGCCATTCACCCGCAGGCTGTACGACACCCTGGCCGCGCCGCTGGTCGCGCGCCTGCCCGAAGGCCAGCACTTCATCGCGCTCAATCCTGCCGGCGCATTCTTCGCACCACTGAAGCTGACCTTCTTCATCGCCGTGTTCGTGGCGATGCCGTGGGTGCTGTACCAAGCCTGGGCCTTTGTCGCGCCGGGCCTGTACCAGCGCGAGAAGAAACTGGCGCTGCCGCTGCTGGCCTCGTCGGTGGCCTTGTTCTACACCGGCTGCGCGTTCGCGTATTTCATCGTGCTGCCCAGCGTGTTCGGTTTCCTGGTCAAGTTCAGCCCGGCGGCAGTGGCGATCACGCCCGATGCCAACGCCTATCTCGACTTCGTGGTGGTGATCTTCCTGGCCTTCGGTGCCAGCTTCGAGCTGCCGGTGGCGCTGGTGATCCTGGTGCTGCTGGGCTGGGTGACGCCGAAGCAATTGAAGGAAGCGCGCGGCTACGCCATCGTCGGCATCTTCGTGCTGGCCGCGGTCATCACACCGCCGGACGTGGTCTCGCAACTGCTGCTGGCGATCCCGATGTGCGGCCTGTACGAGCTGGGCATCCTCGCGGCGAAGTGGGTGACGCCCAAAGCGGCCGACTGACGTCGATCAGACTTCGATGTGCGATGCCGGCGCTTGCGCAGGCGATGCCGCATCGCCGGCATCGCGCAGCATCTGCTTCCATGCGTAATACGCGGTGGCGGCCAGCAGTGGCATCAGCACCGCCATCATCAGCAGGTTGACCAGCAGCAGCGCGGCGCTGGGGCCGAGCAGCAATTGCACGACCAGGGCGATGATCTGCGCGGCGAAACTGATCGCCAGCAAGCTGATGAACAACAGCAGCAGGAAGACCGCCATCGCCGGCAGGTTGCGCAGGCTGGCGCGCAGGCTGTTGCCCAGCGCGCGCAACCCGGGGGTGCCGGTGAAGATGATCTGCGGCACGGCGACGAACAGCATCAGGGCCACCGCCACCGCCAGCGCGAAAGCCAGCAGCAGGCACAGCAACGCACCGCCGACCGGCAGGCCGTTGAGCAGGGCGGGATCGGGCGGGCTGCCGGCCTGTTGGGCGGCAGCCATTTTTTCGGCGGCTTCGCCGAAGCGCTGCATGGCTTCGGGCCCGATCAACGCCAGGAAGGCCACGCCCAGCAACAAGCCGGCGGCGACCTGCGGCAGCAGGGTCGTCAGCAGGCTGCCGGCGCGGCCCAGTTGCAGCCCCTTGAACAAATGCATCGGCAGGGCGGGGCGGCCTTGATCCACTTCGCGCACGGCCCACAGCAGGCCGGCGAACAGGAATGGCCCCAGCAACGACAGCGCCAATTGCAGTGCCAGGCCGAAGGTGGCGTTCAACTGCGCGCCGACCAGCACCACCATGGCCATTGCGCCCCAGGTCAGGCCCAGCAGGCCCAAGGCCAGCGGCTGCCGGCGCAACAGGGCGAAGGCATCAAGCAGCCATTGCGCACCGGCAGTGGCGGGGACGGTATTGAGGTTGGGCATGGTGGGGAGGCAGGTGAGGAAGTGAGGTGCGAGAAGGTGAGAAAGCAGGGCTTTGATACCCATGGCATTTCACGGGAAATTTTCAGATCGTCATTCCCGCGAAAGCGGGAATCCAGCGACTACAGGCCTCTGAAAACAAAGCCACTGGATTCCCGCTTTCGCGGGAATGACGAGCAAAAGCGGGTTTCGCTGCGGCAGCCCGAGCAATGCGCGGTGACAGGCCTTACCGCCCGTGCAACCCGCGCGCGTGCTGGACGAAGCGGCGCAATAGTTTGCGGGCTTGCGGGGCTGCCGTCACCTGCCGGGCGATGGTGTCCGGGCAGCGGCCTTCGCTGCGCAGGTGGTCGGCGCGGGCGTGGACGTAGCCGCGCATGTGGTGGGTGGCGAATTCCGGGTGGAATTGCACGCCCCAAGCATGGTCGCGCCAGCGGAACGCGTGGCAGTTGTCCTGCTCGGACCGGGCCAGCACGGTCGCGCCTTCCGGCGGGCGGGCCACGGTTTGCACATGGGTGGCGTGGGCGAGGAAGCGCGTCGGCATGATCGAGAACAGCGGGTCGTCGCCGGCCGGCGGGTGCAGGTCGATATGCACGGTGCCGGATTCGCGCCCGGCTGGGTTGACGCTCACTTCGCCGCCCAGCGCGTGCGCCAGCAACTGGTGGCCGTAGCAGATGCCCAGCAGCGGGCGGCCGTCGTGGGCAGCCGCGCGTAGCCAGTCGGCGCTGCGTTCGCTCCAGTCGGCGCGGTCGGTGACCATCGCCGCCGAACCGGTGACGATGACCCCGGCATAGCCATGATGCGCGGGCAGGGCTTCGCCGAATTCCACGTTGACCACGTCGGCCTCGGCTTCCTCCAGCCCGGCCGCGACGCGGATCCAGTGCGGGAAGCGCCCATGGCGCTTGAGCGACTTCACCGGCTGGCCGGTTTCGACGATCAGGAAAGGGGCGGTGTTCATTCGGGCGGCGGCAAAACGGAAAGGACTTCGGCGATTGTAGTCAGACCGGCGGCGACTTTTTCCAGCCCCGCGCGGCGCAAGGTGCGCAATCCGAGGCCGCGCGCGGCGCGAGAAAAGCCGGCCAGTTCCATGTCGGCGCTGATCAAACCGCGTAATTGCGGGGAAATCGGCAGCAATTCGTACAAACCGACTCGGCCTAGGTAGCCGGTATTGCGGCATTCCAGGCAGCCGACCGGCGCATATGCCGTAATCGAATCAGGCAATGCTTCGCCGTTATCAAGCAGGGCCGACCAGTCGCTGGCATCAAGTGTGTGCGGGCGTTTGCAGTGCCGGCACAGGGTGCGCACCAGCCGCTGCGCCAGCACGCCGTTCAAGGTGCTGGCGACCAGGTAATGCGGCACGCCCAAATCCAGCAAACGGGTGATGGCGGATGCCGTGTCGTTGGTGTGCAGGGTCGAAAGCACCAGGTGCCCGGTCAGCGAAGCCTGCACCGCCATCTGCGCGGTATCCAGGTCGCGGATTTCGCCGATCATGATGATGTCCGGGTCCTGCCGCAAAAGCGTGCGCACGCCGCTGGCGAAATCCAGGCCGATGTTGTGCTGCACCTGCATCTGGTTGAATTCGGTGGCGATCATCTCGATCGGGTCTTCGACCGTGCAGACGTTCACCTCCGGCGTGGCGAGCCGCTTCAATGTCGAATACAGCGTGGTGGTCTTGCCCGAACCGGTGGGGCCGGTCACCAGCACGATGCCGTGCGGGCGTTCGACCAGCGCATGCCAGCCATCGGCTTCCTGCGGGCTGAAGCCGAGTTGGTCGATGCTCTTGAACGCCGCATCCGGGTCGAAGATGCGCATCACGCACTTCTCGCCGAAAGCCGTCGGCATCGTCGAAAGGCGCATTTCCACTTCGCGCCCGCCCGGCGAACGGGTCTTGATGCGACCATCCTGCGGGCGGCGGCGCTCGGCCAGGTCCATGCGCCCGAGCACCTTGATCCGGCTGACCACGGCGGTCATCACCGCCGGCGGCAATTCGAAGACCTTGTGCAGCACGCCGTCGATGCGGAATCGCGTGCGCCCGGAATCGCGGCGCGGCTCCAGGTGGATGTCGCTGGCGCGTTGTTCATAGGCGTATTGCAGCAGCCAGTCAACGATGTGGACGATGTGGTGGTCGTCGGCGTTGACGTCGCCGGCGCGGCCCAGTTCGACCAATTGCTCGAAGCTGGGCAGGCCGGTGGTCTGGTCGCCGCGCCCGTCGCGTGCGCCGCGCACCGAGCGGGTCACGCCGAAGAACTCCATCGTGTAGCGATGCAGGTCCAACGGGTTGACCATCACCACGTCGATTTGGCGGCGGGTCATGTGCTGCAGGTCGTCGCGCCAGCCCTGCGCCAATGGCTCGCTGGTGGCGATCAACAATTTGTCCGGCTGCACCGCCAGCGGCAGGATGCGATGGCGGCGCGCGTAGGGGTGCGAAACGACGGCGGTGACGGCGGCCACATCGACGCGGGTCGGGTCGATGCGCAGGTACGGCACGCCGACGCGGCGCGCCAGCCATTCGGTCAGGCGTTCCAGGCCCAGTTCGCTGCCGGCCGGCTGTGCGGCGGCCAGTTTCAGGTTGGCCAGCATCACCAGAGGATGTACTTCGCTGGCGCTGCGCGCGGCCTGCGCGTCGAACTGGATGCGCTCGCGATCACTCGGCGCGACCAGGTTGTCTTCCAGCAGCGCGGCGGAAACACCATCGAATGACAGTCTGCCCGGTGGCAATGGCGTGGCAGCTGGCGGCGGAATGGAAGGCGGTGCGGCGGCGGACAGGCCGTGATCCATCGGGGAAACCCTTGCGGCACAGGGTTTTGCCGCAGACGTGCCCGCTATACTAGCCCACCCCCGATTCCCGGCTTTTGCGGCATGTCCGAATCCATGTCTGACCCCACGCGCGTCCCCATCACCTTCCAGGACCTGATCCAGACCTTGAACCAGTACTGGGCCGCGCAAGGCTGCGTGCTGATCCAGCCGCTGGACCTGGAAGTCGGCGCGGGCACCTTCCACCCGGCCACCTTCCTGCGCGCGCTCGGCCCGGAGCCGTGGAACGCCGCCTACGTGCAGCCCAGCCGCCGCCCCACCGATGGCCGCTACGGCGAAAACCCCAACCGCCTGCAACGCTATTACCAATACCAGGTGGCGATGAAACCCAACCCGGACAACATCCAGCAGTTGTATCTGGATTCCTTGCAGGCCCTGGGCATCGACCCGCGTGTGCACGACCTGCGTTTCGTCGAAGACAACTGGGAATCGCCGACCCTCGGCGCATGGGGCCTGGGCTGGGAAGTCTGGCTCAACGGCATGGAAGTCACCCAGTTCACCTACTTCCAGCAGGCCGGCGGCCTCGAATGCAAACCGGTGCTGGGCGAAATCACCTACGGCCTGGAACGGTTGTGCATGTACTTGCAGAACTGCGACAACGTCTATGACTTGGTCTGGACCTATGGCCCGGATGGTGCAGCGGTCACCTACGGCGATGTCTATCACCAGAACGAAGTCGAACAGAGCGCGTACAATTTCGAGCATGCTGACGTGGCCGAACTGTTCCACCGCTTCGACGCCTGCGAAAAAGAGGCATTGAAACTGGTCGAAGCCAACCTGCCGCTGCCGGCCTACGAACAAGTCACCAAGGCCAGCCACAGCTTCAACCTGCTCGACGCACGCCGCGCGATCAGCGTGACCGAGCGCCAACGCTACATCCTGCGCGTGCGCACATTGGCGCAGGCGGTGGCGAAGGCGTATTACGCGCAGCGCGAGAAATTGGGTTTTCCCGGATTGAAGAAAGCCGTCTCCGAATCCTGAAATAAAGACACTCTCCCCTCGGGAGAAGGAACAAAGCAACAAGGCTTGAACCACCATGTCGAAACAACTTCCCCTCCTGATCGAACTCGGTGTTGAAGAACTGCCGGTCAAGGCTCTGCCCGGTTTGGCGCGGGCGTTCTTCGACGGCGCGCTGGCCGCGCTGGAAAAACGCGGCATCGCGGTCGAGCGCGGCAATGCCACGCCGCTTTACACGCCGCGCCGGCTCGCCGTGCTGCTGCCGGGAGTGGCGGTGGAACAGCCCGAACAAGCCAGCGAAATCCTCGGCCCCTATCTCAATGTCGCGCTCGACGCCGACGGCCAGCCGACCCGCGCGCTGCAGGGCTTCGCCGCGAAAGCCGGCGTGGACTGGACGCAGCTGGAAAAACTGACCGACGCCAAGGGTGAACGCTTCGTGCATCGCTCGGTCAATGTCGGCGCGCTGACCATCGAGCTCCTGCCGGAAATCGTGCGCGAAGCCGTCGCCGCCATCCCCGTGCCCAAGCCGATGCGCTGGGGCGATCACGACTATGCCTTCGCCCGCCCGGTGCAATGGCTGGTGCTGCTGTTCGGCCAGCAGGTGGTGCCGGCGCAACTGCTGGGCGTCAAGTCCGATCGCATGAGCCAGGGCCACCGCTTCGAGCACGACAAGCCGGTGTGGCTGAGCCAGCCCGGCGATTACGTCGAATCGCTGCGCGCCGCACACGTGCTGGCGGATCCGGACGAGCGCCGCGCCCGCATCGTCGCCGAGGTCGAAGCCGCCGCCAAGCAAGCCGGCAGCGACGCGCGCATCACCGACGACAACCTGGAACAGGTCGTGTGCCTGACCGAATGGCCGAAGGCGGTGTTGTGCAGTTTCGAGCCGGCCTTCCTCGCGGTGCCGCAGGAAGCGCTGATCGAGACGATGGAGGTCAACCAGAAATTCTTCCCGGTGCTGCGCGAGGGCAAGCTGACCCAGTACTTCATCGGCGTGGCGAACATCGAATCGAAGAACGTGCTTGAGGTGCGCAAGGGCTACGAGCGGGTGATCCGCCCGCGTTTTTCCGATGCGAAGTTCTTCCTCGACGAAGACCTGAAGCAAGGCCTGGTGTCGATGGGCGAAGGCCTGAAATCCGTCACCTACCAGGCCAAGCTGGGCAGCGTGGCCGACAAGGTGCAGCGCGTGGCCGCACTGGCCGAAACCATCGCGCAACAAGTCGGCGTCGATCCGGCACAGGCGCGCCGCGCCGCCGAACTGGCGAAGAACGACTTGCAAAGCCGCATGGTCGGCGAATTCCCGGAACTGCAAGGCATCGCCGGCCGTCACTACGCGCTGGCCGCGAACGAAGCGCCGGAGGTGGCGCTGGCCATCGACGAAAGCTACCAGCCGCGTTTCGCCGGCGACGACATCGCGCTGTCGCCGCTGGGCAAGGTGCTGGCCATCGCCGAACGCCTGGATACGCTGGCCGGCGGTTTCGCCGCAGGCTTGAAGCCGACCGGCAACAAGGATCCGTTCGCGCTGCGTCGCAATGCGCTGGGCCTGGCGCGCACGATCATCGAGAGCGGTTTTGACCTGTCCTTGCCCGCGTTGCTGGCGAAGGCCAACGAAAGCCTTGCGCCGAAGAATGTGCAGGCCGACGCCGGTGAATTGCAGGATTTCATCCTCGAACGCTTGCGCGGCTACTACGCCGACAAGAACGTCCCGGCATCGCACTTCAATGCCGTCGCGGAATTGAAACCCGCCTCGCTGTCCGACTTCGATACGCGCCTTGATGCCATCGGTCAATTCGCCGCGCTGCCGGAAGCCGCCGCGCTGGCCGCCGCCAACAAGCGCATCGGCAATATTTTGAAGAAGGCCGACATCGCGATTCCGCATCAAGTCGATCGCGCCTTGTTGAACGACCCGGCCGAAGCCGCACTGGCCGAAGCGGTCGAAGCCGCGCTGGGCGACACCGACGAAGCCCTGCACCGCCGCGACTACGTGCGCGTGCTGGGCCGGCTGGCGCAACTGCGCCCGCAGGTCGATGCCTTCTTCGACGGGGTGATGGTCAACGCCGAAGACCCGGCGATCCGCGGCAACCGCCTGGCCCTGCTCAAGCGCCTGTCCGACCGTTTCGGCGCAGTCGCCGCGATCAGCCACCTGTCGGCCTGACCGCGCTGCTTCCTTCCTCTTCCCTCGTGGGAGAGGGGTCGGCTTTTCACGCACGAAACACGCACTGTCGCGCCGCGCGCCGCGCGCGACCGGGCCACATCACTCCGTGTTAACCCGAATCCACCTTCGCCCGTTATCCTGAGCGCATGCGCTTTTCTTCCTCCTTCCCCGCCGCCGCGCTCCTGCTTTGCCTTGCCGGGCCGGCATTCGCGGCCGGCACAGTGGACAAGGTGGAGGTCAAGGGCCTTGACGACGCCTTGATGGTCGAGAACATCCGGGCCGCGCTCACGCTGAACCAGACCATCGGCAAGCGCCTGGGTGAATCGCGGCTGGAGTACCTGCTGCAGGAAACCGAGGCCGAAGCACGCGAAGCGCTGGAACCCTTCGGCTATTACTCGCCGACGATCACCGTCGATGCGCCGCGCGGCGCGGCCGATGACGAAGGCCGCCGCAATGACCACCTCAGCGTCACCGTGACCGTGCAACTGGGCGAGCCGGTGCGCGTGCGCCACACCGACCTGCACATCGAGGGCGAAGGTGCCGATGACCGCTATCTGAAGGAAGACCTGGCTGCGTTCAAGCCGGGGAAGGGCGAAGTGTTCGACCACACCGCCTACGAAACCAGCAAGCTGGTCATCGTGCAGCGACTGGCCGAGCGCGGTTACCTGGATGCGGACTTCCTTGAACGCAAGGTCGAGGTGACCCGCGCCGACCACGCCGCCGACATCCAGCTGGGTTGGGTCAGCGGCATCCGCTACAACATGGGGCCGACCACCTTCCACCAGGAGTATTTCAACCCCGGCCTGCTGGATCGGCTGGTGTATTGGGAAGAAGGCAGCTACTACCACCAGGGCAAGCTGGACCGGCTGCGGCAGTCGCTGGTCGGGCTGGATTACTTCAGCGGCATCGACATCCAGCCCGATCCCGAGAATGCGGTCGATGGCCAGGTGCCGGTCAACGTCAACCTGACCCTGGCCAAGCGCAGCGTCTATACCTACGGCCTGAGCTACGGCACCGAAAGCGGCGCGGGCGTGCGTGCCGGGCTGGATCGGCGCTATGTCAATTCACGCGGGCACAAGTTGTCGGCGATGCTCGACTATGCGCAGAAGCGCAAGCAACTGAGCACGTTGTATCGCATTCCCGCGTTCAAATGGCTGGATGGCTGGTATGGCATCGGCGCTACCTTGTACGACGAGCAGACCGATTACATCGACACCCGCCGCATGGAATTGCTCGGCAGCCGCAGCGGCCAGCTCAATGAATACCTCACCGCCACCGTGTCGCTGCATGCCTTGCGCGAGCGCTGGCGTTACGACACCAGCGGCGGCTATCAGTACGCCAGCCTGACCTATCCGGAAATCAGCGCGCAATACGTCAACGTGGACAACCGCCTGTTCCCGCGCAAGGGCATCGTCGGCACCGCGTCGCTGCGTGGCGGCGTCGAAGGCGTGGGTTCGGACGCCAGCTTCGGCCAGTTGCGCGTCAATGCGCAGTGGCACCACGGCATCGGCGAAGTGAATCGGCTGCTGGTGCGTGGCGAAGTCGGCACCACCTGGACCAATGACCTGGTATCGATGCCGCCGAGCCTGCGCTTCTTCGCCGGCGGCGACCGCAGCGTGCGCGGCTATGCCTGGCGCGAAGTCGGGCCGCGCCTGGCCAACGGCTATGCGCTGGGCGCGAAACACGTCATCACCGGCAGCGTCGAGTACGAGCACTATTTCAACGCCGGGCCTTACGGCATGGCGGTGTTCGTCGATACCGGCAGCGCCTTCGACGACAAGCCCGACTTCCAGACCGGTGTCGGCGTCGGTGCACGCTGGCGTTCGCCGATCGGGCCGGTGCGGGTGGATATCGCGCACGGACTGGACAACGCCGATTCGGCAGTGCAGTTGTATTTGAGCATCGGGGTGGGGCTGTGAGCCGCCGCCCCGACGACCTCACCCCGGAAGAACGCGAAGCGCGCATCGCCGAGTTGCGTGCGCGGCGCAAGGCGCGGCTGCGCACGCTGGCATGGCGCAGTGGCATGGTCACGGCCGGGTTTGCCGTTCTGGCCTTGGTGGCCGTCTATTGGCTGTTGCAGACCGTGGCCGGGCGCGACGTGTTGCTGGCCCAGGTGGTGGCGCGCCTGCCGGCGGGTTCTTCGTTCACCTGGGAAAGCATCGAAGGCCCACTGGCCGGGCCGCTGACCTTGAACGGCGTCGAATTCCACTACGACCAGATCCATTTCACCGCCGAGCGCGTCTATCTGGATCCGGACATCCGCCCGCTGCTGGGCAAGCGCCTGCGCCTGGACGCACTGCAATTGCGCAACGCCACGCTGGACCTGCCGAAAAGCGACGAACCATTCAAGCTGCCGACCTGGCCCGATGTGTTGCCGCAGATCGAATTGCCGTTGGCGATACAGGCCGACGACCTGCAGGTCGATGGTTTTCGCCTGAGCCAGCAAGGCCAGCCGTTGATCGATATCACGCAGGCGCGCGGCGGCATCGACATCGGCGATGGCTACGCCAAGGTGGAAAAACTGCGTCTCGAAAGCGATCTGGGCCGCTTCACCGCCAATGGCGAATATCGCCCGGCGCGTGGCTATCGCACCGACCTGGTCGCCACGGCGGTGTTCCCCGCGCCACGCGGACGCACGCCGGCACGACTGGGGCTGGTGGCCAAGGGCAATGCCTCGAACATGGTGCTGGCCATCGCCGGCACCGCGCCGGCACCGGTGCGGATCACCGCCAGCGTCAAGGGCCGGCGCAGTCCCGATTGGCAATTCCGCGGCAACACCGAGGCGCTGGACCTGGGCTTGTTCGGCGTGGCCGGCGACAACGCGCCGCTGGCTTTCGACCTGCAGGCCGATGGCCACCAAGGCACGGCGAAGTTGCAAGGCCGCATCGAACAGGGCGAATTGGTCGCCGAGATCGAGCCCTCGCAAGTGAGCATCGACGACAACAAGCTGCTGACGGTTGAGCCGTTGGCACTGCGCCTGCTCGATGGCCGTGCGGTGCTGCGTGGCACCGCCGATTTCGCCGATGAAACCGATCCGAAGTTCAATTTCGCGATCAACGCACGCCAGTTGCAGTGGGGCGGCGATCCGGCCAACAACAATGCCGGACGCATCATCGGCGATGCCGACCTCGGCGTAGCCGGCCGCTTGAAGGCCTGGGCCGCAATCGGCAAGGCCAGCCTGCAACGCGACGAACAGGAAGCCGCCGTCGATTTCGATGCGCGTGGTGATGATGCACGCGCCACGCTGCACAAGCTGGCCGTGGCGATGCCTGGCGGCAAGCTGGACGTGACCGGCGATGTCGGCTGGGCGCCGAAGCTGGACTGGAACGTCAACGGCACCCTGGATGGTTTCGACCCCGGGTATTTCCTGCCGGATTGGAGCGGCAACCTGTCCGGCAGGTTCGCCAGCACGGGCGCGGCGCGTGACGCCACCAAGGACACGCCCGCGCCCGGTTTCGACGCCACCGTCGATGTGCCGCGCCTGCGCGGCCACCTGCGCGCGCGCGCGCTGGATGCCAGTGGCAAGTTCGCCCTGCACGGCGATGCCGGCGAAGGTGAAATCGCATTGCAACTGGGCGGCAGCAAGGTCGATGCGAAAGGCA
Organism: Pseudoxanthomonas sp.; assembly: GCA_047601105.1. GTDB lineage: Bacteria > Pseudomonadota > Gammaproteobacteria > Xanthomonadales > Xanthomonadaceae > Pseudoxanthomonas_A. The sequence continues at coordinate 778,810 of JASGJT010000002.1, forward strand.
AGGTCGGCACGGCGCTGGCGATCGATGGGCAACTGCAACCGTTGCACCTGGCCGACCTGCTGCCCGATGCCGGCGGCAGCCTCGCCGGCACACTGAAAATCAGCGGTACCCGCGATGCGCCGAACATCGAAGCCAACCTCGATGGCAATGGCTTGAAGTGGCAGGACTACACCGCCGAGCGCCTGAGCTTGCATGGCCGCCTGCCGTGGCGCGGCGATGGTGGCGAACTGGCGATCAATGGCAGCGGCATCGTTGCCGGCCTGGCGCTGGACAGCGTGCGCGTGGATGCACGCGGCGCAGTCGAAAACCTGCGACTGGACGCCGATGCGCGCAATCCGATGATCGCGCTGGCCTTGTCCGGCAGTGCCAACAAGCGTGGTGCGAACTGGCAAGGCACGTTGGACAATCTGCAACTGACGCCAAGCAAGGGTGATGCCTGGCGCTTGCAGCAGGCATCGCAGTATTCGCAAAACGGCGCGGCTTTCACGCTAAGCCCCGCTTGTCTTGCGGCCAGCGGCGGCCACGGCACGCTATGCATGCAAGCCAACTGGCCACGCACCGGCATCACCGCCAAGGCCGATGCCCTGCCGTTGACCCTGGTGCAACCGTGGTTGCCGAAGAGCAGTGGCCGTGACATCGGCTTGAACGGCAACGTGTCACTGGACGCCGGCTTCAAGCCGCGCGGCAATGCCTGGGAAGGCGAACTGCACCTGGCCTCGATGGACGGTGGCGTTCGCATTGGCGGCGCGCGCCGCGAAGTAATCAGCTACGACCACTTCAGCTTCGACGCCAGCTTCGACCCGCAAGCCATCAAGGGCCGCCTCGGCACCGGCTTCAAGGGCGACGGCTATGTCGATGCGACCTTCGCCACCGGCTGGGACGATTTCTCGCCGATGCAGGGCAATCTGTACTTCCACAACTCGCGGCTGTTCTGGCTGGAGCTGTTCTCGCCGGACCTGGTGCAACCCAAGGGCGTGCTGGCCGGCCACATCAGCCTGGCCGGCACGCGCGGCAAGCCGCTGCTCAATGGCGAAGCCAAGCTGACCGAATTCACCGGTGAATTGCCGGCGTTGGGCATTGCCTTGACCGACGGCGAGGCCGCGCTGACTGCGTTGGCCGATGGTAGTGCGAAGATCAGCGGGCGTTTCGGTTCGCAATCCAGCACCGGCGGCGAAGCCACCAAGAATGGTTACCTGCAGGTCGATGGCAGCCTGTCATGGCTGGATGGCGATGCGCCGCTGGTTTTCAACGTGCGCGGCGACGACTTCCTGATTGCCGACACCACCGAACTGCGCATCGTCGCCGCGCCGGACCTGCAGGTGGAAATCGGCGGCGGCACGATCCACGTCGGCGGCAAGGTGGTGGTGCCGGCCGCGAGCATCGACATCGAGAAGCTCGATTCCGGCGTGTCCGCTTCCGAGGACGTGGTGGTGCTGGACCCGGTCGATCCGGAACGCGCGCCGAGTTCGCGCCTGGACCTGGGCCTGGCGGTGACCCTGGGCGATGCGGTCAAGCTGAAAGGCTACGGCCTGGATGGCGCATTGTCCGGCACCCTCAACGTGCGTTCGCGCCCCGGCCAATCGATGGCCGGTACCGGGCAACTGGACGTGGAGGGCCGCTACGCCGCCTACGGCCAGAAACTGCAGATCACCGAAGGCCGGCTGAGCTGGAGCAACAGCCCGATCGGCGACCCCAACATCAGCCTGCGCGCCGAACGCGAAGTGATCAGCGCCGACGTCACCGCCGGCATCAGTGTCACCGGCCGCGCCACCGCACCGCGCGCGCGGGTCTGGTCCGACCCGGAACTGCCTGAATCCGAAGCGCTGGCCTATCTGGTGCTGGGCCGCTCGCTCAACACCGCCAGCAGCAGCGAAAGCCAGCAGATCAACGCCGCCAATTCGGCGCTGTCGGCCGGCGCCGGCCTGCTGGCCTCGCAACTGGGCGCGAAGATCGGCCTGGACGACGCCGGCGTACTGGAATCGCGCACCTTGGGAGGCAGCGTGTTCGGAATCGGCAAATACCTCTCGCCCAAGCTGTACGTCAGCTACGGCGTATCGATGGTCGGCGAAGGCAGCGCGGTCACCCTCAAATACCTGATGCGCAAGGGCTTCGACGCCGAAATCGAATCCAGCACGATAGAGACGCGCGGCTCGTTGAACTGGCGCAGGGAAAAATGACGCCGATGGTTCCGGCATGCCGTGCCGGACCAGGTCTTCATGTGGCACCGCAATCGACTACCCTTGCTCCACCTCGATACCGGAGCCGAACCATGCCGCACTCCTCGCTGCGCTTGTCGCTGACTTCCGTGATTCTCGTTGCCGCCTTCGCCACGCCTGCTTTCGCCGCTGACCCCGTGGTCAAGCGCGAAGTGATCGGCAATCGCACCAGCGAAAACATCCCGGCCATTCCCGCCGACCTGGTCGAACGCCTCAACCGCTACCAGAACACCCGCGGCGCCAACCTGGCCGGCTGGACCAGGAACGGCTGCCTGCTCATCTCCACCCGCTTTGCCGAAACCGCGCAGGCGCATCGCGTGTGCCAGCCACTGGGCACGCGCGAGCAACTGACCTTCTATCCGGAGCCGGTGGCCAGTATCGTGCCCGCACCGGCCAAGGCGTGGCGCGATGGTTTCGTGTTCGCCAAGGACAAGGGCGGCGACGAGTTCAGCCAGTTGTACTGGTTCGACGAACAAACCCGTTCCATCACCTTGCTGACCGACGGCAAGCGCAGCCAGAACGGAGGCGCGGTGCTCAGCCACGACGGTACGCTGATGGCGTACTCCAGCACCTCGCGCAATGGCAGCGATACCGACGTATGGGTGCGCGACACCAAAACCGGTGAGGCGCGTGCGGTGGTGACCGAAGGCGGCAGCTGGGGCGCGCTGGATTTCTCGCCCGATGGCACCGAATTGCTGGTGTCGCGCTATGTCTCGATCAGCGAATCACAGCCTGGCGCGGTCAACCTGCGAACCGGCAAACTGGAATTGTTCCCGGTCGATGGCGGCAAGGCCAGTTTCGGCGGCTTCAAGTTCGCGCCCGACGGCAAGGGCGTGTATTTCGTCTCCGACGAGCCAGTCGATGGCGCGCCCAGCGAATTCCAGCGCCTGCGCTACCACGCCATCGCCGGCGGCAAGCCGCAACTGGTCAGCGCCAGCGTCGAATGGGATGTCGAGGATTTCCAGATCTCCGACAACGGCAAATACTTGGCCTATGCCAGCAACGAAGACGGCATCGGCAAGTTGCACGTGCTGTCGTTGCCGAAACATGCGCAGGTAGCACTGCCGGAACTGCCGGTCGGCGTACTCGGCGGTTTCGAATTCTCGCCCGATGGCCAGCGCATCGCGGTGACCTTGAACACCGCCACCTCGCCCAGCGATGTTTACGTGATCGACCTGGGCAAAGCCACGTTGCAACGCTGGACGCAAAGCGAAGTCGGCGGGCTGGACACGGGCAAGTTCGTCGCGCCGACGCTGGTGCGTTATCCCACCTTCGACGAGGTGGACGGCTCGCCACGCACCATTCCCGCCTTCCTGTACAAGCCGGCGCAAGCAACTGCCGGTGGCAAGTTCCCGGTCATCATCAACATCCACGGCGGGCCGGAAGGCCAATCGCTGCCCAGCTTCGCCGCCGACACGCAATTCCTGGTCAATGAATTGGGCGTGGCAATGCTGGTGCCGAACGTGCGCGGCTCGTCCGGCTACGGCAAGACCTATCTGTCGCTGGACAACGCGGGAAAGCGCGAGGATTCGGTCAAGGACATCGGCGCGCTGCTGGATTGGGTGGCGACGCAACCGGACCTGGACGCCTCGCGCGTCGGCGTGATGGGCGGCAGCTACGGCGGCTACATGGTGCTGGCCTCGCTGTTGCATTACAGCGACCGGATCAAGGCCGGCATTGATGTGGTCGGCATCTCCGACTTCACCACCTTCCTCAACAACACCGAAAGCTACCGCCGCGACCTGCGCCGCGCCGAATACGGCGACGAACGCGACCCGACGATGAAGGCCGTGTTCGACCGCATCTCGCCGCTGAAGAACGCATCGAAGATCCGCTCGCCCCTGTTCGTCGCCCAAGGCAAGAACGACCCGCGCGTGCCGTGGACCGAAGCCGAACAGATCGTCAAGGCGGTGCGCGGCAACGGCCAGCCGGTCTGGTACCTGTTGTACGACGACGAAGGCCACGGCTTCCGCAAGAAGGCCAACAGCGACTGGTTCGGCGCGGCGTCAATCCTGTTCTGGCAGCAGCATCTGCTGGGGCAATAGGCGGCAGAAACCGCGCTTCCCGCCGGCCAGGTCGGTGCGCATCAAGCACCTGCGCAAGGCATCGACGGCCAGCGTGGCCTTGCCCACATCAATCCCCACTACCGCACTACCGTCATCGTGATTCTCCGGTACAGTTGGACAGTCGAGAGCATCGCGTCCAAGGCCCACGCTTATCGGTTCGAGGTTTATCCTCGTGCAACTGTTCGGGCGCAGGACGCGAGAACCGGCATGCGGCCCCTGCTGAATTACGGTGCTGTAACACCAAGGCGTTATCGGGCGCGCATGCCGGGCTCTCGGCAGCTACAGTAGAAGAAATCAAAGACATAAGGCGTTAGACCGTCAATGAGGGATCTATGAGCTACAAGGAAGAACTGGTTGAGCGTCTACATTATGTAGTACGCGAGCTATCGGAGGAGCGACGGCACGACCGAGGCGAGATCGAGCAACTTTTGCTAAGCGTAATTGGGCCGATGTTGCCGCCCCGGCACTCGTTGAACCCAAACAGAGATATGAACGAAGTCTCGTGGCGGCTTGGCCGAATTGAGAGCAGTCTCGATGAAGTTCTGTCAAGGCCCCAATTGCACTGTCGTTTTAGCGGCCCTGCCGGAAACGACATCCTCCAACTAATGACAGGAGTTGGCACCCCAGAGCGGGCGCGTGCCATCGCACATATCCAAGGCGGACTATCGGGTACCAAGCACCTTACAATTTGCGACCCATATTTCCTTAAGGGGCTACCAGGCTCAACGCCTGAAGAGTACGCTCGCGACTTCCTGAGAACAGTGCCAGAGACAACTCAGGTCATAGAACTATTCGTAAAGCCTGGAGCCAGGGACGCGACGATCGCCTCGGCCATTAGGGATGCTATTGCGAGCCGAAAGATTCACGCAACCTGCTACAAGACGAAAGAACTGCACGACAGAGTTTGGATCTCCGATGCGCAGAAGGCGTACGTGGTCGGTGCGTCCTTCAACGGCCTTGGAAATAAGTGCGCTTTCATTCTTGAGCTGCCAGACTCAGATCGCACGCACTTCCTAGCGGAGTTGGCGAATGTACGGAGCCGGGCAGGGAACGCCGTAGCGGTCTAACAATTCATTCAAGCCGATGCCGCTTCGCGACACGGCTTAATTCTGGCGTTAGGCATAAGAACATGACCATCCGCGACCCGAAAGAACAGCTTGAGAAAATCGAGACTGAGTTGCGCCGTCTTGGCCTGCTGATTGGTGCAATCCAGCCAGCCGTGATCGTTAACTCCGCCTTCGGTATGGCCGAGATGCCTTTCGAGCACTGGTTGGTTAAGGTTTTCCTGCCTCGTGCATATGAGGCATCTAACAGAAAGCAGTGGCCTTCCAATAGTCAGGTCGGTACTGCTGCAATCCGAAATTTCGACGGTCAGGACGAGTACGAATCTTTGATTACATTGCTATGCGATTTTGATCGAGTAGTCGAGGCGTACAGCCGGCAGGAATTTCGACGGTCAGGACGAGTACGAATCTTTGATTACATTGCTATGCGATTTTGATCGAGTAGTCGAGGCGTACAGCCGGCAGGCTTATGCCTAACAATTCCGTAAGGAGCTTCCCGTCAACCCAAGGTGCATGACGTCCTTGCCTTGAGCTTTCGGCTTCGCTCTACCCTGATTTTCGTGTGTTGCGTTGTTGCTCTCGCCTTCGCTTCGCGGTGTTGCAAGCATTGCCAGACTGCACCCCGTAATCGGTCTTGTGGGATCGTTGTTGCCGATCCGGACCAGGTTAAAAACCGCACCCGCGGGCCTCTCTCATTCAATGGTGTCGTCCATGCCGGAAGGATCAGTTCTCGCATGTGCTGATGCCACCTTGTTAGTCAGGCTCTCCGCAGGGCGGTCTGACCGCTTGCTAGCCGTCGCCGGATTCCACCCGGTTGCGGCCCAGCGACTTGGCGCGGTAGAGCGCAGCGTCGGCGCGGGCGAACAGGCTTTCACAGGTGTCGTCCCCTCGTGCTTCGGTGACGCCGATGCTGGCGCCGATGCGCAGGCCGGGGTCGATGCCCGGCAGGCGGATGTCGCCGGTGGCGTGCAGCAGGCGTTCGGCGATGGCACGCGCCAGCGTCAGCGGCGCGTCCTTGCAGATCACCACGAACTCCTCGCCGCCGGTGCGGCCCAGTGCGTCGCTGTCGCGCAGTTGCGCCTGCCACGCGACGGCGACCGCGCGCAGCACCGCATCGCCGGCCGCGTGGCCGTAGCGGTCGTTGATGGCCTTGAAGTGGTCCAGGTCGATCATCAGCGCCGACAGCGGCGTTGCGCCGCGCACAGCCTCCACCAAGGCGCGGTCGGCGGTCTTCACGATGGCGATGCGGCTGGCCATGCCGGTCAGCGGATCGGTCATCGCCAGCGTGCGCAATTGGCGCGAACGGCGCTGCGTGCGCCATGCCAGCGCCGCCAGTGCGACGATCAGCAGCATGCCCAGTAGCAGGGCCAGCCTTTGCCAGCCGCGCACGCGTTCCAGCGCCGCGACGTGCTGGCGCTGGGCCTCGGCTTCGGCGCGCAGCTTGTTGTTTTCGAGTTCGCGGGTGCGCGCTTCGTGTTCGTAGGCCAGCAGCCGGTTCTGCTCCAGTTGCATCTTGCGCTGCAGGGTGGATTGCAGCTCGCTGTAACGCTTGAAGTCGGCCAGCGCCTCGGCGTCGCGGCCCAGTGCTTCCTCGCTGGCGGCCAGCGCCTGGTGCAAGGTGGCGAGATAGCGCTCGTTGCCGTCGCGCTGCAGCAGCGGCAGTGCCTGTCGGTAGAGCGGCAACGCCTCGTGGTGCCGGCCCTTGCCGGCCAGCGCCTTGCCGGTGAGCAGCAGCAACATGTCCTCGTTCTGGGTATTGCCGACCTTGGCAAAATCGATGCGCGCCTGTGCCAGCGTGGCAAGCGCGTCATCGCTCCGGCCTTGCGCCACCTGTGCGGACGCCAAGCCCACGCGCGAGCTGCCGGCACCGCTGTCGTTGCCATGCTGTGTCGCAACCACGACCGCGCGCTGGAATGCCGCCAGCGCCTTGTCCGGCGCGCCGGCTTCTTCGTGCAGGTAGCCCAGTTGGGTCAGGATGGTTGCGACCCACATCCAATCCCCTTTTTCCTCCATCCGCGCCAGTGACTGGTCCAGATACAGTTCGGCGTGCGCCCAGTCGCCAATGCGGCGATAGGCGACGGCGAGGCGGATCAGCAGGCGGTCGATTTCATGGTCGATGCCGGCATCGCGGAAGGCACTGCGCGCGCGCTGGTAATCCAGCAGCGCCTTGGCCTGGTCGCCCATCTGCGAATACAGGCTGCCGCGGTACATCAGGATTTCCCCCAGCAACTGCGTTGCCTTGGCCTGGTCGGCCAAGGCAACGGCCTTGTCGGCCTCGATCAGTGCTTGTTTCGGGCCTTGCAACGGCAGCACGTGGGCGATCCGGCAGATCATCGCCCGGGCCTGTGCTTCCGGGTCGTCCGCTGCCTGTGCGCGGCGCAGGGCTTCATCGGTGTAGGCAAGCCCCTGTGCGTGATCGCTCCAGCCGGTGCTGAAGCAATAGACCGAACGCAAGCGCAGGTCGCGCACCGCATCGTCCGGCGGGAGCAGTGTGCGCAGGCGTTCGAGATCGGCGTTGTTGGCGGCGGCGGTGACGTCGAGCGCGGCGGGGCCGGTGATCCTGGCGTACAGCGCGTCAAACTCGTGCGCCGCCGTGTCGCTGCGCGATTGCGCGATTGCGGGCAGGGCTTGCGCCAGCGTCAGCAGCAATACCGGCAGCCGCCATGTCTTTCGCATCAAGCTGCGCCTGTCCATCCATCCCCCCGCAAGACGAATCCATCCCAAGCGCGAATGATGGGGCGCAATGCCGTCGTGCACCAGTCACATTGACGCCCGCAGCGGCGGCGCAACGGAAATCGGGCAAGATACGCGGCCTTTTCCTTGATTGATCGCCATGCAACGCCTTCCCGGCCTCGACCTGCTGCGCGGCATCGCCATCGTCTGGACGATGCTGTTCCATTCGTTCGTGGTCGGTGGCCTGGGTGCGGATTGGCAATGGCTGTCGCGCTACGGCTGGATGGGCGTGGACCTGTTCTTCGTGCTCAGCGGTTTCCTGATCGGCGCGCAGGTATTGAAGCCGTTGGCGGAAGGGCGGCGGTTGTCGTTCAAGGATTTCTATATCCGCCGCGCGTTCCGCATCCTGCCGGCGTTCTGGGCGGTGTTGCTGATTTACCTGCTATGGCCGGGCTTTCGTGAAGCGCCGGGCATGGAGCCGTGGTGGAAGTTCGCCGGTTTCGTGTTGAACCTGTCCATCGACTACGGCAACCACAGTGCGTTCTCGCATGCGTGGTCATTGTGCGTCGAGGAGCACTTCTACCTGCTGTTCCCGCTGCTGGCGTGGGCGTTGCTGCGCAGGCCGGCGGTGTGGAAGTTCATCACGGTGATGCTTGCGCTGGTGCTGGCCGGCATGGCCCTGCGTGCCGGTGCGTGGCTGCACGGGCATGCGGTCGATCCGGGGTTCGATGCGCGCAACTGGTTCGTCGAAGACATCTACTATCCGACCTGGGCGCGGCTGGACGGTTTGCTGGCCGGTGTTGCACTGGCGACGTGGAAGACCTTCCGGCCGCAGGCGTGGCAACGCGCGCGCGGACATGCCAACGTCTTTTTGTTGGCGGGCATCGCGGTGATCGCCTTGTCCATGTGGCTGTTCCGCGATCGTGTCGGTTTGCTCGGCAATACTTTCGGCTGGCCGGTGCTGTCTGCGGGATTGGGCCTGCTGGTATTCGCTGGTGCAGGCCGTGACAGTTTGATCGGCCGTTGGGCCGTGCCCGGTGCAGGTTGGCTGGCGGCGATTTCCTACAGCCTGTACCTGGTGCACAAGGCGATCTATCACGTGGTGCAGGCGCAGTGGGGCGAGGTGCTGGTAGGCAAGGGCTTTGTCGCGTTCTGCGTGTACGGGCTTGCCGCGATTGCGGCGGGCGCATTGCTGCATTACGCGGTGGAGCGGCCGTTTTTGCGCTTGCGTGGGCGGTTGCAGGATTAGGCGGGGGTAACCAACTGCAAGGCCGCGCCGAGGATCGGCTTGGCCCAGTCGGGCGTGCGTTGCAGGGTTTCGACATCGAGGGGGAACACGATCTTTCCCGCCGCCATCTGCAACAGCAGGCGCGGCGCGGCGACTGGCTGGCCGGGTTCGGCATCGGTGCTGTTGTCGAATACCCGCAGCCGTGACAGGTGAGGCATCAGCGCGATGAGGTTTTCGCGTGAGGTGATGTAGCGCTCGCGGATTTTTGCGGCGGGGATGTCGTGCCCACCGCCGGCCACGCGCAGGCGGACGCGGGCCATGTGGCGTTCCGGCGAATCCAGTCCGCAAAACCACATCATCACGTCATGGCTTGCCGTCGCCGTGCGCAGGCGGGCGGGGATGGTATTGCCGCCCAGCGTCGTCTCGAAGGCGAAGTCGTGGCCGTTGGCGATGGCCGATTCCAGCCGGCGCAGGCCTTCTTGCCATGCCATGCCGTTGGCCTGCTCTTGCGAATGGCCGTGTTGTCGCACCAGGGCGCGGGCGAAATCATCCGGGTTGAACCAGGTGCTGCCGGCCTGGGCCAGTGCGTCGCCACCAACAGAACTCTTGCCTGCGCCGTTGACACCCGCCAACACAAGGATGCGGGGGCGCGCAGCCATGTCAGAAGCCCTTGCCGGCAATCACCCGGCCGCCGGGGTCGAGCGGCTTGTCGAACAGGGAGTCGAATTTCCTGCCTGCGCCGGGCTCTTGCAAGGCTTTCAGGTGTTCGTCGAATTGCCGGCGCAGGGCTTCCAGTTGGGCATGTCGCTGGGCGCGCCCGAGCTGGAGGTCTTGCAGCAATTCGTCGTAGTCCTCGGCCGGCAGGATGACGGCGTCCGGGCGGTCGTGGGTGGTCACCAAGGTCACGCCCTCGCGGCGCACGGCTTCCATCACCCCGCGCCAGCCCAGCTTCTTGACGTCGGAGGCCGGTGTGCGCGGCAGGTTTTCCAGGGTTTCGAGCGGCAGGACGGCGGACATGGCGGTGCTCCCGGTTGGAATGTCGCCAATATACCCTTTTAGGCCATTTTTGCCTGAATGGGTGCTTTGGGGTTTTCACTCGTCGGGACAATCCCGCTCCGGCCTGCATCGAAGGCGACGGGAATGAATGGCCGATGCGCAGCCCCCGGCGGGGATGCGGAAAGCAGGCCATGGATGGCCTGCGGCGGCGAGTGAAGGCAGGGAGCCTGCCCGAGCCGAGGAGCATCCCCGCCGGGGGCTGCGCTTGTTTCCGAGGCCAGTGCGCGTCGGCTGCCTTCAGCCGCGAAACACCTGGAACCCGGCAAAGCTCTGCGTCACCGGCATGATCTCCAGCCGGTTGATGTTGAGGTGCGGCGGCAGGGTGGCCACGTAGAAGATCTGCTCGGCGATGTCTTCGGCAGTCATCGGGTTGGCGTCGGAATACATTTTGTCGGACGCGGCCTGGTCGCCGTGGGTGCGGACCAGGGTGAATTCGGTTTCGGCCATGCCCGGTTCGATGTCGGTCACGCGCACGCCGGTGCCGTGCAGGTCGCTGCGCAGGCCCAGCGAGAATTGCTTCACGAAGGCCTTGCTGCCGCCGTAGGTGTTGCCGCCAGGGTAGGGATAGCTGCCGGCCACCGATCCGATGTTGATGATCGCGCCCTTGCGCTCGATCAGCAGCGGCAGCAGGCGATGGGTCAGGGTGACCAGCGCGGTGATGTTGGTGTCGATCATCGTGCGCCAGTCGTCGAGCGAGGCGCGCTGCGCCGGCAGCGTGCCCAGCGCCAGGCCGGCGTTGTTGAGCAGCAGGTCGATGTGACGGAAGGCTTCGGGCAGGCCGGCAATCGCGGTTTCCATTGCCTGCGCATCGCGCATGTCGAACACCAGCGGGTGCAGCTTGTCCGCACCAAGTTCTTCGACCAGCGCTTGCAGGCGTTCGGCGCGGCGGCCGGTAGCGATCACGCGCCAGCCGGCAGCGACGAAACGACGGGCGGCGGCGAGGCCGAAGCCGGACGTGGCCCCGGTGATGAAGGCGGTCTTGTTCATGGCAGTCGGTTGTTCTGCAAGGCGCGATGGCCGCGCCACCACGCGCCGGCCAATGCGCCCAGCGCGGCAGCCAGCAGCGCGCAGGCGATATTGGCCTTATTGAAGGAAAGCGCGGAAACCAGGTTCGCGCCGAACGGCTTGCCGGTCAGCGCGGCCGTGGTCTGCGCCAGCACGTACAACGTGCCCAGCCAGACCAGTGCGGTCACCGCCAGCGCGACGATGACGAAACGCTTGCCGGCCAGCCAGCCGCCCAACGCCATCGACAATGCTGCGACGACATAACTGGCCGGTTGCAGCCAGCCCAGCGAGCTGCGCACGTTGCTGCGGTCGATGCCGGGAATGTGCGAAACGGCGAAGGTCAGCAACAACTGGCAGGTGATCGCGGCGGCGGTGGCCAGGATCAGGCGCTTGCCGGGGGTATCGGCTTTCGCGGCCAAGGTCGCCAGCGCACCCATGTCATTGCGCCTTGATCGCCATTGCCGGCAGGCCACCATTGGCAAGCTTCTGCTTGGCGTCGGCCAGTTCGCTGGCGCTGCCATACGGCCCCATGCGCACGCGATAGACGGTCTTGTCGCCGATCTGCGCCGATTCGACCCGCGCGCTCAGGCCCAGCATCGCAATCTTGGCCTTGGTCGATTCGGCATCGCCGGAGGCACCGAACGCGCCGGCCTGCAGGATGTAGCGGGCGTTGGATTCCGCAGCGGCAGGCGCTGCACTGGCCACCGTGGTTGCGGCCGGCGTACTGGCAGGCTTGGCGGTTTCGACGACCGGCTTCGGCGCGGCGACCACGGCCTGCACCGGAGCCGGTGTCTCGTCGATCGGACGCGGTGCGGTGGTGTCGGCAGGCGGGTTGTCGGCCTGCGCCGCGCGTGCCTGTTGCGCCGCCCATTGTCGCTGGCGCTCCTGCTCGGCGCGCGCGCCGGCGGCCAGTTCGGCGTCGGACATGCGCACTTCCTTGCCCGGCAGCAAGGTGTAGAAATCGTATTGGGTTTCCTTCGGCGCATCCTCAGCGGCCGGTTTGGCCGCAGTCGCTGCTGCCGCACGCGGTGCGGTTTCGGCGGGGGAATCGTCCTCGGATTCCGCGACCGGCACGGGCCTGGCGTTGGGATTCGGTTGCGGGCGGAAGAAGCCGTCGCCGTCCTTCTTCAGCAGGCCCGGCACGGTGAACAGCAGTACCGCGCCCAGTACCACGCCGACCACCAGCCACACCCAGCCAGGGGTGCCGCCGCCGCCGCCGCCGGTGCGTCGCGCCTGGCTCTTGTTGCGTCTTGCCGCCATCTGGATTCTTCTCCGTTTCGTTCAGTGCTTCGTCCGTGATTACATCTTTTCCGGTGCGCTCACGCCGAGCAGCTCCAGCCCGTTTTCCAGCGCCTGCCGTGCCGCCCGTGCCAGTGCCAGCCGCGCGTCGCGCTGTGCGGCATCTTCCACCAGTACCGGCGTTGCTGCGTACCACGTGTGGAAAGCATAGGCCAGTTCGCGCAGGTATTGCGCGACCAGGTGCGGCTCCCGCGTGCTGCCGGCAGCTTCCACCGTTTCCGGGTAGCGCGACAGTTCCACCATCAGCAGCAGCGAGGCTTCGTCGTCCAGTTTCGACAGGTGGGCCACGCCGTTGCTTTCGTCGTAGGCGAAGCCCTTTTCCGTCGCCTGCCGCAGCAGGCTGCACACGCGGGCGTGGGCGTACTGCACGTAGAACACCGGGTTGTCGTTGCTTTGCTGGCGCGCCAGGTCAATGTCGAACACCAGTTGCGAATCCGGCTTGCGCGCGATCAGGAACCAGCGCGTCGCGTCGCGGCCGGCTTCCTCGATCAGGTCGCGCAAGGTGAAGTACGAACCAGCGCGCTTGGACAGCTTCACTTCCACGCCGCCGCGCATCACCGTGACCATCTGGTGCAGCACGTATTCCGGGTAGTCGGCCGGGATGCCCACGTCCAGCGCCTGCAAGCCGGCCTTCACCCGTGCCAGCGAGCCGTGGTGGTCGGCGCCCAGTTCGGTGATCGCGTGCTGGTAGCCGCGTTGCCACTTGCTCAGGTGATAGGCCACGTCCGGCAGGAAGTAGGTATAGGTGCCGTCGCTCTTGCGCATCACCCGGTCCTTGTCGTCACCGAAGTCGGTGCTGCGCAACCACAACGCGCCGCCTTCTTCATAGGTGTGGCCGGTTTCGGACAGGCGCTTGACGGTTTCTTCAACCTTGCCGTCGGCGTACAGCGAGCTTTCGAGGAAATACACGTCGAACGACACGCCGAACGCAGCCAGGTCGCCGTTCTGTTCGCGGCGTAGGTAGGCGACGGCGAACTTGCGGATCGCGTCGAGGTTGTCGACGTCCTTGGCGCCGACAACCGTGTGGCCTTCGATCTCGATCGCGTCGCCGCGCAGGTAGGCGTCGGCCACGTCCTGGATGTAGTCGCCGTTGTAGGCGTCGGCCGGCCAGTCGGCATCGCCGGGCTTCAGCCCGCGCAGGCGCGCGTGGGTGCTGCGGGCGAGGTTTTCGATCTGCACGCCGGCATCGTTGTAGTAGAACTCGCGCTTGGCATTCCAGCCATTGGCCACCAGCACGCGGGCGATGCAGTCGCCGATCGCGCCGGCGCGGCCGTGGCCGACGTGCAGCGGGCCGGTCGGATTGGCCGAGACGTATTCCACGCCAACGGTCTTGCCGCCGCCGCGATGGTTGGTGCCGTATATCTTGCCTTGCGCCAGCGCGATGGCGACTTCGCGCTGGTACGCGGCCGGCGAGAGGTGGAAATTGATGAAGCCCGGGCCGGCGATTTCGACCTTGGCGATGTCGTCCGAGGCCGGCAGCGCATCAAGCAAGGCCTGCGCCAGCGCACGCGGATTCGGCTTGCCGCCGCCGGCCTGCGCGACGATGCGCACCAGCAGCATCGCCGCATTGGTGGAGAAATCGCCGTGGCTGCGATCCTTGGGCCGTTCGACCACGAAATCGGGCGTGGCGGCGTCGGCGGGCAGCGCGCCGGATTGGCGCAGGGCGTCGATGGCCTGTTCGATCAGGCCGCGGAGTTGGGATTTCACGGAGTTTGTGCTGGAAAATGCTGGTCGGGCATTTTAGCTTTTCCGGGGTTTTCTTTGTTGGCCGGGTCTTGCCTCACACCCAACCCCGCGCCGCCAGCGACACCGGGCTGCCATCGCCGACGACGAAGTGATCGAGCAAACGCACATCAACCAGCGACAAGGCCTGTTTCAGTTGCGTGGTCAAGGCGCGGTCGGCGCTGGACGGGTCGGGGCATCCGGAAGGGTGGTTGTGGCCGACGATCACTGCTGCGGCGTTGTGCGACAGCGCGCGGCGCACGACTTCGCGCGGGTGCACCTGCGCGCCATCGACGGTGCCGTGGAACAACTCCTCGAAACCCAGTGCGCGGTGGCGGCTGTCGAGGAACAGCGCGGCGAACACTTCGTGCGCGTGGTGGCGCAGACGCTGGGCGAAGTAGCGGCCGGCGCTGGAGGGGTCGGCCAGGGCATCGCCGCGTTCCAGCCCGGCAGCCAGGTGGCGGTTGCCCAGTTCCAGCGCCGCCGCCAGTGCGCAACTGCGGGCAGGACCCAGGCCGGGCAGGCGCGCCAGCTGCGCCGGGGTGCGTTCCAGTAGTTTGCGCAGCGGGCCGTGCATGGCCAGCAGTTCGCGTGCGGTCTGCACCGCATCGCGGCCGGGCAGGCCGGAGCCGAGGAAGATCGCCAGCAGTTCGGCATCGGACAGCGTGGCCGGGCCACGGCGCAGCAGTTTTTCGCGGGGGCGTTCTTCGGCGGGCCAGTCGCGGATATGCATGGGAAGCGGGCCTTGGATGAGGGAGGACGCGCCCCAGTCTGCATTTGCACATGCCGTGCGGGCATAAGGTCATGCCGCGCCATCGGGTAAGCTAACCGCCCGTTTGCGCTTCGGAATTTCCTGACGTGCCCAACCTGAAAGACCAACGCATCCTGTTGTGCGTCGGCGGCGGCATTGCCGCCTACAAGGCGCTGGAACTGGTGCGCCGTCTGCGTGATGCCGGCGCGCAGGTGCAGGTGGCGATGACCGACGGCGCACAGCAGTTCGTCACGCCGCTCAGCTTCCAGGCCCTGTCCGGCCAGCCGGTACGCACCAGCTTGTGGGACAGCGCGGCCGAGCAGGCGATGGGCCATATCGAACTGGCGCGCTGGGCTGATCGCGTCGTCATCGCCCCGGCCACCGCCGACCTGATCGCGCGCCTGGCCCAGGGCCACGCCGATGATCTGGTGACCACGCTGGCACTGGCGACCACCGCACCGCTGTCGATCGCCCCGGCGATGAACCACCGCATGTGGCAGCACCCGGCCACGCAGGCGAACGTCGAAACCCTGCGCCAGCGCGGCGTGCAGGTGATCGGGCCGGAAGACGGCCCGCTGGCCGAAGGCGAATCCGGCCCCGGCCGCCTGGCCGAACCGCCGGCTATCGTCGAAGCACTGGCGCTGGCTTCCGCACCGCAGGACAGCCGGCTCAAGGACCTGAAGATCGTGGTCAGCGCCGGCCCCACTTACGAAGACCTCGACCCGGTGCGTTACCTGGGGAATAGAAGTAGCGGCAAGATGGGCTTTGCCGTGGCCGCCAGCGCGGCGCGGCGCGGCGCGAAGGTGACGCTGATTGCCGGCCCGGTGCACCTGCCCACGCCACCGGGCGTGCAGCGCATCGACGTGCGTTCGGCCAAACAAATGCACGACGCCGTGTTCGCCGCCCTGCCGGCAGACATTTACATCGGCGCGGCCGCCGTGGCTGACTACACCCCGCGCGCGGCGCAGCCGAACAAGATCAAGAAATCCGGCGAATCGCTGGCGCTGGACTTGGTGCGCACCCCGGACATCCTGTCGGAAATCGCCGCGCTCACCCAGGGCCGGCTGAAGCTGGTGGTCGGCTTTGCCGCCGAGACCGAAAACGTGGCCGGCTATGCGCGCGGCAAGCTGGAAGCCAAGCGCCTGGACCTGATCATCGCCAACCGTGTCGGCGTGAGCGGCGGCGGCTTCGAAAGCGACGACAACGCGATGACCGCCTACTGGGCCGAAGGTGAACGCGAATTCCCGTCGGCGCCGAAGACGCAACTGGCCGATGACCTGATCGACCTGATCGCCGAACGACTGGATGCCTGAGAACCTGTTCACGATCTTGCTGCGCTTGCCAGCTGGCGCGCGTGCGGTGCTCGAAAGAACCGCATGGAGCGGTTCTTGACATCGCGCAGCGATGGCCCGAAGGGTGGCCGCCATGGATGGCGGGCCACAAATGCTCATGTACCGCACGTACACTGCGCTTTCTGCGCTCCGCTACGCGCCATCTGGCTGCGCTCGCGACAGATCGTGAACAGGTTCTGAGTCAATGACAAAACCTCGCGCCATCGAAGTGAAACTGCTCGACCCGCGCTTCGGCGATGTTTGGCCGCTGCCGGACTACGCCACCGCCGCCAGCGCCGGGCTGGACCTGCGCGCCGCGCTGGAAGCACCGATGACGCTGGAACCGGGCGACGTCGCCTTGATCCCCAGTGGCTTGGCCATCCATCTGGCTGACCCGGAACTGTGCGCCGTGGTGCTGCCGCGCTCCGGCCTGGGCCATCGCCACGGCATCGTACTGGGCAACGGCACCGGCCTGATCGACGCCGATTACCAGGGCCCGTTGCAGATCAGCGTGTGGAATCGCGGCAAGGAAGGCTTCACCATCCAGCCCGGGGATCGCATTGCGCAGCTGGTCGTGCTCCCCGTCACGCGCGTCAGGCTGCAAGTAGTGGATACTTTCGCCGACAGCGCGCGTGGCGAAGGCGGATTCGGCCATACGGGCTTGCGCTGACAGGGGCGAACGATGAAATTCACGGATTCAAGCGGTTCCAACCGCAATGCCTTGCTGGTGTTGACAATCCTGCTGACGCTGATGGCCCTGTGGTGGGGCTGGACCGGTGTGCGTCAATGGCGCGCCGACGCATTGGCTGACAAGCTGCGGCAGGTTCGCGACCAAGTGGTGGACACCGCCGGTCGTGAATTGAACGGCCAGGCCGTGCGGCTGGCGGAAAAAATCGCGTCGGCGCCGGTACAGGCCGCGCTGGCTGGCGGCGACATGGCAGCCATCAACAGCGCCATTCGCGAAGGCTGGGCCGGCGTGCAGGACGTGCAGCTGTTGCCGGCCGATCTGCAGGCCGCCTACGCCGATCCGGCCGCGTTCGGTTACGCCAGGCTGGCCCTGCTGGAACGCGCCCAACGCGACGCCAAGCCGGCAGTGCGCGCAGTGATGGACGGCAAACGCGCGCAACTGGGCGTGGCCGCACTGCTGCCTTCGCAGCAACACATTTATGTGGTCCTGCCGTTGGCGCCGCTGACCGAGGCGGTCGAACAAGCTTCGATTTCGAACAAAACCTATCTGGCGTTGCGCCAAGGGGGCTATACCGTGGCCGAGCGTGGCGACGGCCAGCTTTCCTCCAGCGCAGATGCGCTGTCGCGACCCATCGGCGAAACCGGCTTGCGCGTGGCCGCCGCCTTGCCTGAAGCGCCCATCGGTCCGTTCGGGTTGGGGGCGATCGGCAGCCTGGCGCTGGCACTGATTGCCGCCTTGCTGGCGGTGCTGTCCGCGCTGCTGGCCTTTGGTCGCCTGTCCCTGCCGAAGCTGGGCAAATTCGCGCCGGGTGAAACCGCCGATGCCGGCCCCACCCTGGACCAAGCCCTGCGCGAAGACCCGCCGCCGGCCCCGGTGCAGCCCCGCGCAAAAGAACCCCGGAAAGCCCCGGACGAAACGGAGCCAATGGATTTGGCAACCGCAGTGACCCAACTCGATCCCGGCATCTTCCGCGCCTACGACATCCGCGGTGTGGTCGGCCGCGACCTGACCCCGGCCGTGGCTGAACTGATCGGCCGCGCCATCGGTACGGTGATGGAAGAACAAGGCTTGAGCGACATCGTGATCGGCCGCGACGGTCGCCTGTCCGGGCCGGAACTGTCGTCCGCGCTGATCGAAGGCCTGCGCAAGGCCGGCCGCGATGTGATCGACATCGGCATGGTGCCGACGCCGGTGGCCTATTTCGCCGCCTATCACCTGCGCGCCGGCAGCTGCGTCGCGGTCACCGGCAGTCACAACCCGCCGGATTACAACGGCTTCAAGATCGTGGTTGGCGGGCAGACCTTGTCCGGTGACGCCATCACCGATCTGTACGCCCGCATCAGCGAAAACCGCCTGCATGTCGGCGAAGCCAAGGGCAACCTGCAACAGCGTGAGGTTGCCAACGACTACATCCAGCGCATCGCCGACGACGTGCAACTGGATCGCCCGTTGAAGATCGTGGTCGATGCCGGCAACGGAGTCGCCGGCGAGATCGGCCCGCGCCTGCTGGCGGCCATCGGCGCGGAAGTCATCCCGCTGTATTGCGACGTGGATGGCAACTTCCCCAACCACCACCCCGACCCCAGCGAGCCGCACAACCTCGAAGACCTGATCCAGACGGTCAAGCGCTTCGACGCCGACATCGGCCTGGCCTTCGACGGCGACGGCGACCGCTTGGGCGTGGTGACCAAGGAAGGCGAAATGGTCTTCCCCGACCGCCTGCTGATGTTGTTCGCTGCCGACGTGCTGGAACGCAATCCCGGCGCGCTGGTCATCTACGACGTCAAGTGCACCGGCAAGCTGCAAGGCTGGGTCCTGCGCCACGGCGGCACCCCGCTGATGTGGCAGACCGGGCACTCGCTGATCAAGGCCAAGATGCGCGAAACCGGCGCGGAACTGGCCGGCGAGATGAGCGGGCACTTCTTCTTCCAGGAGCGCTGGTACGGCTTCGACGATGGCCTGTACTCGGCCGCGCGCCTGCTGGAAATCCTCGCCGCGCGCGCCGAAACCCCCAGCGAAACCATCGCCACCCTGCCCAGCAGCGTCTCCACCCCGGAGATCAAGGTGCCAGTGGAAAGCGGCAGCCCGCACGCGGTGGTGCGCGAATTCGTCGAGAATGCCAGCTTCGACGGCAACCCGCGTCTGTCCATGATCGATGGCCTGCGCGTGGACTGGGAAGATGGCTGGGGCCTGCTGCGCGCCTCCAACACCACCCCGGTACTGGTGCTGCGCTTCGAAGCCGACAATGAAGCGGCACTGCAACGCATCCAGGATGATTTCCGCACGCAATTGCAACAGATTGCGCCGGGTTTGCCGGTGACGTTCTGACCAGGACGACTTGACAACGGCAATCGCGTTGCCGAGCCGCATCATTATTTGCTCGCCATTCCCGCCAGGAAAGCGCGAATGATGGGTAAAAAAGCGAAAAAAGAATCTGGGCCGGATCGGCGGAGGCGATGATCAGCCCGTGCCCGCCGGCGGAGCCGCAACCGCAAGGCCCTTCAGTTCGCGATAACGCTGCAAGGTTTCCGTGATTTCCCCATCCAGCTCCGTGCGTCGCTGTTCGAAATCAGTCTGCATCCGCAATTGCTGCTGCAACTGCACGTGGCGTGCCTTGATGTCCGCAGCCACCTCGGGCATCACCGGCTGGCCGGACAACTCGCGCGCGGCGGCGATATCCAGCAGCGACACCAGGGTCTCGCGCAGACTGGTGACGTTGAAGCGCGTCGTCTGAATGTTGTTGTTCAGCAGGTCGGCGCGTTCGTTGAACACGCGGCGCAGTTCGTCCTCGTTGGTGTAGGAGGCCAGCATCGCCTGTTCAGTGCGGCGACGGGTTTCGACTGCGGCGGCATCGGCCGCCTCTCGTTGCGCATCTTCCTCGGCGGCGGCGCGTTCTTCCTCGGTCAGCGCGCGCTGCACCTCAGCGGTGCGCATGCCGCTCTTGACACTGAATTCCTGACGCGCGCGGCCAGTTGCTTCAGCGGGCAGGGAATCGCTGCAGACGCGGCTGCCTTTTTCTTCCCAGCAATAGAGCTTCTTTGCCGGCGGTTGCTGCGCGGACGCAGGCAAGGCGGCGAACAAGACCAGTGCCAGGCAGGTATGTTGGATATTCGGCATCGAGCAGCCCCCTGCTGTCGTCATTGCGTCGGCGTGGCCGCGCCGTAACGTGCGCGGTAGGCGAGCAGAGGCTCGCGATGCCCGACAAGTTCGGCGTTTTCGCCGGCAAATGCAAGCAAGTCGTGCAGGCTGGCGACGGCGACCACCGGTACGCCGGCATCGGCCGCCACCGCCTGCGCGGCCGAACGCCGGGCCGGGTCGGCTTCGTCCAGCCGGCTTTCATCAAGTATTTCCTGCCGGTCCAGCGCGACGACAATCCCGGCCACCGTGCCGCCGCCTGCACCGATCAGGCCCAGCGCCTCGCGGATCGCGGTGCCGGCGGTGATCACGTCATCGACGATCAACACCCGGCGGCCGGCCAGCGGCGCGCCGATCAGGCTCCCGCCTTCGCCGTGGGCCTTGGCCTCCTTGCGGTTGAACGCCACCGGCAGGTCGCGCCCGCGCCGTGCGTATTCGCAGGCCAGCGCGGTGGCCAGCGGGATGCCCTTGTAGGCCGGGCCGAACAGCAGGTCGAAATCTCCAAGGGAGCCGGCGCTGCCCGCCGCGTCCACCGCATCGGCATAGCACGCCGCCAGCCCGGCCAGCAGCGCGCCACTGTCGAAGCGCCCGGCATTGAAGAAATACGGACTGCTGCGGCCGGACTTCAGCGTGAATTCGCCAAAGCGCAAGGCCTGGGCGCGCAGGGCCAACTGCAGGAAGCGTTGTTTGTGCATGGGGAGAAGCCGGGAATGGAGAATGGGGAATAGGGAATGGGAAAAGCGTATCACTGCCGCCATGATGCTCATGGGCACCGGGTTATGCTTCTGCCCATTCCCTATTCCCCATTCTCCATTCCCGGCTTTCCGTGAAAATCATCAGCTTCAACGCCAACGGCATCCGTTCTGCCGCCAACAAGGGCTTCTTCGACTGGTTGCGTGCGCAGAATGCCGACGTGGTCTGCCTGCAGGAAACCAAGGCGCAGGAGGATCAGTTGACCGACCCGATGTTCCGCCCCGACGGCCATCATTGTTTCTACAAGGACGCCAGCACCAAGAAGGGTTACAGCGGCGTGGCGATCTATTCGCGGCGCGAACCGGACGAGGTGCGCACGTCGCTGGGCTGGGCGCCGTTCGACGACGAGGGCCGCTACATCGAGGCGCGCTTCGGCAAGTTGAGCGTGGTGTCGTTCTACATCCCGTCCGGCAGTTCCGGCGAGTTGCGGCAGGGCTTCAAGTTCGAAGTGATGGACTGGTTGAAACCGATCATGGATGAGTGGCTGCACAGTGGTCGCGACTACGTGCTGTGCGGCGACTGGAACATCGTGCGCAGCCGGCTGGACATCAAGAACTGGACCAGCAACCAGAAGAATTCCGGCTGCCTGCCGCCGGAGCGCGCCTGGCTCAACACGCAGATCGCCGACAGCGGTGGCGATGGACTGGTGGAAGCACCTGCCAAGGGCTGGGTGGACACCTATCGCGCCCTGCACCCGCAAGGCCAGGACTACACCTGGTGGAGCAATCGCGGCGCGGCGCGCGCCAACAATGTCGGTTGGCGCATCGATTACCAGTTCTGCACCCCGAATCTTGGCAAGCAACTGAAAGCCTGCAGCATCGCCCGCGAGCCGCGTTTCTCCGACCATGCGCCGTTCATTGTCGAGTACGCCGCATGAGCGAAGCAGCCACGACTGAACCGGTTTCGTACAAGGGCTGGACTGGCGTCCGGCGTGCGTTCGCCACGCCTTCGGCAGCTACGATGCTGTTCTTCGGGTTTGGCAGCGGCCTGCCATTCCTGCTGATCGCCTCGCAAACCCTGTCCACGCGCTTGCGCGACGTGGGCATCGACCTGAAGAGCATCGGCCTGATCAGTTTGGCCAGCTTCTTCTACCTGCTCAAGTTCCTGTGGGCGCCACTGATGGACCGCTACCGCTTCCCGCTGACGGCGTTCCTTGGTCGGCGTCGTTCGTGGCTGCTGGTGTCGCAGGTGGTCGTGATGATCGCGCTGTCGGCGCTGGCTTACACGAAACCCGAGCTGGACACGACCGTGCTGGTGCTGTGGGTGCTGGTTGCCTCCTTCGCCGGTGCCACCCAGGACTCGGCGGTGGACGCCTACCGCATCGAGATCGCGCCGGAATCGGCGCAGGCGGCCTTGGCCGCGACCTACACGCTGGGCTATCGCATCGGCCTGATCATTGGCGGTGCCGGGGCGCTGTACCTGGCCGAATTCTCCGGCTGGCGCATCGCCTATCTGGCCATGGCCGGGTTGATGCTGCTGCCGATCGCCGCTGCTCTGGCCAGCCCGGAGCCGGTCGAGCCGGCGCAGGCAGTACAGCGCAAGGTCGATTTCTTCGGTGCATTCTGGCAGCCGATCAGCAGCTTCTTCACCCACAACGGCGTGGTGCTGGCGCTGGTGTTGCTGCTGTTCGTCGGTCTGTACAAGTTCCCCGACCAGGTGATCGGGGTGATGGCCGGGCCGTTCTATCTGGATTCGGGCTTCACCAAGGCCGACATCGCTACCGTGTCGAAGTTGTTCGGCGTGTGGGTGGGCATCGCCGGCGCGTTCCTCGGCGGCATCTGCGTGGCCAAGTACGGTTTCCGGCGCATGCTGCTGGTCGCGGCGGTAGGTGTGGCGCTGTCGAACCTGGCCTTCCTGCTGATGGCACACAATCCGGGTCAGGTATGGGCGTTCTACGCCGCGTTGAGCGCGGACAACCTGTTCCAGGGCTTCGCCGGGGTGGTGTTGGTGGCGTTTGCCTCGTCGCTGACCGATCGCAACTTCACCGCTACCCAGTTCGCGCTGCTGGTGTCGCTGGCCAACCTGCCGGGCAAGTTCGTCGGTGGCCTGTCCGGTTACATCGTCGAGGCGACGTCGTACAGCGCGTTTTTCGCGATGAGTGCGCTGACAGTGATCCCGACGCTGCTGCTGCTGGCGTGGCTGTGGCCGCGTATCCGTGAACCCAATGGCAGCGCCCGGGCCGGATAAGCCGTAACCCAGGCCTCCTTGGCCACGGATGGTGCCAAGCTCGACAAGAAGATGCTGTCATCGCAGCCATGGCGATATGATCGCGCCATCGTCTCATGCACAGGTACGACAAACGCCCATGACTGACTTGACGGTAAAAGACATCGATCTGGTACTGGAAGACCGCATCCGCCGGATTGGCTTGGCGCATGGCTGGAGCCCGCGCGAAACCACCGTACGCCTGCTGGAATTGGGACTGTTCCATGCCGAACAGGAGCTGCATACCGGCTTCAGCACGAATGAAGAACATGCCATGACCGATGCGATCACGGCCTTGCAGCAAGTGCCCGGTTCCGGCAATCAGGCCAGATAATCAAGCCGGATAAACCACACCCAGCACCCGCAAGCCCTTCGCGCCGCTGACCGAAGGCAGGTTGCCAGGCCGCCCGGCCAGCGTCTCGCGTGCCAGCCACGCAAAGCCCATCGCCTCGACGAAATCCGGATCCAGCCCATGCGCGGCGGTGGATTCCACCACCACGCCCGGCAGGTTCGCCGCCAGCCGCGTCATCAACGCCTTGTTGCGCACGCCGCCGCCACACACCATCACCCGGCGCGTTTGCGGCTGGTTGGCGCGCAAGGCCTCGGCCGCCGTGCACACGCTCAACGCCAGCAAGGTCGCCTGCACATCGGCCGGCGATTCGTTGCCGCGCAACTTCGCTTCCACCCATGGCAAATGGAATTGCTCGCGCCCGGTGCTTTTCGGCGGTGGCAAGGCAAACCACGCATCGTCCAGCAACCTCGCCAACAAGGCTGCATCAACGTGCCCGCTTGCGGCGAAATCGCCATTGGCATCGAAGGCGCGCCCGGTATGTCGCTCGCACCACGCATCCAGCAATGCGTTCGCCGGCCCGGTATCGAAACCGCGCACTTCGCCACTCACCGGCAACAGGGTCAGATTACCGATACCGCCCAGGTTCAATACCGCACGGTCTTCCGCGGGCGAGGACAACATCGCCGCATGGAACGCCGGCATCAACGGTGCGCCCTGCCCGCCGGCCGCCACGTCGCGGCGGCGGAAATCCGCCACCGTGGCAATGCCGCTGCGCTCCGCGATCACGTTGCCATCGCCCAACTGCATCGAGAACGGAAACGCTGCCTGAGGCCGATGCCGCACCGTCTGCCCATGCGAGCCGATTGCCCGCACTTGTGACTTGTCAATGCCGGCATCGGCCAGCAAGCGCAATGCCGCATCGGCAAAACACTGCGCCAGTTGCACGTCCAGCTCGCCCAATTCATCCAGTGAGGCGAGGTTGCCGCCTTGTCCCAGCGCAACCAGTTTCTCGCGCACCTCCGCCTGCCACGCATACGTGTGCCCGGCGACCAATTGCAACGATGGCTCGCTCGTGCCATCTGGAAACCGCACCACCGCCGCATCGATGCCATCGGCGCTGGTGCCGGACATCAGGCCAAGGTAAAGGTCAGGTTGCGGCATGGGCGCGAAGAAGTTGACGGGGTGAAAACCATCATCGGCGAAAAAGCGCCGCTCACCAACCGCCAACGGTTCGCCATGTCAGCCCTTCTTTTCTTTCCTTGCGGCTTCGGCGACCGCCAGCGTGCCACGCTTCGCCGGTTCGGCATCGGCATAGATCACGTTTTCAACGGTGCGGATGCGCGCCAGCGCGTTGGCGGTCTGGCTGCGGAATGCGGCCAGTTGCGCGCCGGCCAGCGGTTCGGGTGGCGGCATGGTCACGCTCAGCGGATTGCGGTGCACGCCGTTGATGCGGAATTCGTAATGCAGATGCGGGCCGGTGGCCATGCCGGTGCTGCCCACGTAGCCGATCACCGTGCCCTGGGCCACGCGCTGGCCGGTCTTGATCTTGCCGAAGCGCGACATGTGCCCGTACAGCGTGGTGTAGCCGCGGCCGTGGTCCAGGATCACCACGTTGCCGTAGCCGTTCTGCTTGCCGGCAAACTGCACGCGCGCGTCGCCAGCGGCCATGATCGGCGTGCCGGTGCCGGCGGCGTAATCCACGCCCTTGTGCATGCGCAGGCGGCCCAGGATCGGGTGCTTGCGCGCGCCGAAACTGGACGACAGCCGTGCATAGGCGATCGGCATGCGGATGAAACTCTTCTTCAGTGGCCGGCCATCGCCGGTGAAGTATTCGGGCTTGCCGTCGCGCTGGAACAGAAACCCGCTGTGCAGCTTGCCACCGCTGGTGAAGGTGGCGGCGGTGACTGGGCCGGATTTGACCAGCTGGCCTTCGCGCCAGGTTTGTTCGACCACCACGCTGAAGCGGTCGCTGGCAGCCACGTCTTCGTTGAAGTCGATGTCGTACTTGAAGATTTCGTCGGTCAGCGCGTTGATGTTGCTGGCGGACAGGCCCAGCTTGCGCGCCGAATGGAACAGAGAGCGCCCGACCGTACCGCTGATGACCACGGTGCGGCTGCTGGTTTCCAGCGGGATCACCCGCTCTTTCGCCGTGTCGCCATCCAGCGTCAACTCAATGCGGTTTTCCAGATCACGCTCGTAGCGCAGCGCGCGCAGGCTGCCTTCGACCGGCAGGTCCAGCGCGATTTCGGTGCCGGGCTTGAGTCGGGTCAGCGCCGCCTTCGCGTCCTTGTTCTGCATCAGTGCGTGCAGGCTGGTGGCGGGAATGCCGTACTCCTCGAACAGGCCACTCAGGGTCTGCCCTGGTTTGATCCGCACCAGTTGCCAACTGTCGCCGGCCACGCCTTCGCGCTTTTCGGCGGATAATTCCGGTAGTTCCAGCGGCAGCTTGGCCAGTGGCGTGATCGGACTGGCCGGCGGTGTGGCGGCGGAAAATCCCGGCACGATGGTCGCTACCATCACCCCGATGCAGGCGAACAGGCTGGCGTGGATCCACTGCCGGCGCTGCCAATGGCGCGCATCCAGGTGTTGTTTGACTTGCCGGTGCAGGGTCGAATCGCGGAGGATGCCCAAGCGTTGCTGGAAGCGTTGCTTGTTGCGCTGTTCGTGGCCGTGGCCACTGCCGTGGTTGTGCATTCGTGCGATTCCGACACGGGACGAGAGTCCCGCAAACCATTACCATAGGCACGCGAACTGTTCGCGTCAACCCATTGAATCGGAAAGATTTTTCGACGCACTTCGCGTTTACGCAAAATTCACGCCGTTCACCATTTTTTTGCCGGCGCTGCCGGCCCCACCGGGAATCCCGTCTTGTCTCTCGCAGAAGCAGTTGCCTTGATCGGCCGCGGTGCCGATGAAATCCTCAAGCCCGAAGAGCTGGAAGCGCGGCTCAAGCTTGACCGCCCCTTGCGCATCAAGGCCGGTTTCGATCCCACCGCGCCGGACCTGCACCTCGGCCACACCGTGTTGCTGAACAAGATGCGCCAGTTCCAGGAACTCGGCCACCAGGTCATCTTCCTGATCGGCGACTTCACCGGCATGATCGGCGACCCCACCGGCAAGAACGTCACCCGCAAGCCGCTGACCCGCGAAGACGTGCTGGCCAATGCCGAAACCTACGCCGCACAGGTGTTCAAGGTGCTGGACAAGGAGCGCACCGAAGTGCGCTTCAACAGCGAATGGTTCGGTGCGATGAGCGCCGCCGACATGATCAAGCTGGCCGCGCAGCACACCGTCGCGCGCATGCTCGAGCGCGACGACTTCGCCAAGCGCTTCGCTGCGCAGCAATCCATTGCCATCCACGAATTCCTGTATCCGCTGGTGCAGGGCTACGACTCGGTCGCGCTGAAGGCCGATGTAGAACTCGGCGGCACCGACCAGAAATTCAACCTTTTGATGGGCCGAGGCCTGCAGGAGCACCACGGCCAGCCGCCGCAAATCGTGCTGACCATGCCGCTGCTGGAAGGCCTGGATGGCGTCAACAAGATGAGCAAGTCGCTGGGCAACTACATCGGCATCGCCGAGCCGGCCATCGACATCGTCAACAAGACCATGAAGATCGGTGACGACCTCATGTGGAAGTGGATCGAACTGCTCAGTTTCGAGATTTCCTCCGCCGAGTCGCAAAAACTGCGCGCGGACGTGGCTGCCGGCTTGAATCCGCGCGACATCAAGCTGCGCCTGGCACGCGAACTGGCCACGCGCTTCCACGATGCCGCCGCCGCCGAAACCGCCATCGCCGGCTGGCATGCCGCCGTCACCGGCCAGGGCGATACATCACTGTTGCCATTGCAGGACGTTGTCATCCCGGCCGAAGGCATCCGCATCGCGGCGCTGCTTACCGCTGCCGGCATCACGCCCAGCAATTCCGAGGCCAATCGCAAGCTCAAGGAGCGTGCAGTCAAGGTCGAGGGCGCCATTGTTGAAGACGCAAACACCAGCTTCGAGCCGGGTTTTGAAGGCGTTTTGCAGGTGGGCAAGCGCAATTTCGCCCGTGTTCGCCTGGTTGTGGCCGGTTGAAGCAAAAAAGCTTTGCAAGCTTCCGCAGAAGGCGCATAATGCGCGCCCCCTCGCCGAGCAGGCAGGGGGTGAGGCAACAAAACATCGCGATGCGGTGTTGACGTTTCCAAAAAGTCGGCTAAGATAGTCGGCTCCCTCGGGCAAAACGCTTCCAGCCGGAAACGCGGTGCCAAAGGGACGAATCGAAAAATTCTTTGCAAAAAGACTTGACGGTTCGCGAAACACCCGCCAGAATGTACGGCTCACCTGACGGAAACGTCGCCCAGCTGGGCAACTGACCGAAAGGGACGAATCGAAAAATTCTTTGCAAAAAGACTTGACGAT
>JASGJT010000003.1:0-299112 GCA_047601105.1 Pseudoxanthomonas sp.
GAACATCGATGCCATCGCGATGGCCTGGTCGGCGTGTTGCAGGTTGCGCGGGGCTTTCTCGAAATCGGTGTCGAACACGAATTGCCGCTCGGCACCCAGGCAGATGCGCGACATCGCCTCGACCGCCTTGACCGGGTACGCGCCGGCGGCGGTTTCGGCCGACAGCATTACCGCGTCGGTGCCATCGATGACCGCGTTGGCCACGTCCAGCACTTCGGCGCGGGTGGGGATCGGGCTTTCGACCATCGATTGCAGCATCTGCGTGGCGGTGATGACCACACGGTTGCGCGCCAGCGATTCCTTGATGATCTTCTTCTGCAGGCCGGGCAGTTCGGCATCGCCGATCTCCACGCCCAGGTCGCCGCGCGCGACCATCACCACGTCGCTGGCCTCCACTATCTCGGCCAGGTTTTCGATCGCTTCGGTGCGTTCGATCTTCGACACCAGTGCGGCATCACTGCCGTGTTCGCGGGCGATTCGGCGCGCTTCGTTCATGTCCTCGGCATTGCGACAGAAGCTGACCGCGATGAAATCGACGCCGATTTCCGCAACGATGCCGATCAGTTCCTTGTCGCGCTCGGTCAGCGCGCCCAACGACAGGCCGCCGCCCTGCTTGTTGAGGCCCTTGCGGTCGGACAGCACGCCATCGTTGAGCACATTGGTGACGATGCGCTCGCCTTCGACCAACTGCACCTGCAACTGCATCAGGCCATCGTCCAGCAGCAGCACGTCGCCGGCTTGCACGTCGCCGGGCAGGCCCAGGTAGCTGACGCCCACTTGCGTGGCATCGCCCGGCGGCGCATCGGCGCTGGCGACCAGATCGAAGCGCTCGCCGGCCTTCAGCGTGACCTTGCCATCGGAAAACTTCTCGATACGGATCTTCGGCCCCGGCAGGTCGGCGAGGATGCCGACTTCCGCGCCCACCCGCTGCGCGGCGGCGCGCACGGCCGCGGCGCGCTTGGCCTGCCCGGACGGGTCGCCGTGGGAAAAATTCAATCGCACCACGTTGACGCCGGCGCGGAACAACTGGTCGAGCACGCCGGGCGCATCGGTGGCCGGGCCCAGCGTGGCGAGGATTTTGGTACGTCTTTGGTTTGCTTGCATGTCGGCATTCCCTCCGCCGATGAAATTAACACAGGCAAGGGTTTATCGAATGATGACCGGTGTCTTTTCCTGCAAGTTTCGCTCAAAGGAATGAAACCAATGACAGACCAGATGACTACACCAGCAGGGCGAATGCTTCGGGCAAATCCAAAGGCTTCGCCACCAGCACATCCGCACCTGCACCGAGCAGTTCGGCTTCGTTGCCAAAACCCCACAGCACGCCGATGCCGCGCAAGTCGTGGGCTTTTGCACCGTCCATGTCCATGCGGCGGTCGCCGATCATTGCGATGGCCTCACCCGGCGGCAGCGACAGGCGGCGCAGGGCTTCGGCGACCAGTTCCGGCTTGTGGCTGAGGCGGCCGTCAAGGGTTGCGCCGATCACGTCGATGAAGCGATGGCCGAACGGCAGGTGCTCGACGATGCGACGCGCGTGCGGTTCGTTCTTGGCGGTGACCACGGCCAGTTGATAGCCACTGGCATGCAGGGCTTCGACCGCCTCGCCGACGCCTTGGTAAACCGTGTGCTCGCGCCAGCCGTCGCTGTCGTAGCGGTCGCGGTAAAGGTGCAGTGCTTGTTCGACCAGGGCCGGCGTCGGCAGCACGGTGGCGAAGCTGTCGCGCAGCGGCGGGCCGATCCAGCTGTGCAGGATGGTGGCGTCGGGCACCGGACAGTCCAGTTGCTGCAAGGCATGGGTGGCGCTGCGGAAGATGCCGAGTTGCGAGTTGATCAGGGTGCCGTCGAGGTCGAAGAAAAGTGTGGGCATGGGGATTCGATGTTCCCTTCTCCCTTCGGGAGAAGGTGCCCCGCAGGGGCGGATGAGGGTTCGGCGAAGTGGAGATGACGAATCTGCAACATCTGCGGTGTCTGCGGTGTCTGCGGTGTCTGCGACGTACAGGCTTCGCCGAACCCTCACCCCAACCCCTCTCCCGGCGGGAGAGGGGCTTTGAATCAGCCGCGCGATTCCAGTGCTGCGACGGCCGGCAAAGTCTTGCCTTCCAGGAATTCCAGGAAGGCACCACCTCCGGTGGAGATGTAGGACACGTCTTTCTCGATACCGTACTTGTCCACCGCCGCCAGCGTGTCGCCGCCGCCGGCAATCGAGAACGCCGGCGATTGCGCAATCGCGTGTGCCAAGGTTTCGGTGCCCTTGCCGAAGGCTTCGAATTCGAACACGCCGACCGGGCCGTTCCAGACCACGGTGCCGGCCTTGGCGATCAGTCCGGCGTATTGCTGTGCGGTCTGCGGGCCGATATCGAGGATCAGGTCGTCTTCGGCGACAGCGTCAACTGCTTTCACCGTGGCTTCGGCATCGGGCAGGAATTGCTGGCCACCACCACATCGACCGGCAGCGGAATCTCCGCGCCGCGCGCCTTTGCATCGGCGACGATCTTCTTTGCGGTGTCGATCAAGTCTGGTTCGCACAACGACTTGCCAACCGAATGACCGGCAGCGGCGATGAAGGTATTGGCAATGCCACCGCCGACGATCAGCTGATCGACCTTGTTGACCAGGTTCGCCAGCAATTCCAGTTTGGTACTGACCTTGCTACCGGCAACGATGGCCAGCAACGGATGCGCCGGTTGCTGCAAGGCTTTCGCCAGCGCGTCGAGTTCGGCCATCAGCAGCGGGCCGCCGGCAGCGACGGGCGCGAACCTGATCACGCCATGCGTGGAAGCCTGCGCACGGTGTGCGGTGCCGAAGGCGTCCATCACGAACACGTCGCACAGGGCGGCGTATTTCTTCGACAGCGCTTCGTCGTCCTTGCCCTCCCCGACGTTCATGCGGCAGTTTTCCAGCAGTTTCACTTCGCCGGGCTGCACCTCTACGCCATCGACCCAGTCGCGCACCAGCGGCACTTCGACGGCGAGCAGTTCCGACAGGCGTTTGGCGACCGGCGCCAGCGAATCCTCTTCGCTCCACACGCCCTCCTTCGGCCGGCCCAGGTGCGAAGTGACCAGCACCGCCGCGCCTTTTTCCAGCGCCAGCCTGATCGTCGGCACCGAGGCGATGATGCGTTGCTCGGAAGTGATCTGGCCGTTGTCGATCGGCACGTTCAGATCCTGGCGGATCAACACCCGCTTGCCGGAAAGGTCGAGGTCGGTCATGCGGACGATGGACATGCGCGGGCTCCTTGAATGGGGCCGCCATTGTCCGCTGATGGCGTTCCACCTTCAAATGCCGGGATGGCCAAGAGGATTTGTTTCAGCGGTTCCTATGTATCCAAACCTACCACCGGCAACTTCAATGGTCGTGGCCGCGACGAGTCCAAGCCCATGCCGTAGCGCAGGCTGGCGCCGATAC
This sequence comes from Pseudoxanthomonas sp., assembly GCA_047601105.1. Taxonomy (GTDB): domain Bacteria; phylum Pseudomonadota; class Gammaproteobacteria; order Xanthomonadales; family Xanthomonadaceae; genus Pseudoxanthomonas_A. The sequence goes on from JASGJT010000003.1 coordinate 3,406, forward strand.
GCATCGCGTGGTCATACATCAGGTCGGCTTGCGCGGCTGGCAACAGTTCGCGGGTGGTGGCGCGCCACAGGCCGAGCCAGCGGCCGAAGTGTTCGTCGTCGATGGGCAACGGTCGGTGCACGGCCATCGGGTTGCCACGGTATTCGCGCGTGCCCAGCACCACCGAGGACCAGAATTGCACCAGCAGCGCCTTGTGTTCGGCCCAATCGTGCACGCGCGCATTGAATACCGGCCCGATCAGCACATCGCGCTGCACCTTGTCGTAGAACGCATCGACAAGGCGGGCGATGGCTTCACGGTCGGGAATATGGGTAGGCGTGGACATGCCGGCATTATCAAGGTTGCGACGGCTTTCCGCGCAGCAGGCTGAAGGCAAAGCCGGCCACGATCAACGCGCCCAGCACCAGCACGGCCCACAGCACGATGCTTTTCCAGTCGCGCGGCGGCTTGGCGACTTGATAGGCGGCATCACCTGCGCGCGCGCTGCCTTCGCCCAGCGCGGCGGCGGCTGGTTTCCATTGCGTGCCGTTGCGACTGCGCAAGGCGTCGAGCATCGGCTCCAGCGCGGCGCGTTCGCCATCGGCATTGGCGCTGCCGGCCACCAGCATGTACGGCGCGCGGCCTTGCGCCAGGAACACCACGCTGCCGGCGCGGTAACCGATGCGCAGGGCCGGCGCTTCGATCGGCGATACACCGGCTTCGATCTGCAAGCGCCATTCGCGGTCGCTGTTGGCGGCGTCCAGTTGCAGCGGCGCGGATTGTTGCTGCTTGCCGGCTTCGCTGAGGCTCCAGGCATTCCAGTCGGTGGCGCGCAATTGCCATGCCGGCTCGGATGACGCGGTGATCTGGTCTGGATCACGCGAGAAAACACGCCACGCCACTGTGCTGTTCGGCGGCAGCATCACGTCCAGGCGCTGCGCCGGGAAGCGGCCCGGCATGCGGTACAGCCAACCATCCTTCGCACTGCCGCCAGTGGCTTGCGCGTCTTGCCATTGCCAGTCGTCGGCTTCGCTGGCGACGGCAATCTCGCCACGCAATCCGCGTAGGGCCGGTGCGCCGCTGCGCTGCAACGGCAGCAGGCGCAGATAGCGCCTGGTGGTATCCACGTTGATCTGGTTGCTGCGCAGAGCACGGCCATCGTTGTGCAATTGCACCAGTCGCACCCGTGCATCCAGCACCTGCCAATCGCGCAGGTCGTTGCTGGCTTCCAGCCGATAGCCAAGGTCGAACGTGGCATCGGCATCGGCCCAATCGACCTGCAATGCACGCAACTTGCCGGCGTTGTCGCCGGTATCGACCAGCCATGCCGGGTCGGCCGCGCCGCTGGCGGCATTGCCGGTCACGGCATTGCGGATCGACACCACCTTGCCCTCGGCATCGCGCTGCACCACCACGCTGAGGTCGTCAGCGGTCGTGGCCTGTGTGGCCGGCAACGCGAACCACGACAGCTCGACCACGCGTGCAGGCACGGACGCTGGCGCAGCGGCCGCATACACCGCGCTGGCAACCGGCTTGCCATCGGCATCGATCACGCGCACGTCGCGCAGATCGCGCCAATGCGCCGCCGCATACACCGATGCGCTCAGCGGCACGCGATATGCGCCGGCATCTTCCTGCGACAACTGCAGCGGCCATTGCCGGGCGAAATCAGCCTGTTCCACTTGCTGCGCCTGCGCGGCAAGCGGCAACAAGGCCAGCATCAACCATCGCTGCATCATGCGGGGCTTGATCATGCGGGGGTTCCTCCGTTGTTTTCGACAGCCACGCGCCGTGGCGGTGCCGGTGCCAACCAGCCCACCAGCGTGCACAACAGGCCATAGGCGATGAACGCGCCGATGCCGAGCAAGTCGCCCAGGTTGCCGCGATCAACCAGCAGCAATTTCGCCAGCACCACGCCCATCAGGATCGCGCCGGCCAGCCACAGGCCCCATTGCCCGCGCCGCGAACCGCTCACCCAGCCGATCACGCCCAGCATGCTCCACACCACGGTCAGGCTGGTCTGCGCCAGCTTGCTGCCCAGCAGGTGATCACTCCACGGCTCGCCGCCCCAGTGATGCACGGCGCGCAAGGTCATCACCGTCACCAGCACCAGCGCAGCGACTGCCAAACCAACCAATTGCAGCGGCGGCAGGCGATGACCGCGCCACAACCACCTTGCCAACAACACCAGCACCGCGATCTGCGCCAGGTCCAGCGGATTGAACACGACGATCCATGGCAATGGTGACGCATCACCGGGACTGATCAGCGAACGCAACCACCACAGTCCAAGCACGGCAAACACGATGCCCTGCAAGACCGGCTTCCATGCATCGAAACCCGCGCCCAAGGGCCGCGCCAGCCATACCCAGCGTTGCAGTGACACGGCGGCCAACGCCAGCCATGGCAAGGCCAGCAACAAGGCCACCCAACCTTCGGCCAGTTCGAAACGCTTGCCGATGTACCACGCCATCAACGACAGAACGGTCGGCCACAGCAACCACCATGCCAGTTGCGCCAACGCGGCAATGCGACCATCGCCAACACGCAGGCACAGCAGGTTGCGCACGCCCAGCACCGCAAACACCGCCCACGCCAGCGCGCCGTAGCCCAGCATCGGCTGCTGGTGTTCGGCGGTCTGCCACAACGCCAGTGGGAAGCCGAGCACCAGTGCGCCCAATGCGGTCAGCGCCAGGGCGCGCGCCGACTTGCGCAGCTGCACTTCGGCCGCAATCCAGCCGGTGACCGCGACCAGCATCAACACCACGTCCGGCTGCATGGCATGGCGAATGAAGCGGTCGATTTCATGCACACCATTGCCCAGCCACCACAGCAAACCCCAGGCATAGGCAACCGTCGCTACCGCATCATTGCCTTCGCGCCGATACAGCCACGCGGTGGCGAACGCAGCCAGCGCGATCAGCAATGCGCCCATGAACACCGGGTTTGCCACCGCCATCGCCACATGCCCGCCGGACAATCCCACCACCAGCGCGAACGCTGCCGCTAGTTGCAAGCCGATGCCGCTCCAGCGCGCCAAGCGATGCTGCTGTTGCAGGCCCAGCCACACCAGGCCCGCGCCTTCCAGCGCAAACACCGATGCGGTGGCGCGTGCCGACAAGGCCAGCGGCACCGCCAGTGTGGCGAAGCCGACCGCCAGGATCGCGTAGCCGCGCGCCAGCGTGTCGTAGCGCTCGCGGCCGATCAGCCATTTCGCCAAGACCGCGTACAACACCGCCACGCCCAGCGCGCACAGCGCCAATGGCATGCGTTCGCCCTCCAACAGCGCCGCCTGCAACGAGAACGCCACCAGCGGCGTGCCGAACAACAGGCAACCATCGATGCGCGCGGTGTTTTTCGTTGCCTGCTTGCGCGCATACAACAGCGGCAGCAGCAGGTAGAAGGCAAAGAACAGCAGCAGGAAAGGTTCGGTGCTGTTGAATTTCTCCGGCCTGTACTGCAACACGCCCCACATCGTGCCGATGCCGAAGGTGAAGACGAAACCCAGCAGATTCAGCACCCGCCACGGCCGCAACCAGGCAATGGCGAAGATGCCGGCATTGAGCAATGCGTAGTAGGAGAACAGGCCGACATGATTGCCACTGCCATCGGACAGCCAGATCGGCGCCATGAACCCGGCCAGCGTGCCGAGGATCGCCAGCGTGCGCGATTCCTGCAGCACTGCCATCACGCACAAACCTGCGACCAGCACGACGCTCAGCGCAAAGGCTGGCAGCGAGTCGATCAAGCCGTAATTCTTGTACGCGGCAAAGACGGTCAACAGCAGCACGCCGATCGCGCCGCCCTGCAAGGCCAGGGCGAAGGCACGGTGGCTTTCACGCTTGCGCCACGCGAACACCAACGCCGCCAGCGCCGCCGCCGCGATGCCGGCCAGACGGAATTCGATGGGCATGCGCAGCCAACCGGCATCGCTGGCGTATTTCAGCAGCGCCGCCACGCCGGCCAGCATCACCAGCATGCCGACCTTGATTGGCACGTTGCCGGTGGTGAACCACTGCTTGATGCGTTCGATGCCGCGTTCGATGAAGTTCGGCTCTGCCGGTTGCGACGACACATGGGAAACCCGGGCTGCCGCTTCGGCGACGCGCGCGCGGATGGCTTCGTCGGCATCGTCCTGTTGCTGCAGCGGAAGCGGCGCCCGCTCCGGCAGCGGCGGCGGCACGGGCCCAGTTTCAACCAGTGCGGCAGGTGCCTGTTCGAAAGCGGCGCGCGCGGACGACGGCGCAGCAGCCGGTTCTACCCGTGCCTGCGATGCCTGCGGTTGCGGCTGCGGCGATTCGGCAACCGTTGGTTGCAAGCGGATGTCTTCCAGTGATTCTTCCAACGCCGCCACGCGATGCTTCAGCGACGACAGCTTGACCAGCATAACCAGCAACAGAACCGGCACAGCCAGCACCACCAATCCCAGCAGAACGATCAGGGTTTCCATTCACCAACTCTCCCACATCACCGTATCCATGGCGAGCCACCGCTGGATGCGAAAACGCCCCGCTGCGAACGGGGCGTTTGCTCAACGGCTCGCCGCTTACTTCGCGACCACCCGCACCATTTCCAGGCACTTGTTGGAATAGCCCCATTCGTTGTCGTACCACGATACCAACTTGACGAAGGTGGAATCCAACGCGATGCCGGCCTCGGCATCGAACACGCTGGTGCAGGTTTCGCCGCGGAAATCGGTGGCGACCACCTTTTCCTCGGTGTAGCCCAGCACGCCCTTCAGCGCGCCTTCGCTCTGCGCCTTCATCTCGGCCTTGATCTCGTCGTAGGTGGCCGGGTTTTCCAGCTCGGCGGTCAGGTCAACCACCGACACATCGCTGGTCGGCACGCGGAAGCTCATGCCGGTCAGCTTCTTGTTAAGCGACGGGATCACCACGCCCACGGCCTTGGCCGCGCCGGTGCTGGACGGGATGATGTTCTCCAGGATGCCGCGACCACCGCGCCAATCCTTGTTGCTGGGGCCGTCAACGGTTTTCTGCGTGGCGGTGGCCGCGTGCACCGTGGTCATCAGGCCGCGCTTGATGCCCCACTTGTCATGGATGACCTTGGCCAGCGGCGCAAGGCAGTTGGTGGTGCAGCTTGCATTGGAAATGATCGCCTCGCCGGCATAGGCCTTGTCGTTGACGCCGAACACGAACATCGGCGTGTCGTCCTTCGATGGCGCCGACAAGATCACCTTCTTCGCGCCAGCATCGAGGTGCTTCTGCGCGGTGGCCTTGTCCAGGAACAGGCCGGTGGATTCGATCACCACGTCCGCGCCGACTTCATTCCACTTCAGGTTGGCCGGGTCGCGCTCCTGGGTGAGGCGGATCTTCTGGCCGTTGACCACCAACGCGCCGTCTTCCACCGACACCTCGCCCTTGAAGCGGCCGTGCACCGAGTCGTACTTCAGCATGTAGGCCAGGTAATCCGGCTCCAGCAGGTCGTTGATGCCGACGATCTGGATGTCGCCGCCGAAATTCTGCACCGCCGCGCGCAGCACGTTGCGGCCGATGCGGCCGAACCCGTTGATACCCACCTTGATCGCCATCTGCATTGCTCCCGCAAGGGTCTGGAAAAGGGCGTCGATTTTAACAGCAAGTGAATCCCGGCCACCGGCAACGTTGCGATTGATTCGGATCAATGCCGGGATAACGCCGCCCTAACAAACTTGCCGCCAACCTCAACCGATGGACAAGCAAGCATGAAAACCAAGTACGCCTCTCTCATCCTTCTGGCCGCCGCCGGCGTGGCCGCCCCGGCCATGGCCCAGTCCAAGGGCGACTGGACGCTCGGCGTTGGCCTGCACCACGTTGACCCGAAATCCGACAATGGCAGCCTCGACGCCACCGCGCTGGGTCTGGGCCAGTTGCCGCCGACCGAAGTCAGCGGCAGCATCCGCCCGACCTTCACCGGCGAATACTTCATCGCCGACAACCTGGGCATTGAAGTGCTGGCCGCGTTGCCGTTCGAACACGACATCAGCATCCAGGGCGTCGGCAAGGTCGGCAGCACCAAGCAGTTGCCGCCGGTGTTCTCGATCCAGTACCACTTCGCCAACAGCAGCAAGTTCACCCCGTTCGTCGGCGTGGGCCTGAACTACACCACCTTCTTCAGCGAAGACACCACCGGCGCACTGGCCGGCACCAAGCTGAAGCTGGAAGACTCCTTCGGCGCGGCCGCCCACGTGGGTGTGGACTTCGCCCTGAGCGAACGCAGCGCACTGCGCCTGGACGCCCGTTGGGCCGACATCGACACCGATGTGAAGGTCAACAACGTCAAGGTCGGCACCGCTGAAATCGACCCGATCGTGTACGGCTTCTCGATCGTCACCAAGTTCTGATTCCTGCAAGCCTTTGGGGAAACGGGTCGTGTCGGTATAGTTGCCGGCATGGCCCGTTTCCTTTTGATCCCCCTCACCTTCCTGCTCCTGCTGCTGCCACTGAACGGCGGCGCATGGGCCCGCCTCGGCCACCGCCTGGTGGCCGACCTGGCCGCCACCCGGTTGACCCCGCAAGCGCAAGCCGAAGTCGCAAAACTGCTGTCCGGCGAACCAGACCCGACCCTCGGCGGCATCGCCAGCTGGGCCGATGACCTGCGCGATACCGACCCGGATCGCTTCAAGGCCACCTCGAAGTGGCACTACATCAACGCCAAGGGCGGCGGCTGCGGCTTCGACGTGCAGCGCGACTGCCCCGATGGCAACTGCGCGGTGTCGGCAATCGAAGCGCAATTGGCGATCCTGGCCGACCGCAACCAACCGTTGGAAAAACGCCGCGACGCGTTGAAATTCGTCGTGCACATCGTCGGCGACTTGCACCAGCCGATGCACGCCGGCGACCGCCCGGATTCCGGCGGCAATCGCTTCCAGGTCAGCCTGCGCACCGGCATCGAACCGGAAGCCTACGCACGCAGCAGCTACGCCAATGGCGTGATGGGCACCAATCTGCACTCGATCTGGGATTACTACATCCTGGCCTCGGCCAAGCGCACGCCGGCCAAATACGAACGCAAGCTGAAAAAGCACGTACCGGCCATCGACGCTGCGCAAACCGGCACGCCGTTGTCATGGGCACGGGAATCCTGTGCGCTGATCGGCACGCATTCGCTGTACCCATCGCAGCACGTGATGGACCGCAGCTATCTGGAACAGATGCGCCCGCTGGCCGAACAACGCGTCGAAATCGCCGCCGCACGGCTGGCGGAGTTGCTCAACAAGACGCTGTCGTAGGCGCGAAGGGAGTCGCGACCCGGCTCCCAGCAAAGCCTCATCGCGACTCTCACGTCTCCTACGACAGCGCATGGACGTGGCATCACATCTGAAATGAGAAAGCCACGCATGGCGCGGCTTTTTCGTGTTGTCGCTTCGCAGCCTGCCCTCTTGCATGGAAAAGGCAATCCACGCATCAAAGCGCCTTCACCGCCGCAACCACCGCCTCGGTGGTGATGCCGAAGTGCTTGTAAAGATCGCCCGCCGGTGCCGACGCGCCGAAGCTGGTCATACCGATCACCGCGCCATCCAGACCGACGTACTTGCCCCAGAAATCCGCCGTGCCCGCTTCCACCGCCACGCGCTTGCGCACGGCCTTGGGCAGTACCGATTCGCGGTACGCCGCATCCTGGCGGTCGAACACATCGGTCGAAGGCATCGACACCACGCGGGTCTTGAGGCCGGCGGCGTCCAGTTCCGCCTTGGCCTGCACGGCCAGGCCGACTTCCGAACCGGTGGCGATCAGGATCACGTCCGGCGTGCCGGCGGCATCGGCCAGCACGTAGCCGCCGCGCGCGATATCGGCCACCTGCGCCTCGTTGCGCGGCTGGTGCGGCAAATTCTGGCGGCTGAAGATCAGACAGGTCGGGCCGTCCTTGCGCAGCACCGCCTGCTTCCACGCCACCGCCGACTCCACCGCGTCGCAGGGACGCCACACGTCGTTGTTGGGGATGTAGCGCAGCGAGGCAATGTGTTCGACCGGCTGATGGGTGGGGCCGTCTTCGCCAAGACCAATCGAATCGTGCGTATAGACGTGGATGGCGTGCGCAGGAATCAGTGCACTCATGCGCACCGCGTTGCGCGCGTAATCGCTGAACACTAGGAAGGTCGCATCGAACGGCAGGAAGCCGCCATGCAGCGCCAGGCCATTGGCAATCGCGCTCATGCCGAATTCGCGCACGCCGTAGTGCACGTAATTGGCATTGGCGTCGGCCTCGGTCACCGACTTGCTTGCCTTCCATTGGGTGAGGTTGGACGGTGCCAGGTCGGCCGAGCCGCCGATCAATTCCGGCAACAGCGGCGCGAAGGCTTCAATCGAGTTTTGCGAGGCCTTGCGCGAGGCGATGTTCGGGCCATCTGCTTGCTGTTTGGCGATGAAGGCATCGGCGGCTTTGACGAAACCGGCCGGCAGTTCGCCGCGCAGGCGGCGATCCAGTTCCTGCGCCTCGGCGGGGAATTGCGCAGCGTACTTTGCGAACAACGCATCCCACTGCGCTTCCAGTTGCTTGCCGGTTTCGACCTTGTTCCACCCGGCACGCAGCTCCTGCGGGATTTCGAACGCCGGATGCGGCCAGTCCAGCGCCTTGCGCGTGGCTTCCACCTCGTCCTTGCCCAGCGGCGCGCCGTGGCTTTCTTCCTTGCCGGCCTTGTTCGGCGAACCGAAACCGATCGTGGTCTTGCAGCAGATCAGCACCGGCTTGTCGGCGGATTTCAGCGCGGTATCGATGGCGCGCTTGATCTCGACCGGATCATGGCCATCGACCTTGCGGATCACCTGCCAGCCATAGGCTTCGAAACGCGCCGGCGTGTCGTCGGTGAACCAGTCGTGCACTTCGCCGTCGATCGAGATGCCGTTGTCGTCGTAGAACGCGACCAGCTTGTTGAGCTTCCACGTGCCGGCCAGCGACGCGGCTTCGTGGCTGATGCCTTCCATCAGGCAGCCATCACCCAAGAACACCCAAGTGCGGTGGCCGATCAGGTCGAAACCATCGCGGTTGTACTTCTGCGCCAGCAGCTTTTCAGCCAGCGCGAAGCCGACCGCATTGGCGATGCCCTGCCCCAGCGGGCCGGTGGTGGTTTCCACGCCGGGGCACTCATGGCGTTCCGGGTGGCCGGCGGTCTTGCTGTGCAACTGGCGAAAGCGCTTCAACTCCTCCAGCGGCAGGTCGTAGCCACTCAGGTGCAACAGCGCGTACTGCAGCATCGAACCGTGGCCATTGCTCAGCACGAAACGGTCGCGGTTGGCCCAGACCGGATTGGACGGGCTGTGCCGGTGATAGTCGTTCCACAAGACTTCGGCAATGTCGGCCATGCCCATCGGCATGCCCGGATGCCCGGAATTGGCGGCCTGCACGCCATCGATGGCGAGAAAGCGGATGGCGTTGGCAAGCTGGCGGCGGGTGGGGGCGGTCATTGGGCTGCGCGTGGCGAAGGGAGATGGGTATTGTCCCACAGCCATCCCGCGCGCCCAATGCCCGCGGCTTATCCCGCCGCATCCTCCAGATGCGCTTCTTCCACGTCCCGCTCGCCGCTGCGCTTGGCGACGACCACGGCCATGGCCAGGTCGCCGGTGACATTCAGCGAGGTGCGGCACATGTCGAGGAAGGTGTTGACGCCGAGGATGATGCCGATGCCCTCGGGTTTCAGGCCGACGATGCCGCAGATCATCGCGATCACCGGCAGCGAGCCGGAGGGAATGCTGGCGGTACCGATGCCGCCGAGGATGCACAGCACCAGCACCAGCAACTGCTCGCCAATCGGCAGGTGCATGCCATAGACCTGCGCCAGGAACAGGATGGTGATGCCCTCGAACAGCGCCGAGCCATGGTGGCTGGCCGATGCGCCAACGGTCAGCACGAAGCGGCTGACCTTGCGCGGCAACTTGAGGTTGTCCTCGGCCACGCGCAGCGTCACCGGCAAAGTGGCAGCAGACGAAGCGGTGGCGAAGGCGGTGAGGGAGGCTTCCTGCGAGCCACGGAAGAACTCGCGCACGCCCATGCCCCCCATGAACTTCACCCACAGCGGCAGCACCACGAAGCCATGGATGGCCAACGCCAGCACCACGGTCACGACGAACCAGCTCAGGCCCACCAGCACGTCCCAGCCCATTTGCGCGCACAGGATGAACATGAAGCAGGCCACCGCATACGGTGCCAGCTTCACAAACATGCCAATCAAGTGCATGCAGATCTCGAACACGCCCTGCAAGGTGTTCTTGAACGCCTGTGTGCCGGTAGTGGGCTTCATCACCATGCCGATGCCGAACATCAGGGCGAAGAACACGATGCCGAGTTTCTTGCTGTCATCGCCCATCGCGCCGACGATGTTGTGCGGGACGATATCGACGATGATGTCCATCAGGTTCAGCTCGCGGCCCTTTTCGGCAATCACGCCAGCCTTGGCCGCGTTGCTGCTCAGCGCCTGCTCCACCAGCGCCGGATCCAGGTGCGTGCCGGGCTGGAAGATGTTGGCCATCACCAAGCCGATCACCACCGCAATGCCGGTGACCACGGCGGTATAGACCAGGGTGCGCCAGCCCAGCCGGCCCAGGCTGGCGATGTCGCCCAGCTCGGCCACGCCCAGCACCAGGGCCGAGAAGATCAGCGGCACCACCATCATGAACAACAGGTTGAGAAACACCGTACCGAACGGCCGCGCGGCGTAATGGATGACGTCCTGCACCCATTCCGCGCCCGGCGCGGCGACGTGCACCACCAACCCCAGCACCGTACCCAGCAGGAAGCCGATGAATACCTTGACGTGCAGCGGAATACCGGGCTTCTTGCTTTCAATGGTAGTGTGCATGCGGTCGTTTTCCGTAAGCGAATGTCAGGGCAGCTTAACAAAGGTGCCCTGCTTGTGAATCACGATGAGCGTTCGCGGCGTGCTGCGCCTCCGGCCCGGCGAAGCACGCCGGGCGTTCGCAGCACCTGCGCGGCAGTGCCGCGCAAGCAGGTGCTGCTCACCCCCACAACGCGGGCGTTGGCAGCGACATCAGGCCGTTGTCGTAGCGCACGCCATCGGGCCAGTCTTCGGATTGCAGCCACGGGCCGTCGAGGTCGCAGACTTCGCATTGCTGGGCCAGCACCATGCCCGGTGCGACCGAGATCGAGCCGCCGAGCATGCAACCGACCATCAGGCGGAAGCCGGAGGCGCGCGCGGCAGCGGCCAGGTCCAGCGCGGCGGTGAGGCCGCCGACCTTGTCCAGCTTGATGTTGACGAATTGGTAGCGGCCGACCAATCCCGGCAGGTCATCCCGGGTGGAAAGCGATTCGTCGGCGCACAGCGGGATCGGGCTTGTGTAGTCAATCAGGCCGGCATCGGTGCCGGCGGCCAGCGGTTGTTCCAGCAAGTCAACACGCAAGGGCTGCAGTTGCGGTGCGTATTCGCGCAGCTCGTCCAGCGTCCACGACTGGTTGGTGTCAACGATCAGGTGCGCGTCGGGTGCGGCGCGACGCACCGCTTCGATCGCCGCCACCGGCGAGCCGCAGCCGACCTTGACCTTGATCCACGGAAAGCCGGCACGCGCCCGCGCGGCGGCTTCGTAGGCATCGACATCGCCGATGCTGATGGTCACCGCACTGGCGACCGGCTCCCAGCGCGGCGCGTTGGCGCGCTGCCATGCGGGCACGCCGCTGAGCTTGGCTTCCAGGTCCCACAACGCCGCATCGACGGCGTGGCGTGCGCCGCCAGCCGGCAGCACGTCGAGCAATTGCCGGCGGTCGCAGCCGGCTTCGATCGCGGCACGCGCCTGTTCGACCTGCGCCAGCATCGTCTCCGGGGTTTCGCCGTGGTACGGCACGCCGCAAGCTTCGCCACGGCCGGTCTGGCCGGCTTCGTGCAATTCAACGATCAACACCCGCGCCACGTCGCGCACGCCGCGCGAGATGACGAAGGGTTCCTTCAGCTTCCACGCGTGCGCTCGGGCTTGCAGTTGGCGGGGCATGGCGGCACGTCAGCCCAGCAGGGCCGCGACCGCGCGATCCAGCGGCGTGCGCATCGGATCGAAGGCCGGCACGCCGAGTTCGCGTTCGGCCGCGGCGATGGCCTCCTGCGCGGCGACATCGTCCAGCGCCGAGGTATTCAGGCTGATGCCGGCCAGGCGCGCATCCGGGTTGGTCAGGCGGGCCATGCGCAGGTACAGCTGCTCGGCTTCCTTCAGGCCGGGGATCGGGTAATCCGGCCAGCTGACGATGTGCTGGCGCACCGGGTCGTGGCACAGGATCAGCGCGTCCGGCTGCGAGCCGTGCAGCAGGCCCAGGGTCACGCCGGCATAGGCCGGGTGGAACAGCGAGCCCTGGCCTTCGATCAGGTCCCAGTGCCCGGGCGCGGCTTCGGGGGAAATGCATTCGGCCGCGCCGGCGATGAAGTCGGCGATCACCGCATCCACGGCGATGCCGGCACCAGCGATCATGATCCCGGTCTGGCCGGTGGCGCGGAAATCGGCATCGATGCCGTGCGCCTGCATCGCCTTGGCCAGCGCCAGCGCGGTGTATTTCTTGCCCAGCGCGCAGTCGGTGCCGACCATCGCCGCGCGCTTGCCGCTGCGGCGCTTGCCGGTGGCGCGCGGCAGGTCGACCGGCGGACGACGCACGTCAACCAGTCGGGTGCCGGCCTTGGCAGCGGCTTGCGGCAGGCCGGGGACTGCTTCCAGCGGCGTGTGCAGGCCGCTGACGATGTCCAGCCCGGCTTGCGCGGCCGCCAGCAACGTCGGCGCCCAATGCGCGGGGATGCGCCCACCCACCGGGGTCACGCCGATCAGCAGCGAACGCGCACCGGCGGCGTAGGCGGCTTCCAAGCCCAGTTCCGACAGACCCAAGTCAACGGTGCCGCCGGGCAGGTGCGCCTGGCCCACGCAGCTTTCCGGTGCCCAGTCGCGCAGGCCGAAGGCGGTCTTGGCCTTCAGCGGGTTGGTTTCCTCGCCCAGGAACAGCAGGTAGGGCTTGCGCAGGATCACGGTGTTCAGAGGGGCGTTCATGGGTTTGTCGTCTCGATGCCGGGCCGTCCCGGTTTTCGGGATCATTCGACCATAGCCGATGGCGGCGGGAATCGGAAGAAACCCGCATATTCATGTCCCCGACTTCCCGAACTTGCCCCCTTCATGCGGGCGGTGTTAAAACGCGATGAAAGCAGGGCCGCGCGCCGTACTGGAACTCCCGGAAACAACATGTCGATGCTCGACGCCCTCAACCCCACCCGCGCGGACAATCTGGCAAGCGAACGCGCGGCGCTGGTGAAATCGCTGGACATGGCCACCCTGTGGCAATCCTGCGCGGCACTGGTGTGCAAGGCACTGCCGGTGCACTCGTGCAGCCTGATGTTCGACATCGATGGACTGCATCCACAGCAAGGCCGGCACTATCTGGCCGAAGCCGGCGACGACGCCATACTGCCGGTCACCAGCCTGGACGTGGCCGCGCCCTATCTGGATGCCAACCCGCAGGTGCCGTGGTACACCTTTTCGCAGATCGCCTCCCAGGATGCGCAAGCGGCGCAACGCCTGCACGCGCAGAACCCCGCACCGGGCTGGCGCGAGTTCATCCACCTGGCTTTCTGGGACGGGCCGCGGCTGGAAGCCGTGCTGAGCCTGCGCCTCCGCGCCGACCACGGTGAACTGTCTCCCGGTGAATCGTCCTTCCTGATGGAGCTGTACCCGCTGCTGGGAGCCAGCCTGCAACGGGTGCAAATGATTGAATCCGAACGCACCCGCCACCGCACCTTCGAAGGCCTGCTGCACGACCTGCCACTGGCGGCGGTACTGATCGACCCCGACTTGTCGCCGTCGTATCCATCACGCGAGGCCAAGCGCATCTTCCGCCGCTGGAGCGAAGACAGCGACACAAGCAGCCGCCTGCCGCGCATCATCGAAACTCCATTGCGCGAATGGCTGGAAAAACAGCCGCGCGATGCGTCCACCGCATCACCGAGGATGCAGGCCGCAGCCAGCTTCTCCATCACCCATCCGCAACGCCCGTCGCTGCGCCTGCGCCTGGAAATCAGCCCCGCCGTGCAGACCTCGTTCGGCCACGCGCACTACCTGCTGATCCTGACCCCCGAAGGCGAAAACGAAACCGACCTGGACGCCAGTTCGCCCCGCCTGCTGCCACTGCTGAAGAACCTGTCGCCCAGCGAGCGCAAGGTCGCGATGCTGGTCGCCGCCGGCCTGCGCAACGACGCCATCGCCGAACGCCTGTGTCGCTCGCGCAAGACCGTGGAAACCCAGATCAGCTCGATCTTCCGCAAATTGAACGTCGCCAACCGTACGCAACTGGCACGGATGTTGAGCTAGCGCGCGCCAACGAACAGGAAGTAGTCGTGTACCGCACGCGCCACTTGCGCGATGGCCTTGTCCTTGGCGGCGTCATCCCGCGGTGATTTCACGAATACCGCAATCACCACCTCGCCCTTGTTCGAAGGCAATGTGATCACGCCCACGTCGTTGGCCACGTCATCGACCGAACCGGTCTTGTGCGCCACCGGCGTGCCGCCGGGCAACATGCCCTTCAAGCGCGCCTGACCGGTGCGGCAATCCAGCAGGATCTGCTTGAGCACGGCGGTGGTGTCCGGCTTCAGGGCCTTGCCCTGCCAGATCAACTGCAACAGCGATGCCATGCCAGCCGGTGTGCTGGTGTCACGCGGGTCGTCGTTGTAAAGCTGCTTGAAACGCCGGTAATCCTCGGGGCTTTGCCGCATCGAAGCCAATTTTGCGTAGGCATCCAGCGCCAGCGGCGTTTGCGCATTGGCATCCAGGTCGCCGTAGAAATGCGCCAGCATTTCCCAGATGTAGCGATCCACGCGGATACCCTTCACGCCCAGCGCGTGCATGCGCGCATCGACCGCCTGGGTGCCGCCGCCGAGCTTGATGAGTATGTCGGTGGCATTGTTGTCGCTGATGGTCAGCATCATCTGCAGCAAGTCACGCACGGTCAGCGCCGAGCCAGGCGTCAGATAGATGTCGGTGGGGCCGCCCATGGCCGGGTAGATATCGCCTTCCTTCAACAGCACTTGCTGGTGCAGGTCCAGTTTGCCTTCATCAACCAGGCTCAGGATATGCACCGCGACCGGCACCTTGACCGTGCTGGCCATCGGGAAGGCGACATCCGCATTGACCGAGGCGACGCGGCCACTGCGCAGGTCCAGAACCTGCACGCCGACGGCATCGCTGCCGATCGATGCGGACAGGCGCTCCAGTTCCTGCTGCAAGGCGTCTGCGCGCTTGGCGGCGAATGCCGTGGCGCAAACCGGCAACAGCAGGCATGCGGTGATGGCCAGCAAAAAACGTTTCATGGCTTTTTCCCGGTGGTTTGCAAGGCGCCAGCGCGCTTGAGCGATTTCAGCACCGTATCCAGCGGCAGCGCGGCGGCGTTGCCGCGATTGCCATAGACGGTATGCGCGCGGAACATGGAATTGACGATGGCTTCTTCGGTGGCTTCGGCCGTGGCCTGGAACAGCGGTGACATGCCCTCGCCGGCTACGCTGCGCGCGGGCTGCACGGCGACGTTCGGGTCGCGCAGGTTTTCCTTCGCAGTGGAAAAGGCAATCACGTAGTCGCCGGAGCCGTTGGACATGTCCGAGCCGGTGCGCGCCAAGCCGGTCAGCGCGCGCCGGGCGAGGCGCTGCAGGTTGGCCGCATCCAGCGGCGCATCGGTGGCGACCACCATCATGATGCTGCCATCGCCGGTGCTCGGCGGCGGGTTCTTCAGGCTGCGCGCGACCACGGCCGGGTTCGGCAAATCCTTCCACACCGGCACGCCGGCAATGGTCAGGTTGCCGCCGAAATTGCTCTGCACCAGCACGCCGACA
Source organism: Pseudoxanthomonas sp. (assembly GCA_047601105.1). Classification (GTDB taxonomy): domain Bacteria; phylum Pseudomonadota; class Gammaproteobacteria; order Xanthomonadales; family Xanthomonadaceae; genus Pseudoxanthomonas_A. The sequence continues at coordinate 19,175 of JASGJT010000003.1, forward strand.
GTGTAACCGCCGTCGTCTTGCGTCAATTTGCGCGAGCTGGTGCCGATGCCGCCCTTCCAGCCGAAGGCCACCGTACCTGCGCCCGCGCCGATATCGCCTTCGGCCACGTCGCCATTGGACGCACTGGTCAAGGCTTGTTCGACCAGCGCCGGCGTCAACGGCCGCGCGCGGATGTCGCTGAGGTAGCCATCATTGGTTTCGCCGATCACCGGGTTGATCGAACGCACGTTCTCCATGCCTGGCTGGCGCAGCAGCCAATCGACCGTGGCATCAGCCACTTTCCACGTGCTCAGCGTGCCGGTGAGCAGGATCGGGGTTTCCAACTCGCCCAATTCGCGCACCTGGGTGACGCCGGCCAGCTTGCCGAAACCGTTGCCGACTTCGATCGCCGCCGGCACGCGCTGCCGATACAGATTGCCGGCATGCGGCAGGATCGCGGTCACACCGGTATTGAAGCGCGTGCCTTCCTTCAAGGTCGCATGGCCGACACTGATACCGGCCACATCAGTGATTGCATTGCGCGCGCCGGGCTGCATCGTGCCGATGACCACGCCGGCATCGCGCGCGCGCGGGCGTTGCTCGGCGGCATGGGTCGATGTTGTCGCCACGACGGCGAGCAGGGCGAACGGCAACAAGGAGGGACGTTTCATGGTTTGGGGTTCTCCGCTTGCGGTGGTGCGATTACAGCATTTGCAGACTTATTTTTCTCGCCGTTTCGGCTTTTTTGCTCGTCATTCCCGCGAAGGCGGGAATCCAGCGACTTCCGTCAAAGCCGTCGTAATCTGACCGAAGAGCAAAATCGCCGGATTCCCGCCTTCGCGGGAATGACGAGCGTTGAAAACAAACACTGCCGCCGGTTTCCCGGCGGCAGTGTGTTGTACAGCATCAACGGTGTGCAACATCGACAACCCGATATCAGAAGTCGATGTCCAGGTTCACGTACACCGCGCGGCCAGTGATGCCGTAGATGTACTGGTAGAACGGCCAGCCGGTCAGGCTCTTGTCCTTGGGCGCGTACTTGTCGAACAGATTGACCACATCTACACCCAGACGCATCTTGTCGGTGATCTTCTTCGACACGCCACCGTTCCACTGCACAAAGGAATCCAACCGACCCGTGCCTTGGTAGTTCACGCGCGAACCATTGCGCCAGCCGTACAGGTTGGCCGCCCAGTCGCCCTTGTTCCAGGCCAATGTCCAATTGGTGCGGGTACGGAAGGCAACCGGCTGGCTGTAATCACACGAAGCCTGCCCATACGAACAATCCATGTAGTCCTTCCACGGATCACCCTCGGCAACCTTGACCTCGTATTTCAGCGTCTTGCTCATGCCGGCATTGACGAAGAAATTGCCCAGCCGCTCCGAACTCCACGCGTACTTCAAGCTGGCATCGAAGCCACTGGTGCGCACGCCGGCTTCATTGATGGCACCCACGCTGAGGCCTTTGATATGGCCATCCGCGTCGCGGGTGACGTACTGGGCGTACGCATTGCATTTGGCCGAGTTCGGATCGACCGCCTCGCCATTGGTTGTGACCCCGAGCAAGCAATCGGCATTGCCATTGAGCACCTGGACCGTACTCAGGTAGGCGCTCTGGCCTTCCAGTTCGATCGCCCACCAGTCGGCGCTGATCGACAGGCCGCGAGCGACGTCCCAGACGAAGCCGAAGCCGCTGGACGTGGCGGTTTCTTCATGCAACGCGGAACTGTTGCCACCGGAGGTGTACCACAGCGAGTCCCTGTATTGGCCGCCATAGCAGGTGCTCACGTCGGCCTGCACTGTCAGGTCCAGCCCAGCCTCGCGGCACAGGTATTCGTTGGTGAAGGTGCCGAACTGCGTCACCGGGCGACCATAGATCCACATGATGTTCGGTGCCATGAAGCTGGTCTGGCGGCTGGCGCGCACCAACAGGCTTTTCACCGGACGCCATTCCAGACCGGCCTGCCAGGTAGTGGCACCACCGATGTCGGAAATGTCGTCGTACTTGTCCCAACGGCCGGCTACGCCGGCAGTCAGGCTGCGCAGCAACGGGATGCGCAACTCCAAGCCCGCGCCGTAGCGGTCACGCTCGCCACCACCGGACGTGGCCGTGTAGTTGAAGGTTCTGTCGGTGCCGGTATAAGTGCCAAGACTGCGGTAATCGGGGTTCAGGAACAACTTCGAACGCGCCGCTTCCACCACCGCCGCCATTTGCACCTCGCCAGCCGGCAGCTCGAACAATGGGCCGCTGAACACGAACTGCACCTGCGTGGCCTGCGAGATGTTGCGGTTGTGGATGACCTCGGACATCGTTGCGTATTCGTCGGCATTGACCGGGCCGAAAACCTTGTTCGGATCGAAATCGCGCACGTAGTAGGGGGCCCCCCAACCCGTCTCGCCCAGCCTCGGGCCCAGCAACCAGGCTTCGACTCGATCCTGCAACAATTGCGACCACGAGCTGTGGAGCTCGCTACGCGACAGGCCAAAGCTCGCGTCCCAATCGAAACGATCTGCAATCGTACCGCGCAGACCGATATTGAGGCCGGCCGAATCCTCGCCCCAGACGCGATCCCGTCGCTTGCCGAGGCTGCCCGGGTCCAGTGCCCGCTCGAAGACGAAATAACCCAGGTCATCGTCGTAGCCGTAACCCCACAGGTACTGGGCGGAAACATTGCCGGCAGTCGAGCGCGAGCGCTGCACCAGCAACTGGCCATAGGCTTCCAGATTGTCGGTCAACTTGAAATTGCCGGCCAGGTAGCCGGAAGTCTTGTTGTACTCGTTCGACAACACGGCACCGTCGTAATAATTCATGGTGCCGCACCAAGTGGGGTAGTCGTTGTCCCCTGAATACATTGCTGCATAGGCAGGACTGGCATTGGCGCAGGAGTGCTTCACCGCCGCGCCATCCACATCGTCCGAGCCGAGAACCCACTCGCCATTGGTGCCCAGCCAGGCCGTATCGCCCCAGCCGTAGCTCCACACATAGGTCTCCAGCGGCGCGTAGGTAGGCCGGCTCGGATCCTCGTTGCCGGGGAAATTCCAAGCATCTGGAATGATGTACTTGCGCTGACCCACGGCGATCTTCTCGCGGTTCAACTGCTCGAAGGCGTAGGTGATGCTGCCGCGATCCCAGAACTTGCCACCGGTGAACTGGATTTGCCCGGTATCGCCACCGCCATTGGTGGTGGTACCGCCACGGATGCGCAGGTGGTTGCCTTCCCAGTTTTCCTTGGTGACGATGTTGACCACGCCGGCCACCGCGTCGGAACCGTAAATGGCCGATGCGCCATTGTTGAGCACCTCGATGCGTTCCACCGCCGCCGCCGGGATGCTGCCCAGGCTGACGCCAGTGGCATCCGGCGTGGAAGACGCCGCGTAGTCGGCCATGCGATTGCCGTTGACCAGCACCAACTGGTAACCCACACCCAAGCCACGCAGGTTGAGGTATTGCGCGTCCGGCTGCTGGGTGTTGCCGCGCACGCCGTTCAATTCACCGGCCACCATGTCGCCGTTGTTGCTGGGCAGGGTCATCATCACTTCGGCGATGGTGCTGAAACCTTGCTTCTTGATGTCCTCGGCGGTGATCGTGACGATCGGCGTCGGGCCTTCCAGTTCGGCGCGCTTGATGCGCGAACCGGTGACTTGGACCTTTTCGAGGGTTTGTGCCGACTTATCCTTCTTCTCGGCGTCCTGCTTCGCATCCTGCGTTTCGGCTTGCGCTTCCTGCGCGCTGGCGGAAAAAGCGGCGGCCGGCAAAGCCAAGCCCATGAGGATGGCCGCAAACAGGCGGCATCGCTGCGGTTGTTGCTGACGAACAAACATTACGACCTCTCTCCAGGTTGTCTTGCATGCATGGCAATGGGATGCGGCGTCCGCACATGCCGTGGCCGGCGATGCGATCGTCCACCCCCGATGCTGGGGCACGAAGCATCACGACTGCATCGGTAGAAACCCCTATTCTTCGGCGGTTGCAATCGTGCGCGGGGAAGCCCCGCCCCCAATCAGGGAAATGGCGGGGAAAATCCCTCGGATGGGGCATGCGTGATCCGCGGAGAACGCGAATACAGCCTGATTGGCCATCATGGCCGGACATGCGTCCGCTGCAAACGCTTTCCGCTTATTGCTCGTCATGACCTGACGAATGCCTGGTCATGACGAGCAATGGCCTGCAGGACGGCCACCCAAAAGAACGCTGCCGCCGGTTTCCCGGCGGCAGCGTGGTTTGCAGCTTCTGTGGTGTGCCGCATCGACAACCCGATATCAGAAGTCGATGTCCAGGTTCACGTACACCGCACGACCCACCGCACCATAGGCCATCGAGTAGAACGGATACCAGGTGATGGTCGGATCCTTCGGGCCGTACTTGTCGAACAGGTTGGTCACGTCGAAGCCCAGGCGCACCTTGTCGGTGATCTGCTTGGACACGCTGGCGTTCCACTGCACGTAGGCCGGCAAAATGGCGGTGCCGCGATAGTTGACGCGGCCGCTGTTGCGGTAGCCATAGACGCTGGCCGACCAGTCGTCCTTGTTCCAGCTCAGCGTCCAGTTGCTGCGATTGCGGAAGGCCACTGGCTGCGCGCCACAGACATAGTACGAGCAGCCCATGTAGTCTTCCCACGGGTCGCCCTTGATGACCTGGATGTCGTAGCCCAGGGTGCGGCTGAGGCCGGCATTGAGGTTGAAGTTGCCCAGCTTTTCCCAGCTCCAGCCGTACTTCAGACTCAGGTCGTAACCCTTGGTGCGCACGCCAGCCTGGTTGATGGCGTCGAGGAAGTACTCGGTGACGTCGCCATCGGCATCGCGCTGCACGTAGCTGTTGTACATCGCGCAGGCCGCCGAGTTCACGTCAACCGGGGTGCCGTCGATGCGACTGCCCAGCAGGCAGTTGGCACTTTCCTGCATCAACGTGTCGGCATCCAGGAACCGGCTCTGCCCTTCCAGCTCGATTTCCCAGTAATCGGCACTGATCGACAACTTGTCGCTGATGTCCCAGACGATGCCGAAGCCGGTGGATGTTGCGGTTTCCTCGTGCAGGCGCGTGTTGTTGCCACCTTCGACGTACCACGAGCCTTGACGGTGACTGCTGTAGCACTCGGTCAGGCCTGCGGTGGTGTTCAGATCCATCCCGTCCACCCGGCACAGGTAGTAGTTGGTCAGGTAATCGTTGTACTCGACGACCGGCTCACCGTACAGCCACATGATGTTCGGGGCCATGAAGCTGGTCTGGCGACTGGCGCGCACCAGCAGGCTCTTGATCGGCCTCCATTCCAGACTGGCCTGCCAGGTGGTGGCGTCGCCCACGTCGGAGATGTCGTCGTACTTGTCCCAGCGGCCGGCCACATTGGCGGTCAGGCTGTCCAGAATCGGCACGCGGAATTCCAGACCCGCGCCATAGCGGTCGCGCGGACCGCCGCCGGCCACGCCGGTGTAGTTGAAGGTCTTGTCCGCACCTTCGTAAGTGCTGACGCTGCGCGGATCCGGGCCAAGTTCGTACTTGGAATGCGAGGCTTCGACCACTGCCGCCATCTCCACGTCACCAGCCGGCAGCGCAAACAGCGGGCCACTGAACACGAACTGCGCCTGCGTGGTTTGCGACAGGTTCTTGTTGTGGACGGTATCGACCATCGCCGCGTACTCCTCGGCGGTGACCCGTCCAAACAAGTGCGCCGGATCAATCTCGTACAGCGGCCAACCATCAACTTCACCGACTGCCTCGCCGAACAGGTAGCGATGCACGCGATCGGTCAGCATCTGCTTCCAGCTGCTCTTCATTTCGTCACGCGACAGGCTGAGGCTGGCGTCCCAGTCGAAACGACCCGCGGTGCCGCGCACGCCGACGTTGGCGCTGATGGTGTTCTCGTCCCAGACGCGCTTGGGCGCACCGCCGATATCGTTCGGATCCAGCGGACGCCAGAACTCGAACTGGCCGATATTCACGTCATAGGCGCTGCCCGAGTTATACAGGTACATGCTGGTGCGGTGGGTGGATTCGCTCTTGGATTGCTGCACCAGCAACTGACCATAGGCTTCCACGTCGTCTGTGAGGCGGTAATAACCGGAAACGTAGCCGGAGGTCTTGTTGTATTTGTTGGAGAGGGTATCGCCGTCATAGTACGTGGCCAAACCACAGGTGCTGGGCTCATCGTCGCTGGACGACCAGTACATCGGGAAATAGTTCGGCCCCAAGCTGCGGCAAGTGTTCACCAGCGCGGCGGTATCAGTGCCATAGACCAGCTGGCCATCCTCGCCCAACCAGTAGTAGTCGTTGTAGCCACCGTCCATCAACGCGGTGTCGAAGCCCCAACTCGGATGGTCGGTACCGGCGTTGCCCGGTGCATTCATGCCGCTGCGGATCACGTTGCCGCGCTGCCAGGCGTAGATCGGCGAACGGTTCAACTGTTCGAACGAATAAGTCACGCCACCCCGTTCCCAGTTCTTGCCACCGGTGAACTGGATCTGCCCGGTATCACCGCCGCCATTGGTGGTGCTGCCACCACGAATGCGCAGGTTGTTGCCTTCCCAGTTCTCCTTGGTGACGATGTTGACCACGCCGGCCACCGCGTCGGAACCGTAAATGGCCGATGCGCCGCCGTTGAGCACTTCGATGCGCGCCACGGCTGCGGCCGGGATGCTGCCGATGCTGACGCCGGTGGAGGTCGCGCCGGAACTGGCCGCATACTCGGTCATGCGCTTGCCGTTGAGCAGCACCAGCTGGTAGCCCACGCCCATGCCACGCAAGTTCAGGAACGAAGCGTCCGGCTGGGTGGTGCTGAGATTGAGGAAGTTGTCCGGCGACTCGCCGGCTTCGTTGGCACCGTTGTTGACCGTCAGCGTGCGCAGTGCTTCACCAATGGTGCTGTAGCCCTGCTTCTTGATGTCTTCGGCGGTGATAGTGATCACTGGCGACGGGCCTTCGACTTCGGCGCGCTTGATGCGCGAGCCGGTGACTTCAACCTTGTCCAGCGTCTGCGCAGGCTTGGCTTCGGTATCGGTGTCTGCTTCCTGTTGTGTGGCTTCCTGCGCGCTGGCGGAAAAAGCGGCGGCCGGCAAGGCCAGGCCCATGAGGATGGCCGCGAACAGGCGGCATCGTTGCGGTTGTTGCTGACGAACGGACATTGCGACCTCTTTCCGGGTGATCCGGCATGGCTTGATGGCTGTGGGGTGCAACGACCGCGCACGCCGTGGCCGGCGCTGCAGTCGTCCAAACCGATGCTGGGCCACGACGCATTGCGCACGCATCCGGAGAAACCCCTATTCTTCGGCGACCGCGTTCGCGCGCAGGAAAACACCGCCCTGCAATGGGGAAATGGCGAGGAAAATCCCGCTAATGGGGCACGTGGGGTTGCATGGAGAGCTTCGAAACGCAGGCGTATGTTGCCCATGAAACGCCCGGGGAAGCCCTCATTTCCGCTGCAGCGGAAAGATCACATCGCGAAACTGCTGCCGCAGCCGCAGGTGGTCTTCGCGTTGGGGTTGCGGATCACGAACTGCGCACCATGCAGGCCTTCGCTGTAATCGACTTCGGCACCGATCAGGTATTGCAGGCTCAGCGGATCGACCAGCAGGCTGACGCCGTCAGTGGTCACCGCCACGTCGTCGTCGGCGCGGTTCTCGTCGAACTCAAAACCGTACTGGAAGCCCGAGCAGCCGCCCCCCTGGATGTACACGCGCAATGCCAGCGCGTCGTTACCTTCCTCCACGATCAACTCGCGCACCTTGGCGGCGGCGGCGGCGGTGAAGTTCAGCGGCCGGTCGATGGCGGTGTAATCCGGCGCAGGTGCGGCGGTCGGCAGGGAAACGAGCGTATTCATGATGTCCAAGGATGGGGGCGCGACGATGCGCATTCAAGCATCGGTGGCTTCGGCCCAGGCAAAAGACTGTTCCACCACGCCGCCATTGCGCGGGGTCAGGCGCACGCTGACGCGCGATGGCTGGAAGCCTTCCGGCAACACCAGATCGCCTTCGACCTGCTGGAAATACTTGAACGAATAGGCCACGCCGGTGTCCCCTGTCGGACGCAGATCGGCCCAGGCCAGTTTTTTCGGCTTGCCGCCCAGGCTGCCTTCGACCGTCAGCAGCAGGCGACCATCGTTGACCGCGCCACGGTTGAGGTTCTGGGTCAGGGTGGCGGTGAAGTGCCAGGCCGGCCCGGATTGCGGCTGCAATTGCAGCTTGTGCACGTTCAGGCCGCGACGCTGCGCGGTGGCGCCGACGAAGCGCTCGTAGAAAGCCACGTCGGCACGCAGGCCGGCGATTTCCTCGTCACGCTCGGCCAGTGCGTTCTGCAGGTCGGTATTGGCTTGGCGGCTGATCTGGTCCGAACGGGTCAGCGTGGTGACCTTCTGTTCCAGCGTGGCCAGCTTTTCCTGCTGTGCACGCCATTGCTCGGGGCTGGGAGCTGGAGATTCCGCGCCACCAAAGGTTTTCCACAATCCCCAGCCACCGAAGCCCAGCCACGCCACCGCGACGATGCCGCAAGCGATCAGCACGCGCCGCGCACGTGGCGACAAGGGCTGCGGTTTCGGTTTGTCCGGCGCGGCGGCCGGTTCCGTGACGCGGCTCTCATCGGCGGGCTTCTCATCCATTCACGCAGGATAACTGCGCCGGGATGAATGCCGGGGGATACGGGAAGGCGCTCCTGTCCACATGAGCATCAACCTGCAACACCGCGTGGCCCCGTGGGAGGACAAGAACCCTGACCAACGGCACAGGCACTTTCGTCACCCCGCCGCGAAACTCGGGAATTCCCCGCCATCACCGGAACCTGTCCCATGCGTCTTTCCCGCCTTGTCCTTGGCTTGGCCTGCGCCTTGTCCCTGCCCGCCGTGGCCGCCGTGCCCGAACCGCGCGACGTACCGTATCCGGGCACGATCAAGATCGAGGTCGATGCCACCAACCTGGCGCAGCGCATCTTCAAGGTGAAGCAGACCATCCCGGTACAGGCCGGCGCGCTGACCCTGCTGTATCCGGCCTGGGTGCCCGGTGGGCATACGCCGCGCAATCCGATCGACAAGATCGCCGGCATCACCTTTACCGCCAATGGGCAGAAGCTGGACTGGAAGCGCGACCCGCTGGACGTGTTCGCCTTCCACCTTGACGTGCCGGATGGCGTGACCACGCTGACTGCGGAATTCGTCTATCTCACCCCCACCGATCCGTCGCAGGGCCGCGTGGTGATGACGCCGAACATGCTCAACCTGCAATGGATCGCGGCGCTGCTGTACCCGGCCGGCCATTACGGCAGCCAGGTGACCTTCGACCCGCGCGTGACCTATCCGGCCGGCTGGACCGCGTTCAGCGGCCTGCACGAGCAGGGCCGCAGCGGCGATACCGTGGACTACGAAGACGTCAATTTCGACATCCTGGTGGATTCGCCGATTTTTGCCGGCAAGTACGCGAAGAATTTCGACCTCACCCCCGCCGGCAGCAAGGTGCCGGTGCGGCTGGGCACGGTGGCCGATGCGGCCAAGTATCTGGAAGCCAAGCCCGAACAACTGGCCCTGCACAAGGCGATGGTCGAGCAGGCGATCAAGCTGTACGGCGCGCAGCATTACGACCATTACCAGTTCCTGTTCGCCCTGTCCGGGCAAATGAGCGGCATCGGCCTGGAACACCAGCGCAGCAGCGAGAATGGCGTGGGCGTGGGTTATTTCACCGAATGGGATGCCAAGACCGGCTTCACCGACCTGCTGCCGCACGAATACACCCACAGCTGGAACGGCAAGTACCGCCGTGGTGCGGACCTGTGGACGCCCAACCTCAACGAGCCGATGCAGGACAGCCTGCTGTGGGTCTATGAAGGCCAGACCCAGTACTGGGGCAACGTGCTGGCCGCGCGCAGCGGCATGCGCCCGCAGGACGCCTCGCGCGATGCGCTGGCACTGGTCGCGGCCACCTACGCCGACAACCGCCCCGGCCTGCAATGGCGCAACGTGCAGGACACCACCAACGACCCGATCATCGCCAGCCGCGCGCCGCGTGCCTACCGCAACTACCAGATGAGCGAGGACTACTACAGCGGCGGGCAGATGATCTGGCTGGAAGCCGACGCACTGATCCGCAGCAAGACCGGTGGCAGGAAGTCACTGGACGATTTCGCCCGCGCCTTCTTCGGCGTCAATGATGGCGACTGGAAGCAGCCGAACACCTACACCTTCGAAGACGTGGTCGCCACGCTCAACGGTGTGTATGCCTACGACTGGACCAACTTCCTGCGCGAACGCCTCGACGGCAAGCGCGGCCTGACCGATGGCATCGAGGCCAGTGGCTGGAAGCTGGTTTACAAGGACACGCCCAACGCCTACGCCAAGGCTTCGGCCCGCAGCGGTCGTGGGGCCGGTATCGCCGACTTCACCTATTCGCTGGGCCTGAGCATCGGCAAGGACGGCAAGGTCGGCGACGTGCGATGGGACAGCCCGGCCTTCAACGCCGGCATCGGCAGCAACGCGCAGATCGTCGCGGTGGGCGACGCCGAATACGACAAGGAAACGCTGGAAGACGCGGTCAAGGCAGCCAAGGCCGACAAGAACGCGAAGATCAAGCTGCTGGTCAAGGAATTCGACCGCTACCGCACGGTGGAACTGGATTACCACGATGGCCTGCGCTACCCGCACCTGGAGCGCATCCAAGGCAAGCCGGATTTGCTGACGCCGATTTTCACGGCGAGGAAGTGAAGGAGCGGGGTTGTTGGTTGCGGGTTGTTGGTTCCTGGAAGGTGCAACGCTTTTGCTCGTCATCCCGGCACAAGCCGGGATCCAGCTCTTGCTCGTCATTCCCGCCTGCGCGGGAATGACGAGCAAAAACGGGAAGCCGCTTCCACCAAAAATCAACAACCCAGCCCCCCACCACACCCCCCGGTACGGCCCCTTCCCCACCATCGGCTAAACTGTCGGCTTTCCAGCCTTCCCCCGCTGAATGAACCCGAATTACCTCGATTTCGAACAGCCCATCGCCGATCTGGACACCAAGATCCAGGAACTGCGCGGGGCCAGCGCCGGCCCGGCCGTGGATGTCAGCCCGGAAGTGACCGCGCTGCAGGACAAGCTGCGCAAGCGCACCGCGCAGATCTTCCGCGACCTCAAGCCGTGGCAGGTCTCGCAAATGTCGCGGCACCCGATGCGGCCTTACACGCTGGATTACGTCAAGGCCTTCTGCGACGAATTCCAGGAGCTGGCCGGCGACCGCGCCTATGCCGACGACAAGGCGATCGTCGGCGGCCTGGCCCGCATCGACGGCCGCGCGGTGATGGTGATCGGCCACCAGAAGGGCCGCGACACCAAGAGCAAGATCGCGCGCAACTTCGGCATGCCGCGCCCGGAGGGCTACCGCAAGGCGCTGCGGCTGATGAAGATGGCCGAGCGCTTCAAGCTGCCTTTGCTGACCTTCATCGACACCCCCGGCGCCTACCCCGGCATCGGCGCCGAAGAGCGCGGCCAGTCCGAAGCCATCGCCCGCAACCTGATGGAAATGGCCGAGCTGCGCATCCCGATCATCTGCACGGTGATCGGCGAAGGCGGCAGCGGCGGCGCGCTGGCAATCGGTGTTGGCGACCGCACGATCATGCTGGAATACAGCACCTATTCGGTGATTTCGCCGGAAGGCTGCGCCTCGATCCTGTGGAAGGACGCGGCCAAGGCCAAGGACGCCGCCGAGCAACTCGGCCTGACCGCGCCGCGCCTGAAGCAACTGAACCTGGTGGACAAGGTGGTGCGCGAACCCATCGGCGGCGCACACCGCAACCCGCGACAGATGGCGACGCGCCTGAAAGCCGTGCTGCTGAACGAGCTGGACACGCTGGAACAGTTGCCGATGGATGAACTGTTGGCAAAGCGCTATGAGCGCCTGCGCGGCTATGGTGCCTACGAAACCGCACCACCCGCCGCAAAATAAAGCACAACGACGCGGCACACACGGGGAACGGGGAATGAGCGAGTCCATAGACCGCATCAACATGCAGACCATGAGCGATGCCTCGGTGGTCGCCCACTATTCGCGGTCTTCGGAACTGAGCCCGGCCGAACGAGCCACGCTCGACCGCGTGGCCGCCGCTGCGCGGGGCAAGCCGATCCTCGACATCGGCGTGGGCGGCGGACGCACCGTCGAGGCGCTGCTTGCCATCAGCAGCGACTACCTGGGCATCGACAACAGCCCGGCAATGATCGAGGCCTGCCGCAAGCGCTTCCCCAAGGTCAGATTCGAGCTAGCCGACGCACGCGCGCTTTCCGAAGTGGCCGACGGGTCGATCTTCCTCGCCGTGTTCAGTTGCAATGGCATCGGCATGGTGTCGCACGCCGACCGCCTGCAGATCCTGGCGGAAATGCATCGCGTATTGCAGCCCGGCGGGTTCTTCGTGTTCTCCAACCACAACCGCAACTCGCCTGAATTCAGCCGGGGCTTCCGCTTCCCGCCGTTCGCCTGGTCGGCCAACCCCGTGCGCCTGGCGGTACGCTCGCTGCGATTCGTCGGCGACACCCTGCAACGCCTGCGCAACCGCCGGCGTTTCCGCCCACACGAAGTCCACGGCGACGATTACTCGATCATCAACGACGTCTGCCACCACTACGGCACGATGCTGTATTACGTGACGATGGAAAGACAGCGCAAGCAATTGACGGAAGTCGGCTTCGAAGCGGACGCCGAAGCCTACGATCTGAGGGGACGAAACGTGCACGACGCTACTTCCGATGATTCGATCGCATACATCGCGCGCAAGCCGCTGTCCTCGCCCGCAAGCGCGCCGGCGTAAGCCGCCTGCTGCGCCCCGGACAAGGCGCCGTTCCCCGACGACTCGACATGGCACGAATGCGCGGATAATGCGCGTGAACATGCATGATACGCCCGGGACTTCTTGATGCTCTCGCCCCTGCCGGCAAGACACCGCTACGCGCCGCTGCTGGTCGCCTTCAGCGGCGGGCTGGATTCAACCGTGTTGCTGCACGCACTGGCGATGGATGCAGGCCGCCGCGCCGATGGCCTGCGCGCACTGCACGTGCATCACGGCCTGCAAGCACACGCGGATGACTGGGCCGAGCACTGCCGCGTTTTCTGCGAAACCCTCGGCGTGCCTCTGCAAATCGTCCGCGTGCAGGTGACGCGCGACGGCGGCCAGGGTACCGAAGCCGCCGCACGCCACGCCCGCTATCGCGCCATCGCCGATGCGCTGCTTGAAGGCGAAGTGCTGGCCACCGCGCACCACCGCAACGACCAGGCCGAAACCTTCCTGCTGCGTGCGCTGCGCGCTTCCGGCCCGGATGGACTGGCGGCGATGCGACCGTGGCGAAAATTTGCACGCGGCTGGCATTGGCGGCCCTTGCTGGACACGCCGCGCAGCGCATTGCTGGCCCATGCACAAGCACATTCGTTGCAGTGGATCGAAGACGCCAGCAACGCCGACACAGACTTCGACCGCAACTTCCTGCGCCACCAAGTGCTGCCGCTGCTGCGCCAGCGCTGGCCGCAGCTGGATGCCGCCTTCACCCGCAGCGCCGCGCTGTGCGCGCAAACCGCCGATCTGCTGGCCCACGAAGACGCGCAAGCACTGGCCGCCGCAAGCACCGACGACCCGCACGAGCTCTCCGTGCCCGCCCTGCTCGCGCTGCCATCCCCGCGCCGCGCGCGTGTGCTGCGGCACTGGATCGAAAACCTGCACCTGCCGCCGCTGCCGGGCAACGGCATCGAACGCATCGAAACCGAAATCCTGACCGCACCGGACGCCGCCGAAGCGCGCTTCGACTGGGCCGATGCCAGCCTTCGCCGCTGGCGCGACTTGCTGCGTGCGGACGTGTTCCCGCCGCCGTTGCCATCGCACTGGCAACAGCAATGGGACGGCCGCCTGCCGCTGGTCCTGCCCGATGGCGGCTGGTTGGTGCTGGAAGGCGCTGACGCCTTGCCCGCACCACTGCACGCACACGCGCGCCACGGTGGTGAGCGCATCACCCTGCCCGGCCGCAGCCATTCCAGCGAATTGAAAAAGGTCCTGCAGGAACGCGGCATCCCCACCTGGACACGCGAAATCCTGCCATTGCTGTCCAACGCCGATGGCGAATTGCTGGCCGCCGCCGACGTGATTGTTTCGGCCAAACTGGAGGCTTGGCTGAAACAACATGACGCGCGGTTGCTGTGGAAGAAGCCGGCGGCCTATCCATAGTCGGCAGGCCGCTTTCCCGCACCTTCCCGGCTTCAACTAAACTACGCGCATGGCCAAGAAATCCGCCCCCGAAATCGATGCCTCGCCCGTCGCCAGCTTCGAGCAATCGCTGGAAGAGCTGGAACAACTGGTCGAGAAGATGGAACACGGCGACCTGAGCCTGGAGCAGTCGCTGGCTACCTACGAGCGCGGCGTGGGCCTGTACCGCCAGTGCCAGGGCGCGCTGGAACAGGCCGAACTGCGCGTGCGCCTGCTCAGCGACCCGGACCGTCCGGAAAACGCCGAAGCCTTCGCCCCGCCCGATGCCGACTGACGCCTTGTTCATCCACTGGGCGCAGCGCGTTGAAACCGCGCTGGAACATGCATTGCCTTCATCGGATGCGCCACCGCAACGCCTGCACGGCGCGATGCGCCATGCGGTGCTCGGCGGCGGCAAGCGCATGCGCCCATTGCTAGTGTATGCCGCCGGCACCCTGTTCGACGCCGATGAAGCCTTGCTGGATGCACCCGCCGCCGCAGTCGAACTGATCCACGCCTATTCACTGGTTCACGACGACCTGCCGGCGATGGACGACGACGTGCTGCGCCGTGGCCAACCCACCGTGCACGTGGCCTTCGACGAAGCCACGGCGATTCTTGCTGGCGATGCGCTGCAAACCCGTGCCTTCGAAGTGCTGGCTGCAGCCGATGCACCTGCGCAATTGCGTGTCGATTGGCTGCAGTCGCTTGCCATCGCCAGCGGCGCGGCCGGCATGTGTGGCGGGCAGGCGCTGGATATTGATGCGACTGGCTGCGTGCAGTCGCTCGACGAATTGCAACGCATGCACGCGCTCAAGACCGGCGCGCTGATCCGTGCCTCGGTACGCATGGGCGCATTGGCTGGCGGCGCATCGGCCGAGCAACTCGCGCGGCTGGACGAATTCGCCACCGCATTGGGCCTGGCTTTCCAGGTGCGCGATGACATTCTCGATGTTGAATCGTCTTCGGAAAAACTCGGCAAGACCGCCGGCAAGGATGCTGCGCAAGTCAAATCCACCTACCCCGCATTGCTGGGCATGGACGGCGCAAAGGCCAAGCTGGACGAACTGGCCGTGGCGATGCGCGATGCGCTGCAACCCTTCGGCGAACGTGCCGCCGCGCTGGCGGCGCTGGGGCGTCTGGCGGTCGAACGCGACCACTAACGCGCAAAAGCACCGCAATTTTCACGAATCGCGCAAAAAACGAAGCCCGGCATTGTCGGGCCTCGTTGTATCGTATGCAGCGTTGCGCTTACTTGATCAGGCGCAGCGCGAACGGATAGCGGTAGGTCACGCCTTCGTTGGCCTTGATGCCGCCGAGGATGCAGAAGACCAGGTTGACCAAGCCGACGACCGGCAGCAGCAGCGCACCGATCAAAACCACCGACAACACCACACAGGCCACCAGGGCAATCGCGACGGTGATCTGGAAGTTCAGCGCTTCCTTCGACTGGTCGGTGAGCCAAGCCTTTTCCGGCTTGTCCTTGTTGATCAGCCAGATGATCAACGGAACGATGAAGCCGGCAAGGATCCCCGACAGGTGGGTCAACAGGCCGATGGTGCGGTCTTCCTGCGGCGCGGTCAGATTCTCGAAATCACTCATGGAAATCCCCGATGGTTAATGTGACATGGTGGCGAACCGGGACACTTTCCCCGCGTGCGCCCGCACTGTCAAGCCGCCATGCACTATGACTTTTTGCCTATGCAATACGCTTCCGGGAGACCATCATTCTCCACCGGCCACCGTCATCCGCCCCAGCAACACCGAGCCGATGCCGATATGCGAACGGCGGTCGCGATCACTACCGACCGCTTCGATGCCGGCGAACATGTCCTTCAGGTTGCCGGCAATGGTGATGCCATCGACGGGATACGCAATCCGGCCGTTTTCGACCCAGAATCCGCCCGCACCGCGCGAGTAATCGCCGGTAACCGCATTCACGCCCTGCCCCATCAACTCGGTCACGAACAAACCATTGCCCATGCCTCGCAGCAGCTCGTCCAGGCTGCCGGCATTGGCTTTCACCGACAGGTTGTGCACGCCGCCGGCATTGGCGGTGGATTGCAGGCCCAGCTTGCGCGCCGAATAACTGCCCAGCACGTAGCGGGCCAGCACGCCGTTTTCGATCAGCGCCGATTCGCGCGTGGCCACGCCTTCGGCGTCGAATGAACCCGAGCGCAGGCCGTGCGGCAAGTGCGGCTGCTCGATGATCGAAAACCAGTCCGGAAAAATGCGCTGGCCGGCGTGGTCGAGCAGGAAACTGGCGCGCCGATACAGTGCACCGCCGGACACCGCGCCGAGCAGATGGCCGATCAGTGAGCGCGCGGTTTCGGCGGCGAACAACACCGGGTATTGCCCGGTGGCAACGCTGCGCGGATGCAGCCGCGCCAGCGTGCGCTGCGCCGCGTGGCGGCCGATCTCGGCAGGGTTTTCCAGATCGGTTTCGGCCAGGCCGACGCTGTACCAGCCATCGCGCTGCATGTCCTCGCCCTGCCCGCCGATCAGCGCCACGCCCAGCGAATGCTGGCTGCTTCTTTCGCGGCCGATGAAGCCGTGCGAATTGGCATACACCGACAAACTGCTGCCGCTGCCCAGCGATGCGCCATCGGAATTGCCGATGCGCGCATCCACGTCGCGGCCCGCTGCTTCACAGGCCAGCGCCAGGTCGATGGCGCGGTCGGCATCCAGCGCCCACGGGTGCCACAGATCCAGGTCGGGAAAGTGGCCATCGGCCTGCGGTTGCGCCATCAAGGCGGCATCGGCCAGGCCGGCCGCGTCGTCGTCTTCGGTATGACGGGCGATGGCGCAGGCTTGCTCCACCGTGGCTTCCAGGCTTTCCTCGCGCAGATCAGCCGTGCTGGCGCTGCCCTTGCGCTGGCCGAAATACACGGTGACGGCAATGCCGCGGTCGCGGGTGGATTCGACCGTTTCCACCTCGCCCATGCGCACGGAAACGTTGAGGCCGCGCTCCTCGCTGCAGCTGACCTCGGCCTGGGATGCGCCACGACGCTTGGCGGCGTCCAGCAGGCGCTGGCTCAAACCAGCCAACTGCTCCAGGCGCTGAAGGCTGTCGTCGGCGGAAGAAGAAATGACGGTACTCAATGCCTTATCCTGTTGCAATGCGAGGACGTGACCCCGAAACCGGTGAATTTTACAGCCCCAGCCGCAGCCAGCAGCGCGAGGATGCGCTGGAAATCCGCGCGCTGGCCGAAAAACTGGTGGCACTGACCCCGGCGCGGCTGGCCAAGCTGCCGATTCCCGAAGACCTGCTGCCGCACATCGCCGAGACCCGGCGCATCACCTCGCACATCGCGCACAAGCGCCAGCTGCAATTCCTGGCCAAGCAGATGCGTCGCGAGGACGACGAAACGCTGGAAGCCATCCGCGACGCCTTGGACGACAGTGGCGAAAGCATGCGCCAAGCCAACGCCCTGCTGCATCTGGCCGAACAATGGCGCGAGCGTTTGCTGGCAGAAGGTGATACCGCGCTGGCGGAATTGCTGGGCGAATACCCGACCGCCGACCGGCAGAAACTGCGCCAGTTGATCCGCAATGCCAACGACGAGAAAGTAAAGAACAAGCCGCCGAGAGCGTTCCGCGAGTTGTTTCAGGAAGTGCGCGGATTGCTGGCAGCATCGGATGACTCAGATCCGATTGAAGAAGACGAAGACGAAAGCGGCGAGGAATAACCTACGCCTTCGTCCCACCCACGGTAATCCCGTCGATCAGCAGCGACGGCTGGCCGACGCCGACCGGCACGCTCTGGCCGTCTTTGCCGCAGATGCCGACGCCGTCATCCAATGCCAGGTCGTTGCCGATCATGGTGACCTTGCGCATGGTGTCCGGGCCGTTGCCGATCAGGGTGGCACCTTTCACCGGCGCGGTGATCTTGCCGTCTTCGATCAAATACGCTTCAGTCGCCGAAAACACGTATTTGCCGGAGGTAATGTCCACCTGCCCGCCACCGAAATTCACCGCAAACAAGCCACGCTTCACGCTGCGGATCATTTCTTCCTGCGTGTGCGCACCGACCAGCATGTAGGTATTGGTCATGCGCGGCATCACCAGGTGGGCGAAGGATTCGCGGCGGCCGTTGCCGGTCGGGGCCATGCCCATCAGCCGCGCGTTGTGGCTGTCCTGCATGTAGCCGACCAGCACGCCGTCTTCGATCAGGGTGGTGCAGTTGGTCGGTTCACCTTCGTCGTCGATGTTCAGCGAACCGCGCCGACCAGCAAGCGTGCCGTCATCGACGATGGTCACGCCGGGTGCGGCCACGCGCTGGCCGATACGGCCGGCATAGGTCGAGGTGCCCTTGCGGTTGAAGTCGCCTTCCAGGCCGTGGCCGACCGCTTCGTGCAGCAGCACGCCGGGCCAGCCGCTGCCCAGCACCACCGGCATGTTGCCAGCCGGTGCGTCGATGGCTTCCAGGTTTACCAAGGCTTGCCGCAGGGCTTCACGGGCGAATTTTTCCGGCTTGCCGTCACCCAGTAGTTCGGCATACGAATAGCGGCCACCGTAGCCGGCATAACCGGATTCGCGGCGGCCATTTTGTTCAACGATGACCGAGACATTCATCCGCACCAGTGGGCGCACGTCGGCGGCCAGCACACCGTCGCTGCGCGCGACCAGCACGGTATCGACGCCACCGGACAGGCTCACCGTCACCTGTTTGACGCGCGGATCGTCAGCGCGCAGCAGCTTGTCCACGCGACGCAGGGCTTCGACCTTGGCGTCGTTGGGCAGGCCATCGATGGGGTCGTCGCTCGCATACAGCGCGTGACCGCTGTTGCGCGCCAGCGGATGCGGCGAGCGAACGCCACCGTCGCGGGCGATGGCGCGCGCGGAGTTCGCCGCTTCCAGCAAGGCGTTTGCGTTGATGTCGTCGGAATAGGCGAAGCCGGTTTTCTCGCCGGAAATCGCGCGCACGCCGACGCCTTGTTCGATGCTGTGCGCGCCATCCTTGACGATGCCGTCCTCGACCGTCCAGCTTTCGCGCCGCGCATGCTGGAAATACAGGTCGCCGAAGTCGATGCCGGGGCCAAGCAGCGCACCGAAGGCGCGATCCA
The DNA here is from genome assembly GCA_047601105.1 of Pseudoxanthomonas sp. Classification (GTDB taxonomy): domain Bacteria; phylum Pseudomonadota; class Gammaproteobacteria; order Xanthomonadales; family Xanthomonadaceae; genus Pseudoxanthomonas_A. The sequence continues at coordinate 38,384 of JASGJT010000003.1, forward strand.
GGCCGTTCGGGTCAAGGCCGGCGGGCAGCAGCAGGCGGGATTCGGCGATTTGCAAAGGCTGTGACATTGGGTTGCTGGTTCTTGGTTAACGGTTGCTGGAAGTCGGTCGTTGAAAAGTTCGTTGTTGGCGGGCAGGTCCAGTCGTTTTTCCAACAACCAACAACCAGGAACCCGAATAATACCGCCAGCGTGAAAATCAATCCGTCACACCGCTTCGCGAACCATCCGCCGCTTCCTGCGTGCGCGACTGCTCGCGACCCATCACTTCCACCTTGGGATCGGCCCACGGGCCGGTGACGCGGTAGGTCTTGGCACCGATGCCGCCCAGTGGTTTCTTCAGCATCGCGTTGGCCGCCGCACCCACCGCCGCGCCGACCGGGCCGCCGGCCACTGCGCCGACCACGGTCAGCAGGTTGCCGGACTTCGGCGACACGTCGATGGTCTGGTCGAACTGTTGCGCACGCAGGTCGGTGTTGCCGCGGATGCGGATTTCCGCCGCTGGGCCGTCGATGGTGAAGGCGTCGCTGTGCGCGCTGCCGTCGGCAAAAGCCAGCTTGCCATCGATGCGATTGAAGGCGAAGCCCTTGTCGAAAATGTCGCGGAAATCCAGCAGCATGCGGCGCGGCAACTGGGTCACGCTGAGCAGGCCCAGCATGCGGCCCGCGCCGGGCTTGACCTGCGACAACTGGCCATCGCGCGCGGCGATGTCCAGGCCGCCCTGCACCTGGGCCAGCGCGAAATCGGCCGGGCTGCCGGGCCAAGCCGCCTCCATTTTCACGCGACCGTGGCCGCCTTCGACCAGGCCCTTGATGCCCAGGTCGTCGATCAGTTCGCCCAGGTCCTGGCTGTCGATCTGCGCCCGCAGGTGCGTGCGCGCCGTCGCACCGCGACCTGACCAATCACCGTTGATGGCGATCTTCTGCTTTGCCGAACCCAGCGTGAGTTGTTCGATGCGCATGCCGGTGGTGGTTTGCGTGGTGCGCAGTTGTGCGGTACCGAGTTTGGCATTGCCGAATTGCAGTTCGTCGATGCCCAGCGCCAGCGGCGGCACGGCGGCCGGGTTGTAGTCGTTGGAAATTGCCTTTTTCGCGGCATCACCCGGCGCGGCAGCGGCGGCCTGCGGCGCGCGCCAATGCAGGCGCGACAGCTTGCCGTCGATGCGGGCGTTGTTCGCGTTCGGGATGTTGATCGTGCCAGCCAGTGCCGCGCCGTCCAGCGCCACGTTCATGCCCTCGCCCGCCGGCCGCACCTGCACGCGGGTATCGGGAAAATCCGAACCAATCAGCAGCAGGTGGTCGGCGCTGACATCGATCTGCCGCAGCGGCAATTTGCCGCCACCGCTGCTGCTACCACTACCATCAGCGAAACCAACCCAGCCCAGGGCATCCAGTTTGTCGGCGCGACCGCCGGCAATCAGGCCGGAAACCGGCGCAGGCTCGGTCACGTGATCGCTGCCCAGCATCAGGCGCACGCCGGTCTGGCCGTTGCCGCTGCGCACGCGCAGCGCCATGCGCTTGCCGAAGGCGATTTCGACTTGTCCGCTTTCCACCGGCAGCGGTGTGCTGACCGTGGTCGCGAGCGATTCGGACACGGTTTTTTCCAGCGGCGCAGGCAAGGATATTGCGGTGCCAACCAGATCCGAACGCAATTGCAGCCGCGTCGCGCCGCCACCGCTGGGTACGCTGACGCCAACATTCCATTGCGAACGCCCGTGGATATGCGGTTTCAGCCAGGCCAGGTCCGGCACGCGGTCGAGCAATTCATCGGCGGTCATCGGCGCGGACAATTCCGCCTCGAACGCCTGCGCGGCATCACGCACGCCGCCGCCGGCGCGCAGCGACAATTGCCCGGCCGATTCACCGCGCTTCACCGCCAGCGATTGCGCGACAAAGCCGTGCTGGTCGTAATGCAGTTCGCCGCGCGCATTGTCGAAGGCAAGATCCCAGCGTTTGTCGGCCAGCTTGACGCCCTGCAATTCGACCTTGCCCCGCAGACGCCGACGCGTGGCATCTTCCGCGCGCAGCGGTTGCAGCAAGGTGAAATCACCACGCGCCGGACCACTGACCGACAAACCGGACATCGCTTCGCCGTAGGACTCCTGCAACGGGCTGCTGCGCAGAAGTTGCAGCATCTTCGCCGCATCGGCCACGGCGTTGGCACGGATGTCCAGGTCGCCGACGCCGAAGTCGGCAATGCCCGCGTCAAAACGCGGTACCTCGACGCCACCGAGCATGCCGCTGCCGCCGACGCTGAAGCCATTGCCGATGAAGGCCACGTCCGCCTGCGTGTGCTGCAGCAGCGGCCAATCCGGCTGGAAGCGCAAATCGCCATTGACGATGCGCGCGGTGGCTTCGAAACGGCCATTGTTGGCGGTGAACGGCCAGTCATCCAGATCGCCAGACACCAGCCCGCGACCGCCGACCACGCGTCCGGCGACCAGTGCGTCGTCCAGCCATTGCACCGCCGCTTTCGACATGCGGTGATGGATCCAGAAACCCTTGGCCACGGTGATCGGCGCGTTGTCCAGTTCGGCGGCCAGGTCCAGCCAGGGCCGCGTGCCGTCGCCCTGGAACCAGATCCCGCCACGTGCGTCCGCGCCGTAGTCCTTGCCCTGCACGCGCAATGCCGGCGTGGCAATGCGCCAGCCGCTGCCTTCGCGCCAGCCAGCAACGTCACCGGCCAAGGCCACGTCATGCACGACGCCAAAACCACTTGGCCAGTCGAAACGCAATTTCGCCTGCGGGTCGAACTTCAATGCGAAACCATCGCCATCACCGAAAAAATCGCCACGCAGGCCGTCGATGCCCGGGGCATCGCCGACCGCCGCGAAACGCACGCCATCCAGATGGCCTTGTGCCTGCAATGCGCCGCCGCGCACGCCAGCCAGCGACAGCTTCGACAATTCCGCGTCCGGACGTGCAGCGATCAACCAGTCGCGCAGGCCGGGTTCGGCAAAATCGCTCAGCGCCAGCACCGCGAACAAGGGCGCGGCGTCGATCTGCTGCGCCTGCAAGGCATAGTCGTTGCCGCCAGCCAGCAACAAGCCATCGAGTTTCTGCGGCGATGCATCGCGCTGCTGGCCGATGCGCTGCTGTCCGATGCGCAGGGTCGGCGCATCCAGCCGCCAACCGCCCTCGCGCACGCGCCAACGCAGGCGGCCGCTGACTTCATCGAACACCACGCGCTGCTTGGCTTGCGACACATCACGCTGCAAGGTCAACTGTTGCAATTGCACGTCGACGGTCAATGCTTCGACGCGATGCTGGCGCAGGCGCACCCAGGCCTCGCTGCGGCCCTGCCCGTCTGCGATGCGCACGCCGGCCCAGGCCAGCAGCGGCGACCAGTCCTGCAACGCCGCCGGCTTGGCTTGCAGGTAGGCGCGGCCATCACCGCGCTGGCGGTCGAAATCCAGCGCCGCGCGCAGCGGTTCGCCATTCTTGCGCGCCAGCACCCGCGCACCGACGCGCACGCGGCCATCGTTCACTTGCACGCGCAGGTCGATCTTCGGCAATTGCACGTCCCAGCCCAGCGACGGTGCGACGATCGCCAGGCGACCGTCGATCACCTGCAATTCGCCCAAGCCTTCCAGCGCCTTCAGCGGATCGCCATCGACTTGCCCCGGAATGCCTTGCACCGACCACGCGCCATCATCGGCGCGCAGCAAGGTCAGCGATGGGCCGCGCAGACGCACCTCGGTGAACGCACCTCCTGGCAGCCAGCCGCCGTACATCGCCACCAGCACTTCGGCCTGGCCGATGCGCACGCCCTCGCCCGCATCCGGCGGCGTGCCCGGCAGGCCGATGCGCAAACCCTCCAGTTGCAACAAAGGTCCACGCCGCGTCCATTCGGTACGCACCGCATCGAACATTACCGGCCGCCCTGCACGCTCGCTCAACCATGCCGCGATCCTGTCCGGATGTCGCTCGGCCAAGGGCAACAAGCGACTGGCTACGCCGACCACGACCGCCACGCACACCAGCGCGATCGCCACGGCATAGGCAACACCGCGACGGGCCAGGCGCAGACGGCGGCGCAGGGGAGTGGGCATCAAGGGAGAGCCGTGATTGATGATTGGTGATTGGTGATTGGTGAAATCAAGAGCCGCGATTTGTCGCCTCTACGAATCACGAATGACGAATCACCAATCACGACTTCAAAGCAGCACGACATCGAACTGCTCCTGCAGGTACTGCTCATCGGCCTGGAAGCGGATCGACTTGCCGAGGAATTCCTCCAATTCCGCCACCGCCGGCGATTCCTCGTCGGTGATGCGGGTCACCACCTTGGGCGAGGCAATCACCAGCAAGCGCGCGGCTTCGAACTGGCGCACGGCGCGGGTGATTTCGCGAAAAATTTCGTAGGTCACGGTTTCGGCGGTCTTGATCGAACCGCGGCCGCTGCATTCCGGGCAGGGCTCGGACAATTGCCGTTGCAGGCTTTCGACCGTGCGCTTGCGCGTCATCTCCACCAGACCCAGCGGCGAGAAGTCATAGACCGTGGTGCGTGCGTGGTCGCGCGACAGCGATTTTTCCAGCGTGCGCAACACCTGGCGCTTGTGTTCGGCATCGTCCATGTCGATGAAGTCGATGATGATGATGCCGCCAAGGTTGCGCAGCCGCAGCTGTCGCGCCACCGCCTGCGCCGCTTCCAGGTTGGTGCGATAGACGGTTTCCTCCAGGTTGCGCTGGCCGAGGAAGGAACCAGTGTTCACGTCGATGGTGGTCATCGCTTCGGTCTGGTCGATCACCAGGTAGCCGCCGGATTTCAGTGGCACCTGCTTGTCCAGTGCGCGGCCGATTTCATCCTCGACGCCGTACAGGTCGAAGATCGGGCGGTCGCCGGGGTAGTGCTCGATGCGGTCGGCCAGCGGCGGCATGTACTTGGCAACGAAGGCCTGCAACTTTTCGTAGGTGTCGTGCGAATCCACGCGTACCTTTTCCACGTCCTTGCGGATCAGGTCGCGCACCGCGCGCAACGGCAGGCTCAGGTCTTCGTAGATGCAGGTCTGCGAAGCCGCTTCGCGGCCACGGCGTTCGACCACGTTCCACACCCGCGACAGATAGGCGATGTCTTCGGCCAGCGCTTCTTCCGGCTGGCCCTCGGCATTGGTGCGGACGATGTAGCCGTAACCGCCGTGGCTTTCGGCCAACCGCCCGATCAGAGTTTTCAGGCGCAAGCGCTCACCTTCGTTCTCGACCCGCGCGGACACGCCGATCACCCGCGACTGCGGCAACAGCACCAGATAGCGCGACGGAATGCTGATCTGCGTGGTCAGCCGTGCGCCCTTGCTGCCGATGGGGTCCTTGACCACCTGCACCACGATGTCCTGGCCATCACGCAGCAATTCCATGATCGAGGCACTGGCGGCCGGCACCAATGCCTCGGCACCGTCATCGCCGACCGGCGCGCTGCGCACGATGTCGTTGGCGTGCAAAAACGCCGCACGCCCCAGGCCGATGTCAACGAAGGCCGCCTGCATGCCCGGCATCACCCGCTGCACCTTGCCCTTGTAGATGTTTCCGACCACGCCGCGACTCCAGCCGCGCTCGAGGTGCAGTTCCTGCAGCATGCCGTTTTCGACCACTGCCACGCGGGTTTCGCGCGGGGTCACATTAACGAGGATTTCCTCGGACATCAGAGCACTCCGAAATGTTTCAACAATTTCGCCGTCTCGTGCAGCGGCAAACCCATCACCCCGGAATAGCTGCCGTCGATGCGGGTCACGAACTGCTCGGCGCGGCCCTGGATGGCGTAGGCACCGGCCTTGCCCATCGCTTCGCCGCAGGCCAGGTAATCGACGATGTCGGCATCGCCCAATGCATCGAACGTCACCTCGGTGACCGACTCGACTGCCACCGTGCGCCCAACGGTAGCCAGCGATACGGCGGTGATCACCCGGTGCGTGCGCCCGGACAGGCGGCGCAGCATCGCCGCAGCATCGGCCACGTCCTTGGGCTTGCCGAAGACCTCATCGCCCAGCACCACTTCGGTATCCGCGCCCAACACCACGGCATCGGCCGGCGTGCCCAGTTGCTCCAGTCCGGCAGCGGCCTTTTCCTGCGCGACGCGGCGCACGTAACCGGCGGCGGTTTCGCCGGGCTGGCGGATTTCCGGCAGGTCCAGGTCGATGCGCTCGAATTGCAGGCCCAGCCGGGTCAGCAACTCGGCACGGCGGGGGGATTGGGAAGCAAGAAAGAACATCATTGCAGGATAACCTGCGGCACCTGACTGAATGACCGCGAAATTTGCCCGGAAGTGGCAAACCCCGAAGTGGCTCACAGCACGTTCATCGACAGGACCGAGTAGCCAAAGCCATCCGGCTACAGCTATCCGATTACGGCCATCCAGCTACCATCTGCAGTCAAGACCGCCTCCCGAGGAGATTTCCATGCGCTTCCCCGTTCGCTCCATGCTGCTTGCCCTGTCTCTTGTTCCCGGAACCTTTGCCATGTCCGCCCACGCCCAGAACACCGTCGCCACCCCTGATGGCACCTTGCTCAATGTTTCCGCCCGCGCCGAAGCCCGGCGCATACCCGACGTGGCCACGATCTCGGCCGGGGTGGTCGCCCAGGCAAGCGACGGCAACACCGCGATGCGCCAGAACGCCGCGCAGATGGCCAAGGTGATGGACGCGATCAAGGCCGCCGGCATCGCCGAGAAGGACACCCAGACCAGCGGCATCAGCCTGAACCCGCAGTACCACTACGAGCAGAACCAGCCACCGAAGATCACCGGCTACGAGGCGCGCAACTCGGTCAGCCTGAAGGTGCGCGACATTCCGAAACTGGGCAAGGTGCTGGACGCGCTGGCCGCCAGCGGTGCCAACGACATCAACGGCCCCAGCTTCGGCATCGACCAACCTGAACCGGTGCAGGACGAAGCCCGCCTGGCCGCGTTGCAGAAGGCGCAGGCCCGCGCCGAAACCTATGCCAAGGCGCTGAACCTGCGCGTGCGCCGGATCGTCAGCATCGACGAAAGCGGCAGCGGTGGCCTGCCGCGCCCGGTGCCGATGATGGCGATGAAGGCGATGTCCGCCGATGCCGAAGCCACCCAGGTTTCGCCGGGCGAAAGTGTGGTATCGGTGAGCTTGAACGTGGTGTTCGAGTTGGGCAGGTAAGGTTCTGCGCTTCCGGCTTCGGGTTGACGCCGTGCCCTGCCGCCGGGGGCCGCTTTTCGCTCGGTCGGGGCAATCCTGCCCCGACTCGCGCGCGCGACATCCTTGTCGCGCTTGTCGCGACCCCCGGCGGCAGGGCACGGCTTTTCGTGGCTTGGGGTCCACCACTCCTGATCGAAGATGCCTTCCGTTTTTTGCTCGTCATCCCCGCTTTCGCGGGGATGACGAGCAAAAACAGAATCATCGTTCCGACCTTTCCGAAGGCAACGGAAATGACTGGCCAATAGCGCAGCCCCCGGCGGGGATGCGGAAAGCAGGCCATGGATGGCCTGCGGCGGCGACTGAAGGCAGGAGCCTGCCGGAGCCGAGAAGCATCCCCGCCGGGGGCTGCGCTTGTATCCGAAGCCGATGCACCTACATCCGAGGCCAACTCCCATCGCAGAGAACAGGAAGAAGCAAGCTACCTCAGCCCCTTCCCTGCTCCGCCTCGACCAGCCGCGCGAACTCCGCCGCGGTCAGCGGGTAGCCCAGCCAGTAGCCCTGGGCCAGGTCGCAGCCGCGTTCCACCAGCAGCTTCAACTGGCCTTCCTTCTCCACGCCTTCGGCGACCACGGTGATGCCCAGCGAATGAGCCATCGCGATGACCGCGGTGGTCAACGCCAGGTCATCCGGGTCGCGCAGGATGTCGGCAATGAAGCTGCGGTCGATCTTGACCCCGTCCACCGGCACCCGGCGCAAGTGACTGAGGCCGGAGAAACCGGTGCCGAAGTCGTCCAGCCACACCTTCACCCCCATGCGCCGCAAGCGCCCCAGCAAGGCGCTGGCGCGCGCCTCGTCGCCGATCACGGCGGTTTCGGTCAGCTCCAGGTGCAGGCATGCCGGTGACAGGCGGTTCTCCTGCAAGGTTTCGGCAACCAGGGTCGGCAGGTCGCCACCGTGCAATTGCCGCGGCGATACGTTAACCGAGACGAACAGCGGTTCCAGGCGGTCGCGGTCGCTCTCCACCCAGCGCGCTGCCGCCGCGCAGGCGGTGCGCAACACCCGCGGGCCCAGTGTTTCGATCAGCCCGCTGCGCTCGGCAACCTCGATGAATACCGAAGGCGACACCGCACCCAAGGTCGGATGCTGCCAGCGCAGCAGCGCTTCGGCCCCCACCAGGCGGCGGTCGGCCAGCCGGTGGATCGGCTGGTAGGCCAGACTCAGTTCGCCGCGCTCCCAAGCGCCGCGCAACTCCTGTTCCAGGTGCAGGCGGCGCTCCATCGCCTGGTTCATCGCCCGGCTGTAGAAGCGATGGCAGTTCTTGCCGGCAACCTTGGCCTGGTACATCGCCACGTCACCGTGCTTGATCAGGTCGGTCGCATCGGCAGCATCGTCCGGGAACAAGGTGATGCCGATCGAGACGCCCAGGAACACTTCGCGTCCCTGCATCAGCAATGGCTGACCCAACTCCGCGACCAGACATTCACCCAACGACGCAGCAAGGGTGCGCGCGTCCTCGTCTTCGACCAGGACCACGAACTCGTCGCCGCCGAAACGCGCCATCCGCGCACCGCCACCGCCCAGCCGCCCGACCACGCTGCGAATGCGGTCGGCCAATTGCACCAGCACTTCATCACCGGCCTCGTGGCCCATGCTGTCGTTGATCCGCTTGAAATCATCGAAGTCGGCAAACAGCAATGCCAGTTGCCGGTTGCTGCCGCGCAAGGACTGCAAGCGACGATCCAGGTTTTCACGGAACGCACGCCGGTTATCCAGGCCAGTCAACGCGTCGGTATAGGCCATCTGCCGCATGTCGCGGTCCTGGCGCACGATGTTGTCGCGCATGCCGGACAGCGCGCGCACCAGTTCGCCGATCTCGTCGCCACGCTTGCTGGACAGGTTGCGGGCGGCGTAGTCGCCACCGCCGATCTCGCGCGCGGCGTCGGCCAGTTCGCGGATTGGCCGCACCAAGGTGCGTTGCGCGATCCAGGCAATGCCCACGCAAACGGCACCCAATACCACCAGCAGCAGCGCGAACCAGCCAAGGTAGCGACGTCCGATCTGTTTCAGCCGGCTTTCCAGCATGGTTGCGGCCGCCTCTTCGTCGGCGCGCACCTCCTCCAACGAATAGCCGATGCGCACGCCACCCAAGCGTTGATCGCCAACACTGATCGGATGCACCACATCCATGACCTGTGGCGACCATTGCACCAACATCGTATCGGCGTCCAACGCCTTGGCCGACAATGGATCGCCCATCGACTGCCCATAGGCGGAAATGTCGCGCGAGCCATCGTGAACAATGCGGCCTTCGGCGTCGAACACCAGGACATAGGTGACATCCGGTTGGCGCGCAACCGCACGCACCAACGTGCCCAAGGTGTCCAAATCCAGGTAGTACAGCGGATTGGTCGCCGCGTCGGCCAACTGGTTCACCATCGCCTCGCCGCGACGGGCGAACTCCTCCCTAGCCATGCCGTGCACGGCTTCGCGCCCGCGCTTGCCGGCCTCGTCTTGCATCGCGGATTGCCGCGCCAGCAGCAGCAGCAGCAACGACAACACCAGCGCCAGCGCGATCCCCATCGCCAACACGAAACGCGCCTGCAGTCCGAAACGCAGCTTCTTCATGCGCTCATTCCACCTGCTCGCGCACGCGGCGGATATCCGCACGCAGGCGCGCCAGCGTGCGCTCGGTGTCTGCTTCCAGCGGCATGAACCGGGTGGTGCCAAAGAATTGCCGCAGGGCCGGGCCAGCTTGCGGATCGTCGGCGGCCTGCAACAGTACTTCGTGCAACCGCGCACGCACTCTGGGTTCCAAGTCGCTGCGTACCATTTCCAAGGCACGCGGATAGTCCGGACTTTCCGCGATCACGCGGAAATCACGGCGGAATTCCGCCGGGATGCGGCGCTCGTTGCCCCAGTCCACGTTGCTGACCACGCCGGCATCGACCATGCGCTTGTGCACCCAGGCGCCGATGTTCTGCTCGGATCGCGCAAATACGTAACCGACACCCTGCGCCGATGGCCGATCCTGCGGCGACAGCAGTATCTCCAGTGGCAGCCCCTCGCGCAGCAGAAGCGCCGCCGGGGCCAGGTAGGCGCTGGTCGAGGCGGTGCTCTGGAAGGCGATGCTGTGGCCCTTCAAATCGGCCAGCGATTGCAACCCGCTATCGTTGCGCACGAAGAACAGCGAGTGGTAGTGGCTCACGCCATTGCGTTCGGTAACCAGCAGCGGCTGCGCACCGGCGCGCTGTTGCAGCAACATCGCGTTGCCGGCGGTCTCGGTGACCCAATCGACCCGGCTGCGGCGCAAGTAGCTGGTCATCTGCTGTGCATCGCGCGCCATCAGGATGCGGCCACGGGTGATGCCGACGTCCCGCATGCGCGGCACCACGTAGTCCAGCAACGGCTTCAGTTGCTCGTAATGCGCCTTCGGATCGTCGCTGATGCGGCCCAGCACCAGCACGCCGCCCTCGTCGCTGGCCGCCTGCACCCGCGCAGCCGGCGACATGGCCAAGGCCGCCCCGAGCAACGCCAGCAAAAAGCCTGTCCAAGCAAATTTCAACGTGGGCCTTGCAGCGTGGGAAACATGTCGCGGATTATCCCATAGCCTTTGAGCGTGGCATGCACTTTTGCGCACATTTCTGCGCCTTTGCGACGCAAGGCGCATCAATCCATGTCGCCATGCGTGGCCAGCCGTGCCATGCGCTGGGCGTCGGCCAGCACCCCGCGCAGCAGGCGCACTTCCTGTTCACTCAGGTCGCTGCGCAGGAACAACCGGCGCAACTTGCGCATCGCCGAATCCGGGCTGCGGCCCTTGTGGAAATCGATCTGCTCCAGGGTGTCACCCAATTGTGAGAACAAGCCTTCCAGTTGCGCGTGCGAAGCCAGTCGTTCGCGACCTTCCGGTTCCTTCGCCGGCGGTGCGCCGGATGTTGCCAGCCACGCCACCCGCAGTTCGTAGGCCAGCACCTGCACCGCCGCAGCCAGGTTCAGCGAGCTGTATTCCGGATTGGCGGGGATATGCACGGCAGCGTGGCACAGCTGCAATTCCTCGTTGGTCAGGCCGGTGCGCTCGCGACCGAACACCAGCGCCACCGGGCCGTCCGCCGCCAGTGCCAGCGTGCGCTCTGCAGCAGCGCGTGGCGCATGTTCTTCCAGTTGCACGCGGCGGCTGCGCGCGGTACAGCCCAGCACGTAGCGGCAATCGGCCACTGCCTCGGCCAGGGTGGCAAACACCTGCGCATTGGCCAGCACGTCCTCGGCCCCGGCCGAGCGGCGGCGGGCTTCTTCGGCGGGGAATTGCTCCGGCGCGACCAGCGCCAGCCGGTGCAGGCCCATGGTCTTGATCGCGCGCGCAGCCGCGCCGATGTTGCCGGGGTGCTGGGTGCCGACCAGCACGAAACGCAGGTCGGGCTCGGGGATTTCGACGGCTTGCATGGGGTGCAATGGTAAACTGTGTGTGCCGGCCACCGCGCCGCGCCGCTCTTTTCCACCGCCCTTCACCGCCCTGCCCGTCCGAGGTTCGTTCACCATGCTCAATCCCGTCGTCACCGTCATGGTCAAGGCCGCCCGCGCCGGGGGCAACGTGCTGCTGCGTTCGATCAACAAGCTCGACGCGCTGAACGTGGTGCAGAAGGACCGCATGGACTACGCCAGCGAAGTCGATGCCGATGCCGAAAAGGCCATCATCAAGGAACTCAAGCGCGGCTATCCCGACTACGGCGTGGTCGGCGAGGAAGGCGGCAAGGTCGAAGGCCGCGACAAGCGCCGCTTCTGGGTGATCGACCCGCTGGACGGCACCAGCAACTACCTGCACGGTTTCCCGCATTACTGCGTGAGCATCGCCTTGGTGGTCGATGGCGAACCTACCGACGCGGTGGTTTTCGACCCGCTGCGCAATGAACTGTTCACCGCCAGCAAGGGCGCCGGCGCGCAACTCAACGAGCGCAAGATCCGCGTGGCCGAACGCAAGGACCTGGCCGGCGCGATGGTGCACACCGGCTTCGCCCCGCGCGAACGCGCCCGCGTCAGCGCGCACCTGAAGTGCATCGACGCCCTGCTGGTGCAGGCCGAAGACATCCGCCGCAGCGGCTCGGCCGCGCTGGACCTGGCCTACGTGGCCTGCGGTCGCGCCGATGCGTATTTCGAAGCCGGCGTGAAAGCCTGGGACATCGCCGCCGGCGTGCTGCTGGTACGCGAAGCCGGCGGCAAGGTCAGCGACTTCAAGGGCGCGGCCACCACGCGCATGGACGGCACCGGCCCGGAAACCCGGCAACTGGTCGCCGGCAACCTGAAGGTCGGCGATGCATTGCAGAAGGTGATCGTGAATTCGGGGTATGCGGCGGCGTTTTCTTGAAGCCGGGAATGGGGAATAGAGAATAGGGAATGGAAAAAGCAAAGGCCGCGCGATGCGCGGCCTTGCTGTCTGCGGGAAGGAACGAGATTGGCTCTGCCCATTCCCGATTCCCCATTCCCGAGGGCGGCAAAGCCGCCCTCAAGGCCGGCGCGCCAGCGCCTCCACATCCTTGGCCTTGGGCATCAGGTCCTGCTTGGTGACCTTCAACATGCCCATCGTCAGCAGCGGGCAGGCGACGAAGATCGAGGAGATGGTGCCGATCACGATGCCCAGCATCTGCGAGATCGCCATGCCTTCCAGCGAGCCACCGCCGTACAGGTACAGCGCCAGCACGGTCAGGAAGGCGACGAACGAGGTGATGATGGTGCGCGACAGGGTCTGGTTGACCGAGCGGTTGAGGATTTCCTCGGGGCTCTCGCGCAGGCTGCGGAAATTCTCGCGCACGCGGTCGAACACCACGATGGTGTCGTTGATCGAATAACCCATCACCGACAGCAGGCCGGCAAGGATGGTCAGGTCGAACTCCATCCCGGTCCAGGCGAAGAAGCCTGCGCAGATCAGCACATCGTGCAAGGTGGTCAGGATCGCGGCGATCGCGAACTTCTTCTCGAAGCGAAAGGCGATGTAGATCAGGAAGCCCACCACCACGAAGATCAGCGCATACAAGCCGTTCAGCGCCAGGTCGCGACCCACCTGTGAACCGACGAAGGTCGGCTGCCCACTGACCGTGGCCGGGTTGTCGGCGGTGGATGCGGCCTTGGCCACTTCGCTGGCGGTATGCGCCAGCGATTCCTCGCTGGCGGCATCGGCAGCGTCATCGCCACGCGGTTGCAGGCGCACCAGCAGCTCGCTGCCGCTGCCGTAGGTCTGCACCTGGGCGCTCTGGTAACCGGCGGTTTCCAGTCGTTCGCGCACGCCATCGACGTCGGCGGGCTTGGCGAAGCTCAGTTCCACCGAGGTACCGCCGGTGAAGTCCAGCGCGTAGTTGAAGCCCTTGACCGCGATCGCGCCGATGGCGGCCAGCGCCAGCAGCACGGACACGCTGATCGAGATCCAGCGCAAGCGCATGAAGTCGATGTTGGTATCGTTGGGAATCAGATGCAGCGGGAAGATTTTCATGTGCGTTTCTTTCTTTGGAAAGCCCGCACAGGGACGTGCGGGCTTTTGCGCGGGACTCGCTTGATGCGGCTGGTAATCAAATGGCGAGGCTCTTGAGCTTCTTGCGGCCGCCATAGACCAGCGTGGCCACCGCGCGCGACACCGTCACCGCGGTGAACACCGAGGTCAGGATGCCGACGATCATGGTGATGGCGAAGCCCTTCAGCGGGCCGGTGCCGAAGATGTACAGGGCCACGCCGGCCAGCAGCGCGGTCATGTTGGAGTCGAAGATGGTGCCCGAGGCCTTGTCGTAGCCGGTGGCGATCGACGCCAGCGGCGGCACCCCGGCGCGCAACTCCTCGCGGATGCGTTCGTTGATCAGCACGTTGGCGTCCACCGACATGCCCACCGACAAGGCCAGGCCGGCGAAACCCGGCAAGGTCATCGTTGCGGTGAACAGCGACATCACCGCCACCACCATCAGCAGGTTCAGCAGCAAGGCGATACAGGTGAACAGGCCGAACATCCGGTAATAGACCAGGAAGAAGGCCAGCGCGAACAGGAACGAATACATCACCGCGGTGGTGCCCCGCGCCACGTTCTCCGCACCCAGGCTGGGGCCGACCACGCGCTGCTCGACGAAATCCATCGGCGCGGCCAACGAACCGGAGCGCAGCAGCTTGGCCAGGTTCTCGGCCTCGGTCTTTTCCAGGCCGGTGGTGCGGAAGTTCTTGCCCAGCGCACTCTGCACCGTGGCCACGGAAATGACTTCTTCCTTGACCTTGAAGCTGCGCACTTCCTTGCCCTCGACGACCTGCACCTGCGGGATACGCTCGGTATAGACCACCGCCATCGGCTTGCCGACATTGGCGCTGGAGAAGTCGAACATGCGCTGGCCGCCGATGTTGTTCAGGGTGACGTTGACCGCCGGCTGGCCGTTTTCGTCAACGCTGGTCTGCGCGGCCACCATCTGGTCGCCGGTGGTGATCACGCGCTTGTTCAGCAGGATCGCCTGGCCGCTGTCGCGGCGGTAATAGACCTTGGCTTCCGGCGGGATCACGCCGGTACGCAGCGCCTCGTCGGCATTGCCTTCGATCACCGCACGGTATTCCAGCGTGGCGGTCGCGCCGATCATGCGCTTGGCCTCGGCGGTGTCCTGCACGCCGGGCAGCTGCACGACCACGCGGTCGTTGCCCTGGCGCTGGATGATCGGCTCGGCCACGCCCAGCGCGTTGACGCGGTTGCGCAAGGTGGTGATGTTCTGTTCGAGGGCGTCGCCGGCGATGCGCTGCAGTTCGCTTTCCGGCAAGCCAATGGTGATCTTGTTGCCATCCACCGCATAGGTCAGCGGCTGCGCGCCGACCAGCGCGCCGCTGGCCGAGCCGCCATTGGACTGCAGCACCTTGCCCAGCTCGGTGCGCGCCTTTTCGGCATCACCAGCGTCGGCCAGGGTGACCACAATGCCGTTGTCGGCGCGGCGTTCCACCGACTGGTAGCGGATGCGCGCGTCACGCAGGGTCACGCGGGTATCTTCGACGTAGCTTTCCACGCGCTTGTCCAGCGCCGCCTTCTGATCGACCTGCAACAGGAAGTGGATGCCGCCCTGCAAGTCCAGGCCCTTGACCATCGGCCTTGCACCCAGCTTGCCCAGCCACGCCGGCACGGTCGAGGCCAGGTTCGGCGCAACCACGTAGTCCTCGCCAAGCGCCGGGCGCAGGGCGTCGTTGGCCTTGGTCTGCGCCTCCAGCGAGGACAGCCGCACCAGCAGATTGTCGCCCTGCGTTTCCACCGCCTTGGCGGTGATGCCAGAGGACTTCAACGCATCGTTGACGCGGCCTTTCAGCGCATCATCGATGGCGAAGCCACGGTTGGCGGTGACTGCACGGCGGGATCCTGCGGATACAGGTTGGGCAGCGCGTACAGCACGCTCACCGCCACGACCAGCAGGATGACGAAGTATTTCCAACGCGGGAATTCAAGCATTGCGATCAACTCGCACCGGCCACGGCGGCCGGCGCATCAGGACGAAGGAAAAAGGACTCAGGCCGACTTCAGCGTGCCCTTGGGCAGCACGTTGCCGACAGCGCCCTTCTGCACGCGCACGCGCACGTTGTCGGCGATCTCGACGGTGATGAAGTTCTCGCCGATCTCGGCCACGGTGCCGGCGATGCCGCCGCTGGTGATGACCTCGTCGCCCTTGGACAGCTTGTCCAGCATGGCGCGGTGTTCCTTCTGCCGCTTCATCTGCGGGCGGATCATCAGGAAGTACATCACGGCGAACAGCGCCAGCATCAGGAACGGGAACTGCCACGGTTCGGCGCAGCCGCAGTTGCACCGGCGGCCTGGGCGTGGGCGGCGGGGATCAGGAAGTCGAGAAGGTTCATCATCGGGTCCAATGGGCCAAAACAGCCAAGAATTATGCCATGTGGGCGGGCGGGCGTCCGTTCAAGCTCCCGGAAGCCCGGGAAACCGGCTTTTGCTCGTCATTCCCGCGAGGCGCTTGTTAACAGCCGGATGGCTGGTCAAGCGGGAATGATGGGCAAAAACCGAGTTATTCAGACCTTCCCTGACCTCGCGCGGCGTGGAAAGACCGGCGGAAGGCCTCGAAGGTTCCCGCCTCGATCGCCGCGCGCATGTCGGCCATCAGCCGCTGGTAGTACCAAAGGTTGTGCAAGGTACCCAGCATCGGTGCCAGCATCTCGTTGCAGCGGTCCAGGTGGCGCAGGTAGCTGCGGCTGAAGCCATTGCGGCAGGCATAACAACCGCAACCCGGTTCGATCGGATCCAAGGTCGTGCTCGTACTTCGCATTGCGGATGCGCACGGTGCCGAAACTGGTGAAGTAATGGCCGTTGCGCGCATTGCGGGTCGGCATCACGCAATCGAACATGTCCACGCCGCGTGCGACCGCTTCGACCAGGTCTTCCGGCCGGCCGACGCCCATCAGGTAGCGCGGCCGGTCCTGCGGCAGCAACGGGTGCATGTGTTCCAGCACGCGGTTGCGCTCTTCTTCCGGCTCACCGACCGCCAGCCCGCCGATGGCATAACCGTCGAAGCCGATCTTCAGCAGGCCTTCGGCCGAGGCGCTGCGCAGATCGGTGTGGATGCCGCCCTGGACGATGCCGAACAAGGCCGCGTCATTGCCCAGCGCATCATGCTCGTCGCGCGAGCGCTGCGCCCAGCGCAACGACAACTCCATCGACTTGCGCACCGCCTGCGGATGCACCGGCACGCCGTTCTTCTCCACCGCCGGGCATTCGTCGAAGATCATCACGATGTCCGAATCCAGCGTTTTCTGGATGCGCATCGATTCCTCCGGCCCGAGGAACACCTTCGCGCCATCGACCGGCGAGGCGAAGGTCACGCCGGCTTCGGTCAGCTTGCGCCGGTGCGCCAGCGAAAACACTTGGAAACCGCCGCTGTCGGTGAGGATGGGCTTGTCCCAGCGCGCGAAGCCATGCAGGCCGCCGTGCTCCTCGATGACCTTCAAACCCGGTCGCAGATACAGATGGAAGGTATTGCCGAGAATGATCTGCGCGCCGAGTTCGGTGATGTGCTCGGGCAGGATGCCCTTGACCGAGCCATAGGTGCCCACCGGCATAAACGCCGGGGTTTCCACCGTGCCACGCGGAAAGGTCAGCCGCCCGCGACGGGCCACGCCGTCGGTTTGCAGCAATTTGAAATCCATTCGACTCATTGAAAATCCTTGAAATAGGGCATGTAATGCGTTTTTCCTCGCTCGTCATTCCCGCGAAAGCGGGAATCCAGTGACTTCCGACCAGATCGTGACGACCTTTCCGGAAAGCAAAGACACTGGATTCCCGCTTTCGCGGGAATGACGGCGGAAGATTTCCTGAAACTCATTTTCCTGGCCCCGGGAAAAGCAACATCGCATCCCCATAACTGAAGAAACGATACTTCTCCCGCACCGCATGCTCATACGCGGCAAAAATCCGCTCGCGCCCGGCGAACGCCGATACCAGCATCAGCAGCGTGCTTTCCGGCAGGTGGAAATTGGTCAGCAGCGCATCCACGCTGCGGATGCGGTAACCGGGAAAGATGAAGATCTGCGTCTCGCCCGCAAACGGTTGCAGTTCGCCATCGCGCATCGACGACTCCAGCGCACGCAGCACCGTGGTGCCGACCGCAATCACGCGGCCACCGTTCGCACGCGTCTTGCGTACTTGCGCGACCAATTCCGCACCGACGTTCAGCCACTCGCTGTGCATCTTGTGCTCGTGGATGTTCTCCACCCGCACCGGCTGGAAGGTGCCCGCGCCGACATGCAAGGTCACATGGCCGAACTCGACGCCGATGTCGCGCAACTGCGCCAGCAAGGCATCATCGAAATGCAGGCCGGCCGTCGGCGCGGCCACCGCGCCCAATTCCTTCGCGAACACGGTCTGGTAGCGCTCGTCGTCATCCGCACCCGGCGCACGCTGGATATACGGCGGCAACGGCAAACGGCCGACCTGCTGCAACCAGCTTTCCAGCGCATCGGGCACCTCGAAACGCAGCAGGTAGAACTCGCCATCGCGCCCCAATACCTCGGCCACGCCACCGCCATCCAGCGCGATCCGCCCACCCGGCTTGGGCGATTTGCTCGCCCCGATCTGCACCCGAGCGCGGTTGTCCGGCAACAACCGCTCAATCAGGATTTCCACCCGCCCGCCGCTGTCCTTCTGCCCGAACAACCGCGCCGGAATCACCCGCGTGTCGTTGAACACCAGCAGGTCACCCTTGCGTAGCAGGCCCGGCAAGTCGCGCACATGCGCATCAGCGAATACGGCATCGCCGGGCGGCACGACCAGCAACCGACTGGCCGACCGCTCCGGCAACGGTGCCTGCGCGATCAATTCGGGAGGAAGTTCGTAATGGAAATCGGATTTTTTCAAAGTGATCTGGAACCGTCTGCTGCTGTGGTTTTTTCTCGTCATTCCCGCGCAGGCGGGAATCGCTCTTGTTGTTGATCTTGCTGTTGCTGCGGATTTTGTTGTTGCTGTCGCTTTTGCCTTTGACTTCGGGGCCCCTTGAGGCGCGGCAAGGCCGGCAGGACAAACCCCGCAGGGGCGGCGCGCATGGATGCGCGCCGTTTTCTTAGCCGCAGGATGCGGCTTAAGAAAATTCCCGCCGGCCTTGCGAACCCGTCGCAAAGCGACGGGCGCGCCGTCGGGGTGTGCTTTCTTTGGTTACTTTCTTTGCACAAGCAAAGAAAGTAACCCGCGCGTCAGCGCGGAACGCTTTGGCTTCAAAGCTTTGGCTTCAAGGCTTGCGGCAAACATCGCGGGCTTCGCCCGTACCCTCACCCCAACCCCTCTCCCGAGGGGAGAGGGGCTAAAGCGGGCAGCACGGCTGCGGGCGTCATTGTAGCGATGCAACCCACACCTCACCGCTCGAACTTCGTCGAAAGAATGATCGACGACGTCGTTCGCTCCACCCCGTCGATCACCCCGATCCGATCCGTCAGCACATCCATCTCCCCGACCGACCCCACCGTCGCCAGCGCAATCAAGTCATACGAACCGCTGACCGAATGCAGCACCCGCACCTCCGGCATCGCCTGCAAGGCCCGCGACACCGCCGCCATCTGCTTGGGCAAGACCGTGATCAGGATGTGCGCCCGGATCCGGCTGCGCTCGTACTCGTCGTGCACCCGCACCGTGTAACCGCCGATCACCCCCTGCCGTTCCAGCCGCTCGATCCGGTTCTGCACCGTGGTCCGCGACAGGTCCAGCCGCCGGGCAATTTCGGCGGTGGAAGCGCGCGCGTTCTCGCGCAAAATCGACAAAAGCTGCTCGTCGGCGGCGGAAAGTTTCATTTCGACCAGATTATCCGTTGATCTGACGGAACAATCCCGCCATTTGGTCGAATCATACCTGTGAAAATACGCGAAACTCCAGATAATGGAGCTTCCCATCGCTGCTTGGCCTCCCCACCCTACCGGTGCGGGGGCCGGGCAGTCTTTTTTGGAAGCCTTCCCGGAGACACGGCCATGACCCACCTCGACAAACTCGCCCCATTGCGCGCCCATGCCGGCCAGCGCCTGACCTCCGGCTTGGACGATGCCACCGTGGCGAAGTTCGCCGCCTCGCATCCGGACCTTGCCACCGCCATCGACACCGCCGCCACCGAATACGCGCGACTGAAAGGCGAATTCGCCGAAATTCTCGACCTGGATGAAGAAGCGCAACTGCGCGCCGTGCAGGCCGGCTACGTCAATTTCTACAGCGACGACACCGTGCAGCCCTACGTGGCGCTGGCCGCGCAAGGCCCGTGGATCGTCAGCCTGAAGGGCGCGGTGCTGTACGACGCCGGCGGCTACGGCATGGTCGGCTTCGGCCACAACCCGCCGGCCGTGCTGGCGGCGATGGCACGGCCTCAGGCGATGGCCAACATCATGACCCCGTCGCTGTCGCAATTGCGCTTCGAGCGCGCGCTGCGCGATGAAGTCGGCCGCACGCGCGGCGGCTGCCCGTATGCGAAGTTCATGTGCCTGAACTCCGGTTCCGAATCCGTCGGCCTGGCCGCGCGCATCGTGGACATCAACGCCAAGCGGATGACTGACCCCGGCGCGAAGCATGCCGGCAAGGCGATCAAGCGCGTCGTGGTCAAGGGCAGCTTCCACGGCCGCACCGAGCGCCCCGGCCTGTATTCGGATTCCACCCGCAAGACCTATCAGCAAGTACTTGGCCAGCTACCGCAACGAAGACGCGCACATCGCGATCGCGCCCTACGACGTCGCCGCGCTGAAGCAGGCCTTTGCCGATGCCGACAAGCATGGCTGGTTCATCGAGGCGATCTTCCTGGAGCCGGTGATGGGCGAAGGCGACCCCGGCCGCAGCCTGCCGGCGGATTTCTACGCCGCCGCACGCGAACTCACCCGCGCGCACGGCAGCCTGCTGCTGGTCGATTCGATCCAGGCTGGCCTGCGTGCGAACGGCGTGTTGTCGTTCGTTGACTACCCCGGCTTCGAAAAACTCGATCCGCCGGACATGGAGACGTATTCCAAGGCATTGAACGCGGCGCAGTTCCCGCTGTCGGTGCTGGCGGTGTCCGAGGCCGCTGCCGAGCTGTACCGCAAGGGCGTGTATGGCAACACCATGACCACCAACCCGCGTGCGCTGGACGTGGCGGTGGCCACGCTGCAACTGCTGACCCCGGCGCTGCGCGAGAACATCCGCAAGCAGGGCGAACAGGCCGTGGCCAAGCTGGAAAAACTGAAAGCAGAACTCGGCGGCCTGATCACCAAGGTGCAAGGCACCGGCCTGCTGTTCTCGTGCGAGCTGTCGCCGCAGTTCAAGTGCTACGGCAGCGACTCCACCGAGGAATGGCTGCGCCAGCAGGGCGTCAACGTGATCCACGGCGGTGCCAACTCGCTGCGCTTCACCCCGCACTTCGCGATGGACGAAGCCGAACTGGACCTGCTGGTCGGCATGGTCGGCAAGGCGCTGCGCGAAGGCCCGCGCAAGCAGGAAGCGCAGGCGGCTTGATCGCAGCGGCGCACGCGCCGGCTTTCGACAGGCACCCAACGAAAAAGCCGGCTTGCGTCGGCTTTTTCGTCTTCACCAGTAACCGTATCCCCTCGGCACGATCTGGATGCTGCGGCAACCGTCGTAGCGGCTGCAGGATTCGTAATATCCCGGGCCGCTGCGGATCTGCCGCGCATCGCGGTTGTACGGGCTGCGGAAAGGATCCGGGCCGTACAGGCCATTGCCGTAATACTTCTGCGGCTGGCTGGGGTCGCGGAACGGCGTGTAACTGATGTTCGGTGCCGCCGCCTGCTCATCCCCGGCGACCTGCGCATAACCGGTTTCCGGATCGTAGGCGGGCACTCTGCGGAAGTAGATGTCTTCACCGCCGTGGCGGCGCACGCTCAGGCGTTGCCGGCCTTCGCTGCCGTAATACCAAGCTTGGCCGTTCTCGAACACCACTTCGGACGGGTTGACTTCTTCATCGACCATGCGCGCGCCGGACGATTGCGCCAGCGCTGCCTGCGAACCCAGCAACAACGCGGCCACTGCCGCGATCAATGCACCAGTTTTCATCATGCCTCCTTTCGGTGGATGCCCACGCGCCGACAACAGATCCTGCAATTGTGCGGCCAATGTATCCGATATGCCCGGCAGGCGTCTGATCGCATCGATGCAAAAACACGTCACTTTGCTGCAGACTTCCCGCATTGCCGCCCGGAGCCAAGCATGAAGATCGTCGAAGTCCACCACCCATTGGTGCAGCACAAGATCGGCCTGCTGCGCGATGCCACGCTCAGCACCAAGGGCTTCCGCGAACTGGTCACCGAACTGGGCACGCTGCTGGCCTACGAGGCCACCGCCGACCTGGAAACCGAGGCCGCCATCCAGCAGGGCTGGGCCGGGCCGGTGCAGGTGCAACGCATCGCCGGTGCCAAGATCACCCTGGTGCCGATCCTGCGTGCGGGGTTGGGCATGCTGCCCGGCGTGCTGGCGCTGATCCCCGCGGCCAAGGTCAGCGTGGTCGGCCTGCAACGCGACGAGGAAACCCTGCAACCAGCGCCCTACTTCGAACGACTGGTCGGCCGCCTGGATGAACGCGATGCCCTGATCCTGGACCCGATGCTGGCCACCGGCGGCACCTTGATCGCGACCATCGACATGCTCAAGCGCGCCGGTGCACGCCGCATCAAGGGCATCTTCCTGGTCGCCGCGCCGGAAGGCTTGCAGGCACTGGAAGCCGCGCACCCGGACGTCGAAGTTTATACCGCCGCCATTGACGAGCGCCTCAACGAGAAGGGCTACATCCTGCCCGGCCTGGGCGATGCGGGCGACCGCATTTTCGGCACGCGGGTGGAGTGAAAGAGCAGTCAGTCGCTTCACTTCGACGGCAGCAGCCGCTCTTCCAGCAAATCCAGTTCGCGCACCAGTTGGCGCGAGGTTTCGTCGGAAATGCGCCGGTGCCGGGCCAGTTCGAAGATGCGTTCGCGTTCGGCGCGCAGGCCGGCCAGGCGCAGGGCCAGTTCGGCGGCATCGGCCTTGCGCAGTTGCTCGGCATCGACGCCTTCGCTGGCATTGTCCAGCCGGCGCTGATAGGCCTGCATCGCACGAGTCGCGGCAGCGGCGTACAGGTCGGCGTCGGCGACGTTGCCGCGCGAAAGATGGCTGTGTTCAGCCTGTATCGCGGCGATGGCGGCGGCGGCGGCGGCTTGCCGGGCCATGTCCTCCTCGCGGCGGTGTTCCGGCTCCGGCGGCACTTCCAGCCCGTGCAGCAGGCGCGGCAAGGCCACCGATGCGCCGATCAGCGATACCAGGATCACCGTCATCGCCAGGAAGATGGCCAGGTCGCGCGCGGGAAATGCCGCGCCACTGTCCAGCGTCAACGGCAAGGTCATCACGCCGGCCAGGGTGATCGCGCCACGCACGCCGGCCAGCGAAGTCGCCGCGATCATGCGCCACCCCACCCGCTTCGGCGTTTGTTCGTCGTGGCGACCGATCAACAAGCCCCAGCGCAGCGACACCCATACCCAGACGAAGCGCAGTATCACCAACCCGGAACTGATCGCCAGCGCGTACACCAATAGCCACCACGGATTGACATGGCCGCTTTGCTGCACGGTTGCCACCGCGCCGCGCAGGATGCCGGGCAATTGCTCGCCCAGCAGCACGAACATGATGCCGTTCAGCGCGAACTGGATCGTGTCCCACACCGCCGTGCGTTGCACGCGCGTGGTCGCCAGGGTTCGGCCACTGAGTTCGACATAACTCATCGAAATACCGGCAGCCACCGCGGCAAGGATGCCGGAAGCATGGATGTGTTCGGCCAGCAGGTAAGCGCCGAACGGGATCAGCAGGTTGACCAGGATCGGCGTGCCGCTTTCCTCGCCCAGTTTGCGCGACAGCGTGCGCTGGGCCAGGCTCACCGCCCAGGTCAGGCCCGCGCCAACCGCCAGGCCGGCCAGCGCCACCCACAGGAAATTGATCGCCGCCGAGGTCAGCGAGAACGCGCCGCTCAGCGCCGCCGCCACCGCAAAGCGGAAGCACACCAGGCCGGAGGCATCGTTGAGCAGCGACTCGCCTTCGAGGATGTG
The DNA here is from genome assembly GCA_047601105.1 of Pseudoxanthomonas sp. Classification (GTDB taxonomy): domain Bacteria; phylum Pseudomonadota; class Gammaproteobacteria; order Xanthomonadales; family Xanthomonadaceae; genus Pseudoxanthomonas_A. Next base: position 61,992 of record JASGJT010000003.1, read on the forward strand.
CATCATCCGCTTGGGGATGGGCGCCTTCGATGCGATCGACGACACCGCCACCGGGTCGGTCGGCGACACGATCGCCGCCAGCGCGAACGCCACCGGCAGCGGCATCGACGGAATCAGCCAGTGGATGAAAAACCCCATGCCGACCACGGTGAACACCACCAGGCCCAGTGCCAGCTCCAAGATCACCGCGCGGTCGCGAAACAGGCCTTCCTTCGGGATGCGCCAACCATCGAGGAACAACAACGGCGGCAACAACAGCACGAAGAACAACTGCGGCTCCAGTACCACAGCATCGCTGGAAAACGCGGCGATGGCCGCACCCAGCAGTATCTGCACCAGTGGCAACGGCATGGCGACCGGCAACACACGCACCAGATAACCGCTGCCGGCCACCGCCAGCAGCATCGCCAATACCACTTCTATTGCACTCATTCCCAAGCCTGTTGACGGCAAACGACTGCGGCCAGTCTAAGGCAACGCCGAAAAATCACAGGCTCGTCATCGCGGCAGCCTTCAGCAGCCAAGGGCTGGGCAAGCCCGGATGACGAGTTCTTCGACGCTTCCTTCAGCGCGTCGACTGCGCCAGCCGCACTTCGCCGCTACCCACTTCATTGCGCGGGTCGCTGCCGGCGGACAGCGTGTTGGCGGTCTTGTTCCATTCCACCGTCTGGAAATTGCCCCACGGATGGCTGGAACCCAGGGTGCCACCGCCGGCACCGACCACCTTGTGGCCCATCGCTTCGAGCTGCTTCACCGCTTCGGGCGAGAAGGCATTGGGCTCAACCTCGATGGCATCGGGCATCCACTGGTGGTGGAAACGTGGCAGTGCCGCGACCTGCTGCGCGTCCAGGCCGGCGTCGTAACCCAGCACGCCCAGCAGCACCATGGTGATGATGCGGCTGCCGCCGGGCGTGCCCAGCACCGCGACCTTGTCGGCCGATTCCATGAAGGTCGGCGTCATCGAGCTGAGCATGCGCTTGCCCGGCTTCGGCGCGTTGGCCTCGTAGCCCATCACACCGAAGGCATTGGGCGTGCCCGGCTTCAGCGCGAAATCGTCCATCTCGTTGTTGAGCAGCACGCCGGTGCCCTTCGGAATCAGGCCGCTGCCGTACAGCAGGTTGACCGTCTGGGTGCCACCAACGCGATTGCCTTCGCCATCGATGATGCTGAAATGCGTGGTTTCGTCATCCTCGATCGGCGTTTCCTGCCCGGAAAGCAGGTCGCTGGGCGTGGCCTTGCCCGGATGGATGGTCGCACGCAAACCTTGCGCGTAATCGCGGCTGGTCAGCACCGCCTGCGGGATATCGGTGAAATCCGGATCGCCGAGGAAGAAGGTGCGGTCGCGGAACGCGCGGCGCATGGATTCGACGATCAGGTGCGCGCGCTGCGCTTCATCCAGTTTCGGCAAATCGTAGGCATCGAGGATCTGCAACATCTCCGCCAGCGCGATGCCGCCGGAAGACACTGGCGGCGCGGTGGTGACCTGCCAGTCGTTGTACTTGAAGCTGATGGGCGTGCGCTGCTTGACCGTGTAGCCGGACAATTCCTGCGGCGTCCACTTGCCACCGGCCTGCTTGACCCCGGCGATCAGCTTTTTCGCGGTATCGCCGCGATAGAAACCGTCGAAACCCTTGTCGGCCAGCAATTGCAGCGTACGCGCCAGTTCCGGTTGCTTGAACACGTCGCCCACTGCAATCGGCTTGCCGTTGCGCTCATACACTTCGCGCGTACCGGGATAGCGCCGCATCACCTCGGCGCGCGCCTTGTAGCCGCCGGCCATGCGCGCATACACCGGGAAGCCGTCGCGGGCGATGCGGATCGCCGGTTGCAGCGATTGCTTCAGCGGCAGGCGGCCGTGTTTTGCCGCCACTTCCACCAGCAAGGCCGGCAAGCCGGGGATGCCGGCCGACCACGCGCCGTTCTGCGCCTTGTCCTCGTCCAGGTTGCCGGCCTTGTCCAGGTACTTTTCCGGCGTGGCCGATGCCGGCGAGGTTTCGCGCGCATCGAGGAAAAGATCCTGGCCGGTCTTGGCATCGTGCAGCAGGAACAGGCCGCCACCGCCGAGGCCGGAGCTGATCGGTTCGACCACGCTCAGCGTCGAAGACACCGCCACCGCCGCGTCGAAGGCATTGCCGCCTTCGGCCAGGATCTGCAGGCCGGCATCGGTGGCCAGCTTGTGACCGGAGGCGACCGCCACCCCGGGCGGATGCGCCGCATTACGCGTGGCGTCGGCCGCCCAGGCGGATGGCAATAGCAGGAAGGCAATCAGCAACAAGCCAGTTGCGCGAAGTTTCATTGGCGTATCGGCTCCAGGTTTTCTTCGGAGGGGTAAAGTTCCGGGTGTTCGCGGCGCAGGCGGTGCAGTTTCGCCAGCAGGTCATCGCGGCTTTCGGGAAGGTCGGGATCGGGGTCGATGCATTCGACCGGGCACACTTCCACGCATTGCGGCTCATCGAAATGGCCGACGCATTCGGTGCAACGCATCGGGTCGATGAGGTAGATCGTCTCGCCCATCGAAATGGCCTGGTTGGGACAGGCCGGTTCGCAGACGTCGCAATTCACGCAGAGTTCGTTGATCTTCAGCGACATGTTCACTTCCCGCCTGCGCGGGGATGACGATTCCGCAAAGGCGCGGCTGCCTGGCAGCCGCGCGCGGTGTCGTCACTTCGCTTCGACGAACACGTAATCCACGCCCGACGCCGCCACTGCCGCCTTGACGCGTTCGCCATCGGCCGGTGCACCGATGAACAGCACGCGCACCTTCTTCATCGTGTCAGCGGGGACGCCTGCAAAAGAAGCAATGGCGATGTCGGCCATCTTTTCCGATTCCGGCGAGCCGAAAGCGACCAGGTTGCCGCCGACGATGCCGCGCGCCAGTGCATTCTTGGCCTGTTCCAGTTGGCGATCGTACTTGGCCTGGAATTCCGGGTCGCTCTGCGCCGGCAGGTAGTACAGGTACGGATTGTTGGTGATGTTGCCCATGTTGCGGCCCACCACGTCCTGCAGGTAGGGCTTCCAGGCGTCGTCGCTGTCGGTGGTCGGAACGGCCAGCGGCGCGGCCTCGACAACGACGGCTTCCTGCTTCTTGCACGCGGCGAACGGCAGCGCCAGGCAGGCGGCCAGCAGCAGGCGATTGGCAATTTTCATGTTCATGGTATTTCCCCTCCGGTTGATGTCTGGGTTGGTAGTCAGGTCATGCATGGACAGCAGGCAATCAGGCCGCGTTGTTGCGCAGCCATTGCTCGCGCAGCGCCTCGGCCACGGCGGCGGGCACGAAGCCGGCCACATCGCCGCCCAGCCGTGCGATCTCGCGCACCAGCGACGACGAAATGAAGCCATATTGCTCGGCCGGCGTCAGGAACAGGGTTTCCACTTCCGGGATCAGGTGGCGGTTCATGCTGGCCATCTGGAATTCGTATTCGAAGTCGGACACCGCACGCAGGCCGCGCAGCAGCACGCCGCCATCGACCGAGCGGACGAAGTGCCCCAGCAAGGTATCGAAGCCACGCACCTCGACATTGCCGTGGTGGGCCAATGCATCGCGCGCCAGTGCCACGCGCTGCTGCACCGGCAGGCTGGGGCCCTTGGTCTGGCTGTCGGCCACGCCGACCACGACCTTCTCGAACAAGGGCGCGGCGCGATCGACCAGGTCGATGTGGCCATTGGTGATCGGGTCGAAGGTGCCGGGATAAACCGCAATCCGGTTGCGCGCCACAGTCATGCCCAAAGCCGCGATGGAAGATGGCGCGCAGTGTATCAGCCATGCCCCAATGCGGCACGGCACAGGGCATAGCGCACCTCACGGGTGCGGCCTTCGCGGTGCAGCGCCCAGCCCGGCGGCGGTTCGGGGGCCACGTCAGCCGCCGATTCGATGTAAACCCAGGCGTCGGCGGCCAGTTTCGGCTGCAGTGCGACCAACGCCGGCTGCCACAGATGCTGCGCAAACGGCGGATCAACGAAGGCGATATCGAAGCGTCCATCGGCCTGCTGCGGCAGCCATGCCAGCGCATCGGCCTGCACCACTTCCACGTCATCCTGTGCCCGCAGCCTGGCCACGCTGGCGCGCAGGTTGGCGGCCAGCGCCGGGTCGCGTTCGACCAAGGTGGCCCGCGCCGCGCCGCGCGACACTGCCTCCAGCCCCAATGCACCGGTGCCGGCAAACAAATCCAGCACGCGCGCGCCAGGCAATTTCGGCAGCAGCCAGTTGAACAGGGTTTCGCGCACGCGGTCGCCGCTGGGGCGCAGGCCGGGGCTGTCGGGCACGGCCAGCTTGGTGCCGCGCCAACGGCCGCCGATGATGCGGATCGAACCGGGGCTGCGGCTCATCGGGTTGTTGCGGGAGCGAGTGATAACATTTGCCCATTCTCCGCGATTTATCCGTCATGGTCAGTTGGTTCCGCCGCAAGCAGCCTGATTCGACAAGCACTCCAGCCAGCGCACCTTCCAGTGCGCCAACCAGCGCCCCGCCCGCCACACCGGCGGCCGACACGCCGCCGAACGCACTGACCGAAGCCGACGCCGGCACCGCCGCACCCGCCGCCGCGGCCGGCAAACTCGGCTGGATGCAGCGCATCGGCAAGCTGCTGAACACCGACGTGACCGAACTGATCGGCCGCAACCCGGTGCTGGACGACGATCTGCTGGACGAAATCGAAACCGCCCTGCTCACCGCCGACGTCGGCGTGAGCGCCAGCACCGAAGTCGTCGGCAATCTGCGCAAGCGCATGAAAGCGCGCGAATTCGCCGACGCCCGCGCCCTGCTGGCCGCGTTGCGCGCCGAGCTGGTCGCCCTGCTGCACCCCATCGCCCAGCCGCTGGTGATCGACGCGGCCGCCAAGCCTTTCGTCATTCTTACCGTGGGCGTCAACGGCGTCGGCAAGACCACCACGATCGGCAAGCTGGCCAAGCGCTTCAAGGATGAAGGCCACGCGCTGATGCTGGCCGCCGGCGACACCTTCCGCGCGGCGGCAGTGGCGCAATTGCAGGCCTGGGGCGAACGCAACGGCGTGGCCGTCATCGCGCAGGGTCAGGATGCCGATCCGGCTTCGGTCGCCTTCGACGCACTGCAGGCCGGCAAGGCACGCGGCATCGACGTACTGATCGCCGACACCGCCGGTCGCCTGCACACGCAGGCCGGGCTGATGAACGAACTGGGCAAGATCCGCCGCGTGTTGGGCAAGCTGGACCCGGCCGCGCCGCATGAAGTCTTGATGGTCATCGACGGCACCACCGGCCAGAACGCGCTGTCGCAGTTGAAGCAGTTCAACGCGGCGGTGCAAGTCACCGGCCTGGTCGTCACCAAGCTGGACGGCACTGCCAAGGGCGGCGTGGTGTTTGCGCTGGCGCGCGAATTCGGCATCCCGATCCGCTTCGCCGGCATCGGCGAACGACCGGAAGACTTGCGCGTATTCGATGCCGAGGCCTTCGTCGATGCGTTGCTGCCGGCATCGCTTGGCACCTCCGCAGGAGCGGCGTAAGTCGCGACCAATATGTCTCCGACCGGGATCGCGACTCACGTCGCTCCTACGCAAACATTCGCAAGCCGATTGCTGTCGTGGTTCGACCAACACGGCCGCCACGACCTGCCATGGCAGCATCCGCGCACGCCGTATCGCGTGTGGCTGTCGGAAATCATGCTGCAACAGACCCAGGTGGCGACGGTCATCCCGTACTTCCTGCGCTTCGTCGAACGCTTTCCCACCATCACCGCGCTGGCGAATGCATCGACTGATGAAGTGATGGCGCACTGGGCCGGCCTGGGCTACTACGCCCGCGCCCGCAACCTGCACAACGCGGCGAAGCGTTGCGTGGAATTGCATGGCGGAGAATTGCCGCAGGATTTCGATGCCCTGCTCGCCCTGCCCGGCATCGGCCGCAGCACGGCAGGTGCCATCCTCGCGCAGGCATGGGGTGAGCGTTTTCCGATCCTCGATGGCAACGTCAAGCGCGTGCTGACCCGCTACCACGGCATCACCGGCCATCCAGGTTTACCGGCCATCGAAAAGCAACTGTGGGACATCGCGCAATCGCATCTTCCCCGCACACGCCTTGCCGACTACACGCAAGCACAAATGGATTTCGGCGCAACCCTGTGCACGCGCAGCAAGCCTGCCTGCGTGATCTGCCCGCTGCAAGACGATTGCATCGCGTTGCGCGAAGGCCTGACCGACACCCTGCCGACACCGAAACCGGGCAAGCAGATTCCCGAACGCGAAGCCACCGTGTTGTGGCTGGAAAACACCAACGGCCAACTGCTACTGCAACGCCGCCCGCCGACCGGCATCTGGGCCTCGCTGTGGACGCTGCCGCAGGCCGACACCGACGCGGCGATGCGCGAATGGTTCGCCCGCGAAATGCGCGGCGATTACGACAACGCCGAAGCCTTGCCGACCATCGTCCACACCTTCACCCACTTCCGCCTGCACCTGCAACCGCTGCGCCTGCGCAAGGTCGCACCGCAAGCGATGGTGCGCGACAATGACAACGAACGCTGGTTCACTCGCAACGAACTGGCCACGCTGGGCCTGCCCGCCCCGATCCGAAAACTGCTGGAAAGCTGAAATGCCGCGAACGATTTTCTGCGAATACGAAAAACGCGAAACCGAAGGCCTCGACTTCGTGCCCTGGCCCGGCGAACTGGGCAAGCGCCTCTACGCGCACATCGGCAAATCCGGCTGGGCCGCATGGCTGGCACACCAGACCATGCTGATCAACGAAAACCGCCTGTCGCCGCGCGACCCGCAGCATCGCGCCTTCCTCGAAGCGGAGATGCAGAAATTCCTTTTCAGCGGTGGCGCGGACAAGCCCGAAGGCTACGTGCCGGAATCCTGAGTTTCGCGCTCGACCAGCTTCGCCTCGCGCAAATCCTTTTCAGCCTGCTTCAGCGCCTTCACGTCAAGCGGGCGGATGCTGTCGATGCGGCACGGCACGTTGAATGCACCCGACCCACCACCCAGCACCTGGATGCTGTCGAAGCGCGACACCCGCCCCATCAGGTTGCTGATGCTGATCGCCGGGGCGTAGTCCAAGTCGCGGCACGGGCCGGTGAACTCCAGCAGGTACGCTTGGTTCGGTCGTGTCCACACCGCCAGTGCTTGCTCGCCGAGCGGATTCCAACCATTGAGGCTGCCGAAATACTGGAAATCCCGCACCGGCTCGCCGGCATGTTCGCGATACAGGGCCAGTCGCTCGGCGTCGGTCTGCTTGGGCAGGCTGGAGCAGGCGGCAATTCCCGCAGCCAGCCCGGCAACCAGCATCAGGTGGGAAACAAGCGGTTTCATGGCGTCGCTCCTAGCGCGTCGGGGATGGTGACGATAGTGCGCCTTCCTGCCACCGCACCGTAACTTGCCGGCCACACCATGTTCAGCGCCCGTCCGGCTTGCCGCCGGCCCATCGCTCCCGTATCATGCCGCCTCTCTCGCGGCAGGTGCCGCGACGCAATCCCCGGTTCGATTCCGGCCGGGTAGCTCAGTTGGTAGAGCAAGGGATTGAAAATCCCTGTGTCGGGGGTTCGATTCCCTCCCCGGCCACCATCATTGGTGGATCGCCAAACGGCTTAGAAATCAGGGGCTTGCGCGTGTCGGTAGTCGCCACGAATGAGAAAAGGACAGGGGCCGAAAGGCCCTTTTCTTTTTCTGGTGCCCCTTTGGTGCCCCTTTCTCGATTGCTTGGGAAACCCGCCGTCGAATCCCCATCCTCTCCCCCGCCTTGCTTGCGTAGCCCATGGTTTTGCGCAAAACGCACGGCGGCCTGCCTTGACCAGAAGACACGCGGGTGCGGTCGGTAGTACGCAACCGGACGGATCAGTGTGGGAGCAATCAGGAGGTCATCGCACAACACGCGCTCGAAGCCGCGTCCCTGAATGCGCAAGCCCCATTCTTTTCGCGGCCCGGGGATCAGGAAAGGCTCGACGTGACGGATCAAGCCGGCAAGCCGAGCAAGTTGGAGCGGAAACAGTGAGATGTATCGCGTGGTCATGATGCCTCCTGTCAATGGATGAATCTGGTCAAGGTTGAGTCGCACTGGCAGAGAAACCTTCAAGCGGCCAACGCGAGGCAGGTCGCCTGCGCGTGTGCCTGTCCATCGGTTGTCCAAGAGTCGAAGGAATCCAGCGCGTGTAGGTTTCAAACAACATGCGGCTGTCCGCGTGGCCCACCAGATGCCAATGAAGGCTTCGCGACTTCATCTCCTGACGAATCCTGCAAGGAATCCGAGGTCACGATGGCATTCCGATTCCATCGGCTAATCGACCGGGTAATCCGTCCGCTTCGGAGGCGGCGGCAGGATCACGATCCGGACCCGCTCGCCGGCGAGTGAAGCTTCCACATGGTCTTCATGCCCGAGCTTTCGCTGGTGGGCATCCATGTGTCGTTCCACCTTGGCTTCGAGCTGTCGCTGCCGCCGCTCAATCGCCGCACCCAGCATCATGTCGTGGACATCGACGGCGCCCGGTCCCTGAGCCAGGATCTGCCTCGCCTCGATCCAGGTTTCCTGGACCACGATGGCGGCGCGCCAGTGCCCGACGCTAAGCGAGGCGGCATCCGGCATGGCGTCGCGGTGGAAGATGATCGCATCGTCCAGCGCGGGATCAACATCGTCCTGTACCGATCCATGGATGTTCTCGAAATCGGCGAATCGCGCTGCCTGCCGCCTCAATGCGGCGTGCCGGCGCGTGGTTTCCTTCTCCCCCAGCTTCTCGCTGCAGGCGGACAACTTGACCAGCGCCTGCCGGAAGGCGCACAGCATCTGCCGCTCGTGCATGAGCGCGGCGAGGTTGTCATCGCGCACCTCCAGGGTGATCGGGCGCGGATAGCCCTCGAAATCCTCCGCATGTCGCGTCCAGTCGGGACGCCAGATGAAATGCATGGCCATGTACCTCCAGTGGAAGGGAGGCCCTTTGGTACCGGATTCGTGCGGCCGGCTAAACCATGAGGAATTCCGTCTCGATTAGGAACGCGAGCCGCCATGGCATCAGGGAGGTGCCAGACACCCTGGCTCACCTTCTGGAACCTCCATGCACTTCTCCCGAACAACTCACCCTGCAACTCGCAATTCGCCTCCGCATCACCGCAAACAGCACCACATCTGGCGACGGCGGTACACGCTCGCATTGACCCTGTTCCTCTTCCTGCCGGGGTTCATCAGCGCACCGATCAACTTTCTGCTCGCAGTTCGCTGGATCCGGGCGCTCTACCGCGAGGACTGGCGCCGGCAATTGCAGGAAGCGCTTCGGGGACCCGGAGATGACACACACCTGCCTCGCTTCCAGCTATCAACGAGCTACGCCCTGATGCGTATCCGCCAGCGTGTCTTGCTGGCGCTCTGCAGAGTGGTCCTCGCCTTGGTTCCCGCGCGCGTGGTCGCCGACCTGCTTCGGGACTCGGCGTTCAGCGCCGACGCGATCCTTGCCATCTGGCGGGTCGCGCAAATGGGCGAAGCCCTGCTGGTGCTGGCAATGATGTTCGTCCTGGTGCGGAGCGTCCAGCGGGAGCGAATCCGGGCGGGACGGCGGACAGCGGGTCGGCGGCTATGAACGTCGTCGGGGGCGTTTGGCGGGTATCGCCCGAACCCGCTTGGGCCGCTTGCTGCGAATGGCGGTGGCTTCGCGCTGGAACTCCGCCACGAACGCCGGCAGGTCGAGGCCCAGCGCCGCGCAAAAATCCCAGAGTTCGACCACGTCGAGCCGGCGGACACCCCGCTCGACGTCGCTCACGAACGTCTGGCTCTTGCCGAGCGCCTCGGACAGGGCGGTTTGCGTCACCCCGGCACATTCCCTGGCAGCCCGGAGCTGCCGGCGCAGGGTGGGTCACACTGCCGCTTCTCCAACCAGATAACGATACGCAACGCTCAAAGCCCGCGTGCAATCACCATGCGCTGCACTTCACTGGTGCCTTCGTAGATCTGGCACACGCGCACGTCGCGGTAAATGCGTTCGACCGGGTAATCGGCCAGGTAGCCGTAACCGCCGTGTATCTGGATGGCTGTCGAGCAGACTTTCTCGGCCATTTCGCTGGCAAACAGTTTGGCCATCGAGGCCTCGGACAGGCAGGGCTTGCCCTCCTGCCGCAATTGCGCCGCACGCAGCACCAACAATCGCGCCGCGTCGATCTGGGTGGCCATGTCGGCCAGCTTGAAGGCGATGACCTGATGCTGGGCAATCGGTTTGCCGAAGGTAATGCGTTCGCGCGCATAGTCACGCGCGGCCTCGAACGCGGCGCGAGCCATGCCCACCGCCTGCGCGGCGATGCCAATACGGCCACCTTCCAGGTTCGACAGCGCGATCTTGTAGCCCTGTCCTTCCTTGCCCAGCCGGTTTTCCACCGGCACGCGCATGCCGGTGAAAGCCAGTGCGCAGGTATCGGACGAGGTCTGCCCGAGTTTGTGCTCGATGGCCGTGACGGCATAGCCTGGGATGTCGGTATGTACGATGAAGGCGCTGATGCCCTTGCTGCCGGCACTGGCATCGGTCACTGCGAACACGATCATCACGTCGCCGTGCTTGCCCGATGTGATGAACTGCTTGCTGCCGTCGATGACGTAGTGGTCACCATCGCGGCGGGCCACGGTACGCAGCGCGGAAGCCTCGGAGCCAGCCTGCGATTCGGTCAAGGCGAAGCCGCCGATCCATTCTCCGCTGGCCATCTTCGGCAGGAAGCGCTGCTTCTGTTCTTCGTTGCCGTAGCGCAGGATCGGCATGCAACCGACTGAACTGTGCACGGAAACAATCGTCGAACAAGCGCCATCGGCGGCGGCGATTTCTTCCAGCACCGCCGCGTAGGCGACCATGCCAGTCTCCGAGCCGCCATAGGCTTCCGGCACCAGCATGCCGAGCAGGCCGAGCTCGCCCATTTCGGTCAGTTCGGCGCGCGGGAAGGCTTGCTCACGGCTGCGCCGCGCCGCGCCGGGCGCGAGTCGCTCGCGGGCGAAGTCGCGTGCCGCGTCGCGGATCTGCTCCTGTTCTTCGTTCAACCACATCCGGGAATCCTCGGTACCACGCTGGAACGGGAAAATACGCGACTTTCAGTTTGCATCGGCGTGCCGCCGCCACTCAGGAAAAAGAAACGGAATCGGTAGCCTGGCACTTGCGCAGCAGGAAGCACTGGATCTTGCCGCTGGGCATTTTTGGCAGCTCGTCGATGAACTGGATCGCGCGCGGGTACGCATGCGCCGATACTCAGTACTTGACGTGTTGGCGCAGTTCCCAGGCCAGTGCATCGCTTGCCGCGAAACCTGCGCCAAGCTTGACGAAGGCCTTGACGATCTCGGCAGACCCCGGATCGGGGATGTCGGCCACTGCAACCTCCTGCACCTCCGGGTATTCTACAAACGCGCTATCCACATCGAACGAGCCGATCCGGCATCCGGACGAGGTGATCACGTCGTCGGCGCAGCCGATGAAGCTGACCGAACCATCCGGCTCGGTCTCGACATCGACCGTGGAATAGTCTGCATCAATCCCCATCCCCCGTCTCGCCCAGTTGCTCCACCGTAATCTCGCGGATCCGGAATTTCTGGATCTTGCCGGTCACCGTCATCGGGAATTCCTCGACGAAGCGGAAATGCCGCGGCACCTTGAAGTGGGCAATCCGCGCCTTGCACCACGCGCGCAGTTCTTCTTCGCCAACCGAATGGCCGGGGCGCAACTTCAGCCACGCCACCAACTCTTCGCCGTATTTCTGGTCGGGGATGCCGACTGCCTGCGCGTCGGCGATGGCCGGGTGGGTGAACAGGAATTCCTCGATCTCGCGCGGATAGATGTTCTCGCCGCCGCGGATGATCATGTCCTTGCTGCGGCCGACGATGCGCACGTAGCCGGCTTCGTCCATCGTCGCCAAGTCGCCGGTGTGCATCCAGCACGCCGGGTCGATGGCCTCGGCGGTGGCTTTGGGGTTCTCCCAGTAACCGAGCATCACGCTGTAGCCGCGAGTGCATAGCTCGCCGATTTCGCCGCGCGGCACGATGCGGCCTTTTTCGTCCAGCAGCTTGGTTTCCAGGTGCGGCTGGGTGCGGCCAACCGTGGTGACCCGCTGTTCCAGCGTATCGTCCGGCGCGGTCTGGGTGGAAACCGGGCTGGTTTCGGTCATGCCGTAGGCGATCTGCACTTCCTTCATGTGCATCTCGTCGATCACCCGTCGCATCACTTCGATCGGACAGGTCGCGCCGGCCATGATGCCGGTGCGCAATGAAGACAGGTCGAATTCCTTGCGTTGCGGATGTTCCAGTTCGGCAATGAACATCGTTGGCACGCCGTACAACGCCGTTGCACGTTCTTCGGCCACCGCCTGCAACGTGGTCAGCGGATCGAAGGCGTCGCCGGGATAGATCATCGCCGCGCCGTGGGTCAGGCAGGCCAGGTTGCCCATCACCATGCCGAAGCAGTGGTACAGCGGCACCGGGATCACCACGCGATCGTGTTCGGTCAGGCCGATGCTCTCGCCGACGAACCAGCCGTTGTTGAGGATGTTGTAGTGACTGAGCGTGGCGCCCTTCGGGAAGCCGGTGGTGCCGGAGGTGTACTGGATGTTGATCGGGTCGTCGAATTGCAATTTCGACTGCCGTTGGGCCAGTGCGGCGGGTTCGACTTCCTCGGCGCGTTGCAGGAACGCGGCCCATGGCAGCAAGCCGGCTGGCGGTGCTTCGGCAAAGCTGATGACGCCGCGCAATTGCGGCAGGCATTGGCAATCCAGCGCACCGGGTTGGCTGCCGGCCAGTTCCGGTACCAGCTCCAGTAGCATGCCGTGATAGTCCGAGGACTTGAAGACATCGGTGCAGACCACCCAACTGCAACCGGATTGCTTGAGTGCGTATTCCAGTTCGTTCAGGCGGTAGGCCGGATTGATGTTGACCAGGATCGCGCCGATCTTGGCGGTGGCAAACTGGACAATGGTCCACTCGGCACGATTGGGCGACCAGATGCCGACGCGATCACCGGCCTCGATGCCCAACGCCATCAGCGCACGGGCGCATTGTTCCACCCTTCCGGCCAGTTGCGCCCAAGTGTAGCGCAAGCCTTGGTGTCGCGAGATCAGCGCCTCGCGATCACCGAAGCGCACCACGGTGGCGTCGAAGGCGTCGCCGATGGTCATCGCCAACAGCGGCTTCGTTGATGGACCGCGGGTGTAGCTGAAGTCGGTCATGAGTGCTCCTTCGTGCGCTGGGTGCATGTTCGCCGTTAACCGGCAACCTGCGCTCCAAGGATAGCGCGCCATGCCGTGCCGGCAAGACGCCACAGCCGGACAGCGCTGCCTATCGCATTTGGCGTACCCATTCGAGTATGCGCTCGTACACATCGTCGCGGGCACCCTCGCCCACCATGACATCCAGATGCCCGTAACCATCGAGGACATGTACGGAGACGTCATTCGATCCGCTGCCATTCGCCGATACGACCACGTTCTGTGTCCAATCCTTGCCGAGGCCGGTACTTGCGAAAGCGATGACCGGCACGCGCAGGTCGCCCCAATGATCGTCGATTGGCGTGCGCGGATCGTCGGCATGGTCGGCGATGGACTTGCCTTCGATGTCCTGGATCATGGGGTAGTAGCGGTCGTACCCCTGCAACAGCGTCGCCAGTACCTGCGGTTTGGATGCGCCACCTTCGGGATTGGCCAGACCACCATTGCCCCAGCTCGTCTGCAACACGTGCGCCAACATGTCGCCAGCGGTTGCGTAATCCGGGCTTGGCGATTTTGCATTCGGATCCACCGCCACCGCCTGCATCAGTTGCTGGCGCGAAGCCCAGCCGCGCGAACCGCCGACATCGCTGGCCCACGCGCCTGATGCCTGCAATTTCTGCATTGCGGCGGCGGCATCGTATTGGCCGGTCGGTGCATGGTTCTTGAAGCCGGCGTCCAGGATCACCAGGCCAGCCAGGTTCTGCGGATGCGCCAGCGCATGCGCGTAGGCGAGATAGCCACCACGGCTGAAGCCGGCGACGAACAGCTTCTTCCGCCGCGATTGGTTTCTTGCCAACGTAGCAGCCGATTCGATGTCAACCACGAACGTTGCCGTGTCCCATTGGCGCAATGCGCCGAGGTTTTCCATCGGTGTTTCTGCGGGTATCGCGTGGGTACGATAATCCAGCACGAACACTTCAATACCGCAAGCAGCCAGATACAGCCACAGATTGTGTGCTTCATCCGTATTGGCCACGACACCATTCATGTTGGTACCGGGCAGGTACAGCAGGGTTGCCGAGGATTTCCCTCCGCCGTGATAACGATGCAGGCGAATGCGGTCGAAGTCACCGCCGGGTGGCCGCGACTGTTGCCAGACGGTTTCGCGGATGCCGGACGATGTATCCAGCGCACGCTCCGGTGTTTCGATCCGCCAATTCCCGGTCCGTGCGGCGGCTTCGCGATCTGCCGCCCATGTCGCTCCGATGCAGCACGCGGCCAGCAGCCCCAAAAGGAAAATCCGCGTGGCGCGTGGCGCAATTCCGGCGACTGACGGCATGGGGAAATTCCTCAGTGAGAAAGGTGAGTATTGCGCAGTCAACCTACAGTTGCGCTTCCAGCTCCGGCAACAACTGGAACAAATCCCCCACCAGACCAATATCCGCCACTTCGAAGATCGGCGCATCGGCATCCTTGTTGATGGCCACGATCGTACCGGCGTCCTTGATCCCGGTCAGGTGCTGGATCGCGCCGCTGATGCCGACGGCCACGTACAGTTCCGGGGCGATGATCTTGCCGGTCTGGCCGACTTGCAGGTCGCTGGGCACATAGCCGGCATCGACCGCCGCGCGGCTGGCGCCAACGCCGGCACCGAGCTTGTCGGCCAGTTGGTAGATGATCTTGAAGTTCTCTTCCGAACCGACGCCACGGCCACCGGAGACCACGCGCTTGGCGCTTTGCAGGTCGGGGCGGTCGCTCTTTGCGGCGGCCAGGGCGACGAAGCGGGTGTGGCTGGGCAGTGCAGCGCTGGTGCTGACCGCTTCAATGCTGGCATTGCCGCCCTTCGCGGCTTCCTGCCACGAGGCGGTGCGCACGGTGGCGACCACGGTCTGGCCGGCCGGGGTCTCGACGGTGATGATCGCGTTGCCGGCGTAGATCGGGCGGGTGAAGCTGGTGTCGCCTTCGACCGTCATCAGGTCGGAGACCTGTGCCACGCCCAGCAGCGCGGCCACGACCGGGGCCAGGTCCTTGCCGAAGGTGGTGCTCGGCACAAAGACGTGGCTGTAGGCCTTGGCGAGTTCGGCAATCTGCGGGCCGAGCACTTGCGCCAGCGCGTGTTCGTTGGCCGGATTGGCGACGGCGAGCACCTTGCTGACACCGCCGATCTGCGCGGCTTCTGCGGCCACGGCGGCCGGGTCGGCGGCCAGCACGGCCACGTCGAGGGCTTCGGGCTTCAACGCCAGTGCGGCGCTGACGGTCTTGGCAGTGGAAGCGTTGAGCTTGCCTTGCAGGTGTTCGGCAATGACGAGGACTTTGGACATTACAACAACCCCTTCTGCTTGAGTGCGGCCACCAGTTCGGCGGCATCCTTGACCATCACGCCCTTGCTGCGCTTGGCCGGCGGGACGAACTTGGTGGTTTGCAGGAAATCACCCGATTCCACGCCCAGGTCGGCGAATTGGATCGTCTCCAGCGGCTTGCTCTTGGCCTTCATGATGTCCGGCAGCTTGATGAAGCGCGGCTCGTTCAGGCGCAGGTCGGTGGTGATGACCGCCGGCAGATCGACTTCCAGCGTTTCCAAGCCGGCATCGACTTCGCGGATCACGGTGGCCTTGCCATCGGCAATGTCCACCTTCGAGGCGAACGTCGCCTGCGGGCGGCCCCACAGCGTGGCCAGCATCTGCCCGGTCTGGTTGGCATCGTCGTCGATGGCCTGCTTGCCGAGGATGACGATGTCCGGGGATTCCTTTTCCACCAGCTTCAGCAGGGCGCGGGCGGCGGTCAGCGGCTGGATGGCCTGGTCGGTGACGACGTGCAGGGCGCGGTTGGCACCCATCGCCAAGCCATTGCGCAGGTGCGCTTGCGCATCGGCCGGGGCGATCGTGGCGACGACCACTTCGGTCGCGATGCCCTTGTCGCGCAGACGCAGCGCCTCTTCCAGCGCGATTTCATCGAAGGGGTTCGGCGAGAGCTTCACGCCCTCGGTCACCACGCCGGAACCGTCCGGCTTGACCTGGATGCGGACGTTATAGTCCACCACGCGCTTGTAGGCGACGAGTATCTTCATCTGTGGGCGGCTCCTCGATATTTGCGGGTCAGGTGTTTGCGATAAAGATCAGAAAGCGTCCAGCGGCATGCCGAGCACCGAGGCCGCGCCGTACAGGATCACATCGCGTTCGCCAAGCGTCTTCGGCAACAGATGTTCGGCGTAAAAGTTGGCGGTGGCGATCTTGGCACGCATGAAGGTCGAGTCCTCGCCAGCTGCGAGGCAATCTTCGGCAATGATCAGCGCCCTGCCCATCTGCCAACCTGCAATCAGGTTCCCAGCCAGCATCAGGTACGGCACCGAACCGGCGTACACGGCATTTGCGTCGTTGCTGGTGGCAACGAAATCAATCGCTTTTTCAAACGCCAGCCGCGCCGCTTCGAGCCGCTGCGCGTAGGCACGGCAATCGGCACTGCCACGAGCGGACAATTGATCCACGGTCGCCTTGATACGCGCCGACACCGACCTGGCCGTTGCGCCACCATCGCGCTTGGTCTTGCGCCCGACCAGGTCGTTGCCGTGGATCGCAGTGGTGCCTTCGTAGATGGTCAGGATCTTTGCATCGCGCAGGTGCTGCGCCGCGCCGGTTTCCTCGATGAAACCCATGCCGCCATGTACCTGCACGCCCAGCGACGCCATATCCAGGCTCATTTCGGTGGAAAAACCCTTCACCAACGGCACCAGGAATTCATAGAACACGCGGTTCTCGTCGCGCACTGCCGCATCGAGATGCGCATGGGCCACGTCATGCGCGGCGGCAGCGACCAGCGCCATCGCACGGCAGCCTTCGGCATAGGCACGCATCGTCATCAGCATGCGGCGCACGTCCGGGTGCTGGATGATCGGCACGGCAGCTTTTGCCGAGCCATCGACCGGACGCGATTGCACGCGCTCACGCGCATAGTTCACGGCCTGCTGATAAGCGCGTTCGGCAATCGCGATGCCTTGCAAGCCCACCGCATAGCGCGCGGCATTCATCATCACGAACATGTATTCCAGCCCGCGATTCTCCTCGCCGACCAGGGTGCCGATGGCACCGCCATGTTCGCCGTACTGCAACACCGCCGTCGGGCTGGCGTGGATGCCGAGCTTGTGTTCTATGCTCAGGCAATGCACGTCGTTGCGCTCGCCCCGCGAACCATCGGCATCGATCTTGTACTTGGGCACCAGGAACAGCGAAATCCCCTTGACGCCTTCCGGTGCGTCCTGCACGCGGGCCAGCACCAAGTGGACAATGTTCTCGGCCAGGTCGTGCTCGCCATAGGTGATGAAGATCTTGGTGCCGAAGATGCGATAGGTGCCATCGCCTTGCGGTTCGGCACGGGTGCGCACCAGCGACAGGTCGCTGCCGGCCTGCGGCTCGGTCAGGTTCATCGTGCCGGTCCAGCGGCCTTCGATGAAGCGCGGGATGACTTCGGCTTGTTGCTCCGGAGAACCGGCAGTGAGCAGGGCTTCGATCGCGCCGTCGCTCAGCAACGGGCACAAGGCGAAGCCGAGATTGGCGCTGAAGTTCATCTCCATGCACGCGGCATGGATCAGTTTCGGCAAGCCCTGCCCGCCGAATTCCGGCGCATGCTGCAAACCCTGCCAGCCGTCTTCGGCGTAACGGCGGAACGCTTCCTTGAAACCCGGCGTGGTGCGCACGTCGCCCTTGTCCCAAACCGGCGGCTGGGTATCGCCGACCTGATTCAGCGGTGCCAGCACTTCCTCGTTGAAGCGCGCGCACTCGGCCAGCACGGCGGCGGCCGTTTCGCTGCTTGCCTGCTCGTTGCCAGGCAAGGCGGCCAATCCGTCGATGTCGGCCAGATGCCGCATCACGAACAACATGTCTTGCACGGGGGCGCGATAGCTCAAAGTGGTTTCCTCATTCAGTCATGTGGGCGCGGCGCGCAATCACGCAGCTGCCAGCGCGGTGTACCAGTTCACGCCATCCTTTTCCTCGACGACCACCTCACCGCATTGCAGCAGGTGGTTGAGGAAGGCCAGCGTTTCGCCGGTGGCCATGCCAAGGGTGGCGCTGTTGAAATTGGGTGAAGCCGGGAACAAGGCATGTACCACGTCGATGCAGCGCATCGGTTGCGCAATCATGTCGCGTATCCGCCGGTGGCGTTTGTGCGTGCTGGCGCGCAATTGTTCCAGCCGCAGTGGCAGGCCAGTGAAAGGCTCGTTGTGCGACGGCAGCACCAATACGTCCGGCGGAATATCGCGTTCGAGCCGCTCGATCGAATCCAGCCAGTCCTGCACCGGGTCGGCATGCGGCTCGGTGGGATAGACCGAGGTGTTGGAGCTGATCTTCGGCAACACTTGGTCACCGGAAATGAACAGACCCAGTTCGCGGCACAGGAAGCAGGCATGTTCGGGCGAATGGCCACGGCCAATCACCACTTCCCATTCGTGCCGGCCGATCTTCAGTACCTGCCCCTCTTCCAGACGCACGAAGCTGTCCGGCATCGGATGGATCATGCGGCCGAAATCGCCGAAGCGTGTGCGGTAGTGTTCCAGTTCGGTCTCGCCCCAACCGGCGCGGCGATGGAACTCGATTCCTTCGGTCGGCACGTCGCGACCAGTGTCGGCCATCATCACCCGGCAACAGAAATACTCCAGCCGGGTGATCCACAGTTCGCAATCGAAGCGACGTGTCAGCCAGCCGGCCATGCCAATGTGGTCCGGGTGCATGTGGGTGGCGAGCACGCGGGTCACCGGACGCCCGCCCAGCGGACCCTCCGGCGCCAGCAGGGCCTGCCACGTCTGGGTGGTATCAACGACGCGCAAACCGCTGTCGATGATCGCCCATCCTTCCCCGTCATCGATCGCCCACAGGTTGATGTGGTCGAGCGAAAACGGCATCACCATGCGTATCCACAGCACGCCCGGCTTGATCTCGACGACCTGCCCCGGTGCGGGAATGTCGGCGATCGGGTAATCGATCGCGTCAGTGGCTGCATTCATGTGTTGGACTCCGTCGAAACCAGCGTGCATTGTCGCCGGATCAGTCCGCGCCGAACACCGGCTTGCGCTTTTCGGCAAAGGCATTCAGGCCTTCCGCGACATCACCGCCAAATAGATGCCCCAGCACCAATGCTTGTTCGTAGCGGGTGGCCACGTCCCAAGACATGTCGGATTCGTCGTTGGCCATCTGCTTCATCCGCGCCAGGCCCGCCGGGCTGCGCTGCGCCAAGTGCTCGACCAGTGCGCTGACCGTGCTGTCCAGTTCCGCTACCGGCACCACTTTGTTGACCAGGCCCCATTGATGCAATTCCTCGGCGCTGTAACGGCCCCCAGTGAACAGCATTTCCTTTGCCCGCAACATGCCTACCGTGCGAATCAGGCCTTGCGCGCCACCCACGGCCGGCAACAGGCCGAAGGTCGCGTGCTGGTCGCCCATCAACGCACCTTCAACCGCAACCACCATGTCGCAACACAGAATCGTCTCCATTCCGCCGGCCATGCACACGCCGTTGACCGCGGCGATCACCGGCTTGGGACATTCGCGGACTCGCCGCAACAGTTGCTTCAGCGGCATCAGGAATTTCCGCGCCAGTATTTCCGGGCTTTGCGCCAGCAAGTCGTTGGCCATGCGCAGATTGGCACCGGCACAGAATGCCTTGCCACTGCCGGTCAACACGATGGCGCGTACCTGCGGATCGTCTTCGGCCAGGGTCAAGGCCTCGCCGATGTCGGCGATCAGCTCCAGCGAAATCGCATTCATGTTGTCCGGATCATTGTAGATGATCCAGGCACCGGCACCGCGCCGTTCGTACTTGACCCGTTCCAGGCTCATCACCTCACTCCCCTGCCAGGCGGAAACTGAAATCGGTGATGCGGCCTTCGCGTTGCTCGATGAACTCCACACGCACGCGGGTACCGGGGGCGATCTGCTTCATCGCCGCCTGCATGTCGGAAAGGTCCACGCCATCGACATAATTGGCGATGGCGCAATCCGTACCATCCAGCCTCACGAAGGCCACCGCCACCGGCGTCTTGCGCTTGCCCTCGTAGCCACGCACGACAATCGTGGATTGTTCGATCACGCCGCCCGTGCCTGCCTCCACCCACGAATCGCAGGGCTCGAAGGATTGTTCGCAATAGCTGCGCGGCGGCAGGTAGGTGATACCCGATTTGCTGCAATGGGTGGCAAGAATTTTCCCTTCCTTCAAGCCCTCCATGAACTTTCCGGCAACTTCGCCCAACGCATAGTCGTAGCGCAGCGAGATGGTATCGGTGACGACGTTGGTGGTGTCTGTGTTTGACATGTTTTTATCCTTTCGTGGTTTCAGTGCGAAACCGGCTCTGCGCCGAAAACCGTGACGTTGCAGAACTGGCCGATGCCGCCGTTGGCGGTGGACAGCGCGTTGCGCACGTTAGGCACCTGCATGGTGCCGGCCGTGCCCATGATTTGCGAAGCGGCATCGATCGCGCGCACCAAACCGGTGATGGCAATCGGGTTGGTGCACAGCGTGCCGCCGGAAGGGTTGACCGCGACCTGGCCGCCATCGACATCCCAGACGTGCTCGCGATCCAGCCGCGCGGCCATGCCCGGTGCGCAGAAACCCAGATGCTCAAGCTGCTGGTAACCAAGGCAGCTGTAAGGGTCGTACAGCTCGGCCACCTGGACCTGACGCATCGGGTCGGTGATCGCGGCACGGGCAAACGCCTGGCGGCCGGCGAATTCCGCCAGTTGGAAGCTGCTCCAGTTGGTGCGCGACATCGGCCCGATCCGGTCGCCGATCCAGTAGGAATCAGATACCCCGCCGATGCCATTGATGAAAGCCGGACGCGACTGGAAACGCTTGGCCACCGATTCATCGCCGACGATCATCGCCGCCGCACCGGAAGAGCGTGGGCAGCAATCGAACAGCTTCAACGGCAGGGAAATCGGCGTGGAATTCATCACGTCATCAATGGTGATCTCGCCCTTCAAATGCGCATGCGGGTTGTTCATCGCGTTGCGGCGCTGCCGCACCACCGCCTGCGCCATGTCCTCCTCGGTCAGGCCATGCATTTGCAGGTAGCGGCTCAACTGCAAGCCCACCGAGGTATTGGTGGACAGCGGCATGTCACGCTCGTAGAACACGTCGAAGATCAGGTTCAACACCTTCTGCGCATCCGGGGTTTCGGAGATGCGCTCGGCACCGACGATCAACACCGACTTGGCCAATCCCGCGGACACCAGCGCGTGCGCGGCATGCACCGCCGAGCCGCCGGTCGCCCCGCCCGTATGCACGCGGAAAATGGGTTTGCCTGCACCGAAGATGTGGTCGATGCTCCAACGGTCGGCATCGGCCACGCCCATGAAGAAGGTCGGCGCCAGCGAGAACACGATGGCGTCGATGTCGTCCGGGGTCATGCCCACCGATTTCATCGCACCGACGGCGGCTTCCTGCGCCTGTTCCGGATAGGTCTTGCTGGGGTCGCTGGTCACGAACTTCGATTGCCAGCTTCCGATCACTGCCACGCTCATGCTGCGCCCTCCACCTGCCCGAAGCAGACCACGGTATTGCCCTGCTGGGCATAGCCATGACACGAATGCGCGGCGGCGCGCTTCACGCCGGCACGCTGCACGGCACCGGCGCGGCCACTGACCTGCAACACGGCTTCCACCGCACCGACCAGGCCGGTGCAGAACAGCGGGTTCTGCGCGAACGGCCCGCCCGACGGCGACACCTTGGTTTCATCGTCGATGCCCAACGCACGCACATAGGCCGCTTCGTGCCAACTGGTCTGGCTTTCGACCTCGATCACGTCGAAATCACGCGCCGAAGCAGCGCCGGCCTGTTCCAGCGCCTGTGCCCAGGCCTTGCGTGCCGATTGCATCGAACGCAAACGCCCGCTACCCAGGCGATACGAGTCAGAGGCCCAACCGACGCCAGTAATGCGCGCCAGCGGCTTGACATCGCGGTTCTTGCGCACGAACTCCTCCGAAGCCAGCACCAACATCGCCGCGCCATCGGTCAACGGCGCACGATGCAGGTCGCGCAGCGGTGCGGCCACGTAATCGGACTGGCTTACTTGCGCTTCCTGCGGGAAAGCATCGCGCGGCAAGGCACGCGGATTCAGCCGTGCGCGCCGGTAGGCCGCCGTCGCCCTCTGTGCGGCTTCTTCCTCGGTCACGCCAAACTCGTTGGAAACCGCCTGTGCGAACAGGCCATCGGTGGTAGTCATGTCGATGTCGAGGGGCCGCGAAAAGAACGGATCGCCGCGCAAACGCATCACCGCATCGACATCGGTCTTGGACGGCTTGCACCAGCTCGACACCAGGCCGAGATGGAACTCACCGCTCTTGATTCGTGCATAGCCCAGGCACAGGGCCATCGCACCGCTGTCGGTGACCTTCATCTCGTCGGTCATGAAGCCACCGGTCGGCGCGGCCATAAGCATGCTGGAAATCGGCCGGCCATCCAGCTCGTCGCAAGCGCCTATGGTCAAATGGTCAAGTTGCCGGCGGCTGATGCCGGCATCGGCCAGCGCCGCGCGTGCGGTATGCCAGGCCAGCTCTTCCAGGCGCATGTCGCGCTGCGCCAGTGACGGCGGATGCAGCGCGGTGCCGAGTACATACACGTTCACGCGGCGGATTCCTTATGCAGTCTTCTGGAAGATGTGCACGAAGCCTGCACTGCCGAGACCGGCATTGTGCTGCAACGCGGTGCGCGCGCCCTCGACCTGGCGAACGCCGGACTGGCCACGCAACTGCTGTACCAGCTCGGTGATCTGTGCCAGGCCGGTCGCGCCCAGCGGATGGCCCTTGGCCAGCAAGCCACCGGACGGATTGACCACGTACTTGCCGCCGTAGGTGTTGTCGCCCTCGTCGATGAAGCGGCCGAGATCGCCCGGCGCACACAGGCCCAGCGCGTCGTACAGCACCGCTTCATTGCTGGTGAAGCAGTCGTGCACTTCGAGCACGTCGATGTCTTCCGGACCGACGCCGGCGCGCTCGTAGGCGAGCTTGGCCGATTCGCGGCTGACCGAACGGAACATCAGATCCAGCGGATTGCCTTCGAAATCGCTCTTGCGGTCGCTCATCCACGCGCCGCCAAGCAGTTGCACGTCCTGGCGCAGGCCATGCTTGCGCGCGAAGGCCGGCGAACACACGATCACCGCCGCCGCGCCGCAGCTCGGCGGGCAGGCGAACAGCTTGCGCATGCCGCGGAACAGCGGCGGCGCTTCCAGCACCTGCTCGACGGTGAGTGGTGCGCGGAAGATCGCATTCTCGTTGAACTCGGCATGCCGGCGCGCCTTGACTGCGATCTTGGCCAGATGTTCGTCGGTGACGCCGTATTCGGCCTTCACCAGATCGACTTGTGCGCCGAACATGCGGACCGCCGGCGGCACCTTGAAATCGTCGCCGGAAAAACCCACCAGTTCCGCGATGCCGTCCTCGTGACGCTTGATCGGACTGATGCGGTCGGCGAACGCCATTTCGATGGCACCCGGCGTCATCTGCTCGAAGCCCAGCGCCAGCACACATTCGGCCGCACCGCTGGCCACTGCCTGCGCCGCCAGCGCGAACGCGGTCGAGCCGCTGCCGCAGTTGTTGTTGACGTTGGCGATCGGGATGCCGGTGATGCCGACGTGGTACAGCGCCGCCTGCGCGCAGCAACTGTCGCCATGCACGTAGCCGCCGTAGGCCTGCTCGATCAGGCGGTAGTCGATGCCGGCATCGGCCAGCGCATTCAATGCGGCCTTGCCGCCCATCACGTCATAGCTTTCGCTCTGTCCGGGCTTCTTGAAGGGAATCATGCCGACGCCGGCAATCAGGACTTTCTCGCTCATTTCACATACTCCTGGTGGCGATCAACCGAGTTTGAAGATCGCGTACTTGGTTTCGGCAATGGAGACGACTTCGCCGTTTGCATCGACGATCTCCAGGTTGAATTCGACTTGGGTTTTGCCCTTGGCTTCCAGTTCGGCCTCGATAGCGGCGAACTGCTCGTCGCTGATGGTCAGCTCCAGGGTCACATCGGTTTTCGCCGGGCGGCGGAAGCGGATGTTCACCCCGGCACAGGTTGGCGCGTAGCGCTTCGGATCGAAGCGGTTGAGGATCAGCAGACCCGGCGCAGCTTCGGCCGGTGCGAACAAGGAACCGGCATACATCACCCCGCCGCCGCCGATGTTGCCTTGCAGCGGCATCTTCAGACGGATGCGATTGGGCTCGATGTGGTCAATGCTGATTCCGGTGCGCTGGAGCACTTCGGTTCCGGAAAACAGCTTTTCTGCAAGCGTCATGGTCATGGTTTTCCGTGGATGCCCTGCCCGCCCATCGTGGCTTTCACGACATTCCGGGCGCGGGCAGGAATGCCGGCGACTTATCGCGCCTGCAGAATGGTGGAAGCGTCCAGCTGCAGGGTGCGGCCATTCATGTAGCCGTTCTCCAGCAGGAAGGCACAGGCGTGGGCGAACTCGAGGCCGCGGCCAAGGCGCTTGGGCGCTTCGATGGCGGTGACCAGCTTGTCGATGAACGCCTGCGGCTGCGCCAGCAGCAGCGGCGTCTCGAACAAGCCCGGCGCGATCGAGTTGACGCGCACGCCAACCGCCCCCAGCTCGCGCGCCAGCGGCATGTTCATGCCGTTGACGCCGGCTTTCGAGGCGCTGTACGAGGACTGGCCGATCTGCCCGCATTCGGCCGCGCCGGAGGAGATGTTGATGACCACACCGCGCTCGCCATTCTCGTCGGGTTCGTTCTTCGCCATCACCTCGACGCACTTGGCCAGCACGTTGAACACGCCTTTCAGGTCGATATCGACGATTTTGGAGAACTTCTCCCGGCTCGAAGACGCCTTGCCTTCCTTGTCGAGCACCTTGAACATGCCCGGGATGCCGGCAGCGTTGATGTCGCCATGGATCGCGCCAAACTTCGCAACAATGGCGTCAACCGCCGCATCGACGGCCTCGATCGAGCACACATCGGCCTGGCAGAAAATTGCCTTGTCCGCACCGAGGTCGGCCACGATCTGCGCACCACGTTCGGCATTCAAGTCGATGATGCCGACCTTGGCACCCTTTTCCTGCACCAGATAGCGCGTGGCGGCTTCGCCGAGGCCGGAAGCGCCGCCGGTGATCACGATGACTTTGTCTTTCAGGTTCATGTCGATGCTCTCTTTGAGGTATTGATGGATTAGGTAATGAAGGGAATCAGCGGAATGCCTGAATCCCGGTGAGGTTGCGGGAAATGATCAGCTTCTGGATTTCGGTGGTGCCATCCGGGATCGGTGCGATCACCGCTTCGCGGAACAATCGCTCGACGATGAATTCGGTAGTCACGCCGTTGCCGCCGTGGATCTGCAAGGCATCGCGGGCGGCGCGCACGCCAACTTCGGTGCCGTACCACTTGGCCATCGAGCTTTCGGTGTCGCAGCGCTGGCCGTTGTCGATCATGTCCAAGGCGCGCCAGGTCAGCAGGCGTGCGGCATCGATCTCGGTGGCCATCGTCGCGATCTTGTCGGCGATCAACTGATGGCCGGCAATCGGCTTGCCGTGCTGGATGCGTTGCTGGCTGTACTTGATCGCTTCGTCCTTGGCGCGACGGGCGATGCCGTAGCCCCAGCAGGCCATGTGGCAACGCGCGCGTTCGAAGATGATCAGCGTGTTGCGCAGGCCGTCGCCGATCTTGCCGACGGTATTGCTGACCGGCACGCGCACGTTGTTGAGGAATACCTGCGCGGTGGATTGCCCGTTCATCGCCATCTTGTGGATGTCGCGAACTTCGTAGCCGTGTTCCTTGCGGTCGATCAGGATGTGGGTCAATTCGCCGTCGCCGGTCTTGCAGGTACAGATGAAGAAGTCCGAGTACGAGCCATTGGTGATCCAGGTCTTTTCGCCATTGATCACCCAATCGTCGCCATCGCGCACCGCGCGGCACTTGGCGGCGGCCACGTCGGAGCCGACGTCCGGCTCGGACACGCCCATGCTGGCGATGACGTCGCCGGACAGGATGCCCGGCACGTAGCGATCCACCAGGTGTTGCGCGCCGTACTTGACCAGCAGCTCGACCACCAGCGTGTTGAGCAGCAAAGGCCCGGCCAGCACGATTGAGCTATAGACCACCTCTTCCCACAACCGCACATGGGTGCTCCAGCCCAGCTCCAGGCCGCCATACTTTTCCGGATGCGGCGCGACCAGCAGGCCGAACGGGATCAAGCGCTTGATCCAGTCCTGCATCTTTTCGCGCGGCACGTAGCCTTCGCCGTGGGCCAGATATTCCGGCTCCAGCTCTGTATCGAGGAACTTGCGCAGGCTGTCCACCGCCAGGCGCTGTTCTTCGGTCAATTGGAAACTCATGTGATGGCCTCGGATGGATGCGTTGGATCAATAACCCTTGAACTCGGGCTTGCGCTTTTCGGCGAAGGATTTCAGTCCCTCGGTGAAATCCCATGAGCGCATCTGGTTCTGCATTTCCAAGTACTCGTGGCGCAGCGCGTCGTCGCGGCTGGAATCCTGCGCGGTGCGCACGACCTCCTTCATGCGGCGCAGCGCCAGCGGGCTCTTGCTGGCGATCAATTCGCCCAGTTTCTGCGCGGCTTCTTCCAACTTGTCGGCAGGCACTACTTCGTTGACGAAGCCATATTCCTGCATTTGCTTGGCGCTGAGGGTCTTGCCGGTGAACAGCAAGTAGTTGGCCACGTTCTTCGGGATCAGGCGCGACAGGATCGCGGCACCGCCCGCGCCCGGGAACACGCCGAAGTTGGCATGGCAATCGCCGATCTTGGCGTCTTCGGATGCAATCACGATGTCGCCGCTGAGCGCGGTTTCCAGACCGCCAGCCATGGTGATGCCATTCAAGGCGATGATCACCGGCTTGCCCAGATTGCGCAGCGCCGCGAACACCTTCAGTCCACGGTCGAGGAAAGTCGGCTCGCCGGGTGCCGCCTTGGCACCGGCCAGCACTTCCTTCAAGTCCGCACCGGTGCAGAACGCCGGGCCGCGACCGGTGATGACCAGCACGCGGATTGAATCGTCGCTGGCGATCTTCGGCAGGTATTCCTCGTAGGCGGAGATCATCGCCAGATTGATCGAGTTCATCGCCTCGGGACGGTTCAAGGTCAGCCAGGCAACCGGGCCGCGCTGTTCGAACAACATCTGCTCACTGCTCATTGCATTTGCTCCTGGTGGAAGTGGGTACGAAGCGGGTAAAGGGAGAATTCGCATTGCCGCCGCAATGGCGACGGCGGTTTCAGGAATTTCGATAACGGTCGCGCACCACGCGGCGCAGCACCTTGCCAGCCGGACTCAACGGCAAGGCATCGACGATGGAGATCGACTTGGGCACCTTGTAGCCGCCGAGGCGGGCACGCAGATAGGCAAGCAGCTCTTTTTCTTCCAGCTTGACGCCGGGCATCAGCACGACTTCGGCATGGATGGCTTCGCCCCAGTCCTCGTGCGGCATGCCGATGACCACCGACATCATGATCGCGTCGTGCGAATTGATGACAGCCTCGACTTCGGCGGCATACACGTTGAAGCCGCCGGAAATGATCATGTCCTTCTTGCGATCCACGATATAGACGTAGCCGTTCTCGTCCATGCGGCCGATGTCGCCGGACTTCCAGAAGCCGTCTTCGGTGAATTCACTGGCGGTGGCTTCCGGCCGGTCGTAATAGCCCCGGATCGTGCCGCGCGAACGCATCCAGATTTCGCCGGGCTGCCCGCGCGGCACCGGCTTGCCGTCGTCATCCATGATCAGCAGTTCGACACCGGGCTGCACGCGCCCGGCAGCGGCCAGGTGTTTGGCCTGCTCCGGATTGTCGATGACGTGGTCGGCGCGGTGCAGCGACAGCGCCAACTGGCTGTTCTCGGTGGCACCGTAGCCCTGCACAAAGACGTTGCCGAAGCGCGACTGCACCTGCTTCAGCTTGTCCGGGCTGATCGGCATGGTGCCGTAGAACACCCCGCGCAACGAGGAAAGATCAAACCGAGCCACTTCCGGCATCGCCAGCAGGCGATACAGCATGGTTGGCACCGCCATGGTGTTGGTGATCTTTTCCTGCTCGATGAGTTGGCAGAACTTGACCAGATCCGGATCGTTCATGGTGACGTTGCAGCCACCGGAAAAATAAGCCGGCAGCACCAGCACACCGCTGCCGTGGCTGATCGGAGCCATGTGCAGGGCGCGGCTGTGCGGCCCCCACTCCATATCCGTCAGCATCAGCATCGACTCGTAACACGACACCCAATTATCCGGCGAATAGATCGCCGGCTTGGCATTGGAAGTGGTGCCGCCGGTGAAACGGATCATGAAGACGTGCTCGCGGTCATCGAGCACCACGCTCGGGTTTTCGTCGCCCACCTGCGTGATCAGGTCGGCCAGGCTGTACACGCCCTCACGTGGCGCGTCCAGCGGATCCATGCACACCAGCGTCGCGCCAAGCGCGTGCATCGGCTGGTAGCAGGCGTCGAGCAATTCGTTCTCGATGAACACAATCTTGGGGCGGATGTTCTCGACCTTCCAGGCGTGCTCCTCAATGGTGTCGCGATAATTGGCGTAGGCCGCGATCGCCGGCCCCTTCAACGCCGTGCCGAAATGCAGCAGGGTCAGGCTGTCGTTCTTCAGGATGTTCAGATAGGCATCGCCAACGCCAAGGCCCAGCGGCCCGGTCATCGCGTTGACGATGCGGTTGGTCAACAGATGGTGCTCGCGGAAGGTCAACCGCCGGTTGCGCTCTATGTTGAGGATCGCCTCGCGGTCGCCGTATTTGTCCACGACCGCCTGGAACAGATTGCTGAAATTGACCTTCACGAACACCCTCCCAGATGATCGATAGCTGCCGTTTTCCGTCTATGCAGGCCGCCCATGGGCTGCCTGCATCCACGCCGCCGCCGGTACGGGCATGGCCCGGTCACCGGCTGGGCGATGTTGTACCATCAATTCTATTTATATACCAGTGGGTAGATTCACTCAAGCCCCGGCAAGATCGGAGTCAGGCAGCAGCCCAGCGATCCATGGCCAAACGTGGCGTCGTATCCCGAGGAATTCCGGGCAAGAACGCGCCCGGCCGGCAAGCGGCCACGGCAGCGTTCAGGCGTGGCAGATCCCTGCCGATTGAGTTATTGCACCAAGAATGTCCGACTTCAGCCCGGCCAGCGCCTGCTCGCGGGCACAGATACCCTCCTGCAAGCGAGTCGCAGCCTCCCCGACCTGCTGGATCGATGCCCTGCACTGCCCTGCCGCTTGCGCGGCCAGGCGCGACAAGCTGCCGTGCGTCGCTTGTTCCAGTGCCGCATGCAGTCGCTGGTAATCGACGCCGATCACTTCGCGGCGTCCGTCGATTTCGACGGCGTGTTCTTCGTAGGCAAATGCAGCATCGGCTGGAATTTCGGCCAGCGAAGCATCCGTTTCCACCATGTAGTCCGCCAGCAATTCGCCGACAACCTGGCTGAATGCCGCCAGCACCTGTTCGGTCAATTCACGGCACAACGCCGCGATGTTGCGCATGGATGCGTGACGTTCCAGCAAGGCCGGCAGGCCGCCGCTGAGGCTGCGACTGGCCAGCTCGACAATGCGCGCTTGCCGCTGTGGCAGTTGCGCCAATTCCGATTGCGCGGCTTGTTGCAGGTTCTGCAACTGCGGGGTGATGCCGGAGTGCAATGCGCCGAGGATGTTTTCATCCAGATGGTGCAGCAAGACTTCCGCCGGCTTGCGCCGCTTGTACGCCAGCGCCGGCTGGGCGATGGACATCAGCGCCGCGTACAGCCGCTCGAAACCGGCCTGCTGCAAGGCCTCCGGGGTCTGCCCTTGTTCGCGGGCGACGTGGGCCGATACCGACACCGGCGGCAACAACAGGCCCGCATCCAGGTTCGAGGCGATCAATTTGTCGCGTGCGCGCGTGGCGACGTCGTCTTCCTGTTGCGCGCGGTTATCGGCGCTCTTGTTGCACAGTTGCTTGACGATCTGCCCATCGACTTCGTCTTCTTCATAAGCATCGCTGCGGGTGATCACCGGCAGCAGCGGCTTGCGCCGGCGCAGTTCGCGTTGCAGTTCGTCCAGTTCCTGCACTTGCCCGGGCGAAGCCGAAGGGCTGAGCCACAGCACGCCGTCGGCGCTGTCGGTGAAACGCCGGGTCAACTGCGCATTTTCCTCGGTGGCCGAATGCAGGCCGGGCGTATCCAGCAGCACCAGTTTTTCGCCCAGGCGCACGCCCTGGATGCGCGCGGTGGTTTCAGTGGCACCTTCCTGCAGGCGCTGGTCGGTTTCGACGATGCCACCGGCTTCGAGAAAGAAATAGCGCACGCGCTTGCCGTGCGCGGCAAAGCGATCAGCCAGGAAATTGCACAGCGAACTCTTGCCGGCATTGAACTTGCCGAACACCAGCACGATGGCTTGGTCGCCGAAGCTGTCAGCCAAGGCCTGTGCAGGGGCCAAGGCTTGCCACTGCTGCGGCCAAGCCTGGAGGTCGGCCTGCAGGCGCGAGTGGATGGCATGGATGCCAGCCGCCAGCGCGCTGCTTTCGTTCAAGCCTTGCGATGAGAATGGCTGCGTTTGCAATTCGCGGATCAGGCCGACCAGCCAGTCGTCCAGTCGTTGCAATACCTGCTGCAAGTCCTGCTGGATGAACTCGAAGCCATCGACCGTGTCGATGAAGCCTTGCTCGTCGTCCGGCACCGCCGCGCTCACGGGCCCGGTTCCACCTGCTGCCACGACGCTTGTGCCTGCGCCACGCTGGCCAACGCAGTTTCCGCAGCAGCGATGGCGCTAGCCAGGGCCGCGCGATCGGCCGACAGTTCGAAATAATGCGAGAACCCGGCATGCAGTCGCTCACGGCTGGCCGCCTCGAAAAACAGCGCACGCAAATCCTTGCGGAATTTCACCGAAATGCCGAGCACGGCGATGATCGGGGAATTCATCGTGGCCGACAGGCTCTGCTGTTCGTTGGGCACACTGGTCACGCCGAAGGCTTTCAGGTGCGCGTCAATCTGGATGCAAGCCTTGGAATAGGCGATCTGGATGCGCGCGCGTTCGATCTTCTGCGCGGTCATCACGTATTTGTCGGCGGCGGTTTCGCGCATGATCGCGTAATCGGGTACGTCCGCATCGACCACTTCGCGCAATTCTTCCGCGACTTTTTCCAGTACTTCGGTCAAGCCATGGGTGAAGGCCTGGTGCTGGGCTTGCTGTTTTTCGCGCAGCGCAAGCAGGTCGCTTTCGCGTGCAGTGCACAGTTGCTCCAGTTCATCGCGGATTTCGGCGTACAACAAGGCACATTCGTGCGCACGCGCTGCCGGCACCTGCGCCAACGCCTCCTGCAGACGCGCCTGCAGTTGCGGGAAGCCACTTTTTTCCAGCAACAGCTTCTTGCCGCCTTCGACACCCTGGCGATGGCGCGTGGCGGAAACCGCCAGCAATTCGATGCCCGGTGCCTGCAGGCCGATCGCATCGCCGACCTTGTGCAAGGCTTCATCGCCGGGCAACTGATCCACTTGCGACAGCACGAACAGGGCCTGCCGGCCGGTGCGTTCGCCATCGGCGCGCAGCCGTTCCAGCAAGGTGCGTTCGGCGGCGTCCAGCTCGCCCACGGTGGCGGCATGCACGAACAGGCGGATATCCGATTCCAGCCACGCCGCACGCTGCGCATGGCGGTCGTCTTCGCTGGCCACGTCCGCATCCAGCCCAGGCGCGTCCAGCCAGCGCACGCCATCCTGCTCTGCATCGGCCAGGATCACGGTTTCGCGCCTGTCGGCCACGCGGAAGGCATCGCGGCCCAGCAGCTCGTTGAGCAGGCGGCTTTTGCCGTGGTTGTACTTGCCGACCACGGTCACGGTGGGCGCGGGTTTGCCGCGCAATACGCGCAGTCGTTCCAGGTCATCGGCGCGCTGCGGCAGGAGCGCCAGCACTTGCGCATCGGTTTGTTCGTGGATGCCATCCGTGTCACTTCGGATCACTGCTGCATCCTGCATCATGCCCGCAGGAACCCGCTCAGCGACGCGTTGAACAGCAAGGCCGATTCGATATTGACGATATGCCGGCCAGTGAATGATGCGTGGCACCCATCCTGCACGGCATCGGCGATCGCACGCAAATCCTGCGGCGAACAAACCGGATCATCGTCACCGGAAATCGTCAGCACCGGATTGGCGATGCGCGCGATGTCGCTGCGCAAATCCGCATCCGCCAATGCCGCGCAACAACCGTTGTAGGCCACCGGATCGACCACAACAAAGCGCGCCAGAATGTCCTTGACCACATCGGCATGTTCGGCATTGAAACGCGGCGTGAACCAGCGCTCGGCCGTGGCCGCCGCCAGCGGCGACAGGCCATCGGTCTGCACTGCTTCGATGCGTGCGCTCCAGCTTTCCGCCGTGCCGATCTTCGCTGCCGTTGCGCACAACACCAGTTTGCCGAAGCGATGGCCGTGATGGATGCCCAGCCATTGCCCGACCAGGCCGCCGATGCTCAGCCCGCAGAAGTGCACGCGTTCGATCTTCAGCGCGTCCAGCAAGGCGATGACATCGCCACCCAGATCAGCCAGCGAGTACGGTGCCGGTGGCGTGGTTGATGTGCCGTGGCCGCGCCGGTCGTAGCGCAATACACGGAAATGCGCGGACAAGGCTGCTACCTGTGCATCCCACATGTGCAGGTCGGTGCCCAGCGAGTTGCAGAACAGCAGCCATGGGCCGTGCTCACCATCAATGCGGTAATGCAGCTTGTGGGTTTTCAGTTCGAGAAAGGCATCGTTCACGGCTCAAACCCTTTCGACAGCTAGCGCCAGGCCCATGCCCACGCCGATGCACAAGGCGGCCAAGCCGCGCTTGCCGCCGGTCTTTTGCAATTGATGGGTCAAGGTCAGTGCAAGGCGCGCGCCGCTCATGCCCAGCGGATGGCCCAGCGCAATCGCGCCACCATTGGCATTGACCTGCGGCGCAGCGTCCGGCAAGCCGAGTTGGCGCAACACTGCCAGCGATTGGCTGGCAAAGGCTTCATTGAGCTCGATGGCATCGAAGTCGTTGATGCCAAGCCTCAGCCGTTCCAGCAACTTGCGCGTAGCCGGCACCGGGCCGATGCCCATCACGCGCGGTTCAACGCCCGCTGCGGCCATGCCGAGGATGCGCGCACGCGGCGTCAAGCCGAACTGCTTGATGGCCTGTTCGCTGGCGATGACCAATGCCGCCGCGCCGTCGTTGATGCCCGAGGCGTTGCCGGCAGTGACAGTGCCGTTTGCGAACAGCGGCTTGAGTTTTTGCAGGGTGTCCAGCGTGGTGTCGGCGCGCGGGTGTTCGTCGATGCTGACTTCGACCGTTTCGCCACGCTTCTTGCCGGGCGTGGTGACGGCGATGATTTCCTCGGCGAAAAAACCGTTCTGCTGCGCGGCAACCGCACGCTGCTGGCTGCGCAGGGCGAAGGCGTCCTGGTCGTCGCGGCTGATCTGGTAATCGGTCGCCACGTTCTCGCCGGTCTGCGGCATGGTTTCGGTGCCGTACAGTGCCTTCAGTTCCGGGTTGACGAAACGCCAACCCATCGTGGTGTCTTCAAGCTGTTGCGCCCGGCCAAACGCGGAATCGGCCTTGCCGATCACGAACGGCGCGCGGGTCATGCTTTCCACGCCGCCGGCGATGGCGATGTTCAATTCGCCGGAGCGGATGCCGCGTGCAGCCTGCCCGACTGCTTCCAACCCGGAGGCGCACAGGCGATTCAAGGTCACGCCCGGCACATCGACCGGCAAGCCAGCCAGCAGCAGCGACATGCGTGCAACGTTGCGGTTGTCCTCGCCGGACTGGTTCGCGCAGCCGTAGAACACTTCGTCGATCACGGCCGGGTTCAGGTTCGGGTTGCGCGCCAGCAGCGCCTTGAGCGGCAACGCGCCCAGGTCATCGGCGCGGATGCCGGAAAGGATGCCGCCGTAACGACCAATTGGCGTGCGCACCGCATCGCAAATGAAGGCTTCGCTCATCATTTCATCTCCAATGCCAGGCCAGTGAGCTGGCGCAATTCATCAAGCGTCGCGCCTTCTGTCATTTCGATCACCTTTGCCCCGCCCTTGCCAACTTCGAACACGCCGTGGTCGGTATAGACGCGCGATACGCATCGCAGGCCGGTGACCGGATAAGTGACCTGATCAACCAGCTTGCTTTCGCCCTTCTTGGTCAGCAGATCCATCATCACGAACACCTGCTTGGCACCGGTGGCCAGATCCATCGCACCGCCGACGGCGGGAATCGCGTCCGCCGCACCGGTGCTCCAATTCGCCAAATCGCCATTGCTGCCCACCTGGAACGCACCCAGCACGCAAATGTCGATGTGGCCACCGCGCATCATCGCGAAGGAATCGGCATGGTGGAAAAATGCACCGCCGGTGAGCAGCGTGACCGGCTGCTTGCCGGCGTTGATCAGCTCGGGGTCTTCCTGCCCCGCTGCCGGTGCCGGGCCCATGCCAAGCAGGCCGTTTTCCGATTGCAGGAAGATTTCCTTGTCCTTCGGCAGGTAGTTGGCGACGGAAGTCGGCAAGCCGATGCCGAGATTGACGTAGGCGCCTTCAGGAATGTCCTGGGCCACGCGCTGGGCCAGTTGTTCACGCGTCCACAAATTTGCCATTACTTTTTCCCTTCCACTGCAACGACGCGCTGCACGAAGATACCCGGCGTGATGATGTGCTCGGGATCCAGCACGCCCAGTTCCACGATTTCCTTCACCTGCACGATGGTGGTCGCGGCAGCCATCGCCATGATCGGGCCGAAATTGCGCGCGGTCTTGCGATACACAAGATTGCCCCAGCGGTCGCCCTGCTGCGCCTTGATCAGGGCGAAGTCGCCGCGAATCGGGTATTCCAGCACGTAGTGCTTGCCGTCGATTTCGCGGGTTTCCTTGCCTTGCGCCAGTTCGGTGCCGTAGCCGGTAGGCGTGAAAATCGCGCCCAGGCCAGAACCGGCGGCGTGGATACGCGCAGCCAAATTACCTTGCGGTACCAATTCCAGTTCGATTTCGCCGGCCTTGTAGGCCGCATCGAAATGCCAGGAGTCGCTTTGCCGCGGGAACGAGCAGATGACCTTCTTCACTCGCTTCTTCGCGATCAGCGCAGCTAAGCCGGTATCGCCATTGCCGGCGTTGTTGTTGACGATGGTCAGGTCCTTAGCGCCATGTTCGATCAGCGCGTCGATCAGTTCATCGGGCATGCCGGCAGTGCCGAAGCCGCCCACCAGCACGGTCGCACCGTCGTGGATGTCGGCAACGGCTTCTGCCGTGGTCTTGAAGGTCTTGTCGATCATGGTATTGCCGTTTCTCCGGAATTCTTTCGGGGCAGTTTCCATTGCAGCAGCGCATGAGCAAGCAGGCCGAACAGCAAGCCCCAGAACGCCGCGCCCAAGCCGAACAGGCTCATGCCCGAGGCGCAGACGATGAAGGTCACCAAGGCCGCATCGCGATCACTGGCATCGGCCATCGCCGCGGACAGCGACAAGCCGATGGTCGGGAACATCGCCAACCCGGCAAGCGCGGCGATCAATTCCTTCGGCAACATCGCGAACAGCGACAGCAAGGTCGCCGCGAAGCAGCCAAACAACACATAGACCACGCCACCGACCACGCCAGCGACATAGCGCCGGGAAGGGTCTTCGTGCGCTTCCGCACCGGTGCAGATGGCGGCGGTGACCGCAGCCAGGTTCAGACCGTGGCAACCGAAGGGCGCAAGCAGTGCCGAACCAGCAGACGACCACGCGATCAACGGCCCGGCCTCCGGTTTGGCATAGCCGGAATTGCGCAGCACCGCCATGCCCGGCACCCATTGCCCGGTCAAGGCCACCACCATCAGCGGCAATGCGATGTTGATGACGGCGTGCCCATCCAGCGCCGGCGTGGTCCAGGTGGGCGTGGTGAAGGCAAAACGCACTGCTTCGCCATGCACCAGGCCCGCGGACAACGCCACCAGCGTGCCGACCGCCAACACCGCGACCACGGCATAGCGCGGAAACCAGCGCCGGCCGATGAAGAACGCCGCGAACATCGCCAGCACCATCGCCGGCTGCGCGGCAACCACCGAGAAAGTCTTGGCGGCGAATCCAAACAAGATGCCCGCCAGCATGCCGGCCGAGATACCCGTCGGCAGCCTGCGCACCACGCGATCAAACACACCGGAAACGCCGATCGCGAACGTCGTCGCACTGGCCAACAGATAGGCACCGACCACATGGGCAAAATCCGTGGTCGGCAACAACGTGATCAGCAACGCCGAACCGGGGATCGACCAAGCGATCACCACCGGCACGCGATACCACAGCGACAAGGCCACGCCGAGCACGCCGGAGCCAATCGAAATGGTCCACACCCACGATTCCAGCAACGCCTGCGGCATGCCCTGCGCGGCCTGGAAGATGATGACCAGCGGCCCGGCATAGGCAATCACGGTCGCAACCACACCGGCCAGCACCGCCGAGGGCGATGCGTCCTGCCACCATCGGCGTTGCGCGGGGACGGAGTTCATCTTCGCGCCGCTCAACCGTTGTCGCCACCAGCCACCGGCAACACCGCACCAGTGATGTAGGACGCTTCGTCCGAAGCCAGGAACAGGATCGGCGCGGCCTGCTCTTCCAGTGTGCCGTAGCGCTTGAAGAACGTGGATTGGGTGACCTGCTCCACCGTCTGCGCCATCCATGCCTGATCCTGAGCGCTGTCACCTTCGGTGTTGCGCGGAATGCGGCGAGGCGGTGCCACGGTGCCGCCCGGCGCGGCGGCGACCACGCGGATGTTGCGTTCACCATATTCCATCGCCAGCGACTGGGTGATCGCATTCACCCCGCCCTTGGCCGCCGAATACGGTACGCGGTGGATCCCGCGCGTGGCGTTGGACGACACGTTGACGATGGTGCCGCCGCCGCGTGCCAGCAGGTGCGGCAACACCGCGTGGCAACCGTACAGCGTGGGCATCAGCGAGCGGCGGATTTCCGCGTCGATCTGCGAAGGCTCGAATTGGTCGTATGGGCGCATGCGAATCGCGCCGCCGACGCCGTTGATCAGCACGTCGATGCCGCCAAAGGTGTCGGTGGCGAATTGCATGGCCGATGCCGCACCTTCATAGGTTTCCAGATCGGCAATGAAGGCCGCGCTTTCGCCCTTCGCCTCGGCCGCGACCTCGGTGATGAAATCGGCGCGATCCACGAACACGACCTTGCCGCCCTCTTCCGCCACGCGCAGCGCGACCGTGCGCAGGATGCCCTGCGCCGCGCCGGTCACCACGACGACCTTGCCTGCAAAGCGTCGTGCACTCATGCCGCCGCCTGCGCGGGTGCATTGGGGGTAAATTTCTCGTAGTGGAAGCTATTCGGCACCATGCCACTGTCATCGAAATGCTTGCGCACCGCATCGACCATCGGCGGCGGTCCGCACAGATACACATCGACATCACCGCCATGCAGCACTTCGGTTGGCATGTGCTGGGTCACCCAGCCCTTGCGCGGATGGGTGGAGGCCTCCTCGGCGACCACGGTGCTGAAGCTGAAATTCGGCAACTTCGCGGCAAAAGCTTCCAGGGCTTCCACCAATACCAGATCATTGTCGCGGGTAACGCCGTAGATCAAATGCACCGGCTGGGTGGAACCGGTTTGCGCCAGAACCTCCAGCATCGACAGGAACGGTGCCAGCCCGGTGCCACCGGCCAGGAACAACAACGGCCGCTTGACCTCGCGCAGATAGAAACTGCCCAGCGGGCCGGTCAGATCCAGCTTGATGCCCGGTTCCGCAGTTTCCAGCCAGTTGCTCATCACGCCGCCGGGAATCTTCTTGATGAGAAAGCCAATGCGTTTCTCACCCGGCTTGCTGCTGAACGAATACGAGCGATGCTGGCCGCTGCCGGGCACGTCGATGTTGACGTACTGGCCCGGCAAAAAAACCGGCGCATCGCCTTCGACGTCCAGCTCCAGCACCACCGCCGCATCCTGGTGCGGCTGCGCCAGTGCGAGGATGGCGGCGAATTTCTGCTGCCCGGTCTTGGCCGCCGTCGAAGCCACCGGCACCGAGATCACGCAATCGCTCTTGGCCAGCATCTGGCAGGTCAGGACGAAACCCTTGGCTGCCTCGTCCTCGCTCAGCGCGTCTTCGATGTATTCATTGCCCAAGTCGTAACTGCCGCTCTCGGCGTGGCACTTGCAGGTGCCGCAGACGCCGTCGGAACAATCCATCGGCAGGTTGATGCGGTTGCGGTAGGCCGCATCCAGCACCTTTTCCCCGTCGTTGCATTCGATGAAACGGGTAACCCCGTCCTCGAAGTTCAATGCGATGCGATGACTCATGCGTGCTCCCTCCACCGTGCTGCCATCACGCAATCAAACGTGATAGACATCCAGCACCTGGCGGATGTAATCATTCTTCAGGATGATCTTGCAGTTGGAAATCAAATACCCGTCTGCCGACTTGCGCAAGGTCAGGAACTTGGTGCCGAAGAACTGGTCGGTGACCTTGTAGCGGTGGTTGAGCGTATGGAAGTTGTAGCGCAGATCGACTTCTTCGCCGCGCTGCGCCAATACCTCGACATTGCTCACCGTGTGGTTGGTGCGCGGCTCCGGCGTGGATGCGCCGGAACGCTCGGTCTTGATGCGGAACACGCGGTCTTCCAGACCATTGCGGTTCGGGTAGTAGATCAGCGAGATCTGCGAATGCGGATCCTCGGTGACCTGGTCATCGTCATCCCAGGCAGGCATCCAGTAGGTCACATCTTCGGCGTACAACGTCAGCCACTCGTCCCATTGGCGGTCGTCCAGCAGGCGCGATTCCCGGTACAGGAACTGGAGCAGTTCGTGGTAATCGTGGCTCATGCGGGGCTGCCCTCGCGTTCCTTGCGCAGCGCTTCGCGCATGGTATTGGCCCAGTATTCGTGCTGGCGCACGAACAAGCCCTCGTCCTCGGAACGCTCACCGGACAGCAGCGGGTTCATGCCCATCTTCTTCGCGTTTTCATCCGGGCCTTCAATCCACAGCGGCGCGCCACGGCTGAGGTCGTTCCACTGCGCGGCGGTGGCGGCATAGCCGGCTTGGCAGGCGCGGAATTCCTCCAGGTCATCGGCGGTGCCCATGCCGGAAACGTTGAAGAAATCCTCGTACTGGCGGATGCGCAGCGCGCGGTCTTCAGCGCTTTCGCCCTTGGGCGCGAAGCAGAAGATGCTGATTTCGGTCTTGTCCACGCTGATCGGCCGGGTCACCCGGATCTGGGTGCTGAACTGATCCATCAGGAACACGTTCGGGTACAGGCACAGGTTGCGGGTCTGGCCGACGATCAACGCGGCGCGCTCCTCGCCCACGCGCGAGGCGATTTCAGCACGGTGCTCCCACGAGGGCCGCACTTCCGGGTTCAGCGTATTGGTCCACAACAGGATGTGGCCGTTCTCGAAACCATAGACGCCGGCAACGCTCTTGCTCCAGTTGTTGGCGTCGGTGGCCTTGGTGCCGCCTTCCTTGCGCCGACCCATGGTGGCGGCGTAGTTCCAATGCACGGTGCTGACGTGGTAACCGTCGCAGCCATTCTCCATCTGCAGTTTCCAGTTGCCGTCGTAGATGTAGGACGAATTGCCGCGCAGCACTTCCAGCCCGTTCGGGGCCTGATCGACGATCTGGTCGATGATGATGCGGGTTTCGCCCAGATACTCTTCCAGCGGCTGCACGTCTTCGCTGAGGCTGCCGAACAGGAAGCCGCGATAGTTCTGGAAACGCGCCACGCGCCTGAGGTCGTGCGAGCCGTTCTGGCCGAACTGCGGCGGGTATTCGGTGGTTTTTTCGTCCTTCACCTTCAACAGCTTGCCGGTGTTGGAGAAGGTCCAGCCGTGGAACGGGCAGGTGAAGCTGCCCTTGTTGCCATGCTTGCGCCGGCACAGCATCGCGCCGCGATGTGCACAGGCATTGATCACGGCGTTGAGTTCACCGGTCTTGTCGCGGGTGATGACGACCGGCTGCCGGCCGATGTAGGTGGTGTAGTAATCGTTGTTGTTCGGAATCTGACTTTCGTGGGCCAGATACACCCAGTTGCTTTCGAAGATGTGCTTCATCTCCAGTTCGAACAACTCGGCGTTGGTGAAGATGTCGCGACGGCAGCGGAACACGCCCGCGTCCTTGTCGTCCTGCACGGCATTGGCCAGCAGTTCTTCAAGACCCGGCGACCTGGTTTCTTCAATCATCGTTGCCGACATGGCAGATCTCCTGCTTCAACGCACAATGGCCTGCGGCGTTTTCCGCCTGGCCGATGATGGATGAGCGCCGCCCCGGTCGGGTACGGCGCGCGGTTCGGGTGTCGTCCCGTGGCCAACCAATCAGGCGCTGGCGCGCAGACGATGGACAACCTGGTTGTCCTCGCCCTTCACCAACCCGGTCAACTCCATGTCGAACTGGATATCCTGATAGGCATCGGTTTCGAAACCCACGCTCTGGCCATCGTTCTTGTCCACGACATGCGGGATCAGACCTTCGCGGGTGGCGTAGGCGAAGTCGTCCCACACCAGCGGATCACCTTCGATGTTGAATTGGGTGGTCAGCTTGCGGTACTGATCGGTGGTGACAAAGAAGTGCACGTGCGCCGGGCGGTTACCATGGCGGCCCAGCTCGTTGAGCAGTTGCTGGGTCGAACCCTGCGGCGGGCAGCCGTAACCAACCGGCATCTTGGTCAGCACTTCGTACTTGCCATCGGCACCGGTCTTGATCGCGCCGCGCAGGTTGAACGGGCTCTGCCGGCCAGTCGGGTCGAAGTGCGAATAGAAGCCCTTGGAGTCGGCGTGCCAGACATCCACGCGTGCATTGGCCACCGGCTTGCCGTCCGGGCCGGTCACGGTGCCGTGGATGCGCAGCGGGCCGGTATCCGGGTCGGGATCCTTGTCGATGCGCACCTTGCCATCGACCACCGGCGCGCCGGCCACGTACAGCGGGCCTTCGATGGTGCGCGGGGTGCCACCGGTGATGCCGGCAATGCGGTCTTCCTCGTCCAGGCGCAGGTCGATGTAGTGCTCGATGCCGAGGCCCGGCGTCAGCAGGCCGGCTTCACCATCCTGGCCCAGCTTGTTGATGTAGTTCACGCCGGCCCAGACTTCATCCGGGGTCAGGTCCAGGTCCTCGATGGTCTTGAACAGGTCGGAGACGATGCGATGCACCACCTGCTTGACCCGCGGATTGCCACCCTCGCCGTCGAGGTTGGCGATGGTGCGCAGGAAATCCTGCACCGGCTTGCTGTCGAAAATCTTGACGCTCATGGGATGGCTCCTCTCGGTTGCTGTCGTTGGATGGCTGCCAAGGCATCCCCTCCCAATCGGGGATCCCGCGGTTCGAAAACTTGAATCAGGTGTCGTCCTCGCGGATCGACGAAGGGTGTCGGTTCAAGGCCGTCACCGCTATCTTCATGTACGGAAACAGCGGAAGGCCCAACAGGATTTCGTGCAACTCCTCGTTGCTCCCGACGTCGAAGATGCTGTAGTTGGCGTACTCGCCGGTGATGCGCCAGATGTGCCGCCACTTGCCGCTGCGTTGCAACTCCTGCGAATAGGCTTTCTCGCGCGCCAAGGTGTCCGCGCGTACCTGCGGATCCATGTCAACCGGGATGTTCACGTCCATTCGCACGTGGAAAAGCATGTCGTGTTCCTCTTGTTACGTGGTCTTGGTCAGGCCGTTGCGGGTGAAGCGCTTGATCTTTTCTTCGTCCAGTTCGATGCCCAGCCCCGGGCCTTGCGGCACGGTCAGTGCGTAGTCGCTGTAATCCAGCGGCGTTTTCAGGATTTCCTCGGTGATCAGCAACGGCCCGAACAACTCGGTGCCCCATTGCAGGTTGGCAAAGCTGGCGAACAGATGTGCCGATGCCACCGTGCTGAATGCACCTTCAAGCATGGTGCCACCGTACAACTCGATGCCAGCGGCATCGGCAATCGCGGCCACCTTCTGCGCGGCGAACAAGCCACCGGCCTGCTCGATCTTGATCGCGAACACGTCTGCGCCCTGGTTTTTCGCGATCTCGAACGCAGACTCCGGGCCTTGCAGGATTTCATCAGCCATCAACGCGACCGGGAAGCGACGCATCAGTCGTGCCAGCGCCGCAGCAGAGGCCACCGGTTGCTCGACCAATTCACAGCCTGCATCGGCCAGCGCGGGGATTGCCCATGCCGCCTGCGTTTCGCTCCAGGCCATGTTCACGTCAACGCGCACGGCAGCGCGCTCACCCACCGCACGCTTGATCGCCGCCACATGCGCGATGTCGTTCTTCAATTCCTTCGCGCCGATCTTCAGCTTGAAGATGCGGTGCCGGCGCAGGTCGAGCATCTTCTCGGCTTCGGCGATGTCGCGAACGGTATCGCCGGAAGCCAGCGTCCACGCCATCGGCAAGCGATCACGACGGCGACCACCCAGCAACTCGCCCACCGACACGCCCAGGCGTTTGCCATGTGCGTCGAGCAGCGCGGTTTCCAGCGCGCTCTTGCTGAAGTGGTTGACCTTGATCAGCTTGCCCAGGTGCGCCATCAGTGCCTGCACGCGGGTGGCGTCCTGCCCGATCATCGCCGGCGCGAAATAGGCGTCAATGGCCAGCTTCATCGCTTCCGGGCTTTCCGGGCCGTAGGCCATGCCGGCAATGGTGGTGCCTTCGCCAATGCCGACCACGCCATCGCTGCAATGCACCTTCACCAGCATCAGGGTC
This sequence comes from Pseudoxanthomonas sp., assembly GCA_047601105.1. Taxonomy (GTDB): domain Bacteria; phylum Pseudomonadota; class Gammaproteobacteria; order Xanthomonadales; family Xanthomonadaceae; genus Pseudoxanthomonas_A. Next base: position 104,722 of record JASGJT010000003.1, read on the forward strand.
TGGCCGTACATCGTGGCGACGGACAATTTGTGCGGGCGGATCGTCGGCAGATCGACCAGACAGGTTTCGATGCGCTCGATGACTGGGGTGGAAGTGGGCGCAGGGGCGAAGGCAGCGTTCATGACATGGGTTTATGCAACGTGCCGCCTCTGGCGTCCAACACTGTTTGCATCTTGCACGATACCTTTATGATATGAAGCCAGCGCAACACTCGATTCCATTGAATTGATGCGCTGCACAATTCCTTTTGGGTATCGACTTTTCCACCCTTCCCTGCGGACAGGAACATGGATCTGCGCCAACTCCGATATTTCGTGGCCGTGGCCCGCGAGCGCAATTTCACCCGCGCGGCGGAAGCATTGAACATGGCCCAGCCGCCGCTGAGCCGGCAGATACAAATGCTGGAGGAAGAGCTTGGCGTGTCCCTGCTGATCCGCAACAGCCGCCCGGTGCGCCTGACCGATGCCGGCCGCCTGTTCAATGAGCAGGCACTGCAAATCCTTGGCCGCGTCGATCAATTGAAAACCGCCACCCGCAGCGTGGGCCTTCACGAACGCAGCGTGCTGTCCATCGGCTTCGTCGCCTCCACGCTGTACGGTGGCCTGCCGCCGCTGGTGCGCAAACTGCGCCAGCATGCGCCGGAGCTGGACATCCAGTTGCTCGAAATGATGTCGGTGCAACAGATAGACGCGCTGAAAACCGGGCGCATCGACATGGGCTTCGGCCGCGTGCGCAGCAACGACCCGGGCGTTGAACGCACGGTGCTGCGCGAGGAGCGCCTGGTGCTGGCGATACCACCGGGCACGCCGCTGTCTGCGGACACCGGCCCGATCCCCCTGCACGAACTGGCCGGCGTCAAGCTGATCGTCTATCCGAAGGAACCGCGTCCCAGCTTCGCCGACCATGTGCTGACCTTGCTCAACGACCACGGCGTGCGCCCGACCGAAGTGCAGGAGGTGCGCGAACTGCAAACCGCGATGGGCCTGGTCGCCGCCGAAGTCGGCGTCTGCGTGGCGCCAGCCGCCGCGCGCTTCTTGCGCGCTGACCTGCACTACCGGTTGATCGAAGGCGAACGCGCGACCTCGCCGATCATCCTCAGCCACCGCATCAACGACAGCTCGCGCTACATCGAACTGACCAAGCAATTGATCGAGGAAATGTACGCGGAAAACCCGCCGTGGCTGGACATCGAACACAACCGCCTGCCGGGCCGGCAAATCCAGCCCCCCTCTCCAGCCGGCAGCACCGAAAAGACCCGACGCAAGCGGCAGTCGATCCGCAAGGGAACCTCTGAACAACCCTGATTTTTGCTCGTCATCCCGGCGCAAGCCGGGATGACGGTTTATTCAGAACTTCTCTTCTCAACTCTGCTTGATGTGATTCCCCGCATACGCTTTCATCTCTTCGTCCTGGCGCATGAAGATCGTGTCGTACAGGGTTTTGGTCATCAACCAGCCATGCTTGCCGCCGCGGCGAACGCCGAATTCGAAGTCATACAACGCCATCGGCAGCTGCATGGGCAGCATCCCGGTTCCGAGGCCACCGAAGAAAGTCATGACGCCATATACCGTCACTTCCTGGTCGGACTCCAGCCGCGAGAAGTCGAAACGCTCGTTGCTCAGCAAGTGGCGGCCGACGGTGGCAACCGCTGCAGCGCGCTGTGCGGACACCGCACAGATCTTGTCGCGGCCTTCCAGGCGGGCACCGGGGATTTGATAGACGGAATCCTCGGACAGGAATTCGGCCATATTCTTGCCCTGCTCTCTCTCCAACTCATTCCAGTAAAGGGCAAAGAAATTGGAGATATTCAGCGCCAGGTTGGCGCGATCGGCGGGTTCGGACATTTTGTGTACTCCTTCGGTTGGTCAAGGAATGGTGGGATGCGCATATCGCAACGACATGCCACCTCACGTTTCAGATTTTCACGAACTTGAAAAGCAGGTTCAGCAGCGGTGCCATGACACGTGACTTGATCTGGTGCGCCGAGGTCATCGCATTGAAGAATTCCACGGCAAAGTGCCATTTGTGGCCTTCGACGAGTTCCTTCGGCGTCGCCTTGGGGAAATACACCGCCAGCTTCACGGACATGCCGTTCGGCCTGATCTTGAACTGGTGCGCGCCGATCAGCTTCATCGGCGAGCCGTCGGACACCAGCTTGCCAATGCCCGCCATCACGATGTTGGTGTCCTTGTCGATGGGAATTGACGCTGGCATATTCTTGCGCCGCAGGATGTCCATCCACATGTACGCCGGTGGGCCATACATGCCCATCACTTCCATCACGGTGGAGCCGTGCAGACCCTTGGCCTCCATCACGAAGTGCTCCGGGTGCATGTCGAAGAAGGCCGACAGGTCACTGCCGGGCTTCATCATGCCCATGAACATCGCCATGAACTGGCCGATGGTGAGGCCATCAACCTCGACATCCACGATACAGGGCTGGAATTCCCTGCCTTCCGGCGATGCGGCCGCAATTTCGTGCCACATGCGGTCGCCTTCCAGCAAGGGCTGCTTGTACAGCGCCTTGATGCCGTCCAAGCCCAGCTTGACCTTGGTCTGCACAAGAATCTGTTTCAGCGTGGCAAGGTCGAAGCCGCCGATGTCCTGCGGTTCGATGGCCACGCTGCCATGCATCGGCGTTGCACCCAGCTCCAGCATTTCGGCCAAGGTCTTGCGCGCACGTTCCAGTTCGACGGCGCGGATTTCCTCCACCGACAGCCGCCTGCCGTCGAGGATGACATTGATCGACAACGCGCCCATCAGCCGTCGATTTCCAGTACGGTCGCACCCTTGAGCTTGCGCGAATCGAACTCGGCATGCGCGCGTGCGGCTTCGCGCAGCGGGAAAGCATGCTGGATCTGCGCATGGATCTTGCCGGTGCGGATCGCATCGAACAGGTCGTCAGTTGCGTTCAACAAAGCCTGGCGCGTGGCGATGAAGGGCATCAGGTGTGGCTGGGTGAAGCACAGCGCGCCTTTCATCCCGAACACCATCGGCGACACCGGCTCGACCATGCCCGAGGTGATCCCGTACAACACCATCCAGCCGCGTGGGCGCAGGCAATCCAGCGATGGCAGGAAGGTGTCCTTGCCGACGCTGTCATAGACGACATTGGCCTTGGTGCCGTTGGTGATTTCCGCCACGCGCGCGGCCAGGTCCTCCTTGCCCAACTGGATCACGTGGTGGCAACCGCATTCCTTGGCGAAGGCGATCTTTTCCTCGTGATACACCGTGCCGATCACGGTCGCACCCAGTGCATTGGCCCACTGCGCCAGCATCGAACCAACGCCGCCGGCCGCTGCATGCACCAGCACCACGTCGCCGGACTTGACCGGATAAACGTCGCGCAACAGATAGCGCGCGGTCAGCCCCTTGCCGATGAAAGCGGCAGCGGTGCGATTGTCGATGTCGTCCGGCAACTTGACCATGCGCTCGGCCGGCAATACGCGTGCCTCCGCGTAGGAACCGAGCAGCATGGTGTAGGCAACCCGATCGCCGACGGCGAAGTCGGTGACGCCCTCGCCCACCGCTTCGACCATACCTGCGGCGTCCAAGCCCAGCACGCCCGGCAGCGGGAACGGATATGGGGCCGAACCGCTGCGCAACATGGTGTCGCCGAAGTTCAGGCCAACGGCCGACTGCTTCACCCGGACCTGGCCCGGCCCCGGCTCGCCGACCGGCGTTTCCAACCATTCCAGCACTTCCGGGCCGCCGGTATGTTTCATCACGACCGAATGCGTCATTGTTTGTTCCTCTTGATTTTCGTCTTGCTGTTTCCCGTCCGTGGCGACTGCTCCGCAAGTCCGGCATGCCACCGGACTTGGGGGCAGGCCACTTCACGGTATCGCGTCAGAACTGGTAACGAACACCAACACCGTAGGTGCGCGGATCGGAGATGTGCTTGAAGACCAACGGCAGGAAGCTGCCGCCAATCATGTCCGCATGCCAGTGATCGGTCAGGTTCTTGCCGAAGGCATAGACCTCCACGCCACTGCCGAATGTGTAGCCCACGCGCGCATCCAGCGATTCGGTCCGGCCACTCTCGAAATCAGAGTTATTGGGAAGTCCGTATTTGAACGAACTCGATGCGTTGTAGCTGACGTTGAAGTTCATCGAACTTCTGTCGCCAACGGATGTGTAATAGCCGACCGAGACGCCACCCTGCCATTCCGGCGCCTGGTTGAGCCGGTGACCCGAACGGTCGACCTCGATCGCGCCCGGATTGGTGCACATCGGATCCGTGCCTACGTAGTACCCGCGATCGGTCGCCGTATTTGCCATACCGGCCACGTTTTCACAGAACTTGTCGTAGCGTGCATCCAACCAGGTCAGATGGCCGGACACAACCAGGCCTGTTCCGGTGGCGTAGCTCAGACTGGTTTCGACACCGTCGATGGTCGCCTGCGCGGCATTCAGCACCTGGCCCTGGCCCGGGCCGGTACTGACACGCACCTGGATGTCCTCATAGATCGTGTGGAAGGCCGCCGCATTGAACGTGAGCTTGCGATCCAGGAACTGCGACTTGATGCCCAACTCGTAGGTATCCAGGTTCTCGGCACCAAAGGTGATGTCGGTGGTGCTGGCCGATCTCGAACCGGCATTGGCATTGAAGCCCGGTGACAGATAGCCGCTGCTGTACTTGGCATACAGCAATACGTCCGACGACAGCTTGAAGTTGATGCCGGCCGATGGAATCCATACCGTGTCCTTGAGCCGCCCCGAGAATTTCGGCCCGACGATCGGCACGCCGCCGACCGCGCCGAGAACCACGCCGCTGTAATCGACCACGTAATCACGTTCTTCCTGGTTCCAACGCAGACCACCGACCACCGTGAAGCGGTCAGTCACGTCGAATTCGGCCTGGCCGAATACGGCCATCGCCTTCAGGTTGGATGTCGCTGCCGGGTTGTTGTAGGGGGCGGTGATTACCGAACCCAGCGCGGAGAACGGCGGGGGCGGGACGGCGGCGAAGCCGCTGTTCGAACCGAAGTCCTGGTCTTCCTTGTAGTAGTTCGTACCGACTGTTGCGCGGAAGCGGTCGTAGGTCAGCACGGCACGCAGCTCGGAGTTGAAGGAATCGAACTCGGTGAAGGACTTCGACAGCAAACCGACCGCCGGCCCGGTGGTGCCGGCACTGGCGTCGGGATCGGTTGACGAGTAGTTGGTGAAGTTGCGCACACCGTTGATCCAGGTCAGTGCAACATGCTCGCCGAGATCCCAGTTCATCGTCAGCCCGACACCCTTGGAATCGGTGTCCATGCGCATGAAATCCTCGCTCACCTTGTCCATCTGCACAACGTAAGGGTCGCCCAAGCCGATGTAAGCCGGCGGGGCGACGGGGGGCAGTTGGTATCCCCCGCTGTACAAGGCCTGATAGACGCCGGAGGTTCTCACCTTGGCCTGGTCGGCCGACAGGACAGCGCTGAACTTGTTCTCGGGCGAGGCATAGCGCAGCTTGCCGCGAATGGTGTAGCTGTGGATGCCTTCCAGGTCGTTGCCCGTCGTCTCGTTGTAGAAGTAGCCGTCACGGTTGGTATGCCCGAATGACACGCCGCCGGAGAAGCCACCGCCCAGCGGACCGCTCACCGAGCCCTTGACGTTGAGCGCGTTGTAGTTGCCATAGCTGATGTCGTAACCGCCGCGCATTTCATCGCCCGGGTCTCGAGTGATGATGTTGATCGCGCCGCCGGTCGAGTTGCGCCCGTACAACGCGCCTTGTGGGCCGCGCAGCACCTCGATGCGCTCCACGTCGTCCAGCGCGAACATGCCGGCTTCCGGACGCGGCATGTAGATGCCATCCAGATAGACGGAAACAGCCGGGGAAGAACCGGCGGTCTGCAGCAGGCCGGAAGCACCACGGATCGAAATCTGGGTGGTGCCGGTGGGGCCATTGGGCGTCGGAATGAACAGGCTCGGCACGTTGGCGCTGAGCGAACGGATGTCAGTAACGCCACGGATGGCCAATTCTTCCGCACTCAGCGCCGAAATCGAAATCGGCACGTCCTGCAGGCGCTCCTCGCGGCGCTGCGCGGTGACGACCATGCCGTCGAGGTCGGCGACCCGCTTGTTTGCCGGTGCGGTGTCAGCCTGCGGCTCCGTGGCCGCGTCCTGCGCCTGCACGCCCGTCGACAGCGCAACGCCACCGATCAACATGCCCTGCAATACCCTGCGCTGCGCGCAGAACAGTTTGTTCCTCTTCATGAAACTCCCTCCCAGGAAATTCGAATATCGATTTGATGGTTGATTGGATTGTTTCCGCATCCCGCAGACTGCCGCGTGATGCGCTTCTTGCGCTTGCTTCACTACATGCAACCACGGGAATCCCCCTCCCGGAACCTCATTTTTTCAGGTGTTTTCTCATCCGTTCAAAGGCTTCGTCATGCGTAGCCCCGACTGCCAGGATGTTCCACATCTCGGTACCGAAGGTCGTGCGCAGTTCCTTGGCAATCTGCTCCTTCAATGGCATGCGCAAGGTCTGTGCCATGAGGCGCGATGCAATGCGCGGCTTGGAGGCGATTTGCTCGGCCAGTTCGCGGGCACGGTCGTACAGCTTTTCGCGCGGCAGGACTTCGTTGACCAAGCCGTATTCCAGCGCCTTCTGCGCGTCGATCTTCTCGTTGAACAGCATCGCGTAGTTGCTGCGCTTGATGCCCATCAACGCACGCAGCGCAATCTGGATGCCGTCGCCAGGGATCGCACCGCCAATCGCGAAATGCGGATCCATGATGATCGCGTCTTCGGCCATCAGGGTGACGTCGCACAGCAATGCGATTTCCGAATGTACGGCAATGCCGTTGATCACGCCGATGGTCGGCTGCTCGACGTCGTTGACCAGCGCCTCGACCATGTTGCAGCCGTCGTAATAGCTGTGCTCGTACAGCGCCCAGCGCTGGTTCTCCCAGGTTTCCTCGATGCTGGTTTGCGCCGGCTTGACGAACATGTTGCCCACGCCGCCGAGGATCAGCACCTCAGTTTCCGCATCCTGGCCAATGTCATGGCACAACTGGTGCAGGCCGCGATGCAGCGGGTAATCCCAATGCGCGGAATCGCCATCGGTATGGAAGCGTGCGGTGACCACGCCACTCTCGGTGCGCTCCAACAGGAACAATTCCTTGTACTTGTCCTTGTATTCGTCGAAGGTCGCGAACGGGATCATCTTCGGGTTTTGGCACTGGGGAGTCTTGGGCATGTCGTTTTCCTCTTGGTTGATGCACTTCTTGGGTAATTCAGGTGCTCAGGTTCTGGCTTCGTTCAAGCGCTGCTGCGCAATGGCGATCATGGAATCGAGCACCTGGAAGTTTTCCACCGCCTCCCTGGCAATGGCCTTCTCGACCGGCGTGCCGCACAAGATGCGGCGCACCGGCACTTCCAGGCGCTTGCCGGTCTTGGTGTAGGGAATGCCGGCGACCTCGATCACCGCATCGGGCACGTGGCGGGGTGACAGCGTGGTCTTCAGGTGCTGGCGGATACGTGCGGCCAACGCGTCGTCGAGGGCTACGCCTTCGTGCAGGCGCACGAACAGCGGCATCCAGAATTCGCCGCCGGGCAAATCCACGTTCACCACCAACGTATCGGCGATCTCGGGCAAGGCTTCCAGCGAGCGGTAGATTTCCGCCGTGCCGATACGCACGCCCTGGCGATTGAGCGTGGCGTCCGAACGCCCCAGCACGTGCACACCACCACGTTGATTGACGGTGGCGAAATCGCCCTGCCGCCATTGCCCCGGATAGGCATCGAAATAGGTGTCGCGATAACGCTGGTTGTCGGTGTCGCCCCAGAACCGCACCGGCATCGACGGCATCGGCTGGCGGATCACCAGTTCGCCGACGTCATCGACGATGGACTTGCCGTCGTCGTCCAGCACCGCCATGTCCACGCCCAGGCAACGGGCCTGGATTTCGCCAGCATATACCGGCAAGGTCGGCACACCGCCGACGAAGCAGGTGCAGACATCGGTGCCACCGCAGGCCGACTGGATCCACAGGTCGGGCTTCACCGCATCCAGCAACCAATGCATGCACTCCGGCGTGGCCGGCGAGCCACTCAGCAGCACCAGGCGCAAGGCCGCCAGCGCGTTGTCCTGCGCGGGCCGGTAACCGGCCTGCATCAGCACTTTCAGATAGCTGGGGCTGGCGCCGAAAGTCGTCGCCTGCCCCAACTCGGCGATGCGCCACAACTGGCCAGGGCCGGGTTCAGCCGGATGGCCGTCGTAGAGGATCACTGCGACCCCGGACAGCAGCGCGCCAAAGTTCAGGTTCCAGATCATCCAGCCGGTGATGGTGTAGAAGAACAGCCTGTCGCCGGAACGCAAATCCAGGTGCAAGGCGCCGTTTTTCAGCATCTCCAGCAGGATGCCGCCGTGGCTTTGCAGCATCGCCTTGGGAATGCCGGTAGTACCGGAAGAAAACAGCACCCACAACGGATGCGCGAACGGTACTTGTGCGAAATCGAAAGCCTGCCTGTCTGTGCAAGGCCGGCCCTGCGCGACGAATTCGTCCCAACTGCTGGCTTGGCGCGAAGCGAAACCGGCCGGCACCGCATTGCGCCCCTGCGGCAACACGATGACCTGTTGCAGCGTTGGCAGACCGGCGGCGACCTTCTCGATCTCCGCGCTGCGGTCGATGAAGTTGTCGCGGAAGCGATAACCATCCACTGCGATCAGCAGCTTCGGTTCGAGCTGGGCGAAGCGCGCGAGCATGCCTTCGGCACCGGTTTCCGGGCTGACTACCGACCAGATCGCGCCGATGCTGGCGCAGGCCAGCATCGCGATCATGGTTTCCGGCACGTTGGGCAGGCAGGCGACGACGCGATCACCCTGCCCTATGCCGGCGCGGCGCAGTGCATCGGCCAATTGCAGCACGCTGGCGGTCAATTCCTCACGCGACACCGCGCGTTGGTTCAACGCTGCGTCGAAATGGATGATTGCCGGCTGTTCGCTCGGCGCACGCGCCAGCACTTGTTCGGCGAAATTCAGGGTGACGCCGGGGAACCACTGCGTGCCGGGCATCTGCACATCGGCCAATCCGGCCTTCTCCGGCAGCGGCGCGCCGACCTTGAAGTATTCCCACACCGCCCGCCAGAAGCGGTCGATGTCGGCCACCGACCATTCCCACAATTGCGGATACGACGCCAGCGACAGACCGAAGCGTGCATTGACCCACGCGGTGAACGCGGTGACGTTCGCACTGTCGATGGTCGCCTGCGAAGGCGTCCACATGGGCTGCAAGTCGGAATCCGGCAACATGTCGTCAGTCCTTGATTGCGGCAATGGCCAGATCGGCCAAGCGTTCCAGCCGCCGCGGATGCGCCAGCCCTTCCATGAACCCCGCCGACAGGAAGATGAAAGTCAGGTCGCGCTCGGTATCGACCATCCAGCCGGTCGAAGCACCGCCGACGGCGGCCAGCGCGCTTGGCGTTGCGGTGCGCCCGGCCGGATTGTGGTAATCGCCCACACCACGGGTATAGCCGCCCAGCAGGGTAAAGTTGGCCGGCTGTGGGGCTTCCTTCTTGAAATCCTCCGCAGCCTGCCCACCCCGCACGGCCTTGGCCACCTTTAAGAACTTGAACAGGCCGGCGGTGCGCAGCATCTGCAACGCCATCGCCGGCTTGTTCTTCGGCATGATCGCTTCGAGCCTGAGATCGCCGGATGCGTTCTGCCGCGCCAGTGCAAACATCTCCGGCGACAGCAACTGCACACCATTGGGGTCGCGGCCGATCAGCGCTTCGATGAAGCGGAACACGTCGTCAACGTCGCTATAAGCGCCGGCACTGGGGAATTCACTGTCCGCAACCAGCGATTGATTGAATACCGTGCTGATGATGTCGGAGGTCGGCTCCACGCTGGCGGGTGCCCATGTCACCGGAACGCGCTTCGGGTGATCCACGGCCAGGCCAAAACTGCTGTTGCACATGCCCAGCGGCGCAAAGATTTCGTCGTGCGCGATTTGCCGGAACGAACGGCGCTTGGGGTCGGTATTGACGACGATCTGCCCGACCAGGTCATGGCCATTGCCTGATGTATAGGCACAGCGTGTGCCCGGCGGATACACCACATCCAGCTTGCACGCGGCATCGGCCAGGCGCTTGAGTTGCCCCACGGCGGTCAGCGGCAACGGCGGCGACACCAGCGCCGTGGGCAGGCCGGCGGTATGACACAGCAACTGTCGCATCGTCGCGTCTTGTTTACCCTTGATGCCAAAACCCGGCATCAGGTCAGCCACCTTGGTTTCCAGCGTGAACAAGCCCTGCTCGATCGCACGCAGCGCCAACACGGCGGTGTAGGCCTTGGACATCGACATCAGCAGGTAACGATCATCGCTGGCCGCAGGACGGTTCGGCGCAACCGTGCCCAGGTTGGCGCGGTGCACGATCTTGCCGCCGCGCGCGACCAGCAGGCTCGCGCCGAAGTGCTTGCCGGCATCGATATCGGCCTGTACCGAAGCATCCAGCCGCGCCAGCGCAGCTGCATCCATGCCGGCTTCGGAAGGAGTGATTTCAGTGAGCATGGTTGATATCTCCATGTAATGGAATGGATCAGTTCTTGATCGCTGCGATTGCCAAATCGGCCAGCCGTTCCAATCGTTGCGGATGCTGGAGGCCTTCCATCAAACCCGCCGACAGGAAAATGAAGGTCAGGTCACGCTCGGTATCCACCATCCAGCCGGTCGAACCGCCACCGACGGCGGCGATGGCACTCGCGCTTGCAGTACGCCCGGCCGGGTTGTGGTAATCACCCACGCCACGCGTGTAGCCGCCAAGCAAGCTGAAGTTGGCCGGCTGGCTGACCTTCTGCAAATCGTTCGAAGCCTGTCCACCGCGCGCGGCCTTGGCCACCTTCAGGAACTTGGCCAAACCCGCGGTACGCAGCATCTGGAACATCATCGCCGGCTTGTTCTTCGGCATGATCGCTTCCAGCTTCAGACTGCCGGAGGCGTTCTGCCGTGCCAGCGCGAAGGTTTCCGGCTTGAGCAACTGCACGCCGTCCGGACCTCGGCCGATCAGCGCTTCGGTGAAACGGAACACATCGTCAATCGTGCCGAAGGCACCGGCACAGGGGTATTCGCTGTTCGCACCGAGCGACTCATTGAACACCGGGCCGATGATGTCCGACGGCGGTGCCCAGCTCTTGGGCGTCCACGACACCGGCACGCGCTTGGGGTCGTTGGTGGCCAGACCGAAGCTGGTGTTGCGCATGCCCAGCGGCGTGAAGATTTCATCCTGTGCGATCTGCCGGAACGGACGGCGCTTGGGGTCGGTATTGACGATGATCTGGCCCAACACGTCATAACCAGTACCCGAGGTATAGGCGCAGCGCGTGCCCGGCGGATATACCGCTTCCAGTTTGGCCGCAGCCGTTGCCAAGCGTTGCAGTTGGCCCACGGCGGTCAACGGCAACGGCGGCGACACCGGCGTGCTCGGCAGGCCGGCGGTGTGGCACAGCAATTGGCGCATGGTGGCGTCCTGCTTGCCTTTCACGCCGAAGCCCGGCATCAGCTCGGCCACCTTGGTTTCCAGCGTGAACAAGCCCTGCTCGATCGCGCGCATCGCCAGTACGGCGGTATAGGCCTTCGACATCGACATCAACAGATAGCGATCATCACTGGCCGCCGGCCGGTTCGGCGCGACCGTGCCCAGGTTGGCGCGGTGCACGATCTTGCCGCCACGCGCCACCAGCAGGCTGGCACCGAAGTGCAGGCCTGCATCAATGTCGGCCTGCACCGAGGCATCCAGACGCGCCAAGGCAGCAGCATCCATGCCGGCTTCGGAAGGGGTGATTTGATCTGTCATGTGGAACCTCGCTGCAGATTGAACAACCAGCGGCGTCAAGCATTGACCCATTCATCGCCATTGGCGATGGCGGCGCTCAAGCTGCCTTTTGGCGGCTGCGCTGGATCGCCAGCCCCAGCGCCTGCGGGAACGACAGCGCACCCAAATCGATATGCGGTGCCAGCACGCGGTTGCGCAACACGCCGATGCCTTCGACTTCCAGTTCGATGGTGTCGCCGGGCCTGACCAGATGACGGTTTTCCAGCGAGCAGCCGCTGCCCACCGTGCCCGAGCCGATCACTTCACCCGGATACAGGTCATGACGCGCCGACAGGTATTCGATCAGGTTCTCGAAGCGGTAATGCATGCCGCCGGTGCTGCCGCCGCCGACGCGCTCGCCGTTGACGCGCGCCTGCATTTCAAGTGCATAGGGGTCGGCGATTTCGTCGGCGGTGACGATGCACGGCCCCAGCGAGTTGGCAAAGTCCTTGCCCGGCGACGGCACGCCGCCGGATACCGGGGATTCGGACACCTTGATCTGCTCGTCACGTGCGGACCAGTCGTTGAACACGGTGTAGCCGAAGATGTAGCCGCGTGCATCGTCACGCTTGACGTTGCGCGCCTGTTTGCCGATCACCGCCGCCCATTCCAGCTCGTAGTCGATGAAGTTGGAGAACGCCGGCCACTCAAGTTCTGCTTCCGGGCCGATCACCGCAAAGCTGTTGCAGAGGTAATACACCGGGAAGTCGTAATAGGCCGGCGGGATTTCCAGCTTGCCGGCCTGGACTGCGGCTTCGCGCGCGGCGGCTGGATCGGGGGCGGCGGCGCAAGCCAAGTCCACCATCGTTGCCAAGCAGCCCTTGACATGGCCCGGAAAGGAAACCGTGTCGCGAAACTGCACCGGGCGCGGCAACGGCGCGAGGATGCGCACATCAGCAGTATTGAGCACGGCCCCGCTGTCCGGGGACTCAGCCAGCGCGCGCGCGCGATCCAGCGCTTCCGGGCCGGCCTCGATCAGCGCCTGCATGGAGGCGAATGCCGGATCGGCCTTCGCGTGCTGCTGCTCGGCGGCAGCGGCCAAATCGACAATCTGCTGGTCGCCATTGATCCAGGCGCCAAGCTTCTGCGAGCCATTCAGCTCGAACGTGATCAGCCTCATCGTCACTCCTCCCGTTGACTCAAAAGCGACTGGCGATATGCCAGACTAGCCAAGTTACCAAGTGACCTTACGCCGTCCCCAGCCTGCTGTCAACTATTCGTTAATCTTTTCTACCCACGGGTATTACCAAATAAATTCAACAACTTGCCCGAATCAGCATACGCGGTATAGTCCGGGTGACTTCAACCCGATCTGGAACTTGCCCTTCCCTTGCAGCCAGCCGGCAAGAACCACAACCACACGGAAGCCCAATGACAAAACCCAAACCCGCCAGCCGCATCGAAGCCCCCGTGCGCGCCCTGCCCGGCAAGGCACGTGTCACCACCGGGATCATCGAGAACCTGCGCGAAGACATCGTCACTGGCCGCCTGCAGAAAGGCGACCGCATGCCGTCGGAAAAAACCCTGGCCGAGCAATACGGCGTCAGCCAGCCCACCGTGCGCGAAACCCTGCGCGCGCTGGAAGTGATCGGCCTGGTCGATGTGCGCCACGGCAGCGGCACCTATGTCAGCGGCGACGACAGATACGCCGTGGCCGCCGCGTTGCTGACCATCCTGCAGGTTTCCGGTGCCACCACGGCTGAGGTCAACGCGATACGCGAGCTGCTGTTCCTGGAGGCGATGCGGCAAGCGGTCTCTTCGGCCACCGAGGAACAGATCGAACTGATCGAACAAGCCAGCGATGCGCTGGACCGCATCAGTCCGGAACAAGATGTGCATGACATCGTCGAGGCCTACGTCACCTACTTGAACACGCTGTCCGATGCTTCCAACAGTCCCCTGCTTGCAACGCTGAGCAGCGTGCTGACGACCTTGTCACTGACCCTGGTGTTCGCACAGGTGAATTCACGCGGCACGGCATTCTGGCTGGGACGCATCGACATGCTGCGCGCCACGCGCGAGCAAGTGGTTGCCGCCATCAAGCGCCGGGATCCGGCGGTAGTGGATGCGGGCAAAAAATATTTCTCGACCGCCTACAACGCACTGAAAAGCGACAACGACATCTGGAACATCAAGATATCCGACCCCGTGCTGGCAGACACGCTGCGGCACTTCCAGGCGCGGTACAAGCGTTGATCAGGGGCGTGGCCCGCAAGCCTCTCTCCGGGGAAGGGAGAAAAGCGAGGCTAGCCGAACTGTCTGGCGAATAACTCGACGGCGCGATTCCGGGTCATGCGTTCGTGCGCGTTGCATTCATGTCATTCCCCAATGACTTTCCAATGCCCGCCCTTGTCCGGGCCAATACGCTCCAAACGACCGGACTCGCGCAAGGCGCGAATGGCGCGATGGACGGTGATTTCGGATTTGTCCAGTTCGTCGGCGAGTTCCGATACGGTCAGTTTCGGACGCTTGCCCAGCAATCTCAGAATGGCATCGCCGGTGTTCACGCGACTGAATGCACACGGCACGGCCTTCTGAAGGGAACGCATCCGTTCCGGACCCAGTGCCGCCACCCATCGCAGCGGCGTGGACGCCATTCAAAACCGGAAAAAGAAACCCCTCTCCCGGCAGGAGAGGGGTTGGTGGATTCGTTCTTCCAGCGAAATTTCAGCACGCTCAGCGCATGGGTTCGCCCGGATACTGCGGGATTCCGCTGGCAAGAATGGAATCGCGCAGTTCGATCAGTTCGTTCAAGTAAGCCTCGGCTTCCTTGAAACCGCCGGCGACTTGCCGCTTGATCCATTCCGCATTGGTCTCGGTTTCCATGCGCTGCTTGACCCAGGCCTGCTCGGCTGGCGACAACAGGACTTCCCTCGGCTTGCCGGTACGTTCGCGCAGGTCATCCCAGAACTTGACGGCATGCTGCACGCGGGCAACCCGGTTTTCGCCGGCCCACCATTGCTGCATTTCTTCGATAACGATGGTGCGCAAATCTTCCGGCAGCGAATTGTAGGTTTCCAGGTTCATGATCGTCCAGCTGTCCTCCGACTGCGGGCAGCCGACGCGGATGACGCATTCGATGTGATCCTGGAGTTGCAGCCAGAACGGCACGACGCAAGCGCCGAGCATGCCGTCGATTTCGCCACTCTTGATAGCCGGGACAATGTCCGTGTAGGAAATATGCACCGGCTCCATGCCGATCGCACGCAGGGCGGTGCCTGCGCTGCCATCGACATCGCTGACCGCGATGTTTTCGAACTTTCGGTATCCACTGACCGACGTGAAGGCGACATTCTCGTTGGGCGCGTAATTCATCGTCAGGCCAACGCCTGAAGTGCGAACATCCACGCGCAACAGCGATTCGGTTGCCGCATCCACCGGCACTTCATACGGGGCACCCAGTCCGACATACACCGCATTCAGCGGCGACATACCGCTGTACAGTGCCTGGTAGGCCGAGCTGGATTTCACCCTGGCCTCATCGGCCGACAGCACGGCATCGAACGCACCTTCGGGCGAGGCATAGCGCAGCTTGCCACGAATCGTGTAGCTGTCGCGGCCCTCCAGATCGTGGCCAGTAACCGGATTGGTGAAGTAACCATCGCGGCCTTCGATGGCCGCCGACACGCCGGCGGAAAACCCGCCGCCCAGCGGGGCACTCAACGAACCCTTGAAATTGCGGGACGAATAATTGCCCAGGCTCAGATCGAAACCACCGCGCACTTCATCGTCGGGATCGCGGGTGATGATATTGATCGCACCGCCGGTGGAGTTGCGGCCATACAGCGTGCCTTGCGGGCCACGCAGCACTTCGATGCGTTCGACGTCGTCCAGTGCAAAGAATCCAGATTCCGGACGGGCCAGATAGACGCCATCAAGATAGATCGCCACACCGGGCGATGCGCCCGGAACCGGCATCATGCCGGACACGCCACGCAGCGCGACGATGTTGGTGCCGACTGCCTTGGCGATCAACAAGCCAGGCACCGTGGCGCTCAAGGACTTGAGATCGTTGACGTGGCGCAAGGCAAGTTCTTCCGAGCCGATCGCCGTGATCGAAATCGGCACGTCTTGCAGGCGTTCCGCGCGGCGCTGCGCGGTGACCATCACGCTGTCGAGTTCGGCGATCTTCTTGTCCGTGGCCTGGGTTTCGGCTGGCGGAGTACCCGCCTCCTGCGCCTGCGCGCCCAAGGACAGCGCCGCCCCACCGATCAACATGCCCTGCAACACCCTGCGCTGCGCGCAAAACAACACGTTTCTTTTCATGAGCTTGCCCTCCCAGGCAATCCACAAGCACTGATTGAGTTTTCGGTTATGAAAGCCTTGAACCATTCCGCCTTTGCTGCGGGAACCAGCAGGCCATGCGACCTCTTCCACTGGACGCCACACGGCCAATCCACGACCATCGCAAGATTCCTCGAGAATCTATTTAGATTCCTAGGGTATCTTGATAACACTGCCGGTTCCGATATTCAAGTTGCTATGCAGCATTTTCTACCGACTGGTATATATCGCCTGGGCGCGGGACGCGGGTTGGCCCGGCCCGTGATTGGCGTGAACCACGTCAGGCATGTCGCAGCCGGCGTCGTTACCGGATGCAGGCGGGAGCAATCACTCGTGCGGTTGCACTGCGCTGGCAGGTGCGTTGCGCTGCCCGGCGCGATGGTTTCCCGGTCGCGCTTCGCTGCGCGCTACTGCAAAATGCACATGGAATTGGCAATTCGGCGTTGATTGGGAGTGTCAGATGTCTTCAAGCATGAAGCGGCGTACTGCGGAGCAGGTGTTGGACGCCATCCGCAAAGCGGTGTGGGAACAGTTCATCGAATCCGGCTACGCCTCCATCACCTTTGCCGGCATCGCGCGCAGGTCCGGCGTCGTGAAGCCAGTGCTCTACCGCCGCTATTCCGACCGGGCGACGATGGTCTATGACGCCATCCTCTCGTCGTCGGAGAAGTTCGAAATCCCCGCGCCTACCGGGTCGCTTCGAAGCGACTTGATCGTCTGGTACACCCGCGCGGAGAGTCGCGTTTCGGCCGTCGGCCTGGCGTCTTATCGTGGTCTGATCGGCGAAGCGAACGACCAGATCCTGGAGATGATCCGCAAATCAAGCCGCACGATCGCGCAAAAAATAAGCACGCACGTGATCGAACCGGCACGGCAGCGTGGCGAACTTGGCCCCCTCCCACTCGATGCTGAAACGATCTACACACCGAGCCGCCTGATGCGCGACCGGGCGGTATTCGAAGGCGAACTGGTCGATATCCCGGCATTCGTCGATGCCATTGTGCTGCCGCTGTTCCGCGGCGCTTCGGGCTGGGTACCCGAAGCTTCCGATGGCCGTGCGCCGAAAGGCGCGGCGGCGCGGCGCGGGCGTCAAAGTTGACGCTCCGCCCTCAGGCTAGGCATGGCTCGCCCGTGACTCGCGCTGCAACTTGCGCAGCAGCCAGGCTTCAAGATCGTCCACCAAGGTGAACGCAGCCGGCACCACCACCAGGCTCAGCACGGTGGAGGTGATCAGGCCGCCGATCACCGTGATCGCCATCGGCTGGCGGAATGCGGAATCCGCCGCGAAGCCCATTGCGATCGGCAGCATGCCCGCACCCATCGCCAGGGTAGTCATCAGCACCGGGCGGGCACGTTTGTGGCAGGCGTCCAGCAATGCCTCATGGCGCGACATGCCGAGTTCGCGTTCGGCGATCACCGCATAGTCCACCAGCAGGATCGAGTTCTTCACTGCAATGCCGATCAGCAGGATCAGGCCGATCAATACCGGCAGCGAGATGGCCATGCCGGTGATCAGCAATGCACCGAAGGCGCCACCGGCCGCCAGCGGTATCGCCACCAGGATGGTCAGCGGCTGGCTGGCATGGTTGAACAGCAACAGCAGCACGCCATAGATGCAGAAGATGCCCAGCACCATCGCGATCATGAAGCCGGCGAACATCTGCTCGAATACCTTGGTGTCGCCGGCCGGTTGCAGTATCACCCCGGCCGGCAGGTTGCGCATCGACGGCAGCGCCTTGATCGCCTGGTCCACATCGCCCAGCGGCTGGCCGTTGAGATCCACGGTGATGGTGACGTTGCGGTGGCGGCCGAAGCGGTCGATCTGCGAAGGCCCGCTGTCGGTTTCGATGTGCGCCACCGCGGCCAGCGGCACGCTGCCGCCGCTGGCGGTGGGCACGCGCAACTGGCCCAGCAGGGCCGGATCGGACAGCGCATCCTCGGCCAGTTGCACGCGTATCGGCACTTGACGCTCGGACAGGTTGAGCTTGGGCAGGTACTGTTGGTAATCGCCACGGGTGGCCACGCGGGTGGCTGCGGCAATGTCGGCCGTGGATACGCCGAGGTCGGCCGCGCGCGCCGGGTCCGGGCGCACGATCACCTCCGGGCGTACCAGCGCGGCAGTCGAGGTGACCGTGCCCAACCCCGGCAACTGGCGGACATCGCGCTCGATCTCGCGCGAGGCGCGCGCCAGCGCCATCGGATCGTCGCCGGCCAACACCAGTTGCAATGCACGCCCGGGCTCGCTCCCGCGGAAGGAAATGCGCACACCGGACAGGCCGACCAGCCGGTTGCGCACCTCGTTCTCCAGTTGTTGCTGGCTGAGCTTGCGTTCCGGCTTCCAGCGGAGGGTGAGGCTGGCCTTGCGCACTTCGCTGGCCGACAGGTCGTCGGCAGCACCACTACCACCGCTAACACCAACCACCGTGAACACATGCTCGATTTCCGGGATGTCGGTGATCAGCGCGCGCACTTCCTCGGCCACAGTGCGCGTGGACTGCAATGAACTGCCCGGTGCCAGTTCGACCACCAGGTTGCTTTGCGCGCCATCGCTGGCCGGGATGAAGCTGCTGTCCAGCAACGGCACCATCGCCATCGACAACACGAACAGGCCCAGCGCCAACCCCAGCGTGCGTCCGCGATGGCGCAACGCGCGGTCGGCCCACTTCAGGTACCAGCGCATCAGCCGCGAGTCTTGCTTGTGTTCAGGCAGCGGCTTGAGCATCTTCGCGGCCATCATCGGCGTGATCAGGCGCGCCACCAGCAGCGAGAACAGCACCGCCGCCGCCGCGGTCCAGCCGAATTCGCGGAAGAACTTGCCGGGAATGCCCGGCATGAACGCCACCGGGATGAACACCGCCGCCAGCGTGCAGGAAGTGGCGACCACCGCCAGGCCGATCTCGTCGGCCGCCTCCAGCGCGGCCTGGCGCGGGGTCTTGCCCATGCGCAGGTGGCGGTCGATGTTTTCCACCTCCACGATCGCATCGTCCACCAGGATGCCGACCACCACGGCCAACGCCAGCAAGGTGATCATGTTGAGACTGAAGCCGAACCAGTACATCACCGCGAAGGTAGGAATGATCGACAGTGGCAGCGCCACGGCGGAAATGAAGGTCGCGCGCCAGTCGCGCAGGAACAGCCATACCACCAGCACCGCCAGCAACGCGCCCTCCCACAACATGTGCATGGATGCGGTGAAGGAGTCTTCGGCCTCCTCGACGATGGAGGCCACCTCGATGACGTGCAGGCGCGGCTGCTCGCGGGCCAGTGCCTCGATGCTGGCGCGCACCGCAATGCCCACATCGACTTCGCTGGAGCCGAGCGCACGCTGCACCGCGAAGCCGACCACCGTCTTGCCATTCAACGCGGCCATCTGCGCCAGCGTGGCGTGGCCGTCCTGCACGTCGGCCAAGGTGGACAGGCGCAGCGTGCGCCCGTCCGGGACAAAGATCGGGTAGTCGGCCAGTTCCGCCGGCTCGGACGCCGTGCCCAGGGTGCGCACCGATTGCTCGCCGCCGCCGACGGTGGTGCGCCCACCCGGTTGCTCCTGCTGGATGCGTGCCAGTTGCTGCGACAACATCGCCGGGCTGACGCCGAAGCCCTGCACCGCCTCGGGCCGCAGTTCGACCCGGATCTCGCGATCCACCCCGCCGATCCGGCGCACCGCACCGACCCCGGACAAGCCAAACAGGCGCTTGGACACGGTATCGTCGATGAACCAGCTCAGCTCCTCCTCGCTCCATCCATCGGCGGTGACCGCGAAAGTGAGGATGTCTTCACCGGCGATGCTGAGCAGCGAGACAATTGGCGGCTGCACCTCGGTGGGCAGGTCGATGCGGATGCGCTCGACCGCATCGCGCACTTCGTCCTTGGCCAGGTTGCCATCACGGCCCAGATCGAAAGTAATCATGGTGGTGGACACGCCCTCGCCCACCGTCGAGACCAGCTCATCGATGCCGGCGATGCTGGACACTGCATCCTCGACCTTGCGCGTGACCTGAGTCTCCAGCGTGCTTGGACTGGCACCGGGCAGGGCGACGACGACGGTCACAACCGGCACGGTCAGATCCGGAAACTTGGACACCGGCAGGCGCTGGAACGACATCAGGCCGGCGAAGGCAAGCAGGATGAAGATCAGAATCGCCGGCAGCGGGCGATGGATCGACCAGGCCGAGATGTTCATGTCAGCGCCCCGCGTCTTTCGTCGCCGCAGCAGCCGTACCGTCCACCACGCGCACCAGATCGCCATCGCCAAGGAAGCCGGCACCACGGGATACCACGCGCTCGTCACCCTTCAGGCCACTGCGCACTTCGATCCGCCCGTCGAAACTGCCGCCGGTCTCCACACTGCGTTCCTGCGCGCGGCTGTCGCCGCCGACCACGAACACATAGGCGCGGCCATCGCGGCGCACGACCGAATCCTGCGGGACCAGCAACGCGCTGGCCTGACCAAGCACGATCCGCCCCTGCGCGAACATGCCGGCACGCAATGCGCCTGGCTTCGGCAGGTCGGCGTAGATCGTGCCGATGCGCCGCTGCACATCAAGCGCCGGCGAAACCCGGCGGATGCGGCCAGCCACTTCGCCACCGGCGGGCGAACGCACAAATACCTCGCCGCCTTCAGCCACCTGCAACAGATCGGCCTCGGCCAGTTCAGCGCGCCATTCCAGGCGACCGTCGCGGATCAGGCGCAGCAGCTCGGTGCCGGCACTGACCACCTGGCCCGGTTGCACACTGCGCGCGGATACCACGCCGTCCACCGGCGCGCGCACCACGGTGAAATCGCGCTGCACCTTCATCGAATCGCGACTGGCGACGGCGGTATCCAACCTTGCGCGTGCACTGCTGCGCGCGGCGCGGGCTTCATCGGCTTCCTGCTGCGAGACCAGTTTTTGTGCGGCCAGCTCGTCGAGGCGGCGCTGCTTGCGCTCGGCCACTTCCAGATTGGCCCTGGCTTCGGCGACCGCGGCCTCGGTCTCGGCCAGTCGCGCATCTTGGGTACGCGCGTCCAGCCGCAACAGCACGTCGCCGCGTTTCACCACACTGCCGACCTCGACATCGACACCGGCCACGCGCAAGCCGGACAGCTCCACCCCGACCGACACTTCCTCCCACGCGGCCACCGCGCCGGAGGCGACCACGTCGCGCACGATGGTGTCGCGTTGCGGCGTCGCCACCGAGACTGTCAGGCTTGGCACCGGCTCCGGCGTTTCTGACTTCGAACAGGCAGCAAGTACAAGAATCCCGGCGGTCACGGCCAGGCGCAGGCAGGGGGAGAGCATCTATCGGGGATCCTTGTGGTGGGCATGATCGAACCCGGTGTTCTGGCATCGGAACTCGCTTCGGTCCGATTATCTCCCCAGCCAACGAATTGGAAAATGGGCAGGCCAACTTGCGTGGCCTGCCCATGTGGCTGCCGGGATGCCCTGATCACCGGCAGCGCTCATCATCTGCCCTCAGAAACGATAGCGAACGCCCAAGCCATAGGTGCGCGGATCGGATACGTGATGCAGGATCAGCGGCGCGGAACTGCCGATCATGTAGTCGGTATTCCAGGCATCGGTCAGGTTGTTGGCATACACATAGACTTCCGGGCCATCACCCAATTGCAGGCCGACCCGCGCATCCAGCCGCTCCATCCGCCCACTGCTGAAGGCATCGACATTGGCCGGTGCGAAATAGACATTGCTGGTCGTGTTGTAGCTGAGGTTGAACTGCAACGAATTCCGGTCGCCAACAGCCCGGTAATAGCCCAGCGATACGCCACCCTGCCATTCCGGCGACTGGTTGAGCCGGTTGCCCGAACGGTCGATGACACCCGGCGAACACAGCGGGT
Source organism: Pseudoxanthomonas sp. (assembly GCA_047601105.1). Taxonomy (GTDB): domain Bacteria; phylum Pseudomonadota; class Gammaproteobacteria; order Xanthomonadales; family Xanthomonadaceae; genus Pseudoxanthomonas_A. The sequence continues at coordinate 126,644 of JASGJT010000003.1, forward strand.
CATTGGCCTGGTAGTAGGTATTGCCTACAGCCGCCTCGCAGAATTCGTCGTAGGTGGCATCCATCCAGGTCAGGTGCCCGGACAAGGTCAAGCCGGTGCCGGTGGCATAGCTCAGACTGGTTTCCACGCCATTGATCGTGGCCTGCGCGGCATTGAGCACCTGGCCAATACCCGCAGCGACGGTGACGCGCACCTGCACGTCTTCATAGCGCGTATGGAAGGCGGCTGCGTTGAAGGTCAGGCGGCGATCCAGGAACTGCGACTTGACGCCGAGTTCATAGGTATCCAGGTTTTCCGCACCGAATGTGCCGACAGGATTCCCCGGGCCGGCACTCACGTTGTAGCCCGGTGCCAGATAGCCATTGCTGTACTTCAGGTAGAACAACACGTCCGGCGAGAGCTTGTAATTGATGCCGGCCGACGGAATCAGCGCGGTGTCCTTGACATTGCCATCCAAGGGTGCCGGCGCGCCACGACCGGTGTAATCGACGACATAGTTACGGTCTTCGCGGTTCCAGCGCAGGCCGCCGACCAGGGTGAACTGTTCTGCCAGGTCGTATTCCGCCTGGGCGAACACCGCCATCGCCTTTAGTTCGGAAGTGCTGAGCGGGAAATTGTAAGGCAGCACCAGAACCGAGTTCTCCGATCCGAGTGCGATGGTTTGGTCTTCACTGTAGTAGGTCGCACCAATCGTGGCGCGGAAGCGATCGTAGGTCAGCGTGCTGCGCAATTCGGTGTTGAAGGTCTCGACATCGTTCTTGCCCTTGGACACGAGGCCAAGCGGGCCGCCTACGTTGCCATTGGTGGAATCAAGATCGAACAACGACCGGCTGTTGAATTCCCGCCAGCCCGTGACCGAAGTGAAGGAAACATGCTCGCTCGGCGTATAGGTCATGGTCAGGCCGACGCCCTTGGAGCGGGAATCCATGTGCAGGCGCGACTCGGTCGCCGGATCGATCTGGACGACGTACGGATCGCCCAAGCCGACGTAGCCCGTGGTTCTGTACAGGTTCTGATAGACCGTACTCGAATTCGACCGGGATTGATCGGCCGACAGCAATGCGGTGAACGCATCTTCGGACGAGGCATAGCGCAGCTTGCCGCGAATGGTGTAGGTGTCGCGGCCTTCCAGGTCGTGGCCGGTGGCCTCATTGGTGAAATAGCCATCGTGGTTGCTGATGGCCGTCGAAATACCTGCGGAAAAGCCACCACCCAGCGGACCGCTCAACGAGCCCTTGAAGTTCTTGGCCGCGTAATTGCCGAGGCTCAGATCAAAGCCGCCATGCACCTCCTCACCAGGCTCACGGGTGATGATGTTGATCGCACCACCGGTCGAGTTGCGCCCGTACAAGGTGCCTTGCGGGCCACGCAATACTTCGATGCGTTCGACATCATCCAGCGCAAACAAGCCAGACTCCGGCCGGGACAGAAAAATGCCATCGAGATAGATGGGCACGCCCTGCGAGGTGCCGGCGGTCGGCAACAAGCCGGAGACGCCGCGCAATGCGATCTGGCTGGTACCGGTGGGGCCACCGGGCGACGGAATCAGCAAGCCCGGCACCGTGGCGGTGAGCGATTTCAGGTCGTTGACGTTGCGCAGCGCCAGTTCTTCCGAACCGATCGCGGTGATCGAGATCGGCACGTCCTGCAGACGCTCCGAACGCCGCTGCGCGGTGACCATCACGCTGTCGAGTTCGGCGATCTTCTTGTTCGTGGCGCTGGTCTGAGCATCGGAGTCTTTCTGCTCCGTGGCCGCCTCCTGCGCCTGTGCGCCCAGCGACAGCATCGCGCCACCGATCAACATGCCCTGCAACACCCTGCGCTGCGCGCAGAACAGCTTGTTCCTCTTCATGGATTTACCCTCCCAGGCAACTCGCAAATTCAGTGGATGATGATTTTTCATGATGTTTACTGGCCGCCCGCAGGCGGCTTACTGCCGACTGCGCTGGATCTCCATGCCCAGCGCTTGGCAAAGCGACAATGGGAAACGGCTCAGGATCCAGCCGCACCCTCGTCCTTGGGCATCAACTCCGAGGCGCTGTCGTGGTCAAGCTTGTCGTTGAAGAAGAAGCTCCACATCTCGCGGGCGAAGTTGGTGCGCAGGTACTTGGCGAAGTGTTCGCGCCACGGCTCCTTGAAGATTTCGCTGGTGAGGCGGCGCATCTGCCGATCTTTCTGCATGAAACCCTGGGCCAGCTCCTGCGCGCGCTCGTAGATCTTGTCGCGCGGCAGCACTTCGCTGACCAGCCCCCATTCAAGGGCTTGCTGTGCAGTGATTTTCTGCATCGTGGCCATGGCGTAGTTCGCGCGCTTGATGCCCAGCAGCTTCTGCAGCACGAGCTGGATGCCATCACCGGGGATGCCGCCCACGCCGAAATGTGGATCGACGATGACGGCGTCTTCCGCCATGATCGTGATGTCGCAGAGCAACGCCACCTCGGAGTGCGGCGCGAAACCATTGATCACGCCGATTGTCGGGATGCGCAGGTTGACCAGTGCCTCCATGTAGTCGGTGCCATCGCAATACATGTGCTCATACGCCCACCACGGCATATTGGCCCGCTCATCGGCCATCTTGGTGAGCATCCCCTTCAGGTAGACATCCCCCCAGCCGCCGATGATGAGCACTTCGGTATCCGGATCCTGATGTACTTCCTGGAAGAGCTGGGACCAACCCCGGTGCGCACCGACGCCGTATTGCATCTCCTTGCCCTGGGTCCACCACTTGGCGGTGAGGATGCCGTCCTCGGTACGGTTGAGTTCCCACGCGGGTGCAAGGCGTTCCTTGTATTCGTCGAACGAGCGCGGCGGGATAATCGATTCATGGTCGGCGACGTTGGCCTTGAACTTCGGCGACTTGCGGTAGGCGTATTCCGGCGGACCACCAATGTATTTGTAGGTCATGTTGCTTCTCCCTCGAGGTTTTGGACGCTGCTGCCAGCCTGTGATCCGGCGGGGTATCTTTGAGTAACCCACTAGTTACTCAAAGTAACTAGATAGCATCCAGAAGCAACACCATCAAGCTGCACTGCAGCACCTTCGTGCCGGGTACAAAATCGCTTGCAACAAATTGAAATCAAAAGATATATTCCAGACTGGCAATGAATTGCCGGTCATGTCCCGGGGTGCGTGGTAGATGTCTTCCGTTGTGTCGCGGCGTACTGCCGAGCAGGTATTGCAGGCCATCCGCAAGACGGTGATGGAACAAGTCCATAAATCCGGGTATGCCTCGGTCACGTTCGCCGGCATCGCCCGCGCCTCGGGCGTGGGCAAGCCCGCTCTTTATCGTCGCTTTCCTGACCGTGCAACGATGGTCTATGACGCGATGTTTTCCGTGCTCGACGCCTTCGTGCCGCCGCCGCCCACCGGGTCGCTGCGCAGTGATCTTATCGCTTGGTACGCCGATGCTCAGGGCCGCGGCGGCTCCGTCTTGAGTCTCGCGTGCTATCGCGGCGTAGCCGGCGAGGCAAAGCCCGAAACGCTGGCGCTCATCCACGCATCCAGCGAAAGAATCGCCGGCCTCATCGGCAGCCACGTCATCCAGCCCGCACAGCGCGCGGGAGAACTGGGACCCAATCCCCTTTCCTCGGCCGTCATCTATGCGCCAATCCGGGTGCTGCGAGACCAAGCGCTGTTCGACAGGGAAGAAATCGACCTCCCCACATTCGTCGACGAGATCGCCCTGCCGCTTTACCGTGGCGCTTCGGGCTGGGTGCCGGTTACCACCTCAAACTGATCGATCCATGCTTGTTCGATCAATCAACATCTGACTTGCGCACCTCACTCCGTCTCGAGCCTTGACCGGAAGTGCGTTTACGTCGTGTCGCCAGCAGTTCCGAACGCCCGATGACCTCTCCCCGGGTCTGGGGCAATGGCGGATCCGAGAAGCCCGCCGCCTCGATCGCTGCGCTGAGTCCGTGGACGCTCACGGATATCTTCGTGTCGCGCAAGGATGCCATTCCTTCATTCCAGGCATGCACCATGTGCTTGGCGATGTCGCGCCATCGCGATTCGTTCCTGGCCGCCTCGATCACTTCGTGACCGGTCGCAACCGCCGAGTCGCACAGTTGCTCGACCATGCCCGCATATTGTCGCGGTGCGATACCCAGACGCGTATTGAAAAAACGCTCCAGCCCCTTGCCTGCCGCCCAGGTCTTGCGCCCATCAATCGACAGGCCGGGCGGGTTGGCCGCATATCGGGGGTAAGCCTGCGTGGTCACGATGTCGTAAATCGGTGTATAGGCCACATCCGCAAGCGAGGTGTAGCAAAGCGCGATGTTCTTGGCGTGGCAGTCGGCATTGCGCACGACATGATTCGCCAGGATGTGCCAGCCAAGGTGTTCCCGCTGCGAGCGCGCCAGTGCGGCCGGTACGTAGGCCATCGTCGCCTTGAATACCTTTTCCATGGTGGTGGCGTACTTCTCGTGTGGCGGAAGACCCAACAGGCCGCAAGCGTCTTCGACGCCATGAGTCGGCCTACCCTCCTCGTCCACGTCAAAACGTTCAACGACCAGCAGCCGGCCATCGTCGGACATGCGTGTCCGCGCGACGGGAATGACATTCAGGCGCGCGAGCACGCGCATGGAATGGAACTCGTTGAATCCCAGGTACGGCGTGTTGTCGTCCGATCCCTTGATGATGTAGCGGGCCGTTCGCAAGGTGGGCTTGCCCATCGGGGCGGCAACGCCATTGGCGTCGGCATCGGGAGCGATGAACTTGGGCACCGCCCCCGAGATGGAGGCGCGTGCATAGCGGCGAACCAGCGCGGCGAAGTGTTCGGCCGTGTTCTGCCCAGCGAGCAGATCCGCCACGTCGAGCGGCTCGACCTCTACTCCGGGGGCACCCCCTTCCGGCGTCACCGCCACCCGACCGATGCCTGTGCCGCCGACCACGGCGAGAAGCGAGAGGTCGGTGCCGTCGAGTAGCGGTCCGAACGCCTCGCGGATGACGTTCAACAAGTAGCCCTCCGGCAGATTCTGCCGGAAGAAGGGGTGCAGATCCCGAGGCCAGCACCAAGCTGCCTCACGGACAGGCATGGTCAAGCTGACGAAATCGGCGGCATCGACACCGGGACCGTACTTCAGGACATACTCGTCCCGCTCGCGATAGAGCTTTGCGACCTGTCGGCCACAGACATGGACATCAAGCTTCACGCCCCGCTCTCCTGACGTTGCTCAGCCAGGATGTCCTCCACCGTGCGTGCGTGGCCTGCTTTCACCACACGCAGATCAAACCCCGCCGCCTCCAGCAATCGAACCAGGGCCGACACGCTCATGTCGCCCTTGGCCAGGGTTTCCATGCGCGCCAGCGTCGTGCGCGCCACACCGGCGCGGCGGGCCAGCTCATCCTGGGACAGGCCAGTCTCGCGGCGCGCCTCCTTGAGCAGTTCAGCGATATCGGCAAGGGTGGTCATATGTATCCCTTAAGCATCAAAAATGACAATTAGAGTCAATCTTGTAGCCCAAAGGATACCACTTAACAAGTCATATTGTAGCCCGCGAGCTGCCAAAAAATGAACTTCAAATCATTTCCGCAACCCAAAAGCTACTCAGTGGCATACCTCGGCGGAAACCCGGCAATGGATCGACCGCTTGGATTCAAGCGCCGATCAGTGGCGCAGCACCGACGCAGTGCACTGCGCTTCGGGCAGAACGCGATCGACATCCATCGGCAGGTCAACATCGGCCGCCAAACCGGGGAGTTGCAACACCGTCATGTCCGGGTTGCGTGTGCAATGCCGTGATCGACTCTCGGAACCAAATTCGAAAACGAACGAGCGACCATCGGCGATGGCCAGCGCATTGCTGCCCTGCCCGGCTTCGTCGGTGGCCATGGCAATGCCGGAACGGTTGGCCGCGTCGAGCAACGCTTCGATTTCCGCCACGGTCACGCCGGGAAGATCGGCATGCAGGATCAGGCAAGGGTCGCTGCCGAATCCAGCACGCCACTGCTGCAAGTGTGCGTTCAAGTCGCCTTCGGGCGGCTGCGCTTCTGCCCATGTGCCGTCCCACCAGGTGGGCCTTTGCGTGGAAAGCACCAGCACACGATCAATGCCGCGTACCTTTGCGGCCGTGTCCAGCACATGGCGCGCCATGCGCTCAACCAGTTCGGCGCGTTGATCGACGGAAAGCGCTGCACTCAGGCGGCTCTTGCCGGCAGTGCCGGACTTGATCGGCACGCAGATCGTCCAGCTGGTCATTGGCGCAGCTTCCGCCCGAATTCCAGCACCGCCGTCGCGACGCGAATACGATCTTCGGCACTGTGCATCAAGGTATCGGTACGCGCGATGGCCAGCTCGACGGGCGCATCGTCATCACCATGCACCAGCAGGCCATCCAGCAAGCCACGGTAATGTGTGGCAATGCCGTGGTTGGAGACTTCGATGCCCAGCTCACCCATCAACTTGGCAGTTGGCCCTTTCACTGCCTGGTTGCGCACCAGCGGCGATACCGCGATCAGCGGCGCTTGTCGCTGCTCCAAGGCATGGCGCAGCGGTGCAATCGACAGGATCGGATCGATGCTCAGCCAGGGGTTTGAAGGCGCAATGACCAGCAGTTCGGCTTCGGCGATGGCATCCAGCGCGCGCGGTGGCGGCGTGGCCGCTGCACGGCCTTCAAAGCGGATGGAACGCACCTTCGGCTCGCAACGTCGGCGAACGAAATAATCCTGGAACGCCAGCATGCCTTCGTCAGTGTCCAGCACGGTGCCCACCGGCGCATCGCTCATCGGGATAATGTCCAGATGCAGATTCCATGCACGGGAAAAACGCGCAGTGATCGACGACAGCGATTCGCCCGACGCCAGCGCCATGCTGCGCAGGACGTGCAAGGCCAAGTCGCCATCGCCGAGACGGAACCAATCCGGCCCGCCGAGTGACTTGATCGCCTCCATGAAGCTCCAGGTTTCGCCCTGGCGGCCCCAGCCCAGTTCGGTATTCGATTTCTCCGACAAGGTGTAGAGAATGGTGTCGATGTCCGGCGATACCGGCAAGCCGAGATGGACGAAGTCATCGCCGGTGTTGACGATGGCGGTCAACGACCCGGCAGGCAGCAGGCGATGCAGGCCATCAACCAGTTTTGCGCCACCAACGCCGCCGGACAGCACCACCACGCCGCCATTTGCACTGCCACTCATGTGAAAAGATCCTGTTCGATGGGACGCAGCAGTGCGTCGCTGGTGCGATCCGATGCATTCGGCTTCCACCCACGCACGATGGCCACGGGCAATCCTTCGCTGGCCTCGCCCATCACCAATCCGGCAGCGGCGGCGATGGCATCGGCGACGGCAATCTGAGTGACCTGCAACTCGCGCCCGTTGCGATCACGATCACCGCGCTGGTCAACAACGGCCGGCATGCCGGCCAAGCCAATGGCGATGTTGACCGTGCCCATCCGCCACGGCCGGCCAAAACTGTCGCAAACCAGTACCGCCGGCGCGATGCCGCTGTGCTGCTGGATGGCCGAGCGAATGTTTGCGGCGCTGGCATGCGCGTCCTTTGGCAACAACAGCACCTGGCCGCTGCGATCCGGGCCGATGTTGGAAGCGTCGATACCGGCATTGGCCATCACATGGCCGCTGCGGTGGCGTGTGATCAGCACGTTCGGTGCCGTGCGGATCACGGCGCTGGATTCGGACAACACCAGTTCGACCAGCGCGGGATCCTTGTTCGTTTCCGCCGCCAACGCGATGGCCTGCGTTGAAGGCACGACATCTTCAAGCCGCACGAAGCGGCCTTCGGCCTTGGACACGATCTTCTGCGTGACCACGACGACGTCGCCCGGTTCCAATGCCGGGACGCCCATGCGAAGGCGTTCAGCGATCAATGCGCCGACGTCATCGTTCGGCTGGAATTCCGGCAGGCCGGATATCGGCAGGATTTGCAGCATGATCGGCAACGAACTCAACAATACCCGGCCAGCACCGGTGCCGCACCATACAGCGTGGAGCGGCGCACCAGCGGACGCCCCGCCCTGTCCGCGATGGCCTGCATCGTGCTCTCATCGCAAAGCTGACCGTTCGCGCCGCCGGCGGCGCGTGTGATGGATTCGTCCATCAACGTGCCGCCCAGGTCGTTGACGCCACCGTCCAGCAACGCCGCCACGCCTTCGATGCCCAACTTCACCCAACTGGCCTGGATATTGTCGATGCTGCGGTGGAACACGATGCGTGCAATGGCATGCATCAGCCGAACCTCGCGCCAAGTCGGGCCGGAACGCGCCAGGCCCTTGCGCCACATCGGCGCTTCCATGTGCACGAAGGGCAGCGGCACGAACTCGGTGAAACCGCCAGTTTCCAGTTGCAAATCGCGGATGCGCACCAAGTGCGTTGCCCAATCGGCATAGCCATCGACATGGCCGAACATGATCGTCGCGGTGGTGCGCAGCCCGACTTCGTGCGCGGCGCGGATCACCGCCAGCCATTCGTCGGAGGTGAGTTTGTCGGCGCAGATCTGCGCGCGTACCGGATCGGACAGTACTTCCGCCGCCGTGCCGGGCAGGCTGGCAAGCCCGGCATCGCGCAAGCGTGCGAGATATTCGTGCAGCGACAGGCCCAGCGTGGTTGCACCGTGCTGCACTTCCAGCGGCGAAAACGCATGCACGTGCATCTCCGGCACCGCCTGCTTCACCGCACGCACGATGCCCAAGTAGGTGTTGCCGTCGAAACTCGGGTGGATGCCGCCTTGCAGGCAGACTTCGCTGGCGCCGCGTTCGGCTGCTTCCACGGTCCGGCGTGCAATTTCGGTGTGGTCGATGTTGTAGGCTGGGCCGCGTTCCGAACGCGGGCTGCCCTTGGAGAAGGCGCAGAAACCGCACTTGTACAGACAGATATTGGTGTAGTTGATGTTGCGGTTCACGACGTAGGTGACCTGATCGCCGATGCGATCCCGGCGCAATTGGTCGGCCAGCGACACGACCCGTTCCAGGTCGCGCTCCTGCGCGGTGAACAAGCGCGCAATGTCGCGCTCGTCCAATCGCTGCCCGCGTTCCGCCCGTTGCAAGGCATGAGCGATGAAAGGGTCGGCCGCAGTTTGCACGACGGGCATCGACAAGGGCGGCAGTTCGCCGGTGCCGGTGTGCCAATCCTGCTCGCGCACCAGTCCCTGCGCATCAATGGCGCGACGCACCGGCGCATGCAGGGCCGGATCAATCCAGCGCTGCGGGTCGCGCGCCATCGCCGGGCCAACCGTCAGCCGTTGCCGCAACACGCGCCCGGCCGCTGCGGTGTCCGTTTCCAGCACTTCCAGATGCGGCCACGGCGCTTCGGGATTGACGTGGTCGGGCGTGACCGGCGACACCCCGCCCCAATCGTTGACGCCGGCCCGGATCAGCGCGCCGACATGGGCGCGGTCGTGCAGGTTGGGCGGCGCCTGGATGCTCATCTCCGGCCCCAGAATCATGCGTGCGGCGGCAATCGTCCACAGGTGTTCGTCCAGCGACGGCTCGGGCGCGTCGGCCATCACCGTGCCGGGCTTGGCACGGAAATTCTGGATGATGACTTCCTGGATATGGCCGTAGCGCGCATGCAGCTCGGCAATGGCCTGCAATGCCTCCAGTCGTTCGGCGCGGGTTTCGCCAATACCGATCAACAAGCCCGTAGTGAACGGAATCCGACGCTCGCCCGCCAGACGGATGCTCTCCAGCCGCACCGCCGGGGCTTTGTCGGGCGAGCCGAAATGCGCGCCGCCGCGCTGGCACAACCGCTCGGACAGCGATTCCAGCATCAGACCCATCGACGGCGCGAGCGGACGCAGCCGGTCGTAGTCTTCGCTGGTCATCACCCCGGCGTTGATGTGCGGCAGCAAGCCGGTGGCTTCGCGCACACGGCGTGCCGCCGCGACCAGATAATCAATGGTGCTGGCGTAACCGCGCTCATCGAGCCATTCGCGTGCTGCGCGATAGCGCAGTTCCGGCTTGTCGCCAAGGGTGAACAAGGCTTCGCGGCAACCGGCGGCATCGCCGGCACGAGCGATCGCTTCAACCTCGTCCAGTTCCAGATATGGCGCATGCAACTGCTTGGGCCGCTGCGCAAACACGCAGTAATGGCAGACGTCCCGGCACAGTTGGGTCAGTGGGATGAACACCTTGCGCGAATAGCTGACCACCGGGCCGAAGCCCGCCAGCGTTGTCGCTTCTGCGCACGGCATCAGTTCGGCCAACGGCTGTTCGATCAGCGAGGCATGCGAAGGGTGCAAGGTGTTCATTGGCTCGGTTTTCACTTGGCTGTCAAACCATTCCGCACAGTGTCCCGGCTGTGATGCGGGCCGGCAAGCCCTGCCGTCAGATGCCGGTGATGCGGATTCCCGACCCCGGCACCTTGTACTTGCGATTCAGCGCGATCAACACCGAGGTCAGTCCCTCGGCGACCACCGAATTGCACAGCGGGCCGGCGTTCCACGCGCGCAGACCGATTTCCCGCGCCAGTTCGATCACTTCGTCGGCGGCGGCGGCATCGTCGGCGCAGACCAGCACGTCGCACTCGATGTCCTCGTCCAGATGGGTGAGGTGATGCGCGGAAATGTTCTGGAACGCCGACACCACGCGCACGCTTTCGCCCAGCAGCTTCTGCACCGCTTCCACTGCCGAGCCGCCGCCTGGCAACTGCACGCGGCTGACCTTCGGCGGCACCAGCGGTACGGTCACGTCGATCAGGATCTTGCCGGCAAGATGCTCGCGCACGTCCAGCACCGTCGGTTGTTGTGCGGCAAAAGGCACGGCCAGCACGACGATGTCGGCTTCGGCAGTGGCGGTTGCATTGTCCGCACCGCGCACTTGTGACGTGCCCAGGGTTGCATTCATCGCATCGGCCGCTTCCTGCGCACGTTCAGCGGAACGGCTGCCCAGAATCACCTTGTGGCCCTTGTGCGCCCAGCGCAGGGCCAGGCCGCCGCCTTCCTTGCCGGTGCCGCCCAGTACCGCGATGGTTTGCTTGTCGTTGTTGCTCATGCCTGTCATGCCTCTTGGTGAATTCCGATACGGGCGATGGTTTCCATCGCGGCCCACCGTTCGCAGTCAATTCCGTGCTGCGCGATGCGCTCGCCTTCAACCTGACGCGGACCGCATTCGTCATGCAATCGCCATATCCGCTCGAACACGCTGCAAAGGGTCATTGCGAAATCGCGTAGCCGCCGTTGACCGGATAGGTCTGGGCGGTGATCCAGGTGCTGGCGTTCGAGGCCAGGAACAGGATCAGGTTGGCCGGATCCTCCGGCTCGCCGACGCGGCCCAACGGATAGGCGCGGACGATCTTCTTGTAAACCTCCGGATCGGCGAGGAGTGCGGCAACACCCGGGGTGCGGATCGCCGACAGCGCAACATTGTTGACGCGAATGCCGTGGCGGCCGACCTCCTTGGCCAGCGCACGGGTGAACGCGGCCACGCCGCCCTTGGCGCCGGAATACACCGCAAGACCGGGTTCACCGACGCGGCCGGCATCGGAGATCACGTTGATGATGCTGCCGCCGGTTTTCGCTTCGATCATGCCCGGCAATGCCATCCGGCAGACATTGAGCACGCCGTAGAGATTGGTCGCCAACCAGCGATCCCAGTCCTGCGGATCGGTGTTCCAGAACTTCGGCTGACTGCTGGCGTCGCCCTGCGGCCCGGCGTTGCCGGCATTGTTGACGACGATGTGCAGGCCACCGGCTTTGGCGACAGCTTCCGGCAACCAGGCCGAAACGGCGTCGAACTGGGTGACGTCACCCACTGCTGCAATTGCGTTACCGCCAGCCGCCTTGATTTCCGCAACCACGGCTTCGGCGCGGTCGGCGAAATAATCGTTCACCAGAACCGTATCGCAGCCATTGACCGCCAGTGTCAGCGCAACCTGGCGGCCAACGCCCTGCCCGGCGCCGGTGACGAGGGCAATACGCCCCTTGAGGGAAAGAGGATTTTCGTTCATGTGATTCACCACGTTGCGGGTCAGGACTTGAGATCCTGGATGAGTTCGCGCAGCAGCCCCTTGTCGCTTTCGGTCTGCAACGGCATGGAGAACTGCACGGTGCTGACACCGTCGAAATGCTCACGGATGCGCTGGACAATCTGGTCATGAGTGCCGATGGCGGCGTAGCAATGCGCCATTTCCTCGGTGAACACGTCCAGCATTTCTGCCCATTTTCCCTGCTTGGACAATGCGGTCAGCTTTTCGGCCTGGTCGCCGTAGCCTTCGGCTTCCAGTTGCAACCGGTAGGCTGGCGTCGAAGCATAGAAGGCTAGGCGCTTGCGCAGGTCGAGTACTTCCTTGCGCAAGGCATCCTCGTCGGCAGCGGTGGCGATCATGCCGCCGCCGGTGATCTCGAATGCCTTCCAAGCGGCTTCGTCGCGGCCCGAACGCTCAAAGCCCTTGCGCAAATTCGGGATGGCGATGTCGTGGACGTACTTGCGCGAACAGAAATCATGCAGGCGCACGCCTTCGCAGACTTCACCGGCCACGCGCAGCATCATTTCTCCAACTGCCGCCAATTGCACTGGAATGTTCGGGTTTTTCTGAGGCGGCAGGCACATGCTCGGCGGCATCAGGTTGACCTGGTAGATATCGCCTTCGAAGCCGAACGGCTCGCCGGTCTGCCAAGTGTGCCAGCATGCCTTCACCACCTGGATGTATTCCTTCATCCGCTTGGCCGGCTCCGACCACGGCATCGCGAAGCGCCGCTCGATGTGCGGCTTGACCTGCGAACCGAGGCCCAGCATGAAACGCCCGCCGGACATGCGCTGCATTTCCCATGCGGTATAGGCGGTCGATGTGGGGCTGCGCGAAAGCGCCACGGCAATGCCGGTACCCAACGTCATCTTCGACGGCACCTGGCTGGCGAGCGCCAGCGGCAGATAAGGATCGGAAGGCACCTCCGCCGACAGCAGCACGTCATAGCCCAGTTCATCGGCCATGCGCACCTGCGCGGGAATGCTGCTCCAGTCCAGCGGTGTCATCACCCGCTGCAAGCCACCACGGCTGGCCAATTCGTGTTCCAGCCCGAAGTTCAAGCGGCGCTCGACCCGGAAGGTCTTGTGCGTGGTCATGGTTTGTTCCCCTTCGTATCGTTCTCGTCATGTGCTTCGCGCTGTTGCCTGACCCGGTCGCGCACCTGGCGGCGCAGCACTTTGCCGACCGGCGACAGCGGCAATGCATCGGTGAAGGAGACGGATTTTGGCGCCTTGTAACCGCCGATCCGGGCCTTCATGTAAGCGATGATTTCCAGTTCGTCCGCCGTGCAGCCTTCGCGCAATTGCACCTCGGCATGTACCGCCTCGCCCCAATCCGGATGCGGCAAGCCGACCACGGCCGCATTGAGCACGGCAGGATGGGTTGCAAGCGCCACTTCCACCTCGCCGGCATACACGTTGAAACCGCCGGAAATGATCATGTCCTTCAGCCGATCGACGATGTACAGGAAGCCCTTCTCATCGATGCAGCCAAGATCGCCGGAACGCCAGAAGCCATTCACGAATTCGGAAGCGGTGGCCTCGGGATTGGCAAAGTAGCCGGGAATCACCGCCCTGCTGCGGATGCGGATCTCGCCGGTCTCGCCGATGGGAAGTTCGCGGCCGGCCTCGTCGGTGATGACCACCTCGACGCCCGGCGTCAAGCGCCCGGCGGAGGACAGCCGCTTGGCTTCCTCGGCGGTTCGGGTCGAATGCGCCTGCTTCTCCAGGCAGCACACCACGCACACCGCTTCGGTAGCCGCATAGGCCTGCACGAAGATCGAGCCGAAACATTCGACCAGTTCGTTCAGGCGATCCGGGCTGATCGGCGCGGCCCCATAGATCAGCGTGCGCAGCGAACCGAGCTTGCGCGGCGTCTTGCGTTGCGATTCCAGCATCCGGTAAAGGATCGTGGGAACGAGGAACGAATGGGTGATGCCCTCGGCCTGGATCAGATCGATGACGGTCGCCAAATCCAACCCGTTGATCGTGATCGACGCGCCACCGGTGAACAATGTCGGCATGAAGAACAACTGCGTTCCGTGCGACAACGGCGCGGCGTGCAGGAAGCGGGTATCCGCATCGAAGCCCATGTCGACATTCATCAGGCAACTGTCGCGGCCACCGAACCAGTTTGCCAGCGTGTAGCTGGCGCATTTGCCGCGCCCGGTGGTGCCGCCGGTGAAACGCAGCAGCACGATGTCTCGATCCACATCGACTTCGACACCGGCTTCCGCATCCGATGCCGCATCGACCAGCTCCCAGAACTGCAATACGTAAGGGAAGCGGGCGCACAGATCGTCGTCGAGCGGATCCATCGCGATCACGGCACAGCCCGCCTGCCGCAGCATTTCGGCATGACTGGCGACCAGCACGGTTTCGATGAAAGCCGCTTTCGGGCCGATCAACTCGACCTGCCGCGCATGTTCGTCGATCGCATCGCGCCGGTTCGCCATCGCCGCCACGGCCTTCTGCTTGAGGTAGGTCGGGAATTGCAGCAGCGACAGGTTGTCGTTCTCCAGAATCAGCAGGAACTTGTCGCCCTCGCCCAGGCCGAGCGAAGCGCCGAGCATGTTCGCGATCTTGTTGGTCAGCTTGTGATATTGCGCATAGGTATAGCGCCGACCGCGCTCGACGTTGACCAAGGCCTCGCGCTCGCCGTGGACCAGCGCCAAGCCGTGCATCAGCCGTCCGAAATCAACCCTCATGATCGCCCTCGCCTCGCCAGGAAGTGGAACTCGTCAGGAAATGAAATATGCAAGCGGCCCCGCTCAGAACGCCGCCTTGCCAGTGAGCGCGCGTGCGATGATGAGTTGCTGGATCTGCGAAGTACCTTCATAGATCGGCACCAGCAGCGAATCGCGGGCGAGCTTCTCGACCAGGAATTCGCGGGTTATACCGTTTCCGCCGTGGATCTGTACCGCCTTGCGCGCCACCTCGACCGCCGCTTCGGCGGCAAAATACTTCGCCATCGCCGCTTCCATTTCGGCAGGCAGGCCGTTATCCACCATCTCGGCGGCGCGATAGGTCAGCAGGCGCGCCGCATCGACCTTCACCGCCATGTCGGCCAGCATCGAGGCCACCAACTGGTGTTCGGCAATGGGCTTTCCGAACTGCTTACGTTCGTTCGCATAACGCACGGCTTCTTCCAATGCACGGCGAGCGATGCCCAGTCCCTGCGCGGCGACAAAAACGCGCGAACGTTCGAACAGCGCCAGCGTGTTGCGCAGCGCCTTGCCTTCCTGGCCGAGCATGTTCTCATTCGGCACGCGCACGTCGGACAGGAAAATCTGCGCGGTGGATTGACTGTTGAACGCAACCTTGTGGATGTCGCGTACTTCGTAGGGATGCTCCTTGCGGTCGAGCAGGAAATGGCTCAACTGCCCGGGCGCGTCGCCGGTGCGGCAGGTGCAGATCAAAAAATCCGAATACGCGCCGTTGCTGATCCAGGTCTTCTCGCCGTTGAGGATCCAGTCGCTGCCATCGCGCCGCGCGGTGGTGCGAACCGCCGCAGGATTGGAGCCGACGTCCGGCTCGGACACAGCGATGCTCACGAACGTCTCGCCACTGATCAAGCCAGGCAGATAGCGTTCCTGCAAATGCCGTGGCGCAACTTCGACCAGCAACGATGCGCCGAAGCTGTTGATCCCAACCGGAACCGACAAATCCGCCGAAGTCGTGGCAACTTCCTCGGTCAGCATCGCGCCGGTCAGCCAATCGACTTCCATCCCACCCAGGCGCTCCGGCACGATGCCGGCGACCAGGCCGAATTCGACCAACTTTCGGGTCACTTCGCGCAGCACCTCTTTCGGCACGAAGCGGTCGCGATATTGCTGGTTGTACAGCGGTTCGGCGACCTCGGCCAGATAGCGCCGCAGCGAATCCACCACCATCTGCTGCGTCTCGTCGCGGAAGACGTGTCCCATGCAATGCCTCCTGGTGTCAGCAGAAACGCGGGACGCGCTGCCGAGCAAAGATGCGCGGGAATTTCTGCGGCCACGCCAGCGTTGTTGTTGGCAACCTGTACATCCGTGGATACAGCCCCAGCCAAAGTTACTTGGTAAGTTACATCCCGGCTGGCTCAATGTCAATTAGCTGGTAGCTTTATATACCAACGGGTATCTTGAAGCAGGTTCGTACTGCTAACGCCCAATCCAGCGCAAGAACCACAGCGACGACGCCCCCAGCAAAAGCAAGACCCCGCTGGCAAACAGATACGGCGCAACCGGCGCCCAGCGATACAGCAAGGTGCCGAGCAGCGGCCCGACCATCAAGCCGAAGCCCTGCATCGAGGAAACGGTGCCGGCCGCAACGCCCTGTTCATGCGGCTGCACCGAATCGGCGGTCAAGGCCATGATCGACGGCGACATGAAACCCATGCCGAATGCCGCCAGCGCATGCACGGCCATCAGGCTGGAGAGGCTGCCAACCAGCATCGCACCAGAAAACCCGATCGCAGCGATGAAGGCACCGGTCATGATCCAGCGCAACGGTGGAATCGAACGCAAACGCGCCACCAGCGCCTGCGCGCAGATCAGGCCAATGCCCACCGCCGTCAATGCCAGCCCGGCGGCACGCGCGCCCTCGGCGGGCGACAACTGCAGGCGATCCATTGCGAAGAAGCCCACCGACACCTGGGCAATGCTGATCGAGGCCATCGCCACCAGCACCGTGGCCAGCGGCATGCGCAGGCGTCGATCGGTCCAGCCGATGGCGGCAGGCGAAGTCGAACGCGGCGGCGACTTGGCGGCAGCGGGCGGGAGCCGCCATGCCACCATCAGCAGCGACAGGAAGGGCAGCGCCGCCGCAACGTACAACGCAAATGCCAGTCCGCGCCAAGCAAGCCAGCCGGCGATGGCAGGCCCAAGCACCGTACCCATCGCATTGACTGCACCCAACCGCGCCATGACGCCGCCGCGCTCGCCGGGGCCGACCGAATCGGCCACCCACGCCGCCGCCGTCGGCGGCACTGCGGCATAGAACAGACCGATCAGCGCGCGCATCGCCACCAGCAGCGCCACCGACAGCCAGATCGTCGGCGGCGATGCCAACGCAACACCCACGAAGACCGCCATCGACAGATAGACCAGTGCATAAGCCACCAGCGAAACCAGCAATACCCGCCTGCGGCCAATGCGGTCACTGAGCGCACCCCAGCGCCGCGCCGACAACATCCACAACACGCCTGCGGCCGTCACCGCCAGGCCTGCATGCCATTCCTGCAACCCCAGCAGGCGCGTGATCGGCCCGATCACCGAGTTGAAGGCCATCATCGCCAACGTGCCGGCGAATGCGGCGAACATCAGCACCCGCAAACCGGAAACCGCAGGCGGCGGCATTCCCGGCCTCAATGGTTGCGACGACGGTCGCGCACAATCCGATGCAACGCCTTGATCGCTCATGCAGCCCTGCCCGCCCTATCGGCCCAATCAAACAAGGCGCCGCCGGGCGCAAGCCAGTCGGCCGGAACGCGCAACGGCAAATCGAGCAGCATCTGCGCATAGCTCTTGCCTTGGGGGTCGTAGCGCAGCGATGCGATTCCACCACCGCCCAACGCGCGTCCAAGCAGGAAGTTGAAAGCGTGCAGGCCATGCAGTTCCCAGCGCTTCACGTCGCCTTGCACGTAGTGGGAGAAAAAACCCTGCACACGCTCGGCGGTCAGTTCACTGGCCAGTACCGGCATGAACTCGGGACGACGCGCGATGATGCCGATGTTGGAATCATCGCCTTTGTCGCCGCTGCGGCCGAACGCCAGCGCGATCAAGGGGACGCTGACCGTGCCTGACTCCATTGCGGGAAGCGTTGCTGGTGCAGACTGGGCAGGTTCAGATGCGCCGCCTGGGTTCACGTGAACCACTTGCATCGCACCCTCCACCTCCACGGAAACGGGAACTGCCGCCTTGGGCATCAGGAACGAGAACAGCCGAACCACCGGCGAAGGCGCCGGCCGGCCACCGAACAGTCCGGTCGTGCCTTGCGCCATGGCTACGCCAGCCTGGATCATTTCCCTGCCAAAGAGTTCAAGCGCCTCCCTGTCTGGATGGCGAACGCCGATCTTCAATACGACTTCGCGCGCATCGCCATCGAATTGACCATAGGTGTCGCCGGCACCGATCACCTCGATCAGGACTTCGCTGTATGCGCTGCGCCCCGCTTGTTGATTGAAGCGTTGGGTGCGCGCCAGGATGGCGTCGCCCATGCGCCGCGCCTTGGCGGCTGCCTGGTGGCCCGCCACCATCATCGTGGCAATCGTCCGCCAACCATCGGCATGGGTGGCGCTGACCTTGTAGCTGTCGGTTGGCGCACGCCCGTGCGCACCGGTGACCCGGACGCGATCCGCGCCCACCTGCACCGCCTCGACCTTGGTGAAGTCACACACCACGTCGGGCAGCAGGTAATTCTGTGGATCGCCGATTTCATAGACGATCTGCTCGGAAACCGTGCCGACGCTGACCAAGCCCCCGGTTCCCCCGGGCTTGGTCACCACGAAGCTTCCATCGGCCGCGCATTCGATGATCGGGTAGCCGATGTCCTCCCAGTTCGGCACGTCCTGCCAATCGGTGAAGATGCCGCCGGTGCACTGCGGGCCGCATTCGATGACATGGCCCGCGAGGCTGCCACTGGCCAGCAGGTCGAAGTCGTCGTCGCGCCAACCGAACTCATGCATGAGGATGCCCAAGGTGACAGCCGAGTCGACGCAGCGGCCGGTCAGAACCACATCGGCCCCTGTCTCCAGTGCCTGAGCGATGGGCCGCGCTCCCAGATAGGCATTGCAACTCATCAGTCTGGCCGGCATGGCCTCGCCGGAAAACATTTCGCGCGGGGCCAAAGCGCGGATTTCATCCAGCCTCGGCATCAGGTCGTCGCCTTCCACGATGGCCACGCGCAGCGGGACACCCGCTGCTTGGGAGGCCGCGAGCAAGGCATCGCGCGCGGCGCGCGGGTTGATGCCGCCGGCATTGGAAACCACGCGGATGCCCTGCCGCTTGATCTCCGGCAGCAGCGGTGCCAACGCGTCGATGAAATCCTGCGGGAACCCCGCCTGCGGATCCTTGGCGCGCGCGCGCGCCAGCAGCGACATCGTGATCTCGGCCAGGTAGTCCGACACCAAGTAGTTGATGCGCCCGGCGTTGACCAGTTGTGCCGGGGCAAAGCGACTATCGCCCCAGAATCCGGAAGAACAACCAATGGCAATGACTTTTTGCGGCACGTGAAAACTCCGAAGATGCCCGGTGCCGGGCCATGGGTTGGGTCGAGGAACCTCAGCCGGACGCGGGCGCGAGACGGATCAGCAATTGCCGGGCCTTGACCTGCTGGCCTGGCTGACATTCGACGGACTCCACCACGCCATCGACCGCGCTGCTGATGACGAATTCCATCTTCATCGCCTCCAGCACCGCCAGTGCCTGGCCCTTGCCGATGGTGGCGCCCGGCGCGGTTTCCACGGCAATGATCTTGCCGTCCATGGGAGCCGTGAGGCGTCCATCGCTGCCCGCAGCGCCCTTGGCCGGTGGGGCGAAAGTCGCGTCGGTGTATTGCAAGGTCAGGCCGTCAAGCGAGAACCAGAGTGTCGTTTCGCCAGCATGGGCAAAGCGCGCGCGTCGGGCGACACCATCAAGGGCGAAGACAAGCTCCGGCACATCGACGGACACCAGTTCCAGCACAAACGTCTGCTGCGCAACCTCCACCTCGTAACGCGCGCCGCTCAATGGCCTCAGGCGAACGTTGAAGCTGGCGTCGTCTGTCTTGAGCAGGATGCTCTCGTCGGCCGCGCGCGAGCTTTGCCAGTCCAGCAACTCCGCATCAAGCCCGGCACTGGCCGCCAACCGCTGCGCAGCCGTGTAGTGGAACAGCACAGCCGCCAGGGCGACGTGCAGGTTTTCGGGTTGGCGCGCTGCGCTGATCGCGGATGCGGGGAAATGCCGGGCGATGAATCCGGTCGAGAAATCGCCTCCGGCGAACACCGGATGCGCGACGATCCGGCGCAGGAAATCGCGGTTGCTGCCGACACCCAGCAGCAAGGTCTGGTCGAGCATCTCCAGCAGCGTCTGCCGGGCCTGTTCGCGGGTGTCGCCACGGGCGATCAGCTTGGCCTGCATGGAGTCGTAGAACGGCGAAATTTCACCGCCCTCGACCAACCCGTGATCCACGCGCATGCCCGGCCCACTGGGCGGACGCCAAGCCAGCAACTTGCCGGTCTGCGGCATGAAGTTCCGGGCAGGTTCTTCCGTGCACAGGCGCACTTCGATGGCCCAGCCCCGGCGGCAGGCGTCGATCTGCGCCTGAGTCATGGGCAGCGGTTCGCCACGCGCAATCCGCAATTGCCATTCGACCAGATCCACGTCGTACACCAATTCGGTAACCGGGTGCTCGACCTGGAGGCGGGTATTCATTTCAAGGAAATAGAACGCTCCATCGGCCGCAAGCATGAATTCGACCGTACCGGCACCGACGTAATTCACCGCCTTGGCCGCCGCCACCGCCGCCGCGCCCATGCGCTCGCGCAACGCCGCATCGACGGCGGGGCTGGGGGCCTCTTCCACCACTTTCTGATTGCGCCGCTGCACCGAGCAATCGCGCTCGCCCAGATGCACCACATTGCCGTGGCGATCGCCAAAGACCTGTATTTCCACGTGGCGCGCATCCAGCACGGCCTTTTCCACCAGCAACTGACCATCGCCGAAGGAATTGCGCGCTTCGCTGCGTGCCGACTGCACAGCCGCCAGCAAATCTTCTTCGCGATGCACAAGGCGCATCCCGCGCCCACCACCACCGGCAGCAGCCTTGACCATGACCGGCAGGCCCGCCTTGATGGCCTCGTTCACCAGGGTTTCGTCGCTCTGGTCATCGCCTTGGTAACCCGGCACGCAGGGCACGCCTGCGGCAATCATCCGGATCTTCGATGCGCTCTTGTTGCCCATTGCGGCGATCGAATCGGGATCCGGGCCAATGAACACCAAACCCGCCTCCTGCACCGCATGGGCAAAGTCCTCGCGTTCGGACAGGAAACCGTACCCCGGATGGATGGCACCGGCTCCCGTCGCCCGTGCTGCGTGCAGCAGGTTGTCGATGGAAAGATACGACTCGCCCGCCGGTGCCGGGCCAATGCATGCGGCCTCGTCCGCGCGGCGAACGTGCAGGGCCTGACGGTCGGCTTCTGAGTGAACGGCAACGGTCTTGTAGCCCAGCTTCCGGCAGCCATTAATGACGCGGACGGCGATCTCTCCGCGGTTGGCGATCAGCACCTTGTCGAATGCCATGGTCAAGCTCCCATCCAGGCGGGATTGCGTTTCTCGATGAAGGCACGCGTGCCTTCCGCAGCCTCCTCACCGGCCAAAGCCAGCGAGAACGCCGCCGCTGCATCGTCCAGCAATTTCGATACAGGCCGCGTTCCAACGCCAAGCATGATCTTCTTGGTGGCCGCATTGGCGCGTGGCGCGCAACGCCGGATCTGCTCCAGTACGGTTGCCAGACGCGCCTCCAGCGCATCCACATCCGCCTCCTCGAAGTGCGCCACGCCCAGGCGGACCGCTTCGACACCGTCGAAGCGCGCGCCGCATACACCAAGCCTGCGCGCCTGGGCCAGACCGATGCGTTCGACCACGAACGGGGCGATCTGCGCAGGCAGCACGCCCAAGCCGGTTTCGGGCATGCCGAAGCGGGCATCCCGATGGGCAAGGGTGACATCGGCCACACAAGCCAATCCGAAACCACCACCCAGCACGGCGCCTTCGGCGATGACGACGGTGGCTTGCGGTGCGTTGTTCATCAATTCCAACATGTGTCCGAAGCGGCGGTTGAAGGCGGCGATCGCATCCACACCCGGGATCTGCGGCAGCCTGCGGATGCGAGCGAAATCCTTGATGTCGCCGCCCGCACACAGGTTGCCCCCTGGCCACGCAACACGAGTGCGCGAATGTCGGACTGGCCGTGCAGGTGTTCGAGAATCGCGATGAGGTCACCGACGACCTGTTGGTTCATCGCATTGCGCGCTTCCGGCCGGTCGATGACGACTGTGCAGATGTCCTTGTCGAACTGGACGCTCAGGCTGGGCGTGGTGGGAACAGGCATGGTGACCGGGCCTAGAGACGGGCAACGCCGAAGCTGTTGGTTTGCACGCGGCGATTGCGACCTTCGCGGCAGATGGAAAGCGTGCAAGCCAGTACGCGGCGGGTATCGCGCGGGTCGATCAGCCCGTCGTCGTAAAGCCGCGCGGTGCCGGCCAGGGCATGGGAATCGCGGTCGAACTGCTCGATGATCCCGGCCTCCATCGCTGTCAATCGCGCCTCCTCCTCCGGCGTGGGTTCACGCCCTTCCTTGGAGATCTTTTCCCGGCTGACGATGGACATCACCTTGGCGGCCTGCTCGCCGCCCATCACTGCGGTACGGGCATTGGGCCAGGCGAAAATGAAGTCCGGGCCAAAGCCCCGGCCGGACATGCCGTAGTTGCCGGCCCCGAACGAAGCACCGATCACGATGGTGATACGCGGCACGCGCACGTTGGCAACGGACTGGATCATCTTGCTGCCGTGCTTGACGATGCCGCTCTGCTCGCTCTCGGCACCCACCATGAAGCCTGTGGTGTTCATCAGATAGACCAGCGGGATGTCGGCCTGGTCGCACAACTGCATGAACTGGCCCGCCTTGGTGGCACCCCTGACCGTGATCGGGCCGTTGTTGGAGATGATGCCCACGGGCATGCCGTGGATACTGCCGCGCCCGCAGATGGTCTGGGTGTCGTACTCGATCTTGAAGTCGAGGAACTCGCTGCCATCGACGATGCGGGCGATGACCTCGCGGCAGTCGAAGGGCTTGCGGTAATCCACCGGAACCACGCCGCACAATTCATCAGGCGAATACAACGGGCTGCAGAATTCGGCGTTGATGGCCTCAGGCCGGTGCTTGTTCCAGTCCAGGCTGCGGACGATTTCGCGGGCAATGCGGATGCCGTCACTGTCGTTTTCGGCAATGAACTCGCTGGTGCCCGCCACTTGGCAATGCATCTCCGCACCGCCCAGGTCTTCATCCACGGCAATCTCGCCGGTGGCCGCCTTCAGCAGCGGCGGGCCGGCCAGGAACACTTTTGCGCGTTTGCGCACCATCACCGTGTAGTCCGACAGACCCGGCATGTAGGCACCACCTGCCGTGCTGGAACCGTGCACGACCGTGATCTGCGGAATGCCCGCTGCGGACAGCCGCGCTTGGTTGGCGAAGATGCTGCCACCGTCGGTGAACATCTCGGCCTGGTAGAGCAGGTTGGCACCGCCGGATTCGATCATGCTGATCAGGGGCAGTTTCTGCCGCAGGGCGATCTCCTGCATGCGCAAGGTCTTGCGCATGCCCCAGGGCGTGATCGTGCCGCCCTTGATGGCGCTGTTGGACGCATTGAGCATGACCCGCACGCCGCAGACGTAGCCGATGCCGCAGATGCTGTTGCCGCCGGCCAGCGAACCATCCTTGTCGTCGTGCTGCCGATAACCGGCCAGCGTGGCGATCTCCAGGAACGGCGAACCGCGATCCAGCATCAGGTTGATGCGCTCGCGCGGCGTCAACTGGCCGCGATGGTGGAATTGCGCCTGTTTCTGCGCTTCGGTGGCGCGCACCTTGTCTTCCACCGCTCGCACTTCGGCCAGTGCCGCCAGCATGTCCTGCCGATTCGTGGCAAAGCCCGCACCCTGACTGCCAAGCGTCGATTCGATGATGGCCATGAGGATCAGTCCTTGCACCGGGTGGGCGCCGTACCCATCAGCTTGCAGATGATGCCGATCATCACTTCATCGGCACCGCCGCCGATCGAGGTAAGGCGATAATCGCGATAGAAGCGAGACACGATGGATTCGGACGCAAAGCCCATACCCCCCCAGTACTGCAGGCAGGCATCGGTGACTTCACGGGCCAGCCGGCCCACCTTGAGTTTGCACATCGAGGCGAACTTCACCACTTCGGGGCTGTCATGGTTCTCGGCATAGAGGCTTGCAGTGCGGTAAATAAACGCGCGCAGCGCTTCGATCTCGGTCTGCAACTCTGCTAGGCGGAAATGGATCACCTGGTTGTCCAACAGGGATTTGCCGAAGGCCTGGCGCTCACGCGTGTATTCGATCGTGGAGTCGATCACCAATTCCATGCCCTTGAGGCCCATCGCCGCACCGAACATGCGCTCCTCCTGGAACTGCTGCATCTGCATGTTGAAGCCCATGCCTTCCTGCCCCACCAGGTACCGCTGCGGCACCCGCACGTCGTCGAAGAAGATCTGTGCCGTGTCCGATGCGCGCATGCCCAGCTTGTCGATCTTCAAGGTGCGATTAACGCCCGGCGTGTCCATTGGCACGATGATCATCGACTTGTTCTTGTGCGGCGGCCCGTCCGAAGTGTTGGCCAGCAGGCAGATCCAGTCGCTCTGCATGCCGTTGGTGATCCACATCTTGGTGCCGTTGATCACGTAGTCGCCACCAACCTTGTGCGCTGTGGTCTTGAGCCCTGCCACGTCCGAACCGGCACCGGGCTCACTGACACCGATGGAGGCCACCATGTCGCCCGCGATGGCAGGCGTCAGGAACTCGGCGCACAACTCCGGCGAACCGAAACGGGCCAAAGCCGGCGTGGCCATGTCGGTTTGCACGCCGATGGCCATGGGGATGCCACCACAACGCACTCGCCCCATTTCCTCGGCAAACGCCACCGAGAACCGGTAATCCAGGCCCAGGCCGCCATAGGCCTCGGGTTTGCTGATCCCCAGCAGGCCCAGGTCGCCCAGTTTCTTGAACAGTCTCCTGGCCGGGAACATGCCGGCCGCTTCCCATTCATCGACATGCGGATTGATTTCCTTGTCAACGAACCTGGCAACTGTATTGCGCAGTTCTGCAAGCTCATGGGTCTCGAACATGTTCTACCTTGTCAATGGTTGGAACCCGTATCCCGAGGATCAACGCCGAGCGATTGGCATGAACGCCCACCCCGCCTCCTTGCACGACCAAAGAACCCGACCGGACATGCCGGAGGGAATCACGAGGCGTTGGCCCGACCCTTTCATGCTCAAGCAACGCGGTTGCGCACCGCTTTCGCTTTCGACGCCTTGTCCTGCTTTGGCTGCGCCTTGGCCGATGGCTCCAGCCCCTTGACGAACAACTCGAGGAAATCCACGCCGATATCGTACGGCGAACGCTTGCTGCGTTCGGGGTCATACCAGGTTGCCACCCAGTTCAACGAACCGAGGATCGCCGCTGTTGCCATCACTGGCGAAACCGGGCGGATAGAACCATCGCTGATGCCGCGCGAGATGACGCTCTGCACGATGGAGTCGATCAAGCGACGCTCTTCGACCAGCTTCTCCTGCCAGACTTGTTCGCGCACGTCATATTGACAACGCACCAGGCAACGGGCGAATTCGCTACCGGTCCATTCGGCCAAATGCAGGATGATTTGGCTGAGTTCCTCCATGCCCATGAGTTCGGATTCACGCGCAGCGATGATCGTCAGCCTCAGGCGTTCCAGACCAGTGTGCTGGCACTTGAACAGGATTTCCTCCTTGCTGCCGACGTAGTAGCACAACGTAGGCTTGGAGATGCCCAGCTTGTCGGCGATGTCCTGCAGCGAGGTGGTATGAAAGCCGGTTTCGACAAAGCAGCGCGCGGCCGTCAGCAGGATCGCGTGGCTCTTGCGCGCGTGCTCGGACTCCTTGTCGAACGGGCTGGCTTGCGTGGGATCACCATCCATCACGCTGCGCCGCATTGCACTGCCCCGATTGCTGATTGCCATGTCGCCTCCCTCTAATTACTGGTGTCGAGTATCCGACGATGTCGCGCCTGCGCCAAGAGTGCATGCGCAGAACCTGCCCGCCTTTGGCCCCATCGCTTACGCCGATTCCCGATCCCGCGACGCCTGCGCACCGGCCCACGCCGCCTCCAACGGTGGCTTGACGCTTTCCAGCGCGCCGCCGCCATCGCACGGCACCAGTGCACCGGAAATGTAGCCGGCATACGGCGAGGACAGGAACAGGGCCAGGTTGGCGATGTCGTCGAGCGAACCGAAGCGCTGCATCGGCACCGCCGCCATCGCCGATGCGCGACTGGCCTCGTCCGGCGACATCAGCTTGCGGAAGCCTTCGGTGCCATCGATCGGGCCGGGCGAAATCGCATTGACGCGGATACCGTCCGCGCCCCACTCCAGCGCCAGGATCCGGGTCAACTGATCCACGCCGGCCTTGGCCGCGCCGCAATGCGCCTGATAGCGCATCGGGATCCACGACTGCGGCGCGGTGATGTTGATGATCGAAGCGCCGGGCTTGCGCAGGTGCGGGTAGGCCTGGCGCAACACGTGGAAGCTGCCGACCAGGTCGATATCGACGACCACCTTGAAGGCGTTGGACGACATGTCCTTGGCTTCGCACAGGAAGTTGCCGGCGGCACCGGAAATCAATACATCCAGCGGGCCGAACTGCGCGACAGCTTCTTCGAAGGCCTTGCCGACCGAATCCCAGTCGCGCACGTCGGCACACACGCCATGCACGCGGCCGCCGTGTTTCTGCAATTCGCGCACGGCGTTTTCGACGTTTTCCGGCTTGCGGCTGACCACCACCACGTTCGCACCCTGGCGGGCGAAGGCATCGGCGATGCCGAAGTTGATGCCGGTGGTGCCACCGAACACGAGGACGTGCTGGCCGCTGTAGTCGAGTTCCAGTTTCATGCGTGGGTGCTCCCGAATTGTGGACGACGGCGTTCGCGGAACGCGGCAATGCCTTCGGCGGCATCGTCGCTTCCCGCGCAGGCCAGGATGGCGTTTGCTTCGGCTTGCAGATGCGCTTGCAGATCCCCCGCATCCAGCCGTTGGCACAGGGATTTTATCGCAGCTACCGATGCCGGTGCGGCGCTCGCCAATTCTGCGGCCAAGGCTTCGGCATGCGCGGCCAGTTCGTCGTCCGGCAGCACTGCATCCACCGCACCGGCGGCCAGGCACTGCTGCGCATCCACCGCTTCGCTGCGGATCAGCCAGCGCTTGGCCACCTGCGTGCCGGTGCGCCGGGCCAGGAAATATGAAGTCCCCGTATCCGGCGACAAGCCGACGCCCACGAAGCCGGTGCGCAGCTTCATCGACGCGGCGACCAGCACGAAATCCGCGCTCAAGGCCAAGCCAATGCCGGCGCCGCCGATCGAACCTGCCACCACCGACACCACCGGCATCGGCGCATTGGCCAGACGCAGGACTGCCGGGTGGATCACCTCGATGATCCGGCCGATCAACACGTCCACGCCTTCGCTGGCAATGGCAAATTTCTGCACGTCGCCACCGGCGCAAAACACCTTGCCGTTCGCGCTCAACACGATGGCGCGAGGCGCGGCGGCCAGCACTTCGTCAATGGCGCGTGCCAGTGCCATCGCGCTTTCCAGGCTGATCGCGTTGGCGCGTTCGGGGTTGTCCAGCACGATGCGGCCGATGCCGGATTCAACGCGCCACGCAATGCCATCACTATTTCCGTTCATTTCGTCTCCAATCGTTGATTTCGGGGTTCATCAGGCCAGTTTGTAACCCGGCAAACCCGCCTTCGCCATTTCATACAGGGACGGGTTCATCGCTTCGATCAAACCCACGGTGGTTTCGCCATCACAGGTGGCGCGCACCAAATGGTCCTCGAAGCCGGCAAGATGCGCGCGGGTAATCGGGTCAGTCAGGTCATAGGTATCACGGCTGCTCACGCCATCGCCCAGGTCGATGCCCTGGTAATAGTTCTGGTCGGGCGTGCCCTGGTTGTAGAGGTTCATGTACATGCCGGTGCGCAGGTACAGCACCTTGTCGTCGATCTGGTCGTAATGCACCACCTTGACCTTGCCATTGGCCAGGTGATTGGTCACGGTGCCGCCGATGAAGTGATGGGTTTGCGGGTCGAACTTCAGCGCCGCATCCACGCGTGCAATCTTCAGCGCACCGCGCTTGCTGGCACCCAGCGGCAACAGGCAGCGCCGGCCCCAGATGCTCCAGTCGCCGAATTCCACCCACTGCCCCAGATGGCTGTGACGGACACCCGGATCGGCGTGCCCCGGACCACCGACACCGTCGCGCACGCCCCAGTGGTGGTCGCGGCTGCCCAGCGTCTTCTCCGGGACAAGCTTGAACGTGCGACCATCGAGCACGACTTCGCCTTCGATACGGCCAAAACTTTCGTAGCCGCATTGCGCTGTCGGCATGCGCCCGGTGGTCTCGGTGCCACCACCGAGTTGCTGGAAGATCGCGCGCTTGGTGTCGCGCCAGCGCAGGTCGAAGCGCATGCCGTGTTCGTTCTCGCCCAAGCGAATCCGCCATTCGCGGAATGGCTCGATCACCTCGAACAGGAACGGCCCGCAACTGATCTCGTTGCGGGTGTCGTTGAGATGGCGGTGCGTGCGCACCGTGGTGTGCTTGTGGTCGTGATTGAAGGCCACGTAGGCCTCGACCGTGCCGAGATTCGGGTAGAACCCGATCCCGATCATCATCGCGAATTCACCGTCCATGTCCTGCGCCGAGAACCAGTAACGCTCGTAGGCGCGCGCATCACTGGTACCCACGATGCGCAAGGGTGCGGCGATCTGGTGGATGGGATATTCGTCCCAGCCACTCATCGGCGAATGTTCGGATTCGGGCTTGCGGATGGTCACGATTTCTTTTCCTTCTTGATACGCCGCCCACCGCCGGTGACGATGGATGGGGGGAGCCAACGCAGGGCGCGCTGGTGTTGCAGTTCTCGCAGCTTCGTGCGCAAGTCAGGCGCTTCATCGCCGGATTCCAGCCAGGCCTGCAGGTCGATCAACAGGTAGTCGACTTCGTCGGCCAGCGCCTCCAGTTCGTCGGCGCGGCGCATCCCGGCCAGCGCATCGCGCCTGGCGAGCAGAAGGTCGATCCGCGCCCGCACGTTCTCCGGTGCCTGCCCGCGGCATTGTTCGAATAAGTCCAGCCCTTCAGCGATCTCCTGGAATCGCCGTGCGACGAATTCGTCGAATTCCTCTGCAATTTGCCGCAGCAGCATCACCGCCGGCATCAGCACATGGTTTCGGCTGTGCGCATCGACGCCGCGCGCGTGTTCCGCAAGCCGGTCGGCGATGATCGTGAGCGTGTCGGGAACGCGTGGTTGCGGCCTCATGTCCAAAGCTCCCGGATATCCTGCGCAATCATCGCTTCCTCGTAGGGTGTACCCTGCCAATGTGCCATCAGGTAGGTGAGAACATCCGACGTGCCGCCACGCACGGCATGCGCACCCTTCAGCCACAGTCCCGCCGCCTTGATGTGGTTCAGCAGCGTCCACCAGTGCAGCGCATGACGATCGACCTGCAGACCGCTGGCCTGTTCCCACGCTGCCAGCATGTGCTGTTCGTCATCGACGAAGCCCCAGATCTTGGCCTGATCGGCAAAGCGCCAATTTTTCTTCAAGGCCCAACCCAGATCCTCGTGCGCATCACCCACGTGGGTCATTTCCCAATCCAGGATCGCCTGCACGCCCTCCGGGGTGTACAGGAAATTGCCGAAGCGGAAGTCGCCATGCACCACCGACAGCTTGCGCGGCGGAGGCGGCGGATTGGCGCGCAGCGCGTGGATGCCGGCGCGCACCATCGGCAAGGGGCCGAGCTCGCATTCGTCGAGCACGGCTTGCCAGCAATCCAGTTCGCGCTGCCACGGCGGCGTTGCATCGGCCTGCTTGGCTTGCTCGAAACCTGATACATCAATGCCGGCAATTCGCCCCAACTGTTCGAATGCCTGCAAAGCGATCTGCTGCCGCTTCGCATTGTCGTAGCTGGGCTTGTGCAGGCCGCCGTAATCGCTGATGCCATCCACCTGGCGCGCAATCATGAAAGGCGAACCCAGCACCTCGCCGCTGCGGTCAGCCAGCACCGGTTCCGGCATCAGCACACCACCGCCGGCACCCCAGATCGCGGTGTACCAATCGTATTCCTGCATCACGCTGCCCGGCACCAGCGAGGCGCCTTCCTGCAGCGGATCCTGCTTGACCACGTAACGCTCGATGCGCGGGCCGTCCGGCACAGCGAATGCCACGTCGATGGCGTAGCTGGAACGCGCCGCGCCCACGCTGAAGCGCGCGGTCAATTTGACCGATTCGACCTTCTGCCCCAGCGACTGGCCAATGAAGGCGGCCAGTCGCGATTCGGTTTCAGCAACGTCCATCAAAACACGCCATCGCCTTTCAGTTCCGCCAATGCTTCCGCACCCAAACCCAGCGATTGCAGGATCTCCTGCGCATGCTGGCCCATGCGTGGCGGCACGCCGACTGCCTGCGGTGTCGCGCCGAATTTCGGTGCGGGTGCAGGCTGGGTGATGTCACCAATCTTGATGAAGTTGCCGCGTGCCTGGTTGTGCGGGTATTCGGCAGCCTCGGCCATATTCAGCACCGGCGCGAAGCAGGCATCGGTGCCTTCCAGCAGTTCACACCATTGCGCACGGGTCTTGCTGGCAAACAAGGCCGCCATCTTCTCGCGCGCTTGCGGCCAGGTGCGGCGGTCGTATTGGCGTGCGAAATCCGCATCGCCTTCCAGTTCGCACAACTTGACCAGCAGTGCGTAGAAATCCGGTTCCGCGGCCTGCACGGTGATGTAGCGACCATCGGCGCAGGCATAGGTTTGTGCCCAGTGCGCGCCGCCGGTGACGAAGCTCTCGCCGCGCTCGTTGCCAAGCGCGCCCTGTGCGTGGAACGAGGCCAACAGCGCGAGGTTGTAGATCGCGCCATCGCAAATCGCCGCGTCCACCACTTGCCCTTGACCCGTATGCGCCGCATGGATCTGGGCCGACAACAGGCCCAGCACCAGCGACATCGCGCCACTGGCCACGTCCCCCACTATGGTGGGCGTGGGGAACGGAACGCTGCCCGGCAAACCGCTGTAATGCACCGCACCGGAAATGGAGAGGTAATTCAGGTCATGCCCGGCCGCCTGCGCCAATGGCCCGTTCTGGCCCCAGCCGGTCATGCGCCCGTAAACGAGTTTCGGGTTGCGCTGCAAGCATACGTCCGGCCCCAGGCCCAGGCGCTCCATCACGCCGGGGCGAAAGCCTTCGATCAACAGATCGGCTTGCGCCACCAACGAAAGCACCACCTCGACATGTCGCGGGTTTTTCAGATCCAGTGCAATGGAACGCTTGCCGCGCTTGTACAGCTCGGTGCCGACCTTGCCTTGATCCAGCGGGATCGCATTGGGATTGGCGCTGGCGCGTTCGACCAGCACCACGTCTGCGCCCAGATCGGCCAGCATCATGCCGGCCACCGGGCCGGGGCCGATGCCGCCGATTTCCACTACTTTTATTTTTGCCAACGGCCCCACGATTGCATCCTCTTGAATTTTTGGTCTGTTTCAGTTCCCGTGTGCGGGAGTGTTATCCCGTGCTTCCGGGAAAATGCGCGGGCACGTCATTGGTTTGCGCATCAATCAAACCAATACGTCATGCCTTCGACCGCAACACGGTGGCGACTAAGCTTGGGCAAGCTTGGCCGCCCTCTTCTTCGGGAGAATTTCCTTTCGATATATCCAGATGCCCGCACCGAGGGGAACCACCACCGTGGACTCGATGAAGAACGACAGGAGCATGACGAACTGTCCCCATCCGTCATACGCAAAATTGCCAACGTTGATGATCCCGGCCAAGCCGAACAAGGCCCATAGACCCGCCGACGACAGGGAGACGTAGGCCACCCAGCGCGGCAATGTTTCGCTGCCTTTCGGTACCGACAAGATAGGAATGGAAATCGCGATCGCTTGCACGGCATAAGGCGGCCAGGATATCCAGAAGAAAATCCAGAACACCTCGTAGAACATCTTCAACGTATGCGGGCTTTCAAGGCTTGGGCTGTACGACATGCCGGTCCACAACGCACTGGAAAGCATCATGACAAAACAACCCAGGGCGGCGGTTGCGAGGATGATATTGGAGTAGATGCGCACGCCGCTTTCCATTTTTCGAACCTGTGCGGCAAACCCGCAGGCTGCAATCAGGAATTGAATCCCCGCCGCCATCCAGATCATGCCAATCAACTGGTACTCCGTCCTGTACTCGGTCATGATCCTGACGAGCTGTTCAGCCGGTATGTCCCTTGAAGGCCAGACGATCCCGAAAACCCCATGTTCCTTGAGCGCGGGCAACAACCACGGCAACAGCAGGTTGATGGGCAGGAATACCGTATAGACCCAGGCATTCATCGTGATGATGACGGCAAGCGGCCCGGTCTTGAGCCGCTTGCGGGTGGTTTTTCCAACAGCGTCGGTGCCGAGAGAATCCGTACTCACGCCCCTTGCGCATGGAATTTCGCCATGTGTGCTGACTGCTTCATTCATAGATAGATCCCCGTCAAGACCGCAGTGACTGCAACGCAAAATGCCAGGAAGCCGATCAGCAGGGCCTTGCTTGAATGCATCAACTCCATGAATACGACGCCGATCAACAGGATCTTGATGGTCATCAGACTGACGACGAAGGCCGTGGTGGCCAACTTGCTGTCCAGATGAATCGCGTCATTGCCCATGGCAAAGGAAATCACGGTCGATCCGACCAGCAGCGCCCAGACCACGATGATGGTTGTCCGGCTTGGGCCCGCATGCTTCTGGCCTTGCATGAGTGCCGACGAGCTGCCGGCGATGTTTTGTTCTGACATTGCTTCGTCCCTCAAACGCAATTATTGAAATTGACTCACAGCAGGTAGAGCACGAAGTAGAGGATCACCCAGATGACGTCCACCATGTGCCAGAAACACGCGGAGCCCTCGATGAACTTGAATTTCGCGGGGCCGGCCTGCGGCGTCGAATAGCGCGCCATGAACAAAAGCAGGATCGACGCCACAACCACGTGCAGCATGTGGAAGGCGGTCAGGATGAAGTAACTGGCAAAGAACTCATTGGTCAGCGGGGTGATGTCATGCGCGAACTTGGACGAATACTCGATGTACTTGTCGATGCCGAACACGACCCCGGACACAAAGGCCAGCCGGAACCAGCGTTTCGCCGCCTGCCATTTTCCGGCTCGACAATCGCTGACACCCAGTGCCACGAACAGCGAGCCGGTCAGCAGCAGGATAGTGTTGATGAGCCCGAGATTTTGATCCAACAGGGATTGGGAAGCACCCACCATCTCGGGGGAAACCGATTTGTAATGCGCCACGCCGAATATCAGCAATGAATAGACGGTCAGTTCCCAGAAAACCACCCACCACAAGCCCGGCTCGCCGGGAACATAGGAGCTGCCGGCATGCTGGTCTTGAATCACCGTATCTGACATTGATGAAACCCTCTCTTCTTGGTTCTGGATCCCTGCCAACCAGGCGCGAAGATCAACGGAACGCCTGGATGCCGGTCAGGTTGCGCGAGATGATCAACTTCTGGATTTCGGTGGTGCCATCGGGAATCGGCGAGATCACCGCTTCGCGCACCAGCCGCTCGACGATGAACTCCTTGGTCACGCCGTTGCCGCCGTGGATCTGCAAAGCATCGCGGGTGGCGCGCACCGCCAGTTCGGTGGCGTACCACTTGGCCATCGAGGCCTCGGTATCGCAGCGCTTGCCCTTGTCGATCATGTTGGCGGCACGCAGGGTCAGCAGGCGTGCGGCGTCGATCTCGGTGGCCATCGTTGCCAGCTTGGCGGCAATCAACTGATGGCCGGCAATCGGCTTGCCGTGCTGGATGCGCTGCTGGCTGTACTTGATCGACTCGTCCATCGCACGGCGGGCAATGCCGTAGCCCCAGCATGCCATGTGGCTGCGCGCACGCTCGAAGGTAATCAAGGTATTGCGCAGGCCATCGCCAACCTTGCCGACGGTGTTGCTGACCGGCACGCGCACATCGCTCAGGAACACCTGCGCGGTCGATTGCCCATTCAAGGCAATTTTGTGCAGGTCGCGCACTTCGTAGGGGTGTTCCTTGCGGTCGAGCAGGATGTGGGTCAACTGGCCTTCGCCGGTCTTGCAGGTGCAGATGAAGAAGTCCGACCACGAAGCATTGCTGATCCAGGTCTTTTCGCCGTTGATGATCCAGTCATCGCCATCGCGCACTGCGCGGGTCTTGGCACCGCCGGCATCGGAGCCGACATCCGGCTCGGACACGCCCATGCTGCCGATGATCGAACCGTTGAGAATGCCCGGCACGTAACGATCAACAAGTTCCTTCGAGGCGTTGTTGATCATCAAATCGGCAATACAGGTATTCAGGCCCAAGGTCAGCGCCACCGGCACCGAGCTGTAGATCACTTCTTCCCACAGCAACAAATGCGTCACCCAATCCAAGCCCATGCCGCCGACTGCTTCTGGGTGCGGGGCGTTGATCAGGCCGTACTCGGCCAGGCGCTTTGACCAATCGAGGATCTTTTCCTTGGGGAAATAATTCTCGCCGTGCGCGTTGAATTCCGGCTCCAGTTCCTGGTCGAGGAACTTGCGCAGGTTTTCAACGGCACTGCGCTGGGTTTCGGTCATCTGGAAATCCATGAGGGTGTCCTTTTTCTTTGGTGTTGGTGTGGGGGGAATGCGCAGGGTTGGAAAGTGTCAGCCGATGCGACGATCACTGCCCGTCCAGTATTTTTCGCGAACCTGCCGGCGCAGCAGCTTGCCGACTGGCGACAGCGGCAGTTGCGTGACGAAGGCAATGCTCTTGGGGGCCTTGTAGGAACCCAGCTTGTCCTTGACGTGCTGGATCAATGCCTCCTTTGTGAGCGTTGACCCTTCTCGCAGCACGACTTCGGCATGAATGGATTCACCCCACTCTTCGTGCGGGATGCCGATCACCGCCGCCATCTGCACGTCTTCCAGCGAACTGATCGTCGCCTCCACCTCGACGGCATAGACGTTGAAGCCGCCTGAAATGATCATATCCTTGCGCCGATCAACGACGGTGATGTAGCCCTCCTCATCCATGCGCGCCAGGTCGCCGGACTTCCAGAAGCCATTCTCGAATTCCTGCTCCGTGGCCTCGGGCGAGTTGTAATAGCCCCGGATCGTCGAGCGTGAACGCAGCCAGATTTCGCCGATCTCACCCGCCGCTACCGGGTTGCCATTGGTATCGACCAGCCGCACTTCGATGCCCGGTATCGTCCTGCCGGCAGCACCGATTCGGGCTTCCAGTCTCGGCTTCTCCAGATCATGGTCGGACTTGTCCAGCACCAGCGCGGCAGTGCAATGCTCGGTGCTGCCGTAGATCTGCACGAAGATCGAACCAAACCCTGCCTGCAACTGCGCCAGCTTGCCGGGACTGATCGGCGCGGCACCGTAGATGATCGTTTCCAGCGAGGAAAGGTCGTAGTTGTTGCTGTTCTTCAGATCCAGCATCCGATACATCAAGGTCGGAACGCCCTGCGACATCGTGATTTTCTCGCGCTCGATCAGCTCGCAGTACTTCACCAGGTCCGGATCGTTCATGGTGACCGTGCAGCCGCCGCCATACAGCGTGGGCAACACCAGCAAGGCGCTGCCGTGGCTGATCGGTGCCATCAGCAGCGTGCGGGTATCGCGCCCCCAGCGGCAATCAGGCAGGTAATGGAAGACATCCAGCGCCGCCAGCCAGTTATCCAGCGAGTACATGGCAGGCTTGCCCTTGCCGGTGGTGCCACCGGTGAAGCGAATCAAGGCGAGATGCTCGTGGTTGTCCAGCTCGACATCCGGGTTCTGCGTGGAGGCGGCATTCACCAGCTCCCAGAAATACAGCAATCCATCACGTGGCTCCTCGATCGGATCCATGCACACGACGGTGATGCCGCGCTCATGCAACGCCGGGTAGTGGCTGGCCAGCAATTCGTTCTCGACGAACGCAACCTTCGGGGCGAGGCTGTCGAGCTGCTCAAGCTGCTCCGGCAATGAATCGCGATAATTGCAATAGGCAGCAGTCGCTTCGCCCTTGAACACAGTCGGGAAATGCAGCAGCGACAGGCTGTCGTTCTTCAGGATGCAGACGAAGAAGTCACCACGCCTCAGGCCAAGCCCGTCGCGCATCATGTTCGCCACCTGGTTGGTGACGTCATGGTACTGGCGGAACGTATAGCGCCTACCGCGCTCGATGTTGACTATCGCCTCGGCATCGCCGAACCGATCCGCCAACGCCTGGATATGCCTGCTGTAGTTGATCTTCATGAAACCCTGCCCTTTTATGAATACCCACAATCATGCAGCCGCGTTCTCGGCACGCTTGTCGCGCAACAGGAAATGCGACAACGCCGGAATCAGCACCAGCGCACCGAGCATGTTCCACAGGAACATGAAGGTCAGCAGGATGCCCATGTCGGCCTGGAACTTGATCGGCGACCACGCCCAGGTGATCACCCCAACGGCCAGCATCACGCCAACCAGTGCCACCACCTTGCCGGTGAAGCGCAACGCGTGGCCATACGCGGTTTGCAGCGAAGCGCCGGCGCGCTGCTGGTTCAACTGCACGCTGAGCAGGTACAGCGCGTAGTCCACGCCGATACCCACGCCCAGCGCGATCACCGGCAGCGTCGCCACCTTGATGCCCATGCCCAGCGCCACCATCAGCGCTTCACACAGGATCGAGGTCAGCACCAGCGGAATGATCGCCACCAGCACCGCACGCCAACTGCGGAAGGTGATGAAGCACAGCAGTGCTACCGCCGCATACACGTACAGCAGCATGCGGAAGTTGGCTTGCTTGACCACGATGTTCGTCGCCGCGTCGATGCCGGCGGAACCGGCGGCCAGCTTGAATTGGCGGTCGGGGTTGCTGTGCGCCTCGGCGAATGCCGAAGCCGCATCGACCACACGATCCAGCGTTTCGGCCTTGTGGTCAGCCAGGTAGGCGACTACCGGCATCACCGCGCAGTCGTTGTTGAACAGATCCGGGTTGGACACGCTGGCGGTGCGTCCGGCGTAGTTCAGCACGTCCTGGCTGGGCGACAATGTCAGCCACTTGTTGCTGCCTTCGAAGGAGCCGGCGGTGATCTTGCGCACCGCATCCGGCAGCGACACCGTGGTCTGCACGCCCTGCACCTGCTGCAACGACCATGCCAGCCGGTCGGTTTCGACCAGAGTCTGGTAGTCCAAGCAGCCATCGGCCGGCGTGGTAACGATCACCGCGAACTGATCGCTGGACAACCCATAGTTGGAAGTGACATAGGCATTGTCGCGGTTGTAGCGCGAATCGGGCCGCAACTCCGGTGCACCGGCATGCAGGTCGCCGATCTTCAAATGCGAACTGACCACCAGGCCGCCGGCCGCCAGCACGGCCGCCAGCCCCAACGCCACGATCGCCCAGCGGCGCTGGGTGAACCGTTCAAGCCAGGCCCACAACTTGTCGATGCGGCCTTCCTCCGCATGCAGGCTGCGCTGCGCCGCCTTGGCGCTGACGCCGGTGTACGACAGCAGTACCGGCAGCAATACCAGGTTGGTGAACACCAACAACGCCACGCCGATGCTGGCAGTGATCGCCAATTCGCGGATCACCGGGATGTCGATCATCATCAACACCGCAAAGCCGACCACATCGGCCGCCAATGCGGTCACGCCGGCCAGGAACAGGCGGCGGAAGGTGTAGCGCGCCGCCACCAGCTTGTGCGTGCCGCGACCAATGTCCTGGACGATGCCGTTCATCTTCTGCGCACCGTGGCTGACGCCAATCGCGAACACCAGGAACGGCACCAGGATCGAATACGGATCCAGTTCGTAGCCCAGCCATGTCACCAATCCCAATTGCCAGACCACCGCCACCAGCGAGCAGGCGAGCACCAGCAAGCTGCTGCGCACGCAGCGCGTCCACGCAAAGATGATCAGGCCGGCAACCAACACGGCAATCGCGAAATAGCCCAGCATCTGCCGCAGGCCGTCCAGCAGGTCGCCCATGATCTTGGCGAAGCCGACGATGTGGATGTCGAGCTTGCTGCCGTCCGCCGCATTGGCGTATTTGTTGCGGAGCTCTTCCAGTTGCGTGGAAAACGCGCGGTAATCCAGCGATGCCCCGGTGTTGGCGTCCTTGTCCAGTAGCGGTACGAATACCAGGCTGGACTTGTAATCCCGGCCGATCAGGCTGCCTTGTATCTGTGCACGCGCAATGTTGCGCCGCAGCTGTTCGATGTCTTGCGGCCGGCCTTCGTAGTCATCCGGCATCACCGGCCCACCTTCGAAGCCCTCTTCGGTCACTTCGTTCCAGCGTACAGCCGGCGTCCACAACGACTTGACGTTGGCGCGGTCCACGCCCGGGGTCAGGAACAACTCATCGTTGATCTGCTTCAGCGCCTGCAGGTAATCCGGGTCGAAAATATCGCCGTCCCGGTTTTCCACCACCACGCGCACGGCGTTGCCCAGTCCCTTCAGGTCGTCGCGATGCTCGAAGAAATTGCGGATGTATGGATGGCTTTGCGGAATGGTCTTTTCGAACGCGGCGTTCAGGGTCAAGCCACGCGCCTGCCAACCCAGCACCACGGTCACCAGCACGCATAGCAGCAACACCCACAGCCGGCGATTGAAGATCAGGCGTTCCAGCCAGTTGCCCGAATTGCGGTCGAAGTCCTGCAACGACGAAATGGCCGGCATGTCATCAACGACGGTCAGTCCCATCACTCCACCTTTTCCGTACGTACGCCGCCGAAACCGGCGATGGCGAGATTGCCGTCTGCAGCTTCGGTGACCGCGAATGCCGGCCCGGCCTGACCCGTCTGCAGCTTGCGAAACGTCACGCCTTCGTCCGTGCTCAGCAATACTTGCCCGCTCTGGCTGGCGAGCACGATGGCACCATCGGACCTCAGCGTACCGGCGGAAATGCCGGCCTGTTCGCCAGTTTCCACCTTGTCCCAGTTCGTGCCGCCATCAGTGCTGCGGAACACATTGCCGCGCAGGCCGAACACCAGCACCGTCTGTGCAGTGCCCGTCACGCCGAACAGCGTGCCGTCATACGGCACGGTCACTTTCTCGAATTGCCGCGATTGCGAATCGAGTTTCAGCACCAAGCCACGCT
This sequence comes from Pseudoxanthomonas sp., assembly GCA_047601105.1. Lineage (GTDB taxonomy): Bacteria > Pseudomonadota > Gammaproteobacteria > Xanthomonadales > Xanthomonadaceae > Pseudoxanthomonas_A. The sequence continues at coordinate 165,459 of JASGJT010000003.1, forward strand.
CGCCGGCAATGAACATCGTGCCTGCCGCCGGGCGAATCGCATACAGGTGCATGTCGCCGGCATCGCCCACATGATCCAGCCACGGCTGCCAGGTATCGCCGCCGTCTTCGGTACGCAAGATCAAGCCGAATGCACCGACGATGTAGCCGCTTTTCTCGTTCTCGAACCAGACGTCGAACAACGCCTTGTCGATACCCTGGGTGACGAAGTCCGGCAACAACTCCGCGATTTTCAGCCCGTCCAGTTGCAGCTTCCACGTCGCGCCGCCATCGTCGGTATGCAGCACCACGCCTTCATGGCCGACCGCCCAGCCCTGCTTTTCGTTGACGAACGACAAGGCAGTCAGGTCGGAACTGACTGGTACCTCGGCCTGCCGCCAGTTTTTCCCATCGTCGGAATACACAATGATGCCGCGCTGCCCCGCCGCCACGATGCGCCGGCCGGCCTGCGCCAGCGCATTGCTCGGCACCTTCGTGGCCAGCGCCGTTGTTGCCGCCGGCACACGTACCGGCGGCAGGAAATCGACCGGCGCGGTGGCCACCGCCAACGCGGCGGCGGCCAATCCCAACAGCATCGCCGTGGCTCGGCAAACGCGCATCAACGGATACCCGATTGCGCCAGCGCGTCCGGCGTCCAGGCAGCATCCGGCGACAGCTTGTCACCAAACTTCAGCCCCGTGGTGCTCGGCCACTGGTAGATGTAGTACGAATTGGCGATCAGGTCGTAGCCGCCGATGAAGGCCGCCGGTGCCAAGGCTTCATACGAGGGCGCGGTGTGCTGGAAGTTGGTGCGCCAGAGTTGGCCACGGCCATCGTACTGGTCGTTGGCAACTGCGTACCAACTATCCTCATCCAGGTAGTACGTGCGCTTCGAATAGACGTGGCGCTTGCCAGCCTTCAACGTGGCCTCCACCACCCAGACCCGATGCAGTTCCCAGCGGCCATAGTTCGGATTGATCGCCTTGGCCGGAAAGATCTCGTCAGGATTCTGGGCGAAGAGGGCCCGGTAGTTGTTGTACGGCACATAGATTTCGCGCTTGCCGACCAGTTTCCAGTTGAACCTGTCTATCTTGCCGGTGAGCATGCCGATATCGTCATAGGTGGACATGCTGCCCGTCGAGGGATTGGGCGTGTCGTAGGCGATATCCGGCGCAACACGAACGCGACGCTGGCCCGGCAGATACGACCATGCGCGGCGCGACTTGGCCGAATTGTTGACTGGGTCGATCGCGATCACTGCCTCGCCGACGCGGCGCGCAGGTGCCGAGTAGGCAGCCTTGGACCGATACAGGATATCGGTGCTTCCCTCGCTGCTGCCGTAATAGGGCCACTCATCAAGAGTCACCGCGATCGATGAGACATTGCGCTTGCCGCTGGGATCGATGTAGAAAACATTCGCCTTGGGAAAGGTCAACGACACGCCGCGATAGCGCAGCAAGTGGTTCTGGATCGCCTCGTTGCCATTCTTCGGGATCGGGAACGGAATGCCGCCCCAGGCGCCGGTCACGCCAATGCCATCCTCGGTCAGTTTCGCGCGCGTGGCGTTCTTGATCGTGTTGTCCTGCACCGACTTGGGGAAAGCCATACTGCGGTGCGAGGGATAGACCTCCATGCGGAAACCCGGGTTCGATTTGAGCAGGGCCTTGGCACCTTCGGTCAGCTTGCCGGCGTATTGCCCGGCGTTTTTCGCATCAATGGTGAACAACGGCTTTTCGCCCGCAAACGGATCGACCAACACCGCACTGCCCTTCTTGAAACCCGCCGGTGCGGTGGTCAAGCCACCGGTGTACGCGGGAATCGAGCCATCCGCGTTGCCCGCCTTCTCGGCGCCCAACGGGGTCAAGGTGGTGCCCAGCTTCGCGGCTTCTTCCGCCGGCACCGCCGCCTGCAACGCGACGGTACTACCCGCCAGCAAGCCGGCCAGCACCAACACTCCATGGATCTTTTTCATGTGTGCATGCCTCATCAGAAAGTGGTCTTGAAAGTGAAGAACACGCCACCGCGGTCGGCCAGCAATGGCGTGGTGCCGTTGGCGACGGTGATGACGCCGGCCGCGTTGGTGGTCGTCTTACCGAAGTAATCGACATACTTCAGGTCGAAGCGATATTTCGACAAATAATCCAGGGCAAGGCCGATCGAATAGTTGCCCGCATCCTTGTTGCCGCCGGAACTCACCGACGAATTGCCCAAGAAGCCGATGGAATAACTGATCGGGATCGACAGATCCGCACCATTGAACACCTGGTACCAGGACGGGGCGAAATTGAGCGCGATCGCCGCCGAATTCTTGTCAACCCGGTCGATGGCGGTATAGGCGGGTCGTCCCTTGAAGTACCGCTCGCCCTGGGTCACGTCCAGCCAGCGGCTCCAGGTGACTTCCGCATTCCAACTGGCGGCATCGAACAAGGCATTGGATGAAATGATTCCCACCGCGTTGACGACCAGATGCACCGTCTCGCCGCGCGCACCGAGTATCTCGCCGCGTGCGGGCAAGGCCGCCGCTGACAGGACAGCCGGCGTTTCGCTGTTGAGCGGCATGTTCTTGCGATAGTTCAGGTCCGTACCAAAACTGATGCCGCCAATCTGCTTGGTCAAACTGACACCGTACAGATCAACATCCGACGCCCAGTCGAGGAAATACTGCCGCGTGGTCGCCAACAACACGGCCTGCGGCGTCTTGTCGGTGAAGTTGCGCACGTAGAAACCCATCGTGCCGTCCAGCCATTCCGGGCTCCAGCGCATTGCCACGCCCCAGTCGCCACTGTCCTTCGGCGCGATGTCCGCACCACGCAGTGCACGCACGCCGGGTACGCCCGGTGCCAGCACCAGCGACTCGCCGCCATGCATGTAATGGTCGGCAAAGCCCAAATAAGTGCCGGATTCCGGCACACGGGTGCTTTCCCACTCGAAGAAGTACTGCGCGGCGAACGACAGCGTCGGTGTGGCCTGCAACTGCGCCGAGATCTGGGTCAACGGCAGGAACAGTTCCTTGGCTTCCACGCCCGGTGTCGCCAGCGCCTTGGCCAGATCCATCGGCGTCTGTGCATAGCCCACGCCATGCGTCGCACCGCCGGAAAGCAGGCCTTCGCCCCAGTTCACCGTATGCCGGCCCGCGCGCACGGTGACCGGCACCTCGCCCATGTTGAATCGACCAAAGACGAAGGCGTCGAGGATTTCACCCGACGGCCCCTTGTAATAGCGCTCGGCATAGTTGCTCAGGCCGATGGCGGGCACGCCGTTTTCCAAGTGGTTGGACGTGGCCACGCTGTCGCCGTTGAACTTGCCGTCATAGGCAAAGTCGTACCAGCCGGCAGCGCTCACGCGCAGGCCCCACTTGTCCCGATAGACGAGATCGAACTCGCTCAACAGGTCGAGGCGATTGGTGATGATGTCACCCTTGACGAAGTTGCGGTCGCCATCGTCGAAGTTGGGGTTGCCGATGAGGCCTTGGCTCTGGTCTTCCAGGCGCACGCCCACGTTGTAGCGGATAGTGTTTTCGAACCGGATCTTCAGGTCTTCGTTGCCGGTCTTGATTTCGGCTGCGCCAGCACTGGCGCACATGCCTGCCATTGCGGCAGCAACTGCAACTCCCAACGTGCGGCGATGCGCACGGTCACGCTTGGTGATGCTTTCCACGCGGATACCCCCTTCCAAGTATCGTTTGCGATTGACGGATTGTTTTTTGGTACTGGCGGATCCGACCGCCCTTACTCGTGCTCCCGGGCTGCTTGTTGTTGCCGGAGCCGTTATACCTGTCGTATTGTGAAATTACCAGTGGGTAGATAAGATTCCCGAAAGAATCCTGCACTGACGGTATTCAACGGGTGGATTTACGCCGCAATGCAGCACATACACCGATGTTTCGGAGCAACAACCGATGCCAGACAAGCGCTATCCCGACGCCGCCACCGCCCTGCAGGGCCTGGTCGCGGACAACCAGACCATCGCCGTGGGCGGCTTCGGCCTGTGCGGCATCCCCGAGGCGCTGATCGCCGCATTGCGCGATTCCGGCGTGACCGGGCTGACCGCCATTTCCAACAATGCCGGTGTCGATGGCTTCGGTCTGGGGCAATTGCTGAGCACGCGGCAGATCAGGAAGATGGTGTCGTCCTACGTGGGCGAGAACAAGGAATTCGAGCGCCAATACCTGAGTGGCGAGCTGGAGCTGGAATTCAACCCGCAAGGCACCCTGGCCGAGCGCCTGCGCGCCGGCGGCGCGGGCATCCCCGCCTTCTTCACCCGCACCGGCTACGGCACCATCGTCGCCGAAGGCAAGGAAACCCGGCAGTTCGATGGCCAGTGGTATGTGATGGAAACCGCATTGATCGCCGACGTGTCGCTGGTCAAGGCGTGGAAGGCCGATGCGGCCGGCAACCTGGTGTTCCGCAAGACCGCGCGCAACTTCAATCCTGCTGCGGCAATGGCCGGCAAGGTCTGCGTGGCCGAGGTCGAGGAGCTGGTCGAAACCGGCAGCCTGGATCCGGACCAAGTGCACCTGCCGGGTATCTACGTTGATCGCATCGTGGTCAACCCGACCCCCGAGAAGCGCATCGAGAACCGCACGATCACTGTTGGAGGAGCTGCGTAATGGCCTGGACCCGCGACGAAATGGCGCAGCGCGCCGCCCGCGAATTGAGCGATGGTGCCTATGTGAACCTGGGCATCGGCCTGCCGACCCTGGTGGCCAACTACATCCCCGACGGGATTGATGTGTGGCTGCAATCGGAGAATGGCCTGCTCGGCATCGGCCCGTTCCCGACGGAAGCCGAAGTCGATGCCGACCTGATCAATGCCGGCAAGCAGACGGTCACCGCGCGCGCCGGCGCCAGCTACTTCGGCAGCCACGATTCCTTCGCGATGATCCGCGGCGGTCATATCGACCTGGCGGTGCTGGGCGCGATGCAGGTCACCGACAAGGGCGACCTGGCCAACTGGATGGTGCCGGGCAAGATGGTCAAGGGCATGGGCGGGGCGATGGACCTGGTTGCGGGCGTCAAGCGCATCGTGGTGCTGATGGAGCACACGGCGAAGAACGGCGAACACAAGATCCTGCCCGAATGCACTCTTCCGCTGACCGGCGTGGGCGTGGTGGATCGCATCATCACCGACCTGGCGGTGTTCGACGTGACCGAGCAAGGCCTGAAGCTGGTCGAATCCGCGCCGGGCGTGGGCGAGGATGAATTGCGCGAGAAGACTGGCGTGGCGTTTGGCTGATTGTATTTCGCGCTGGCAGTTATCGACAGGAGTAGCTTCTAGCCGCAACAAATATCGTTGCAATCTTCGCTGGAGGGCGTGTCCGACTTTTTGTGTGTGAGGCGATAGGGTTTCCGGGATTCCGTCAGCGGGCCAGCGTGAATCGGTCTTCGTAGAGTATCGCGAACTGGTTCATGGCCACCTTCCATTCGCGTGTCGCCCGACTCCACTCGGACGTGATGTTGCGCAGGGCCAGCCAGATCAGCTTGGTCGCGGCTTCGTCGCTGGGGAAGTGGCCGCGGGTCTTGATGATCTTGCGCAATCGCGCATGCACGCTCTCGATCGCGTTGGTCGTGTAGATCACCCGCCGCACGTCGGGCGGAAAGGCGAAGAACGGCACCACCCGCGACCAGGCACGTCGCCACGCGGCAACCACCGTCGGGAAGCGCTCGCCCCAGGGGCCAGCCTCGAACGCATCCAGCGCAGCTTGGGCGGCCTCGGCGGTCGGTGCGGTGTAGATCGGCTTGAGCGCCGCCGCCAGCGCCTTGCGATCCTTCCAGCTCGCGTAGTCCAGACTGTTGCGGATCAGGTGCACGATGCAGGTCTGCAACGTGGTCGCCGGGAACACCACCTCCAGCGCCTCGGGGAGGCCCTTCAGGCCATCGGCCACGCCGATCAGGATGTCGGTCACCCCGCGCGTCTTGAGGTCGTTGAACACCCGCATCCAGAACTTCGCCCCTTCGGTGTTCTCGATCCACAGCCCGAGGATGTCGCGCGTGCCGTCGGCCAATACGCCCAGCGCCAGGTACACGGCCTTGTTGCGGACCACCCCGTCCTCGCGGATCTTCACCCGCAGCGCATCGAAGAACACCACCGGGTACATCGCCTCCAGCGGCCGTGACTGCCACGCCGTCACCTCGGCCATCACCTCGTCGGTGACCTTGCTGATGAACTCCGGCGACACCTCCACGCTGTACATCTCGGCCAGATGGCCCTGGATCTCCCGTACCGTCATGCCACGGGCGTACATCGACACGATCCGCTCGTCGAACCCGGCGAAGCGCCGCTCGTGCTTGGGAATCAGCTGCGGTTCGAACGTACCGGCGCGGTTGCGAGGCACCTCGATGCGCAGCGGACCCTCGTCGGTCAGCACCGTCTTGCCGCTGCGACCGTTGCGATGGTTGCCGTAGCCGCTCTCATCGGCCAGGTGCAGCCCCAGTTCCGCGCCCAACGCCCGCTCGATCACGGCCTTCTTGAGTTGCTGGAACACGGCTTCGACCCCGGCCGCGTCCATCGGGCCGGGAATCAACTCCTCGAGAAATTCCTGTGGCAAATCAATGGCCGGCGTGACTATCGGCGTCTTCTTCTTGCGGGGCATGCGTGCTCCTTGGCAGCATCATGGTATGCCTCTCACACAAAATTCCTGACACCCTCTCGCTGGATATCGAACCTCGTGACCTGAGCCGAAACGCGTAGTTTGTTGGAAGGTGAATTCCCTACACGACCAATAGGGCGACATGGTCTCAGCCAATGAGGCTGACCTTCGGAGTTCACGAATCAGGCCCCGATCCGCCGTCCGCCTCTCCTTCCTGAAGCGCCCTTTCAAGCGCCTTGATCGTTTGTTGGGCCTTTCGGCGCGCCTCCACAAAAGTCGACCACAACTTGCGGAACTTGCGCGCCTGATTTTCATGGCTGCGGATGAGCGCAACTTCATCGGGATGCGCACCCTTGGAGAGCGCCGCCAGATGCACCTGTCCGTCGCTCGATTTCAAGCGCTTGAACCTGGCTTTCCGGTCTCCCTTGAGGTAATAGATTCGCGCCCAGTACACGTCGGCGTAACCGTTAATCAGTCGATAGGTCATGATCAGCTGACTGAAGTCTTGCCGGCCCTGCGACCGCTGAGCAATAGCGGCACGCAGTTCGTGACGCTCGGCGCGGCAGCGAGCGATCAATGCACTGACCTGCATATCTATTAGGATTTCGAACGCCTTGACAGCGTCCTGGAGCGCCCGGCAGGCTTCGGCGGGGTCGACGCCGGTTTCAATTTTGTCCATGGTCAAGCGGCTCCCCTGCTGGTCGTCACAACACCGGCATGTTCACGTTGCTGAAGAAACGCTTCTATTTCCTGCACGCGCCAGGCGACCCGTCCACGTGAAATCCGGATCGGTCTCGGGAACTCGCCAGTCTTCATCTCTGCATAGATGGTGGACCGAGACACACCAAGCCGACACGTCAACTCTTTCATCCCAATACAATCGATTTTTCCCATTTCGTGGACTCCCTTGCTGGTGGCTCCACGCTAACGATTTAGAATCGAACGAAACCCCTCATCGCTCGACTGAAATCGCCACCGATCCGGGGAAAAAGCGTCATCACAACCCAAATGTCCACGCGGGACGCGGTTTGCGCGCATTTATGGCGCGCTTGACTGCAGCTGCCCCACCCTGCCCACCGCACTCGAACGTACGGCCAGAAGCGAAAAGCGTCCGACAGCTGGACACCTACCTCACTCGGCACTGCAAGAACTGGCGCCTCATCGTGCAACTAGCCTTTCGCCAAACGCTTTCGGCAGTTATCGAGTTCACGCCGCATCGCCTGCACCGTGGCGCGCCGAATCGGGAAGGCCTCGACGCGCTTGCCCATGGTCGTCGCTTGTTCCAGCATCGCGTCGATCACCAACTCGGCGACCCTCCCTGGCACGTCACTTTCCGCTGCCAAGCGCACAAGATGGCGTCTTGTGATCGCATCGCCTTCACCACAGACATCCATGTGGTGCTGGCCGCGAGGGCCATCGCTGAAGGTCAGGTCGAATGCCGGTGCCAGACGCCAGCGCCGATCTTCGCCGAGACGCCAAGCGAGATTCTTGGGATGATCGTCGCGGTTATGGAACAACACGTTGAACACCGCGCGTGCGTAGGCTTTGTGTACTTCGCGCTCATCCCGCGTCAGCAGCCGGATGGCACGCAGGAAGGCGGTGTAATCGGTACTGCCGGGAATGCGGAAATTCACTTGAAGCAGCCCGGCCAGGCTGTGTACGGGAACGCGCAGTCCCCGCTCGCGGTCAAAGCGCGCCACGCCAAACGCCGCCAGTTCCGGCGAGAGATCGAACCAGGCGCTGTCCATCACTTCCAGGCCGCAGTCCCGTGCCAATTCGGCATACAACTGTTCGATGGCGCAGACTTCCTTGTGTTCACCCTGCCCCGGGAATTTCACCAGCCACGGCAGGCCCGAAGCATCGGCGCGAGTGCTAATCTGACCGCTGACCAGGTCGTACTGCACCAACGCCTTCGGCCGCGCACCCTGTGGCGAACCGCCAGTCAATGCCAGTTCGCGCAGGGCCACGTCGACTTCTCCCGCCAGAGCGCGCTCGCTCTCCTGCGCCAGCGCCAGCAAGGTCCAGTCCGGTTCCGCCTCGCCCCCCAGCATTTCCGCCGGCACGAAGCGCAGCGCCCCCATGCCGCGATCGCCGATGAATGCCAACCGATCCAGCGGCCCGGGATGATGCATGCCTTGCTGGCGGAACAGGCGATCCAAAAGCAGCAAACCCCAGCCATCCGGCAGGCTGTCGGCGATCAGACCCGGCAAATGCAATTGGAAATCGGGGAAGCTGCCGTAAGCCACCGCGCGCAGTTTCAAGTGCAGCGGCGAGAGTTCGAGCTGCTGCGCCAGCGCCTCGGGCGAATACTCGAACAGCAGCGCCCGACCATCGTCCGCCAGCATGCCCAGCGGCCAGTCCTCACCCCATCCGCAGTAATGAACCGCGAGTTTCTTCATGGGCGCTTCCGGCGAACCGCACGCTTGCGCTGCTGCGCAACCTCGGCCTGCTCCATTTGCGCAATGGATGTCCGCTTGAGCACGAACAGATGCTCCAACTCCCCGGTCAGCCCTAGCGCCTGTACCACGCGAACCAGCGTTTCCAGCGAGCTCTGGCCGTTGGCCTCCAACTTGCGCAGGGCACCCAACGACAATCCGGCCATCTGTGCCAGTTCGCGCTGGGGCAGATCCTGGGCCAGACGCTGGGCTCGCAAACGGGCTCCCAAAGCGGCCAGAATCTCACCAGATGTGGATATCATAAAGGTCATGATAATGGATCATAACTTCCATTTAATCGTATAAATGACATTATGATGAACTTTATGGAAGATCTCCAATCATGAGGTATCCCTTGCCCAGCCCGAGTACCGAGGCTCAGCATCATGACATTCGCATTGCCATCCCAGCACACCTGCCCGAACTATCTTTCCCGACCGCATCGCCGATGGTCATGAGCGTCGCCCGCACGTTCTGGGAGAAGGCAACGGCCGCGCACGTCTTCTGCGCCCAAGGCCGCATCCGCAGCGAACGCTTCGCACGACACTGGCACGACTTGGCGGCGATTGCCCGGAGTGGGCATTTCGCCGGAGTCATCGCCGATCACGCGATCGCTGCTGCAGTCGCCTGCACGCACCGAGCTAGATTGACCACTCAACCAATCGAAGCTGACCGGTCACTGCGAGCAGCTTTCATGCGGCGGCGGCCCAAGGTCTGATCCGGGCCAGCTCTTTTGTCAGTGCATCCTTGGCCGTGGCTGCATCGTGATCCAGTTGCAATCCTGTCCAGAACCCTTCGGACAGGCCGAAGAAGCGCGACAGGCGCAGGCCGGTATCCACGGTCACGGAGCGGGTGCCGGCGACGATTTCACCGATGCGCCGCTGCGGCACGCCGATTTCCTTCGCCAACCGGTATTGGCTGATGCCCATTGGCTCCAGGAATTCATGCATCAGGATTTCGCCGGGGTGCGGATAAGGGACTTTGCGCATGGTGGTGTCTCCTCAGTGGTAATCGACTATTTCAACGTCGGTCGGGCCATTGGCTGTCCAGACGAAGCAAACCCGCCATTGCCGATTCACCCGGATGCTGTGCTGCCCTGCGCGGTCGCCCTGCAAGGGTTCGAGATGGTTGTTGGGCGGAATCCGCAAATCCTCCAGAACAGCGGCGCGATTGAGCATGGCAAGTTTGCGCATCGCCACGGTTTCAATATTCACGAAACGGCGCGACCGCCTGCCCTCGAACAGATCGCGGGTGTCCTTGCACTTGAACGACAAGATCGCCATGCTCGGCATACTATCGTATTGCGTTAGTAATGCAATACGATAGTATTCATGGCGGTCGGTGACCGGTCAGCTTTGATTGGTTCAGCGGTCAGTTTCGTCGGTTTCCGCAGTCGCCCAGCACAAGTCGCATTTCTTCGCCGAGAAAGACGCCAGCGGCAACGTCATCGACTATGCAGCTGCGGTCACCGGACATCTGAGAATCGTTCCGGAAGGAGAAGCTCGTGTCGCGCTCGAACAGGACTATGCGGCGATGCTGTCTGACGAAGTGATGGTAGGCGACGCGATGCCTTTCGCGGACCTCCTGCGGGCATGCGCCGAATTGGAAAACCTGATTAACCAAGCGAGCGCGGATCAGGCATAGATCTCCGCCGGGGGCGGAATGAGCAACATTCGATCCATTGACATGATGTTTCTCGACGACGTCTTCGGGATGAGAGGCGGCCATGTCCTCAACTTCTCCCCCGATTAACGTCGCCAAATCGACTTGTCGCGGCTAGAGCTGGAATGCCTATACCCGCCAATACAGCGCTTTGAGGCTCAAGGCTTGGTGACGAGGATCGGTTGAGAAGCTAGATCAGCAGCGCCCGCAGTTTTTCAAGCGCAGCACGCTTCTCCGCATCGAATTCGTGCGCCTCGTAATGCCGCGCCTGTACCCCGCCAAGGCCGTGGGAAAGCAGATAGCCGCGCACCTCACGGGAAACTCCGGCAGCCTGCAGGCGGGACTCTACGGTCTTGCGCAAGATGCCAGGGCTGAATGCACGCTCCACTTCCTTTGCCTTGACCATCGCCTCGACCACCGGCCGAAGCCGCGGCCGGAGGCTGTGGTAAGCCGCCGCCTCAAAGCCGCCAGTGACGGTGAACAGAAAATCGCCATTGTCACCTCGCATCGCCTCCAGCGCCGTCTCTGCATCGGGAATCAACGGCACGACATGGTCATGGGCGACCTTGCGCCGACCCTTGGTGTCGCGAAGGGTGACAGTCTTGCGGTCGACGTCGTGGTCGGACTTGGTCAATCGGGCCAGTTGCACCACGCGCTGGCCGCCGGTCAGCAGGTGGAAGACCAGCAACGCCTTGTCCGGATTTTCCAGCGCGTTGATGCGCCGCCAGTAGTGCCGCAACTGTTCCTCGCTCAGCGCCCACTTGCGCGCCTTGGCGACTTTGGCTGCCTTCTCGACAGCTTCCCTGGGTCGGGTCACCTCGAGATCGGCCAGCGGGTTCGATGCGATGCGAAAGCCGGTGAAAGCATGCATGCTGGCGTCATGCCGGGCACGGCGGGCGGCGGTGTACGCAGCGCGCAGATACGAACGCAGCTTCTCGGCCTCACGCAACTTTCCACCTTTGGCCAGACGATGGAACACGGGCATCACGTCGTCCACGGTCACGACATCGGCCTGCAGGTCGGCAATGTCGGGGAACCGCTTGTTGAGGTTTCGCTCGATCGCGGCTTCCACCTCGCGCCAGGATGGCTTGCCGGCGGCCTTCAATTGGGCGATATAGGCCGCCATCAACTTCTTGAGCGTCGTCCCGGTGCGCGAGTCCGCTGCCGCTTGAGCAGCAGCGGCAGAAGCCTCGGCTTCCCGGCGAGATCGCTCCGCAGCACGCTGCTCTGCCTCCAGAACCCCGCGCAGATCACGCTCCCCAGCCTGATAACGACGGGACAAGTCAGCAGCCAATTTTCGCGCGCCGGCCAGAGTGAGGCCCGATCCCAAAGGAAGCCGCACGCGCACGCCATCGGGCCCCGCGTAGCGGTAGTACCAAACCATTTCACCACTCGCGAGCTTGCGGACTTGCAAGCGCCCGGCACCCCGGGCTGCCGGATCCGCGGCCCATTCGCCGGGCTTCAAAGCGGCGACGGCACGAGCCGTCAGGATCTCCGACCTCACAACGATCTCCATCCGATTTGGTTGCTCCTTGAGCAGTCCCTGCGTCATACTGGTGCCCCTTTGGTGCCCCTTTCTCGTCTTGCTTGGCTTGGACGACCTTGGACCAATTGGAACAAATATTCAATGATTTCAATGAGTTCAATTTTGGCGCTGAACAGGGCTGTACGACCTTGGACGCCAAATCAAGGATTGAAAATCCCTGTGTCGGGGGTTCGATTCCCTCCCCGGCCACCATCGAAACCAGGGATTGCACGAGGAACGGGGCCGGAAGGCCCTTTTTCTTTGGTCGGTTCAACAACCATATGAACGTGGAGACACCGATGAGCGCTGCCGCTGCTTCCCGCTCCAAACTGGCACAACTGCGCGAACTGTCCGTCGTCGTCGCCGACACCGGCGATTACGACGCGATCAAGCGGCTGCAGCCGGTCGATTGCACCACCAACCCGACCCTGGTGAAGAAAGCGCTGGACCTGCCGGTCTATGCCGAGTTGATCGAAACCGAACTGGCCTGGGCGCGCACGCAACGTGCTGGTCAACAGACGGCTGGTCAACAGACGGGCAGCGACAAGGCCGCGCTGGTCGATGAAGTCGCCGACCGCCTGACCGTTGGCGTCGGCGCGATGCTGTCCGCGCTGGTGCCGGGTCGCGTATCGACTGAGGTCGATGCCGACATGGCCTTCGACACCGCCGCCACCGTGGCCAAGGCGCGCAAGTTCATCGACATGTACGCGCAGCGCGGCATTGGCCGCGACAAGGTACTGATCAAGGTCGCCGCCACGTGGGAAGGCGTCGAAGCCGCGCGCCAATTGCAGCGTGAGGGCATCGACTGCAACCTCACCCTGATCTTCAACCCCGCGCAGGCGTTGGCCTGTGCCGAGGCCGGCGCGTTCCTGATTTCGCCGTTCGTGGGCCGCATCCTGGATTGGTACGTCGCCCGCGGGCAAAGCCCGGCCAACATCGACGAAGACCCCGGCGTGCAATTCGTGCGCGGGGTTTACAACGAGTTCAAGCAGCGCGGACACGCCACCGTGGTGATGGGCGCATCGTTCCGTTCCACCGCACAGATCGAAGCGCTGGCCGGTTGCGACCGCTTGACCATTTCGCCGGACCTGCTGGAAAAACTCGACGCCGACTTCGGCGAGTTGCCGTGCAAGCTTTCGCCAGGCAACTTCTCGCCAAGCAATGCCCTCGCCGGCACGCACGCGCCGGTCACCGCCGAAAGCTTCGCCGCCTCGCTGCAGGCCGATCCGATGGCAACGGAAAAACTGGCCGGCGGCATCGACGCCTTCGCCAAGGACCTGCAGGCGCTGCGCGCCGGCATTGCCGAAAAACTTTCCGCGTGAAGCCGAACCTCGGCCACGCCGTGCTGGCAATGGCGCTCATCGCCGTCGCCGCGTGGTGGTGGAGCACGCGCGATCAACGTGCGCCAACGGCAGCCAGCGCAAGTTCGGCCAGTGTCTGCCCGTTGCCGCCGCGCGTGGCGCGTGGCGGCGCGCCCTTGCAAAGCGATGCGCCGGCCTCGTTGTCGCTGTTCGTGGTCGATCAATACACCCTGCAGCCGCTGGCCGGTTTCAGCATCGACGCGCGCGTGCTGTCACGCGAAAACTACCGCATGGGCCGCGAAGCCGACCTGTCGCCGACCGACCTGGCACTGGGCTGGAACCGCATGGCCGACGACGCGGTGCTATCGGCCATGTCGATCAGCCAGGGCGGGCGCTTCTTCTACTGGCGCACGCCCGGCGAACCACCGATCCCCGTGCCGGAAATCACCCGCAGCGCGACCAATGCGCATCTCATCCCCGCCGATGACGCCGTGGCCCGTGCATTGGCCGCCGTGCGCAAGGACGAGCGCGTGCGCATCGACGGCTGGCTGGTGGAAGCGCGCGCCACCGATGGTTGGCACTGGCGCAGCTCCCTGAGCCGCGAAGACAGCGGCGCGGGTGCCTGTGAATTGATCTACGTTTGCGCAATCGAAAGGGCGCCGCTGTAGCAAAAGCAAAATCCCTCTGGCGCTTGAACCCGTCGCCGATAGTCGCTAGCTTTGTCATCCCGATGGGCGGCGCGGCAACGCGCTGCCCGTTTACTTGTTGCACACATCAAAACATGAGGTTCCAAATGAACACTTCCCACACCAGCGGCCTGCCGCCTTCGTTGATCGTCTCGCGGCGGGATTTCGACCGCCTGGAAGCCTTGCTGGACAGCCCCGCGCTGCGCCGCCACCCGGCCGCACTGGCGCTGATGGACGAACTGAACCGCGCCGAGGTGCTGCCGCCGGAACAAATCCCGGCCACCGTGGTGACGATGAACTCCACCGTCGATTGCATCGACGAAATCGGCGGCGAAAAGCACCGCCTGACCCTGGTCTATCCCAACGACGCCGACGTGGAAAAAAGCCGCGTTTCGGTGCTGGCCCCGGTGGGCAGCGCCCTGCTCGGCTTGTCGGTCGGCCAAACCATCGACTGGGATGCCCCGGGCAGCCGCCACCTGCGCCTGCGCGTCACCGCCATCGAATACCAGCCCGAAGCCGAAGGCGCGTTCTTGCGCTGAAACACGGGCCGTCGCCTGCTTCAGGCTTCCAGGCCGATCGAACAGGCCACGCCGGTACCGCCCAGCCCGCAATAGCCGTTCGGATTCTTCGCCAGGTATTGCTGGTGGTAATCCTCGGCGAAATAAAACACCGGCGCGGGGAAAACAATCTCGGTGCTGATATCGCCGTGGCCGGCCGCGTGCAGGCGCTGCTGGTACGCGGCGCGACTGGCGATGGCTGCGTCGTTTTGCGCCTGCGTGTGGCAGAACAGCACCGAGCGGTATTGCGTGCCGATGTCGCCACCCTGGCGCATGCCTTGGGTGGGGTCGTGGTTCTCCCAGAACGTGCGCAACACCTCGGCCAGCGGCAATTGCGCCGGGTCGAATACCACGCGCACCACTTCGGCATGCCCGGTCAGGCCGGTGCAGACTTCTTCGTAAGTCGGATTCGGCGTGACTCCGCCCTGATAGCCAGCCGCCGTCACCCACACGCCCGGCAACTGCCAGAACTTGCGTTCCACGCCCCAGAAACAACCCATGCCGATATCCAGCACCTGCATGCCGGCCGGCACGTCGCCGCGCATCGGGCGGCCATTGACGAAATGCACGTTGTGCAGGGGCAACGCCGTCTCGCGGCCGGGCAAGGCCTCGCCTTCGCGCGGCAACCGTTGCTTGAACGCGCCAATGCCGAGTTTGTCGATTGAATTGTTCATGCGTGCAGGATACACGCCGCAGTTGCGGCGGACCGCAGGCAATACACCCAAAGCGGCATGACACGCACTAAAATACCCGGTTCCCCGGATTTGCCACGCACCGCCCCCGCCATGAGCCAGACCCCTGCCCCCACCGATGCCCTGGCATCGGAAAAGAAGGATTTCATCCGCCAGATCGTCCGCGACGACCTTGCCAACCGGCGGCATGCGGCCATCCGCACGCGGTTTCCGCCGGAGCCCAACGGCTACCTGCACATCGGCCATGCCAAGGCGATCTGCCTTAATTTCAGCATCGCGGCGGAGTTCGGTGGGGATTGCAACCTGCGCCTGGACGACACCAACCCAGCCAAGGAGGATCCCGAGTACGTGCGCGCCATCCAGGATGACGTGCACTGGCTGGGCTTCGACTGGCACAGCCTGCGGCATGCCTCGGATTACTTCGACGTGCTGTACCTGGCCGCCGAGAAGCTGATCGAACAGGGCGATGCCTTCGTCTGCGACCTCAGCGCGGAAGAAGTGCGCCAATACCGTGGCACGCTGACCGAGCCGGGCCGCAATTCGCCATTCCGCGAGCGCAGCGTCTCCGAAAACCTCGACCTGTTCCGGCGCATGCGGGCCGGCGAGTTCGCCGATGGCGCGCGCACCCTGCGCGCGAAGATCGACATGTCGGCGGGCAACATCAACCTGCGCGACCCGGCGCTGTACCGGATCAAGCATGTCGAGCACCAGAACACCGGCAATGCCTGGCCGATCTACCCGATGTACGACTTCGCACACAGCCTGAGCGATGCGGTCGAGGGCGTGACCCATTCTCTGTGCACACTGGAATTCGAGGACCATCGCCCGCTGTACGACTGGTGCGTGGACAGGGTGGATCTGGCCGGTTCGCCGCAGTTGCTGAAATCCTTGGCTGACAAGGGCTATCCGCTGGAAGCGGCCAAGCCGCGCCAGATCGAGTTCTCGCGGCTCAATTTCAACTGGCTGGTGATGAGCAAGCGCAAGCTGCTGCAACTGGTCGAGGAAAACCTGGTTGATGGCTGGGACGACCCGCGCATGCCGACCCTGCAAGGCATCCGCCGCCGCGGCTACACGCCCGGTGCGCTGCGCTTGATGGTCGATCGCGTCGGCATCAGCAAGCAGAATTCGTTGCTGGATATTTCGATCCTGGAAGGCGCACTACGCGATGACCTGGACGCACACGCACAGCGGCGCATGGCGGTGATCGATCCACTGAAACTGGTGCTGACCAACGTAGCGGAAGATTTTTCCGAAACGCTGCGTTTTTCCAACCATCCGAAGGACGAGAGCGCCGGCACCCGCGAAGTGCCGTTCGCGCGCGAGTTGTGGATCGAACGCGACGACTTTGCCGAAGTGCCGCCGCCGGGCTTCAAGCGCCTGACCGTGGGCGGCGACGTGCGCCTGCGCGGCGCGGGCATCATCCGTTGCGATGAAGTAGTGAAGGACGAGGCCGGCAATGTGGTCGAACTGCGCTGCACGCTGGACCTGCAATCACGCCCCGGCATGGAAGGCGCGAACCGCAAGGTCAAGGGCACGATCCACTGGGTCAGTGCGAAGCACGCCGTTGCGGCGGAAGTGCGGCTGTACGACCGCTTGTTCACCGTGCCGGATCCGGACAGTGATGAAGGTGGCAAGACCTACAAGGACTACCTGAACCCCGAATCGCGTCGCGTGGTCACCGGCTACGTGGAGCCGAGCGCCGCACAGGCCGCGCCGGAAACGGGTTACCAGTTCGAACGCATCGGTTATTTCGTCGCCGATCGCTACGACCACGCGGCCGGCAAGCCGGTGTTCAACCGCAGCGTGACCTTGCGGGATACGTGGGCGGTGAAGGGGTGAGTTTGGTTGTTGGGTTCGTGGTTGTTGGAAAAGCGTATCGCCTTTGCTCCGACAGACACGCTGACGCATGCTCGCCATTCCCGCGAAGGCGGGAATGGCGAGCCAAAAAACAACGCCGGGTTTCCCCGGCGTTGTTTGTTTCAAACGTGCTGCAAGCAATCAGAGCAGGTGGGCAACGCCGCCGCGCTCTTCTTCCAGTTCGGCCAGGGTGTCGGCCACTTCGGCCTTGCTCAGCTCATCATTCAGTTCGAGTCCCTGCACCAGCTTGTATTCGCCGTTCTCGGTGGTGACCGGGAAGCCGAAGATCAGGCCTTCCGGGATGCCGTAGGAACCATCGGACGGAATGCCCATCGTCACCCACTTGCCGCCCGTGCCCAGCACCCAGTCGTGGATGTGGTCGATGGCCGCATTGGCCGCCGAAGCCGCCGAGGACAGGCCGCGTGCTTCGATGATCGCCGCGCCGCGCTTGCCGACCTTGGGGATGAACTCGTCCTTGTTCCAGGCCGCGTCGTTGATCTTGTCCTTCAGCGATGCGCCGCCGACGGTGGCGTAGCGGTAGTCCGGGTACATGGTCGGGCTGTGGTTGCCCCACACGGCCAGGTTTTCGATGTCGCCCACGGCCACGCCGGCCTTGGCGGCCAGTTGCGACAGCGCGCGGTTGTGGTCCAGGCGCAGCATGGCGGTGAAGTTCTTCGCCGGCAGGTCCGGCGCGGACTTCATCGCGATGTAGGCATTGGTGTTGGCCGGGTTGCCGACCACCAGCACCTTGACGTTGCGGCTGGCGACCTTGTTCAGCGCCTTGCCCTGCACGGTGAAGATTTCGGCGTTCTTCAGCAGCAGGTCCTTGCGCTCCATGCCCGGGCCGCGCGGCATCGCGCCGACCAGCAGGGCCACGTCGGCGTCCTTGAACGCCACTTCCGGGTCGCCGGTGCCGAACACGCCGTGCAGCAGCGGGAAGGCGCAATCTTCCAGTTCCATGATCACGCCCTTCAGCGCGGCCTGCGGTTTTTCCAGCGGCAGGTCCAGCAACTGCAGGATGACGGGCTGGTCCTTGCCGAGCATTTCGCCCGAGGCGATGCGGAACAGCAGGGCGTAACCGATCTGGCCGGCAGCGCCGGTCACGGCCACACGAACGGGGGCTTTGGACATCGTGGATTCTCCAGTGGGGACGGAGGCCCGGAGCAGCCCGGGCCGGTAACAAAGCCTTGGAATTTTAGCATGCAGCTATCGGCCGGCCCGATCCGTGGACCATCACCAAAGGCAGGCAGCCGCAGCCGCGATCAGGCGCTCAGGAACTTGTCCCACTCCGCCACCCGGTCGGCCTTGGCGGCCAGGGCGGCGGCGGTGTCGCCTTCGATCTTGATCGATTCGATCTTGTCGCCCTGCTGCACGGCATCAACCACGTCCAGGCCCTCGGTCACCTTGCCGAACACGGTGTGCTTGCCGTCCAGCCAGTCGGTCTTGATGTGGGTGATGAAGAACTGGCTGCCGTTGGTGTTGGGGCCGGCATTGGCCATGCTCAGCACGCCGCGCTCATGGGGCACGCTGTTGCTGGTTTCGTCCTCGAAGCGGTAGCCCGGGCCGCCGCGGCCGGAGCCTTCCGGGCAGCCGCCCTGGATCATGAAATCGGGGATCACGCGGTGGAAGTTCAGGCCGTCGTAGAAGCCGTGCTGGACCAGGTTGACGAAGTTGGCCACGGTCAGCGGGGCCTTGTCGGCCAGCAGTTCGACCTTGATCGGGCCTTTGGAAGTGGTGAAGGTGGCGGTCAAGGCCATGATTTTTCTCCGGTTTCGACAGGGTCGGGCCAACGGCGGCCCGGCAAGCCGGCTATAATAGCCGGCTTTCCCCTCCCCAGCCTGCCGCGCCTGCCGCGCGCGCCTTTCCCATGTCCATCGAAAACCTCCGCAATATCGCCATCGTCGCCCACGTTGACCATGGCAAGACCACCCTCGTCGATCAGCTGCTCAAGCAGTCCGGCACCTTCAGCGAACGTGCCCAGATCGCCGAGCGGGTGATGGACAGCAACGACCAGGAAAAGGAACGCGGCATCACCATCCTGGCCAAGAACACCGCGATCAACTGGAACGGCAACCGCATCAACATCGTCGATACCCCCGGCCACGCCGACTTCGGCGGCGAGGTGGAGCGCGTGCTGTCGATGGTCGATACCGTGCTGCTGCTGGTTGACGCGATGGACGGGCCGATGCCGCAGACCCGTTTCGTCACCCAGAAGGCGTTCGCGATGGGCTTCAAGCCCATTGTGGTTGTCAACAAGATCGACCGCCCCGGCGCGCGCCCGGATTGGGTGATCGACCAGGTGTTCGACCTGTTCGACAAGCTCGGCGCAACCAACGAGCAGCTCGACTTCCCCATCATTTATGCCTCGGCGTTGAATGGCTACGCCAGCTTGGACGACAGCGTGCGTGATGGCGACATGACCCCACTGTACGAAGCAATCATGCAGCACGCGCCGCCGCCGCCGGTGGACCTGGACGGCGCGTTCCAGATGCGCATCTCACAACTGGACTACAACAGCTTCGTCGGCGTGATCGGCATTGGCCGTATCCAGCGCGGCAAACTGAAGAAGAACATGCCGGTCACCGTGATCGACCGCGAAGGCAAGGCCCGCAATGGCCGCGTCGGCCAGGTGCTGGGTTTCCTCGGCCTGGAGCGCATCGAGCTGGAAGAAGCCTTCGCCGGCGACATCGTGGCCATTTCCGGCATCCCGGAGCTGACCATTTCCGACACCGTCTGCGACCCGGCCACGCCGGAGGCGCTGCCGGCGCTGACCGTTGACGAGCCGACGATCAGCATGACCTTCCAGGTCAACAATTCGCCGTTCGCCGGCCAGAAGGACCACAGCGGCGGCAAGTTCCTGACCAGCCGCCAGGTGCGCGAGCGCCTGGATCGGGAAAAGGTGCACAACGTCGCGCTGCGCGTGGAAGACGGTTCGGATGCGGACAAGTTCCTGGTCAGCGGTCGTGGCGAGCTGCACCTGTCGGTGCTGATCGAGAACATGCGCCGCGAAGGCTATGAACTGGCCGTGTCGCGCCCGGAAGTCATCATCAAGGAGATCGACGGCAAGCTGATGGAGCCGTTCGAGCAACTGGTGGTTGACGTGGAAGAGACGCATCAAGGCCCGGTGATGGAGCGCCTGGGCATCCGCAAGGGCCAGTTGAAGAACATGGACCCGGACGGCAAGGGCCGCGTGCGCCTGGAATACATGATCCCGGCGCGTGGCCTGATCGGTTTCCAGAACCAGTTCAAGACGCTGACCCAGGGCTCGGGCCTGCTGTTCCACGTGTTCGACCACTACGGCCCGAAGGAAGAAGGCCAGATCGCGCAGCGCCCGAACGGCGTGATGATCTCCAACGGCACCGGCCCGACCCCGGCCTATGCGCTGAACATGCTGCAGGAACGCGGCCGCCTGCTGGTGGGCGATGGCGACGAGGTCTATGAAGGCCAGCTGGTCGGCATCCACAGCAAGGACAACGACCTGACCGTGAACGCGCTGCGCGCCAAGCAACTGACCAACATGCGCGCCTCCGGCAAGGACGACGGCATCCAGCTGACCCCGCCGATCCGCATGTCGCTGGAACAGGCGCTGGACTTCATCGACGACGACGAACTGGTCGAAGTCACGCCCAAGGCGATCCGCCTGCGCAAGAAGTTCCTGTCCGAGAACGACCGCAAGCGCGCTTCGCGCGGTTGATGCGCAGTTTGGCCGCAGGGCCACTGGCGATTGCGAAAAAGCGGGCTTGAAGCCCGCTTTTTCGTGGCGGCCCCTCGCGCGCCATTTGCGCCAGCGCACGAAACCACACCGCGCACCATTGCGAACAAAGCCGCTGCTGGTTAGCCTGCGGCGAGTGGTGCCACCGGAAAAATCCATGCGCGTATCGGTCCTGACTTCGGCAATGCTGCTGTTCGCGCTGGCAGCCTGCCAGCCGCAAACAGCGCCGCCGCCCTCACCGGCAACGTCGCAGCCGCAGCCGATCGCGCCGACGCCGGCCTCCGCCGCGACGCCGGCCGATTTCACCTTTGCCGAACTGGACATCGACGACCTGCAGGCACGCATGCAGCGCGGCGAACTGGACAGCCGCACGCTGACCCAGGCCTACCTGGATCGCATCGCCGCGATCGACACCGCCGGGCCGCAACTGAGCGCGGTGATCGAACTCAACCCCGACGCGCTGAAGGAAGCCACGCTGCGCGACCGCGAGCGCAAGGACAACAGCGTGCGCGGCCCGCTGCACGGCATCCCGATCCTGCTGAAGGACAACATCGACGCGATGCCGATGGCCAATTCGGCCGGCTCGCTGGCGCTGGCGGATTTCCACCCGAAAACCGACGCCTTCCTGGTCCGACGCCTGCGCGAAGCCGGCGCAGTGATCCTGGGCAAGACCAACCTCAGCGAGTGGGCGAATTTCCGCTCTACTCATTCCACCTCGGGCTGGAGCGCGCGCGGCGGGCAGACGAAGAACCCATATGCGCTGGATCACAACCCCTGCGGCTCCAGTTCCGGCAGCGCGGTCGCGGTGTCCGCCAACCTGGCGATGGCAGCCATCGGCACCGAAACCGATGGCAGCATCATCTGCCCGGCCTCGGTCAACGGCATCGTCGGCCTGAAGCCGACCGTCGGACTGGTCAGCCGCAACGGCATCATCCCGATCTCGCACAGCCAGGATACCGCCGGGCCGATGGCGCGCAGCGTCGCCGATGCCGCCCTGCTGCTGGGCGTGTTGGCCGGTCGCGACAGTGCCGACCCGGCCACCGCCAACGCCGCCTGGAACGTGGCGCTGGATTACCACGCCCGGCTCAAGCCCGATGCCCTGCGCGGCGCGCGCATCGGCGTGCTGCGCAGCAAGTTCGCCATCCACCCGGACGCGGCCACGGCGATGGAAGGCGCGATCAAGGCAATGCGCGATGCCGGCGCGACCGTGGTCGATGCCGAAATTCCCACCGACGGCCAATGGGACGACGACGAACTGCTGGTGCTTCTGTACGAATTCAAGGCCGGCCTGCGCCGCTACTTCGCCGCGCACGACAATGCGCCGCTGCAATCGCTGGCGCAGTTGATCGGCTACAACCAGAGCAACGCCAATGCCGAGATGGCGCATTTCGGCCAGGAACTGTTCGAACAGGCCGAAGCCAAGGGTGACCTGAACACCGCCGAATACATCAGCGCCCGTGGCCGCGCCCGCCGCCTGGCCGGCCCGCAAGGCATCGACGCGGCATTGAAGGCACAAAAACTGGACGCACTGATCGCGCCGGCCACCGGCCCGGCCTGGCCCACCGACCTGGCCAATGGCGATGCCTTTTCCGGCGGCAGCTATGGCGCAGCCGCAGTGGCCGGCTACCCCAGCCTGACCGTGCCGATGGGCAGCAGCAACGGCCTGCCGCTGGGCATCCTGTTCATCGGCACCGCGTGGAGCGAACCGCGCCTGATCGAGCTGGGCTACGCCTACGAACAACTGACCCGTGCACGCACGCCGCCGGGATACAAACCCACGCTGCAGAAGTAGCGCCATTGAGGGTGTCCTGCATGAAAATCCGTTCCGGTCAGACGTGTCGTCCTGCTGACTCAAGATTTGGCCATCGTTTGTCGGTCCTGGCGATCCTCGCCTTGGCTGGTGCGACAGCATCGACATCGGCACAGATGCCGCCTTCAAGCCAAGTCGATATCCTGATAACGAACGCGATGATCATTGATGGAGGCGGCGGGCCGGCGATGTCCGGAAACGTCGCCATCCAGGGCGACACGATCGCCTACGTCGGCCGTGCGCCGGTTGTGGCGCGCCGCGTGATCGACGCCAAAGGGGCGGTCGTCGCGCCCGGCTTCATCGACATGCACGGGCATTCGGAATACAGCCTGGGCGTCGATGGCCGCGGGCTGAGCAAGATCACCCAGGGCGTCACTACCGAAGTCTTGGGCGAGCATCTGTCCGCCGGCCCGGTGCTGGGTCCGGCGGTTGACGATTCGATGATGGTCGCGCCACCGATCAGACGCACCTGGACGACGCTGGGCGGATTCTTCGATTACCTCCAGCACAAAAAGATCGGAATGAACGTCCTGTCCTTCGTCGGCGCGGGCCAGGTGCGCGCCTCCGTCGTCGGCTATCAGGATCGTCCCGTGACGCGGGCCGAAATCGAACAGGAAAAGAAGCTCGTCGCCGATGCGATGGCACAGGGCGCATTCGGCCTGAGCGCGGGCTTCGACTATGTGCCCAATTCCTTCCAGGGCGTTGACGAGATCGTGGCGCTGGCGAAGGTGGCCGCGGAACAAGGCGGCATCTATGCCTCGCACATGCGCTGGACCATCGCCGGGCTGGACGACACGATCCGGATTGCGCGCGAGGCCCGAATACCGGTCGAGATTTTCCACATCAACTCGACCATGAACATGGACGCCGATGGCTACATCGCCAAGGTCGAGGCGGCGCGCGACGAAGGCTTGGACATCACCGCCAACGCCTATCCCTACACGGCGGGATGGACCTACCTGAAGGGGCATTTGCCGGAATGGGCGCGGGAAGGCACACCCGCTGAAGTCGCCGCCAGATTGAAACAACCCACGAAGCGCGCACGCGTGCTGGCCGAGTTGCACGACAAGCCTCATGCGGATTGGGACGCGATCTTCGTCAGTTCGCGCAATCCCGACTTCGATGGCAAATCCGTGGCCGAGATTGGCCGGATCCGCAACACGTCCGGAGACGAGGCGCTGGTCGATGCGATCATCGATTCGGAAGCCACCGCCTTCTATGTCGGCCGTCCCAACCCGGCACGCGAAGCGCTGGTGGCGCGCGTGATTTCCCGGCCATGGGTGGATATCGGCTCCGACGGGTTGGCCTTGCCTGCCGGCGTGCATACGGCGTTCGGCAAGCCGCACCCGCGCTCTTATGGTGCGCACGCACGGGTACTGGCCGAATACGTCCGCAAGCAGCGCCTGTTCAGCCTGAGCGAAGCCGTCCGCAAGATGACCTCTCAGCCGGCGAACAGATTGGGCATCGCCGACCGCGGCTTGGTTCGGCAGGGCTTCAAGGCCGACCTGGTCGTGTTCGACCCGGACACGGTGCAGGACAACGCCACCATCGAACAACCTGAACGCTACGCTTCCGGCGTGAGCTGGGTCTTCGTCAACGGGGTCGCAGTGGTCGCGGACAATCTTCCCACCGATGCGCTACCGGGACGGGTATTGCGCGGTCCCGGCTACAAACCTGGAACTGGCGAATAGCCCCCAATCTGGTGCAGTTCGACCCGGCCATAGCGTGCTTGGCACTCTCACAGCGCGCGTGCTTGCCCCTGTTTGCGCACGATCGCCATCGCAATCTCCAGCGACTGCTCGTAGTTCAAGCGCGGGTCAACAGTCGAACGATATGCCCGCTCCAGATCCACGTCGGTCAATTCACGCGCACCGCCGGTGCATTCGGTCACGTCTTCGCCGGTCAATTCCAGATGCACGCCGCCCAAGCGCGTACCCGCCGCCGCGTGCAGGTCGAAGCTCTGCTCCACCTCGCCCAGGACATTGTCGAAACGCCGGGTCTTGTAGCCATTGGTGGTGCTTTCGGTATTGCCGTGCATCGGATCGCACACCCACAGCACGCGGCGACCATCGCGCTTCACTGCATCCAGCAGCGGCGGCAATTTCTCGGCGATCTGTGCAGCGCCCATGCGATGGATGAAGCTCAAGCGACCCGGCTCGTCATGCGGGTTCAGCGCATCGATCAGGCGCAGCAATTGTTCCGGCAGCACCGACGGCCCGATCTTGATCGCGATCGGGTTGCGCACGCCGCGCAGGTATTCCACGTGCGCACCATCCAGCGCCGCAGTGCGCATCCCGATCCACGGGTAATGCGTGCCCAGGTTGAAATGCCCGCGCTGGCGCGGCACTTCGCGGGTCAGCGCTTCCTCGTAATGCAGCAGCAAGGCTTCGTGCGAGGTGTAGAAATCGGCACGGTTGAGGTTGTGCACCTCGGCACCGGACAGCGTTTCCATGAAGTGCACCGCATCGCCGATGGATTGCACCAGGTGCTGGTATTCAGCCGAACGCGACGACAAGCCCATCCAGCCCAGGCTCCAGTATTCCGGATGATGCAGGTCG
The DNA here is from genome assembly GCA_047601105.1 of Pseudoxanthomonas sp. Taxonomy (GTDB): domain Bacteria; phylum Pseudomonadota; class Gammaproteobacteria; order Xanthomonadales; family Xanthomonadaceae; genus Pseudoxanthomonas_A. Next base: position 190,821 of record JASGJT010000003.1, read on the forward strand.
GCGAAGCCGCCATCGACCAGCGCACGCACGAAGTTCATCGTCATCGCCGAACGCGCATGCGCCTTGATCATCAAGCGCGGGTCGGGGATGCGCGCCTCGGCGGTGAAGGCCGGGCGGTTGACCACGTCGCCGCGATAACTGGGCAAGGTCACGCCGTCGCGGGTTTCTGTATCGGCCGAACGCGGCTTGGCGTATTGCCCGGCAAAACGGCCCACGCGCACCACCGGCAAACGCAGCCCATGCACCAGCACCAGCGACATCTGCAGCAGCACTTTCAGCCGGTTGGTAATGGTGCCGGATTCGCAATCGCTGAAACTCTCGGCGCAATCGCCGCCCTGCAGCAGGAAGCGCCTGCCTTCCTGCGCCTCGGCCAGTTGTCGCTTCAGCGCAAGGATTTCCCAACTGGTGACCAGCGGCGGCAACTGGCGCAATTCGGCTAATGCAGCTTCCAGCGCATCGGCATCGGGATAGGTCGGCATCTGCAAGGCAATGCGCGAGCGCCAGGAATCCGGCTTCCAGTTGACGGGCAATTCCACGGCTTGCGGGTTGAGGCCGGCGTTGTTCATGTGAATTCCCTCAGTTCCGCCGCATCACCGCCAGCAATGCCCACAGCGCCAGCGCGACAAACCACGCCAGGCTCCACTCCGGCATCGACAGGCCAAGCAAGGTCCAGTCAACCGACGCGCATTCACCGGAGCCGGTGAACACTCGCCGCAACACGTCCCCCAGCGGGAACGCCTGCATCATGAAATTCAGATCCGGCCCGCACGCCGGCACCTTGTCCGCCGGCAGGTGCTGCAACCAAACGTGCCGCCCCGCGATGGCAACGCCAATCCCCGCCGCCAGCAGCGTCAGCACGCCATACACCCCGCGCCCACCGCGCCCACGCGGTGCATGCAGGCCGCCGACCAGGAACACCAGCCCCAGCAGCATGAACGCCCCGCGCTGGAAACTGCACAACGGGCACGGCACCAAGCCCTGGAAATACTGCGTGTAAAGCGCAGCCCCCAATAGCCCCACGCAAACGATGAAGCCCAACAGGAATTGCGAACGGAACGACCAGCGGAAGGGATTCATCGAATCAGGATTTGCGCGGGGAAGATGCCGCCATTATGCCTTGCCACACGCCGGGGGTCGTCCTGTCGCGACGCTGTGCTCATGCACCAAGGTCTTTCCTTAGTTGCCTCACAAACCGAAACTGCGCTCGCCATGACCCGGCAATGGACGGAACGCTTACAGATTCCGCCTTGCCGGCAACAACAGGTTGCCGAACAACAGACCCGCGACCAACGCCATGATGATGTTCAGCGAGGTCATCAGCGGCGAAACGCTGCCGGTTTCGATCTGCTGCACCAGATTCATCAGCCCACGCAGGCTGACACTGCCGGGCACCAGCATGATAATACCGGGCACGCGAACCAGTGCGCCAGGGCGGTTGCTGAGGCGGGCGAACAGGTTGCCACCCATGGTCAGGCACAGCGCCGACAGGAAGATGCCCGACGCGCTGCCCCAGGCTTCGCCGACGTAACGCGAAATCAGGTAACCGGCCACTGCCGCCGACATCACCCATGGGTAATCGCGGCGGTGCGCCTTGAACAACACCGCAAACGCATACGCGGCCAGCAGCAGCGAAACCCATTCCACCCAGTCCGCCTGCGGGCGTGCGGCGCGCACTTCCGGATAGACACCCAGCAATTGCGCCACGGTCAGCGCAATGGCGCTGCCGATGGTCAGCTTCAGCACCGTGGTCAAGGCACCGGCAAAACGCGCGGTGCCGGAGACCCAGTGCTGACTGGTGAGTTCGTTGACCGAATTGGTCAGGCTCATGCCGGGCAGCAGCACCACCAGCGAGGCGATGATCACGCTGTTGAGGTTCAACGGTGCAATCAGGTTCGCCACCAGCACTGCCATCGTGCCAGCGAGCAGCGCGGCGACCGCGTCGCCAGCTTCGCGCAGGCGCGGGCGGCGTTCGGCCAGCAGCGAGAATGCGCCGATCATCAGGCCGATCGCTGCTGCAGTTGCGATGTCCAGCCACGGTAGCCGCCACAAGCCGGCCACCGCGCCGGAGGCCAGACCGAAGGCCAGCACTTCGCCCACGCGACGATTGCGGCTGGGCTTGCGGTCCAGTTCGCGCAGGGCGGTGTGGCCTTGGGCGATGCTCATGTGGCCGGCGACCACGGCATCGGCGATACGGTCGGCTTCGCTGAGCTTGTGCAGGTCATTCTCGCCGGGGGCCAGGCGGATCACCCGGGTGATGTCGCTCAGGCCCAGCGGGCGGGTCGGGTCGCTGAAGCTGAGGATGATGCCGGTGGGATTCGACCACGGGTCGCAATCCAGCCCCAACCGGCCTGCCAGCGCGGTCACCGCGCCTTCCAGGCGTTGCGCGGTGGTGCCATAGGTATGCAGGCGCGCGGCGATCTCGCAGACAAAGGCGATGCGCTGCGCGTAAGTGGCGGACGTGGCGGGCGGGGGCGACTTGGACATGGCGATAGTTTATAGACCTCGCGTCGCGTGAATGCTTGGCTTACGCACGCTTCGCGCACAGCGGGTATGCTCGCGCCACCGCAATGCATGGTTGACGAATGAGCGCAGCGCAGTCCCGCCCGCAGTTCCAGATCGACCCGGCCGCGCCCGGTTGCGCACGGCTGCTGGGCGACTGGTCGCTGGCCCATGCCATGGACATGCCGGCGCGTCTGCGTGAACTGCCCGACAGCATCGACCATCTCGACGCCAGCGGCATCGGCCGCATGGATTCGGCCGGGGTGATGCAGTTGCTGCATTACGCACAACGCCGCGCCCTGCCGGTGGAAAACCTGCACTTCCGCGACGACCACCGCGCCTTGGTCGAAACCATCGGCGAAACCTCGGCCGAACGTCCCAAACCCGCGCGCGATTTCGGCGTGGCCGCCGCACTGGCGCGGCTGGGCGAACGCGTGCACGAAACCGCCGGCGAAATCGTCCTGCTGCTGGGCTTCACCGGCGAAAACCTGTCCAAGCTGGCGCGGATGCTGCGGCAACCGTCGCGGCTGCGCACGGTGTCCGTGGTCCATCACATGGAACAGGTCGGGCTGGACGCAGTGCCGCTGGTGGTGCTGCTGTCATACCTGGTCGGCGCGGTGATCGCCTTTCTTGGTTCGACCATCCTGCGCGATTTCGGCGCGGAAATTTACGTGGTGGAACTGGTCAGCATCGCCTTCCTGCGCGAGTTCGCGGTGTTGATGACCGCGATAGTCATCGCCGGCCGCACTGCCAGCGCCTTCACCGCGCAGATCGGCGCAATGAAGTCACGCGAAGAGATCGACGCCCTGCACACGCTGGGCATGGATCCGGTGGAAGTGCTGGTGATCCCGCGCCTGCTCGCCCTGCTGGTGATGCTGCCACTGCTGACCTTCATCGCGATGCTGGCCGGTCTGGCCGGCGGCATCACCGTCGGCGCGTTCGACCTGGACATCCCGCCGCGCATGTACTTGGCGCGCATGCACGAAACGGTGGAATTGCGGCACTTCCTGGTCGGTTTGTCGAAGGCACCGGTGTTCGCGATGGTCATTGGCCTGATCGGCTGCCTCGAAGGCCTGCTGGTCAAAGGCACCGCGCAATCGGTCGGCGAACGCACCACCTCCAGCGTGGTGCAGACCATCTCGCTGGTGATCGTGCTCGACGCGCTGGCGGCGTTGTGGTTCATGGAGATGGGTTGGTGAGCACGGATCCAGCCATCTCCATCCGCGGCCTGGTCAACCGCTTCGGCGCGCAAACCGTGCACGAAGACCTGGACCTGGACGTGCGCCGTGGCGAAATCCTCGGCGTGGTCGGCGGTTCCGGCAGCGGCAAGTCGGTGCTGATGCGTTCGATATTGGGCTTGCGCCGCCCCGATGCCGACAGCATCCGGGTATTGGATGTGGATGCGCTTTCCGACGATCCGGCCGCGCGATTGCACGTCGAACGCAATACCGGCGTGCTGTTCCAGGATGGCGCGCTGTTTTCGTCGCTGAGCGTCGGCGAGAACGTGCAGGTGCCGCTGAAGGAACACCACCCGGACATCCCCGACGATTGGCGCTACGAACTGGCCTTGCTGAAGGTCAAGCTGGCCGGCCTGCCCGCCGATGCGATGGACAAGCTGCCCTCGCAACTGTCCGGCGGCATGCGCAAACGCGTCGGCCTGGCGCGTGCGCTGGCGCTGGACCCGCCGCTGCTGTTCCTCGACGAACCCACCGCCGGGCTGGACCCCATCGGTGCGGCGGCCTTCGACAACCTGCTGCTGACCCTGCAACGCGCGCTGGGCCTGACCGTGTTCCTGATCACCCACGATCTGGATACGCTGTACGCCATCTGCGACCGCGTCGCGGTGCTGGCCGACCGCAAGGTGATTGTCGCTGCGCCGCTGGATGAAGTAGAACGCTTCGATCACCCCTGGGTGCAGGAATACTTCCACGGCCCACGCGCGAGAGCAGCACGTGGAGAAGTCGAAACGGGGGAAAGCGGCACTTCCACTTCGACCACACCACGATTGCAACCTCGCTGAAACACACCATTCCCATTCCCGATTCCCTGCCTCCATGGAAACCAAAGCCAACTACATCCTCATCGGCGCCTTCACCCTGCTGGTTTCGGCCGGGCTGCTGCTGTTCGGCCTGTGGGCGGCGAAATACTCCACCGAGCGCACCTGGCAGGAATACCGCGTGGTCTTCGACGAAGCCGTCACCGGCCTGTCCGCCGGCAGCCCGGTGCAGTACAACGGCATCAGCATCGGTTCGATCACCAAACTGAGCCTGGCACCGGACGACCCACGCCAGGTGATCGCACGCATCCGCCTGGACGCCGAAGCCCCGGTCAAGACCGACACTCGCGCGAAGCTGGCGATCACCAGCCTGACCGGCCCGACCATCATCCAGCTCAGCGGCGGCAGCCCGCAGGCACCGGCGCTGACCAGCGTGGACAAGAGCGACGCCCCGATCATCAAGACCACGCCTTCGGCCCTGCAGAACATCACCGACACTGCCAACCGCATCGTGGACCGGCTGGATACAGTGTTGAGCGAAGCAAACATGGCCAGCATCGGCAACACACTGCAGAACCTCGATGCGGTCACCGGCTCCATCGCCGCACAGAAGGAAGACTTGCAGGCGCTGATCATCAACGCGCGGCAGGCCTCGGAAAAACTCGATGCCACCCTGGCCACCACCCAAGGCACGATGGAACGGCTGGATCGCAACCTTGTGCAGCAATTGCCGCAACTGGTGGAAAAGCTCGATGCCACCCTGACCAAACTGGATTCTGCCGCCGACAACGCCGATGCGATCCTTGGCGAGAACCGCGCCGCGATCAACAACTTCGCCAACGACGGACTGGCGCAACTGGGGCCGACCCTGACCGAACTGCGCGGCCTGGTCCGCGACCTGCGTCGGGTCAGCGATCGCCTGGAAGGAAACCCCGCACGCTACCTGCTGGGTCGCGACGCACCGAAGGAGTTCGAGCCCAAATGAAAAGGGAGACGGGAAACGTGAGACGTGAGACGAAAGCAGGCACTCGCTTCTTCGTCACCATGGCGCTGGCCTTGTTGCTTGCCGGCTGCTCGGTGCTGGGCAGTGGCGTGTCGTCGGGCGACCGCACCACGATCTACGCGCCAGCCGTGCGCGTCGCTGCCGACCCGACCTGGCCTCAGGTCACGTGGTCACTGGCCATCGCACAACCGACCGCGCCACGCATGCTCGACGGTAGCCGTATCGCGGTGCGCCCGGACACGGACGAATTGCAGGTCTATCGCAGCGCCAGCTGGTCGCAATCACCACCCTCGCTGCTGGCTGATGCGGTACTGCGCACGCTGGAGGATTCCGGCCGCATCGCCGCCGTCGCGCGGCAGGAAAGCGGTATCCGCGCCGATTACAAACTGGTGTTGGACATCCGCCGCTTCGAAGCCGATTACGCCGGCGCGCAGATCCCCAGCGCCATCATCGAAGTCAACGCCAAGCTGCTGGCGGTGCGCGACCAGAAAGTGGTCGCATCTCGCACCTTCGTGCAATCACAAGCATCGGCCGGCACCGAAGTGCCGCAAGTGGTCGATGCCTTCGGCCAGTCACTGGAACGCATGACCGCGACGCTTGCCGGCTGGGTGCTGGACAGTGTTCCCACCGCGCGGCCGTGACTCCGTCTAAACTGCCGCATGCTCGAATTACTCCACGCCAGATTCCGCAACGGGATCTTCATCGTCTTGCGAACCGTATTCCGATTGGTCCCGCTATCCGAAGCGACGCGGGATCACTTGCGCCAGGGTTTTGTTGATCATTTCCCGGGGCTGGTTCCCGACGCGCCTCTGGCGCAAGCCCCCTCCTCCGTCCGCTTTGACCGCATTGGCCGCGCGTTGTTGCGTACCGATACCCCCGCGATCGGCCACGTGCCGCATCTCCGACAAACACTACCCACGGATCTGCCGGCAACCTTGGTCGCCTTCTACCTGCCGCAATTCCACCCGATCCCGGAAAACTCCGCGTGGTGGGGCGAGGGTTTCACCGAATGGCGCAATGTTGCCCGCGCACTGCCGCAGTTCGAAGGCCACGCGCAACCGCGCCAGCCCGCCGACCTGGGGTTCTACGACCTGCGCAATGTTGACGTCCTGCGCCGGCAGGCGGCGCTGGCGAAGGAATACGGAATCGGGGCGTTCTGCTTCTACTTCTACTGGTTCAGCGGCAAGACGTTGCTTGAAACGCCGTTGCGCAACTGGCTGCACAACCCGGACATCGACCTGCCGTTGTGCCTGTGCTGGGCCAACGAGAAATGGACCCGTACCTGGGACGGACGCGGCGACCAGGTACTGATCGACCAGTCGCACAGTGTCGAGGACGACCTTGCCTTCATCCGCCACGTCGCCGACTACCTGCGCGACCCGCGCTACCTGCGCGTCGAAGGCCGGCCGCTGTTGCTGCTGTACCGCCCTGGCCTGCTGCCCAATATCCGCGCCACCGCGCAGCGATGGCGTGACTGGTGCCGCGACAATGGTGTCGGCGAAATCCATCTTGCTTATGTGCAGTCGTTCGAACGCCCTGACCCGCGTGACATCGGCTTCGATTCAGCAATCGAATTTCCGCCCAACCTGTCCACTGCGCCGGACATCACCGCCGAGCAACACCTGCTGAACCCGGCGTTCCGCGGACAGGTACTGGACTGGCGCGAAATGGCCGATGCGATGCGCACACGGCCGCTGCCGGCCTACCCGCTGTTCCCGGCGGTGAACTGCGGCTGGGACAACGAGCCGCGCCGCCCCGGCCGTGGCCGCGTGTATCTGCACGCCGCGCCGCGCCGCTACCGCGACTGGCTGCGCGACACCATCCGCACACGACTGGTTGGCACAGACAAGCGACGTCGTCTTGTTTTCATCAATGCCTGGAACGAGTGGGCCGAAGGCGCGGTACTGGAACCCGACATGCGTTTGGGCCATGCCTGGCTGCAGGCCACCCGACAAGCGCTGCTGGCTGCCGCCGACTCCGAAGGTGGTGTGCCGGATCCGCGCCCCTGTGCAGTCATGCATGCGTGGTATCCGGAACTGCTCGACGAGATCGTGCCCCCGCTGCGCGCCAGCGGCATCGATTGGCGGCTGGTGGTAACCACCGCGCACGAACGCGCCGATGCGGTACGCGCAAGGCTGGCCAGGCTCGGCATCAATGCCGAAGTGGAAGTGTCGGAAAACCGAGGCCGCGACATCCTGCCATTCCTGCGCGTGGCCAATCGCCTGCTCGACGAAGGCACAGACGTGGTGCTGAAGCTGCACACCAAGCGTTCGACGCACCGCCAGGATGGCGACACATGGCGGCGCGAACTGCTGGATGCGCTGATCGCGCCAACACGCAGCCCGCGATTGCTCGCGGCCTTCCACGACGACGCCTCGCTCGGACTGATCGGACCCGAAGGACACGTACATCCACTGGATTATTTCTGGGGTACGAACGCCGCCAACGTCGATTACCTGGCGACGCGCCTGGAACTGGGCAGGATAGACGGGCAACACGATTGTTTCGTCGCCGGCAGCATGTACTGGATCCGCCTGAAAGCCCTGCGCCCACTGCTGGACGCGCACCTGGATGAATGGGAATTCGAAGCCGAGGATGGACAAGTCGATGGCACGATGGCACATGCAATCGAACGCATTGTTGCCATCGCCGCCTCACGGGCTGGCTACCGCGTCGAAACTGCCGCTGCATTGTGCGGAGAGCCATTATCCGCACCTGAAACCTATCCTTACGCGAAGCGGAACTAAGCTCGTCTCGCCATCACGCAAACGCCACGCCAGTCTTCTCGCGCAATTCATCCTCGCCCACGCCGGGTGCGGATTCGACCAGCTTCAGGCCTTGCTCGGTCACGTCGAACACCGCCAGGTCGGTGATGATGCGATCCACCACGCCCACGCCGGTCAGCGGAAGAGTGCATTCGGGCAGGATCTTGTGTTCGCCGTTCTTCGCCGTGTGCTCCATCAGCACCACGATGCGCTTGACGCCCGCAACCAGGTCCATCGCCCCGCCCATGCCCTTGACCATCTTGCCCGGCACCATCCAGTTGGCCAGGTCGCCCTTGTCGGTGACCTGCATCGCGCCCAGCACCGCCAGGTCGATATGACCGCCGCGGATCATCGCGAAGGAATCGTGGCTGCCGAAGTAGCTGGCGCCGGCGCGCGCGGTGACCGTCTGCTTGCCGGCATTGATCAGGTCGGCATCGACTTCGGCTTCCGTCGGGAACGGGCCGATGCCGAGCAGGCCATTCTCCGATTGCAGCCACACATCAATCCCGTCGGGGATGTAGTTGGCCACCAGGGTCGGCAGGCCGATGCCCAGGTTCACATAGGCACCATCGCTCAATTCGCGGGCGGCGCGCTGCGCCATTTCGTCGCGGGTCCAGGCCATTACGCAGCTCCTCCAACAGTGATCGTGCGGTTCTCGATGCGCTTCTCGGGGGTCGGGTTGACCACGATGCGATCAACGTAGATACCCGGCAGGTGCACTTGGTCCGGATCCAGGCTGCCGGTTTCGACCAGCTCCTCGACCTCGGCCACGCAGACCTTGCCGGCCATTGCCGCAGCAGGATTGAAGTTGCGCGCGGTCTTGCGGAACACCAGGTTGCCGGCCGCATCGGCCTTCCACGCCTTGACCAGCGACACGTCGGCGATCAATGCGGTTTCCATCACATACCACTGGCCATCGAACTGCCGGGTTTCCTTGCCTTCGGCGACGATGGTGCCGTAGCCGGTGCGGGTGAAGAAGGCGGGGATGCCCGCGCCGCCGGCGCGCAGGCGCTCGGCCAGGGTGCCTTGCGGGTTGAATTCCAGCTCCAGCTCGCCACTCAGGTATTGGCGCTCGAATTCCTTGTTCTCGCCCACGTAGGACGACACCATCTTCCTGATCTGCCGCGTGCTCAGCAATTGCCCCAGACCGAAGCCATCGACACCGGCATTGTTGGAAATGGCGGTCAGCCCGGTCACGCCGGAATCGCGCAATGCGGCGATCAGCGCCTCGGGGATGCCGCACAGGCCGAAGCCGCCCACGGCGATGGTCTGGTTGTCCGCGACCAGGCCCTGCAGGGCGGTGGCGGCGTCGGGATAGCGCTTGTTCTTGGCCATGCTTCGATCCGTGGGGATGACGAAACTCGCATTCTACGCAGCCCATTGCGGCCGGCACATGGCCCTTTCGGACAATGGTCTCTCGCATGGCCGGCGCCGCGCCGGTAGAATCCGGGATTGCGCCCAGCCAGCCAGCGCCTGCCGGGCATCCGCAAACACGTGACCCGCAAATATCGAGGAGCCGCCCACAGATGAAGATACTCGTCGCCTACAAGCGCGTGGTGGACTATAACGTCCGCATCCAGGTCAAGCCGGACGGTTCCGGCGTGGTGACCGAGGGCGTGAAGCTCTCGCCGAACCCCTTCGATGAAATCGCGCTGGAAGAGGCGCTGCGTCTGCGCGACAAGGGCATCGCGACCGAAGTGGTCGTCGCCACGATCGCCCCGGCCGATGCGCAAGCGCACCTGCGCAATGGCTTGGCGATGGGTGCCAACCGCGCCCTGCACGTCGTCACCGACCAGGCCATCCAGCCGCTGACCGCCGCCCGCGCCCTGCTGAAGCTGGTGGAAAAGGAATCCCCGGACATCGTCATCCTCGGCAAGCAGGCCATCGACGACGATGCCAACCAGACCGGGCAGATGCTGGCCACGCTGTGGGGCCGCCCGCAGGCGACGTTCGCCTCGAAGGTGGACATTGCCGATGGCAAGGCCACCGTGATCCGCGAAGTCGATGCCGGCTTGGAAACGCTGGAAGTCGATCTGCCGGCGGTCATCACCACCGACCTGCGCCTGAACGAGCCGCGCTTCATCAAGCTGCCGGACATCATGAAGGCCAAGAGCAAGCCGCTGGAGACGATCCAATTCGCCGACCTGGGCGTGGAATCGGGTGATTTCCTGCAAACCACCAAGTTCGTCCCGCCGGCCAAGCGCAGCAAGGGCGTGATGGTCAAGGATGCCGCCGAACTGGTGGCCGCACTCAAGCAGAAGGGGTTGTTGTAATGTCCAAAGTCCTCGTCATTGCCGAACACCTGCAAGGCAAGCTCAACGCTTCCACTGCCAAGACCGTCAGCGCCGCACTGGCGTTGAAGCCCGAAGCCCTCGACGTGGCCGTGCTGGCCGCCGACCCGGCCGCCGTGGCCGCAGAAGCCGCGCAGATCGGCGGTGTCAGCAAGGTGCTCGCCGTCGCCAATCCGGCCAACGAACACGCGCTGGCGCAAGTGCTCGGCCCGCAGATTGCCGAACTCGCCAAGGCCTACAGCCACGTCTTTGTGCCGAGCACCACCTTCGGCAAGGACCTGGCCCCGGTCGTGGCCGCGCTGCTGGGCGTGGCACAGGTCTCCGACCTGATGACGGTCGAAGGCGACACCAGCTTCACCCGCCCGATCTACGCCGGCAACGCGATCATCACCGTCGAGACCCCGGCCGGCCAGACCGTGGTCGCCACCGTGCGCACCGCCTCGTGGCAGGAAGCCGCGAAGGGCGGCAATGCCAGCATTGAAGCGGTCAGCACCAGCGCTGCACTGCCCAGCCACACCCGCTTCGTCGCCCTGGCCGCCGCAAAGAGCGACCGCCCCGACCTGCAAAGCGCCAAGCGCGTGGTCTCCGGTGGCCGTGGCGTCGGTTCGGAAGAGAACTTCAAGATCATCTACCAACTGGCCGACAAGCTCGGTGCCGGCGTTGGCGCCAGCCGCGCGGCGGTCGATGCCGGCTATGTGCCCAGCGACCTGCAAGTCGGCCAGACCGGCAAGATCATCGCCCCGGAACTGTACGTGGCCGTCGGCATCAGCGGCGCGATCCAGCATCTCACCGGCATCAAGGACGCCGGCACGATCGTCGCCATCAACAAGGATGCCGATGCGCCGATCTTCGAGATTGCGGATATCGGGCTGGTGGGGGATTTGTTCACGCTGCTGCCGGAACTCGAAGCGGCGCTGGGCTGAAACTGAACAATGTGTCGCTGAAGGGGATCGCCTCGTCGATCCCCGCTCAGCGGCGCAAGCCAAACAACCCGACCCTCGGGCCATTTCGCTCTTCGCGCACGCCCCACACATCGCAGGCGAAGCCCTCCTCCGCCAGAATGGCCTCGATGTCCGAAAGGCGCAGCCAGAATGCGCCTGCGCCACGCCCGGAAAACGGGTCAGCCCAACCACCTTCAATGAAGTGGCGTCCATGGTAGGTTCGCCCGCCAGACTCCAGCACCGCACTGCTTTCTTCCTCGCGGGCGATGTGCGTGTCCAGGTAGATCGCGTCACAAAGCGGCAGCAAGCGACGGAGATGCTGCACCGGCTCTTCAAGGTGGTAGAGCACGCCGCAATGGAACACCACATCGAACCGCGGCAATCGCACCGCCGGGTCTTCCACGTCCAACACGAATACATCGGCTGAGACCCCATAGACGGACAACCGCGCGTGCGTCTTGATGACGTTCTGCACACGCAGATCGACCGCGGTCACGTCTGCCCCGCAGGAACACAGCCCGATGGTATGGATGCCTTCGAAGCAGCCCAATTCGAGCACACGCTTTCCTTCAAGGCCAACCGCTTCGTCGAGGCGCGTGATGCGCTTGTCCGGAATCGGCTCCAGCACTTCGCGCTTGCCACGCCGCGCATTCAACGAACCGACAACGCGACCATCGGGCAGCGCCGTTGCCGCATACCACGGCAGGGACTTGTTGATATAGGCCAAGTCCTCGTCGGAAACCTGTACGTTCACTCCGCGCATTCGTCATCTCCTGTTTTTCGGGCAGCACCGCATTGCATCCGACCCGGCGCATTCTGATGCATTCCGGACATACATTCTCGCGAACTGGCCACGGTGATGACGCGCTTGTCTGCCTGTCCCTTGCGGGCTTCGTTGGAAAGCATCCGGTAGCGTCCCGGGGCGACGTTCTCGAACAGTTCCATCCACGTTTCGGGCGGAAGAATCGAGAGATGACTATGCCCATCGTCGTAGCAGGCGATCCGGTGGAAGTGCTTCCAGCCGAAACCGTGGAAGCGCGCCAGAAGGGTCGGCAGCTGCTCCGGTGGCAGGTGTTCAAGGAAATCGGCCGATGCGACGATGTCGAAAGGTTCAGCAGGCGACCATTGCATCGCATCGGCCTGGACAAAGTCGATGCCCGGACACCGGGACCGGACTTCCTGAAACACTGGCGATGCGGCCCAATCCAGGCCCACGACCCGCGGCCAGATCGCAGCCGCTCGTTCCAGGAACAATCCATTGCCGCAGCCAAGTTCGAGGATCGAGGTTCCACCCCATTGCTGCAGCAACGCCAAATCCTGCACCAACCAGTTGTTGCCTTGGAAGGCCGGATTGGCGTCATGTAGCGCCTGGTAGTAGCTCGCGTCCAATTGGCTTCGCTCGTTCATTGCACATCACCCGTTTCGGTCCAGATTCCCAGCGGCTGCACACGTGTCGCCCCGAGATAATCACCCGTGACCTGGAACCTGAGCGGCTGGCTCAGGAAATGCTGGGTGCCGTCCAGCCCGAAGCCCACCAATACGAACTGGTAATAGCCCGGACATAGTTGCGCCGATCCGAGTTCGACTTCGAACTCGCGCCCGGGGAGGGCCATGAAACCACTGCGGCCCGAATGCCAATCCGCCACGGTCGGGCCATTGGCTTCGTGCAGGATGGCGCTGACCCGAACCGGTACGTCGAGCGAATGCCGCGCGCGCAAGGTCACGGCTTGCCCGTAGCGGACGACACAGGCATCGTCGGCCAGTGGCATCGAGTCGGCCAACATCGAGAATCGGATCGCCTCGGGGTGGAAGGCACTCTCCTTCGCCTTGCCCTTCATCCCGGACAGTTCCTGGTAGCAGGCGATCGCCTCCTGCGTGCTACCCAGCAGTTGCGGGCGGCCCTTGTGCAGCACCAACCCGCTGGTGGCCATGCGCGATACCTGATTCATCGCGTGGGTGACCAGGATCACCGCCGAAGAACGCCGCATCTGGTCCACACGCTCGTAGCACTTCATGCGAAAACCGAGATCCCCGACTGCCAGCACTTCGTCGATCAGCAGGATGTCCGGCGACATGACCACCGTGGTGGCGAATCCCAAGCGCGCCTTCATGCCGGAACTGTAGAACATGACCGGCATGTCGATGTGCTCGCCGAGTTCGGCGAAATCCACCACTTCCTCGAGCCTCCGCGCCGCCTCCTGCTTGCTCAGGCCCAGCAGGCGACTGCGCAGCATCACGTTTTCCCTGCCGCTCAGCGACTGGGCCATGCCAGCGAGGAGCTCGATCATCTTCTCCAGCCTGCCCTCCCGCTTCACGTATCCGCAGTCAGGCGCGAGGATGCCGGACAGCACCTTCAGCAGCGTCGATTTGCCTGCGCCATTGGTGCCCAGCACCGCCAGGCACTCACCCCGCCGCAACTGGAAGTTGATGTCCTTCAGCGCCCAGAATTCCTGCTCGCGTAGTTCTTCCCCATGGCGCATTCCCACCGCCTCGGCGACGACGTCGCGCATCCCGTACCGCAATGAGCTGCGCAGGCTTCTCGCATATTTCTTGCCCAAGTCATGTGCTTCCAGCAACAAATCCGACATCTCAGCTCCCCAACCGCTCGACCACGATCGGCAGCACGCGGCGGCCGATCACCGGGATCAGCATGCCCACCAGCAGCGTGAAGGCGATCCAGAAGATCACCGCCGCAGGATTCTGCAGCGGTTCCCCGAACAACGGCGCGCGCGCAGCATTGAGCAGCATGCCCATCGGGTTTGCCGCGAACAGCGCGCTCAGCAGCGGGCCCGCCTTGGCCGGCATCGGAATGAACACGGCGCCGGTCATCAGCAAAGCCAGCGAGAAACTCTGGATCGATTTCCCGAGATCGGGCGACAGGGTGGAAAACGGCTGCATCAACGCCCCGATGACCGCGCCATTCGCCAGAGCCAGGACACCGAACAGCAGCAGGCCGACCAAGGCCGGGAAATTCACCGGCAGGAAAGCCAATGCCGCGATTGCGGCCAGCACCAGGCGCGGCATCGATTGAATCGCCGAGGCCATCGCGGTTGACACGACCAGCGTCGCAATGCCGAGTTCGCCACGCGACATCAAGCCCTTGTGACGGCTGATGGCATCCATCTGCGTGCGCATGCCTTCGAACCAGGATTGCCAGATCGAAAACCCGATGAACACGAAAAGCCCGAACTTCGCCGGATTATCGACCGCCGCCCCGCCAATAAGCGGCCGCAGCGCGACGAACAGGCAGGCATAGGCCATAGGCTGCACCAGCGGCCACAACGGAGTAAGCCGGGACCGTCGCAAATCAGCCCGCCATTCGCGGATGGCCAGCATCCACGCCACGGATAGGGAACGATGTACGTGACTAAGCGCACCTCCAAACATCCTCATGCTTCCATATCCATCTTTTGCTGGATTTCCAGCAATGCCTGCCCGACGATGCGGTCGAGCACATAACCTGCGGCGACGGGCCTGGCGATGTCCACCGCATGCCGCCCGAGGAACCAGTCCACGAAACGGCCATAGCGGCGCATGCGGTCCTCGATCGGCTCCGCCAACGCGGCATCCCAAGCTTGGCGAAGCCCGTCCACATCCGAGAAATACGCTGTCGTGTCGTATTCCGAACGCCCTAGGCACACCACTGGCTTTCCGGCGAGCAGTGCCTCGAAGCCAACCCCGCTGTTGATCGTCACCACGCCCACGCAATGCCGCAACAGGTCATGCACGTGCGCCTCGCTCCACGTCACGTCTTGCGACGGGTAGCGATCGCGATACGGCCGCATGCTCACGCGGTTGGCTGGGTGCTCCTTGAGCACGAGCGGCAAGCCGGTGGCCCTGGATAGCTCCATCACTGCTTGCATGGCGCGATCCTGGTCAACATCGCTGAAGTAGCGGATCGACTGGTCGGTCGGGATCTGCAAGGGATGGAAAATGAAGGGGCGTTTGGGAATGCTCCCCTGCGCAACAAGATGCTCCCGATCCGCCGGAGCCGCCTGCCCGAACTTCGATTCCAGCGCACCGGCGACGAACCGGTCACGATAATGATCCCAGGCACCGAGCACGGCGGGAGGCAAGGTTTCGGCAGCGACCGGATAAACGGATGAAGCGGCGCTCCAACCATCCTGATCCACGACGAAGGCGGATCGGAAATATTCCTGCATGTAGAACAGGCGTCTAGTGCGGGTGGCGCCGAAATCCAGTTTGCAGCGGTGTGGCACGAAGGCGAGATCGACGTCTTCGCCATCGACTCTTTCCGGGGTGATCTCCCAAGCCGGGATCTCGATGATCGCCGGCTCCACGCCCCGGTTCGTCAGGGTGCGCGCCAGCTCCATCGTGAACCGCTTCCACCACAGCCGCAGTTCGACGGTATCGTCGGACGGCACTGATGCACGGCCATCCACCCGCATGCCGGTACGCTTCCATGGCAGGTCCAGTCTTGGCAGGTAGATCGCCACGCGAATGCCACGTGATTTTTCCAGCGCCTGGCGAAGCCGTCCGCCAATTTCCGAGTGGCGCTCCTCAGGCACGAGTGCATCGAACCTGGCATGGAGTTGCCTGGCGGCCTCGCGTCGGACGGGGTCCTCTTCGAACGCCTCCTGCATCAGCAGGTAGCGGACGTCACGATACTTGCGGTCGCCTTTTCCGGTCCAGAAAACCGCCGAACCGGACATGTCCCAGTCGGAAAACCTGGGCTTCATATTGCGCACTTGTGCGCCGCCGGTTCCGGCCAGCACATGTCTTCCCAGAATCAGTTGATCGATGAACCAATCGGCCGAGCCTTCCCGGAAATACTGCGTCAATTCGTCAGCCACGGCCTTCATGAAAGCCGCGGCGGCAGACGAGTTCTTCGCCCACACCGCACCAGCCGCCACCCGCAGGTGATCCTCGACCGGTCCCACCAAATCCCTGCGCCTGAGGCAAATCTCGACCTCCGGTTTGTCGCTGAAGTCCAGCGTCAGGGGGTTCAGCGCCAATGCGTCAGCATCCAGTGCGAACAACGGAACCGCACCTTCCGATTCGAGCAGTTCCGCCATGCGCAGGAACCTGGCGCTTGCGTAGTAGGCCTTTTCGTCCTGCCCTTCGGGCAAGCTCACCCGTTCGGATGAAACATGCAGCGTGATCGCATGCAGGGATTCGGCAAGCAGTTCCAACCTGGCGATATCATCCTCGCCGGGGTTCACGACATGGATCATCAGGTGATGGCTGCCCGAGAAGGCCTCCATGCTCCGCGCCAGCGCGATAGCGTAGCTGAGGTAACCGCTGTCGCAGGCTGTCAGCACCAGCACCGGCGCATCCGCCCAGGCTTGCGGATCCGGGTCGATCAGCAATTCGCGACGGAAAGCCATCTCAGTGGAGTTCGAATCGTTCATGGTTTCTGCAAGTACAGCGAGAAATCCTTGCCGTTCACAACCGATTCGACAAAGCGCGCCCGGATGGCCTCGCCTTCGGCGAACAAGTCCAGCAGGTCGCACGCGGTATCGACCGAATAATAGTTGGCGTGGATGGAGTAGTCCCTGGCCTTGAGTGCCTGGGGGGTTTGCCTAGGCTCCGTATGGCGGCACCAGCGCTCGTACATTGTATCCGTCAGCTCGAACGACCCGGCGTGAAATTGCTCCAGGAAGTCGGCGCGGGTTGAATGCGGCTGGCGCAGGTCGAAGGTGTAACGGGCATCGGGCACGACGCAGGCGATCGCGCCGCCGCTGGCCAGCTTGCGCCACCAGTTCTTGAGCACCCCCAGCGGATTGACCATGTGTTCCAGTACGTGGCTGGAAAACACGAAATCCAGCGAGCCGTCGGCGAACCCCCGCAGCTCGTGCCCCTCGTCAACCACGTACCGGTCCCAGTGTGCCGTTTCCGACGCTTCGAGCCGGCCCTTGCCGTAGGTGTTCGTCCATTGTTCGGCAGACATCCTTTCCACATAGGAGACCTCGCAGTCGGCGGAAGGCAGCACGGCCGGGTTGGCACCGGGACCGACTTCCACGCCACGGCCACGCAACAGCGGCAGCAGGCGGGTGCGGGGGTTGAACAGCGGCCCGACCGCCACGTCCACCGCGCCCCCGCAGGCCACCAGCCGCAGATCGAACGCAGCAGGCGTCGCTACCGGCCAGTGCAACCGGATCGGCTCGCCGGGCACATCGGCGCTTCCGAGCAGAGTCGTCGCATCGCCCGATTCCAGCCAGACCTCAAGCCGGCTGCGTTGCGTCCGCCAGACCCGCAGCCTGCCGCGACGCGACGACGGATACGCCACCCAGCCCGGCAGCGTCGGCAAGGCGCGCAGCACGCTGGCTTCGTGCGCATGCCGCAACAACAATCCATGTTGGTCAGCTGCCAACCGGATCGCGCGTTGCGAACCGCCGGAGAACCTGCCCTCGATCGCTTCGACGACGCCTGATGCGACCACCGCCATGCGATCGCGCCGTTTAACCAGATCGTACAGATTCATGACGGCTCAGCCTCCCGTCACCTTGGCCTTTGCTGGCGGCATGCCGGTGAAGCGTTTGTAGGGCGGCTTCCAGTTGGCCTTGAATTCGTCCAGGTTCGCAGGCGGCGGCAGGCCGACCCAACCAGGGAACTCCGGCGAGATGTGCCCTTTCGCCAATTCCTCATAGACATAGTCCGCCGCCAGGAAGCCATCGGCCAGCGCCTCCTTGCAGGCGTCGTAGAACAACTGGCCGTTGCGGTTGTCGTGCGACACCCAAGGCTGTGTGGGCATGTCGGTGTAGTGGATCAGCTTGGTCCTGCCTGCCTCGTAGTGTTCCAGCGAATTCCATTCGAACGGCAACCCGGCGCGCTGCCGCTCCGGGGCGACGATGCACAGCTTCTGCATCAACTGGGCATAGTCGTAGCGGCCCTCGTCGAAACCCTTGACGATCTTGCGCACGTCCCAGTCCAGATTCGCGCAATCCAGCAACAGCACGCTGAACTGCGGGATCCGCCCCTGCGACTCAGGCCCCTCCGCGTACAGCACTGAAGCGCCGTCGAAAGGACGCGCCCACAAATCCAGGATGTCGGTGAACACCTGCATGTCGGCATCCACGTAGATTCCACGACCGCGATACCCGCACAACTCGGGAATCTTGAACCGGGAAAACGAAAAGCCGGTGCGCGACCGGTTGGCCGGGTCGACAGGTACCGGGATCCCGGCATCGTCGATCGGTTCGACGGTCACCGACAGGCTGGCGTACTTCTTGATGCTGTATTCGAGCATCTTCACGCCCAGCATCTGCGCGCTGTCCGTGCCCACGAAGACCCGCACTGGCGCGTTGACCCACAACGGCGCGTAGAAGATCCCGGTTTTCCTGAGTGTCTTGGCGATGACTCCGAACTGCTTGTCGAACGACTCCCACCCATTAGCTAGAAGCGTCTTGTCCTTCAGGTCGCGGAAATCGTCCGAGTACATTGTTCCCCCGTCCACGCCCAGCGAACGCACCACCTTCGCGCCGGCAACAGCCAGCGCGTTGAGTGCCGCCTCCGAACTGAAGTAACGCACCTCCACCACCGGCGATGCATGCTCCGGTTCCTTCCACGTGGACGCGTTGTACCAAGCCAACCTCCCCTCCGCCGCCAGCTTGCGCAACACCGGAATCTCCGTGGCCCATTCCCACAACGGCTTCGGCGAAGGCCGATGATCCACATGCGGGTGCGCCGGCATCCACAGCACGCCGGCGTTGGCGTCGATCGCCTCGGCGCAGTCGTGAACCACGTCCAGATCGATGATGTGGGCGATCTCGACCGGCTGCTGGCGCACCACGTGGTTGAGGGAGACCAAGCGGAATGCGCTGGCATCAATGTTGCGTAGTTTTCTGTAGGTGGGGCCTTTGCCGAGCATCAGCCAAGTGCCGGAACCCATGTCCCGTCCACGTGCCCACTCGATGATGTCTGGAATGTTGTTCAACGTCGCTACTCCCGGGCGATGCCCGAATGGTCAGATTGGTTCTGGAAGGTGGGACTCCGGCAAAGTGGCCGGTTCATCGTCCACTTCCTGGAGGGCCCTGACGAGGGTCCACGGGTGGGCGCAGCGCAGCGCAAGCTTCTGCGCGATCTCATCGGTCCTCGTGCGCGAGGCGCCGACCGCATGCGTGACCCGATGCTGGCCGAGGTTGACGTGACGCAAACCATCGCGGCTGGCGCGCAGGCAGAAATCCGCGTCATTGTAGCCGACCGGAAAAGTCAGCTCGTCCAGGCCGCCGAGACGGACAAAAGTGTCGCGGGCCAATGCCGCGCAGGCGAAGGTATTGCCGACCGTGACCCGCGCCCGCGTCGCCAGAGGGCCGGCAGCCTCTTCCACGGGCGAGTTGAACTCGGCCCCTGGCATGCGTCGGCAGCGAAAGCCACCGCCGGACGGCTTGCCCGTTGCATCGACCACGCAGGCACCCACCGTGGAGATGCCAGGCAACAACGCCCAGCGCGCCAATGCATCCAGCACATCCGGATCGATCAGTTCAACGTCGTTGTTGAGAAACAGAACCACTTCCTCGGAAGCGGCCGCCACGCCCAAGTTGCACTGCCGGCTGTGGTTGAAAGGCGCATCGTAGGCAAGAATCGTACTGGCCACCCCATGCGGAAGCGATTGCAGGCGCTGGCGGATCGTCGCCTTGGTTTCGGCCGAAGACTGGTTGTCAACCAACACCAGTTGCAGACGGCCTTCAAACCGCTGCGCGAGCACCGACTCGATCGCGCGCAGGGTGAGTTCGGCGCGATCACGGTACAGCACCACCACCGACACGCCCGAAGCGGCCATCGCCGGGCGCGGCCAAGCCGCCGCCGCCTCGAACTGGCGACCCCACCGACGCGCGGCCAGGAATAGGTCCTGCGCATGCACCGCCTCGCCCGGGGGCTGTATCCCCAATGGCTCGGCATGGACATGCGGCGCGGTCGCACCATGCATCATGCGTACTCGCCAGGCATCGGCCGGAGGGTAGGCGCTCCAGACTTCGGCCGGGACCGCGAAGGTACGGCCTCGCTGGTCCCGCACCAGTTCGGCGACATCGTCGCGCCACGGCGCGCGATACCTGCGCTCGATGACGAGCCGCCGGCCGCTACGTCGGCCGGACAGCCAGTCCCAGGCCACCGCATCGGCCCCGCGTGTCGCGGAGACGGCGATGACTCCTGCCAACGACGGATGCAGCAGGTCGCCGGCGCACGCCGGCACGACCCAGTCGGCAGTGACGTCGCGCAAGGCCGCCGCAATCCCGTCCACGCCAGCAGCCTTGGCCTTCAGGCCATGCCCACGTGCCCACTCCAGCACATCGCCCGCACCTTCGCCCAGTACCACCATCGCAGTTGCCGCCCAAGTCTGCGCAGCCCAACATGCCGCGCTGTCGATCGCCGCCTGCGGATCACCGGCGCAATCCAGCAGCAGCGCGATCCGCGGTGCCTCGGCATCGGCCCAGGCACCGGCCTCGGCCCGCCAGCGCGCGAATGCCTCCTCGGGCACCCGCTTGCGCAACAGGTGCTCGAACGGCAGTGCGCTCAGGAAAGATTCCAGTCCCGGCCGCGGCCATCCACTGCTCATGCCTGGCTCCGCTTGCGGCCGCGACGCTGCAACGCCCGCCACAGGTCGGACAGCGTCGGATTGTCCAGACGTGCGCGCAGGTCGGCGTTTTCCTGCCGCAGACGCAACAGTTCTTGCGGTGGCTTCTGGGTGAAGGGGCCACCAGGCTGGTCCTGGTTCCATTCCAGATGGCGGAACGCGTGGAACGGCGACGGACCGATCATGCCCAGTGCCAGTCCGTGTGCCAGTACCGAACGCGACACGCCGATCTCGGCGGCAATGCACTCGCCGTAGTTGCCCCCTTGTGGAAAGCCTCCGATCAACTCCAGCACCGATCCGCGCATCGCCCACACCAGAGAACGCAGGTGGCGTCCGCCTTCACCTGGATCGATCCCGTAGCGCCGCATGTGGTGCAGATAGACATCGACCCGGTTGGCAGAACGATCGCCGATGAAGTGTTCGGGCAGTTCCGCTTTGCCTGGCCCCTTGCGCAGCGCATCCCAGGAATTGTCCCAGGCGGGGTTGGGCGACTCACCCGCCATGCCGACGCCCGACGCTTCGAGCGCCTGCAGCGCCAACGTCATCCAGCCTTCGCGCACTGCGAAGCATTCGTCCTGCAGGAACAAGTAGACCGGTCGGCCGGGCCAGTGCCGCCAAGCCGCATCCCAGGCACCGATGTTCATGCCGACATTGGGCCGCTCCAGCACCCCGTGCACCCGCTGGCGCAGCGAGGCCGGCAACGGAGGTGCGCCGGTGGCGTTGACGCTGATCACACGCTCGTAGTCGGCCCCGGCGGGAAACCGGTCCAGACTGTCAAGCAAGCCCACCAAGGGTTCGGCACTGCGCCGGTCGTAGTGGGAGATCACCACCAACGGCTTCATGCGTGCTCTCGCTGGACGGCCGCAACCACACCAGCCATGGTGCGCTGCAAGCTGGGGAACGAATAGCGTTCGGCAATGATCCGCCGCGCCGCGTCCAAGTGCCTGCGACGGGTGGCGGGATCGTCGAGATAGGTCTTCACGCCTTCGCGAGCGTCGCCCAACCACACCGCCCCGGCCAGGTCAGCATAGGCATCGGTTGGAGTCGCGATCACGGGTACTTGCCGGCCCAACGCCTTGAGCGCACGGTTGGCCGATTTGGTTCGTGAAAAAGCGTCCAGACTGCTGGGCGCCAAGCACGCATCCGCCAGAGGCAACAGGGTATCAACGATCTCCGGCGCCCATTCGAAGTATCGGCAGGTGATCGGCAATTGCGCAGCAACCTGCTCGAACTTGTCGCGATGATTGCTGACCACCCACAGTTCCGCGCCAGCGCGT
The DNA here is from genome assembly GCA_047601105.1 of Pseudoxanthomonas sp. Lineage (GTDB taxonomy): Bacteria > Pseudomonadota > Gammaproteobacteria > Xanthomonadales > Xanthomonadaceae > Pseudoxanthomonas_A. The sequence goes on from JASGJT010000003.1 coordinate 213,128, forward strand.
TTCCCTGCTTCAGCCAGTGCATCGGCGAACAGGAGCAGATCCTGCAAGCCGAAGTTGGCATACGAAGCGCCATGATTGCCAAACCAGAGCAGTACCGGCCCTGCTGCGGCAGGCACAGCCGACGGGCGAGGCCAAGCTTGGCGCAGGCGCTGCATCAGGCCGCCCCGTTCGCCGAGCAGTTCCTTCTGCCGCTCCAACAACGCCGGCGTCTCGACGATATCGGGCACCACCAACACCCGTTGAGGCGACAGCCCGGTATGTGCAATGACCACGTCGCGCAGGGCGACGGTAGGCACGGTCATCGCCGCCAGTTCCGGACACAGGCTTGCAAGACGATCACCGATTACTGTCCCCTGCCCCCCGTAGCCCTCGATGAACACGTTGTCGCACAAGTCCACCACCACTGGCGTGTCGTTGCGCGCGACCCGCTGGACCCAGCGCGCATCCTTGTCCGAAAGCGGCTTGACCGCCAAGGCGAGAGCCGTATCTACCGCCGGCAAAGTGTCGCCGCTGCCGATCTCAACCCGCCAGCCCAGCGCACGCAGGGCGCAACCGGGCAACAACCCGCGGTAACGAACGCTGGCCATAGCCAGGTTGCGGCTGGCAAGGTGGATGTGAACAGTGCCGCGCCCTGCCTTTCCTCTTTGCATGGGCGTTTCCGAGCGATTGCTCGGGGACTGCGACCAAGGAGTGTTCATTCGATCTCCAACGACGCGAATCCCTTCACCGACGTGTAGTCGCCACCTTGGCGGCCTTGTTTGCGGCCCATCACGGATGCTTCCGTCAAAGGATCGGAATTCTAACATTCCGCGGATGCTGACGAAGCCGCAACCCTGCTACCCCCGCCGCCGCAAGTAGTTCAGCAGGTCGATGCGGGTAATCAGCCCCAAGAACGCCTCGCCATCGGTGATGATCGCCACTTGGCCGCGGTCGAACACCGGCAGCAGGGCTTCGATCGGGGATTTGGCGTCCAGGCGGTCCAGTTTGCCGACCATCGCGATCGAAACCGGATCGGCGAAGCAGGTTTCGTCGCCATAGACGTGCAGCAGCACGTCGCTTTCATCAACGATGCCGACCAGTTTCTCGCCTTCCATCACCGGCAGCTGCGAGACGTCATGCAACTGCATGCGCTGGTAGGCGGTGGTCAAGGTGTCGCTTGGGGCAACGACCACGGTGTCGCGCTGGCTGTACGGGCGCGGGATCAGGTCGCGCAGGTCGCCGTGGCGCGGGCGTTCGATGAAGCCGTTGTCGCGCATCCAGTCGTCGTCGTAGAGCTTGGACAGGTGGCGGCGACCGCCGTCTGGCACCAGCACGACCACGCGCTTGGGCGTGGTTTGCAGGCGGCAATACTGCAAGGCTGCGGCCAGCAGTGCGCCGGTGGATGCGCCGCCGAGGATGCCCTCCTTCGTCAGCAGTTCGCGTGCGGCGTGGAAGCTTTCGGCATCGGTCACGGGGATGGCTTGCTTGACCCGGCTGAAGTCTGCCAGCGGCGGCGGTTGTTCCGCGCCGATGCCGGTCACCAGCCGTGCCGATGCTATCGCGCCGGCATCGCCGCCATTGACGTGGCTGGCCAGTGGCGAGCCGGCCGGGTCGGCCAGAATCAATTCGGTTTGCGGCGAATGTTGGGCGAAGGCGCGGGACAGCCCGGCCAGGGTGCCGCCACTGCCGCAACCCAGCACCACGGCATCGACGCGGCCGTCCATCTGCCGCAGGATTTCCGCCGCAAGGCCGGTTTCATGCGCGGCCACGTGGTCGGAATGGGTGGCGTGGTCGAGGAAATACGCGCCGGTTTCGGCGGCGAGCTTCGTCGCTTGTTCGCGCGGATCGGCGCGGGCCGGCACCACTTCCGCGCCCATTGCCCTGAGGTTGGAGGCCTTCTCCCGGCCGATGCGGTCGGACACCACCAGCACCAGCCGGTAGCCCTTCTGCCCGGCCACCAGCGCCAGACTGGCACCGAGATTGCCGGCGGCGGCATCAATCAGCGTGTCGCCGGGGCGGATGTCGCCACGGCGTTCGGCCGCTTCGATCATGAACAGGGCAACGCGATCCTTGATCGAACCGCCGGGATTGGCGCTTTCCAGCTTGAAATACAGCTCGCAGGCGCCGGCATCGAGGCGCTGTGCCTTGAGCAGCGGCGTGTTGCCAATCAGTTGCAGGGCCGAAGCAGGGGTCGCCATGCGGCGCAATCCGGGGAAGTCGTGGATGCCCTGATTATGGCATTGGCCGGCGGATGCCCGAAGCAAGAAGCCCGCTTGCGCGGGCTTCGATGGCGGGTTGACGCGGGCGGCGACGGCAGACGAGGGAGCCGCCACCGCCCGCGACAGGGGAAAAGCAACGCGGGGGTCAGTGCGGCTTGGTGTCGTAGATGCGCAGCAGGCGCTCCTTGGCGTGGAGCTTTTCGCGCTTCATTTGCGACAGGGTGTTGTCGTCGATCGGCAGCACGCCGGATTCGGCCTGGGCGACTTTCTTGTCCAGCTCGCGGTGTCGCTGGTAGAGCTGCTTGAATTCGGGGTCAGCCTTGATCAGGGCATCGATGGTGGTCTGGGGCTGTTCTTCGAACATCGTTAACCTCCTGTCTTGGAAATGCGAACGCCCCGGCCTTGTGGGGCACGGGGCGTAGAGGGGGAACAAACATCGGGGTAACCGGAACCCGCCGCTTGTGGCAGGTACTGCACGACCGCACGGGCGGGCTTGCCCGGGGCGTCCTCACTTGGCGGCGTCTGCTGCATCGGCCCGATTCTCCAGTGAACCAAGCAACGCAGGTCGCTTGGGGATATGACCGTACTCCTCGAAGCCGGGGTCGGCAAGGGGGAAGATGTCGTTATTCATGACCCCGCAAGAATGACGATGAAAATCAAAAACTTACCCCTCCCCAACCCCCCCTTGCGCTGCATGCAAGGGAAGGACTCTGGCTGTCGGCGAGCGCCACCAACCTACGGCGCCACGATGGCCTCGGCCGCGCGGGCGGCGGTGGCGGTGCCCTTGGCGGCACTGGCTTGCACACGGGCCTTCATCACGCCTTGGGCGGTCACGGCGTCGCGCAGGGCTTCGGCGCGGCGCTGGCCGGATTCGCCATAGCCGGCGATGCGCAGGCGCGCCTTGGGTTGTGCCTGCAAGTACGCGGCCAGCGCGGCGGCGGTGCCCTTCCCCGAGGCGGACAGGCCCGTACCGTCGAAGCTACTGCCGGCCAAGGCAAACACTTCGCCGCGCGCCTCGAATTTCGACGCCGGCAGTTTGCTGCCGGAGACCAGCTCAGCCTCTTCGCGAGCCAGGCCGGCGGCCTTGCGCTGCGCCGCAGACAGTTTGGCGGTCTGCTTGCCGGCGGCACTGGTCAGCGCATCCTCGGCCTCGATACGGGCCTGCGCCTCGGATTCTGCGGATTGGCGAAGACGTTCCGCTTCTTCGGCCTGGATCTGCGACTGGATGCGCAGGCGCTCGGTTTCGGCGCGCGCGCGTGCGGCCTCCTGGCGACTGGCTTCCAGCAGCAAGTCGCTGCGGGTGGCGTCCAGCTTTTCCAGTTCACGCCGCGCTGCGGCGGTGCGGGCGGCGGTTTCGGCAATCTCCACGCGCTTGTCAGCCAGGTACAAGGCGGTTTCGCGTTCGCTGCGCCGCGCCTTGGCCAGCATGTCGATGGCCTGCTGTGCCTGGATGCGTTCGAATGGGGCCATTTCGGCGAGCTTCGGCTCGGCCTGCAATTGGGCAAGCCGCTGTTGCAGGCGGATGGCGTCGGGGTTTTCCGCCGCAACCACCGCGAAGGAAACCAGCGCCAACAAGGCCAGCGATGCAGCGCAGCAGCGGAGGGAATGCGAACTCATGGCGTGCCCTCCACGCCCAGCTTGCGGCGCAGTTGTTCGATCTCCGCGCGGCGCTGGCGCAGCCGTGCGTCGGTGGCGGCGGCCTCGCTGCGAACGCGGGCCAGGTCGGCTTCAGCGGTGGCGCGCTGCGCAAGCGCCGGTGCCTGCTTGCGCAGGCGGCGGTCGGCGGCGGCGGCGGCGGCCTGGGCCTGGCTCAGGCTTTGCCGCGCGGTGGTGATCAGGTCCGGCGCGTACTGGTCGGCATCGGCGTCGTCGGCACGCGCCACTGCCTTTTGCGCCGCCTGCATGGCCGGATCGGGCATGGCCACCTGTGCGGCAACCGGCGCTGCAAGCGTGACGGCCAGCAGGATTGCAGCGGCGAGCGCATGCGGAAATTCGCGGAAATGTGCGAAGCTACCAGTCATATGTGTTTTGTCGTGCCGTGGCGGTTGGGGTGGCGCGGCCATTGTCGGAAGCCGGCGCCATACTTGCAACGCCGGTGCATTGACCAATCTATGGGGATGATCGCGCATGGACATAGGCTACTTCCTGAAGCTGATGGCGGAAAAAAACGCCTCGGACATGTTCCTGACCACGGGAGCACCTGTCTATATCAAGATCGAAGGGAAACTCTACCCGCTGGGCAGCACCGGCCTGCCGCCGGGCATGGTCAAGAAGATCGCCTATTCGCTGATGGACGAAGGCCAGGTACCGCAGTTCGAACGCGACCTGGAGCTGAACATGGCGGTGGCGCTGAGCGATGCCGGCCGCTTCCGCGTCAACGTGTTCAAGCAGCGTGGCGAAGTGGGCATGGTGATCCGCGCGATCAGGAGCGTGATCCCGTCCATTGAAGAACTCAACCTGCCGCAGGTACTGAAGGACATCATCATGACCCCGCGCGGGCTGGTGCTGATGGTCGGCTCCACCGGCTCGGGCAAGTCGACTTCGCTGGCCTCGATGATCGATCACCGCAACAGCACCAGCACCGGTCACATCCTCACCATCGAGGACCCGATCGAATTCCTGCACAAGCACAAACAATCCATCGTCAACCAGCGCGAAGTCGGTCTGGACACCCACGCCTTCCACAATGCGCTGAAGAACGCCATGCGCGAAGCGCCGGACGTGATCCTGATCGGCGAGATCCTGGATGCAACCACGATGGAAGCGGCAATCGCCTTCGCCGAAACCGGCCACCTGTGCCTGGCCACGCTGCACTCGAACAATGCCGACCAGACCATCGAGCGCATCCTCAACTTTTTCCCCGAGCAGGCGCACAAGAACGTGCTGATGAACCTGGCGCTGAACCTGCGCGCCGTGGTCAGCCAGCGTCTGGTCCGTGGCAAGGATGGCCGTCGCCTGCCGGCGACCGAGGTACTGATCAACACGCCGATGATCCGCGACTTGCTGCGCCGCGGCCAGATACACGAGATCAAGCAGGCGATGGAGGAATCTCTGGAAGAAGGCATCGAGACCTTCGACCAAAGCCTGTTCCGCATGGTCAAGGAAGGCATCATCGACCAGGAGGAAGCACTGCGCGCAGCCGACAGCCGCGACGGCCTGGCGCTGAAGTTCCGCCTGTCCGAAGGCAGCCAGGGCGAGCACGACCCGTATGCCGATATCTACGCCGATGGCGGTGGCGGTGGCGGCTCAGCGAAGATCAGTCACGGCTTTGGGTGAAACCGGTTGTTGGTTGCTGGTTATTAATTCGAGGTTGTTGGAAAGAGCAGGGATTCGCTCGCTCTTTCCAACAACCCACAACCCGGAACCAACAAGCCCGCCTCACCCTCAATCCGCGTCGGGCTGGCTCTCTGGCCTTGCCACGCCGAATTCCGGCAGCGCCAGGCACCTTGTTTCAATTCTTGCAATGATCGGGAACGCCGCCATGTCCACGCCGAAGCGGCGTGCGTTGTAAGCCTGCGGCACCAGGCAGCAATCGGCCAGCCCCGGTGAATCGCCGTGGCAGAAGGTGCCGGTGGCGGCATCGCCGGCCAGCAGTGATTCCAGCGCGGTGAAACCTTCGACGATCCAGTGCCGCACCCAGGCCTCGCGCTGCGGGGGCGGCGTATTCCATTCGCGTTCGATGTATTGCAGGACGCGAAGATTATTCAGCGGATGCACGTCACAGGCGATCAGTTGCGCCAATGCACGCACGCGGGCACGGCCGGCGGCATCTGCAGGCAGCAAGGCCGGTTGCGGCCAGGTTTCGTCCAAGTATTCGAGGATCGCCAACGATTGTCGCAGGGTTTGGTCGCCATGCAGCAACACGGGAACCAAGTGCTGCGGATTGCGTGCCGCGTAAACCGGCGCATGTTGCTGTCCACCATCGCGCAGCAGGTGCACTGGCACGATTTCGTGCGGCAACCCTTTCAGGTTCAAGCCGATGCGCACGCGATACGCGGCACTGGATCGCCAGTATGAATACAAGCGCAGCGACGCGTCCGCTGGCGTCATGGCGATTGCGGCTCGATCCGCTGTTCGATCGCGCCGAAGATCGAAGCGCCCTGTCCGTCGAGCATTTCGATGCGCACCACGTCACCGAACTTCATGAACGGGGTTTGCGGCTGGCCGTGCTCCAGCGTTTCCACCGTGCGTTTTTCGGCAAAGCAAGACGCGCCTTTGGCCGTGTCTTCATTGGCAATCGTGCCGGAACCGACGATGGTGCCGGCCGACAGCGGCCGCGTCTTGGCTGCATGCGCAAGCAGTTGCGCGAAGTCGAACTGCATGTCCACGCCGGCTTCCGGCGCGCCGAACCATTCACCATTGATGTGGGTCAACAGCGGCAGGTGCAGCTTGTCGCCGCGCCAGGCATCGCCCAATTCGTCGGGCGTGACGAATACCGGCGACAGCGCCGAGCGTGGCTTGCTTTGCAAAAACCCGAAACCCTTGGCCAGTTCCGGCGGAATCAGGTTGCGCAACGACACGTCGTTGACCAAGCCGACCAGCTTGATGTGCGCCGATGCCGCCTGTGCGGAAACCGCCATCGGTACATCGTCGGTGATGATGACGATTTCGGCTTCCAGGTCGATGCCGTAATCCTCGCTGACCACCTTGACCGCATCGCGCGGGCCGTAGAAACCCGCGCCGGTGGCCTGGTACATCAACGGATCGGTATAAAAGCTGGCCGGCACTTCCGCACCACGCGCGCGGCGCACGCGCTCGACGTGCGGCAGGTAGGCGCTGCCATCGACGAATTCATAGGCGCGCGGCAGGGGCGCGGCCAGCGCGTGCATGTCCAGCGGAAAGTCGCCATCGGCCTTGCCGGCGTTCAACGCATCGGACAACGCGGCCAGTTTCGGCGCGGCAGTGGCCCATTCCTCCAGCGCACGCTGCAGGGTCGGCGCGATGCCGACCGCACGCACCGCGCGGCCAAGGTCGCGCGACACCACGATCAAGCTGCCGTCGCGACCGCCTTCTTTCAAGGAACCCAGTTTCATCGCCACTCCCGGATGCGTCGTTTCGGTTTCGATTGTAACCGCCGCCGCTTCAATCCTCGCCCTGGAAGGCACCGGCGCGAAAGGTCAGCACCAGGGTGTCGCGGTGGCCGCCGGCTGCGGCATCCACCGGTTGGATCGGGGTCGATTCGTGGATCACGCGGTGGTCGTCGAGGAACAGCAGCGACCACGGCTGGGTCAGGGTGAAGCGCTGGCCGTTGGGGCCGTCGGCCTCGAACACGCGGGTTTCGCCGCCCTTGATGCCTTCGCGGCCCACCAGGATCACCGCAACGAAATCCACGCCGTCGCGGTGCGCGCCTTCCGGTGTGGGCCGGCCGATGCCATCGCTGGTGTCAATGCGGAACTGGTGCGCTTCCACGTACCACGGCTGCGCGCCTTTCAATTCGCTGCATAGCGCGGCGATGGATGCCAGCAAGCCGCGCCAGGCTGGTGCTTGCACCGTCGCCGGCGCAACCGGCTCGAACCAGCGCTGCATGCCGCCATGCAAGGCGTTGTAGTCCAGCGATTGCCAGTGCGCGCGATGCGGCGTCTGGGTAATGGCCTCGCCATTGACCACGAAACAGGCATGACGGCGGCGGCGATAGCGGCCACCATCCTTGAGGTAATTGTCCGGCGGCAGATCGTCCCAGTCCGGGCGCAGGCTTTCGAAATCGGCGATGCCGCAGCCGGCCAGCGCGGCCAGGTCCATCGGCGCGACCACCGCGTAACCGCGTTCGTGGACACTGGAAAGCAGGGATTGCCGGGCGGGTTCGACAGGCATGACGCGTGGCATGTTCATGTGCAGATTCTACCCAGCCATGCGTGGTTCCCGGCAAAGCCGCTTTGCCAATCCCCCACTTTCGCCCATGACCTTTCGCACCCGCCCCCGCGACACGCGGCGTGTAGAGTCGCACCACTGCCCCGGCTTGGCCGGGGTTCCCTGGCTTTCCAACCATGCCCCGCGGGGCAGGAGTACCCCAAACCGTGCGCAATCTCCCCAAGACCCTGTTGCTGTCGCTGTCCGTGGCCACCGCGCTGGCCGCCTGCAAGAAGCCCGATGAAACCGCCGCCGCGCCGGCTGCCCAACCCGCCGAAGCACCGAAGGCGCTGACCCTGGACGAAAGCAAGTTGCCGCCGTTCAACCACTTCCTGGCCAGCGACCTGGATGCCGACAAGAATGCCTGCGCCGACTTCGGCGGCTACGTCAACGGCAAGTGGCTGGCGGCCAATGAAATCCCGGCCGACCGCAGCAACTGGGGCCTTTCTCCATCCTCGACGAGCGATCCAACGCCGTGCAGCGACAACTGGTGGAACAGGCCGCCGCCGATACCCACGCCAGCGGCGTGGAAAAGATCATCGGCGACCTGTGGGCCACCGGCATGGACGAGGAAAAGATCGAAGCGCAAGGCATCGCGCCGATCCAGGCCGAACTGGACGCCATCAACGCGCTGGCCGACCAGGCCGCCATCGCCGACTACCTGCGCAGCAGCGCGGCCAAGGGCGAGAACGTGCTGTTCGGCTTCGGCCCCGAGGCGGATTTCAAGGATTCGACGATGAATCTCGCCTATGCCAGCCAGGGCGGCTTGGGCCTGCCTGATCCGACCTACTACACCAAGGCCGAAAACAAGGAAAAGCTGGACGCCTACCAGGCGCATGTGGCCAAGGTGCTGGAACTGTCCGGCGTAGCCACCGAAGACGCCGCCAAGCAGGCCAGCGACGTGGTCGCCTTCGAAACCCGCTTGGCCAAGGTATCCAAGACCAGCGAAGAACTCTCGCGTGATGTTTCGCTGTACTACAACCCGGTCACCCCGGCCGAGGCCGATGCGCTGACGCCGAACTTCCCGTGGACCAAGTTCTTCGAATCGCAGGGCGTGGCCGTGCCGGCGAAGTTCTCGCTGGCCATCCCCGCCTTCCACCAGGAAGTGTCCAAGGCGCTGGCCGATACCGACCCGGCGACGTGGCGCGCCTACCTGCGCTTCCATGCCGTCGATGGCGCGTCGCCGTACCTGAGCAAGGCTTTCGTCGAGGAAAACTTCGCCTTCTACGGCAAGACCCTGAACGGCCAGAAGGAAATCAAGCCGCGCTGGAAGCGCGTGCTGGGCACGGTCAACGGCCAGGCCGGCGAGGCGCTGGGCCAGTTGTACGTGAAGGTGGCCTTCCCGCCGGAATCCAAGGAAAAAATGCAGGCACTGGTGCAGAACCTCGGCGTGGCGCTGAAGGCGCGCATCGAAAACCTGGCGTGGATGAGCGAAGACACCAAGAAGAAGGCACTGGAAAAGTGGTCCAGCTTCACCCCGAAGATCGGCTACCCGGACAAGTGGCGCGAATGGGCGGGCCTGGACACCAGCCGCGACAGCTACCTGGGCAACGTGCTGGCCGCGCAGGAATTCAACTACAAGTGGAGCCTGTCGAAGATCGGCAAGCCGGTGGACAAGACCGAGTGGGGCATGAGCCCGCAGACGGTGAATGCCTATTACAACCCGCTGGCCAACGAGATCGCCTTCCCGGCGGCGATCCTGCAACCGCCGTTCTTCGACCCCAACGCCGATGATGCGCTGAACTACGGCGGCATCGGCGCGGTGATCGGCCACGAAATGACCCATGGCTACGACGACCAGGGTTCGCGCTTCGGGCCGACCGGCAACTTCGAGAACTGGTGGACCGAATCCGACGCCAAGGCCTTCGCCGCCGGCACCGGCAGGCTCATCGCGCAGTTCGACGGTTACAAGGCCAATGGCAGCCCGGTCAACGGCAAGCTGACCTTGGGCGAGAACATCGCCGACCTCGGCGGCTTGGCGACCGCCTACGACGCCCTGCAGGCCGCCAGCGCCGGCAAGGATGACCCGAAGCTCGACGGCCTGAGCCGCGACCAGCGCTTCTTCATGAACTGGGCCACGGTGTGGCGCACCAAGTACACCCCGGAAAACCTGGCCGTGCGCCTGAAGACCGACCCGCACGCCCCGGCCGACTTCCGCGCCATCGGTGCCCCGTCCAACCTGCCGGCCTTCGCCGCCGCCTTCCAGTGCAAGACCGGCGACGCGATGGTGCGCGGTGGCGACCAGCAAGTCGTGATCTGGTAGGAGCCTGATCCAAGCATCCGCGACCTGCGTTGCAGATCACGAAGGCCCGGCATCCCCGGGCCTTCGTTTTTACCGGCCCGATACCACCGCGCTGCTAAAATCCGCGCCAGTCAACGAAGGAACCGATCATGCACCGCACCCTGCGCCAACCCGCCCTGCTGGGCTTTGCCATCGCCCTGGCCCTGGGCATTCCCCATGCCGACGCCGCCACGAAGAAAAAAGCCAAGGCACCGGCCGTCAGCGCGCAGTGCAGCGACTACTACGCCTTCGCCAATGTCGACTGGCTGAAAGCCAATCCGGCACCGGCCGGCACCGGCGCGGTCACCGCGCTGGGTCAGTTGCGCGACAACGCGCTGGCGCAGCAGCGCAGCCTGCTCGATCAATCCATGCAGGCGCCGCAGAACAACGTGCAGAAGCTGCTGGGCGATTTCTGGGCCAGCGGCCTGGACGAGGCCGCCGTGGAAGCCGACGGCAGCAAGCCGATTGCATCGTTGCTGGATCACATCAACGCAATCAAGAAGAACAAGGACGTGCCAGCAGCCGTGGCCGCGCTGCACCAGGTCGGCATCCCGGTGCTGTTCAACTTCAGCCCGGACATCGACCTGCAGGACCTGGACCGTCACATCGGCTACTTCATGCAGGGCGGCACCGGCCTGTCGGATCCGGCCTGGTACACGCGCAGCGATGAACCATCCCGCGCCGTGCTGAGCCAGTACCGCGCCTACGTCAAGCAGATCCTCGCCCTGACCGGTACCGCGCAGAACAAGCTCGATGCCGAATCGGCCGCCGTCATCGACCTGGAAACCCGCATCGCCAAGCAGGCGCAATCGCTGGACGTGCTCAACGACCCGTTCCGCAACCATGCGCCGGTCGAAGTCGCCAGCCTTGCCAAGACCTACAAGAACCTGCAGCTGGCGTCCTTCCTGCAGGTGCAGGGCGTCAAGGATGATCGCGTGTCGCTGTCCAACCCGGCGCTGTTCAAGTCACTGGATGCGCTGATCCCCACGATCAAGCCCGAGCAGTGGAAGGCCTACCTGCGCTGGCGCATCGGCGATGCGATGGCACCTTACCTGAGCAAGTCCTTCCGTGATGCCGAGTTCGGCTTCCGTGGCCGCACGCTGCGCGGCGAAACCGCACCGCCGCCACGCTGGCAACAAGTGCTGGACGCGATCAACACCGCCGCCGGCCCGATGCTGGGCAAGGAATATGCCGCCGCCCACCTGTCCGACGCCGACCGCAAGCAGGCCTACCAGATTGCCGGCCAGGTGCGTGACGCACTGGGTCGCGGCATCGACGGCAATGCGTGGATGGGCGCGGCCGCCAAGGCCGAGGCCAAGGCCAAGCTGGCCGCGCTGAAGATCGAGATCGGCACGCCCAAGCGCGATCTCGACTACAGCGTGCAGCCGATGGGGCGCGGCAGCTTCGGCGGCAACCTGCTGATCGCCTCGACCTGGCGGCACCGCGAAGAAATGAAACGCATCGGCCGCGACAACGCCGACCGCCGCTGGAACGTGCTGCCGCAACAACCGGCACTGGCCTACGACCTGGCGCAGAACCGACTGGTCGTCACCGCCGCCGCGCTGCAAGCCCCGATCTTCCAGCCGGCCAAGGGCGAAGCGGCGCTGTTCGGCGCATTCGGCGCGCTGGTCGGCCACGAGCTGACCCGTGGTTTCGACCGCAAGGGCCGCATGATCGATGCCAAGGGCACCCTGCGCGACTGGTGGACGCCGGCCGAAGTGGCCGCCTGGGACAGCTTGGGCAACCGTGTCGCCACGCAATACGGTGCACGCGCCTTCCCCGGCGCCAACGTCAACATCACCGGTCGTCTGGTGATGGACGAAGCATTGGCCGACCAAGCCGGCACCGAGCTGGCCTGGAGCGCCTTCACCACCGCACAACCAGCTGCCAAGCTGGCCGACAAGCAGGCGTTCTTCCGCGGCTGGTCGCAATTGTGGGCGCAGCAGCTGTCACCGGCCGAAGCCACCCTGCGCGCCGGCACCGACATGCACGCACCCGGCCAGGCCCGCAGCAACGTACCGCTGGCCAACCAGTCCGCCTTCGCCGCCGCCTACACCTGCAAGGCCGGCCAACCGATGCAATTGCCGGAAGCCGACCAGGTCAAGATCTGGCGTTGAGTCACGGAAGCAGCACCGTTGCCATTGATTTTGACTTGGCTTTTGACTTTCGGGGCCCCTTGAGGCACGGCAAGGCAGTCGGGAAAAACCCGAAGGGCGGCGCACATGGATGTGCGCCGTTTTCGTAGCCGCACGATGCGGCTTACGAAAATTCCCGCCTGCCTTGCGAACCCGCCGCATAGCGGCGGGCGTGCCGACGGGGTGTGTTTCTTTGGTTACTTTCTTAGCACAAGCAAAGAAAGTAACCCGCGCGTCAGCGCGGAACGCTTTGGCTTGCTGTTGCCTTTCCCGTCTCCGCGGAAAGCGCTTTCACCGCACCCGACGCGGTCCCTTTCGCCCGAACGGCGGCTGCCCGCGCCAGTAGCGGATCAGCAGCCAGCCGAACAACATCCCGCCCAGATGGGCGAAATGCGCCACGCCCGGCTGCCAGCCGTTGAAGCCCATCACCAGTTCGGTGATGCCGTACAGGATCACGAAAGTACGCGCCTTCATCGGAATCGGCGGGAAGATCAGCATCAAGCGCTGGTTCGGGAACAACATCGCATAGGCCAGCAACAGGCCGAACACGCCGCCGGATGCCCCCACCGTCGGATACGCATCGCCCCCCTGCGCCAGCGTCCACGCGCCCACGCACAGTTGCAGCACGCCTGCACCCATCACGCAGACCAGGAAATAAGTCAGGAAACGCTGGCTGCGCCAGGTGTATTCCAGTGGCGCGCCGAACATGTACAAGGCCAGCATGTTGAACAACAGGTGCGGAAAGCTGCCGTGCATGAAGCCGTAGCTCAACAGTTGCCACGGCATGAAACGATAGCCTTCGCCCTCGCCGCCCGGTGGCCACAGCATGAAGTTCGCCAGCGCCACATCGCCCAGCATCTGCTGCAACAGGAACACCAGCACATTGGCAATCATCAACGCCTGGGTCACGGGGGGGATTCGGGCAAGCATCGGCGGCCTCACTGGGTGGCCGCGTATCATACCGATATGCCCGCCCTGCCCCTGATCGACGGCCCCGATCCTGCGCAAATCGCCGATGCCTTGGCCGCCATCGGCGCTTGCCGCGTCACCGATTTCCCCGATGCCGTTGCCACCGCCGCGCTGCGCACCGACCTGCTGCGCCTGCACGAAGCCCATGCCTTGCGCGAAGCGGCCGTCGGCCACGGCCAGGACAAGGCGCTGCGCCAGGACATTCGCGGCGATTCCACATTGTGGCTGGACGATGCCGCCTGCGCCGAAGCCGCCCGCGACTATCTGGCGCAACTGGACGCGCTGCGCACTACGTTGAACCGCGAGCTGTTCCTCGGCGCAGTTGAAGTCGAAGCGCATTACGCCTGCTACCCGCCCGGTGCGTTCTACCGCAAGCATCGCGACCGCTTCAAGGACAGCGATCTGCGCGTGGTGTCGGTGGTCGCCTATCTCAACGCCGATTGGCAGGAAGGCGACGGCGGCGTACTGCGCCTGTACCTGCCCGATGGACAAATCGACGTGCTGCCGCAAGCAGGAACCAGCGTGATCTTCCGCAGCGAACTGGAACACGAAGTGCTGCCGGCCACGCGCCAGCGCCTGAGCATCGCCGCGTGGATGCGGCGACGTGGGTGAAGATCAGAACCCTCCGTGAGCCCCCTTCTTCCCGCTTGCGGGGGTGAAGATGGAAGAGGCGAATGAGTGGCGCGAACGCAGCGAGCCTACACACCCCACAACGACCGTATCGCCGCAATCCCCTGCGCACCATTGCCGCGCGCCTCGGCGATATCGGCCTGGCCCAACCCGCCGATGGCATAAATCGGCAGTGACACCGATTCACGCAGCGCTGCGAAACCTTCCCAGCCCAAGGGCGCCACGCCCGGATGGGTCGCCGTTTCCCGTACCGGGCCGAGCACTGCGAAGTCGCAGCCAATCCGCTGCGCGGCCTGCAATTCTTCCACCACATGACAGGAAGCACCGACCGGCAGCTCCTTCGGCAAGGGGCGCACGATCGCCTCGCGCAATTGTGTTGCACGCAAATGCACGCCGATGCGCAGTTCGCGCGCCAGCGCCACATCGCCATTGACCAGCACTTGTGCGTCCGCCTTGCGGCACAGCGCCACCGCTTGTTCAACCAAAGCGCGCCAACGCTGCGGCTCGACATCGCGCATGCGTAGTTGCACGCGCATCACCCCGGCCTGCAAGGCCGTGCCCAGTGCAGACAACCAGGCCACATCGTCATCGCCCGGCTCCGGCGTCACCAGATAACGATCCGGCGACATCAACGCCGCAACCACCGGCAAGTCCGCTGGCGGCATGGTGTAGGTGGAAAGTTTTTCCGGAACAACCCAGGCCAACGCCTGGCCTTCGCGCCCGCGCGGCGAGCCCTTCCATGAAACGATGCGGCGCACTTCCAGCCGCAGGCGCTTGTCCGGGTAACGCTGCGGCACTTCGATCACGTCGTCGCCAATGATCGATTCGATGCCCAGTTCCTCGCGCAACTCGCGCACCAGCGCCTGCTCGGACGTCTCGCCCGGCTCGCGCTTGCCGCCGGGGAATTCCCACAACCCGGCCATGTCGCGCCCACCACTTCGTCGCGCCAGCAGGATCCGCCCGCGCGCATCGGAGATGACGCCAGCCACCACGTGTATCGATCGAAGGGTTTGCTGCTCCATGCGGCTAGATTGCCGGCAACCGGGGTGGGCTGGCAAATGCCGTGTACGTGATCACGCACATCGTACCGGGACAGCTGACGTGCAGTGATGCATCTGGAGGAAAGCCCCCTTGGTAAGGGGGCGCGCTAAAGGCGCGGGGGTGAGGATGGCCTGCTTGCGCGGCATTGCCGCGCGGGCCAACCGAACGCCTGGCGTGCTACGCCGGGCCGGGCAAGAAGAATGACCCGTGTACCCGGAATCCGCTACGCGGCTTCCGGGTGTGCAGCCCGCGTTGCGGGCTGCACCACGGGCAGCTCAGCTTTAGCTGAGCTGCCCGTGGCAGTGCTTGAACTTCTTGCCGCTGCCGCAGGGGCACGGGTCGTTGCGGCCAACCTTGGGACCGGCGATGCGCTGCGCCGCCTGTTCGGCCTGCACCTGCTCGGCTTCCTCGTCGGCACCGTAGCCGCCGGCGTCGGCGTGCTGGAACTGCATCTGCCGCGCCTGTGCTTCGGCGGCGGCTTGCTGCTGCGCTTCCATCGCCGCGACTTCTTCCTCGGTACGGATGCGCACGCGCGCCAGCAGCGTGGTCACTTCGCGCTTGACGTTGTTCAGCATTTCGCTGAACAGCTCGAAGGCTTCCTTCTTGTATTCCTGCTTGGGCTGCTTCTGCGCGTAGCCACGCAGGTGGATGCCCTGGCGCAGGTAGTCCATGCGCGCCAGGTGTTCCTTCCAGTTCTTGTCCAGCACGGTCAGCATCACGTGCTTTTCCAGCGCGCGCATGGTGTCGGCACCCACGGCGGCTTCCTTGTCGGCGTAGTGCGTGTTGACCGCGTCCTGCACGCGCTGCTCGATGCGCTCGGCATCCAATTCGCCGCTTTCCTGCGGCCATTGCGTGATTGGCAGATCCAGGCCGAATTCCGCCACCAATTCGGATTGCAGGGCCGGCAGATCCCATTGCTCGTCGATGGATTCGGCCGGCACGTGGCGGGTCACCAGGTCGGCCACCACATCGCCGCGAATGCCGTCAATGTTTTCCTGCACGGATTCGGCATCCAGCAGTTCATCGCGCTGCGCGTAGATGACCTTGCGCTGGTCGTTGTTGACGTCGTCGTAGTCGAGCAGGTTCTTGCGGATGTCGAAGTTGTGTGCTTCGACCTTGCGCTGGGCCTTTTCGATCTGGCGCGTCACCAAGCGGTCCTCGATGACGTCCTCTTCCTTCATGCCGATCAGCTTCATCGCCTTCTGCACCCAGTCGCTGGCGAAGATGCGCATCAGGTTGTCTTCCAGCGACAGGTAGAAGCGCGACGAACCCGGATCGCCCTGGCGGCCGGAGCGGCCACGCAGCTGGTTGTCGATGCGGCGGCTTTCGTGGCGTTCGGTGCCAACGATGTGCAGGCCGCCGGCGGCCTTCACTTCATCATGGCGGCGCTGCCACTCGGTCTTGGCGCGGAAGTGATCGTCTGTATTGGTGCCGCCTTCGCCGGCCTGTTCGTCCAGCGCGGCCAGTTCGGCCTCCAGCGAACCGCCGAGCACGATGTCGGTACCGCGGCCGGCCATGTTGGTGGCGATGGTCACCGCGCCGGGGCGGCCGGCATTGGCGACGATGTGCGCTTCGCGTTCGTGCTGCTTGGCATTGAGCACTTCGTGCGGCACGCCGGCGTTGCGCAGGAAATCGGACAGCATTTCCGACACCTCGACGCTGGTGGTGCCGACCAGCACCGGCTGGCCGCGCTGGTTGCAATCCTGGATGTCGGCCAGCACCGCGTTGAACTTGCCCTTGCGGTTCAGGAACACCTGATCCGGCCAGTCCTTGCGCACGGTCGGGCGGTTGGGCGGGATCACCGTCACTTCCAGGCCGTAGATGCTCTGGAATTCGTAGGCTTCGGTATCGGCCGTGCCGGTCATGCCGGACAGCTTCTTGTACATGCGGAACAGGTTCTGGAAGGTCACCGAGGCGAGGGTCTGATTCTCGCGCTGCACCGGCACGCCTTCCTTCGCTTCGACCGCCTGGTGCAGGCCGTCGGACCAACGCCGGCCGACCAGGGTGCGGCCGGTGAATTCATCGACGATGATGACTTCGCCTTCGCGCACGATGTAATCGACGTCGCGCTGGTAGATGGCGTGCGCGCGCAAGGCGGCGTTGAGGTGGTGGACCACGCTCAGGTTCTGCGGCGCGTACAGGTTGTCGTCTTCGCCCTGCAAGATGCCGGCGCGGTGCAGCAGGTCTTCGGCGTGTTCCTGGCCGACTTCGGACAGGTGCACCTGCTTGCCCTTTTCATCAACCCAGAAATCGCCCTCGCCTTCCTCGGTTTCCTGCCGCACCAGCTTCGGCACGATGGCATTGACCTTGAGGTACAGCTCCGGCGATTCGTCGGCCGGGCCGGAGATGATCAGCGGCGTGCGCGCCTCGTCGATCAGGATGCTGTCCACTTCATCGACGATGGCGTAATGCAGGCCGCGCTGGTAGCGCTCCTGCTTCGACATGGCCATGTTGTCGCGCAGGTAGTCGAAGCCGAATTCGTTGTTGGTGCCGTAGGTGATGTCGCTTGCGTAGGCTTCGTGTTTGTCCGCATGCGGCATGCCCGGATAGACCACGCCCACCGACAGGCCCAGCCAGCTGTACAGCTTGCCCATCCATGCGGAGTCGCGCCGCGCTAGGTAGTCGTTGACGGTGACCACGTGCACGCCCTTGCCTTCCAGCGCGTTAAGGTAGGTGGGCAGGGTGGCGACCAGGGTCTTGCCTTCGCCGGTGCGCATTTCGGCGATCTTGCCCAGGTGCAGCACCATGCCGCCGATCAGCTGCACGTCGTAATGGCGCATGCCCAGCACGCGCTTGCCGGCTTCGCGGCACACGGCGAAGGCTTCGGGCAGGATCTTGTCCAGCGGCTCGCCGCCGGCGATGCGTTGCTGGAATTCGGGGGTCTTGGCCTTGAGCTGCTCGTCGGAGAGCTTTTCCAGCTCCGGTTCCAGCGCGTTGATCTTCACGACGATGCGCTGGAGTTGTTTCAGCAGGCGTTCGTTGCGACTGCCAAAGACACGGGTGAGCAAGCTGTTGATCATCTGCGGAACCGGTTGGGAAGGAACGCGAGGGTGCCGATGCAACCCCCGAAAACAGGACAGGGCGCAAAGCGCCCTGTCTGGCAACTGCCTATTGTAGCTTGGGGCAGGACTCAAGGAATCAAGCCCGTGCTGCGGGTTGTTGACTCCTGGTTGCCGGTTGCTGGAGAAATCGCCCCCTCCAGGAACCAACAACCATCAGCCAACAACCGTGGCCTCAGCCCCGCTTCACCACGCCGACTGGCGTCGGGCCATTGCCCAGGAACTTGCGCGGATTGACCACGTTGCCGTTTTCCCAAACCTCGAAATGCACGTGCGCGCCGGTGGAACGGCCGGTGGAGCCAGCCTTGGCCACTTCACTGCCCACCCGCACCAGATCACCGACCTTCACGCTGAGCCGCGAATTGTGCGCATAGCGGGTCATGTAGCCATTGCCGTGATCCACCTCGACCACGTTGCCGTAACCACCCTTGACCCCGGCAAAGCTGACCACGCCATCAGCGACCACGCTTACCGGGTCGCCCACCGAGGCCTTGAAATCGATGCCCTTGTGGAACTGCCCGCCGTGGCCAAGCGGATCGGCGCGGCCGCCGAAACCGGAAGTGATGTAGCTGCTGACCGGTGCGCCGGTCGGCATCGCGTTGCGATCCAGCTGGCGGTTGAACAGCAACGACTCCAGCACCGACAACTGCTTGTCCGATGCGTCGTAGGTGCGTTCCAGCTGCCCAAGCTGGTTGCTCAGCTCGGTCGGCGGCATGTCGTGGACTTCGTCCGCTTCACCGCCACCGATGCCCACCGGCTCGTTGAAATCGAATTCGCCGTCTTCCAGCTGGCCCATGCGGGTCAGGCGTTCGCCTAGCGCGTTCAAGCGATTTGCCTGGGCCTGCAGCTCACCCAGGCGCGCGGCGAGGGCGTTGATCTCCTGTTGCGCGCCCTGGCGCACGCGCACCAGCTCGGCCTGCTGCTTGCCAGCCTTGGCCTGCAGCAGCGACACCTGGGCCATGCCCGCCGCGCTGCGCACGCCGACACCCGCCACCAGGCCCGCGGCCAGCAGGACGCCGACGGTCGCCAAGGGCCGCCGATGCAGGAATCCATGGGTATGCCAAGCGAGTACGGCCTTTTGATGGGCCAACCAGGCGCGGGAATTGTTTACGATGGAATGAAAGGTCATGTGTTTCCGATGTCAGATTCGAAGTCCCAACCACGCCGCCCGTCCACCCCGATCCCGGCCCTGCAGGCCGCAATGTCGGGGGTTTCGGCCAACCCGGTGCGCCATGCCTTGTGGCTCGACGCGCTGGAACAGCAACTTCGCCCCTGCCTGCCCCCGCAACTGGCCCCGCATTGCAGGTTGGCCAATGTCGCCGGCGGCAGACTCGTTTTTCTGGTCGATTCCCCGGTCTGGCGGGCCAGACTGCGCCTCGCCGCCCCCGAACTGATCAACCTGGCCCGATCCTTCGGATTGGAAGTCACCGAGGCGACCGCCAAAGTCGGCACCTTGCCGACGATTCCCGGGCCCGCGTCGCCGCGCAAGCCGCGGCCACTGTCGGCTGCCACGCACGATGCACTGCAAGCCGCACTGGCCTCCCTGGAAGGCCCCGACTCCGCGGAACCCGAAAAAACCACTCACCGGCGCTGAGCCGGGGGTGATTCTCTGGAATGTTACCGGCGAACATGGTTTCGTTCGTTAGCCGGAAGTTATGTTTTTGTTAAATGCGATTGCTTTGTTGCCGACGTAATCACATTTCAGGCAATTGGGCCAAGCCTGTCATTGCGACCGATGGGCGAAGCCCCGGCCCGCCTCAACCGGCCAGCGCCGGGGTGCCGTAGATCACCGGGGCCGCGCCCGGGGCGGTGTCGAAACTGACTTCTTCCCAAGCCGACGGCTGTGCCAGCAGGGCGCGCACCAGCTTGTTGTTCAGCGCGTGGCCGGATTTGTAGCCTTCGTAATGGCCGAGGATGGCGTGGCCGGCCAAGTACAGGTCGCCGACCGCATCGAGGATCTTGTGGCGCACGAACTCGTCGGCATAGCGCAGGCCATCGTCGTTGAGCACGCGGAATTCGTCCAGCACGATGGCGTTGTCCATCGAGCCGCCAAGGCCGAGGTTGCGCTCGCGCATGTATTCAAGGTCGCGCATGAAGCCGAAGGTGCGGGCGCGCGAGACTTCCTTGATGTAGGCGTCGGTGGAGAAGTCGATTTCGGCGCGCGATTGCGCGGCCGGAATCGCCGGGTGGTCAAACTGCACGGTGAAGCCCAGCTTGAAGCCGTTGTACGGCTCGAAACGGGCGATCTTGTCGCCGTCGCGCACTTCCACCGGTTCGACGATGCGGATGAACTTCTTCGGCGCGGACTGCTCGGCGATGCCGGCCGATTGCAGCAGGAACACGAACGGCGCGGAGCTGCCATCCATGATCGGCAATTCCGGCGCGGACAGTTCCACGTAGATGTTGTCGATGCCGAGGCCGGCCAGTGCCGACATCAGGTGTTCGACGGTCAGCACCTTGGCCCCGTCACGGCTCAGGCCGGTGCACAGGGTGACTTCGCTGACCAAGTTGCCATCGGCAGGCACTTCGATCACGGGATCCAGGTCGATGCGGCGGAACACGATGCCGGTATCCACCGGTGCCGGGCGCAAGGTCATGAAGACCTTCTCGCCGCTGTGCAGGCCCACGCCGGTGGCGCGGATCACGTTCTTCAATGTGCGCTGCTGTGGCATGGGGATGAGAAACGTTCTTGTGCATCAAGGCGGCGCAGGATAGCACGCAGGCCGCTGAATCTTAACGGAATAGTCACGGCGTTCAGCTAGCTGACAAGGCCGTGCCGGAGTCGGGAAAACCTGCCGGGCCAGGCGGCCCGGCAGCAAGTGGGACATGGCGATGTAACGGTCAAACCGGCGCGCTTGCGCGAGCCTTCTGCATCAATCCGCCTGGCGGCGCAGAAACGCCGGGATATCCAGGTAATCGCCTGCTGCAGACAGGTCAGCCGTCGGCGTGGCCGCCGGTTCCGCTGCCGCACTGCGACGCAAGCCGGTGACGCCGCTGACCGCATTGATCATCTGTTCGGCCGGGGACTGCGGAAAGGCGTAGATCGGCAGGCCAGTGGTGCCATCGCGGACCAGCTTGATCGGCGCGCGCACCGGTTCGCGGAACGAACCACCGAAGTCGGCGCGCTCGCCACTGCCACGTACCGACTGCCGCGACACGGCGCGGTTCAGGCCGGTGGCAACCACGGTCACGCGCACTTCGTCCTGCATGTCCGGATCCAGCGAGGTGCCGATGATGATGGTGGCGTCCTCGGCGGCGAAACCTTCGATGGTGCGGCCCACTTCGTCGAACTCGGACATGGTGAAGTCCGGGCCGGCGGTGATGTTGACCAGGATGCCGTTGGCACCGGTCAAGTTGACGTCGTCCAGCAGCGGGTTCTGGATCGCCGCTTCGGCTGCCGCCTGCGCGCGATCGTCGCCACGGGCGTGGCCGGCACCCATCATCGCCAGGCCCATCTCGCTCATCACCGTGCGCACGTCGGCAAAGTCGACGTTGATCAGGCCCGGGCGCACGATCAAATCGGCGATGCCCTGCACCGCGCCTTGCAGCACGTCATTCGCTGCGCGGAAGGCCTGGATCATCGTCGCGTTGCGGCCGAGCACGGTGATCAGTTTTTCATTCGGAATGGTGATCAGCGAATCGCAATGCGCCGACAGTTCCTCGATGCCCTTCAGCGCCACCTGCATGCGGCGACGGCCTTCGAACGGGAACGGCTTGGTCACCACCGCCACGGTCAGGATGCCCAGTTCCTTCGCCACCTGCGCCACGACCGGCGCCGCACCGGTACCGGTGCCGCCGCCCATGCCGGCGGTGATGAACACCATGTCCGCGCCTTCCAGCGCCTTGATGATCTGCTCGCGGTCTTCCAGCGCGGCCTGGCGGCCAACTTCCGGATTCGCGCCCGCACCCAGGCCCTTGGTGACGTTGGCACCCAGGTGCAGCTTGCTGCTGGCGTTGCGGATTGCCTGCGCGTCGGTGTTGGCGGTGATGAACTCCACGCCCTCGACGCCATTGTTGACCATGTGCGCGACCGCGTTGCCACCGCCGCCGCCGACGCCGACGACCTTGATCACCGCGTTGGGAGCCATCTTTTCCAGCATTTCGAAATGTGCCATGTCCATGTCCTCGTTGGTTTAGTTATGTTGTGTGTTGCGTGAATCGGAGTTGCGGGTGTTGCGCGTGCTGCATTGCCTTCGTCTTCGCCTCTTGGATGAGATGTGGGACGCAAGGCGTGAGGCGAAAAACAGAAGCGACGACACGTGCCGCTTTTGCCTTTGCATTTGCCTTTCACGTGTCACGTCTCACCTCTCGCCTTTCCTGCATCTCGCCTTTTTTCAAAACTCGCCGCGATACCAGTTCTTCAATTTCTTGAACAACGATCCCGCCTTGCCGGTCGGCAAGCTTGGCCGGCGCGGGTGTTCGATCTGGCTGCCCATCAGCAGCAGGCCGACACCGGTGGCGTGGACGGGATTGCCGACCACTTCGCCCAGGCCGGTGACGTGCTGCGGGATGCCGATGCGCACCGGCATCTGCAGCATTTCCTCGGCCAGTTCGACCACGCCTTCCATCTTCGAAGCACCACCGGTCAGCACCATGCCGGCGCGCACCAGTTCCTCGAAGCCGCTGCGGCGCAGTTCCGCCTGCACCATCTCGAAGATTTCCTCGTAGCGTCCCTGCACTGCCTGCGCCAGCGAAGCGCGCGGCATGCGTCGCGGCGGGCGATCACCGACGCTGGGCACCTGGATGCTTTCCTCGGCGGTGGCCAACTGGGCCAGCGCGCAGCCGTAACGAACCTTGATCTGCTCGGCCTCGGGCGTGGGCGTGCGCAGCATGTGCGCGATGTCGTTGGTGACGTGGTCGCCGGCAATCGGCAGCGATGCGGTGTGGCAGATCGCGCCCTGCACGAACACGGCGATGTCGGTGGTGCCCGCGCCCAGATCGACGAGGACGACACCCAGCTCGCGTTCGTCGCTGGTCAGTACTGCCACGCTGGAAGCCAGCGAGGACAGGATCAGGTCATCGATCTGCAAGCCGCAACGCTGCACGCACTTGCTGATGTTGGCCGCCGCCGATTGCGCGCACACGACCAGGTGCGCGTGCACTTCCAGGCGCACGCCGGTCATGCCGACGGGGTTGCGGATGCCTTCCTGCGAATCGTCGAGCACGTATTCGCGCGGGATCGCATGCAGGATGCGCTGGTCGGCAGGAATGGCGACGGCCTTGGCCGCTTCCAGCACGCGATCCAGGTCACCCCAGGTCACTTCGCCATCGCGGATCGGGACGATGCCGGGCGAGTTCTTACATTGCACGTGGTTGCCGGAAATCGACGCATACACGCTGCGGATTTCGCAGCCGGCCATCAGCTCGGCTTCTTCGACCGCGCGCTGGATCGATTGCACGGTCGATTCGATGTCAACCACCACGCCGCGCTTGAGCCCGCGCGATTCGTGCGTGCCGATGCCGATCACGTCGATCGGGCTGCCCGGCGAATACTCGCCGACCAGTGCAGTCACCTTGGAGGTGCCGATGTCGAGACCGACGATGAGGGATTTGTCGCCTTTGCGGTTCATGTCGGGGAGCCGGGAATGAAGGATTGAGCGTAGGGAGTGGCGAGTTCGGGAGCCGGGAGCCGGGAGCCGGGAGCCGGAAGGCGCAATGCAGCCTGCTTTCCGGTTACCGGTTCCCCGTTACCGGTTGCCTGCGCCTGTGCGCCCCAACTCAACGCAAACCCATTCGTGTAACGAAGGTCCGCGCGCGCCAGCAATTGCGGGCTGCGCGAGAGCAGTTGCGGCAGCATCCTTGCGAAGCGATCCAGGCGCGGGCGCGCATCAAAGCGACCGATCACCACTTGCGTACCGTTGCCCAGTTGCAGCGACCAGCTGCCGCGCGCGTCCATTGCCAGCGCCTGCACGTCCAGGCCCAGCGGCGCGAACAACTGCTTCGATTCGTTGTAGAGCGCAACCACTTCCTGGGTACGCGTGTCCGGGCCGCCGAGTTGCGGGTAGCCTTCCAGCGGCAGGCCCGCCGGCAACGGGAACAGGCGTCCGCCTTCGGACAACAGACGATCGCTGCCCCAACGCGCGAACGGGCGGTGCTCGACGATGTCGATTTCCAGCACGTCGGGCCAGCGCTTGCGCACTTCGGCGTGTTCGACCCACGGCAGGCGTTCCAGCGCATGCTGCGCATCGCCCAGGCGCACCGCGAAGAAGCCACGCTGCGCGAACGGCAACACCGCCTGCTGCAACTGCGTGGCATCGACGCGCTGCAACTGCCCATGCACGCGCAGTCGGGTCAGCGGCCAACGTTCGGCGCCGACCCAGCCATTGACCACGGCCACCACCGGCAACGCGACCAGTGTGATCGCGAGCAGCCAGGCGAGGATGCGCAAGGTGGCGTTCACAAGGTCTGCTCCAGGATCCGCCAGCACAGTTCCTCGAAGCCGATGCCGATCTGCGCGGCCGCCTTGGGCACCAGCGAGTGGCTGGTCATGCCCGGCGCGGTATTGACTTCCATCAGCATCAGACGGCCATCGGCGTGGCGCATCGCGTCGACGCGGCCCCAGCCGCTGCAACCGGCGGCACGGAAACCGGCCAATGCCAGCGCGCGCAGTTGCTCTTCCTCGTCGCCTTGCAGGCCGGGGCACAGGTATTGGGTGTCGTCGGCGATGTACTTGGCGTGGTAGTCGTACCAGTCGCCGGCCGGCACGATCCTGATCGTCGGCAGCGCGATATCGCCGAGGATGCCGATGGTGAACTCGCCGCCGGTCAGCATCTGCTCGGCCAGCAGTTCGCCCGGGTAATCGGCGGCGAATGCCTGTGCCGGCTGCAGGTCCGCTTCGCTCATGATGCGGAACACGCCGACGCTGGAACCTTCGGTCGAAGGCTTGACGAACACCGGCAGTCCCAGCTCGCGCACTGCCGCAATCAAATCCCCGCCCGGCGCGATGCGCACGAAGCCTGCGGTCGGCAAGCCCAGCGCCTGCCACACCTGCTTGGTGCGGATCTTGTCCAGGGTCAGCGCGCTGCCCAGCACGTCGGGGCCGGTGAACGGCACCTTCAATGCTTGCAGCAAACCTTGCAGCACGCCGTTCTCGCCGTCGCCGCCGTGCAAAATATTGAAGACGCGATCGAACTTGTCCGCACGGATCGCATCGACCAGTGCCGGAATGCCATCGACCGCATGCGCATCGACGCCGCGCGCGCGCAAGGCTTCCAGCACGTTGGCACCGGAATTCAGCGACACCTCGCGCTCGCTGGAATCGCCGCCCAGCAACACGGCGACGCGACCGAACGCGGCCGGATCAGTGGTGCGCAGCGGCGGCACGCGCATACCGGAAGCAACGGCGTTCATTCGCGCTTGCCCTCCGTGAATCCCTCGGCGGCGATCTGCTGCGCGACATGGCCGATGTCGCCCGCGCCCATCATCAACAGCAAGTCGCCATCGCGCAGCACGTCCAGCAGCACGCTGGGCAGGTCGCCGACTTTCGCCACCACCACCGGCTCGTTGCGCCCGCGTGCGCGGATTGCACGCGCCAGCGACTTGGCATCGGCACCGGCAATCGGCGCTTCGCCAGCCGGATAGACTTCGCTGAGCACCAGCGCATCGACATCGCTGAGCACGGCGGCGAAGGCATCGAACTGGTCGCGCGTGCGGCTGTAACGATGCGGCTGGAATGCAACCACCAGGCGCTTGTCCGGCCAACCGCCGCGCGCAGCAGCGAACACCGCCGCCAGCTCACGCGGGTGATGGCCGTAGTCGTCGATGACGCGCACCTTCGCGCCGCCGGGCAGTGCTACTTCACCCAGATCGTTGAAGCGGCGGCCGACGCCGGCGAATTTTTCCAGCGCGGCGGCGATGTTCTGCGGCGACACGCCGAGTTGCCAGCCGATCGCGGCAGCGGCCAACGCGTTCTGCACGTTGTGCCGGCCCGGCAACGCCAGCGACACCGGCACACTGACGTCTTCGGGCAGGCGCAAGGTGAAGCGCATGCGTGCGCCATCCTGCACGACGTCTTCGGCGCGCACGTCGGCATTGCTTGCAAAACCGTAGCTCATCACGTGGCGCGGGGTTTCCGCCGCCAGCGCGGCGACTTCCGGGTCATCAATGCACAGCACCGCCAAGCCGTAGAACGGCAGGCGTTGCAGGAATTCTGCGAACGCGGCCTTGACCCGGGCGAAGTCGTTGCCGTAGTTCTCCAGGTGATCGGCGTCGATATTGGTGATGACCGCCATCAACGGATTCAGGCGCAGGAAGCTGCCGTCGCTTTCGTCGGCCTCTGCCACCAGCCATTGGCCGCTGCCGAGCTTTGCATTGGCGCCGGCGGCGAGCAGTTGCCCGCCGATCACGTAGGTCGGGTCCAGCCCGCCTTCGCTGAGCACCGAGGCGGTGAGGCTGGTCGTCGTGGTCTTGCCATGGGTACCTGCCACCGCGATGCCGCGACGGAAGCGCATCAACTCGGCCAGCATCGCCGCGCGCGGCACGATCGGGATGCGCTGGCTGCGTGCTTCCATCAGCTCGGCGTTGTCGTCGCGGATCGCGCTGGACACCACCACGCAATCGGTGCCCAGCACGTTGGCCGCGTTGTGGCCACGGATCACCCGCGCACCGATCGACGCCAGCCGGCGCGTGGTGGCGTTGTCGGCATTGTCCGAACCGGAGACTTCGTAACCGAGGGTCACCATCACTTCGGCAATGCCGCTCATGCCGGAACCGCCGATGCCGACGAAATGGACGCGACGAAACGCCTCGGCCAGGTTGCCGGTGTGTTGCAGGCGGCGCTCGCGGGCGGGGGTCATCATGCGGCTTCCTCGAGAACGATGTCGGCAATGCGCTGCGCGGCTTCCGGTTGCGCCAGTGCGCGGGCGGCTTGCGCCATGGATTGGCGCTTGCCGGGATTGGCGATGAGCTCGCGCAAGGTGGATTCCAGGTTCGCGGCCAGTTGCGCGTCCTGCCTGAGCAGGATCGCCGCACCGTTTTCGGCCAGGTATTGCGCGTTCTTGGTTTGATGGTCATCGACGGCGGCGGCGAAGGGCACCAGCACGCTGCCGATGCCGACGGCGCAGACTTCAGCCAGGGTCGATGCGCCGGAACGGCAGACAACCAGATCCGCCCAGGCGAACGCGGCAGCCATGTCGGCGATGAAACTTTCGACGCTGGCGCTGGCGCCGGCTTGTGCATAAGCGGCGTCGGCTTCTGCACGCAATTTTTCACCGCATTGATGACGCACGTCGATATCGAATTTTTTCAGGTTGGCCAGCGCCTTCGGCATCGCTTCGTTCAAGGCGCGTGCGCCCTGGCTGCCGCCGAGCACCAGCACGCGCAGCGGCGCGTTGGCCGCCTCACGCGCTGCGAAGCGTTGCATCGGCGGCGGCAATGCGGCGATTTCGTCGCGTACCGGATTGCCGGTGAGCTCTTCGCGCGGCAGGCCGCTGCCGGGGAAGCCGACCAGCACGCGGCGCGAGAACTTCGCCAGCACGCGATTGGTGAAGCCCGGTGCGCGATTGGATTCGTGCACTAGCAGCGGCCTGCCCTGCATCCACGCGGCCATGCCACCGGGGCCGGCAGCAAAACCGCCAAAGCTGACCACGGCATCGGGCTGGCGTTGCTTCAACACCTTGCCCGCCGCACGCACCGCACCGAGCACGCGCAGCGGCGCGCCGAGCAGCGCCAACTTGCCCTTGCCACGCAGGCCGCTGATGGCAATGGTGTCGATATCGATGCCATGTTGCGGCACCAGCCGCGTTTCCATCGCGCCGTTCGCGCCCAGCCAGGTCACGCCGACGCCGCGCGCACGCAGGGCGCGCGCCACCGCCAGTGCAGGGAAGATGTGACCGCCCGTACCGCCGGCAAGGATCATCACCCTCTTCATGCAATCCTCTCGAAGGTCGGCTCGATGCGCGCACGCAGTCGGTTGCTGCCATGCGTTTGCGGCATCGGTGCGGGTGCAGGCGCAGTCGGCGTCGTGACGGCTTCGCTGCTGGTGCGCTCGGCGATTTCGCCGCGACGCAGTGCGTCGATCTTCTCGGCGCGATGCAGTTCCCACGACACGCGCAGCAGCAAGCCAACAGCGACGCAGGTCATCATCACACTGGAGCCGCCGGAGGAAATCAGTGGCAAGGTCAGGCCCTTGGTCGGCAACAGACCCAGGTTCACGCCAACGGAGACGAAGCTCTGCATCGCGATCCACAAACCAATGCCGAAGGCGACGTAGCCGGCGAACGGGCGCCGCATTTCCACGCAGCGATAACCGATCCAGAACGTGCGCCCGACCAGCAGCACGTACAGGCCGACCACCAGGCACACGCCGGCAAAACCCAGTTCCTCGCCGATCACCGAGAAGATGAAATCGGTATGCGCCTCAGGCAGGTAGTTGAGCTTCTGCACCGAATTGCCCAGGCCCACGCCAAACCACTCGCCGCGACCCAGCGCCATCAGCGCGTTCGACAACTGGTAGCCCGAACCCAGCTGGTCGGCCCACGGGTCCACGAACGAAGTGACACGGCGCATGCGGTAGGGCTCGAACACGACGAGCGCAACCAAAGCAGGCAGCAAGATCACCACCGGCATCGCCATGCGCGACAGGTTGACTCCGCCCAGCACCAGCATGCCGGCGGTGATACCCAGCAACAGGGTCGAAGAACCGAAGTCTGGCTGCGCCAGCAGCATCGCGATCAGCAGCACCGCTACGCCCAGCGGCTTCAGCATCGCCGGCAAGGTGGTAGGCACGTCGTCACGGAAACGGATCAGATAACTGGACAGCCAGACGATGTACAGCACCTTCACCGCCTCAACCACCTGGAAGCGCGACACGCCGAGGTTGATCCACCGCCGCGCGCCGTTGACGCTGACACCCACGCCCGGCAGCCACGGCAACAGCAGCAGGCCGAAGCAAGCCAGCAGCAGCCACTGGTTGTGCTTCTCGATGGTTTTCAGCTCGGTGCGCGCCGCCCACAGCGCCAGCGCCAAGCCCAGGCCGAGGAACATCAGGTGGCGTTCCAGGTAATGGAACGGGTTGCTGTCCAGCGCGACCGAGCTGGAACCGACCATCACCACGCCAAGCGCAGCCAGCGCCACGGCCGCGCCGAGCAGCCACGGGTCGTAGCGGCCGGAAATGGCTTCCAATCGGGTGGCCTGGCGGTAGGCGTCGTTCATCAGCGCACCTTCAAGGTTGCAAGGCCGACCAGAACCAGGATCACCGAGATGATCCAGAAGCGTACGATCACGCGCGGCTCCGGCCAGCCTTTGAGTTCGAAGTGGTGGTGGATCGGCGCCATGCGAAACACGCGCTTGCCGGTCAGCTTGAAGCTGGCGACCTGGATCATCACCGACAGGGTTTCGATCACGAACACGCCGCCCATCACCACCAGGATCAATTCCTGGCGCACGATCACCGCGATCGTGCCCAGCACCGCGCCCAGCGACAGCGCGCCGATGTCGCCCATGAACACCATCGCCGGATAGGTGTTGAACCACAGGAAGCCCAGGCCCGCGCCGGCGATCGCCGCGCAGATCACGATCAACTCGCCCGCACCGGGGATGTACGGAATTTGCAGGTAATTGGAGAACACCGCATTGCCGCTGGCGTAGGCGAACACCGCCAACGCGCAGGCGACCAATACCGTCGGCATGATCGCCAGGCCATCGAGGCCATCGGTCAGGTTGACCGCGTTGGAAAAACCGACGATCCAGAAATAGGCGATGGCAACGAAGCTGATGCCGACCATCGGCAGCGCCACCGCCTTGAACAGCGGAATGTAGAAAGTCGTCGCCGCCGGCACGTCGGCGGTGAAATACAGGAACAGGCCCGCCGCCAGGCCGAAGATGGATTGCAGCAGGTATTTCCAGCGCGACTTCAAACCGTTGGGATCGCGCTTGACGATCTTGATCCAGTCGTCGTACCAGCCGATCGCGCCGAAACAAGCCATCACCGCCATCACCAGCCACACGTAGCGATTGCGCAGGTCGCCCCACAACAGCACCGACATCGCAATGGTCATCAGGATCAGGCCGCCGCCCATCGTCGGTGTGCCGGCCTTGGAGAAGTGGCTTTGCG
This sequence comes from Pseudoxanthomonas sp., assembly GCA_047601105.1. Lineage (GTDB taxonomy): Bacteria > Pseudomonadota > Gammaproteobacteria > Xanthomonadales > Xanthomonadaceae > Pseudoxanthomonas_A. Next base: position 243,340 of record JASGJT010000003.1, read on the forward strand.
GGCCGTCCTTGCGGATCGGCTGGCCGCCCTTCAACTGCGCCAAACGACGAATCGCCGCCGGGCCCAGCCACAGCGACAGGAACAGTGCGGTCAGCGCAGCAAGGATGCCGCGGAAGGTCAGGTAGCCGAACAACCGGAACAGGTCTTCGAGCTGCTGCAGCCAGCGGGCGAGTTCAAGCAGCATGCGACGTGTTCTCCCCGCGGCTGTTGCTGTTGCCGGTGTCGTTATCGTTGTCGTTTGCCGCCGCCAGCAATGCGGCGACGATGCGATCCATCGCGCTGCCGCGTGAGCCTTTGATCAGCGCCGTGATGGACGAAGTGGCGGCCGCCAGATCCGCACGCAGTGCATCGGCCAATTCACCATGGCTGGCAAACACGCGACTGCTTTCACCGAAAGCATTTGCGGCAGCGGCACTGAGCGGGCCGAGTGCGTACAAGCGGGCGATGCCGGCAGTCCTGGCGCGGCGACCGGCATCGGCGTGCAGGGCTTCGGCTTCCGCGCCGAGTTCGCGCATGTCGCCCAGCACCAGCCAGGCTTCGCCCTTGCCGGCGGCCAGCGTGTCGATGGCAGCAGCCAGCGAGCCGGGGTTGGCGTTGTAGCTGTCGTCGATCAGGACCACGCCATTTTCCAGCGTGTGCGCAATCTGGCGGCCAGCCACCGGCTGCGCGGCGGCCAGACCCTCGGCAATGGTTGCCAGCGACACGCCGCAAGCCAGTGCCATTGATGCTGCAGCTAGTGCGTTGAGCACGTTGTGGCGACCGGGCAGTTGCAGCGACACCTGCATTTCGCCTTGCGGCGCGACCAAGCGGAATTCCGAACCGGCATTGCCGGCACGGATATCGCGTGCAAGCACGTCGGCACTGCTGTCGATGCCGAAGCGCAAGATGCGGCGGCCACTGGCCAGACCGGCAAAGTATTCGGCAAAGGCATCATCGGCATTGATCACCGCCACGCCGTCATCGGCCAGCGCGGTGTAGATCGCACCCTTGGTTTGCGCCACGCCCAGCAGGCTGCCCATGCGCTCCAGATGCGCCGGCGCGATGTTGTTGACCAGTGACACATCCGGGCGCACCACCTCGGTCAGATAGGCGATATCACCGGGCTTGCCCGCGCCCATTTCATAGACGGCGAAGTCGGCATCGTCCGGCGCATCGATCACCGCCAGCGGCAGGCCGATCTCGTTGTTGCGATTGCCGGGGTTGAAATACGCATTGCCGGCGCGCTGCAGGATCGACACCAGCAAGGTCTTCACGCTGGTCTTGCCGTTGCTGCCGGTGATTGCGACGACCTTGCCGCTGCGACCTTGTTGCAGGCCGGCGGCAATCCTTGCCAAAGCCAGCTGCGTATCGGCCACGACCACTTGCGGCACCTGCACGCCTTCCAGCACATGATCGACCAGCACCGCGGCCGCGCCTTGCGCCACGGCATCGGCGGCAAAGTCGTGGCCATCGAAGCGTTCGCCGCGCAGCGCCACGTACAGTCCACCGGACTGCGCAACGCGGCTGTCGTTGCCGACCGAGGCAATCGCCACGTCATCACCGTGCAGATCATCACCCTGCAGCTCGCCAGCGGCCCAGTGCGCGATCATCGAAAGCGGCGTGCGGTTCATGCGCGCCCCTCCAGCGCCTGGCGCGCCTGCACGGTGTCGTCGAACGGATGCTTGACGCCGTCGATTTCCTGATAGCTCTCGTGGCCCTTGCCGGCGATCAACACGATGTCGTCGGGGCCGGCTTCACCGATCGCGCGCGCAATCGCGGCGGCGCGGTCGCGCAACACCGTGGCTTTCTGCGGCTGGACAAAACCGGCAACGATGTCGGCGACGATGCCATCGCCATTTTCGCTGCGTGGGTTGTCGTCGGTAACGATCACCACGTCGGCCAGCTTTTCAACAATCGCCGCCATCTGCGGGCGCTTGCCGGTGTCGCGATCACCGCCACAGCCGAACACGCAAATCAGCCGCCCGCGCAGATGGCCGCGCAGCGATTCCAGCGCCTGCTGCAGCGGATCGGGCTTGTGCGAATAGTCGATCACCACCAGTGGCAGGCCATCGTGGCCGCCGAGGCGATTCATGCGCCCGGCGATGGGCTGCAATTGGCCCAGCGTTTCGGCGATGCCGTCGATGCCCTCGCCCATCGCATGCAGCACGCCAGCCACCGCCAGCAAGTTGTCGATGTTGAAACGCCCCAGCAACGGCGAACGCACGCGGCGAACGTCTTCGCCGATGCCCAGGTCGAAGGCGATGCCGGCCACGTCCATCACCAGACCGGTGGCACGCACGTCGGCATCGCCCGCGCCACGCGCACTGGTGCCGATATGCCGCAATTCCGCCGGCAATGAAACGAAGATGCGACGGCCGTGGTCGTCGTCGAGGTTGATCACCGCCGCGCGCAAGTCTGGCCAAGCAAACAGCTTGGACTTGGCCGCGCCGTAACTTTGCATGTCGCCGTGGTAATCCAGATGGTCGCGAGTGAGATTGGTGAACACGCCAATGGCGAAATGCACTGCGTCAACACGGCCCTGGTCCAGCGCATGCGAGCTGACTTCCATCGCAACCGCCTGCGCACCGGCATCGCGCAATTGCGCCAGCAGCGCATGGGTCTGCAATACCAGCGGCGTGGTGAAGCCGGTCGGTTGCGCATCGCCATACAGGCCCGCGCCGAGCGTGCCGATGGTGCCGCTGCGCAGGCCACGCAATTGCAGCGCCTGCGCCAGCAATTGCACGGTCGAGGTCTTGCCGCTGGTACCAGTGACACCAATCGTGGTCATCGCCGCCGATGGCTGGCCGTGGAATTGATCGGCCATCGCACCCATGCGCGCGCGCAGCTGCGGCACGCCGATGGCATCGCTGGGTGCGGGATATTCGTCCGAAGGCGCGGACGCATCGAACAGGATTGCAGCTGCGCCCTGAGCGCGCGCCTGTTCGACAAAAGCCAAGCCATGCGTACCGAAACCGGCAATCGCCACGAAGGCATCGCCCGGCTGGATCTGCCGCGAGTCCATCACCAAGCCGGTGATGCGCAGCTCGCGCGGCACTGCCACGTCCGGCAGCAAGTCGGCCAGCAGCATCGCGCGACTCATTGGCGACTCCCGGCCATCGGCGGCGGCAGGGTTGCATCCAAGGCTGCATCATCGATGACCTGCGGCTGCGATTGCGGCGCGGCAACCGGGCGCACGCCAGCGGCCAGCTTGGCTTCGGTCTTCGCCTGCGCCGCCAGCCATGTATCGATGTCATCCGGCGGCACGTCCATCAGACGCAGCGCGCCTTCCATCACGTTGCGGAACACCGGCGCCGCAGCCAGTCCACCAAAGTGCGAGCCCTTGCTCGGGTCGTTGACCACCACCGCCATCGCGAAGCGCGGGTTGTCCACCGGCACCACGCCGGCGAAGAAGGCCACGTAGTTGCGCTTGGCATAACCGCCATTGCTGGCCTTGTGCGCGGTACCGGTCTTGCCGGCGACGTGGTAACCGAGGATCGTGCCCCACGGATACGCGGTGCCGCCCGGTTCGGTCACCGTCTGCATCATCTTCATCACTTCGTGGGCGATGGCCGGATCCAGCACCTGCTTCGACTCGCCCGGCTGGCCCTTGACGAAAGTCGGCGCATTGGCGCGGCCGCCGTTGGCCAGCGTGGCGTAGGCATGCGCCACCTGCAACGGCGTCACCGAAATGCCGTAGCCGTAGGACATGGTCTGCTTGGTGGTGCCATACCAGCGCGCCGGTGGCGGGAAGATGCCGCCAGCCTCACCTGGGAAGCCGCTGTGGGTGCTTTCGCCATAGCCGAAGCGCTGCAGGAAATCGTAAAACTGCTGGTTGCTCAGCCGCTGCGCCACCTTCGCCGCGCCCACGTTTGAACTCTTGCGGATGATGCCGGTGACATCCAGTGCGCCGTAGTTGTGCGTGTCGGTGGTGGTGTACTTGCCGTTGGGCATCCAGCCGGGGCTGGTATCGAACACCGTGCGCGGGGTGATGACGCCGGCTTCCAGCCCGGCGGCCACGGTCAGCGGCTTCATCGTCGAACCCGGTTCGAACAGATCGGTCACCGCACGGTTGCGATGCGCCTCGCGGCTTTCGCTGCCGACCGCGTTCGGGTTGAACGACGGCAGGTTGGCCATCGCCAGCACTTCACCGGTGGCCACGTCCAGCACCACCGCGGTGCCGCTGGCTGCGCCGGATTCGTCCATCTGCCGGCGCAGTTCGCGATAGGTCAGGTACTGGATGCGGCGATCGATGCTGAGGGTGAGGTCGCGCCCCGGCGTGGCTGCCTTGACCAGGTCGATGTTCTCGACGATGCGGCCGTTGCGGTCGCGGATCACCTTCTTCACGCCGGGCTTGCCGCGCAGCCAGTCGTCGAAGGCCAGTTCCACGCCTTCCTGGCCCTGGTCGTCGATGTTGGTGAAGCCCAGCACGTGCGCCATCGCCTCGCCCTGCGGGTAGAAGCGGCGGAACTCGCGGCGCGAATACACGCCGGGGATGCCGATAGCCACGATGGCCTTGGCCTCATCCGGGTTGATCCGGCGCTTGAGGTACATGAATTCCTTGTCGGCGCGCTGGCTGACGCGACGGGTCAGCGCATCGGCCGGCTCGCCCAGCGCACGCGCCAGCTCCGGCAGGCGGTCCGGTGCCTTCTCCATCAATTCCTTGGGGTCGCACCACACCGATTCCACCGGCGAGGACACCGCCACCGGCTCGCCATTGCGGTCAGTGATCATGCCGCGCGACACCGGGATCTCGATCTCGCGAACGAAGCGCGCGTCGCCTTCCTTCTGGTAGAAATCGCTGCCGATCAACTGCACGTAGGCGGCGCGGCCGATCAGGCTGACCGAGCACAACGCCAGCGTGCACAACACCAGCGCCAGCCGCCCACGCAGGTCGAATTGCGCGCGGTTGCGGTTGCGCGGCGCATTGCCGGCGTTGTCGCGCTTGAACACCTGCCGCAAGGATTGCAGCAGGCGCTCGTGCAGGGGGCCGGCGTTGCGCTTGCTCATGGCCGCACCACCACGACATCACCGGTTTCCGGCGACTTCATGCCCAGTCGTTCGCGCGCGATCCGGTCGATGCGCGTGGCCTCGGCCACGGTCGCCTGTTCCAGTTGCAGGCGGCCGAACTCGATGTTCAATTCATCGCGCGCCCGTTCCAGCCGCGACAATTCGACGAACAACTGGCGATGCTGGTGCCGCGCATGCACGATGCCGATCGCGGTGGCGATGCTGGCGGCGAGCAGGACGATGACGAGGAGACGGCTCATGCCCGGCCCTCACGCATGGCGTTCGGGCGTTCATCGGCGCGCGAGCCAGTGGCTCGCAAACGCACCTCTTCACTCTCCAGCTTCTCCGCCACCCGCAGCACCGCGCTGCGCGCACGCGGATTGGCGTCGGTTTCGGCCACATCGGCACGCTGTTGCGCATCGCCGATGATCTTCAGCGCAGGCACGAACTCAGTCGCCGCCGGCAGACGCCGGTTGCTCGGCGGTGCCTTCGCATGACGATTGATGAATTGCTTGACGATGCGGTCTTCCAGCGAATGGAAGCTGATCACCGCCAGCCGGCCACCGGCCTTCAGGCGCGACAAAGCGGCATCCAAGCCCTCTTCCAGGTCGCCCAATTCGCGGTTCACGTGGATACGGATGGCCTGGAAGCTGCGCGTGGCCGGGTGGATCTTGTCTTTTCCGCGCGGCATCACCGAAGCGATCAGCTCGGCCAGTTCAGCAGTGCGCTGCAGCGGCTTTTCGGCGCGGCGCGCAACGATCGCGCGGGCGATGCGCCGGCTCTGGCGTTCTTCGCCATAGGTCCACAACACGTCGGCGATTTCGCGCTCATCGGCGGTGTTCAACCAATCGGCCGCGCTTTGGCCATGCTCGTTGTCCATGCGCATGTCCAGCGGGCCGTCCTTGCCGAAGGAGAAGCCACGCTCGGCGACGTCCAGTTGCGGCGAGGACACGCCCAGGTCGAACAGCACGCCATCCAGCCCGGCGGCGGTCGCGTCCCATTGCGCGAGCGTGGCGAAACTGCCGCGGCGGATCGCCACGCGCGCGTCGCCAGCGAAAGTCTTTTCGCCGTGCGCGATCGCTTCGGGATCCTTGTCCATCAGCAGCAGCCGCCCTCCGGAGCCAAGTCGTTGCAGCACGCCCTGCGCGTGGCCACCGCGCCCCAGGGTGCCGTCCAGATAGATTCCATCCGCCTTCACCTGCAGCCCTTCCATGACCTGCGCAAACATCACCGGAAGGTGGCCGGCCTGCGCGTCGCCGCGCGTCCGGTCACCCGTCGTCACAGCTTCAGATCGAGCATGTGCGCGCTCAGATCGTCGTCGGACAAGGTCTGACGGATCTGCGCGTGATGCGCCTGCTCGCTCCACAATTCGAACTTGTCGCCCATGCCCAACAACACGGCTTTTTTCTCGATGCCGACCGCGCCGCGATGGCTGGCGGGAAGGCTGATGCGACCATTGCCGTCCAGTTCCAGCGGCGTGGCCGCACCGATCAGCTTCAGCTGCAGGGCGCGATGCGCCTTCTGCGTGCTGGGCAACGCATTGACCGCATCGCGGACGCGCTGCCATTCCTTTTCCGGATACAGGTACAGGCTGCCGGACTCGAACGGGTTGTAGGTCAGCACCAGCCGGTTGCCGCACTCGCGCGCGACAAGCTCGCGGTAGGCGGTGGGCACCGCCAACCGGCCCTTGTCATCGACTGTGATGGCGGTCTCGCCCTGGAACACGACGCTGATCAACCTCTCGCCCGCTGGGAGCCATTATTGAACCACGGAAAACCATTTAAAACCCGATTTCCCCACTTGCCCCCACCTTAGCATCCGCCAAACCCTTGTCAACAGGTCGCGGGAGAAAAAATCGCTTGTCACATCAATGGCTTGCGATGAAGTTCACAGACTTGTTCAAGGTTTATCCACAAGTCCATGTTTCGTCTCAAATTTTGAGATTTCGACAAAATTCAGCCGTGTGGAGGGGCGATGAAGACGCGGAGTCTCACCAGGCACGGAGATTGAAAGGATTGCGCAAACCCTTACCCGGAGATGCTGTCCCGACCGGCCACGATCTTTCTGGGGGAAAGCCCCCCTGAGTCAGGGGGCGCGGCGAAGCCGCAGGGGTAAGGACGGCCTGCTTGCGCGGCACTGCCGAACGCCCGGCGTGCTTCGCCGGGCCGGGCCGGGCCCAAATTTTGCGAAGCGAAATTTGGGGGCTTTCCATGCTGCGCATGGAAAGCCGAGCGGCGGAGCCGGCCGATAAGCCGGGTTCTGTCTGGGACAGTCATTCTTCTAGGCGCATCGTCGCCGATACGCTCAAGCAGCCTACCCGGTGACTCCGCGGGCCGCGTCATCGTCACCCTATTTGGCCTTGCTCCCGGTGGGGTTTGCCGTGCCGGTCCGTTGCCGGACTCGCGGTGCGCTCTTACCGCACCATTTCACCCTTGCCCGCATTCCGAAGAACCGCTGGCGGTATCTTTCTGTTGCACTTTCCGTCGGCTCGCGCCGCCCAGGGGTTACCTGGCACCGTGCCCTGTGGAGCCCGGACTTTCCTCGAGTGCTTGCGCATCTCGCGACTGTCTGGCCGGCTCCGCCGTGGCGGATTGTCTCACATCGCCTTCTGGCTCACGCGCCGTACAAGGCCTTGCGCGGCGCGCCGGAAATCTCCGCAGCCAGTTTCGCGGCGGTGGAAGGTGGCAGGTGTTCCTTCAGCAGCGCGTGCACGCGGCGGCCTTCGGCGATCTTCGCGCCTTCGTCATCGGCCGCGCCCTGCACCATCACCACGAATTCGCCCTTGCGCTGGTTGTCGTCGGATTCGACTCTTGCGTGCAATTGCGCGAGCGAACCATCCAGCACGGTCTCGAACAACTTGGTCAGCTCGCGCGCGATCACCGCCAGGCGCTCATCGCCGAAAGCCGCGCGCAGGTCGGCCAGCGATTCGGCAATGCGGTGCGCCGATTCGTAGAACACCAGGGTGCGGGTCTCGCCGGCCAGTGCACGCAGGCGTTCGCGACGGGCCGCCGGCTTGGCCGGCAGGAAGCCCTCGAAGGTGAAACGGTCGCTGGGCAGGCCGGCCACGCTCAGGGCGGCGATCAGGGCGCTGGGGCCGGGAATCGGCGACACCTTGACCCCGGCCAAGCGTGCGGCGCGCACCACGCGGAACCCCGGATCGCTGACCAGCGGCGTGCCGGCATCGGACACCAGCGCCAGGGTTTCGCCGGCCTGCAGGCGCGCGACCAGGCGTGCGGCCATGTCGTCTTCGTTGTGTTCATGCAGGGCCACCAGCGGCCGTTCGATGCCGTAATGCGCCAGCAATTGCCGGGTGTGGCGGGTGTCCTCGGCGCAAACGGCATCGGCGCTGCGCAGGGTTTCCAGCGCGCGCGGCGACAGGTCGGCCAGGTTGCCGATCGGCGTGGCGACGATGAACAGGGTTCCTGCGGTGGTGACGGACATCTGCGGTGGCCTGGCGGCGGGGGTTAGAATCGTAGCCGTTTCCCAGGCAAGGCCGTTGACCCACGATGGAAAGGAAATCCCTGCGCTGCTTGTTCGCCCCGGCATTGCTGGCGCTGTTGTTCGCCGGCTGCGCCACCACCCAAGTCGCCTCCGGCCCCGGCAAGGTGCAGGCCAATGCCACCGTCGAGCAAGCCGCCGCGCTGGCGCGCAACGAGGCCACGCTGAGCGGACAGGCCCGCGCCGACAATGCACGCGAAATCGAGCGCCTGCTGTCCAGCCTGGACGATGCCACCCTGGCCCGCGAAGCCGCCGCGCTGCCGGCTGGCGACCCGCTGTATTCCCATATGGGCCGGCTGCTGCAAAACCGTGGCCTGCCGCTACCGCGCCCGTTCGACACTGCCGCGCAATGGCGTTTCGACCTGAACGACCGCCCTGCCGCCGAGCATGACGGCTATCGCCCGCCGGTGAAAATGGCGGTGCTGCTGCCGTTGTCCGGACAACTGGCCACCGCCGCCGCGCCAGTGCGCGAAGGCTTGCTGGCCGGCTACTACGGCGAAGGCCGGCGTCGCCCGGAAATCGAATTCATCGACACCGCCGGTCCCGGCGGCGCGGTCGCAGCCTATGCGCGTGCGGTGGCGGCCGGTGCGGATTTCGTGGTCGGCCCGCTGGGTCGCGATGAAGTCGGCGCAGTGTTTTCGCAAAACGAGCTGCCGGTGCCGGTGCTGGCGCTGAATCGTGGCGCGACGTCGCCGCCGGCCGGCAATGCCGGTTTCTCGCTGGCCCCGGAAGACGATGGCCTGATCGCTGCCGAGTACCTGTACGGGCTGGAAAAACGCAAGGTACTGGTGATCGCCGGCAACGACGACAACGGCATCCGCGCAGCCAAGGCCTTCCGCGACCGCTTCGGGCAACGCGGCGGCGAAATCGCCCAGACTTTGAGCGTGGGCGAAAACCCCGGCAGCCAATCCGACGCGTTGTCGGCACTGGCGCAGCAAAGCATCGATGCGATCTTCCTGGCCGTGCGCGGTGGCACGGCGCGCGCGCTGGCCCCGCAACTGGCACTGGCCGGTCTGGGCGGCAAGACTCGCGTCGGTACTTCGCAACTGGCCTCGGGCACCGGCAAGCCGAACGAAGACATGGCGCTGGATGGCATCGTGTTCCCGACTGAAGTCTGGACTTCGCGCGGCATGAGCGGCCTGCCCTCGACCAGCGCGGTCGCCGCCGACAACCGGACGCTGCGCGGCCCGGCGGCGCGGCTGTTCGCCTTCGGCCACGACGCCTGGCAATTGAGCGCCTATCTGGAAAAACTGGTGAGAATGCCGAACGCCGAACTGCGCGGCGCCACCGGCACGCTGAAGCTGGATGGTTTCGGCAATGTGCTGCGCACGCCGGCGTGGTCGGTGTTCAGCGGCGGCCAAGCCGTGCCGCTGCGCGATGGCGGCTGATTTCCCGCAAAAAACCGCCAGACGCGCGCGCGGCGACGTCGCTGAAGCCGCCGCGTTGCGCCACCTGCTGGATGCCGGCTTGCGCCAAGTCGCCAGCAATGCGAATTACCGCAGTGGTGAACTTGACCTGGTGATGCAGGACGGCGAAACGCTGGTATTCGTCGAAGTGCGCTATCGCCAATCGCAAGGCTTTGGCGGCGGTTTCGCCTCGGTGGATTTTGCCAAGCGACGGAAAATCATCCATGCCGCGCAGTTGTTCCTGATGAGCCACCGGCAATACGCCAACGCGCCCTGCCGTTTTGACGTGGTGCAGGCCAGCGGCAATGCCGATGCACCAACGCTTGAATGGATGAAGGATGCCTTTCGCGCGGATGATTTCTGAAGCCGATCAGTGCGTTTCCACGGCTTCGGCGTGCTCGCGTTCCTTCAGGTATTTGCCGAACTGGTAACCAGCCGCACCTACTGCGCCCAGAATCGCCACCAGCAACATCCCCAGCAATATCTTTCTTGCCATTGTCGATGCCTCGCCATGGGAAAGGAGGCTTCAGCATCGTCGGCAACAACCTCTTGCATCAGTGCACAAGGTCAGCATGACCAGCGGCAGGGTCTTTGCCCGTTTCAGGCAAAGTGCTGGTAACCCGCACGTGGTGGCTGCCATTGCTTGCCTTCACCATCCAGCGCCTTGACGCCACTGCCGACGACGACACGACCGATGCGCGTGCCCGGCGTTGCAGCGGCATCCAGGGCTTGCTGCACGGCATCGCGCAACGATGGCGCGGCGGTGAAGCACAGTTCGTAATCGTCGCCGCCACCGGCTTGCCACGGCCAGCGTACTGCCGGCTTGAAACGCTGCAAGGCTGGTGAGGTCGGCAGCGATTCGATGTCGATTTCCGCACCAGTGCCGCTGCGTTCGCAGACATGATTCAAGTCGGCCAGCAGGCCGTCGGAAACATCAATGCAACTGCTGGCCAGGCCAGCCAGGCGCAAACCAGCTTCGACGCGCGGCACGGGCCGATCCAGTCGTGCGCGCAGGCTGCGTTCGAGCACCGCACCGGCGAACATCGATTGCAAGGCTGCCGCCGCATCGCCCAGGGTGCCGGTAACCCAGATATCGTCCCCGGGTCTTGCGCCGTCACGGCGCAGGGCGCGATCGCGTTCGACCAGGCCCATCGCGGTCACCGCGATCGACAACGACCCGCGCGTGGTGTCGCCACCGATCAAGGCCACGCCGTGTTGCGACGCCAGTTGCATGAAACCGTCGATGAAAGCATCCAGCCACGCCGGGTTGGCATCGGGCAACGACAGCGACAAGGTGCACCATGCAGGCTGCGCGCCCATCGCAGCCAGATCGGAAAGATTGACCGCCAGCGATTTCCAGCCGACATCTTCGGGCTTCGTGGCTTCCGGAAAATGCACGCCGGCATTGAGCGTGTCGGCGGTGACGACCAGTTGCTTGCCGAGCGGAACGTCGAGCAACGCGGCGTCGTCGCCGATGCCCAAGGCCACGTCGCCACGTGCAACGACGCGGGCACGGATGCGTTGTATCAGGTCGAATTCGCCCAACGACATAGCTTCTGCTCGTCATTCCCGCGTAAGCGGGAGGTGTTTCTCAACAAACGAATGCCTGGTCATCCAGTGACTTCCGTTGAAATGAGGCCCAAAGCAAAGCCACTGGATTCCCGCTTTCGCGGGAATGACGACCAGATATATCAGCGCTTGGTTTCTACTGCACGCCACTGCAACGCCGCGCGATCCAGCACGCCGTTGACGTAGGTGTGGCCATGTTCGGCACCGAAGCGCTTGGCCGTTTCGATAGCTTCGTTGATGACCACGCGGTACGGCACGTCGATGCGATGCAGCAGTTCGTAGGTGGCGATGCGCAGCACCGCGCGTTCGACCGGATCGACTTCCTCGACGCTGCGGTCCAGGTACGGTGTCAGCGCTTCATCCAGTTGCGCGGTGTGCTGCATCACCCCGCGCACCAGGTCTTCGAAATACTCCAGGTCGGCGATTTCATGCGCCTGTTCGTGTGCGAACTGGGCGATGACCTGCTGCACATTGCCGCCGGACAACTGCCACGCATACACGGCCTGCAGGGCGCGGCGGCGCGCGCGCGCGCGCAGCACGGGATCGACGCCATCGCGGCGCGGGTGTTGGTTCACGGCAGTTGCTCCAGCAGGTTGGCCATTTCGATTGCGGCCAGCGCCGCTTCCTCGCCCTTGTTGCCGTGGCTGCCGCCGGCGCGCTTTTCGGCATCCGCCACGTCTTCCACGGCCAGCACGCCGTTGAGCACGGGCACGCCGAAATTCAGTTGCACGCTCATCAAGCCTTCGGCGCACAGGTCGGCGACATGTTCGTAATGGCGGGTGTCGCCGCGCACCACGCAGCCCAGCGCGATGATCGCGGCATGCTGGCCGTTGCCGGCAAGGCGGTTGGCGGCGGCGGGAATTTCCCACGCGCCGGGCACGCGTACCATGTCGATGGCGTCCTCGGCCACGCCATTGCCGGCCAGGCTGGCACGCGCACCGGCCACCATCGCATCGACGATGCGTGCGTTCCAGCGGCTGGCGATGATCGCGAAGCGCGCGCCGGCGGGGACGCGCATGTCGCCTTCGTAATGGGGCATGGGGCGGGATTCCTTGGGCGCGCGCAGTTTAGCAGGGGCTGGGGATCGGGGGCTGGAGGCAGGGAGCAGTGCTTTGCTTTTGCTCGTCATTCCCGCCTGCGCGGGAATGACGAGCAAAAGCAGCCACGCTTTCCGGTTACCGGCTACCTGCTACCGGTTCCCAACTCAACGTACTCGACCACTTCCAGCCCGAACCCAGCCAAGCCTACCTGCCGGCGCGGCGTGCCCAGCACGCGCAGCTTGCCCAGGCCGAGGTCGGCCAGGATCTGCGCGCCGGCACCGTTGCGTCGCCATTGGCCGACGTCCTTCGCATTGCGCACCATCGGCTCGGCACGCAGCCGTGCCAGCAGGGCATCGCTGTCGCGTGGCTCGGACAGCACCACGAACACGCCCTGCCCTTCGGCGGCGATCGCGCGCAGTGCATCGGTCGCGGCCACGCCGAAATCATCGCGCCGCCAATGCAGCAGGTCGGCCAGCGGGTTTTCCACCTGCACGCGCACCAGGGTTGGCGTAGTCGCATCCGGCGTGCCGCGCACCAGGGCGAAATGCAGTTCGTGGGCGATGCGATCGCGATAGGCGATCAGCTTGAACGGGCCGAATTCGGTTTCCACCTCGCGTTCATCGACGCGCTCGACGGTATGTTCGGTATGCAAGCGATACGCAATGAGGTCGGCTATCGAACCCATCTTCAAGCCATGCTCGCGCGCGAACACTTCCAGCTGCGGACGCCGCGCCATGCTGCCGTCTTCGTTGAGCACTTCGACCAGCACGCCGGCCGGCTCCAGCCCGGCCAATTCGGCCAGGTCTGCCGTCGCTTCGGTATGGCCGGCGCGGGTCAGCACGCCGCCGGGTTGCGCGATCAGCGGGAAGATGTGGCCGGGCCGGCTGAGGTCGGCCGGCTTGGCGTTCGGCTTCACCGCGGTGCGGATGGTGTGGGCGCGGTCGGCGGCGGAAATGCCGGTGCTCACGCCTTCGGCCGCTTCGATGCTGACGGTGAAATTGGTGTGGAATTGCGCGGTATTGGCCTGCACCATCGGCGCAAGGCCGAGTTGCGCGCAGCGCGCCGCCGACATCGACAGGCACACCAGTCCGCGACCGTGGGTGACCATGAAATTGATGTCGCTGGCCTTGACCAGTTCGGCGGCCATGACCAGGTCGCCTTCGTTCTCGCGGTCTTCGTCATCGACGATGACAACCATGCGGCCGGCGCGGATTTCGTCGAGGAGTTCGGGGATGGGGGCGAAGTTCATGCTGCATTCCTCTCGCCGATCAGGCGTTCCACATAACGCGCCACCAGGTCGATTTCCAGATTCACCGCATCGCCGATTTTCGTCTCGGCGAAGCGCGTGTGTGCGACGGTGTGCGGAATCAAGGCGACTTCGAAGCCTTCGGCGTCGGCTTCGTTGACAGTCAGGCTGACGCCATCCACGCAGATCGAACCTTTCTTCGCGATGTATCTGCGCAACGCGCTTGGTGCGGAAAAGCGCCAGCGTTGCGCGCGTGCATCTTCGGTGACCGACAAGACGTGGCCGATGCCATCGACGTGGCCGCTGACCAGATGCCCGCCGAGGCGATCGGTCGGGCGCATCGCGCGCTCCAGGTTCAAGGCCGCGCCGACCGGCAATGCACCCAGCGTGGTCAACGACAAGGTTTCGTTGGAGGCATCGGCCTTGAAGCGGGTCGCGTCGAATTCGATCACGGTCAGGCACACGCCGTTGACGGCGATGCTTTCGCCCAGGCGCACCTCGTCGAACGGCAGGCTGCCGGTGCCAAAAGTGAAGCGCACGTCGCCGCCGCGTGGCTCGGCAGCGAGCAGCTCGCCGACGCCTTCGATGATGCCTGTGAACATGCAGATTTCCGGGATGTATTTCGATGAAACAGGCGCAAATTCTAGCATCCGCGCCGGCGGCGGCTTATTCCCGCCGCAGCAACAGGCGCATGTCCGCGCCAATCTGCCGCGATTCGACCACTTGCAGGCGCAGGCGCTGCGCCATTTCGTCGATGCCCAGGCCCATGAACAAGGGCCGTGCACGTTCACCCAGCAACACCGGTGCGACATACAGCAGCAATTCGTCCACCCAGCCGCCGGCCAGGAAGGCCCCAGCCAGGGTCGCACCGGCTTCGACCTGCACTTCGTTGATGCCGCGTTCGGCCAGTGTTGCCAGCACCGCGCCCAAGTCGAGATTGCCGCCTGTTGCCGGCACCGCTGCGTGCTGCAATCTCAGCTCGCGCGGCAGTTTGACGTTCGGCGCGTGCAGGTACAGCGTGGGCGCATCGCCATCGCGCACCCGGCCGCGCGCAACCGTGGCCAGGCCGGGGTCCAGCACCACGCGCATCGGCGCGACGAAAGGCACGACGTTGCCGGACACGTTATCGTCGAAACGCACGGTCAGCGAAGGGTCGTCGGCCAGCACCGTATTCGCACCGGTGAGGATGGCACCGGCGCGTGCGCGCCACAGGTGCACGTCGCGGCGCGAATCCTCGCCGGTGATCCATTTGGAATCGCCATTGGCCATCGCGGTGCGACCATCAAGACTCGCACCCAATTTCACCCGCACCCAGGGTCGGCCACGTTCGATGCGCGAAAAAAATCCGGCATTGAGTTGCCGCGCCTGTGCTTGCAGCAGGCCGTGTTGCACATCGATGCCCGCTGCACGCAGCCGTTCGGCCGCATTGCCTTCGTGTTGGGAGGCATCGGCGCTGGCGACGACCACGCGCGCCACGCCGGCAGCGATCAGCGCATCGGCGCACGGCGGCGTTCGCCCGTGCAGGCCGCAAGGCTCCAGGGTGACGTAGGCGGTTGCGCCCTTCGCGCGTTCGCCGGCGTTGCGCAGTGCGTGGACTTCCGCATGCGGCTCGCCAGCGCGCTCGTGCCAGCCTTCGCCGACGATCTGCTCGCCTTGCGCGATCACGCAACCGACCATCGGGTTGGGCTTGGTGGTGAACGCGCCGCGCTCGGCCAAGCGCAGCGCACGAGTCATCAACTGGTGGTCGGTGGCGGTGAAAGACGTTGTCATCACCTAGCGCTTGCGGTTCTTGTCGATCGGCACCACCTCGCCACCGAGCAGCGGCAACTGGCCGCTGGCGGTGGGCAGGTCGCGCTCCAGCATCTCGATTTCCTCGCGGAAATCGGCCACGTCCTCGAAGCTGCGATACACCGAGGCGAAGCGCACGTAGCCGACATGATCCAGCTTGCGCATCTCGCTCATCACGAAATCGCCGATCTTGCGCGACGGCAATTCGCGCTCGCCGCTCATCCGCACCTGGTGCACCACCGAGCGGATCGACGCTTCCAGTTGCTCTTCAGACACCGGGCGCTTGTGCAGGGCGCGCTCCATGCTCAACCGCAACTTGCGCGCATCGAACGGTTCGCGACGACCATCACCCTTGATGATCGCCGGCAGTTTCAGTTCGATGGTTTCCAGCGTGCTGAAACGCTCGCCGCAGGCCTCGCATTCACGGCGACGGCGAATCGTCGCGCCGTCTTCCGACGCGCGCGAGTCGATGACCTTGGTGTCCGTGTGTTGGCAGAAGGGGCAGTGCATGGGGTCGTGGTTATCGGTAATTGAAAGCCGGAAACAGGGAGCAGGTAACCGGTAGCCGGAAAACAGGGAAGCCGTCGCTTTCCTGCTACCGGTTACCCATTCCCGGTTACCTATGCTCCATCAACCATAAACCGGGAACTTCCTGCACTGCGCGGTCACCGCATCGCGCACCTTGGCGATAACGGCATCGTCGTTCGGCGCATCCAGCACGTCGGCGATCCAGTTCGCCAGTTCGACGGTATCGGCTTCCTTGTAACCGCGCGTGGTGATCGCCGGCGTGCCCAGACGCAGGCCACTGGTGACAAAGGGCGAACGCGGGTCGTTCGGCACCGAGTTCTTGTTGACGGTGATGTGGGCCTTGCCCAGCGCGGCTTCCGCGTCCTTGCCGGACACGTCCTTGCCGATCATGTCCACGAGCATCAAATGGTTCTGGGTGCCGCCCGAAACGATCTTGTAGCCGCGCGCGATCAGCGTATTCGCCATCGCCTGCGCGTTCTTCACCACCTGCTGCTGGTATTGCTTGAATTCCGGCTCCAGCGCTTCCTTGAAGGCCACCGCCTTGGCGGCGATGACGTGCATCAGCGGGCCGCCCTGGATACCGGGGAACACGATGGATTGCAGCTTCTTCTCGATTTCCTCACCCGCACCCTTGGCGAGGATGATGCCGCCGCGCGGGCCGCGCAGGGTCTTGTGGGTGGTGCTGGTGACCACGTGCGCGTGTTCGATCGGGTTCGGATATACGCCAGCGGCAACCAAGCCGGCGACGTGGGCCATGTCAACGAACAGGTACGCACCGACCTTGTCGGCAATGGCGCGGAAGCGCGCCCAATCCACGATCTGCGAATACGCGGAGAAACCGGCGACAACCATCTTCGGCTTGTGTTCCAGGGCCAGCTTTTCCACTTCGTCGTAGTCGATCAGGCCGACATCGTTCACACCGTACTGCACGGCATTGAAGATCTTGCCCGAGGCATTGACCTTGGCACCGTGGGTCAGGTGGCCACCGTGGGCCAGCGACATGCCGAGGATGGTGTCGCCCGGTTGCAGCAGCGCGAAATACACCGCCTGGTTGGCTTGCGAACCGCTGTGCGGCTGCACGTTGGCGTAGTCGGCACCGAACAACTGCTTCACGCGGTTGATGGCGAGCTTTTCGGCGACGTCAACGAATTCGCAACCGCCGTAGTAACGCTTGCCCGGATAGCCCTCGGCGTACTTGTTGGTCAACACGCTGCCTTGCGCTTCCAGCACACGCGGGCTGGCGTAGTTTTCCGATGCGATCAGCTCGACGTGGTCCTCCTGGCGCTGCGCTTCGGCGGCGATGGCGGCAGCCAGTTCGGGGTCGTAGGCTTCAATGCGGGCGTCACGCGGGAACATCGGAACTCCGGGAGGGCGGGAATGGGCCGCCCATTGTAACGCCCCGCCGGAGCCGGGCTTCGGCCCGCCCACGAAAAAGCGCGCCCGAAGGCGCGCTTTTCGACCCCTGAACCGGGCAAGTCAGTGGTTCAGGATGATGTCGGCGATGATCCCAGTCGCCAGCGCCACCAACAGGAAATTGCCGGTGTCGCTGCGCCGCCAGCCGTAGCCGCGCGGCGGGCGGTTC
Source organism: Pseudoxanthomonas sp. (assembly GCA_047601105.1). Lineage (GTDB taxonomy): Bacteria > Pseudomonadota > Gammaproteobacteria > Xanthomonadales > Xanthomonadaceae > Pseudoxanthomonas_A. Next base: position 260,983 of record JASGJT010000003.1, read on the forward strand.
AGGCCGTAATAGTCGTAATCATTGACCACGTAGGTCGGCCCGTAGCCCTGGCCGTAGTAATGGCCACCGCGCCGCCACGGAGCGGGCTGGTGCACGTAAACCGGGCGCGGCTGCACGTAGATCCGCTGCGGCTGCCGGTAAACCACGCGCGGACGCGCGGACTGGTAGCCCTGCCGGTAACCCTGACTGTAGCCGGTATGGTAATCGCGGCGGTCCTGGTTGCGGTAATTGCGGCCACCATCGTTGCGATGGCCTTGCGAATATCCGTGATGCTGGCCGTGATGACCACGGTCGCGATCACGGTCGTGGTCGCCGGCAAAGACTGGCGCGGCAGCAACGCCCAGCAGCAGCAACGAAGATGCGGCAATCTTGAGCAAGTTCATGACGACCTCTCCTGTGTGGTCTTTCGGAACTGGCATGCACTATCTCCCCGGCGATCTGAACCTTGGCTGCCGGAATCGCTTTCAGCCAAGCCTTGCCAGCACCCGTTCAACAACCAGCAAGCCGAGCCCAGCCGGTATAATCGCCACATTCCCCTTCTTGCCCCAGTCCGCGCCGGCCGGCACGGGCGCGGCCGCGCTTACGGAGCTTTCCCCATGTCCTCGCAATACATCTACACCATGAACGGCGTGTCCAAGACCGTTCCGCCCAAGCGGCAGATCATCAAGGACATCAGCTTGAGCTTCTTCCCCGGCGCAAAGATCGGCCTGCTGGGCCTGAACGGCGCGGGCAAATCGACCGTGCTGAAGATCATGGCCGGCGTTGACAAGGATTACGAAGGCGAAGCGCGCCCGCAGCCGGGCATCAAGGTCGGCTATCTGGCGCAGGAGCCGGAAATCGACCCGAACAAGACCGTGCGCGAAGCCGTCGAGGAAGGCGTCGGCGAAGTGTTGCAGGCGCAGCAGCGGCTGGAAGAAGTCTATGCCGCCTACGCCGAGGAAGGCGCGGACTTCGACGCACTGGCCAAGGAACAGGAGCGGCTGGAAGCCATCCTTGCCGCCGGCGATGCGCACACACTGGAAAACCAGCTGGAAGTCGCCGCTGACGCGCTGCGCCTGCCGCCGTGGGACGCGATCGTCGGCAAGCTGTCCGGCGGCGAGAAGCGCCGCGTCGCGCTGTGCCGCCTGTTGCTGCAAAAGCCCGACATGCTGCTGCTCGACGAACCGACCAACCATTTGGACGCCGAATCGGTGGAATGGCTGGAACAATTCCTCGCCCGCTACACCGGCACCGTGGTAGCCGTCACCCACGACCGCTACTTCCTCGACAACGCCGCCGAGTGGATCCTGGAACTGGACCGCGGCCGCGGCATCCCGTGGAAGGGCAATTACACCGAATGGCTGCAACAGAAGGACGAGCGCCTGCGCCAAGAAGACAATCAGGAAAAGGCCCGCCAGAAAGCCATCCAGAAGGAACTGGAATGGGCGCGGCAAAACGCCAAGGGCGGCCGCTCCAAGGGCAAGGCGCGACTGGCGCGACTGGACGAACTGCAATCGGTCGATTACCAGCGCCGCAACGAAACCAATGAAATCTTCATCCCGCCGGGCGAACGCCTGGGCAACAGCGTCATCGAGTTCAAGAACGTCAGCAAGAAATTCGGCGACCGCCTGCTGATCGACAACCTCAGCTTCCTGGTGCCCGGCGGTGCGATCGTCGGCATCATCGGCCCCAACGGCGCGGGCAAATCGACGTTGTTCAAGATGATCACCGGGCAGGAAAAGCCGGACAGCGGCGAAATCAACATCGGCCCGACAGTCAAGCTGGCCTACGTGGATCAAAGCCGCGACAAGCTGGAAGGCAACCACAGCGTGTTCCAGGAAGTCAGCGGCGGCCTGGACATCCTCAACATCAACGGTGTCGAAATCCAGTCGCGCGCCTACATCGGCCGCTTCAACTTCAAGGGCCAGGACCAGCAGAAGATCGTCGGCAGCCTGTCCGGCGGCGAACGCGGTCGCCTGCACATGGCCAAGACCCTGTTGCAGGGCGGCAACGTGCTGCTGCTCGACGAACCCTCGAACGACCTCGACATCGAAACCCTGCGCGCGCTGGAAGATGCGCTGCTGGAATTCCCCGGCAATACCTTCGTCATTTCGCACGACCGCTGGTTCCTGGATCGCATCGCCACCCACATCCTCGCCTTCGAAGGCGATTCACACGTGGAGTTCTTCCAGGGCAACTACCGCGAATACGAAGCCGACAAGAAACGCCGCATGGGCGATGACGCCGGCCCGCACCGGTTGCGGTTCAAGGCGTTGAAGTAATCAAGCATCACGAAACGGGCCGCGAAAGCGGCCCGTTTCCATCTATATTGATGTCATTTGAAATCGTTATGAATCAGTACTTTTACCTCGCCAGCGGCTAACCTAGCGACTCCCATCCCGCGCCCTCACAAGCCGACCATGTCCGCCCAACCGCACGCACCGAGTTACTACGCCGCTTCCGCCACGCCCGCGCCGGCCCGTCCGCCGCTGCAGGGTGCGATCGAGGCCGACGTGTGCATCGTCGGGGCCGGCTATACGGGGCTGTCGGCGGGATTGTTTTTGGCCGAGGCCGGCTTCAGCGTGGTGGTGCTGGAGGCGGCGCAAGTGGGCTGGGGTGCGTCGGGCCGCAATGGCGGGCAGATCGTGCACAGCTATTCGCGCGACATGGACGTGATCGAAGCGCGCCACGGCAAGGAGGCTGCGCGGGCGCTTGGCGCGATGGCGTTCGAGGGCGCTGCGATCATCCGCGAGCGCGTGCAGCGCTACGGCATTCCCTGCGATTTGAAGAACGGTGGCATTTACGCGACCAAGAGCGCGAAGAAGGTACACGAGCTGGAGCACCACAAGAAACTGTGGGAGCAATATGGCAACGACCAGCTCAGCCTGCTCGACCGCAACGGCGTGCGCGAACACATCGGCACCGATGCATATGAAGCCATCCTGATCGACCGCAGCGGCGGCCATATCCATCCGCTGAATCTTGCACTGGGCGAAGCCGCCGCGCTGGAAAGCCTGGGCGGGAAAATCTTCGAGGATTCGCGCGTCACCCGCATCGACCGTGGCGAACATCCGGTGGTACATACCGCGCAAGGCCAGGTGAAGGCACGCTTCGCCATCGTCGCCTGCAATGCCTATGTCGGCAACCTGGAACCGCAGCTCAGCGCCAAGTCGATGCCCTGCGGCACGCAGGTGGTTGCCACCGAACCGCTGGGAGAACGCTGGCGCGAAATCCTGCCCACCGATCATTGCGTGGAAGACAACAACTTCCTGCTCGACTATTACCGGCTCAGCGCCGACAAGCGGCTGATCTTCGGCGGCGGCGTGATCTACGGCGCACGCGATCCGGCGCGCGTCGAAACACTGGTGCGCCCGAACCTTGAAAAAACCTTCCCGCAACTGCGCGGAGTGAAGGTCGACTACGCTTGGACCGGCAACTTCTTGCTCACCCTGTCACGCCTGCCGCAAGTGGGCCGCTTGGCGGACAACATCTATTACTCGCAAGGCTGCTCCGGTCACGGTGTGACTTTCACTCACCTGATTGGCCGCGTGCTCAGCGAAGCCCTGCGCGGCCAGGCCGAGCGCTTCGATGCCTTCGCCACGCTGCCGCACTACCCCTTCCCCGGCGGCAAGCTGCTGCGCATCCCGTTCACCGCGCTGGGCGCGTGGTGGTATGACTTGCGGGATCGGTTGGGTGTGTGAGAAACAACCGCATCAGCGACCTGGCCTTATCTCCGGGAACAACACATCGGTAAAGCCGAACTTGCTGAAATCGACAATGCGCGACGGATACAGGATGCCATCGAGGTGATCGACTTCGTGTTGCACCACGCGGGCATGGAAGCCTTCGGCTTCGCGTTCGATACACTTCCCCTCGAGGTCATAGCCGCGGTAACGGATGTGCTTCCAGCGCGGGATCACGGCGCGCAGGCCGGGGATGGACAGGCAGCCTTCCCAGCCGTCTTCGATCTCGCCTGACAACGGCTCGATCACCGGGTTGACAAGCGCGGTGCGCGGCACGGGTGGGGCGCCGGGGTAGCGTTCACTTTGCTCGAAGCCGAACACGATGATCCGTTGCGACAAGGCGATCTGCGGTGCGGCCAAGCCGACACCGCCAGCGATGTCCATGGTTTCGAACATGTCGCCAGCCAAGTCGCGGATTTCACCACCGAAGTGATCGACCGGGTCGGCAACGCGTAGCAGCAGCGGTTCCCCCATCCTGATGATGTCGCGAAGCATGACTGTCCTTCGAGTGTTTGGTGAGCGTCAACCACGCGTAGCCGCGCGCAGCGCGGCGAGCGGAAAACGCAGCCAGATCATCGCGAAAACACCGGCGTTCGCCAACCAGCCATATCTTGCTGCGTCGAACTTGCGGTGGTAGCGCCACAGGCCGCGATGCTTGTGCCATTCAACGAACAGCGGTTTGGAGCGCGATGACACGCCGCGCACATGCAATACGCAGATGTCGTTGGCGATGGCAACGCTGGCACCGGCGAGGCGCGCGCGGCGGCACAGGTCCAGGTCTTCGGCATGCAGGCGATAGCCTTCGTCGAAGCCGCCGAGCACGGCGAACAGGGTGCGCGGCAACAACATCAACGCGCCGGAAATCGCATCGACTGACTGCACGGCTTGCGTCGCATCGGCCGGCACGGCAAGCCTTGCCGCGCCCGGTGATTTCAGCATGGCGACGAACATGTCGACAAAATCGGGATCGCGCCGCCGTGCGGCTTCGTCATGCACGCCGTCTTCATCAACCAGATCCACGCCCAGCAAGACTGCGCTGCGTTGCGCGGCATGCGTGCGCAGGCGTTCCAGCGTGTCAGCCTCTACCATCAAATCGGGATTGACGAAGGCCAGCCACGGCGCGCGCGATGCCGCCGCACCCTGGTTGCAGGCGACGGCGAAGCCGGGATTGTCGGGGTTGCCGACGAATCGCAGGCGCGTGTCCATCGCCGCATGGCGTTGCACGATGTCCAGCGTGCCGTCCTGTGAATCGTTGTCGATGACGCGGATCTCGGCCACGCCGCGCGCGGCGCGCAGGCGCGTCAGGCATTCATCGATGGTCGCTGCGCTCTCATGGCTGACCACGATGGCGGCAATGTTGGCGTCTTCGGCGGTGGGCATCGCCGCGATTATCGCGGAATGGGCGCGACAGCGCTCAGAACGTGTTCACGCGGTCAGGCAAGGAAATCCAGCGTTGGCGTCGCGAAGTTCTCCAATCCCGGGAAGATCGTCGACAGCTCGCTCGGGGCCACGCCCATCCAGCGGGCGAAGGTCGCGCCGAACTGGTTGGTCGAAGTGGTCGGGATCATGCGACCGCGACCCACCGACTGGGTGCCGTTGAGTTCCAGCAGCGGGTAGCTGCCGTAAATGCGCCGCCCCTTCAATGGGCCACCTTTGGCCGTCGACCCACCCATCATCAACTGCACGCCGCCCCACGCATGGTCGGTGCCGTTGCCGTTGCTGTTGAGGGTGCGGCCGAAGTCGCTCATGGTGAAGGTGACCACGTTGTTGAGCGCGCCGATTTCCGCCAATGCAGTGCGGAATGCGCCGAGCGCTTGGCTCAAATAGGTGAATAGTCTCGGCTGCGAAGTCATCTGGTTGTCGTGGGTGTCGAAGCCACCCAGACTGGCGAAAAAGATCTGCCGTCGGTGGTTGATCGCGCTGCTGCGGCTGGCCTTGATGGTGCGGGCGATCATCCGCAGTTGCGACGCCAGGGTATTCCCGGGAAACTCGGTACTGATGCCGCCAGCATCGGCCAGCGCATCGCGTACCCTGCTGCTGAGCAACATCGAACTTTCACCAATCACCCCGTACTGATCCTGCATCAGCGGCATGTAACTGTGGCCGATCAGCGCGGCCAGCGCTTCGCGACGGATCGCGTCAGCGGCGGAACTGCCTTCGATGTTGCTTAATTTCACCGGCCCGCTCGTTGTCATGCTGAACGGAACGCTGGACGTACCGGTCTGGAACAGGTTGTTGCCGTTCAGCGAGATGGTCGGCGGCAGCGCGGTGAAACCGGCAGCGTTGGCGGCGGCGAGGCGATCACCCAACACCCCACCCCAACCCACGTTCGGATTTGCCCCGCTCCGACTCGCCACGCATCCACAGCCGCTGCTGGTCGCTGTGCGAGTACAGGCTCTTGGGCAAGCGCCTGGACTTGTCCACGTATTCGGCCTTGGTGATCGGCTGCACCAGCGTGCCGACGTTGGCCATGAACGCCAGTTCGCCTTGGTCGAACAGGGTTTTCAACTCCGGACACGAAGGATGCAAGCCCCAAGTCTTCTTTGCGGTATCGCTGACCTGCAGCAGGTTGTTGCGGGCGATGGCCAAGCCCCGGTCGTTGCTGTCTGCGTCGTATATGCCGCCACGGCTGCTGGCATACACGTCGTACTCGGTCGCCGCATGCGGTATCAGCAGGTTGAACGAGTCGTTGCCGCCAAACAGGAAGATGCACACCAGCGCGCGATAGTCGTTGGCGGGCGCGGACTGCGCCAGCGCGCTCCCAACCAGCTCGAACTGCGGCATCACCGCGGCGATCGTGCCGCCGGCAAGCACGTATTGCAGGTTGCGCAGGAAATTGCGGCGATCCTGGCGAAATGGGTCATGGGTCATATGCAAACTCCTAGCGCTGAACCACGAATTCGGGGGAAGCCAACGCCAGCTGCACCAGCGAACGCACGCGCTCCGCATCGGAGCGGCCGGCGGCCTTCAATTTGTCCAGCATCGTGATCAACGTGGTGCGGGTTCCCGCCGACAGGCCGCCACCAAACAGCAGCGACGAGATCGAGTCAACCATGCCGGCATGGTCGCCGGCGTTGGCCAGCGCCAGCAGCGGCTTGATGTCCAGCACTGGTGCGTCGGTGTTGGCAGTCGGCGCTTCAGCATTGAAGCTGGAGCTGCCGGCGCTCCACAACTGGTTGAAGACGCTGACAAAACGGGCATCGTCGTAAAGCTCGAATTCGGGCGCATAGATACCCTCCCCACCACCGGCCGCCAGCAATTGCGCGTCGGGCGAGAAAAAATTGAACACCGACGGCGAGCGCAGCGAATCCTGTCCCAGGGTACCGCCGAGACTCGCGTATCCGGTGAAGCCGAAGCGATACTGGCCGTCGGCGCGCGGCAGGTACTTGGCATCGAAGGCGCGCCACAGCGTGGTCAACTGGATCAGCGGTTCGCGTGCCTTGCCGTAGGTGGCGTTTCCGGCGGCAGGCGCGGTGCGCGCCTCGCTGTCCAGCAGGATCGCGCGGACTACCCGGCCCAGGTTGCCGCCGCTCTGGTTCCAGACCGTGACCACGCGCGCGACGTAGGCCGGGCTGGGGTTGCTGGTGACGAAGCGCTGGATCAACTGCCGGCTGATGAACGGTGCGGTGTTCGGGTGCGTAGACAGTGCATCCAGCATCTTCGCCAGGCTGGCCGTGCAGTTGTTGCCCTCGTTGATCACGATGCCGTTGAAGATGGTCTTGGGCTGGTCGTCATGCATCTCCGGCACGCAGCTCATCGGCCGTGCTTCGTTGTCGGCGCCCTTCTTCTTGAAATTGCTCTTGGTGTTGCCATACCAGGTCCAGCCGGTCATCACGCGCGCCATGCCGGCGACCACCGCCTGATCATAGGTCGGGATCGGCTTGCCGGCGGTGTCGAGCTTGAGGCTGAAGTCGGTATTGCGCTGCTCCAGTCCGATCGAGAATAGCTGCATCAGTTCGCGTGCATAGTTCTCGTCCGGCTCCACGCTGACGGTGACGCCCTGGGTAGTGGTGCTGTATGCCTTGCTGTTGGTCAGATGACTCAGGTACAGGCCCATCGCCGGGTGCAGGCTGACCTTCTCGATCACCGTGCGGTAGGTGTCGAATGCAGAGGTATCCAGCATGTCCTGGTAGTTGCTGATGCGGCCGTAGTTTTTTCTCTCGTAGTCGAGGTCGGAGACCACGAAGATCTCGCTGAGCGCGAAACCCATGCGCAGGCGCAATTGGTCCTTGGCGCTGGCAGCCTGCCATAGCCAGTAGTTGCGGCGCTCGGCGGTGTTGAGCGACGCGGCCGGTATCGACAGGATGTGCGGCTCGACCAGCGTGGCGGGCGTGCGCGCCGGATCCAGTTGTTCGTCGATCCACGCGCTGTAGCCGATCTGGCGCAGGCGTGCGATCTCGGCCTTGGTCGGGCCGAACGTGGCCTGGGTCAGGAAGCGCGCGGCCTCGGCGTCGGTCGCCGGAATATTGTTCACCTGTGCGGATACCGGCGAAGGCGACGCACCGGACGAGGTGGGCGAAGAAGAATCGTCGTCGCCCCCGCCACAGGCTGTCAGGCACAACGCCAACAGCGTTGCGCCGGCAAAACCGGCTGATCGTTTCATGACCATCGCAAATCCCCGAAACAGGCGTCCCCTTCGCGGGACACTAGTAGCAATGGATGAAGTACCCGTCAAGCGTCGCAAGCCTTATTGTGACAACGATGTGCCATGAAAGACGTGGCAACGGTCAGGCGAGGAAATCCAGCGTTGGCGTCGCGAAGTTCCCCAGCCCCGGGAAGATCGTCGGCAGGTCGCCAGAAGCCACGCCCATCCAGCGGGCGAAAGTCGCGCCGAACTGGTTGGTCGAGGTGGTCGGGATCATGCGGCCACGATCCACCGCCTGGTCACCGTCGAGTTCCAGCAGCGGGTAATTGCCGAACACGCGGCGCCCGTTCAACGGACCACCGCTGGCCACCGGCCCGCCCATCATCAGCTGCACGCCGCCCCATGCATGGTCGGTGCCGTTGCCGTTGCTGTTGAGGGTGCGGCCGAAGTCGCTCATGGTGAAGCTGACCACGTTGTTGAACGCACCGATTTCCACCAATGCGGTGCGGAACGCACCGAGTGCTTCACTCAAGCCGGACAACAGTTGCGGCTGTATGGCCATCTGGTTGTCGTGGGTATCGAAGCCCCCCATGCTGGCGAAGTAGATCTGCCGGCGGTGGTTGATCGCGCTGCTGCGGCTGGCCTTGATGGTGCGGGCAATCATCCGCAGTTGCGCCGCCAGGGAGTTGTTGGCGGGAAACACGGTCGCGATATCGCCGCCGTTGGCCGAATCCAGCACCTCGCGCATCTTGCTGCTGAGCAACATAGAACTTTCGCCGATCACCGCATGCTGGTCCTGCATCAGCGGCGTGTACTTGCGGCCGACCAGCGCGGCCAGTGCTTCGCGACGGATTGTGCCGGCGGTGGAACTGCTTTCGAAATTGCGGAATGCCACCGGCCCGCTGCTTGCCATGCAGAACGGAACGCTGGACGTGCCGGTCTGGAACAGGTTGTTGCCATCCAGCGAAACCGTTGGCGGCAACGCGGTGAAGCCCGCACTGTTGGTGCTGGCAAGGCGTTCGCCCATGGTGCCGCCCCAACCCATGTTGGCGCTGGCGCGTTCGGATTCACCACGCATCCACAGCCGCTGCTGGTCGTTGTGCGAGAACAGGTTGTCGGGCACGCGCCGGGCCTTGGCCACGTACTCGGCCTTGGTGATCGGCTGCACCAGGGTGCCGACGTTGGCCATGAACGCCAGTTCGCCCTGGTCGAACAGGGTTTTCAGTGCCGTGCACGAGGGATGCAGGCCCCAGGTCTTGCCGGCGGTGTCGCCGACCTGCAACAGGCGGTCACGGGCGATGGCCAGGCCCTGGTTGTTGCTGCTGGCGTCATAGACGCCGCCGCGGCTCCTGGCATACACGTCATAGGCGGACGATTCATGCGGCACCAGCAAGTTGAACGAGTCGTTGCCGCCAAACAGGAAGATGCACACCAGCGCGCGATAGTCGTTGGCGGGCGCGGACTGCGCCAGCGCGCTCCCAACCAGTTCGAACTGCGGCATCACCGCGGCGATCGTGCCGCCGGCCAGCACGTATTGCAGGTTGCGCAGGAAATCACGGCGATCCTGGCGGTGGGTGTTCCTGGACATATGCATACTCCTAGCGCTGGACCGCGAATTCAGGGGAAGCCAGTGCAAGCTGCACCAGCGACTGCACGCGCTCCTGGCTGGAACGGTTGGCGGTCTTGAGCTTGTCCAGCATCGAAACCATGGTTGTGCGGGTTTCCGCCGACAGGCCACCGCCGAACAGCAGCGGCGAGATCGAATCGACCATGCCGGCATGGTCGCCGGCATCGGCCAGCGCCAGCAGCGGCTTGATGTCCAGCACCGGTGCGTTGGTATTGGCGGTCGGTGCGTCGGTCTTGAAGTTGGAGCAGCCGGCATCGCACAACTGGTTGAAGATGCTGACGTAGGTGGCGTCGTTGTAAAGCTGGAATTCGGGCGCGTAGATGCCCTCCCCACCACCAGCCGCCGGCAATTGTGCGTCGGGCGAGAAAAAATTGAACACCGACGGCGAGCGCAGCGAATCCTGCCCCAGGGTGGTGCTGAAATCCCAGTAGGCGCTGAAATTGAAGCGGTACTGGCCGTCAGCGCGCGGCAGGTACTTGGCATCGAAGGCGCGCCACAGCGTGGTCAACTGGATCAGCGGTTCGCGTGCCTTGCCGTAGGTGGCGTTTCCGGCGGCAGGCGCGGTGCGCGCCTCGCTGTCCAGCAGGATCGCACGGACTACCCGGCCCAGGTTGCCGCCACTCTGGTTCCAGACCGCGACCACGCGCCCGACGTAGGCCGGGCTGGGGTTGCTGGTGACGAAGCGCTGGATCAACTGCCGGCTGATGAACGGCGCGGTGTTCGGGTGCGTAGACAGTGCATCCAGCATCTTCGCCAGGCTGGCCGTGCAGTTGTTGCCCTCGTTGATCACGATGCCGTTGAAGATGGTCTTGGGCTGGTCGTCGTGCATCTCCGGCACGCAGCTCATCGGCCGCGTTTCGTTGTCGGCGCCCCATTTCCAGAAGGTATCCTTGGTATTGCCGTGCCAGGTCCAGCCGGTCATCACGCGCGCCATGCCGGCGACCACCGTCTGGTCGTAAGTCGGGATCGGCTTGCCGGCGGAATCGAGCTTGAGGCTGAAGTCGGTGTTGCGCTGCCTCAGCCCGATCGAGAACAACTGCATCAGTTCGCGTGCGTAGTTCTCGTCCGGAACCACGTTGATGGTGATGCCTTGGGCATTGCGGTAGCTGACCGCCTTGCGGTTGGCCAGGTGGCTCAGGTACAGGCCCATCGCCGGATGCAGGCTGACCTTCTCGATCACCGTGCGATAGGTGTCGAACGCGGAGGTGTCCAGCATGTCCTGGTAGTTGCTGATGCGGCCGAAATTGGCGGTGTTGTAGTCGCGGTCGGAGACCACGAAGATCTCGCTGAGTGCGAAGCCCATGCGCAGGCGCAACTGGTCCTTGGCGCTGGCGGCCTGCCATAGCCAGTAATTGCGGCGCTCGGCATAGTTGAGCGAGGCAACCGGTATCGACAGGATGTGCGGTTCGATCAGCGTGGCGGGCGTGCGCGCCGGATCCAGTTGTTCGTCGATCCACGCGCCATAGCCGATCTGGCGCAGGCGCGCGATCTCGGCCTTGGTCGGGCCGAACGTGGCCTGGGTCAGGAAGCGCGCGGCCTCGGCATCGGTCGCCGGCTTGTCGCTTGCCGGCGTGGGTGCCGACGGCGACGTACCCGGTTGCGTGGACGAGGAAGAGTCGCCGCCGCCCCCGCCGCAGGCCGCCAGGCACAGCGCCAGCAACGTTGCACCGGCAAGGCCGGCAGATCGCTTGATGCCCATGGCAGTCCCCGAAACAAGTATCCCCTGCGCCGGATGCTAGCAGCAATGGATGAAGAATCCGTCAAGCTTGGCGGGCCCTGCTGCGACAAAATGCGCCGGGGATCACGCTTGTTGCGCATGCCGGCGCAGCGCATCAGTCGCGCACGGGCTCGGTTGCGTCCGCTCCCATTGTGACCCGGGCAGCCTGCGCCGTCTCGTCGAACAGATCGAGCTGCGATTGCGGCAATCCGACTTCGGCATGCAGGGCGGCCAAGCGTTCGCGGGTGTCACGCAGCGGGTCGCGCATCAGGAATTCGGCCAGGCGCGCGTTCCATGCCGGCCAGCGTGCATTGATTGCGTCCATGTCGCCTTCATCCGGCCCGCCTTCACCGCCGCGCGCGACGAAGGCGGTTTCGCACAGTGCATTGCGCCAGCCCAGGCCGGACAGGCGCAGCGACAGGTCGATCAGCGCGGCATACCACGAGGCGTAGCTGCTGGCATCGAGACCGCCAGCACGCTGGCGCGCACTGCCGCGGATCGCCACCGCGTGCGCAACGGCCGATGGCAATTCCGGGTGCAACGGCGGCATTGCCGCGCAGGCGCGCGCAGTCAACTCGAAATCGGCCGGCAGCAGATTGATTTCGCCCAATTGCGGCCACGCCGCCGCTTCGCCGGCGTTGCACCACGGCGTGGCGGTGGCAATGGCCGCATCGCGCGCAAGACAGGCGGACAGCTGCTGCAACCAGCCGGGCAGTGGCTGCGCATCGGGTGCCAGCACGGCCACGTCGAGACCAGCGCAGGCGCGCAGCATTTCATCCAGGTGCGCGACTTCGCCGATCGGTTGCTGGCGGCGGGTGTAGTCGGCCTGCAGGCGCGTGCGCCCCAACCAGCGCTCGATGATCACACCGGCACGCGGGCCAGCCTGGGCGTCGTCGGCCAGCCACACGCGCGTGCCGGCGGGCGTACTCGCATCCAGCGCGGCCAGGCAGGCGTCGAGGGCTTCGTCGCCGACACCGACCGGCAGCAGGACGATTGGCAGGACAACTGGCAGCGTCACGGCCCGGTTCGTGGCTTCTTCGGCGCGTACAGCGGTTCCATCGCGCGGAACCTGCGGCTGTATTCGTCGGTCAGGTCGCGCGCTTCCTGCGGGTCGCGCACGATGGTCGGGGTGATGAAGATGATGGTTTCGCGGCGCGTCTTGTTCTGCGTCTTGTGGCCGAACAGGCCACCGACGACCGGGATGCGGCTCAGCCCGGGGATACCCGACGAGCCGTTGGTGGCGCTGTCGTCGATCAGGCCCGCCAGCATGATGGTGTCGCCTTCCCTCACCGCGGCCTCGGTCTTGACCTTCTGCGTGCGGATCGCCAGGTTGCCGTTCCTGTCCGGGTTCCCGTTCGGCGCGCTGATCTCTTGCACGATCTCCATGAACACGGTGCCGTCCCGGACCACGCGCGGGCGCACCTTCAGGATGGTGCCGGTTTCCAGGTATTGAACCTGGCTGTAGGTGCTTTCGTTCGAGGTGTTGGGATTGAAGGTCACCGAGTTGACCGGGATGCGGTCGCCAACCAGCAGGTTGCCTTCGCCGTTGTTGCGCACGTAGATCGAAGGCGTGGACAGCATGCGCACGTCGGTGAGCTGGTCCAGCGCGCTGATGACGCTGGCGGCGTTGCGCCGGAACAATGTCCAGGCCATGCCACCCAGCGCGTTCTCGGTGCCCACTTCGCCGGAGAACAGGTTCCACTTCCTCGGTACGCCGGTGGTCGGCAGGCCCATGTCGTAGGCTGCATTCTCGAAGAACCACTGCACACCGTAGCTCAAATCGCCGGTCAGCGACACCTGCGCGATCTGTGCCTCGATGTGCACCTGCATCGGCATCACGTCGAGCTTGTCGATCACTTCGCGGATCGACTGCCACGCGGCGGTGCTGGCATGGACCAGGATCGAATTGGTTTCCTCCACCGCCGCCACGCCGACCCGGTCGCCCTGCACGTCCAGTGTCACGCTGCCGTTGCCACCACTGCGCTGGCCCAGTTGCAAGCTGCCGCCCGTGCCAGCGGCGGCGCCGAAACCGACTGTACCGCCACTGCTGTCCAGACCGTCGTCGCGGATCTCCACCGGCTCGGTGCCAGGCATCAGCGACACTGTGCCGCTGCCGGAATCGGCCGCACGGGTGCCGCCGCCAAACACTTCGGCCAGGCGGCTGGCCAGGTCCTTGGCCTTCATGTATTTCAATTCGTAGGAAAACAGCCGCGACCCCTCGCTGGCACCGTCGATGCGCTCCAGCCAGTCCTGGATCTGGTCCAGGTACGCCGGCTGCGGCGTGATCGCCAGCACCGCGTTGGCGCCTTCCAGCGGCATGAAGCGGAACATGCCGGCGCTGGGCGTCTTGCTCTGCTCGCCGAACACCTTTTCCAGATCCTGCACGACCTTGGCGGCGCGGCCGGCGCGCAGCGGGAACACGCCCACCGACATGCCCGAGAGCCAATCGACGTCGAAGATCTCGACCGTGCGCAGGTAGTTTTCCAGTTCGCTGCGCGTGCCGGCCAGGGTGATCAGGTTGCGGGTCGAATCAATGCCGATGATCGCGTTCGACCGCGCATAGGGCTTGAGCACCTTTTCCATCTCGCTGGCCGAAATGAAGCGCAGCGGCACCACCCGCATTTCGTATCCGCGCGCATTGCCAGCCGGGCCAGTGCGCAGCGCGACATTGCCCCCCAGAGAGGCATCGGCCGGCAAGATGCTGTAGCGACCGTCGGCATAGACCATCCGCGCACCGTTCTGCGCCAGCGCCTGGTCGAGCAGGGCCAGGGCCTGCGCCGACGAAACCGCCCTGCTGGTGGACAGCGTGACCGTGCCCTGCACCTTGGGATCGATGACGTAGTTCTGCCCGAGCAGGTCGCCCAGGATCGCCTTGACCACCACCTGCACCGGCGTACCTTCGAAATTGAAGGTGGTGCCCCCGCCAGTGGCGCCGGACAAGGACGGCGGCGGCGCGGCCGCGGCGCTGCGGTTGATCATCTGGCCATTGCCGCGACGAACCTGCGCCTTCGGCCCGGTCACCGGGGCTTCGACCGCTTGCAGCGGCAGGGTTTGCGCGCCTTCTGCAGCCTCGGTCACGGCAGGCGGCCGGGAGCTGCGTTGCAGCTCCGGCACCGGCGCGGTGGCACACCCGGCCAGCAGGCCAAGCGCTACGGAAATGGAAAACAGGCGTGGATTCATGGCCGCACTCTAGAGCGTGTCATGCGCTTTTGCGCGCATTATCCGTGCGCTTGCGCCGTTGCGAGGCAAGAAGCAGGCGCAGGCAAGGCGGGTGGCCATGGCAAGGACTGCATCGCAACGCGGCGAAAACGCGCGGGAGTGTGTGGGAAAGGGCATGACACGGCTCTACGGATCAGGCGGTGAGGAAGGGGGCTCGGTGGCGGAAGATTGCTCCTGCTGCTGGCGCAACTGCGCGCGACGCGCCTCGATGCGTTCGCGGATCTGCTGGATCTGCCGTTCCGGCGACTGCGCATTCCCGGCGGCAGTCGTCACCAAGCCGGCAGCGGCCGTTGCCGGCGCCGCCGATGACTGGCTCGGAGTCGGCGCAGCATTGCCGGGCGACGTTGGCGGCGGCGACGCATCATCCTCTTGGTCGGGCGCACCAGAGTCACCAAGCGCAGCCTGCGCCAGAACGCTGCGGGCGGGCGGCGCCTCTCCCCCACCCAAGTCGGCACGCAATTCCAGCGTTCGCCGGCCGTCCGGACCGTCGAACACCACACTGCGTGGCTGCACTTCGACCAAGCGCCATCCGGGACTGCCTCGCAGCTCCTCGCCGAGCTTGACCCGCAGTGCTTCACCCCCCTGCACCGGCTGCAGGATGGCCATCTGCAAGGCCGGAGCGATCAATACGCTGGTCAGCGCAAAGTCGAAGCCCAGGCCACCCTCACCGGCCTGCGGGCCTTCGATGAAGAATGGGCGTGGCCGCCGGCTCGAATCGAAGGCCGGGCGTGCAGCAACCTCCACGTATTGCTCAGGCGGGCCCACGCGGGATGCTGCCGCAGGGCGCACTGCCGGCAGATCGGCCAGCCGCGACGGATCGACCGACAACGGTGCGATGCGACCACCCAGGCCAAACAGGCCCAGCACCCAGACCAGCATCGCCCAGCCGGCAATGGTCGCCAGCAGCCGGGTGCGCGGCGGCAGCGTGTCAACGCGCATCGTCACCTCCGGTCGCATCGGCCACGGCCGCGACGGACGCGCTCGGCTGCAGGTAGCCGGACAGGTTGAAGTTGACCAGCAGGCCGCTATTGCCGCCGCTCGCCTGGCCGAGGAAGGAATAACGTTGTGTCAGCATGTCCAGATCGTCGATGAACAGCTGCGGTTCCCCACCTTCGAGCGCGCGCAGCACCGTGGCCAGTTGCGGCGCACCGCACAACAGGCGCACGTTGACGGTGACGCGCTGGAACCGCTCCAGCGCGCCGCCGGTCTGCGGCTGCGGTGAGCGGTTCTGGATGGCGCAACTGCGGTTGCCCGGGCTGGCTTCGGCGACCACCGCTTCCAGCCGCTTGACCAAGCCGGCCGTAGCCAGTTCTGCGCTGGGTTCAGCGAGGAACCCGGGGTGCTGCGCGGCCAGCGCCCCCGCTTCGGCCAGCCGGCGTTGCACTTCCGGCCCCTGTTGCAGTTGGCTGCGGATCCGCAGCCCGCGCTCGCTCAACTGCTCGACACGTTGGCTGGCCTCGTACATCGGCAACGTCCACCAAGGGTGGATCAACAAGGCATAGACCGCTGCCAGCGCCAGCAACAGCAGACCCAGCGCCAGCCAGCGCTCGCGCTCAGGGTAGGCCGGCGTCATTGGCGGGCCTCAGTGGCGACGGGTTTGGTCGCGGCTTGCGCGACAGCGGCAGCAGGCCCGGTCAGGGTTGCGGCCAGGCTGAAGCGGTCGCGGCGCGTGGCCGGATCCGGCTGCAGGGCACCGGTCAGCGCGGGCTTGCTCCAGATCGGCGCGCCTTCGAACTGCCCCACCAGGGCTGGCGCATCGGCGCTGAAGCCGATCACCGTCAATTGTTCGCCCTGGATGGACAGCTTTTCCAGATAGCCGTTGTCCGGCAGACGGCGGGTGACTTCTTCCAGGACCTCGATCACCGCCGGGCGCGACGCGCGCTTGCTCTCCAGAAAGGCCCGCCCCTCGACCAGATCGATCAATTGCTGGCGCTGCATGGCAACCTGGCGGGCGTCACCGGCTTCGACTTCGATACGCTGGGCCAGAGCATCGGCGGCGGCGCGGCGGTTGTGCAACAACTGCCAGCCGGCAGCTACCAACGCGAACAGCGCGCACCCGGCCAGGATCCGGTTCCAGTGACGCATCGGATCCTCGCGGCGACGGCGTGCGTCTGCCGGCAGCAGATTGACGCCCAGCGTGCCGCCATCGGTTGCCGGCACGTCAGCGCCGGCCAGCAACGCCGACGCCGGGCCCAACTGCGCCAGAGAGCGATCAACGGCACTGCGCGGCACGGCGACCAGTTCGACGTCGAGCCGGTCGCCGTGGCGACCAAGCGTGCGCACGTCGTAATGAACCTGTGCGGCAGCGAACGGTGTTTGCCTGTCAATCTCGAATCCGACCACGTCACGCAGGCGGTCAGCGGCGGCAGCAGGCAGGGCCAGCGGACGCCGCAGCACCTGCGTGGCCGGCAGCAGCAGCCAGCACGGCAGGCCGGCCAGCGGCGGTGGCAACAAGCGTTCCAGATCACCGGCGGCCAGCGGCAGCGGCAACGTCGCCAGTTCCGTCATGTCGTCGTTGACCTGCCGCAACAGCTTGGCCCCGTTGGCATTGGGTGCCAGCAGCAGGCGGTCGCGGGCCAACCAGAATGCGCCGCGCCAGCGCGCTGGTGCCCAGGTCGCCAGCGCCCCCCACCACCAATGCAGGAAACCGCGGACGCTCCAGCGGAGCGTGCCGCCGAAGCCCAATCTGTCGCGCCATTGCGTCATGGTGCCGCCGCTCCCTCCTGCCATTGCAGGATCGTGTATGCCGATGCCGTCGATCCCGCAACCCCCTGCCCACCGGCACGAACCACGGCGCGCAGGACGGCGCTTCGACCGCTGCCAAGCGTGGCGCGGCTCTCGATACTATACGTACCGCTGCCCACGATCAGGCCGTCGGGTGGGCGTGCCATGCGCTCAGCCAGCACCTGCTGGGGATCCAGCCCCATTGCCGCCAGCACCAGCGGTGGAGCGAATTCGCGCTGCGGCAGGCCGGCACCGTTGACGCTCAATGACGACGCCAGCCGTGCATACAGCGCCGGCGTCATCCCCAACACCTGTTCGACCTCTGCAACGCTTTCGAACGCCGTGTCCTTGGCCCCGTAAGCCAGGCCGGCCGCTGCGTAATCCCGATCTTCCGCGCCGCCACCGGGCTGGGCCAGATCGTCCGAATCGCGCCAGTCCAGCATCGCCCCGGCCAGTGCGGCGGCCTGCTGCTGCGGGACACCAGCCGCCTGCAACAGCCCGGTCAACAGCGCGGCATCGGCCAGATTCAGGTCGATCTTGCCGCTCTCGTCAATGACGCGCACCTGCACCTTGGCGCTGCCGAAGCGCCAATCGTAATCGCGGCCGTCGGAGCGCCAGCGCTGCCCGGGATCCGGGTCGTCGAGCCGTTCCATGGCGTATTCCAGGCCGGCGCGCGCCGCTTCCTGCGCCACCACCCCTTCGCTGAGCACGCGCCCCTGCAGGTGCTCGACGCGCGCGGTCAGGACGAAGGCGCCCACCAGTGCCGCCAGCAACACCACCAGCCACAGCACCACGATCAAGGCCGCACCGCGCGCCTGGCCGGGAAACAACGCGGCGGTCATGGGCTGGCCCCGACGGATGGCAAGCCCGGCGACACCGGCTGCACCGATCCACGCGGCAATGCGACCACCATCTCCGGCCAGTCGCGGCCTTGCGCGTCCTGCGCCTGCATCGCCACCAGCAGCGGCAAGCGATCACGGGCCGTCCATGCATCCTGCCACGGCCCCAACCTGCCCTCTGCATCTGGCCCGCGATAGCGGAAGCGCAGCATGCGCAGTCCTTCAGCGAGCAATTCCGGCGGCCGTTGCGGTCGTTCCTCGAAGACTTGCCCCGCCTGCACCAGCGAGAACGAGACGACCAGCCGATGGTCACCGGTGAACACGACCCGGTGCAGATGCGGACCGCCGCGCCCAAGGTAATCAGGCAGGTCGGCCACGAAGCTCATCTGCTGTGCATCGCCGCTGAAGCGCAGCACCTTGCCCAT
This sequence comes from Pseudoxanthomonas sp., assembly GCA_047601105.1. GTDB lineage: Bacteria > Pseudomonadota > Gammaproteobacteria > Xanthomonadales > Xanthomonadaceae > Pseudoxanthomonas_A. The sequence continues at coordinate 279,841 of JASGJT010000003.1, forward strand.
CCCTGCATCGTGGGCATAGACCAGCGGCAACGCCGATGCAAGCCGCTGGCGCAGGAAGCCCTCGGTGGTGCGCTGGGTTTCGTTGCCCGCGGCCATTGCCTCGCCGCGTGCACCGATTGCACCGGCCGAACGCAACATGGCAAAAGCCAACGCCAGCCCAGCCGCCAGCAGCACCAGCGCCAGCAGGACTTCGATCAGGGTGAAGCCACGTCCAAGGCGACTCATTGTGCCGCCTCGCCGCCAGCGACCCGGCGCAGACTACGCACCTGCAACGTTTGCCCGGCCGCTTCGCCCCAGCGTACGTCCAGTTGCAATTGCAGCAGGCGCGCCGTGCCGGGCGCGGCCAGCATCGGCGGCGACCGGGCCGGGTCGGCATACGGCGACACCTGCAATTGCCAGCGATAGCGCCCGCCTTCCCATTCCCCTTCGGTTACGCCTGGCCGCAAGGCCACGCCGACGCCCGCCTGTGCCAGCAACGACTGCGCATGCAATGCCGCACGCCCTGCATCCTCGGCACCGCGCACCTGCCGCGTCGCACCGGACAGGGCACCCAGCAACAGGCTCAGCGCCAGCGCCAGCAGGGCGAAGGCAACGATCACTTCGAGCAGGGTGAAACCGGACTGGCTGGAACGCCGGCTCGGCATTGCCGACCTCATCACGGCTCCCCCTCGACCCTGGCCAGATTCACCCGCCCGGTCAGCCAGGCCACATCAATGCGCCAGGCAGTATTCCCGGCCTGCAATTGCACCCGGCCCCCAGTGGAAGCGCCATCCGGGAAGAACAGCACGCCGCCTTCGCCTTCCTGCGGCTGCGCCTCGCGCGCGCCGGTGAACTGCATGCGCAACGAATCGGCGGCGTGGCCCGCACGTCGGTTCGGTGCTTGCCAACGGTGTCGCTGCGGATCGACGACAAAGCGCTGCGGCTGCCCACTGGCGATGGCCAGCGCACGGGTATAGCGCAACTGCGCGGCGATGTCCTTGGCCGCGGCGCGCAGGCGCACGCCTTCAAAACCGCCGGTCATCGCGCCCGCCGCCAACGCCCCGGCCAGCGCGATCAGCACCAGCACCAGCAGCATTTCCAGCAAGGAGATGCCCTGCTCCCGCCGCCTTCGGGAGAGGGTTTCGGATGCCTGCGCCCGCGCGTCCATCACTCGTAGAGGATGTCCGCGTCATAGCTGGTGCCGCCGGGTTGCCCGTCCTTGCCCAGGCTGGAGAGGTCGAACGGCTTGCCGGTGCCGGGCACGCGGTACTCGATGGCATGGCCCCACGGATCCTTCAGCTCACCCGGCTTGGCATACGGGCCCAGCCAGCCAATGGTGTTGCCCGGCGCGGTAACCAGGTCCTCCAACCGCACCGGCAGCGTGCCGGTGTCCAGTTGATAGCTTTCGATCTTGCCGGCCAGCGTCTGGATCTGCGCCTCGGCCAGCTTGAACTTGCCCTTGTCCGCGCCGCCCAGCACCCGGTTGCCGACCAGGGTCAGCACCAGGCCGATCAGCACCATGACGATGATGATTTCCAGCAGGCTCATGCCACCCTGCTGGGAAGGCGACGGCGAACGGGTGATGCGGCGGGGCAAGGACATCGGGGGATCCTGTTTCGGGAAGGCGGGGCACAATTTACAGACTCTCATTTCGGGCACTTGCGCACAGTACCTAAAACCCTTGACACAACTGCTCTGTCCGACACGTCTGAAAATGCTTCTATGTACAACACGCGCCCCGGAACGCCTGTACCAATGACTGACAATGCCTGCAGCTTTTCTTCCTTGTAAATGTCCACAAGCCTTGTTGCAACGTCACTACGCACCTTCTCACCATTCCTGATGACTGGGTGATATTGGGTGATAAGCATTGCGGGAGCTGTTGGCCGAGACGACACACCAATCTTCATAGTCGTGCCCCTCTCATGGAGAATGGCTGTTTCGTAATCTTCACTGGCAGTGTAGCTAACGTCGCTTCTGGCCGACAGTTCAACGCAGAGCCCGTAATTTTTGCTGATTACGTGAGTGCTACTGAAGCAACCGGATACAAGCAGGGCGACTGACGTCATGCCTGCAATGAAAAGCAGTAGCCGGGCACCACTGAAATCTGCAGTTCTTGGTTTTGAAGTTTTCATTAGGCTCCATCATGTCCCGGATGGAAAACAGGGAGCAGAGCATCCATCGGGACAGAAAGTCTCGCCTCATCCAATTGCATTGGTCAGGTCGTACAGCGGCACCAGCACCGAGATGATGACCGCGCCGACCACCGCCGCCAATAGCAACGTGACCAGCGGCACCAGTGCGGCCAGCATGCGGTCGATCGCGCGCGTGGTTTCGGTTTCGAAGGTATCGGCGGTCTTCAGCAGCATGGCGTCGAGCGCGCCGGATTCCTCGCCGACCTGGATCATCTGCAGCGCCAGCCGCGGGAAACGCTTGCCCTTGGCCAGCGATGCCGACAGGCCGTGGCCGTTGCTGACGTCTCCGGCGGCGGCATCGACGTCGGCGGCCAGTGCGCGGTTCTTCAGTACCCGCTGCGCGATGCGCAGCGACGCCAGCAGCGGCACGCCGTTGCGCAGCAGCGCGCCCAGGGTGCGCGCCAGCCGCGCGGTTTCCAGCCGGGTCAGCAACGGGCCGACCAGCCGGCGTTGCAGCAGCCAGTGGTCGAAATGCGCATGGAAGCCGGCATCGCGCAATCGCAACGCGAACCACCCCGCCACAAGAATCGGCACCAGCAGCAACACGAACCACCAATCGCGCACGAACAAGCCGATACCCAGCACGATGCGCGTGAACCACGGCAACGCCGCGCCCAGGCTTTCGTACATCAGCGCGAACTGCGGCACCACGTAGCCCAGCAGGAACATCAGCGCGAAGCCGATCACCACCAGCAGGATCGCCGGGTAGATCAATGCGTTGACCACGCGACCCTTCAGCGCGCGGTTGCGCTCCAGATAATCAGCCAGGCGTTGCAGGGCATCGTGCAGGCCGCCGCCTGCCTCGCCGGCGCGCACCATGTTGACGTACAGAGAACCGAAGATGCCGTGCTGGCGCTCCAGCGCGGTCGAAAGCGGCAGGCCGCCGTGCACCGCGTCGCGGATGTCGGCAATCACATTGCGCGTCTTTTCGTCGGCAGGCAGTTCCAGCAGGATGCCCAGCGAACGATCCAGCGGCTGGCCCGCTGCCAGCAACGTGGCCAGTTGCTGGGTGAATTGCACCCGCGACTGGCCGGTGAACGGTTGCGGCTTGAACAACTCGCCCAGCCAGCGCGTGCCGCCGCCTTCGGAAGCCAGCCGCGCTTCCACCGGCAGATGGCCCTGTTCCTGCAGGCGCAGGATCACCTCGCCGTCGCTGCCGGCTTCCATCTGGCCGTCGAGCAGTTCTCCGCGCGCGTTCAGGGCTTTGTAGCGGTAGAGGGGCATGGGTGGTTCAGTCGCTCAGTCGTTGCTTTTGTTCGTCATTCCCGCGCAGGCGGAAATCCAGTGCCTTTGCTTTCTAGGAGTTTCAAGTCGCTGGGTTCCCGTCTGTGCGGGAATGACGAGCAAAAACGGAGTTATTCAGGCATTTCTTCATATTTTTACTCTTGCTTGCCCGGTGATATCCGGCCAGAGATCGTTCCAGTAAGGGTTTCCTTCCTCGATCAGTCTGACCTTCCATTCTCGATTCCATTTCTTGATCTGCTTTTCGCGAGTAATGGCCGATTCCATAGTTCCATGCAATTCGTACCAGACCAACTTGGCGACATCGTGCTTTTTCGTGAATCCATCGACGACATGCTCTCGATGCTGCCAAGTCCTGCCGATGAGGTCGCTGGTGACGCCAATGTAAAGCGTGCCGTTACGGTCGCTGGCCATCATGTAGGTTGCGGGTTGTTTTTCCATTCGCGGAAGCAACGTCAGAAGCAAAAGTCACTGGATTTCCCGCCTTCGCGGGAATGACGATTCCTGAGGGGTCTTGTAAGCCTGAGGCTATCCCTCCTCGGTGACGCGCAGCACTTCCTCGATCGTCGTCTGGCCGGCCAACGCCTTGGCGATGCCGTCCTCGTACATGCTGCGCATGCCGTTGCGACGGGCGATCTGTTCGATCTCGCCCATGCCGGCGTGGCGCATCACCGCGCGGCGCAACTCGTCGTCCATCACCAGGAACTCCATGATCGTGGTGCGTCCCAGATAGCCGGTGGGTGCGATGGCCGAGGGGCGAGGATGGTACAGGTGGATGTCGCCGTGGGGCTGCAATCGGCGCAGGTCGAACTTGTCGATTTCCTCGGGCGAGGCAAGGTATTTTTCTGCGTGTATCGGCTCCAGCCGACGCACCAGCCGCTGGGCAAGAATACCGTTGACGGTGGAGGTCAGCAGGTAGTCTTCGACGCCCATGTCGAGCAGGCGCGTGATGCCGCCGGCAGCGTTGTTGGTATGCAAGGTGGAAAGCACCAGGTGCCCGGTCAGCGCCGACTGAATGGCAATGCGCGCGGTCTCCAGGTCACGCATCTCGCCAATCATGATGATGTCCGGGTCCTGGCGCACGATGCTGCGCAACACATTGGCGAAATCGAGCCCGATCTGCGGTTTGACCTGGATCTGGTTGATACCCTCGATCTGGTATTCGACCGGATCCTCGACGGTGATGATCTTCACTCCCGGCGTGTTGAGCTGGCTCAGCGCGGTGTAAAGCGTGGTGGTCTTGCCCGAACCGGTGGGACCGGTGACCAGCAGGATGCCGTGCGGCTGTTCCAGCACCTTCTGGAAGCGCGGCAGGAAATCACCGGTGAAGCCGAGCCGATGGAAATCGAAGGCCACCGTCTCACGATCCAGCAGGCGCATCACCACGCTCTCGCCGTGTGCGGTGGGCATGGTGCTGACGCGCAGATCCAGTTCCCTGCCCTGCACGCGCAGCATGATGCGGCCGTCCTGCGGCAGGCGGCGTTCGGCAATGTTGAGTCGCGCCATGATCTTGATGCGGCTGATCACCGCCGCAGTCAGGTTGGCTGGCGGGCTTTCGCCATCGACCAGCACACCGTCGATGCGATAACGCAACTTCAGCCGGTTCTCGAATGGTTCGATGTGGATGTCCGAAGCGCGCAATTCGACTGCACGCTGGATGACCAGGTTGACCAGGCGGATCACCGGCGCTTCCGAAGCCATGTCGCGCAGATGCTCAACGTCATCGACGGCGGCCGTTTCGCCATCGGCACTCTCGATGATCGCACCCATCGCACTGCGGCCCTGGCCGTACCAGCGCTCGATCAGGTCATCGATCTCAGAACGCGTTGCCACCAATACCTGCACCGGCTTGCCGGTCGCCAAGCGGACCGCATCAGTGGCGTAGGCGTCCTGGGGGTCGGCCATCAGCATGACGATGCGGCTACTGTCCTCGCACAACGGACACAAGTGGAACTGCTTGAGGAAACGCAGCGACAGCGCCGCCTCGTCGCCATCTTCGCCCGACATCAGGCCCGGGGGCGCGTCCGTGAATTCCTTGACATCGGCCAGCGGCAATCCCAGCACTTCAGCCACTGTCTCGGCATGGTCGCGTTCGGACACCAGGCCAAGCCGCGCCAGCAGGCCGAGTAAATCGCCGCCGTCCTCGTCCTGCAGACGGCGCGCACGGGCCAGATCGACTTCCTTCAATCGCCCCTTGGCCAGCAGCGCCGCGACGATGCCGTTTTCGACCGTGCCGGCCTGCATGTTCTCGGGCGGCAATGGCGGTGGTGCGGCAACATTCACCGGGTCACACTCTCGTCAGGATGCAGAACGGCGGAGGCCTGACTTTAACAGTTTCGGCGTGAGGCCAGCCCTATCCCACCCAGGCCCTTGCGTTGCGGAAGATGCGCAGCCACGGCGAGTCGCCTGTCGAATGCGGGTCCGACCAGTCTCGCGGGCTCCAGCTCAGGTTGACACTACGCAGGGTGCGTTCCGGGTGCGGCATCAGGATGGTCGCGCGGCCATCGTCGCTGGTCAGGCCGGTGATGCCGTCGGGCGAGCTGTTGGGGTTCAATGGGTATTGCGTGGTCGCGTGGCCGTTGCCGTCGATGAAGCGCAGCGCCACGCGCGCGGCGGCGGCATCGGCGTCGTTGGCGAATTCCGCGCGGCCTTCGCCATGCGCCAGCGCCACCGGGATGCGCGAGCCGGCCATGCCGGCCAGCAGGATCGACGGCGATTCCAGCACTTCCAGCAAGGCGGTGCGCGCTTCGAATTGTTCGCTACGATTGCGCAGGAACTGCGGCCAATGCTGCGCGCCGGGGATGATGCCCTTCAATTGGCTCATCATCTGGCAACCATTGCAGATGCCCAGCGAGAAGGTGTTTTCGCGGGTGAAGAATGCAGCGAATTGTTCGCGCAATGCCGCGCGTTCCAGGATCGACGTGGCCCAGCCACGACCGGCACCGAGCACGTCGCCATAGCTGAAGCCACCGCAGGCGACCAAGCCGGTGAAGTCGTCCAGTTTCACGCGACCGGCGATCAGGTCGCTCATGTGCACGTCGAACGCATCGAAGCCAGCGCGAGTGAAGCCGAACGCGGTTTCGACATGCGAATTGACGCCCTGTTCGCGCAATACCGCGACCTTGGGTTTAGCGCCAAGATTCAGGAACGGGGCGGCAATGTCTTCGCTGCTGTCGAAACTCAGCTTCGGCTTCAATCCCGGCGCGGCGAAGCTGCGGGCAATCTCGCGTTCGCTGTCGGCGCTTTCCGGGTTGTCACGCAGCTTCTGCATCGCATGCGTGGTCGCCCACCAGGCGTCGAACAGGTCTTCCCACTTCCACTGCGCGATGGCTTCACCACCCTGCTGCACGCGGATCACCGGCGCGGTGGTCGGCTTGGCGATGCGTTGCGCGCATTCGGTCAGTGCGTGCTTTTCGATCAGGTCGGCGAATTCGGCGCGGTCTTCGTTGGCGACCTGCACCACCGCGCCGAGTTCTTCGCAGAACAAGGTACGGAACGGGTCTTCGCCCCAGCCATCGAGGTTGATGTCCAAACCCAAGTGCGAAGTGAAGGCCATTTCCGCCAATGTGGCGAACGCGCCGCCGTCACTGCGGTCGTGATAGGCCAGCAGCAGGCCGGCATTGCGCGCATCGCGGATCAGCGCGAAGAAGTCGCGCAGGCGCTCCGGATCGTCGAGGTCGGGCACGCTGTCATCGGCATCGCTGCCGGCAAATGCGGGCAGCGCGTTGCCGCCGGCTTCGCGGCCTGCATCGGGAAATACTTGTGCCAGTACCGAACCGCCCAGGCGCTTCTTGCCCGCACCCAGGCCGATCAGCCACAACTCACTGTCGTTTTCGCGGCAGAGCAGCGGCGTGAGCTGTTTGCGTGCGTCATCGACCGGGGCAAAAGCAGTGATGATGAGGGAAACGGGCGAGACGGTTTTCTGGTTCGACCATTGCGCCTGCATCGACAAGGAATCCTTGCCGACCGGGATGCTCAAATCCAGCGCCGGGCACAACTCCATGCCCACCGCGCGCACTGCATCAAACAGCAGCGCGTCTTCGCCGGAATGACCGCAGGCAGCCATCCAGTTGGCGCTCAACTTGATCCGCGCCGGCTCATCGACCGGCGCGGCGCACAGGTTAGTGATCGCCTCGCCGACGGCCATGCGCGCAGCAGCAGCGGCGTCCAGCAGGGCCAGCGGCGTGCGTTCGCCGATGGCCATCGCTTCACCGGCAAAAGTGTCGTGGCCGGACAGGGTGATCGCGCAATCGGCCACCGGCATTTGCCACGGGCCGACCAGTTGCTCGCGCGCGGTCAGACCGCCGACGCTGCGATCACCAATCGTGATGAGGAACATCTTGGAGGCGACGGTCGGGTGCGAGAGCACGCGCAAGCCGGCATCGTGCAGATCGACCTTGGCGGTTTCCAGCGCCGGCCATTGCGGCGCGGGCGGATGGGTGGCGTCGCGGTGCATTTTCGGCGGCTTGCCGAACAGCACGTCCATCGGCAGATCAATCGGGAGATCGATCCCTGCCGTCGCGGCGGCGGGGGCAAGAACGCCATAACCCACGACAAGGCGTTCTTCTTCCGTCGCCACGCCAACAGCGGCAAACGGGCAGCGCTCGCGTTCGCAGATCGCGGCAAATTCCGCCAGCCGCGATTGCGGCACGCCCAGCACGTAGCGTTCCTGCGATTCGTTGCACCACAGTTCCAGCGGCGACAGCGAGGGGTCGTCGCTGGGCACCTTGTCCAAGTCGATCACACCGCCGACGCCGGAGTCGTGCAGCAGTTCGGGAATGGCATTGCTCAAGCCACCCGCGCCAACGTCGTGGAAGAACTGGATCGGATTGTTCTCGCCCAGCGCCACACAGGCGTCGATCACTTCCTGGCAACGGCGTTCCATTTCCGGGTTGTCGCGCTGCACGCTGGCGAAGTCGAGTTCTTCGGCGCTTTCGCCGGAGGCCACCGAACTGGCTGCGCCGCCGCCCAGACCGATCAGCATTGCCGGGCCGCCGAGCACGATCACCGCGTCGCCGGCTTGCAGCTTTTTCTTCTCGACCTGCACGCGATCGATCACACCCAGGCCGCCGGCCAGCATGATCGGCTTGTCGTAGGCGCGGGTGAGCGTGGCACCTTCGTTCAATTCGAAACTGCGGAAGTAACCCAGCAGATTGGGCCGACCGAATTCGTTGTTGAACGCCGCGCCGCCCAGCGGGCCGTCGAGCATGATTTCCAGCGCCGGGGCCATGCGCGGGTTGAGCGGGCGACTGCCCTCCCACGGCTGCGGCAAGGTCGGGATGCGCAGGTGCGACACGCTGAAGCCGGTCAAACCGGCCTTGGGCTTGCCGCCGCGACCGGTCGCACCTTCGTCGCGGATTTCGCCGCCGGCACCGGTCGAAGCACCGGGGAACGGCGCGATCGCGGTCGGGTGGTTATGGGTTTCGACCTTGATGCAGAACGCCGATTCCACCACCGCTTCGCTGCGGTATTTGCCATCGGCATCGGGGCGGAAGCGCGATGCCGGATAGCCTTCCACCACGGCGGCGTTGTCGCTGTACGCGGACAGCGTGTATTGCGGCGTGTGCGCGTGGGTGTTGCGGATCATGCGGAACAGGGATTTATCCTGATCCTTGCCATCAATCGTCCACGATGCGTTGAAAATCTTGTGCCGGCAATGCTCGGAATTGGCCTGCGCGAACATCATCAGTTCGACATCGGACGGATCGCGGCCCAGCTCGGTATAGCGCGCGCGCAGGTAGTCGATTTCGTCCTCGGCCAGGGCCAGGCCCAGGCGCGTGTTGGCCGCTTGCAGGTCGGCAAGGGGGATGCGTTCCAGTTCGCCACGCGGCTGCGCGGTGAACAGCGCGGCAGCCTGGTCGCGATGCGACAGCAGCGACTGCGTCATCGGGTCGTACAGCGCGCGGGTCAGGGCGCGGTTGCTGTCGGCGGCCTCGTCCCAGCCGGCCAGGTCGATGCGCAGGCCGCGTTCGACCCGGGCGATGTCCAAGCCTGCGCCACGCAGCAGTTCGCCGGCCTTGCTCGCCCACGGCGACAGCGTGCCCAGGCGCGGCACGATGAAGCGGGAGGTGCTGCCGGCTTCGACCGGCGCTTCGCCGGCATTGGCTTGCAGGATGCGGTGCAGCGCGGCGGCATCGACCTGCGTGCCGGCCTGCGGCTGCACGAAGAACACCTGCCACGCACCGCGCACCTGCACGGCCGGGGCGATGGACTGGAGGCGGGACTGGAGCCGGGCAAGCCGGAACTGCGACAAGGCCGGGCGGCCTTCAAGGACGATCATGTCCGAAACCGGGGAGCAAACGGGCTGCACATTGTAGCCGAGGCCGGTTGCTCCCCCGCCCGTGGCGGGATGGTGAATCCCTCAGAACCTGTTCTCAGCGGCCGCCGCCTGCCACGCTGGACAGGCTGTCCAGCGTGGCGCGCATCTGTTCCGGGGTCAGGTAGCCGCCGATCTGGGTGCCATCGGGGGCGAAGACCGCCGGGGTGCCGGTGACGCCGAGGCGCTGGCCCAGGGCGAATTCGCTGGCGACCGGGTTGTCGCAATCACGCGCCGGGGCAGGCTTGCCGGATTTGGCCGCGGTCAGCGCGCTCTTGGGGTCGGCCGCGCACCAGACCGACACCATGTCCTTGTGGTCCTTGGTGCCCAGGCCCATGCGCGGGAAGGCCAGGTACTCGATGGCGATGCCCTGCTTGTTGTAATCGGTGATCTGGCTGTGCAGCTTGCGGCAGTAGCCGCATTCGATGTCGGTGAACACGCTGACGGTGTACTTGGGGTTCGGCGGCGCGAACACGATGCGCTGTGCATGCGGCACGGTTTCCAGCAGGCCGCGGCGGTAGGCGGCCAGACCGGCGTTGGAATCGCCGATGTTGCGGCGGGTTTTCAGGTCGATCACGTCGCCCTGCACCAGGTAGCGGCCATCGTCGCTGACGAAGACCACCGAGCCGCCGGCGACGGCCTGGCGGAAACCGGCGATCGGCGCGGCACCGATGTAGTCGATCTGCAGGTCGGGATTGAGTGCCTTCAAGGCCTGGCGCACGTTTTCATCGGCCGACTTGTCGGCGGCGCTGGCGGGTTTGGCGGCCGGCGCGGCGGCCGTGGCCGGCGTTTGCGGCGCTTGCGCGCAGGCGGCCAGACTGAGGCTGCCGATCACGGCACAGAGGAGCATGCGTTTCATCAGGGTTGTGCCTGTCATTGCGTTGGGGTGCGCGGGAAGTCGCGGTACGGGAATGGGCGGCATTGTCGCATGGTGGGGATTGGCTCTTGTTCGTCATTCCCGCGAAGGCGGGAAGCGCTTTTCAACAGACGCATGTCTGCTCATGACGAACAAAACCAATCAAGCCGCGACGAACGCCGCCAGCGCCAAGCGCAGCCGCTTCAAGCCTTCGGCCACTTCTGCATCGCCGATGTTCAGCGCCGGGACAAAGCGCAGCACGTCGGGGCCGGCTTGCAGCAGCAGCAGACCGTGTGCGGCGGCGTGGTCGAGTACCTCGCCGGCCTTGCCGGCGTATTCGGGTTTCAGCACCGCGCCCAGCATCAGGCCACGGCCGCGCATGCCGGTGAACAGGTTCAATTCCGCGTTGATCGCGTCGATGCCGTCACGCAGGGCTTGTTCCTGCTTGCGTACGTTGGCAGCGATTGCATCGGAGGACAATTTTTTCAGCGCCACGCGCGCCACCGCCGCGGCCAGCGGGTTGCCGCCGAAAGTGGTGCCGTGCGCGCCATAGCCCATGATTTCGGCCACCTTCGGCCCGGCCAGCATCGCGCCGATCGGGAAGCCGCCGCCCAGCGCCTTGGCCAGCGCGACGATGTCCGGGGTCACGCCATCATGCCAGTGCGCGAACAGGGTGCCGGTGCGGCCCATGCCGGCCTGGATTTCATCGAGGATCAGCAGCGCGTCGTGCTTGTCACACAGCGCGCGCACGCCCTGCAGGAAGCCCGGCGCAGCCGGCGTGCAACCGCCCTCGCCCTGCACCGGCTCCAGCATCACCGCAGCGACATCGCCGCCGGCCATCGCGCTTTCCAGTTGCGCCAAATCGTTGTAATCGACATAGCGGAAGCCGCCTGGCAGCGGCTCGTAGCCCTGCTGGTATTTCGGCTGCGCGGTCGCGGTGACCGCGCCCATCGTGCGGCCGTGGAAGCTGCCGGTGAAGGTGACGATGACGCGCCTTTCCGGCGGACGGCCCTGCGCGGCGGCCCACTTGCGGGTCAGCTTGATCGCCGCTTCGTTGGCTTCGGCACCGGAGTTGCACAGGAACACGCGGGTGGCGAACTTCGACGCGTCAACCAGCTCTTTCGCCAACAGCACAGGCGGCTCGCTGTAAAAGACGTTGCTGGTGTGCCACAGCTTGCCGGCCTGCTCCACCAACGCGGCGGTCAGGTCCGGGTCGCAATGACCGAGGCCACAAACGGCGATGCCGGCGGCGAAGTCGATGTATTCGCGCCCGTCCTTGTCCCAGACCCGCGCGCCCTGGCCGCGTTCGACGATGAATTCGCGTTGGTGATAGACCGGCAGGTAGTAGTCGTGGCCGAGGGTGAGCAGTTGCTGGCTGGTGGTCATGGGAGCGGATTGCGGTGGGAAAGCTGGTAATTCTACGCCTTCGCCTACCAGCTGCCGGTATTCGGCATTGACGCCCAGGGTTCGGCCGGCGGCAAGGCTTCGCCTTTTTGCAGCAGCTCGATCGAAATCATGTCCGGGCTGCGCACGAAGGCCATGCGCCCGTCGCGCGGCGGGCGGTTGATGACGATGCCCAGCGATTGCAGGTGCGCGCAGGTGGCGTAGATGTCATCGACTTCGAAGGCCAGGTGGCCGAAGTTGCGCGCGCTGCCGTAGTCCTCGTCGCTGCCCCAGTTGAGGGTCAGTTCGACTTCGGCTTCCGGGTTGGCCGGTGCGGCGAAATAGACCAGGCTGAACTTGCCGGCCTCGCTGTCGATGCGGCGGGTCTGCTTGAGGCCCAGGCCTTCGGTGAAGAACCAGGAAGTCTTGTCCAGGTCGTGGACGCGGAGCATGGCGTGGAGGTATTTCATGGCGGTTACCGTCTTTACAGGAACAAATCGGGATACAGCGGTTGCGTCGGATCGACGGCATAGCCGGACAAATCAGTGATGCCGGCTTCGGCCAGTACTTCGTCGTCGATGAAGAAGTTGCCGCTGGTGGTCTTGGCGTCGCGCAGGAAGATCGCATGTGCAGCATCGCCCATGATTTCGGGCTTGCGGCCGTGGCGGCTGTCGGTGCCGGGGATCATGTTCAGCGCATCGGTGGCGATCAGGGTGCGCGGCCACAGCGCATTCACCGCGACGCCTTGCGGGCCGAACTCGCCAGCCAAGCCCAAGGTGACGAAGCTCATGCCCATCTTCGCCAGCGTGTAGCCGGCGTGCGGCGCCCACCATTTCGGGTCCAGCGACGGCGGCGGACAAAGCGTAAGGATGTGCGGGTTCGGCGCTTGCAGCAGCTGCGGCAAACAGGCTTGCGCGCACAGAAAGCTGCCGCGCGAATTGACCTGCTGCATCAAGTCGAAGCGCTTCATCGGCGTGTCCAGCGCGCCACGCAGCCAGATGGCGCTGGCGTTGTTGACCAGGATGTCGATGCCGCCGAAGGCATCGACGGTGGCGGCGACGGCGGCGCGCACTTGGTCTTCTTCGCGGATGTCGCACTTCAGCGCCAGGCCGCACCCGCCGGCAGCGTTGACCGCTTCGGCAGCGGTGTGGATCGTGCCGGGCAGCTTGGGATTGGGCACCGACGACTTGGCGGCGATGGCGACGTTGGCCCCATCGCGCGCGGCGCGCAGGGCGATGGCAAGGCCGATGCCGCGCGAGGCACCGGTGATGAAGAGGGTTTTGCCGGCGAGGTTCGTCATGCGAGAAGGTCAGTAGAAGCGCGAGTCGTTGATTTTACTGACTTTCTCATTACTTCCCCATCTGCTCTCAAGGCTTCGGCCCCTGCCCTTCGTTGTCTTCCCACTTCAGCAGCTTGCGGGTGATGAAGCGATAGACCGGCTTGCCGGTGCGGAACCACAGGTCGCGCAGCCAGGAATGGCGCTTCAGCACGCGCCGTTCCACCGGGGTCAGGTGGTCACGGCAGTACATGCGCTTGTGCTTGAGCAGGTGGCGCAGGTCTTCGCGCGCCAGCAGGCGCATCATCGGCGCACGCGGGTTGCCCCGCGTGGCCAGTTGGAAATCGATCAGCGCCGGGCTGCCGTCTTCGCGCACCAGCCAGTTGGCTTCCTTGGCAAGGTCGTTGTGGGCAATGCCGCGGCGATGCACCTGCTGCAGCAGCTTGTGCGCGGCGCGGAAGTACGCCACGTCGCCGCGCGGCGGGCGCAGGTACATGGCCGCGCCATCCAGGTAGCTGCGGTCGAGGAAACGCCCGTCCCAGCCGAGCATTTGCGGCACGGCGGCTTGCCCGTCCAGGCGTTGCAACGCGCGCGCCTCGCGCCGGGCCAGCCGCCAGGCCGGCAGCCGCAGCCACCACGGGGTGACGGTCAGGTCGCGGCGCACGAATTCGCCACGTACATCACCCATCAGCACGATGCGGCCGAAGCTGTCGGCTTTCAGTACCTTGATTTCATGCGGGCCGGGCTGAGCCATTCACATTGATTCTAGCCGGACGCATCTAGTCGGGCAGCGGATGTGCCCACCTATAATCGGCCGATGGAAGCTTCGTGGTTTGACAGCCTGCTGGCGTGGATTGGTGCGCACCCCACCGCCGCTGGCGCGGTGATATTCGCGGTCGCGTTCTGCGATGCGCTGATCGTGGTCGGCGCGGTGGTGCCGGCGCTGCCGTTGCTGGTGCCGGTTGGCATCCTGATCGGCATGGGCGAGATGTCCGGGCCGTATGCGCTGGCGTGTGCGGCCAGCGGTGCGTTCCTCGGTGACGGGCTGAGTTTCTGGGTGGGGCGGCGCTGGGGGCGGCGTTTGTACGGCTATTGGCCGTTCCGCAAATACCCGGAGCTGCTGCAACGCGGCGAGGTATTGTTCCGCCGCAACAGCGTCAAAAGCGTCCTCGTGGCGCGCTATGTCGGGCCGATTCGCCCCTTCGTGCCGGCGGTCGCAGGCATGGCGAAGATGTCGTTGAAACGCTATGTACCCGTCAGCGCCTTCGCCGCGTTGAGTTGGGCGGCGCTGTTCTTGGCACCCGGCTGGCTGCTGGGCCAGGCCTACGACACCGTGGCGGCGGTCGCTGGCCGGTTGGCGCTGGTGCTGGGCCTGCTGGTGGCGGTGCTGGCGCTGGCTTGGGTGGGCGTGCTGTACAGCTATCGCTGGTTTGCCGCGCACGCCGACAACCTGCTGGCGCGGGCATTGGCGTGGTCGCACGCGCATCCGCTGCTGGGCAGGTATTCGGTGGCGGTGTTCGATCCGAACCGGCGCGAATCGGTTTCGCTGGCGGTGCTGGCGGTGCTGCTGTTGGCGGTGGGCTGGGCCTGCTTCGCCTTTCTTGCGCTGGTGATCGGCCACGGCGAACCGCTGGGCCTGGACTTGGCCGTGCATCAATTGATGCTGGGCCTGCGCAATCCACTGGCCGACGTGCCGTTCGCGGCGCTGGCCTGCCTGGGCGATCCGCAGGTGCTGACGCCGGCGGCATTGCTGGCGCTGGGGTACCTGCTGTGGCGGCGGCGCTGGATGGCGGCCGCGCACTGGGTGGCGGCGCTGGCGTTCGGGTTGGCGCTGACCGCGTGGCTGGGGGCGATGGTGGATATTCCGAAGCCGCCAGCGGTGGCCAGTGGTTTCGGTTTTCCGTCGATCGCGGTGACGATGGCGACGATCGCGTTCGGCTTCTTCGCGGTGTTGATCGCGCGCGAATTGCCGGGGCGCAACCGCATCTGGCCATATCTGGTCTCCGGCATCGTGGTCGCGCTGATCGGGTTTTCACGCTTGTATCTGGGTGCGCACTGGCTCAGCGACGTGGTCGGCGGCACCTTGCTGGGCGTGGTCTGGCTGCTGGTGCTGGGCATCGCCTATCGCCGCCGCGTGGATCGTTCGTTCTGGATGAAGCCGCTGGCGTGGTTGTTCTATGGCGCTTTCGCCGTGGCCGCGTTATGGCACGCGCCACGCAATGCGACGGCGACACTGGCGAAGTTCGAAGCGCGGCCGGCGACCGAATCCATCGCCCTTGATGATTGGTGGGGCAATGACTGGACGCGGCTGCCGGCGCGACGCAGCGAATTCGACAATGAACAACGCTGGCCGCTGGACGTGCAGGTCGCCGGCCCGCTGGCACCGCTGCAACGCAAGCTGGAAAGCGCCGGCTGGCACGCGCAGGCGCAAGCCGGTTGGCAGGAGGCGCTGCAGTTGTTCGACGACGACCTGCCGCCGGAAAAACATCCGGTGTTGCCGGCCACACTGGACACCCGTGCCGAAAGCCTGCTGATGCTGCGCGCAGGCAGCAACCCCGGCGAGATGTACGCGCTGCGACTGTGGCCGGCACCGGCGCGTCTGCAACCGGGCGATGCGCCGTTGTGGATCGGCAGCGCGCAGGTGCTGCGCCACCACGAAGCCTTCGACCTGATCGGCCTGTGGCTGCCGCTGTCCGAAGCCGACGCCGCGCTGGCGGCGGCGACCGCAGCGGTGTCGGGCTTGCCGAACCGGATTGGCCTGCACCCGGATTCGACGCTGCCGGTGTTGCGGGTACGGACCGATGCGGTGGAGCAGTAACACCCGGATCCTGCTCAGATCAAAGCCAGCAATTGCTCCAGCCGCAGGTGCGGGTCGTCTTCCTGCAGGATCGCCAGCCGCTGGCGGTCGTCCAGCGGCAGCAGTTCGGCCAATCGCCAAGCCACCCACGCGGCGTTGTCGCCTTGCGCCGGCGGCAGGGCCGGCATCTGGCCGGCGCTGGCCTGTTGCAGGATTTCTTCCAGCAAGGTCGCCAGCAGCGCGTGTTCGGGACGCAGTTCGTCATCGGGGTCCGGTTCGCGCCATTCCACGTCGCCAATTACCAGGCCGTTGTCGCGCACGCGGCTGCGCAGCACGCGGAAACGGCGACGTCCACGCAGGCGCAAGCTGAGCAGGCCATCGGCACCTGTATCGAAATCCTCGATCACCGCTTCGCAGCCGAATGCTGCCGGCGTGGCCGGCGTACCCACTTCGCCGCCTTCCAGGATCAGGCACACGCCGAAGCTGCTGCTGTTGCGCCCGCAGTCGCGGATCATGTCCAGGTAGCGGCGCTCGAACACGCGCAATTGCAGCGCCGCATCGGGCAGCAGCACGGTATGCAGCGGGAACAGCGGCAGGGTTTCGCTGACAGGCACGGTACCGGTCGCGTTACAACGCGTATCCGAACTGCTGCTTGAACTGCTCGTTGAATTCGGCAAAGTCGAAGCGCTGGTTCTGGGTGCCGGGATGCTCCACCTTCAGCGCGCCCATCAGGTTGCCCATGCGGCCGATGGTCAGCCAGTCGCAGCCTTTGTCGATGCCGAAGATCAGGCCGGCGCGGAAAGCGTCGCCGCAGCCGGTGGGATCGACCACGCGGCGTTCGTGCGCCGGCGGGATGTCGTAGTCGCGCTCGGGCGTGTGCACCACCGCGCCCTTCGGGCCCTTGGTGGTGATGTAGGCCTGCACCCGCGAGACGATCTGCTTCTCGTCCCAGCCGGTGCGCGCCTGCAGCAGGTTGGATTCGTAATCGTTGACGATCACGTAATCGGCCTGCTCGATGAAGGCACGCAACTCTTCGCCATTGAACAGCGGCATCGCCTGGCCGGGATCGAAGATGAAGGGCACGCCCATTTCGGCGAATTCGCGCGCGTTCTGGATCATGCCGTCGCGGCCGTCCGGGGCAACGATGCCGATGCTCACGCCGGGCACGTCGCGCACGTGCTGCTCGTGACTGCGCGCCATCGCGCCGGGGTGGAAGGCGGTGATCTGGTTGTTGTCGTGGTCGGTGGTGATGAAGGCCTGCGGGGTGAACATGTCGTCCAGCATCTTCACCTGCGACAGGTCGATGCCCAGCTTGTCGAAATGCGTGCGATACGCGCCGAAATCCTGGCCGACGGTGCCGAAGGGCACCGGCTTGCCGCCCAGCAGATGCAGGTTGTAGGCGATGTTGCCGGCGCAGCCGCCGAACTCGCGGCGCATGTTCGGCACCAGGAACGAGACGTTCAGGATATGCACCTTGTCCGGCAGGATATGGTTCTTGAACTGGTCCGGGAACACCATGATGGTGTCGTAGGCAAGGGAACCACAGATCAGCGCGGACATCGGTCGGTCTCGGGAGGCGGTGTGGGAGCGCCGGTCCCAGCCGGCGGCGCAAAGGTTAACGGCTGCGGCGGCGACCGGCCAGCCCGGTGATGGTGCAGACGGTGCCGGAATCGGTCCGGAATCCCCGCAACCACCGGTTTTCACGCGATTTTTCCTTGCCCGGCTGCGGGCCGGTTGCTAGGCTAGCCGACCCGCTTGCAGCGGGCGATTTTCCTCGTTTTCCGCCCCACTCGCCCCCATTCTCGCGAAGCCGCCGCCCCCGCCCGGCCCGCTTCCGCCACCAGCAGGATCTTTTCCCCCGATGTTCAAGAAACTCCGCGGCATGTTTTCCAACGACCTGTCCATCGACCTGGGCACGGCCAACACCCTCATTTACGTACGCGGGCAGGGCATCGTGCTGAACGAACCCTCAGTGGTCGCGGTGCGCTCGGACCGCACCTTCGGCGGCAACCGAACGGTGGCGGCGGTCGGCGCGGAGGCCAAGCAGATGCTCGGCCGCACCCCCGGCAACATCACCACCATCCGCCCGATGAAGGACGGCGTGATCGCCGACTTCACCTATACCGAAGCCATGCTCAAGCACTTCATCCGCAAGGTGCACAAGAGCCGCTTCCTGCGCCCCAGCCCGCGCGTGCTGGTCTGCGTGCCGGCCGGCAGCACCCAGGTCGAGCGCCGCGCGATCAAGGAATCGGCTGAAGAAGCCGGCGCACGCGACGTGTACCTGGTCGAGGAGCCGATGGCCGCCGCGATCGGCGCGGGCATGCCGGTCAGCGAGGCACGCGGCAGCATGGTCATCGACATCGGCGGCGGTACCACCGAAGTGGCGGTGATCTCGTTGTCGGGCATCGTCTATTCGCAGTCGGTGCGCATCGGTGGCGACCGTTTCGACGACGCCATCATCAATTACGTGCGTCGCAACCACGGCATGCTGATCGGCGAAGCCACCGCCGAGCGGATCAAGCTGGAAATCGGCTGCGCTTATCCGCAGGCGGAAGTGACCGAGATGGATATCTCCGGCCGCAACCTGGCCGAAGGCGTGCCGAAGATGATCAAGATCAACTCCAACGAAGTGCTGGAAGCCCTGCACGAGCCGCTGTCCGGGATCATCAGCGCGGTCAAGCTGGCGCTGGAACAGACCCCGCCGGAACTGTGCGCCGACGTCGCCGAACGCGGCATCGTGCTGACCGGTGGCGGTGCGCTGCTGCGCGACCTGGACCGGCTGATCTCCGAGGAAACCGGCCTGCACGTGCAAGTCGCCGACGACCCGCTGACCTGCGTGGCGCGTGGCGGCGGCCGCGCGCTGGAGCTGGTGGACATGCACGGCAACGAGTTTTTCTCGCCGGAGTGAGCCGGTAGCCGGTAGCCGGTAGCCGGTAGCCGGTAGCCGGAAAGCATGCGCGGAATCGCCGTTCGGTTACCAATTCCCGGCTACCGGTTACCGGGGTTCCCAGCCACCGGCTTCCACCACGTCTCACCCACCGCTCAACCACTGACGCCCTGACGTGCCCTCCTACGCCGGCCCCTCCGTTACCCCACGTTCCGGCGAAGTCGCCGGGACGCTGCGGCTGCTGGCCTATCTGGCGCTGGCGATCACCTTGCTGGTGCTCGACCACCGCGGCGGCTGGCTGGCGCAATTGCGCCGGCAGGCCGATGCCGTGGTGCAGCCGG
>JASGJT010000004.1:0-691437 GCA_047601105.1 Pseudoxanthomonas sp.
GTACAACTTCACCGCCGCCACCGTTACCCGTGGCAAGGACGCAGTGAAGGAAGCCTATGCCGAAATCGAGCTGCCGTTGCTGTCCAGCCTGCCAGGTGCGCAGGAGCTGACCTTCAACGTATCCGGTCGCTACACCGACTACGACTCCTACGGCAGTGACGAAACCTGGAAGGTCGGCATGCTGTGGACGCCGGTGAACTGGCTGTCGTTCCGTGCCTCGCGCGGCACCTCGCTCCGCGCCCCTGCTCTGTTCGAGCAGTTCCTGGGTGCCACCAGCGGCTTCTTGAGCAGCAGCAACGATCCCTGCAATGGCTGGGCGGGTTTTACCGACAAGACCAGCAACCGGTACCTGAACTGCGCCAGCCTCAATCTGCCGACCAACTACAACGCCACCCAGAGTGTTGCCGTCTATACCAAGGGCGGTGCCGAAACCGGTCTGGCGGCGGAAACCTCGATCGCACGGACTGCCGGCCTCGTGCTGCAGCCGGAGTTCCCGGAATGGTTCGGCAACCTGTCCTTTGCCGCCGACTGGTATGACGTGGAGGTGAACAACGGCGTCGCCAGCTTGGGAGCCGGAACGATCCTCGGCCTGTGCTATGGCCTGTCGCAGGCTGAATTCGCCGCCAAGAGCGGCTAGTGCAGCCTGGTGGATCGCGCCGCCAACAACGCACTGACCGTGACCAGCGGTTATATCAACGTGTCCCGGGACAAGGTGCGCGGTTGGGATTTCAACCTGCGCTACACGCGCGATATCGGCCCGGGCAAGTTCCGCCTCAACGCCAAGGTTACCAACTACTTGGAACAAGGCGGCCAAGCCCTGCCCACCCAGCCGTACAAGGACTACTCGGGCAGCATCGGCGCGCCTGAAATGACCGGCGAACTGGACCTGACCTACACGCTACGCAACTGGAAGGTTCGTTATGGCATGGATTGGGTGGGCTCGATCAATGGTTACGAGTACTACGAAAAGTACGACAACGTTGATTACCGCCCGAATTACCAGATGAAAATCGATGACTACTACCTGCACCACATGTCGGTGCAGTACAGTGGCGACGATTGGTCCATCATCGGCGGCATCCGCAACATCGCCGACAAGGATCCGCCGGTCATTTCCACGGGTGCTTACAGCGTTATCGGCAATGCTCCGTTGTACAGCGGCTATGACTACTTTGGCCGCGTGTACTTCCTGAGCTTCAGCAAGAAGTTCTGAGCATCGGCTCCAGCCACCCTCGAACCGCCGCCCTCATGGGCGGCGGTTTTTCTTGCCTGAATCATTGTTAATCTTGTGCAATTCATCCGCCAGAAAAATTTGTCCCCATGAAACGGATTCCCGCTGCTTTCTTGACCCTTGCCGCACTGGCTATTCCGCAACTGCTGTGGGCTGCTGTTCCGCAGAAGCCGACCATCGCGCAACTGGCCGCCTTTCCGGAGTATTCGGGCTTTTCCCTTTCCCCGGATGGCAAGCACATCGCCGCCTTGCGTGCCAATGGCGAAGATCGCGTCATCGCCGTCTGGGAAACCGATGCGCTGGACAAGGCGCCCACACTGATCGGCGCCAACCGGATGAAAATCACTGGCGTGTCCTTCATCAAAAACGACCGGTTGGCCGTGTCGTTGTGGCAACCCAGCGACCTGCGCCTGGATGGCGTCACCAAGACCTTCCTCAGCAAGCTCATGGTCACTGACTTGGCCGGCAAGGATTGGAAGGAGCCCATGCCGCAGCCCCGCGCCATGAGCCGCGAAATGGAACTGATCCAAGCCATCAGCAACCCGACCGTACTGGACAGCCTGCCCAATGACCCGAACCATATCCTGGTGATCAACAACGTCGGCAGCAATGCCGGCGACGTTTACCGAGTGGATCTGCGCAGCAACAACGCCGAGCGCATCCAGATGTCCGAGGAACAGGTCGCCGGTTACGTGACCGACCTTGATGGGGCTTTGCGCGCCCGCCTGAAGCAGAACCTGGATGCAAAAGGCGCCTATATTTCGGCCGAATTCCGCAACCAGCCGGATGGCAAGTGGAATGAGCATTTCCGTTCCTACGTCAAGGATCGCGACCAGATCCAGATCATCGGCTTCGGTACCGACCCGAATATTGCCTTCGTACTGAGCAATCAGGGCCAGGACAAGTCGGTCATCTACGAATACGACATCACCAGCAAGCAGCGGAAGGAGGTGTTGTTCCAGCACCGCTTCTTCAACGCCAACCGCGTGCTCGTGAATCGCAGTCGCAGTGCTGGCCAAGGGTTCGGCCAGATTCTTGGCCTTGGTTATGAAGGCCCGCGCGGCGATGAGATCGAATGGACTGCACCTGCCATGCAAGCGCTGGATGCCGGCCTCAGGCAGGCACTTGGCCTCAAGAATGCAAAACTGGAACTGGTCGATCCGGCCACCGGTCATCGTGCCGCCACCGAGTATCCGGCAGCAGGCGTGGATTACCAGATCACCGGCTACACGCCGGACTTTTCAACGGTGTTGTTGGTGGTGGATGGCCCTGCGGTTCCGCCTGTGTACTACCTGTTCCGCAATGGCTCACTGACCCAATTGGCCAAGAGCTATCCGAACATCGACCCACGTGCGCTGGGCAGCACGCAGCTGGTCTATTACAAGGCTCGTGATGGGCTGGACATTCCCGCCTTCCTGACCAAGCCGGATGCCGAATTGTGTGGCCCCGGCCCGTGGCCGGCCGTGGTGCACCCACATGGTGGCCCGTGGGCGCGCGACACGATGGACTTCGACGGCTCCATGTGGGTTCCCTTGATGGCTTCGCGCTGCATGGCGGTGTTGCGCCCGCAATACCGCGGCTCCGACGGCTGGGGGCGCAAGCTGTGGATGGCCGGTGATGCCGAGTGGGGCAAGAAGATGCAGGACGACAAGGACGATGGCGCCAAATGGCTGATCGACCAGAAAGTCGCCAAACCCGGTCACATCGCGATATTCGGCTTCTCGTATGGTGGCTATGCCGCGTTCGATGCCGCAATTCGCCCTGCTGGCACCTTCAAATGCGCCATTGCCGGCGCAGGCGTGTCCGACATCCGGCGGATCTGGTCGCGCTTCTACACCAATCCATTCTTCCGCCAGGCACAAGCACCCACCGTCGATGGCGTCAGCCCGGTGGACGAAGCCGCCAACACCCAGATTCCCATCATGGTCTATCACGGGGAGCGCGACCGAACCGTCCCAATCGAACAATCCGACTGGTTTGTTGCCAAGGCCAAGCAGTCCAAGCAGCCCATCGTCTATCACAAGCTGGCGGACTACGCCCATGGTCCGGCCTGGACGCGCAAGATCATGGCCGATCAGCTTGGCTACATCGAGGACTACCTGCTCAACGATTGTAGCGGCGGCGGGCTTTGACCTGATCTGCTTTCACTCCCACAAGCCCGGCATTGCCGGGCTTGTGCATTCATGCCGCAGACAACCATATCGGATGAGAGCAACACACTTCGTTTTTCTACTCATGGCATGGGCTCCTGCCATCGCCACATCCGCTGCGGACAATCCATCGAAAGAAACTTGCAGCGCCATGCCCCGCAAGCCGGTGCCCAGGGAAATCATGACGGAAACCTTCATGGATGCCCATCCGGACTTGCGCTGGCGCGGCATTGCCTTGGCTGCTTACCACGAAGGAAAGTTCGCGAATGCATTGCGTGACTTCAAGCGCGCGGCGACATACGCCGACAAGTTTTCCCAATCCATGGTTGCGAACATGTACTGGAACGGCCAAGGAACGGCCGTTGATAGGGCACTGGGTTACGCATGGATGGACTTGGCGGCCGAGCGCGGCTACTCCGACTTTGTGCAACAACGCGAAATCTACTGGTCCGCACTCGGTAACGACGAACGCAAGGATTCGATCCAGCGCGGGCAGGCGATCTATGCCGAATATCGCGACCGAGTGGCCAAGCCCCGGATGGAGAAGGAATTGGACAAGGTCAAGAGGACGATCACCGGCAGTCGCACAGGCTTCGTCAGCTCAGGACTTGAGATCCACAAGAAATATGCCACTGGCGAAGAAGTCGTGATCCCCGCCACCGTTTACTACGATCGCAATTATTACGAGCCGGACTTGTACTGGTGCACACAGGATGCCTACTGGAGCCGTTCGCTCACGCCGAACGTGGACGTAGGCCAAATTGAGCAATTGCGCGATTCAGCACCACCAGCCACGGCAGAACCTGACAACTGAGCCAAACCACACTCCTGCATGACCTCATCCCAAAGGTCTCAGGCGCGTCCAGGCAACAACGCCGCCGACTGCAATGAATTCCCCCTGGACCGCGACACACCCAACTGAACCGCCGCCCGGGACGCCTGTCCATACGCCACCGGATGCGGTATAAAACCGGCGACGGCAACGCCGCCGTCTCCTTACATGCACCCCCGGGAGGGGAAACGAACATGCGCAAGACCCTGTTGACCGCCCTGTTGGCCGCGCCGATGCTGGCTTTGTCCTTTGCCGCCCACGCTGCCGACGCTACCGGTCGCTGGACCACCATCGACGACGAGACCGGCAAGCCCAAGTCCATCGTCGAAATCTACAAGACCACCGATGGCAAGTTCGCCGGCAAGGTGGTCGAAATCCTGCACTCCGACAAGGGCCCAAACCCGGTCTGCGACAAGTGCAGCGGTGCGAACAAGAACAAACCGGTCAAGGGCATGGTGATCCTGTGGAACCTGCAACAGGACGACGCCACCCACTGGAGCGGCGGCACCGTACTGGATCCGGCCAAGGGCAAGACCTACAAGTCGAAGCTGGAACTGCACGCCGATGGCAAGAAGCTGGACATGTCCGGCTGCCTAGCCTTCATCTGCCGTGCGCAGACCTGGGTGCGCGAATAAAGCGGCACTCTCGCATGTTCCAAACGAACGGGCGGCCAATGGCCGCCCGTTTCTTGTGCCGCCATTCATAGTGGCAACCCTCCTCGTGCCGGCCTACTTTGCCAGGCTGCTCAGCAGCCGATGCCAGTACGCCAGCGTCGCCGGCACTTCCGATGCCGGCAGCTTTTCATTGAGGCCGTGGGCGAAGCTGTCGTTGGCCTTGGTGAAGGAGCCATCGACGCCATAACTGTCCACGCCGACGCTGCGGAAATGCATGCTGTCGGTGGCACCAGCCGACATGCCCGGTGCGATTTCCACACCGGGGAAGCGCGCGTGCACGGCATCGGCGACGGCCGTCATCACATCCGGGCGCAGCGGTGATTCCGGGCTTTCCACCGGCGGCGGCGGCAAGGTTTCGATTTGCGCGCTGGCATCATTCACCACCTTGGCCAGCACATCGTGCACTTGCGCCACCGGCGTGCCGGGGAAGATGCGGCAATTCACGTCCACACTGGCGCGCTGCGGCAAGGCATTCAGTGCGTGGCCACCGTGCAGCATCGTCGCCACGCAGGTGGTGCGAATCTGGCCCACATAGCCTGGCTCGGCGCTGATGATGGCCGCCGCCTTCGCATCATCCGGGTTGTCCGCGTAGCGCTGCATGGCCTGGCCCAGTTCGCCGGGCAGGCGTTGGCCGGCGCTGCGCAGCGAGGCGCGCGTGGTCGGGCTGATCTTCACCGGGAATTGGTAAGCGGCAATCCGGTCGATGGCCTGCGCCAGCAGATAGATCGCGTTGTCCGCGGTCGGCGCGCTGGAATGACCGCCGGGCGAAGTGAAGGTGATGCGGAAATCTGCATAAGTCTTTTCCGCCGTCTGCACGCGGTACAGCGATGGCTTGCCGTTGTCGTCGAGCGTGCCGCCACCGGCATCGGCATTGAGCAGGAATCGGGCGTCGTGGTAGCGCTTGGCCAGCTCGCGGGTGCTTTCCATCTCGGTTTCCTCGTCGCCGGAGAACACCAGGATCAAGTCGCCATTGGGCACGAAGCCTTCGCGCCGGAGGCGGATGAAGGTCTGGGTCAACACCACGACTGCGGCCCTCATATCGGCGACGCCGCGGCCATACAGGTAGCCGTTCTCCTCGATCAGGGTGAAGGGATCGCGTGTCCAATCTTCCGGGTTGGCCGTCACCGCGTCCATGTGCCCGGAAATCAAAATGGGCTTGGCCTTGCCTTGGCCGCGATAGCGAACCGTCATCGCCGCGGTATTGCCGACCGGGATGATCTCGATATCAGCCTTGTCGAAACCGGCCGCCTCCAGCTTGCCGGCCAGATAGCGGGCGAAGTCCGGCACCTGGCCTTGTTCGGTGCGGAAGGCGACCGCCTGCCGCAGCATGTCCTTGGCCGCGGCCACATCGCCGTCGGGAGCTTGCGCAAGGGCGGCGGTCGACGCGAGCGAGAGCGCAAGGGCGAGAAGTGGTTTGCGCATGTGCTTGATGCGGGTCATCGAGGGCTCCGGCAGGACTTGGACGAAATCGGGATTCCCCAAGTATCCGACAAGTTTTTTGCTTCGTCATTCCCACCAAGGCGGGAAGCGCTTTACAACAGACGCATGTCTGGTCATGACGAGCAAGGGCTGCCCCGCCGCCCATGCGATAATCCCCGTTTTCCCGCAACGCCCCCGCAAGCCATGTCCCGCACCGCCCTCGTCACCTCCGCCCTGCCCTACGCCAACGGCCCGCTGCATATCGGCCACCTAGTCGGCTACATCCAGGCCGACATCTGGGTGCGTGCGCGGCGCATGCGTGGCGACAAGACCTGGTACGTCTGCGCTGACGACACCCACGGCACGCCGATCATGCTGGCCGCGGAAAAAGCCGGGGTCACGCCGGAAGCCTTCATCGCCAACATCAAGGAAAGCCACGAGCGCGACTTCGCCGCCTTCGGCGTGGCCTTCGATCATTACGACAGCACCAATTCGCAGGCCAACCGCGAGATCACCGAAAGCATCTACGAAAAACTCGAAGCCAACGGCCACATCACCCGCCGCTTCGTCGCCCAGTTCTACGACCCGGCCAAGGGCATGTTCCTGCCCGACCGCTACATCAAGGGCACCTGCCCGAACTGCAATGCCGCCGACCAGTACGGCGACAACTGCGAAGTTTGTGGTGCCACCTATGCGCCGACCGAATTGAAGGATCCGCGTTCGGTGATTTCCGGGGCGACGCCGGAGATGCGCAACTCCGAGCATTTCTTCTTCGAGGTCGGGGATTTCGAAGCCTTCCTGCGTCAGTGGCTGGACGGCGAGGTGGCCGTGCCGGGGGTCAAGGCCAAGCTGCGCGAATGGCTGGACAGCGAAGGCGGCCTGCGCGCGTGGGACATCTCGCGCGATGCGCCGTATTTCGGCTTCCAGATTCCCGGCCAGCCGGGCAAGTTCTTCTACGTGTGGCTGGATGCGCCGATCGGTTATCTCAGCAGCTTCCGCAACCTGTGCACGCGCAGTGGCGAAAGTTTCGATGCCTACCTGCAAGCCGGCTCAACGGCCGAACTGCACCACTTCATCGGCAAGGACATCGTCAATTTCCACGGCCTGTTCTGGCCGGCGGTGCTGCACGGCAGCGGCCATCGCACGCCGACGCGCCTGCACGTCAACGGCTACCTGACCGTCGATGGCGCGAAGATGAGCAAGTCGCGCGGCACCTTCATCATGGCCCGCACTTTTCTGGACGTCGGGCTGGAACCGGAAGCGCTGCGTTATTACTTCGCAGCCAAGTCGGCCGGTGGCGTCGATGACCTGGATTTGAACCTGGGCGATTTCGTTGCCCGCGTCAATGCGGATCTGGTCGGCAAGTTCGTAAATCTTGCCAGCCGTTGTGCCGGCTTCATCGACAAGCGCTTCGGCGGCAAGCTGGCCGATGTGCTGCCCGATGAAGCGCAATACCAGCGCTTCGTTGCCGCATTGGAAAACGTGCGCGAAGCCTACGAACGCAACGACCCGGCTGCTGCAATCCGGCAAACGATGGCGCTGGCCGACGAGGCCAACAAGTACATCGACGAGCAGAAACCGTGGGTGATCGCCAAGCAAGAGGGCGCCGATGCGCAACTGCAAAGCGTCTGCACCCAGGGCCTGAACCTGTTCCGCGTGCTCGCCGCCGCGCTGAAGCCGGTGCTGCCGCGCACCTGCGCCGAAGCCGAAGCCTTCCTGTCCGCACCGCTGGCCGGTTGGGAGAATTTGGCAAACCCGCTGGACAACGGCCACGTCATTCAGCCGTATGCGCCGCTGTTCACCCGCATCGACCCGAAGCGGATCGATGCGATGACCGAGCAGAGCAAGGACACGCTGGCCGGTGCAGCAGCGACGACGACTGGAGCTACCGCAGGAGCAACGTCAGTCGCGACCACCATCTCCACGAACAAAGAAGCAAAAGCCGTCGCGACTGCAACGACGGCAGCCGGTGAATTCATCAACATCGACGATTTCGCCAAACTCGACCTGCGCATCGGCAAGGTGCTGGCCTGCGAATTCGTCGAAGGCAGCGACAAGCTGCTGCGCTTCCAGCTGGATGCTGGCGAACTGGGACAGCGGCAGATATTCAGCGGCATCCGCGCCAGCTACGGCGAACCGGAGACATTGGTCGGCCGCAACGTGGTGTTCATCGCCAACCTGGCCCCGCGCAAGATGCGTTTCGGCGTGAGTGAAGGCATGATTTTGAGCGCTGGTTTCGATGGCGGTGCGCTGGCGTTGCTGGATGCGGACGCAGGTGCGCAGCCTGGGATGCCGGTGCGCTGAGGCAGCGGCGCAGCTTCAGCTCGTCACACCCATGCTCCTCGCCGACCGCCTCGACCGCCTGCTGCCGCAAACCCAGTGCGGACAATGCGGCTATGCCGGTTGCCGGCCTTATGCCGAGGCGATGGCGCAAGGCGGAGCCGGCATTGACCATTGCCCGCCCGGTGGCGATGAAGGCGCGCGCGCGTTGGCGCGACTGCTGGGCGTGCCGGCGCTGCCCTATGACCGCACACGCGGTCAATGCAAGCCGACGCAAGTCGCCTTCGTCATCGAAGCCGACTGCATCGGCTGCACCAAGTGCATCCAAGCCTGCCCGGTCGATGCCATCATCGGCGGCGCAAAGCTGATGCATACGGTCATCGAACCGCTGTGCACCGGCTGCGAGCTGTGCGTGCCGGCCTGCCCGGTGGATTGCATCGAAATGGAAGCACCCTACTTCGTGCAGGCCGAGCAGATCCGTTCCACGGTGTAGCCCTTGGCGCGCAGTTTCTCGACCACGCCATCGGAGCCAAGCAGGTGCAATGCGCCGACCACCACCAGCGCGTCGTTGTCCGTCGATTCGTCCAGCAGGCGCGCCAACTTCGGCAACCAGCGGTCGTTGCGTTGCACGTTGATGCGCTGGTAAAGGCGCGGATATTCGCGCTTCATCTCGGTGGCCATGCCATCCAGCAAGCCGGCAGCGTCTCCGGCGCGCCAGGCGGCGTGCAGCCTTGACGATTCCTGTGAACCTTTCGCCGCTTCGTCCAGCGCTTCAGCAAGGAATTGCTTCTGGTCATCGGGATCCATGCCGTCGAGCGCGGCGATTTGCTCGTCGCCGGTTTCCAGCCCGGCCACTGGCTTTTTCGCAGTCGCTGCGGCTTGCGCAAAATGCATGTCCAGGCCCAACTTCGGATCCAGGCCCTGCCGGGTAAATTCCAGCACGCTGACAGTCAGGCCAACCATCCACGGCTCGAACCTGGACAGGCTTTCCAGCGGCAATGCGTTGTTGCGCGCCCAAGCATGCAAGGCTGCCCAGGTTTTCGAGTCAAGGTCGTCCTGCAGCTGCTTGCCGTCGGTGCGCATACCGGCCATCGCCATTTTCGTGGCCATTTCCGCCGATTGCAGCTCCGCCGGTGGTATTTCGAACAATACCGTTTCGGCATCAGTGAAAGCGGTATCGACTTCCTGCGCCAGCGGGTAGTCGCTCGCTTGCAGCATGTGGAAGGAACCGAGCAGGTAGATCGAATTGTCGGCGTCGGAGACTTTCCATAGCAAGGGCACCGGTGGTGCTTTCGGTGGCGCGCTGCCATCGGCGGCCAACGCGAAACCACACGATGCCAAGTACGACAGCACGAGGGCCAATGCGGATTTGCAAGACAAGTTCATGCGTTCGTCACCCGGTTCATTTCAAGTGATAGGTCTTCTCGCCCGCCTCGATCGCCAGGTTCTCCAGTCGATTTTCCGGCGGCGGCAGCGGGCAGGTCGCATAAGTGGTGAATGCACACGGTGGGTTGTAGGCGTGGTTGAAATCCAGCACCACCTCGCCGTTGGCATCCGCTGCGGCGGTATCGAGGAAGCGCCCGGCCGGATAACTGCCGTGGCCGCTGGTGCGATCAACAAAAACGAAGAACAGGCCATCGCCATCGGCCAGCGCTTCAAGCCGGAAAGTTTCGCCATTGCGGGTGAATTCCACCGCGCCGGGATTCGGCGTTGCAGTGACCAGGCCGGTGATGTCCATGATCGGCAAGGTCTTGCCCGGCGGATGCGCGGCGTAACGACCGGTGATGCGCCATGACGGATCGGCCGGCCAGTAATCCAGTCCCTTGAAGCCGAGCCGCGTGGGCGCATCGGCATGCTTGACGCGCAAGGCGAAACGGTCGCCGCGCTTGATCAGGGTCATCACGCCCTTGCCTTCGTCGAAACCGATGGCGGTCGGTGCGCTGTCGCGGTCGCTTTTCAGTTCCAGCCGGCCTTTCAACGGCTCGCCGTCGATGGTCAGTGCCGCGTCGCGTTCCGGCGTGAACACCACGCGGCCACCTAGCTGCTGCACCATGCCCATCTTCGCCGGCCCCATCGCCAGGCGGATGCCGCTGTCGGTGCCGCTGCCGATGTAATGCGCCTTCAATTCCAGCCAGTGCAGGCCGACCAGGCTGGTCCAGCCGTCGGGCTTGCGCAGGTCCTGCGCGCGTTGTTCGCGCCAGATGGCTTCATCCGCGAGAAAGTTGGCATCCATCGCTGCCGATGTCGCTGCATCTTCCTGCGCTACTTGCTTGCAAGCCGCCAACACGGCCAGAGCCAGCAGCATCACGGCATGGATACATTTGCCCATTTCAACGCCCTCTCAGGAACCAGCGGTCGATTTCAGCCAATGTGAAGCGCGCCCAGGTCGGCCGGCCGTGGTTGCACTGGCCCGAGCGTTCGGTGATTTCCATTTCGCGCAGCAGCGCGTTCATTTCCGGAATCGTCAACTTGCGGTTGGCGCGCACCGCGCCATGGCAGGCCATGGTCGAAAGCAGTTCGTCGCGTGCTGCGGCCACTCTTCGGCTCTCCCCGTGTTCGCGCAAATCCGCCAATACGTCGCGCAGCAGGGCCGAAGGCTCGGCATGCGCCAACAGCGCCGGCACGCTGCGCACGGTCAGTTGTTGCGGGCCGCTGCGGGTGGTTTCGAAACCGAGCGCGGCCAGGGTTTCCGCTTCGCGTTCGGCCACGTCGGCATCGCGTTCGGCCACGGCCAGGTTCAGCGGCACCAGCAGCGGTTGCGCGCGGATGCCGATGCCGTCGTGCGCGGTCTTGAGTTTTTCGTAACCGATGCGTTCGTGCGCGGCATGCATGTCAACGACGATCAAACCATCGGCGTTTTCGGCCAGCACGTAGATGCCGTGCAGTTGCGCGATGGCGTAGCCCAGCGGCGGCATCAATGCATCATCGGTTTCCGGCAGCGGCGTGGCTGGCGTAGCGAAGTTTGCCGGCGCAGTGGCCCCAGAACTGTCGCCATACAAGGCCGCATACACCGCCGGCGCTTCGGCCACGCCCAAGCCCAGCGGCGCTTGCCGTGTCGGCATCCATTGCGAAGGCGGCGGATACGGCGCGACATTGCCGGCGGCACCGACAGGATACGCATCACCCGCTGGCACGTTCGCCGCCGTTGCCACCGAAGCATTCATCCCGGCACGCGTCTGCGCCAGTGCTTCATGCAGGGTGCGATAGACGAAATCATGCACCAGCCGCGAATCACGGAAACGCACTTCGTGCTTGGCCGGGTGCACGTTGACATCGACGCGCAGCGGGTCGATTTCAAGGAACAACACATAGGCCGGCTGGCGGCCGTGGAACAGCACATCCTGATAGGCCATCTTCACCGCATGGGCGATGTTGCGGTCGCGCACGCTGCGGCCATTGACGTACAGGTATTGCTGGTCGGCGCTGGCGCGCGAATAACTCGGCTGCGCGATCCAGCCGTGCAGGCGCAAGCCGGCACCGGCGTGGTCGATGCGCAGGCTTTGCGCGGCAAAATCCTCGCCCAGGGTTTCGCCCAGGCGTGCAGCCGATTCGCTGTGTCCGGCAAGGTAGCGCCGCGACGGCTTGCCGTTGTGGCTGACGCGCAATTCCACGTCGGGCCGCGCCAGCGCCAGCGAGCGCAGCCATTCTTCGATGTGGCCCATCTCGGTGCGCTCGGCACGCAGGAACTTGCGCCGCGCCGGCACGTTGTAGAACAGCTCGCGCACTTCGACCGTGGTGCCGGGCGCTTGTTGCGACGGCGCGATGTCGCCGACCTTGCCGCCTTCGACCGTCAATGCCGAACCATGCGCATCGGCGGCGCGGCGCGAGGACAGGCGGAAGCGTGACACCGATGCGATCGACGGCAGGGCTTCGCCACGGAACCCCAGCGTGGCGACCGCTTCCAGGTCGTCGAGTGAGGCGATCTTGCTGGTGGCGTGGCGCGACACCGCCAGTGGCAATTCCTCGGCGGGGATGCCACCGCCATCGTCGCGGATGCGGATCAGGCGAATGCCGCCTTCTTCAAGATCGATGTCGATGCGTCTTGCGCCGGCATCCAGCGCGTTTTCGACCAGTTCCTTGACGACCGAGGCAGGTCTTTCGACCACTTCGCCGGCGGCAATCTGGTTGATGAGCAGGTCGGGAAGCGGTCGGATCGGCACGGAACGGCAGCGCCGGATGCGCCGCGTGGAGGATGAGACGAAATGATAGCCGAAGCCCCGCCCCGCAAGTCAGGGCGAACCGCCCGCGCCGCCGACTACACCGGCCTCCGCCGCTTGCGCGCGCATCGCGAACAGCGTCCCCGGTGGCGGCTGCCGGGTGAAATAGGTACGCACGCCATCCAGTACCGCACCAGCCATCTTGCGCTGGAAAGCGGGATCGTTGAGCTGGCGTTCTTCATCATGGTTGGAGATGAACGCGGTTTCGACCAGCATCGACGGCATGTCGGAAGTGCGCAGCACAGCGAAGTTGGCGCGCTCGATCTGCGGCTTGTGGTTGTTGCCGATGCGCTTGAGCCCATCGAGCACGTGGCTGGCGGCATCTTCGGAGGCCTTCATGTGCCCGCTTTGCGCAAGGTCGATCAGAACCGACGACAACGTGTTGTCGACTTTCTGCAAGCGCACGCCGCCGACCAGGTCGGAGGCGTTTTCCTTGTCGGCCAGCCAGCGTGCGCGCTGCGACGAGGCACCCTTCAGCGACAGCACATACACCGACGAGCCGCGTGCACTGCGGTTTTCGGCGGCGTCGGCGTGGATCGACACGAACAGGTCGGCCTTGGCCGCGCGCGCCTTCTGCGCACGCTGCGGCAGCGGGATGAAGTAGTCGCCATCGCGCACCAGAAAAGCCTTCATGCCGGGCGTGGCGTTGACCTGGCGCGCCAGTTCACGGGCGATGGCCAGGGTGACGTGCTTTTCATGCTTGCCGGTGGGGCCGACTGCGCCGGGATCCTGGCCGCCGTGGCCGGCGTCGATGGCGACCACCAGCGGGCGCATGCCGCTGCGCATCGGCATGGGCGGCGGCGCGATGACTTGGGCGGGCGCGGTCTCGACCGTGGTCGTGGCAGGCGGCGGTGTGCTGGTGTTCTGCCCAGTCGAGGCCAGGTAGTCGCCCAACGGCACCGACGCGGTGGTCTGCGCTTGCCGTTGTGGTTGCGCAGGTGCTGTAGTCGTCGTGGCGACGCTGCCGCCGTTGAGGATTTGCTGCGGCGAAAGCGCGGCGGCGGCCTGGTCGGGCACGGCGAGAACGGACATGGATGCTGGCGTGGCGGGCTTGCTGGCAGTAGTGCTGCCGGCAACGACCGCGCTTGAAGCGGGCACGGCCGGGCCATCGCCGGGCCATTCGATCACCAGGGTCGCGCCGTCGGCGCTGGCCTCCATGCGCGGCTTCAACGCGGCGATTGGCTCGGCCAGGTCGAACACAATGCGCAAGGTGCCGGCTTCTGGCTGGCCGGTCCGCACCGACTTCACCAAACCACTGCCGGCGGGCAGGCGCAGGCCAGCGGCGGCACGGGAGGCCGGCAGGTCAACCACCAGTCGTTCCGGGCCATGCAATGAAATGGTCTTGAATTCGCCCTTGCCCTGCAGGCGAATCTCGGCGCGAGTGCCAGTGGCTCCCTGATCGAGGCTCACGCTGCCAACCTCGCCAGCGAAGGCGGGAAAAATCAGGGAAAACGCCGCAACGGGGAGCAGAAAAGCCCCCAAACCTCGTCCCCAACTTGCCCGTTCCCTGTTCATGCGCCGGATTCAAACATCAAAATGCGAATCGCGCAAGCAGTTTTCCCTTAATAATCCGTAACCTGCCGGAACTTTCTAGAGCAAGCCGACAGGGATGGACTGCAAGTTCATGCGGACAGCCGCGCCAGCCAGTCCCGGCCAACTTGTGACAAGGGTTCCAGTTCCGCGCTGCGGCCCTGTCCCTGCACCGCCAAGGCGATGCGCAAATCCGGGGCTGGCAGGCCGTGGCCGCCTTTTTCCGGCCACTCGACCAGCCACAGGGTGGCGATGGCTTCGTCCAGGCCGAGGAAATCCAGTTCGCCGGCATCGCCGATGCGATACAGGTCCAGGTGCCAGGCTTCGCCACCTGGCACCGGATAACGCTCCACCAATGTGTAGGTCGGACTGCGGATTGCGCCCTGCACGCCGAGTGCGCGCAACAACGCGCGCGCCAGCGTGGATTTGCCCGCGCCCAGGTCGCCTTGCAGGAACACCACCGCATTGGGTGGACGGGTTTGCGCCAGGCGTGTGCCCAGGGCTTCGGTGGCGTCGCTGTCGGCTAGGTCAACGTGCATCGTCACAGCAGGCATCATCATTGCGGCCATCACAACGGGTTTGCCAAACGCCGCAGATGCGGCAACAAGTCGGAAGGCAACAGTCCGCGTTCTCCTTCCATCGCGGCGCCATCGCCGGCCAGTGAATGCAGCAAGGCACCGGCACTGGCCGCGTCGAACGCCGGCAAACCTTGCGCGCGCAACGCGGCGATCACGCCGGTCAGCAAGTCACCCATGCCGCCGACGGCCATGCCGGGATTGCCCGCGCCGATGACGCGCGGTGTTGCATCCGGCGTGGCAATGATCGTGCCCGCGCCTTTCAGCACCACGGTCGTGCCGTAACGCTCCGCGATACCGCGCGCGGCGGCGAAACGGTCGCGCTGCACCTCCGCAGTGGAAATGCCGAGCAGGCGTGCCGCTTCGCCCGGGTGCGGGGTGAGGATGGCATCGGGCAGCGGGCGCGGTTGCGCGGCCAGCAGGTTCAGCGCGTCGGCATCGAGCACCAGCGGCTTGCCGGCTTCCAGCGCCAAGGCGAATACCGCCCTGCCCCAGTCGCCCTGCCCCAGCCCGGGGCCTATGGCGATGACATCGGGCGTGGCCAGCAAGGGCGACAAATCGGCGCTGGATTCGACCGCGGCGGCCATCGCTTCGGGCCGGCGTGACAACAACACCGGCACATTGTTTTCCCGCGTGGCCACGGTCAGCAGGCCGCTGCCGCTGCGCAACGCGGCCTCGGCGCACAGCACGATCGCGCCGCCGTGGCCATGGTCGCCGCCGATGCACAACACGCGCCCGGATTCGCCCTTGTGGGTGTTGTGACGGCGCGGCAACAGCCAGTGTTGCAGCGCTTCTTCGGTCAACAAGATGGCGGCCGGCGTTGCAGCGTTGAAGGTCGCGGCCGGCACGTCGAGATCATCCACATCAAGGGCATCAATGCCGGTTTCGCCGACCCGCTCCAGCGCATCGCCGCTGTGCAGGCCGATGTGCGGCGCGATGAATTGCAGCGTGCAGTCGGCGGTCACCACGACGCCCGGTGCGGAACCCACATCGGCATCCAGGCCGCTGGGCACGTCCAGCGCGAATACCGGCGCAGGCTGCGCGTTGATCGCATCGATCAGCGCAGCAGATTGCACATCCGGCGCGCGCGACAGGCCGATGCCGAACAAGGCATCGACGACCAGGTCAGCTTCCAGCCCGGTGTCCGGGAACAAGTCGATGCGCCCGCCAGCGGCGACGTAATCGGTGCAGGCACGCTGCGCCAGTTCGCTGCTCGGCGCGTGTTCGGGCAGGTGCAGCACGCGCACGTCGCGGCGCGATTGCCGGGCCAGCCGCGCCAACACATAGCCGTCGCCGCCATTGTTGCCCGGGCCGCAAACAATCGTGATCCGCATTGCCTTCGGCCAGTGCTGCAAAACCCGCCGCCATGCGGCCTGTCCGGCGCGTTGCATCAGCACATAGCCATCACCGCCCAGCAACTCGGTCGCGCGTGCATCCAGCAAGCGCGCGGTCGCAGTGTCGTACAGGGAAGTCATGCCAATCATCGCCGCAATTCTATACTTCACGCATGCCAGCAACCGCGCCCGCCATCGACTTGACTGCACTCGCCACCCGCGTGCGTGCGCTGGCGCGTGAATTCGGCTTCCAGCATTGCGGCATCAGCGGCATTGAACTGGGCGAAGACGAAACCCACCTGCGGCAGTGGCTGGCGCGCGGCCTGCACGGCACAATGGCCTGGATGGCCGCACACGGCGACAAGCGTTCGCGCCCGGCCGAACTGGTGCCCGGCACGCTGCGGGTGATTTCGGTCGGGCTGGACTACGGCCGGCGCGATGACGAAGAAGCCTGGGCCACGCTGGCCGACGGCGCCCGCGCCTACGTGGCCCGCTACGCACTGGGCCGCGACTACCACAAGCTGATGCGCAACCGCTTGCAGAAGCTGGCGGACAAGATCGCCGAAGCAGTCGGCCCGTTCGGCCATCGCGTATTCGTCGATTCGGCCCCGGTGCTGGAGCGTGCCCTTGCCCGGAACGCCGGGCTGGGCTGGATCGGCAAGCACACCTGCCTGATTGATCGCGATGGCGGCTCGTGGTTCTTCCTTGGCGAAATCTACATTGATCTGCCACTGCCGATCGACGAAGCGGCCACCGCGCATTGCGGCACCTGCACGCGCTGCATCGAAGTCTGCCCCACGCAGGCGATCATCGCGCCGTACAAACTGGATGCACGCCGCTGCATTTCGTATCTCACCATCGAACACGAAGGCGCGATCCCCGAAGACCTGCGCGCACCGATGGGCAACCGCATCTTCGGTTGCGACGATTGCCAACTGGTCTGCCCCTGGAACAAGTTCGCGAAGAAAACCGACGAGCCGGATTTCCGCGCACGCAACGATCTGGATACGGCGACGCTGCCACAGTTGTTCGCTTGGTCGGAAAGCGAATTCCTTGCCCGAACCGAAGGCTCGGCCATCCGCCGCAGCGGCCACGAACGCTGGCTGCGCAATATCGCGGTGGCGCTGGGCAATGCGCCAACCACGCCGGACGTGCTTGCCGCGCTGGCCTCACGCCAAAGCGACGAATCGCCGCTGGTGCGCGAACATGTGGCGTGGGCGTTGGCGCAACACGAAGGCTGAAGCCGAAAGGCTCAAGCCCGCGCTTTCAACTCCGCCAGCAATGCCTGCGTGACCGGATCGGCCGCTTGCGCTTCGCCACGCAACGCCGGCAACAGGCCATTCGCCAATTGCTTGCCCAACTCGACACCGAACTGGTCGAAGGCGTTGATGCCCCACAGCACCGATTGCGCATAGACGCTGTGTTCGTACATCGCGATCAACGCGCCCAGCGATTGCGGGGTCAGTGAATCGAGCAGGATCATCGTGCTGGGCCGGCCGCCGGCATAGCTGCGGTGCGGGTCGTCGCTGTCTTGGCCATTGGCCAGTGCTTCGCTTTGCGCCAGCAGGTTGGACAACAGCGCCAGATGGTTTTCCGCATGCGGGTCGTCGTTGCGCACGCTGCCGATGAAATCCAGCGGCACGATCTGCGTGCCCTGGTGCAGCGCCTGGAAAAAACTGTGCTGCACGTCGGTGCCCGCACCACCCCACCACACCGGCACGGTGTCGGCTTCGACCGGCGAGCCATCCAGCTTCACCGACTTGCCCAGGCTTTCCATCACCAATTGCTGCAGATAGGCCGGCAACAGTGCGAGGCGCTGGTCGTAGGTCATCACCCCGTGCGCGGCATGGCCCAGCGCGTTGCGGTTCCACACGGCGGTCAGTGCGTGGCGCACGGCGAGGTTTTCCGCCAGCGGCGCGTTCAAGGCGTGTGCGTCGAATTGCGCCGCGCCAGCCAGCAAGGCTTCGAACCCATCGAAGCCGATCGCCAGTGCAATCGGCAAGCCCACCGCCGACCACAGCGAATAACGCCCGCCGACCCAATCCCACATCGGCAGCACGCGCTCGGCGGCAATGTCGAAAGTTTGCGCGGCACGCTGCGGGTTGGCGCTGACGGCGTACAAACGCGCGCTGCCGCCCAGCCAATCGCGCAGGATCGTGCCGTTGAGCAGGGTTTCCTGGGTGCCGAAGGTCTTGGAAATCAGAATGCCGGCCGTCGTTGCCGGATCCAGCGTGGCCAGCGTGCGCTGCATCGCCGCGCCATCGACATTGGAAACGAAATGCACGCGCAAACGCGCGCCGGTCACCGGGCGCAGCGCATCGGCCACCAGTCGCGGCCCCAAGTCGGAACCGCCGATGCCGACGCTGACCACATCGGTGATGCCGCTGGCCTGCAACTGCGCGACCAGCACGCCCATGCGCTGGCGCACTTCGCTGGCGGTGGCGAAGGCTTCGCGCGCGGTGGCCGCCGCCGACAGGTTGCCGCGCAAGGCGGTATGCAAGGCGGCGCGGCCTTCGGTGATGTTGACGATTTCGCCATCGAACAAACGCTGGAAGGCGGCGGGCAGCGACTTTTCTTCTGCCAATGCCAGCAATGCCGCCAGCGCCTCGCGGTCATAACCCTGCCGCGCGAAATTGGCGTACAGCGGCCCGACCCGCAGCGACAAGCCCATTGCACGCGCCGGATCTGCAGCGACCAAACCACTGGCATGCACGCCCTGCAAACGCGATGCGTGGGCTTTCAACGATTCAAAAGAACTCATGCAGCTGTCCAAGCGTGAAATCGTCGGGAGTCTAGCAGGACACTGGTTTGCAAGAGGTTTGGCATTGGTACTCGACATGCATCCCGAGATTGCATCCGACTGGCTGCACGCTCAAAGGCCTTGCCCGGTGAAGTCGTAACCGGATTGGTAGTGATGACGCAGCGTCAGCAGATGCACGGTTTGCGCATGAATGGCGTACAACACCAGGTAATCACCTTCGATCAGCTCGCGCAATTCGATGTCTTCACCCGCCAATGCGCGGGCTTGTTCCCATGCTGCCTGCACCTCTGGTGTTTCCGGGTTGCGGGTGCGCACGGATCAGCTTTGCGCTGCAGCCTTGCCTGCGGCAGTGGCTGCATTGATCTTTGCCCGCGTTCGCGCCTTCGCTTCCTCCAGGCTGATGCCTGGCTTGTGGTTGCGGATTTCCTCCAGGCCGGCAATGGCATCGTTCAACAACCCCAGGTGGAAATCGGTGCCCGCCTGTTTCTCGCGTTCAAGCTGGTGGTAGTAGTCCAGTTTGCGCGCGTCCACCAGCGCCACATAGCTTTCGCCGTTGCGGGTGATGATTTTCTCGTGTCCGGCGCGTACTTCATCGGCCAGCCGGGTCAAGTCGGCACGCGCCTTGTTGAAGGGCACGATGTCCTGCGAGGTGAAGGCCATGTTCGGCTCCCGTGGGATATGCGGGGAAACCTTAATGTATTCATGCATGCCCGGCAAGCCGATGGCGGCCAAGGCGGCTGCAACGCAGCCTCAAAACTCCAGATTGTCGATCAGCCGCGTGCGGCCCAGCTTGGCCGCAATCAACGCAACCTTCGCACCCTTCTCGCCATCGACCGGCTCACTCAAATCCGGACGGCGCACCACGGTGTAATCGACCACGTAACCGGCATCGGTCAAGCGACGGGCAGCGGCGGCTTCGACTTCAAGACGCGGCTTGCCGGCAAGGATGCCGTCGCGCAGGTCGATCAAGGTCTTGCGGATTTCCGCCGCGACCGGGCGTTCTTCCGCGCCCAAGTACTGGTTGCGCGAACTCATCGCCAGGCCATCGGCTTCGCGCACGATGTTGCCGGCGAGGATTTCGATGGGGAATGCAAGATCGGTGACCAATTGCCGGATCACCGCCAGCTGCTGGTAATCCTTCTTGCCGAACGCGGCCACGTCCGGCTGCACCTGGTTGAACAGGCGGCCGACCACGGTGCAGACGCCATCGAAATGGCCGGGGCGGCACTGCCCTTCCAGCACGCCGCTGACGCCGGGAACGTGTACCTTCGAGGCCAGTTCGATGCCGAACGGATACATGGATTCGACCGTGGGCAACCAAAGCACGTCGCAGCCGGCATCGTCCAGGCCGGTACGGTCGGCTTCGACGGTGCGCGGGTAGCGGGTGAAATCCTCACTGGGGCCGAATTGCGTGGGATTGACGAACACGCTGGACACCACGCGGTCGGCGTATTGCCGCGCCAGCATCACCAGCGAGTAATGGCCGGCGTGCAGGTTGCCCATGGTCGGCACGAAGCCGACGCGGTGGCCTTCGCGCTTCCATTGGCGCACGCGCTCGCGCAGTGCGGACAGGTCAGTGATGGTTTCGAGCATCAGGGTTTTTCTTCAGTAAGAGTGAGCAGCATCCGGGAACGAGCCCTCGCGCACCGCTTGCGCATACGCGCGTACCGCGCCGGCAACGCTGCCGCCTTCGGCAAGGAAATCCTTGACGAATTTCGGCTTGCGATGGCCGGTATCCAGGCCGAGGAAATCGTGCAACACCAGTACCTGGCCATCGCAGCCGTTGCCTGCGCCGATGCCGATGGTGGGGATGATCAAGTCGGTGCTGATCGCGGTGGCCAGCGGAGTCGGCACGCATTCCAGCACCAGCAGTTGCGCGCCGGCTTCCTGCACGGCTTTGGCATCGGCGCGCAATTTCGCCGCCGCCGCTTCTTCGCGGCCCTGCACCTTGTAGCCGCCAAGCGTGAGCACTGATTGCGGGGTCAGGCCCAGGTGTGCGCAAACCGGGATGTCGCGTTCGGCAAGGAAACGAATCACGTCCAGCTTGTTGGCGCTGGCGCCTTCCAGCTTGACCATTTCCGCGCCGGCCTGCAGCAATTGCACGGAGGCTTGCAACGCGCGTTCGGGCGTGGCGTCGGACTGGAACGGCAAGTCGGACACCAGCAAGGCGCGATCCAGCCCGCGTGCAACCACGCCGGTGTGATAGGCGATGTCGGCCACCGTGACCGGCAGGGTGGAATCGTGGCCTTGCACGACCATGCCCAACGAATCGCCGATCAACACCAGGTCAACGCCGTTGGCGTCGAGGATGCGGGCAAAGCTGTAGTCGTAGCAGGTCAGCATGACCAGCTTGCGACCGTCGCGCTTGGCTTGCGCCAGCGCCGGCACGGTCCACGGTTTCTGTTCGGTTTGTACGCTCATTGCAGATTCCGTGCAGGCAGGCGGGCATTATGGCGCAGAACGTCGGCGGCCTCTTGCCCCGGGTCACGCATCACCGATGGCTTCCACGCCTGCAGCATCAACAAGCCGCAAGGCCTCGCCCACGCTGCCGTGGCCGGGGAACGGTGCATGCGGCGCGATCTCGGCCAGCGGCACCAGCGCGAATGCGCGCTCGTGCAGGTGTGGATGTGGCACGCGCAGGCCCGATTCGTTGATCACGCGATCGCCGTACAACAGCAGATCCAGGTCCAGCACGCGCGGCCCCCAGCGCGTCGAAGCGGTATCGCCACCGCGCCGACGGCCCGTCTTGCGTTCGATCTCCAGCAGATGCGCCAGCAGGCTCGATGGGGTGAGGCTGGTTTCCAGCAATACGGCGGCATTGACGAAATCGGGCTGGCTGACATTTCCCCAGGCTGGCGTGCGATACAGCCGCGACGATGCCAGCAAGCGACTACCGGGCAACTCGCCCAGCGCCCGGATGGCAGCGCGTACGGCCTCTTGCGGCTGGCCGATGTTGGCGCCCAGCCCGACGCCGACTTCCGTTTTCAGGCTCACGGCGCGGGTTTCCTGCGACGGCGGCGGCGCTTGCGCGGCGCGTCGCCATCAGCGCCGCCTTCCGCCTCCTGCGCCCCGCCGGCATCGCGGGCTTCATTGATGGCCACGGCGGAAGCCGGATCCAATTGCGCATCGCGCCAGAATTCGACATCGGCCGCATGCGTATCCGAAGCGACCAGGCGCAGCACCAGGAAATCGAACGCGGCGCGAAAACGCGGATGCGCCAGCAGGCGCATCACCCGGCGGCGCTGGCGGGTGGAAAAGCGCGATTGCAGCAACCAGATTTCCTGCATCGGCAGCGAGAAGCGGCGCGGCAGCGCCACGCTTTGCAACTGGTGCACGGTGACGCGGTCGGCGGCGCGGCGCGCGGCATCTTCGGGATTCACGCCCTGCGCCTGCAGGCCGATCAAGGCACGGCAATACGCCGGCCACAGCAGCAGTGCGAACAGGAAAGACGGCGATGCCGATTCGTCGCGGGCGATGCGTTCATCGGTGCCGCGAAGGCCTTCGATCAGCATCCGCCGCAACGCGCCGCTGCGGTTGGATGCCAGCGCGGCGGCGGTTTCCGGCAACAGCACCGACAGCAGGCCGAAGCGTTCCAGCCCTTCGAAACTGGCAACCGCGTGCCCGGACAGGAACAGCTTGAGGATTTCCTCGAACAAGCGCGCCGGCGCGGCCTCGGCCAGCAACGATGCCAGGCGCGGGATCGGTTCGGCGGTGGCCGCGTCGATCTCGAAGCCCAGCTTGGCCGCCAAGCGCACCGCGCGCAGCATGCGCACCGGGTCTTCGCGATAGCGCTGCTCGGGGTCGCCGATCAGTTTCATCCGCCGCGCCAGCACGTCCTCGTAGCCGCCGACGTAATCGCGCACGCTGAAGTCTTCGATCGCGTAATACAGCGCATTGGCAGTGAAATCGCGGCGCACCGCGTCATCCTCGATGCTGCCATAGACGTTGTCGCGAACCAGGCGGCCGTTGTCCATCTCGCGGTCGCCGCTGCCATCGTCGCTGTTGGCGCGGAAGGTGGCGACTTCGATGATCTCCGGGCCGAACACCACGTGCGCCAGGCGAAAGCGGCGGCCAATCAGCCGGCAATTTCGGAACAATTGCTTGACCTGCTCCGGCGTGGCGTCGGTGGCAATGTCGAAGTCCTTGGGCTTCTGCCCGACCAGCAGGTCGCGCACGGCGCCGCCGACCAGGCAGGCGGAAAAGCCGGCGTCACGCAG
Source organism: Pseudoxanthomonas sp. (assembly GCA_047601105.1). Lineage (GTDB taxonomy): Bacteria > Pseudomonadota > Gammaproteobacteria > Xanthomonadales > Xanthomonadaceae > Pseudoxanthomonas_A. The sequence goes on from JASGJT010000004.1 coordinate 23,221, forward strand.
GCGGTAAAGCACGCGCAAGGCATTGGGACTGATGTCCCTGCGCGAAATCGGATGCGCTTCGCGCGGAATGATGCGCAAGGCGATCTGGGGAGCGTTGTGCGGCGTGATGATGGCGATTCCGTTGCGGCCGTGGACGGTGCCGGGCGATCTTGAAACATTGCCCGGCCCGACGGCAAACCCATATAATAGAACACCTTGCCGCATCGGTAAGGGCCCAACGCTCCCTTCGTCTAGTGGTCAGGACACGGCCCTCTCAAGGCTGTAACAGGGGTTCGAGTCCCCTAGGGAGCGCCAAAAAGGCAAGTACCACCGAAGCCATCGAACACGCGGCCCGATACCGCCTTCGAAACCGATCCCGCACGGCACCTTCGCCCTTCCCTCCGCCTGCGGGGGGAAGGGAACGGGATGGGGGGCAGCCCCCGCAGCCAGAAAACTTCAACCTAGCCCAACCACCCCATGCCCTTCGTCGTCACCGAAAACTGCATCAAGTGCAAGTACACCGATTGCGTGGAAGTATGCCCGGTGGATTGCTTCCACGAAGGCCCCAACTTCCTGGTGATCGACCCGGACGAGTGCATCGACTGCACCCTGTGCGAACCGGAATGCCCGGCCAATGCAATCTTCCCCGAAGACGACGTGCCGGCCGGCCAGGAAAACTACGTCGCACTGAATGCCGAGCTGTCGAGAGAATGGCCGGTCATCACCATCCGCAAGGATCCGCTGCCCGACGCCGCGGAATGGGATGGCAAGAGCGACAAGCTGAAGTTCCTGGAACGGTGAGAAGGCCCTGAGCAATTCAAATCGTCATCCCGGCGAAAGCCGGGATCCAGCTTTACATCGGTGAAGCAAGAGCTGGATCCCGGCTTTCGCCGGGATGACGATTTAAGTTATCGCGACATTTCCCGACAACCCGACAACCAAAAAAGGGCGCCAGCGGCGCCCTTTTTCATTGCAGCGAAGCGGAAATCCAATCAGCCACCCAGCTTCTGCTTCAATGCCGCGACCAGCTTGGCCGGGGCTTCGCCGGTGGCCGGCAGGCCGCGCGGATCGACCGCCGAAATGGTGGAGCCGGATTCACGGGCAACCACGCGTACCAGGAAGTTCGCGCCTTCATAGCTGACATCGTAGGCACCCAGCAATTCGGCCTTGCTGGCAATGGTCACGCCCGGGGTTGCAGCCAGTGCATCGCCAACCTGCTTGAAGGCATCTTCGCGCGCCGCGGCGACGTTGAACCAGGTGCCGGCCGGCGCATTGGCCGCAACGGCCGAGGCCGTCTGCGCAGCGGGCACCTGCATCGCACCGGCGGTGCTGGGCAGGTTGAGATCCGGCGGCACTTCCAGCGCACGCATTTCCGGAGCCAGCGCGTAATCGCCCTTGGCCCCCTTGTGAAACCACTTGCAGCCGGACATGCCGACGGCGGCGACCGCCAGCAGGGCGAAGGCGAACGGGCGCGAAACCTTGGAAAGACGCATGAACAACTCCTGGGGTGTGTATTCGGAACCGGCCGCCGACACGGTGGCGATGATCCCGGTCTCAGGCTGCGATGTTACTTGCGGCCGGAAAGCACGGGCAAGTATGCTGGCATCCATGCCGGCGCATCACCCGGCCGCCATTCAGACAGCAACAGCCAGACGCCGCACGGCCGGAAGCCATCTTGACCGACACCACGCCCCGGCCTTCGCCGAACGAAAACCACCTGCTGATCAACGCCTACACGACCCATCCGGAGTCGCCGCTGCTGGCGGTTACCCGGCGCATCGCCGATTCCGGCTGCAACCTGTCCGACGCCCGCCTGTCCACGATCGGCCGCGACGTGTCGCTGACCGCGCTGGCCACCGGCTCGTGGGATTCGGTGGCCAAGCTCGAAGCCATGCTGACCCGGCTGGAGCGCGAGGACGGCCTCAAGCTGGTCTGGTACCGCACCACCGCCAAGCAGGCGCAGTCCAACCTGTTGCCGTACATCGTCGAGGTGATCGCCGCCGACAAGCCGGGCATCGTGTTCCAGCTGGCCGATTTCTTCGACCGCCAGGGCATCACCGTCGAAAACCTGCAAAGCACCCGCTACAACGCGATGCAGACCGGCGCGGAGATGTTCAGCGCGCAGATCACCATCGGCGTGCCAGCGAACATGCACATTGCCGCGTTGCGCGACGACTTCCTTGAATTCTGCGACCATCTGAACCTGGACGCGATCATGGACCCGATGAAGTTCTGACCGGAGCATCCCCGTGGAATTCGTCTTGTTCTTCCTGGCCATCGCGGTAATCATTGCCCAAAACAACAAGATCAAGAAGCTGGAAAAGCGCGTGGAAGCGCTGGAAAACAAGACACCGGAAAACCCGGAGAGCATCGACAATCCATGATCGCGACAGGCAAGGCACTGAACAAGTCCACCCTGAAGCTGCCGCTGGCGCTGTCCGGCGGCGACGGCGCCACCCTCTCCGACTACGCCGGCAAGTGGCTGGTGCTGTACTTCTACCCGAAGGATTCCACCCCCGGCTGCACCACCGAGGGCATCGATTTCAACGCGCTGCTGCCGCAGTTCACCAAGCTTGGCGCGACGGTGCTGGGCGTCTCGCGCGATTCGGTCAAGTCGCACGACAATTTCTGCGCCAAGCAGGGCTTCAAGTTCCCGCTGGTGTCCGATGCCGATGAAAAACTCTGCAACGCCTTCGGCGTGATCGGCGAGAAGAACATGTACGGCAAGAAGGTGCTCGGCGTGATCCGCAGCACCTTCCTGATTTCGCCGGAACACAAGCTCGCCGCCGAGTGGCGTGGCGTGAAGGTTGCCGGCCACGCACAGGCCGTACTCGACGCATTGAAGGCGGCACAAGCCAAGTGATTCCTTCTTTTTCCACCATTGGACGCCGCCCTGCCCTGCAGGCCGCGGCGTTCTTCGCTTTTTCTCCTTACTGAGGCCGCGTACAGATGATGACCCACGGCAAGCGCATCTACGTGCTGGACACCAACGTGCTGATGCACGACCCCACCGCGCTGTTCAAGTTCGACGAACACGACGTCTATCTGCCGATGCAGGTGATCGAGGAACTGGACAACGCCAAGAAAGGCACCTCCGAGGCCAGCCGCAACGCGCGCCAGGTCAGCCGCTTCCTCGACGAACTGATCGAGAACGCCGGCCTGGACAAACTGGCCCAGGGCGTGCCTCTGGCGCAGCCGCAAAGCGTGCAATTGCGCGGCCGTGAGATCAGCGGCTTGCTGCGCTTCCAGACCAGTCATTTCGAAGCCGGCAAGAGCTTCGGCGCGGTGATCCCGGACAACGCCATCCTCGGCGCGATCCTGGCCTTGAAGGAGCAGACCCCGGCCGCAACACCGGTGGTGTTCGTGTCCAAGGACATCAACCTGCGGATCAAGGCGGCGATTGCCGGCATCGCCTCGGAAGACTACGAGAACGATCGCGCGCTGGACGACTTCAGCCTGCTGTTCACCGGCGCGACGCCGTTGCCGGAGGATTTCTGGCACCGCCACCAAGGCGACTTGAAATCCTGGACTGAAAAAAGCGGCCGCACCAGCTACGAGGTGGTACGCACCGACGACGAGGACTGGCACCCCAACCAGTACCTGTACCTGCCCGGCGAGGACGAAGTGGAACTTCGCGTGGCCAAGGTGTCGCCCGACGGCAAGGCCACCCTGACCCTGGTGGACGACTTCCGCAGCGGCCAGCACGCGGTGTGGGGCGTCAGCGCACGCAACCGCGAGCAGAACTTCGCGTTGAACGCACTGATGGACCCGGAAATCGATTTCGTCAGCCTGCTCGGCACGGCCGGCACCGGCAAGACCTTGCTGGCACTGGCGGCCGGCCTTGCGCAGACCATGGACCAGCAGCGCTACCGCGAAATCATCATGACCCGCGCCACGGTCAGCGTCGGCGAGGACATCGGCTTCCTGCCCGGCACCGAAGAGGAAAAGATGACCCCGTGGATGGGCGCGCTGACCGACAACCTGGAAGTGCTGACCCACAACCAGGAAGGCGGCGCCTGGGGCCGCGCGGCAACCAATGACCTGCTGGCGAGCCGCATCAAGATCCGTTCGATGAACTTCATGCGCGGGCGCACCTTCCTGTCGCGCTACCTGATCCTCGACGAGGCACAGAACCTGACCCCGAAGCAGATGAAGACCCTGATCACCCGCGCCGGCCCCGGCACCAAGATCGTCTGCCTGGGCAATGTCGAACAGATCGACACCCCTTACCTGACCGAGACGACGTCCGGCCTGACCTACGCGGTGGATCGCTTCAAGAACTGGGCGCACAGCGCGCATGTCACCCTGCGCCGTGGTGAACGCTCGCGCCTGGCGGATTACGCGTCGGAAGTGTTGTAAGCGACTGCGCATGCCGGCCAAGGAAGGCCGCCTTGCCCATCATTCCCCCAACTTGACCCACCCGCCCCGGCACGGGACAATATCTCTATATCGCGATACGGAGATATTCATGGATCTGGAAGACTGGTCGGCGCGGCTGAAGGTATTCGCCGATGCCACCCGCGTGCGCCTGCTGGCGCTGCTGGAGCAGGAGGAATTGACCGTCGCCGAGTTGTCGTCGATCACCCGCTTGGCGCAGCCGCGCGTCTCGACCCATCTGGCCAGATTGAAGGAAGCCGGGCTGGTGCGCGACCGCCGCGCCGGGGTTTCGGCATATTACCGTTTCGATGAAGCCGCGCTGGACCCGGCGCAGCGCGCGCTGTGGCAGGCACTGGGCCACGGCAGCGATGACCCGCTGCTGCGCCAGGACGCCGAGCGCGTGGCCGACGTATTGGCGATGCGCGCCGCCGACCAGAACTGGGCCGACAGCGTGGCCGGCGACATGGAGCGCCACTACTCACCCGGCCGCACCTGGGAGGCGATGGCGCGTTCGGCCCTGCCACTGCTGGAAACCGGCGACGTGCTCGACATCGCCTCCGGCGACGGCGTGCTGGCCGAACTGCTGGCCCCGCATTCGCACCGCTACGTCTGCATCGACACCAGCGCGCGCGTGGTCGCCGCCGCCGGCGAGCGCCTGCGCAAGCTGAAGAACGTCGAAGTGCGTGAAGGCGACATGCACGCGCTGCCGTTCACCGCCGGCAGTTTCGACCTGGTGGTCCTGATGCACGCGCTGACCTATGCCGCCAAGCCCGCGCTGGCGGTGGCCGAAGCCGCGCGCGTATTGCGCCCCGGCGGTCGCCTGCTGCTCAGTTCGCTGGCGCGGCACGAACACAAGGCTGCGGTGGCCGCATACGGCCACGTCAACCTCGGCTTCAGCGCGAAGGAATTGCGCAAGTTCGCCGAAACAGCCGGACTGGCGGTGTCCAGCGTGGAAACCGTCACCCGCGAGAAACGCCCGCCGCATTACGAGGTGATCTCTCTGATCGCCAACAAGTCGTGAGAACACCAATGAACACCCTGCCCTGGCTGCACCCCGATCGCACCGAAAAACTGCTGCGTGCCCTGCATGAGCGCATCCTCGTCATCGATGGCGCGCTGGGTACGATGATCCAGAAATACGGACTGGAAGAAGCCGACTATCGCGGCGCGCGTTTCGCCGAAGGCTTCGATGCGCAGCACGTGCACGATGGCCAGTGCGGCCACGACCTGAAAGGCAACAACGACCTGCTGGTGCTGACCCGTCCGGACATCCTTTCCGACATCCACGCGCAATATCTGGAAGCCGGCGCGGACCTGATCGAAACCAACACCTTCAACTCCACTTCGATCTCGCAAGCCGACTACCACCTAGGGCACCTGGTGTACGAGTTGAATTTCGCCGGTGCGCGGCTGGTGCGCGAATGTTGCGACGAGTACGAGCGCAAGAACCCGGAAAAGCCGCGCTTCGTGGTCGGCTCGCTCGGCCCGACCAGCCGCACCGCCAGCATCAGCCCGGACGTCAACGACCCGGGCTTCCGCAACACCAGTTTCGACGAATTGCGCGAAACCTACATCGAGGCCTGCAACGGACTGATCGATGGTGGTTCCGACTTGATCATCGTCGAAACCATCTTCGACACGCTCAACGCCAAGGCTGCGCTGTACGCCATCGAGGAAGTCTTCGAGCAACGCGGCGGACGCCTGCCGGTGATGATTTCCGGCACCATCACCGACGCGTCCGGGCGTACCTTGTCCGGCCAGACCGCCGAAGCCTTCTACACCTCGCTGGCGCATTCGCGCCCCTTGAGCATCGGCTTCAACTGCGCACTGGGCGCGAAGGACCTGCGCCCACACCTGGAAACGCTTTCCAATATCGCCGACGCCTACGTCAGCGTGTATCCCAACGCCGGCCTGCCCAATGCCTTCGGCGGCTATGACGAAACCCCCGAGGACATGGCCGAAGTGCTGAAGGAATTCGCCGAGTCCGGCCTGCTCAACATCGTCGGCGGCTGCTGCGGCACCACGCCGGATCATATCCGCGCGATCGCCAAGGCGGTTGAAGGCATCGCGCCGCGCGCGTTGCCGCACACACTTGAACAAGCCGCATGATTCTTTGCTTGTCATCCCCGCGAAAGCGGGGATCCAGCGACTTCAGGCACCTTGAAGACACTGGATTCCCGCTTTCGCGGGAATGACGAGCAAGAAACAAGAGCAAGAACCCACACACCATGACCACCAACCACCACACCCGCCTGTCCGGCCTCGAGCCGCTGGTCATCACCCCGCAACTGCTGTTCGTCAACGTCGGCGAACGCACCAACGTGACCGGCAGCGCGCAGTTCCGCAAACTGATCAAGGAAGACCGCTACGACGAAGCGGTCGAAGTCGCGCGCCAGCAGGTGGACAGCGGCGCGCAGATCCTCGACGTCAACATGGACGAGGGCCTGATCGATTCCGAAAAGGCGATGGCCCGCTTCCTCAACCTGATCGCCTCCGAGCCGGACATCGCCCGCATTCCGGTGATGGTGGACAGCTCGAAGTGGGAAGTTATCGAAGCCGGCCTCAAATGCCTGCAGGGCAAGGGCGTGGTCAATTCGATCTCGCTGAAGGAAGGCGAGGAAACCTTCATCGAACACGCGCGCAAGGTGCTGCGCTATGGCGCGGCTGCGGTGGTGATGGCCTTCGACGAAACCGGCCAGGCCGACACCTGCGCGCGCAAGGTCGAGATCTGCACCCGCGCCTACAAGATATTGACCGAGCAGGTCGGCTTCCCGCCGCAAGACATCATCTTCGACCCGAACATCTTCGCCGTGGCCACCGGCATCGAGGAGCACGACAACTACGCGGTGGATTTCATCGAAGCCACCCGCATCATCAAGCAGACCTTGCCGCATTGCCATGTTTCCGGCGGCGTCTCCAACGTGAGTTTCAGCTTCCGTGGCAACGAGCCGGTGCGTGCGGCGATCCATTCGGTATTCCTGTACCACGCGATCAAGGCCGGCATGGACATGGGCATCGTCAACGCCGGTGCATTGCCAGTCTATGACGATCTTGACCCGGAACTGCGCGAGCGCGTCGAAGACGTGATCCTCAACCGCCGCAGCGACGGCACCGAGCGATTGCTGGAAATCGCCGAGAAGTTCAAGGGCAAGAAAGGCGAGAAGAAAACCGAAGACCTGGCCTGGCGGCAGAAGCCGGTGCGCGAGCGCCTGGCGCATGCGCTGGTGCACGGCATCGACGCCTTCGTCGAGGCCGATACCGAAGAAGCGCGCCTGCAATCCGCGCGCCCGCTGGACGTGATCGAAGGCCCGCTGATGGACGGCATGAACATCGTCGGCGACCTGTTCGGCGCGGGCAAGATGTTCCTGCCGCAGGTGGTCAAATCCGCGCGCGTGATGAAGAAAGCCGTCGCGTGGCTGCTGCCTTTCATCGAAGCGGAAAAAGCCAAGACCGGCGACGCCGGTAAATCCAATGGCCGCATCGTCATGGCCACGGTCAAGGGCGACGTGCATGACATCGGCAAGAATATCGTCGGCGTGGTGCTGGCCTGCAACAACTTCGAGGTGGTTGACCTGGGCGTGATGGTGCCGGCGCAAGTCATCCTGGACAAGGCGCGGGAAGTGAATGCCGATGTCATCGGCCTGTCCGGCCTGATCACGCCGTCGCTGGAGGAAATGAGCCACGTCGCCCGCGAAATGCAGCGGCAGGGCTTCACCATGCCGCTGATGATCGGTGGCGCGACCACTTCGCGTGCGCATACCGCGCTGAAGATCGACCCGCACTACAAGGCACCGACCATCTGGGTGAAGGACGCCTCGCGCGCGGTCGGCGTGGCGCAATCACTGATCTCGCAGGATTTGCGCAACGCGTTCGTTGCCGCCAACGAAGCCGACTATGCCGAAATCCGCCAGCGCCACCGCAATCGCGGCGATGCCAAGCGGCTGGTGTCGCTGGAAAAGGCGCGCGCACAGAAATTCAACGGCGACTGGGACAACTACACCCCACCTGCGCCGAAGCAACCCGGCCTGCATGTATTCGACGATTACCCGCTGGCCGAACTGGTCGATTGCATCGACTGGACGCCGTTCTTCCAGGCTTGGGAGCTGGCAGGCAAGTTCCCGGCCATCCTCACCGACGAGATCGTCGGCCAGCAGGCCAGCGACTTGTATCGCGATGCGCGGGCAATGCTGGACAAGATCGTCAACGAGAAATGGCTGACGGCGAAGGCGACATTCGGTATCTGGCCAGCGCATTCGGTGGGTGATGATGTGGTGCTCCTGGCGGAGCACCGGGAATCGGGAATGGAGAATGGGGAATTGGAAAACAGCAATCCCGCTTCTCCCCATTCCCGATTCTCCATTCCCCATTCCCTGCACTTCTTGCGCCAACAAGTGGACAAGCCGGTGGAGCGCCCCGACTTCTGCCTGGCCGATTTCATCGCGCCGGAATCTTCCGGCAAGCCCGACTGGATCGGCGCGTTCGCGGTCACCGCCGGCATCGGCATCGATGAACATGTCGCGCGCTTCGAAGCCACGCACGACGATTACAACGCCATCCTGCTCAAATCGCTGGCCGACCGCCTGGCCGAGGCTCTGGCCGAACGCTTGCACCAGCGCGTGCGCCGCGAATTCTGGGGCTACGCCAGCGACGAAACCTTCGACAACGAAGCCCTGATCGCCGAAAAGTATCGCGGCATCCGCCCTGCCCCCGGCTACCCGGCCTGCCCGGAACACAGCGAGAAGGCGACGATCTTCAAACTGCTTGGCGCGGAAAACAACGCCGGCATGCAGCTGACCGAAAGCTTCGCGATGCTGCCCACGGCGGCAGTGTCCGGCTATTACTTCAGCCATCCGCAGAGCCAGTATTTCGTCGTCGGCCGCTTGTCGAAGGAACAAGTCAGCGATTACGCCAAGCGCAAGGGCGTCGAACTGGCACAGGCCGAACGCTGGCTGGCGTCCAATCTCGACTACGACCCGGAATGAACACACGCCGGCAATGCCAACAGCCATCCGCGTAAAAGTGCATGGCACGCTCTACAATGCGCCGCACAACGCGAAAGTGGCGGAATTGGCAGACGCCCTGGATTTAGGTTCCAGTGCCGCAAGGCGTGCGGGTTCGAGTCCCGCCTTTCGCACCACGCCCCCTGGAACCCCATGAAGGCCCGAAACCTCGACGCCGCGCCGACGGCATGAACTTGGCGTCGTTCCGCATGACGGGCCGGGCCGTGCCTTGGAGTGAACGCCTGGATCCGTGGCTGGCCTCGGCGATCAGCGTGCTGTTGCACTTGCTGATGCTGCTTGCCCTGCTCAATGCCGACCCTCCGCCAATGGCGGCTTCGCAAGGGGCCGCGGCCGGCGGCAGGACCCGCGCTGACTTCATCGGCAAGGAAAATCCACCCGCACCGGTCGAACAACCCGTTCCCAGCCCGTCCAAGCCGAAGCCACCCAAGCCGGTGAGCAAACCGCGCAAGGCCGCTCCGGTGCCTTCGGCCGTGGTCGAACAAGCCGAAAACCCGTTGCCACCGGAAACCGACGACGCGCCTGAACCGCCGGATGCGGCGCCCAGCCCGCCTGCGCCCGCGCAGCGCTATCCGCGCACCTGGACCGGGCGGCCACCGGGCCTGATCGAACAGGACATTGCCGACAACCCGGCAGGCTTGGCCCGCAACCCGGTCGGCACACAAGGCAATCGGCGCGATCCCACCGCCGAAGGCAATGGGCTGGAAGTCGGCGGCTATCTGGTCCAGTACGACCTGCGCAACGAAATCCGCCTGCGCGAATGGAAGGACGCCGGCATGACCGAGTTGTTCCTGCCGTTGCCGGGCACGCAGTCCCTGATGGTCTGCCCGCTGCAGGTGGCGCTGGACCGCGATTCGGGCAAATGTCGCCTGCTGCCACCGGATTCACCGGAGCTGGCGAAGATCGGCGATGCCCGCCTGGTGATCAACATGCTGCAGGTGTACCGACGCGGCGAACCGGTATGGCGCGGGCCGGGGCCATATCGCTAGGGAATATCCAAGCAGCTATCGCAAGCGAGGACCAATGGCTCGGCATGCGCGCCTGCAAGCCCATCAACCGGCCAGCAACGGCTCCAGCTTGCCTTCGCGGTGCAGGGCCATCATGTCGTCGTAGCCACCGACGTGAACATCGCCGACGAAGATCTGCGGCACGCTGGTGCGGCGGGTCAGGGCGATCATCTTTTCGCGCTCGGCCGGGTCGGTGTCGATGCGCACTTCCTGCCAGGTCTGCCCCTTGCTCTTGAGGAAGTTCTTGGCCGCCACGCAATACGGGCAGACAGCGGTGGAATAGATGGTGATCTGCGGGGTTTCGGTGCTCATGGGAATTTCCGGCAGAGAAAAAGGTCAATACCCGACATGGTGACACGTGGCAGCCACGGCAAGCTGTCGCCACATGGAACAGTGCGATGTTTAACCGTCTGTTCACGCCGCGTCGTCGCCATGGCGTCATCCTGCCCACTCGGGTTTCACGGAGTTTTCATTTGCGCCCTCGCCTGCCTGTCTTGCTGATCGGTTCGACCCTTGCCCTTGCGGCCGGCTTGCCGTCGTTGTCACCCGCGCAGGAAGCCAAGCTGCCGGATATCGGTTCTTCCGCCGGTGAACTGCTGACCCCCGCCAGGCAAGCCGAATACGGCAGCATGATGAAGCGCGAACTGCGCAACTACGGTTATCTCCTCGACGACCCGCTGATCGACCAATGGCTGGATGCGGTAGGCCGGCGGCTGGCCGAAAACAGCGGCGAGGCGAAGCAGTCGTTCAACTTCTTCATGCTGAAGGAGCGCCAGATCAACGCCTTCGCCACCCTCGGCGGCTACGTGGCGGTGAATTCCGGCCTGGTGCTGACCGCCGAACGCGAGGACGAAGTAGCCGCGGTGCTGTCGCACGAAATCGCCCACGTCACCCAGCAGCACGTGCTGCGCGGGGTCGAGCGCGCGCAACGCGACCAGATGCCGATCCTGCTGGGCATGCTGGCGGCCATCGCACTGGCGCAGTCGGCCGGCGGCAATTCCAGCGGCGATGCCTCGATGGCGGCATTGGCCAGCGGCATGGGCCTGATGCAGCAGCGCCAGATCAACTACACCCGTTCCAACGAATCCGAAGCCGACCGCATCGGCATCCGCACGCTGTCGCGCAGCGGCTACGACGTGGATGCGATGGCCGGCTTCTTCGGTCGCCTGCAACAGACCATGCGCGGCAACCGTGGCGACGAGCGCAGCCAGGTGCCCGACTACCTGCAAACCCATCCGGTGACCACCACCCGCATCAGCGAGGCGCACGACCGCGCCGAGCAACTCAAGCGTGGCGGCATGGTGGTCAACTCGTCCACCGCCACGCCCGGCGGCGTCTCGGTGCAGCCATTCGTGCGCCAGCCCGACTACGCCAGCCCCGCGCCGAACATCGCCTCGCCGACCGTGCTCAACCCGTTGCTGCCCGGCTCGCTGCGGCTGGCCACCGACCCAAGCGCTGGCAAAGGCGAAACCGGGCAATTCGACTGGGCGCGCGAACGCCTGCGCGTGCTCAGTGCCGACACCCCCGCCGCCGCCGTACGCGAATACGAAAGCATCCGCCGCAACGGCCCCGGTGGCCTCAACGACGCCCAGCAATACGGGCTGGCACTGGCTCACCTTCAAGGCAACGCCCCCGCCCAGGCCGCGACCGAACTGGCCGCCCTGCTGCACCAGGACCCGGACAACCTGTGGGTGGAACTGGCCCTGGCCCAGGCCGAAGCCCGCAATGGCCATCCCGCCGAGGCCGAGCGCCGCTTTGCCGCCCTGCTGCAACGCCACCCTAACCACCGCGCCATCACCCTGACCTATGCGCAAGTGCTGAACGAACGCGGCGACCGCCAGGCCGGCCTGCGTGCGCAGGCGCTGCTGCGACCGCTGCAGGCGCGTTCCGACGACGACCCGATCTTCCAGCAGAACTTCGCCCGTGCCTACGAACTGGCCGGCGACAACATCCGCGCCGGCGAGGCCTACGCCGAAACCGCCTACCTCAATGGCCGCCTGGAACAGGCGCTGGTGCAGTTGCAGAACCTGAAAAAGCGCGATGACCTGGATTACTACGCCCGCGCCCGCATCGACGCCCGCATTGCCGCAATCACCCCGCAGGTGCTGGAACTGCACCGGCAGGGGATCAAGGATCCGGACCTGGAGCGGCGCTGAGGGTTGGAGCTGGTCGCTGGTTGCTGGAAGAGGCGTATCGCTGACCCTTGCCTCCCTGCCGGTCATCTTTCCGTCACAAAAATGTCGTTTACTGGGCGCACCCCATGAACCACGGCGCCAGCAGTGCAGAAACACATCCTGATCGTCGATGACGAGCCGGCCATTCGCGACATGGTCGCCTTCGCCCTGCGCAAGGGTGAATTCGAACCCCTTCATGCCGGCGACGCGCGCGAGGCGCAGAATGCCATCGCCGAACGCGTACCCGACCTGATCCTGCTGGACTGGATGCTGCCCGGTATCAGCGGCCTGGAACTGGCCCGGCGCTGGCGCAAGGACGCCCTGACCCGCGACGTGCCGATCATCATGCTGACCGCGCGTGGCGAGGAAAACGACCGCGTCGGCGGGCTGGAAGCCGGCGTCGATGACTACGTGGTCAAACCCTTCTCCGCCCGCGAACTGCTGGCCCGCATCCGTGCGGTGATGCGCCGCAGCCACGATGACGATGCCGACGGCAGCATCGCCGTCGGCCCGCTGCGCATCGATGGCGCGGCGCACCGCGTGTTCGCCGGTGATGCGCCGGTTGCCATCGGCCCCACCGAATACCGACTGCTGCACTTCTTCATGACCCACACCGAGCGCGTCTATACCCGTACGCAACTGCTCGACCACGTCTGGGGCGGCAGCGTGTATGTCGAAGAACGTACGGTCGATGTGCACATCCGCCGCCTGCGCAAGACCCTGGAACCTTTCAGCGTGGAAAACATGGTGCAGACCGTGCGCGGCGCGGGGTATCGGTTCTCGGTGGCGGTGTAACCTGCCCCGACCATGCCCACCCACATCCGCTCCGCCTGGTTCAAGACCCTCGGCCAACTGGTCGCGGTGCTGGCCGTGGCCGCGTTGGTCGGCGTGCTGTTCGGGCAACCGTGGCCGGTGCTCGCCATCGCCGCGCTGGGCGTGGTGGCGTGGCATTACTGGCGCTTGCGCAAGGTGCTGCTGCGTTTGACTGCACGCCAGCAAATGCCGCCGGCGCAAGGCGTGGGCGTGTGGAACGAACTGGACCGCCTGCTGCACCGCAGCCAGACCGAAATGCGCGCACGCAAGCGCCGGCTGCTGGAAATCCTGCGCGCCTACCGCGCCGCCGCCGCCGCCCTGCCCGATGCCGTGGTCGTGGTCGAACGCAATACCCAGCGCGTGCGCTGGTTCAACAAGGCCGCCACCAGCCTGCTGGGCCTCAAGTACCCGGACGACATCGAGCAGCCACTGGGCGAACGCCTGCAACCGCTGTCGCTGTCGCATTGGCTGGCCGCCGGCCGCAATGCCGAACCCATGCTCGACGCGCCTTCACCGGTGGATCCGAACCTGCGCCTCAACCTGCGCCTGATCCCGTATTCCGACGACTACTGGCTACTGGTCGCACGCGATGTCAGCAAGCTGTTGCGGCTGGAACAGGTGCGCCGCGATTTCGTCGCCAACGTCTCGCACGAACTGCGCACGCCGCTGACCGTGGTCCACGGCTACCTCGACATGCTCGACCCGGAAGACTTCCCGGAATGGTCGCCGATACTGACCGAAATGCAGAAGCAGTCGCAGCGCATGACCCAACTGGTCGAAGACCTGCTGACCCTGTCGCGGCTGGAAGCGCAGGACAGCGTGGCCGACGAGAGCGTGGCGATGACGCCGATGCTGGCCAGCTTGAAGCGCGAAGCCGAAGCGCTCAGCCAGGGCCGCCACCACGTCGAAACATTCGATGACGCCGGCGTTGACCTGTGGGGCAGCAACAAGGAACTGCACAGCGCCTTCTCCAACCTGGTCGGCAATGCCGTACGCTACACCCCGGCCGGCGGCAACATCAGCGTGCGCTTCGCCCGCGAGGGCGATGGCGCGGTGTTGTCGGTGCGCGACACCGGCTACGGCATCCCGGCGCAGCACCTGCCGCGCATCACCGAACGCTTCTACCGTGTGTCCGCCAGCCGTTCGCGCGAAAGCGGCGGCACCGGCTTGGGCCTGTCGATCGTCAAGCACGTGTTGAACCTGCACCAGGCGCGGCTGGAAATCGAAAGCGAGGTCGGCAAGGGCAGTACTTTCTCGATACATTTCAATCCTGATCGCGTGCATCCGCGCGAACCGGACACATCCATCGCGCCACCGGCGCAACGCCAGATCGCATGAGCACACCTGCATGAGCACGCCCCGCCCCGCCCTGCCCGCCATCGATGCACCGGACGAAGGCGATCCGCTGCGCGACCCGGCGTTGTACCTCAACCGCGAACTGTCGCAACTGGATTTCAATTTCCGCGTGCTGGCGCAGGCGCAGGATCCACAGGTGCCGCTGCTGGAGCGGCTTCGCTTCCTGTGCATCAGTTGCACCAACCTCGACGAATTCTTCGAAATCCGCGCCGCCACCGTGCGCCACGCGCAGGATTTCGGCCTGCCGCCCGGCCCCGACGGGCTGACCCCGGCAGCCATCCTGGCGCGCATCCACGAGCGCGCCGCGCAACTGGTCGAAGCGCAATACCAATGCTGGAACGACACCCTGCGCCCGGCGCTGGGCGAAGCCGGCGTGCGCGTGCTGGGCCGCGAGCAATGGAATGCAAGGCAGACGCGCTGGCTGCGTGCGTATTTCCGCAACGAGATCATGCCGGTACTGTCGCCGCTGGGGCTGGACCCGTCGCACCCATTCCCGAAGATCCTCAACAAGTCGCTGAACATCGTCGTGGTGCTGAAGGGCAAGGATGCCTTCGGCCGCAGCGGCCACCTGGCCATCGTGCGCGCACCGCGTTCGTTGTCGCGCATCATTCACCTGCCACAGAAAATTTCCGGCGGCGAGCATGATTTCGTGCTGCTGTCGTCGGTGCTGTCGGCCTTCGTCGCCGAGTTGTTCCCCGGCCTGGAGGTCAAGGGTGCGTACCAGTTCCGCGTGACCCGCGATTCGGAACTGGTGGTCGATGAGGAGGAAGTCGAGAACCTTGCCATCGCACTGCGCGACGAACTCAGCGGCCGTGGTTATCGCCCCGCCGTGCGCCTGGAAATCGCCCGCGATTGCCCCAAGCCGATCGTGCGCACGCTGCTGCAGAACTTCCAGCTGAGCGAGAACGCGGTCTATCCGATCGACGGCCCGGTCAACTTGAATCGTGTGATCCAGGTGTATGACCTGGTGCAACGCCCGGACCTGAAATACCCGGTGTTCACCCCGCGCACGCTGCGCGGCATCGACACCATGTTCGACTGCGTCGATGACGGCGATGTGTTGCTGCACCACCCGTTCGACGCTTTCGCGCCGGTGCTGGAACTGCTGCGCCAGGCCGCGACCGACCCCGACGTGCTGGCGATCAAGCAAACCCTGTACCGCACCGGCAGCAACTCGCCGCTGGTCGATACGCTGGTGCAAGCCGCGCGCAACGGCAAGGACGTGACCGTGGTGGTCGAGCTGATGGCGCGTTTCGACGAGGATGCCAACCTCGGCGTGGCCGACCGCCTGCAGGAGGCCGGCGCGCAGGTCGTGTATGGCGTTGCCGGTTTCAAGACCCACGGCAAGATGCTGCTGATCGTGCGCCGCGAGGGCCGCAAGCTGCGCCGCTACGTGCACCTGGGCACCGGCAACTACCACAGCGGCACCGCGCGCGCCTATACCGACTTCGGCTTGATCACCGCCAATGCCGACATCGGCAACGACGTGCACCTGCTGTTTCAGCAACTGTCCGGCATGACTTCATCCACGCGGCTCAAATGCCTGCTGCAATCGCCATTCACCCTGCATGCGGGGCTGTTGAAGAAGATCGCGCGCGAAACCAAACTGGCCAAGGCCGGCAAGCCCGGCCGCATCATCGCCAAGATCAATGCACTGAACGAAGCGCGGGTGATCCGTGCGCTGTATGCGGCCTCGCAAGCCGGCGTGCAGATCGACCTGATCGTGCGCGGTGCCTGCACGCTGCGCCCCGGCGTACCCGGCGTCAGCGACAATATCCGCGTGCGCAGCATCGTCGGCCGCTTCCTGGAACACAGCCGCGTGTACTGGTTCGGCAACGACGGCGACCCGGAACTCTTCTGCGCCAGCGCCGACTGGCTGGAACGCAACCTGCTGCACCGCGTGGAGGTGTGCTTCCCGCTGCTGGACGAGGCCCTGGCCAAGCGCGTGTTCGACGAAGCCCTGCAGAACTACCTCGACGACAATACCAACGCCTGGGCACTGGATGCCGAGGGTGCATACCACCAGCTCTCGCCGGGTGAAGGCGAAGCAGCGCATTCAGCGCAGATGACGCTGCTGGCGAAGGTGTGAGGGCAAGGACGGGTTCTTGGTTGTTGGTTCACGGTTGTTGGAAAAGCGGGACTCCCGTTCCTTCACCAACAACCCAACAACCGCTCCCCCCAGCCCTACCCATCCCGCCCGCACACCGTTACCATCAGCCCATGCCCGTGCCCCCCAACATCGCACCCGCACTCCCCGATGGCGAACAGTTCGCCGCCATCGATCTGGGTTCCAACAGTTTCCACATGATCGTCGCCCGCTACACGCTGGGCCAGCTGCGCGTGATCGATCGCCTGCGCGAAACCGTGCGCATGGCCGACGGGCTGGACAGCAAGGGCGGGCTGTCGTCCAAGGCGCGCAAACGCGCGCTGGAATGCCTGGCCCGTTTCGGCCAGCGCATCCGCGACATTCCGCCGGCACGGGTGCGTGCGCTGGCCACCAATACCGTGCGCCGGCTGGCCGAGCCGCAGGAATTCCTGGAACAGGCCGAAGCCGCGCTGGGCAAACCCATCGAAGTCGTCTCCGGCCGCGAAGAAGCGCGCCTGATCTATCTGGGCGTTGCCCACGCGCAGCCGCCCAAGCCCGGCCAGTTGCGGCTGGTCATCGACATCGGCGGTGGCTCCACCGAATTCATCATCGGCCGCGGCTTCGAACCGATCGAGCGCGAAAGCCTGCAGGCCGGCTGCATCGCCAGCACCCGCCGATTCTTCCCCAATGGCAAGCTGTCGAAGAAACGCTGGAAGGACGCGCTGACCGAAATCGGAGCGGAATTCCAGCAATTCGCGCCACGTTATCGCCGGCTGGGCTGGCAGGAAGCCGTGGGTTCGTCCGGCACGCACAAGGCCATCGGCGAGATCTGCGCGGCGATGAAGCTCACCAAGGGTGCAATCACCGCCGAAGCGCTGCCGCAACTGCGCGAACGCCTGCTGCTGGCCGAACGCATCGACGACATCGACCTGCCCGGCCTGGACAAGGATCGCCGGCCGATCATTGCCGGTGGCGTACTGGTGCTGGAAGCCGCATTCAACACGCTGGGCCTGCAGCGGCTGATGGTCAGCAAGGCGGCGATGCGCGAAGGCATCCTCTACGACCTGCTGGGCCGCGTCAGCGACAAAGATCTGCGCGATTTGTCGGTGGCCGCATTGACCCGCCGTTACGACATCGATGAAACCCAGGCCGCACGCGTCGAAGCCACCGCGATGCGCCTGTTCGAACAGGCCGCCGCACCGTGGGCGCTGGATGACGATGCCGCGCGCATGCTCGGCTGGGCCGCACGCCTGCACGAAATCGGCCTGGCCATCGCCCACAGCCAGTACCACGTGCATGGTGCCTACCTGCTGGAAAACTCCGATATTTCCGGCTTCTCGCGGCAGGAACAGCAAGTGCTGGCCGCACTGGTACGCACGCACCGCCGCAGCGTGCCCAGGATCGCCTTCGACGCCCTGCCCGACCGCCTGTTGTTGCGCACCAAACGCATCGCCGCCCTGCTGCGGCTGGCGGTACTGCTGCATCGCTCGCACGATGCCGACCCGATCCCCAAGCTGGAACTGGCCGCGCAAGGCGATTCGCTGCACTTGGTGGTGTCGCAGAAATGGATCGACCCGCGCCCGCTGCTGCGCGCCGACCTGGTCGGCGAACCGCAGGACATGGCCGGTCTGGGCATCGCGTTTCGCGCGTTCGTGGATTGAACTTGTACTCGAAGACTGCCATCGTGGCCGCGATGGCGGTTTGCCACGTTCCACCCGCAAGGAAAAGACATGAACTACGTTGACCTGGTTGCCCTGCTCGCAGTCGCCCAGTTGCTGTTCTTTGCCGTACAGGTTGGACGTGCGCGTGGCCTGTATGGGGTCAAGGCACCGGCGGTAACCGGGCACGAGATGTTCGAACGCGCCTACCGCGTGCAGATGAACACCCTTGAGCTGATGGTGGCCTTCCTGCCTGCACTGCTCATCGCCGGGAAATACTGGCCGCAACACTACGTGGCCGGCATCGGTGCCGTGTACCTGCTGGGTCGATTCATTTATTGGCGCAGCTACGTCGCCGCGCCCGCGAGCCGTGGGCTGGGCTTCGCGCTTTCCATGTTTCCGATCATGGCCCTGATCCTCGGCGGACTTGCAGCGATCATCCGCAATGGCATTGCCTGACAACCGCGGCCATGCAGTTAGAAGCCTGTCTGCAGGAGTGCTCCGGACATACCGATGCTCGTCTGAAGAACCCTGATTCTTCACTCACCGACAAACAAGAGCGGGCCAGAAATCATCCTGGCCCGTTCTGATACGCGACATGTTTGGGGCATCTCACACCGCCGCGATCACTTCTCCAGCAAACGCTTGCGCGGCAGCTTCTGCTCGCGCATCGCCGCGTGGTAGGCGAAGGAGGCGATGATCGCGGCGGCCTGCTTCAAGTCATCGGCCGAGGCGTGGTCGTAGGTGTCCAGGTCGCTGTGGTGGACATTGCTGAAATAGTCCAGCCCGTCCTGCACGAACTGGAAGCCCGGCAGGCCAACGCGATCGAACGAGATGTGGTCGGTGCTGCCGGTATTGCGACCAGTGACAATCGTCGCGCCGACGTCGTTGAACGGGGCCAGCCAGGCTGCGAAGATCGGCATCACTGCCTGGTTTTCCTGCGCGTAGACGCCACGGATCTTGCCGCTGCCATTGTCCAGATTGAAGTAGGCGGCGAACTTGTCGTAGCCCTTGGACTTCTGCAGCTGGCCCTTGCTCTCGCGGAAGAACTCGGGGATTTTCTTCTGTTCCGGATCGGCCGGTTCCGGGTAGGCCGCGAAGTGCTTCTTGACGTAGGCGGCCGAACCGATCAGGCCTTGTTCCTCGCCGCTCCACAGGCCGATGCGGATGGTGCGCTTGGGCTTGGCGCCGACGGCCTTGAGGATGCGCATGGCTTCCATCATCACCACCACGCCGGCACCGTTGTCCGAAGCACCAGTGCCGGCATGCCAGGAGTCCATGTGCGCACCGATCATCACCACTTCGTCGGCCTTGCCGCTGCCGGGGATCTCGGCAATCGTGTTGTAACCCGGATCGTTGCTGTCAGTGGTGAAGCCGGCATCCACGTTCACGCGCAGCTTGACGGTTTCATCGCGCTGCACGGCACGCACCAGCGGGTTGTAGTGCTCGGCAGCGACGGCCAGTTCCGGCACGCCGGCCGATTCGCCGGCGCGGCGCGAACCGCCGCCGCCCACGCGCAGGATGCCGTTGTCCCAGCCGCTGATGCTCAGCGCGGCCAGCACGCCTTCTTCCACCAGGAATTCGTTGGTGGCCTTGGTCAGCTCCTGCCGCTGCGCGAATTCGCCCAGGCGCTTCTTGCGTTCGGCCGGGTTCGAATCCTTGGGCAATTGGTACTCCAGCAGTTCTTCCAGGCCGGCTTCGTCGTAACGCTTGCTGTCCGGTTCTTCACCGGGCTTGTAGTCGCGCGCTTCGCTCAGCAACACGATCTTGCCCTTCAGCTTGCCCTTGTATTTTTCAAGGTCGGCCTTGGTCTTCAGGTTGAGCAGGATCGCTTCGCCTTCGACCGTGCCATTGGTGCCCGGCGTCCACGCCTTGGGCACAACGTGCAGCGAGGTGATGCGCGGGGCGAGCAGCTCGACGCTGGCGGATTTCCACGCCCAGCCACGGCCGAAGTCGTCGAAGGCTTCGTCGTGGATATTGGCCAGACCCCATTCGCCGAACTTGCCGCGTGACCATGCGTTGGCCTGCGCCATTGCCGGCGAGTTGGTCAGGCGCGGGCCGATCTGTTCGGTCAACTGGCCCAGCAGGTTCATGGCCTGAGAATTGTGGAAGGCCTCCTGGCGGATGCGGCTGACCATGTCCAGGTCCACCGGCTCCTTCGTCTGCGCCTGTACCTGCACCACACTGCACAGACCCAGGCACAATGCCGCCACGCTTTGCTTCAACACGTCCCGCTTCAACATGAGATTTCCCCCGGGATTTCCCCGACTACAAGAAATTCCAGTCTAGCCGCGATGTGCCGGAAGTCGGCCTGCCATTGGTCATGGTCAGTGGTCTTGCCACAGATAAACCACCCGACCCTCCTCCGGTTCGATCACGATCAGGCCGCGACCATCATGGCGGGCAGTGAAATACACCGGCCCGAATGGCAGCATCACCTGCCGCCATTGCCGGTATTGCGCAGGCGCGCCGCCAACATCGAGGCTAGCCCGTGCGACCCGCGCGGTGCGCAGGAAGACCATCGGGTCGGCCCGCAAGGCCTGCGCGCTGTCGCGGCACAGGCGGAAGCTGATTGCGCCGCTGCTCGGCCGTCGCAGCGGGAACAACAACGCGGCCAATCCGGCTTCACTTTCCTCCTCCAGCACCACGCCGGAGGTCGCAAGGACCTCCGGCAAGACACGGCGAGCACGTTTGTGGACGGCATGTGCGTTCAACATGGCAACCTCTGAACCTCAACGCAAGGAAGTGCCCAGGTCATACCAATCGACCTTGCGCGTGATCCACATGATCGCCGCCAGGATGCCGAACAGCAGCAGCGAACCCATCAGCAGCGCGTTGTCTTCGGACAACAACAGGCTGTACAGCACGCCGTACAACGCGGTCAGCATCGCCGCGAAACCACCGGCCCGCAGCCAGCTTTTCAGCACGCCACTCAAATACACGAACTGCAAGCCGATGCAGGCCAGCGCCGACACCGCATACGCCTGCCAGAAGGCAACGTGCTCGGACAGGCTGAGCAGCAGCAGGAAGAAGATCGCCAGCGCCAGCCCGACCAGCAGGTATTGCAACGGGTGGATCGGCAAGCGCTTGATCAGCTCGAACAGGCCGAAGCCGACGAAGGTCAGCACCACGAACAGGATGCCGTATTTGCTGGCGCGGTCGGCCATCGTGTAGATGTCGATGCTGTCGATCAGCTTGACCGACATGCTGGTGATGTCGAACTCGCCGGCACGCAGGCGCGAAGGCGCATCGGTGGTCAGCCCGGAAATTTCCCAGACGGCGTCGAAACCTTTTTCGCCGACTTCGCTGCGCGGCGAATAGCCTTCGAAACTCGGCTGCGGCCACGGTGAGGACAACGTCACGCGGTTGTCGTCGCCAACCGGCGCGATCTGCAGCGATTGCGTGCCTTTGAGCACGAAATCCAGTTGCAGTTTGTGGCCGCTGCCGCCGTCTTCACGCACCGGCAAGATCGCATGCAGGCCATTGATCCCGCTCACTTCGCCCGTGCCTGCCTGCAATTCCAGCGGTTTTCCATCCACCCGCAAGGCCGGCGTACCGACCAGGCCGCGCACGTCGGCAATGCCGAACACCAGGTACGGCGCACCGTATTCGCGCTTGCCGTCGCTTGCCTCGGCAGGAGTGGCGCTGTCGTCGAAATCGGCTTCGAGTTTCGCGCGCCATTCGTAGATCGGCACTTCGAACAGGCCGGATTTCAACCGGCGAGGTTCCAGCTTGCCATCGATGCTCAAGTTCTTCGGCGCTTGCAGGATGTAACCGCTCTTGCGTTCCACCCGGTTGCGCAGCTTGCCGTCATCGCCGGCATAGGCATAGGTGCGCGTCTCGCTCCACGGCAACACCCGCAATGGGCCGACGAAACGCTGCGGCCCGGCATTGCTTTGCGCGACGCGATCAACGGCGCGGTCGCGATAGGACTCACGCTCGTTGATCATGCCCCGGATCAACATCAACGGAATCAACAACAGCAGCACCAGGCCGCCAACGATCAAAAAACGCAACAGCAGTTTCAAGGATTTCATGCGGGCCTGCCCCGGTTGTGGAATCGGGAACCAGCCTGCGCCCGCTGCGTGGGCGGGATTTGTGGGGAATTTGAAGCCAGTGTGAAGTCGCGTTTACAAAATCGGCAGCCGCAACCGCGCCTCCGCGCCGCCGGCTTCGCGATTGGCCAGCGCCACGCTGCCGCCGTGCAGGCGTGCGACTTCCTGCACGAAGGGCAAGCCCAGGCCGGAGCTGCGCAGGCCGGTGTCCGGCCGCGCCAGTGAGTAGAAACGCTCGAAGATGCGTTCGCGCGCGTAATCCGGCACACCCGGGCCGTGGTCGCGAATGGCGATGACGGCCGTATCGCCATCGCGTTCGACGACCAGTTCGATTTCCCCACCCGGCGGGGAAAAGGCAATGGCATTGTCCAGCAGGTTGCCCAGCGCCTGTTGCAGCAGGAATTCGTCGCCTTCGACGAACATCGGTGCAGGCGGCACGTGCATTGCCAGTTGCAGGCTGCGCGCCTGCACGCGCGTGGCGGCGCTTTCTGCCACATGTGCCAGCAGAGCGCCCACGTCGATGCGTTCACGCTTGTGCAGCCAGCCGTGCTGCTCCACTTCGGCCAGCGCCAGCAGTTTGTCGATAGTCTGGGTGAGGCGTTGCTCCTGGGTGCCGATGTGCTGCAGGAAACGCTGGCGATCAGCCTCGGGCAGCGGCTCATGCAGCAGTTCGGTCGCGCCACGGATCGCCGCCAGTGGGCTTTTCATCTCGTGGGTCAGCGATTGCACGTAATGCTCGACGTAGGCCTTGCCTTCCAGCTCGGTGCGCATCGCTTCCAGCGCGCGGCCCAGCTGGCCGATCTGGTCCTTGCCCTGCGGTGGCGGCGGCGCGGGCCGGCCGGCGCTGACCGCGTGCGCGTAATCGGTGAGCCGGTTGATCCGGCGCATCAGCCACACCGTCACCACCAGCCCGATCAGCGCCGACAAGCCGATCAGCCACGCACCGCGCAACATGATGCTGCGCTGGCTGGCGGCGATGAACGGCTCGAAGGCGGCATTGGGCTGGGCCACGGACAGCACGCCGATCAGCCTGCCATCGTCGCCGAGGATCGGCGCGGCGACATGCATTTCGGTCAGGCCTGCCTGCGCGGATTTTTCATCGCCGGGAATGACCGAGCTGGAACGTGCGCCATATTCGCCGCGCAAGGTGCGCAGCACGTCGTTCCAGCGCGAATTGTCACGACCGATTTCGCGGCCTTGCGAATCGAACACGACGATGCCATGCGCGTCGGTCACGGTCACGCGCAGGTCGATGCTGTGCTTGCGGTGTTGCCATATCTTCGCGCCGGGATCGCGCCGCTGCGCGCCTGCCACCCGCGCGGCGAACGCGCCATCGGCGATGCGGCCGGCCTGCAGGTCATCCGCTGCCAGTTCCGCCAGCAGGTTGGCGGTATCCACCAGGGTCGATTCGATCGACTGGCGCACGCCGGGCTTCACTTCGTTGACGAATACGCGCATCACGAAGAACGCGGCCAGGCCGACGATCAGGAAGAAGCCCAGCACCAGCCGCAGGCCGAGACGCACCTCACACCTCCAGCGAATACCCGAGCCCGCGATGGGTGCGGATCGGGTCGTTTTCCACGCCGGCCACACGCAGCTTGGCGCGCAGGGTCTTGACGTGGGTGTCGATGGTGCGGTCGGCACTGTCGGCGTTGCTGTCCCAGCCACGATCCATCAATTGCGCACGGCTGAGGATGGCACCGGGGCGTTGCAGCAAGGCATCCAGCACGGCGTATTCGTAGCGGGTCAGGTCCAGTGCGCGACCGCGCCAGTGGATGCGGTGGCCTTCGCGGTCGATGGCGAAGTCTCCTCGTTGCAGCAGGCCCGGCGTGGCCGCCTCAAGTTGCGGTGAGGGACGGCGGCGCAGTCGCGCACGCACCCGCGCGACCAGTTCGCGCGGCGAAAAGGGCTTGGCGATGTAGTCGTCCGCGCCTAGTTCCAGCCCCAGTACGCGATCGACTTCTTCGTTGCGTGCGGTAAGGAAGATCACCGGCACCTCGCTGACCCATGCCTCGCTGGATCGGCGCAACTCCCGGCACACGTCGAAGCCGCTGCCATCGGGCAGGCCCACGTCCAGCACCACCACGTCGATGCCGCCGGCACGCACCTGCGGCACGACCTCGCGCGCCAGCAGGCAATGCCGTGCGTCCATGCCTTCGCTGCGCAGCGCGTAGAGCACGGCATCGGCAATGGCGGCTTCGTCTTCGGCAACCAGGATCACGGGCATGGCGGAAGGATAGCAGCCACCCGCTGCTATCCTGCGCGCATGAACTACCGCCACGCCTTCCACGCCGGCAACCATGCCGACGTGCTCAAACACACCGTCCTGCTGGCCCTGCTGGACGCGCTGAAGCGCAAGCCCGGCGCGTTCTTCGTGCTCGACACCCACGCCGGGCGCGGCCGCTACGAACTGGCCGCCGACGCCAGCCGCAAGACCGCCGAGGCGGACACCGGCATCGGCAAGCTGCGCACGCACCCGGCCCTGCCCGAGCTGCTGCAACGCTACCTGCAAGCCATCACCGCGCACGGCGACGGTATCTATCCCGGTTCGCCGCTGCTGGCCGCCGGCGAACTGCGCGAAAACGACCGCCTGGCCGCCTGCGAACTGCAACCGGAAGAAGCGCAGGCGCTGAAGGCGCTGTTCGCCCGCGACCCACGCGTGGCCGTGCATGCACGCGACGGCTACGCCGCGACCAAGGCGCTGCTGCCGCCCAGCGCCAGCGGGACGAAATTCGCACGCGGCCTGGTGCTGATCGACCCGCCCTACGAAGCGCAGGATGCCGAATACCCGCAGATCGTCACTACCCTGAAGGAAGGCCTGCAGCGCTGGCCGCAAGCGACCTGGGCCATCTGGTACCCGATCAAGCAACGCCGCCGCCTGCAGCCGTTCTTCCGCAGCATCGCCGCCTTGCCGGCCAGGTCCGCGCTGGTGGTGGAACTGCTGGTGCGCCCGGACGATTCACCGCTGCGCCTCAACGGCAGCGGCATGTTGCTGCTGAACCCGCCGTGGCAATTCGATCGTGAGATTGCCCCGGCCCTGCCGGCACTGCGGCAATTGCTGGGGGAAAACGGTGCATCGACGCGGTTGGAGTGGTTGCGGGAAGCCGCGTGATCCAGCTCATTGCGGTGGTTGACGCGGCAAATCCGGCTCGAAGAACGTCCACCGCACCACCGGGAAAGTCGCCTTCAACTCGTCCTCGACCCGGTTGATGCCGACCAGCATCGCCTGCACGTCGGCCTTCTCGTGCATCACCGCCTGCACCGACAGCACCACGTCCTGGCCCTGCTGCAGGGTAATGACATGGATCAGGCTTTCGATTTCCGGCCGTGCGCGCAGCCAGGCCAGCAGTTGCCGTTCCAGTTCCGGCTCGACGCTCTGACCAATCAGCATGGACTTGACTTCGATTGCCACCAGCACCGCCACCACCACCAGCAACAAGCCGATGGCGATCGTGCCCAGCGCATCCCACAGCGGGTTGCCGGTGACCACCGACAGCAACACCGCCGCCAGCGCCAGCACCAGGCCGGCCAGCGCGGCCAGGTCTTCGCCGAAGATCACCACCAGTTCGGCCTCGCGGCTTTGCCGGAACCACTGCCAGATGCTGCGCTGGCCGCGCACCTTGCCCACTTCCTGCAGGCAGGCGCGCATCGATACCGCTTCGGCCACGATGGCGAAGACCAGCACGCCGGCCGCCCACCACCATTGCTGCAGCGGCTCGGGGTGTTGCAGCTTGTGGATGCCTTCGTACAGCGAATACATGCCGCCGATGGTGAACAGCATCACCGCCACCAGGAACGACCAGAAATAGATCGCGCGGCCGTAACCCAGCGGGTGTTCGGGCGATGGCGGCCGCTTGGCCTGGCGCAGGCCCAGCAGCAACAGCACCTGGTTGCCGCAGTCGGCGAAGGAGTGCACCGTCTCGGCCAGCATCGCCCCGGAGCCGGTGACGAAGGCGGCCACGCCCTTGGCCACGGCAATGGAGAAGTTCGCGCCCAGCGCAAACAGAATCGCCCGCGTAGAATCGCCGCCACCGGCCATCTGCACCACCCCGCTGTTATCGTTGTCCTGCAAAGTCTAAGGGAACAAGCCGCACCATGACCAAGCCCAAGCGCCTGCCCCCGTGGCACGAACGATTCCGCCAGGAAGACGGCCGCGAATGGCTGATCCGCCCGATCCGCCCGGAGGATGCCGAGCCAATGCAGGCCGCGTTCCCGCTGTTCGGCCCCGAGGAAATCCGCCGCCGCTACCACCCGCACGGCGACGAGCTGCCGACCGAAGCCGCCCAGCGCCTGTGCCTGCCCGACCCGCGTGACGAGTTCGTGCTGGTTGCGGCCGAGCCGCAGGCGCCGGGGGAAGCGCTGGTAGGCGCAATCGTGCGCGCAGCGGTCATCCCGCGCAGCCGCGACGCCGAGTATTCGATCCTGATCAGCCGCTTCATCGCCGGCCAGGGCGTGGGCCGCAAGCTGCTGCAACGCGCGGTCAAATGGGCGCGCACCAAGAAGCTGGACTACCTGTACGGCGACGTGGCCGAAAGCAACAAGGCCATGCTGCAACTGGCGCTGTCGTTCGGCTTCCACCACGACTATGCCGGCAGCACGCCGGGGCTGCTGCGGGTGGTGCTGGACTTGAATGCCTGAGGGGCTGTTGCAAAAAGCCTTGTCATTCCCGCGAAGACGGGAATGACGACAACTCACCTGTCCGCTTTTGGCAGACCCCGCCGTTCTAACTGACAAGACCACCACACAGGCGGATGCGGCGAGGGGGTGGCGCGACGGTTGGAATGGCATGAACACCATGCGCCGCCGTCGCCTCCTCACCGCATCCGCTTGCTGCAACGGGCAGCCTGGCGACCTCGGTTAAACTGCACTCCCGCGCTGAGCACGCAAGGTGTCCGGCGCCGCTGTCGTTTTGCGTGCCCATGACCGATACCCACAAACCCCCCGATTTCCTGCCCCGCCCCGGCCAGCAGCGCGCGTACTGGCGTGCACCGGCCTCGCCGACCGCACTGGCCTGGCAACTGCTGCGCGCCGCCCGCGCGCATGCCGGCCCGGTGCTGGCCATCGCCCGCGACAACCACGGCGCGCACCAGCTCGAATCCGACCTGCACACCCTGCTCGGCAATGGCAATGAATTGCCGGTGCTGGCCTTTCCCGATTGGGAAACCCTGCCCTACGACCGCTTCAGCCCGCATCCGGAAATCGTGTCGCAGCGGCTGGCCACCCTGCACCGCCTGCCCTCGCTGAAACACGGCATCGTCATCGTGCCGGTGCAGACGCTGATGCAGCGGCTGGCCCCGCTGAGCCACGTGGTCGGCGGCAGTTTCGACTATGACGTCGGGCAGAAACTCGATTTCGACGCGGAAAAACGCCGGCTGGAATCGGCCGGCTATCGCCACGTGCCGCAGGTGCTGGACCCGGGCGATTTCGCCGTGCGCGGTGGATTGCTGGACGTGTATCCGATGGGCAGCAACACGCCGCTGCGCATCGAATTGTTCGACGATGCGATCGATTCGATCCGCGTGTTCGACCCGGAAAGCCAGCGCTCGCTGGACAAGGTCGAGCGCGTGCAACTGCTGCCCGGCCGTGAAGTGCCGCTGACCGAAACCGCCGTGGCCCGCGTGCTGGAAACCCTGCGCGAACGCTTCGACATCGACTCCCGCCGCAGCGCGCTGTATCAGGATCTGAAATCCGGGCTGGCCCCGGCCGGCATCGAGTACTACCTGCCGCTGTTCTTCAGCAACACTTCCACGCTGTTCGACTACCTGGACGACAGCGCCCTGCCCTTGCTGGCCGAAGGCGCGAACGAAGCTGCCGCCGCGTTCTGGGCGCAGGCGCAAAACCGCTACGAACAACGCCGCCACGACATCGAACGCCCGTTGCTGCCACCGGATCAGTTGTACCTGCCACCGGATGCGCTGCGCGAACGCTTGAATGCCGGCAACCGCATCGAAATCTGCAGCCGCGAGCACCCGCGTTTTGCCGATGCACGCGCACTGGGCGACCAGCCCGCACCGAGCCTGCCACTGGCGGCGAAGGACCATGCGCCGGGCGAGGCGTTGAAAGGTTTTCTCGCCAGCTATCCCGGCCGCGTATTGATCGCGGCGGATTCGCCTGGCCGGCGCGAGGCGCTATTGGAAGTAATGCAGGCGGCTGGGTTACAGCCTGTCGTGCTCGAAGGCTTCCCCGCCTTTGCCCGTCATCCCGGCGAAAGCCGGGATCCAGCTCTTGCTCTTCACGAGAAGCAAAAGCCCGAGCAACAACAAAAGCAAAGGCTGGATCCCGGCTTGCGCCGGGATGACGGCTCTGATTTTTCCGGCAGTCCCGAATTCGCGATTGCCGTCGCCCCCCTCGAAGACGGTTTTGCCCTCGACGCGCCGCAAATCGCGGTGCTCACCGAGCGCCAGCTCTTCCCCGAGCGCGCCACGCAGCCGCATCGCCGCCGTCGCAGCGGCAAAGAACCCGAGGCGATCATCCGCGACCTCGGCGAATTGCGCGAAGGCGCGCCCATCGTCCACGAAGACCATGGCGTTGGCCGTTATCGTGGCCTGATCGCGATGGACGTGGGTGGCATGCCCGGCGAATTCGTCGAGATCGAATACGCCAAGGGCGACCGCCTGTACGTGCCAGTCGCGCAACTGCACCTGATTTCGCGCTACTCCGGCGCCAGCGAGGAAACCGCGCCCCTGCATTCGCTAGGCGGCGAAGCCTGGAGCCGTGCCAAGCGCAAGGCGCAGGAGAAAGTCCGCGACGTGGCCGCCGAACTGCTGGAAATCCAGGCCCGCCGACAAGCGCGCGCCGGGCTGGCCTTGCCGGTGGATCGCGCGATGTACGAACCCTTCGCCGCGACCTTTCCGTTCGAGGAAACGCCCGACCAACACGCCGCCATCGAAGCAGTGCTGCGCGACCTGCAATCCTCGCAGCCGATGGATCGCGTGGTCTGCGGCGACGTCGGTTTCGGCAAAACCGAAGTCGCCGTGCGCGCTGCGTTTGCCGCCGCCAGTGGCGGCAAGCAGGTTGCCGTGCTGGTGCCGACCACGTTGCTGGCCGAGCAGCATTACCGCAACTTCCGCGACCGCTTCGCCGACTGGCCATTGAAGGTCGAAGTGCTGTCGCGCTTCAAGACCAAGAAAGAAATAGAAGCAGAACTGAAGAAGGTCGCCGAAGGCAAGCTCGACGTGATCGTCGGCACCCATCGCTTGTTGCAGCCGGACGTGAAGTTCAACGACCTCGGCCTGGTGATCGTTGACGAGGAGCAACGCTTCGGCGTGCGCCAGAAGGAAGCGTTGAAGGCGCTGCGCGCCGAAGTGCACCTGCTGACCCTGACCGCGACACCGATTCCGCGCACCTTGAACATGGCGATGGCCGGCTTGCGCGACCTGTCGATCATTGCCACGCCGCCGGCCAACCGCCTGGCCGTGCAGACCTTCGTCACGCCGTGGGAAAGCACGCTGCTGAAGGAAGCTTTCCAACGCGAGTTGTCGCGCGGCGGGCAGGTGTATTTCCTGCACAACGACGTGGAAAGCATCGGCCGCATGCAGCGCGATTTGCAGGAAATGATTCCCGAAGCACGCATCGGCATCGCCCACGGGCAGATGCCCGAGCGCGAACTGGAACAGGTGATGCTGGGCTTCCAGAAGCAGCGCTTCAACGTGCTGCTGTGCACGACGATCATCGAAAGCGGCATCGACATCCCCAATGCCAATACCATCATCATCAACCGCGCCGACAAGTTCGGCCTGGCGCAATTGCACCAGTTGCGTGGCCGCGTCGGTCGTTCGCACCACCGCGCCTACGCCTACCTGCTGACCCCGGATACGCGACTGACGCCGGATGCGGAACGGCGGCTTGAAGCGATTGCCAGCATGGACGAACTCGGTGCGGGCTTCACCCTGGCCACGCATGATCTTGAAATCCGCGGCGCGGGCGAACTGCTGGGTGAAGACCAGAGCGGGCAGATGGCCGAAGTCGGCTTCAGTCTTTACACCGAACTGCTGGAACGCGCGGTGCGTTCGATCAAGCAGGGAAAGCTGCCTGATGTCGATGCCGGCCAGGAAAACCGTGGCGCGGAAGTGGAACTGCACGTGCCGGCCTTGATTCCCGACGACTACCTGCCCGACGTGCACACGCGCCTGACCCTTTACAAGCGCATCAGCGGCGCGCGCGACAAGGAAGAACTGCGCGAATTGCAGGTGGAAATGATCGACCGCTTCGGCCTGCTGCCAGATCCGGCCAGGCACTTGTTCGCCGTGGCCGAACTGAAACAGACCGCCACCGCGCTGGGCGTGCGCAAGCTGGACCTGGGCGAGAACGGCGGCCGCATCGTGTTCGAGAGCAAGCCGAATGTCGACCCGATGACGATCATCCAGATGATCCAGAAACAACCACGCATCTACGCGATGGATGGCCCGGATAAGTTGAAGATCAAGTTGCCGCTGCCGGAGGCGGCGGATCGTTTCAATGCAGCGAAAGGCTTGCTGGCGGCGCTGTCGCCGGGGTGATGCATTTGCTGTTTCCTTCTCCCTTCGGGAGAAGGTGCCCGAAGGGCGGATGAGGGTAAGGCGAAGTCCGGTATCTGCAAGCTTCATGGATACCACAACAAGCGCGACGCGCACGTTGTCCGTTTGTAGTGAATTTGACTTCTGCCGCTTCGACGTACCCTCACCCCAACCCCTCTCCCGGAGGGAGAGGGGCTCAAACTGCAAGGTGCTGCCCTACTTCGCCTTCCCCTGATTCGCCACCGCTTCTGCGGCACGCTTGGCCGCTTCCGGGTCGCCCAAATAGCGGTACGACTTCACCGCCAGTTCGTCATCAAGTTCGAACAACAGCGGGATGCCGGTGGGGATGTTCAACTCAAGAATCTCCTCGCGCGACACGTCGTTGAGGTACTTGTACAGCGCGCGCAGAGAATTGCCGTGCGCGGCGACCAGCACGGTCTGGCCGGCCTTCAGCTGCGGGGCGATGGCGTCGTGCCAGTACGGCAGCACGCGATCCAGCGTGGTCGCCAGCGATTCGGTCGAAGGCAGCGCCTTGCGGTCCAGCTTGGCGTAGCGCGGGTCATTGGCAGGGTGGCCGGCGGCGTCCAGCGGCATTGGCGGCGGCGGGATGTCGTAGGAGCGCCGCCACACCTTGACCTGCTCTTCGCCATGCTTGGCGGCGGTTTCGGCCTTGTCCAGGCCCTGCAGCGCGCCGTAGTGGCGCTCGTTGAGCCGCCAGCTCTTGCGCACCGGCAGCCAGTCCTGGTCCATTTCGCCGAGCGCCAGGTTCAACGTGCGGATGGCGCGCTTCAGCGTGGAAGTATGGGCCACGTCGAAATGCAGGCCTTCGTCCTTCATCAGCTTGCCGGCGGTGGCGGCTTCGGCGCGGCCCTGTTCGGTCAGATCGACATCGACCCAGCCGGTGAAGCGGTTTTCCAGGTTCCACTGGCTCTGGCCGTGGCGCAGCAATACGAGTTTGCGGGTCATGCGGGCGTCTGCATTGGTCAAGGGGAGGCGGATTGTAGCGCCGGAGAAAAGTTGCAACCGTCATTGTGAGATGGCATCACGGATTTCCAACACAATTTGGCGGCATTTGGGCTAATTTGACCGTGCCGCAATCCGGCGGCCAACGGGGAGTAATACATGAGTCTTGGCAAGAAACTGGCGGCCGAGTTCCTTGGCACGTTCTGGCTGGTGCTGGGCGGTTGCGGCAGCGCGGTGCTGGCAGCCAATTTCGGTGGCGACGGCAATCCGCTGGGGATTGGTTTTGTCGGCGTGTCTCTGGCCTTCGGCCTGACCGTGCTGACCGGCGCGTATGCGTTCGGCCACATCAGCGGCGGTCACTTCAATCCGGCGGTGAGCTTCGGCCTGTGGGCCGGCGGGCGTTTTTCCGGCAAGGACTTGTTGCCGTACATCGTGGCGCAGGTGCTGGGCGGCATCTTCGCGGCCTTCATCCTGTACCAGGTCGCCAGTGGCAAGAGCGGTTTTGCCATCGACCCGACTGCAGCCGGCGCCTTCGCCACCAACGGCTACGGTGCACTGTCGCCGGGCGGCTATGCAGTGGCGGCGGCGTTCCTGATCGAAGTGGTGCTGACGGCAGTCTTCCTGCTGGTCATCATGGGCTCGACCCACAAGCTGGCCCCGGCCGGTTTTGCGCCCATCGCGATCGGTTTGGCACTGACCTTGATCCACCTGATCAGCATCCCGGTGACCAATACTTCGGTCAACCCGGCGCGCTCCACCGCGGTGGCGGTATTCGTCGGCGGCGGCGCGGTTTCGCAACTGTGGCTGTTCTGGGTTGCGCCTATCCTGGGTGGCTTGATCGGCGGCATCATCTACAAGTGGCTGGGCAGCGACAAGGCTTGAAGCCTTGGCACAGGCAGGAACGAAAAAGCCGGGCAATGCCCGGCTTTTTCGTGGCATTTCGCTCAAGCCACGTAGATGGTCTTGATGTTGGTGAACTCGCGGATGCCGTGTTCGGCCAGTTCGCGGCCGTAGCCGCTGCGCTTGCTGCCGCCGAATGGCAGACGTGCGTCGCTGCGCACGGAAGCATTCACGAAGGCCGCGCCGCATTGCAACTGGCGGGCGAAGGCTTCACCCTTGGCCACGTCGCGCGTCCACACGCTGCCGCCAAGGCCGAACGTGGTGTCGTTGGCGATGCGCAGTGCGTCGGCTTCGTCCTTCGCGCGCAGGATGCTGGCGACCGGGCCGAACATTTCCTGCGAATACGCCGGCATGCCGGGCACCACGTTGTCGATGATCGTCGCCGGGTAACCAGCGTGGCTGGCATCGGGTTCGCCACCCAGTAGCACCTTTGCACCGGCGGCGACGCTGGCCTGCACCTGCTTGTCCAGCTCGTCGCGCAGGTCGGCGCGGGCCATCGGCGCGAGGGTGGTGGCGTCATCGTTCGGGTCGCCGGCTTGCAGTTTGGCGGCGGCTTCCACGAAGCGCGCGATGAAGGTTTCGGCGATGCCCGGGGTGACGATGAAGCGCTTGGCGGCGATGCAGGTCTGGCCGGCATTGGAAAAACGCGAGGTGACGGCGGCGGGAATGGCAATATCCAGATCGGCATCGTCCAGCACCACGAAGGCATCGCTGCCGCCGAGTTCCAGCACGCATTTCTTCAGCACGCTGCCGGCGGTGGCACCAATCGACTTGCCGGCGCGTTCGCTGCCGGTCAGGGTGACGGCGGCGATGCGCGGATCGCGGATGACGTTCGCGGCCTGGTCGTTGTCGATATGCAGCACGCCGAACACGCCTGCCGGTACGCCGGCGGCGTCAAGCACATCCTTGATCAGGTCAGCACAGCGCGGCACATTGACCGCGTGCTTGAGCACGGCGACATTGCCGGCGATGAAGGTCGGCGCGATGAAGCGGAATACCTGCCAGATCGGGAAATTCCACGGCATCACCGCGAACACGCAGCCGATGGGTTCGTAATGCACGTAGCTGGAACGCGCCTCGGTGGCAATGGCTTCATCGGCAAGGTAACGCGCGCCATTGTCGGCATACCACTCGCACGCCGCCGCACATTTCTCGATTTCACCGAGGGCTTCCTTTTTCAGCTTGCCCATTTCGGCAGTCATCGCCTGCTGGATGTCGTCCTTGCGCTTGCGCAATTCGGCAGCTGTCTTGCGCAAATAATCGGCACGCACCGAAGATGGCAGTGCCGCCCATTGCGGGAATGCATGTTCGGCGGCGGCCAGGATCGCATCGACTTGCGCATCGGTCTGGTTGGCCTGGCGGTGTTCCACCTGGCCATTGAAAGGATTGACGGTATCGACGAGGCTCACGGCAAACTCCGGTTCTTCATTTCATCAAGAGGGACAACGGCGTGGATTCAGCCGTTGTCCTGCAACGCCAGCTGCATGTCGCGCTGGCGGCGTTTCTCGGCACGCTGCATCAGCCACCAGCCGATGAAGGCGCAAATGGCGACGAGGCCGATCATGATCGTGGCCAAGGCATTGATCTTGGGTGAAAGGCCCATGCGCACCGAGGAGAACACCTTCATCGGCAACGTGGTCGCGCCGGGACCGGCGACGAAGTTGGCGATCACCACGTCGTCCAGCGACAAGGTGAAGGCCAGCAGCCAGCCGGCGACCATCGCCGGGGCGATGATCGGCAAGGTGATCTGGAAGAACACCTTGATCCGGTTCGCGCCCAGATCCATTGCCGCTTCTTCCAGCGACTTGTCCAGCTCGGCCATGCGCGAGGAAATGACTACGGTGACATAAGCCATGCTGAAGGTGACGTGTGCAATCCAGATCGCGGTCATGCCCTTGGCGTCGATGCTGAACATCGCGCCCAGCGGCACGAACAGCATCAACATCGAGAAGCCGGTAATCACATCCGGCATCACCAGCGGCGCGGTGATCAGCGCGCCGAACAAGGTCTTGCCGCGGAACACGCGCATGCGCGCCATCACCAGTGCCGCCATCGTGCCCAGCACCACGGCTGCGCAGGCGTTCCAGAAAGCGATGCGCAGGCTGACCCATGCGGCATTCATGATCGACTGGTCGCGGAACAATTCGCCATACCACTTGAACGAGAACCCCGACCACACGGTGGCCAGTCGGCCGCCGTTGAACGAGTAGAACATCAGGATCAGCACCGGCACGTACAGGAAGGCAAAGCCGATGCCCAGGATCAGCCATGTCGGCCATTGCTTGCGCATGCTCATCAGAAGGCCGCTCATGTCAGCCTCCCTTCGATTTCCTTCTGCTGCACCTTGTTGAAGATCAGGATCGGCACCAGCAGCAGGGCCAGCATGGCGATGGCGACGGCGGAGGCGCGCGGCCAGTCGGTGATGTTGAAGTCGTTGACCAGTTGCCGCCCGATCATCAGCGTGTCGCTGCCGCCGAGCATTTCCGGGATCACGTACTCGCCGACCGCCGGGATCATCACCAGCATGCAGCCGGCGATGATGCCGGCCTTGGACTGCGGCAAGGTGATGGTGAAGAACGCCTTGAGCGGCGACGCACCCAGGTCGTAGGCGGCCTCCAGCAGGCGCCCGTCGTGCTTCACCAAGTTGGTGTAAAGCGGCAGGATCATGTACGGCAGGTAGCAATAGACGATGCCGATGTACGCGGCGATCGGCGTATAGAGGATTTGCAGCGGCTCGCTGATGAGGCCCAGCTTCATCAGCAGGTTGTTGAGCAGGCCATTGTTCTTGAGGATGCCGATCCACGCATACACGCGCAGCAGGAACGAAGTCCATGACGGCAACACCACCATCATCATCGCCACATTACGCGAGGACGGCGGCAATTTGGCGATGACGTAAGCCATCGGATAGCCGATCAGCAGGCACAGCAAGGTGGAAATGCCGGCGATCCACAGCGAACTGATGTAGGCGTGCGCGTACAGCGTATCGGTGAACAGCGCGACGTAGTTCTTCAGGCTCAGGGTCAGCTGCCAGGTGCTGTCGGCCGACTGGGTGAGCACGTCGGTATAGGGTGGCATCTTGCCGCGCTCGATCGACGAGAACGAGATGCGCAGCACGATCAGGAACGGGATCGCGAAGAACAGCAGCAGCCAGAAATACGGCACGCCGATCACGCCCCAGCGCGAACCGGGCAAGCGCTTGCGGAGGGAGTTGACCAAGTTCATTCGGTGAGCACCACGCCGTCGTTGTCGTCCCACGATACCCAGGCGGTGTCGCCCCAGGTCATGCCGTCACTGTCCCAGCGCTTCTGGTTGGCGAAGTTGGATTGCAGCTTGATGCCGCTGGGCAGGCGCACGTGGAAGATCGAATGGCTGCCGTAATAGGCGATGTCCTCGATGGTGCCCTGTGCCTTGTTGTATTTCTGCTCCGGCTCGGCCTTGCTGATCCAGACCTTTTCCGGGCGGATCGCGAAAGCCACTTCCTGCCCCGGGAACCCGGTGATGCCGTGACCGATGTAGACCGGCACCGGGAAATCAGGCGAGGCCACGGTGACGTAATCGGGCTGGTCTTCGTCGATGCGGCCTTCGATCAGGTTGACCGAGCCGATGAACTCGGCGGCGAAGCGGCTGTTCGGCGCTTCGTAGATTTCATCCGGCGTACCGACCTGGCGGATGCGCCCGCTTTCCATCAGCGCGATGCGGGTGGCCATGGTCATCGCCTCTTCCTGGTCGTGGGTGACCATCACGCAGGTCACGCCGGTCTTTTCGATGATGTTGACCAGTTCCAGCTGCATCTGGTTGCGCAGTTTCTTGTCCAGCGCGCCCATCGGTTCATCCAGCAACAGCAGCTTCGGGTCTTTTGCCAGCGAGCGCGCCAGCGCCACGCGTTGTTGCTGGCCGCCGGAAAGCTGGTGCGGCTTGCGCCTGGCCAGTTTGTCCAGCTTCACCAGTGCCAACATTTCGGCCACGCGCTTGTCGATGGCGTCTTTTTTCAGGCCATCCTGCTTGAGGCCATAGGCGATGTTCTGCGCCACGTTCATGTGCGGAAACAGCGCATAGGACTGGAACATCATGTTGATCGGGCGCTCGTAGGGCGGCAGCGCGTTGATCACCTGGCCATCAAGCAAGATGGTGCCTTCGGTCGGTTTCTCGAAACCAGCCAGGCAACGCAGCAGCGTGGACTTGCCGCTGCCGGAGCCGCCGAGCAAGGCGAAGATTTCGCCCTTGCGGATGTCGAGGCTGACATTGTCAACGGCGAGGAAGCCGTCGAATTCCTTGCGCACGCCGTCGATGCGCAGGTAGGCATCATTGGCGGTGGAGGCGGTAGTGGACTGCTCGATGCTCATGCGCGGGGTTCGATTGTTTGGCGTGGGGGCGACACGGTCATGCCGGGAGGCAACGGGGCAGGCACGCGGCCCGCCCCGTGCGGGTCACTTGCCGGACTTCAATTCCGTCCAGACCTGCTGGTACTTGCGATCAACCTCCGGCGGCACGATGGCGAAGGTGAACAGCTTGGCTTCCACTTCCGGCGGCGGGTAGATGGTCGGGTCTTCAGTGATGGTCTTGTCCATCAGTTCCTTCGCCTTGGGCACGGCGTTGGGATAGGCGATGAAGTTGGAATTGTCGGCCATCACCTGCGGGTCGAGCAGGTAGTTGATGTAGGCATAGGCTTCATCCACGTGCTTGGCACCATTGGGAATGGCCAGCATGTCGAACCACATCGGCGCGCCTTCCTTGGGGATGGCGTAGGCCACGTGCACGCCGTTCTTGGCTTCCTCGGCGCGGCTGCTGGCCTGGATCACGTCGCCCGACCAGCCCAGCGACAGGCACAGGTCGCCGTTGGCCAGGCCGTCGATGTACGAGGACGAATGGAACACGCGCACGTAGGGGCGGATTTTCTTCAATGCGGCGGCGGCCTTGTCGATCACCGCCGGATCCTGGCTGTTGGGATCCTCGCCCAAGTAGTTGAGCACCAGCGGGATGATTTCCGATGGCGTGTCGAGCATGCTGATGCCGCAATCGGCCAGCTTGGCCGCGTTTTCCGGCTTGAGCACCACGTCCAGCGAATTGGCCGCCTCGGCGCTGCCCAGCGCCTTGGCCACCAGGTCAACGTTGTAGCCGATGCCGGTGGTGCCCCACATGTACGGGATCGCGTAGGTGTTGTCCGGATCCTGCGATTGCAGCTTCTGCATGAACGCCGGATCCAGGTTGGCGTAATTCGGGATCTTGCTCTTGTCCAGCGGCAAGAACACGCCGGCCTTGGCTTGGCGGCCGAGGAACTGCAGCGACGGCACCACCACGTCGTAGCCGCTGCTGCCGGCCAGCAGCTTGGTTTCCAGCACTTCGTTCTGATCGAACACGTCGTAGGTCACCTTGATGCCGGTGGCCTTCTCGAAATTGGCGTTGGTGTCTTCGGCGATGTAGTCGGACCAGTTGTAAACGTTGACGGACTTGTCGCCGCCTGCGGCAGCAGCCGGGGCGGCGTCATCTTTTTTCGCGCAGGCGGCGATCACGCTGCAAGCCAGCACGCCCAATGCAATATTGCGCAACTTCATCTGCACGCTCTCCAATGCACTTACATTGTGGGGGGGGGGGGATACGACGCGCCCGGCACGAGGCCGGGCGCGAAGGGACACTTACTTGCCGGTCTTCAATTCCGTCCAGATGCGGTTGTACAACGCGGCGGTTTCCTGCGGCAGGACGCCTTGGTCGAAGAACGTGGCGACCTGCTCCGCCGGCGGATAGACCGAGGTATCGGCGACGATTTCCGGATCGACGAATTCCTTCGACGCCGGCACCGGGTTCGGGTAGCCGATGTAGTTGGTGTTGGCTGCCTCGACCTTCGGATCGAGCAGGTTGTTGATGTAGGCGTAGGCCGCGTCGGCGTGCTTGGCATCCTTGGGAATGGTCAGCGAATCGACCCAGATCGAGGTGCCCTCCTTCGGGATCGCGTAGGCCACTTCGACGCCGTTCTCGGCTTCGCTGGCGCGATCGCGGGCCTGGATCACGTCACCGGAATAGCCTACGGCCACGCACACGTCGCCATTGGCCAGCGTGTCGATGTAGGCGGCCGAATCGAAGTTGGTGATGTACGGGCGCACTGCCTTGAGCAGCGGCACGACCTTCTGGATCACCGCCGGGTCGCGGCTGTTGGGATCTTCCTTCAGGTAGTTCAGTGCCAGCGGAATCACGTCGATCGGCGAATCCAGGAAGGACACGCCGCAGGATTTCAGCTTGGCCATGTTCTCCGGCTTGAACACGATGTCCAGCGATTTGGCGGCATCTTCGCTGCCCAGCGCCTTGGCCACCTTGGCGGTGTTGTAACCGATGCCGACGGTGCCCCACATGTACGGAATCGCGTAGGTGTTGCCCGGATCCTTGCCTTCCAGTCGCTTGAGGATGACCGGGTCGATGCCGGCGTAATTCGGGATCTTGCTCTTGTCCAGCGGCAGGAACACGCCGGCCTGCACTTCGCGGCCCAGGAACGACGAGCTGGGCACGACCACGTCGTAGCCACTGTTGCCGGCCAGCAGCTTGGTTTCCAGCACTTCGTCGGTATCGAACACGTCATAGACCACCTTGATGCCGGTGGCCTTTTCGAAATCGGGATTGGTCTCTTCGGCGATGTAATCGGACCAGTTGTAGACATTGACGACCTTGCTGCCTTCGGCCGCAGCCGGTGCGGCATCGGTGCCGGCATCCTTCTTTGCGCCGCAGCCGGCCAGCAGGGTGCTTGCCACCATCACCGCCAGGATGCTGAGTTTGTTTCGGGTCAATTTCATCTCTCTCTCCGGTTGGCCATCGGCCGGTTGGTTGTCATGCGCCGTGGGGGCGCTTCCAGTTGCAGGCAAATGCCGCAAAAGCATCACTTGCCGAGTCGGGCTGCCGTTTCGTCCAGCGACTTCCAGGCTTTCTCGAACAACTCGTCCACCTGCGCGCGGCTGAAGGTCAGCGGCGGCGACAGCAGCATCGCATCATTGGTGGCGCGCAGGATCAAGCCATTCCTCAATGCGATGTCACGGCACAGTGAGCCGACTTTACCGCGATCTTCGAAGTATGTGCGCCTGGATTTGTCCGGCACCAGCTCCAGCGCGCCGACCAGGCCGGCGATGCGGGCCTCGCCGACCAGGCGATGTTCACCCAGTTCTGCCCAGCGCTGGGCCAGGTACGGGGCGACTTCGGCCTTTGCGGTTTCGATGATTCGCTCGTCCTGCAGGATGCGGATGTTCTCCAGCGCCACCGCCGCGCACACCGGATGCCCCGAATAGGTGCAACCATGGGCCAGGTCGCTGCCAGCCAGCACGTTCGCAATGCGGTCGTTGAAGATCGCCGCGCCCAGCGGGATATAACCGGAGGTGATGCCCTTGGCCACGGTCATCACGTCCGGCTGGAAGCCGAAGTATTGCGAGCCGAACCATTCGCCGGTACGGCCGAAGCCGCAGATCACCTCGTCGGCGACCAGCAGCACGTCGTATTGGCGGCAGATGCGCTGAATTTCCGGCCAGTAGCTTTTCGGCGGGATATACACGCCAATCGCGCCCATGATCGGCTCGCCGATGAAAGCGGCCACGTTGTCCGGGCCAAGTTCCAGGATCTTGTCTTCCAGCCGCTTGGCCGCCAGCAGGCCGTATTCTTCCGGCTCCATGTCGCCGCCGTCACCGAACCCATACGGCGGGTCGATGTGGACGATGCCGGGAATCGGCAGGCCGCCCTGTTTGTGCATGCCGGCCATGCCGCCGAGCGATGCGCCAGCCACGGTGGTGCCGTGATAGCCATCAACGCGGCCAATGAAAATCTGCTTGTTCGGCTTGTCTTGCAGTGCCCAGAAGTGGCGCACCAATCGCAGGATGGTGTCGTTGGATTCGGAACCGGAATTGGTGAAGAAGGCGTGGTTGAGATCGCCCGGGGTCAATTCGGCCAGCTTGGCAGACAGGCGGATGGTTGGCTCGGTGGTGCATTGGAAGAAGCTGTTGTAGTAAGCCAGCTCCTTCATCTGCTTGGCAGCGGCCTCGCCCAGTTCGGCGCGGCCATAACCGATGTTCACGCACCACAGGCCGGCGAAGGCATCCAGCAATTTGTTGCCTTCGGCATCCCAGACGTAACAACCTTCGCCCCGGGTCAGGATGCGCGTGCCCTTCTGCGCCAACGCCGCATTGTCGTTGTACGGGTGGATGTGGAAGGCAGCATCGAGTTGTTGCAGGGACTTGAGGTCGAGGGTGTTCATAAGTCAGGAATAGAGAATGGGGAATAGGGAATGGGTGAGAAGCAGGGTGGTCGCTTTCGTGCTTTTGCCATGCCCTATTCCCCGTTCCCCATTCCCGGCTTCATTCAGACATTCAACAACAGGAACTCACGCTCCCACGAGCTGATGACACGGAAGAACGTCTCGTACTCCTTGCGCTTGACCGACACATAGGCGCGCACGAAGCGTTCGCCCAGGATTTCCTGCATGGCGGCGCAGCCTTCCAGTTCGTCCAGTGCTTCGCCCAGCGAGCGCGGCAAGTCATAGCCCACTTCCTGGCCGTCGCCGCTGAACGGCGCGGTCGGTTCCAGCTTTTCGCGCATGCCCAGCAGGCCGCAGGCTAGGGTTGCGGCCATCGCCAGATAGGGGTTGGCATCGGAGCCGGCGAAGCGACTTTCCACGCGCATGTTTTCCGGCGAGTCGTACGGCACGCGCAGACCGCAGGTGCGGTTGTCGTAGCCCCACAGCACGTTGGCCGGCGAGACTTCACCAAAGATGAGGCGGCGGTAGGAATTGACGTTGGGCGCGAAGAACGCCGTCGCCGCCGGCGTGTATTTCTGCAAACCGGCCAGGTAATTGCCGAAGATGCGGCTGAATTCGCCGGGCTTCTTGCCGCTGAACACGTTGCGCTTGGTTTTCACGTCCATCAGGCTCTGGTGGATGTGCATCGCGCTGCCGGGTTCGTTCTCCATCGGCTTGGCCAGGAAGGTGGCATAGATGCCGTGGCGCAACGCTGCTTCACGCATGGTGCGCTTGAACAGGAATACCTGATCGGCGCGACTCAGCGCATCGCTGTGGTCGAAGTTGACTTCCAGCTGCGCTGCGCCGGATTCGTGGATCAGGGTGTCCACGTCCAGTTCCATCGCGTCGGCGTAGTCGTACATCAGGTCGAGGATGGGGTCGAATTCGTTGACCGCGTCGATCGAGTACGACTGCCGCGCCGTTTCCGGGCGACCGGAGCGGCCGGCCGGCGGTTGCAGCGGGAAATCCGGGTCGGTGTTCTTCTGCACCAGGAAGAACTCCACTTCCGGCGCGACCACCGGTTGCAGGCCTTCGGCGGCGTAAAGGTCCAGCACGCGACGCAACACGCTGCGCGGGGCCAGTTCGTGCAGGTTGCCCTGGCGGGTGTAGCAGTCGTGGATGATCTGCGCGGTCGGGTCGGTGGCCCAAGGCACCATGCACACGGTGTCCGGGTCCGGGCGCAGTTGCATGTCCGAATCCGACGGCGAGGTGATCGCGTCGTAGTCGTCGATGTATTCGCCGGTGACGGTGGTGGCGAAGATGCC
Source organism: Pseudoxanthomonas sp. (assembly GCA_047601105.1). GTDB lineage: Bacteria > Pseudomonadota > Gammaproteobacteria > Xanthomonadales > Xanthomonadaceae > Pseudoxanthomonas_A. The sequence goes on from JASGJT010000004.1 coordinate 65,630, forward strand.
TTCGGGCAGGCGCGTGCCGAAGTCATGCTTGAACTTGTCGGCGGGGATGATCTTGCCGCGTGCGTTGCCGGTGATGTCCGGCACCAGGCACTCGACTTCGGTGATGCGGCGGTCTTTCAACCAGCGCAGCAGCGCGCTTTCGGCAGGTTGTTTGTTGGTCTTGCGGGGGCGCGTGCGAGTACTCATGGTGAAGGCTCAGGGTTTTCGTTGGGTTGCGTAAGTTCGACAGGCTTCGCCGAAGGCGCGGAACATGCCAAGGTAGAAGGGGTTTTCGGTGACGCGCCATTCGGGGTGCCATTGCACCGCCAGCAGGAAACCGGGGCCGGTGCCGCGATAGGCTTCGATCAGGCCATCCGGTGCGGTGGCCTCAACCTGCAGGCCTTCGCCCAGGCGGTCGATGCCCTGCCCGTGCACGGAGTTGACCCAGGCCTCATGGCTGCCGGCAATGCCGGCCAGCAGACCGCCTTCGCGCAACTGCACGGTATGCGCCGGGCCGTATTGCACGTCCAGCGGGGCTTCGGGGTCTTCGCGGTGATCCATCATGCCGGGCACTTCATGCACCTTCTGGTGCAGGCTGCCGCCGAAGACGACATTGGTTTCCTGGAAACCGCGGCAGATCGCGAGGATCGGCAGGCCACGCGCCACCGCCAGCTTGATCAGCGGCAAGGTGTTGGCATCGCGCGCCGGGTCGTGCAGGTTGCCGGGGTAGCTGGGCTGGTCACAATAATGATGCGGCTCGATGTTGCTGGGCGCACCGGTCAACAGCAGGCCGTCGAGGCGATCCAGCCATTGCTCCGGCGACACCACCGGCTGCAGCGACGGCAACAGCACCGGCGTGGCCTGCGCGCCATCGACCACGGCACGGACGTATTTTTCGCCGGCGGTGAGAAACGGATGCGCGCCGATCTGCTTGCGGTCGGTCGGCAGGCCGACCAGTGGCGAAAGTGCCATGACGTGGAACTCGTGGAAACCCCGCATGGGGTGCCATGGCAACCTAACCCGGCCGTTTTATTTTTGCAACAGCCTCCGGCAAAAATCCCGGAAATGCGTCGTGCGCGCCCCGGATTGGTGCACATGTGTTGAGTATTCTTGACACGCGCACCTATGTGCTGAAATGCTGCCGACCTCCCCGCAGGCCTGCCGCCATGACCCAGCCCACCTCCCCTACTGTGCTTCCCCCGGAAGACGCCGAAACCCTGCGCCAGATCCCCGATTGCGAAATGGTCGATCTGCTGCTGCCGGACACCAACGGCCTGCTGCGCGGCAAGCGCATCACCTTTGATGCTTTGGGAAAGGTCTATCGCGACGGCATCTGCCTGCCGATGTCGCTGGTCGCCTCGCACATCACCGGCGACACCGTCGAGGAAACCGGCCTGGGCTATGAAATCGGCGACGAAGACCGCCTGTGCCGCCCGGTGCCCGGCTCGCTGCGGCCGCTGCCATGGTCACCGCGGCCGATGACGCAACTGCTGCTGACCATGCAGGACGGCGATGGCGAATTCGCCGCCAACCCGCGTACGGTATTGAAGCGCGTGCTGGATCGCTTCCACGCCCGTGGCTTGAAGCCGGTGGTGGCGGTGGAACTGGAGTTCTACCTGTTTGACGCCAAGCTCGGCGAAGACGGCCGTCCGCAAACCGTGCGCGACCCGCACACCGGTCTGCGCAGCGACAGCACGCAGGTCTATTACATGCCCGAACTGGACGACCACCGCGGCTTCACCGACGCAGTCGCCGCCGCCTGCCGTGCGCAGCGCGTGCCAGCGGATACCGCCGTGGCCGAATACGCACCGGGCCAGTTCGAGATCAACCTCAAGCACCGCGACGACGTACTGGCCGCCTGCGATGATGGTTTGTATCTGAAGCGCACGATCAAGGCGATCGCGCAGGAACAGGGCGCACTGGCCAGCTTCATGGCCAAGCCGTTCGAAGACCAGGCCGGCAGCGGCTTGCACCTGCACGTCAGCGTGATGGACAGCGATGGCAACAACATCTTCGCCAGCACGCCGAACAACCCCAACGCCGCACTGCGCCACGCCATCGCCGGCCTGCAACGCCACGCCGCCGACTCGTTGCTGTTGTTCGCGCCCAATGCCAACAGCTACCGTCGTTTCGTTGCTAATGCCTATGTGCCGCTGAATGAAAGCTGGGGCTACAACAACCGCACCGTGGCCCTGCGCATCCCGCACAGCGACGAAAAGAACACCCGCATCGAACACCGCATCGCCGGTGCCGATGCCAACCCGTACCTGGTGGCTGCTGCGGTGCTGGCCGGCATGATCGACGGCATCGAAAAGCAACTCGAACCGCTGTCCGCGCCAGTGGTCGGCAACGCCTACGAGCAGACCGAAGCAAACAGCCCGGATTGGCGTTCCACCATCGACCGCTTTGCCGCCAGTGATTTTGTGGCAGAAGCCTTCAGTGAACGCTTCCGCCACATTTACAGCGCGCAGAAACGCCGTGAATTGCAGGACTTTTCCGCCAAGGTCAGCAGCCTGGATTACGACTGGTATTTGCGCACCGTATGACGAACGCTTCTTCCGACTACCCCGAAAGCTGGTACGCCGCCAGCATCACCCCGCTGCCGCAGCAACCGCAACTGCAAGGCGCGGTGCAGGCCGACGTCGCCATCCTCGGTGCCGGCTACACCGGCCTTTCCGCCGCGCTGGCGCTGGCCGAAGCCGGCTACCGCGTGGTGGTGCTGGAAAGCCAGCGCATCGGCTGGGGCGCGTCCGGCCGCAACGGCGGCCAGGCCATCGTCGGCTACGGCTGCGAGCAGGACGTGATCGAAGCGCAGTTGGGCAACGCAGATGCACGCCTGCTGTTCGACTGGTCGCGCGAAGGCATGAACCAACTGCGCGATCGCATCGCCCGCCACGACATCGATTGCGACTGGCGCGACGGCCACGCCCACGTGCCGCTGAAAGCCCGCCAGGAGCGTAGCCTGCGCGAAGGCATCGAGCACATGGCGCAGCACTACGACTACCCGCTGGAGTGGTGGGGCCGTGCGCGGCTGCAACAGGAACTGGCCAGCGATCTTTATCTCGGCGCAATGTACGACCACGCCAGTGGCCACCTGCATCCGCTGAAATACGCACTGGGCCTCGGCCGCGCCGCGCTGGAAGCCGGCGTGCAGATCTTCGAGCATTCACCGGTGACCCGGCTGGAACGTGGCGCACGGCCCGTACTGCACACTGCACAAGGCCAGGTGCAGGCCGATTTCGTGGTGCTGGCCGGCAACGCCTGGCTGCGCGGCATCGCCCCGGAACTGGAATCGAAGATCATGCCGGTAGGCACCTACATCGGCGCGACCACGCCACTGGGCGAAGAACGCGCAAAGAACCTGATCCGCAATGACATGGCCGTGGCCGACGTCAACTGGGCGCTGGACTACTACCGCCTCAGTTGCGACCACCGCTTGCTGTTCGGCGGCCGCGCCAGCTATTCCGCATTGCCGCCACCGGGCCTGAAGGGCCTGATGACCCGGCGCATGCACAAGGTGTTCCCGCAATTGCGCGACGTCGGCATGGAATACGTCTGGGGTGGCTATGTCGATATTTCAGTCAATCGCGGCCCGCACTGGGGCCGGCTGACGCCGAACGTGTATTTCGCCCAGGGCTTCTCCGGTCACGGCGTCGCGGCAACGGGCCTGGCCGGCACCGTGATCGCCGAAGCCATCCGCGGCCAATCGCAACGGCTGGACGTGTTCGAGAAACTCAAGCACCTGCCCTTCCCCGGTGGTCGCCTGTTGCGCACGCCGATGCTGGTCACCGCGATGGCGTGGTATCGGCTGCGCGACCAGCTTTGGTAGCGCAGACAAACCCGCATTTGTGACGCGCATCAAACCCGTTTGATTGCAATCAATGCCGCCGCCTTCACGGCCACCTAACCTCCCCGCCATCACATCACAGCGGGGAACGCGGCAATGGCACTTCTGATCTGGCAGGATGACCTGGACACGGGTATCGACATCATTGACGGGCAACACAAGCGCATCGTCGAGATGATCAACCAACTGCACAGTGCACAACTCGGACACCACGAGGCCGCCATCGGCGACGTGATCGACGAACTGGTCGATTACACACTGTCGCACTTCGCCTTCGAAGAAGAGCTGATGGAAGAAGCCGGCTATCCCTTCAGCGCAGCACACAAGCGCGTGCATGAAATCTTCACCAAGCGCGTGGCCGAGTACCGCCTGCGCTTCCGCGCCGGCGAAGACGTGGCCGACGACCTCAAGAGCCTGCTCTCGCGCTGGCTGTTCAACCACATCCGCAGCGACGACAAGGCCTACGTGCAGGACGTCAAGCAGCACCTCAACCACTTCGTTCGCCACCACGAGCAAGGCGGCTGGCTGTCACGCACGGTGAAGCGATTGTTCCACTGAAATCCCTTGCCGGCTACTGCTCGGGCTTGGGCACGAACAACAACGCCACCAGGGTCAACGTAGCCGATGCGGCCAGATACCAGCCCACTGCCGCGATGCCGTGTTGTTCAGCCAGTTTGGTGGCAATGTACGGCGCAAACGATGCACCCAGAATCCCGGCCATGTTGAACGCCAGCGACGCGCCGGTATAGCGCACACGGGTGGGGAAGATTTCCGCCAGCGTGGTGCCACCGGGCCCGTAGGTCAGGCCCATCGCACCCAGGCCAATGGCGAGGAACGCCAACGCGCCGATCGCGCCAACGCCTTCGCCGAACAACGGCGCAAAGCAGAAGCCGAAACCGATGATGATCAGCGTGGAAACAATCATCGCGTTGCGACGGCCAAAGCGATCCGCATACAACGCCGACAGCGGAATCGTCAGCCCGAAGAACACCACGCCGGCCATCTGCAACAACAGGAATTGCTCGCGCCCGAAACCGAGCTTGCTGGTGCCCCAGCTCAGCGCGAACACCGTCATCAGGTAGAACAGCACGAAGGTCGCCACCAGTGCAAAAGTACCGGCCAGCAAGCGGCCCGGATATTTGGTCACCACCTCGGCAATCGGCACGCGCACGCGCTCTTCGTTCTCCATCGCCTTGCGGAAATCCGGCGTCTCGGTGATCTTCAACCGCACCCACAAACCCACCAGCACCAATACCGCGCTGGCGATGAACGGAATGCGCCAACCCCACGCGAGGAACTGTGCATCGCTGATGGTTTCGGTCAGCAGCAGGAAAATGCCGGTCGAACAGAAAAACCCGATCGGTGCGCCCAACTGCGGGAACATGCCGTACCACGCGCGCTTGCCCGGCGGCGCGTTCTCGGTCGCCAGCAGCACCGCTCCGCCCCACTCGCCGCCCAAGCCAATACCCTGCCCCAGCCGGCACAACGCCAGCAACAACGGCGCGGCGATGCCGACCTGCGCATAGGTCGGCAACAAGCCGATCAGCACGGTGGAAATCCCCATCGTCAGCAACGCCGCGACCAAGGTCGCCTTGCGCCCCACCCGGTCGCCGAAATGCCCGAACAAGGCCGAGCCCACCGGCCGCGCGATGAACGCCAGCGCAAAGGTCGCAAACGACTGCAAGGTGGCCGTGGTCGCATCGCCGGTCGGGAAGAACAGCTTCGGGAACACGATCACCGCCGCCGTGGCGTAGATGTAGAAATCGAAGAACTCGATCGTGGTGCCGATCAGGCTGGCGAACAGCACCCGGCCGGGAGAATTGGCGGCGGCGGGCTTGGCAACGGTGGTGGAAGTCATCGCGATGGCGGCAGTCGGAACCACGCGATTCTGGCAGATTTCAGCGAACGGCAAATGCCTTTCCACCCCCAGCTTCCAGGCGGAGGGTGGAAGAACACCGTTTCCGGCCGTACCCGTCAGGCTTCCAGATTGATCCACGTCGCCTTGATTTCGGCGTACTTGTCGAAGGCGTGCAGCGACTTGTCGCGGCCATTGCCGGATTGCTTGTAGCCACCGAACGGGGCGGTCATGTCGCCGCCGTCCCAGTAGTTGACCCACATGCTGCCGGCGCGGAGTTTGCGGGCCATGCGATGCGCCTTGCTGATGTCGCGCGTCCACACGGCGGCGGCCAGGCCGTATTCGCTGTCGTTGGCGATGCGCAGGGCTTCTTCTTCGCTGTCGAAGGCGATCACCGACAGCACCGGGCCGAAGATTTCCTCGCGGCTGATGGTGTCGCCGGGCTTCACTTCGTCGAAGATGGTCGGGGCGACGTAGCAGCCACCTTCCACCGCATTGCCGCGTTCGCCGCCGAGCATCAGCTTGTTGCCATCAAGCTTGGCCTTTTCGATGTAGTCGAGCACGCGCGAGGTCTGGATGCCATCGACCATCGCGCCGATCTTCGCTTCCGGGTCCAGCGGGTTGCGCGGCACGAAGGCCTTGCCGGCTTCCACCACCTTGGCAACGAAGGCATCCTTGATGCTGCGCTCCACCAGCAGGCGCGAACCGGCGGTGCAGACTTCACCCTGGTTGTAGAAGATCGCGCTGGCGGCGGCCTGTGCGGCAGCATCCAGGTCCGGTGCATCGGCGAAGACGATGTTCGGGCTCTTGCCGCCGCATTCCAGGTAGGTGCGCTTGAGGTTCGACAAGCCGGCGCATTGCAGCAGGCGCTTGCCGACGCCGGTGGAACCGGTGAACACCAGCCCATCGACATCCATGTGCAGCGCCAGCGGTTCGCCGACTTCCTTGCCGAAACCCGGCAACACGTTGAACACGCCATCGGGGATGCCGGCTTCCTTCGCCAATGCCGCCAGGCGGATCGCGGTCAATGGGGACTTTTCGGACGGCTTGAGAATGAAGGAATTGCCCATCGCCAAGGCCGGCGCAAACTTCCACGCCGCCATGACCAGCGGGAAATTCCACGGCACGATGGCCGCGACCACGCCCAGCGGTTCGCGGGTGATCATGCCCAGCTCGCCGGGGCCTGTCGGGGCCACTTCGCCGTAGATCTTGTCGATGGCCTCGGCCGTCCATGCCAGCGTGCGTGCGGTGGCCGGCGCGTCGTAGCTGGTGGAATCGGCAATCGGCTTGCCCATGTCCAGGGTTTCCAGCAGGGCCAGTTCGTCGATGTGCGCTTCGACCAGGGCGGCGAACTTCAGCAGCACCTGCTTGCGGTGCTTGGGCGCAGCCTCGGACCAGGCGCCGGACTCGAAGCTGGCGCGCGCGGCCTTGACCGTAAGTTCCACGTCCTGTGCATCGCATTGCGCGACCTTGCCCAGCACGCGGCCGTCGATGGGGCTGATGCAGTCGAAGGTGTCGCCGCTGGCGGCATCGACGTACTGGCCGTTGATGAAGGCGCGGGTTTCGATCTTCAGGCTGGCGGCGAGTTGTTGCCAGTCGGCGAGGGTCTTGGGCGATGACATTTTAGGAATCCCTGTTGATATTTGTTTCGTCACTCCGCCAAGGCGGGAACGACGCATTCAGAAAGTGGCCGGCGTATTCGCGCTGACCACCACCACGTCCTCGTCGCCGACGTTGCGGAAGCGGTGCGGCACCTGGCTTTCGAAGTAATAACCTTCGCCGGGGCCAAGCACGCGCACCTGCACGCCGACAGTGACTTCCAGGCGGCCTGCGATCACCACGCCGCCCTCCTCGCCTTCGTGGCGCAGCATGCCGTCGCCGGTATCGCTGCCCGGCGGCATCACTTCGCGCAGGATGCACATCTGCCGGTTGGGGCGGTGCTTGCCAACCAGGAAATAGCCGATGCCGTCGCTGCCGACGTTGGGCATTTCCTCGACGGAATAGAACGGCGTGTCCGGCGGGCCGACTTGCAGGTCGTGGGTGAAGAAGTCCGACAACGAGATCGGGATGCCGTCCAGCACCTTCTTCAGGGAGCTGACCGAGGGGCTGACCTTGTTCTGTTCGATCAGCGAAATCGTGGAATTGGTGACGCCCACGCGCTTGGCCAGCTCGCGCTGGCTGAGACCGTGGGCGTTCCGCACAAGTTGCAGGCGTGCGCCGATGTCCATCCTTCTTCCGGTTACGGGTGTTGTGGATACTTTACACACCCTACCCCGGGGGTCAATGGAACCCGCGCAATCTCCCAATCATTGGCGTAAGATGCCGCCGCACGGTGTAAATTTTATTCAACAATCCCGACAACCTCGCCCGGAGCGCGACATGAGCAGCCCCTCCCCGTCCCAATACGCCTACGCCGACCTGGCCCGGCAAACGCCGGCCTCGCTGGAGGCGTTCTGGATGCCGTTCAGCGCCAACAAGCAGTTCAAGGCGCGCCCGCGCATGCTGGTGGCGGCCGAGGGCATGCACTACACCAGCGCGGACGGCCGCAAGGTGCTGGATGCCACCGCCGGCCTGTGGTGCTGCAACGCCGGCCACGCGCGCCCACGCATCGTCGAGGCGGTACAGCAGCAGATCGCCACGCTGGATTTCGCGCCGACCTTCCAGATGGGTTCGCCGCTGCCGTTCGTGCTGGCCGAACGCCTGAAGGAAATCGCACCGGCTGGGCTGGACAACGTGTTCTTCACCAATTCCGGCTCCGAATCGGTGGATACCGCGATGAAGATGGCGCTGGCCTACCACCGCCTGCGCGGCGAAGGCCATCGCATGAAGTTCATCGGCCGCGAAAAGGCCTATCACGGCGTCGGTTTCGGCGGCATGTCGATCGGCGGCCTGCCGAACAACCGCAAGTGGTTCGGCCCGCTGCTGGCCGGCACCGATCACCTGCGCCACACGCTGGACATCGGCCGCAATGCGTTTTCGCGTGGCTTGCCGCCCAATGGCATCGAACTGGCCGAGGACCTGGAACGACTGATCGCCTTCCACGATGCTTCGACGATTGCCGCGGTATTCGTCGAACCGATTTCCGGTTCGGCCGGCGTGGTGTTGCCGCCGGATGGTTACCTCAAGCGCATCCGCGAAATCTGCGACAAGCACGGCATCCTGCTGGTGTTCGATGAGGTGATCACCGGTTATGGCCGCGTCGGCAAGGCCTTCGCCGCGCAGCGTTTCGACGTCACCCCGGACCTGATGACCACCGCCAAGGGCCTGACCAACGGCAGCGTGCCGATGGGCGCGGTGTTCGCTTCCAACAAGGTGCACGAGGCCTTCACCCAGGGCGCGGACAGCGCCATCGACTTCTTCCACGGTTACACCTATTCCGGCCATCCGCTGGCCTGCGCGGCGGCGATCGCCACGCTGGACACCTATGCCGAGGAAGGCCTGTTCGAAAAGGCCATCGAACTGGGCGATTACTGGGAACAAGCCATCCATGCGCTGAAAGGCGCGCCCAACGTGATCGACATCCGCAACTACGGCCTGATCGGCGCGATCGAACTGGCTCCGCGCGAAGGCGCGCCGGGCGCGCGCGCCTACGAGGTGTTCGAGCGCTGCTTCCACGACCACGACCTGCTGACCCGCGTCACCGGTGACGTGATCGCGCTGTCGCCACCGCTGATCGTCGAGAAGCAGCATATCGACGAAATCTTCGACAAGCTGGACAAGGGTTTGCGCGCGGCGGCGTGAACCGTCGCAACCGCCGGCAACGCGCCTGCACACGGCCATTACTTGCCGCCGGCTATATTCGTCGCATCTCAGGGGAATGCGGCGATGACCCAGTTGCGACAACCACAACCCAACCGGGCAAGCGCTTCAAGGCGGGCTGCATGAGTGCGCCAACCGCGACGGAAGCCATTGCAACCGCGCAACCCGATCTTGCCGGCAACCTGCCGGCGGAAAGTCCCTTGCCGATGCCGGTGCAATCGCTGCACGAAGGCGTGCTGTCAACACACACACTGCCGACTTCACCGCCGAACATCGGCCTGCGCCGGCTCTGGGTGATCGGCGGTGCGATCTTGTTGACCGTGATCGCGGCCTATCAAATCTGGTGGGCGCTGCATGCCGGCGGGCTGATGGTGCTGGAAGCACTGCTGGTGCTGTTGTTCATCGCCTTGTTCGGCTGGGTGGCACTGAGCTTCACCAGCACGCTGGCCGGCTTCTTCCTGGTGCTGTTCCGCCGCGACGTCAACGCACTGGGCATCCGTGCCGACGATGAACTGCCACGGGTCGGCGTGCGTACCGCGCTGCTGATGCCCACCTACAACGAAGACCCGCAACGCCTGCTCGCCGGCCTGCAAGCCATCTGCGAATCGGTGGCCGCCACCGGGCAAGGCGCGCAGTTCGATTTCTTCGTGCTCAGCGACACCAACCGCGCGGCGCTGCAACCGGCCGAGGAACAGGCCTTCCACGAATTGCGCCAGCGCCTGGGCAATGATTTCCGCGTGTATTACCGTCGCCGCAGCGACAATGCCGAACGCAAGGCCGGCAACATCGCCGACTGGGTGCGGCGTTTCGGCGGCGCGTATCCGCAGTTCCTGATCCTCGACGCCGACAGCCTGATGACCGGCCGCACCATCGTGCGCCTGGCCGCGGCAATGGAGCGCAACCCGGAAGTCGCGCTGATCCAGTCGCTGCCGGTGATCGTCAACGGCCGCACCCTGTTCGCGCGCATGCAGCAGTTCGCTGGGCGCGTGTATGGCCCGGTGATGGCCTATGGCATCGCCTGGTGGCAGGGTGCGGAAAGCAACTACTGGGGCCACAACGCGATCATCCGCACCGCCGCCTTCGCCGCCCACGCCGGCTTGCCGGAACTGCAAGGCCGCAAGCCATTCGCCGGCAACGTGCTCAGCCATGATTTCGTCGAAGCGGCATTGATGCGCCGTGGCGGCTGGGCGCTGCACATGGCACCGGGCCTGAGTGGTTCGTATGAGGAAGGCCCGCCGTCGTTGACCGACATGCTGGTGCGCGACCGTCGCTGGTGCCAGGGCAACATCCAGCACGGCGGCATTTTGCGTGCAAAGGGGCTGCACTGGATCAACCGCCTGCACCTGGGGCTGGGCATCGCGCATTACTTCACCTCGCCGATGTGGGCGATGCTGATGCTGGTCGGGCTGGCGATTCCGTTGCAGGCGCGGTTGACCTCATCCGCCGCCGGCGCGGTGGAAGCCGACGGGCCGGAACGCTTCCTGTGGGTGTTCGGCTTCACCATGTTCGTGCTGCTGGCGCCGAAGGCGCTGGGTTTCCTCGCCACCTGCACCTATCGCCGCCTGCGCCAGGGCTGCGGCGGTGCGCTGCGCTGCCTGTTGAGCATGCTGCTGGAAACCGCGCTGGCCGCGTTGATGGCCCCGGTGACGATGTTCGTGCAATCACGCGGGCTGGCCGAAGTGCTGGCCGGCAAGGATTCGGGCTGGGAAGCGCAGCGCCGCGACGATGGCAGCGTGCCGCTGTCCAGCCTGGTGCGCCGTTATGGCGGGCTGAGCGTGTTCGGCGCATTGGCCGGCGTGGCCGCGTGGATGGTGTCGCCGCAGATCGCGATGTGGATGTCGCCGGTGATTGCCGGCATGGTGCTGTCGATCCCGGTGGTGGCGCTGACCGGCTCGCCGCGCATCGGCCGCTGGCTGCGCCACTTGCGCCTGCTGTCGGTGCCCGAGGAAGACACCCCGCCGCCAGTGGTGGCGCGCGCGGCACAGTTGCGACGTCAGTTGGCGGATGCCTGAGAACGTGCCCCCGATCTATCGCGAGCGCAGCCGGATGGTGCGTGACGGAGCGCAGAAAGCGCAATGTACACAAGTACATGAGCATTTCGAGCACCGCACGCGCGTCATCTGGCAAGCGCAGCAAGATCGCGGACAGGTTCTAACGTGATGCGCGCAGGGCTTGTTGCTCCTGCAAGGTCAGCGCCACGTTGTTGCGCAGGTAGGCCGGCTCCAGCAAATCGGCGCTGATCGCCTTGCCTTGGGCGAAGTCCAGCGCTGCCAGTCGGGCCACGTCGGCGGCATGCGGCAGTGCGGCGGCATCGACATGGGCGAAGCGGCTGCCCAATTGCGATTGCAACGCACCGGATTCGGCCGCGAAGCCGGTGCCGACGCCGATCCAGTCGTTGCCCTGCCCCGGCAGCAGGTATTGCGCCGGCGCGATCAAGGTTTCGTCGCTGCTGGCAATCAGGTCATCGCCTTGTCGCTGGAACGCGGCGACATAGATTTCACCCATGCGCGCGTCGATGGCGGCGAGCACCCGCCCCTCCCCTTGCGCCGCCAGCGCACGCAAGGTCGATATCGGCAGCACGGGCAGATCCAGCGCCAGGGCAATACCCTGCACCAGCGCCACGGCCAGGCGCACGCCGGTGAACGCACCGGGGCCGCGGCCAACCGCGATGGCATCGAGTTGCGACTTGGCGATGCCGGCCTCTGCCAGCAGTTGCCCGGCCCACGGCAAGGACAGCTCCGCATGCCGGCGCGGCGCGATTTCGAAACGCTCGACGATGTCGCCATCAATGGACAAGGCGACGGAGCAGGCTTCGGTGGCGGTCTCGAAAGCGAGGAGTTTCATCGGCTGGACCGTGGACAACTACCGCCGCGCTGCATCCACCGCCCACAGCAGCCAAGCGAGGATCAGCGCGGTGCCGCCAATCGGGGCCAGCTTGGTTGCAGTCCCTGCCAGCACGTTCAAAGCCAGGCTGCCGCAGAACAGCAGCACGCCCAGCAGCAACAGGTACAAAGCCAGCTTGCCCAGCCGGCGCGTGGTCGCCGGGGCCAGCGCCGCCAAGGCAATACCGTGGCCGAAAGCGTAGAGCGATGCGGTCTGCAAATGCGATTGCGCGGTCGCATCGCTTGCGCCATGCGCCGCATAGGCAGACAACGCGACAGCGGCGGCGGCCAGCAGCCCGCCGAGGCAGGCCAGCAGAGAAGGTTTGCGTTGACGACGGTCGTGGAACATCGAAGGGAAAAGCCTCGTCTGGTGAGGGGGCGGCTTCCTGCCAATGACCGGGGGCGGTTCTGCAGGTATGCAGATAGGCGAAACGCCGCAATCTGCGGCGTTTCGCGAAGGGCCACTCGGGCTTACTGCTTGATGGCCCAGTACACGTCGAACTTGCCATCGGCGGAGAACGCGCCATCAACACCGCTCTTCCACGATTCGTAGGGGCGGTCGGTCACTTCGTAGCCGTTGGTCATCGCCCAAGCGCGCATGGAGCTGCGCACGGCGTCCAGCTCGGCCATGTAGCCGGTATAGCTGGCGTAGGCAGACTTGACGGCATCCTTGTGCACGTATTCGACCGGGGTACCGGAGGTGCTGACCTTCAGCGCGCCAGCCGAGGCCGCGGTTTCCACGGCCTTGTCATCGGCCTTTTCATCAGCCTTGTCCTCGACGGGCTTGGCGGGGGCCGGCTTGGCGCCGCTCTTGCGCACCGGCTGGGCCACGTCGAAGGCGTACTTCTCGCTGCCGAAATCGGTGGTGATGATGCGCACCGGGCCGGCCGGCTCCAGGCCGTTGGACTCCATCACCCGCTTGATCCATTCCTGGTTCTGCTTGATCGAGGTCTTGATGGTGTCGTTGTTGCGGTCGATGTTGCCTGCGTTGACGAACAGCAAGTCTTCGGCAGGCAGGTCAACGATCTTCAGATCGGTCAGCTTGCTGCCTTCGATGCGATAGTCGAAGTTCGGCACGGTGGCCAGCAGGTTGGTCAGCTTGGCCAGGCCAGCCTTCATCGGGTCGCCAACGTGGCTGCCCAGATACATGCCCATGTAACGACCGAACAGGTTGAAACCGTAGGTCACGTCGTAACGCTGGGTGATCTTGACGTTGCGGTCGTTCTTGCCGGCCGGCGTCAGGCTGAAGGTGGTCTTCTTGTCGCTGCCCGAACGGCCATCGACGATGGCGAAGCCGACCTTGGCCGGGCTGCCGACGCCGGCGGGGGCCTCGCTTTCGACGATTTCCCAGCTGCCCTTCTTCCACTGCGGCAGGGTCTTGGAGGCGAAATCGACGCGTGCGCCGACGCCGGTGTTGTTGCCGCTGCCGCCGGAGTAGGACAGCTCGGCCGGATTCTTCGGCAGCAGATTGCTCCAATCCTTCAGCCTGTGCACGTTGTTCAGCGTGTCATAGACGATGGTCATCTTGCGGTTGGTCTCGACGCTGTCTTCCAGATGGCGCTTGGACGGCAATACCAGCCCGACCACCAGGAACAGCGCCAATACCAGCCCAAGTGCAATCAGGAACTCGATGAAACGGGTCATTCAACAGTCTCCGGGCCGGTGCCGTGGCCATGTGATCAAGAAGCAGGCGCCAATCGTAGCAGGATGAATGGTGCAAGGTCAGCCACCTGCATGGTATTTCGCGCGAATTGGGGGGCGTGAACGAAATCCTCACATCGCGCCGCGCCCCCGCAGATCACCCGCCTCCTGGGCAATGAGGCCGTCGCGACGGCGAGCTGCAACGAATAACCGACTATCCAGCCGTCCGAATCCTCAAACCAACTGCAGCTCAAAAGCCTTCAACACGGCCCGAGTCCGATCCCGCACGCCCAGCTTGCTCAGGATGTTGGACACATGGTTCTTGATCGTGCCCTCGGCCACGCCCAGCGAATTGGCGATCTCCTTGTTGGAGAAGCCGCTGGCCATCAGCCGCAGGATCTCGGTTTCGCGGTCGGTCAGCGGGTCGGGCCGGTCCAGGCTGACGAAGTCGTTGCGCATGTGCTCCAGCCCGGACAGCAGGCGCTGGGTCATGGCCGGCTGCACCAGCGAGCCGCCTTCGGCCACGGTGCGGATGGCCCCGACCAGTTGTTCCAGCGACACGTCCTTGAGCAGGTAGCCCTTGGCCCCGGCCTTCAGCCCGGCCAGCACCAGTTGGTCGTCATCGAAGGTGGTCAGGATGATCGAAGGCGGCAATTGCCCGGCCCGGGCCAGCGCCTGCAGCGCCTCCAACCCGGACATCACCGGCATGCGCATGTCCATCAGCACCACGTCGGGTTTCACCTGCGGGATCAGTTCGACCGCCTGCTGGCCGTCGGCGGCCTCGGCGATGACTTCGATGCCATCGTCCAGCGCCAGCAGCGAGCGGATGCCTTGCCGCACCAGGGTCTGGTCGTCCACCAGGCAGACGCGGATCATGCCGGGCCTCCGGCAAGGAAGCGGGTTCGCGGGCCTGCGTTTGGATCCGTCTGCATTTCTTCCTCGTCGGCATGCAAGGTGGCGAAAGGTTCGTTGCCCCCGGTGGGCAGCCACAGCGACAGGTGGAAACCGCCGCCGGGCCGGGTGTCGATGGTCACGTCTCCGCCGTGCTGGCGCAAGCGCTCGCGCAGGCCGCGTAGGCCGTTGCCGGCGACCACGCGGTCAGCGCCACGACCATCGTCGCGCGCCTGCATGGTGATGCGCCCGCCGTCGCTGCGGCAGCTGATCCACAGGTTGCGGGCACCGGCGTGGCGCACGGCATTGGTGATGATTTCCTGGGTACAGCGCAACAGCACATGGGCGCGCTCGGGGTCGTCCAGCGCCAGTGGCTGGGCGATGTCCATGTGGATGGCCAGCGCCGGCACGCCTTCGGCCAGCGGCAGCAAGGCGGCGGCCAGGTCGATGTGGTCACCTTCGCGCAACTGGCTGACCGCCTCGCGCACGTCGGTCAGCAGCAGCCGTGCCAAGGCGTGGGCCTGCTTGACGTGTTCCTGGGCGCGGCCTTCGGTGATGTGGCCGGCCACTTCCAGGTTCAGGCTCAGCGCGGTCAGGTGGTGGCCGAGCAGGTCATGCAGTTCGCGGGAGATGCGGGTACGTTCGTTGACCCGCACGCTTTCGGCCAGCAATGCGCGGGTGGCGCGCAATTCGGCATTGAGGCGGCGCTGCTCGTCACGGGCGCTGGCCTGCTGGCGCGCCACCCAGGCGGTGATCAGCACGAAGGCGGCGAAGCCGGTATAGAAGGTGACTTGGAACACCGCATCCCAGAAGCCGAAGTCCTCCAGCACCAGGAAAGAAGGCACCAGCGCCACGTGCGCCAGCACCAGCCAGGCCACCGCCAGGCGCAGGTCCAGCAGCCACGGCAGCACCCCGGCCACGATCAGCATCAGCACCGCGCTCAGGCCGGTCTGGGTGTAAAACCCCAGCGCTACCGCCGCCGAGGTCAACACCACCAGCAACAGCAGGTCCAGCGCGGACGGTTTCGGCTGCAGGCGCTCGCCCAGTCCGCGCGTGGCCAGCCAGTAGCAGCCGCCGAAAGCCAGATAGGCGACCAGAGCCATCGGCACGTTGATGCCCTGCTCGCCCGCGCCGCTGGACGGCGGCAGGAACCACGCATTGCCGACAATGGGAATCCCCACCAGGGCCCACGTATAAAGGCCGGCAGCGCGCAGCAAACGGGTATGGCTCAGGCGTGACCACATGTGGGCATCTTAGGGGCATCGCGTGCATTGCACGCTGGCCGGAAGTCATGGAGGGAGCTGGCCCCTGCCCTCTGACCCCTTCGTTAAAGCATCGTCAACACCGACCACCCGGCACCCATGCGATAATCCGCATCGGGCCGTGGCCCATCTGTTTCCTGGAGATGTTGAATGTCGATCGTCATCCGCGACGTGCGCGAGCACGAGCTGGATTCCGTCCTTGCCTTGAACAACAACGCCGGCCTGGCGATCCTGCCGCTGGACGCGGCGCGGCTGCGCCGCTTCTACGAAACGGCCGAGTATTTCCGCGTCGCCGAACGCGATGGCAACTTGTCCGGTTTCCTGATCGGCTACGGGTCGGGCGATGCGCACGACAGCAGCAACTTCGCCTGGTTCCGCGAGCGCTACCCGGAATTCTTCTACATTGATCGCATCGTCGTGGCCAGCCGCCGTCGCGGCGGTGGCGTCGGCCGCGCCTTCTACGCCGACGTGCAAAGCTTCGCCGAATTGCGCTATCCGCTGCTGGCCTGCGAAGTGTTCATCGACCACGGTGCCGACCCGGCGCTGCTGTTCCATGGCAGCTTCGGCTTCAAGGAAGTCGGCCAGCACATCATGCCCGGGGTCGATGTACGCGCCAGCATGCTGCTGAAGGAAATGTGCAGCTACCCCTGGGTGCGCGAAACCTACGGCAACAACCTGCCCGACCAGCCGTGGACGCGCGCGCGCGCGCTGCCGCAAGCGGCCGGCGAAAGGCACACCGGCACATGAGCGCCAATCCCGCGTCCACCGGCTACGAGCAAGCCGGCGAACTGAAGATCGGCCAGGTCGGCATTGCCAACCTGCGCGTGCGCACGCTGGATGTGCAAGCACTTGCACGCGAAATGCGTGAACGCGTCGAACGCGCGCCCAAGCTGTTCGGCCGCGCTGCGGTGATCATCGACTTCGGCGGGCTGGCGAAGACGCCGGACACGGCAACCGCCCAGGCACTGCTGGACGGCCTGCGCGCCGCCGGCGTGCTGCCGGTGGCACTGGCTTACGGCACCCGCGAGATCGAGCAACTCGCCGAACAACTTGGCCTGCCGCTGCTGGCCAAGTTCCGCGCGCAGTACGAATACTCTGAAACGGCGCCGCAACCTGCCCCGCCACCACGTGCCACCAGACAAGCCGAACCTGCGCCACCGCCGCCAAAACCTGCCACTGCGAGCAAACCCGGCCTGGTGCACAAATCCCCGGTCCGTTCCGGCCAGCAGCTCTACGCAGAAAATCGCGACCTGACCCTGCTGGCCGCCGTCGGCGCCGGTGCCGAGGTCATCGCCGACGGCTCGATCCACGTTTATGGCACCTTGCGCGGCCGCGCCTTGGCCGGCGCGCAAGGCGACGCCAGCGCGCGCATCTTCTGTCGCGATTTCAACGCCGAACTGGTCGCCATTGCCGGTAATTACAAAGTGCTGGACGAAGTACCGAAGGAACTGCGCGGCAAGCCGGTGCAGGTATGGCTGGAAAATGACCAACTCAAGATCGCCCTGCAGGAATGACCTGCGCGGGATGCAACGACAAGAACGACAAGGAGAACACCATTGGCTGAAATCATCGTAGTCACGTCCGGCAAGGGCGGCGTCGGCAAGACCACCACCAGCGCCAGCATCGCCGTGGGCCTGGCCCGGCGCGGCAAGAAGGTCGCCGTCATCGACTTCGACGTCGGCCTGCGCAACCTGGACCTGATCATGGGCTGCGAACGCCGCGTGGTTTATGACTTCGTCAACGTCACCCAAGGCGAAGCCACGCTGAAGCAGGCGCTGATCAAGGACAAGCGCTTCGACACGCTGTACGTGCTGGCCGCCTCGCAGACCCGCGACAAGGATGCGCTGACCAAGGAAGGCGTCGAGAAAGTGCTGAAGGACCTGGACGCCGACGGCTTCGACTTCGTCGTCTGCGATTCACCGGCCGGCATCGAGAAAGGCGCGTACCTGGCGATGTATTTCGCCGACCAGGCCGTGGTCGTGGTCAACCCGGAAGTGTCCAGCGTGCGCGACTCCGACCGCATCCTCGGCCTGCTGGATTCCAAGACGAAGAAGGCCGAAGGCGGCGAAACGCTGAAGGCCAACCTGCTGCTGACCCGCTACAACCCGGCGCGCGTCGAGGGTGGCGAGATGCTCAGCATCAAGGACGTGGAAGAAGTGCTGGGCCTGAAGGCGATCGGCGTGATCCCCGAATCCGGCGACGTGCTCAATGCTTCCAACAAGGGCGAACCGGTGATCCTGGACCTGGAATCACCGGCCGGCCAGGCCTATGACGACACCGTGGCCCGCCTGCTGGGCGAGGATCGTCCGATGCGCTTCGTCACCCTGGAGAAGAAGGGTTTCTTCAGCAAGTTGTTCGGGGGTTGAGGCATGGGTATCTTCGATTTCCTCAAGACCAAGAAGAACACCGCCGAAACCGCCAAGAGCCGCCTGCAGATCATCATCGCGCAGGAACGCAGCGCGCGCGGCGGCCCCGACTACCTGCCGCTGCTGCGCCGCGAACTGCTGGACGTGATCAAGAAGTACGTCAACGTCGATGTGGATGCGGTCAAGGTGGACCTGGTCAAGGACGGCGACCACGACGTGCTGGATATTTCCGTCGCGCTGCCGGAAAGCTGACGCGCCTCGACCCGGCGTTCGCTTTTTGCTCGTCATTCCCGCCTGCGCGGGAATGACGAGCAAAAAACAGCTCAAACCACATCACTCCCATGCACCGCTTCACCGAACCCGAAGTCGCCATCGACACCGATGCCGCGCCCGTGCTGCGCGTGGGTGATGTCGCCTTCGACGATCTGCATGCGCTGTTGGCCGGCTTCGAGCTGCAACTGCATCGCGTCGGCGACGGCGAGAAGATCCCCGGCAGTTTCTGGGGCGAGCCCGAAGCCGGGGTGATCGCCAGCAATGTCTATGTGCGCGACGACACGCCCGTGCATTCACTGCTGCACGAAGCGGGCCACCTGATCGTGCTGCCGCCGCAGCGGCGCGCAGCGGTGCATACCGATGCCACCGATTCGGACATCGAAGAAGACGCCACCTGCTGCCTGCAGATCGTGCTGGCCGCGCGCCTGCCCGGCGTCGGCAGCGAGCGACTGATGGCCGACATGGATGCGTGGGGATATTCGTTTCGCCTGGGTTCCACCCGCGCTTGGTTCGAGCAGGATGCCGGTGATGCAAAGGCGTGGCTGCAGGAACGTGGTTTGCCCATCGCCTGACGTGGAAAAATCATTCCGCGTTGCGACGCGCTCATTACCCCGGCGCCTCCCTGTCGGCGCGGCGCGGCTGCAGGAACGCGGCTTGCCCATCGCCTGATTCGCCACATTCCATACCCGCACCTGCTGCGGCACACTGCCACGATGAATCCCTCCGACGACCCGCGCTGGGCCAAGCTGCAGGTGATCGCCCACGGCGCCAACCGCCTGTGCGCGATCGACCCGGATGACCCGGCACATTGCCTGAAGTTCGAACTGCCCGTCGATGCACGCACCCGCGTCGGCGCGCGCCAAGGCCTGCGCCGCTGGCTGGCGCGGCATTGGCCGCGCTTCGACGAAAACCATGTCGAACTGCGCGCCTGGCAACGCCTGCAGCAACGTCATGGCGACGAAATCGGCGAACGCTTCGCCGCTTGCAAAGACATCGTGGCAACTCGCTGGGGCGAGGCACTGCGCTGCCGCTGCCTGCGCCTGCCCGATGGCCAACCGGCGCGCAGCCTGTATGCGCACCTGTTCAATGGCCCCGCCGAATACGCCCCCGCCGAATACAGCGCCGACGCCCTGTGCGCGGCAGTCGATGACTTCGAACATTTCCTGATCGAACGCGGCATCCCCTTGTTCGACCTCAACGCCGGAAATTTCGTCGTGCTGCCCGCAGCCGCCGGCGTACGCCTGGTTTGCGTGGATGCCAAGTCGACCGTTACCGGCAAGGAAATCCTGCCGCTGTCGCGCTGGCTGCCGGGCCTGCGCCGGCGCAAGATCGCACGCCGTGCGCAACGCCTGCGCCAGCGCATCCGCGATGCCTTCGCCCGCCCGCCATCTGACCCTTGCACGGTTTGACGCTGGCCACTAGCCTGCCGCTTCCGGTCCCCGACCACCCTTTGACGGGAATCCCCTGTGAACCACCGCCGCCTGCTGTCCGTCCTGATCGCCAGCGCCTGCCTTGCCGGGCTGTCCTCCTGCAAGAAGGAAGAAAAAGCCAACGCGCCCGCCACGCCCAAGGGCGAAACCGCCGACGAATTCGTCACCCGCGTCAATGACGAATACCGCAAGCTGTACCCGGAAGTGTCAGCCTCGCAATGGCTGGCTGCCACCTACATCAACGACGACAGCCAGTTGCTGGAAGCCAAATACAACGAACGCTACCTGGCTCAGCTCAACAACTGGATCGAACAGGCCAAGCACTTCGACGGCCAGCAGATGACCCCGGAAACCGCGCGCGCCCTGCGCCTGCTCAAGCAGATGACCGCGATGCCCGCGCCAAAGGATCCGGCGCAACTGGCGGAACTGGCCGAAATCTCCTCACGCATGGGCGGCATGTACGGTGCCGGCAGTTATTGCACCGATGGCAAGTGCCGGCAAATCGGCGAACTGTCCGCCGTGCTGGCCAACAACCGCGACTACGACAAGCAACTGGACGCCTGGCAAGGCTGGCACACCATCTCGGTGCCGATGAAGGCCGATTACACGCGCTTCGCCGAACTGGTCAACACCGGCGCGAAGGAAATGGGCTACGCCGATGCCGGCGAAATGTGGCGCAGCGGCTACGACATGCCACCGGCCGAGATCGCCAACGAAACCGATCGCCTGTGGAGCCAGATCAAGCCGCTGTACGAACAGTTGCACTGCTACACGCGCACGCAACTGGTCAAGGAATACGGCGCGCGCGGCGAAGTCGAAGGTGGCCTGCTGCCGGCGCACCTGACCGGCAACATGTGGCAGCAGGACTGGGGCAACCTGTGGGACCTGTTGCAGCCCTACCGCAATGCCGGCGAACTGGACATTACCGGCGCATTGCAGAAGCAGTATCAGACCGACTACCTGGCCGAACTGAAAAAGGTCGGCCCCAACCCGACCACCGCGCAACTGTTCGCCGCCGAGCGCGCTGCAAACCTTGCCGTGGCCAAGCAGATGACCGAGCGCGCGCAGGACTTCTACACCAGCCTGGGCATGCCCAAGCTGCCGGACAGCTACTGGCAAAAGAGCCAGTTCATCAAGCCGCTGGACCGCGACGTGGTCTGCCACGCCAGCGCCTGGGACATCGACATGGCCGGCGACGTGCGCACCAAGATGTGCATCCAGCCGAACGAGGAAGACTTCACCACCATCTACCACGAGCTGGGCCACATCTATTACGACCTGGCCTACAACAAGCAGCCGCCGCTGTTCCAGGGCGGCGCCAACGACGGTTTCCACGAGGCCATCGGCGACACCATCGTGCTGGCGATGACGCCGCAATACCTGCACACCGCCGGCCTGGTCGCCGCGCCGCAGGACAACCAACAGGCGCTGGTCAACGCGCAGATGCGCATGGCGCTGGCAAAGGTGTCGTTCCTGCCGTTCGGGCTGATGATCGACCACTGGCGCTGGGGTGTGTTCGATGGTTCGATCAAGCCGGAGAACTACAACGCCGCATGGTGGAAGCTGAAGGCGCAATACCAGGGCGTGGCCCCGGCTTCGCCGCGCGGCGAAGAGTTCTTCGACGCCGGCGCGAAATACCACGTGCCGGGCAACACGCCGTACCTGCGCTATTTCCTCTCGCACGTGTTGCAGTTCCAGTTCTACAAGGGCTTGTGCGATGCCGCTGGCCATACCGGGCCGCTGTACCAATGCAGTTTCTATGGCGACAAGGCCGCAGGGCAGAAGTTCTGGGCGATGCTGGAAAAGGGTTCCAGCCAGCCGTGGCAGGCCACGCTGAAGGACTTGACGGGCGAGGACAAGCTGGATGCTGCGCCGTTACTGGAATATTTCGCGCCGCTGGATGCGTGGTTGAAGCAGCAGAACGAGGGCAAGACTTGCGGTTGGCAGGCGACGGCTGCGGAGGCTGCTGCGAAATAACCTGCCGAGCGGCGCTTGGAGGAAGTCATCTCAATGCACGACACGCCGCTTTTAGCCCCCTCCCCCTTCACGGGGGGGGGCTGGGGTGGGGGTGCGCCGGAGCCAGCGCTGCTTCCGCTGCGATATTGCTTCAAGCGCAGAAAAGCCAAAGCGTTCCGCGCTGACGCGCGGGTTACTTTCTTTGCTTGTGCAAAGAAAGTAACCAAAGAAAACACACCCCGACGGCGCGCCCGTCGCTGCGCGACGGGTTCGCAAGGCCAGCGGGAATTTTCTTAAGCCGCATCCTGCGGCTAAGAAAACGGCGCGCATCCATGCGCGCCGCCCTTCGGGTTTGTCCCGCCAGCCTTGCCACGCCTCAAGGGGGCCCAAAAATCAAAAGCCGAAACAACAACAACAGCAACAGCAAGGCTCCGGCTATTCGGCCTTGTCCTGACTGCGCGGCGCATCTATCTGCGTTGCTTCCTCGCCACGCAAGGCGATTTCCGCTTCCAGCTTTGCATCGTATTCGTCCAGCGTGAGGCCTTGCGCGGCGGCTTCGATCACGGCGGTGTCGCGCAGTTCGTCGGAATAGACCATGCGCACCGGCATGCCTTCGGCTTCGCAGGTTTTGCCGACGCGCTTGAGCAAGGCGAACACCTCGGCGGCGCTGTCGGAGCTGCCGGCCATGCGTCCGTCCATGCCGAGAAACCACACATGGCCGCGACGGACGATACCGGCGACCAGTTCACCGGCCTGGTTGCGCAGTTCGGCGTGGCCCTCCACCTTGGGCGCATTGGCCTGGCGCAGGTTGCGTTCCTTCTGTGCCTTGCGCTTTTTCGCGTCGCGGCGGGCTTTGGAATTGATCGACATGTCGGCTCCGGATTGGCGAGAATGAAGATGCACGCTACATCGGCTCAGTGGGTTCGTAGGCCGCCGCTTCACGCGGGCAATCCGGCAGCTTGCGCTTGGCCACGCGCATTTCCCAGCGCCAGCAACCCCAGCCCAACAGGAAGAACACCACGAACCCCAGCGCCAACCCTGCCGGGTGGTGGCTCAACAGCGGCGAGAGCACGCCGGCCACCACTGCGCTGATCGCCAATTGCAGGAATGCCTGCAACGAGGACGCCGCGCCGCGATGCCGCGCGTACATGTCCAGCACCGCCAGCGACAGGATCGGGAAGATCAAGGCCATGCCGAAACCACCAACGAACAATGGCAGCACCGCCCACGGCACCACCAGCTTGGTGGCCAGCGCGCTGTACGCCAGATTCGCCAGTGCTGCCGCGCCACAGCAGGCGTAGCCGATGCGGCATTGTGTTTCGCCACGCATGCGCCCGGCTGCGCGCCCGGAAACAAACGCACCCAGTGTCATGCCGCCGATGGTTGGAATGAACAACCACGCGAAGTCGCGTTCGCCCAAGCCCAGCAATTCGATCACGAACACCGGCGCGGAGGCGATGTACAGAAAGATGCCCGAAAACGCCAGCGAACCCGCCAGCGCCAAGCGCAGGAAGCGCCGGTTGCGCAGGATGCCGGCGTAGTCGCGCAGCAACTTGCGCGGCGTCAGCGGCTGCCGTGCGTGTGGCGGATGCGTTTCCGGCATCCACACTGCGACTGCCAGCAGCAAAACCGCCGAAAACGCGGTGAGGAACCAGAAAATCCACGGCCACTGCCCCACGCCCAGCAGCCAGCCGCCAATGATCGGCGCAATCGCCGGGGCGATGCCGAAGATCATCGATACCTGGCTCATCAGGCGCTGCGCATCGTCGCCGTCGTACAGGTCGCGGATCGCCGCGCGACCGACGATCATGCCCGCGCCCGCCGACAGCCCCTGCACGACACGAAACACCAGCAAAGCCGGCAGGTTCGGCGACAGCGCGCACCCGGCCGATGCCGCCACGAACACCACCAATCCGGCCAGGATCACCCAGCGCCGCCCCCGCGCATCGGACAGCGGCCCATGCACCACGCTCATCAGCGCGTAGGCCAGCAGATAGACGCTGACGGTCTGCTGCATCGCCACCGCATCGGTGCGCAGGCTCGCAGCCATCTGCGGGAAGGCCGGGAAGAAGGCGTCGATGGAGAACGGGCCGAACATGGCCAACCCGCCCAGCAACAGGGCCATCCTGCGCATGGACGGAGGTTTTGCGGGATTCATCGGATCAGGGTCAAAAAAGGGGAATGCGCCCGCAGAAGGCGGTGCCCACCTATTCTATTGTTCCGGCCTGCCATTTGCAGGAACGCCGTGGCTCGCGACGCCAAACACGTCGCGAGCCACGGCATTCCTGCATGCAAATATTTGCGCATGAGTATTGGCGGACCGAAGCAACCAGAACCCGTCCGCGATCCCTCGCATGCATGGCTGGCTGGCCGCTTGCAGCGGGCAGGCGATCAATACTTGTCCTTCGGCGTGCCGTTGATGCCTTCAACCGATTGTTCCAGGGTGTCCGCCGACTTCGCCACGCTGGCAATCACGGTTTCCAGATCGTCGCTGCCCATGTCGGCGGGGATTTGCGCAACGTAATAGAGCGTCTCATCCGCTTCCTTGCCCTTCAGCACCCAGCCGCCCAGCTTCTTGTCGTTGGCGTCCATCAATGCGCCCTTCGATATGGCCGCGATGCTGGCGATGCCCTTGGCATCTTCGGCTGCCGGCAGTTTGCCCGCCGCCGCCCACACCTCGCGGATGCGGTAGTTACCCAGCGTCTCCACCGACGAGCGCACGATGACCAACTGCGTGCGGTCACCCTCCAGCCCGCTCATCACCAGCCGGTAGTCGCCGTCTTCGTCCACGTTGTACTTCAAGCCGATCGCGTCCAGTTTCTTGCCCACGCTGGCATCGGGCGTATTGCCGGCAATGGCGGTGCCGCTTGCGGCCAGCAGGCTGGCCAGTGCGATCCTCTTGATGTTCATGTCGTCTCCCCCTTGTATGGTGCCGCGTGGTGCTGCGTGCTGGTGGCGTGGCAGGTATCGCTTCAAAGGCTCACGCCGGGTTGCGGTTACTGCCCCTTCTTGATTGCAGCGGCGAACTGCTGCGAAACCGCCTTGATCAGCCTCAGGCTGCCGTCTTCATAGGCCGCCGGGTCGGCAACGATGCGGTTGTCGCCATCATCATTGCCACTCACGTCGCTGGTGAAGCCCACGCCAGAGGAAAGGTTGTCATCCAGATTGAACATCGCCCCCATCGTGTTGGCCGGGGTGAAGATGCCCACTTCGGCCCCCGCCAGATGGAGGTTGGTTTTACCTTTCAGTTTGGAGAAGACGACGCCGCTCTTCGCGTCAACATCGGCGAACTGCACCTTGAAGCGATAAAGCACCACGGTCTTGCCGGTATCGCGCGCCAGATGCACCAGCGTGGAGTGTTCACTGAACAAGCCCCTCATGCCCGTACCCCAGAATGGGCGGTTGCCAGCGGTGAACCAGCGGTTCGAAGCTGCCGTTGCCGCCGACACCGGACATGAAATCATCCTTGGTTTCCACACCCGCAACGCCTTTCTTGGCAATGCCGGCGTAGCGCGGCTCCTGATCGACGGCATCGCGTGGCAGCAGCTCGAACCCTTGCGCGCGCAGATCCGCCTCGACGATGTCCTGCGCCTGGTTGGCGATGGACTGGAATACGTCATCGTCAACGCCCGACAAGCGAGCTTCAAAGTTCTGGTTCCTGCCGATGTAGGTACTGGTGGCACTGCCCATGGCACGGCTCTCGAACGCAATGGCGACCACCGGCACGACGATTTTGGTGGCGCCCTTCACGTAGCGGCCGGTGGGCGCTTGCGCCGACACCACGGTTTTAGGTGCCTGGCCTGACGCATCCAGGGTGACGTTGCCGGGGCCACCAATGAGACGACCGGCGTGGGCAGAGGTGGCCGCCAGCAGGCCCGCGCAAATGAGCAGCTTCAATCCGGTTTTCATGATTTTCCCCTTGGCCTTGCATGTTCGCCCTGCGGCACCCCGCCGCTGGCTCCAACGCACGTTAGGCGAACGCCGCGCATGCGCCCATAACCTGTTCAGGGGGTAAGCCACCGGCGGCGCTTGACGCGGCCCGCGCCGCCGCCGAACCTGCACGGGCCGCACGATGGGGAAGGCGAATGAAAACCGGGCTGGTACTCGAAGACCAGACAACGCTGGCCGATTGGCTGGTGGAAACGCTGGCCGAATGCTTCCCCGGCATCCGCGTGACCCATGCCGATACGCTGTCCGCCGCGTTGCACCACGTGCAAGCCGAAACCCCGGACATCGCGCTGGTGGACTTGGGCTTGCCCGATGGCTCCGGGCTGGAACTGATCCGCGCCCTCGCCGGCCGCCAGCCAGCCTGCCAGATCGTCGTCACCACAATCTATGCGGATGATCATCACCTGTTCCCCGCGCTGCGCTCCGGAGCAAACGGTTATTTGTTGAAAGACCAGCCGCGCAAAAAACCATGCAAGCCTTGCGCGGCATCGCCAATGGCGAACCGCCGTTGTCGGCCAGCATCGCGCGCCGTCTGCTGCGCGTGTTCGGCAACGAGGAACCGGCCGAAGAACCCGCGCAGAAACTCAGCCCGCGCGAAAGCGAAACCCTGGCCCTGATCGCCAAGGGCTACAAGATTGCCGAAGTCGCCACCGCCTTGGGCATCAGCGCCAACACCGCGCACGAATTCGTCAAAAACGTCTATCGCAAACTCAAGGTCAACAGCCGCGCCGAGGCCACCCTGGAAGCCGCGCGGCGCGGGCTGGTGAATCCGCATGCTTGAGCTTGACAAGCTGCCGGACAAAATCGGCCCGTATTCCATCCTTGGCCTGCTGGGCGAAGGCGCCAGTGGCCGCGTCTATCTGGCCGCGAAGGTGGCCTGCCACGCGAAGTGGCGCTGAAAGTGCTACGCAGCCCCAGCCTGCCGGCGTCCGCGCGCCAACGCTTCGCACGCGAAGCGGAACTGCTGGCGCGGCTGGAACACCCCAACATCGCGCGCCTGTACGCCGCAGGCGTGGCCGACAGCGAGGTTGGCCCGCTGCCATGGCTGGCGATGGAGCGCATCCACGGCCAGGATTTGCTGGCCTGGGCCAATGCACAACCGGCACACGGCATCGACGTGCGGCTCGCGGTGCTGGCCGCCATCGCCCGCGCCGTGCATTACGCGCACAGCCGCGGCGTGGTGCATCGCGATTTGAAGCCGGCCAACATCCTGATCGACGCGCAAGGCCAGCCGCACGTGCTCGATTTCGGCGTCGCCCACCTGCTGCAGGACGATGCCACCGCAACACTGGAAGGCCAGGTACTCGGCAGCGTGCCATACATGAGCCGCGAACAATTGCGTGGCGAACGCGCCTTCGACGACCCGCGCTCGGACGTGTATGCGCTGGGCGTGATCGCCTACCAACTGCTCAGCGGTACATTGCCATATCCCGGCCTGTCCGATTCACCGGTGATCGAGGCACTGGCCCTGCTGCGCGAAACGCGGGTCGAACGCCTGTCGCGGCGCGTGCCGCAAGCGCGCGGCGATACCGAAACCGTGGTGATGAAGGCGATGGCCAGCGAGGCCGCGCAACGCTATGACTCCGCCGCCGAACTGGCCGCCGATCTGGAGCGGGTGCGCCAGCGCCAACCCATCGCCGCACGCGCGCCCACAGCCGGTTATGTCATCGGCCTGTTCGTGCGCCGCCATCGCACCTTGGCCGCTGCCCTCGGCATTGCCGCGCTGGCGCTGCTCGCGGCCACCGCCATCTCCACCCATTACGCGCTGTCCGAATCGCGCGCACGCGCCGAAGCCGAACGGCGCAGCGCCGAAACCGCCGCCGCCAACCGTTTCCTCAACGACATGCTGGTGTCCGCCGACCCGGCGCACGCACGCGGGCGTGCATTGACCGTCGCCGAAGTACTCGACCCCGCCCGCCGCCAGCTGCAAACCGACCGCAGCCTGGGCACCGAAGCACGCGCCACCCTGGCCGCGACGCTGGCCCGCACCTACGTCGCGCTGGGCGACATCGACACCGGCGCGGCCATCGCCAGGCAAGCACTCACCACTGCCGAAACCGAGCTGGGCACACAACACCCGGATGCCGTGCGCCTGCGCGTCATTCTGGCCAGCGCCTTGCAAATGTCCGGCCAACTGGATGAAGCGGACAAACTGCTCGCACCCATCCTGTCCGCGCCCGTGCCGCACGGTGGCGACGCGCGCCCGTACCTGGATGCACGCGCCGCGCATGTTGATGACCTGATGTATCGCGGTGACGATGCCGCCGCGCTGCGTGAATCCCGTGCCGTGCTGGAAGCCGCGCGCGCCACCCTGCCCTCCGGCGACCCACGCTTGTTCGAGGCCCGCCAAAGCTACGCCTCGCTGCTGTTCAGCACCGGCGAACACGCGCAGGCCATGGCGGATTTTTGCGATTTGCTGGCCGAAGAAGATGCCGCGCTCGGCAGCGACCACCCGATCACCATGTTCACGCGCATGGACTACGCCGAACGCCTGCGCGAACTGGGCCGCTATGCCGAGGCGGAAACCGCCATTCGCCAAGTCGTGGGCGAACGCGAGCGCGTTTCCGGCCCGCAGCATTACTGGACGCTGATGTCCCAATACGTGCTGTGCAACACGCTCAACCTGGCCGGACGCGCTGATGAAGCACAAGCCTTGATTGGCCCGGTGGTCGATGGCCTGCGCAGCACGCTGGGCGATGCCAGTCCGGAAACCCTGATTGCGATGAACGTACGCGCCGACATTGAGCGCAACCTGCACCATTACGCCGATGCGCAGCGCCTTTACCGCGAAGTCATCGCCTTGCGCGCGGACACCGCTGCGGCCAGCCACCACGAAGCCTTGAAGCCGGTCGAAGGGCTGGGACTGACCTTGATCGACAGCAACCAGCCGGAAGCCGGCCTGCAACTGCTGCGCGAAGCACTGGTGAAAACCGACAACCACGGCCCCAGCAAGATCATGCACGCACGCCTGCTGGCCGCCATCGGCCATGGCTTGATGGTGCAAAAAAAGTGGCTGGAAGCGCGCAATGCCCTGCAACAAGCACAGGCCATCTTCGCCACCGTACTGGATGCGCAGCACCCCATGCTGCAAAGCCTGCGCGAACAGATTTCCGCCGCAACAGCTACCACCGAACAGGACACACCATGATGGACACCCGCACGGCATAATCCGGCCATGCTCGAAATCCTGTCGTTGCTGCTGATCTTGCTGGTCGCCCTTGCCGGTCTGGCACTGGCATCGTGGCTGCGCGCACGCACCCTGCAAACCGAACTGCAACGCCTGCGCGAGGACACCGCCGCACAGCTGCAACACGAACGCCAGCAAGGCGCGGAAAGCGAACGTCACCGCCTGCTGGACGACTTGCACGACGACATCGGCGCCAAGCTGTTGAACCTCATCCACTCGCTGGAACGCCCCGAGCAAGCCGATCTGGTTCGCGCCGTGGTGCAGGATTTCCGCGACGTGGTCAGCCGCAGCCGCCAGGACGCCTGCACCCTGCTGCAAGCCCTCGGTCAGGTCCGCGAGGAAACCGAAGCTCGGCTCGATGCCTGCGGCAGCCGGCTCGATTGGCAACAACACGTCGACACGCCCGATCCCGACCTGGACGAACGCCAGACCCTGCACCTGTTCCGCATCGTCCGCGAAGCCATCACCAACGCCCTGCGCCACGGCCATGCCGCACAGGTGCGCATGCGCATCCGCGCCGTGGGCGACGAACTCCTGCTCGACGTCACCGACGACGGCCCCGGCCTTGCCCCCACCCACGATGCGGCCGGGCGCGGCATCGCCGGCATGCGCCACCGCGCACAAGCCCTGCAGGGCCGCATCGACTGGGAGGCCGGCACCTTGGGCGGCACCAAGGTCATCCTGCGTTTCCCCCTGCCCGGCGACTCAACTACCAAGCCTGCCGCGCAGTCCGGCAAGGTATAATCGCCCCGCAATACAGGTGGGAGAAGCGGCGGCTGCAAGCCGGCGCTGCCGAAGGCGCAAACGCCCGTAATCGCTCAGGCCGAATACCACCGCAGCAACAAACACTCTGGAGAGACTGGCCCATCGCCCGCGATGTGCGCCAGCGCCGAAGGGGCACGAGAAGCAAGCCACACAGGCCCGCTTTTCCAAACTCTCAGGCAAAAGGACAGAGGGGCGCTCGCTCGTCATTCCGGTACCCGCCGGGATAACGAATCCGTTCCCTATCGGTGCCTGCTGCCATGTCCAAGCCTTCGCTTTCTACCCTGTCCCTTGCTCAACTGGAGCAGCCCGACGCCTTCGTCGAGCGCCACATCGGCCCCAACGATGCCGAGATCGCGCAGATGCTGCGCACGCTGGGCCACGATTCGCTGGACGCGATGACCGGTGCCATCGTGCCGGTCAACATCAAGTCGCCCGCGCCGCTGCAACTGCCCGGCGGCCTGTCTGAAGTCGATGCGCTGGCGAAGATCCGCGCCATCGCCGGCAAGAACCAGGTGTTCCGCAACTTCATCGGCCAGGGCTATTACGGCACCCACACGCCGAACGTGATCCTGCGCAATATCCTCGAAAACCCAGCCTGGTACACCGCCTACACGCCCTACCAGGCCGAGATTTCGCAAGGCCGCATGGAAGCGCTGATCAACTTCCAGCAGATGGTCGCCGACCTGACCGGCATGGAAATCGCCAACGCTTCGCTGCTGGACGAAGCCACTGCCGCCGCCGAGGCGATGACCCTGGCCAAGCGTGCGGCCAAGTCGAAGTCGAACACGTTCCTGGTTTCCGGCGACACCCATCCGCAAACGCTGGCCGTGCTGCAAACCCGCGCCGAGCCGCTGGGCCTTGCCATCGAAATCGCGAACTCCACGGAAAGCTGGCATGCCGCGCTGGCCAAGGGCGATTTCTTCGGCGTGCTGGCGCAATACCCGGCCTCCAGCGGCTGGCTGGCCGACTGGGAAAAGGACGCCGAAGCCATCCACGCGCACAACGCCTTGTTCGTGGTCGCCACCGACCTGCTTGCATTGACCCTGCTGAAATCGCCGGGCGAAATGGGTGCGGACATCGTGATCGGCAATTCGCAGCGCTTCGGCGTGCCGTTCGGTTTCGGCGGTCCGCATGCCGCGTTCATGGCTTGCCGCGATGCGTACAAGCGTTCGATGCCGGGGCGCTTGATCGGCGTTTCCGTCGATGCCCACGGCGACCCGGCCTATCGCCTCACCCTGCAAACCCGCGAGCAACACATCCGCCGCGAAAAGGCCACCTCCAACATCTGCACCGCGCAAGTGCTGCTGGCGGTAATGGCCAGCATGTATGCGGTCTATCACGGCCCGGAAGGCTTGAAGCGCATCGCCCAGCGCGTGCATCGCTACACCGCGATCCTGCGCGCCGGCCTTGCAGAACTGGGCTACCAGCGCGACCACCACGCCACCGCGTTCGACACGATCTGCCTGAAGACCGATGCCGCCACCGAAAGCCTGCTGGAGCGCGCCCGCGCGATGGGCGTGAACCTGCGCCGCGCATGGAACGATTACCTGTGCATCTCGCTGGACGAAACCACCACGCGTGCGGACATCGAACTGCTGTGGGCGATCTTCGGCGAAGGCAAGACGTTGCCGTCGATCGCCGCACTGGAACACACCGCGCCGGACCTGATTCCCGATGAGCTGCGCCGCAGCAGCGACTTCCTCACCCATCCGGTGTTCAACACGCATCATTCCGAACACGAACTGCTGCGCTACCTGCGCCAACTGGCCGACAAGGACCTGGCGATGGATCGCACGATGATCCCGCTGGGTTCGTGCACGATGAAGCTCAACGCCACCGCGGAAATGATCCCGGTGACCTGGCCGGAATTCTCCAACATCCATCCGTTTGCACCGGCTGCGCAAACCCAGGGTTACCAGGAACTGATCGACTCGCTGGAAGCAATGCTGGTGGAAATCACCGGCTACGATGCGGTCAGCTTCCAACCCAACAGCGGCGCGCAGGGTGAATACGCCGGCCTGCTCGCAATCCGCGCCTACCACGCCTCGCGTGGCGAAAGCCATCGCGACATCTGTCTGATTCCCGAATCCGCGCACGGCACCAACCCGGCGTCGGCGCACCTGGCCGGGATGAAAGTGGTCGTGACCAAGTGCGATGCCAACGGCAATGTCGATGTCGAGGATCTGCGCCGCAATGCCGAAAAGCATGCCACCAACCTCGCCGCGCTGATGGTCACCTACCCTTCGACCCACGGCGTGTTCGAAGAAGAGATCGTCGAGATCTGCGACATCATCCACGCGCACGGCGGGCAGGTTTATACCGACGG
This sequence comes from Pseudoxanthomonas sp., assembly GCA_047601105.1. Classification (GTDB taxonomy): domain Bacteria; phylum Pseudomonadota; class Gammaproteobacteria; order Xanthomonadales; family Xanthomonadaceae; genus Pseudoxanthomonas_A. The sequence goes on from JASGJT010000004.1 coordinate 97,997, forward strand.
CGCGAACATGAATGCACTGGTCGGCGTGGCCAAGCCCGGCAAGTGGGGCTCGGACGTGTCGCACCTCAACCTGCACAAGACCTTCTGCATCCCGCACGGCGGCGGCGGCCCCGGCGTTGGCCCGTGTGCGGTGAAGGCGCACTTGGCACCGTTCCTGCCGCGCGGCCACAAGGATGCGAACGGCAACAACGGCACGGTCAGCGCAGCGACGCATGGCTCGGCGTCGATTCTTCCCATCTCGTGGATGTACATCGCACTAATGGGCGCGGCCGGCCTGCACAAGGCCACCCAGGTCGCGCTGCTCAACGCCAACTACATCGCAAAGAAGTTGGAGCCGCATTTCGAAACGCTGTACACCGGCCGCAACGGCCTGGTCGCGCACGAATGCATCCTTGACCTGCGCCCGCTGGAAAAGACCACCGGCATCGGTGCCGAAGACGTGGCCAAGCGGCTGATCGATTTCGGCTTCCACGCGCCCACGCTGAGCTTCCCGGTTGCCGGCACGCTGATGGTGGAGCCGACCGAAAGCGAATCGCTGCATGAGCTGGATCGTTTCTGCGATGCGATGATCGAGATCCGCAACGAGATCCGCGCCATCGAGGACGGCCGCCTGGACCGCGACGACAATCCGCTGAAGTATGCGCCGCACACGGCGGCGGCGGTTTCTTCCAGCGAGTGGACGCATGCTTATCCGCGCGAACTGGCGGTTTTCCCGTTGTCGTCGCTGCGCCAGAACAAGTATTGGCCGCCGGTGGGGCGCGTGGACAACGTGCATGGCGACAAGAACGTATTCTGCGCCTGCATTCCGGTGGATGCGTACAAGGAAGACATGCAGGCGTGAACGTCCAAGGCAACCCCCACTCCTTCAGTAGGAGGGAGTGGGACTTTCTGGCCATCAGCCGGCAACACGATCAAATTTCACCTGTACCGTGCGTGGCCTGCGCATGGCTACAGCAGCGAATCCCCGCCCACCTGTCACATGCGTCCGCAACGTAGGGCGAAGGCAAAGCTACCTACATCTCCTTCTGGCATGCCTGTTTCAAGCGGTCATCGCCACTTCCCGCACAACGAGCCGCATAATTGCGTGCGGCATCGGATTTGCCAGCGCGTCGATTGAAACGCACGCCATAGGGCAGAAGCTCTGGGGGATCACCCAAACTCTGGCGACTGGTCTCCAGCAACTGCAGAGCCAGTGCACGGTCGCTGCTTGCACTGGCCATGTCCAACGTCATCTGATGCAACGCGAACAGAGAGTCGGGCCGTTGGATCTCCCGTTGCAGCGCGGACAGCATCTTGTTTCGATCCAGCCGCGACTCCGCCAGTCGCATCACCGTGTAACGCACCAATGGGGTTTCCGATGCAGCCCCCTGCTGCAAGGTTCGCCACACTGCATCCTTCTGATTGGCATTCAGGCGCCCGGTATCGCCACTCAGTACGCCATGCGCCAATCGCATGGAATCGAACAACTGCTCCACCTGCCGCTCATCTTCCCACGGCAGCGTCCGCATGTCCGGCCGCTCCAGATCAGCATGTCTGGTCTCGATATGCTGGCGCACCCGATCCATGCGCTGACTGGAATCATGGTGCGTGTTGCCACTTGCCCGCTGCACGCGCTGCTGGGTGGCGCCCACCAGCGCGATGATCAGGCTATTTACGTTCCCCTTGTCGTCGTCCAGCCTGCGCCTGGCCGAACGCGCTTGATCGCTGTTCTTGAGATAAGTACCAACGGTGGCGGCCAATCCTTCCTGCAATTTTTTCGGCTGTTGGCTGTCTGCTTGTTGGCGCTGCTGCTCCCACAAATCCATGCGCCCCAGCATGTCCATCATCCCGATCGGGTTGTAGCCTGCCGCCACCATCAAGTCGGTGCCGAACTTGTCGGCTTCGTCTTCCTGTGCACGGGCACGCGTCGGTACGATGCCGGCCTGCACCGACTGCATTGCTGCTTCGCGCACCAGCGCGTGGCGCACATAGTCGGTGCTGGGGCGATATGTACTGACGCCGGCGTACTCGCGATCCAGATACAGCGAGGTCAAACCTGCACCCACGCCTTTGACGGTTTCCAACATGCTCTTGCCGGAGTGTTTGCGTAGCACATGCACATACTCGTGCGCGATCAGCGCGGCGAGCTCGTCACGGCTCTGCAGGCTTTCCAGCATTCCGGCAGCGATGAAAATGGACCCATCCTCGGCTGCATACGCCTGAAAGATGGGCGCTGGGATCACATGAATGTGGGCGGACGGCGCCCTCGGGCCGGCCGCGCGACGCACATCCTGCAGCACCTGATCCAATGCAACGTCCAGTTGCGGCTGTTGCACCACGCCATAGGCCCAACGTTGCCGTTCCACCGGCGTCATCTTGCGATTCTGGCTGAGAGATTGTCGTACGCCGCTAAGCAACTCCATGCCGCGATTCAGGCGTGCAAGATCCTTGGGCTTGATCAACGGTTCGCCGGCGCGGACCGGCTGCACGAAGGCCAATGCACATGCCAGCATCAGCCACGCAAGCCGGCTCATGGGCAATTCTCACCCGCCCCGCGCACACCCGCCGTGGCAGCATCGTGACCGGTGGTGACACTGGATGTGGTGCGCTGTGGCATGCAGCGCACGCCAGGCGCCAAGCTCAGGTCACCCTCGATGCGCAACTTCAGCTTGTCCACCCATACCGTGCCATCGACGGTCTGCACCTGCACATAACCCTTGCGCGAAACATCCAACACCGCAGCATTGGCCAATGAAGCGCCCGCCACGCTCTTGCCAGTACGCTTGAAAAGTTCACCGTTCTTTTCGAAGGTTGCAACCTGATCACTGGTTGCCTGAATCACCCGCGCCTTCAGTGGCGGATCGCTCCACGCCCATGTCGATGCCAGCGTCAACGCCAGCATCAGCAGTGTCCGCAATCCCCTGGACTTCACCTTGTCTTTCTTCATCCCCATTCTCCTTCCTGTTGGGGACATGCTGCCCCAGATTCGCCACGTAATAGGTCACTGCCAACGCCAAACCCATCATCCCGAGCCAGTCCTGCGGCGGCTGTCTCCAACAGGCCTGCGCCAATACCGCCAACCCCCCTCCCACGATCAACGTCAAAACTGCCATCCAGCCGAACCGGCACCAGCCGTTTGACACCCACACCAGCACCATGCCGGCGACCACCGTCAACAGCAGCACGTTGGCACACGCGAAGAACCAGCCAGCAACTTTGGTGCGATGCAACCGGCGCTCACCCCAATTCATCAAATTGTCCAGCGCCATCGCATGCAGGTACACACCGGGGATCTGCTGGTGCACGGGAGATACCACCCGATCATCCAGACCCACCAAGTGCGTACCTACCAGCACCACGCGATCAGTCAGCACACCGCGCATCACCTCGTCGTCAAGCTGCTCCTCGAACAGTGTGAACGTATATGCGTGTTCCCTGCGCTTGCGGTTCTCAATCTGTTCGTCACGCCCACTGTTGAAGCTATCTCTCAACAACTTCAATGCTTCAACCATGCGCGCCCCATTGCTGACTTCTGCGCTACGCGCGCAAGGATTTTCGTCCGCTGCACCCTCCCTACAGCGCGGCAGCGTACTACCCCACTGCACCACCAGAGGCTGCGCGCGCGCCTGTTGTGATAGTTCAGAGGCTGCTTGCCCACACCCTGCAGCAGAGAGTGGGCACGCTGCGTCGTACAGTGCCAATGCCACGCTGCGATTGTCAGCCCCCGGCCCTTGTCCTGCATCCTGGCGAAGAGTCTGCCCATGCTCGTTGATCCGTTTGCCATCAATGGTCAACGGATAATCGCTGCCCTCGCCCTGCCAGCTGGTCACCACGTCGCGCGCACCACCGGCCCCGGAAAAGATGGAGGTCCCACCTGGCGCAGCCACGCCGAAGTACACCGGAATGCCGGCGGCAGCAATTTCCTCACCGATGCCCAGACGTGCATCTTCGTAGCTGTCGTCATAACTGCGACGCTGCTGCATCAGAATATCCAGATACACCGCTCGCGGGCGCTGCGCCAGGATGCGGCGCAGCATTTCATCGTAATAGGCATACTGCGGCGGCCAGCCGATGCCTCGCGCTTCCAGTGTATGGTCGTCGATCATCACCACCGCAATGTGATCCTGCGCGGCGCTGTGGTAAAACGGCGCCATTATGCGAGCAGTAATCCGCTGGGATTGTGCCTTGCTGGCTTTGTCAAGGCCAAAGGGTTCCAGCAGATTCATCAGCTGACCCAGCAACAGCATGCCCAGAAGAACGGGTAGCCCCGCATCCAGCACGCGTATCGGCAAGGATTTCGGCTCCGCTAGCCATTTCTTTTCTGTTCCTGTCACTATCTCCGACAGCTTGATGCAACGCGTGGCGCGCACCAGCAACGGATGCGCCGCCTTCCAGTCACGACAGAACGCATGCATGCCAACACCGTTCTGGCTCTGAACCGGTGGCAGCCACCAGCACCGTTTTCGCTCCTGCGATTTGGTCGCTTCCGACACGCCCCCCCCTTCGCTGCCCCTTGGCCAGCTGTCGGCAGCATAGCCATGCCCGCATGCGGTTTCAACCGGAAATTCCCGCAAACACCGGCGAAATGGGCGGCCGACGCGGCAGTTGAACATGGCACCCCATCACGCCCTGTCTACCCGGGACCATACGCGCCGCCTTTCGGATTTTCCCGCCGGCCTTGCCGCGCCTCATGGGACCCCGGAATTCAAAAACCGAAGCAACAACAATCGAAGCAAAGTCAACAACAACAGCAAGGCTTCGCTTTTGCTCGTCATTCCCGCGCAGGCGGGAATGGCGAATTACTCAACACTCCCTTACTTCGCATGCTCCTTCAACCACGCATCCACCTGCGGGCGGCGGGCGGCGTTGAGCTTGATGCGGGTCTGGATGCCGGCGATCGCCGTTTCGGTGTCACGGTGGGAAGTCGCTGCGATGTACTTGTCGGCGTAATCACGCAGTTTGTCGATCATCTTCGGGTCGCTGGAACCTGCACCCAGGCCGGGGTAGTAACGGCTGCGCGAGGTGGTATCGACCAGCTTGTCCACTTGTTCGCGATGGGCCAGGGCGAAGTCGAAGGCCAGGTCGGCGTGTTCGCGCGCAACGCCGGCGATCATGCTGGCGCTGTTGGTCGCGCCCGGCTCGTCGGTCAACGCCATCTCCAGCGCGCGCTGCGCCAGTGCCTTGTCCTTGGCGATGGCCAACAGGCCGTAATACTGGTCGCGGATCATCGACGAGGTTTCGCGCTTGGCCATGTCGTGCAACTTGTCCCAGGTGGCGGCGTCGGCGTTGCGTGCGACCACGCCCAGCACCGTGCGGCGCAGGTCGGCCGGCAGCGCAGACGGGTCGGTTTCCGACGTGGCAAAGCGTCGGCGCGCTTCGGCCAGCACTTTCTCGTCGCCCAAACCGCTGAGTTGGGCGATCAGGCTGGTGCGCAATTGCTTGGTCACGGCGCTGTCGCCTTCACGATTTTCCCAGCCCAGCTTCGCGAACAGCGGCGACAGCCGCGACAGCGCGTAACGCTTGGCTGGCGCGGCGGCCTTGTCGTCGTCGCCATATACGCCGGTGATGCCGCCCAGCGTGCCTGCTACCTGCGCCCACACATCCGGCGCGGCATCCAGTGGGGTTTGCGCGGCCAGGTCCAGCGAATCGGCCACCGGCTGCAAACCGACTGCAGACAATGCGCCCACGTCCATCATCACGCCGAGCTGGTCAAGCGTGGCCAGCTTGCCGAAACCTGCCGCCAGCGCCTTGAACTGCGCCGGCGAATACAGCGTGCGGTAATAACCCTTCTGGCCCACGTTGACCAGTACCGGCGCACCACAACCAGGCAACTCCACGCTTGCTTCACCATCGACCAGCACGGTGACCTTGTCGCCGCCCACGGCTTGCAGGTTGACCGGCACGCGCCAACGCAGCGGCTGCTTGTCCGGGCGATCGGTGGTGTATTCGCCTTGCTCCAGCTGCACCATGGTCTTGTTGTCGTCGCAACGTGCATCGACCTTGATCAGCGGCACGCCCGGTTGCAGGGTGAAATCGTGCGCCACCTGCATGAACTGCTTGCCCGGTGCGACCTTGTCCATCTGCGCCCACAAATCATCGGTGGCGGTATTGCCGTAGGCGTGCTGCCTGATGTAGCTGCGCACGCCTTCACGCCACGCATCCGCACCCACGTAGTTTTCCAGCATGCCGATCACCGCGCTGCCCTTGCCGTAGGTGATGCCGTCGAAGGCCTGGCTGGCCTGTTCGACGGTTTCCACATGCTGCACCACCGCGTGGGTGGTGGCGATGGCATCGCGACTCATCGCGCCACGACTGGTGTGAACCGCATCAACGCCACCGATGTTCCATTCCGGATGCAGCTTGGCGGTGGCGTGGCCTTCCATCCAGGTGGCGAAGCCTTCGTTCAACCACAGGTCGTCCCACCACTGCATCGTCACCAGGTTGCCGAACCACTGGTGCGCGATTTCGTGCGCGGCCACTTCGAACACGCGCTGCTCGTCGCTGACGGTGGCAACGCTGGGGTCGATCAGCAATGAATATTCGAAGGTGAAGATCGCGCCCCAGTTTTCCATCGCGCTGAAGAACTGGCTGCGGCCCGGCGCGGCGATGTTGTCCAGCTTGGGCAGCGGGAAATCCACGCCGAAGTAGTCGTTGTATTCGCGCAACACATCTTTCGAGGATTCCAGCGCGAACCTGGCCTGCTCGACCTTGCCGGTCTGTGCGATGACACCAATCTCCGTGCCGTTGTCGGCCTTCACCGTGGCGCGTTCGAATTCGCCAACGCCGAAGAACAGTAAGTAGGTGGACATCTTCGGCGAGGTGGCGAACTTCACCTTGGCCAAGTCATTACCCAGTTCGGTGCGGCTGGCGATCGGCATGTTGCTGACCGCCATCTGCGCAGCCGGCACGGTCGCGGTCAGATCGAAGGTGGCCTTGTAATTCGGCTCGTCCCACGACGGCACGAAACGACGCGCATCGGAATTCTCGAACTGGGTATAGATGGCGCGCTTCTGCCCGGCATTGGTGGCGTAATCCAGCGCGAAGATGCCATTGGCCTGGGTACCGATCTTGCCGGCGTAATCCATCGAAAGACGATACCGGCCTGGCTGCAGCGGCTGGTCGAACACGAAGCTGGCGGTTTGCGCGTCGTTGTCCACTTCCATTTTCGGCGCGGCGAACTGTTTCTTGCCCTTGCTCGCGGCCAGCGCCACGTCGGAGAAGCTCATGTCCGCCTGGTTCAGCACGATGCGATCAGTGGCGGCCAGCACTTCGATGTCGATGGCGACGCGACCGTCGTAGCCCATCGTTTCGGCATGCGGCGTCACCGCGATGTCGTAATGCAGCGGGCGTACCTCGCGCGGCAACTGGGTGGTGACCGTTGTTGCGGCGGCGGCCCGCTCGGCGGCAACAGCGTGCGGGGCGATGGCGGCACTGGCGAGGGCCAATGCAAGGGCGGCGGCGAGCAGGTGGCGCATGGGTGGAATCTGAAAATGGGCGGAATCCCGATTTTCGCGCACTCCACCACGTACAAGCCTGCCCCAAAGGTCATGGCCTCAGGTTGAGCGCTTTGCGTATTCCGCATCGAACAAGGCTTCCAGCCCGGCATGCACACCGCGCACCTGGCCGATTACGGCACCCGCCCAATCGAAATATTGTTGCCGCCGCTCAAGGCTCCAGTCTGCCGGCGGGGTCGCAACAATGTCGCGCAGGTTGGAAATCTTGTCTGCCAACTTCACCAGCTTGGCTCCTTCCAGTGCCTCTGCGGCGCGCTCAATCTGTTTCTGCTTGCGTTCGGCCTTCGGCAAGGTCTTGTCATCGGTAACAGCAACAACGTATTCGAGTACCGTATCACCGAAGCGATTGCGCACGATCCCGCAACCTTCCGCCACGCTCGGCTGGCTCTCGTCGCCACAACAATCTTCCAGGTAATCGTGCAAGGCTGCTGCGCACAATACATCCTCGTCCAATACCCCCGCTTCCACTGCAAGGATGCGCAACAGCGCCAAAGGGTGATTGATGTATGGTGTCTGGTCGGCATCCTTGCGACGTTGGTTACGGTGCGCATGTGCCGCAAAGGCAGCGGCGTCAATGACGCGGGCAGTCGGGCTGACGGTTTTCATCTTCTCTTCCCTCTTTGGTTGTCGGGCAACTTCCCCCTTGCGAATATTCTTGCACCATGCCGTCGCACGGCTTGAGACCATATAAAAAACCCGCATTTCTGCGGGTTTCTCTGGTGCGGACGCGATGACTCAAGCAAACGGATCCTGCAACACCATCGTGTGGTCGCGGTCCGGGCCGGTGCTGACGATGGCGATGGGGCAGCCTGCCAGTTCTTCCAGCGCGCGCAGGTAAGCGCGGGCGGCGGGCGGCAATTTCTCCCAGTCGGTGATGCCGTGGGTGTTTTCGCTCCAGCCGGGGAATTCCAGATACACCGGCGTGCATTCTTCCCAGCCCTGCGCATCCAGCGGCGCGTATTCGCTGCGCTTGCCGTGGTATTCGTAGGCGATGCAGACGTTGAGCTTTTCCATGCCGTCCAGCACGTCGAGCTTGGTGATGCACAGGCCGCTGATCCCGTTTATGGCGACGGCGCGCTTCAATGCGACGATGTCCATCCAGCCGCAACGGCGCGGACGGCCGGTGGAAGCACCGTATTCGGCACCGCGGTCGCGGATACCCTGACCGATGTCATTGTCCAGTTCGGTCGGGAACGGACCGCCACCAACGCGGGTAGCGTAGGCCTTGGCGATGCCCAGCACGTAGTCGATCGCATCGGCACCGACACCACTGCCGGCCAGCGCGCCGCCGGTGGTGGTGTTGGAACTGGTGACGTAGGGATAGGTGCCGTGGTCGATGTCCAGCAGCGCACCTTGCGCACCTTCGTACAGCACCTTCTTGCCCTGCTTGCGCAGGTCGTGGAGGATGCCGGCCACGTCGGCCTTCATCGGCTCGACATATTCGCCGAAGGCCAGCGCCTCATCCAGGGTCTGCTGGTAATCGACCGGATCGACCTTCAGATACTGGGTCAGCACGAAGTTGTGGTAGTCGAGCGCGGCGCGCAGTTTTTCCGCCAGTTCTTCCGGATAACGCAGGTCGGCCACGCGGATGCCACGGCGCGCCACCTTGTCTTCATACGCCGGGCCGATGCCGCGGCCGGTGGTGCCAATGGCCTTGCCACCGGCGGCCTTTTCGCGCGCCTGGTCCAGTGCGATGTGGTACGGCATGATCAGCGGTGCGGCCGGGGAAATCTTCAGGCGGCTGCGCACTTCGACGCCGGCGGCTTCCAGTTCCTCGATCTCCTTGCGCAGCGCGGCCGGGCTGATCACCACGCCGTTGCCGATCAGGCACAGCGCGTCATCGCGCAGGATGCCGGACGGGATCAGGTGCAGCACGGTCTTCTTGCCGCCAATGACCAGCGTGTGGCCGGCATTGTGCCCGCCCTGGAAGCGCACCACCGCGCCGATTTCCTCGGTGAGCAGATCGACGATCTTGCCCTTGCCTTCATCGCCCCACTGGGCACCGAGAACGACCACTGACTGACCCATGACTTCGACTCCTGTTGCCGCGGCCATCGGGGCCGCCATGAATGATCGCGCCGAGAAGGTTGCGGCAAGGTGACGCTGCCATCGGGGCAACGCCGGCCACGCCCGACCCGGACACGGAAAAGCCGGCGAGGTGTTTGCCCTGGCCGGCTTTGCGATATTTTACAGGGATTTGTGCAGTGGCGGGGCTTCTTCTTCCCGCCAGCGTCCGCAGCGGGAAGGCAAGGCAATCAACCGCCACCACCACCCGGCTTGCCGTGTATGCCACCCTTCGCCAACGCTGCCGGATCCAGCAATGGCTTCAGAACCTTTTCGTCCAGCCCGGTGACTTCCTTCGCCACTTCCAGCACCGGGCGACCCTGCTTGTAGGCCTGCTTGGCGATCGCCGCGCCCTTCTCGTAACCGATCACCGGGTTCAGCGCGGTAACCAGGATCGGGTTGCGATCCAGCGCCTGCTTGACCACGTCATGCCGCACCTTCAACCCGGCAATGGCGCTGTCGGCCAGCAGGCGCGACACGTTGGACAGCAGCCTGATCGAATCCAGCAGGTTGGCCGCCACCAGCGGCAGGGTCACGTTCAACTGGAAATTGCCGGTCTGCCCGGCCACCGTGATCGCCGCGTGGTGGCCGATCACCTGGGCGGCGACCATTACCGTGGCCTCGGGAATCACCGGGTTGACCTTGCCCGGCATGATCGAGGAACCCGGCTGCAGCGCCGGCAATTCGATCTCGCCCAAGCCGGCCAGCGGCCCGGAATTCATCCAGCGCAAGTCGTTGGCGATCTTCATCAAGGCCACCGCCAGCGCGTTGAGCTGGCCGGACAATTCCACCGCATCATCCTGCGCGGCCAGACCTTCGAATTTGTTGGCGGCGCTTTCGAACTTGGTGCCGGTCAGCTTCGACAACTCCGCCGCCACCCTCTTGCCAAAGCGCGGGTCGGCGTTGATGCCGGTGCCGATGGCGGTGCCACCCAACGGCAGCCGGCGCAAGCGTTTGAGACTGTCGGCGATGCGCTGTTCGGCAGACAGCAATTGCGCCGACCAGGCTGAGAATTCCTGCTCGAAAGTCAGCGGCATCGCGTCCATCAAGTGCGTGCGGCCGGTCTTGACCACCTTGCGCAGGCTGCGGCCCTTGCGCTCGATGCTGCGGCGCAAGTGCTTGAGCGCCGGCAGCAGATCTTCGACCACGGCCAGTTGCGCGGACACGCGGATCGCGGTCGGCACCACGTCGTTGGAACTCTGGCCCAGGTTGACGTGGTCATTCGGATGAACCGCGCTTTTGCCCGCACGCGAAGCCAACGTGGCGATGACTTCGTTGGCATTCATGTTCGACGAGGTGCCCGAACCGGTCTGATACACGTCGATGGGGAAATGCGCATCGTGTTCGCCCTTGGCCACGGCCAGCGCGGATTTGCGCACACGCGTGGCCACGCCCTTGGGCAGCAGGCCCAGATCCGCGTTGACCTGCGCGGCGGCGGCCTTGACCAAGCCCAGCGCACGGATGAAGCCACGCGGCATCGGCTGGCCGGAAATCGGGAAGTTCTGCACTGCGCGCTGGGTTTGCGCGCCCCACAGGGCCTCTGCGGGTACTTTCAGTTCGCCCATCGAATCGTGTTCGATGCGGAAGGAATCGCTCATTTACCGTCTCCATTGGGGTTGGATGCACGGCTGGCTGACCGGGATGCCGGTCGCTGGCGGGGTTGGCAAGGATACGCCAGCGGCGGCTGGGCTAAAATGGCGGGGTTCGTCAAATACCCGTTTTTGCTCGTCATTCCCGCGAGGCGCTTTACAACAGCCGAATGGCTGGTCAAACGGGAATGACCAGAAAAAAACTCCACCTCCACTCCCTGTCTTCATCTCCAATGTCCGAATCCGCCCTGCTTGCCCTGTCCCCGCTCGATGGCCGCTACGCCGCCAAGGTTGATGCGCTGCGCCCGATCTTTTCCGAATACGGGCTGATCCACGCCCGGGTCAAGGTCGAGATCGAATGGCTGCTGGCGCTGGCCGCCGAGCCAGGCATCGTCGAGTTGCCGGCCTTTTCCGCCGCCGGCAAGGCCAAGCTGCGCGCCCTGGTCGATGGTTTCGAAGTCGAACACGCCGCACGGGTCAAGGAGATCGAACGCACCACCAACCATGACGTGAAAGCGGTCGAATACTTCATCAAGGAACGCCTGAAGGACGACAACGAGCTCGGCCCGGCGCTGGAATTCGTCCACTTCGCCTGCACCAGCGAGGACATCAACAACCTGTCCTACGGCCTGATGCTGGAACAGGCCCGCCGCGATGTGCTGCTGCCGGCGCTGCGCAGCACCGCCCTGGCCCTGCGCCGGCTGGCACAGGCACAGGCCACGCAACCGATGCTGTCGCGCACGCATGGCCAGACCGCCTCGCCGACCACGCTGGGCAAGGAAATCGCCAACGTCGTCGCCCGCCTCGAGCGGCAGATCAAGCAAATATCCACAGTCGAACTGACCGGCAAGATCAACGGCGCAGTCGGCAACTACAACGCCCATGTGGTGTCGTATCCGGGCGTGGACTGGCCGGCCTTCGCCAAGCGCTTCGTCGAAGGCCTCGGACTGGTATTCAACCCGTACACCACCCAGATCGAGCCGCACGACAACGTGGCCGAAATCGGCGATGCCGCGCGCCGCGCCAATACCGTGCTGATCGACCTGGCGCGCGACATCTGGGGCTATGTCTCGCTGGGTTATTTCAAGCAGAAACTGAAGGAAGGCGAAGTCGGCAGCTCGACCATGCCGCACAAGGTCAACCCGATCGATTTCGAAAACGCCGAAGGCAATTTCGGCATCGCCAATGCCTTGTTCGAACACTTCAGCGCCAAGCTGCCGATCAGCCGCTGGCAGCGCGACCTCACCGATTCCACAGTGCTGCGCGCGCTGGGCACCGCCTTCGGCCACAGCCAGGTGGCACTGGATTCGCTGCTCAAGGGCCTGGGCAAGCTGGAAGTGAACCCGCAGCGGCTGGATGCCGACCTCGACGCCGCCTGGGAAGTGCTGGCCGAAGCCGTGCAGACGGTGATGCGCCGCCACGGCCTGCCCAATCCCTACGAGCAATTGAAGGCGCTGACCCGTGGCCAGGGCATCACCGCCGATTCGATGCGCGCCTTCATCGAATCGCTGGAACTGCCAGCCGAAGCGAAGCAGCGGCTGCTGGAACTGACGCCGGGCACTTACATTGGTTTGGCCGGCAAACTGGCAAAGGACATCTGAGCATGGGTGCCGCGTTCGCGCTGCTGGCACTGCTGGCCGCCGCTTCCGGCGCGAACGCAGCCGATGCCGTGCCGGCCTGTCCTGCCAGCACAGACGTGATGGACGGCTGGGACACGCGCGCGCCGCCGCGCAAGATCTTCGGCAACACCTATTACGTCGGTACCTGCGGCATCAGCGCAATTCTCGTCACCGGCAAGCGCGGCCATGTGCTGATCGATGGCGCGACCGAGCCAGCCGGCCCGCTGATTGCGGCGAACATCGAAGCGCTGGGCTTCAAGCTGAAAGACGTGAAATTCATCGTCAACTCGCATGAACATTTCGACCACTCGGCGGGCATCGCCCATTTGCAGCGCGTGACCGGCGCGACCGTGCTGGCGCGCGAACCCGCGCTGGCCATGCTGCGCAGCGGCCACAGCGACCGCAACGACCCGCAATTTCTCGAATTGCCACCCTCTCCGCCCATCGCCAACATCAAACCGCTGGCCGATGGGCAAGCCGTGTGCGTCGGCAAGCTGGCCCTGACCGCCCACGCCACGCCCGGACACGCACCCGGCGGCACCTCGTGGACGTGGAGAAGCTGCGAAGACACGCGCTGTCTTGATTTCGCCTACGCCGACAGCGTGAGCGCGATTTCCGACAAGCAATACCGCTACACCGACCATCCTGATTACGTCACCACCTTCCGCAAGGGACTGGACGCGATGGAAACCCTGCCCTGCGACGTATTGATCACGCCACACCCGTTGGGCAGCAACCTGTTCGCACGCATGGAAGGCAAGGCACCGCTGGCCGAGGCTGGCGCGTGCAAACGCTACGCCGAAACCGGGCGAAACAACCTGCAAAATCGCCTGCAAGACGAGCAAGACGGGAAAGCTCCATGATCGAAATCGACGCCACCAAAACCGGGCACTTCCCCCTCGGCATGCCGTCTGCGAAATTCCTGCGCGACTACTGGCAGAAAAAACCACTGCTGATCCGCAACGCCTTCCCCGGCTTCGAAACGCCGGTGCAGCCGGAAGACCTGGCCGGGCTGGCCTGCGAGGACGGCGTGCTGGCACGGATCATCAGCCATGATGTCGCCACGGATCAGTGGACGCTGCGCACCGGCCCGTTCGCCGAGGAAGACTTCCCCGGCATGCCCGATCACGACTGGACCCTGCTGGTGCAGGACGTGGACAAGTGGGACGCCGACATCGCCGCGCTGCTGGAGCATTTCAAATTCCTGCCGCGCTGGCGCATCGACGACATCATGATTTCCTTCGCCGCGACCCATGGTTCGGTCGGCGCGCATGTGGACCAGTACGACGTTTTCCTGCTGCAGGCACAGGGCCAGCGTCGCTGGCTGATCGACGGGGGCAACAATCCGCCGCTGGAATTCCGCAACGATGCCGAGATCAAGCTGCTGCGCGAATTCAACGCCAGCCACGACTGGGTGCTGAACCCCGGCGACATGCTGTACCTGCCGCCGAACGTGCCGCACCACGGCATCGCGGTGAACCCGTGCCTGACCTTCAGCGTGGGCATGCGCGCGCCATCGAGCGCCGAACTGATTTCCGACTGGCTGGATACGCTGGTGGCCGATGCCGACGAAAGCATCCGCTACCACGACGAAGACCTGTCCGTGCCGAAGGATGCCTTCGAAATCGATGCCACCTCGATGCAGCGCGTGGTCGAGGCGCTGAACGCGCTGCGCATGAACGATGCGGACAAGCTGGGCGACTGGTTCGGCCGCTTCATCACCACCTATCGTGCTGCCGGAGACATCGTGCCCAGCGGCGAATCGCACTCACGCATCGAAGCCGAATTCGCCCTGCGCAACGGCGCGGCGCTACACCGGCACCCGTTCGCGCGCCCAGCCTGGCGTCGCCGCCAGCAAGGTGCCAGCCTGTATTGCAGCGGCCTGGACTTCACCCTGCCGATCAAGGACGCCAGCCGCCTGGCGGCCGCAGCCACGGTCGATGCCACGCTGTACGACAGCCTGTCACCGGCCGGTCGCGATGCCGTGTTCGAACTGTTCCAGCAGGGCCATTACCAGTTGCTGGGCGAAGACGACTGACTCCACCTTGGTTTCCCCCGGATCACGGCTGCAGATTGTTCGGATTCTCGCCACGCTCGTACACCACGTGGGCACGGCCGACGATCAGCGGGTCAAGCTTGCCGATCTGCTCCATGTCGCGGTTGCCATAGGGCAGCTTGCGCAGCACGTAGCGCATCGCATTGAGCCGGGCGCGCTTCTTGCAGTCGCTCTTGACCACGGTCCATGGCACGTCAGCAGTGTCGGTCTCGAAGAACATGGCTTCCTTGGCTCGGGTGTAGTCGTCCCATTTGTCCAGTGAGGCCATGTCGATCGGGCTGAGCTTCCACTGCTTGAGCGGGTGCGCCTGGCGTTCCTTGAAGCGGCGTCGCTGCTCCTCGCGGCTGACGCTGAACCAGAACTTGATCACGTGGATGCCGCTGGCGGCCAGATGGCGCTCGAACTGCGGCACCTGGCGCATGAACTCCTGGTACTCGCCGTCGTTGCAAAAGCCCATCACCCGCTCGACGCCGGCACGGTTGTACCAGCTGCGGTCGAACAGCACGATCTCGCCAGCGGTCGGCAGGTGTTGCACGTAGCGCTGGAAATACCACTGGCCACGTTCACTCTCGGTCGGCTTCTCCAGCGCGACCACGCGTGCGCCACGCGGGTTCAGGTGTTCCATGAAACGCTTGATGGTGCCGCCCTTGCCGGCTGCGTCACGGCCTTCGAACAGGATCATCACCCGCTGCCCGGTCTCCTTGACCCAAGCCTGCAGTTTGAGCAACTCGACCTGCAGCTTGAACTTCTCCTTTTCGTAAGTGGAACGGCGCATCAGGTAGCGGTACGGATAGGCGCCGTCGCGCCAGCCCTTGGCCAATTCCATGTCCGGGTCGACGGCCGCCACGACTTGCTTGCCGACCCGTTCGGCCAGCGCCTCGCGCAGGGCGCGCTGGTCCTCGGCGTCGGCACTGTCGACCAAGGCACGCAGCTCCCTGGCCCGGCGCTTGCGCTCACCCTGCTCGTCGATGATGTGCATCACCGACGAGGTCAGCCGCTCCTGCGCGTTGGCGGCTGCCGAGGCCACCGTGTCACGTTCGAGCGTGCGCCGGTTGCGCGCGGGGCGCCGGCTCACGGCCTGGCTGTCGTCCGTGGTGGAGGTTGCTGGTTTGCGCTGGCGCGTTCTGGCCGGTGTGCCGGACATGTGGGCTCCTGATGCTGGATGGAATGGGAAAGGCTTGCCCGCCCCGCTGCGACAGCCGGACGGGCGCATGGGCACAGTGTGCATGGTGCGTCGCCGGCGCGCCTTGGCATGGCGCAACGACATCGACACCGATGAGGAGTAAAATGCTGATACCAGCGCGGCGTGTTGTCGCCCTCGCTGGCGCAAGTGGGGCGCTTGGCGCAGGTGCTGGCGATTCCCGCGCATCTGCTGTTGAGTGCCGAGCGCACGTCCGCCGAGGAAACCGGGGACGGGCTGGCTTTCCAGTTGAGTTCGCTTGCGCCGCCGCACCGCGCTTTCGTCGCGCGTTTCATCCGCGATTACGCCGCCCTGCACGGCGAGCTGGCCCGAGGCGAGGCAATGAAGCGGCCCGGCGGCTCCCGCCGGAAGGCATAGGGACAGCGATGGCGCTGCAGGTCGCCGGAATGGACTGAATGACCACAGGCCCCACCTCACCCGTGAACGCCAGCCCGGTCGCGGCCTCCACCTTTGGCCCAATAGGCCGCGCCCCGGCCATTGCATCGGCGTATAATTTGGCGGCTAAGCCGCATCCACACGGTATCTCGCGCAACCTTGCCGGATATCCCCGCTGGATGGGCCTTCCCGCCTTCCCTATCGCTGCCCTATTGCCATCGTGGACAACCTACTCAAGCAGTTCGCGCAATCCTCGCAACTCAACGGGGGCAATGCCTCCTACGTCGAAGACCTGTACGAGCAATACCTCGTATCCCCCGACAGTGTTGGCCCGAAGTGGAAGAGCTACTTCGACGGCTTCAAGGGCCGCGAAGCCGGCGACGTGCCGCACTCGGCGGTCATCGCCCAGATCGCCGAGGCCGCGAAACACGCTGCCAACAACGGCCTTGCCGGTGCCGCCAACGGCCTTGCCGGTGCCGCGACCGGTGATGACGGCGAACTGGGCCGCAATGTCGGCCGCCTGATCACCGCGTACCGTTCGCGCGGCCACCTGGGCGCGAACATCGACCCGCTGGGCCTGGCCCCGCCGGTCGCGCCGCCGGACCTGAGCCTGGAGTTCCACCACCTGCGTACGGCCGACCTGGACAAGGAAGTGCCCACCGGTGGCGTCGCCGGCAAGCAGTCGATGAAGCTGCGCGACCTGCTGGCGCGGCTGCAGGCCACCTATACCGGCCCGATCGGGGCCGAGTTCATGCACATCACCAATGTCGAGCAGCGCCAGTGGCTGTACCAGCGGCTGGAAACGGCTGGCGGCGACTACGGCCTGGACACCGACACCCGTGCCCGCACCCTGGAGCGGCTGACCGCCGCCGAAGGCCTGGAGCGCTACCTGCACACCAAGTACGTCGGCCAGAAGCGCTTTTCGCTGGAGGGCGGTGATTCGCTGATCCCGCTGATCGACGTGGTTATCCGCCGCGCCGGTGGCGACCACGTCAAGGACGTGATCGTGGGCATGGCCCACCGCGGCCGCCTGAACATGCTGGTCAACATCCTCGGCAAGAACCCGCGCAAGCTGTTCGACGAGTTCGAGGGCAAGTTCGAGCACCACGACAACGACGCCCGCGCCCACACCGGCGACGTCAAGTACCACATGGGCTTTTCCGCCGACATCGCCACGCCCGGTTCGCCGGTGCACGTGGCGCTGGCGTTCAACCCCTCGCACTTGGAAATCGTCAACCCGGTGGTTGCCGGTTCCGTGCGCTCGCGCCAGGAACGCCGCGACGACGAATCCCGTGCCCACGTGCTGCCGATCCTGATCCACGGCGACGCCGCCTTCGCCGGCCAGGGCGTCAACATGGAATTGCTGCAGATGTCGCAGGCACGCGGCTTCGTCGTCGGCGGCACCCTGCACGTGGTGGTCAACAACCAGGTGGGTTTCACCACCAGCGCGCGCGACGACGCCCGTTCCACCCTGTACTGCACCGACGTGGCCAAGATGGTCGAAGCGCCGGTGCTGCACGTCAACGGCGACGACCCGGAAGCGGTGGTGTTCTGCGCGCAACTGGCCTACGACTTCCGCCAGCAGTTCAAGAAGGACGTGGTCATCGACCTGGTCTGCTACCGCCGCCACGGCCACAACGAGGCCGACGAACCGGCCGCGACCCAGCCGCTGATGTACCAGGTGATCCGCAAGCTCAAGACCACCCGCGAGCTCTACGCCTCCAAGCTGGAAGCCAATGGCGCACTGCCCTCCGGCGCGGGCCAGGCCTTGGTCGATGGCTATCGCAACAAGCTGGATTCGGGCGAAGTCACCACCGAGCTGGCCACCGCCAAGCCGGAAGACTACGAACTGAACATCGACTGGTCCAAGTACCTGTCCGGCAAGCTGGGCGACAAGGTCGAGACCAAGTTCAAGAAGACCAAGCTGACCCAGCTGGCGAAGATCATCACCACCATCCCGGCCGGCGTCAGCCTGCATCCGCGCGTGGCCAAGATCTACGAAGACCGCGCGAAGATGACCACCGGCGAATTGCCGGGCGACTGGGGCTTTGCCGAAAACCTGGCCTACGCCACCCTGCTCAGCGAAGGCCACCGCCTGCGCCTGGTTGGCCAGGACGCCGGCCGCGGCACCTTCTTCCATCGCCACGCGATCCTGCACGACCAGAAGACCGACAGCTACTACCTGCCGCTGCGGCAACTGGTGGACAACCCCACCGACGCCACCGTGATCGACTCGCTGCTCAGCGAAGAAGCGGTCATGGCCTTCGAATACGGCTATTCCACCGCCGATCCCAACACGATGTGCATCTGGGAAGCGCAGTTCGGCGACTTCGCCAACGGCGCGCAGGTGGTGATCGACCAGTTCATCGCCGCCGGTGAAGCCAAGTGGGATCGCATCAGCGGCCTGTCGCTGTTCCTGCCGCACGGCTACGAAGGCCAGGGCCCCGAGCACAGCTCGGCGCGACTGGAACGCTTCCTGCAACTGTGCGCGCTGGAAAACATGCTGGTCTGCGTGCCGACAACGCCGGCGCAGGCCTTCCACATGATCCGCCGGCAGATGAAGATGACCACCCGCAAGCCGCTGGTGGTGATGACGCCGAAGTCGCTGCTGCGCCACAAGCTGGCAGTTTCCACCCTGGACGAGCTGGCCGCCGGCGAGTTCCAGCACCTGATCGGCGATGCCGCCGCCGACCCGAAAAAGGTCAAGCGCGTGGTGCTGTGCTCGGGCAAGGTCTATTACGACCTGCTGGAAGACCAGCACAAGCGCGGCCAGGACGACGTCGCCATCGTCCGCATCGAGCAGTTGTATCCGTTCCCGCGCGAACTGCTCAGCGCCGAACTGAAGAAATACCCCAAAGCCGTTGATGTGATCTGGTGCCAGGAAGAGCCGCAGAACCAGGGCGCGTGGTACCAGATCAAGCACCACCTGCAAGCCTGCCTGGCCGACAACAAGGCGCAGACCCTGCATTACGCCGGTCGCCTGCGTTCGCCGTCGCCAGCCGCCGGTCACTTCAACGAACACGTCGAAGAACAGCTGCAGCTGGTCGCCGACGCGCTGGTGAACAAGCTGGGCAACCAGATCGCCGCCGAATAACCCTTTCGCCCCAAGAACGACATCAGGACGCATCACATGGCCACCGAAGTCAAAGTCCCCGTACTGCCCGAATCCGTCTCCGACGCCACCATCGCCGCCTGGCACAAGAAAGTCGGCGACGCGGTCAAGCGCGACGAAAACCTGCTGGACCTGGAAACCGACAAGGTCGTGCTGGAAGTGCCCTCCACCGTCGATGGCGTGCTGAAGGAAATCAAGTTCAAGGAAGGCGACACCGTCACCTCGAATCAGCTGCTGGCGATCATCGAGGAAGGCGCGGCAGCCGCTGCTGCACCGGCTGCCGCTGCCGCTGCCGCCACCGAAGCCCCGAAGGCCGCAACGCCCGCCGCCGCTGCGGCACCGGCCCCGGCTGCAAAATCCGCTTCGCCCGCCGACGCCCTGCCGCCGGGCGCGCGCTTCACCGCCGTCACCCAAGGCATCAATCCGGCCGACGTCGCCGGCAGTGGCCGTCGCGGCGCGGTCACCAAGGAAGACCTGATCAACTACGCCAGCGGCAAGACCGCCGGCGTGGCCGGCGGCGCACGCCCGGAAGAGCGCGTGCCGATGACCCGCATCCGCAAGCGCATCGCCGAACGCCTGATGCAGTCCAAGGACTCCATCGCCATGCTGACCTCGTTCAACGAAGTCAACCTGGCCAAGGTCGCTGCCGCGCGCAAGCAGATCGGTGAAGACTTCCAGAAGACCCACGGCGTCAAGCTCGGCTTCATGAGCTTCTTCGCCAAGGCCGCCGCCAACGCGCTGAAGAAGTACCCGATCATCAACGCCTCGGTCGATGGCGAAGACATCATCTACCACGGCTACGCCGATATCAGCATCGCTGTATCGACCGACAAGGGCCTGGTCACGCCTGTGCTGCGCAATGTCGAGCGCATGTCCTTCGCCGACATCGAGAAGGCCATCGGCGATTACGCGGTCAAGGCCCGCGACGGCAAGCTGACCCTGGAAGACCTGCAAGGCGGCACCTTCACCATCACCAATGGCGGCACCTTCGGCTCGCTGATGAGCACGCCCATCGTCAACCCGCCGCAGAGCGCCATCCTCGGCATGCACACCATCAAGGAACGCCCGATCGCCGAAAACGGCCAGGTCGTGATCGCGCCGATGATGTACATCGCGATCAGCTACGACCACCGCATCATCGACGGCAAGGACGCGGTGCTGTTCCTGGTGGACATCAAGAACCAGCTCGAAAACCCCAGCCGGATGCTGTTCGAGCTGTAAGGCCGGGAAACGGGAGACGAGAGACGGGAGACGAAAGGCTCCCGCTCCTGCGTCTCCCTCTTCCCCTCTCCCGTCTCCCAGGAATTTCCGAAATGGCAGAACAATTCGACGTCATCGTCATCGGTGCCGGCCCCGCCGGTTACCACGCCGCGATCCGCGCCGCGCAACTGGGCATGAAGACCGCCTGCATCGACGCCGCGCTGGGCAAGGACGGCAAGCCCGCCCTCGGCGGCACCTGCCTGCGCGTGGGCTGCATTCCTTCGAAGGCACTGCTGGATTCCACCCACCAGTACCACAACATGCAGCACCAGTTCGCCGAACACGGCATCAGCTTCAAGGATGCCAGGATCGACGTGGCGGCGATGGTTGGCCGCAAGGACAAGATCGTCAAGCAGTTCACCGGCGGCATCGCGCAACTGTTCAAGGCCAACAAGATCACCGCGTACTACGGTTTCGCGCAATTGCAGCCGGGCAACATGGTGAAAGTGGCGCAACACGAAGGTGGCGATGTTGAATTGACCGCGCCAAACGTGATCCTGGCCGCCGGCAGCGATTCGATCGAACTGCCGTTTGCCAAGTTCGATGGCGAAAACATCGTGGACAACGTCGGCGCGCTCGACTTTACCGAGGTGCCCAAGCGCCTGGCCGTGATCGGTGCCGGCGTGATCGGCCTGGAACTGGGCAGCGTGTGGAAGCGCCTCGGCGCGGAAGTGACCATCCTCGAAGCCCTGCCCGACTTCCTGCCCGCCGCCGATGCGGAAGTGAGCAAGCTGGCCGCGCGCGAATTCAAGAAGGAAGGCCTGAACATCCTGCTCGGCGCAAAGGTCAGCAAGACCGAAATCACCGGCAAGGGCAAGAAGAAGGAAGTCGCGATCAGCTACACCGACAAGGACGGCGAAAAATCGCTGGCCATGGACAAGCTGCTGGTCGCCGTCGGTCGTCGCGCCGCCACCAAGGGCCTGCTAGCCGAAGGCACCGGCGTGCAACTCAACGAACGCGGCCAGATCGTCGTTGACGACCACTGCCACACCGGCGTCAATGGCGTCTGGGCCATCGGCGACTGCGTGCGCGGCCCGATGCTGGCGCACAAGGGTTTCGAAGAAGGCATCGCCGTAGCCGAATTGATCGCCGGCCTGCCCGGCCACGTCAACTTCGACACCATTCCCTACGTCATCTACACCACCCCGGAAATCGCCTGGGTCGGCAAGACCGAGCAACAGCTCAAAGCCGAAGGCATCGCCTACAAGACCGGCAGCTTCCCCTTCGCCGCCGTCGGCCGCGCCGTGGCGATGGCCGAACCAGTCGGCTTCGTAAAGGTGATCGCCGATGCCGAAACCGACCGCGTCCTCGGCCTGCACCTGATCGGCCCGAACGTGAGCGAACTGGTCCACGAAGGCGTGCTGACGATGGAATTCAGCGGCTCCGCTGACGACTTGGCCCGCATCTGCCACGCGCATCCAAGCCTGTCCGAAGCGGTTCACGATGCGGCGATGGCGGTGGACAAGCGGGCGATTCACAAGGCCAACTGAAAGCCGGGAATCGGGAATGGAGAATGGGGAATCGGAAAAACGATCCATGCCTTCTCCAACTAAACTGAACGCCGGCAGCGATGCCGGCGTTCTCGCTTTCCGGCTTGCGTATTTACCATTCCCCATTCCCCATTCCCACCCGATGAAATCCATCTGCGTCTATTGCGGCTCCAACGCCGGCAACCAACCCGTTTATGCCGAACGCGCGGCCGCGCTGGGCGCACGCATCGCCGAGAAAAAACTCGCGCTGGTCTATGGCGGCGGCAACGTCGGGCTGATGGGCATTGTTGCCGAAGCCGTGTTGCAGGCCGGTGGCGAAGTGATCGGCGTCATCCCCGAGCAGCTGGTCAATTGGGAAGTCGCGCATACCGGCGTGACCCGGCTGGAAGTGGTCACCAACATGCACGAGCGCAAGCAACGCATGTTCGACCTGAGCGACGCCTTCGTCGCCCTGCCCGGCGGCTTCGGCACGCTGGACGAGATCTTCGAGATGTTGACTTGGCGGCAGCTCGGCATCGGCAACAAGCCCTGCGCCTTCCTCGACATCGATGGCTTCTACACGCCGCTGATCGCGATGATCGACCGCATGGTCGAACAACGCTTCCTGCACCCGGAACAACGCGCCGACCTGTGGCACGGCGAAGACATCGACGCGATGCTGGCGTGGATGCGGGATTACACGCCGGCGCAGGCAGACAAGTGGATCGACGAGAAGCGGCGCAAGGCATTGCGCTGAATCACGGCATCACGATCTCCGTCCCCGTCTTCACCCGATTCAACGCCAGCAACGAACGGAAATTGCTGACCAGTTCATTCTCGTTGAACAGCTTGCGGGTCAACGCTTCGTAGCCGCGCATGTCGGTGGTGACGATGACCAGCACGAAGCTGATGCCGCCGGTAACGTAGTAGCATTGCTGTACTTGCGGCGTCGCCAGGAACAGTTTCTTCGCCGCATCGGCGGTGGCGGCGCGTTCGTCGCGCATCTGCACTTCGACGATCGAGGTGATGCCGGCGCCGACGGCTTCGGCATCGACAATAGCCACGTTGCGCGCGATCACGCCGGCGGATTCCATCGCGGCGATGCGTCGCTGCACGGCGGCGGTGGACAGGTTGACCTGTTCGGCGATCCTGCGCTGCGGCGTCTTGTTGTCGCGCTGCAGGATGCACAGGATGGCGCGATCCTTCTTGTCCAGATCCATCTTGCCCGGACCAAGCTTGTCGGGGGCGTTGCCGGGCGTGGCGGGCTTTCGGGGCATGGCCGGGTTTTTGTTGCGTTTTGGTGGCCAAGATGCAGCGCAATTACCGCATTGGCGAGAATAAGATTCCCCCGCCATGTCCTCGCTATCGCCCGCCGCCGCCGCTCCCCGCCACCACGCGCTTGGCATCGCCTGCGGTGCCGGCGCGGGCGCATTGTGGGGTTTGGTGTTCCTTGCGCCGGAACTGGTGCGCGGCTTCAGCCCGTTGATGCTGACCATCGGCCGCTACCTTTGCTATGGCCTGATCGCGGTGGCGCTGCTTGCGCCGCGCTGGCGCAGCCTGCGTGCGCAGGTGTCGCGGCAGCAGTGGCGACAGTTGTTCTGGCTGTCGCTGGCCGGCAACACGATCTATTTCCTGCTGCTGGCCGGCGCGGTGCAAAACGGTGGTATTGCGATGACCTCGCTGGTGATCGGTTTCCTGCCGGTGGCGGTGACGATCATCGGCAGCCGCGACCATGGCGCGGTTCCGTTGTCGAAGTTGATTCCCTCGCTGCTGGCCTGCGTCGTGGGTGCGGCGTGCATCGGCTGGGATGCCTTCGCAGAAGACACCAGTGCAAGCCTGCCGGGCCTGTTGTGCGCGGTGGGCGCGCTGGTGTCGTGGACGATTTTTGCGGTCGGCAATGCGCGTTGCCTGGGGCGCCTGCAACACATCACCACGCAGGATTGGAACCTGCTCACCGGCGTGGTCACCGGCGCGCAAAGCCTGTTGCTGGTGCCGCTGGCGCTGCTGCTGGAAACCGCGCAACACGGCGCGAACGACTGGTTGATGTTCGGCGCGGTGTCGGCCAGCATCGCGCTATTGGCATCAATCTTCGGCAATGCCTTGTGGAACCGGATGAGCCGGCTGCTGCCACTGACCCTGGTCGGGCAGATGATCCTGTTCGAAACCTTGTTCGCCCTGCTCTACGGCTTTTTGTGGGAATGGCGCTGGCCATCAATGATGGAAATCGCGGCGCTGGCCTGCGTGGCGGTGAGCGTTTCGACCTGCCTGGCGGCGCATCGTCAAGCCGACCAAAGTCCCTCGCATTGAGGTTGATGCGGGCGCAAAATCAAACCACTGAACTGGCAACGATGGGCGAACAAGATGAGCACGATTCCTGCGACCTTCACCGCCTTCCGCATTCACGATGATGATGCCGGCTACCGCAGCGGCCTGGAACCCACCACGCTGGATGCACTCAGCCCCGGCGAAGTCGTGGTCAAGGTGGCGTACTCGTCGGTCAACTACAAGGATGCGCTGGCCGGCACCGGCAAGGGCAAGATTTTGCGCAACTTCCCGCTGGTCGGCGGCATCGACGTGGCCGGGCACGTGGTCGCTTCGACCGATGCCAGGTTCAAGGAAGGTGACGAAGTGCTGGTCACCGGCTGCGGCCTGTCCGAGACCCGCGACGGCGGTTACGCGCAATACGCACGGCTGCCTGCGAAGTGGGTGATCCCGCTGCCGCGCGACTTGAGCCTGCGCGAAAGCATGATCATCGGCACCGCCGGCTTCACCGCCGCGCTGGCGCTGTACCGCATGCGCGAGAACCGGCAGACGCCGGCGCTGGGGCCGTTGGCCGTCACCGGCGCGACCGGCGGGGTCGGCTCGCTGGCCGTGGATATCTTCAGCAAGGCCGGTTTCGAAGTGCATGCGATCAGTGGCAAGCCCGAACAAGCCACCTACCTGCAATCGCTGGGCGCGGCACAAGTGCTGGGCCGCGATGCGCTGGCGACGACACGACCGCTGGATTCGACCCGCTTCGGCGGCGGCCTGGACAACGTCGGTGGGCCGATGCTGGCCAGCCTGCTGGCGCAGGCCGCGCCGTTCGGCAATGTCGCCAGCGCCGGCCTGGCCGCCACCGCCGAGCTGCCGATCACGGTGATGCCCTTCATCCTTCGCGGGGTGTCGCTGCTGGGCGTGACCTCGGCCAATACCCCGCGCGACATCCGTGACGACATCTGGCAGCTACTGTCCGACGAGTGGAAGCCGGCCCACCTGGATGTGATCTGCCGCACGGAAATCGGCCTCGACGGGTTGCCCAACACCTTCGCCACCCTGCTCGCAGGCGGGGCCGTGGGCCGCCATCTGGTCAAAATCGGATGAGCGCGCAAACGGTCGCGCCAAGTGGCCGCACACCCCCCTAGCCAAGCAGCAAACTCTCATTACAATTCGGCAACGGGGAGAACTCAGGGGATTTTGCATGGCACGTATCTTGATCGTCGATGATTCGCCGTCCCAGCTCTTGGGCATCCAGCGCATCGTCGAAAAACTGGGGCATGAATCCATCACCGCCGAAGACGGTGCGCAAGGCGTGGAAGCCGCCAAGCGCGAACTGCCGGACATGGTGCTGATGGACGTGGTGATGCCCAACCTCAACGGTTTCCAGGCCACCCGCAGCCTCAATCGCGAGGCCACCACCAAGCACATCCCGGTGGTACTGGTCACCACCAAAGACCAAGACACCGACCGCATGTGGGGCATGCGCCAAGGGGCGAAGGCCTATCTGACCAAGCCCTTCTCCGAAGATGAGCTGGCCGAGCTGATCGAGCGCATGCTGAAGGAAGCCAGCGGCGCAGTTTGAGTTGAACAGCTTGATTTGAATCGCGGGAATCACAGAAACGCGCCGGGAACCCGGCGCGTTTCTGTTTACGCATCCACCTCGCCAAAAGCCTTGGCCATCTCGCGATAGGCATCGCGCTGTGCATCGTTGGCTGCGCGTGGCGCGGTGATTTCCAGTTCGATGATCTGGTCGCCTGCCGGCGTCGAGCCACTACCCGGCAGGCCGCGGCCGCGCAGGCGCAGTTTGCGGCCGGCGTCCGAATCGGCGGGCACTTTCACTTCCACCGGCCCGCCCAGGGTGGGCACGCTCAAGGTCGCGCCCAATGCCGCCTGCCACGGCGTCACCGGCAAAGTGTGGAGGATGTTGCGGCCATCGACCTCGAACTGCGGATGCGCCGCGTATTCGACTTCCAGCAACAGGTTGCCGCCGCCGCTACCCTGCCCGGCCAGCCGGATCGCCTGGCCGGGGCGGATGCCCTTGGGCACGCGCACGTCCAGCTGCCGGCCGCCCAGGTTGATGCGCACGCTGCCGCCGTCATGCACCGCCTGCAGCGGCACCGCGAACCGCGCGCGCTGGTCCATGCCGCGCGGTTGCGCGCGGCCGGCACCATGCCCAGCGGGGCGACGACCGCCAAATAGATTTTCGAAGAAATCGCTGAAACCGCCACCACCACCGCCGGCATTGCCGAATATCTCGCTGAAATCCACCCCGTCGAAGTCGCCGCCCGGGCCACCCGGGCCAAAGCCGGGCTGGCGGATCGTTTCACCGTCACGATAGCCCTGCGCGCGCAACTGGTCATAGGCCTTGCGCTTGGGCGGGTCGCGCAAGGCCTCGTAGGCTTCGTTGATGGCCTTGAATTTTTCCTCCGCGCCGGCTTCCTTGCTGACGTCGGGGTGGTATTTGCGAGCCAACCGCCGGTACGCGGTCTTGATCTCGGCATCGCCCGCGCTGGGTTCGACCCCGAGGATGGCGTAGTAGTCCTTGAATTCCATCGAATGCCTCGTGCTTGCATGGCTGCAGGATGCCTGCATTATCCCGCAGACGGGCAGCCTCCCACAGGTGCACGGCACGCCACCCGCGCATCGCCGCTACAATCAATCGCCCCCCATTGACGGAGTCCCGTGCATGAGCATCCAGATCGGCGACCGCATTCCCGAAACCATCCTCAAGCGCATCCGCAACGGCGTGGAAACCGTCGACACCGGCCTGCTGTTCGAAGGCAACAAGGTGGTGCTGTTCGCGGTGCCCGGCGCGTTCACGCCGACCTGCTCGGAAGCACACCTGCCCGGCTTCGTGAAGCATTTCGACGATTTCCGCAGCCGCGGCATCGAGGTCTATTGCACTGCCGTCAACGACCCGTTCGTGATGCAGGCCTGGGGCCGTGCCGAGAACGTGCCTGATGGCCTGCAGATGCTGTCCGATGGCAATGCGGATTTCGCCCGTGCGCTGGGCCTGGAAATGGATGCCAGCGGCTTCGGCATGGGCCTGCGCTCGCGCCGTTATGCCTTGTACGCGGAGAACGGCGTGGTCAAGGGCTTGTGGGTGGAAGCGCCGGGCGAGTTCAAGGTGTCGGCGGCGGAATACGTGCTGGCGCATTTGCCGGGCTGATGCACGCGCATCGTTGAAAAGCGTTGACCGAACGTTCGTCCGTTGAAGAGCGTTTCACGCTGAAGCGCGAGTTACTTTCTTTGCTTGTGCAAAGAAAGTAACCAAAGAAAGCACACCCCCCGACGGCGCGCCCGCCGCTACGCGGCGGGTTCGCAAGGCCGACGAGAATTTTCTTAAGCCGCATCGTGCGGCTAAGAAAACAGCGCACATCCCTGTGCGCCGCCCTTCGGGTTTTTCCCGCCGGCCTTGCCGCGCCTCAAGGGGCCCCGAAGTCAAAAGCCAAGTCGAGATCAACGGCAACGACAGCTGCCAAGCTATGCCCCGGGCGCATGCATTCACTCCAACACGCGGAAACGGATCTGCGTCCATGCGCCGGTGCTGGCCAACGCGGTCAGGCTGTGTTCGCCGGTTTCGGCGTAGTCGCGGATGAACCATTGCGCACCATCGGTTTCGGCGATCCACTTGCCATCCAGCAGCCATTGCACGCGCGCCTGCGTGCCCAGTGCGCGCAGCTGCAGGCGCGCGGCGTGGGTGCTGCCGGGTGCGCGCACCAGGGTGGCGCGGTCATTGAGGCCCTCGATGCGCAATTCCTCGGTGGCG
This sequence comes from Pseudoxanthomonas sp., assembly GCA_047601105.1. Classification (GTDB taxonomy): domain Bacteria; phylum Pseudomonadota; class Gammaproteobacteria; order Xanthomonadales; family Xanthomonadaceae; genus Pseudoxanthomonas_A. The sequence goes on from JASGJT010000004.1 coordinate 126,260, forward strand.
TCGCGACCATCATCGCTGCAATCCGGCGACAGCGGCGGCAATGACGAATCGCGGCGCGTCTGTTTCGACAACCATGGCGATGCCAGCACCGGCCAGCGGGCGATCTGCGCTTCGACTGCGATGTGCGGCTGGCTGCATTCGGCGGAAAGGCGCAGGCCAGTGGTCGCGTCCTTGCGGAAGCGTTCGCGGCCGGCATTCCACAGCCGCGCATCGCGTTCGGGGAAGGTCGGCGGAATCGCGCCATCCAACGTCCAGGCCTTCATCCTGCGCTGGCAAAGTTGCGGCGCATCGGCTTCCGGCGGCAGGCCCAGCGGCCAGCAGATATCGGTTTCGCCGACACTGGCCGGGCGCGGCGGCGGCACTGCATCGCCGCGTGCACGCGGCAGGCTGTCGATTACCTCGAACATCAACGGCAATGCGGTCAGCGCGCCGTACTGGCCCGGCAGCGGCGTACCGTCGGGCCGCCCCACCCATACGCCAACGGTGTAGCGGCGCGTGCCGCCCAGCGCCCAGGCATCGCGGAAGCCGTAGCTGGTGCCGGTCTTCCACGCCACCCTGGGCCGGCCGCGGGTGTCGAAGGTGTCCCAGGTGTAGCCGGGGCGCGGGTTGGCTTCGAGCATTTCGCGCACGATCCATGCCGCGCCGGGCGCGAGCAGGCGGCGGTCGATGTGTTCGTCTTGCGGACGAAAACGCACGCGTCCGGCAATGCCGTCGCGGTTGAACGCAGCGAACGCGCCGACCAGATCCTGCAAGCGTGCGCCGGCACCGCCGAGGATCATCGCCAGGTTCGGCGGTGCGCCTTGCGGGAACTGCAAATCGACGCCGCCATGCGCAAGGCGTGCGGCAAAACGCGCCGGGCCTACCCGATCCAGCACATCGACCGCCGGCACGTTGAGCGACAAGCGCAGCGCCTCGGCCACGCCGATCGGGCCGTTGTAGGCCAGGCCGAAATTGCCGGGGCGGTAGCCGCTGATGCCCTGCGGCGCATCGATCAGCAGGCTTTCCGAATGGATCAATCCATCTTCCAGCGCCAGTCCGTACAAAAACGGTTTGAGCGTGGAGCCAGGCGAACGCGAGGCGCGCACCATGTCCACGTGTCCCAGCCGCTTGGCATCGCCGAATTGCAACGAACCGACATAGGCGCGGGCTTCCATCGTGGTGTTGTCCACCACCAGCAAGGCGGCGGAGGTGCGTTCGGGCAGGTTGGAAAAATACGCGGCGACGCGCTCTTCCAGCGTGCGTTGCAGATCGGCATCCAGCGTGGAAACGATGCGCGCGGCTTTCGGATCGGCGGCGCGCAGGCGCTGGGCCAGCAAGGCGGCCGACAGCGGTGGTTTCAGCGAACGCGCGACCACCGGTTCGATCATCGCGTCTTCGATGTCGGCACGGCTCCAGGTGCCCAGCGTCTGCATGCGCCGCAGTACCTTGTCGCGTGCGGCGCGCGCGGCTTCAGGATGTCGATCCGGGCGCAGCCGGCTGGGCGATTGCGGCAGCACCGCCAGCAACGCCGCTTCGGCCTGCGAAAGCTGGCTGGACGGTTTGCCGAGATAAGCCCAACTGGCCGCTTCGACACCTTCGATCACGCCGCCGAATGGCGCGCGCTCCAGGTACAGCTGCAGGATTTCATCCTTCGACAGATGCGCTTCCAGTTGCATTGCACGCAAGGCCTGCCGCGCCTTGCCCCACGGCGTGCGCGTGGCCGCGCTGCCGCCCTCGCCATCGAGGATGCGCGCCACCTGCATGGTCAGGGTGGAACCACCGGAGACGATGCGCCCTGACGTGATCCATTGCCAGGCCGCGCGCAGCATCGCCACAGGATTGATGCCTGCATGCCAGCGGAACCAGTTGTCCTCGTAACCCAGCAGCGCCTGCACGTACAGCGGCGAAACGCTTTGCGGCGTGGCCGGGTAACGCCACACGCCTTCGCCATCGGCAAAGGCGCGCAACGGCGTGCCGTCGGCAGCGACGACCAGGGTGCTGGTGTCGCGCTGCTTCGGCAGTTTGGGTGGAAAGGCGAGGTCGAGCGCGAGCAGCGACAGCAGGAAGGCGACTGTACTCCAGCGCAGAAGGACCATGATTTTTGCTGGCGTGGTTGCGATCAGTGTGTTGCCTCATTTGGGCGTGTCCGACTTTTTGTGTGTGAGGCGGTTGGGTTTCCGGGATTCCGTCAACGGGCCAGCGTGAATCGGTCTTCGTAGAGTATCGCGAACTGGTTCATGGCCGCCTTCCACTTGCTGGCGTGGTTGCGATCAGTGTGTTGCCTCAATTGGTGTTTTGATTCTTGTTTTCCCACGCTTGGCGGGTCGAGACCGCCCTACCGCGCTGTTTTCATAAGAGGTCAATCCGATCCCGGAACCTCTATGTCGTTATCCACGACAACCTCAATCCCCGGGAAAAAACTTGGTAACTCTCTCGCCAAACGCTCATGCGTAATCTTGTCGGACAGTACTTCAAATTCTGGCTCGACCACTTCCTGATCGCCATCTTCGATACTCCAACACATCCAGCGCACTAAAACCGAACCATCATCACTGGGCTCCCATATGGCTTCGTCTGCCACGCTAATTCGTAAACGACCCACCTCCAATGAATGTGAATCTAGTTGTTTCTTAATACGCTGCAGGAGCGGAGATGTTTCAAGTGTTGGCTGCAAATTCATTTGGATTTTTCTCTTTCTTTGGGCGGAATCCACTCAGTGCCTAACTCTTTGGCTCCCTTCGATCTGTTACAAGTTCTGCATGCCGCATCAAGGTTAGAGTTCTCGGTTTTGCCACCGCGAGAATATGCCTGTTTATGATCGATCTCTACAGAATTCGCCTTGCCAGCTTTGCGATCCAGTTGCGCTCCACAATATGTGCAGCGCTCCTTCCCATCAGAACCCTTTGATCGCTGCAAGGCGGCCTCGCGTTGCGAGGCGGTTGGAGCGCGACGCCCAGCTTTTGCTGCATCGGCAATATTATCTGCATTCTTGATGAACTTTCCGCTGATGTCGCCGACGACAGGGATAAACCCAACACTTGCAGCAGTAATGTTTCCAACCGTGGGATCCTGGATCGCCTCAACAATGCCTTTGATGTCGCCGATGATCGGAGTGAAGTCTGCAATGAGCTCAAGAGTAAATCTCGCCGTGGCAGGATCAGGCGGAGCCATCCGATATTCATCGGTATAAAAATTGGCACCATCCCGCCCATCCGGATCCGTGAACCTGTAAGGGTTGTTGCGGGCATAGCAGTACCGACAGAAGTTCGTAATCGGCTGCTGGTAAGCCGTCACCGGATCAACGCTATCGAAGATGCCCAACTGCGGGTCATAGTAGCGCTGCTGCATATACGTCAGCCCGGTCGCCCCATCCATCACATGCCCGGTATAGCCGATGCCCTGGTACGCCGGCTTCCCGATCGCCGCCCCATACGGCTCCCACTGCGTCCGCTCGATCACCGCGCCGGCGCTGTTCGTCACCGCCACCGGGCTGCCCAGTGCATCGGTATGCAGGTACCTCACGCTCACCGCATTGGTGTCGAGGTTGCGCTCGCGGTCGGCAATCACGCTTCCCGCCAGGTAAAGGTGCTCCACCGCCTTGCGGCCCGTCGGGCGTTCGTTGTGCTCATAGGCCAACTGCCCGCTCTGGCTGTACATCGACAGTACGTTGCTGGCGCTGCTCGCCTCCCACGCCAGCACCCGCCGGCCGTGGCCGTCGTAGCGATAGTATTCCTTGCCCGTCACCTCGCGCAGCCGGTTGCCGTAGTCGAAGTGGTAGAGCTGCCCGTTCTTGTTCGCCAGGTTGCCCTGCACGTCGTAGCCCAGCCCCACGATCGTGGCGTTGGCGCTGTTCTTGATGTTGCCCAGCCGGTTCTGCCCGTCATACACGTACTGGGCGTAGTCCTTCACCCCGGCCAGCGTCCACGAGGTCAGGTTGTCCAGTGCGTCGTAGCTGAAGTGGTGCCAGCAGTCGCCGCCGAAGCTGCACGAGCCCGCCGCAGTCAGCCGGTCCCGGTTGTCGTAGGTCATCGTGCGGTTGTAGTTCGCCCCCAGCGCCGCATCGTCGATGGCGGTGACGTTGCCGTTGGCGTCGTAGCTGTAGCGGTAGTCCTGCGGCGTGTTGGGGCCGCCCAGGTCGCTGGTGCGCTGCGGCAGTTGCCGCGCGTTCTGCACCATCGCATGCACGATGCCGTTGCCGTAGGTGAACTGCTGGATCGCGCCGTTGGGGTAATAGGCAATGTTGCTGGCGTAGGTCTGTCCGCCGGTGTCGGCGACTCCCGTCGGCTGGCCCAGTGCGTTGGGGTTGTAGGTGACCACCAGCCCGGTCGGGTAGCTCTGGCTGCCCAGGTGGCCGTTGGCGGTGTAGCCGTAGCCCAGCCCCCACGAGTACCAGCCCGGCTGGGCGCTGCTTTCCCCGGTCGGTAGCCGGCGGCGATTGTAGGTGTAGGCGTTGACCACCGGGTTCGTATTGCCCGGATCGTTGTAGGTGGTGATCTGGCTGGGCAGGCCGTCTAGGGTGTACGTCCAGTTCTGGTTGCCGCGGCCGTCGGGGAAGGTCAACGTGCTCAGCCGGTTGCGGGCGTCGTAGCCGCGATCCACCCGGCGGGCGGCCACGGTGGACGAGGTGCCGGCCGGTTCGCAGTTCTGGCCGATCGGCAGGCCGGCGGCGCTCCACTTCAGGTTGCCGGCGGCGTCGTAGCCATACAGGGTGGCGCCGGTCTCCGGCTCCATGCTGCGGCACACCTGCTGGTGGTCGTCGTAGGCGTAGCTGCGGGTCAGCGACTGGGTGTTGGTGCTGTTGCGGCGGGTGATCGCCGTGGGCTTGCCGAACACGTCGCGGGCGATTTCGGTGACGGCGTTATCGGGGTGGGTAATGCTGACCGGCGCGTCGTAGCTGGGCTGGTCGAAGGCCTGGTAGCTGGTGGTGGTCGCATTGCCCTTGGGATCGATGACCAAGGTCTTGAAGCCGGTCTGGTAGGTGGTGGTGGTGACCTGCACGCTGGGGCTCAGTTCGGTGTCCTGCGCCACCGCCGTCACCCGGCCCAGCGGGTCGTAATTGGTCCAGGTGCCGGTGGTCGGGCTGCTGCCGGTACTCGGATACGAGGCGAAGGTGACCCGGCCTTCGTGGTCGTAGGCGAAGCGCTGGAAGCGTTGGGTGGCCGATTCGTTGGCGGTGTCGTATTCGCGGGTCAGCAGCGGACGCCACAGGGCGTCGAAGTAGGTGATCTTGCGGGCGTTGCCGGTCGCTACCGTCTGCCGCCAGTGGTTGGCGGGGATGCCGTACTCGGTGCTGGCCACCGGCACGAAGGCTTGGGTGGTGGCGTTCCAGGTCGTGGTGTTGCAGGTGTTGGCTGCCGCTTCGGAGGGATAGGTGATCTGGCTGATCCGGCCCATCGCGTCGTAGGCGTAGCAGGTCTTGCTGCCGGTCTGGTCGGTGACCGATTCGATCCAGCCGTTGTCGTTGACGAAGGCCGATTGGGTGGTGCTGTCGGCGTAGGTGATCGACTGCGGGATGCCACGCTTCCAGTTCGATACCGTGGTGATGCGGTTGTTGCTGTCCTTGACCGTGGCCAGGGTGCCATCGGTGTTCCAGGTCAGCGTCTGTTGCAGCCGGCCGAAGGACTTGACCGTCAGCGGCTGCGCGGTGGTCGCATCGAAGGTGGTCTCCTCGACGGTGATGCCGCCCACCACGCGCTTGGATACCTGGCCCAGCACCCACTTGGCGGTGTTGTCGTGGTAGGTGATGACTTCGGTCTGGGTGTAGGTCTGGGCGGCGGCAGACAGCGGCAAGCCCGCCAGCAGGCACGGGAGCAAGCGACGCAGCAACATGGGCAAGCGCTTCATGGGCTGCTGCTCCTGGTCACCTTGGTCGGGCGGGCGTAAGCATCGAAGCAATACGTCGTCGTCGAACCCACGATGCAGGTCTTGTCCACCTCCCATTTGAAGCTGCGGCCTTGCTGGGTGGTCGTCCGCTTCACCACCGGCCTGACCCATGCGACGCTCGGACTGGAGACGCCGCCCAGCAGCGCGCCGTAGTCCGTGTAGAGCGCCTGGTTGTTTGCATCGGCATCCGCCATGTACTCGGTGACTTCCGTGCGAACCACGGCGCCGTTCGCATCCAGGGCTTCCGATTGCAGCAACCTGCCCTCGTTCACCCAGTACAACACGCCATAACGCTGCCGCAGTTTGGTGCCGTCCGGGTTGGTCACCGTGACTGTCTTGAACTGCGTGCAGGTCGTGCAGGGATAGGTCGCCGGCTGCGTGTGCGAACCCCATAGTGGAATCGGGTCCGTACCGTAGTCGTATTGCCAGGTCATCGCCGCCGTGCCGGGGCCGCTGATGACCTTGCTGGTCAGGCTCATCACATCGAAGTAATTCGGCACGACAAGGCTGTAGGTTGGCGTGGGCGTGACGCCGCCACCCGGACCCGGCCCGCTGTTGTCGTAGAACTCCTGGATACAAGACGTTGCATGCACGCCGCTACGGTAGTGCCTGCTGTTCAGGAACTGGAACAGGCCTGTCGCGCCACTTGGGTGCGTGACCTGCAGGCGGTAATTGTTAGATGCGACACCCTGTTCAGGCGAACACCATACCCACTCCCCTTCTAATTCCGGAAACGACGGCACTCTCGGCAACAGCGTGCCCGTGTAGGCGTACCGCCACTGGCTGCCATCGGGCAGGTTCACCGTGGCCAAGTCACCGTTCGCATCGTATTGGTATTGCCAAGTGCGTCCATGACCCGTGGCCGAAGACAACTTGCCATTGGCATAGGCCAGCACGATCTCCCGCCCGTCGCTGGACCAGATGCGCGTGGCATGTCCATTGGAGTTGTACTGGTACTGGAGCGTGTTGCCGAATCGATCCTCGACCTTGCTGGCAAGCAGGTAGTAGTGCGTGCGTGGCAAGGTCATGGGGATCATCACGCCGACGTTATCGGTCAGTTGTTTCTTCAGGATGCCGGCATTGCGGCTGACAGCCACATCGAAGTAATACCGAAGACCTTCGGTCGTCGTCATCCTGAATCCTTCTCCCGACAAACCGCTTTGCATGGGGATGCAATCGAACACGTCCCGTTCGACAGTGGCCAGGCGATACGGGCCGCCGCTGGAGGGGTGTGGCACGTCGGGATACAGGCCCAGCACGCTCGTATTTCCTCTTTCCGGCAAATGCACGGTGACGCCGAACCAGTATTCGTCCTTGCGAAAATAGCCAATCATGTAATCCGGCACGACACCCGCCGAGCAGCGTTGTGCGCTCCAGCTTGCCTGGCTCGGGTATGTCGCAGCCATATAGGGAACATCCACGTTCCAGTTCCCGATACCACGAAGACGGGTGTCGTAGACCGTGGAGATCATGGATTGCGGCTGCGTCTCCACGGACAGATATCTGACCAACTTCACTGGCATCCCGTTGTTCCCGGGAATATCGATATCGGTCACGGAAAAATGAGTGCTTCCGTCATAATTGCTGACCTTGTCACCGAACAGGCCATTGTCCAAAGGCGTGATGTTCTGAACGGCTTCGATACGCTTGCGGTATTCCAGGTACGGTGCGATCCCCTGGCCAAGCGCATCAAAAGCAAGCAGGCTCAAGCCAAACAGTGCGAAGTACGTGGCGATCCGTTGCATTGCAATACCCCTCTCATGAATCACCAATCCCGGCTTTTCACGGCTGCACCACCGTGATCACCGCCGGCACCACCTTGCCGACACCGCGCAAATCCGGGCGATACATGTCCTCGACCAGCGACGGCGGCACCAGATAGGTGCCCGGCGTCACCGCGCGCACCAGGTAGAACACGCGGGCGCTGCTGCCACGGCTCAGCTTGAGCGCGGCGACGTAGCGGTCGTCGCGGAACTCCTCGTACTGCACGTCGGCGGCGCTTTCGCGGTCGCTGATGTTGATGCCGTCAACGACCACGTCGGCCCATTGCTTGGCATCGCCCAGGTTGAAGTTCTCGATCTCCAGCCCGGCCGGCAACAGGTCGGTCAGCAGCGCATCGGCCATGTCGGTGCTGGCGGTGACGCTGACCCCGACGATCAGGGCTTCGCCTTCCTTCAGATTGCCACCGGTCCACGGCTTGCCGCTGGTGGTGAAGTACTTGCGCTCCACGCCAATCACGCTGTTGTCGTAGGCCGGCGGTGTGCGCGGGATGCCGGCGATTTCCAGGCTGGCGAAGGCCGGCGGCGTGCCCTGCGGGTCGAAGCTGACGCCTTGCGCCAGCATCGCGCCGTCGAAGCCCTGCGCGGTGATGCGCTTGTCGCTGACCGCGATTTCCTGCCCGCCAACGCGCCAAGTGCCGGACAGGGTTTTCGCGTGGCCATCGCCCAGCAGCGCCTTGCCCAGGCGGCCAATGGCGACTTGTTCCTGCGTGCTCAGGTAGAACCACGAACGCTTGCGGCGCTCATCCAGCGTGCGACCCAGCGCGATCACCTTGTCGGCATAATCGGGCGTGTCCAGCTTGCGTTCGCGCAGCAGTGCCAGCATCAATGCATCGTCGCGCAGCACGCTGCCGTAATCGCCCAGCCATGACGGGCGGTCGTCATCCTTCAGCGCAAAGCCGGCGTCGATGGCCTGCTGGCCGCGCTTGCGGTCGCCCTGCAAGTTCAACGCGATGCCCAGCTGCACCAGAGGCAGGCCGCTCTTCGCATCCTTGCGGTCGTTGTCGTACATCGCGCGCAAGGTGCCCAGCGGTGCGCGCCCGACCCGCGCCAGCACGTAGCCGGCGTAGGCCTTGCTGGCAAACTGCATGTGCTTGCGGTAGTCATGGCCGTAGTAGGGGTTGCCGCCGGAAAGCAGGTCTTCGTTGAGCCGGTCCAGCGATTTCTTCAGCACGTTTTCCGGCACGGCAAAGCCGGCTTCGCGCGCGTCGAGCAGGAACTCGGCCACGTAGGCAGTCAGGTACGGCGAAACGAAACCGCCATCACCGCCCCACATCGAATAATTGCCGTTGTTGACCTGCATCGAGGCGATGCGGCCGAACGCGCCTTCCATGCGTTCCTGGCGCAGGCCGGCATTCAGGCCTTTCACCCCCATGACATTGGCCGTATCCGCATCGAGAATCAGCGCGGCATAGCCCTTGCTGGTGGTCTGCTCGATGCAGCCGTAGGGATACTTCAGCACGTCTTCCAATGCCGCGGCGAACGGCAGCGGCGGCAATGCGCTGACCACCATGCGTGCGTTCACCGAGCCGTCCATCAGGCCATCGGCAAAGCCCGCGCCCATCGTGATCGGCGCCAGCGGGTCAACCACCCGCGCCTGCGTGCGTACCACCGATGGCCAGCCGGCACGCACCGGCACGTCGATCTTGCGATCCACCTTGTAGCCGGTGCTGTCGCCATCCACGCGGATGCGCACCTGCGCCACGCCGTAGCCTTCCTTCGCGGTCAGCGGGAACGACAGCGTGTTCTTTACCCCGTCCGCCAATTGCAGGCTGCGACTGCCCTCGCCCACCGCCAGCGGGCCGATGCCTTCGACGCGCACGTTGAACGCGCCAGCCTTGCCGGTGAAGTTCTGCACGTCCAGGGTGACCGTGCTGCGGTCGCCCGGCGCAAGCACGCGTGGCGCGCTGGCTTCGGCGACGATCGGGGCACGCACGATGGTTTCTGCATCCTTGCTGCCGTACTTGTCGGCCGAATACACCAGCGCCGATACCCGCAAGGTGCCGTTGAAATCCGGCACTTTCAACCGGATCTTCGCAATGCCCTTGGCGTCCAGCTTCACCGGCCCGGAGAACAGGTCAACGGTCTGCACATGCGCCGTCGGTCGCCGCGCCTGCGGCAAGGCGCCCAGGCCCATGTCGCCACCGAAACGCAATTTCGCATTGCTGCCTTCGAAGCTTTCGATCACCCGCCCATAGACGTCGTAGGCATCCACCGCCAGGCGACGCTGGGCGAAGAACCACGCGTTCGCATCCGGCACCGGATAACGGGTGATGTTGAGGATGCCCACATCGACCGCCGACACGGTGACGTGCGCCACCTGCCCGGCCAGTTGCGGCGCGCCGACGGTGACCGGCAAGTCCTGCTCCGGCTGCATCAGCTTGGGCACGTTGAGGCCCACGGCAACCTTGCGGTCGCTGCGGTTCATCGGCACGTGGGCCACGCCGACCGCACGCGCCGGCGTGATCTTCGAAGTGGCGCTGCCGCCGCGCAGTACCAGCGCGGTGATGTAAACGTCGTGGCGCTCCCATTCCTCGCTGACCGGGATCTTGAAGGTGCTGCCGGGTTTCACATCGACTTCCTGCACGTACATCATGTGGTCGCTTTCGACCATCAGCAGGCCCTTGCCGGGATGCGGTGGCGTGACCGTGACCTTGAGCGTGTCACCGGCGCGATAGCTGGTCTTGTCCAGCGCCAGCTTGACCTTGTCCGGACGTGCATCAAGGCCGCGATTCTCGTCGTCCCAACCCCAGCCGGCATTGAACGGATAGCGCGTGACCAGGCCGGTTTGCGGGTCGGTCACTTCCAGCCGGTAGCCGCCCCATTCCACCGGGAAGCCGACCTTGGCCACGCTTTCGCCCACGTCAACGGTCTTGTTGCCGACGGTTTCGAAACGCTGCACGAAGTCGTATTTCCAGCCGGTATCTTCGTCGTAATTCCAGTGGTATTCGCGCACTTCGCGCACCAGCGCCACTTTCAGGCCTTTGCCGGCCACGCGCTTGCCGGTGTTGTCGTAGCGGGCAATTTCGAAACCGGCGTCGGTGTTGTTGCCGGCGCCGTCCTTGTCGTCGAACAAGGGCCGCACGCCGACCAGTGCCTGCGCCGGCCACAGCACGCGCTTGAGCACGCGGTTGACCGTGCGCCCGCCACTTTCGTAAACGCTGCCGGCAAGGTTCGCCGCCACCGGCGTATCGCCCTTGACCTCATCCGGCCAGTTGATGTCCTGAGCGAAATGGCCCTTTGCATCGAATTCGCCATCGACCACGTCGTTGGCATCGCGCGGCAATGACACCAGCGGGTCACCGAAGAACCAGCCCGGCAGGTTGTCGATCGGGTGTTGCTCCACCGCCACCGCCAGCTTGGCGGTGAAGCGGTTGCCGGCGGCCGGCGCGCCATACAGATAGGCGGCATCGGCCTGCAAGGCGATGGGCTTGCCGCGTTCCAGCGTCTTCGGCGCGGACAGGTCCAGCTTGAGACGTTCGGGCAAGAATTCCTCGATCCGCAAGCTCATGCCTTCGATCACGTCCTTGCTGGTCGGATCGGTGCGGAACTCCACCTGCCAGCGCCCGGTCGGTGCTTCGGCGGGGATGAGTTGCTCGAACTGGAAATAGCCCTGCTCGCCTTCGCTCAATTTGGTTTCGCGGAAGGTCTTGCCATCGGGCTGCTTCAGGCGCAGGAACAACGGCTGCCCAGCCTTGACCGGCTTGCCATCGTGGTCGCGCAGCAGCGCCGACACGCGCACGGTTTCGCCGGGCCGATACAGGTCGCGGCCGGACCAGGCGAACACGTCAAACCATGCATCCTTGCGCCCGGCCACCGCGAATTCGCTCAAGTCCAGCGCCGGCTGGTTGAACGGCAGCATTGCCGGATCCTTGCCACGGCTGGCGACCAGCACATGCGCGCTGTCCAGCGTGTACTTGAGTAGCGCATTGCCGTTGCCATCGGTGCGGCCCTTCAGCACCACCTGGCCTTTCCTGTCGAGGATCTTCAGTTCGGCCTTGCCGATGGCCTCGCCATTGGCCAGCGAGGCGGCATGCACGAACAGCGTGTCCTTGTAGGCGCGCACGTGCAGGCCCAGGTCGGTCACGGTGAAATAGGTCGCGGTCAGCCCGCCGGAAAACTTCGTCGGCCGCTGCATCACCGCCACGTACAGGCCCGGCTCCTGCAATTCCTTGACCTGGCCGATCGGCAGGTAGCTGAGCACGCGCTCGTTGGGCTTGCCGTCCAGCGCGAAGCGATTCACATAGACCGGATCGGCCAGGTCGCCCAGCGGCTTGCGCCCGCCGTAGCTGCGATCCAGGTCCCAGCCGTCGTTCATTTCGCCATTGCGGAACTGGGCGAAGAAACGCGGCAAGGCGTCTTCGCGCACGCGCAGGAACTGCACATCGACTTCCGGCACGTTCAAGGCCACCACCGGCAATCCGCGGCTGTCGCGCGCCGGCAGCACGCTGCCTTGCGAGGCAAAGCCGACCACCGGCTTCATCGGCCCGGTATTGACCTTGCGTTCGATGGCTTCCGGCATTCTGGAGCCATCGGCCGCCTGCAGGCCGGTGTCGATCTTGACCGTGTATTCGCGCGCCGGCTCCACCGAGGGGCTGCGGATGATCGTCGGGTCTTCATCGTCCAGTACCCAACTGGTGCGCACCACCGCACCCTTGTCGTCGGTCAGGTGCAAGACCGCATCGAAATCCTGGTCCTGCACCAGCGCGCGGCTGAACTCGATGGCCAAGGTCAGGTCGCCATCGTCCTGGTCCGGGTACATGGCGACCACGCCGAAGCCTTCGATCTTCTCGCGCTTGACGGTGATGGTTTCGCCACTGGCTTCGGGCAGCTGCCCGCTCTGGTTGCGCTTGCAGCCGACGCTGGCCAGCATGGCCATAACCGACAACGCGAAGAACAGGTGCTTCGCCACACGCAACACGCGACCCTTGCCCGATGCAGATTCCATGCATGCCTCCCGATCCGATTTGCACGTGAGTATAAGCCGCGTGCGCAGACAGAAAAAAAGACCCCGGCAATTGCCGGGGTCTTTGCAACATCACGCCTGCGGCTGCTCGGCTGACGCCTCGGGCGGTGCCGGGTTGTCGCCGTCGCCTTCGTCATCGTCCAGCGACGCATCCAGGCGTTCCACCGCCTGCAGCACTTCGCCGTCGGAGAGGCGGATCAGGGTCACGCCCTGGGTGTTGCGGCCGACTTGCGAAATCTCGGCGGCGCGGGTACGCACCAAGGTGCCACCATCGGAAATCAGCAGCACTTCGTGATGGTCCGACAGCTGGATCGCACCGACCAGGTCGCCGTTGCGCTCGCTGGTCTTCAGCGCGATCACGCCCTTGGTGCCGCGGCCCTTGCGCGGGTAATCCTCCACCGGCGTGCGCTTGCCATAGCCGCGCTCGCTGGCGGTGAGGATGTCGCCGTCGCCTTCGACCACGACCAGGCTGACCACGCTCGAGCCGCTGTCGTTGCCGCTCGCGACTTCGTCATCGCCGGCTTCGGCTTCGTCCGCGCCATCATCAGCATCGGCCGCGACCAGGCGCATGCCGCGCACGCCGGTGGCGGTGCGGCCCATCGCGCGCACCAGGGTTTCGGAGAAACGCACCGCGCGGCCATTGCTGGCGAACAGCATGATGTCGCGCTCACCGTCGGTCAGGGCCACGCCGACCAGTGCATCGCCCTCGTCGAGGTTGATCGCGATCTTGCCGCGCGCAAGTCGATAGGCGAACTCGGTCAGCGGGGTCTTCTTGACGGTGCCGTTCTTCGTGGCGAAGAACACGTACTGGCCTTCGGCGTATTCGCGCACCGGCAACACCGCCTGCACCTTCTCGCCCGGTTCCAGCGGAATCCAGTTGACGATCGGCCGGCCGCGCGCGTTGGAGCCGGCTTCGGGCAACTGGTGCACCGGCAGCCAGAACACCTTGCCGTTACTGGTGAAGGTCAGCAGGGTGTCGTGGGTATTGACCAGCCACAACTGGTCGATGAAATCCTCTTCCTTGGTCGCCGCCGCGCTACGACCGCGACCGCCGCGACGCTGCGCGCGATAGGCACTGGCCGGCTGGCGCTTGGCGTAGCCGGCATGCGACAGGGTGACCACCACGTCTTCCGGCGCGATCAGGTCGAGGATGTCGAGGTCTTCCTCGCTCTGGCGGATTTCGCTGCGGCGTGCATCGCCGAATTCGGCCTTGATTTCGACCAGTTCGGTGCGGATGACTTCCTTCAGCACGTCCGGGTTTTCGAGGATTCGGATCAGGCCGGCGATCACGTCCAGCAGTTCACGGTATTCCTCGGTCAGCTTTTCCTGCTCCAGTCCGGTCAGGCGGTGCAAGCGCATTTCCAAGATCTGCTGGGCCTGCACGTCGGTGAGTTGATACTCGCCACCCAGGAAACCGACGCCCTGCGGCAAGTCTTCCGGCCGCGAGGATTCCGCGCCGGCCGCAGCCAGCAGCGAAGCCACCAAGCCCGGTGCCCAACGCTTGCCGAGCATCCTTTCCTTCGCTTCCTGCGGGTTCGCTGAGGTCTTGATCAGTTCGATCATCTCGTCGATGTTGGCCAGCGCGACGGTCAGGCCTTCGAGGATGTGTGCGCGGTTGCGCGCCTTGCGCAGTTCGAAGATGGTGCGGCGGGTAACCACTTCGCGGCGATGGCGCACGAAGGCTTCCAGCATCTGCTTCAGATTCAGCAACTGCGGGCGGCCATCGACCAGCGCGACCATGTTGATGCCGAAGACGCTTTCCATCGGCGTCTGCGAATACAGGTTGTTCAGCACCACTTCGGCGCTTTCTCCGCGCTTGACCTCGATGAAGATGCGCATGCCGTCCTTGTCGGACTCGTCGCGCAATTCACTGATGCCTTCCAGCCGCTTTTCCTTGACCAGCTCGGCAATCTTCTCGATCAGCCGCGCCTTGTTCACCTGGTACGGGATTTCAGTGACGATGATGGCTTCGCGACCGGTGCGGTCATCGACTTCGATGTCGGCCTTGGCGCGCATGCGCACGCGGCCACGGCCGGTGCGATAACCGGCCACGATGCCTGCGGTGCCGTTGATGATGCCGGCGGTGGGGAAATCCGGGCCGGGGATGTATTGCATCAGGCCATCAACGTCGATGGTGGGATCGTCGATCAGCGCGATCAGGCCATCGACGACTTCGTTCAAGTTGTGCGGCGGGATATTGGTCGCCATGCCGACCGCGATGCCGGCGGAGCCATTCACCAGCAGGTTCGGCACCCGCGTCGGCAGCACGGAAGGTTCGAGTTCCTTCTCGTCGTAATTGGGCTGGAAATCGACGGTTTCCTTGTCGATATCGGCCAGCAACTCGTGGCTGATCCGCGACAGGCGTGATTCGGTGTAACGCATCGCCGCCGGCGCGTCGCCATCGACCGAACCGAAGTTACCCTGGCCATCGACCAGCATGTAGCGCAGCGAGAACGGCTGGGCCATGCGCACCAGCGTGTCATAGACGGCGCTGTCGCCATGCGGGTGGTATTTGCCGATCACGTCGCCGACGATGCGCGCCGACTTGTAATAGGGCTTGTTGCTGTGCGCGCCGAGCTCCTGCATGGCGAACAACACGCGGCGATGCACCGGCTTGAGGCCATCGCGCACGTCCGGGAGGGCGCGGCCGACGATCACGCTCATCGCGTAATCGAGATAACTGCGGCGCATCTCGTCTTCGAGGTTGACGGGGATGATTTCCTTGGCGGTATCGGCCATTCGAAGGTTCCGTGCTCGGCGGGCAAAACCGGGTCGCCGAGGCAGGCCCGGCCAGCGGTTTTTCAAGGGGATTTGCGAAGCGCCGATTGTAGCATGGGAGGGGTTTTCCAGCCCGGTTCGGGCCATGGGAAACCCGGTGCCCGGGAAGGGGTCAAGGCCTGCTCAACGGCGTGCCGCAGCCTGTAAAATGCCGACTTTCCGCAAACGGCTCCCTCATGCGACTTTCCGACACCCGTGCTGTCGTCACCGGCGGCGTTTCCGGCCTTGGCCTGGCCGTGGCGAAGCACCTTGTCTCCGCTGGCGGCAAGGCCGCGCTGTTCGACATCGACGACGCCAAGGGCGCGGCGGCCGTGGCCGAACTCGGCGCAGGCAATGCCCGCTACTTCCGCACCGACGTGACCGACGAAGCCGCCGTTGCGGCCAATGTGGCGGCGGCAAAGGACTTCCTCGACGGTCTCAACGCCGCAATCAACTGCGCCGGCATCCTCGGCGCGGGCCGCGTGCTGGGCAAGGACGCTGCGATGCCGCTGGCGACCTTCCGCAACACCGTGCTTGTGAACCTGGTCGGCAGCTTCAACGTGGCCAAGGCCGCTGCCGAGGTGATGCAGCACAACGACGCCGGTGCCGATGGCGAGCGTGGCGTGATCGTCAACACTGCTTCGGTGGCCGCGTATGAAGGCCAGATCGGCCAGGCCGCGTATTCGGCCAGCAAAGGCGGCGTGGTCGCGATGACCCTGCCGATGGCGCGCGAACTGGCGCGCTTCGGCATTCGCGTCAACACCATCGCGCCGGGCATCTTCTGGACGCCGATGATTGATGGCATGCCCGAAACCGTGCAGCAGTCGCTGGCGGCATCGATCCCGTTCCCGTCACGCCTGGGCAAGCCGGAAGAATTTGCGCAGACCGTGGGTTTCATCCTGGGAAACGGCTACGTCAATGGCGAGACGATTCGCCTCGACGGCGCGGTGCGGTTGGCACCGAAGTAACCTCCCCTTTGTCATCCCGAGCACAGCGAGGGATCTGTTTTTCCACCATCGTCCCGGGCAAAAGCAGATTCCTCGCTGCGCTCGGAATGACAAAAACCATTGCCGAGCAACCATGAAAGCTTTTGACATCAAGAAAGGCAACGTCGTCGAATACAACGGCGGTGTTTATCAGATCCGCGACATCGAGCGCAGCAGCCCGCAAGGGCGCGGCGGCAACGTGCGCTTCCGTTTCGTCATGTACTCGGTGCCCGGCTGCAACAAGCTGGACGCCAGCTTCGACGCCGACGACAATCTGCCCGAGGTCGAACTGCTGCGCCGCCAGGCCACGTTCTCTTACAAGGATGGCGAGGCCTTCGTGTTCCTCGATGACGAGGACTACACGCCCTACACGCTCGATGCCGACGTGATCGGCGATGACGCCGGCTACATCACCGATGGCTTGACCGGCCTCTACGTGCAGGTCATCGACGAGCAACCCGTCGCGATCCAGTTGCCGCAGCACGTCGCGCTGGAAGTGGTCGAAACCCCGCCGGAACTCAAGGGCGGCACCGCGACCAAGCGCCCAAAACCGGCCAAGCTGGGCACTGGCATCGAGATCATGGTGCCGGAGTACATCGGCAACGGCGAGCGCATCCTGGTCAATACCACCACCGGCGAATTTGCTGGCAGAGCCAACGAGTAATCGCCTTGTCCGCCACCGCGGTGGCGCTTGACCACCGCGGCAACGGGCTGGCTCTCAATCGAACAACTTGCCCGGATTCATCAGGCCCTTCGGGTCGAACACCCGCTTGACGCCCTTGAACAGCGCTACTTCGGCGGCATTGCGGGTGCTGGACAGATAGGGCTTCTTGACCAGGCCGATACCGTGCTCGGCGGAAATGCTGCCGTCGTGGCGTTGCAGGGCTTGCGCCAGCAGTTTGGTGACCTTTTCGCAGGCGGCGATGAAGTCGACATCGCTCCAGGCATCGGGCTTGAGCACGTTGATGTGCAGGTTGCCGTCGCCGATGTGGCCAAACCAGACTACTTCGAAATCCGGGTAGCTGTCGCCGATGAGTTGCTGCGATTCGGCCAGGAAGGCCGGCATCCGCGAGATGCGCACGCTGACGTCGTTCTTGTACGGCTTGTAGCGGGCGATGGATTCGGTGATGCCTTCGCGCAAGCGCCACAGTTGTTGTGCTTGTGCATCGGATTGGGAGATCACGCCGTCAAGGATCCAGCCCTGTTCCATGCCATGTTCGAACGCGGCCAGCGCGGCTGCTTCGGTGGCTTCGTCGTTGCTTGCCCCGCTGTTGACGGCATATTCGGTGACGACGTAATACGGATGCACTTCGTCGAAAGGCTTTTGCGCGCCATGCGCCAGTACGTGCGCCAGCGCCTTGTCGGTGAAGAATTCGAAGGCTTCCAGTTGCAGGCGTTCGCGGAAAGTCGCGAACACCTGCATCAGCACTTCGAAACTCGGCAGCGCCAGTAGCATCACATTGGTCGGCGGCGGCGGGTCGGTCAGCCGCAGCGTGGCTTCGACGACGATGCCCAGCGTGCCTTCGCTGGCAATGAGCAGATGGCGCAGGTCGTAACCGCTGGAATTCTTCACCAGGGCCTTGTTGAGTTCGAGCAACTCGCCGTTGCCGGCAACCACTTTCAGCCCGGCGATCCATTCGCGGGTATTGCCGTAGCGGATCACGCGGATGCCGCCGGCATTGGTGGCGATGTTGCCGCCGATGCTGCACGAGCCACGCGCGGCGAAGTCCACCGGATAGATCAGGCCGTGTTCCTTTGCCGTGTTGTGTACCGCTTCCAGCGGCATGCCGGCCTGCACGGTCAGGGTGCGGTCGATCGCGTCGAAGTCCAGCGCCTTGTTCATGCGTTCCAGCGACAGCACCAGTTCGCCGTTGGCGGCGACCGCGCCACCACTCAGGCCGGTGCGGCCGCCGGATGGCACGATGGCGATGGAGTTCTCGTTCGCCCAGCGCACGATGGCCTGCACTTCCTCGACGCTGCCCGGCAATGCAATCGCCAGCGGCGCGGGCGTCCAGCGCCGGGTCCAGTCGCGGCCGTAGTGCTCCAGGTCGGCGGCGTCGGTCTTCAGGCGCAGGCCGGGCACGGCCGATTGCAGGGATTCCAGTTGCGGGGCGGGCATTGCGGGGACTTGGCGAAAAAGACGCGCAAGGATACCAGCCACGAACTCAGGGGAGCCATGGAAACAAGCGTTTCAGCCGCAACCAAGGTCCGAATGAACTCGCTTCGCGCGCTAAAATGCACGGCTCCCTCCCTGTCCACGCTTCCGCCATGTCGAAGAAAACCTCGTTCCCCAAGCAAGACATCCGCATCCTGCTGCTGGAGGGCGTCAGCAAGACGGCGGTGGAAACCTTCGAAGCGGCCGGTTACACCCAGATCGAATTCCACGAGAAGGCGCTGCCGGAAGACGAACTGAAAAAACGCATCGCCGAGGCGCATATCGTCGGCCTGCGTTCGCGCACACAACTCAATGCCGAAGTGCTGGCGCAGGCGCGTCGTTTGATCGCCGCCGGCTGCTTCTGCATCGGCACCAACCAAGTGGATCTGGATGTGGCCGAACTGGCCGGCATCCCGGTGTTCAACGCGCCTTATTCCAACACCCGCAGCGTGGCCGAACTGGTCATCGCCGAGGCGATCATGCTGTTGCGCGGCATCCCGCAGAAGAACGCGCAATGCCACACGGGCGGCTGGTCGAAATCGGCCGCCGGCAGCCACGAGGCGCGCGGCAAGACCCTGGGCATCATCGGCTACGGCCACATCGGCACCCAGGTCGGCGTGCTGGCCGAATCCATCGGCATGAACGTGGTCTTCCACGACATCGAAACCAAGCTGAGCCTGGGCAATGCGCGCCCGGTCACCGACCTGCACGATCTGCTGCAACGCAGTGACGTGGTGACCTTGCACGTGCCGGAAACCGCCTCGACGAAAAACATGTTCGGCGCAGCGGAAATCGCGGCGATGAAGCCGGGTGCGCACCTGATCAACGCCTCGCGCGGCACCGTGGTCGATATCGACGCGCTGGCCACGGCGCTGAAATCCGGCCACGTCGGCGGCGCGGCGGTGGATGTGTTCCCGGTCGAGCCCAAGGGCAATGCCGAAGAATTCGCCAGCCCGCTGCGCGGCCTCGACAACGTGATCCTGACCCCCCACGTCGGCGGCAGCACGCTGGAAGCGCAGGACAACATCGGCATCGAGGTCGCCGCCAAGCTGGTGCGCTACAGCGACAACGGCAGCACCCTGAGCGCGGTCAACTTCCCCGAGGTTACCCTGCCCGGCCACGAAGGCAGCCGCCGCATCCTGCACATCCACCGCAACGTGCCGGGCGTGCTGTCGCAGGTCAACGACATCTTCCGCGAACGCGGGGTCAACATCGACGGCCAATTCCTGCGCACCGACCCCAAGGTCGGCTACGTGGTGATCGACGTCACCGCCTCCGAGGAGCAGACCGCCGCGCTGCGCGACGCGCTGGCGGCGATCGACGGCACCTTGCGCACACGGGTGCTGTACTGAGGGCAACGCCGCTTCGTGATTCGGGGCAAGCGGGTTGCCACATGCCTTGGGAACCCGCCAGCGGCAGGCATCGCCTATAATCCGGCGATTCAAGCCACAGGCGCGACCTTGCCCCATGATCAACGAAATCAAGAACGACGCGCAGACGCGCATGGCCAAGAGCATTGATGCACTGCGCCACGACCTGAGCAAGCTGCGTACCGGCCGCGCCACCCCGGCGCTGGTCGATCACCTCAAGGTCAATTACTACGGCTCGGACATGCCGCTGACCCAGGTGGCCACGGTGACCGTTTCCGACGCGCGCAGCCTGACCATCACCCCGTGGGAAAAGCAGATGGTCGGCCCGGTCGAGAAGGCGATCCTGGCCTCGGACCTGGGCCTGACCCCGAACACCGCCGGCACCACCATCCGCATCAACCTGCCGGCGCTGACCGAGGAACGCCGCAAGGAACTGACCAAGGTCGTCCACGGCGAAGGCGAAGACACCAAGGTCGCCATCCGCAACATCCGCCGCGACGCCAACCAGCAGGTCAAGGACCTGTTGAAGGAAAAGGCGATCACCGAAGACGACGTGCGCCGTGCCGAAGACGACATCCAGAAGCTCACCGACAAGTCGATCAAGGATGTCGATGAAGTGGTCAAGGCCAAGGAACAGGAGCTGATGGCGGTTTGACGATGCGCCATCGTCTGCCGATGAGAGCCGGAAACCGGGAGCCGGGAACCGGGAGCCGGGAAGCCCGCTGCCGCCAACTCGCCATTCGTGATCGCGGCGGTTTTCCGGCTGCCGGCTACCGGTTGCCGGTTGCCGACGTCAGGCTGCCATGACCGCCATCCCGCCTATCCAGCCGGTTCCCCGCCACCTTGCCGTCATCATGGACGGCAATGGCCGCTGGGCCGAACGGCGCAAGCGGCCGCGGGCCATCGGCCATCGCGCCGGTGCGCGTGCGGTCAACGTGTGCATCGATTTCTGCCTGGAAAAAGGCATCGGCGCGCTGACCCTGTTCGCGTTTTCCAGCGAGAACTGGGGCCGGCCTCAGGAGGAAGTCGGTGCGCTGATGAAGTTGTTCCTCGGCGCGCTGGAACGCGAAGTCGACGAGATGCACCGGCGTGGCGTGCGCGTGCGTTTCATCGGCGAGCGCGAGCGCTTCGCCGCAAGCTTGCGCGAGCGCATGGACAAGGCCGAGGCGCTGACCGCTGGCAATACGCGATTGCATTTGAACATCGCAGCCAGCTACGGTGGCCGCCAGGACATCACCGCCGCCGCGCGTGCGCTGGCTGTCGAAGTCGCCGCCGGTCGCCTGCGCGCCGAAGACATCGACGAAGCCGCGCTGGCTGCGCAGATGGCACTGGCCGAGCTGCCGCCGCCGGACTTGTTCATCCGTACCGGCGGCGACCACCGAATCAGCAACTTCCTGCTGTGGCAGTTGGCCTATACCGAACTGTGGTTCACCGAAACCCTGTGGCCGGATCTGGATATCGCGCTGCTGCAACAGGCACTGGACGATTTCGGCGGGCGTGAACGCCGCTTCGGCCTGACCAGCGCGCAGGTGGCGCAGTCGGTGCCGTCCCAACCGGAGAATTCCGCCGCATGACCCGTACCCGCGTCCTTGCCGCGCTGGTGATGGCCCCCGTCGCCATTGCCGCCATCCTGTTCCTGCCCACGCCGTGGCTGACGGCACTGGCTGCGCTGGTGTTGCTGGCGGGGCTGTGGGAATGGCTGAAGCTGTCCGACATCGACGACACCCTGCCGCGCACCCTGCTGCTGGCGGCCAACCTGCTGCTGATGGTGCTGCTGGTATGGGCCTCGGCCGGCTCGCTGGTGCTGTTCCAGATCGTGGCGCTGGCCGGCGTGGCCTGGTGGCTACTGGCGCTGCTGTGGCTGGGGCGGTTCGACTTTGCCAGCAACCACGAAACCTGGGCACGCGCCTTCAAGCTGGGCGCAGGCACGCTGGCCACGGTGCCGGCTTGGTGCGCGCTGGCGCTGATCCACGCGCAAAACCCCGAGCCCACCGCCTGGCCGGTGATCAAGCAGGGCCATGTCTGGCTGCTGGCGGCGCTGGCCATCGTCTGGGCTGCCGACAGCGGCGCGTATTTCGCCGGGCGGCAATGGGGCGGCAAGTGGTTCGGCGGGCGCAAGCTGGCCCCGCGGGTCAGCCCGAACAAGACCTTCGAAGGCCTGCTTGGCGGCCTGGTTGCCGGCGTGGCCGTTGGCCTCGGGCTGGCCGCGCTGGCCGGGCTGTCGCCTGCACAGGTGCCTGCGATGATCGTACTGGCGGTGGTCACGGTGCTGTTCTCGGTGGTGGGCGACCTGTTCGAAAGCCTGATCAAGCGCCATGCCGGGGCCAAGGATTCCGGCAACGTGATCCCCGGCCACGGCGGCGTGCTCGACCGCATCGACGGCCTGCTGGCCGCGTTGCCGGTGTTCGCGGTGGGCAAGGAACTGTTCGGGCTTTGAGATGAACGCCACAACCGAACAACGCACCGGCGAACGGCATGCCGTCGAACAGCATGCCTTCGAACAGCGCGCCGTCGCCGTCTTCGGTGCCACCGGCTCGATCGGCGCTTCGGCGCTGGACGTGATCGCGCGCCATCCCGAGCGCCTGCGCGCCTGCGTGCTGGCCGCCGGCAGCCAGGTCGATGCGCTGGTCGCGCTGTGCGTGAAGCATCGCCCGGCGCACGCAGTGATCGCCGACGAAAGCCGCTACGCCGCCCTGCGCGACGGCCTGCGCGCGGCCGGGCTGGAAACGCAGGCACATGCCGGCAGCGCGGCGCTGGACGCATTGGCCTCCAGCGATGCCTGCGATACGGTGGTTGCGGCGATCGTCGGTGCGGCCGGGTTGCATTCCACCTTGGCGGCGGCACGCGCCGGCAAGCGCCTCCTGTTGGCCAACAAGGAATCACTGGTGCTGGCCGGCGAGCTGCTGATGGCAGCGGCGCGCACGGCCAAGGCCGACATCGTGCCGATCGACAGCGAGCACAACGCCGTCTTCCAGTGCCTGCAGGGCCGGGGATCTGATAGCGACATTCGCCGCATCGTGCTGACCGCCTCCGGCGGGCCGTTCCGTGGGCGTTCACGCGCTTCATTGGCGGAAATCACCCCGGCGCAGGCGGTGGCCCACCCCAAGTGGTCGATGGGCCCGAAGATCTCGGTCGATTCGGCCACGCTGATGAACAAGGGCCTGGAAGTGATCGAGGCCCACCATCTTTTCGGCCTGCCCGGCGCGCAGATCGACGTGCTGGTGCATCCGCAATCGCTGGTGCACGCACTGGTGGAATTCATCGACGGCTCGACCCTGGCGCAACTGGGCCTGCCGGACATGCGCACCGCACTGGCGGTCGGGCTGGGCTGGCCGCAGCGCATTGAATCCGGCGTATCGGGATTGGATTTGCTCACCCAAGGGAAGCTGGAATTCGAGCCGCCGGATCTGGAGGCCTTCCCCTGCCTGCGCCTGGCCCGGCAGGCGATGGATGCCGGCGGCGCGGCCCCGGCGGTCCTGAACGCGGCCAATGAAGTCGCCGTTTCAGCCTTTCTTCAGGGCCGGATCGGTTTCCTGTGCATCCCCGCGCTGGTCGAATCCGCCTTGGCCGCGCAACCGGCCACGCCGCCGCAACCGTCACTGGACGCCTTGCTGGCGGCCGACGCTTGGGCACGAGCCTTCACCACCGAACAGATCGCAAGGCAGTCGCACTGAGCATGAACGACATCGCAGGCTCCATCTGGTGGATGATCGTCGCGCTCGGCGTGCTGGTGACCTGCCACGAATTCGGCCACTTCTGGGTTGCGCGCCGCTGCGGCGTCAAGGTGCTGCGCTTCTCGGTAGGCTTCGGCAAACCGCTGTGGATGCGCCGTGACCGCCACGGCACCGAATTTGTCATCGCCGCGATTCCGCTGGGCGGCTACGTGAAGATGCTGGATGAAAACCAGCTGGATGGCAGCCAGTCCGAAGAAGCCGCTGCCCTCCCCGCCGACCAACTCGCGCAAAGCTTCAACCGCAAGCCGGTGTGGCAGCGCATGGCCATTGCCGCCGCCGGGCCGGCTGCCAACGTGCTGCTGTGCGTGGCCTTCCTGTGGGCGATGCTGGTGATCGGCAAGGCCGACTGGTCGGCCACCGTCGGCCATGTGCAGGGCTTGGCCGCGCAGGGCGGCTTCGAGCGCGGCGACCGCATTCTCCGCGTCGGTGATCGCGACATCGCCACCTGGGCCGATGCCGCCACCGCGCTGACCATCGACGCCATCGACCACCAGGACGCACGCGTGCAGGTGGAAACCGCCGGCGGCCTGCAACACACCCGCACCCTGCCGCTGTCGCAACTGCCACAAGGCTTCGACCAGGAAAGTGCCATCGCCCTGTCCGGGCTGGCTTGGCAGCAGGACGTGCCCGGCAACATCATCGGCAAGGTGTTGCCCGGCCCGGCCCATGACGTGCTGCAGGCCGGCGATGCCATCATCGCCGTCGATGGCCAGCCGGTGCGCGACTGGCTGGACCTGGGCCGCCACGTCGCTGCGCTGGCCAAGCAAGGCGGCGAAGGCATGGTTGAAGTGGAGCGTCATGGCGAGCGCCTGGCCTTCCCGCTGCAACCGGCGCAACTGACCGCCCCCGACGGCACCCGCTACACCGGGCTGGGCGTGGAAGTGGACAAGCAGGCTCCCCCCTTCGATGCCGTGCAACGCCTCGGCCCGCTGGCCGCATTGCCGGCCGCCGTGCGCGAAACCGGGCGCATGACCGCCGAATCGCTGGGCATGATCCGGCGCATGCTGACCGGGCAGGCTTCCACCAAGAACCTTTCCGGCGCGATCACCATCGCCCGTGTCGCCAATGTCACCGCCAAGCGCGGCCTCGGCTGGTTCTGCTGGTTCCTGGCCACCCTGTCGCTGGGGCTGGCCATCGTGAACCTGCTGCCGATCCCGGTTTTGGACGGCGGCCACCTGCTGTATTACCTTATCGAGTTGGTCAAAGGCAGTCCGTTGAGCGAACGCAGCCTGATTGCCGGGCAGTACGTCGGCCTGGCCATGCTCGCCGGCCTGATGGGCCTGGCGTTCTACAACGACATATTCCGCCTGGTGAGCTGATGACCTTGAACTTTCCCGACCGCACGGCCTCCAAGCCAGCTCCCCACCTGCACCACGCCCCTTCCCCGGATTCGAAGATGACGCGACTGCCCACCCGCCGCCTGCTTGCCCTCGCCCTTGCCACGGCCGTCGCCGTGCCGGCGGCCGCACAGACGCCGGCTTCCCCGCCGCTGAACCTCAGCAGCGCCCCCGATACCTTCACCGTCAGCGACATCCGCATCGACGGCACCCAGCGCATCTCCGCCGGCACCGTGTTGACCTACCTGCCGATCGAACGCGGCGACACCATTGGCAGCGCCCAGGTCGGCGATGCGATCCGCAAGCTGTACAAGACCGGCTTCTTCGAGGACATCCGCCTGGATCGCCAGGGCAGCATCCTGGTGGTCACCGTGGCCGAACGCCCGGCGATCAACAAGCTGACCTTCAGCGGCAACAAGGACCTCAAGACCGAGGACCTGACCAGCAACCTCAAGGGGATTGGCTTGTCCGAAGGCGAAACCTTCGACCGCCTGGCGCTGGATCGCGTCACCCAGGAACTGACCCGCGCCTACAACAACCGCGGCAAGTACAACGTGCAGATCACCCCCACGGTGACGCCGCTGGACCGCAACCGCGTCGACATCGCCATCGCGGTCAAGGAAGGCAAGGCCGCCAAGATCCGCCACGTCAACCTGGTCGGCACCGACAAGTTCAACAACGAGGACATCCTCGCCGGTTGGGAATCGAAGGAACACAACTGGCTGTCGTGGTATCGCCGCGATTCGCAGTACTCCAAGGAAAAACTCTCCGGCGACTTCGAGAAACTCAACTCGTGGTACCTGGACCGCGGCTATGTCGACTTCAACATGGACTCCTCGCAGGTGTCGATCAGTCCCGACAAGCAGGACATGTTCATCACCGCCGGGGTCAGCGAAGGTGAACAGTACCGCGTTTCCGACACCAAGGTCAGCGGCGACACCGTGCTGCCGCTGGAAAACGTCGAGCGCATGCTGATCGTGCGCAAGGGCCAGATCTTCTCGCGGCGTTTGCTGGAAGCCACCTCCACCGGCATCACCAATACCCTGGGCAACATCGGTTACGCCTTCGCCCAGGTCAACCCGATCCCGACCATCGACCGCGAAAAGCGTACCGTGGCGGTCAACTTCCAGGTCGTGCCCGGCCCGCGCGTCAACGTGCGCCGGATCGTGTTCAAGGGCAACAGCCGCACCTCCGACGAGGTCTTGCGCCGCGAAATGCGCCAGTTCGAAGGCAGCTGGTATTCGCAGGCCGCGATCGACCGCAGCAAGATCCGCCTGCAACGCCTGGGTTATTTCGAGGAAGTCGATGTCGAAACCCAGCCGGTGCCCGGCACCGCCGACCTGGTCGACGTGGTTTACAACGTCAAGGAAACCACCTCCGGCAGCTTCGTGTTCGGCCTGGGTTATTCGCAGCTCTCGGGCATGACCACCTCGGTGCAGTTGTCGCAGAACAACTTCCTGGGCACCGGCAACCGCGTGTCGGTGGAAGCGCAGCGCAGCGACTACCTGCAGCGCTATTCGTTCTCGTACATGAACCCGTTCTTCACCGACGAGGGCATGTCGCTGGGCTACAACATGTGGTGGCGCGAGTTCGACTACTCCAACTACAACACCGCGCAATACTCGACCACCAGCGGCGCGCTGCAAGGCGTGCTGGGCCTGCCACTGAGCGAGAGCGATTCGGTGTCGCTGCTGTTCGGCATCGACTTCAACCAGATCCTGGCCTATCCGGGCTATACCCCGCAGTCGATCGTCGATTACATCGATGCCATCGGCCAGCGCACCTTCCACGCCTGGCGCACCGAACTGGGCTGGTCGCGCGATACCCGCAACGACTACTTCATGCCGACCGCCGGCACTTACCAGCGCATCGGCGCGGAAATCACCCTGCCCGGCTCCACGGCGGAATACTGGAAGCTCAACTACGAGTTCTCGCGCTACTGGCCGCTGAGCCCGTCGCTGGTACTGAATACCCGTGCCGAAATCGGCTATGGCGACAGCTACGGCAGCGAGATCGAGCGCGACATCTGCTGGATCGAAGTGCCAGCCACCAGCACCACGCTCGGCACGACCCAGGTGGTGGACTGCGCGACCAACCCGACTGCAAACGTCCGCCACGTTTCCGCCAGCGGCCTGCCGTTCTTCGAGAACTTCTACGCCGGCGGCACCCGTTCGGTGCGCGGCTTCCGCGACAACACACTGGGCCCGCGTTCTTCGGCCAGCGGCAGCTACTCCTACGGCCAGGTGCTGGGCGGCTCGTTGAAGACCGTCGGCGCGCTGGAAATGTATTTCCCGCGCCTGTTCGATTCCAACGCCGCACGCATCTCCGCCTTCGTCGATTTCGGCAACGTGTTCAACGGCATCGACAACTTCGAGGCCCGCGAACTGCGCGCCTCGGCCGGCGTGGCCCTGCTGTGGCGCGCCCCGGTCGGCCCGATCTCGATCAGCTACGCCCTGCCGCTGCGCAAGGAAGAAGGCGACGAAATCGAACGCCTGCAGTTCACCTTCGGCGGCGCGTTCTGACGCGTCGTCCCATGGGTACGCCCACGTACTGAAGCGCCACCTGATCAGTACGCCCGCGTCCTGAACCCTGCATCCTGCAAGGCCCGGCATGTCCGGGCCTTGTCTTTTCCTCAGCATGGGGTAACCGAACCAATCGGCCATGTAAACTAGCAGGCCATGACCGTACCGACCTTCACCGCCCGCGAACTGGCCGAACGCTTCGGCCTGCAACTGCATGGCAACGGCGATGCGCAGGTCACCGGCGTGGCCACGCTGGCGCATGCGGGCGAGGATCAGCTGGCCTTTCTCGCCAACTCGAAATACCGCAACCAGCTGGAAGCCAGCCGCGCAGCCGTGGTGGTGGTGCGCGAGGCCGATGCCGAGGCCGCGCCGAACGCCGCGCTGATCGCGAAGGATCCTTACGCCGCCTTCGCGAAGATTTCCGCACTGTTCGAGAAGCAGCCTGCGCGTGCGGCGGGCATCCATCCTTCGGCCGTGATCGATCCGTCGGCGTCGGTCGCGGCGACTGCGCACATCGGCCCCTTCGTCAGCATCGGTGCCAATTCGCGCATCGGCGATGGCTGCGTGGTCGGCCCCGGTTGCGTGATCGGCGAGGATTGCGAGCTCGGCGATGGCTGCGAACTGCTTGCCCGCGTCACCCTGGTCGCGCGCGTGCGCATGGGCAAGCGCGTGCGCGTGCATCCAGGCGCGGTGCTGGGCGCGGCGGGTTTCGGCCTGGCCATGGAAGCAGGGCGCTGGCTCAACGTGCCGCAACTGGGCGGCGTGCGCATTGGCGATGATTGCGAGATTGGCGCGAACACCTGCATTGATCGCGGCGCGCTGGAAGACACCGTGCTGGAAGAAGACGTGCGCCTGGACAACCTGATCCAGATCGGCCACAACGTGCATATCGGCGCGCACAGCGCGATGGCGGGTTGTTCGGCCGCCGCCGGCAGCGCCAGGATCGGCCGCTACTGCCTGATCGGCGGCGCAGCAGGCGTGCTCGGCCACCTGGAAATCTGCGACAAGGTCACCATTGACGCGATGTCGCTGGTCACCAGCTCGATCCACGAGCCCGGCACCTATGCCTCGGGCACCGCGCTGGACGAGATCCACACCTGGCGCAAGAACGCCACCCGTTTCAAGCAACTGGACACGATGGCGCGGCAACTGCAGGCGCTGGTCAAGAAGGAGCAAGCATGACGAATACCCCGCAACTGCCGATCGACGCGATCACCATCCGCAAGCTGCTGCCGCACCGTTACCCGTTCCTGCTGGTTGACCGCATCGTCGAACTGGAACTGGGCAAGCGCGTACTGGCCTACAAGAACGTCACCCAGAACGAGCCGTTCTTCAACGGTCACTTCCCCGACCGCCCGATCATGCCCGGCGTGCTGGTGGTCGAGGCGCTGGCCCAGGCCGGTGGGTTGATGACCCTGATCTCGCGCCCGCCCGGCACGCCGTTGCGTACCTTCTACATGGCCCGGATCGAGAACGCGCGCTTCAGCCGCATGGTGGTGCCGGGCGATCGCCTGGATCTGGACGTGACCCTGAAGCGCCAGATACGCAACATGGCGATCTATGCCGGCGTGGCCAGCGTCGATGGCGAACAAGTTGCCACCGCCGAAGTACTGTGCGCCGAGGACACGAGCACATGACCACCCCCGCCATTCACCCGACTGCGATCATCGATCCGTCCGCAAAGCTGGGCGAGAACGTTCGCATCGGCGCGTTCACCGTAATCGGCGCGGAAGTCGAAATCGGTGATGGCAGCGAGATCGGCCCGCATTGCAGCGTACACGGCCCAACCCGCATCGGCCGCGACAACCGCATCATCGGCCATGCCGCCATCGGTGGCGAACCGCAGGACAAGAAATTCGCCGGCGAGCGCGTTGAGCTGGTCATCGGCGACCGCAACCTGATCCGCGAGTTCACCACCTTCAACCGCGGCACCGGCAGTGGCGACGGCATCACCACGGTCGGCAACGACAACTGGTTCCTGGCCTATACCCACATCGCCCATGATTGCCATGTCGGCAACTACTGCGTGTTTTCCAACAACGCCTCGCTGGCCGGGCATGTCAGCGTTGGCGACTGGGTCATCATCAGTGGCTTTGCCGGAGCGCACCAGTTCTGCCGGATCGGCGCGCATGCCTTCATCGGCAAGGGCGTGCTGCTGAGCGGCGACGTGCCGCCGTACACGATGGTCGCCAGCGACGAGCACGGCCGCCCGCGCGGCATCAACAGCGAAGGCCTGAAGCGCCGCGGCTTCGATGCAGACCGCATCGCCGCGATCAAGCGCGCCTACCGCACCCTGTACGTCGCCGGCCTGCCGTTGGCCGAAGCCCGTGCGCAACTAGCCGAACAGGCCAGGGAAAGTGATGACGTGCGTGCGCTGCTGGATTTCATCGACAGCGGCGAAAGGCCGTTGTTGCGATGAGTGCCGGGAACCGGGAACCGGTAGCCGGTAGCCGGAAAGCAGATACACCTCTCCACTTTCCGGCTACCGGCTACCCGCTACCGGCTACCGAACGCCCCCTCCGCATCGCCCTCTGCGCCGGCGAAGCCTCCGGCGATGCACTGGGCGCGGGTTTGATTGCCGAATTGCGCAAGCGGTTTGCCGACGCCGGCTTCGATGACGTGCAGTTCGCCGGCATTGGTGGCGACAAGATGCGTACTGCCGGTTGCGATGCGTGGTTCGATGCCAGCGAGCTTGCGGTGATGGGCCTGGCCGAAGTGCTGCGCCATTTGCCGCGTTTGCTGGAATTGCGCCGCGATTTCCGCCAGCGCGTGCTGGCATGGCAGCCGGACGTATTCATCGGCATCGATGCACCGGACTTCAACCTCGGCATCGAGAAGTGGCTGAAACAGCGTGGCCTGCGCACCGTGCATTACGTTTCACCTTCGGTATGGGCATGGCGTGAAAAGCGCGCGCAGAAAATCGGCGAATCCGCGCAGCGCGTGCTTTGCCTGTTCCCGATGGAACCGCCGATCTACGCGAAGCACGGCATCGATGCGCGCTTCGTCGGCCACCCGATGGCCGATGAATTGCCGCTGCAACCGGATCGCGCCGCCGCGCGCCGCGCGCTGGGCCTGCCTGATGAGGTTCCGGTACTGGCCCTGCTGCCGGGCAGCCGCCTGGGCGAAGTCCATCGCCTTGCCGAGCCATTCCTGCAAGCGGCAAAACTCGTCGCCGATGCCATTCCCAACCTGCACGTCGTCATCCCCGCTGCGAACGCCAATTGCCGGCAAGCGCTGGAACCCCTGCTTTCCGAATCACGAATTACGAATTACGAATCACGGCTCCTCACCGGCCACGCCCGCGAAGCGATGATAGCCAGTGACGTCGTGCTGCTGGCCTCGGGCACCGCCACGCTGGAAGCAATGCTGTGCAAGCGGCCGATGGTGGTCGGTTACAAGGTAGCGCCGACAACGATCTTCATTGCCCGTGCGCTGAAACTGCTGAAGACCAGCCGTTTCGCCCTGCCCAACATCCTCGCCAACGAAGACCTGGCCCCGGAACTGATGCAGGAAGACTGCACCCCGCAAAACCTCGCCGACGCCGTGCTGCACTGGCTGCAGGATCCGCAAGCCGCCGCCGCGCTGCAAGCGCGTTACCGGCAATTGCACGAACTGCTGCGGCAGGACGCCTCGGCCAGTGCGGCGGATGCGGTGGCGGAGTTGCTTGGAAAGCCGGGAATAGGGAATGGGGAATAGGGAATGGAGAACACGAGAACTGCTTTTGCTCCCCATTCCCCATTCCCTATTCCCCATTCCCTCGTCGCCGGCATCGACGAAGCCGGGTGCGGCCCGCTGGCCGGGCCGGTCACGGTGGCCGCCGTCATCCTCGACCCGCAAAAACCCATTGCCGGCTTGAACGATTCGAAGCAGCTGAGCGAGAAAAAACGCGAGGCGCTGTTCCCGCAAATCCTCGAACGCGCGCTGGCGTACCGCATCGAATTCGTCGAAGCCGAAGAAATCGACGCACTCAACATTTTCCTGGCCACGATGGCCGGCATGCGCCGTGCCCTGCTGGCCCTGCAACCGGCAGCGACGCACGCATTGATCGACGGCAACAAGATTCCGCGCGACCTGCCCTGCTCCGCGCAAGCCATCGTCGGCGGTGACGCGCTGGAGCCAGCGATCATGGCCGCGTCGATCCTCGCGAAAGTTTCGCGCGACCGCCTGATGCTGCAACTGCATGCGCAATGGCCGCATTACGGCTTTGATCGGCACAAAGGCTACCCCACGCCCACGCATCTGGCTGCCCTGCGCGAACACGGTCCTTGCCCGCAACACCGCCGCAGCTACGCGCCGGTGCAGCAATCACTGCTGCCGTTCTGAATCGCCTTGCGCCACCCGCGCTGACCGTCCGTTGAAACAAAACCGCCCGGACTGGCCGGGCGGTTCTCGGGTTGCGTACACCGGGAAAAGCCTACTTCCCGGCTTCGGCACTGCTCGGCCCACGCTTTTCCAGCAAGGGCTCGATCTGCGGCTCGTGGCCGGCGAAGTTGCGGAACAACTCCATCGCATCGGCACTGCCGCCGCGTGACAGCAGGGTCTTGCGGAAATGGTCGCCGTTGGCGCGGCTCAGGCCGCCGTGGTCGCGGAACCACTTCTGGGTGTTGGCGTCCAGCACCTCGGACCAGATATAGGCGTAGTAGCCGGCCGAATAGCCGCCCATGATGTGGCTGAAATACGTGGTGCGGTAGCGCGGTGGCACTGGCGCGTAGTAGATGCCGTCCTTCTCCAGCGCGGCGCGTTCGAACTTGAGCACGTCCTCCGGGGCCGGCACTTCATCGACGCCAATCTGGTGCCAGCGCTGGTCCAGCATGGCCGCGCCCAGATATTCGGTGGTGGCAAAACCCTGGTTGAACTTGGCCGCCGCGATCACCTTGTCCAGCAGCGCCTGCGGCATCGCTTCGCCGCTTTGGTAGTGCTTGGCGTAGTTGGCCAGGATGATTGGCTCGTCGGCCCACATCTCGTTGACCTGCGAGGGGAACTCGACGAAGTCGCGTGGCACCGAGGTGCCCGAGAAGTACGGGTACTTCACGTCCGAGAACATGCCATGCAGGGCGTGGCCGAACTCATGGAAGGTCGTGGTCACTTCATCCCAGGTCAGCAAGGTCGGCTGGCCGGCCGGTGGCTTGGGGATGTTGAGGTGGTTGGCGACCACCGGCTTGTTGCCGGTCAGCGCCGATTGCGAGACGTAGGAATTCATCCACGCGCCGCCGCGCTTGGACTCACGCGCATACGGATCGAAGATGAAGATCGCCAGTTGGCTGCCATCGGCATCGAACACGTCATAGACAGTGACATCGGGGTGATAGACCGGCAGGTCGGTACGCTGCTTGAAGCTCAGGCCGAATTCCTTGCCGGCGGCGAAGAACACGCCGTCCTCCAGCACGCGCTTCAGCTCGAAATACGGCTTGAGCTGGGATTCGTCGAAGTTGTACTTGGCCTGGCGCACCTTCTCGGTATAGAAGGCCCAATCCCACGGTTGCAGCTCGAAACCCGGTTTGCCGGCGGCCTTCTGCTCGGCATTGATCATTGCCTGCAAATCGGCGGCTTCACGCTTGGCGTTGGCCACGGCGGCCGGCGCCAGTTGGCCGAGCATGGCGTTGACCACTTCGGGAGTCTTGGCGGTCTGGTTGCCCAGGCCGTAGGCGGCGAAGTTGGCGAAACCCATCAGCGCGGCCTTCTCGGCGCGCAGGGTCATGATGCGCGACACCAGCGCGGTGTTGTCGTACTCGCCGCCCTTGCTGCCGCGTGCCACCGATGCCTCGAAGATCTTCTGGCGCAGGTCGCGATCAGTCAGGTTGCTCAGAACCGGCTGGCCGGTGGTGTTGAGCAGGGCAATGACGTACTTGCCGTCCAGCTTGCGCGCCTTGGCAGCTTCGGCGGCGGCGGCAATCTGTTCGGCGGACAGACCATCCAGCTGCTTCACGTCATCGGCTACCACATAGGCGGCGTTGACCTCGGCCAGCACGTTCTGGCTGAACTTGGTGCCGAGGTTGGCCAGCTCGGCGTTGATCTCGCGCAGCCTGGCCTTGTCGGCATCGGGAAGCCGCGCGCCGGAGCGCACGAAATCATCATGGTATTTCTCCACCAGGCGCAGGCTTTCGGCATCCAGACCCAGGCTGTCGCGCTTGTCGTACAACGCCTTGATCCGTGCGAACAGCTTGCCATTGAGGTTGATGGCATCGCCGTGGGCGGCAAACTTGGCCGAATAATCCGCCTGCAATTGCTTGCGCGCATCGTTGGTGTCCGCGCCGATCAGGGCAAAGAACACGGTGGTGGCGCGGTCAAGCGTGGCCCCGCTTTTTTCCAGCGCGACCAGGGTGTTCTCGAAGGTGGGCACGGCCCTGTTGTTGGCGATCTTTTCGATCTCGCGGAGCTGCTGCTTCATGCCCGCGTCGAAGGCCGGGGCGAAGTCGCTGTCCCGGATCCGGTCGAATTGCGGGTAATGCAGTGGCAAGCCACTTTCTGCAAAGAACGGATTGGCATTGCGGCCAGCGGCGCTGGAAATGGCGGCGCTCATGCCATCCACCACCGGCATCGGCATCTGCGCGAAGGCCGGCATGGCAAGGCCAAGGGTTGCGGCAAGCGCAACGGAGAGACGGGTATTCAAGGCTGGGATCCCAATGGTGATGAACCCGCAGGGTAACCCGGCCCACCGGGTTTGCGTGTGTGTCGAAGGACATGCTCGAACCCGGCCCCACCCGGCCGGCCGCACGGCCGCTTCTGCTAAAATTGCTCGAATTCGTGCCCGGCCGCATCCCCCGCACGCGCCGGCCGTCCACTGCAACAAACCTCTGACGCAACAAACCCATGGAGCTACCGATGTCCGCTGACCTGCTCAAGGCGCTTGGCCTTGCTTCCGCCAATTCCGGCACCTACCTCGGCAATGGCGAGTGGTCGAAGACCACCGATGCCGGCACCTTGCAGTCGATCAACCCGACCACCAACGCGGTGATTGCCGAAGTCTTCGCCAGCAGCCAGTCCGATTACGAAACCATCGTTGCCCGCGCCCAGGCCGCCTACAAGGTGTGGCGCACCACGCCGGCACCCAAGCGCGGCGAAGCGATCCGCCTGTGCGGCGACGCGCTGCGCGCGAACAAGGACCTGCTCGGCTCGCTGGTGGCGCTGGAAATGGGCAAGTCCAAGCCCGAGGGCGACGGCGAAGTGCAGGAGATGATCGACATCGCCGACCTGGCGCTGGGCCAGAGCCGCATGCTGTACGGCTACACCATGCACAGCGAACGCCCCGGCCATCGCATGTACGAGCAATGGCACCCGATCGGCCTGGTCGGCATCATCAGCGCGTTCAATTTCCCGGTGGCGGTGTGGGCGTGGAATTCGTTCCTGGCTGCGATCTGCGGCGACATCAGCATCTGGAAGCCGTCCAACAAGGTGCCGCTGACTGCGCTGGCAACAATGAAAATCTGCAACGACGCGCTGAAGGCAGCCGGTTTCCCCGACATCTTCTTCCTGTTCAACGATGCCGGCACCGAGCTGGCGCAGAAGTTCGTTGACGATGCGCGCATCCCGCTGATCAGCTTCACCGGCAGCACCCAGATCGGCCGCGTCGTCGGCGAGCGCGTGGCGCGTCGCCTGGGCCGCAGCCTGCTGGAACTGGGTGGCAACAACGCGATCATCCTCGACGAAACCGCCGACGTGAAGCTGGCGATCCCCGGCATCGTGTTCGGCGCGGTCGGCACCGCCGGCCAGCGCTGCACCACCACGCGCCGCCTGATCGTGCACGAAAGCATCTACGCCAACGTGCTGGAAACCCTGGTCAAGGCCTACAAACAGGTCGAAACCAAGATCGGCGACCCGCTGGATCCGGCCAACCTGATGGGCCCGTTGAACAGCCCGGCGGCCGTCGCGCAGTTCCTGGAGTCGGTCGAGAAGGCCAAGGCCGCCGGCGGCACCGTCGAAACCGGCGGCGCGGCGCTGGACCGCCCCGGCAACTTCGTGCTGCCGACGATCGTCAGCGGCCTGAAGAACACCGATGCCATCGTCCAGCACGAAACCTTCGCGCCGATCCTGTACGTGATGAAGTACGCCACGCTGGATGAAGCCATCGACATGCAGAACGGCGTGCCACAGGGCTTGTCGTCCAGCATCTTCACCACCAACCTGAAGGCGGCGGAGAAGTTCCTGTCTGCCGCCGGCAGCGACTGCGGCATCGCCAACGTCAACATCGGCACCAGTGGTGCGGAAATCGGCGGTGCGTTCGGTGGCGAAAAGGACACCGGCGGTGGCCGCGAGTCCGGCAGCGATGCGTGGAAGGCGTACATGCGCCGGCAGACCAACACCATCAACTATTCCGACGCGCTGCCGCTGGCACAGGGCATCAAGTTCGATTTCTGAAACGCACTTGGTCTGAAGCGCGCTTGCTCCAAAGCGCGCTTGCCGCAAACCGCATGATCCGCTCTTCCCCCAACGGAGACATCGCATGAACGCACCCGTCCGCCAAACCAGTACGCTGGCCATCATCAGCCTGGTCGCCGGCATCCTTGGCTGGACCCTGTTCCCGTTCCTCGGCAGCATCGGCGCGATCATCACCGGCCATATGGCGCGCAGCGAAATCCGCAAGAGCAACGGCGCACTGGATGGCGATGGCTTGGCCATCGGCGGCTTGATCCTGGGTTGGGCGGCGGTGATCTGTGCGGTGCTGGCGGTGCTGGCCTTCGTGCTGTTCTTCGGCGGCCTGGCCTGGATTGCGAGCGCGAGCCGCTGATGTACGCGCTGGCACGCCCCTGGTTGTTCGCCATGGATGCCGAGCGCGCCCATGCCCGCACACTGGGCGCGCTGGAATGGACGCATGCCAATGGCCTGCTCGGCCTGCTGGCGCGCAAGCCGGAACCCTTGCTCACCAAGACCTTCGGCTTGGTATTTCCCAATCCGGTAGGCCTTGCCGCTGGCCTGGACAAGAACGGCGCGCATATCGATGCACTGCTAGGGCTGGGATTCGGCTTCGTCGAAATGGGCACGGTCACCCCGCGTGCGCAGGCCGGCAATCCGCAGCCGCGTTTGTTCCGCCTGCCGCAACGGCAAGCCATCATCAACCGTATGGGTTTCAACAACGACGGCGTCGATGCGCTGGTGCGCAATGTCGAACGCGCACAGCGCAAGCATGATGGCCTGCTCGGCATCAACATCGGCAAGAACAAGGACACGCCCAACGAGGACGCCGCCAGCGACTACCTGCATTGCCTGGAACGCGTATATCCGCTGGCCGATTACGTCACCATCAACATCTCCTCGCCCAACACCGCCGGCCTGCGTGAATTGCAGGAAGAACAGGCGCTGCGCCAGTTGATCGGCACACTGCGTGAAGCGCAGGAGCGACTGGGCGCACAACACGGCAAGCGCGTACCGATGCTGGTCAAGATCGCGCCGGACCTGTCCGATGCCGACAGCGACGCCGCCGCACGCGTGCTGGGTGAATTGAAAGTCGATGGCGTCATCGCCACCAACACCACGCTGGCGCGTACCGGGCTGGAGGACATCGAACACGCCAACGAAGCCGGCGGCCTGTCCGGCGCGCCGCTGCTGGGTCGTTCGACCCATGTGTTGCGCCGGCTGCGCACGCGCCTGCCGGAAAACATCCCGCTGGTCGGCGTGGGCGGCATTCTTTCCGGCGCCGATGCGCTGGCGAAGATGTCGGCCGGCGCCGCCCTGGTGCAGCTGTATTCCGGCTTGGTCTATCGCGGCCCGGAACTGATCGGCGAATGTGTCGAAGCCATCCGCCGCCGCCGCGATTTCCGCACCGGCCTGGTGACCCCGAAATGAGTCACCCCGGCTGGCAGGTGGCTGAAAACGCGAGCCTGCGTCAACGCAACACCTTCGGTATCGACGCTCGCACGCGCTGGCTGTTGCAGATCGACGACCTCACCGCCCTGCCCGATGCCCTGGCGCAACCGGCATGGCGCGATGCGCCGCTGCTGCCGCTGGGCGCAGGCAGCAACCTGCTGCTGGCCGGCGATTTCGACGGCGTGGCGCTGGTGTTCAACACGCGCGACGTGACGCTGCTTGAATATGGGCAAACCGCCCGCGTGCGTGCGCAAGCCGGCCTGCCGTGGCACGACTTCGTGCTGTGGTCGCTGGACAACGGCCTGTGCGGGCTGGAAAACCTGTCGCTGATTCCCGGCAGCATCGGCGCCGCGCCGATCCAGAACATCGGCGCCTATGGCGTGGAAGTCGGCGAGTTCATCGAAACGGTCGAGGTTTTCGACCGTACCACCGGCAACTTCGTCCGCCTCGAACGCGCCGATTGCGCGTTCGGCTACCGCGACAGCGTATTCAAGCGCGATGCCGATCGTTACGTGATCGTCGCTGTCGAGTTCGCCCTGCCGCGCCAGCGCGAAACGAAAACCGGCTATGCCGGCATCGCCGAGGAACTGGCCGCGATGGGCGTGGCCGAACCGACCGCGCGTGACGTTTCCC
This sequence comes from Pseudoxanthomonas sp., assembly GCA_047601105.1. GTDB lineage: Bacteria > Pseudomonadota > Gammaproteobacteria > Xanthomonadales > Xanthomonadaceae > Pseudoxanthomonas_A. Next base: position 164,161 of record JASGJT010000004.1, read on the forward strand.
GCGCCATCATCGCCATCCGCCAGCGCAAGCTGCCTGACCCGGCAAAGCTCGGCAACGCCGGCAGTTTCTTCAAGAACCCGGTGATCGCAGCAGGCCTGGCGGAAAGCCTGCAACAACAGCATCCAGGCATGCCGGTGTTTCCGTCCGGCGATGCAGCCACGCGCAAGGTTTCGGCCGCATGGCTGATCGAACAGGCTGGCTGGAAGGGTTTCCGCGAAGGCGACGCCGGTGTTTCCGCCGAACACGCGCTGGTGCTGGTCAACCACGGCAACGCGAGCGGCGCGCAACTGCTGGCGCTGGCGCGACGCATCGCCGCTTCGGTGCAGGAGAAGTTCGGGCTGCGAATCGAGCCGGAGCCGCGCATCATCGGGACAAGTTGGTAACTTCTTTGGTTGTTGTTTTTTGGGTTGTTGGTTGCTTGCGCATGTTCGTCGGAGCAAAAGCGCGGCTGGTAATTGTTCACAGGCACGGACTTTTCAAATCACGCAATGCCCTCCAACAACCCACAACCAGCAACCAAGAACCAGCACCTGCGCGCCGCAGGCCTGATGCTGGCCAGCACCCTGGCCTTCGGCCTGATGGCGATCACCATCCGCTACGCCTCGGCCACCATTCCCACCACCGAAGTGGCCTTCTTCCGCAATTTCTTCGGCCTGATGGCGCTGCTGCCCTTGCTGTTGCGCCACGGTTCGCCGCTGCCGCGTACCCGCCACCTGCCGCGCTACCTGCTGCGCACGGTGGTGGGCCTTGCATCGATGCTGTGCGGCTTCTGGGCCATCGGCCACCTGCCGCTGTCGCAGGCGGTGTCGCTGTCGTATTCCACGCCGTTGTTCACCACCCTGGCCGCCGTATTGTGGCTGGGCGAAAAGGTGCACGTGCGGCGCACGCTGGCGGTGCTGGCCGGCTTCATCGGCGTGCTGGTAGTGCTGCGCCCCGGCGCGGATTTCGACCACGGCCTGCTGGTCGCGCTGGCAGCGGCGGTGCTCAGCGCGCTGGTCGCCATCCAGATCAAGCAACTCTCGAAGCTGGATACACCGGACACCATCGTCTTCTACACCTACGTGTTCTGGGTGCCGCTGTCGCTGGTGCCGGCGCTGTTGCAGTGGACGTGGCCGCAAGACATCGCCTGGTTGTGGCTGGGACTGACGGGGCTGTTCGGCACCTTTGGCCAATTGCTGTGGACGCGCGCGCTGCGGCTGGGCGAACTGTCGGCACTGCAACCGATCGGCTTCATGCAATTGCCGCTGGTGGTGGTGCTGGGCTGGTGGCTGTTTGGCGAAACCCTGGACCGCTGGGTGCTGCTGGGCGCGGCGATCATCCTTGCCTCAAACGCCTACATCGCCCATCGCGAAGCCCTGCGTGCGCGACAGGCGGCTTCCAGCGCGCCGACGGCGGCGGCCAAGCCAGCGGAATGAACACCCGCAACGCCGCAACGCGACGGCACAAGCGCGCTGGAACGTTCGCAAGAATGCATGACACACTCCATCACCCCGAATCCGCCGGACAGCACCATCAATGTTTGATCCGGCCGCCACTGCCACTGCAATCCCAACACATTTTCCGTGGCGAAATCTCCGATTGACGGCCCGGATCTGCCCACTCCAGAATCCGGGCTACGCCCCACTTGGGGTCTATTAGTAGTTAGGTGTCATTGGAGAGTCTTGCGCTCGTGAAAGTAAAGGCAATCATCTTTGCTGTTCTTGCCTCATCCCTGATCGGATACGTTTGGTGGGCCGATCGCGAGGGTGACCGCCTTTTGGCTGCGTTTGATCAAACACGCGTTGGTGAGTCGCTCGACACAGTAACAGCCAGATTTGGCAAGCCTTCCCACATAGAGCATCACGCGGATGTGCCCGGCTATGACTCAGGCAGTCGCTCCGTCTGCGGGGAATCCTGCTGGCTTAGGCTGTGGTATGAAGTTCCGCTTACCTTGGGTACTGCACCTGTCTCTGTAGACTTTAATCGGCAAGGACAAGTGATCCACAAATACCACTGGCACTCCCCGTGATGACACCTGACCTGAGCCGAAACGTGTAGCCAGTTGGATGGTGAGTTCTCTACCCTAGGAAGGCAAGGAGAACTCATGAAGAAGCGACACACCGAAGAGCAGATCATCACGATCCTGCGTGAGGCGGTGAAGCCACGCTAATTGCAACTGCCCAACTCGTGCAGAAGCGCTGTCGCATACGCGCCTGGCGGCAAGGCGAATTCGAGTTGCAGCGCGGGTTCATCAAGCCACTGCCATTGCAGGCCGGCGATCTTCAGGCGAAGTGCGCGGCGCTCATGCTTCAGGTCGGCCTCCTCAAGCCCGGCGCGCAGGCGCAATGCGGTTTCATCGCCGATGGCCGCCAACTCGATGCGCCGCGCTTCATCACGGCTGCGCAATTCGCCAGCGCCCCATAGCGGGCCGCTGGTGTGGATGTCGAATTCGCGCAGGCGTCGCGCCAGCTCATCATTGAACGGTTCCGGGCCGAATACGCTGCGGCTGCCGTCGAGCATCCACACTTCGCCATCGAGCGGCTTGTCCCAGTTGCCGGCGGCAACGCGCGCGGCCAGCACGCAGTTGAACAATGCCGAGCGTGCGGCGGACAGGCAAATCGAACGTTCGTCGCGTTTGACGCGCTTGCCATCGAACATCGCCAGTGCCTTGGCGATATTGCCGCCGCCGTGGCCGAAGCGTTGCTCGCCAAACCAGTTCGGGATGCCGCGCGCGGCGATTTCCGCCAGGCGCGCGTCGATGGTTTCGCGTTCACCCGACACTTCGCGCAGCACCAGTACGAAGCGATTGCCGGCCAATGCGCCGCGCGGCAGTTTGCGGTTGTGCCAAGTATGTTCCAGCACACTGACGCCTTCAATGTTCAACGCGGCGAAATCCGGCGCGATCTTCTTCGGCAGGTGCACGCTGAACCATTGCCGGGTCACCGCGTTGCGGTCTTTCAAGCCGGCGTAGCTGACGCCCATTTCGGGGATGCACGCCCACTTTGCCAATTCCTTCGCCACAAAGGCGGTATTCTGGCCGCGCTTTTCGATGGTCAGCAGCAGGTGCTCGCCTTCGCCGGTCGGTACGAAGCCTGGCAGTTCCTCGACGCGGAAATCTTCCGGCGCGCTGCGAATTCTGGCCGACAACACGGCATCGCCAAAGGCTCTGGGTAATTCGTTCATGCGTCCCTTCTCCCGCCCCTGCGGGGCACCCTCTCCCACAAAGGAAGAGGGGAAATCAGATGCGCACCAGCAGTGCGATGGCCTGCGCGGCGATGCCTTCGCCACGGCCGGTGAAGCCGAGTTTCTCGCTGGTGGTGGCCTTGACCGATACCGCATCAAGCGCGATGCCCAAGTCTTGCGCGATTGCTTCGCGCATGGCTTGTGCGTGCGGGCCGACTTTCGGGCGTTCGCAGATCACGGTCACGTCGCAGTTGCCGACTTGCCAACCGTGCTCGGCGATCAAGGCATTGCAATGGCGCACGAAGGCACGGCTGTCCGCACCTTTCCAGCGGTCGTCGCTGGGCGGGAAATGCACGCCGATATCGCCCAGCGCCAGCGCGCCGAGCATCGCATCGCACAGGGCGTGCAGCACCACGTCGCCGTCGCTGTGGGCGAGTACGCCGCGATCATGCGGGATTTTCACGCCACCGAGCATGACGTGGTCGCCTTCGCCGAAGGCGTGGACGTCGAAGCCTTGGCCGATGCGGATAGGGGTCATGTGCGTTGCGAAAGAATGAACTGGAACCGCGCCAGATCCACCGGCGTGGTGATCTTGAAATTGTCCTCGCGGCCTTCGACCAGCAAGGGGCGTGCGCCGAGGCGTTCCATCGCCATCGATTCGTCGGTGACTTCGACGCCGGCCTGGGCCGCATCGTCCAGCGCCTTGGACAATTGCAGGCGGCGGAACATCTGCGGGGTCAGCGCGCGCCACAGGCGTTCGCGTGGTTCGGTTGCATCGATGCCGCCATCGTCGCCGGCCCGTTTCAGCGTGTCGCGCACCGGTGCGGCGAGGATGGCGCCGACCGGATCTTCGCGGCCGCGTTCGATCAATGTGTGTAGATCGTCTCGCGCGAGATTGGGCCGCGCTGCGTCGTGCACCAGCACGAAATCATCGGCACGCACGTCATCCGGCAAGGCCGCAATGCCCGCCAGCACCGACGCCGCACGGGTTGCGCCACCAATCGCGGTCAACACGGGTTTACCGGCAAAATCGTTCCAGCCCGGCCAGTCGGCATCGTTTTCCGACACCACGATCATTGCGCCTTCAACCAGCGGATGCGCCAGCAGCGCGGCCAGGGTGTATGCCAGCAAGGGCTGGCCTGCCACGTGGAGATATTGCTTCGGCGTTTCGCCACCGAAGCGGGTGCCGCGACCGGCAGCGGGTACTACTGCCCACAGGCCACGGGTCATGGTTGCGAAGCCCCGGCCGCGTCGTCGCCAGCCTGCGCTTCGACGTTCGCCGGTGCTGCAGTGCCCGGCGCTTCAACCACGCGATAGAACTTTTCGCCGGGCTTGATCATGCCCAGTTCGCTGCGTGCGCGTTCTTCCACCGCCGCCTCGCCGGATTTGAGGTCTTCGACTTCGGCGGCGAGCGCAGCGTTGCGTTCCTTCAGGCCATCGTTCTCGCGCTTCTGGTGCTCGACCTGATTGGCCAGCGCGGACACCTCGCCGGTGCTGCCACGGCCAAACCAGAGCTGGTACTGCAACAGGCCCAGCACCGCCAGCAGCAGCAACAATACCCAGGCACGGCCACGCATCTCGTATGTTCCGGTCAGGACTTCTTCAACGAAACGAAAGCGTTGCGGCCGGCGTAGCGCGCCTTGCTGCCCAGCGCTTCCTCGATGCGCAGCAACTGGTTGTACTTGGCCACCCGGTCGCTGCGGCACAGCGAGCCGGTCTTGATCTGGGTGGCCGTGGTCGCGACCGCGATATCGGCAATCGTGGTGTCTTCGGTTTCGCCGGAACGATGCGAAACGATCGCCGCATAGTTGGCGTGGTGCGCCATCGCGATGGCCTCCAGGGTTTCGGTCAGGGTGCCGATCTGGTTGACCTTGATCAGGATCGCGTTGGCGGTGCCCGATTCGATGCCTTCCTTGAAGATGCGCGGATTGGTGACGAACAAGTCGTCGCCGACCAGTTGCACCTTGCTGCCGATGCGTTCGGTCAACGCCTTCCAGCCGGCCCAGTCGTCTTCGGCCATGCCGTCTTCGATGGTGACGATGGGATATTGCGCGGCCCAGTCAGCGAGGAAATCGACGAACTGCTCGCTGCTCAGGCGCTTGTTCTCTCCGACCAAGTGGTACTTGCCGTTGTCGTGGAATTCGCTGGAGGCCACGTCCAGGCCCAGCAACACGTCTTCACCGGCGGTGTAGCCGGCCTTGCCGATGGCTTCAAGGATGGTGTCCAGCGCTTCGACATTGCTGCGGAAATCCGGGGCGAAGCCGCCTTCATCGCCGACCGCCGTGCTCAGACCGTGGCCCTTTAGCACCGACTTCAACGAGTGGAAGATTTCGGTGCCGGCGCGCAGCGATTCGGAGAACGAGTCGAAGCCGACCGGCAGCACCATGAATTCCTGGAAATCGACGTTGTTGTCGGCATGCGCGCCGCCGTTGATGATGTTCATCATCGGCACCGGCAGTTCGACGCGCGATTCGGCGGTGTCGCTCAGGTGCTGCCACAGCGGCACTTTCTTCGAAGCGGCCAGCGCATGCGCATTGGCCAGCGACACGCCGAGCAGCGCGTTCGCGCCGAGGCGGCCTTTGTTCTCGGTACCGTCCAAGTCGATCATGCGGCGGTCGAGGCCTTCCTGGTCGTTGGCGTCGAAATCCTTCAGCGCGGCGGCGATGGCGGTATTGACGTTCTCCACCGCCTTGCGCACGCCCTTGCCGAGGTAGCGGGTCTTGTCACCGTCGCGCAGTTCCACGGCTTCCTTGGTGCCGGTGGACGCTCCGGACGGCACCGCAGCGCGGCCGAACGAACCATCGGCCAAAGTGACTTCAGCTTCAAGGGTGGGATTGCCACGCGAATCGAGGATTTCGCGGGCGTGGATCTTGGCAATGGCAGTCATGTGGGCTGTCGTCTGGGGGATTGGGGGATGCTTACGCGCGCGCTTCTTTGAGCCCGGCTTCTTTCAGAAGCGAACCGCCGGCCTTGCGCTCGCGCGCGGCGCGGATGAAGCCGACGAACAACGGATGGCCGTCGCGCGGGGTGGAGAGGAATTCCGGATGCGCCTGGCAGGCCAGGAACCACGGGTGCACGGTGCGCGGCAGTTCGACCATTTCCACCAGCAGGTCGTCCATCGACTTGGCGGCGATGACCAAGCCGGCGTCTTCCAGTTGCGTGCGGTAGCGGTTGTTGAATTCGTAGCGGTGGCGGTGGCGCTCGGCGACCACGTCCTTGCCGTACAACTCGCGGGCCAGCGTGCCGGGCTTGAGGCGTTGTTCCTGCAGGCCCAGGCGCATGGTGCCGCCGAGGTCGGATCTTTCGTCGCGCTTTTCCACTTCGCCGCTGGCGGTGCGCCATTCGGTGATCAGGCCGATCACCGGATGCGGCGAGAGTTTGTCGTTCTCGGTGCTGTTGGCACCTTCCAGGCCGCAGACATGGCGCGCGTAATCGACCACCGCCGCCTGCATGCCGTAGCAGATGCCGAAATACGGCACGCCGGTCTGGCGCGCATATTGCGCAGTCAGTACCTTGCCTTCGAAACCGCGATCGCCGAAACCGCCGGGCACGAGGATGCCATCAACGTCCTTCAACGCGGACATGTCGGAACCTTCCAGATCCTGCGCTTCCAACCACTTCAGGTTGACGCGGGTGCGCTGGCGCAGGCCGCCGTGCTTGAGTGCTTCGCCGACCGACTTGTAGGCGTCGTGGTGGTCAACGTATTTGCCGACCACGGCAATGGTGACTTCATCCAGCGGATGCACGGTGGCATCGACAGCCGCAGCCCATTCACTCAAATCCGCATCGGCCCTGGCCGGCAGGCGCAGGCGTTCGACCACGAAATCATCCAGGCCTTGCTCGTGCAGGCCGAACGGGATCTTGTACAGCACATCCACGTCCTGCACGCTGATCACGGCGCGCTCGGGCACGTTGGTGAACAGCGCGATCTTGCGGCGCTCGCCATCGGGGATGGGCTGCTCGGAACGGCACAACAGCACGTCCGGCTGGATGCCGATGCTGCGCAGCTCCTTGACCGAGTGCTGGGTGGGCTTGGTCTTCAGCTCGCCCGCTGCAGCGATGTACGGCACCAGGGTCAGGTGCATGAACAGCGCCTTGTCCGGGCCGCGCTCGGTGCGGATCTGGCGGATCGCCTCGAGGAAGGGCAGCGATTCGATGTCGCCGACGGTGCCGCCGATTTCCACCAAGGCCACGTCAAAGCCTTCGGTGGCCTCGTCGATGCAGCGGCGGATTTCATCGGTGATGTGCGGGATCACCTGCACGGTCGCGCCGAGGTAATCGCCACGGCGTTCCTTGCGGATCACGTTCTCGTAGATGCGGCCGGTGGTGACCGAATTCTTGCGGCTCAGCCGGGTACGGACGAAGCGCTCGTAGTGGCCGAGATCCAGGTCGGTTTCGGCACCGTCGTCGGTGACATAGACCTCGCCATGCTGGAACGGCGACATGGTGCCCGGATCGACATTGATGTACGGGTCCAGCTTCATCATCGTGACCAGCAGGCCACGGGCTTCGAGGATGGCGGCCAGCGACGCGGCGGCAATGCCCTTGCCCAGCGAGGACACGACGCCGCCGGTGACAAAAACGAGGGGGGTAACGGAATTGTGGGGGGTCATGGCACCGGGCCTCCCGAAAGCCATAGTTTACCGGCTTGGCGGCTTGGCGACAAAGCCGAGGTGCTCGTCATTCCCGTGCAGGCGAATGACGAGCAAGGGGCGGCGCTTGGCGAAGCGCCTGCTACCGCCCGAGACATCACCCCAAAACGCCGACGCCCCGGCAAGCCGGGGCGTCTTGGTACTGCATTGGCTTGCAAAGGCCCGGATCAGGGCTTCTTCTTCGTCTCTTCTTCCTCTTCCTGTCCGGCTTCGCTGCCCTGCTTGGCCTTGGCCCGCTCGGCGGCCAGTTTTTCGTTGGCAGCGCGGCGTTCGGCGCGCTTCTGTTCTTCGGAACGGCTGTCGTCCTGCGCGCTTTGCGCCTTCTTGCCCGTGTCGGCGCTCTGCCCGCTGGGCTGCGCCAAGGCCACGGTAGCGGCGACGGCGGCTGCGGCAATAGCCAGGATCATCCACTTGTTGCGCTGGGTCATGTTGGTTCTCCTTGCGGTCGTACCGGTAAAAACCGGGAGCAACCATAGCGCAGGCCCGCCGACCGCGCACTGAACGTGCAAAAACCGCGTTCAGGCCGCAAACTTCCCTCTTTCGCAGCAACGCCGACCGTTCATGAGTTCACGCTACAACGCCGCCGACATTGAAGTCCTCTCCGGCCTGGACCCGGTCAAGCGCCGGCCCGGCATGTACACCGACACCAGCCGCCCCAACCACCTGGCGCAGGAAGTCATCGACAACGCGGTTGACGAGGCACTGGCCGGCCACGCGGGTGAAATCGAAGTCACCCTGTACAAGGACGGCAGTTGCGAAGTCAGCGACGACGGTCGCGGCATGCCGGTGGACATCCACCCGGAGGAAAAAATTCCCGGCGTGGAACTGATCCTGACCCGCCTGCATGCTGGCGGCAAGTTCAGCAACAAGAACTACACCTTCAGCGGTGGCCTGCATGGTGTCGGCGTCAGCGTGGTCAACGCGCTTTCGACCCTGGTCGAAGTGCACATCAAGCGCGAAGGCAACGAACACCGCATCAGCTTCCGCAATGGCGACCGCGCCACGCCGCTGGAAGTGGTCGGCACGGTCGGCAAGAAGAACACCGGCACCCGCGTGCGCTTCTGGGCCGATCCCAAATACTTCGACACGCCCAAGTTCAACCTGCGCGCATTGAAACACCTGCTGCGTGCCAAGGCGGTGCTATGCCCCGGCCTGACCGTCAAGCTGTTCGACGAGGCCAGCGGCGAGCGCGAGCAATGGCATTACGAAGACGGCCTGCGCGATTACCTGAAAGGCGCGCTGGCCGGCGCGGAAATCCTGCCAGCGGAGCTGTTCACCGGCACCTTGAAGAAGGACACCGAAGTCGTTGACTGGGCCGCCGCGTGGATCCCCGAAGGCGAGCTGGTGCAGGAAAGCTACGTCAACCTGATCCCGACCGCGCAGCACGGCACCCACGTCAACGGTTTGCGCAGCGGGTTGACCGACGCGCTGCGCGAGTTCTGCGATTTCCGCAACCTGCTGCCGCGCGGTGTCAAGCTGACGCCGGAAGACGTGTGGGACCGCGTTGCCTTCGTGCTGTCGCTGAAGATGACCGACCCGCAATTCAGCGGCCAGACCAAGGAGCGCCTGTCCTCGCGCCAAGCCGCCGGCTTCATCGAAGCCGCCGCCAAGGACGCCTTCAGCCTGTGGTTGAACCAGCACGTCGAACTGGGCGAAAAGATCGCGCAACTGGCGATCGAACGCGCCAGTGCGCGGCTGAAAACCGAAAAGCAGATCGTGCGCAAGAAGGTCACCCAAGGCCCGGCCCTGCCCGGCAAGCTGGCCGATTGCATTTCGCAAGACCTGTCGCGCACCGAGTTGTTCCTGGTGGAAGGCGATTCGGCCGGCGGCAGCGCCAAGCAGGCGCGCGACAAGGATTTCCAGGCGATCCTGCCGTTGCGCGGCAAGATCTTGAATACCTGGGAAGTCGCTTCCGGCACCGTGCTGGGCAGCGAGGAAGTGCACAACCTGGCCATCGCCATCGGCTGCGACCCCGGCAAGGACGAGATCGGCGGCCTGCGCTACGGCAAGGTCGTGATCCTGGCCGACGCCGACAGCGATGGCTTGCATATCGCCACTTTGCTTTCCGCACTGTTTTTGCGGCATTTCCCGGCGTTGGTGAATGCCGGCCACGTGTTCGTGGCGATGCCGCCGCTGTTCCGCGTCGATGTGGGCAAGCAGGTGTTCTACGCGCTGGACGAGGAAGAAAAACGCCTGCTGCTGGAAAAGATCGAGCGCGAGAAGATCAAGGGCGCGGTCAACGTGACCCGCTTCAAGGGCCTGGGCGAAATGAACCCGGCGCAATTGCGCGAATCGGCCATCCACCCGGATACGCGCCGGCTGGTGCAGCTCACCGTCGATGACGATGCGCAAACGCGCGGATTGATGGACATGCTGCTGGCGAAGAAGCGCGCCAGCGACCGCAAGGCGTGGCTGGAGACCAAGGGCGACCTGGCTTCGCTGGAAGTCTGAACCTTGAACGGCGAGCCGGGGTTGTTGCCCCGACCTGCAATTTTGCTCAGCCACGCAGCATCGGCTGCCACTTCCAGTACGTGATGCAGCGCCACAGCCATTCCAGTGGCCCGTAGCGGAACGTCTTCAGCCAGAAATGACTGAAGACCACCTGCAGCGCGAACACGACCACGACGAACAGCATCTGCCCCGGCCGCGACACCTGCCCCCACCAGCCCAGTCCGTAGCCGTAGAAACACCACGTGCCGATGAGCGATGCGCCGATGTAGTTGCTCAGCGCCATCTGCCCGGCTGGCCGCAGCGGTGCCAGCAGGCGATTGCCGATGTCCGTCTGTGACAACCACGCCACCACGCCGAAGTAGCCCAGGCTCAGTGGCAGGGCGGCCCCGGTGAACAGCATGTCCGCCACCAGAGCCAACGGGTTGCGGTCGTCGGCAGGAGTGAAGGTCGGTGCATGCAAGCACACGCTGGCCAAGGTCATCGCCAGGCCCAGCGGAATGCCCCATGCTGCCAATCGCTTCAGCAAGCCCAAATGCGCCTGCAAGTTGCCGACGATGCCGGCGCGGACGAAACCGAAACCAATCAGGAACATCGGCAGCACGAGGAAACACAGGCCGACGGCCTTGGGCAATTCCTTGGCAAAACGCTCGCTGCGATAGACCACCGCTTCGGCAAACGAACCTTGCGTGTAGAGACGGACTTCCTGCGCGTGCTGCTGTTCGTGCTTCTTCGCCTGCTCCTCGCGTTTTTGCGCCTGCTCGGGTGTTTCGGGCGGAATATGCGCCGAGAAAGCAGCCATCGAACCGGCGCCCAGCAGGCCGACCAGCACTGGCAATCCATACAGAAACGCGCCCAGTTTTGCATAGCGCGTCGCCGGCGCACGCCGCAGCGCCCACATCAGCACGCCGACGTAAACCACGAAAGCCGCCCCCATCAGGAACGCGCCGGATCGCAGTGCCACGGCAAAGGAAAGCAGCGCCGACAGCAACCCCAGCCACACCCGCCAATTGCCGGTGACGATCAACAGCAAACCGACGGCAGCGATGGCGTAGTTGTGCAGGATGTCGCCGGTCCAGATCGCGATGAAATGCGCCACGCCAAACAAAGCCAAGCCGAGGATGCGCCGCAGATACGGTGCGACGAAATCGCGCCCGCCCTGCTCCGCGCGACCCAGCATCACCGTAAAACCCATGCCGAACAGCAGCGAGAACAAGGTCCAGAACTTGCCCTGCACCAGCACATAGACCAGCCAGCTTGTCGCGTAATTCATGCCATGCAACGCCGGGTCGATGCCCATGCCCAGGTCGATGATCGGCCGGGTAAACCATTCGACGTTCATCAGGAAGATGCCGAACAAGGCAAAACCGCGAATTGCGTCCAGCGCGTGGATGCGCTCGGGCTGCGCGACCGGCGCCAGCGTGGCTGGGGCGGGAACCGCGTCGGAAGCGTGCATGGCCGTGCCCATGAAAATGAGAGCAACAGCCTAACGCGTTCGCCAACCGGCGTGCACCGTGCGGAAAGTCATCCCGCGCAAACAGGAAAGCCCGCGATGACGCGGGCTTCCCAGTGAATCACGATTGCATTGTGATCACGACTTCGGCGCTTCGGCCTTCGGCTTCGGCTGTGGACGCGGACCCTGCCGACCTTCGCGGGCATGCATCGGGGCGATGGCGTCGAACTCCGCGCGGCTCAGCTTGCCATCCTTGTTAGCGTCAGCCTTGGCGAAGAGTTCGTCGCGGCGTTGCTTGGCCTGCTTTTCGCGGTCGGCCTTGCGCAGGTCATGGTCGGCCTGGTCGATCACGCCATCCTTGTTCAAGTCGGCGCGGTCGAAGTATGCGGCGGTGCGTGCATCGTTGCCGGCCTTGGCTTCCTCACGGGTGATCTTGCCGTCGCCATTGGCGTCGAGGCTCTGCTTGCCGAAGCCACCCTCGCCGCGCGGGCCGAAACCGTGGCCATCATGGCGACCGCCCTGGCCGCCACGCGCATGCATCGGGCGCTCATCCCGGCTCAGCTTGCCGTCCTTGTTCTTGTCCAGTTGGTCGAATTGTGCGGCCAGGTGCGGGAATTTGGCCGCCTCGGCCTTGTCGATCACACCGTCGCCATTGGCATCCAGCTTGACGCGCGCGGTGGTGTCGGCCTTCTGTTCGGCAGCCTTCTGGTCGGCGGCATGGGCCACGGCGACGCCGGACAGGGCGACCAGCACGGCCATCATCAGCAGGTTCTTGCGGTTCATTGCGGTCTTGCCTCTTGTCGTCGTGGCGCAGATTGGCCACTGGCACCGAAAACGCGCCTGCATCGCGCCGGTTGACGCATGGACGACCGTATTCAGCTTTCAGCCAGTCGCAGCCCCGGCGACGCCCCGTCAGCAGTATGCTGGCCCGAATTCCGAATCACGCTCCCCATGGGCACCGACTTCAACCCCAGCCAGGATGACCTGCGCCTGTTCCACACCGGCGAGCATCCGTGCGGCTACTGGGCCGAACGCACCGCGCGCGACCTGGTGCTGGATCCGCGCGATCCGCGCCTGCCATCGTTCTACCCGACCGCGCTGGGCTGGGGTTTCCGCCGCAGCGGCGATCTGGTGTACCGGCCGCATTGCCAGCATTGCCAGGCCTGCGTGGCGGTGCGCATCCCCGTGGAGGCTTTCACGCCGGACCGCAGCCAACGCCGCTGCGCAGCGCGCAATGCACGGATCGAAACACGCGTGGTCGCCGCCGAACGCAGCGACGAGCAACTGGCGCTGTACCAGCGCTACCTGCATGCGCGCCATCGTGGCGATGGCATGGATGGACATGGCGCGGTCGAGTTCGACCAGTTCCTGGTCGGTAGCTGGTCGCAAGGGCGCTTCCTCGAATTGCGCGACCACAGCACCGAAGGTGGCCGCCGGCTGGTCGCGGTGGCGGTGACCGACGTGCTGCCGGATGCGCTGTCGGCGGTCTATACCTTCTACGACCCCGATTACGAAGCGCGCAGCCTCGGCACCCTGGCGATCCTGCGCCAACTGGAATGGGCCCGCCGCGAAGGCCGCAAGCACCTGTACCTGGGCTACTGGATCAACGGCCACCGCAAGATGGACTACAAGCGCCGGTTCAAGCCGCTTGAAGCCTTCGACGGGCGGCAGTGGCAGGCGTTCGAACAGCGGTAAGTCGCGCCTTCGGCGCTGCAAGAAGGTCAGTCGCACGCCTGCGGCATGCTGTCAGTGAAAGCGGGGCTTTGCCCCACTGACTTCTTGCAGGCGGCGCAGCCACCAGCTCACCTGTCCGCACAGCGGGCAACTGACCGCTTTTGTTACCCTGCGCACCCCCTTCCCCTGCCCCGCCACCATGACCGAATCCCCCGTTCTCGTTGCCGATGACAACGGCGTCCGCCAGATTTCCGTCAACCGCCCGGACAAGCTCAATGCGTTGAACGCGGCCACCATCGACGCGCTGCATGCCGCCTTCGACGCCGCCGCCAATGATCCGGCCGTGCGCGTGATCGTGCTGACCGGTAGCGGGACCAAGGCCTTCGTTGCCGGTGCGGACATCGCCGAAATGGCCGATCTGGGCGTCAACGCCGGTCGCGAAGTCTCGCTGCGCGGCCAACGACTGATGCGGCGCATCGAAACCCTGCCCAAGCCGGTGATCGCCAAGGTCAATGGCTTTGCCTTGGGCGGCGGTCTGGAGCTGGCAATGGCCTGCCACCTGCGCATCGCCGCCGACAGCGCCAAGGTTGGCCAGCCGGAAATCAATCTCGGCCTGATCCCCGGCTTCGGCGGCACCCAGCGCCTGCTGCGCCTGGCCGGCCGCGCGGCCACGCTGGAGCTGTGCCTGTTGGGCGCACCGATCAGCGCCGAACGCGCGCAGCAACTGGGCATCGTCAACCGCGTGATGCCCGCCGCCGAACTCGACGTCGAAACCGCCAAGCTGGCCACGCAACTGGCCGCTGCCGCGCCACTGGCCCTGCGCGGCACCCTGGATGCGGTGATCCACGGCGGCGAATGCGGCCTGGAAGAAGCCCTGCACTACGAAACCGCGCAATTCGCCCTGCTGTTCGCCAGCGAGGACATGCACGAAGGCACGCACGCCTTCCTGGAACGGCGCAAGCCCGCCTTCACCGGCCGCTGATGACCACACCGGCAATCCATCGCTGCGATCAGGCAACGCAACTGGCCGCGTTGCTGGAAAACGATGACGTCGATGCGGCGATCGCGGCGGGACTGATGGATTTCGTTGCCTGCGCCGATTGCAATGCCCGCAGCACCGGCATTGTCATTGCCGCGCAACAACGCCTGTCCACCGCCTGGGCTGCACGCGAACGCTTTCGCGCACGCGAGGCACGACTGGCGCGCATCGCCGCCGAACGCGCCGCCCGCCGTGCGCCGCCGCCACAAGCACAATCACAACTGCAGAAACCCGCCCTGCCCCCGGCCGCCGCCCTCGCCCTGGCCCGCGCAAAAGCCAAAGCCACACAACGCAACGACCAATGACAACGAAAGCCACCGCCAAGGCAGCCAGGAAAAATCCCTCGCCGATGATCGGCGGGGCGGGGTGTGAGCGGGACCGTGAGCCGCATGGATGCGGCGACCGAGCCCCCATGGACGGGTTCACGGCGAGTCCCGCTCACGCCCCGCCCCGCCGATCATCGGCGAAGGTCGCGAAGAAAACCGCTGCATCCACGCGACGCAAGACACTGACGCGCGAACAAGTCGTCGAATTGTTCACCCGCCTGCGCGAACTCAACCCCAAGCCGACCACCGAACTGGCCTACACCACGCCGTTCGAATTGCTGGTCGCAGTGGTGCTGTCGGCACAAGCCACCGACGTCGGCGTCAACAAGGCCACGCGCCGGTTGTACCCGGTCGCCAACACCCCGCAGGCGATCCTGGCGCTGGGCGAAGACGGCCTGAAGAAATACATCGCCACCATCGGCCTGTTCAACGCCAAAGCGAAGAATGTCATCGCCCTGTGCCAAATCCTGATCGACCAACACCACGGCGAAGTCCCGCGCAGCCGCGAAGCACTGGAAGCCCTGCCCGGCGTCGGCCGCAAGACCGCCAACGTGGTGCTGAACACCGCCTTCGGCGAGCCGACCATCGCCGTGGATACGCACATCTTCCGCGTTTCCAACCGCACCGGCCTGGCACCCGGCAAGGACGTGCGCGCGGTCGAGGACAAACTGCTCAAAGTAGTTCCGGATCAATTCAAGCTTGACGCCCACCACTGGCTGATCCTGCACGGCCGCTATGTCTGCAAGGCACGCAAGCCCGACTGCCCGCAATGCGTGATCCGCGACCTGTGCCTGTTCAAGGAAAAGACCACCTCGCAAGTGGCGTAAACTGCCCACCGCCAAGCCAATCCGGACAGCCTTGCTTTTGCTCGTCATTCCCGCGAAGGCGAGAATGACGAGCAAAAGCGAGGATGACGGATTATTCGAGTCGGCAATACGCGCTTCGGAGCCCCCCATGATCTTTGAAACCCTGCAAACCTCCGGCCACGAACAGGTCCTGTTCTGCAACAACCCCGACGCCGGCCTGAAGGCGATCATCGCCGTGCACAACACCGTGCTCGGCCCGGCGCTCGGCGGCATCCGCATGCGCCCCTACGCTGAAGAATCCGCCGCGTTGACCGATGCGCTGCGGCTCAGCCGCACCATGACCTACAAGAACGCCCTGGCCGGGCTCAACGTCGGCGGCGGCAAGACCGTATTGATCGGCAACCCGTCCGCCGACAAGACCGAAGCGATGTTCCGCGCCCTCGGCCGCTACATCGACTCGCTGGGCGGGCGCTACATCGGTGCCGAAGACGCCGGCACCGATGTGGCCGACATGGAGCACGTCTATCGCGAAACCGAATACGTCGTCGGCGTGCACCAGGTGCACGGCGGCAGCGGCGATCCCGGCCCGTTCACCGCCTACGGTGCGCTGCAAGGCTTGATGGCGTCACTGAACCGCAAGTTCGGCAATGAAGAAATCGGCAAATACCGCATCGCCGTGCAGGGCCTGGGCCACATCGGCATGGAATTCGTCAAACTGCTGAAGGAACGCGGCGCAAAACTCATCGTCACCGACCTGGACAAATCGCGGGTGGACCGCGCCGTTGACGAATACGGTGCCGAAGCGGTGAAGCCCGACGAAATCTACGACGTGGCCGCCGACGTTTTCGCCCCCTGCGCCTTCGAATACGCCATCGACGAGAACACCCTGCCGCGACTGAAGGCCAAGATCATCTGCGGCACCGCCAACAACCAGATGAACCACATGGTCGGCGCCGAAGCGCACAAGCGCGGCATCCTCTACGCACCGGATTACGCAGTCAACGCCGGCGGCGTGATGAACGTGTCGCTGGAAATCGACGGCTACAACCGCGAACGCGCGATGCGGCTGATGCGCAACATCTACCACACCGTCGGCCAGATCTTCGACCTGTCGGACAAGGAAGCCATCGCCCCGCAATACGCCGCCGACCGCATCGCCGAGGCCCGCATCGCCGCCATCGGCAAACTGAAACTGCCGTTGGGCCGCACCGCCCCCAGGTTCATCGGGCATTTGCGCGGGGAGCGCTAACGAAGGCATCCCCTGCCAGGAACGCCATGCCAGGGCCGGGCAGCTTGACCTCGGCTTCCCGCGCTACTTCGCCTCGTCGAATACGTATTCGTGCTGCGCGTCGCGGATGACGAGTCTGCGCGCGCCGCCTTCGTCGGCGACGATCAGTTCCACCGCGCCGTACACGCCCGGCGAAATGGTCACGAAGGACAGTGTGCCGTCGTCGTTGACGCGCGAGGCAATCTCGCTCTTCCAGCCGCCGAAATCGAACCACGTCGCGCCGTCGCGTTGCGAGACATCGATTTCGCCAAGCTCCCTGCTGCGGTAACCCGTGGCCAGCTTCGCGGCGGCGTCCGGATCCGCCGGCACGGTCAGGCGCTTGCGTTCGGCGTCGCGCGATTCCTTGCCTGACCGCGCGCGTGCGGCCACCGCTTCGGCGGCCTCCGGCCGGCCGTCGTACAGCACTTCGAGCAGGCGGCGGTAAAGCCGATAGACCATGTTTCCGCCGGCATCGGAATTTGTCAGCACCACCACGCCCACGCCCGCATCCGGCACCCAGATCATGTTCGACTTGAAGCCGATCAGCGAACCGCCGTGGTGTACCACCGGCACGCCCCAGGTGAGGTCGGTTTCCAACCCCATGCCGTACTCCAGGCCGGAACCGCTGGCGACCTGCTTCCTGCGCCGCTCCAGCAGCGGATCGGGGCCGATGTAGCGCGAACCATCCGGCAACGCGCCTTCGGCCAGTTCCATGGCCACGTACTTCAACAGGTCGTTGGCGCTGCTCCACGCACCGCCGGCCGGACGCGCGGCGATGATCGTGCGGTTGACGTCCATCGCCGCCACCACCGTCTCACCCTCCACGTTGCGGCTGTGTGGCGTGGCGTGGTTGCCGGCCATCGCCTGGGTGAAGTCGAAGGTGACGCCGCGCATGCCCAGCGGATCGAACACCTGCTCCTGCATCGCCTTGTCGTAGGCCGCGCCCAGTTCCAGTCCCGGCGCAAGCACATGGCCGCCGACGAAACCGGCGGCCGACGCCATCAGGTTGGAGTACTGGAACAAGTCGCCGAACGCACTGGTCGGCCGCATCGTCGCCAGTGTCGCCATCACCGTTTCCGGCGTGTCCTTCTCGCCTTCGAAAAGCCACTCCGAATCCTGTCGCGGCAGGCCGGTGCAGGCACAGACCAGGTGCCTGACCTGCACTTGCCGCGTGGTGTCCGCGTCGCCAAGCCTGAATCGCGGGTACGCCTGTGTGACCGGCGTATCCCATGCGATCCGGCCCTGTTCCACCAGCCTGGCCAGCATCAGCGTGGTCAGCGCCTTGGTGTTCGAGGCGATCATGAAAAGCGTATCGCCATCGACGGGTTCCGGCTTGCCCAGTTCGCGCACGCCGAAGCCGCCGGAAAACAGCACTTTGCCATCCTGCACGATGCCCAGCGCGACGCCGGGGATCTCGAGCTGCGCCTGCGACTGCACCACGAAATCCTTGATCGCCTGCAGGCGGGCTGCATCCAGCTTGTGCACAGCCTTGCCGGCGAAGGATTCCTTTGCCTCCCCCTTCGGCGCCAGCGTGCCGATCACCAGATCCAATTGCGAACCGCGCTTGTCGAGCACGGCGATGTCGAAATCCAGCAGGCCCACCGTCCATGCCGCGCCCTTGCGCAGGGCCAGCGCCTGCACCAGACGGCGGTCGTTGGCCGAGGTTTCGTAATTGTAGGCGCGCCGTTTTTCCCAACCATCCTGGGGCGGCATGTCGCTGGCGAGTTTCAGCGGCCACTGCCGCATCGGGCCGTATGCCGCCCATGCCGCGGCGACGGCGGCATCAGCGTCTGCCGCCTGTACGTCGATGATGACCACATGCGACCCGCCTTCCGGCGGCGTGAGGATGCGCATGCGGCCTTTCATTTCGACCGTCCAGTCCTTCGGTGCGGTGAACAGGTTGCCGGCCACGGTCTGGCTGGGCGTATCCGCCCTCAGCGGCTCCTGCGCCACGGCCGTCTCGATGAAAGCCACGCACGCAAGCAACCCGCAGGAAAAAAGTACCTTGAGGAACCCCATGTGTCGCCTCCGTTGGACAGGTGTCACCGGAAATGGATGGAATATCGCGGGTAGAACGCGCGGCGCAGCCGTTTCAGGCCATGGCGCGCGCCGCAGGGAACAAAGGCATTGCCCGTCATTTGCGCAGGAAGCGGAAACGACGCGTTGCTCAAAACTTCTCCGACCTCAAAACCCGTACCGCAACTTCGCCGTCCACTGCCGGTCGTCAAACAACGATCCCACGCGCTGGTCGTAGCCAAACGACAACCGCGCATTGCGGCCCAGCGTCGCATCCGCACCGAAGCCGAACAAACCACTGCTGCGCAAATAGCCCTCACCCTGCAATGGCGACCACGCATCCACGCCAGTGAAACTGGCATCGACCAGCAGGCCGTGTTCGGATAACGACTGCTGCCATTGCGCGAAACCATGCACGCCGAAACGGTTCCAGCGACGCTGCGCGCGCAAGCCGGCGACGGCCTGCAGGCGCTCGGCAGTGCTGGCATTGGCCTTCAAGCCAAACCCTTCCGCGCCATTTTCAAGGAAACCTTCGCGCTCCATGCGCAGGTAATCGATGCCGGCATACGGCGTCAGCGCCAGTGCGCCGCTGCCGAAGCGGTAACCCGATTCAAAGCCGGCAGTGAAGAAGTCGCCGGCATATTCGCTGGCCACGCCGTTGCGCTGATCGCCCAGCCACAACTCGCGGCGCAGTTGCCGCTCGTAACGGCCCGCGCCCAGTTGCGCCATCACGTAGGCATTGCCGCGCACGCCGCCGGCATAGAACTGCGCCTGGGTCTGGCGGTCGTGGCTGCGATCGCTGCGGCCACTGGCCAGCCGGCCATCGGCTTGTGATTCACCGAAGGCAAAACCGGCCACCGCATTGGCCGCGCCCAAGCGCATGTCGCTGCCGACCAGCCAACCATTGGACTGGAAGCGGCCAGTGCCGAAGCCACCCTGCCCCGGCTCGCCCAAGGCCTGCGACCAGTTGCCCTGCAAGTGTGGCTGCGCAGCGAGTTGGTCGAAGCGCGCGGACAAGGCACGACGATTCGCGTCGATGGCGGCGAGCGCATTGGCATCGGCCGCGGCATGCAGTTCGCCGGACAGGCTGCGCAGCGCGCGATCGGCCTGGGCCACGCCGCTGACTTGCTGCAACGCGCCGGCCGCGCCGATGAAGCCGGTGGAAATGCCGCTGCCACCGCCAGCCAGTTGCCCGTCGATGGCCTGCATCGCGGTTTCCACGCGCGTCGCCGACGCCAAGGTGATGCCGGACAAGCCCATGCCCGCGACGGCCTTCGACACGTCGATGCGATTGATGTTGAGGAAGACATTGTTCGCGTCGTAGGAAACGCTGGCATCGAGGAACACGTTCGGCGCGGCCTTGACGCTGGCGAAGGTGCCGCTGACGCCGCCGCTGGCCTTCAACAGGGTCTCCTTGGCCGTAGTGGTGTAGCCAGTCTTCACCCCGAGAACGGACAACTGTCCGGCCAGTTCCGCATCGCCGCCGATATTCAGCGTATTGCCCAGCCACAGGCCCAGGTTGCCGCTGGCACTCTGGCTGAAATCGCCGGCAATGTTGACCGCACTGCTGGCGCTGGCGAAGAACTTGCCGGCGTTGTCGATGTCGCCGCCGAAGTTGCCGCTGGCCCACACGGTCGCGCCGCTGGCGATGTCCAGATCCGACGCCAAACCCTTGCGCACGTCCAGCGCGCCGGCCTGCACGCGGGTATCGCCGGTGTAGCTCGCCGCTTCGGCCAGGGTCAGCGTACCGCTGCCGGACTTCACCAGCCCGCCGCTGCCGGTGATGGCATTGCGCCACACCGAAGTGCCGGTGAACGACACGCTGACATCGCCCCAGGCGAAATTGCTTGGCCCGTTCGCCGCCTTGCCCACGTCCAGCAAACCCCAGCCGAACACCGGATCAACCCCGGGCACACCAATATCCTTGGCCGAACCGAGGATCGCCTGCCGCACCAGATCGTTGCTGAAATACGGGAACGCCGACCACACCACCGCTGCCGCGCCGGACACCAGCGGCGCAGCGAACGAAGTGCCGCTGCCTTGGTACAAGTCATAGCCGCTGTCGCCGACCTTGGCGTCGGGGTCGATGAAGATTTCGGTGCCCGGCGCGGCCAGGCAGTAGTTCATCGCGGTGCCGCAGGCGTTCGGATAGACGATGGTGTTGCCATTGTCGTCCACGTAGCGGTCAAGTTGGGTGGGGTTGTCCGCATCGACTGCGGTCACCGCCAGCCAGCCCTTCTGCAGCGCGGCGTCGTTCGCCAGGGTGGGCAAGGTGGCGTTGTCGCTGGGCTCGCTGCGCCCTTCGTTGCCGGTGGCGAACACGATGATGCCGCCGCGCGTGGCCACGAAATCCTTCCACGCCGTGGCCAGTTCGGTGGTCAGCGCCGGGTCGTTCCAGTACAGCCCGCCCCACGAATTGTTGATGATCTTCGCGCCCGCATCAGCCAGTTGCGCGTTCAATTCGCGAAAGAAATCGCCGTAGCCTTCGCCGGCCAGGATTTCGTTGCCTTCGCCGGAGCCATCGTCCTCCGGCGATTCGTCGTAGATGATCCGCGAGGAAACGATGCTCGCCTGCTGGGCCACGCCGCCGCCCCAGTTGCCGACACCCTTGCCGGCAGCCAGTTGCGCCACCACCGTGCCATGGCCGACCACGTCATCGACGCTGGTGTTGTTGACGTCCGGATCAACGTTGATGAAGCTCGCCGTCACCCGCCCGCTCAGCGCCGGGTGGTTGCGGTTGATCCCCGTATCCAGAAAGCCGATGGTCACGCCCTGGCCTTGCAGACCTGCGCCCAGCGCACTGGCGGCGTTGACCACCTGCAGATGCTTACTGTACGTCGGCAGCGTTGCCGACGCGCCTACCGTCGGCAGGGTTGGCGGATTGACTGCCGTCAGGCTGCTGTCATTGGCAATCGTCGGGGTGAAGCCGATCACGGTCGTTTCCGTCGGCGTGGGCTTGACGTTGCCGCCGCCGCCACCGCCGCAAGCCGCCAATCCCGATGCCAGCACCAGCCCGATCGCCGCGCGCAAAGCGGTTTGCCTCATTGCCGAATTGTTCTTCATCCAAGCCTCTCCCGGTTGTGTCCCGCCGTTCCTTCGCCATCCGCGCCTGCGGGCATTGGGCCAGGATACCTATCACAAGCCGCCCTATCGCAAGCTCCCATGCAGGGCGATAATGCCCGCCGTTGCACCATCACTTCAACGGGAGGGAACACCATGTCCGACATCGTCATCGCCGCCGCCCAACGCACCGCCATCGGCGCCATGCTTGGCCAGTTCACCGGCGTGCCCACGCCCACCCTGGGCGCCACCGCCATCCGCGCCGCGCTGGAGCAGTCGGGGATTCCCGCCGACGAGGTTTCCGAAGTGATCATGGGCTGCGTGCTGCCGGCCAACCTGGGCCAGGCCCCCGCCCGCCAGGCCGCGCTGGCGGCTGGCCTGCCGCAATCGGCCGGCGCGACCACCATCAACAAGGTCTGCGGTTCGGGCATGAAGGCGATCATGCTGGCGCACGATCTGGTCAAGGCCGGTTCGGCCAATATCGTCGTCGCCGGCGGCATGGAGTCGATGACCAATGCCCCGCACATGGTCGCCGCCCGCACCGGCCTGCGCTACGGCGACGCCAAGCTGGTCGATCACATGGCCTGGGACGGCCTGACCAATCCTTATGACGGCAAGTCGATGGGCGTGTTCGCCGACGCCACCGCCGCCAAGTACGGCTTCAGCCGCGAAGACCAGGACGCCTACGCCGTCGAATCGGTCAAGCGCGCGCAGGCCGCGATCGCCTCCGGCGCGTTCGACGGCGAAATCACCCCGGTCAAGGTCGCCGGCCGCAAGGGCGAAGTCGAATACAGCGTTGACGAGCAACCCGGCAAGTCCGACGTCAGCAAGATCCCGACCCTGCGCCCGGCCTTCAACAAGGACGGCACCGTGACCGCCGCGACTTCGTCCAGCATCTCCGACGGTGCCGCCGCCACCGTGGTGCTGAGTGCCGACGAAGCCGCCAAGCGCGGCATCCAGCCGCTGGCAAAAATCGTCGCCCACGCCACCAACGCGCACCAACCGGAATGGTTCACCACCGCCCCGGTCGGCGCAATCCAGAACGTGCTGGCCAAGGCTGGCTGGAAGGTCGAAGACGTGGATCTGTTCGAAATCAACGAAGCTTTCGCCGTGGTTGCGATGGCCCCGATCAAGGAGCTGGGCATCCCCCATGCCAAGGTGAATGTCAACGGTGGCGCCTGCGCACTGGGCCATCCGATCGGCGCTTCCGGCGCACGCCTGGTGGTCACCTTGCTCAATGCGCTGCGCAAGCGCGGTGGCAAGAAAGGCGTTGCCAGCCTGTGCATCGGCGGTGGCGAGGCCACGGCGATCGCGGTCGAACTGCTCTGAACCTTGCCGGTTAGGGCCGGATTCGACTTTTCCCCCTGAAAGCGCAGTGTTTTCACATGGACTACACCAATATGAATACGCAGCCGCTTGACAGCGGAAATGGGCTTGTCATCATGTTTGCGGCGCGCAATAGCGCGTTGCCACTTCTACAGACGAGGAATTGCAAGATGACCATCAACAAGGCTCTGATCGCGCTGGCCCTGGGTTTCGCCCTGGCTGCGTGCTCGAAGCAGGAAGAAGCGGCCGTGACCGCCGACGCCGCTGCCCCGGCTGCTGAAGCCGCCACCGACGCTGTTGCCGAAGCCACTGACGCTGCTGCCGACGCCGCGACCTCGGCCGACGCCGCCGAAGCCGCTGCTGACAGCGCCGCTGCTGCTGCCGACGCCGCTGCCCCGGCTGCTGAAGCCGCCGCCGCTCCGGCCGCTGAAGAAGCTGCCGCCCCGGCCGCCGAAGAAACCAAGTAATCCGGTTCCGTCGGAACAAAGACTGACGCTTGCGTTGGTGATAAAAACGGAAAAGGCTACCGGTTCCCTGGTGGCCTTTTTCCCGGTCAGGAAACGTCGATTCACCGACCTGCTCCTGCACGCAAGCAAGTGCCGTGAAATGCGTTTCCAGTTGTACCCACCCCACTAACTCATTGGAGAATCCCATGAAGACCAAGCTGTTGATCCTGGCCGCCGCCAGCGTGTTTGCCCTGGCTGCCTGCAAGAACACCGCCGAAGGCGCTGCTGCCGACGCCGCTGCTGCTGCCGACACCGCTGCTACCGCCGCCACCGATGCGGCTGCCGCCGCTACCGACGCCACCGCCGAAGCGACCGACGCCGCTGCCGCTGCCGCGACCGACGCCGCCGCTGCCGCCACCGACGCCGCCGCCACTGCGACCGACGCCACCGCTGACGCCGCCCAGGCCACCGCCGACGCCGCCGCTGCCGCCACCGACTCCGCCAAGGATGCCGCCGCCGACGCCGCTGCTGCCGTGAAGGACGCCGCTGCCAAGGTCGAAGAAGCCGCCAAGAAGTAATCGACGGTGACATCGCTGTTGTTTCGCAAGGCCCGCGCAAGCGGGCCTTGTTTTTGGGTGTTGATCCAACGGCTCCTGTTGCATCTGAGGAAACGGGAGTTCCTGTTCGACGATGGCGTGCACCTTCTACGAACACAAGCGCATCGGCTTTGAGTGCAAACGCAGCCCCGTTGAGCCATGCCGGCCATTCCATTCCCGCGATTTAACTTCGGCATCACGGTATGTCCACGTCCTGCAAGCGAAAGTGATCGTTCTTTCGCCCACATCCCCATCAGGAGACGCCCTCATGTCCATGTGGAAAGACCCCACCAGCAAGAAGGATCAATCCGTCCCGCAGCCGCAGCCGGCCGATCTGCCGGAGTTCCTGTCCAGCGCGCCCACGCCCGCTCCGATGGCCACGCCGGAACGCGCCGCGCCATCCAAGGAGTCACTGATCTCCGCCGACCTCACCATCGAAGGCAAGATCGAAGGTGCCGGCCATGTGCGCATCGCCGGCAAGTTCAAGGGCGACGTCAACGTGCAGGGTGATCTGACCATCGAACTCGGCGCCAAGGTCAACGGCAGCGTCAAGGCAAAGAAGGTCACCATCGCCGGCGAGCTGGAAGGCAACATCGATTCGGCCACGCAGGTCGATGTACTCGCCTCCGGTGCGGTGATCGGCGACATCAAGGCCGGCACGGTGACCGTGGCCGCCGGTGCGCGCATCCGCGGCCAGGTCGATTTCGGCTGGGCTGACGACAAGGCCAAATCGGCGAAGGGCGGCGCGGAGCACGGCGCCGCCGCATGAGCGCGCCGCGCCCGGGCAGTGCCGGCGCGACCCGCGCCTGCCCGCATTGCAAGACCGTGATCCTGGAAAGCGCGTCGGTGTGCCCTTCGTGCCGGCACCACCTGCGCTTCGACGATGCGGCGATCACCGTGATGCGCGCGCGTCCGGTGGCCACGCCGCTGCATGTGGAAGGCACGGTGCAACACCCCGCCGATGGCGGCCCGTGGGAATACACGGTGGTGGTGGTGATCCGCGACGACCGCGGCAACGAAACCGGCCGCCAGGTGGTCGGCGTCGGCGCGCTGCAACCCGGCGAGCAGCGCAGTTTCTCGCTGGCGGTGGAAGTGGTGCAGCGCGACGACTTGAAGGGAAAGTTGCGCCGGCACTGAGCCGACGGTTTCCTGCTCAATCCTGCAAGGTCGCCATGTCGATCACGAATCGATAGCGCACGTCGCTTTTTTCCATGCGCTCGAAGGCATGGTTGATCTCGTCCATGCGGATGGTTTCGGTTTCCGGCAGGATGTTCTTTTCCGCGCAGAAATCCAGCATTTCCTGGGTTTCGCGGATGCCGCCGATCGGCGAACCTGCGATGCGGCGGCGGCCAATCAACAACGGCACGGTCAGCAATTCCTCCACCGGTCCAAGCTGGCCGACGATGACCAGGGTTCCGTCGACATCCAGCAACGACGTGTACAAGTTCAAGTCGTGCCTGACCGGCACGGTGTCGATGATCAGGTCGAACTTCGATACCGCGCTTTTCATCGCTGCGGCATCGCCAGACACCAGATACGCCTCCGCGCCCAGCGCCTTCGCATCTGCCGCCTTCGACGCGCTGCGCCCGATCACGGTGACGTGCGCGCCCATGCCGACCGCCAGCTTCACCGCCATGTGCCCCAACCCGCCCAGGCCCAGCACCGCGACCCGGCTGCCCGGGCCGACATTCCACGTGCGCAGCGGCGAATAAGTGGTGATGCCGGCACACAGCAGCGGAGCGGCGCGCGACAGGTCGAGGCCATCGGGCACGCGCAGCACGAACTCCTCTCGCACCACGATATGCCGAGAATACCCCCCGCGAGTCGGCTCGCCGCTGATCAGGTCGCGACCATTGTAGGTCTGCACGTTGCCGCGACGACAAAGTTGCTCCTCGCCCTTGCGGCACTGATCGCATTCCTGGCAGGAATCGACCATGCAGCCCACCGCGACGTGGTCGCCGATCTTGTACTTCTGCACGCCCGCGCCAATGGCGATGACCTTGCCGATGATCTCGTGTCCGGGCACCAGCGGATATTTGCTCCAGCCCCAGTCGTTGCGCGCGCAATGCAGGTCGCTGTGACAGACGCCGCAGTAGAGGATTTCCATCGCCACGTCGTTGCCGCGCAACTCTCGGCGCTCGAATGCGAACGGCGCCAGCGGCGAAGTGGTCGATTCGGCGGCATAGCCGATGGTTTTCATCTGCGACTCCCGGTTCGATGCTTGCAATGACGAAACCTTACGCCACCGGCACCGGCGCGACCAGCCATTTTCATCGACGTGTATCCAGGACTGGTTTCAATCGCCACAGTTGTCGCAACCACCGCAACTGCCGGAAGGCTTCTTCGCTTCCGGCGCAATCTTGCGGCCCAAGGTACGCAACCACGCTGGCCGGGCTTCACGCAACAGCGGCACGGCCAGTGCGATGCGCAACTTGCGCACGGTACCGGGGAATTGCTTCTTCGCCACTACCCACGCACTGATGATCACGGCCAGCGCGATCACGGTGTATTGCAGCAGCAGCGAAACGCTCATCCCAGGCCCAGCAACACGGCGATCTGGTAGGTGGCGAACGACGCAACCCACGCCATCGCGAACAGGTACAACGCCGCGCCGGCCATCTGCTTCCACGAGTTGGTTTCGCGCTTGATCGTCGCCAGCGTGGACAGGCACATCGGCGCGTAGATGTACCAGACCAGCAGCGACAGCGCGGTGGCCAGCGACCAGGCATCGGCACCACCGGAAATCAGCGGCTCCAGCGCCTGTGCGGCGGCATCGTCGTCGGCTGCGGCCACCGCATAGACCGTGGCCAGCGAGGCCACCGCGACTTCGCGCGCGGCTAGGCCGGGAATCAGCGCGATGCAGATCTGCCAGTTGAAGCCCAACGGTGCGAACACGAAGGCCAGCGCATGGCCGATGCGGCCGGCCAGGCTGTAGTCGATGGCCGGGCCGGTGGCCCCTTCCGGCGCGGCGGGGAAATTCAGCAGGAACCACAGCAGGATGGTCAGCGCCAGGATGATGCCGCCGACGCGCTTGAGGAAGATCGCCGCGCGTTCCCACAGGCCGATCAGCAGGTCGCGCGGGTTCGGCAGGCGGTACGACGGCAGTTCCAGCAACAGCGGGTGCTCGCTCTTGTCGCGGCGCCACTTCTTCATCACGAACGACACCGCCAGCGCGGAAACAATGCCGGCCACGTACAGGCCGAACAGCACCAGTCCCTGCTGGTTGAAGATGCCCCACAGGGTCTTCTGCGGCACGAACGCGCCGATCAGCAGCGCGTACACCGGCAGGCGCGCACTGCAGGTTATCAGCGGTGCGACGAGGATGGTGGCAAGGCGGTCCCGCGGGTCCTGGATGCTGCGCGTGGCCATGATCCCGGGAATGGCGCAGGCGAAACTCGACAGCAACGGGATGAAGCTGCGCCCGGACAAACCGGCCGCCGCCATCATCCGGTCGAGCAGGAAGGCCGCGCGCGGCAGGTAGCCGCTTTCCTCCAGCGCCAGGATGAAGGCGAAAAGAATCAGGATCTGCGGCAGGAAGATGATCACGCCGCCGACGCCGGCGATGATGCCATCGACCAGCAGGCTGTTGAGCGGGCCTTCCGGCAGCACCGCGCCGACTTGTTCGCCCAGCCAGCCGGTGGCCGCGTCGATGCCGTCCATCAGCGGCGTGGCCCAGGCATACACAGCCTGGAAGATCAGGAACATCACCACCGCCAGCGCCAGCAGGCCGAACACCGGATGCAGCAGCCAGCGATCCAGTGCATCGTCGATCTTCGCGGTGCGGGTGGGCATCTGCACGGCGGCGGCGAGCAGGTCGCGGGTGGCGGCGTGGATGTCCTCGCCTTCAGCCAGGCGCTTGACCGGTGGTTGCGGCTGCGCGGCCAGACGCTCGATGCCTTCGATCAGCGCATTCGCGCCATGCCGGCGCACGGCGATGGTTTCGACCACCGGCACGCCGAGTTCTTCCTGCAATTTCGCCAGGTTGATGGCAATGCCGCGCCGGCGCGCCGCGTCGATCATGTTGACCGCGACGATCATCGGCTTGCCCAGCTCGCGCAGTTCCAACGCGAAGCGCAGGTGCAGGCGCAGGTTGGTGGCATCCAACACGCAAACCAGCACGTCCGGTGCGGCTTCACCCGGGTAGAAGCCACGCAGCACGTCGCGGGCGACGGCTTCGTCCAGCGAGGCGGCATTGAGGCTGTATGCGCCGGGCAGATCCAGCACGGCGTAATTGCGACCGGACGGTGCCAGCAGGCGGCCTTCCTTGCGCTCGACGGTGACGCCGGCGTAGTTGGCGACCTTCTGCCGGCTGCCGGTGAGCTGGTTGAACAAGGCGGTCTTGCCGCAATTGGGGTTGCCCACCAGGGCCAGCCGCAGCGGCGTGGTCGCAGCCGGCGCGTTCATGCCGCCACCTGCCTGCGCACCTTTACCCGCGCGGCTTCGGCACGGCGCAGCGCGAAGCGGGTGAAGCCCACCTGCACCAGGATCGGTTCGCTGCCCAGCGGGCCGGCGGCCACCACTTCGACCGGCTCGCCGGCCACGAAGCCCAGTTCGCGCAGGCGGCGGGCGATGGTATCGCCGGGGGTCTGGTCTTCGACGGATTCAACAGTGCCGGCAATGCGGTGCGGCAGATCGAGCAGGGTCACGGGATGGATTCGCTTTCGATGGATGGCGGCGCGG
The DNA here is from genome assembly GCA_047601105.1 of Pseudoxanthomonas sp. Lineage (GTDB taxonomy): Bacteria > Pseudomonadota > Gammaproteobacteria > Xanthomonadales > Xanthomonadaceae > Pseudoxanthomonas_A. Next base: position 193,112 of record JASGJT010000004.1, read on the forward strand.
CACGGCAAGGGGACATGCAGTCAACGCAAACAAGAATTGATCTCGATTTTACACGGAACGCCCACCACTGCGCGGTTCCGGCCGCTTGTCGTCAGCGCGCCAAAGCGGCAGGATTGGCCGTCACCACGGGCAGACCACGTATTCAAAGGACAATGGAGCCGGCCTTCCCCTCCCCGTACAACGATGCCGTGGCCGGATCGTTCGGCGTCACTGACGACGGAGCTGCCGCGACGCTGGCTGCCTTGCACAAGGCGCTGGCCGATCCCTCGCTCGACACCGCCGCACGCACTCTTTTGCAGCGCGCCCATGATGCCTTGCGGCAAGCGCTGGCCGACGCCGATAGTTCACAACAGCGCTACCGTGCGCTGTTCGATGCCGTGCCCGACCCGGTCAGCATCATCGCGGAAGATGGCACTGTGCTGGATCTCAACAAGGCTGGCATGGCTGCCTACAAACGTCCGCGCAACGAGATCGTCGGCAAGGACATCCGCGTACTGAACCCGGACCTGCCGCACGATCACATAGATCCTGTTCGTGAAACCCTTGATCGCGGCGAGACCTACGTCGTCGAGGTCACCAACATGCGCGCCGATGGAACCCGCTTCCCAGTCGAAGTGCACACCGCCAATTTTCATTTTGGCGGCCGCCGCGACATGGTCGCCGTGGCACGCGACCTCAGCGGCCGGCACGAAGCCGAATTGCGATTCCGCGAACTGATGGAAGTGATCGACAAGGGTATCGTGGTGCAAAACCGCGATTTCGACGTGGTCTATTCGAACCGCGCAGCGATGCGCGCCTTCGGCATCGACGAGGACCAGCGCCTGACCGAGCGCTTGCGCTCGGAACACTGGCGCTATTTCGACGCCAATGGCCGTGACCTGCCGGAACAGGAGTTGCCATCGCAGCGTGCGCTGGCTACCGGCCAGGTGGTGGAAGGCGCGTTGGTCGGCATGTTCCACCGCCAACGCAAGCAACTGATGTGGCTGACGATGAGTTCGGTGCCGCAATTCGCGCCGGGCAGCGACTGTCCCACCGAGGTCGTCACCCTTTTCAGTGACGTCACCGCACTCAAGCGCGACAACACGCTGTTCGAACGCGCCCAGGCACTGGCCGCAATCGGCGGCTGGGAATGGGATTCGACAGATGACAGCCTCTACCTGACCGAGGGGGCGCTGCATATCCTCGGCCCGGTGCGACCGCCGCAAGCGCTGGCCGACATGCTGGCCTGCCTGCGCACGCCCGATCGCCACCGCCTGCGCGCAGCGATCGATGCGACCCTGCAAGCCGGCAACAGCTTCGACATGGAAGTACAGGGCAGCCGCAACGATGGACAGCCGTTCTGGATCCGGGTGATCGGCGAGGCCAGCCTGGCGGAGCCGTCCACTTCGCACATCACTGGCACCCTGCAAGACATCTCCCAGGACAAGCAGGCCGAGGAAACCCTGCGCGTGCAAGCCTGCACCGATCCATTGACCGGACTGATGAACCGCGACGCGGTGCTGGGCGAACTCAATAGCCGGCTCGGTGATCCGGCGCAGGCACAAATCGCCGTGCTGTACATCGACCTGGATCGCTTCAAGACCGTCAATGACCTGCTGGGCCACGGCTCCGGCGACGAACTGCTGATCCAAGCCGCGCGGCGCATCGTCAACGCGGTCGGCAGCGAAGGCCGTGTCGCTCGTTTCGGCGGCGACGAATTTCTGGCAATCTGCGACATCGCCGGCGATCCACAGCAACCCGAGCGCCTGGCCGACGCGGTTCTGCGCGCGTTTTCCGACAGCTTCCGCTTCGGCAGCGACGAATTCACCATCACCGCCAGCATCGGCATCGCCCGCGCTCCATGCGACGGCACCCGCCCGCAGCAACTGATCCAGAACGCCGACATGGCGATGTACGAAAGCAAGCATCGTACCCGCAACGCCTGGCACGCCTTCACCCCGGAACTGGCGCGACGCCAACAGGATCGCCTGCAGATCGAAACCCAGTTCCGCCGCGCGATCGACAATCACGAATTCCATCTGGTCTATCAGCCACAGGTTGACCTGCGCCATGGCCGCATCGTCGCCGCCGAGGCGCTGATTCGTTGGCACAGCCGTCAGTTGGGCGAACTGCGCCCGGATCTTTTCATCAGCCATGCCGAGACCACCGGCGACATCGTCCGCATCGGAAACTGGGTACTGCGCGAAGCCTGCCGCCAGGTCGCGCAATGGCGCGATGCGGGGCTGGGCATCATGCGTGTGGCAGTGAATGTGTCGTACCGACAATTCCTCGGCGAGGACCTGCCCAATAGCGTGCGTGCGGTGCTGGCTGAATTCGATTTGCCCGGTTCGGCACTGGAACTGGAATTCACCGAACGCGTGCTGATCGAGGACGCGCCAACCACGCTGAACACCTTTGCCGAACTTCGCGCACTGGGCGTGATACTGACCATCGACGATTTCGGCGAGGGCTACAGCGCGCTGAACTACTTGCGCCGCCTGCCAATCCACGGACTCAAGTTGAGCCAGTTGTTCACCGACGGCGTGCCGAACAACCGTTCCGACGTGGCGGTATGCCAAGCAGTCTCGGCAATCGCACACAGCCTGGGCCTGAGCCTGGTCGCCGAAGGCGTGGAGTCCGAAGCGCAACGCCGCTTCCTGCTGCAACTGGGCGTGCCGATCGGCCAAGGCTTCCTGTTCGCGCCGGGGCTGCCGCCGGAGGATTTCGCCCGGCGGCTGCGCGCAGGCAATTCATGACGATCCAGCCGGATCCTTATTTGCAGTCGCTCATGCGAAGAGTCGAGGAAGGAAGAATGCCAACCTTGCTTCGACTTCAGCACAACAGCTTCAAAACCCAAACCGGGCACGCATCCTTTCGATGGTCGGCCTCTCGATCACGCCCTTCTCGGTGACGATGGCGTCGATCAACTCGCCCGGAGTCACGTCGAACACGGGATTCCACGCGCGGATGCCTTCGGCGACGGTGCGCACGCCGCCTATACCGAGCAATTCGGCCGGGTCGCGCTCTTCGATTTCGATCAAATCACCCGATGCCGTTGCCATGTCCACGGTCGAGGACGGCGCAACCACCATGAACTTGACGCCATGGTGGCGCGCGGCAATCGCCAGCTGATAGGTGCCGATCTTGTTGGCGGTGTCGCCATTGGCGCAGATGCGGTCGGCACCGATGATCACCCACTGCACCGCGCCGGTCTTCATCAGGTGCGAGGCAGCAGAATCGGCGATCAAGGTCGCATCGATGCCGTCCTGTTGCAGTTCCCACACGGTCAGGCGTGCGCCTTGCAGCCACGGCCGGGTTTCGCCGGCAAACACGCGGGCGATGCGGCCTTGGGCCACGCCGGCACGGATCACGCCCAGCGCGGTGCCAAAGCCGGCGGTGGCCAGCGACCCCGTATTGCAATGTGTCAGCACGCCACTGCCCGGTGCGATCAGCGCCGCGCCCAATGCGCCCATGTGGCGATTGGCGGCGAGGTCTTCCTCGGCGATGGCCAAGGCTTCCAGTTCCAGCGTCTCGCGCCAGGTGGCACCGGCATGGGCCAAGGCATCGCGCATCCGCGCCAGCGCCCAGGCTAGGTTGACCGCGGTGGGCCGTGCGGCGTTCAAGCGCTGCAGTGCAGGCCCCAGTTTCTGCAGGGCTTGCGTGCCATCGCTGGCGACCACTTCACGCGCGGCCAGCACCACGCCCCACGCGGCGGCGATGCCGATGGCCGGCGCGCCGCGCACGATCAGCGCGTGGATGGCCTCGGCGACTTCATCGCTGCTGCGGCAGGTGATCCATTCCTGCACGAACGGCAGTTTGCGCTGGTCGAGCAGTTGCAATGCGTCGCCCGCCCAGCGGATCGGGCGGACGCGGTCGTAGCGGGCGTAGTCGAAGGTTTCGTCCATGCCCGAAGTTTAGGGCATGGACGATTGCACCGCGTCAGTCGATGCGGAACTCCGCGCGGCAGCCGCCGCTGACCCACACGCTGCTGCGGCTCCAGCCCCAGTTGCGGCCCTGCACGCATTGGGTCTTCGACAATTGCCGGGTCAATTGCACGCCGCGGCGGATCGTGGCCGGGCAGGTGCGTTGGCGATTGTCGTTGGATTCGCAACGCAAGGTCTGGCCGTAGTTGCCGCCATTGCCGTTGCCGGGGTAATGGCCATTGTTGCCGCCGCGACCGGTGACGAATTCGGCGCGGCAACCACCAGTGACCCACACGCCATTGCGGTCCCAACCCCAATTGCGGCCTTGCACGCATTGGGTCTTGGACAATTGCCGTACCAATTGCACGCCGCCGCGCGTGTCCACGCTGCACTGGCGCTGGCGGTTGTCGTTGGATTCGCAGCGGAAGCTCTGGCCGTAGCTGCTGCCGTTGCCGGGGTAATAGCCGCCACCACCGCGGCCGGCGACGAATTCACCACGGCAGCCGCCGTTGACCCACACGCCGTTGCGGTCCCAGCCCCAGTTGCGGCCTTGCACGCATTGGGTCTTCGACAATTGCCGCACCAGTTGCACCCCACCGCGCGTATCCACGCTGCATTGGCGCTGGCGGTTGTCATTGGATTCACAACGGAAGCTCTGGCCATAGCCATTGTCCGGGTAGTAGCCGCCGCCTTGCACAGGCGGATATTGCGTGTAGCCGCCATCAGGATAGCCACCGGCATATACCGGGTCGAGCACGCAGCCGCTCATCAGTGTGGCCAAGACCGCCATCACCGGAACCGCGAATTTCAGTTTGTCGCCCATCGTCGTTCTCCCTTGCGTTGTCTGCGCGGAAACCTTCGCATCGGATTCATGAACATGAACCCAAGAAACCGTTTCCCGTTTGCGATGTTTTTATCGCCGTTCAGGCACGGGCAAAGTCAAAGGACAGCACGTCGGCGATGCGCACCGTGCCCAGCATCCCCATCAGCAGGCGGTCGATGCCCAGCGCGACACCGGCGCAATCGGGCAAGGCCGGCAAGGCTTGCAGCAGGTTTTCGTCCAGCGGCGGCACGGCGGCGTCGCGTTCGCGGCGCACGCCCTGGTCGCGCACGAAGCGGCGGCGCTGTTCGGCAGCGTCGTTGAGTTCGTGGTAGCCGTTGGCCAATTCCAGCGGGCCGAGATACAGCTCGAAGCGTTCGGCCACCGGCGGATCTTCATCGCGCACGCGTGCCAGCGCGCATTGCGAGGCCGGGTAATCGTGCACTGCGAGCAATTGATCCTGCGCGAACGCCGGTTGCAGTTTGTGCGCCATCAACAGGTCAAGCCAGTCGTCGCGATTCAGGCCTTCGCCATCGATGGTGATGCCGGCGGCGGCATTGCGCAGTTCCTCGATCGTGGCAAGCAGCGGATCGATGCCAAGCTGTTCGCCATACAAATCGCGGAAGGTGATTTTCGTGGGCGTGGCCTTGCGCCCGACCAACGACAGCGCCGCCTGCACCAGTTCGACGGTTTCGTCGATCAGGCGCTGGTGATCCCAGCCGACGCGATACCACTCCAACATGGTGAATTCCGGATTGTGGCGCCCCCCGGCTTCGCCATCGCGGAATACGCGGCCCAGTTCGTAGCAATCACCAATACCGGCCGCCAGCAGGCGCTTGAGCGGGAATTCCGGCGAAGTGCGCAGCCAGCGCGTGCGCGGTGCGCCGTCGGTGCGGCCGGAGAATTGCAGCGAGAACGAGGCGATATTGGGGTCGGTATTGCCGGCCACCGACAGGATCGGGGTTTCGACTTCCAGCACGTCGCGATGGTGGAAGAATTCGCGGACCAGGCGATTGAGCCAGGCGCGCAGGCGCAGGGCGTCGAAGTGGCCGTTGGGCTGGAACTGGCTCATGCCTGCTCCAGGAACGCCAGCAACTTTGCCTCGTCCCAGATTTCGATGCCCAGCTCCTGCGCCTTGGCCAGTTTGGAACCGGCCGCTCCACCGGCAACGACGATGCTGGTTTTCTTCGACACGCTGCCGGCGACTTTTGCGCCCAGGGCTTCGAGTTTTGCGCCAGCTTCGTCGCGGCTCATCGAGGCCAGACCGCCGGTCAGCACCACGGTCTTGCCGTCGAGTGGGCCGGCTTCACCCATGTGCGTAGCCGGGGTGATTTCCAGCAAGTGCGTCAGCATTGCGGCGCTGGCATGCAGCAGTCTGGCGTTGCCGGCATCTTCCAGCCATTGCGCGAATGCGCTGGCGGATTCGGCGGGCAAGCCGGCGCTGACGAACTGGTGCGCAGGCGCATCGATGATCGCATCAACCGACGCGAATGCGGCGGCCAGTTGCCTGGCGCGCACTTCGGTAACTTTCGGAATCTCCATGTCGGCCAGCACGGCGGCCAAGTCCAATCCACTGCGCAGTTTTGCGCTGGGCAGATGTGTGTCGGCGAACTGCACGCCATATTGCAATAGCTGATCGATGACCTGCTGGTTGCCGCGCTGGTCGAGGAAATGCCCCAGCGCGCGCGCCACTTCGCCGCCGATATCGGGCACGCGCTTGAACAGCGGCCACGGCATGCGCCGGATCAGCGCCAGATCGCCGAACCACACCGCCAGCGATTTCGCCGTGCTCTCGCCGACGTGTTCGATGCCCAGCGCGAACAGGAAACGCTCCAGCGTGGTAGTGCGGCTGGCGTCGATGGCGGCGATCAGGTTTTCGGCCCACTTGGTCGCGACCTTGCCGGCCTTGACCGTCTCGGGTGTGGTGCCATCGCGCTCGTCGGCACGGCGCTTCATTTCCAGCAGATCGTCGAGTGTCAGCTTGTACAGGTCGGCGACGTTTTCGACAAAACCCAGGTCGCTCAAATCCTCGACAAAGCGTTCGCCCAGGCCTTCGATGTCCATCGCGCGACGCGAAGCAAAGTGGCGCAGGGTTTCCTTGCGTTGCGCCGGGCAGCTCAATTCACCGCTGCAACGCCATACCGCCTCGCCTTCCTCGCGCACGATTTCCGCACCGCAGACCGGGCAGTGCGTCGGCATCGTCCACGGCTGCGATTGCGCGGGGCGTTGTTCCAGCGTCACCGCAACGACTTCCGGAATCACGTCGCCGGCGCGGCGCACGATCACGGTATCGCCGACGCGCACGTCCAGCCGCGCGATCTGATCGGCGTTGTGCAAGGTGGCGTTGGTGACGACGACGCCGGCCACCTGCACCGGCGCGAGGCGCGCGACCGGCGTCGCCGCGCCGGTGCGGCCGATCTGGATGTCGATGCCCTCGACCGTGGTCGATTGTTCCTGCGCCGGGAACTTGTGCGCGATCGCCCAGCGCGGCGCACGCGAGACGAAACCCATTTCGCGCTGGCCGGCGTAGTCGTCCAGTTTGTAAACCACGCCGTCGATGTCGAACGGCAGGCCGTCGCGGCGCTCGCCGATGCGGCGGTAGTAATCAAGCAAGCCGTCCGCACCGCGCACCACTTCATTGAGCGGGCTGACCGGGAAGCCCCATTCGCGCAACTGCTTCAGCGTGGCCGAATGGGTGGCCGGCAGTTCGCCGCCTTCGACCGCACCCAGTGCGTAGGCGTAGAACGACAGCGGCCGTTGCGCGGTGATGCGCGGATCGAGCTGGCGCAGGGAGCCGGCCGCGCCGTTGCGCGGGTTGGCCAGCACCTTGCCGCCGTGCAGGCGCGCGTGTTCGTTGTATTTCTCGAAATCGGCGCGAGGCATGAACACTTCGCCGCGCACTTCGAGAACGCGCGGCCAATCCTTGCCTCGCAATTTCAGTGGGATCGCTTTCACCGTGCGCAGGTTGGCAGTCACGTCCTCGCCGGCCGCGCCGTCACCGCGAGTGGCTCCCTGCACGAAACGACCGCCCTCGTAGCGCAGGCTGATCGCCAAACCATCGAGTTTGGGTTCGGCCGAGAACAACAGTTCGGGGCGGTCCAGTTTCTCCTCGATGCGGCGAACGAAATCGCGCGTTTCCTCGTCGCTGAAGGCATTGCCCAGCGACAGCATCGGGATGGCGTGGCGCACTTCGGCAAACTTCGCCGACGGCGCGCTGCCGACGCGCTGGGTCGGCGAATCGGCGCTGCGCAATTGCGGGTGCGCGGCTTCCAGTTCGTCCAGTTCGCGCAGCAGGCGGTCATATTCGGCGTCGGTGATGTCCGGCGCGTCGAGCACGTGGTATCGATAATTGGCATCTTCCAGCCGGCGACGCAGTTCGTCGATGCGGGCGGCGGGATTGGAATCGGTAGTCATGCGTGGATTTTAGAGCCGCACACCTGACTGCGCATCGAAAAAATGCAGCCGCTCGCGCATCACGTCCAGCGCCAAGGTTTCGCCGGCCACCGGTGCATGCTGCGGCGGCATGCGTGCGACCAGTGCGTGTCCGCCACAGCGCAGGTGGACAAAGGTTTCATTGCCGACCGGTTCGACCAGGTCCACCACGGCGCGCAAGCTGCCCTCTCCAGCCGTCGGCGACAGGTGTTCCGGGCGAATGCCCAGCACGATGCCGCGACCAGCTTCGACGCCCGATACTTGCCCGAGTGCCAGCGCTTGTCCATCGGCCAACTGCAGCACAGCACCGACGGCATCGCGCTCCAGACGGCCGCCCAACAAATTCATCGCCGGACTGCCGAGGAAACCGGCGACGAAAAGATTGGCCGGTCGTTCGTACAAGGCCATCGGCGTGTCGATCTGCTGGATCATGCCTTCGTTCAACACCACGATGCGTTGGCCCAAGGTCATTGCTTCGACCTGGTCATGGGTGACGTAGATCATGGTTGCGCGCAGCCGCTGGTGCAGCCGCGCGATTTCCGTGCGCACCGAATGGCGCAGCTTGGCGTCCAGGTTCGATAGCGGCTCGTCGAGCAGAAACACCGCCGGCTCGCGCACCAGCGCGCGTCCCAAGGCCACGCGCTGGCGCTGGCCACCGGACAGCTCACGCGGCAACTTGTCCAGCATCTCGGCCAGGCCCAGCGTCTGCGCGGCCTCGTCGATGCGCTGCTTCACCGCCATCTTGTCGAAGCCACGCAATTGCAGGCCGAAGGCCAGGTTCTGCGCCACGTTCATGTGCGGGTACAGTGCATAGTTCTGGAACACCATCGCGATGTCGCGCGCCGCCGGGGCCACGTCATTGACCACGCGCCCGCCGATGCGCAAGGTGCCGGCGCTGATCTCCTCCAACCCGGCGATCATCCGCAGCAGCGTGGATTTGCCGCAGCCGGACGGGCCCACCAGCACCAGCAGTTCGCCATCGGCCACGTCGAAACTGGCACCCTGCACCGCGACCTGGCCGTTTGGCCAGACTTTGCGCACCTGTTCCAGCCGTACTTCCGCCATCGTTCGCTCCGATACCTGCTGCGCGCACTGCCCGATTGCGCGGCTTGCGGCTATTCTGCCATGCGCCCGCACCAAGCCAGCGCCATGCGTTTTCATGCAAATGCAACGTGTGTGCTGGCACAACAGGCCGAGAACCCTTGGAGGAAACATGCCAAAGTCGTACACCTTTCCCGCGGATTTCATCTGGGGCAGCGCCACCGCCGCCTACCAGATCGAAGGCTCGCCGCTGGCCGATGGCGCCGGGCCCAGTATCTGGCAGCGCTTCGCGCATACGCCGGGGCGTATGTTGAATGGCGACACCGGCGACGTGGCCTGCGACCACTACCACCGCTGGCGCGAGGACGTGGCGCTGATGAAGCAACTGGGCCTGCAGGCTTATCGCTTCAGCATTTCATGGAGCCGCATCCTGCCAGAGGGCAAGGGCCGGGTGAATCCGAAGGGCCTGGATTTCTACGAGCGCCTGGTCGATACGCTGCTGGAAAATGGTATCGAACCGGTCGCCACCCTGTTCCACTGGGACTTGCCGGCGGCGCTGGATGATCGCGGTGGCTGGTTGAATCCGGACATCGCCGACTGGTTTGCCGAATACGGCGCGGTGATGTTCCAGCGACTGGACGGGCGCATCAAGCGCTGGGCCACGCTCAACGAGCCGTGGGTGGTCACCGATGGCGGCTACCTGCACGGCGCGCTGGCGCCTGGCCATCGCAACAAGTACGAAGCACCGATCGCCAGCCATCACCTGCTGCGCGCGCATGGCAAGGCGGTGCAGGCGTATCGCGCCTGCGGCAAGCATGAAGTCGGCATCGTGGTGAACATCGAACCGAAGTACCCGGCCAGCGATTCGCCCGAAGACCTTGCCGCAACACGGCGCGCCGACGCCTACATGAACCGGCAATACCTGGATCCGGTCTTCTTCGGCAAATATCCGGAAGAACTGCGCGAGATCTTCGGCGACGCCTGGCCGGAGTGGCCGCAGGCAGACATGGATCTGATCGCCCAGCCGATCGATTTCATCGGCATCAATTACTACACCCGCAACGTGACCCGCCACGACGAGACGAACTGGCCGTTGCGGGCCGCGCCAGTGAAGCAGCCGATGCATACGTATTCTGAAACCGGTTGGGAGGTATTCCCGAAAGGATTAACCGATACGCTTGTGTGGGCGAAACAACGCTATGACAATCCACGCATGTTCATCACCGAAAACGGCGCGGCCTTCTTCGATCCACCGAAGGCACACAACGGCCGCGTGCGCGACCCGCTGCGCGTGGGCTACCTGCGCCAGCACCTGCGCGCGGTGCACGACGCGATCGAAGCCGGCTGCGACATCGGCGGCTACTTCGTGTGGTCGCTGCTGGACAACCTGGAATGGTCGCTGGGCTATTCCAAGCGTTTCGGCGTGGTGCACGTGGATTTCGAAACGCTGGAACGCACGCCGAAGGACAGCGCCCGCTACTATGCAAAAGTCGTCGCCAGCCACGGCGATGCATTGAGCAACGAAGAAGAAGCCGAGGGATGGGGATGACGAACACACCGCTGACCTGCCTGCAACCGGGCTGCATTGCATGAGCAGTGATGGGCACTTCCTGCTGGCCGACATCGGCGGCACCAATGCGCGTTTCGCGCTGACCGATTGCGACCCGGCCGCGCCGCTGCGCGAAGACAGCGTGCGCGATTTCAAGGTGGCCGATTTCCCGTCGCTGGCCGACGCCGCCGCCCACTACCTGCAACAGACCGGTGCCAGCGCGCGCAATGGCGTGTTCGCGGTCGCCGGCCGCATCGATGGCGACGAAGCGCGCATCACCAACCACCCGTGGGTGATCTCGGTGTCACGCACCCGCGCCGCGCTAGGCTTTGATCGGCTGAAACTGGTCAACGATTTCGCCGCGCAGGCGATGGCGACGTCGTTGCTGACACCGGCCGACGTGGTCTCGATCGGCGGCGTGCGCTGGCAACCCGCGCCGCTGTCGCAAGCGCGCACCTATGCGGTGATCGGTCCCGGCACCGGTTTGGGCGCGGGTGGCCTGATCGTGCGCGATGGCCATCGCTATCCGCTGGAAGCCGAAGGTGGCCACGTCAGTTTTCCGCCGGGCACGCCGGAGGAAATCGACATCCTCGAGCACCTGTCCAAGCAGTTCGGCCGCGTTTCCAACGAGCGCCTGATCTGCGGCCCCGGCCTGGTCAACCTGCATCGCGCCCTGTGCGAGATCGCCGGCATCGACCCCGGCAACCTGGAGCCGCCGGACATCACCGCACGCGCCGCCGAAGGCGACGCCCTGTGCCTGCGCGCGCTGGACGTGTTCTGCGCGGTGTTCGGCGCGATTGCCGGCGACCTGGTGCTGGCCCTGGGCGCGTGGGACGGCGTGTTCCTGACCGGCGGCATGGTGCCGAAGGTGTTGTCGTCGCTGCAGCATTCCGGCTTCCGCCAGCGCTTCGAACACAAAGGCCGCTTCGCGCCGACGATGGCGCGCATCCCGACCTTGGCGATCATGCATCCGCACCCCGGCCTGCTGGGCGCAGCGGCATTCGCGGTGGAGATGTGCGGGGTGGAGTGAGGCGGGAAGGGGCTCGGCAATTCCGCGCTTTCGCGGATACCGAATCCAATACCACTAGCAATCCAATACAAATCCAATACTTTCCCTTCCCCGGCGACAGGCGCACAATCAGGAACTGACCCGAACCGCAGCACAGCCGCGTCTGCCATGAGCCTGCACCTTGCCCCGCTCCACCCCACCATCGCCGCCGTCACCGAGCGCATCCGCCAGCGCAGTACCACGCTCCGCGCCGCCTATCTGCAAGGCATCGACAGCGCCTTCCGCGCTGGCCCGCATCGCAGCAGCCTGAGTTGCGGCAACCTGGCCCACGCCTTCGCCGCCTGCGGCCCGGACGACAAGGGCCGTTTGCGTGGTGATGCCACGCCCAACATCGGCATCGTCAACGCCTACAACGACATGCTTTCGGCGCACCAGCCGTTCGAGCATTACCCGCAGATCATCCGCGACGCCGCCCGCAACGCCGGTGGTACCGCGCAGGTTGCCGGTGGCGTGCCGGCGATGTGCGATGGCGTCACCCAGGGCCGGCCGGGCATGGAGTTGTCGCTGTTCTCGCGCGACGTGATCGCGCAGGCCACGGCGATTGCGCTGAGCCATGACATGTTCGACGCCGCGCTGTACCTGGGCGTGTGCGACAAGATCGTGCCGGGCCTGCTGATCGGCGCGCTGGCCTTCGGCCATTTGCCTGCCGTGTTCGTGCCGGCCGGACCGATGACGCCGGGCATCCCCAACAAGCAGAAGGCCGAAGTGCGCGAACGCTACGCCGCCGGTCTGGCCACGCGCGAAGAACTGCTGGCATCCGAATCCGCCAGCTACCACAGCGCCGGCACCTGTACCTTCTACGGCACCGCCAATTCCAACCAGGTGCTGCTGGAAGCGATGGGCCTGCAATTGCCGGGCACCTGGATGGTCAACCCCGAGCAACCGCTGCGCGAGGCGCTGACCCGCGCATCGGCCGAACGCGCCTTGCAGATCACCGTGCTCGGCGGCGACTACCGCCCCATCGGCCACCTGATCGACGAACGCGCCATCGTCAACGCCATCGCCGCGTTGATGGCCACCGGCGGTTCCACCAACCACACCATCCACTGGGTCGCGGTGGCGCGCGCGGCCGGCATCGTGCTGACCTGGGACGACATCGACACGATTTCGCAAACCGTGCCGCTGCTGGCGCGCGTCTATCCGAATGGCGACGCCGACGTGAACCGTTTTGCCGCCGCCGGCGGCACCCCGTTCGTATTCCGCGAACTGCTCGATGCCGGCCTCATGCACGACCTGCAGACCATCGTGCCCGGCGGCATGCGCGCCTTCTGCGAAGAACCGCGCCTGCTTGACGGCAAATTGGCGTGGACGCCGGCCACCGCGCAAAGCGCCGATACCAATGTGGTGCGCCCGGCCGCAGAGCCGTTCGAAACTCAAGGCGGCCTGCGCCTGCTGCGCGGCAACCTGGGGCGTTCGCTGATCAAGATTTCGGCGGTGAAGCCGGAACACCGCAGCATCGAGGCACCGGCCGTCGTCGTCGATGACCCGCGCACGCTCAACAAGCTGCATGCTGCCGGCGCGCTGCCGCAGGATTTCGTCGCCGTGGTGCGCTACCAGGGCCCGCGCGCCAACGGCATGCCGGAACTGCATTCGCTGGCCCCGCTGCTGGGCCTGTTGCAGAACCAGGGCCGGCGCGTGGCGCTGGTGACCGATGGCCGCTTGTCCGGCGCATCGGGCAAGTTCCCCGCGGCCATCCACCTGACGCCTGAAGCGCACAACGGCGGCCCCATCGGCAAACTGCGCGAAGGCGACATCATTCGCCTCGATGCAGAAGCCGGCGTGCTGGAAGCGCTGGTCGATGCCGGTGAATGGGCCATGCGCAGCATCACGCCGAACACTTCGCCCGCGCCGCTGGACCTGGGCCGCAACCTGTTCGCCTTCAACCGCCGCGTGGTCGCGCCGGCAGACCTGGGCGCGTTGTCGATTTCCTGCGGCCCGCCCACCGACCATGGGCAATGGGAATACGACGCCGAATACGAACTGGGCAACGGCGCCGAAGCCGTGCTGGCCCCTCACGAAACCAAGGACGCCTGAACCATGAGCGACATCGCGCAACGCCAGCAACAAGCCGAACAACTCCTGCGCAGCGCGGGCATCCTGCCTGTGGTCACCGTGCACACGCTGGAACAGGCGCGCGGGGTGGCGGCAGCGTTGTTGAAAGGCGGCTTGCCGGCGATCGAACTGACCCTGCGCACGCCGGTGGCGATGGACGCGCTGCGCCTGCTCAAGCAGGAGCTGCCGGACATCAAGATCGGCATGGGTACCGTGGTCACGCCGCAACAGATCGAAGATTGCGTCGAGGCGAAAGCCGATTTCCTCGTCACCCCCGGCACTTCGCCGACGATGGCAAAACTGCTGGCGCAAGCACCGGTGCCGGTGGTGCCCGGCGGCGCGACGCCCAGCGAATTCCTCGCATTGATGGAACTGGGTTTCCGCACCTGCAAGCTGTTCCCGGCCAATGCCGCCGGCGGCTTGAACATGCTCAAGGGCCTGGCCCCGACACTGTCGGAACTGAAGCTGTGCCCCACCGGCGGCATCACCGCCGACAACGCGGCGGAATTCCTCAGGCTGCCGAACGTGGCCTGCATCGGCGGCTCATGGATGGTGGCCGGTGCCTGGGTGGAAGCCGGCGCATGGGACATGATCGAAGCGGCCTCGCGTGAGGCGGCGGCAATCGTCAAGGCCGTGCGCGGCTGATCCGCATGCGTGGAGGCGGCTACAACGCCTTGTAGTAATAGCGCGTCGCCTGCATTTCGCCGGCAGGGTCGGTGGCAAAACCGGGGATGACGCCGACTTCCTGCCAGCCCGCGGCACGATACATCCGATCGGCGGACAAGCCGACCACGGTATCGAGCACCAGCAAATCCAACCCAATCGACACGGCATGCGCCTCGGCCGCGGCCAGCAATTTGCGGCCCACGCCCTGCCCGCGCGCCACACGCAGCACCATCATCTTCTGCAGATCGCCGCGATGGCGGCCATTGCTGCGCTGGCTGGGCGCAAGCTGCACACTGCCGACGACACGGCCATCGTGTTCGGCTACCCACAATTGCAGGCCCGGCCCCAGCTGCGCAGCGACATCGGCCCAGTAGGCGGCCAGGGTCGTGTCATCATCATTGCCGAAACCGACCGAACCATTGCCGTCGATCACGTCGCGCAGCAAGGCCGCCAGTTGTGCCTGCAATCCGGCGTCGAGCGTTTCGATGCGTCGCATGTTGGCCATGCCACCATCGTAGCGGCAATCACCCTTTCACGCTGCCCAGCGTCAGCCCCTGCACGTAATGCCGCTGCAGCAGCAGGAACAGCAGCAACACCGGCAACACCGTGATCACCGCGCCGGCCATCATCAGCTCCACGTCCAGGATGTGCTCGCGCGACAGCGAGGCCAGCGCCACCGGCAAGGTGTAATGCTCCTGCCCGGTCAGCACGATCAACGGCCACATGAAATCGTTCCAGGCGGTCATGAAGGTGAACACCGCCAGCGTCGCCAGCACCGGCCGCAGCATCGGCAGCACGATGCGGAAGAAAATCCGCCACTCGCCCGCGCCGTCGATGCGCGCCGCGTCCAGCAATTCGTCGGGAATGCTGCGCGCATACTGGCGCACCAAGAAGATGCCGAACACGCTGGCCAGCGCCGGCACCACCACGCCGCCGAGGCTGTTGACCAGGTGCAACTGCTTCATCAGCAGGAACAACGGCAGCATCGCCACCTGAGCCGGGATCACCAGGGCCGCCAGCAGTGCACGGAAAATGCGCTCGTGCCCGCTGAAATGCAGCTTGGCGAAGGCATAGCCGGCCATGCTGTTCAACAGCAGCGAACCCAGGGTGATGGCCGATGTCGCCATCAGGCTGTTGCCGAAATTGCGCGCCATGCCGGTATGCGCGAACAGTTCGCGATAGTTGTCCAGCGTGGCAAGCGTTGGCAGCAATGGCGGCGGGAAATGACTGGCCCCGCCACGCGGCATCAGCGACACCGACAGCATCCATAGCAGCGGCGCGATGCTGAGCAGCGCCAGCGCCAACAGGGCGGCATTGATGAGGAGGGTGTCGCGGCGGTAGTAGATGCTTGAAGACATTTGCGGTTCTGGGTTGCTGGTTCTCAGTTGTTGGTTCGCATTTGCTCGTCATTCCCGCGAAAGCGGGAATCCATGGACGTATAGCCATTGAAAAGCAAAGCCCCTGGATTCCCGCTTTCGCGGGAATGACGGGCAAAAACGATGAACGCGCCACGCATCACACCCACCCCTTCCTGCGGCCCAGCCGCAGCATCAGCGTGGTCGCCAGAATGATGATCGCGAACAACAGGAACGCCACCGCCGAGGCGCGGCCCAGGTTCCACCACTTGAAGCCTTCCTCGAACATGAAATACAGCACGCTGACCGTGCTTTGCAGCGGGTCGCCGCGGGTCATCACGTAAGGCTCGGCGAACAGCTGGAAATACCCCGACACGGTGATCACCGACACCAGCAGCAACACCGGCCCCAGCATCGGCAAGGTGATGTGCCGGAACTGCCGCCAGCGGCCTGCACCATCGATGCGCGCGGCTTCGTATAGTTCGCGCGGGATCGCCTGCAAACCCGCCAGCAGGATCACCATGTTGTAACCGAAGTTTTTCCACGCGGCGAACAGGATGATGGTCGGCATCGCCCAATGCGGGTCGCCCAGCCAATCCACCGGCGAGATGCCCAGCATGCCCAGCACCCAATTCACCACGCCGTATTGCGTGTGGAACAGGTAACGCCAGATCACCGCCACCGCGACCAGTGTGGTCACCACCGGCGCGAACAATGCGGTGCGGAACAACGGCTTGAACTTCGCCAATGGAGAATCCAGCAACAACGCCGCACCCAGCGACAAGCCGATCGACAGCGGCACGCCTACGACGACGAAATATGCGGTATTTCCCAATGCCTTCCAGAACATCGGCGTGCGCAGCAATTCAAGATAATTGCCCAACGCAATGAAGCGCAGGTTGCGCGCATCGGCCAGCGCATACAGGTCGAAGTCGGTCAGGCTGAGCGCCAATGCCGCCAGCACCGGCAACAGGAAGAACATGCCAATGACGATCAGCGCAGGCGCAGTGAATATCCACGCGGCGAGCGGCATGTGCCTCATGGGTGATTCGGCCTCATCACGATGCGACCCGTTTGCTGCATCCACCGCCGCTTCTCCAGAAGCGCATCGACCCGCGCGTCAAGATTGGCAACCGCATCATCCTGGCTCTCGCCACCGCGCACCACACGCTCGGTCGTCAGCCGCATCTCCTGCGCGATGCGTTCCCATTCCATCACCTTCGGTGTCGGCTTGACCCGTTCCAGTTGGTCGCGGAATGCCTGGGCATACTCATCATTTGTCAGTTGCGGCGATTGCCATGCACTGCGACGCGGCGGCAAGTCGCCGATCAAGGCATGGAAGCGCTGCTGCACTTCCGGTTGCGACAGATATTCGATCAGCTTCCATGCGGCATGTTGATGCTTCGATGTGCTGGAAATCACCAGTTGCGTGCCGCCGGCAATGCCCGCGCCAAAGCCATTCGGACCGGGCAGCGGCATCGTGCCCCATTGGTCGCGCAAAGCCGCCGGCGTGCGCTGGCGGAATTCACGAATGTTCCAGGGCCCAGACAGGTAGAATGCGAAATTGCCCTTGAAAAACTCATCCCAGACGTTGGCCAACTGGGTTTCCGATACCTTCGGCGCCCAATCCTGCGCAAATATGTTGGCGTAGAACGCCAGCGCACGGCGGAACCCCGGCGCGGAAAAATTGCCGCGCGTGTCGTGCTCGCGCAGCAGTGGATCATCGCCTTGCAAGGCCAGCGACAAGGGTTGTTCGAATTCGTTCAGCGGCAGCAGGATCGCATGGCGTCGCGGGCCGGCATGCGTCTTGAGCTTCGCCATCGCCACGTTCCACTCATCCCAAGTGCGGATCGGCAAGGCCACGTCAGCGGCGTGCAACAAATCCTTGCGGTAGAACAACAAGCGTGTATCCACGTACCACGGGATGCCGACCAGTTCGCCATCGATCACGCCGGCCTGCCAGACACCGGGGAAATAGTCATTGGCCTGCACGATGGGCGAGGCATCGGTGTAATCCTGCAGCGATTGCAATGCGCCCAGCGCGGCGAATTCCGGGATCCAGGTGTTGCCGAGTTGGCACACGTCGGGCAAGGCATCTGCGGCATAAGCGGTGAGCAATTTTTCGTGGGCGGCGGTCCACGGGATCGCCTGCAGTTCGACGTCGATACCGGGGTTTTCGCGTTCGAAATCGGCAATCAATTCGGCGACGACTTCGGCCTCGCGACCCATCGCCCAGAAGCTCAGCTTTTCGCGGCCATCATTTTTGCTGCAGGCGCACAGGCACAGCAGCAGGACCAGCAGACCAGCAAAGCCGGTCCGATTACCCGCCAAAAACTGCATGTGCATGCCCATGTGGGCCAGTCTATCCACTTGATGCAAGTCCTGCCCACAAATGGAGCAAGAGACGCACAGTTGCTGCGTTTTTGCTCGTCATTCCAGCGAAAGCTGGAATGACGAGCAAAAAACGGAATTCACCAAGTCCGCATCAATCCGCCTTGTCATTCTGCGCTTCTTCATCCGACTTGCGCGCCGCATCCAGTTCGGCATTGATCGCACGCGACTCGGCCATGCCGGTTTCACGGGCAGTGGCGGCGTCGGCATCGCTGGCCTTGCTGTCTGGCACGGCTTTTTCCTCTTCCGGGGACAACCAGCCGCCGCCGAAGCCGGCGCGTTCCAGACCGCGACGGATGTGCGGGTTGCGCTTCATCACGTCCCAGACGAAATCGTTGCGGTAGTTGGCGATCATCGCCAGGATCGGCCCCTGGTCGATGCCGATGTAATCGCTGGCCACCCAGCCCTGCCCCGGCACGATGCGGCCGGCGCGCAGCGGGATGTCGTATTCGAAGCTGGGATTGAACGCATCCAGGAAGCCATAACTGGAATACAGGAATTCGCCGTAACGCTGGTACATCTCCTCGGTGGCCGGAATCACGATTTCCGGCGCGAATGGCAGCGAGGCGATCGCCGCGGTCGGCGCGATGGTGCCGTCGTCATAGCCATCGCGCAGGCCCACGCCGCGTGCGGAATAGCCACGGAATTCACGCTGCTCGCCACGGTATTCCTGCACGGTGCGCTGCGGGCCGTCGCTGGCGGTCAGGCCCCAGACGTTCTCGCCATAGCCTTTCCACTTCATCGGGTTGGCGATGGCGTATTCGCGATGCACCAGCGCGGCGCGGCGGCTGTTGAGGAAGTAGTCCAGGCCGCGCTCGCGCATGTAGTCGTCCTGGATGTCGCGATAATCAATCCACACCTGGCTGTACTGGTGACCAAACATCGGGCCGAAGGAAAGATATTC
This sequence comes from Pseudoxanthomonas sp., assembly GCA_047601105.1. Taxonomy (GTDB): domain Bacteria; phylum Pseudomonadota; class Gammaproteobacteria; order Xanthomonadales; family Xanthomonadaceae; genus Pseudoxanthomonas_A. The sequence continues at coordinate 212,293 of JASGJT010000004.1, forward strand.
CTGCCCTTGATAAACGCCCCAACTGTTGACGTAACCGCGCGACCACACCTCCCAGGTGTCATCGCCAACCGGATGCGTCGGCGATCCCAAGGCCAGCACGTACAGCAGCATCGCCTCGTTGAAACCATTCCAGTCATGGCGGATGAATCCGGTTTCCGGGAACCAGCCCATCGACAGCACGGGAGGGTTCTGCTGCATCCACGTCCAGTCAACGCGGCGATAAATCTGTTCGGCAAGCTCGCGGATTTCCTTTTCGCGCGGGTCATCACCCTGGTAATAGGACTGCGTGAACAACACGCCCATCATCAGCAGCGCAGTATCAATGCTCGACAACTCCGTCCAGCTGGCGTAGCGCTCGCCGGTCTGCATGTCGAGGAAATGGTAGTAGAAGCCCTTGTATCCGGCCGTACCCGTGCGCTGCTTACCCTGCGGCGCGTCGCGGAAGAACTTCAGCGTGGTCAGGGTGCGATCCACCGCCTGGGTGCGGCTGACCCAACCGTTCTCGATGCCGATCGGATACGCGGTCAGCGCGAAACCCACCGAGGCGATGCTGGCGAACGGCCGCGATGGATAGCGATCCGGGGTCAGCCCGTTGCGCTCGTTGCTGGTATCCCAGAAAAACTGGAACGTGCGCCGCTCGATATCGCGGAACAACGGCGGCAAATCCGGCTTGACCGGCTGTCCGGGTTTGGCCGGCTCCACCATCGCCGGCTTCTCGCCCGGTGGCGGCACGGCCAGTTGCGGCGGGGGGCCGGCCTGCGTCTCCGGCTCGGACTTCTTGCATGAAGCGAGCAAGGCCACAGCCAGAACCAGCAGCAATGATGCGATGAATCGCGGTGCGGGCAAGCTGTTCACCATATTTCTGCTGAAAGCGCACATGACAATACAAAACAAAGCCGGCCGCCGCATCGGCGACCGGCTTGCGTGCTTACCAATCCAGCCCGAACGACAGCTTGAACGTGCGCGTGGGCGTCAATTGTGAATTCGGCACGCCGAAGTTGGCGTTGTTCTCGCCGGGGCCGCCGTACCAGTCGTCGTAGCCGCCGTAGTTGACCCAATCGAACACGTTCAACAAGTCGGCGCGGATACGCAGCTTGACGTCGGTGCCGGTATCCCATTGCTTGGTCGCCGCCAGGTCGAAGCGCTTGTAGCCCAGATTGCCACCTGGCTTGTACGGGTTGATGAGGCAATCGTCCCAACCGGGGCGGCAATCGGTGGCGTTTCGATACTTGCTCGATTCCAGGGTCAGCTTGCCCGACAAGGTGACGCCGCCAGGTGCGTCCCATATGCCGGTAGCGACCAGCCGATGCTCCGGCACGCCGCGCGATGGCAACCAGCCGTAATAGCTCGCGTCCGGGTATTCGAACATGTCGATCCAGCCATCCATGTTGGTGTTCTGGCGGCCGTGGGTATAGGTGTAGGCGAGCGTCGCGCCCCAGCCGGACCGCGAGGTGTACGGCTTCTCCAGCTTCAGCAGCACGGACTTGTTCTTGGTCTCGTACATGTTGTCCAGCAACACGATGCGGCCGAACGGCGGATCGAAGCCCCACGGCGTGCCCCAGGTATGGCCCGGCGTCAGGAAACTGCCGTCGGGGCGGCGATTGCCCAACCGTGCGGTGATGCCGTCCTTGCTGTGCACATAGACCAGGGTGACTTCGCTGTTCCACGTCTGCCCCAGCCAGTCGAAGGCATTGCGCATGCCCAGGCTGAACTGATCCGAATACGGCACCTTCAGGTCATTGTTGTTGAGCCACCACTCGCGTGGCAGGTTCTGGGTGGCAGCCAGCGCATCCAGCGTACCGTCCTGCAGATAGGCTGGATTCCAGGCCACGCAATCCCCGGCCGGTCGCCGGCACACGCCGTCGGCATCAGTGAAGTAGAAGTTGTAGCGACCGAAGGATGTGCGGTTGGTTTCGATCTGCAAGTAGTCGAACAGGTTGCGATCATAAGCACGGCCCACGCCGCCGAAGATCACGTGGCGCTGGTCGGCACTGATGTCATACGAGAAACCCAGGCGCGGCTGCCAGGCGTTCTTGAACGGCTTGCGGTTGTTGCCGGTGGAAATGTAGTCGTCCGGGTTCCAGTCCGCGTTCTGGAAATTCGGATAGGCGCGGATGTTCTCGGCCAGTGCCGTCGGCGTGACGAAGTCTTCGTAATTCGGCGTTTCCTCGTAATCCCAGCGCACGCCGTAGTTCAAGGTCAGGTGATCGTTCACCTCCCAGTCGTCCTGGATGTAGATGCCGAATTGCTTGTTGGCCGAAGTGGTGAAGCCACCGGACGTGCCGGCATCACCGGTGGCGAATTCCACCCGGTACGGCTGCTCGGTACTCAGGCCGATGTCGTAATAGAACTGCGGGTTGGAATAGTGGCGCTCGATCGCGTTGACGTTGACCTTCTTGTACTTCAGGCCCATTTTCACCGTATGGCCGTCCCAACCGGTGAAGGTCAGGTCATCCTGGATCGCCCAGCCGTCCTGGCCCTTGTTCTGGTTGTTGGTGCCCGCACCACCGTTGAGGATGGTACCGATGTTGGTGCGGTCGGCCGCTTGCAGCTCGGACACCTGCAGGATGTAGCCGTTACCGTCGAACGCCGGATGCGGCGCCCATGACAGGTCCTCGTAGGTCAGGTGCGCATCGTTGAGCCAGACATCGCCGCTGTACTGCCAGCGCAAGTCATGGCGGGTCACCTTGTTCTGGTTGAGGGTGGCGCGCTGTGGCGTGTTCTGGTCACCGACGCCGATGATCTCGTCCTCCTTGCGGTACTGGGTGGAGAACTCAACGTAGTTGCGGTCATCCGGCGTCCAGCTCAACTTGCCGAAGTACATGTCCTGCTTGAACGGCGACCAGGTCGGCCCGACACCGGCCAGCAAATCCGCCGGCACGTCGGCCACGTCATAGCGGCTGCCGGGGCCGGCGCCCAAGGTCACGCTCTTCGGCGTGTTGTATTCCTTGGCCTCGTAGGCCACGAAGAAATGCAGCAAGTCCTTGACGATAGGACCACCGAAGGACACGCCGTACTGCTCTTCCTTGTCCGGGATCTTGTCGCTGCCGCTGCGCTTTTCGAATTCGCTCTTGGTGCGCCATTCTGACGAGGTGCGATCCCAGAACAAGCTGCCTTCGAAATCATTGCTGCCGGCGCGCGTGGCCGCGACCACGGCGGCGCTGCTGATCTGGTCGAATTCGGCCTTGTAGTTCGAAGTGATGACCTTGTATTCACCGATGGCCGATTGCGGGAACGGATTGCCGCGCGTGGAATCCTGCCCGCCAACACCACCCGGCAACGTATAGCCCTTCTGGCCGACGCCATCGACATAGACATTGATGCCACTGCTGGACTGAGCACCGGAACGCAGCTTGGTGTTGCCACCGGCGTCCTGGATGAACTGCATGCCCGGCACCACGTCGGCAAAGGCGAGGAAATTGCGCGTGCCCTGCGGCAAGGCCTCGATCTGTTTCTGCGAAACGTAGGTGGCCACTTCCGAGGTCTTGGTTTCCACCAGCATCGGCGCGGTCACCGTCACCGCATCCAGCGTGGTCGCATCACCGGCTGGCGCGGCGGTTTCGACAGGTGCCTGCAAATCCAGCGTGGCGGTCTGGCCCACCGCCAAGGTCACGCCCTGGCTGCTGCTCTGGCCACCGGCCTGCACATCGATGCGGTAAGTGCCTGGCGGCAGACCGCCGATGTTGTAACTGCCATTGCTGCCGGCCTTGACGCTGCGGCTCAGGCCAGTGTTGACGTTGGTGGCGGTGATGGTGGCATCGGCCGCAGCCGAACCTCGCAAGGTCGCGGCGGTGGATTGCGCGAACGTCGGCGCGGCACCCAGCAGCAGGCAACCGGCCAGCGCGCAGACCAGGATCTTGCGGGCCGGACGGCGACTGTTTCTTGTCGTTGCATTCATGTTGTTCCCCTCCCAGGGTTTGGACTCATTGTGGACAGCATTATTTCCAGCAGTAAAACCGTTTACATCCACGAACAAAATTTTTCAGCCTGCTCCGCGCGGCGTGCGCGCCGCGCTGGACTGACGAACGATCAATTCGGTCGCCAGCACCTGCGCGGAGGCGGCCTGACTGCCACCGTGCGAATCGACTGCCTCGAGCAACTGCGCCATCGCGCGACCACCCAATTCAGCGATGTTGACGCGGATCGTCGTCAAGGTCGGGTGAACGAAACGCGCCAACGGGATGTCGTCGAAGCCGGCCAGGGCGATGTCGTCGGGCACGCGCACGCCGGCTTCGTTGAAGGCATACAGGCAGCCCAGCGCCATCATGTCGTTGGCGGCGAACACCGCGTCCGGCCGTTGCTTCGCGGTCAGTATCTGCTTGCCGGCTTCGTAGCCGGAGGCTTCGTCGAAGTCGCCTTGCAGTTCCCAGGGCTTCTGTTTCGGTAGCCGCTGAGCCAGGGCATCGCGGTAGCCGTGCAGGCGTTCGCGCGCGTCGGAGTTGTCCTGCGGCCCGCCGATGAAGGCGATGCGCTGGTGCCCGGCTTCAACCAAGTGCGCGACCATCGCCACTGCACCGCCGTGGTTGTCGATGCCCAGCGAGGCATGTTCGGGATCCTGCGACTGCGCGCCCAGCATCACCACCGGCAGGCCGGCGGGCAGGTTGTCGGCCAGGAAGCCAGGCTGGTCCGCATAGGGCGACAACACCAGCAGCCCATCGACACGCCCGCGCATCGCCCGCAGGGCTTCGCCCTGCTCTTCCGGGTGGCCGTGGTAGCTGGACACCAGCAAATGCCGGCGATGCGCGCGCGCCACCGCATCGATGCCGCGGATCAGTTCGGAAAAGAATTCGCCATACAAGTCCGGCAGGACCACGCCGATGGTCTGGGTACGGCGGCTGCTGAGACTGCGTGCTGCGGCGTGCGGCTGGTAGCGCAGGCGCTGGGCGGCATCCTGCACGGCCTTGCGCACGCCGGCGGCGACGTTTTCCTGGCCGTTGAGCGCGCGCGAAACCGTGGCGACGGAGACTTGCGCCTCGCGCGCAACATCCTTGATGGTGACCGTACCGCCCTTCGCCATGCGTCGCCCTTTATGGTGATGCCTGCTGTCGGGGGCGGACTGTAAACGTTTTCAGTGAGATGGGAAAGCTGCGGTGCAGCGAGGGTTGGGACTCGTCATTCCTGCCATTTGCTCGTCATTCCCGCGAAGGCGGGAATCGCTCCGGCTCTTGCCTTGTCTTTGGAAGCGCAAAGCAAGAGCGATTCCCGCCTTCGCGGGAATGACGAGCAAAAACGACTCAATTCCCCAGCAACTCGAACTTCGCCTGCAAGCTTGCCTCGGAACTGCCGCCGGCAAACACGGTGAACATGCCCGGCTCGGCCACCTTCTCCAGCCTGGCGTTGTAGAAGGACAAATCCTCCGGCTTCAACTCGAATGCCAGCGTGCTGCTTTCGCCCGGTTGCAGGTGAACGCGCTGGAAGCCGCGCAGTTCGCGCACGGGCCGGGTCACGCTGGCGACGTCGTCGCGCAGGTACAGCTGCACCACTTCATCGCCGGCGCGCTGGCCGCTGTTGGTCACGGTGACTTCGACCTGCTGCGTCGCGCCGCTGCGCAGCTTCGGCTGCATCACCTTCAAGCCACCGTAGCGGAACGTGGTGTAGCTGAGGCCATGGCCGAACGGATACAGCGGCGTGTTGGCCACGTCGAGGTAGTGCGAAGTGTATTCGCCGGGATTGCCTTTCGCATCGAAGGTGACCGGCCGACCGGTGTTGCGATGCGCGTGGTAGATCGGGATCTGGCCGACATTGCGCGGGAAGCTGGCCGGCAGGCGGCCGGCCGGGTTGGCATCGCCGAACAACACGTCGCTGATGGCGTGGCCGCCTTCGGTACCGGGGAACCACGCGGCCAGGATCGCCGGAACGGTCTTGTCCAGCGGCACGAGGGTCAGCGGGCGGCCACTGAACACCACCGCGACCACCGGCTTGCCGGTCGCGGCGATGGCTTCGGCCAGTTGCTGCTGCACGCCAGGAAGGTCCAGCGAAGTACGGCTCTTGGCTTCGCCACTCATGTTCTGCGCTTCGCCGAGGAACAGCAGCACCGCATCGCTTTGTTTTGCGGCAGCGACGGCGGCAGCGAAGCCGGTGGTGTCGCTGCCTGCAATCGTGGTGCCTGGCGCATAGGCCACGCGCGCTTCGCCCAGCGCTTCACGCAGGGCCTGCAACGGCGTGATCGCGTCTTCGGCGCGGCCGGCACCGGCCCAGTTGCCGATGATGTCACGCGGTGCATCGGCCAGCGGGCCGATCACGGCGAGCTTGCCGATGTCCTTCGACAAGGGCAGCACAGATTGATCGTTCTTCAGCAGCACCAGCGATTGCCGGGCGATTTCGCGCGCGGCCTGGCGGTATTCCGCGGTCAGCGTGCGGGCCTGTTCACGGCTGGTATCTGCACACAAGCGGTAGGGTTCGGAAAACAGGCCCAGGCGATATTTGGCGCGCAGCACGCGGCGTACCGATTCATCCACCGTCGCCATGTCCAGCTTGCCGTCGCGCAGCAGCTTGGGGCCATGCTTGCGATAGATGTCGCTGACCATGTCGATATCGACGCCGGCATCCAGGCCTTGCACGCCGGCAGCTGGCTCGTCAGCAGCGGTGCCGTGATGGGTCAGCTCCATGACCCCGGTGTAGTCGCTGACCACCACCCCGTCGAAACCCCATTGCTTGTGCAGCACGTCGTTGATCAGCGCGCCGTTGGCGTGCATCGGCACGCCGTTGACCTCGTTGAAGGCGGCCATCACCGTGCCGACGCCGGCATCGACCGCCGCCTTGAACGGCGGCAGATAGACCTCGCGCAGGGTACGCTCGGAAAGATCGGCAATGTTGTAGTCGCGCCCGGCCTCGGCCGCGCCATAGGCGACGAAATGCTTGGCGGTGGCCAGCACGGTGCCGTCCTCGCCGGGTTTTTCACCCTGGAAACCGCGCACGCTGGCCACGGCCAGTGCGCTGCCCAAGTATGGATCTTCGCCCGCGCCTTCGGAAATGCGGCCCCAGCGCGGGTCGCGGGCCACATCGACCATGGGCGCATAGGTCCAGTTGATGCCGTGTGCACTGGCTTCGACGGCGGCGATGCGCGCGGCGCGTTCCACCGCCTCGGGATTGAAGGTCGCGGCCATGCCCAGCGGCTGCGGGAAGATGGTGCGGAAGCCGTGGATCACGTCGTAGCCGAACAGCAACGGGATGCCCAGCCGCGATTCCTCGACCGCCACATGCTGGTACTTGCAGGTGCGTTCGGCCCCCATCACGCCCAGATAGGAGCCGACCGCGCCCTTGCGCACCGCGTCCATGCCGGCGGCTTCGGCCTTCGGCCCGGTATTGGCGTCGGGACCGGGCGGCTGGTTGAGCTGGCCGAATTTCTCCTCCGGCGTCATCTTCGCCAGCAGGGCTTCGACGAAGCGGTCTTCGTCCGTATCGGCAGCCGGTTGTGCCATCGAGATGCCCGATGCACACAAGCCGATGGCAAGCGCCAGCCAGAGCCGGCTTTTGCCGGCAGGGTTTGCATGGTTGTTCACTGCCCCTCCGCAGTTCGCCCGATTTTCGGAAACGGACGAAATGTAAACGTTTTCAGCCGGACTGTGAACCGGCTGCGCTCACGGCAGCGCCTTGCGGAACGGTCGCACCTCGACCTGCTCGTACACGCCGGCTTCGACGAAGGGATCGGCCGCCGCCCACGCCTGCGCGGCTTCCAGCGACTCGAATTCGGCAATGATCACGCTGCCGCTGAAACCGGCCGGGCCGGGATCCACCGCGTCGATCGCCGGGCAGGCGCCGGCCACCAGCAGACGACCTTGCGCCAGCAAGGCTTGCAGCCGTGCCAGGTGCGCCGGCCGCGTGGCCAGCCGCTTCGGCAGGGAATCGGCGGCATCACGCGCCACGATCACGTACCACATGCATCTTCTCCATGAACAAGCTGCGGCGATTGTAGGCCGTCCCGTCTGGACACCGACCGCATCAGGGCTTAACCTTGCCCGCAATCCTCCGGCCGGCAACAGTGGCCCCGCCTCGCCAGCGACCCGTTCACTGCGCAAGCTCTTGCTACGAGGCTCCGCCGGATTCATGCCTTTCTATGAAGTAGCCCGCCGCCACCTGCCGTGGCGCGGTTGCTGTTTGATGTGGGAAGCGTCCACGCGGCGCAACAGGACTTCCATCGTCGTCTCCCGGCACAACGGCCCACGCCGCTGCCGCATGGAGCCGCCACGGAAGATCGGCAACAGGCTGTACGGCAAAACCGAATGACCTCCGAACTCGCGCAAGACGCGACCCCGCCAAATCCGTCAACCCAACCGCAGCAGCAGGAAATGCCGCTGGCGCTGGTGCATGGGCAGCCGCTGCTGCAGATGCCGCAGGACCTGTACATCCCGCCGGATGCGCTGGAAGTGATCCTGGAGGCCTTCGAAGGCCCGCTGGACTTGCTGCTGTACCTGATCCGCCGGCAGAACCTGGACATCCTCGACATCCCGGTCGCCGAGATCACCAAGCAATACGTCGAATACATCAACGTGATGCAGGAACTGCGCTTCGAACTGGCCGCCGAATACCTGGTGATGGCCGCGATGCTCGCCGAGATCAAGTCGCGCATGCTGCTGCCGCGCCCGGAAGGCGCGCCGGAGGACGAAGGCGACCCGCGCGCCGAGCTGGTGCGCCGCCTGCAGGAATACGAGCGCTTCAAGCAGGCCGCCGAAGACATCGATACCCTGCCCCGCCAGGATCGCGACACCACCCCGGTCCACGCCTTCGTGCCGGAGCGCGCCGCGGTGAAGCTGCCGCCGCCGGTCGATCTGCGCGAAATGCTGCTGGCGCTGCACGACGTGCTCAAGCGCGCCGATCTGTTCAGCGGCCACGCGATCAAGCGCGAGGCACTGAGCGTGCGCCAGCGCATGGGCGACCTGCTGGCGAAGCTGGAAGACGGCAAGTTCCATCGCTTCGAAAGCATGTTCACCGCCGAAGAAGGCAAGCTGGGCGTGCTGGTGACTTTCCTGGCCGTGCTGGAACTGGCCAAGGAACAACTGCTCGACGTGGTGCAGGAAGCCCCGCTGGCGCCGATCTACGTCAAGTCGCTGGCCTTGAACAACACCAACGAGCCGCTGGCTTTCAGCAGCGAGTTCGACGACGAGGATGCGGCGAACGACTCGGAAGTCTGAGTTTTCCGATCGTCATTCCCGCAAATGACGTGCCTTGGTTTTTGCTCGTCATTCCCGCGAAAGCGGGAATCCAGCGACTTCCGTCCAGGTCACCGGCGTCGTAACGAAAGGCACTGGATTCCCGCCTTCGCGGGAATGACGAGCAAAAGAAAACCGAATCACCAATCACGAATCACCAATCACGACAACTGATGGACCAACAACTCATCAACCGCATCGTCGAAGCCGCGCTGCTGGCTGCCAGCCAGCCGCTGACCCTGGCGCAATTGCATGGCCTGTTCCCCGAGGAGCAACCCGCCCCCGCCGGCAGCGTCGAAAAGGCGCTGGAAACCCTGCGCGAGGCCTGTGCCGAACGCGGCGTGGAGCTGGTCGAAGTGGCCAGCGGCTTCCGCTACCAGGTCCAGGCCGACGTGCACGAATGGGTCGCGCGGCTGTGGACCGAGCGCAAGACCAAGTACACCCGCGCCACCCTGGAAACCCTGGCCCTGATTGCCTATCGCCAGCCGATCACCCGCGGCGAGATCGAACAAGTGCGCGGCGTCGCGGTCAGCAGCAACATCATCCAGGCGCTGGAAGAACGCGAATGGATCCGCGTGGTCGGCCACCGCGACGTGCCCGGCAAGCCGGCCTTGTTCGGCACCACGAAAGGCTTCCTCGACTATTTCGGCCTGAAGTCGCTGGACCAGTTGCCGCCGCTTTCCGAATTGAAGGACATCGGTGAACTGGAACCGCAACTGCCGTTCGACGACGCGCCGATGCCCGCCGGCCTGGCGCAGGGCGATCAAGCACCGGCAGGCGAAGAAACGGGGTCAGAGTACGTTTCTTCCGAAGCACCTCAAGACCCCGAATCCACCGACGAAGAAACGTACTCTGACCCCGTTTCTTCCACCCCCGAAAACGACAACGAAGATGACGCCGCCGACCAGGCCCCGTCGAAGCAGGAAGAAGAATGAACGCTCCACAGCAACCCACAGCTGCCCGCAACAAACTGTCGCTGAAGCGCGACACCGCTGAAACCGCCGATACCACCAGGCTGGAAGAACGCCTGCACAAGGTGCTGGCCCAGGCCGGCCTCGGCTCGCGCCGCGCGCTGGAACAGCGCATCGCCGACGGTCTGGTCAAGGTCAATGGCGAGGTCGCGCAGACCGGCATGTCGGTCAAGGCCAGCGACAAGATCGAGCTGGACGGCAAGGTCTTCGTTGCCAGCGCACTGACCGATGCCGCCCGCGTGCTGATCTACAACAAGCCCGAAGGCGAAGTGACCACCCGCGAAGACCCGGAAGGCCGCCCGACCATCTTCGAAACGCTGCCGGCGTTGAAAGGTGCGCGCTGGATCGCGATCGGCCGCCTCGACATCAACACCAGCGGCCTGCTGCTGCTGACCACCGATGGCGAACTGGCCAACGCGATGATGCACCCGTCGTTCGAAGTCGAACGCGAATACGTGGTGCGCGTGCGTGCGCCGGAAGGCCAGGAAAGCGTGCCGGAAAACTTGGTGGACCGCCTGCGCCGTGGCGTGGCGCTGGACGATGGCCCGGCCAAGTTCGACCTGATCGAGCGCATCGGCGGCAACGAAACCACGCAATCGCACGAATGGTTCCGCGTCGTCGTCAAGGAAGGCCGCAACCGCGAAGTGCGCCGGCTGTGGGAATCGCAAGGTTGCCAGGTGTCTCGCCTGAAGCGCGTCCGCTACGGCGACGTGACCCTGCCGCAACCGCTGCTGCGCGGGCAATCGCAGGAACTGCCCGAAGCGCAGGTCGAAGCGATGCGCGCCAAGCTGGGGCTGGAAGACGGCGCGCCGGCCGCGCTGACCCTGCAACCGGTGATCGGCCAGCGCAAGGCGACCAAGACCGCCGTGCACGTCGGCGGCGGTCGCGGCGGCAATGCCTACGTCAACGGCCACAACACCGCCGACGAAGGCCGCGAACTGCGCCGCTTCGATACCTTCCGCGAAGACGGTCGTCGTGGCCGTGGCAACAAGAAGCCACATGGCGGCTTGACCGTTTCCGGCGAGGCCGCCGCCAAGCAATCGCAAAAACCGTTCAAGCAACGCAAGCAGAAGAACGACCGCTCACTGCCAGAAGGCAACCCGGCTGCGTTCCGTACCTGGTACGTGCCCGATGGCGTGGAAACCGGCCCGTCCGGCCACCGCAACGCCGGCCCCGACGCGAAGAAGCCCTACGGCGGCAAGCCCGGCGGCGCACGCACTGACGGCACGGCACGTCCCGGCGGCAATGGCCCCGGCGGTGGCAAGCGCGGCGGTTTTGCCCAAGGGGAAGGCAAGTTCGGCGGCCCGCGTGGCGGTGCCGGCGAAGGCTTCAACCCGCGTGGCGGCAATGCCGGTAACACTGGCAAGCCGCAGCGTGCGGCCAAGCCTTACGGCCACCCCGGCAATGCGCCGAGCTTCCCTTCCGACCATGCCACGCCCGGCGGTTACAACCCCTATGGTCAACCCCGTGCCGCACGCGGCCCCGGTCGGCCCGGCGGCGGTGGAAAACCGGGTGGCGGCAAGCCCGGCGGCGGTTTCAATGCGCGCCCGGGCAACAACAACCGCCCGCACCCGCGTGGTGGCAATCGCGGTCCGCGCAGCGGCGGCCACGGCTGAGGTTTGTGGAGGCCGCCTATCTGGGAGCAGCTCATGGCAGCGACGGATATCGCGTCGATTCCTTGCAGCCATGAGCCACTCCCGCAGGCAGCCGCTTCCACATCGGACAACCTCTCCCGCAGACAACCGTTCTGGGTGGTTACGCCCTGGCCCCGGCACACCCCAAGCGGGAACCGCTCTGATCGCGCCGGTTACAATGGCGCGTTCACGCTTCGACCCCCACCGACATGTCCTCTTCCTACGGCACCGAAACGGTGCTCAGCGTCCACCACTGGACCGACGACTACTTCAGCTTCACCACCACCCGCGACCCCGGCTTCCGTTTCGAGAACGGCCAGTTCGTGATGATCGGGCTGGAAACCACCCTGCCCGATGGCAGCCCGGGCCGGCCGCTGCTGCGCGCCTATTCCATCGCCAGCGCCAACTGGGAAGAAACCCTGCACTTCTTCAGCATCAAGGTGCAGGACGGGCCGCTGACCTCGCGCCTGCAGCACCTCAAGCCAGGCGACCAACTGCTGGTCGGCAAGAAGCCCACCGGCACCCTGCTGATCAGCGACCTGCACCCGGGCCGCAACCTGTACCTGCTGTCCACCGGCACTGGCCTGGCGCCATGGCTGTCGGTGATCAAGGATCCGGAAACGTATGAACGCTTCGACAGGGTGATCCTGACCCACGGCGTGCGTTACGAAAAAGACCTGGCCTACCGCGACTATTTCGAAAACGAACTGCCGCAGCACGAAGTGCTGGGCGAACTGGTCCGCGACAAACTGCTGTACTACCCGGCGGTGAGTCGCGAGGCCTTCGCCAACCACGGCCGCCTGACCGATCTGATGGACAGCGGCGAGATGATGCGCACGTTGGGCATCGAAGCGCTGGACCCGAAGCACGACCGCGCGATGATCTGCGGCAGCCCGCAGATGCTGGCCGACTTCCGCGCGTTGCTGGACGCACGCGGCTTCACCGCCTCGCCGCGCATCGGCCAGATCGGCGATTACGTGTTCGAGCGCGCCTTCGTCGAGAAGTAAAAGCCAGTCAGCCTGACTCGCCGTAGCGCAGCCAGGTTTCCGCATGCGGAACATCGACGAACAGGCTGATCTCCACGCCATCGGCACGGCCAAGCAAGGTGCCATATTCCACCTGCGGAACCAGCCGTGCATCGCGCAACACGAAGGCGACACGGCTGCCATTGGCTACCAGCGCCGTCACCTCGTCGTGCAGCAGGTCGAGCATGTGTTCGTATTCTTCCCGGCTCAGCGTGACCTCGGCGCGGGTGCGGTCGATGACCAGCACGCGCTTCGCACCACAGCGGGCGACTTCGGCCCCGATACACCGCCAATAACCCAAGGCATCGTCCAACGTGCCACCCGCACCGGTCAGTGTGGCTTCCAGCCAATCGCGACGATTGGCAAATTCGACATGCGCGGATGGTCGCCGAGTCATACCGCACTATACGCTTGGATATGAGGCACGCTACCTGCAGCGAACTGCAAAGAATGCGGCGGGCCTCGTGGCCCGCCGTTCCACCCATGTCACATTGTCTCCGTACTCAGAACTGCACGTCACCGAACACACCGAACTCACGGGTATCCAGTTGCGAAGCGGTTTCGGCCCTGGTCTGTTTGTAAACCGTCGCCAGCTTGATGCCCTTGGTGAGCGGGAATTCCACGCCCAGGTGGTAATAGGCATTACTGAAATCCGGGTTCACCTCCTTGCTCGTATCGACCTTGTCGTAGCGTGCAAACGCGGTGATGCCGCTTTGGGTCAACGCGGCACTGGCCCACACCGACCAGCCCGCGGCCTTGTCCGAAACGACATTGGTCACCGCCCAGTTCTTCGCCTGGAACCATTCCGCGCCCAATCGGTATTTCGCCGAGGTATACGCGGCCATCAGGTTGACGCGGTCAGCGGTATGCGGCGGCGAAACGGCTTGCGTTTCATTGCCGCGCTTGCCGCTGTAGAAGCCCATGCCGACGATGGTGTTCTGCGTGGGCGCGTAACCCAGGCGCGCTTCGAAATCGACACTCTTGCTTCGGCTCGGGTTGCGATAGCCGCGGCCATTGGTGATCGCTGCCGCATAGTTGAAACCGTTGGCACTTTCACCGCCGACGTGCACACCCCAATCCGCCGAACTGCCATATGACAAGCGATCAGTCAGCGTGTTCTGTACGTAGCGGTAGCCGTAGTACTTCTCGACGAACGGGATCCACGGCGTGTCGGCCGCACCGGCGCGCAGGAACAAGGCATCGCTGTACTTGGCCTGCACGTATGCCTTCTTGATGAACACCTCGATGCTGTCGCCGCGCTTGCCGTCACCGGACGGACTGCCCGCGCCCGGCGTGACCGACAGGTATTGCGCGTCGCTGGTCAGGTTGGCCGACCACACATCGTCGAACTTGTGGTCAACGGTCAGGTAGAAACGGGTGACGTCGAAACCGGTGCCGGTGCCGTTGGTCTTGATGCTGTTGTTTTCCTGGCTGATGTTGGTCGCGTCGAAGAAGATGCGGCCGCCGACTTTGGTGTCGTTGACCAGCTTCTTCAGCGAATCCACTGCCGGCACGACGGTTTCATTGAGCTTGGCCTGTTCGACGTTGACGTCGGATTGAGCATCCGAACGCGTCTCCAAGTCTTCGACCTTGGCCTGCAGCGCGGCGATCTGTGCCTTCAGTTCGGCCAGTTCGGAAGCGGACTGCGCGTGCACGGCATCGGTGGCGAACACGCCGGCAAGGCCAAGGCTGGTGGCAATCGCCGTTGCAAGCAAATGGGAACGCATGGGGTTTTCTCCTGGAGATGGCTGGGCGGGATGGCCGCGTGCCTCGGAAGTGGCGGCGGCGCAACTCCGTCAAGATTCCGTTGCGCCGATGACAGTTTCGCGTCGCATGGATGACAAGCGCATGACAGCCCGCTTTTGCCCCTCCCCTGCGTGCAGGGAGGGTTGGGGAGGGGCAAAGACGCCGTTGTCATCAAACTGAAATACGGATGCAGCCAAGCCGTCACACAAGCCCGCTGCAATGTGCGCAACCGGCAACCGCCGGGCTTCATCCATCCGCATCAGGAGCCACACCGTGACCCAACCCCGCACCCTCCGCCTTGCCGCCGCGCTGCTGGCAACGGCCATGGCCTTCACCGCGCAAGCAAGCGATGTGACCGGCGCTGGCGCATCGTTCGTCTATCCGGCCATTTCCAAGTGGTCGGCCGACTACAAGGCCGCCACCGGCAAGGAAGTGAACTACCAGTCGATCGGTTCCGGCGGCGGCATCGCCCAGATCAAGGGTGGCACGGTGGATTTCGGCTCCTCCGACGCGCCGTTGAAGCCGGAAGAATTGTCCCGCGCCGGGCTGGCGCAATTCCCGTCGGTGATCGGCGGCGTGGTGCCGGTGATCAACATCGCCGGCGTGCCGGCCGGTGCGCTGAAGTTCGAGCCGGACGTGCTGGCCGACATCTTCCTCGGCAAGATCACGACGTGGAATGACCCGCGCATCGTTGCCACCAATGGCGGCGTCAGCCTGCCGGCGCAGAAGATCACCGTGGTGCATCGCTCCGATGGTTCGGGCACCAGCTTCAATTTCACCAACTACCTGAGCAAGGTCAGCCCGGCGTGGAAATCAGCGGTGGGCGAAGGCACCACGGTCAAGTGGCCGGTCGGCATCGGCGGCAAGGGCAATGAGGGCGTGGCCGCCTACGTCAAGCAGATCAAGGGCAGCATCGGCTATGTCGAACTGGCCTATGCGGTGCAGAACAAGGTCGCCTATGCGCGCCTGAAGAACGCTACCGGCAACTACGTGCTGCCCAGCGACGACAGCTTCACCGCCGCTGCGGCCAGCGCGGACTGGAAGTCGGCCAAGGACTTCCATCTGATCATCACCAATGCACCGGGCGAGGCCGCGTGGCCGATCACCGCGACCAATTTCATCCTGGTGCGCAAGGGCAGCGCCGGCACCAGGGGCGCGCAGGAGTTCTTCCGCTGGGCCTATGCCAACGGCGACGCGGCGGCCACCGCGCTGGGCTACGTGCCGCTGCCGGACTCGCTGGTGCAGCAGATCGAAAGCTACTGGACCACCAGCCTGAAGTAAGCAGGCGTACCGGGCAAAGCGCGACGTCCTCCCTCCCACCGTCGCACTTTCCACGCGGGCCGCAAGGCCCGCGTTTTTGTTTGCGCTGTCGTCATCTCGCGGCCACATCGTCATACGCCTGTAACAAAAACATCATTTCATGTGCAGGCCGGCAAAACGCCCGCAAACCCGACCCCGCCAAACAACACCACACCGCCATGAATGCCACCCCGCTTCCCGCCAGCCACCGCGATACCGGCCGCGACCTGCGCGACGCCAAGGCCGACCGCCGCTTCCGCTGGATGCTGGTCGCCACCGTCGCCTTCGTGCTGGTCGCGCTGGCCAGCGCCGCGCTGTCGATGCTGTGGGGCGGCCGTCATGCACTGGCCGAACAAGGCTTGAGCTTCTTCTACTCGGCCGACTGGAATCCGGTCGAAAACCGGTACGGCGCGCTGGCACCGATCTACGGCACGATCATGACCGCGATCATCGCCATGCTGATCGCGGTACCGGTCAGCTTCGGCATTGCGTTCTTTCTCACCGAAGTCGCTCCGCGCTGGCTGCGCGGCCCGGTCGGCACCGCCATCGAACTGCTCGCCGGCATCCCGTCGATCATCTACGGCATGTGGGGCCTGTTCGTGCTGGTGCCGGTGATGACCGAACACGTCACTCCGTGGCTCAACGACCACCTCGGCACACTGCCGGTGATCGGCCCGCTGTTCCAGGGCCCGCCGCTGGGCATCGGCATGCTGACCGCCGGTTTCGTGCTGGCGATCATGGTGATCCCGTTCATCAGTTCGGTGATGCGCGAAGTATTCCTGACCGTGCCACAGCGCCTGAAGGAATCGGCTTATGCGCTGGGCGCGACCAAGTGGGAAGTGAGCTGGAACATCGTGTTGTCGTACACCCGCAGTGCGGTGATCGGCGGCATCTTTCTTGGTTTGGGGCGAGCGCTGGGCGAAACGATGGCAGTAGCCTTCGTGATCGGCAACAGCGTGCGCCTGTCGGCCTCGCTGCTGGAACCGGGCACCACCATCGCCGCGCTGATCGCCAACGATTTCGGCGAAGCCACCGAAACCTATCGCTCCGCCTTGTTGCTGCTGGGCTTCGTGTTGTTCCTTGTCACCTTCGTGGTGCTGGCGGCGGCGCGCTACATGCTGCTGCAGCTGTCGCGCAAGGAGGGCAACTGATGTCCGCCTCGCTCTACACGCGTCGCAAGATCGTCAACGCGATTGCCATTGCGCTGTCGGTGGTGACCGCGCTGTTCGGCCTGTTCTTCCTCGGCTGGATTTTGTGGACGCTGCTGTCCAAGGGCATCGGCAGCCTGGGCGTGGATCTGTTCACGAAGAACACGCCCGCACCAATGGCCGACGGCGGCCTGGCCAATGCCTTCTTCGGCAGCGCGGTGATGTGCGTGCTGGCCTTGCTGATCGGCACGCCGCTGGGTGTGGCCGCAGGCACCTGGCTGGCCGAATACGGCAATGCACGCAAGGCCGGCACGGTGGTGCGTTTCGTCAACGACATTTTGCTGAGTGCGCCGTCGATCGTGCTGGGTTTGTTCGTCTATGCAATGGTCGTGGCTACCACTGGTTTCTCCGCCCTTGCCGGCGCGATCTCGCTGGCCTTCATCGTGTTGCCGGTGGTGGTGCGCACCACCGACGAGATGCTGCGACTGGTGCCGCAACAAATGCGCGAAGCCGCGCTGGCCCTTGGCGTACCGCAGTGGAAGGTGATCGTGCAGGTGCTGTATCGCAGCGCCAGTGCAGGCATCGTCACCGGCATCCTGCTGGCGCTGGCGCGCATCAGCGGTGAAACCGCACCGCTGCTGTTCACCGCCTTCGGCAACCAGTACTGGAGCACCGACATCCGCCAGCCGATGGCCAGCGTGCCGGTGGTGATGAACCAGTTCGCCGGCAGCCCCTACGAAAACTGGCAAGCGCTGGCCTGGGCCGGCGCGCTGGTACTCACGCTGTTCGTGCTGCTGGTTAGCCTGGGCGCACGCGGCATCCTGCTGCGGAACAAAATCACTCATGACTAACTTCTCCTCGATTCCGACCATGAACGACATCCAATCCCACGCCGTCATTCAGCGCATCAGCACCACCACCGAGCGCAGCGCATTGCCGCCTGCGCCGGTCAAGCTGGAAGCGCGCGGCCTGGATTTTCATTACGACAAGTTCCATGCACTGAAGAACATCCACCTGCAGATCCCGGAAAAGCGCGTGACCGCGCTGATCGGCCCGTCCGGCTGCGGCAAGTCCACCCTGCTGCGCATCTTCAACCGCATCTATGCGCTGTACCCGAAGCTGCGCGCCGAGGGCGAAGTATTGCTGGACGGCGAAAACATCCTCGCTCCGAAGTACCCGATGAACCGCCTGCGCAGCAAGGTAGGCATGGTGTTCCAGAAGCCGGTGCCGTTCCCGATGACGATTTTCGAAAACGTGGCCTACGGCATCCGCCACCACGAAAAATTGAACAAGGCCGACATGGACGTGCGCGTCGAACAAGCGCTTCGCCAGGGCGCACTATGGGACGAAGTGAAGGACAAACTCGGCCAGAGCGCGCTGGGACTGTCCGGCGGCCAACAACAACGCCTGTGCATCGCCCGCGCCGTGGCACTGAAGCCCGACGTACTGCTGCTGGACGAACCGACTTCGGCACTTGACCCCATTTCCACCAGCCGCATCGAGCAACTGGTGGAAGAACTGAAGACCGACTACACCATCGCGATCGTGACCCACAACATGCAGCAGGCTGCGCGCGTGAGCGACTACACCGCCTTCATGTACCTGGGCGATCTGATCGAACACGACCTGACCTCGGTGATCTTTTCCTCGCCTGCGAAGCAGCAGACCGAGGATTACATCACCGGTCGCTTCGGGTGAAGCGACCGGACTTAGAGAACGGGAAAAGCCGCTTTTGCTTTTGCTCGTCATTCCCGCCTTCGCGGGAATGACGAGCAAAAGCAGGGAACTGTCGTTTTTCCGAATCACCAATCACGAATCACGAATCACGGACTTTCCCCATGACCACTCCCCACGACCACATCGTCAAAAGCTATGACGAAGAACAACGCCACGTCAGCGCCGAAATCCTGCGCATGGGCGAAATGGCGGCCGCGCAACTGGAAGCCGCGCTGGACGTGGTGGAGCGCCGCGACGACAACGCCGCGCGCCACATCGTCGCCAATGACGCGGCCATCGACGCACTGGAAAGCCGCTCCAGCCAGGACGTGATGCAACTGGCGCTGCGCGGGCCGATGGCGCGTGATTTGCGCATGATCCTGGCCTCGTTGCGCATCCCCACCGACATCGAGCGCATCGGCGATTACGCCGCCAACGTGGCCAAGCGCAGCATCGCGTTGAATGCCAGCCCGCCGGTGCCGCACGCCACCGGCCTGCGCCCGCTGGGCCGCCTTGCCACGCGCCAGGTGCGCGACGCGATGGCCGCCTACCGCGACAACAACGCCGAAGCAGCCTTGCAAGTGCGTGCCAACGACGCCGAGCTGGATGCCAGCTACACCGCGCTGTTCCGCGAACTGCTGACCTACATGATGGAAGACGCGCGCAACATCACCCCGTGCACGCACTTGCTGTTCATGGCCAAGAACCTGGAGCGCATCGGCGACCACGCCACCAACATCGCCGAAAACGTGTGGTTCCTGGTCAACGGCGACCAGCCACTTCCGCCGCGGGACAAGCGCGACGAGACCAGCACCGCCGGCGCGATCTGACGCCTGCTCCCTTCTCCCTCCGGGAGAAGGTGGCGCGAGGTGAACCTGCAATTGCAGATTCGGGATGAGGGTACGGCGAAGCCCGGATACGTGAACCTTGTGCATCAATCCAACAAGCATCGTGCTCGCGGCCAACTTCCCGCGAGCACGAACATCACCATTCCTCCGAACCCTCACCCCAAGCCCTGCTAAGCTTTCTGCATGACAGAAAGCGCCAATCACCCACCCTCCCCCATGTCCCGGCGCTTCCGCGGCTACCTGCCGGTGGTCGTCGATGTGGAAACCGGCGGCTTCGACTGGAACCGGCATGCCTTGCTGGAAGTCGCCGCAGTCCCGATCGAGATGGACGAGAACGGCCTGCTGTTCCCCGGTGAAACCACCAGCGCGCACCTGCACCCCGCGCCCGGCACCGAGATCGACCCCAAATCGCTGGAAGTTACCGGCATCCGGCTCGACCATCCGTTCCGCTTCGCCAAGGAAGAAAAGGTCGCGCTGGACCACGTGTTCGCGCCGGTGCGCGCGGCAGTGCGCAAGCACAATTGCCAGCGCGCAATCCTGGTCGGGCACAACGCGCATTTCGACTTGAACTTCCTCAACGCGGCAGTGGCGCGCACGGGCCACAAGCGCAACCCGTTCCATCCTTTCAGCGTGTTCGATACGGTCACCCTGGCCGGCGTTGCCTACGGCCAGACCGTGCTGGCACGCGCGGTGCAAGCCGCCGGCATGCCGTGGAATGCCGACGACGCGCATTCGGCGGTGTATGACACCGAGCAGACCGCCAAGCTGTTCTGCAAGATCGTCAATGGCTGGCCGGCGCCGCCATAAAAGCGAAGATCAAGAATCCAGAGACTCGTCATCCCGGCGCAAGCCGGGATCCAGCTCTTGCTTTGGGTGCCGAAAAGCTGGATCCCGGCTTGCGCCGGGATGACGAGCAGAAACTGTACCGCTCCGACTTTATTCCTTCCGCGGTTTGATGAACTTCAAGGTCATGCGATCGCTTTCACCGATGGCCTGGTACTTCGCATCATCGGCCGCATCATGGTTGTTGCTTGGCGGCAGCGTCCACACGCCGTTGGGATGATCGGCGGTATCGGCCGGGTTGGCATTGACTTCGCTCTTTTCCGCCAATTCGAAACCGGCGGCAGTGGCCAGATCGATCACCATTTCCTCGGTCAGGTAGCCGGATTTTTTCATCGTTTCGGTATCGATGCCGGGCTTGGCGCGATGGTCAACCACGCCCAGCGTGCCGCCTTCTTTCAGCACGTCGAAGAACGCCTTGAAATACGCATCGGCATTGCCATCGGCCAGCCAGTTGTGTGCGTTGCGAAAAGTCAGCACGGCATCGGCGGAATCGGCCGGCCCGAAGCTCGGCGCGGCCGGGTCGAACACGCGCACTTCAGGCGTACCGTAAATCGTGGCATCTGCAGCGAATTTCTCGCGCAGTTTCTTGTTCAATGCATAGCGGTAATCCGGCTGGCCGGCAATGGCGTCGTCCCACACTGCCGCGACGTACTTGCCGCCATCACGAAGGTACGGCGCCAGGATTTCGGCATACCAGCCGCCACCGGGGGTGATCTCGATGACGGTCTGCTGCGGCGTCACGCCGAAGAAAGCCAGGGTTTCCTGCGGGTGGCGGTAGCCATCGCGCGCAACGTTCTTCGGGTCGCGCCATTGGCCGGCGATGGCGGTCTGCAATGCATCACTTCCTGCTGGCGCAACGGCGGCCTGTTCCGGCGCGGCAGCAACAGGCGGCTCCGCCTGCTTGCAGGCGGCAAACAACAACACGAGGAAAACTGCGGCAAGCAGCGTGCGGTTCATGATCGGCCTCCGTCGAAAAGAAGGCCCAGCCTAACACCCCAGGCGGCAAGGCCCGCTCAACACTCAGGCATCACGCATCGCCGCACGCGCACCCAGCGTTGCACCAGCCGAAGCCGCCATGATCGCGGCGATGGCCAGCCATTGCAGCACGCCCAGGCGTTCGTGCAGGAACAGCAAGCCGCACAGTGCGGCTGCGGCCGGTTCCAGGCTCATCAACAAACCGAAAGTGCGCGCCGGCATGTGCGCCAGGGCTTTCATTTCCAGCGCATACGGCAGCGCCATCGACAACACGCCCAGTCCCAGCGCCATCGGCAACAAGGCCGGCGACAGCAAGGCCACACCGGCATGGGCAATGCCCCACGGCGCAGCCACGGCCGTGGCGATCAGCGAACCCCAGGCGACCATGTGCGCGCCGTGTTCCGCGCCCAGATGCCGGCCGAACACGATGTACAACGCCCAGCAGCCACCGGCCAGCAATGCGAACAACAGGCCCAGCGCATCCAGTGGCTGCTGTGCTTCCTCCCACGGCACCAGCAACAACAAACCGCCGACCGCCAACGCAACCCAGAGGAAATCCAGTGCGCGGCGCGAACCGATCACCGCCACCGCCAACGGGCCGATGAATTCCACCGCCACGGCAATACCCAGCGGGATGCGCTGCAAGGCCAGATAGAAAACCGTGTTCATCGTGCCCAGCGCCACGCCATAGGCCAGCAGCCACTTCCACGGCAATGCACCGCGCACGCGCCACGGGCGCAGCACCAGCCACAGGATCAGCGTGCCGGTGACCAGCCGCAGCGTGGTTGCACCGTTTGGCCCGACCAGCGGGAACAACTGCTTGGCCAGGCTGGCACCGCCCTGCACCGAGATGATCGCGACCAGCACCATCAGCACCGGCCCGGTCAGGCCGACGCGTGTACTCGTTGCAGAATTCATGACACTTGTCGCTGCCGCACCGCCTCGAACAAGGTGACGCCGGTGGCGACCGACACGTTCAGCGACTCGACGCCCCTGTCAGATGCACCGCCCGGCATCGGGATCTTCACCAGGCCATCGCAATGCTCGCGGGTCAAGCGGCGCAAACCATCACCCTCGCCGCCCAGCACCAGCGCGACATTGCCTTTCAGGTCCAGCGAATACAGCGAATCGGTTGCCTCGCCGGCCAGGCCGTAAATCCACACGCCGAGTTTCTGCACATCACGCAGGCAGCGCGACAGGTTGGTCACCGCTACCACCGGGATCAGGTCCGCCGCACCGGCCGAAGTCTTGCGCACGGTGGCATTGACGCCCACCGACTTGTCCTTCGGGATCACCACCGCGGTGACGCCGGCCGCTGCCGCGCTGCGCAGGCACGCACCGAGGTTGTGCGGATCCTGTACGCCATCGAGTACCAACAGCAGCGCCTTGCCTTCGGCGGCTTCGACCAGGCCTTCCAGCTCGCTTTCGGCCCAGGTTTTCGCCGCCGCGTAACGCGCTGCCACGCCCTGGTGGCGCACGCCGCCGGCCACGCCGTCCAGCGCCTGGCCGGTGACCTTGCGCACTTCGATGCCCTTGCGCCGCGCGTTTTCCTCGATCTCGGTCAGGCGTGGATTCTTGCTGCCTTCGACCAGCACTTCGCGCACGTTGTCGGCGTCATGCTCGATGGCGGAAGTCACCGCGTTGATGCCGACGATCCATTGGTTTTGTTTGCTCATGGGGGTGGTGTGGTTCGTGGTTCGTGGTTCGTGGTTCGTGGTTCGTGGTTCGTGGTTCGTGGTTCGTGGTTCGTGAAAAGCCTATCGCTTCTGCTCGTCATCCCGGCGCAAGCCGGGATCCAGCCTTTACTCGTCATTCCCGCGAAGGCGGGAGTCCATGCCGGCGCGGTCACAAATTGCGACGTACTGCTTTCTGGGAGTACCCCAGCATGGATTCCCGCCTTCGCGGGAATGACGAACATGCATCAGCGTGTTCGTCGGAGCAAGAAATCTCAATACTTCTTTTTCTTGCGCTTCGCCGGCAAGGCGCGTTGGCCTTCAGCCTCGACATCCTCCTCACGGCGTTCAACCAGCTTGAAGTCGATCTTGCGGTCTTCCATGCTCGCCTTCAGCACCAGCACGCGTGCGCGATCACCGAGGCGGAATTGCATGCCGCGGCGCTCGCCGGACAAGGTCTTGCGGATCGGGTCGAAGTGGTAATAGTCGTGCGGCAGCTGGGTGACATGGACCAGGCCATTGACCTTCGACTCGTCCAGCTCGATGAACAAGCCGAAGCTGGTCACGCCGCTGATCACGCCATCGAACTGGCCGCCGACATGCTGCTCCATCCACGCGGCGCGGTAACGCTCATCGACTTCGCGCTCGGCCTCGTCGGCACGGCGTTCGCGCTCGGAGCATTGCAGTGCCAGTGCGGCCATCGTCGCTGGCGGATAAAGATATTTCTCCGGCTTGCCGCCAGCCAGCGCGTGCTTGATCGCGCGATGCACCAGCAGGTCGGGATAACGGCGAATCGGCGAGGTGAAATGCGCATACGCTTCCAGCGCCAAACCGAAGTGTCCGGCGTTGTCCGGCGAATACACCGCCAGCGACTGGCTGCGCAACAATACCGATTCCAGCAGCGTTGCATCGGCGCGCTCGCGTACCTTCTTCAGCAAGTTGGTGAAATCGCGCGGCTGCACTTTGGCCCAAGCCGGCATCGACAACTTGAACTCCTTGAGGAATTCCAGCAGGTCAGCGTACTTGCTTTCCGGCGGGCGCTCGTGGATGCGGTACGGCGCGGGCACATGTTTGGAAAGCAGGTATTTCGCCGCCTCGACATTGGCCGCGATCATGCATTCCTCGATCAGCTTGTGCGCATCGTTGCGCAGCAACATGCCCGCTTGCGTCACCTCGCCACGGTTGTCGAGCACGAAGCGCACTTCACTGCTCTCGAACTCGATCGCGCCGCGCTTCTGCCGTGCCTTGGCCAGCACCTGGTACAACTGGTGCAAGCGCTGCACGTGCGGAAAAACGTTTTCCGGAACCGGCGCAATGCCGTCATCCGGCGTCTCGGTTCCTGATTCCTGCACCGCTTTCCACACCTGCGTGTAGGTCAGCCGCGCATGCGAGTTCATCACCGCTTCGTAGAACTTCGACTTGGTGACTTCGCCATCGCGGTTGACCTGCATGTCGCAGACGAAGCAGAAGCGATCCACCTTCGGGTTCAGCGAACAAATGCCGTTGCTCAGGGTTTCCGGCAGCATCGGCACTACGAAACCAGGAAAGTACACCGAGGTCGCGCGCAGCTGCGCTTCGTCATCCAGCGGCGTGCCGGGACGCACGTAATGCGAGACATCGGCAATAGCGACCACCAGGCGGAAACCGTTGCGGTTGACTTCGCAATACACCGCATCATCAAAATCCTTGGCATCTTCGCCGTCGATGGTCACCAACGGCGTGTCGCGCAGGTCAACACGGTCGCCGATCATCGCCGGCTCGATCACCAGCGGCACCGCTGCCGCTTCATTCAGCACCTGCTGCGGGAATTCGTGCGGGATGTGGTGGCCGTGGATCGCGGTTTCGACCACCAGCGACGGCGTCAGCTTGTCGCCCAGCACCGCGATGATCTTGCCGATCGGCGGGCGGCGCGCATCGGGTGCCTGGATCAATTCGCAGACGACAAGCTGGCCATCGCGCGCTTCGCCGCGCTGGTCCGGCGGTACCTGCACGTTGCGCTGGATGCGCTTGTCGTCCGGCTCGACGTAGCTGATGCCCGCTTCCAGCACGAAGCGGCCGATCATGCGGCTGACACGTCGCTCCAGCACTTCGACGATCGCGCCTTCGCGGCGGCCACGCCGGTCCATGCCGGTGACGCTGGCCATCGCGCGGTCGCCGTGCAACACCTTGCGCATTTCGTAAGGCGGCAGGAACAGGTCATCGCCACCGGCGTCGGGACGCAGGAAACCGAAACCGTCTGGGTTAGCGATCACCGTGCCCGGCACCACGTCCATGTGCCGCGTCGGCGCGAAACCGCCGCGTCGGTTCTGTAGCAACTGTCCGTCGCGCACCATCGCGCCCAGGCGCTTGCCCAGCGCGGCGAAGCGATCCGGTGCGGTCAGCTCGAGTTTTTCAGCCAGCGCTTCGGCAGTCTGCGGGCCTTCGCTGGCTGTCAGCAGGGCGAGGATGGATTCGCGGCTGGCGATGGGCTGCTCGTAGCGTTCTGCCTCGCGCGCGGCGTGCGGGTCGTGGAAAGGCTGCGGCTGGAACGGCAGCTTCGGCGCGGGACGAATGCGGCTGACCGGTTGCGCCGCCGGGGCAGTGGAACGTACAGGCGCACGCTTGCCGGTGGAACCGCTGGCGTGCGTGCTTTTGGTGGGCATGCTTTTGCCGGGCGCGCCCTTGGCCGATGCCTTCTTGCCTGCGGCGGCGGTTTTTGGCGCGGCCAGTCGCAATGTTTCCGGCATCCAGCCTGGCAGTGCGGATGCATCTGCTTTGGCCGCGGATTTTCCGCGCGCGCCAGTACCCTTCCCTTTGCCCGATGCGGGTTTTCCGCCGTCCTTGCCTGTTTTTTTGCTCATGGCGCATGTTACACCGCCGCCACCCCAAGCCCTGCTCGCAATCGTTCTTGATCACAAACGTTGACAAGCCGGTTTTGCTTGCCCAGAATACGCGGCTCCGAACGCCCAGGTGGCGGAATTGGTAGACGCACTAGTTTCAGGTACTAGCGGGTAAAACCGTGGAGGTTCGAGTCCTCTCCTGGGCACCACGTTCGGAACATGAAAAACCCGCCAACCGGCGGGTTTTTTGTTGCCTGACAGAAGATTCATACATCCGCTGCGCGGCTTGCAGGAATCCCAGCCGCGCTTTCGTTGTCGGCATATTTCGCTTCGTGCTGCAGCTCAATTCACCGTGCACTGGAACGTCAGCACCACCGAGTCACCGTCCGGCAGGGTCGGGATGACGACGCCGCTGCCTTGCAGGTTGGACACGGTCTGCCCGCTGGGGCAAACCGCACTGCCGCTGGCGGTGCAGGTGACGGCATTGGTGGCGAGACAAGTCAGGCCACTCACTGCCGGGTCGGTCACCACGGCACCATCGGCAGCCGCGCCGGTGTTGTTCACGGTCAGGGTGTAAGTCACCGTGTCGCCGGATGTCGTGGTGGTCGGTGTGACTGCCTTGGTGATGGACAGGTCGGTAGTCACGCGCCGGTTGGTGATGGTGCAGCTGATGTCATCCGCCGCCGCCGGGCTGAGCACCGGCCAATACCACGCCGTGCCGTTCACCGTGCCCGCGCCGCTGGGCAGGGAGGTGGTGGAACCGGTGGTGGCGTTGCTGCAACTGATGCTGTTGGCGTAAGTGCTCGGCGCGGTATCGCTACCGGTGCCGTTGGCCTTGATGGCATCACCGAACTGCAAGGTGGTGCCGGTGGCAATGGCCACCGTGCTGGTGGTGGCCGTCGCGGGGGAAGCGCTGCCGCTGGTGGTCGCCGTGGCCACGCTGATGCCGCCGGCATAGATGCGCACCTGCGCCTGGTCGGTGCTGGCCACGCGCCCTTGCAGGCTCTTGGCCAAGGTGACCCAGTACGGCGTGGGCGTAGGCTGGCAGGCATCGGCGGTGTGGTCGGTATTGCTGTTGGTGCCTTGCACGGTGGCCGTGGCCAGGTTGTACAACCCTGCCCCGCTGGCACCACTGCAGGCATCCGCACCGGCAATCCCGCCCCTAGCAATGGTGCCGGTCACGGTGACGACATAAGTATCCGTTGCACCGGCTGCCAGCGAGGCCCATTGCGGTTGCAGCGTCCATGGCCCGCTGCCGGACAAGGCAGTCGCAGTTCCGCCATTTTTCGTGTAACTGGCGGCGGTGATGGTCACGTCGGCCTCGAAGCCGGGCGCATCCACCAACTGGTACTGCGCGGCCAGCGTCGGCGATGGATTGTTCACCACAATCGTGTAGGCGATGCTGAACTGGTTGGCGGTACTGCCGGCCACCGGCGTGGTGGCGTTCTTGGTCAGGACGATGCCACTGTCGTCATCGATGATGGTGTAGGTATGCGCATTGATGCCATCACCGCCACAGGTAGTTTGCGACTTGATCAGGTAATCACTGGACGGCTGGATCGCTAGCGTGATGGTTTCACTGGATTCGATGATGCTGTCATTGACGATGGTAATGGGCAACGCGAACAGGCTGCCACTGCTGCTGCCGTCATAGTCGCCCGCCGGCACGGTGATGGTCATGCTGGTGCTGGCGCCACCATTGACCAGATAGTCGGTGCCCAGCGTGGCGGTGCCGCCGGTGACATTGACCGTGATGGTGAAGGCAGTCAGCACGCTGCCGCTGATGCGCAGGGTGGGCACATTGCTGGTGCTGCTCTCCGGCGTGGATCCCGCTGCCGTGGTGAATTCGACGAACGGGGCCACCTTGATCTGGATGTCGTCCAGCAGGTTGCCGCTGGTGACATCGGTGGTTTTGGTTGACTCGAAACCGAAGCTGGTGCTGCCGGTACTGCCGGCATAGTTGAACGTGCCGCTGTATTGCACCCAGGTGGTGTTGCCGGAGACGTTGGTGGGCGTGTTCACTGCCCCCTGCACCACAGTCGGCGTAATGAACGTGCCGTTGTTGGTGGTACCGATCCGGGCGACGATGTCGTTGCCCACCAGCAGGTTGGCGGTATCCGCCACGGTGGCGCTGCCACGGCCACGGTGCTTGAACTCCCATTGCACCGATTCGCCATTGATCAGGCAGACGCTCTGGTAGATGCGCGAGGCGTACTGGGCGTTCAGTTCCGCAATCTGCTTGCCGCCGGGAGCAATGACCGAGCCACCGGAACCGTTGTCACGCGGCGTGCGCCAGATTTCGATGATGGGCCCAGGGCTGGCACCCAACCGCCCGACACGGAGCAGCCCACGTTCTCGGTTTGGTAATTGTCATGATTGGTCTGCCAGCCCGGCACCTGGTTGGCGTTGATATAGACGCGACAACCGTCATTGACCAGGCTCGGCGACTCGAAGCTGAGATTCTGGAAAGCACGCTGCACCTGCGCCGCTGCGTTGCCCGATGCCAGCGCTGCGAAGGCAAGCGCCAGCATGGCGACAAGCCGCTTGGTGCTTGCCGAAAAAAGATTCCCCCTGTCGTACTGCATGTTCCTGTCTTGGCTGATGATCCAGCCGCCATTTTGCATCAATGCGCATCACAACGGGTTTGTGACATGAGTCACAGACAAAGTTCCGGCATCACGCTCCCACCATGGCCAAGCAGGAACAGGTCGGGATTCGCTTGCGCTCATCCCAACCTGTCTCGCCGACTGATTACGGTGTGGTGACCGTGCAGGAGAACTGGAACGTCACGGTGTCGCCCACTGGCAGTTCAGACCGGTACCTTGCAGATCGGCGATGCGGGGCATTCGGCGTCGCCGATGAGCGTGACAATAAGCAGCGACAGCTTGATTCAGTCAACGGTGCAGTCAAAGGTGAAAGTTGCCGTTTCGTCGTTGCCCAAGGTCCCCAAGGCGACGCCACTCAGCAGGTCTTGCACCGTGATCGCCCCTGCAGGACACGCGCTGGGCGTGGCCGAACTCGTACACGCCACCGAGTTGGCAGGCGGGCAAGTCAGGCCCGCTCCCGGTGTATCCGTGACAATCGCGCCAGTCACGGCATCGGGGCCATTGTTGGTGACTACCAAGGTGTACGGGATCGAATCTCCGCTAGCCGCAGTCGTCACGCCGGTCTGCTTGACAATGGCCAAGTCAACCTCGTCAGCCTTGTTGGTGAACGTGCAGGAGAACTCTGCTCCGCTGACCATGGCGGCAGCCGGGATCGTATAGCGGCCGGAGGTGGCGTCGAAGCTGCCGACCGCGCCGCCACCAGCCGCCGAGCAGCCGGCACCGGTGAGCGTCCAGCCCACCGGCAAGCTGCTTTCGGTAATGGTCACCGCAGTATTGAAAGCACTGACCGTGAACGGCTGGTTGCCGGAGTTGGCGCTGTCACCGTCAACCTGAGTCGGGGTATTGGCGGCTGCAGTGGTCGCCTGGCCTGTAGCCTGGCCAGTGTTGGTCAGGGTGAATCCGAACGGGCCGCCGGCCGCACCAGTGGTGGTCTTGTTCAACACGATGATCGGTTGCACCTGCGCCACTGCCAGTGGACAGACCGCGCCATCGCTCAGGTTGGTGCTGGCGGAACCACTGACTGCAGTGACGATGCCGGTAGCAAGATTGATCGAATAAAAACCGTTCGTTGCGTTGGCGGCATTGTCATACCCATGCAGGATGTTGTTCGCATCCACGTACACCGTGCCGATCGCATTACCGATAGTGATACCGGTGAGGGCACGGCGCGAAATCTGGGCCTGGGTGGCGCTGTCCGGATTGGGGATCGCCACCCGATAAAGATAGACCGTGCCGCCTTCGGCGGATCGCAGGCCGTAGATCACGGTCAGTGTGGCAGAACTCTCAGTCAAACTGACCGACCAGTCGCCGACGAGCAGGTTGGTGACGCCGGTGTAGCCTGCCGGCGGTGCGGGATCGGCGATCCGGGTCACCTGCGCGGCCGAAGGCGTCGGCGCGGAGCCGGTGACGCCGCCGATCCGGTAGATGTTCCCGTTGTTGTGCGCGACCCAGTAGTTTCCGGCGAGGTCGAACGTACCCGCATCGAGCGTGGAGCCCGAAGTGGGAAGACCACTGACGGCGATGCCCGACAGCAGTACGCCGCCCGGTCCGAGCCGGTACAGCGTGCGGTTGTCCGACCGGAGTGCGTAAAGGTAGTTGTCAATCGGGTTGTAGCCGAGAGCATTCGAAGTCGCGGGGATCGTGTACAGCGCGTCCAATTGGTAGGGATTCACTTCCCGGTTGATGGTGCTGAGGATCGAGCCGTTGCCGCTGCCGCGGATTTGGTAGAAGTCGCCGTCCTGGCACACGAACTGCGCAAATGCCTGCGGCGCCGACAACAGCGCCATGCCACCGGCAACCAGTCCGGCCACGCGGCGGCGCAGCTGCCCGCCATGCCTGGAGCCGGCGGCAGCCTTATTCGCCCGCTCGGCCCCGCACACTGCCATTGCTTTATTGAAACGCGTACGCATCAGTTGCATCAGTATTTCCCCACGAAGTTGACGAACCAGCCCTTGTGGTCGTAGTCGAAGTCGGTCAGGTCATCGCTGAAGTCGGTGAAGTTGTAGCCGGCACCAACGCGGAAGTTCCTGCCGATGTCGCGGTCCACGCCGGCCATCCAGCCTTGGCGGGTGCCGCCGTCCTTCACGTCCAGCCAGCGGTATTCGGCCAGTGCGTGCCATTGGTAGATCAATTCGTAACGCACCTGCGCGGCAGCGAAGGTGGTGGCCGAGTCGAACCATGCACCGGTACCACGGCCGAAGCGCGCTTCACCTTCGCGGCGCGCCAGCTTGCCGGCGAGTTCCCAGTTGTGGTCGAAGTGATACACCCCTTCCAGCGACAGCACCTGGGTTTTCTGGTCGTATTGCGCGCCACCCATCTGCCCCAGCGTGGCCAGGTCGTACAGGTAGGTGTAGCGGCCGAACAAGCCCCAGCGCGTGCTGTTCCACGGGCGGTAGGCAAAGCCCATGTTGCCTTCGATGAACTTGGCGCTGGCGGCGGCATCCAGGTCGTCCTGGGTGTCGGCATAGTTCAGGCGTGCAGCGATGCGCCAGCTTTCGTTGATCTTGTGGCTGAGGTTGTTGGTGCTGACCCACTGGGTGACTTGTTCGGCACCGCTGTCCTTGCGCCACTCCAGCTTGCTCTGCCAAGTGGTGTCGGCGGAGGTACGGCCACCGCTGACGCTGACGGCGCGGCGATCCACCTGGCCGCCATCGGTGTTGGTCAACTCGCCATTGCTGAGGGTGAAACCGACGTTCCAGCCCTGCGCCGGGTAGAAATCCATGCCGAAGGTATGTGCAAGACCCGTGGTGTTGCGTTCCTTCAGGAACTGGCTTTCGTTGAACAGGTTGACCTGGTTGGACAAGCGCCAGCGCTGGCCCAGGGTCCAGCCGTTCTGTGCGTTGTTGTTGAACAGCGGATCGTATTCGGTGGTGTCGGCCGAATAGGTGTAGCTGCCGTAGAAGCTGTGCTGCGAGGTCAGCCGCCATTCGCCATTGAACTGTGCGGCGTGGCCACGGTCGCCATCAGTGACTTCCGCGCCCAGCGTCGACAGGTTTGCGAAGTTGTAGCGCGCACCCAGGGTATAGGCGTCATTGTCTTCGTAGTTGCCGCCATCGTCATCGACGGTGAACTGGGCAATGCCGTAGATGTCCAGCGCGGTGCCGAAACGGTGGGTGTAGCGTGCTGCAGCCAGCAAGCCGGCGGCGTCGCCGGTGGTGCGTTCTTCCTCGACGCGGCGCAATTCGAACGCCAGCGCGTCGAAGTCGCCGATGCGCCATTCGGTCTTGGCCTGGGCTTGGGTCAGCGCCTCACCGCCGCGTTCGGCGCGGCTGTAACGCGCGTACAGGCTGACGTTGTCGGTGAACTGGCCCAGTACTTCGGCACCGTATTCCTCGATGTCCGCACCGGTGTCGTAACGCGACACCGAATAGCCGGCATCGACACTGCGCCACCATGCGCCGGCGCTCCACGGTTGCTCGCTCCAGCCCAGTTCCTGGAAGTTGGCGCGGGCCTCGACCGCGGTGGCTTCGCCTTCGCGCGGGCCATCGGTGTTGAGGCGAGTGAAGCTGAGGCCACCGTTGTCGGAGAAGAAGATCGGCGTGCTGGTCGATTCGGTGCGGCTGTGCTCCACCTTCAAATAGGTGCCCTTGCCGGCCTGCAAGGTCAGGTCGGCACCGGCCAGGGTGTAGTCCTCGCCGGCACGGTTTTCATCGACATAGGTGGCGCCCACGCCGACGTGGTCGCCGATCCAGTGCTTGGCGCGGACGCCGGCAGTGACGTCGTCGGCGTCGAAGCCGGTGGGGATCCATTCGTAATCCACCAGCAGGCGCTGCTCGAAGCCGTCCAACGGCGCGTCGCGGGTCAGGGTGGGAATGTTCTGCCGGGTGATCTGCGCCAGCGGGCGGGTCAGCAGGATGCGGCCTTGCAGTTCGTCGATCTCGTAGTCCGCACCACGCAACAGGGTGACGGTGGATTCGACGCGGCCGGTGGTGCGGTCGCGGATTTCCAGCACGACGGCATCCGAGCCGGGCAGCACGTCGGTGTGGCGCAGGTAGTACAGGCTGCCGCCGGTGCCGATGAATTCGCTGTGGCCCGGTGCGCTCTGCGCTTCGGAACCAAACGCATGCAGCTCGGTACCGGGATCACCCCAGCGGTTGGTCGCGCGCGAGCGCCAGTTCAGCGCGGCGCCGTACAGCGAGCGCACATACTGGCCGTACTCGGTGCCGGTGAAGCCGGTGCTGAAGTTGCCCCACAGCGCTTCGTTCTTGTCCCAGTCGGCGCGCAGGTAGAAGCGGCCCTGGGTATCCACGTCGCGATAGGTGGTGGAGTCGTCGCCGTAGGTCGGGTAGTACAGGTCCGGGTCGAGGCGGCGGAACACATCCTGCGCATCGGCCTTGGCAAAGCCGGTGAACAGCTGGTCCAGCGGACGGTTCTGGGTGTCGGCCTGTGCGGTGATCAGGTACTTGCCCTTGACCTTGGCCTTGCCGTAGAAGGCCAGACGGCCGTCGCTGAGGATGTCGTCATCGCGACCGGCCCGTGCCAAGTCGGCACCCTTGCCGCTGGCGTCGTTCTGGAACACGGTGACATCGGCCAGTGCGGTGCCGAAGAAGTAGCGGCCGGTGACATCGACATCCAGCGCGTGCTGGACCACCGGTGCGTCTTCCTTGCCCTTGAGTGCGATGTCGAAACGATGCTGGCCAACCGGCACCAGGTATTCGGCGACGAACTTGCGTTCCAGGTCCACCGGATAGTTTTCGCCACCGATGCTCAGGCCATAGCCTTCAGGCAGGTTGCGGCCCTGGATGCGCACGCGCGAGCCGTAGATCGGGATGTTCTGCTGGCGCAAGCCGTTGCCGGAGAAGGCGTCGTCGATCAGTTGCTGGCTTTGCGCCTGAGATTCGCTCAATGCGGTACCGAGTGACTTCTCCACACTTTCACGCAGTTCGGTGCGGGCACGCTTGGCTTCGTCCGGGCGAACCAGTTGCAGCTTGCGCGGCGAGGTTTCGTCGAAATTGCCTTCTTCATCATAGGCACGCAGCACATAGACCAGTTCGTCGCCGGCACGCAGGCGCAGATTGTCCGGCAATGCGCCGTCCCACTCGCTTTGCACGGTGGCGGCCACCGGCAGTTCCATCTGTGCGATCGGGGCGACCAGGTCAGCGTCGGTGCCGCGATACAGGGTGAGCTGGTAGCGCTTGACGAAGGCATCGTAATTGCTGCGCAGGTAGAAACGCACCGGCTCAATAATGCGGCCATTGTCAAAGGCGACCAGCGACGGGCCGGAGAGGGTCAGCTCGGGCTGGCCCAGTGCGGGGTCTTCGGTGGCCCAGATCACGCCGCCACCGGGCAGTTGCAGCGAGAACGCGCCACTGATCGTGGCCCGACCGGGTTGTTCCAGCCCGATGCTGACGCGACGGTCCGGCTGCAGGGCTGCGGACGAGGACCGCTTGCTGGTGCCGGAGGTTACCGGCACGTCGTAACTGCGCGTGCGCAGGCGGAACAGCAATTCGCCATCAGCGTTGCTGCAAGCGTCGTCGGCGCATTGCTGTGCCGGTACGACCGTTGGCGTGGCGGCAGTTGCCGGCGCGGCAGCCGGAACCGATGCCGTTTCCTGCACGGCCTCGGTTTCCTGCGCCGCCGCAGCGGCGCTCATTGCGGCCAGGATGCCGGCCAGGGTGGTATCGAGCAGTTTCTTCTTCATGGTCCGTTCCCCCTTACTTGCGTTCCGTGCCGACGGGGGCCGCCGGATCGTTGCTTGATTCCACGCGCAACTTGGCGCGCACCTCCGGGCTGAGCCGTTTTGCCAGCGCCTGTTGCACGGCGGTGGCGCGGCGTAGGCCCAGCGCGACGTTGTAGGCATGCGAGGCGCGCACGTCGGTGTGGCCGGTCAGCACCACCACGCCGCCACCCATCGCTTCCAGCCGCTTGGCGACGGCATCGAGCAGGGCGTTGAACTCCGGCCGGATCGCCGACTTGTCGGTATCGAACAACACCGTGCCCAGCAGCGTGCCGCTGGCGTCGACGCCTGCGACCAGGCTGCTCGGTTCTGCGACGTCGGTACGCAGCACCACGCTCAAGCCGGCCTTGGCTTGTTCGCCCACCTGCCCTTGCAGCACGTCGCGCACCGCAGCGGCGCGGGCGAAGGCCAGTGCCTCGGTTTCGCCGTTGGCCACGATGACCACTTCGCCGCCGTGGTACTGCTCGACCTTGTCGGCCACCTGCTGGATCACCGGCAGGTAGCTGTCGCGGACTTCGGCGCTGTCCGGGGCGAAGATCACTTCGCCCAGTTCCAGCTCGACCTTCTGCTCGCCCTGCAACACCTGCACCGGCAATTTGACGCCGAAGTCGAAGCGCACCGGGATGCCCGGGGTAACGCGACGCACGCGCGGGTTCTCGGTGGTGAACTCGCTGCCCGCCGGCAACGTGGCCGGATCCACCTTGAGCAGGAAGTTGCGGCCGTGGCCCCAATCACCGCCCTGCACGTCGGCTAGGTGGTAGCGGCCGTACTGGTCGGTTTCGATCAGCAGGCCTTCCACCGAGGCAATGCGCACGCCGGGGATGCCGCGTTCGTCGATGCCTTCGTTGGTGATGATGTAAGCCACCTCGTAGCCGCCTTCAACCGCGGACACCGTGCGCTGCACCGTGGGTGCGGCGTTGTTGAGGCCCTTTGCCGCTTCGCCGGACTTCTCGACCGTGGTGCTGCCATCGGCGACCATGCGCACGCTGACGCCCTGGGCCGAAGTCAGCACGAAGCTGTCATCGAAGTCGAGCGAGGCCAGTCGCTGGCGAATCGTCACGCGATGCGCCTGCACCGGATCGGCTTCGGACTGGCGGGCGGCGATGCTGCCCACGTCAACGCCATGCAGCATCGGCGAGCTGGCATCGGCCAGCGGTTGCGGGCCGTTACCGTAGTCAATGGTGGACGAGTTGGCCACGTAGGCACCCGGTGCGAAACCGCCCTGCACCTTCACCCCGCTGAGGTCGGCACGATCCTGCCAGCCGTCCTCGTCGCGGTCGTCGAACACGGTGCCGAAGATCAGGCTGTCATCCAGCAGCGGATCATTGTCCAGCACCACTTCGGCCGTGACCTCGTTGGAGATCGGCGTGTCGGTTTCATCCACCGCCACCGCGTGGTTCTGGTGCACGCCCGGCTTCACGCCGACACCAACGCGCAACAGATAGACGATGGTGGCGCTTTCACCGGCATTGATGTCCAGCCCGCCGATACGCAGCGGGTAGCTGCCGTTCAAGGTGAACGCGCCATCGCGGTCGGCCACCGCCATCGAGTCGGCCACATAGCTGAAGCCAGCCGGCGGGGTGTCGATGACAGTTGCATTGGTCACGTTGGCTGCACCGATGTTCTCGACCGTCAGCGTGTAACGAACCAGGTCACCGATATTGACGTTGTGCGTAGCCACGGTCTTGGTGATGCGCAGCAATGCTTTGTCGGCGACTTCATGCTCGGTTTCGCAAACGCCACATTCGGGCGGATCCTGACCATCGCCGGACGTACCCACCACCGCATTGCGCACGGTATCGCGGGCATCGGCGGTCACCGTGGCGGTGTAGGCCAGGGAGTAGTTGCCAGGCACGGTACCGACCGGCAACGTGCACACCAGCGGGTTGCCGGCGGTGCAGGTAAACGTGCCGGCATTGGTCACTTCGCCGAAGGCCAGGCCGACGCCGAGTGTGTCGGTCAGGGTCACGACTGCACGGGTGGCCGAGTTCTCCACCGTCACCGCCAGGGTGTATTCCAGCGTGTC
Organism: Pseudoxanthomonas sp.; assembly: GCA_047601105.1. Lineage (GTDB taxonomy): Bacteria > Pseudomonadota > Gammaproteobacteria > Xanthomonadales > Xanthomonadaceae > Pseudoxanthomonas_A. The sequence continues at coordinate 248,448 of JASGJT010000004.1, forward strand.
GCCGATGTGTACCTGCGAGCCGCTGGCCGGGTTGGCGGACTTGTTCACGGTCACGCGCGGGTCAACCAGTTCATGGCTGGTATCGCAGACATCGCAGGTCGGATCCGGGGTGTTGCCACCCGGCGGCACCGACGGCACCACCGAGTTGCGCAGCGTACCGGTCGCACTGGCATCCACCGTCGCGGTGTAGGTCAGCGCATAGCTGCCCACCGGCGTGCCAACCGGCAGCGTGCAGTTCAGCGAACCAGTGCAAGCGAACGCGCCAGCATCGGTCACCGCGCCAAAGCTCAGGCCCGCACCCAGCGTGTCGGCCAAGGTCAACACGTCGGTCGTGGCCGAGTTCTCGACCGTCACGGTCAGCGTGTAGGCGATGGTGTCGCCCGCGCGCACTTCCGTACCGCTGCCCGGATTGGAGGACTTGGCCACGGTGATGGCCGGTGCGGCGACGTTATGCTCGGTTTCGCAGACACTGCAGGTCGGCTCCGTTGGCGGTTCGCCAGGATTCGGAGGCAGGTTGCCACCGGTGGCTTCCACGCTGTTGCGAACGCTGATCGCCGCCGACACGTCAACGGTGGCGGTGTAGGTCACGGCATAGGTACCCGGTGCCGTGCCCGCAGGCAAGGTGCAGGTCAGCGTACCGGTGCAGGCGAACGCGCCGGCATTGGTCACCGCGCCGAAGCTCAGGCCCGCACCCAGCGTGTCGGTCAGCACCACGTCGCTCAGCAGCGAGGCGTTGGCCACCGTCGTGGTCAGTGTATAGGTGAGGGTGTCGCCCACGGCCACTTCGGTGCCTGCGGCCGGATTGGCCGACTTGGCCACCGTCACCGCCGGCTTCACGACGTTGTGTTCGGTGGTGCAGGCTCCATCACAGGTCGGATCGGTCGGCGGCACGCCGGGGCCGGGCGGCGGGTTGCCACCACTGGCCGTCACACTGTTGCCCACGGTCGTACCCGCATTGGCCTGCACTGTGGCGGTGTACTGTACGGCGTAGGTACCCGGCGCAGTACCGGTAGCCAGGGTGAAGGTGCCGGTGCTGCCGGCGAAACCACCGGTGAACACACCGAGGTTGGTCACGGCAATGTCGCCCAAGCCGGCACCCACAATATCGACCAACACCACATCGCTCAACGTCGGCGCATCGGCCACGGTCACGCTCAGCGTGTAAGTGATGATGTCGCCGATTTCTACGTCCGCACCCGAAGCCGGGCTGGACGACTTGTTGAACGTCACCACCGGCTTGGCGATTTCCGTGGTCACCGGCGGGCTCGGGCAATCGCCCACCGCCGTGCAGTCCGGATCACCACCGCCGTTGACGTTGGCGATATTGGTCAGCGTCGTGCCCGAGGTCGAGGCCTGCGGGGTCACGCTGATCGTGAAGCTGGTCGATGCACCCACCGCCAAGCCGGTCGGCACGGCGCAGGTGACGGTCTGGCCGGCGATGGTGCAGCCGGTGGCCGTGTTGATGGTCAGGCCTGCCGGCACCGCATCGGTCACCGTCGCAGCGGCGGTGGTTGCCGCCGTGCCGCTGTTGGTCACGGTGATCGTGTAGTCATACGCCACGCCCACCACGGCGTTGGCCGGGCCGGTCTTGGCGATCTCCAGGTTCGGCGCACCCACCTCCGTGGTCACCGGCGGGCTCGGGCAATCGCCCACCGCCGTGCAGTCCGGATCACCACCGCCGTTGACGTTGGCGATATTGGTCAGCGTCGTGCCCGAGGTCGAGGCCTGCGGGGTCACGTTGATCGTGAAGCTGGCCGTATTGTTCGGGGCCACGTTCGACAGGCCAGCCGCAACTGGGCAAGTCACCGTCTGGCCACTGATCGTGCAGCCGGTCGCGCTGTTGATGGTCAGGCCTGCCGGCACCGCATCGGTCACCGTCGCAGCGGCGGTGGTTGCCGCCGTGCCGCTGTTGGTCACGGTGATCGTGTAGTCATACGCCACACCCACCACGGCGTTGGCCGGGCCGGTCTTGGCGATCTCCAGGTTCGGCGCACCCACCTCCGTGGTCACCGGCGGGCTCGGGCAATCGCCCACCGCCGTGCAGCCCGGATCACCACCGCCGTTGACGTTGGCGATATTGGTCAGCGTCGTGCCCGAGGTCGAGGCCTGCGGGGTCACGTTGATCGTGAAGCTGGCCGTGTTGTTCGGGGCCACGTTCGACAGGCCAGCCGCAACCGGGCAAGTCACCGTCTGGCCACTGATCGTGCAGCCGGTCGCGCTGTTGATGGTCAGGCCTGCCGGCACCGCATCGGTCACCGTCGCAGCGGCGGTGGTTGCCGCCGTGCCGCTGTTGGTCACGGTGATCGTGTAGTCATACGCCACACCCACCACGGCGTTGGCCGGGCCGGTCTTGGCGATCTCCAGGTTCGGCGCACCCACCTCCGTGGTCACCGGCGGGCTCGGGCAATCGCCCACCGCCGTGCAGCCCGGATCACCACCGCCGTTGACGTTGGCGATATTGGTCAGCGTCGTGCCCGAGGTCGAGGCCTGCGGGGTCACGTTGATCGTGAAGCTGGCCGTGTTGTTCGGGGCCACGTTCGACAGGCCAGCCGCAACCGGGCAAGTCACCGTCTGGCCACTGATCGTGCAGCCGGTCGCGCTGTTGATGGTCAGGCCTGCCGGCACCGTGTCGGTGATGGTCGCCACCGTCGTGGTCGCCGCACCACCATCGTTGGTCACGGTGATGACGTAGTCGTAGGCCTCACCCACGACCGCAGCCGCCGGGCCGGTCTTGGCCACGGTCAGGTTCGGCGCATCGACCACGTGGTGCTCGGTGGTGCACGGTGTTGCCGTCGGGCAACTCGGACTACCGTCACCGCCATTATTGGTCGGATCCGTCGCCACGCTGTTGTTGACAGTGGTGCCCGCAGCCGCACCGGCATCCACCGTGGCGGTGTAGGTCACTACGTAGCTGCCTGTCGGCGAATTGGCCGGCAACGTGCACACCAGCGGACTGGCTGCATTGCAGGCGAACCCGCCCGCATCGGTCACCGCACCGAAGGTCAGGTTGGCACCCAGGGTGTCGGTCAGGATCAGTGGCGCGGTGGTGGCCGCGTTGGACACCACCACCGTCAAGGTGTAGGTGATGGTCTGGCCGGGGATGACGTTGCTGCCGCTAGCCGGGCTGGAAGTCTTGGTAGTAACGATGCCGGGGCCGACCGGCGTGGTTTCGTTGCAGTCGTTGCCACTGGCGTCGCAGTCGATGGTGCCGTTGGGGAAGGTCACCGCATTGGCGATGCTGGTGACGCCCGCCGGCACCGGATCGTTGACGGTGACGACGAAATTCAGCGTTACGTCGTCGCCTGCAGGCACGTTGATCGCGGCACCCAAGGTGTAGCCGGGGCCGGGCGAGGCGGTGGCGCTGAAGTCGTTGCCGGTGGCCACGTAGGTGGTATTGGCCGGCACGGCTTCGACGATGTCGTTGGGAAACAGGGTCCCGACGGCGCCGCCGCTGTTGCTGATGGTGATGGCGTAGGTCAGCGTGTCGCCGGCCGATACTGCGGCACCTGCAACGTAGACCGCGCCGTTGACCTGGGCCAAGGATTTCACCACCGACAGGTCCGGCTCGGCCGGGGTCGGGAATCCGCACGAAGCCAGGTCGCGCGAGCCGTTGGCGGCCGTGGTTGCCGTTTGCGTCAACTCACCAGTGGCGGGATCGTAGGCGTAGTAGGCGCTGGGAGCCGCGTTGGTGGCCAAGTACAGCGTGCCGTCGCTGGCGAAAGCGATGCCGGCGAAGTCGATGGTCGGCACGACACCGCCAATCAACGGGCGCGTCTGGCGCACGGCAACCGGCGCGTTGGCCGCCAATGACGCCGCACTGACGAGATACAGGTCGCGGCCAACCAGCAACCACATGTTGCCGTTGCCGTCGAAGGCGATGTCGCCAGACGTATTGGAGCCGTTGGGCGTGAAATCGAAGGTCAGGTTGCCGGCGCTGGCGACGGTGTAGTTGGACGGGCCACTCGGCGTGATCCGCCGCACCGCCGGGCTGGTGCCGCCTTCCATCAGATAGCCGATGCCGCTGGCATTGAAGCCGCCGCGCGGGAAGTTGCCACTCACGCCCGTGGCCGCGACGTACCAACCGCCGTTGTCGGCGTCGTAGGCCCACAGTTGTTGCCCGGCAGCGGCGTGGAACAGCAGGCGATCCTGCACCGGGTCGATCATCAGCGCATTGAGATCGCCGCCGACCGTGGTCGGCGTTGCCAGTTCGGTCACGTTGGCGTCATTGCCCGCGCCAGGCTCGTAGCGGGCGATTCTGGCGCCGTTGACGAGGCTGTAGATCGCGTTCGAAGTCGCGGTGCCGGGCGGCGTGGCGCAGAAGCTGTAGCCAGCCGCAGCAGTGATCGTGACCGTCGCCTGGCTGCTGTTGTTGGCTGTATCGGTGTCGATCACGCCCGCAGGCGGTGCGACCGTGGCCACGTTGGTGACGGTGGCCGCCTGCGCGTATGCGGGTTGCGCGGTCAAACCCGCCAAGCCCGCAACAAGCGCCAGTACCCCGCCCACGATGGCCACCCTGGCCTGCCGGAAATTATTCGATCGCACCTTTGTAACCCCCAAAAATCGACGCCGCATGTGCAACATGTAGTGCACAACCGCCGCCTAGTCTCCATGTCAATCAGAGCCAAGGGGTTCAAACCATCGCCAGTACCGCACAAGCAGCAGGCAGATCCGCCCCCTCGGATCCAAAGCTTTCAAAAAACCGACTGTAAAAATCACATTTAGCTGACAGTCAGCAATGAAAGCGCGCGCATTTTGATCACCGAAAACCGTCTAGTCAATCACTCTTTTTTCGTGACACTCACCCTTTGTGAGCAAATCCTGCTTTGGCTACCTAACCCCACCAAACAAGACAAGAGATGCTCGCAAAAAAATCGTCTTGACTACATCACATTCGCCACGCACTGCCCCTTTGCTTGATCCTGGTCAATGCGCGCAGCGCCGCCACGGCGTGAAATGCTTGCCCATGAAACAGATGATTTTCGATGCCGAGCTGCTGCGCCGTTACGACCGGCCTGGGCCGCGCTATACCTCGTACCCGACCGCACCGCAATTCCATGCGGGCTTCGGCGAGGCGCAACTGCGGGCGGCGGCTACGGCCAGCAATGGCGACCCGATCCCGCGGCGCCTGTCGCTGTACGTGCACGTGCCGTTCTGCGAAAGCCCGTGCTTCTACTGCGGCTGCAACCGCATCATCACCCGTGACAAGGTGCGCGGCAATGCCTACTTGGCGCGGCTGTACCGCGAGATCGCGCTGACCTCGCAGTTGTTCGACCGCGACCGAGAAGTGATCCAACTGCATTTCGGCGGCGGCACGCCGAACTTCCTCTCGCCGGCGCAACTGGGCGAGGTGGTGGAAACGTTGCACAGTCATTTCAATTTCTCGTCGGCGGCTGATCGAGACATCTCCATCGAGCTGGATCCGCGCTTCGTTTCACCGCAGGACATCGCAGAACTGGCGCGCATCGGCTTCAACCGCGCCAGTTTCGGCGTGCAGGATTTCGACCTGGCCGTGCAGGAAGCGGTGAACCGCGTGCAGAGCGTGGAAGAAACCCGCGCCGTGATCGAAGCCTGCCGCGCCAACGGTTTCCGCTCGATCAACGTCGATTTGATCTATGGCCTGCCGAAGCAGCGGCGGGAAGGTTTCGCCAACACGCTGGACACGGTGGTGGCGATGCGCCCGGATCGCGTGGCGGTGTACGGCTATGCGCACATGCCGCATCTGTTCAAGCCGCAGAAACAGATACAGGCGGACGACTTGCCCGATGCGGAAACGCGCCTGGCGTTGCTGCAACTGGCGATCACCCGGCTGACCGAAGCCGGCTATGCCTACATCGGCATGGACCACTTCGCCCTGCCCGACGACGAACTGGCCGCGGCGCAGGCGCGTGGCGGGCTGCACCGCAATTTCATGGGCTACACCACGCATGCCGACAGCGACCTGGTCGGGCTTGGGGTCAGCGCGATCAGCCACATCGGCGATACCTTCAGCCAGAATCCGCGCGACCTGCCCAGTTGGCAGATTGCACTGGACGAAGGCCGGCTGCCGGTGTTCCGCGGCATGCACATGGACGAAGACGACCAGTTGCGCGCCGACCTGATCCAGTCGTTGATGTGTCAGGGCGAAGTGCCGGTGCATGCGCTGGAACACCGCTATGCGATTTCATTCCGCGAATATTTCGCAACGGCGCTGGATCGCCTGCACCCGCTGGCGGCGGATGGGCTGGTGGAGCTTGGCGACGGTTTTGTGCGCGCCACCTCGCGCGGACGGCTGATGTTGCGTAACATCGCCATGTGTTTCGACCGCTATCTCGACCAGCCATCCGACACGCCTGCACCCCGTTTTTCACGTGCGATTTGAATCGCAGACCGAACCACGCAAGGAATCGTGCGTGAGCCTTGCCTCGTTCCCGCGGCTTGACGACCGCATCATGGCCGACGACGGCAATGCGTTGCGCTTCTGCTCCACCTGCGCATTCTCGCAGGCCTGCCTGGAACAGGGCATGGACAAGTCCGCATTGCGCGACCTGCACGTGCTGGTCGAACACGTGGGGCCTTTCCATGCCGGCGAGCATCTCTTCCGCGAAGGCGAACCGTTCGAAGCCATCGCCGCCGTGCGCGCCGGCACGGTCAAGACCTATGTGATCGATCGCGATGGCCGCGAGCATGTACTGGGTTTCCATTTGCCCGGCGAGGTGATCGGGCTGAATGCCATCGACGGCGACCACTATCCCTGCAATGCGATCGCGCTGGACACGGTGATGCTGTGCCGGTTCTCGTTCCCGCAGATTTCGGTGCTGGCGACACGGTTGCCGGGCTTGCAGCGGCATTTGTTCCGTCTGCTCAGCCGCGACATCGGCCGCGCCGCACTGCTGGCCGGCGATTGGAGCGCCGACCAGCGCATGGCGGCCTTCCTGATTGGCCTGTCGCGACGACTGGCGGCACGCGGTTTCTCGCCCAATCGTTTCCAGTTGACGATGGCGCGCACCGACATCGCCAACTACCTGCGGCTGGCCCCGGAAACGGTGAGCCGCGTGCTAAAGCGCTTCCAGCAGGATGGCTTGCTGGTGGTGGATCGGCGAGAGCTGGAACTGGCCAACCGCGAGGCCCTGGAAGCACTGGCCAGCCCTGTTCTGCGCGGTTGAATTCACCGTACCGGCACAACCCCGCGCGCAGTTGACCTAGGTCATGGCGGCCCATGCCGCCGCCGCCAATCATGCCCCTCGTCCAAAACCAAAGGAGAGAGGCATGTCCATCACCAAACGGCTCTGGCTGGGCCTGGGGGCGCTGCTGGTTGCCAGCTTCGCCGTCATGCTCTGGCTGGGCTCGGACCTGGTCCATACCGCGCCGCCGGTGCCCGACCGCGTGGTCGCCGCCAATGGCAAGGTGCTCTACACCCGCGCCGACATCGACCGCGGTCGCCAGGTCTGGCAAAGCATCGGCGGGCAACAATTGGGCTCGATCTGGGGCCACGGCGCGCTGGTTGCGCCGGACTGGTCGGCCGACTGGCTGCATCGCGAAGCCGAAGCGCTGCTGGAATTGCAGTCCCGCACCGACACCGGCATGCCGTATGCCGAACTGGGCGAAGGCGAGCAGGCCAAGATACAAGCCGCGATCAAGCCGCTGATGCGCAGCAATACCTTCGACGCGACGAAGAACGAGATCGTGGTCAGCGACATGCGTGCACAGGCGATCAGCCAGGTCGCGGCACATTACGAAAGCCTGTTCTCCAACGACCCGAGCACGCGCGACCTGCGCGAAGCCTACGCGATGCGCGAAGACACCGTGCCCGATGCGGACAACCGCCGCGCGATGACCGGTTTCTTCTTCTGGACCGCATGGGCCGCCGGCACGGATCGCGCCGCCGGCGCCAATCGCACCTATACCAACAACTGGCCGTATGAGCCGCTGGTCGGCAACAAGCCGACCTCGGACAACTTCATGTGGTCGATGTTTTCGCTGCTGTTCCTGATCGGTGGCATCGGCCTGCTGGCCTGGCACTACGCCGTCTATCACGGCAAGGAAGCGCTGCCCACGCCGCCGGCGCAGGATCCGCTGCTGGGCCTGACCATCACCCCGTCGATGCGCGCCACCGCCAAGTATTTCTGGGTGGTGATTGCCTTGTTCCTGGTGCAGATCCTGCTGGGCGCAACCACCGCGCACTACCAGGTCGAAGGCCAGGAAGCCTACGGCCTGAAGATCGCCGAGTTCATTCCCTATGCCCTGACCCGCAGTTGGCATACGCAACTGGCGGTGTTGTGGATCGCCACCGCGTGGCTGGGCACCGGCCTGTACATCGGCCCGGCGATCTCCGGACACGAGCCGAAATTCCAGCGTGCCGGCGTCAACTTCCTGTTCGTGTGCCTGCTGATCATCGTGGTCGGCGCATTCGCCGGGCAGTGGTTCGCGGTGATGCAGAAGCTGGGGTTGGAACACAACTTCTGGTTCGGCCACCAGGGCTGGGAATACGTTGACATCGGCCGCTTCTGGCAGGCATTCCTGTTCGTCGGCCTGCTGGTGTGGTTGGCGCTGGTCGGCCGCGCGTTGTGGCCGGCGCTGAAGCGCAGGGATGAAATGTCCTCGATCGTTGGTTTGCTGTTCCTTTCGACGATAGCCATTGGCCTGTTCTACGGTGCCGGCCTGATGTGGGGCGAGCACAGCCACATTTCCGTCGTCGAATACTGGCGCTGGTGGGTGGTGCACCTGTGGGTGGAAGGCTTCTTCGAAGTGTTCGCCGTGGCGGTGATGAGCTTCCTGTTCGTCAAGCTGGGCCTGCTGCGCGGCAAGTCGGCCACCATCAACGTGCTGTTCGCCACCATCGTGTATCTGACCGGCGGCGTGCTGGGCATGTTCCACCACCTGTACTTCGCCGGCACGACCACGGCGGCGGTGGCGCTGGGCGCCAGCTTCTCGGCACTGGAAGTGGTGCCGCTGGCCTTGATCGGCCTGGAAGCCTACGAAACCTGGAGCCACAGCCGCGCCACGCCGTGGATGGAACGCTACAAGTGGCCGATCATGTTCTTCCTGGCGGTGAGCTTCTGGAACCTGGTTGGTGCAGGCCTGTTCGGCTTCCTGATCAACACCCCGCTGGCGCTGTACTACATGCAGGGCTTGAACCTGACGCCGCTGCATGGCCACACCGCATTGTTCGGCGTGTACGGCATGCTCGGCATCGGCCTGATGCTGTTCTGCCTGCGCAGCATGCGCCCGCACGCACACTGGCCCGAAGGCCTGCTGCGCGCGTCGTTCTGGACCTTCAACATCGGCCTGGCATTGATGGCGCTGCTGACCCTGCTGCCGATGGGAGTGCTGCAACTCAACGCCGCGCTGGAACACGGCTACTGGTTAGCGCGTTCGGCGGAATTCATGAACCGCCCGATCATCGACATGCTGGTGTGGATGCGCATGCCCGGCGACGTGATCTTCAGCGTCGGCGCGATGACCCTGGCGGTGTTCGTGTTGAAGCTGTGGCTGGGGCGTGATCGCGCCACGGCACGGATCGAAGACAAGCACTGACAAAACCCCATGCGGCCCGGTCGGAAATGGCCAGGCCGCTTTCATTTCATCGGGAAGCTGTAGATACCGAGAGAGGTATAGGTTGGGCTGAGCGAAGCAAATCCCAACATTACCGCAGACATAACCGCACAAGGCTGGGGTTTGCTTTGCTTACCCCAGCCTTGAGCTACGCTTGCTGCTCAAACAGCTTCTGTGCAGCGAGCCTGGCAGCAGCATCTTGCGCCGGAGCAAGCTGTTCGAGACGAACCCCTCCACGCCCTGCGACATAGGCCGGGCCACCGACGTCATCGTCGTAGTCTAAACCGTCCTCGTTGATCGCAACGTACGCATCCTGTGTCAGATCCATTCCGACCAACTGGGAGAGGTACACCCAAGTCCAGCATCGCAGCAGATCATCATGGTCGTATTCTTCAATAAGCTGGAGCATGGCATCCGTGTCTCCGCCCTCGGCAGCAAGGGTCAGCCAACGTATTACATCAGCAGTACGTCCCATGCGCTTCGCGACAGCGGCAACTTCTGCTGGATCAGCATCAACATCACAACGTGGTTGCTCGAAGAATGACGGATCACCAAATCGATCCGCCAGATCGAGAAGTGCATCTTGACAACCCAAGCGACCAGCCTCCTTCAAATGGAGACGGCATTTCTCCATATTGACCATACGGGACTCATATGCTTCGGCCCACTCTTTTTCCGCCCCCTTCAAGACATGACCCTGCTGTCCCTGCAAGTACCAGTAAGAATTCATTGCATTCGGGGCATTTTCGTCGTCAGGAGAATGTATCAATGCCAGCGCGTAATGAGCCGAAGCATTGCCCTTGCTCGCAGCAGTACCCAATCCGTCAAGAAGAATCGGATCACACATTTCGTGAACAGCGCCGAATAGATGCTCCTCATCGTACCCAGGTTCATCGTCCTGGATGGGCCACTCATCTCGCAAGTAACTGATCAATGACGATAGGCTGACAGCACCGATCTGCTGTTCTGCCAAGAAGGATTTCAGTATTGAAACTACTGATGTCGCAATATCAGGCTGATACCCCAGCTCCATGCAACGCCGTCTAATAAGCGCATCCCGTAAAACTGACCGACTGCCGCCCGGACGATGTCTCACCAGTAAGGTGTCAATACCAAACGCGGCATGAGAGTTGAAGCCAAAAGATGCCGCCAACAATTCGTAGATGTGGGTTCTCCTGAAGGAGACACCTGTGCTGGCTTGGAGCTGCTGCTGCGTGGAATACGCGAGTTCCTTGATTTTCATAACAGACCTTTTATGGATGCCACGTCAGTTTCGGGTCAGACGCACACGTTTAAGTCTCCGACGACGAGGCTCAAAAAAAGGTTTTCAGTACCTGATAAGCAACGCCATTTTTTACTCGTGTGCAAGTAAGGTGGGCACCTAGCCCGATTATATGCCGGCACCTCCACTCGGTCTATATAAACGTAGCCAACCACTCACCCTGGCATCGCCAAATCCCCCACACCTGACCTGCATCAAGGCAACCGCCAACATCCGCGCGGATAGTGTGCGCATGGCCGTTCCGCAATCTTCCGCTTCCCTCTCGCCGCATATGCTGGCGCAGGCGCCGCATCGGCTGTTGTTCTTCGTCGGTGCGGTGAACGTGCTGCTGGCGATGACATGGTGGCTGCTGTGGCTGGTCGATGCGCGCTGGCAGGTCATCGGCTTGCCCGATGGCACGCCGTTTGGCGGCTGGATCCATGCTTTCGTGATGCAGTACCAGTTGCTGCCGCCTTTCATGTTCGGCTTCCTGATGACCACCTTCCCGCGCTGGATGGGCATGCCAGACCTGTCGCGCTGGCATTACGTGCCGGTGGGCTTGGGCCTGTTGGGCGGGCAGTTGGCGGTGGTCGGCGGCATGTTGTGCGGACTGGCGGCGATGGTGCATGTGGGCGTGTTGATGTCGCTGGCCGGCTGGGGTTACGGACTGCTGCAATTGCTGCGCGTGTTGTTGGCCGAACGCCGCGCCGGGCGCGGGCCGACTTGGCATGCGTGGTCGTGCTTCGCAGCGCTGGCGCTGGGTTTTGCCGGGCTGATGGCGATGGTCGTGTTCCTGCATGGCGACAGCGCGTGGGCGGTGTTCGCTTCGATCAAGCTGGGCAGCTTCGGCCTGCTGCTGCCGGTGTATTTGACGGTGGCGCACCGGATGTTCCCGTTCTTCGCAGGGAATGTGGTGCCGGGTTATCGCGCGTGGCGGCCGATGTGGTTGCTGGCGGCGATGTGGGTGCTGTTGTTGATCCACATGACGCTGGAACTGGTCCACGCCTATGCCTGGCTGTGGCCGGTCGATGCCGCGCTGGCCGTAGGTGCCGCCTGGGTACTGTGGCGCTGGTGGCCGCTGGGCAAGGCACCGGGCATCTTGTGGGTGTTGTTTGCCGGCTTTGCGTGGTTGCCGGTGGCTTTTGCGTTGTACGCGGCGCAAAGCGTGGCGTATGCGCTGACCAGTGCCTTCGTGCTGGGGCGCGGGCCGGCGCATGCCTTGTTCATCGGTTTCTTCGGCAGCTTGCTGGTGGCGATGGTGACGCGGGTCACCCAAGGGCATTCTGGCAGGCCGATGGCGATGCCAGCGGTGGGCTGGTTCGCATCCGTGGCGTTGCAATTGGTCGCGGTGGTTCGCATTGCTGCCGAAATCGCCCCGGACAGCTATCTCTGGCAGGCAATCGCTGCGGCAGGCTGGCTGGCGGCATTCCTGCCGTGGGTGTTGCGCTCGCTGTCGATCTACCTGCGTCCGCGTGCGGACGGCCGCACCGGTTGACGAGGAATCACGCATGTCACCGTTGATGGAGTTCTACCCGCAGATCAAATGGACCCACGTGCACGCGGTGATGTGCAGCGGCGCGCTGTTCGCACTGCGCGGTGGTGCGGCCCTGCTGGGTGCGCGTTGGCCACGGCACTGGTTGCCGCGCTATGCCAGTTACACCATCGACACGATCCTGCTCACCTCCGCCACGATGCTGTTTTCGATATTGCCCGGCGCGTTGTTCGCCAACGGCTGGTTGGCCCTCAAGCTGTGCCTGCTGGTGGCCTATGTGTTGCTGGGGGTGCTGGCAATGCGCCCGCAACGCACCCGCGCGCAGCGGGCGGGCTTTTATGTCGCAGCGCTGGCCACGTTCGTATTCATGTACGGCATTGCCCGCTTCCACCACCCGCTGGGCTGGCTGCTGCCGCTGCTGGGTTGAATGTCGATCACGCCCGCACTTGACCCAAGTCAAACAAACCACTGCCTGTGCGCTGCGCATGGCCGTGACTTGACCCGGATCAATACAGTTCCCAGCCACAACCGCAATGCTTGCAGCCGATCCTAGGCAACCCTCTCCAACCGGGAGTACCCAGATGAAAACCACAGCTCGTTTTTCCGCCACGATTCTGGCCTTGGCAGTCGCATTCGGACTATCCGCGTGCCGCAACGATTCCCCACAATCCGCCACCGCCAGCAGCGGCAACGCCAGTGGCTCGGCCAATGGCGATTTCGGCCCGCCGCAAGGCGAACCGGTCAAGGCCGTGCTGACCAGTCCGCCGCTGGTGCCGCCTGCCACCGGCCGTACCGCGCCGGCCAAGGTCATCGTCGAGCTGGACGTAGTCGAGAAGGAAATGGAAATCGCCGAAGGCTCAACCTATACGTTCTGGACCTTTGGTGGCACGGTGCCGGGCAGCTTCATCCGCGTGCGCCAAGGCGACACGGTGGAGTTCCACCTGCGCAACATGCCCGACAGCAAAATGCCGCACAACATCGACCTGCATGGTGTGACCGGCCCCGGCGGCGGCGCTGCGTCTAGCTTCACCGCACCGGGCCACCAGTCGCAATTCACCTTCAAGGCGCTCAATGCCGGCCTGTACGTCTATCACTGCGCCACCGCGCCGGTGGGCATGCACGTGGCCAACGGCATGTACGGGCTGATCCTTGTCGAGCCGCCGGAAGGCCTGCCCAAGGTTGATCGCGAGTACTACGTGATGCAGGGCGACTTCTACACGGCCGGCAAATACCACGACAAGGGCCTGCAGGCCTTCGACATGGAAAAGGCCATCGACGAGAACCCGACCTATGTGCTGTTCAACGGCCGCGAAGGCTCGATGACCAACGAAAATGCACTGCAGACCAACGTCGGCGAAACGGTGCGCATGTACGTCGGCAACGGCGGCCCCAACCTGGTATCCAGCTTCCACGTCATCGGCGAGATCTTCGACAAGGTCTGGTACGAAGGTGGCAAGCACTATCAGGAAAACGTGCAGACCACGCTGATCCCCGCCGGCGGCGCAGCGATGATGGAATTCCACATGGAGGTGCCAGGCAGCTACGTGCTGGTTGACCACAGCATCTTCCGTGCCTTCAACAAGGGCGCGCTGGCGATCCTCAAGGCCGACGGCGCCGAGAACAAGACGATCTATTCCGGCAAGGAAGTCGATGAGGTCTATCTGGGCGACAAGGCCGTCGGCACGCCGTCCACCGCCGCCGTCGGTGCCGCAGCCGCGGCCGCGGCCAGCGGCAAGATCACCCGCGAGGAGCGCATCGCTGCCGGCAAGATCCTGTTCGCCGGTACTTGCTCCACCTGCCACCAGCCTAATGGCGAAGGCCTGGCCGGCGTGTTCCCGCCACTGGCCAAGTCCGACTACATCGCCGCCGATCCCAAGCGCATCTCGCAGATCATGCTGCATGGCCTGCAGGGCAAGGTCACGGTCAACGGCAAGGATTACGAGTCGCTGATGCCGCCGATGGCGCAACTGACCGACGACGAGGTGGCAAACATCGGCACCTATGTGCTCAACAGCTGGGGCAACCCCGGCGGCGAAGTCAGCCGTGAGGATGCCGCCAAGGCGCGTGCCACCAAGCCGGCCAACGCCGGCGGCGCGGAGCATTGAAATGCGCTGTGCCGTCCTGCTCGCCTTCGCCCTGTCCTGCGCCGTCGCCAATGCGGCGGCGCAGGACTACGTGGCGCTGCCGGGCGGCACCTTCCGCAGTGCGCTGCGCTACGAGGATGCGAAGGACGGCGTACGCATCGCGCCATTCCAGTTGATGCGTACGCCGGTCAGCAATGCGCAGTTCTTGGCATTCGTGCAGGCCAACCCGCAATGGCGACGCGATCGTGTCACCGGCGTTCTGGCCGAATCGCGCTACCTGTCGCACTGGCAAGGCGCGACCGAACTCGGTGCCAATGCATTGCCGCAACAACCGGTGACTTGGGTGAGCTGGCTTGCCGCCGACGCCTACTGCCAGGCGCAAGGTGCACGGCTGCCAAGCTGGAACGAATGGGAATACGCGGCAGCGGCCGACGAAACCCGCCGCGATGCGCGCAAGGACCCGGCCTGGCGCGAACGCATCCTGCGCTGGTATTCGCGGCCCTCCAATACCGCATTGCCGCGCGTCGGTTTGCAAACGGCCAACGCATACGGCGTGCAGGACCTGCACGGACTGGTGTGGGAATGGGCCGATGATTATTCCTCGCTGATGGTTTCCGCCGACAACCGCAACCAGGGCGACGCGGACACCGCGAAATTCTGCGGCGCGGGCGCTTTGTCGATGGACGACCGCGACAACTACGCGGTGTTGATGCGGGTGGCGATGTTGTCCTCGCTGGAGGCCGCCAACGCCACCGCCAACCTCGGCTTCCGCTGCGCCAGGAGCACGCCATGAATTCGATGAAACGACGCTTCGCCACATTCGCGATGATCGCCGGCATGCTGATACTGGTCAGCATCACGGCAAGCGCTGCACAACCTGCATCGTTGCCGTCCGATTCGGTCTATCAACTGCCGTTGCGCCTGACCGACCAGGCTGGCCGCAGCACGGACTGGCGCACGCGCCGGGGCAAGCCGCAATTGGTATCCATGTTCTATACCTCGTGCCAGTACATCTGCCCGCTGATCGTCGATTCGGGCAAGGCCATCGAAAAGAACCTGACGCCGGCGCAGCAGCGGCGGCTGGGTATCCTGCTGATCAGCATGGATCCACCCCGCGACACGCCTGCGGCGCTGCAATCGGTGGTGGAAAAACGCAAGCTCGATAGCACGCGCTGGACCCTGGCCTCGCCATCTGCCGATGACGTGCGCGCAGTCGCAGGCGTCCTCGGCATCCGCTACCGGCAACTGGCCGATGGCGAATTCAACCACTCCAGCGCGCTGATCCTGCTGGACGCGGACGGGCGCATCCTGGCCCGCAGCGAACAACTCGGCAGCCGCACGGACCCGAAGTTCATCGCCGCCGTACGGCATGCGTTGGGGCCGTAACCGCAGTCGATCATATCTCTTGCTGCTTCGCCATCGACTGAACCTGTGTGGAAATCGGTACCGGAATGATATGGTTCAGATGGGTGCGGAAGAACACGGCGGCGATCACGACGACGAAGTAAAACCGGGTGCCAGCTACGAGGCTGCCTTCCTTGGTCGCCCATGATCCATGCGATTCAGAATGAAGGCCGGGCTGCCACTAGACCCACCGAATACCGATGCATCAATGAGAAAACGTGGCGTGCCCTCAAAGTCCACTTCGATAGGGCTGGCAGTAGTACCGCGCCGCGCAACTGGCAGAAGATTCTTGCTGTCCCAGACACCATTCGGGTAGCTGATGAACGTCACGGACTCCGCCGCATCCAGTTTCGTCACCTGCTGAGGCGTTGGAATCATGCTTGTTTCCACAGCCCGTATGAACAAGTCCGTGCAGTGCTGCTGCTTCACAAATTCAAGCAGTGGCGCCAGCGAACAGACGGCAATGTCGATGTTCGTGTCTGGGTGACCAAACTACATCTTCGGCCAGTCAGTCCTGTTGCCCCATGTGCAGGTTGAACCCGTCGCCAAGAGTGGGGTGCCCATCCTTCTGTTTCAGGAACGAAAAGCGCCCCTCTCTCATGCCCATCACGACATGCTTGTTCGTTGCGACGAACAGATACTCATTGCCGTCAATCTTAGATTGAAGAAGAAGCCCGTACCGGAACCCTGGGCACCATTCGCCGCGACGGTGTCAATCCGCACCGTGGTGAAGAAAAGCTGTCAGGCGATGGTCTTGGGCTGCATGCACGCTCCCTGTTTCGGATGCCGCGCTATTTTGATGGCGGTGGGTCAGGGATTCGAACCCTGGAAGGGGTCACCCCCTTGCTAGTTTTCAAGACTAGTGCCTTCAACCGCTCGGCCAACCCACCGTTTTCTGTGATGTGCTAGGAATGCGCTAAACGGCGCTAACTACAGCGCCAATGCAAAAACGCTAACACTTTGTTTTTACTCTGCTTTCTGCTATTCGCGTACTGCCTGAACACAAGTTTTCAAGATCGGCGCCTTAAACCGCTCGGCCATCTCTCCAAAGTTGTTTTCGTCGCCCTGCACTTCCGGCGACGCTGCACATTTTCGCACGATTCGCGCGTCAGGCTTCCACCGCCAACGCAGGCGATGCCTTGCCGGTCATCTCCGCGCATTTGCCGCCGCAGTCCAGCCGCGATTCCTCGATCTGCCGGGGCAGGTATTCGGCCAGGAAGTCGATGAATACCCGCACCGCCGGCAGCAGGCCGCGGCGGCTGGCGAACACGGCGTGGCAGATGCCTTGCGGCAGCGACCATTCCGGCAGCACCACTTCCAGTTCGCCCTTGCGCACGGCTTCGGCGCAGACGGTTTCCGGCAGCAGGGTGATGCCGTAGCCGTCCCTGACCATCGATTGCAGCAAGGGAAAATCGAAACCCATCAGCCGTGGCTGCAGGTCGATGCGGCGCACTTCGCCATCGGGGCCATGCAGTTCCCAGCGCTGGCGCGCCTCGTCCTCGCTGATGCTCAGGGTGACGTGCTCGGCCAGGTCCTCCGGCGTCTGCGGGCGGCCGGCGCGCTTGAGGTATTTCGGGCTGGCGACCAGCAGTTGCTGGATCTGGCCGAAGCTGCGCATCACCAGGCTGCCGTCGTCGTCCAGCTTGGCACGCACGCGCAGGGCCACGTCGTAGCCTTCGTTGATGATGTCCACGCGGCGGTTGTTGACGTGCAGTTGCAGCCGCACCTTGGGGTACTTGTCGAGGAATTGCGGCAGGATTTTCGGCAACTGCATCTGCGCCACCGCCACCGGCACGCTGACCCGGACCACGCCACGTGGCTCGGCGCTGAGGCGATCAACCACTTCACGCGCGGCCTGCGCTTCGGCCAGCATGGTCTGGGCGTGGCGGTGCACGCTCATGCCGACGTCGGTGACGGCGAAACGGCGGGTGGAACGTTGCAGCAGGCGCACGCCCAGGTCGGTTTCCAGCTGGCTGATGCGGCGGCTCAGGCGCGATTTGGGGATGCCCAGCGCGCGCTCGGCGGCGGCAAAGCCGCCGTGATCGACCACCATGGCGAAGTAGTACAGGTCGTTGAGGTCTTGCATGTCATGGGTTCCGACTTTGGAACGACTACATGCATTAAATCCGCATTGTCCCGCGAGCGCAACAAGTAGGAAAGCGGGAGACGGGAAAAGCTTATCGTCTTTGCTTGTCATTCCCGCGAAAGCGGGAATCCAGTGTCTTTCGTGATGATTGCGGCGACCTGTCCGAAGATCAAAGGCACTGGATTCCCGCTTTCGCGGGAATGACGAACATGCGTCAGCGTGTTCGTCGGAGCAAAAGCATGAGTTGCCTTGGCCGTCCCTACGCAATCCGCTCCGCACCACCCATGTACGAGCGCAGCACGTCGGGCACGGTGATGCTGCCGTCGGCGTTCTGATAGTTCTCCATCACCGCGATCAGGCAGCGGCCGACGGCCACACCGGAGCCGTTGAGCGTGTGCAGCGGTTCCGGCTTGCCGGTGGTGGGATTGCGCCAGCGCGCCTGCATGCGCCGGGCCTGGAAATCACCGCAGTTGCTGCACGAGGAAATCTCGCGATAGGTCTGCTGCGAAGGCAGCCAGACTTCCAGGTCATAGGTCTTGGTTGCGGAAAAACCCATGTCGCCGCTGCACAACAACATGCGCCGGTACGGCAGGCCGAGTTTTTCCAGCACGGTTTCGGCGCAGCGGGTCATGCGTTCATGCTCGTCGGCGCTTTCATGCGGACGAGCGATGCTGACCATCTCGACCTTTTCGAACTGGTGTTGGCGGATCATGCCGCGCACGTCGCGCCCGCCGCTGCCGGCTTCACTGCGGAAGCACAGCGAATGCGCAGTCATGCGCATCGGCAGTTGCGCGTCCTCGACAATGCAATCGCGGACGATATTGGTCAGCGGCACTTCGGCGGTCGGGATCAGGTAGCGGCGATTGTCGCCCAACTGGGTGGCGAACAGGTCTTCCTCGAACTTCGGCAACTGGCCGGTGCCGTACAGGCTGTCGGCGTTGACGATCACCGGCACGCTGGTTTCCTCGTAGCCGTGTTCGCCGGTATGCAGGTCCAGCATGAACTGCGCCAGCGCACGGTGCAGCCGCGCCAGTTGCCCGCGCAGCACGGTGAAGCGCGCGCCGCTCAATTTCGCGGCAGTTTCGCCATCCAGCCAGCCATTGCGCGCGCCCAGGTCAACGTGGTCCTTCATTTCGAAATCGAAGCTGCGTGGATTGCCCCAGCGATGTTGCTCGACATTGCCGGCTTCGTCTTCGCCCGGCGGCACGCTTTCATTCGGCAGGTTGGGAATGCCCTGGGCGATGGCGTCCAGTTCGGCGCGGATTTTTTCCAGCTCGGCTTCCGAGGCTTTCAACTCGTCGCCGAAACCGGCCACCTCGGCCATGATCGCCGTGGTGTCCTCACCCTTGGCCTTCATCTGGCCGATGGCCTTGGACTTGGTGTTGCGCAGGTTCTGCAATTCCTGGGTGCGCACCTGGATCTGCTTGCGGCGGGCTTCCAGCGATTCCAGTGCGGCCACGTCCAGGGTGAAGCCGCGACTGGTGCGCAGGCGTTCGGCGAGTTCGGCGGGCTGGTTGCGGAGCAGTGCGGGATCGAGCATGGCGAAACAGGTGCGTGAGTGGTTGCCGATTATCGCTTTTTATCGGCCCGCCTGCCCGCACCGTTCACCCTGGCTATGCCAGAATCGGCGCGATTCGAGGAAAATCCCATGCCCCCCGCTCGCAACAAGCTTCCGATTCCCACCTTGTTTTCCGCCTGCCCCGCAGCGCGCTGCGCATTGCCGGCATTGCCGCAGGCATCGGCCTGCTGCTGTTCGCACTGGTCTGGTGGATGGGTCGCGACGATGGCTTCTACACCGCCGAACCAACCGCCCAGACCGGCGAAAGCAGCATCGAAGCCCTGCCCGCGCCACTGCCGGGCGACGACAGTGCCAGCGGCATGGAAGAACCGCGCCCGCAGGCCAGCGAAGGCGAAACCACGCCACTGGAAGAAATCCCGCCACCGGTCGCCATCGACGAAACGCCGCCGGCTTCCGAACCTGCCGCCACACCCGTGCCGATTGCCGCCCCTGCTCCGGCTGCACCCGTCGCCACCACCGGCAACGCCAGCCTGCCCACGCCGATTGCTGCGCAAAGTCCATCGCCGCAATATCCGTCCTCGGCCATGCGTCGCGGCGACACCGGTACCGTGCTGCTGCGCGTGGCGGTGGATGCCAGCGGCAAGGCCACCGACGTCGATTTCGTCCAGCGCAGTGGCTCGCGCGCACTCGACCGCGCCGCGCAGGAAGCGGTGAGCCAATGGCGCTTCACCCCCGCGCAACGCGACGGCCAGCCGGTCGCGGCCAGCGTGGATATTCCGATCAGCTTCGATTTGCGGCGGTAAGGGCTTTAGGGCAACGCTGAACAAGTCCTTCGCGCGCGCTGCATCCCCGTTTCGGGCGATCTGCGGCGTTGCAAATGCTCGCCATGGCGACGGCCATGTCTGCGCTTTGCGCCTTGCAGTTCATCCCGAACCGGGGCGCATCGCATCGCGGTGACTTGTTCAGCGTCGCCTTAGCCAGCCAAACCCGCAAGTCGCTGGAATACCGAAAAATACTCCGGAAAGGTCTTGGCCACGCAGTTCGGCTCGTTGATTCGCACCGGCACGCCGCCCAGCGCCACCAGCGAGAAACACATCGCCATGCGGTGATCGTCATAGGTGTCGATGCTGGCGCCGGGCAATAATTTTTCCGGTGGGGTGATGCAGATGTAATCCGCGCCTTCCTCCACCATGGCGCCCACTTTGCGCAGTTCAGTCGCCATGGCCGCAAGGCGGTCGGTTTCCTTCACCCGCCAACTGGCGATGTTGCGGATGGTGGTGGTGCCCTCGCAAAACAGCGCGATCACGGCCAGGGTCATGGCCGCATCGGGAATGGCGTTGGCATCGAAATCAATCGCCTGCAAGCGCACCTGCGGTGCGCGAGCGGCCTGTGTCCAGCCGTCGCCGTATTCGATATGGCCACCAATTTGGCGCAGCACCTCGGCAAATTTTGCATCGCCTTGAATGCTGTCTGCGCCCACGCCCGTCACCCGCACGGGGCCGCCGCCGATGACACCGGCAGCCAGAAAATATGAAGCCGACGAAGCATCACCTTCCAACTGCACCGGCGCGCGCGGGGCAAGATAACGGCTGCCTTTGCGAATGACGAAACGCTGGAAACCTTTGCGCTCCACGTTCACGCCGAAGCGCGCCATGAAGTTCAAGGTGATTTCGATGTAGGGCTTGGAGATCAGTTCGCCTTCGACTTCAATCACCACATCGCCCTCGCGCGCGGCCAGCGGCGCGGCTTGCAGCAGACCGGTCAGGAACTGGCTGGACACATCACCTTTGACCTTGCACACACGCAGCGCATTCGCATTAGCCGGCGCAATCAACAGCGGCGGATAGCCTTCGTTGTTTTCGTAGCGGATGTTGGCCCCCAGCGCGCGCAGCGCATCGACCAGGTCGCCAATCGGGCGCTCGTGCATGCGCGGCACACCATGCAGGCGGTAATGCCCGCCCGAAAATGCCAGCGCGGCAGCCAGTGTGCGCACCGACAAGCCGGAATTGCCGACGAAGATGTCTGCTTCGCGCTGCGGGAACACCGCTGCGCCATGCACGCGCAAGCGCGCGCCATTGCCGTCCAGATCATCCACCGGCACGCCCAACGCCTTCAGCGCCTCGCGCATGACCCGTGCGTCGTCCGATGCCAACACCGGCACCAGCTCGGTGTGGCCCTCGGCCAGCGCCGCCAACAACAACGCGCGAATGGTGATGCTTTTCGACGCGGGCAAATGCACCACGCCTTGCAAAGCCGCAACCGGCGGCAAATCCAGATGGTTCATCACAGGCTTACGGCACCGCCACCGGGTAGGAACCCAGCACCTTCACCTGCGCCACATGGGCGTTCAACTCCGCCATCGCTTCCTTCATCGCCGCATCGTCCACATGACCGGCCAGGTCGATGAAGAACGCGTATTCCCACTTCGCATGGTGCGACGGCCGCGACTCGATCCGGTTCATGCTGATGCCGTGCCGCGCAAACGGGCTCAGCACGTCGAACAGCGCGCCCGGCTTGTCGTGGATCGACACCAGCACCGAGGTGCGGTCATGCCCCGACGGCGGGAAGATCGACCGGCCAATCACCAAGAAGCGCGTGGTGTTGTCCTTGTCGTCCTCGATCGAGGTCATCACCACTTTCTTCAAACCATAGACATGGCCCGCGCTCTCGCCGGCAATCGCCGCCGCATCGTCGGCACCGCGCGCGCGGCGCGCGCCTTCGGCGTTGCTGGAAACCGGGATCTTCTCCGCCTTCGGCAAATTGGCGCGCAACCACGATGAAGTCTGCGCGAACGATTGCGGATGCGCGTAGATGCGTTCGATGTCTTCCAGATGCCCGCTACGCGACAGCAGGTACTGGTGCACGCGCAGTTCCACTTCGCCGCAGATCTTCAATTGCGAAGTCAGGAACATGTCCAGCGTGACCTGGATGGTGCCCTGCCCCGAATTCTCCACCGGCACCACGCCGAAATCGGCGTTGCCGTTTTCCACTTCCTGGAACACTTCCTCGATGCTCGCCAGCGGCAAGCCATGTGCGGAGCGGCCGAAGTGCTTGAGCATGGCCTGCTGGCTGTGCGTGCCTTCCGGGCCGAGGTAACCGATCTTCAGCGGCTCCTGCTGGGCCAGGCAGGCGGACATGATTTCGCGGAACACGTGCACCAGCACCTGGTCCGGCAGCGGGCCTTCGTTGCGATCCACCACCATGCGCAGCACCTGGGCTTCGCGCTCGGGGCGGTAGTAATCGACCGCCTGCGCCAGCTTGCCCTTGGCCTTGCCGACCTGCAGGGCGAACGCGGCACGTTCGGCGATCAGCGCCTGGATCTGGCGGTCTATGCCGTCGATCTTGGCGCGCACGTCGGCCAGTACCGGTTTCACTTCGGTCGGTGCGGCGGCTTTGGGCGCAACTGCCTTCGCGGGTTTCTTTGCAGTTTTTTTCGGCTTCGTCGCCATCATGCTTCCATCATTCTTTTAGCCATTGCGCTGCGCGAATTCGTGCATGAACGCCGCCAGCGCCTGCGCACCGGCGATCGGCATGGCGTTGTACAGCGAGGCGCGGATTCCGCCGACGGCCTTGTGGCCCTTCAGTGCCAGCAGGCCGACAGCCTTGGATTCGGCCACGAAGCGCGCGGTCAAGGTTTCGTCCGGCAAAACGAAGGGTATGTTCATGCGCGAGCGGAATTCCGGCAATACATGGTTGCGGTAGAAACCGCCGGAGCCATCAATCGCGCTGTAAATGATGCGCGCCTTCTCCGCATTGCGGCGCGCGAATTCTTCCACGCCGCCTTCGTCCAGCATCCACTTCACGGTCAGGCCGAGCAGGTACCAGTTCCATGTCGGCGGCGTATTGAGCATCGAATCCTTCGCTGCATGCGAGCGGTAATCGAAGATGTCGGCGCGTGGCTGGCCTTCACGCTCCAGCAGGTCGCGGCGCACGATCACCACGGCAATGCCGACCGGGCCGAGGTTCTTCTGCGCGCCGGCATAGATCAGGCCGTACTTCGATACGTCGATCGGCTCTGAAGCGATGCTGGAGCTGAAATCGGCGAACAGCGGCACCTTGCCAACGTCCGGCGCGTCGCCGCGGTATTCGACGCCATGGATGGTTTCGTTCGCGGTGATATGCACGTAATCGGCGGCAGGATCCAGCTGCCAGGTGTCGCGCGGCGGCACGCCGGTGAAGCCACCGGCTTCGGAAGAGGCGGCGATGTTGATGCCGACATACGGCTTGGCCTGCTTGATCGCAGTCTTGCTCCAGTGGCCGCTGACCACGTAATCGGCGCTGCCGCCGGGGCGGGCGAAATTCAGCGGCAGCAGCGCCTGTTGCGTGGTTGCTCCGCCGGCCTGGAACAGCACCGCATAGTCGTCGGGAATGGCGATCAGCTTGCGCAGGTCGGCTTCGGCGCGGGCCGCGACCTCGATGAATTCGGCACTGCGGTGGCTGATCTCGACGATCGAAGCGCCAACGCCGTTCCATTCCAGCATTTCGGATTGGGCCTGGCGCAGGACCGGCTCGGGCAAGGTCGCCGGGCCGGCGCTGAAGTTGTAGAGGCGGGTCATGCGGGGAAACAGGTTATTCGGAGCCGACTATTGTGCCGCACAACGACGGCTGGCGTTTCCGGTTGCTCAGCCGCGCCCGAACAACAACAAGGCGCTCAAGCCCGCACCCAGTAGCAACGCCGCCAGCAACAGCCATGGCCAGCGTTTGGCCGACTGCCGCAGCGACATGACTTCGATTTCGGGGGCGTCGTCGATTTCGGCCTCCGGCAGCGGCGCCAATGTGGCGGCCGCTGGCCACGGCACGTCCAGCACGAAACGCGCCTGCGGCGTGAACACCACCTGGTCACCCGCCGACAGCAGCGCATCGCGCACCGCCACGCCGTTGACCCAAGCGCTGCGTTCTGCCGTCAGGCCGGTCAGCCAAACCTGCCGGCCCTGCCGTTGCAGCCGCAGTTGCCGGGGGGCCACACCGGCTTCGGCGATGCGAATGTCCGCATCTTCGGCGCTGCCGACGTCGTGCGGCCGGGTCAGCGGGAAACTGCGCCCATGCAAGGGGCCGCCGACCCCGCGCAAGACCATGCAAGGGTCGTCCACCTCTTCGCGCACGCTTGCACCTGCATGGGCCGGCAACGGCCTGGCCTGGCCGCGAACCTGCATTTCCGCGCCATCGACATGGATGCTGTCGCCGGCGCGCAGCAAGGCCATGCGCCGCACCGGCCGGCCGTTGACATGCACACCATTGCCGTTGCCATCGGCCACCTGCAACCACAGGCCGCGCTTGTCCACACAAAATTGCACCAGTGGCGTGCCCGGCATGCCGCCGAAACCGGCCACGCCATCGGCCCCGCGCGCCAGTCGATGCACACCGGGTTCGAGGGGCCAATCGGCCTGCTGGCCTTGCTTGAATTGAATGTGCAACTTTTCCACTGGCGCGAAGACTACCAGTTTGCGCGACCTTACAATGGCCGCGCTTCAAACCACCACTCGTCTCAAATCACTGATCACCCCATGTCCAGCATCGACATCCGCCACTCGCATGACCGCAACCCGCAAGAAGCACGCGCCGTCGTCGATGACGTTGCCCGCAAGCTGGCAGAACGTTTCGACTGCCGCTGCGACTGGTCCGGCGACACCCTGCACTTCAAGCGCTCCGGCGTGGATGGCCGCATCGAACTGGCCCCGCAGGAATTGCGGGTCAATGCCAAACTCGGCTTCATGCTGTCGATGATGCAGGGCCCGATCGAAGCGGAAATCCGCAGGGTGCTGGAAAGAAAAATTCGCCTGAGAAGCCTGAGAACCTGTTCAAAGCCGTGCGCAATCCGCAATGTCAGCCATTTGCGCCAAAACGGTGCCTCAAACACCATAAAAGGTGCTATTCAGCCAGCAGCTTGCTTGGTCGAAATTTCCTATTGCAAAGCAGCATCCGAGCGCGTAATTTGAATTCCGGGCCCGCCAGTCCACCGAAGCACGTATGCTCCCCTCCCCTTACGACTTCGGACTGGCGGGCCTTTTTGTGTCCGTTTTCCGCCATTGCGCACACGTGCCGGCGCTGTGGTTGCCGTTGCCGTAGAATCGCCAGACTGTAATTCTCTGTCCCCTCTGCACCGCCCCCATGCACGCCTGGTTTCCGGGGTTCGCCCTCGCCCTGCTCGTTGGCCTTGTCGCCACCCTCTATCTTTGGCTGGTTCGCCGCCGTCAGAATGAATCCGCCACTGGCCTGCTGGCACTGGCCGGCATGCGCTGGCGCGAATTTGCGCGCTTGGCGCTGGCGGCCATGGAACGGCGCGGCTACCAGCTCCCCACCGATGCCGAAGGCGATGATGTCCGTGCGCAGGACACCAGCTTCCTGCTGCGCAAGGGCGGCAAATCCCTGCTGCTGGCCTGCAAGCATGGTTCGGCCTATCGCATTGGCGCGGCCACGATGGATGAAATCGCCGCCGACCTGCGCCTGCGCGGCGCGCAAGGCGGCGTGCTGGTGACCGAAGGCATGGTTGACGCCGCTGGCCGCGAAAAAGCCACGCGCCACGGCATCGAAATCCTCACCGGTCCGCGCCTGTGGGCGGAAATCAAGCCACTGCTCGAAAATGGCTTGCACACTCAGGTGGTCGGCAACGCAGCTGCACGCGCCAAGCGCCACATTGGTATCGCTTGGCTGGCGGCGCTCGCCATTGGCGTCATTGCCACCATGTTGCTGTCCGGTTTGTCAGAACCCGCCACGACACAGCCGATGCCGGACACGCCGGCCGCCAGCGCAACGCCAACTGGCAGCCAGCCCATCGCCGCACCCGCACAAGCCCCGACACAATCTGCCGCGCCTGCATCCACCACGCCACCCTCCGAAGCCGATTTGGACAAGGAACGCGCGGCGCTGTCACGCATGCTGGGCAGCACCGACGGCCTGCTGCGCGGGATCTGGATTTCGCGCTCCACCCTGGCGGTGGACCGCACCACCAACGAGGAACGCGCCTGGTCGCTGGTCTGCGCCGAACTGGCGTTGCACCCCAACTTGGCCCTGACCCGCGTGCAGATGAACCCGCCCGTCGGCAGCAACGAGCCGGTACGCTGGCGTCAGTGCGAGGCGCTGCCACAGTAGTGGATTGTTGGTTTCTGGTTGCCGGAAACCAATAACCAATCACCGCCCCTCCGGCTCCCAGCCCGACGCCGGCAGGTCGAACACCAGCACCTCGGCATCGCGACCATTGCCCAGCCGCACAAGTGGCTCGTCTTGCATCAACAACGCATCGCCGGCGGACAGGCGATGGCCATTCACCTCCACCTTGCCGCGCGCAACGTGCACATAGCCCAGGCGGCCTCCTGCCAACGGTAGTTCCGCCTTCTCGTCAGCGTCGAACAAGCCTGCGTGCATGCGCGCATCCTGATGGATGGTCACCGAACCTGCCGCGCCGTCCGGGCTGACCACCAGCCGCAACTGGCCGCGTTTTTCGGCATCAGCAAAGGTTTTCTGCTCATAGGATGGCGTCACCCCGAATCTGTCCGGGATGATCCAGATCTGCAACAGGCGGGTCTGACCACTGTCGCTGTAATTGAATTCGGAATGGCGCACTCCGGTACCGGCACTCATGCGCTGCACCTCGCCGGGGACGATGCTGGACGCATTGCCCATCGAATCCTTGTGCCCAAGCGCGCCGTCCAGCACATAGGTGACGATTTCCATGTCGCGATGGCCGTGGGTGTCGAAGCCACGGCCGGCAGCCACGCGGTCGTCGTTGATGACGCGCAACGGGCCCCAGTGCATATGCGCCGGATCCTGGTAGCCGGCAAAGGAAAAGCTGTGCCAAGTATCCAGCCAGCCGTGATCAGCATGGCCGCGTTCATTGGCCGGCCGCAAGGTAATCATGATCAACCCCTCGGGTAATTGAGTGGCCGCAGGATGCTCCGATATCCGTTGATCATTAAGTGTGCCACGGCCGACTGACTGTTTCACTGATGAAACAATAAATGAAATTAAGAAAATTCAGATCCGAATATGAAACCAAAAGAGCCGCCCGCCTGAATCTGGCCGTCGCCCTGCTGTGGCCGTTGCTGGCCCTGGCCGGCACGGCACCGGCACAGCAAGCCCTCAATACCGACAACACCCCGGCCGCAACAGCCCCGGCCATGCTCCCCGGCGGCGCGGACCTGCTCAGCGCCGCCTTGGCCTGCCGCCTGGACGACATGCAACTGCCCGACCTGCTGCCACGCCTGCGTCGGGAGCGCCCGCAGGATTTCACCCAAGCCGAACGCCAATACGCCAACCCCGACATGGACCTGTACCGGCTGGCCGACCCGGCCAACGCCTGGGGCCAGCGCAGTGATGCCGTGATCATCGCTGCCAACCGGGTGCTGCTGGCCATTCCCGGCGACACCGCAGAGATCACCGCCCGTGTCGATGCCTACTTCGGCGAATCCCTGCTGCCCGACGCACTGGACGCGCACCACGCCCTGCTGGTCTATCAAGTACAGCAGCCGGGCCTGCAAGACATGACCCTGATCGGCTGCGAATATCAGGTCGAAGGCCTGTCCCTGCTGGACGACCCCGCCGATGACTGGCGCAAGCGACCCGCACCAGGAAGTTACGCCCGCACCGAACCGCTGCGGTAAAGCGCAAGCCTGAGCAACTCCGTTTTTGTTCGTCACCCCGGCACAAGCCGGGATGGCGACATCATTTCTTTCCATAAAGAAACCCCGGCACCAAGCCGGGGTTTCGCATGCCATGCATGAAGCGGATCAATGCCCGCCTTCGGCTTCCAGCTTGTCCAGGTCGATGCCCTGCTTCTTCAGCACGGCGGTCGCGCGTACCGCATAGAACGCCAGATAGGCGAAGCAGGCCACGCCGACCCAGAAGCTGGCGTGGATGCCGGCAAAATCCGCCAGCGCACCCTGCGCCAGCGGGATCAAGGCACCGCCCATGATCATCATGATCAACAGGCTGCTGGCCTTGTTGGTATTGCTGCCCAGGCCGGCGATCGCCAGCGCGAACACGCACGGCCACATCGTGCTGCAGAACAGGCCCGAGGCGATGAAGGCCATCGCGCTGAACTTGCCATCGCCAATGATGCCGGCGGTCAGCGCCGCCGCGCCGGCCAGCGAGAAATACAGCAGCATCCGCGCCGGGTTGCCGCCACTGAACAAGGTCACCGCGATCAAGGCCACGATCACGCCGACGTAGCCATAGAACTGCGACACGTTGTGCCCCAGGATCGAATTCACCGCCAGATACACCGCAAACGCAATGAACGGCAGGATCAGCGCCAGCATTTTCTTCGCGCCGCCGCCCATCTCGAATGCACCAGCCGCGCCGGTCCAGCGGCCGATCATCAGGCTGGCCCAGTACAAGGACACGAATGGAGCCACCGCCGCCGTCGAGACGCCCAGATGCTCCTCCAGATACGCCGGCAAGTGCGCGCCGGTACTCACTTCCACACCCACATAGACGAAGATCGCAATCATGCCCAGCACCAACTGCGGATAGGCGAAGACCGACTTCTTGTGGATCAGCTTGCCTTCATCCTGCGCCTCCGACGCACTGACCGCGTCCAGATCGATCTTGTTCGGCACCGACGAGAACTTGATCATCAACGCAACCAGGATGAAGGCCACGCCCAGCACCAGGTACGGGATCTTGACGCTTTCGATGCTGGCCTCGGTATTGCCGGCGGCCACGCTGCCGAAGATCGCCACGCTGACCAGCAGCGGGCCGATGGTAGTGCCCAGATTGTTGATGCCGCCGGCCATGGTCAAGCGCTGCGCACCGGTGGCCGGGTTGCCCATCACGATCGCCAGCGGATTGGCCACGATCTGCTGCAACGAGAAGCCAAGGCCCACGATGAACAAGCCCGAGATCATCAGCGCGAACGAACCCATGTTCGCCGCCGGATAAAACAACAAGGTGCCCAGTGCCGAAATCACCAGGCCCAGGCAGATGCCGTTCTTGTAGCCGATCTTGTTCAACAGATCCTGCCCGGCCGCCTTGGACACCGCGAAATAGATCAGCGAACCCACCGTGTAGGCGATGTAGAACGCAAACGACACCAACTGGCTCTGCGTATGGCTGAGGTCGAACGCCTTGCGGAACACCGGGATCAGGATGTCGTTGCTGGCAGCAACAAAGCCCCAGAAGAAAAACACGGTAATGAGCACACCGAACTGCGACCAGCGGGTTTGTTGCGGCTTCTGCATCGTCATGGATTGGATTCTGGTTGGCGCCCGAAGGCGTGACAGGGAGACTTCACCGCCATCTCGGCGGCAGGAAAATGCGCGATGGACAATACCATTGTCAGGCACGCAATCGCATATCCGCTGCGCAGCCTACGTGCCTGCATGGCAAAGCGAAAGCCTGCACCGCAACATCAAAATACCAATTCAGAACCATGAAAAGCTGCGCAGCGTGGCAATGGTCATGCAATCACTTGATGCAAGCGGCAATCCCCCTCACTTTCAGGAGACTCCTACAAGGGTTCGATTGCCATAAAAAAACAAGCCGGCCATTGGCCGGCTTGTCTTCATTGCCAGTTGGCATCGATCACTTCAGCACGCTGAACTCGATTCGGCGGTTCTGCGCCTTGCCTTCCTCGGTGGCATTGTCGGCGCGCGGCTTGTCCTGGCCATAGCCTTTGCCGGTCAAGGTGCCGGCAGCCACACCCAGTTCGCCAAGTTTGGCGACGACTGCATCGGCGCGCTGCTGGCTCAGGGTCATGTTGCTGGCGGCATCACCGGTGTTGTCGGTATGCCCGCCAACTTCGATCTTCGTATCCGCCGGCGCCTGCTTGATCGCGTTGGCGGCGCTGGTGAGGGTTTCCAGGCTGTCACGGGTGATCGTGGCTGAACCGGTATCGAAATAGATATTCATGAGGTTCAATGCCTTGACCAAGTCGTCGCCACCGAAGCCGGCCTTGAGGCCCGCGAGCGCGGCGGCGGCGCGATCCCACAGGCCGCTGATCTCGAATCCGCCGAACAGTCCGCGCAGCTTGTCGCTGAGGGTGAAGCGTTCGGCTTCCGACAAACCGCTGGTGTCGATGTTGAGCTTGTCGCCATCGAAACCGAACTTCAGGCCACTGGCCTTGAGGTCAGGCAGCGCCGCGATCAGTTTGTCCATCCAGCCGGCTGGCAACGTGGCCGCATCGACCGTGATGTCGCCAGACAGGTTGGCCTCGCCGAAGGTGGCCTTCAATGCATCCCACAGCCTGGTCTTGTCGGCATCACTGGCGACCTGGCCGTTGACCGTGACCTTCCCGTCCACGTTCTCGAAACCGAAGCGCGGATTGGCCTGCACCACGGGTGCGACCGGCTCGGTGGTGGCCACGGATTCGACCGGGGCCGGCGCAACCGCTTCATCCTTCTTGCAGCCGCGGAACAGCAGGAACGCCCCAATCAACAGCAACAGCGGGATCAGCCATTTCCACCAGCCGCCACCGGAGGATGCGCCGCCTGGAGCGGTGTAGCTCGCGGTCGGTGCCGCAGCGAACCAACGGTCGTAATCAGCCGGGCGTGAAGTCGGGATGCTGCCACCGCGGGTCAGCTGACCCACAATCTTCGGCAACAGCCAGGCACCAGCCATGTTCACCGCAGCGGCGGGGATGCCGAGCTTGCTGGCAATGCCACCGGCGATGTTCTGACCGAAGCCCGCACTGAATTGGTCGGGCTGCAGCACGTTGTCGCCTGGCGTGGTGCCTATCCACGACGCGAACAGGTCGTCCGATCCAGCATCGGCGAAACGCTTGCGCATCCCGCTGAAGCCACCGTTGTTGGAATCGAAAATTGCGTCGACGAGAGAGCGCACGAAGCGCCCTGCATTGTCGCCCAAATGAAAGCGGCTGGCCGCTTCGCGTATCAAGGACTCAAACATGTGCGCCTCCAATGAACAGATGTAGGATCTGCTGCCCCCGGCACGCGGTACAAGAAACGATGCGGCGTTAATTCCAGGTGAACCCGGCCACCAACGTTGCGGATCCGCCACCGTCCGAGGCTCCGGCTCACTTTTGCGCAGGAATCAACATGGACAGGCCGGTAACCGGGCCGGTTGCGCCGCATCCGGAATGCGACGTCAGAAATGCGGAGAAATCGAACCTGGACGTGCCCCGAAATTTCCTGACAAACAAAAAAACTGCCCATGGATGCCAGTGGACGTCCCTGGACAGATTCCGATCCCAATATATTGATCTAACGGGAAAATTTACCCAGAGGTGGACGCCGACGGGCATCAATCGCGAATCTTGGAGAAACACCGATGACCGTCGAACAACAACTGCGCATGAAGCAAGTCACCGAGCAATTGGGACTGGGGCGCTCGACCATGTACAAGCTTTCGCCCACGGCGAATTTCCTGCACCGACCAAGCTGACGCGTCGTGCGTCCGTGCGGGACAAAGACCAGATGGAGGCATTCACTCCGTTCCCGCAGGAACGCCGCACAGCTTGATCAGGCGTCGCGCGGCCCCCGCGGGCTGGATTTTTTTGATCGTACGATCAACGAAACGCGATACCCGCAGGCCTTCGCAGGCGATAAAGCGGATTGCGCTGCGATGAAATCACTGGATCCGAAAAACAAAAAGGCCACCCATGGGGTGGCCTTTTCTGCCTAGCTTCCAGCTACGAATCGTAGGCTAGTTTCAGGCTGGCAAATCAGCACTTGGCGTTCCAAGTAACTGATTTCCTTACTGTAATGGCGCGCCCGGAGAGATTCGAACTCCCGACCGCCTGGTTCGTAGCCAGGTACTCTATCCAGCTGAGCTACGGGCGCGTGTGACAGAAGCGGAATTATGCTTGATCGCCGAGGCGTTCGTCAATTCCGTTTTCCGTGTTGCCAGCCTTTGGAACAGAAGTTCCGGTACTGGCGGAGTGAGAGGGATTCGAACCCTCGATAGAGCTTTTGACCCTATACTCCCTTAGCAGGGGAGCCCCTTCGGCCTCTCGGGCATCACTCCGGGGATTTGCGTGCTGCCAAGGCTGCGACGCGAACGAATAGGATAACGGATAGGCCGCACTTGCGGCAATCTTTGAGACGGCTTCGGCAACGGCTCAGTTGGCCGCGTCCTCGCTTTCAGCCGGATGCACCGGCGAACTGCCTTCGCCGCGTTGGATGCGCTGGTAGATTTCCTCGCGATGCACGGCCACGTCCTTTGGCGCGGTAATGCCAATACGCACCTGGTTACCCTTGACGCCGAGTACGGTGACCGTGACCGAATCACCGATCATCAAGGTCTCGCCAACGCGGCGGGTCAAAATCAACATTATGCTGTCCTCCTGGACGACAAGCCTTTGCGGGGAGGCTTCTGCAGCGAACGCGCCAGGCAGGCCCCCGAAATTCTTCCTCAGCTGTGGAATGGTAGCCAGCAGGCTTGCCATCCCTCAATCACCGATCTTCACATTGAATCACATTCCGGGAAACCCCGGACAACTTCCTTGCGTGCGCTGCCATGGGGACAAGGCCCGCACGATGACGAGCATGGCCAAGTTGTCCTGTCTTCCCGCTCAACTCCCTTCCGGTATCGGATTGCGCTTGACCGGGATTTCCGGCGGTGGGCGGGCGGTGGCCGGCTGGTTATTGAGGTTCGGATCGGACAACGCGCAGCCACCACCCAATTGCAGCAGCGACACCACGCAGTTGACCTTCTTGCCGGTGCCGGGAATCGTCACCTCGACCGACTTGATGCCCTTGCGCACCCATTCGGCCAGCAGCGATTCGCGCGGCACGAAATACTTGTCGAACATGCTCGGCTCGTAGGCGTATTCGACCCGCTCCAGCCACTTGTTGCCGCGGTCGGTGTCATGGGCCTGCTGTGCGCGCGAACCCGGCGGGCCGGGCTGGGTGGTGGTCTTGCCGACCAGGTCATCGCTGATCCGCGCACTGCCATCGGCGTTGAACAAGCCCGGCTTTGCACCACTGGCATTGGCACCCTGTCCCGGCGTGTTGCGGTCGGAAACACCCCAATCGTCGCCGCGCTTGGGCGACGGCAAGCCGCCGGCACGATTGGCCGTGGCGGGACCGGAGGTATTCGCGGCAGCCTGGTTGCCCTGCCCTTTGGCTTTCCGTGCCGAATCCGCCGCGCCCGACGCGCTCGCGCCCGCCGAGGCCTGGCCGGCATTGGCTGCGGCTTGTGCCGATGCGCCCGCGGCGGCTGCATTGCTGGCGGTGGCTTCATCGCTGTTGCCGGGCTTGGGCGAAGACGAAGGAATCTCGCGCTCGCGCAGCGCGACACCACTGCCACGCGAGGTTGCATCCGGCACCGGGCGGCTGGCCACTTCGGTAGCGCGAACTTGCGGCAGTTGCACGGGCGCGGGGATTTCGCGCTGGCGGACTTTGGTACTGGGCTGGCGCAATTCGGTTTCAGCCAGCGGGCGCATTTCGGTTTGCGGTGTGCGGACTTGCGGCAATTGTGCCGGTGCCGGGATCTCGCGTTCACGCAATTGCGGCGCTGGCGTGGTAGGCGTGGGCACATCGACAGGACGCGGGCGCACGGTCGGCTGCACGACGATCGGCGTTTGCACCACGGCCACTTCGCGGGTGGGCACGCTCAACACCGGCGGGCGTGGCGTGGCGACAGGTGTTTCGACGATTTGCACGCTTGGTTCCGGCAACACGAATTGCGCCGGATTGTCGGTGGCTTCGCTTACTTGCACTGGCTGTTCGGCCACCGGCGGCGGCGCAGGCTGCGGTGGAGCCGACGCTGCGGCACTGACCGGCGCAGTCGCTGCGCTTGCCGCTGCCGGGGCGGCCGACTGTACGGCGGCCGGTGCTGCAGATGAAGCGGCCGATGCTGCGGAAGCACTCGCCGCAGCGGCTTCGGCCGGCGCACCGCCACCTTCCTCCTCGGGCGTGCCTTCACCGATGAATTCGAGTTTGGTACGGCTGGTTTCGGCCTGCTCCGGCGCGGGCGGCGGCGGCACCTGCACCAGCGCAACCAGCACCAGCAATACGGCGAATGCCACATGCAGCAGCACGCTGGCCGCACCGGCAAACCAGCGCAGGCCGCGTTCCTCGCGCGGTGGTGGCCCCCAACCCTGGTAGAACAGCGCGCGCAACGCCTGCCAACGATTGCGCGCCATCCACTGGCTTTGCGGGCCAGGCGGATGGGCGATGAAATGACCGACCAGGGCTTCGGACTTGTCGCGGCCAATCATGCCCAGTCGCTGCGACAGCCCGCGCAACCACAGGCCCCAACCATGCGGCAGGCGGGTGGTTTGTTCCAGCAGAGGGGCTGCCTTGCGCGGCAGCAATGCGGCGATGAGTTCGGCGGCGCGCGTCACCGTCGGTGACCGCGCTCAGACCGTGCCGCTGCGCGGCATGTAGGGTGCATCGCCGGTCGCGTGGTCGGTGACGTCACGCACTTCGGTCACCCCGGGCACGCGCGCCATCAGGGTCTTCTCGATGCCCTGTTTCAGTGTCACGTCCACCAGCCCGCAACCGTTGCAGCCGCCGCCGAAGCGCAGCAATACCACGCCTTCGCTGCTGACCTGTTCCACCGCCACGCGGCCCTTGTGCGCGGCCAGTTGCGGATTGATCTCGTTTTCCACCACCCAGCGCACGCGTTCCACCAGCGAAGCCGATTCGGCCGGTGCTTCGCCCTTGATCTTCGGCGCGCGGATCTGCAATTGCGCGTTCGCGCCCTGCTGCACGTAATCGATCTCGGCCCCGTCCAGCCAGCGCACGCTGTGCGCATCGACATAGATGGTGAAGCCTTCGCAATCCACCGCCCATTCATCGCCGACCAGATCAGCGGATTCGGCAAACTCCAGCCGCGCATCGGCGCGCGCGGTGCCCGGATCGACCGCGCTCAGGCGCACGCCCAGGCCGGGCGTGGCCTCGCGTTCGATCAACTTGCGGAAATGCTGCTGCGCGGTGTCTGAAATCTGGATCATGCGGCTATTCTAGTCATCCACTTGCACAGCGCCACCGCTCCCGTCACCGGCAAGGTGCTACGTTCAGGCCACGCCGTCGAGGAACCCATCGCCATGCCCGACCTGATTCCCCTCGCCCAAGCGCACTGCCTGCCGCGCAAGGGCCACGAACACCGCCTGACCCCGGCCCGCATCGCCGAGCTGCTGCCGGAAGTGCCCGGCTGGGAACTGACCGTGGATCCCGCCTCGAAGCATGCCCACGCCCTGCTCAAGACCTATCGTTTCGCCAACTACCACGAGACCATGGCCTTCGTGAACGCACTGGCGTACATCGCCCACCGCGAAGACCACCATCCCGACCTGGGCGTGCACTACAACCGCGCTGTGGTGCGCTTCTCCACCCACGACGTCGGTGGCCTGAGCGAAAACGACTTCATCTGCGCGGCCAAGGCCGACAAACTGATCGAGGAAAAACCATGAGCCGCCATTTCTCCATTGCCGCCTCGCTGGTTCTGCTGGCCGGCTGCGGGCAGGCCCCGCAACCCGCCGCGCCGACGATCCCGCCCACCGAACTGGCCGCCGTGCGCACGCCACCGCCGGACTACCCGATCGACCTGGCCTGCGCCGGCATCGGCGGCACCGTCACCCTGACCGTCACCATCGGCCCGGAGAACAAGCCGCGCAACATCGCCCTGACCCGTAGCAGCGGCCAATCCGCACTGGACGCCTCGGCACTGAAGGCGGTGCAGGACTGGGATTTCAAGCCAGCCACCTTCAACGGCCAGCCACAGGCGAAAACCATCCAGGTGCCGGTGAACTTCAAGCCGCCGCTGGAGCGGCCGGCGGAGTGCTTCAAGTACGACGAGCGGAAATAGGAAATCCGGACATTTCCAGACTCGGCATCCCACTTTCTACCCCAATCGCTCCAGCGACTCGCGCAGATCCTCCGCCAGCGGCGCATTCAACGCATAGCGCGTCTTGCCGCCGTCCAGCGCGAATTCCAGCGATGCCGCATGCAGGAACAGGCGCTTCAAGCCGGCTTGGTCGCGCAGGCGCTTGTTGACTGCTTCATCACCGTACTTGTCGTCACCGGCGACCGGGTGGCCGAGGTGCTTCGCATGCACGCGGATCTGGTGGGTGCGGCCGGTTTCGATGCGCACTTCACAGAACGAATGGCCACCGCGCCGTTCCAGCACGGTGAAGTGGCTCAGTGACTCCTTGCCATTTTGACTGACCTGCACGTGCCGCTCGCCACCTTGACGCAGGCCGACGTGCAGCGGCGCATCGACGGTCATCGTGCCATTGGGCAGACGGCCGACCAGCAAGGCCAGGTAACGCTTGTCGATACCAGCGCCGTGGTCTTCGCGCAGCAGCGCCTGCAATTCGGACAGCGCCGAACGCTTCTTCGCTATCACCAGCAGGCCGCTGGTGTCGCGGTCCAACCGGTGCACCAGTTCCAGCGACTGCCCCGGACGCAGCACACGCATGGTCTCGATCGCGCCGTGGCTGATGCCGCTACCGCCGTGGCTGGCCACGCCAGTGGGCTTGTTGATCACCAGCAGGCGCGCGTCCTCGAACACGATGGCCTGCTCCATCCGCTTCAGGAAGGCGCTTGGCGGCGGGGTCTTTTCTCCGGCTTCGGTGAGACTGATCGGCGGAATCCGCACCTCGTCGCCCACCTCCAGCTTGCGTTCGGCCTTGGCCCGGCCGCCGTTGACCCGCACCTGGCCGCTGCGCACCAGCTTGTAAACCAGCGAACGCGGCGCGCCCTTCAACTGGCCCAGCAGGAAGTTGTCCAGCCGCTGGCCTTCACGGTCGGCAGGCACCACGACGGTGCGGGCGGGACTGCGCGGGGCAGCGTCCGGGCGGGATGAAGGCAGTGAAGACATTTATCTGTTAAACTCGGGATGCGAGATAAGAGTTTGATTTTGCAGGAAGTTGCACGGCGCAAACCGTTTGACCGAAGGGTTGACCGGGCCGCACCGTGGGCCAGAAGCCAGGCTTCCCGCAATTCCGGCACAGCGCCTGACCACCGCCCTGGGGGCAGTGCATGTTAGCGCGGCTGACCGGCAAACCCCGCCCTCGCCCGGTGTGTCAGACGCCGGTAGCTGAACATGTCCCGCGCGGCGCGAAGGCCGAACCCGAAAGGTTCTACCCAGCGCCAGCGGCCTGCAATACACACCAAAACAAAGCGCTCCCGCGGCCTGCCGTGGTGTAGAAGCGCTGGAAACCCACCCTGCCCCGCTGCGCCAACGCGCAAGGGGCGGCACGCCGCAACGCACGCAGCATCGGCTGCGCGCGGCGGCGATTCCAGATTGCGAAACGCCACGGCGTTCCGCGCGGCAAAGCGCGCGAGGAACGCAACAATGAAACGAATGCTGATCAATGCCACGCAAGCGGAAGAACTGCGCGTGGCCATCGTGGACGGCCAGTCCCTGTACGACATCGACATCGAACAGCCGTCCAAGGAACAAAAGAAGTCCAACATCTACAAGGGCCGCATCACCCGGGTCGAGCCGTCGCTGGAAGCGGCCTTCGTCGACTACGGCGCGGAACGCCACGGCTTCCTGCCGCTGAAGGAAATCTCCCGCGACTACTTCCAGGCCGGTGTTGACCACCACAAGGCCGGCATCCGCGAGTTGCTCAAGGAAGGCCAGGAAGTCGTCGTCCAGGTCGACAAGGACGAACGCGGCAACAAGGG
Organism: Pseudoxanthomonas sp.; assembly: GCA_047601105.1. Lineage (GTDB taxonomy): Bacteria > Pseudomonadota > Gammaproteobacteria > Xanthomonadales > Xanthomonadaceae > Pseudoxanthomonas_A. The sequence goes on from JASGJT010000004.1 coordinate 286,358, forward strand.
CGCGGCGCTGACCACGTTCATCTCGCTGGCCGGTCGCTACATGGTGCTGATGCCCAATTCGCCGACCGCCGGCGGCGTGAGCCGTCGCATCGAAGGCGAAGACCGCGCCGAGCTGAAGCGCGCGATGGACGCGCTGAACATCCCCGAGCACATGGGCGTGATCATCCGCACCGCCGGCGTCGGCCGCGATGCCGAAGAGCTGCAATGGGACCTGGACTACCTGCTCAGTGTGTGGCGCGCGATCGCCGAAGCCGCGCTGTCCAAGCCGGCCCCGTTCCTGATCTACCAGGAAAGCCGCCTGATCGTGCGCGCCCTGCGCGACTACATGCGTGCCGACGTCGGCGAAGTGCTGGTCGATACCGAAGAAATGCACGAAACCGCGCGCGAGTTCATGCAGCAGGTGATGCCGCACAATCTGCGCAAGCTCAAGCATTACAAGGACGACATCCCGCTGTTCAACCGCTTCCAGATCGAATCGCAGATCGAAGCGGCGTATGAGCGCAACGTACGCCTGCCGTCCGGCGGCAGCATCGTGATCGACCAGACCGAAGCACTGACTGCCATCGACGTGAACTCCTCGCGCGCCACCAAGGGCGGCGACATCGAGGAAACCGCGTTCAACACCAACCTGGAAGCGGCCGAGGAAGTCGCTCGCCAGTTGCGCCTGCGCGACCTCGGCGGCCTGGTGGTGGTCGATTTCATCGACATGGAAAGCAACAAGCACCAGCGCGAAGTCGAAAACAAGTTGCAGAACGCGCTGAAGTACGACCGCGCGCGTGTGCAGGTCGGCCGCATCAGCCGCTTCGGCCTGCTGGAAATGAGCCGCCAGCGCCTGCGTCCGTCGCTGGGCGAATCCAGCCAGCTCGTCTGCCCGCGCTGCGAAGGCCACGGCCGCATGCGCAGCGTCGAATCGCTGAGCCTGTCGATCATCCGCGTGGCTGAAGAGCACGCGATGAAGGAGAACACCGGGCAAGTGCTGGTACAGGCCCCGGTGGAAATCGCCAATTACCTGCTCAACGAAAAGCGCAGTGCATTGGGCGAAATCGAGAAGCGCCACGATGCGCCCATCGTCATCGTCGCCGACGAGCAGATGCACACGCCGCATTACGAAGTCACCCGCATCCGCGAGAACGAACTGGGCGAGGAAACCTCGCGCCCCAGCTACCAGCGCGGCACCCCGCGCAAGCTGCCGGTGCATGCGTTGACCAAGGCGCAACTGAACATCCCGCCGGCCCCGGCAGTGACCTCGGTCAAGCACACCTCGCCAGCACCGGTGCGCGAAGAACGCGAAGCCCCGGCCCCGATTGTCGCCGCACCGGTGGCGGTGGCTGCGCCGAAGGCCAGCGGTGGCGTGATCGGCTTCTTCAAGCGACTGCTTGGTGGTGGCGAAGCGCAGACCCTGGCCCAGCAGACCCAGCAGCAAAGCCGTTCTCGCCCGCAGCAATCGCAGCAGCAACGCCGCGACAACAATCGCAACGGCCAGCAGAGCCAGAACCGCAACAACAACCCGCAACGCCAGGGCAAGAACCCGGCCGCGCAGCAACAGCAGCCGAAGGCCAGCCAGCCGCGCAACGAACAGCAGCAACCCAAGCAGCCCAAGCCGCAGCAACAGAACGCGCCCAAGCCGCCGAAGCAGCAACCGCAAAATCCGCAGCAACAGCAGCCCAAGCCACCGCGCAACAACGAGCAGGCGCCCAAGCCGGCCAAGCCGGAAACACCGGTGGAAGACGTCGAGAAGATCGTCGCCGTTGCCGCGCCGGTCGCCACCGTGGCCGTGGCTGCAAGCGAAACCGCTGCCGCCGCATTGGATACCGTGAAGCCGGCACCCGTGGACACCGCTGCCGTGACTGAAGTTGCCGTTGCCACGACCGTGACTGAGACCGAAGCCAGCGACGACGCCCAATCAGGCGAAGCCACTGCCGAAGGCAGCCGCCGTCGCCGTGGACGCCGTGGTGGTCGCCGTCGCCGTCGCAATGGCGCGGGCGAAGCCGCCGGCGCGCTGGATGCACAAGGCGATGAAGGCTTCGATGGCGATGAAGAAAGCGCCGCCGAAGTGCCGGTCGTCAGCCAGAGCCTGCAACCGGAGTTCGATTTCGACGACATGCCGGCGCAAGCCACGCCGGCACCCGCCACCCCGCAGCAGGATGCGGCGGTGAAAGCCGTCGCTGCACCGGCACCGGTTGCCGCCGTGGAAACGCCGGCCGCGGTCGTCGAAGCCACACCTGAAACGGTTCGCATGGCCGAAACCGAACCGGTTGCCCACACCCAGTCGGTGCAGGCGGAAATCGTCGAAGCACAAGCTGCGCCAGTCATCGCCACCGCGCCGATCGCGGATGAACCGGTCGTGGCTCCAATGGCTCCGGCACCGGTCATTACCGAAGTGGAAGCCGCACCCGCCGAATCCACCACCGTCGAGCCGGCGCCGGTCGAAGCCGCCGCGCCTGCCCCGGTCGTCGCAGCGAAGCCGATGCCCAGTACCGGTTCGCTGTTCTTCGCCGCTGACGCCGACACCCCGGCCTCGCTGATCCGTCACCTGGTCATCGAGCCCCGGCATGACAGCCCGGTGGCAACCGATGACGCGGAAACGGAAATCGAGGTCGAACCCAACGAAACCCTACTGGCCCGCGAAACCGTATCACCGGAAAACGCCGACCGCAGCGCGACTTGAGGCAGCGCCCTTCCTGGCAAAGAAAGAACCGGCTTCCCCCGGTGCAACAAGAAACCCCCGGCATTGCCGGGGGTTTCTTGTTGCAGGAACCGAAATCCTCAAATCGCGCGAGCAGGATCCTGCACGCCGTATTGCGCCGCCAGCCGCGCCAACGCGATGCCATCGGTGATGCCCAGCTTTTCGTACAAACGGCTCTTGTGCGTATTGATGGTCTTGGCGCTCAGGCTCAAACGCTTGGCGATGTCATCCTGGCGCAGGCCCTGGGTCAACAACATTGCCACTTCCAACTCGCGCGGCGACAGCGCATCGAACGGTGAAGCACCACCGCCCACGTTGGCCAGTGCCAGATTCTGCGCGATGTTGCTGCCCAGGTAGCGCTTGCCGTTGGCGACGTCGCGCACCGCACGCAGCAGTTCAGTCGAATCGCTGGCCTTGCCGACGTAGCCGCTGGCACCGGCTTCCAGTAGACGTTTCGGCAGCGGGCCGTCTTCCAGTACCGACACCACGATCACCTTGACCCCCCACTTGCCACGCACGATGCGCTCGGTGATTTCCAAGCCACTAAGCCCCGGCAAGTGCAGGTCGCATAACACCACGTCCGGCTTCAGCTTGCGCACCAGCGGCAACCCCGCATCGCCGCTTTCTGCATCGCCAACTACCTCGATGTCGGTTTCACCAGCCAGGATCATCTTCATCCCTGTGCGCACCAACGCATGGTCGTCGATCAGGAATACGCGGATCGTCATCCCAATTCCCCCTATTCAATCCCCAATACGAAGGCAACTAGACACCAGTGCGGCCAGTTGCGCAAGCCATGAGCCGCACTGCCGTATCATGGTCATGCCCGCCCGGGTGGCGAAACCGGTAGACGCAAGGGACTTAAAATCCCTCGGAGGCAACTCCATGTGGGTTCGATCCCCACCCCGGGCACCAATGCCGTCGCGATCCTGAGCGAAGCTCGAACCTTCATGGTTCGGGCCGACGAATTTCGCAATGGCGCCCAGTAAGATGGCAACCCAACAACACCGACGATATTCTCGATCTCGTGCCTCCAATTTTCATCGCCCTGCTGCTGGCCACTGGTCAATCCATGACCGCGCCTGCCGCCACCACGACCAACGACAGCGAGCTTTCGCTGGTCTGCCTGATCCAGGACTGGGCGCCGCCGAACTTCGTCTCCAGCAGCGACGCGGCGCGTGCGCGCCTGGGCGACGAAGACCGCAAGTGGATCGAGCAATACGAGAAATCTCTGCGCGAAAAGAGTCGCGAGCGCGAGAACGGCGACATCAGCGTGACCGAGTTCGACCGTTTCGTTGACCGCAGTTTCTCCGATGCGGCGCGCGCGCGCGGCGACCTGCGACCGATCCTTGAAGCGATTTCGGCCAAGTATTCGCGCAGCATCGGCGTGGATCGTTTGCTGACCACCAACAACGAACGCACCCTGGCAGAGCACGAAGCTTCGAAGCTGGCCAAGCCGCATGTCGGCAGGTACATGCAATTGCGCACCAGCAAGGGCTTGCTGACCTGGCAGGAATCCCTGCGCAGGGTGATCGAAAACGCGCCTGTCGGCCAGGCCGATGCGCGCAGCGAGCTGAAGCCGCTGTTGACCACCACCGCCACCACCATCACCCTGATGCTGGCACGCCTGCCCGAAGGCGAAGCGCCGCGCACCATCGTCACCATCGACCGTTACACCGGCGAGTTGTTGCTGGAACGCAACCGTGCCGATGGCAGCCTGCTCTACACGTTGTCGGGCATGTGCGAGAAGCAGGCGCAGCCGCGTTTCTGAGGGCGCTTCGCTTTATTGCAACCGCCGCAACCGCCAGCAGCGATGGATGCGCGGGTTGCGCTCGAAATCCGGGCCAATCGTCTGCGCGGTGATTTCCTCGCATTGCGCAAACCCGGCCACGCCGTCCTCGTCCAGGCGGAATCGGCGGAAGTTGTTGCTGAAATACAGCACCCCGTCCGGCGCCAGGCGCGCCATCGCCGCGCGCAGCAGGCGCAGGTGTTCGGCCTGCACGTCGAAATCGTCGGCGCGCTTGGAATTGGAGAACGTCGGCGGGTCGCAGAAGATGATGTCGTATTCGCCGCGCTCGGCTTCCAGCCAGCGCAGTGCGTCGGCCTGCACCAGTTGGTGCGACGCGCCGGCCAGGCCGTTCAAGGCGAAGTTGTCTGCGCACCATTGCAGGTAAGTGGCTGACAGATCAACGCTGGTGGTGCGCACTGCACCGGCGACCGCCGCTTGCACGCTGGCCACGCCGGTGTAGCAGAACAGATTGAGGAAACGCTTGCCGCGCGCTTCTTTCGCCATGCGCGTGCGCAACGGGCGATGGTCGAGGAACAGGCCGGTGTCGAGGTAATCGAACAGGTTGACGCGCAATTTTGCGCCTTGCTCGGTCACGCTGATGAACTCGTCGCGCTGTTCGAAACGCCCGTACTTGCTGCCACCCTTGCCGCGTGCGCGCGACTTGATCGCGACCTGCTCCTTCGGCACGGCGAAAACTTCGCGCGCAGCGGCCAGCAATTCGCCAAAGCGTCGGCGCACGTCGGCTTCGGGAATCGAGGCCGGCGCGGCGTATTCCTGCACGTGCAGGAAGGTACGTGGTTCGCCGCCGTCTTCGGCGTAAACATCGATGGCAGCGGCGTATTCGGGCAGGTCGGCATCGTAGGCGCGATAGCAGCTCACGCCTCCGCGCTCGCGCCAGGATTTGAGCTTCTTCAGGTTCTTGCGCAGGCGGTTGGCCACCATCTGCGCGCCTTCGGACAACTCGCGCGGCGCGGCATCGGCACGCGCCGGTACGGCCACCGGGTCGCAGACAATCAGCGCACATTCGATCGCGCCGTTGAACAATTGGTATTTCTTCGCCGCGCGCAAGCCGGTGGCGTAGGCTAGGTCGGGATTGCCGCACAACAGGCTGGCACGCCAGTTCGGCACGGCCCGTTTCAGCGCATCACCGAGCAGGCGATACAGCGCCGCATCCGCCGCCAGGCGCTCGTCGTATGGTGGATTGCAGACCACCAGGCCACGCTCGATGGGCAAGGCTTCCAGTTTTGCCGCATCGCGTGTTTCGAATTGCAATTGCCCGGCGAATCCGGCCAGCACCGTGTTTTCGTTCGCGCCGCGAATCGCGCGTGCATCCAGGTCGCTGCCGAAGAACACCGGCTTCAAGGCCGCGCGGCCAGCTTGCTCGCGCACCGTGGCGTCGGCGAACAAGGCGCGCCAGCTTGACGCATCGAAACCCAGCCAGCGCGTCGGCAGCACATTGCCATGTCGCTGCAAACCGGGGGCGACGTCGGCTGCCATCAGCGCACCTTCGATCAACAGCGTGCCGCTGCCGCACATCGGGTCGAGCAGCGCGCCGTCATCGTGGTACAGCTTCGGCCAGCCACCACGCATCAGCACGGCGGCGGCCAGGTTTTCCTTCAATGGCGCTTCGTTCTGCTCGCGCCGCCAGCCACGCCGGTGCATCGGCCCGCCGGACAGGTCGATGGACAACGTCGCCCTGCCCTTGCGCAGCGACAGGTTGATGCGCACGTCCGGGTTTTCCACATCGACGGACGGGCGCGGCAAGGCGAAATCGCGGAACTGGTCAACGATGGCGTCCTTGACCCGCTGCGCGGCAAAGCGCGAATGGGTGATCGTCTCGCCGGAAACGTGCGCATCGATCGCAAGGCTCATCTCCGCCGACAAATGCTTCTGCCAGTTCACCGCCAGCGCACCGTCGTACAACGCGTGTTCGTCGGGGCAATCGAATTCGGCTAGCGGCCACAGCACGCGCGAGGCCAGCCGCGACCACAGCACGGCGCGCTGGGCGTCGATGGGTTCGCCTTCGACATTGACACCGGCGATGGTGGCGCTGGCCTTGGCCGCACCCAGCGCCAGCAACTCGTCGGCGAGCAGGTATTCAAGGCCTTTGGCACAGGAGACGAAGAATTTCACAGGCTTTCCAGCAAGGCCGCGAACGCTTCCGCCGATGCGGCAACGTGATCGCTCAGACGGTGCGTATCGTTGACCAGCAGCAGGTTCGCGCGGCGCGCTTGCGCCCATTGCACGACTTGCGCGGCAGGGATCAGTTCATCGTCCCAGCCATGGATGATCGACACCGGCACGTCGGCCGCGCGCATCTCGTGCTCCGCACAAGGCCAGATTGGCGGGGCCATCAGGAACAAGCCCTTCGCCGGCACTTGCAACGAAACCTGTGCGGAAATCCACGCGCCGAGGCTGGAACCGGCCAACACCACGGGCCCGCGTGTGGCAGCGGCTTGCGCCAGTTGCAGCAGGCGCGCCAAGCGGGCCGGCACGTCGCCCAGTTCGCCAATCTCGCGTCTGGCGTCCAGATCGGTGTAATCGGGGCGTTCATGGGTCCAGCCGAGGCGCTCGGCGACTTCGGCCAGCGCGGTGACCTTGGTGGCGTCGGGGCCGCTCTCGAAGCCGTGGGAAAGGATGCAGTGGCCTCGGGGCATGCTGGTAAATCCTGAATTCGCGAAAGAAAAAGGCACGTTGCCTGTTTTCGGGAGGGCGGGTCTCCCAGCGGGACCGTGAGCCACATGGATGCGGCGACCGAGCCCCCATGGCTGGGTTCACGGCGTGTCCCGCTGGGAGACCCGCCCTCCCGAAAACAGGCAACGCGCCGGAAGAAAGTGCAAATGCTAGCATCCGCGCATCTTCCAGCCCCGGCCGCCATGCTCGTCGAACCCCTGCCCTACGAACGCGTACTGCAAACCCGGCCGCTGGAACGGATCGACTTGGTCGTCATCCACTGCACCGAACTGCCGGACCTGGCCACCGCACGCGAATACGGCGAACGCATCCTCTACGACTCCGGCACCGGCAACAGCGGCCATTACTACATCGACCGCGACGGCAGCGTGCACCGCTGGGTGGAACCCACTTGCATCGCCCACCACGTGCGCGGCCATAACGAACGCGCCATCGGCATCGAACTGGTCAACACCGGGCGCTATCCCGACTGGCTGGCATCGAACCACCAGGCGATGGACGAGGCCTACCCCGACGCGCAAATCGAATCCCTCGTCGCCTTGCTGCACGGCCTGCAATCGCGCATCCCGACCCTGCGCTTCATCGCCGGCCACGAAGACCTGGATCGCGATGAAGTACCCGCCAGCGACAACCCGGCGTTGAAGGTGCGGCGCAAGCTTGACCCCGGCCCGCTGTTCCCGTGGCAACAGGTGCTGCACGAAGTGGCGCTGGAACGCCTGGCCGCGCCAGACCTGCCGGCATGACCGTACCGGTTTGAAGCCCGCCGGTATAATTCGCATTCCCCACGCCGGACCCCCATCTTGTCCCCCGACCCCGCCGTTTCCGAACTGATCGAGCTGCTGTCGCTGGAACGGCTGGAGGAAAACCTGTTCCGTGGCCAGAGCCGCGATATCGGCACCAAATACGTGTTCGGCGGCCAGGTGTTGGGGCAGGCGCTGGCCGCGGCGCAGGCCACGGTCGATACCGGCAGCGGACGCCTGGCCCATTCGCTGCATGCCTATTTTTTGCGTGCCGGCGACATCGAAGCGCCGATCGTCTATGACGTGGATTGCACCCGCGATGGCGGCAGCTTCTCGGTGCGGCGGGTCACCGCCATCCAGCACGGCAAGGTGATCTTCTTCTGCGCCGCCTCGTTCCAGGCCGAAGAACCCGGTGCCGAGCACCAGGCTCCGATGCCGCCGGCCCCGATGCCGGAAGACGTGCCGACCACCCCGCCGATGCCGGCCGAACAACTGGCGCGCTTGCCGCCGAAAGTCCAGCGCTGGCTGGCACGCGGCGGCCCGTTCGAATTCCGCCGCGTGCATCCGCGCAATGAATTGCAGCCGGAAAAACAGCCGCCCTTCCAGCAAGTGTGGTTCCGCCTGTGCGAACCGGCCGGCGATGCGCCGGAACTGCATCGCGCCCTGCTCGCCTACGCCTCCGATTTCCACCTGTTGGGCACGGCGACCTTCCCGCACGGGCTCAGCTATTACGTGCCGGGCGTGCAGATGGCCTCGCTGGACCACGCGCTGTGGTTCCACCGCCCGTTCCGTGCCGACGACTGGCTGCTGTATTCGATCGACAGCCCCAACGCGCACGGTGCACGTGGGCTGGCACGCGGGCAAATCTACAACCGCCAAGGCCAGCTGGTCGCCAGCACCGCGCAGGAAGGCCTGATCCGCGTGAACCCGGAACAAGGCTGATGCGCCAGGTCTTCAGCAGCCAGCGCATCGAAACCGTCGAAGGCGTGGCGCAAATCCTCAATGCCGCCGGTATCCCGACCGCAATCCGCAACGGCCGCACCTACCAGAGCAAGCGCGGCGGGCAGTTCAGCTACACCACGCCACTGCCGGCCAAGCTGCAACCCTCGCTGTGGGTTCGGCACGCCGACGACCAGCCGCGTGCGCGTGAAATCCTGCGCAACGCCGGCCTGCTGGACAGCACTCGTCAGGACCAGCGCAACCCCGTGTTCGCCGAACGCGGCGAAGACGCGCCGCCGCGACGTCCCTGGATCTGGCGCATCCGCGTGATATTGATGGCACTGATCACTGCTGCGGCGGTGTTCGTCTGGCTGCATCGCCGCCCCGCGCCGCAGCCGCAGTTGCAGCCGGAACCGGCTGAAGAGGAAGTCCGGGTACGGATTACCCCGGCCGGCGGCTGAATGTCGTCCGACACAAGGCATTCCGCGCGCGCCGAATCCCGTAGCCTTGCCAGTTGACCACCGCCACTCATCCCCCAGATGAAACGCAACCGCGACGCCGCGCCCCTTGTCCTGCCCACCTCCCGCCCGCCACCGATCAAACCGCGGCCGGACGTGGAGTTGTGCAAGCGCGGTGAAGTGCGGGTAGAACGCATCCTGGCCGCCGCCACCGAAGTCTTCCTCGAAAACGGCTACCGCAAGGCGCGCCTGTCGGACATCGTCGCCCGTGCGGGCGGCTCCATGTCCACGCTGTACCGCGCCTTCGGCGACAAGCAAGGCCTGGCCCACGCAATCATGGAAGACAGCATCCGCGCCTTTGGCGAGGGCTTGGCCTCGCTGCAGGAATCGACGCTTCCACCCGAGCAGGCGCTGGCTGTAGCCACCGACCGCATGCTGGAGGAAATGCTGGCCCCCAGCCGCATCGTCACCCATCGCATCGTGCTGGCCGAAGGCACGGAATTCCCCGAACTGCGCGACTGGTTCATCACCCACGGCGTGCAGACGGCAGAGCGCTCGCTGGCCGAATACTTCGCGCGCGAAACCACGGCCGGACGCCTGACGATGACCTCGCCGGAACTGGCCGCCAAGCACTTCTTCATCATGGTATTCGGCGCAATCATCATCCACGGCAGCAGCGGCTACATCGCCAATTTCAGCCATGACCGCCTGCGCGCCGAAACCCGCGAGGCGCTGTCGATCTTCCTGCGCGGCGTACTGCCCGCCAAGCGCCCCTGACCCCTTGGGGTTTTGCTGCAACCGCACTTGACTGGCAGATAAACTGCCCACACACTCCCCCCCGTAATTTTTATTACGCCCTGCGGCAAGCCAACCTTGGTCAGCCAGGCGCACGGGAGGGGTCAATGCGATTTTTCGCGGGTTTGCTGTTGTCGGCCGTTGTCGCCTTGGGTGCGGCAGCATGGTTGTCGCCGGCCGGGGCACAGGACAGTTCGCAGGTAGGCACGGGAAAGAATCCCCACAACCTGCCATCCACCAATCTCTCGTCGCAGGATCCGCAAGCCGGACATGGTTTCGACGTCCCGCCCGGCTTTGCCAATGCGCATCCGGCCAGCAACCCGCTGGCCCCCGACGCAAAACCGGTCGGTGAGGCCACCTGCACCGCCTGCCACACACGCGAACAGCAGAACTTCGCCCACACCACCCATGCCCTGGGCATGCGCGTGGCGCTGGCCGCCGACCCGAAGACCGCCACCTGCGAGGCCTGCCACGGCCCCGGCTCGGCACATGCCGAAAACCCGTCGCAAAAAGGCCTGATCGTCGCCTTCACCCATGACGGCGGCACCCCCGTCAAGGATCAGGCGGGCGCCTGCCTGGGCTGCCACGCCGGCGGCCCGCGCGACCACTGGACCGGCTCGATACACCAGCGTAACGAATTGTCATGCAGCGACTGCCACAACCCGATGGCCAAGCTGTCGGCCGAAGGCCTGACCGCCAAGCAGTCGATCACCGAAACCTGCGCCACCTGCCACAAGGACATCCGCCAGCAGTTCAACCGCCGCTCGCACATGCCGCTGCCGGAAGGCCAGATGGCCTGCGTGGATTGCCACAACCCGCACGGCACGCTCAACGCTTCACTGCTGAAGACCGATACGGTCAATGAAACCTGTTACCAGTGCCATGCCGAGAAGCGCGGCCCGTTCGTGTTCGAACACGCACCGGTGCGCGACAGTTGCCTGAACTGCCACACACCGCACGGCTCCAACCAACACGCGTTGTTGGTCGCACCGATACCGATGCTGTGCCAGCAGTGCCATACGCATCTGAACCATCCTGACGATCTGCAGACCACGGCGAACCTGGGCACCGGCAGGAGTCCCGCCTTCCAGCTGATGGGTCGTGGGTGCATCAATTGCCACTCGCAGGTTCACGGATCCAACAGTCCGGCCGGCGCGCGGATGCACGAATAACAGTTGGGGGACTTGACCATGCGCCATGACTTCGACAAAACATTCCGCCAATCGCCACTGGCCATTGCACTGCTGCTGATCGGGTTCAGCGCACAGGCACAAGACAGCGGGCTGGGCACCGACCTGCACTTCGGCAACCGCCTGGACCCTGGTGCGAAAGCCGGGTCCGAAAGCTGTGATCCCGATGGGGTCACTTGGCTGGCGGGCGAACGCAAACGCACGCCGACCGGCTTCCTCTATGGCTGCGTCCCGGAGCGGGACGAGGGCATCCACACCGCAAGCGGCTGGAATTCGATGGGCTGGCTCGGACTCGGCTACCTCTACTCCGGCGGCGATGAGGGCAACGCGCTGTGGAACCGGTTCAGCGGCTTCGACGACGGCCCGTTGCTCCAGTTCAGCCTCGGCATGCAGCGGCCGGAAGACGGCAGTTATTTCGACTTGTACGGCAACCGCATCAACGAACACAGCCAGTACTACCGCTTCGTCGGTGGCCGTGCCGGCAAGTACCGCGTGCAGGCATTCGCCCGCAGCCAGACCAACATACTCAGCAGCAGCATCCGCTCGGTGTGGGACAACGTCGGCTCACAACACCTGACACTCAAGCCAGAGCTGGTGCCTGGTGCCAGCACCGCCGCTCAGGTTGACGCGGTCATGGCCGGCAACCCCGAAACCTCGGTTCGCGTCACGCGTACCAAGCAGGGTGTTGGCCTCAATTACTTCCTCAATCCACGCTGGACTGCCTTTGCCAACGCCAGCCACGAGAAACGCGAGGGTGCGCGTCCGTTCGGTGGTGCCTTCTCCTTCGGTCGCCTGATCGAAAGCCTGCGCCCGATCGACGACAGCACCGTCAACGTCAACGGCGGCGCACGCTTCGTCGGCAAGCTCTGGCGCATGGAATACACCTACACCGGGTCTTTCTTCCGCAACGGCATGAGCCATTTCACTTATGAAATGCCGTTGACGACGACCAACAACAATCCGGTCGGCCTGTTCTCGTACGAACCCGAGAACGACTACCACCGCATCGGCACAACACTTACCCGCAAGATCAAGTCCGAATGGAACGGTGAGCTGTCGCTGACCGCGTCGTTCACCCACATGCGCCAGAACGATCAACTCGTACCCGGCCTGTTCGCATGCAAAAGTGGCATGCTCAATGCAACAATCAGCTGCGACAACTGGAATACGTCTGCATCACTGTCGCGCAGCCGGGCGGGTCTGGGCATCGACAATACTCGTATCGGCGGCCGCTTGACCCTGCAGCCGACCAACAACCTGACCTGGCGCACCACCTTCAGCGGCTTGCGCGAGGACTACGACGGAAACTATCTGGCCTACAACCCGCTGACCGGGCAGTATGGCTACATCGGCGAAAACGGCGCCTTCCCGAATACGGTCTGGGTGCCCGGCGGCTCGAACATGGTGCACGTCCGCAACCTGCCCCTTGACAAGGAAACCAAGGAAATATCGACCGGACTGGATTGGCGGATCAGCCGCGCCAACACACTCGGCGCGACCTACACATTCACCCGCATCGACCGCACCCATCGCGAGCTGGAAAGCACCGATGACAACGGGATCAAACTGACCTGGTTCAACCGCAGCCTCGACTGGTTCACGTTCCGCGCCAACTACAGTTATCTGGATCGCCGCGGCGGCAACTATGAATCCGATCCCTACGAGTTCATGTACTCGGAAGAACTGCCCGGCTTCGTCATGCCGGCTGCCGGCCTGGCACCGCACACCGTGGATGCCATGCGCAAATACGATGTCGGTGAGCGCAAACAGCAAAAGATCGACTTCATGGGCACCTTCACCCTGCCCCATCAGATGACGATCTATGCCTCGGTCCGCGGCGAACGCAATGATTACGACACCCTAATCGGCCGGCGCGGCTACCGGACGAGCGCGGCCAGCGTGCAATGGGAATGGCAGCCAGCAACCCAGACCACGCTCAGCGCATGGCTTGGCAAGGATACTTCGAGACTGGACACCTCCAACACCAACGACGTGCCCGCCGGCCGCGATGACTCGTTGGGCGGCGTTGCCCCGGCCAACGGCGGCAATGCGGCCTATCCCAACGGATACCGCTACTGGATGTTCGACAAGCAGCGCAACCTGACCGCAGGCTTCAACCTGCAGCAATCGATTCGCCGCGTGACTTTCAACCTGGACTGGAATTACCTTGATGCGCGCGGCATAACCGGCTGGGACGCCGAAAGTGTCAGCGCTGGCAACGGCACCTCCGCCGGCCTGACCGGCACGTTCCCCGACCTGACCTACCGGATCAACTCGGTCACCGCCTCGATACAGATACCCCTCCGCTCGCGCGTTGGCCTGCGTCTGTTCGGCACGCGCGAATCCGGCGATGCGAACGACTGGCACTATGCCGGATTCGACGCCGATCGCACGTACGGAAACATGATCTACATCGACGGCGGCCCACAGAGTTATCACGCCTATCTGGTTGGTGCCCTGCTGGAGTTCCGGCTATGAGTCGTCTCGCCTCGATCCTCGGACTGTCCGCCGTGCTAGTCGCCGGCGTTACCTTGGCCCAGTCGGAGCCGGCCGCCGACGAAACCGCGCCGGCCCCCGCACCCGCCTGGCAAGACCTGCGCCATCGCGGCGCGCCGCCGGGCAACATCGAAGCCGGCCGCCAGAAGGCCGAGCTCTGCGCCACCTGCCATGGCCCTACCGGCGCGGTCTCGGTCGCGCCGATGATTCCCACCCTCGCCGGGCAAAGTGCCAGTTACCTGTATTGGGAGCTGATGGAATACAAGCGTGGCACCTTGCTTGAGTCTCCGATGACGGTGTTGACCGCCGAGGTGACCGAAGAGGACATCCGCGACCTGGCCAGCTTCTACGCCAGCCAGAAGCCCGAGCCACAGCCGGTGGACGACAGCGAGCCGCCGCCCGACCCGGCGCTGCTGGCACGCGGCGAAGCCCTGTACCTGCACGGCAACCCGGACAAGGGCATCCCGCCCTGCCAGGGCTGCCACGGCCCCGACGCACGCGGCCATGCACTGGCCAGCCATGTGGACCGCAACGGCAACACGCCCAATGCGATCTACCCGGCCCTGCGCGGCCAGCACGCCACCTACCTGCAATCGCGGCTGGGCACCATCAAGGAAGGCAAGTTGCGCTACTCCAGCAATGATTACGTCATGACCGGCATCGGCGAGCGTCTGGATGCGGAAAGTATCGAGGCGGTGTCCACTTGGCTGTCCAGCCTGTCGCCCTAACCTTTTCGCCGCGGCTCCACTCTTGATCAGAATCAAGGCGCATTCATCTTTCCGGGCGCACGCTTGCAGCGTGTTCGGAAGGATAGCAGCCGACTCCAAAAAGCCCGCCTCCCGGACAACTACATTTCCAACCCCAAGGAGTTCCACATGATCCGCAAACTGACCCTCGCCGCCATCCTCTGCGCCGCTGCGCCGCTGGCCTCGGCCGCCACCTGCTCGGCAGACCTGGAAGGCAACGATGCGATGAAGTTCAACCTGGCCAACATCGACGTGCCCAAGAGCTGCACCGATTTCACCATCAACCTCAAGCACGTCGGCAAGCTGCCGAAGGCCGCGATGGGCCACAACGTGGTGATCGCCAAGGTTTCCGACATGGCTGCCGTGGCCTCGGACGGTCTGAAGGCCGGTGCCGCCGCCGACTACATCAAGGCCAACGACGCCCGCGTGGTCGCACACAGCAAGCTGATCGGTGGTGGTGAAACCACCTCGGTCAAGATCCCGGTCGCCAAGCTGACCGCGGGCCCGTACGAGTTCTTCTGCAGCTTCCCCGGTCATTCGGCACTGATGAAGGGCACGCTCACCCTGAAGTAATAACCGGTCAAAAGCCTCGAAATCCGCTCGTCATCCCGGCGCAAGCCGGGATGACGAATCCAACGCAAACAACCGGGGAATCATTGAGCACGATCCCATGGTTTTCGCGGTGCAGCTTGGCGCAGCCAGCGCATTCTGGAAAAATGCCAGCGTAGCCACAGCAAGCGCAGGATCCGTTCGCACCGATGCGATGGTTCAGTGCCCCCACAGCGAGCGAGTTTCGATGTCCAAACCCAATCCGGTGGTCCGCTGGTTCCACCAACTCGGTTCGCCACCGTATTTCGACCGTTTCGCGGCACGCTGGTCACCGTGGTGTTTCCTGATCGCGACGGTCCTGTTCGCGTTCGGCATCTGGCAAGGCCTGTTCGTGGTACCTGCCGACTATCAACAGGGCGACAGCTTCCGCATCTTCTTCATCCACGTGCCGGTGGCGTTCATGAGTCTGTCGGCATTCGGGCTGATGGCGCTGTACGCGGCCATCGCACTGGTGTGGCGAATCAAGCTGTGCGAAATCCTCGCAATGGCCTGCGCGCCGGTCGGCGCAGCCTTCACTTTCATCACCCTGGTCACCGGCTCGATCTGGGGCAAGCCGATGTGGGGCACGTGGTGGGATTGGGATCCGCGCCTGACCACGGAATTGATCCTGCTGTTTCTGTACTTGGGCGTGATGGGCCTGTACGGCGCCATCGACGACCGCCGTGCCGCCGCGCGCGCCGCCGGCCTGCTGGCCATCGTCGGCGTGGTGTTGCTGCCGGTGATCAAGTATTCGGTGGTGTGGTGGAATTCGCTGCACCAGGGCCAGACCATCAGCGTGTTGGCCAGTCGAAGATCGACCCGAGCATGGTGCTGCCGTTCTGGCTGATGTTCGCCGGCGTGCAGTTCTGGTTCGCCGGTTCGCTGCTGGCGCGCGCGCGCGCCGACAACCTGCGACGCGAAGTCGGCAAGGACTGGGTGGCGGCATTGGCGCGGGAGGATGCTGCATGAGTTATCTGCCCTACGTGATCGTCGCCTACGCGATCTTCGCCGTGGTGTTGCTGTGGGATTTCGTCATGCCGCGCCTGCAGCGCCACCGCGCATTGCGCGATGCGCGAAGCCGCGTGGCGCGCGCGTCGCGTCCACGTGCGGCCACGCCTGTACCGCAACCAGGGCCGGAACGATGAACCCGATTCGCCGCCGCCGCCTGTTGTGGGTCGCCGCGTTGCTGGTCGCCGCCGCGCTGGCCGCAGTACTGGTGGGCATGGCGATCCAGCGCAACATCACCTATCTGTATACGCCCAGCGAGGTGTTGCGCGGCGATGCTGGCGCGCACGCGCGCTTCCGCCTGGGCGGGATGGTCGAGAAAGGTTCGTTCCAGCGCAGCGAAGGTTCGTTGCAGGCGAATTTTCGCGTCACCGATGGCGATGCACAATTGCCGGTGAGCTACGACAAGATCCTGCCGGACCTGTTCCGCGAGGGCCAGGCGGTAGTCGTCACCGGCAGCCTGCGTGACGGGGTATTCGTGGCCGACGACGTGCTGGCCAAGCACGACGAGACCTACATGCCGAAGGAAGTGGCGGACAAGATGGGCATGGCGCACAAGAAACACGATGTCCCCGTGCAGGCCGCGACGGAGAAATCGCCTTGAGGAATCCACTGGCGGAAAGCAGCCATGCTCCCTGAACTCGGCCAAATCGCTCTGATCCTCGCCCTGCTGGTGGCACTGTTGCAGGCGTTGCTGCCGCTGGCGGGTGCGCAGCGCGGCAAGGTGGCATGGATGGCGGTGGCGCGGCCAGCGGCGCATGCGCAACTGTGTGCGGTGTTGGCGTCGTTCGTGATCCTGACCGTCGCCTTCATCCAGCAGGATTTCTCGGTGCGCTACGTCGCCGAGAATTCCAACTCGTTGCTGCCGCTGGTGTATCGCTACACGGCGGTGTGGGGTTCGCACGAGGGTTCGCTGCTGTTGTGGGCGTTGGTGCTGTCGCTGTGGACGGCGGCAGTGGCGGAGTTCTCGCGCGCGTTGCCCGAGCGCGTGGTCGCGCGGGTGCTGGGCGTGATGGGGATTGTTGCCGTTGGCTTCCTGTCGTTCCTGATCTTTACCTCCAATCCATTTGAACGCCTGTTGCCGGCCGCCGCCGAGGGCCGCGACCTGAATCCGTTGTTGCAGGATCCGGGCATGATCATCCACCCGCCGATGCTGTACATCGGTTACGTCGGTTTCGCGGTGCCGTTCGCGTTTGCCATCGCCGCCTTGCTCGATGGCGAAGTCGATGCGCGCTGGCTGCGTTGGACGCGGCCATGGACCAATGTGGCCTGGGCATTCCTGACCCTCGGCATCGCGCTGGGCAGCTGGTGGGCGTATGCGGAACTGGGCTGGGGCGGCTGGTGGTTCTGGGATCCGGTCGAGAACGCCAGCTTCATGCCGTGGCTGGCCGGTGCGGCGCTGATCCATTCGCAAGCGGCCACCGAAAAACGCGGCAGCTTTGGTGGCTGGACCTTGTTGCTGGCGATCGCGGCGTTCTCGCTGTCCTTGCTGGGCACCTTCCTGGTGCGCTCGGGCGTGTTGACCAGCGTGCATGCGTTCGCCGCCGATCCGGCGCGCGGGCTGTTCGTACTGGTGTTCCTGACCCTCGTGGTTGGTGGCTCGTTGCTGCTGTACGCGCTGCGTGCGCCGCGCATGCCGGCCGGCAAGCCTTTCGCCTTCGCCTCGCGCGAAACCCTGCTGCTGGCCAACAACGTGCTGCTGGCCGCGGCCTGCGCGATGGTGCTGCTGGGCACGCTGTATCCGCTGCTGGCCGATGCGCTGGATCTGGGCAAGATTTCGGTCGGCCCGCCCTACTTCGGCCTGTTGTTCATCGTGCTGATGACGCCGCTGCTGGCGCTGTTGCCGCTGGGCCCGCTGGTGAAATGGCAGCGCGAACAATCATCGAAACCACTGGCGATGCTGTTGCCGTGGGCGGTGTTCGCGCTCGCACTGGCGCTGGTCGCGTATTTTTTCGCGCCGCAGGGCCAGTGGAAGACGGCGGCCGGCGTGGCTGCGTCAGCATGGGTGGCGCTGGGCACGCTGCGCTTCGTGTGGACGCGACTGCGCGCCAACGGCAAGTTCACCCCGGAAATGCTCGGCATGCTCTTCGCGCATTTCGGCATCGCCGTGTTCGTGGCCGGCGCGCTGCTGACCGATGCGCTGAGCGTGCAGCGCGAACTGGCGGTGCAGCCCGGTCACAGCGTCGAAGCCGGCGGCTACGCCTTCCGCTTCGACGGTGTGGTCGAAACGCAGGGGCCGAACTACGTCTCCGACCTCGGCGGCGTGCAGGTGTCGCGCAACGGGCGCGACATCGCACTGCTGCATCCGGAAAAACGCGCCTACGCCAGTGGCGGCCAGGTGATGACCGAAGCCGGCGTGCATGCCGGCCTGTTGCGCGACATCTACGTTGCGCTGGGCGAATCGCTGGGCGGCGACAGTTGGGCCCTGCGCATTTACGTGAAGCCCTTCGTGCGCTGGATCTGGCTGGGTGCGGCGCTGATGGCTCTGGGCGGATTCGTCACCGCCTGCGACCGCCGCTTCCGCCGCAAACCGGAGCCAAGCGCATGAGCGCCCGCACACTTGCCATCGTTGCTGGCGCATTGGGTTTCGTTGCCCTGATCGCGCTGCTAGCTTGGGGCGTGCGCCGCTCCGGCGATGCCGACCGCGACGTATTGCCGTCGGCCCTGATCGGCAAACCCGCGCCGGACTTCAGCCTGCCGTTCCTGCACCACCCCGAGCAGGGTCTGACCTTGGCCGACCTGCGCGGCAAGCCCTTCGTGCTGAACGTGTGGGGAAGCTGGTGCCCCGAATGCCGAGTCGAACATCCGGCGATCGCGCGCTTTGCCTATACCAAGCGCGTGCGCATCATCGGCTACAACCTGAAGGACGAGCGCGACGAAGCGATCCGCTGGCTGGAGCGCTACGACAACCCGTACAGCGACGTGATCGCCGACAGCGACGGCCGTGCCGCGATCGACTGGGGCATCTACGGCGCGCCGGAAACTTTCCTGGTCGATGCGCAAGGCATCGTTCGCTGGAAGCATGTCGGGCCGCTGGACGATGCGATCATCGCCAACGAGTTGTTGCCGTTGCTGGACAAGTGGGAAGGCCGATGAAGACATTCCATGCACGAATGTTGTCGCTGCTGCTGGCGGGCCTGCCACTGCTCGCCTTCGCCCAGTCCAGCGCCCCTGCCCTGCCGCAACAATTCCGCGATGCCGCCGAGGAAACCCGCTTTCACCAGCTCACCGGCGAATTGCGCTGCGTGATGTGCCAAAACCAGTCGCTGGCCGATTCCAACGCGCAGATCGCCCACGATTTGCGCCGCGAAGTGCTGGACCTGATGCACCAAGGCAAGACCGACCAGCAGATCAAGGATTTCCTGGTCGAACGCTACGGCGAATTCGTGCTGTACAAGCCGCAGATGGAAAAACGCACCTGGCTGCTGTGGTTCGGGCCGTTCGTGCTGCTGCTGCTGGGCGTGGCCATCATGGTGCGGGTGTTGCGCCGGCAGCCGCGCAACAACGATGTCCCCACTGACGACACCCAGGAGTGGTAATGGCCGTTTTCATCTGCATTGCCATTGCCGTCACCCTGGCCGTATTGCTGGGCGTGCTGTGGCCGCTGCGTCGCGAATCGCGCGGGTTGATGATCGGCGCGGTGCTGGCATTGGGCGTGGCCACGTTCGCGCTGTATCGCCTCGTCGGCACGCCGGCCGGCATGGATGCGCCAACCGCTTCGCGCGAGACGCCGCACACATTGGACGAAGCCGTCGCCAGCCTGCGCGCGGCGCTGGAACAAAACCCCGACCAGCCCGATGGCTGGCGCCTGCTCGGCAAGACCCTGGCCACGCAGAAGGACTACGCCGGCGCAAGGGATGCCTTCGCCCGCGCGTTGACGCTGGCACCGGACAACGCCGACCTGCTGGTCGAAGCGGCGGAAGCGCGCATGTACGCCAACCCCAGCCGCCTGCTCGACGAGGAAGCGATGAAACTGCTGCGCCATGCGCTGGAAATCCAGCCCGGCCAGCAACGCGCACGCTGGTTCGTTGGTGTCTCCCAGCGCCAGAACGGCCAGCCGGCCGAAGCGGCGAAAACCTGGGAACCGCTGCTGGCCGAAGTGGATGCCGACACCGCGCAAACCCTGCGCGTGCAGATCGATTCGGCCCGCGCCGATGCCGGCCTGCCTGCCTTGCCGCCGGCAGCTGCACCAACTCCCGCTGCGGCAACCGCCAACGCATTGACCGTGAAGATATCGCTGGCCCCCGGCTTTGCCGAACGCGTGCGCCTGCGCGGCGACGCCAGCGTGTTCGTCAGCGCACGCCTGCCCGACGGCCCGCCGATGCCGGTCGCGGCGGAAAAACACGCGCTGTCCGAATTGCCGCTGACCTTGGTGCTGGACGACAACGACAGCCCGATGCCCACGCAAAAACTCTCGGCCCTGCAGGAAGTCGAAGTGCTGGCGCGCATTTCCGCCAGCGGCAACGCGATGCGCGACGAAGGCGACATCGAATCCGCGCCGGTGCGAGTCAAGTTGCCGGCCGACAAGCCGGTGGAACTGATCCTGGGGAATGAGTCGCCGTAGCAGCGACCCGAATCGCGATGGGGTTATATCGATATAACCTCATCGCGACCCAGCTCGCCCCTGCAACGGCTTGCCCCGCTCCTGCAGCGACTAGAATTCGCTCATGACCGAATTCATCCCGCCCGGTACGCGATTCCATGCCCTGCCCTCGCCGTGGCCGATGAAACGCGGCGGCCACTTGCACGGCGCGCGCATCGCTTATGAAACCTGGGGCGAACTGGACGCCGCGCGCAGCAACACCATCCTCATCGTCACCGGCCTGTCGCCGGACGCGCACGCGGCCAGCAACGCCGGCAACCCGGAACCGGGCTGGTGGGAAGCGATGCTCGGCCCCGGCAAGGCCATCGACACCAATCGCTGGTTCGTGCTGTGCGTGAATTCGCTGGGCAGTTGCAAGGGCTCGACCGGGCCGGCGTCGATCAATCCGGCCACCGGCAATACCTATCGCCTCGACTTCCCCGAGCTGTCGATCGAAGACGTGGCCGACACCGCATGGGACGTGGCGCGCGGCCTCGGCATCGAGAAACTGGCTTGCCTGATCGGCAATTCGATGGGCGGCATGACCGCGCTGGCGCTGCTGCAACGCCATCCCGGCGCGGCGCATGCGCACATCAACGTCAGCGGCAGCGCGCAGGCGATGCCCTTCTCCATCGCCGTGCGCTCGCTGCAACGCGAGGCGATCCGGCTGGACCCGAACTGGAACGGCGGCCATTACGACGAAGCCACCTATCCCGAGTCCGGCATGCGCATCGCCCGCAAGCTGGGCGTGATCACCTACCGTTCGGCGCTGGAATGGGATGGTCGCTTCGGCCGCGTGCGCCTTGAGTCCGATCGCCCCGAAGAAGAACCCTTCGGCCTCGAGTTCCAGGTCGAAAGCTACCTGGAAGGCCATGCTCGCCGCTTCGTGCACCGCTTCGACCCCAACTGCTACCTGTACCTGAGCCGCTCGATGGACTGGTTCGACGTGGCCGAACAAGCCGGTGCCGGCCACGACGAGGACGCCGTGCTGCAGGCGCTGGCGCGCATCCGCATCGACAAGGCCATCGCCATCGGCGCACGCACCGACATCCTGTTCCCGCTGCAGCAACAGGAACAGATCGCCGAAGGCCTGCGTCTGGGCGGTGCCGACGCGCGCTTCGCGCCGATGGATTCGCCGCAGGGGCACGATGCCTTCCTGGTGGATATCCCCCGCTTCAGCGCCGCCATCTCGGCCTTCCTGGAAGAAATCCATTCATCCACGCAGCTCGGCAGATAACATCGCGGAAACCTGGTTGCGCATAGCATGGCCCCCTCCAACGCGAGACAGGCCATGCCGCTGTTCGACTTCCCGGGAAAAGACCATATGATCGCCACCCTGGATGCCGCCATCGCCGGCAAGCCCGCCGTCGATGCCGTCGTCGCCACCCAGGCCTGCCTGCAACAGCTGATCCGCGACCGCGCCGTCACCCTGCCGGAGCGCGTCTTCCAACCCTGCGCCGACCACTACAGCCGCCACAGCCTGCACGTCAGCCGCGAACACGACTACCAGCTCATCGCCATGACCTGGGGCCCCGGCCAAGGCGTTCCATTGCACGACCACGACGGCGATTGGTGCGTGGAAGGCGTGCTCCAGGGCGAGTTGGATGCGGAGGAATACCTGCTGCTGGAAAACGACGGTGAACGCTTCCATTTTCGCCGGCAACGCCACCTGCGATCCACCATCGGCGAAACCACCGGCCTGCTGGCCGCGCAGGAACACCACCGCATCCGCAACCCCGACAACGCCTGTGTTGCCGTGTCACTGCACATTTATCCGCGCCCGCTGGCCCGCTTCCACGTGTACACGCCAATACTCGACGGCACTGACGCGCCCGACTGGTACCTGCGCAACTTGCACGAAACCGCCAACGACTGAATGCCCTGTCGCAAGAACCGCCAGCACCGGCTATACTTCGCGCCCGCGCCGGAGTGGCGGAACGGTAGACGCAGCGGACTCAAAATCCGCCGCCCTTAAAAGCGTGTGGGTTCGAGTCCCACCTCCGGCACCAGTAAAAAAACAAGGGGCCAGGCTGCGAAGCTTGGCCCCTTGGTTTTTGTGCCATCCAGTCAGGCTGGCACCGCACACATTCGGTCATGACCATGAAAAACGGCCCGGATCGCTCCGGGCCGTTTTGGTGTTGCGGGTGTTGCGGGTGATCAGAACTCGTAACGCACGGTCAGCAACAGCGACCACATGGAAACCGTGCGATTCTGGAACACGGAGTTGGACTCGTACACCGCGAGCTGCTGGGTGTTCGGCAACAGGTTCGTGGCAGTGGGCGTGCCCAAGTTGTACACATAGCCGCCATCGGCGCGGACGGAGTTACCCATTGAGGCAAGGTAACGAGTATCGAAGCCGCCCGGAACCTGCTCGGTGATGCCCCAATCCTTGTTCAGCAGGTTCAGGAAGTTATACACGTCCAAGCGAACCACCGACTTGTGCTTCTTAAAGAAACCCGGCAGTTCCTGCTGGATGCCCAGATCCAGCTGATTGACCCACGGCGTGCGGGTGCCGTTGCGCTCCACGATCTTGCCGCGATGCGCCGCCAGGTATGGATTGCTGTCGATGAAGGCATTGAACGCATTGATCTGCGCTTGCGTCGCTGAGCCGTAGCTGACCTTCGGATCGTTGACCAGCGGAACATAGGCCGGATCCTGGAAGACGCCGTCGCCGTTCAAATCACCATTGATCAGCCACGTGTAGGGCATGCCATCATGCCCGTTGTAGTACGCGGAAATGCTGGTCTTGTAGTCGCCGAAGAAAGCATGCTCCCAACCCAGCGAAGCCTTGACCTGGGTACGAACCTCCTGAGTGGCGGTTCTGGCGATGTTTTCGTTGGGGTTCAGGCGCGACACGAACTGATAGCTGGACCAAGCCTGCGAAGACGTGTCGGATCCCACTTCGGTGGCATGCGTCCAAGTCACGCTGGCGTTGCCGTACCAGCCATTGGTCATCGGCTTGTTCAGGCCGAAGGTCAAGGCCGTGGACTTGCCTTGGTCGGTATTGGTCAGCACCGTGGAGTTGTTGGTGTAGCCCGGCAGCATGCCGTTGTTCTTGGCCGTGCCGCCCTTCGTGACCCAATAGCTGTCGCGACCGTCCAGCAAAGTTCCGTTCGGCGTGCCGATGTTCAGCGCGTTGTAGAACGCCGCATCCTTGGCGCGGAAATGCTGGATTTCGGCGGTGCCGATCAAGCCCCACCACGGCAGTTCGGCGTCATAACCCAAGCTGGCCTTCCACATGGTCGGCATCTTGAAGTCCGGGTCGATCGCGTCCATTTGCGAGCGGGCACCGTTCGCCACGCTGATCGTGGAGGGAATCGGCTGGTCATGCGGATCCGAGCTCGGGTCGAGTGCTGCATTGCCGCTGGAATTCACGCAACCGCTCACTACAGCCGCGGTCCTGTATGCGCAGTAGGCAACCGCGTTGACACCATTGTTCTGGAACGGATTGGCCAACCACACGTAGGGCGGCACGCTCTGGAACAGACCCACGCCACCGCGCAACTGGGAGTAACGCTCGGTGTCGAAGGTGTAGTTGAACGCGACACGCGGCATCACCACCTTGTTCTTGCTGCCCAACTTGTAGCTGTTCGTGAAGCCAAAGGTGTTTTCGAAACCGGGTTTCACCGGCGGTTGGCCGTCACTCTTCGGGATGTTGACGCGCACACCATAGGTCAGCGACAACTGGTCGTTGACCTGCCACGTGTCCTGAATGAACGGGCTGAGCTGGCTCATGCTCACGGAAGCCGCCGTGCTGAACTCGTCGTCGATCACCGTGAAGCTGTTGGTGGCGGCATCGTACGTGGCCGGACGGCGCACGTCGTAGCGATAGTACCTGCCGTCAATGAAGTCCTGGACGCTGTCGTAGCTGTACACACCATGCAGGTCGCGGCCGTACAGGTTCAACGCTTCGTTCTTCAGCCAGTCAAAACCGAACTTGAGCGTATGATCTCCAGCATACAGCGTGCCAAAGATCGAAGCGGTGGTCTTCTTGCTGTCGATGGCATTTTCGTGGCGATTGCGGTCTTCACCAAAACGCATACCACCCTGACTGCTGGTGTAGTTCTGACTGGTGGTGGAACCCATGGTGCCGATGTTGACGGTCGGACCATTGTTGAAGGCGTTGCCGGCGATCTGTTCGAACTTTTGCTGGCTGACCTTGACTTCAGTGCTGAAGTTGTCGGTCCAGTCACTGAACAGCTGCAACGACGTGTTCTTCGTGGTGCTGGTCTTGGTGTACCAGCGGCTGCTGAAAGCCACGAAATTGTTGGCCTGATCGTACGGCGACGGCAAGGTTTCTTCGGTTTGCTGGTAGGTCAAGCTGGCGCGGTGGTAATCGCTGATATTCCAGTCGATCTTGCCCAGGTAACGCTTCAAACTCAGTTCAACACCCAAGGCACCGTCGTAGGTACCCGGATCCATGCCCTTTGCCTTGGCAGCGGCCACGACCGCATCGAGATCCGCCTTTGATACCTTGCCACTCGAAATGGTCGCGGAACTGTTTGCGTCGCCAGCCAAACCGGTGACGTCCTGCTCTTCGTACGAGGCGAAGAAGAACAACTTGTCCTTGACGATGGGGCCACCAATGGTGACACCCTTGGTCACGTCCTTGTCGAACTTGGTGTATTTCTGATCGGTGACCGGGTTCTTGCCGACCATGTCGTCGGCATTCTTGTAAACGTAGTAAACCGACCCGTGGAATTCATTGGTGCCGGACTTGGTAACAGCGTTGATGCTGGCGCCGATGCTGTCCTGAGCCACGTCGTAATCACTGACCTTGATGTCGTAGGCAGCAATGGTGTCGGTCGAAATCGGCGAGCCGGTATAGGGCATGCCGTTGCTGTTAAGGCCGAACGGATCGTTCTGGCCCAAGCCGTCCACGCTGATGTTGTTGTAACGGTTGTTCATGCCGGCAACGGAGATACGGCCCGTACCCGGATCGGTAATGGCGATGCGCGGATCGAGTCGCGCAACGTCGTCCAACGAACGGTTGGTCGATGGCGTCAATTCTAGTTGACGGCCGCTGATCGAAGTACCCACACCCTTGTTGTCGGGATTGAAGGTATCGGCCAAGCGCGAACCGGTGACCGAAACTGTACCCAGCGTGGTCGCATCCGCACCCAGACTGGCATTGACGGCTCCCACCTTGTTGAGCTCCAGATACACGCCCTCTTCGGTCTTGCTGCCCGCCGCCGATGTGATGGTGACGGTGTAGGGGCCACCCGGGCGCAGGCCGCGTGCGTTGTAGCGGCCGCTGGCGTCGGTGCTGGCACGGCTGACGGTGCCCGATTCGGTGTGGGTGATGACGACTTCGGCGCCGGCCACCGGCTGGCCGCCGGCATCGGTCACCAGGCCACCCAGGCCCGACGAAGTGCTCTGCGCGAATGCGGGCGCGGCAGCCAATGCGGCCACCAGGCCGAGGGTGAGTTTGGACATCCTGTAATTACGGGATTGCTTCATGGGTGATGGCCTCATTGCGGGTTGGCGATGGCGGAACCGGAACGATTTGATTTCATGGGCTGGCGCGGTGGCCGGCCGGGAAAAAGGACACCGCCCGACGAGGCCAAAACCACGCCGGAAGGTTAACTTCAGGTTAACACGCTAAGGCCAATTTGTGACCGGGCCATGACAAATTTTCCTGCACCGCAGCACGCGCATCTTGTTGATGGCGAAAGGTTTCAGGCCGGGCATACGAAATGTATGGCAAGTACTTGCCACGATTGACAAGACGGCGTGGGCACGGCCTATGCGGCGGCGGAGAACTTGAGATAGGCGGCAATGCCATCCAGCAGCATCTGTACCGAGATGGCCACCAGCAGCATGCCCATCAGGCGTTCGACCGCGGTCAGCACGCGGCGGCCCAGCCATTTGTAAAGCACGGTGGCACTGAACAGGATGGCGGCAGTGCCAACCCAAGCCAGCAGCAGGGCCAGGCTCCAGTCGCCGAGGCGGTGCGGCTCGTTGCTGCCCATCAGCATCACCGCAGCCATGCCGGAAGGGCCGGCCACCAGCGGGATGGCCAGCGGTACGATGAAAGGTTCGCCGCCGGGCAGTTCGCCCATCAGCCCTTCGGGCTTGGGGAAGATCATGCGGATGCCGATCAGGAACAGGACAATGCCGCCGGCAATCTGCACCGATTCCTGGCGCAGGTGCATCACGCTGAGGAAGTATTGCCCGCCCCACAGGAAGACCATCAGCACCGCCAGCGCGATGACCATTTCCCGCGCCAGCACGATGCGCTGGCGCTTCGGGGCCAGCGGTTTGAGCACGCTGAGGAAGATGGGGATGTTGCCCAGCGGGTCCAGGATCAGGAACAGCAACAATGCAGCGGACAGGATGGTCATGCGCGGCTCTCTTGCGGTGCTGCCGCTTCCAGCGAGGGAGCCCAGACCTGGCCGCGATGCGCCGCGCCGGCTGGCGACAGCAATTCCACGCAGGCTTCGGCGTAGTCGGCCGCTTCGCGCGCCTGCATGTCGCCATCGTCGGCATAGGCCCGGGCCCGCAACGGTGTGCGCATCGGCCCGGGCTGCAGGCCGCTGACGCGCACGCGGGTGTTTGCCAGCTCTGCCGCCAGCATGCCGACCAGCGCGTGCAAGCCGTGCTGGGCCACGCCGTAGCCGCCCCAATACATTTGCGAGACGCGCGCCAGGTCATCCAGTGCGAACACGACTGCGGCATCTTCGGCCTGTTGCAATAGCGGCAGGCAGGCTTGAGTGAGCCACCACGGTGCGGTCAGGTTGACGTGCATGGCCCGGGCAAAAACGGCAGGGTCGGTGTGTTGCAGCGGGGTCAGGCCGTGGAATTCGGCGGCGCAATGCAGCAGGCCGTCTAGGCGGCCACATTCGGCATGCAGGCGCTGCGCCAGTTCGGCGTAATCGTCGGGCGATGCGCCTTCCAGGTCCAGCGGGTACAACAAGGGCTCGGCACCGGCGCGGGCACATTCGTCGTACAGGCGATTCAACTTCGGCAACTTGCGGCCCAGCAGCACCACGCTGGCACCGGCACGCGCGCAGGCCAGCGAGGCGGCAGCACCCAAGCCGCCGCCGGCACCGCTGACCAGCACCACGCGGCCGGCCAACACGCCCGACGCGGCGGCAACAGGCAAGGCGATCAGGCTCACTGCGCGACAGCCTCGGCAAAGATGCGCGGCAACTCGCCGGATTCCAGCAGCTCCAGGGTGATGTCGCAGCCGCCGATCAGCTCGCCATGGATGAACAATTGCGGGAAGGTCGGCCAGTTGGAATAGCGCGGCAGGTTGGCGCGGATTTCAGGCTCTTCCAGCACGTTGACGGTGAACACGCCTGCGCCTTCGTGCCCGGCGGCGGCTTGCTCCAGCGCCCGCACCGCACGACTGGAATAGCCGCACATCGGGTACTGCGGCGTGCCTTTCATGAACAGCACGATCGGCTGCCCATCGACAATGGCCTGGATGCGATCTGCCGCCGGCTGTGTCTTCTTGTTGGTCATGGCGAGGCCCCGGCGCTTGAATGGCGTGAATTATACGGCTGGGGAGACGTGTATCGCTTTTGTTCGTCATTCCCGCGAAGGCGGGGATGACGAGCGTTATGCAAGCCGTTCGATCACCGGCGCAACCTGCGCTTCGCGGCCCAGTGCCGTGCCGACGCGTCGCAAGGCTTCAGCCAATTCCCCAGGCGCATCCGCACGCAAGGTTGCGTGCCCGACCTTGCGGCCGGCGCGCGGTTGCTTGCCGTAGTCGTGCCAGTGGCCGGCCGCTTCGGCCAACACCGCGTCGCGCGCGGGCATCTGCCCGATCCAGTTGAGCATGCAGGCGTGGCCAAGCATGCGCGTACTGCCCAGCGGCAGGCCCAGCACCGCACGCAGGTGGTTCTGGAACTGCGATGTCTCCGCGCCCTCGAGGGTCCAGTGCCCGGAGTTGTGCACGCGCGGGGCCATTTCGTTGGCCAGCAATTGGCCATCGCGCACGAACAATTCCAGCGCGAACACGCCCACGTAATCCAGCGCCTCGGCCAGTTTTTGCGCATGCGCCAGCGCTGCTTGCGACAGGGCGGCATCGACTTCGGCCGGTGCCAGGCTGGCGGACAGTACGCCATCGACGTGCCAGTTTTCGGTCAACGGCCAGGCGCGGAATTCGCCATCGCGACCACGCACGGCGACCACCGAGATTTCGCGCTGGAACGGGATGAAGGCTTCGACGATCAGGCCAACCGTTGCAGCCTGCGCGCCGAGTGCTTCCCAAGCCGCGTCGATGCCGTCCAAGGTCTTGATGCGGAACTGGCCCTTGCCGTCGTAGCCCAGCCGCCGGGTCTTGAGGATGCACGGTGCGCCGATGCGCGCGACCTGCGCTTGCAGCTCCTCGCGGGTGGACACGGCAGCGAATTCACCCACCGGGATGCCCAGCTCACGGAACAGGTTCTTTTCGACCAGCCGATCCTGTGCTACCGCCAGCGCACGCGGGCTGGGAAACACCGGCACGCGCGCGGCCAGCCATTCGGCGCTTTCAGCGGGTACGTTCTCGAAATCGAAGGTGGCGACATCAATCTTCGATGCAAATTCAGCCAGCGCTTTTTCATCGCGGTAATCACCGACCAGCAACGGCGCGAATTGCCCGGCACAGGCGTCGGCCACGGTATCCATCACCAGGAAACGCAAACCCAGCGACGCACCGGAAAGTGCGAGCATGCGGGCCAGTTGCCCGCCCCCCAAAATACCGACAGTCGTCATGCGCGCGGATCGTCCGCAGCGATGACATCATCGGTCTGACGCTGGCGGAATTCGTCCAGCGATTGCGCGATATGCGGGTGGTCGGCCGCCAGCAGCGCGGCGGCGAACAACGCCGCGTTGGCCGCGCCGGCATTGCCGATGGCGAAGGTGGCGACCGGGATGCCGGCCGGCATCTGCACGATCGACAGCAGCGAATCCATGCCATTCAAGGCCTTCGATTGCACCGGCACGCCCAGCACCGGCACGGCGGTCTTGGCCGCGAGCATGCCCGGCAAGTGCGCCGCACCTCCGGCGCCGGCGATGATCGCGCGCAAGCCCTTGGATGCGGCGGTTTCGGCATAGGCAAACAGCACGTCCGGCGTGCGGTGCGCGGACACCACCTTGACTTCGTAGGGCACGCCCAGCGCATCGAGCTTCTGCGCAGCGTGCTGCATGGTTTCCCAGTCCGAGCGGGAGCCCATCACGATGCCGACCAGCGCGGCGGTAGCGTTGTTGGAACCAGCGGCGGTCATGGCCGTCCTCGCTCTGCAAAGGGGCATTTTACCGGTAATCGGTAACCGGTAACCGGAAAGCATGCGTCCATCCGCTTTCCGGTTACCGGCTCCCGATTACCGGCTCCCTGCCCCGCCAATACGCCAAATGCTAACCTCTCCACACCCCAACTCCGCGCCTCGCCCATGGACCGCAAACTCCTCGACATCCTGTGCTGCCCCGCTTCGCGCCAACCGCTGGCCCTGCTGGAAAGCGCCGGGCTGGACGCACTGAACCGCGCCATCGGCAGCGGCGAGATCAGGCGCATCGACGACGCCCCGCAGCGCGACCCGCTGCGCCAGGCACTGGTCACGCGCGACCGCAAGACCGTCTATCGCCTCGATGATGGCATCCCGGTGTTGCTGGTCGAAGAAGGCATCGCCACCGCGCAGGTGGCGGATTTCCCGGTCAAATGAGCCAGATGCACGACGCGCAAGCGATCCTGCCGCCACCGCCGCAGGTAGTACTGGCCAACGTGGCAGCGGCGCTGGCCGAAGACCTCGGCAATGGCGACGTGACCGCCGCGTTGCTGCCGGACACAGCCGATGTGGCCTACCTGCTGTGCAAACAGGACTGCGTGGTCGCCGGGCGGCCGTGGTTCGACACCACCCATCGTGCACTTGACCCGGATGTCGTCATCGACTGGCGCGTGCGCGAAGGCGACCGGGTGGAATCCGGCACCGTACTGGCTACCTTGCAAGGCCGCACGCGCGCGCTGGTCAGCGCCGAGCGTTCTGCGCTGAACTTCATGCAGACCCTGTCGGCCACCGCCACCGCCACCGCCGCCTGCGTTGATGCGGTGCGCGGTACCAAGGCCGTCATCCTCGACACCCGCAAGACCCTGCCCGGCCTGCGCCTGGCGCAGAAATACGCGGTGCGCTGCGGCGGCGGACGCAACCACCGCATCGGCCTGTTCGACGCGGTGATGCTGAAGGAAAACCACGTCCGCGCCGCCGGCTCGCTGGCTGCCGCGATCCGCGCCGCACGCACGGCACAACCGGCGCTGCCGCTGATCGTCGAAGTGGAAACGCTGGCGCAACTTCGCGAAGCCCTGGCCGAAGGTTGCGAACGGATCCTCATCGACGACTTCGACGCAGCCACGCGGCGCGAAGCGGTTCGCATCGCCGCTGACCAAGCCCCCGACAAACGCATCCCTCTGGAAGTCTCCGGCGGCGTGACCATGGAAACCCTGCGCGGCATCGCCGAAGACGGTGTCGATTTCATCTCCATCGGTGGCCTGACCAAGCATGTGCAGGCGATCGACTTGTCGATGAAGCTGGGGCCGCCGCCATGACCCCAATCCTCCTGCTCATCGCCGCTGCCGCTGTGTTCGGGTACTGGAACGCCGCGCGCGCGGCGGCCGAGCGCGCCACGCAACTGGGCCGCAACGCCTGCGAAGCAGCCGGCGTGCTGTGGCTGGACCAGAGCGTGCATGCCGACGGCATCCGCCTGTGCCGCAACGAGGACGGGCGGCTCGGCTTCGAGCGGACCTTCCGCTTCGAATATTCCTATGCCGGCGATGACCGCCACACGGGCCGGCTGGTATTGCGCGGCGAACGGCTGGCATCATTCGTCGGGCCGGTGAAGCCGACGGTGGTGCCGTTCGAACGGATGCATTGAGCCGCCCTTGGCGGTGTGCTCCTACTTCACTACCCGCAGGAACGACGGTCGTTTGCCGCCAGCCGGTGTGTCATCCGGCGTGGGCGCATCGGGCGGCGGCGGATTGTCATCGCCATCGGGGTTCGGCGCGGCGTTGACGTCTTCCGGCAAGGCCATGCCCTGCCCGGTTTCGCGCGAATAGATCGCCAGAACCGCCGAAATCGGCACCCGCACCGGATAGCTGACCCCGCCAAAGCGCGCGCTGAAGGCCACTTCATCGTTGTCGATGACCAGGTGCGAGACCGCACGCTGGGCGATGTTCAGCACCACCTTGCCTTCCTTGACCGCGCTGGCCGGCACCTGCACGCCGGACTGGGTCGCATCGACCAGCAGGTGCGGGGTCATGCCGTTGTCGGCGATCCATTCGGCCAGCGCCCGCAACAGGTACGGGCGGTGGCTGGTCATGCGGAGAGGTGCGTCGGTCATGCGGGCAGTTTGGTCAGTCGCTCGCTGCGCGAGCTGTCAGTCGCGCCTTCGGCGCTGCAAGGATGAGAGAGTGCATTTCCTTACCCCTCGCGGCGCAGCCGCCTGACAGCGCGCCGAAGGCGCGCGACTTGCCGTCTTGTTTATGCCGGGATCTCGCGCAGCTTCTTTTCCTGATCGGTCAGGCTGCGGATGAAGCCGGGGTTGCGGAAGATGCGGTTGCCGTAGTCCTCGATCGCCTTGCCGTCCTTCGGCAGCGGAATGCCGAGGTTTTCCAGACGCCAGATGATCGGGGCCATCGCGCAGTCGGCCAGGCTCATTTCCGGGTTGAGGAAGAACTTGCTGGCCTTGAACAGCGGCACCGAGGCGGTGAGCAGTTCCTTCAGGCGCTTGCGCGCGGCCTCGGCCTGGGCCTTGTTGCCAAGCTGGATGGCCTGCACCTGCGGCACCCAGTCGTGTTCGATGCGCAGCATCGCCAGGCGCAGGCGCGCACGCGACAACGGATCCACCGGCATCAGCGGCGGGTGCGGGTAGCGCTCGTCCAGGTATTCGCTGACCACGCTGGCGGCGTACAGCACCAGGTCGCGCTCCACCAGGGTGGGCACGGAATGGTAGGGATTGAGGTCGATCAGGTCTTCCGGCGGGTTCTGCGGATCGACTTCGACCAGATCGTAGGTCACGCCCTTGGCGGACAACACCAAGCGCACCCGGTGGCACAGCACGTCGTCGGTGGCGGAAAACAGCGTCAAGGTATTTCGCATGCGTGGACTCACAGCCATTCAGGCCCTCCCGCAGCCGGAATCCGCCGGCCGCTCGACGCCGCCGGCCCTTTGCCGGCGGTCGCCACGGTCAATCAATGCACGTCGCTCCAGTATTCCTGCTTCAACAACCAGGCCAACACAGCCAGTGCCGCCAGAAACAATACCACCCAGGTGCCCATGCTTTCGCGCTTCAGCGCGGCCGGCTCGCCGGCATAGGCCAGGAAGTTGGTGATGTCGCGCGCACTTTTGTCGAATTCGGCCGCCGACAACCGCCCCGGCTGGGCCAGCTTGAGCCCGTTGACCGGGCGCTCGCCGGTGGCCGCGTCCGCCTCGCCGTATTCGGCGTGCTGGATGCCCTGCAGTTCCCACAGCGGGTTCGGCATCGAGGCATTGGGGAACAGCTTGTTGTTCCAGCCCAGCGGACGCGAATCGTCGGCGTAGAATGACTTGAGGTAGGTATAGATCCAGTCGTTGCCGCGCACCCGCGAGATCAGGCTCAAATCCGGCGGCATCTTGCCGAACCACTTGCTCGCCTGCTCCGCGGGCAGCGCCACCTGGATCTGTTCACCGAACTTGGCCCCGGTGAAGTTGAGATTCTCCATTACCTCGGTTTCGCTCAGACCCAGATCCTCGGCCATGCGCGAGTAGCGCAGGAATTGGAGCGAATGGCAGCCCGAGCAGTAGTTCATGTACAACTGCGCGCCGCGCTGCAACGAGGCGCGGTCACCCAGGTCGTTGCCGGCCTGTTGCACCGCGCCGCCGCCGGAAGCGAATGCCGAGAACGAAATCAGCAACCCGCTGGCGAAAACAGCTAGGCGAGAGGCGAAAGTCTTATTCATGCATGGTCACCCGATCCGGCACGGCGCGGGTCTTCTCGAAGCCGAACTTCGTATAGACCCACAGGAAGATGAAGTAACCGAAATACAGCACCGTCAGCACGCGGCCGATGTAGGTCTCGACGATGTCGGTACCCGGGCCATTGCCGATCTTGCCCAGCCAGACGAAGCTGATCGCGAACACCGCCAGCGCGATCTTGAAGCCCAGCCCGCGATAGCGGATCGACTTGACCTTGCCGCGATCCAGCCACGGCAGCAGGAACAGCACCGCGATCGCGCCGAACATCACCAGCACGCCCGACAGCTTGTGCGGCACCACGCGCAACATCGCGTAGAACGGCGTGTAGTACCACACCGGCTTGATGTGCTCCGGCGTGACCAGGCGGTTGGCCTCGGTGAAGTTGTCGTGCTCCAGGAACAGGCCACCCAGCGCCGGGGCGAAGAACACGATGAACGCGGCGATGGCCAGGAAGCAGCAGATGTAGAAGAAATCCTTGACCGTGTAGTACGGGTGGAACGGCACGCCATCAGCCGGGGCCTTCTCGCTCCAGCGGTTGCCCTTCGGGCCCTTCTTGATTTCCACGCCGTCTGGGTTGTTGCTGCCGACTTCGTGCAATGCGCCGACGTGCAGCACCACCAGCAGCAGCAGGGCCAGCGGCAGCGCGATCACGTGCAAGGCGAAGAAGCGGTTGAGGGTGGCATCGCTGGGCAGGTAGTCACCCATGATCCATTCGGTCAGGCCATTGCCGATCACCGGGATCGCGCCGAACAGGCTGATGATCACCTTCGCGCCCCAGAAGCTCATCTGCCCCCACGGCAGCACGTAGCCCATGAAGGCTTCGGCCATCAGCACCAGGTAAATCAGCATGCCCAGGATCCACACCATTTCGCGCGGCTTCTGGTAGCTGCCGTACATCAGCCCGCGGAACATGTGGATATAGACCACGATGAAGAACATCGATGCGCCGGTGCTGTGCATGTAGCGGATCAGCCAGCCCCACTCCACGTCGCGCATGATGTATTCGACCGAGGCGAAGGCTTCCGCCGCACTTGGTTTGAAGTGCATGGTCAGGAAGATGCCGGTCAGGATCTGGTTGGCCAGCACCACGAACGACAACACCCCGAAGATGTACCAGATGTTGAAGTTCTTCGGAGCGTAGTACTCCGTCATGTGCTTGCGGTAGAACGGCATGAACGCCGGTGCACGCTGGTTGAACCAGTCCTGCAGGCCGTTCACGACCTGGCCGATGCGGCCATTGAGGTTGGCAGACATGTCAGGCCGCTCCTTCCGGGTCAACGCCGATCACGATGGTGTTGTCGTCCACGTAGTGGTGCGGCGGCACCAGCAGGTTGGTCGGCGCGGGCACGCCCTGGAACACGCGGCCGGCCATGTCGAAGCGCGACTTGTGGCAGGGGCAGAAATAACCACCCTTCCATTCCGGGTCGTAAGGCTCGGGCTTGATCTCGGCGACCATCTCCGGCGAGCAGCCCAGGTGGGTGCACAGGCCGACCAGCACCGAGATTTCCGGCTTGATCGAGCGCAGTTCACCCTTGATGTAGCCCGGCTGTTGATCGGTGACTTTCGATTCGGGATCGCGCAGGCGGCCGTCGAGGGTCGGCAAGGCATCGAGCATTGCCTTGGATCGCTTGACGATCCAGATCGGCTGGCCGCGCCATTCCAGGACCAAGCGCTGACCTTCCTGCAAGCCGCTAAGGTCTGCGGTCACCGGCGCGCCGGCCAACTGGGCCCGGGCACTGGGATTCCACGACTTTATGAAAGGTACTGCGGCAAATCCGGCTCCCACTGCCCCGACCACGGCCGTGGTCGCAGTCAGGAACCGGCGTCGGCCCGTATTTTCGGGCCCGTTCACCCCATCGTTGGCCATTCGGCCCTCCGCTGTCGGTATTTCAGGTAGCTAATCTGGCTGCCAGGACCCGCGCGGTGCTTCCCCGCGAGCCATGAATTCCGAAACCGCGCCGAGTGTAACGGATGCGCGAAAGCCGCCACAACATCACCCCATGAATCAATGACTTGCAAGCCACCCGGCGACCCCGCCGGCAGGTCAATGCGACCCGCCCGCCGTGCCGCGATAACGTGCGGCCAGTTGCGCCACGCGCTGCACGTACATCTGGGTTTCCTTGTATGGCGGCACGCCACCGTGGCGATCCACCGCGCCTTCACCGGCGTTGTAGCCGGCTGCGGCCAGGGTCAGGTCGCCGCGATAACGCTTGAGCAGCCAGGACAGGTACTGCACGCCGCCACGGATGTTCTGGCCGGGATCGAAGGCATCGCTGACGCCGAAGCGGCTCGCAGTGGCCGGCATCAACTGCATCAGGCCCTGCGCACCGACCCGCGACACCGCATTGGGGCGGTAGGCGGACTCGGCATGGATGATCGCCCGCACCACGGATTCCTCCACCCCGAACTCACGCGCGGCGCTGGCGATCTCGGCCTGGAAGGCGGCCGTATTGAGCCGGATCGAACCGAAATTGACGCCCGGGTTGGCACAGGCGTAGCAGGTTTCGATATAGCTGTACTTGATGGTGCGCAGGCTGGCGACCTGGACGCCGGCCGGCCGGGTGCTGGTGTAGTGGCGAACGCCGTCCTGGATGTAGGAATAGACCTGCCCGCTGACCCGGCGCGGCGCGGCGCTGGCGGGCGCGGGCGTCGGCGTGGCGACAACCGGCTTCGTCGCGGCAGCAGCCGGGACTGGCCCGGTTGTGCCGGCAGAGGTTGCAAGAGAAGTTGCCGTCGGCGTGACCGCCGCTGCGGGCGCCGGCACGACTGGCGGGCGGGCAGGACGCCGATCCGGGACATAGCTGCTCACGACCTGGCAGCGTGCACCAGCGATGCGCTTGCTGACGTAGGCGGGCACACCATCGGCGCTTTCGCACTTGTACAGCGTGCCCGCGCTGGCAGGCAGCACGACACAGGCCAGCAAGCTCCCCAGCAATGGCGATATCCCCCGCATGCCGTGCAGTCTCCCGGATTCGCATCGGCTTGCCAAGTACTTGTCCACAAAAGGATTCCTCGAAACCGGCAGCCGGTCACGCCCGCCTGTCCAACAAACGTCGAATCGGCGTGAATCCGGCCCGAATCTGCCCGCTTCCAGTACGGGAACCCGTAAAATGCGCACTCCACCCGCCAACCCGCCTGGAATAAGCGCCATGCACGGGACAGCCCCCGAAACCGCCGACACGGCCGGCAACGCCGTGACCCCCAGCCTCGTCCCCCTGCCCATCGGCGCGCCGCGTGCGCCGCAAGCCGTGCGCGGAAAACTGTTCATCAAGACCCACGGCTGCCAGATGAACGAGTACGACTCGGCGCGCATGGCCGACGTGCTGGCGCAGTCCGAAGGGCTGGAACTGACCGACAACCCCGAAGAAGCCGACGTGGTCCTGGTCAACACCTGCAGCATCCGTGAAAAGGCGCAGGAAAAGGTGTTCAGCCAGTTGGGCCGCTGGAAGGCGCTGAAGCAGGCCAATGCCAACGTCATCATCGGCGTTGGCGGCTGTGTGGCCTCGCAGGAAGGTGAAGCCATCGTCAAGCGCGCACCGTATGTCGATCTGGTGTTCGGCCCGCAAACCCTGCACCGCCTGCCGGAACTGATCCGCGCCCGCCGCGAACAGAAAAAACCGCAGGTCGATATCTCCTTCCCGGAAATCGAGAAGTTCGACAAGCTGCCCGAACCACGTGCCGAAGGCCCCAGCGCCTTCGTCTCGATCATGGAAGGTTGCAGCAAGTACTGCAGTTTCTGCGTGGTGCCCTACACGCGCGGCACCGAGGTCAGTCGCCCGTTCGAGGACGTGCTTGTCGAAGTGGCGCAACTGGCCGCGCAAGGCGTGCGCGAAATCAACCTGCTGGGGCAGAACGTCAACGCCTATCGCGGACCTTATGGCGAGGAAGGCGAAGTGGCCGACCTCGGCCTGCTGATCCGCGCCATTGCCGAATTCGATGGCATCGGCCGCATCCGCTTCACCACCTCGCATCCGCTGGAATTTTCCGATTCATTGGTCGAGGCATACCGCGACGTGCCCAAGCTGGCCAACTTCCTGCACCTGCCGGTGCAGAGCGGCAGCGACCGGATTCTGTCGGCAATGAAACGCGGCTACACCGCGCTGGAATTCAAGCAGAAGCTGCGCAAGCTGCGTGCGGTGCGGCCGGACATTTCGATCTCCTCGGATTTCATCGTCGGCTTCCCCGGCGAGAGCGATGCCGATTTCGACAAGACCATGAAGCTGATCGAAGACGTCGGCTTCGACCAGAGTTTCAGTTTCATCTACTCGCGCCGCCCCGGCACGCCGGCGGCGGATCTGCCGGATGATGTCACCAGCGAAGTGAAGCACGCGCGGCTGGACCGCCTGCAAAAGCACATCAACGCGCATGCGCTGGGCATCTCGCAGGCCATGGTCGGCAGCGTGCAAAGCGTGCTGGTCGAAGGCCCGTCGAAGAAGAACCCGAACGAACTCACCGGCAAGACCGAGAACATGCGTTCGGTGAATTTCCCCGGCAACGCGCGCTTGATTGGTCAATTCGTCGATGTGGTGATCACCGAAGCGATGAGCAATTCCTTGCGCGGACGCGTGGCGACCAACGATGCGGAGGCAGCGTGATGGGCACGGCCGTGCGTGAATTCGTGCTGGAACCGGAAAGCACCGAACGCCTGTCCAACCTGTGCGGGCCGTTCGATGCACACCTGCGCCAGATTGAGCTGAAACTGGGCGTGGAAATCGCCAATCGCGGCAACATTTTCCGCGTCACTGGCGCGGAAGCCGCGGTCGCCACCAGCGAAAAGCTGCTGCGCGCACTGTACGAAGATGCTGCCCATGAAACCTTCGACAGCCAAGCCATCCACCTGCGCCTGGGCACCGCCGACGTGGCCCACGCCGCCGAGCGCGCCGCCGGTTACGAGCCGCAGGAAGTCGCGATCAAGGTCAAGCGCGGCACCGTGCGCGGGCGCGGGCCCAACCAGGCCGCCTACCTGCATGCCATCGCCAGCCACGGGATCAATTTCGGCATCGGCCCGGCCGGCACCGGCAAGACATTTCTTGCCGTCGCCAGCGCGGTCGAAGCATTGAACGATTCACGCGTGCAGCGGCTGATACTGGTGCGGCCGGCGGTGGAAGCCGGAGAGAAACTCGGCTTCCTGCCCGGCGACCTGACCCAGAAAGTCGATCCCTACCTGCGCCCACTGTACGACGCGCTGTACGAAATGCTGGGCGTGGACAAGGTGGTCAAGCTGCTGGAAAAGAACGTCATCGAAATCGCGCCGCTGGCCTACATGCGCGGACGCACGCTCAACGATGCCTTCGTGATCCTCGATGAAGCGCAGAACACCACCATCGAACAGATGAAGATGTTCCTGACCCGCATCGGCTTCGGCAGCACCGCCGTGGTTACCGGCGACCTGACCCAGATCGACTTGCCGAAGAACGTCAAATCCGGCCTGAAGGATGCGCTTGAAGTGCTGCGCGGCGTTGACGGCATCAGCTTCAGCTTCTTCACCGCCCGCGACGTGGTGCGGCACCCGCTGGTGGCGAAGATCGTGCGCGCCTACGATGCCCGCGATGGCAGGAATGCCGAATCGGAACCATCACCATGACCCAAGGCCCCGTCCATCTTGAAGTCGCCGTCAGCTATGCCCTGCCCCGCGCTGGTTTGCCGGCGGCGGTGAGCTTCCGCAAGTGGGTGGCGGCGGCGCTGAAGGGGCACATTCGTGAAGCGGATCTGGCCATCCGCATCGTCGATGCAAAGGAAGGCCGCGCATTGAACCGTCACTATCGCGGCAAGGACTACGCGACCAATGTGCTGAGTTTTCCGGCAGAAATCGCCGAAGGCGTCAAGCTGCCGAAAGGCGTGAAGATGCCGCTGCTCGGTGACCTGGTGATCTGCGCGCCGGTGGTGGCGCGCGAGGCGAAGGAGCAGAAGAAGCCGCTGGCCGCGCACTACGCGCACCTGACCGTGCACGGCGTGTTGCACCTGTTGGGCTGGGATCACATGGACGACAAGGAAGCCGAGGCGATGGAGCAACTGGAACGCGAGATTCTGGCCGGATTGGGGATTGATGATCCGTATGCGATCGAGGATTGAGCTTCGACCTTTTGCTTTTGCCGATACATGACAAACTCCCGACACATGAAATCCACCCTGCTGCCGATACTCGCCCTGCTCGCCCTCGCCGGCCCTGCCTGCGCCGCTGAAACGCAAGCCGCGCCCGACCTGTCGGCCTTGATCGAATGCCGCGCGCAGATCGAAGACTTCCTTGCGCTGGCTCCGACCGTGCATGATCCGTTGAAAGCCGTTGCACTGGGCTGGAAGCCGCTGCCGCAGTCCAATCAATTCATGACCGAATTCGAGCTGATCGCGCCGATCCGCGTGTTCGGTCACGGCACCAACCGCATCGCCTTTTCCGGCGAGGGCATCGTCGCCGTGCTCGACCTGCCCGATCCACGCCCGCTGGCGCACGAACTGCAACTGGAAACGGCCATCGACACGCCGCAGAAGGCGATGTTCGGCAAGGAAGTACACGGTGTCGAAATCACCGACCCGCAATCCGGCAAGGCGCTGTACGAATCGGCTGTGCTCAACGTGGCCAACGTGGATTCGCACCCGGGCAAGACCCTGGCCGGGTGCAGCTATGCACGCGACCTGATGGAAGACGACATGCCTGAAGATGGCACGCCTGAAGACGGCATGCCGGAACAACCCGTCGAAGCCGCACCAGCCGTTGCCGCACCGTCAACCTGATAGACTGCCCCGGACGCCCGCCCGCCGGGTGCCGCCTGACTCCACACGCATCAATGTCCGAAGACGACAGTAGTCCCTCGTCGGAAACCGACGAGAAAATCCCCGAGAAACGTCGCGGCTGGCTGGAACGCCTCAGCTCCGCCTTTTCCGGCGAGCCCAGCTCCCGCGACGACGTGCGCGAACTGCTGCGCGGTGCGCATGTCGATGGCCTGATTGCCGCCGACACCTTGCGGATGATGGAAGGCGCGCTGGAAATCGCCGAACTGACCGTGGGCGATGTGATGATCCCGCGCGCGCAGATGGTGTCGCTGCCGGTGTCGGCCAAATTCATCGACCTCATGAAGGAAGTCGTCGAATCCGGCCATTCGCGTTTCCCGGTGCATGGCGATGACAAGGACGAAATCCTCGGCATATTGCTGGCCAAGGACCTGCTGCGCGGCGTGGTCGCCGACAACGGCCCGGCCGGCATCCGCGAACTGCTGCGCCCGGCGGTGCTGATCCCGGAATCGAAGAAACTCAACGTGCTGTTGAAGGAATTCCGCCTGTCGCGCAACCACATGGCGATCGTGGTCGATGAATACGGCGGCGTCGCCGGCGTGGTCACCATCGAGGACGTGCTGGAACAGATCGTCGGCGAGATCGACGACGAACACGACGAAGCCGAGGACGAAGCCGCGCTGATCGCCGCGCAGGCCGATGGCCGCTACGTGGTCGATGCGTTGACCCCGATCGACGACTTCAACGAGCGTTTCGGCGCGGATTTCGACGACGACGAATACGACACCATCGGCGGCCTGGTCACCGCTGCCATCGGCCACCTGCCGGAAACTGGTGAGGAACTGACCCTCGGCCGCTTCGCCTTCCGCGTGGCCAAGGCCGATGCGCGGCGGGTGCATGCGTTCCATGTGACCGTGCTTGCCGATGGCTGAAATACCTGAAGGCGCCGTGCGCCTCGCAAGGCGGTTTCTTTTCGCCTGCATTCTCTGTTTGTTCGCCACTCTCGCCCACGCCGCGCCGCGCATCGGCGTGATGACGATGGCGCCGGGCGATGTGTTCTTCGAGCGTTTCGGCCATGACGCCATCGTCGTCGTCGATGAAACCACCGGCGCAGCAACCAGCTACAACTTCGGTGCGTTCGACCCGACCGAAGCCGACTTCATGGGCCGGTTCGCGCGGGGCGAAATGATGTACTACCTGGTCGCGATGCCACTGGAACAGGACCTAGCCTATTACCGTGAAGTCGGTCGCGGCGCACAGGTGCAATGGCTGGACTTGCCGCCGCAACAGTTGCAGGCATTGGCCGATCTGCTGGCAGAAGAAGCCCGGCCCGAGAACGCGCGCTATGCCTACGATTACTTCACCAACAATTGCGCCACCCGCGTGCGCGATGCGATCGACGAGGCACTGGGCGGCGCGTTGAAGCGACAGATGTCCGCACGCTCGCGCGGCAACAGTTTCCGCAGCGAATCGGTGCGGCTGGCCTCGCCAGCGGCGTGGATGTGGATCGGTTTCGACCTGGGCCTGGGCCCGTATGCCGACAAGCCGCTGACGCGCTGGGATGAGGCCTTCGTGCCGATGCGCCTGGCCGACAGCCTGCGCGAGGCGAAGAACAACGACGGTCGCCCGCTGGTGCAGCAGCAAATCGAAGTGCTGCCACATCGCATTGCGCCGGAGCCGGCGGAACAACCGCGCCGCTGGTGGCCGTGGTTGCTGGCTGGCCTGACGGCCGCTGGCCTGATCGTGTTTTTCGCGCGCCGGCAGCCGCGCCTGCTCGCGGCGTTGCTGCTGCCGTTTTGGCTGCTGTGTGGCGTCGGTGGTGCCTTGCTGCTGTATCTGTGGGGTTTCACCGAACACCGCGCCGCGTGGGCCAACCAGAACCTGCTGCTGCTGAATCCGCTGTGCCTGGCTTTGTTGCCTGCCGGCTGGGCGTGGTTGCGCGGCAAGGAAACCGGCGCGTGGTCGCGGCGCATCGCCGCCATGGTTGCGGTGGCCGCGTTCGCGGCATGGTTCCTGCACTGGCTGCCGTTCGTGTTCCCATTCCAGGAGAACCGCGCGTGGATTGCCTTGCTGCTGCCGGTGCATGTGGCGGTCGCATACGTATTCAGAAAGCGCTGAAAGGCAACCGGCTTTGCTCGTCATTCCCGTGAAAGCGGGGCTTTCACGGGAATGACGAGCAAAGGCACGAAATTTCGTGCCTGGAATCATTGCGCAACGCAACTTGCCGCATCGCAATCCGCAACGCAGGATGCGGCACGCGCGGTCATGCCCGCGCCGTCATCCACCACGGGAATCCCTCCATGCTGACCCGACTGCTCTTGCTGGCCGCTTGCGCCTTCCCTGCCCTCGCCACCGCCGCAACACCGCCGGTGGTCGCTTCGCCCGATGGTCGCATCTCGGTGCAATTCCTGTCCGATCCGGATGGCAAGCCCGGCTACGCGGTGTCGCGCGACGGCAAGCCGGTGATCGCCGAATCACGGCTGGGTTTCCTGCTGGTCGATGTGCAGAAGCTGGATCGCGGATTGATGCCGGGCGAACCGCAATTCTCCCAATCCGATGAAACCTGGGAACAACCCTGGGGCGAGCGCCGCTTCGTCCGCAGCCACTACAACCAGATGAAGGTGCGCCTGACCGAGAAGTACAAGCCGTTCCGCCATATCGACGTGGTGTTCCGCGTGTTCGACGATGGCGTGGGTTTTCGCTATGAATTTCCCGAACAACCCGGTTTCAAGGAAGTGAAGATCAGCGAGGAGCTGACCGAATTCAACCTGGCCCGCGACGCCACCGCGTGGTGGATCCCCGCCTTCGAGTGGAATCGCGAGGAATACCTGTACCACCGCACGCCGTTGCAGGAAGTCGGCGCGGCGCAGACGCCGATAACTTTCCGCTTCGACGATGGCGTGCACTTGTCGATCCATGAAGCGGCGCTGGTGGATTATTCCGGCATGAACCTGCAACGGGTCGAAGGCCGCCGGCTGAAGGCTGCGCTGACGCCGGGCAGCGGCAACTTCGCCAAGGTCGAACGCGATGCGCCGTTCGTTACACCATGGCGCACGCTGCAACTGGGCGACAACGCCGCCGCGCTGGCTGATTCGTCGCTGATTTTGAACTTGAACGAACCGAACAAGCTGGGCGACGTGTCGTGGTTCAAGCCGATGAAATACGCCGGTGTGTGGTGGGAAATGCACCTGGATACCAAGAGCTGGGCTTCCGGCGCGAAGCACGGCGCGACCAATGAAAACGTGATCAAGCACATCGATTTCGCCGCGCGCCACGGCATCGGCGGCGTGCTGGTCGAAGGCTGGAACGTGGGCTGGGATGGCGACTGGTTCGGCAACGGCGAGGATTTCAGCTTCACGAAGTCGTATCCGGATTTCGATTTCCCCAGACTGTCCGCGTATGCCAAGTCGAAGGGCGTGCAACTGATCGGCCACCACGAAACCTCGGCCAACGCCGCGCATTACGAATCGCAGATGCAAGCGGCCTTCGAACTGGATCAGAAGATGGGCGTGCACGTGGTCAAGACCGGCTACGTGGCCGATGCCAGCCAGGCCAAGCTGGTTGGCCGCGACGGCAAGGTGCATTACGGCTGGCACGAAGGCCAGGACATGTCGCGCCATCACCTGAAGGTGGTGACCGAAGCGTACAAGCGCCAGGTGGCGATCAACGCGCACGAGCCGATCAAGGACACCGGTCTGCGCCGCACTTACCCCAACTGGGTCTCGCGTGAAGGCGCGCGCGGCATGGAATTCAGCGCCTGGGGCCAGCCCGGCAACCCGCCCGAGCACGAAGCCAACCTCGCCTTCACCCGCCTGCTGGCCGGGCCGATGGACTACACGCCGGGCATTTTCGGCATGAAAACGCGCTCGCCCGACGGCATCGCAACCACATGGGCCAAGCAATTGGCGCTGTACGTGGTGATCTACAGCCCGATCCAGATGGTGCCGGACCTCGTGGAAAATTACGAAGCCAATCCCGGCCCGCTGAAGTTCATCGAAGACGTGCCGACCGATTGGGAAGAAAGCAAGACGCTCAATGGTGAGGTCGGCGATTACGTCACCATCGTGCGCAAGCAGCGTGGCGGCGATGACTGGTATCTGGGTTCGATCAGTGACGAGAACCCGCGCGAATTGCAGGTATCGCTGGCCTTCCTCGACAAGGGCCGCAGCTATACCGCGCAGATCTACCGCGACGGCCCGGATGCGGACTGGAAAGGCAAGCGCGAGAGCATCGTCATCGAACAGCGCGAGGTGACGGCCGCCGATACGCTGACGCTGAAACTGGCTCCCGGCGGTGGACAGGCAATCCGTTTCGTCGCGCACTGACGTCACTTGCAGAACCAGCCCTTGCTCGTCATCCCGGCGAAAGCCGGGATGACGAGCAAATTCTTCGGAGCAAAACCTGCTTGCCTCCACCGCCGCACCGCTTCACCATGCGCGGCATGAACTCCCCCGACCTGCCCGCCTGCGTCATCAACTGCTGCCGCTATTCGAAGCAAGGCGAGCGCAGCGACATCAGCCTGGACGACATCAGCGAAGTGCTGGCCATCGACGATGGCAGCTTCGTCTGGGTGGGC
The DNA here is from genome assembly GCA_047601105.1 of Pseudoxanthomonas sp. Classification (GTDB taxonomy): domain Bacteria; phylum Pseudomonadota; class Gammaproteobacteria; order Xanthomonadales; family Xanthomonadaceae; genus Pseudoxanthomonas_A. The sequence continues at coordinate 331,300 of JASGJT010000004.1, forward strand.
CTGTACCAGCCTTCGGACGAAATCCTGGAAAAGATGCAGGAGGAATTCCACCTGCACGACCTCGCCGTCGAAGACGCCAGCAAGGCGCACCAGCGGCCCAAGGTCGAGGTCTATGGCAACTCGCTGTTCGTTGCCGTGCACACCGCGCAGGCCGAGGGCGAGCGCATCGCCTATGGCGAGACACAAGCCTTCCTCGGTCCACGTTATCTGGTCACCGTGCGCCACGATGCCTCGCTGTCCTACTCGGTGGCGCGGGCGCGGGTGGAGCGCGAACCAGAACTGTTGGTGCTGGGCCCGACCTACGGCCTGTACGCGGTGCTGGACTTCATCGTCGACAACTACCTGCCGGTGGTGCAGGCGTTCAAGGACAGCCTGGATCGGCTGGAAAAGGAGGTTTTCAGCGAAACCTTCCGCCGTGGCCTGCTGGTGCGACTGTACGGCCTCAAGCGCCAGCTTACCGACATGCGCGGCGTGGTTGCGCCATTGCAGGACGTGCTTTCGCAACTGGTGCGCAGCACCCACCCGCTGATCCCGGACGAGGTGAAGCTGTATTTCCGCGACGTGCTCGACCATGCGGTGCGGGTCAACGACAGCATCGATGGCATGCGCGACATGCTGGGCACGGCGATGAGCGTCAACCAATCGATGGTGACGCTGGCGCAGGGCGAAATCGTCAAGCGCCTGGGCGCGTGGGCTGCATTGCTGGCCGCGCCGACCCTGATCACCAGTTGGTATGGCATGAACTTCCACCGCATGCCTGAGTTGGACAAACCCTATGCCTATCCCTTGTTGATCGGCGGCGTGGCAGTGGTGTGTGCGGGTTTGTACTGGTTGTTCAAGCGGGTGAAGTGGTTGTAATGCTGCGCCGCAGATGGCACAGCTCACCGCATTAGACCAAAGTCGAACCCGCAATCGTCGACTTCACATTGACCCACGGCGCGGCGGCTACCACGCTATGCAACGCCTCTTCCCGGAGAAATGCGCATGAAAGGGTTCTCGAAGATCGCCTGGGCGGCACTCGCGCTGCTGGGCGCGTTCTGCCTGGGCACGCTGGCGCTGCGGCGCGGCGAGTCGATCAATGCACTGTGGATAGTGATAGCGGCCATTTCGATCTATCTGGTGGCCTATCGCTATTACAGCCTGTTCATCGCCGACAAGGTGCTCGGGCTGGACCCGACACGGGCGACACCGGCGCATACCCGCAACGATGGCCTGGATTTCGTGCCGACCAACAAGCACGTGTTGTTCGGCCACCACTTCGCCGCGATTGCCGGTGCCGGCCCGCTGGTCGGCCCGGTGCTGGCCGCGCAGATGGGCTACCTGCCCGGCACGCTGTGGCTGATCGCCGGCGTGGTGCTGGCCGGCGCGGTGCAGGATTTCATGGTACTGGTGATCTCCAGCCGCCGCGACGGGCGCTCGCTGGGCGACCTGGTGCGCGAGGAAATGGGCCAGATACCCGGCACGATCGCCTTGTTCGGCGCATTCCTGATCATGGTCATCATCCTCGCGGTGCTGGCGATGATCGTGGTCAAGGCGCTGGCGGAAAGCCCGTGGGGCACGTTCACCGTGTTCGCGACGATCCCGATCGCGGTGTTCATGGGCATCTACATGCGCTACCTGCGCCCGGGCAAGATCGGCGAGATCTCGGTGATCGGCATCGTCCTGCTGCTATTGGCCATCTGGGTGGGCGGCAAGGTCGGTGCAGACCCGGTGTGGGGCCCGGCCTTCACCTTCACCGGCAAGCAACTGACCTGGATGTTGATCGGCTACGGCTTCGTTGCCGCCGTGCTGCCGGTGTGGCTGATCCTGGCACCGCGCGATTACCTTTCGACCTTTCTCAAGATCGGCACCATCCTGGCGCTGGCCTTGGGCATCTTCATCGTGATGCCGGAACTGAAGATGCCGGCGCTGACCCAGTTCACCGATGGCAGCGGCCCGGTGTGGAAGGGCAGCATGTTCCCGTTCCTGTTCATCACCATTGCCTGCGGCGCGGTGTCGGGCTTCCATGTCACTGATTTCCTCGGGCACCACGCCCAAGCTGCTGGCCAATGAATCGCATGCGCGCTACATCGGTTACGGCGGCATGTTGATGGAATCGTTCGTGGCGATCATGGCGATGGTGGCCGCGTCGGTGATCGAGCCGGGCATCTACTTCGCGATGAACAGCCCTGCCGCGGTCGTCGGCACCGATGCCGTCGCCGTCGCCGCCAAGGTGTCCGAATGGGGCTTCATGATCACGCCCGAGGCGCTCACCGCTACTGCGGCGGAAATCGGCGAACACACCATCCTCTCGCGCGCCGGCGGCGCACCGACGCTGGCCGTGGGCATTGCCCAGATCCTGCACGCGGCATTGCCCATCGGCGATGGCGCGATGGCGTTCTGGTACCACTTCGCGATCCTGTTCGAGGCCTTGTTCATCCTGACCGCCGTCGATGCCGGCACCCGCTCCGGGCGCTTCATGCTGCAGGACCTGCTGGGCACCTTCGCACCTGCGCTGCGCAAGACCGAATCCTGGGGTGCCAATGTCATTGCCACCGCCGGCTGCGTGGCGCTGTGGGGCTACTTCCTGTACCAAGGCGTCACCGACCCGCTGGGCGGCATCAACATGCTGTGGCCGCTGTTCGGCATCGCCAACCAGATGCTGGCCGGCATCGCGCTGATGCTGTGCACGGTGGTGCTGTTCAAGATGAAGAAGGACCGCTACGCCTGGGTTTCCATCGTGCCGACGGTGTGGCTGTTGATCTGCACGATCAGCGCCGGCTTCATCAAGTTGTTCGACGCGGACGCCAAGGTTGGCTTCCTGGCGCAGGCCGGCAAGTACCGCGCGGCGATCCAGGCCGGCGAACTGATCGCGCCGTCCAAGGACGTGGCCGGCATGCAGCAGATCATGTTCAACAACTACGTCAATGCCGGCCTGACCGCGCTGTTCCTGCTGGTGGTGCTGAGCGTGCTGTTCTACTCGATCGCGGCCATCCTCAAGGCCCGCCGCAACCCGGCGCGTAGCGACCGCGAAACCCCGCACGTCGCGCTGACCGAAGAACAGCAGAAGGCCTGGCTGTAATGGGCACCGCACTGGTCCCGGTTGATTACCACGCCACGCACAAACGTGTCTGGCGAAGACTGGTGCAGACCGCGCGCCTGTGCTGCGGCGTGCCGGACTACGACAACTACGTCCGCCACATGCTGGAAAAACACCCTGATCGCGAACCGATGGACTACAAGACGTTTTTCCGCGAACGGCAGGAAGCCAGATTCGGCGGGCGCAGCGGGTTTCGCTGTTGTTGAAGCGAGCGCAGGATGGAAAGCAAAACGGGAGCCGCAAGGCTCCCGTTTTTTCTGCGGCGATCATGCTGCTGCCGATCAACCCTTCGCAAACCCCAACATCCCGCCCTCGGCACGCACTTTCACCACGTCGCCGTTGCCGAATTCGCCAGCCAGGATCTTCTGCGCCAGCGGGTTTTCCAGTTGTTGCTGGATCGCACGCTTCAGCGGGCGCGCGCCATAGACCGGGTCGAAGCCGACGTTGCCCAGCAGGGCCAGGGCGCTGTCGTCCAGGTCCAGCTTGATGCCGCGTTCGTGCAGGCGCTTGTCCAGGCCGGCCAGCTGGATGCGGGCGATCGACTTGATCTGTGCCTTGTCCAGCGGGTGGAACACGACGATGTCGTCCAGCCGATTGATGAATTCCGGGCGGAAGTGCGCCTGCACCACCGCCATCACCGAGGCCTTCATCTGCAGATAGGCTTCGGCCGAATCATCGCCGGACAGCTCTTGTATCTGATGCGAACCAAGATTCGACGTCATCACGATCACGGTATTGCGGAAATCGACAGTGCGGCCCTGGCCATCAGTCAGGCGGCCATCGTCCAGCACCTGCAGCAGGATATTAAACACGTCCGGGTGTGCCTTCTCCACTTCGTCCAGCAGGATCACGCTGTATGGGCGGCGGCGCACCGCTTCGGTGAGATAACCGCCTTCTTCATAGCCGACGTAACCCGGAGGCGCGCCGACCAGCCGCGAGACGGCATGCTTCTCCATGAATTCGCTCATGTCGATGCGCACCATCGCGTCCTGTGAGTCGAACAGGAATTCGGCCAACGCCTTGCACAACTCGGTCTTGCCCACGCCGGTCGGGCCGAGGAACAGGAAGCTGCCTGTCGGCTTGGATGGGTCGGACAGGCCGGCACGCGAACGGCGGATCGCATCGGAAACCACGCGAATCGCTTCGTCCTGGCCGACCACGCGCGTATGCAGTGCGTCTTCCATCTTCAGCAGTTTTTCGCGCTCGCCTTCCAGCATCTTCGACACCGGGATGCCGGTCCAGCGGGAGACGACTTCGGCGATTTCCTCCTCGGTCACCTTGTCTTGCACCAGCTTGAAATCCTTGTGCTCGGCTACCTGCGCAGCGGCGAGTTGCTTTTCCAGTTCCGGCAGTTTGCCGTACTGGATTTCACTCATCCTGGCGTAGTCCTGGGTGCGCTGCGCAGCTTCCAGTTCCAGCCGGGCTTGTTCGATCTGCTCCTTGATCTTGGTTGCGCCTTGCAGGGCGGCCTTTTCCGACTTCCAGACTTCGTTGAGGTCGGCGAATTCGCGTTCCAGTTGTTCGATGTCCGCTTCCAGGTCGGCCAAGCGTTGCTTGCTGGCTTCGTCCTTTTCCTTCTTCAGCATCTCGCGCTGGATCTTGAGCTGGATCAGGCGGCGTTCCTTGCGATCCAGTTCTTCCGGCTTGGAGTCGATCTCCATGCGGATGCGCGAAGCGGCCTCGTCCATCAGGTCGATGGCCTTGTCCGGCAGTTGTCGGTCGGCGATGTAGCGGTGCGACAATGTGGCGGCGGCAACAATCGCCGGGTCGGTGATTTCGACACCGTGGTGAACGGCGTATTTTTCCTTCAAGCCGCGCAAAATCGCGATGGTGTCCTCGACACTCGGTTCGCCGACGAACACTTTCTGGAAGCGACGCTCCAGCGCGGCATCCTTCTCGACGTACTTGCGGTATTCGTCCAGTGTGGTCGCGCCGATGCAGTGCAGTTCGCCGCGCGCCAAGGCCGGCTTGAGCATGTTGCCGGCGTCCATCGAACCTTCGGCCTTGCCCGCGCCGACCATGGTGTGCAGTTCGTCGATGAACAGGATGATCTGGCCTTCGTTCTTGGACAGGTCGTTGAGCACGGCCTTCAGCCGCTCCTCGAATTCGCCACGAAATTTTGCGCCAGCGATCAACGCGCCCATGTCCAAGCTCAGTACGCGCTTGTTGCGCAGGCCTTCGGGCACTTCGTTGTTGACGATGCGCTGGGCAAGGCCCTCGACAATCGCGGTCTTGCCGACGCCGGGCTCGCCGATCAGCACCGGATTGTTCTTGGTGCGACGTTGCAACACCTGGATGGTGCGGCGGATTTCCTCGTCGCGGCCAATCACCGGATCGAGCTTGCCAGATTCGGCGCGTGCGGTCAGGTCGATGCAGTATTTCTCCAGCGCCTGGCGCTGGTCTTCGGCGTTCTCGGATTGCACGCTTTCTCCCCCACGGATCTTTTCGATGGCCGTCTGGATCTTGTGCTTGTCCGCGCCGGCCGCACGCAAGGTGGTGCCCAGCGCGCCCTTGTCATCGGTGGCTGCCAGCACGAACCACTCGCTGGCGATGAAGGCATCGCCATGCTGCTGCGCCAGCTTGTCGGTCTGGTTGAGCAGGCGGTTCAGGTCGTTGCCGATCGACAGGTTGCCTTCCTGCCCGGAAACCTTGGGCAGCTTGTCCAGCGCGTCGTTCAAACGGTCGCGCAGCACCGGCAGGTTGACGCCGACCTGCTGCAGCAAGGGCCGCGTGCTGCCGCCGTTCTGCTCCAGCAGCGCGCTGAACACGTGCACCGGCTCGATGATGTTGTGGTCGCGGCCCACGGCCAGCGATTGCGCATCCTGCAGGGCCTGCTGGAAACGCGAAGTCAGTTTGTCCATCCGCATCGGGATTTCCTCTCGAAAGAAGTGGCCGGCCGGATGCCGGCAATGCCTGCAAGATGCGGTTGCAATGGCCGGTTTCAAGGCTCCCAGCCGATGAGCCCGGCAGGCATGGCCATTGCATTCAGCCCCGGGCCGCATGGCTCATATCGGGTATCGTTGCCCTGCCCCGTCGCACTGCATGGAACCGCCAATGAACTACCGCCGCCTGTTCGCCCTCGCCCTGCTGCCGCTGCTGGCTGCGCCCGCCTTCGCCGCACCCGGCCTGTCCGCGCCGGAACAGGCCATGTCCGCCCATGTCGATGCCAGGCAGGAACGCGCCATCGCCTTGCTGCAGAAACTGGTGGAACAGAACAGCGGCACGATGAACTTTGCCGGCGTTGAAGCCGTCGCAAACATGCTGCGGCCGGAGTTCGAAGCACTGGGCTTCAACGTGGAATGGAAACCGACGCCGAAAGCCAATCGCGCCGGCCACCTGATCGCCACCCACGCCGGCAAACCCGGTGGCAAGCGCCTGTTGTTGATCGGCCACCTGGATACCGTGTTCGAACCGGATTCGCCGTTCACCGGCTTCAAGCGCGAAGGCGACATCGCCACCGGCCCCGGCGTGGGCGATGACAAGGGCGGCGTGGTGGTGATGCTGGCTGCGCTGCAGGCGATGCACGCGACCGGCACGCTTGCCGAGGCCAATATCGAAGTGGTGCTGACCGGCGACGAGGAAGACGCCGGTTCGCCGATGGAAATCTCGCGCGGCGACCTGATTGCCGCCGGCAAGCGCGCCGACGTGGCGCTGGATTTCGAGGGGCTTTCGCAGGAGGGCAACCGCGACATGGGTGCGATTGCGCGGCGCTCGTCGAACAGCTGGAAGCTGACCACCAGCGGTCGCTCCGGCCACAGCTCGGGCATCTTCGCCGCCGGCACGGGCGATGGCGCGATCTATGAAATGGCGCGGATCATCGCCGCCTTCCGCAATGAATTGCCCGAGCCGAACCTGACCTTCAACGTCGGCCTGCTCGGCGGCGGCCAGAGCGCGGACCTGGATGCCGACGGCGTGCGCATCGCCGCCACCGGCAAGGGCAACATCATCCCTTCCACCGCCGTGGCCATCGGCGATTTCCGCACCCTCAGCCAGGAGCAGACCGACCGGGTGAAGACGAAAATGCAGGCCATCGTTTCCCGCCACCTACCGCACACTGGCGCGGAAATCATCTTCGACGAAGCCTATCCGCCGGTTGCGCCCACCGCCGGCAATCGCGCCCTGCTGGCTGCGTTGAACGACGTCAATCGCGACCTGGGCCTGGATGAAATGGCCGCAGTCGATCCGCTGCAACGCGGTGCCGGCGACATCGGTTTTGTCGCCGAAGACGTGGACAGCCTGATCGGCCTGGGCCTGGCCGGCGGCGGCAGCCACGCACCGGGCGAAACAGCGGACCTTGCCAGCCTGCCGCGCCAAGCCAAGCGTGCGGCAATCCTGATGAGTCGGTTGGCGCAGTTGGCCGCACCTGACTAACTCGGCGGCCGGCAACGGCGTGCTGTCGGGCAGCTTGACGACGCCGCGCGGCGACCGTTCGGTTCCGTCTTCCCCCGCAATCCCTTCTGGATGGCGTAGAGGATGATCTGGTTGACGTAGGTCCGCGCCTTCTGGGCCATGTGCGGCGCCCGCGCGTTGATCTTCTTCAGAGCCTCGACGACCACCGGTGTTTTCAGTGCGCCGATGCTCTCTTTCCCGAGTTCCGGGATCAGGTCGCCGTTGATGATCGTCTCCATCTTCTGGATAGTCTTCTTCGCAGCCGATTCGGTACGGCGCTCCTCCAACCAGTCCAAGGCGACCTTGCCGAAGAGCAGGTCGTCGTGGGCCTCTTGCCGGGCCGCACGGGAAAGGCGGCCTGCCCCGGGGTCGATGCCGTCCGACAACTGTCGCCGCATCTCACCGCGCTTTTCTCTCGCCGTCAGCAGGGTGACCAGTGGGTAGGCACCAAGAGCCAGCATTTGCGGCCGCCCGGCCCACCGGTAGCGGAAGCGCCACAGCTTCGATCCGCCAGGAGTCACCTCAAGCGCCAGACCATGCCCGTCCGCGACCATGGAAGAGCTTCTTCCGTGGCTTGAGGGATCGAATCCGGGTGTCCGTCAGCTTCACGGACTAGTTTCTAGCGGGATCGGCGACCCGGCAAAAGTGGACAGGACGGAAGCCGAGCCAGTTGCGCTGCATTCGGAACGCGACGCCATAAATGCGCAGACTTCGAACCTGGCCTCGGCCCGAAATCTACTCACAAATCTACTCACACATGAAAAAGCTGCCCGTGGACGCCGGTGGACGTCTCTGGACAGCTTCCGAGCCCAAGCGATTGATTTTCTAGGGAGATTGGTCCAGAGGTGGACGTCGATGGACGTCAGTGGACCGAAGAATTGCGCCCGAAGTTGGACTCGAACCAACGACCCCCTGATTAACAGTCAAGTGCTCTAACCGGCTGAGCTATTCGGGCGGGGCCGCAAATTGTACGGGCGGGGATGGCTTCGGGCAAGCCTTTGCGTTACCGGGCCGCGCGCAGCTCAACTGGCACAGTATTTCGAGTCCCCCGGGCGGGTGCTGCGCACGCGACCAAGGTTGTTCACCACCACCTGGCCCTGCGATTTCGTGCCACGGCACACGGTGACGGTGATGTTGCTGCCGGCACTGCGGCCGTCGGGCAGGAAGCGGATGCGCGGGCGGCCGCTGGTGGAGACGAAACGCAAGGAGGCATCCAGCGATGCGCCCTCGTCGCGGACGATGGCCTCGGCATTGGCTGGCTGGCCGGTGCCACGCGGGTCGCGGAAGATCAGCCAACCTTGGCTCCAGTCGGCGTCGCCGCGGCAACCACCCTGCCCGTTCGACGGGCAAACGGTCACCGGCATGCGGCTGCTGATCGCGGCGATTCGCGCCGAGGCGAAACCCGTGCTCAACAGGTGCATCGCGCTGCTGGTGCGTTGTTTTTCGACCACGTCGCGAAAGGACGGCAGGCCCAGCGCCAAGCCCAGGCTGACGATGGCAATGCCGATGGCGGATTCGATCAAGGTGATGCCGCGTGCGTGGCGGGACATGGCGTGTTCCTGCGTGGAAGGGACGCCTCCAGCATCGCCATGCACGCTCGCCACCAACATCGGCGAATCCAGCACGGCTTTGTAGGAATTTTCCCGACGCCGCTGTCATCCAACGCAGCATCACCCGCCGGGCCGTCATCCAGCGCGCCGCTATACTGGCCAGTCGCCTCGCACGCCGCAGCCATGACCGAACGCTTCCAGCTTGTTTCCCCCTATTCGCCCGCCGGCGACCAGCCGCAGGCGATCGCGCGCCTGGCCAAGGGTTTCGAGGCCGGGCTGGCCAAGCAGACCATGCTGGGCGTCACCGGCTCGGGCAAGACCTTCACCGTGGCCAACATCGTCCAGCAGGTGCAGAAACCCACCCTGGTGATGGCCCACAACAAAACCCTGGCGGCGCAGCTTTACAGTGAATTCAAGGCGTTCTTCCCGCACAACGCGGTCGAATACTTCGTCAGCTATTACGACTACTACCAGCCGGAAGCCTACGTGCCTTCCAGCGACACCTTCATCGAGAAGGACAGCAGCATCAACGAGCACATCGAGCAGATGCGGCTGGCCGCCACCAAGGCGCTGCTGTCGCGGCGCGATGTGCTGGTGGTCGGCACGGTGTCTGCCATCTACGGCCTCGGCGCACCGGAGGATTACCTGTCGCTGCGCCTGATCCTGTCACGTGGCGAACGCATCGACCAGCGCGACCTGATCAAGCACCTGGTGTCGCTGCAATACACGCGCAACGAATTCGAACTGCAGCGCGGCACCTTCCGGGTCAAGGGCGAAGTGATCGACGTGCATCCGGCCGAAAGCGACGTGGAAGCGCTGCGCATCGAACTATTCGACGGCGAAATCGAAAACCTGTCGCTGTTCGACCCGCTGACCGGCGAAACCCTGCGCCGCATCCCGCGCTACACGGTGTATCCGAAAACCCATTACGCGACCACCCGCGACCGCGTGCTGTCGGCCATCGACACCATCAAGATCGAGTTGAAGGAGCGGCTGGAACAGTTGTACGCGGCCAACAAGCTGGTCGAAGCGCAGCGGCTGGCGCAGCGCACCCAATTCGACCTGGAAATGATGGCCGAAGTCGGCTTCTGCAGCGGCATCGAAAACTATTCGCGGCATTTGACCGGCAAGGCACCGGGCGAGCCGCCGCCGACGCTGTTCGACTACCTGCCGGCCGACGCGCTGCTGGTGGTCGATGAATCGCACGTCACCATTCCGCAGATCGGCGCGATGTACAAGGGCGACCGTTCGCGCAAGGAAACACTGGTGGAATTCGGCTTCCGCCTGCCCAGCGCACTGGACAACCGCCCGCTGCGCTTCGAGGAATGGGAGGCGCGTTCGCCACGCAGCATCTATGTGTCGGCCACGCCGGGGCCGTATGAATTGCGCGAATCCAACGGCGAAGTGGTCGAGCTGGTGGTTCGCCCCACCGGCTTGGTCGATCCGGAAGTGGAAATCCGCCCGGTCGGCACCCAAGTCGATGACCTGCTTTCGCAAATCCATGAGCGCGTGTCGTGGGGCGACCGCGTGCTGGTGACCACGCTGACCAAGCGCATGGCCGAAAACCTGACCGAATACCTCGGCGAACACGGGGTGAAGGTGCGCTACCTGCACAGCGACGTGGAAACCGTGGAGCGCGTGGAGATCATCCGCGACCTGCGCCTGGGCAAGTTCGACGTGCTGGTCGGCATCAACCTGCTGCGCGAAGGCCTGGACATGCCGGAAGTGTCGCTGGTGGCGATCCTGGACGCGGACAAGGAGGGCTTCCTGCGTTCGGCCGGTTCGCTGATCCAGACCATTGGCCGCGCCGCGCGCAACCTGCGCGGCAAGGCGATTCTTTACGCCGACCGCATGACCAAGTCGATGCAGGCGGCCATCGACGAGACCAGCCGCCGCCGCGAGAAGCAGGTCGAATACAACACCGAACACGGCATCCAGCCCAAATCAATCGCCAAGCCCATCGTTGACATTCTTGAAGGCGCACGCGGCGAAGTTCCCGAGAAAACTCGCGGCAAGGCCCGCCGCGTGGCCGAAGACCGCGCCGACTACGCCGCACTGTCGCCGGAAAAACTCGCCGCCAAACTGCGCGAGATGGAACAACGCATGTACCAGCACGCCCGCGATCTGGAATTCGAGGACGCCGCGCGCCTGCGCGATGAAATCCAGCAACTCAAGAGCGCCAGCCTGGCCTTATAGAAACCGCCGCAGCCAAGGGCGCTTGTCCGGCCTGCCCATAGCGGGTAGAATGCGCGGCTCCGTGACGGCCCGCCGCCACGTGATGGGCGGTTAGCTCAGCGGTAGAGCACTACCTTGACATGGTAGGGGTCACAGGTTCGAACCCTGTACCGCCCACCAATTGAATCGACGACGCAGTCCCAATTCAGTTGGATCACACATGGCCTGCACGGCAAGCACATGCAAAACCGCCCCCGCACCGGGCGGTTTTTTTCGTTTCGACAGCAGGAATCCGACATGAACCCAAGCCAGGCACACTTGCCGGCGTGGGTCTGGGTGGGCGCAGCCACGCTGGCCTGCATTGCCGGCATGGTCAATGCGGTCGGCTATCTCGGCTTCGAGCATCAGGCAGTCAGCCACATGAGCGGCACCACCACCCTGCTGGGCATCGCGCTGGCGCAAGGCGACTGGCGCAGCGTGGCCGGCTTGTGGGGCGTGCTGATCGCTTTCAGCCTGGGGGCGATGCTCAGCGGGCTGATCATCCAGGACAGCACGCTGCGGCTGGACCGCCGCTATGGCGTGGCTCTGACCCTTGAAGCGTTGCTGTTGCTGGCGGCCATTCCCTTGTTCATGCGTGCGCAGGTCTGGGGCGCGATGCTGGCCGCGATGGCCTGCGGCCTGCAAAACGCCATGGTCACCACCTACAGCGGCGCGGTGGTGCGCACCAGCCACGTCAGCGGCATGTTCACCGACCTGGGCATCGGCTTGGGCCATGCCCTGCGCGGCATGCGCCTGCCGGTGCGGCGGCTGACCTTGAGCGGCGTGGTCATCACCAGCTTCCTGGCCGGCGGCGTGCTGGGGGCGTGGCTGTTCAACGCCCTGCACTATCTGTCCCTGCTGATCCCGGCGGCCTTGACCGGCCTGACCGGCAGCGGCTACGTGCTTTATCGGCACTGGGCATTGCGGCGGAATCCGCCATCTGCCGACACGCATCCGCAAGCGTCAGGGAAGGCCTGAATGATTCGCCATTCCCGCGAAGCGCTTTAACAACAGCCGAATGGCTGGTCAAGCGGGAATGACGAGCAAGAGTCGGGCTGCTCAGCCTCCTTGGTTCGCCGTGGACGCTCTTGCGCCCGGCGCGGCACAATAGCGGCGATGCCGAATTCCACTCTCGCCCGCCCCCGCTGCGCCCTGACCATTGCCGGCTCCGATTCCGGCGGTGGTGCCGGCATCCAGGCCGACCTGAAGACCTTTGCCGCGCATCGCGTGCATGGCTTGTCCGCGATCGCCGCGTTGACCGCGCAGCACACCCGTGGCGTCGCCGCGGTGCAGGTGCCTCCGGTGGATTTCCTGCGTGCGCAGATCGACGCCTGTTTCGATGACTTCGACATCGGTGCGGTCAAGCTGGGCATGTTGGCCAATGCCGAAGTCATCGGCGCGGTGGCCGATGCGCTGACAGCGCACAAACCGCGCTTCATCGTTCTGGACCCGGTGATGGTGGCCACCTCCGGCGCGAAGCTGCTGCAGGACGATGCGCTGGATGCGCTGCGCACGCGCCTGCTACCGCTGGCCGACATCCTTACCCCGAATCTCCCCGAAGCCGAACTGCTGCTGGGCCATGCCATTGCCGATGCGCAAGCGGCGCTGGCCGCACCTGCCACATTGCGTGAAATGGGCGCACGCGCGGTGCTGCTGAAAGGCGGCCACCTGCACGAAGGCACACAGGTCATCGACCGCTACGAAGATGCCGAAACACGCGCCGAATTCATCCACGAGCGCCTGTCCATCGACGCCCACGGCACCGGCTGCACGCTGGCTTCGGCGATTGCCGCCAACCTGACGCGTGGCCTGCCGATGCTCGATGCGGTGCGCGCCGCCACCGATTACATCCATCGCGCCTTGCGCAGCGGCTACCGGCCGGGGCATGGCGAGGTGCTGGTGCTCGACCACTTTGGCGCTGCGACCCTGCAATGAGCACGCAAACCCGCGAAATCCCGCTGGCCGCCGCCGACGGCCACGAATGGAAGCTGATTGCCGTCACTCCTGCGCAGCCGCAGGCCGCGTTGCTGTGGCTGCCGGCACTGGGCGTGGCGGCCAAGCATTACCTGCCCTTTGCAGAGGCGCTGGCCGAACGCGGCATCGCCGTGTATCTGCACGAATGGCGCGGCCTGGGCAGCAGCAACCTGCGCCCGGATCGCGAAAACGATTGGGGCTATCGCGAAATCCTCGAAACCGACCTGCCGCTGAGCCAGGCTGCAGTGGCGCATGCGCATGCCGGCATCACGCATTGCATCGGCGGGCACAGCCTGGGTGGGCAGTTGGCGACGTGTTACTCGGCGCTGCAGGCTGGCGCGTTCGCGCAATTGTGGCTGGTGGGTTGTGGCACGCCGTATTGGCGCACCTTCCCCGCACCACTGCGATGGGGATTGCCGTTGCTGTACCGGTTCTTGCCATGGCTGGCGCAACGGCGCGGCCGTTTGAATGGCCGCCGCCTGCGCTTCGGCGGCATGGAATCGCGCGGCCTGATCCGCGACTGGGCGCGCGTGGGCCTGAGCGGCATCTATCGTGCCAAGGGCATCGAAGAAACCCGACTGGAAGCCGCGCTGTCGCAGTCAGCCATCCCCGTGCACGGCGTGGTACTGGAGAAGGACTGGATGGCGCCGCGTGATTCGCTGGTTGCACTGACCGGCAAGCTGGCACCGGCGCAATCGAAGATCATCGTGTTGAACAGCCGCCAGTTGGGCACGCGGGCGGATCATTTCGCGTGGATGAAGACGCCGGGCAGTGTGGTGGATTGCCTGCTTGAGTGAGGGCTTGGCAGTTGCCTTTCCTCGTCATGCCCGCGCAGGGAGTAATGACGAGCAAAGGTGAAATACCCACCGTTTCCAAAAACCAGAAACCAACAACCCAACACCGCCTACCCCGCGTAACCCTGCGGGTTCATCGACTGCCAATGCCAAGCATCGCGGCACATCGCATCAACGTCCAGTTGCGCCTTCCAGCCCAGCAAGTCCTGCGCCAGTGACGGGTCTGCATAGACCTCGGCCACGTCACCGGCGCGTCGGGCGACGATTTCGTAAGGCACGTCGCGGCCAGATGCCTTGGCGAAGGACTGCACCAGCTGCAGCACGCTGACGCCGTGGCCGGTGCCCAGGTTCAAGGTGACGCTGCGGTCTTCGCGCATCGCGAAATCCAGTGCATCGGCATGCGCGCGGGCCAGATCCATCACATGGATGTAGTCGCGCACGCCGGTGCCATCGGGCGTGGGCCAGTCGCCGCCGAACACGCTGAGCTTTTCGCGCCGACCCACCGCCACCTGGCAAATGTACGGCATCAGGTTGTTGGGGATGCCGGACGGGTCTTCGCCGATCAAGCCGGACGGGTGTGCGCCGACCGGGTTGAAATAGCGCAGGTTGACCGCGCAAAACGCCGGATCGGACACGCACAGGTCGCCGATCAGCTGCTCCATCACCAGCTTGGTGCGGCCATAGGGATTGGTCACGCTCAGTGGCGCATCTTCGCGCACCGGCACGCTGTCCGGGTCGCCATAAACCGTGGCCGAAGAGCTGAACACCAGCCGCCGCACGCCGGCCTCGCGCATCGCCTGCAGCAGGTGGATGGTGCCGGCGATGTTGTTGTCGAAATAGTCCAGCGGGCGGGCGCAGGATTCACCCACGGCCTTCAGCGCAGCGAAATGCACCACGGCGTCGTAGCGACCCTGCGCGAACAGTGCTGCCAGCGCGGGTTTGTCGCGCACGTCCAAGTTGTGATGCACGACTTCGCTGCCAGTGATCTGCTGCAGCCGTGGCAACACCCGCGGCGAGCTGTTGCAGAAGTTGTCGGCAATCTCGACTTGATGGCCACGTCCGACCAGTTCCACATAGGTATGCGCGCCGATGTACCCGGCACCGCCGCAAAGCAAAATCCGCATCCTGACCTCGATGATGTTTTCGTCACGCCGGCTGCAGGATGTCCCGCAATCCAGTGGATAGATTACGACAAACCTGCTCGCCGCCGGCCATGGCTGCACCTGGCCAGCAAGATTGCAGTGCTACGAATTCACCTCGCGGCAACATCGACACTGAATGGCTCTTGTCCTGTTTCGAACAGATTGGCCGTTCTTCGGCTTGACCCCGCTAAACTGCGCGGACAACGGCTTCCACCACAGGGGACGATGTTTCGATGAATGTTGCCGCTTTACCAGACCTTGGCCAAATCCGGATCGCCGTGATCGGTCTGGGCTACGTCGGCTTGCCGCTGGCTGTTGCCTTCGGCCGCCGTTACCCGACCTTGGGCTTCGACATCAATGGCCAGCGCGTTGGCGAACTACGTAGTGGCCATGACCACACTCTGGAAGTCTCCGCAGAAGAGTTGCGCGAAACGCCGCAACTGCAGTTCAGCGATGATCCTGAAGCACTAAAAGGCTGCAACGTCTTCATCGTCACCGTGCCCACACCGATCGACGAATACAAGCGCCCCGACCTGCGCCCGCTGGAATCGGCCAGCCGCACCGTCGGCAAGGCGATCTCGCGCGGCGGCGTGGCGATCTACGAATCCACGGTCTATCCCGGCGCTACCGAGGAAACCTGCGTGCCGATCATCGAGCGCGAGTCCGGGCTGAAGTTCAACCAGGATTTCTTCACCGGCTACAGCCCCGAGCGGATCAATCCCGGCGACAAGGAACACCGCCTGGAAACCATCCTGAAGGTGACCTCGGGCTCGACGCCGGAAACCGCCGATTTCGTCGATGCGCTGTATCGCAGCATCATCACCGCCGGCACCCACAAGGCCTCGAGCATCCGCGTGGCCGAAGCGGCCAAGGTCATCGAGAACACCCAACGCGACGTCAACATCGCCCTGATCAACGAACTGGCGCTGATCTTCCACCGCCTCGGCATCGACACCCACGAGGTACTGGAAGCTGCAGGCACCAAGTGGAACTTCCTGCCGTTCCGCCCCGGCCTGGTCGGCGGCCACTGCATCGGCGTGGATCCGTACTACCTGACCCACAAGGCGCAGCAGATCGGCTATCACCCGGACGTGATCTTGGCCGGTCGCCGCATCAACGACGGCATGGGCAGCCACGTCGCCCGCCGCGTGGCCAAGCTGATGGCACGGCGCAACCTGCCGGTGGCCGGCGCCAACGTGTTGCTGCTGGGCTTGGCATTCAAGGAGAACTGCCCCGACCTGCGCAATACCCGCGTCGTCGACATCATCGCGGAACTGCGCAGCTACAACGCCAATGTCGATGTCCATGACCCGTGGGTGGATGCCGGCGAAGCGAAGCACGAATACGGCTTGGATCTGGTCGCCGAGCCCGCCCCCGGCCGCTACGACGCGATAGTGCTGGCGGTTTCACATCGCGAATTCGTTGCACTGGGCGCCGACGGCATCCGCAAGCTCGGCAAACCCGGCGCGGTGCTGTTCGACGTCAAGCGCGCCCTGCCGCGCGATGCGACCGACGACTGCCTGTAACCGGCCTCATCGCTTATCGTTGCATCTCTCGCAGACACCGATTCCACTCCCATGCGCGTATTGGTCACCGGCGCAGCCGGCTTCATCGGTTCCCACCTCAGCCATCGCCTGCTCGAACGCGGCGACGAGGTGCTCGGCTATGACAATCTGAACGACTACTACGACCCGACGCTGAAGCAGGCCCGGCTGGATCGGCTGCTGCCGCTGCTCGGTTTCCGTTTCGTGAAAGGATCGCTGGAGGACCGCGCCGCACTAGAGGCCGCGTTCGACGGCTTCCAACCGCAGCGCGTGGTCAACCTGGCCGCGCAGGCCGGCGTGCGCTATTCGCTGGAAAACCCGCACGCCTACATCGACAGCAACATCGTCGGCTTCCTGAACATCCTCGAAGCCTGCCGCCACCGTGGCATCGAGCACTTGGTCTATGCCTCGTCCAGTTCGGTCTATGGCGCCAACCGCAAGCTGCCGTTCGCGGTCGAAGACAGCGTGGACCACCCGGTCAGCCTGTACGCGGCCAGCAAGAAGGCCAACGAACTGATGGCGCATACCTACAGCCACCTGTTCGGCCTGCCGACCACCGGCCTGCGTTTCTTCACCGTATATGGCCCGTGGGGCCGCCCGGACATGGCACTATTCCTCTTCACGAAGAACATCCTTGAAGGCAAGCCCATCGACGTGTTCAACCACGGCCACCACACCCGCGACTTCACCTTTGTCGACGACATCGTCGAAGGCGTGATCCGCACCCTAGACCGGGCACCCGGCCCCGACCCCGGCTACGACCCGCTGGCACCGAATCCCGGCAGTTCAAGCGCCCCTTACCGGGTCTACAACATCGGCAACCACCGTCCGGTGCAATTGCTGCGCTACATCGAAGTGCTGGAACAATGCCTGGGCCGCAAGGCGCAGATGAACCTGCTGCCGATGCAGCCCGGCGATGTACCCGACACCGAAGCCGACGTGGCTGCATTGCAGCGTGATACCGGCTATTCCCCCGGCACCGGTGTCGAAGAAGGCATTGCCCGCTTCGTCGATTGGTATCGCGCCTTCTACCGCGCCTGACCGGCGCCACTGCGGCTGCCCCGAAACAGAAACACAGGACACACCCATTGCCGGCCAATCCGCTGGCCGCTACGCGCCACAGGTTGCGTTGTTGTTGTGGAATCCACAGTTTCAGGGAGCTCGGTCCAATGAATCACTCCGTTACCGGCCTGATGGCCGTGTTGCTTGGCATCCTGCTGTCCGCCTGCGCCAGTTCCGGCGGGCAGGAAGCACCGCCACCGCCTGCGGCCGGTGCCGTGGCCGTCGATGACTACAAGATCGGGGTCGATGACATCGTCCAAGTCACCGTGTGGCGCAATCCCGAACTGGGCGTCACCGTACCGGTGCGTCCAGACGGCAAGATCTCCGTGCCACTGGTGGGCGACGTAGCCGCCGGCGGTCGCACGCCCGCCGATGTGGCAAGCGACATCCAGCAGAAGTTGGCCGACTACGTGCGTGACCCTCAGGTCGCGGTGATACTGACGGAACTGCGCAGCCACGAATATCTCTCCCGTGTGCGCGTCACCGGTGCCGTGCGCCAGCCGATCTCGATCCCTTACCGCCAAGGCATGACCGTGCTTGATGCGGTGCTGGCCGCCGGCGGCATCAACGAGTTCGCCGCGCCTGATCGCTCCGATCTCTTCCGCAAGAACAAGGACGACACCAAAGCCACCTATCCGGTGCATCTGGCTCGCATCCTGAACCACGGCGACCTGTCGACCAACTACACCGTCGCTCCCGGTGACGTCATCGTGATCCCGGAGCGGACGTTCTGATGAACTCTACGACTATGCTGCCATCGCCACGCACTGCCGCACAGGTACGCAAAGCGGACGAGTTGACTCCCCAAGAGCTCGCCCTCGTCCTGCTGAAGGAAGCGCGCAAACGGATACTTGCCATCGCCGTGACGTTCAGCACCATCACCCTGTTGACGCTGATCGTGGGCTTGCTGGTGATACCACGCAACTACACCGCCTCCACGACAATCTTGGCACAGGACAGTGACATCATCCAGCCGCTGCTGGAGGGACGCGCAGTACCCACCGGTGTGGCTGATCGCGCGGGCATGGCCAGACAGATCGTCTACAGCCGCAAGGTATTGCAGGAAATCCTTGCCGTGGGCAAGTGGACCGATAAGGACCTCAGCCCTGTCGCGCAGGACAAACTGATGGAAGACATCCGCAACAGCACCACCATCAGCAGCCCGCGCAACGACTTGGTGCAGATCAGTTATCGCGACACCGATCCCGAACGCGCCTACAGAGTGACCGAGGCATTCGGAACGCTGTTCATGCAAGAAGCCTTGGCAGCCAAGGAGCGCGAAAGCCGCGAAGCGTACGAATTCATCGACAAGCAGGTGCAGGATTATCACCGCAAACTCACCGATGCAGAAAAGAACCTGCAGGACTACCGTTCCCGTAATGCAGATGCCCAGCCTGGCAGCGCCACCGACGTGAACACCCGAATCAGTTCGCTACGCACACAGGTAGAACAGACTCGGATGTCGCTAATGGAACAAGAGTCGCGCGCCGCTGCCATAGCCGATCAATTGTCCGGCGAATCCGCGGTCACCGCGGTACAGACCCGTGAAGGGCTGTACCGCACGCAGCTCATCGAACTGCGTGCCGAACTTGACCGTTTGATGCTGACTTTCACCGAACGCCATCCCGATGTGGTGCGCGTGCGTCACCAGATCGAAGACGTCCAGCAGGCCATCGTGCAGGAACAGGAACGCCGCCAGCAACCGACGCGCGGCGCGCTGGCCTCCGAGGATGCACAGCTCAACCCGCTTTACAACGAATTGCGGAGCCAACAGGCGCAGGCCCGCCACGAGGCCGCCGCGACACGGTCACGCATGGGTATTGCCGAATCGATGCTGGGTGCGGAACTTGACCGCAGCCGCCGGATCGCCGAATCGGAAAGCGCGTTGGCCGAACTTACGCGAGACTACGAGGTCAATCGCGAGATCTACCAGGACCTGCTGCGCCGCCGTGAGAATGCCCGGGTTTCCATGGGACTGGATCAGGAGAACCGTGGCCTGACGCTGCGCATCCAGGATCCGGCTACCAAGCCGCTGCGTCCCAGCGGCCTGCGCTTCATGCACATCGCCGCCGCGGGTTTCGTGCTGGCGCTGGCATTGCCCCTTGGACTTATCTTTCTGCTGGTGCGTTTTGATCCACGCGTTCGCGTGGCTCGCCAGATCACGCAGAAAACCAGTTATCCCCTGCTGACCGTAATCCCGACCTACCTCACCCCGAAAGAGCGCCACCACCAGTCGTTGAGACTCACGGCCAGCATAGCGATGGTCTGTGGCGTGTTCATCGTGTATGGCTTGGTGTTCGCCCTCAAACTCACCAATGCCTGATGCAGCACCCATGCACCAAGTCCGTCGCCAGGAAGACACCATGAATATCAACGCAAACCCGCGTACCGGCGACGCAGAAGACGCCAATCCCTCCCAAGTACGTTCCATGGTACGCGCGGCGGAGCTGCAGTCGCTGAGTCCGCGCGCCCTCGAGGATCGCCGACTGATCCACCGCAGCGACCCCACCCACCTCCACGCGGATGCGTTCCGCGACTTGCGCACGCGCCTGCTCGCACTTGGCGGCGATCGCAATTTCGTCACCTTGGTGGCGCCGGTCGTACCGGGGTGCGGCGGCAGCTTCGTAGCCCGCAATCTCGCCGCTGCCTTCGCATTCGACGAGACCAAGACCTCGACCCTGATCGACTGCGACGCATTGCGGCCAGCACAGCAAGGCGCGCTTGGCGTCGACGCTGCCAACGGCGGGCTGATGGATTACCTGGACGGGCACATTATCGAAGTCGCGCCGGTGCAGTACCGTACGGTGCTGCCGCGCATGGATCTGGTACCAACCGGTGGCGTGCGCGAAATCACCGGCGAGTCGTTCTCATCGCTGCGCATGCGCAACTTGGTCGATTCGCTGCGCAGCACGCACGGCAACCGCTACCTCGTGCTTGATGGTCCGCCGGTCCTCAAGTCGCCCGACGCGCGCATCCTCTCGGACTTGGTCGACTTGGTCGTGCTGGTGGCCGGCTACGGACGCGTGACCACTGAACAAATCGAGAAAGCTGCTGCAAATTTTGATCCCGAGAAATTGATCGGCATCGTCTTCAACGACATCCAATGAACGCACCCATCGGGGGAGCCCGCATGAAACGGCATCCACGCTGCACGACGCTGCTCACCACCGCGATTGTGGCAGCCCTTCCGATCACAGCACACGCCGTACGTATCGACTACACGCTCGACACCGGCATCGAGCGTGACGACAACGTGACGCTCTCCGAAACCAATCCGGTCAAGCAGGATATCTTTCGTGCCGGAGTGGGCTTCGCCATCGAGCAAAACTCCTCCACCGTGCAAGCGCGGTTCAGCGGCCGCGTCGACCACCGCCGCTACGAGGACATCTATGGCAATGCCACCGACCGCACGCTGGACGGTCGCCTGAACTGGATGGTCGTCCCCGACCGGCTCGGCTTGGTCGTCGAGGACAGCTACGGGGTCCAGCCCATCAACCGCTTCGCCCCGAACTCGCCCGACAACCGCCAGCAGATCAATGTGCTGTCGCTGGGACCCGACCTGCATTTCAATCTAGGACAGACGCTGCGCGGGCGCGCCGAGCTCCGCTTCGTCAACAGCGACGCCGAAGTCACCGACGACTTCAACTCCGACCGTATCGCAGCCGCGATGCGCATAGTCAAGGAACTGAATGCAACGAGCGCGCTGTCCGTCAATCTGCAACTGCAGGATATCGATTTCGACAACGACCTGTATGCGCGTGACCACAAACGCTACGAAACCTATGCCAGCTACAGCCGCAGGACCAACCGCCTCGACATGCAGTTGGATGCCGGTTACGCGCGCTTGGATTACGACGACAGCCAGTCACGCAACAGTCCGCTGCTGCGTGCCGAACTGGGTTGGCGTCCGAGCGAACGCAACCGCATCAGCGTGAATGCCGCCCACCAGTTCTCGGATGCCACCACCAACGCATTGAACACCATCGCCGGCATCGAGCCGGGCATCCCGGACTCAGTCCTTGTGAGACGGTCCACGATCACGCCGTCCGCCTACGAAGAGCGCAGGCTCAACCTCGCCTACGAATACACCGGCGTGCGCACCATCTACACAGTCTCCGGCTATGTGCAGAAGCTCGACTATGTGGATCCTGGTTCCTCCAACGAGAAGAACCGCGGCATTGCCGCCGAAATCAGCTACCGCCTGCACCCCTCGCTGACGATGCGCGTCTCCGCTTCGCGGGACCGCACCGAAGCGGTGGCGCCGGCCCTGCGCCGCGAACACGACCGGCAGTACGCACTCGG
This sequence comes from Pseudoxanthomonas sp., assembly GCA_047601105.1. Classification (GTDB taxonomy): domain Bacteria; phylum Pseudomonadota; class Gammaproteobacteria; order Xanthomonadales; family Xanthomonadaceae; genus Pseudoxanthomonas_A. The sequence continues at coordinate 353,350 of JASGJT010000004.1, forward strand.
ACTGGAGAAACAATGGTCGCGCCACTGGTCCTCCGCGCTGGACTATAGTCGTTATGAGCGCACCAGCGCCTTCGCGATCAGCGAATTCAAGCAGAATGTGATCTATCTCAGCATCGCCTACCGAAACCGATGAACAACCAGAACAAGACAGCAGCCCCGTCAATGCGGCACTGGGTCGTCACGTCGTCGCATCCGTTGGCGGCGGTCGTGCGTGGCGTGCGCCGCGACGTCCATGGCTTCACCCTGCCGGCACCGCGGGTGCTGGTGCTGCCTTACCTGTGGTTGTTCCTCGCCTGTCGCAGCGTGATCTTCTTCATCCGCCGCACCCTTATCGCCGAGCCGCTGTTCAAGGCCTACTGCACGCAGGTGGGCAAGGGCGTCACCACCGGCATCTACGTACCTTGGGTGCAGGGCAAAGGTGATCTGCTCGTCGGCAACCACGTCCGCATCAGCGGCAAGCTGTCGGTCAATTTCGCCGCGCGCTTCGTCAAGCGGCCGTGCCTGGAGATCGGCGACCATACCGACATCGCGCACGACTGCCGGCTGGTCGTCGGCAAGTCGGTGAAGATCGGTAGGCATGTGGAGATCGCAGGCGCCGTAACCATCCGCGATTCGGGCGGCCATCCGGCCGATCCTGCACGCCGCGCCGCCGGCGAACCGCCTGACGAAGCGGACGTCAAGCCAATCATTGTCCACGACAACGTGTGGATCGGCTCCCACGTGTTGGTCCTGCCCGGTAGCGATATCGGCGAAGGCAGCATCGTCTCCGCGCATTCGGTCGTTTCGGGCGTCATCACGCCATACACCGTGGTGGCAGGCAATCCGGCGCGGCGTATCGGTACGCTGACACCGCCGCCGGACCGCGCCCATCTCGCGTCCACGGCCAAACCCTCGCCCATCGCCAAGCCCGATATCGCGGCCGGCTGAAACAGCGCGGCCGCACGGGATGCCGACGCAGTCGGCACCGTTTGCCGTCTCTTCTGTCAGACCAGCGCTTCCACCGCTTCCGGGTGGCTGAGGAAAGCGCGCGGACTGGCGCTACGACCGTACGCGCCGGATTGGAACACTACCACCAGATCACCCGGCTCGGCCACGTCCAGTTCCATACGGTCAGCCAGCAAGTCCAGTGGCGTGCACAGCGGGCCAACCACGTTAACCGTCTCGCGACCGCCGCGACGACCATTGACCGCGACCGGATAGTTGCGGCGGATCACCTGACCGAAGTTGCCCGAGGCCGCGAGATGATGATGCATGCCGCCATCCACCACTAGGAACACCTGCCCGCGCGAGAGCTTGCGGTCGACCACGCGCGAGACGTAGATGCCGGCCTCCCCGACCAGATAACGCCCCAGTTCGATCACGATATGGGCGCCGGGGAAATCGCGGACCAGACGGTCCGACAGCACGCTCAGGTTGTCCATCACCGGCGTGGCGTCAAGTGTCGCTTCACCGGGTGAATAGGGAATGCCGAAGCCGCCGCCCAGGTTCAGGCTACGGATCGGTGCCGGCAGCAGGTCCTGCCACGCCAGCGCCTGCTCGTAGCACTTGGTCTGCGCCTCGACGATCGCCGCGTGCCGCAGGTTCTGTGAACCGGCGAACATGTGGAAGCCCTCGAACGCCAGCCCGGTGCCGGCGATCTCGCGCAGCAGGTCCGGCACGCACTCGGCATCGACGCCGAACTGGCGCGCGCCACCGCTCATCTTCATGCCTGATGCCTTCAGCTCGAACGGCAGGTTCACCCGCACGGCCACGCGCGCCGGCACGCCGTTCCGCTGCGCGGCCTCGGCCAGGATTTTGATCTCGCGGAAGGACTCGACATTGACCAAGATACCGGCGGCGATTGCCTGCTGCAGTTCGCCGTCGGATTTGCCAGGGCCGGCGAAGCTGATGTGCTCCGGCACCATCCCGGTATCCAGCGCGACGCGCAGTTCACCTGCCGAGGCCACGTCCAGGCCGTCCACCAGCCCCGCCATGTGGCAGACCAGTGCCGGCATCGGGTTGGCCTTCATCGCATAGTGCAGCAGCACCACTTCTGGCAGCGCGGCGCGCAGGCCCCGCGCGCGGTCGGCCAGACGTTGGCGATCATAGAGGTAGCAAGGCGTGCTGCCGACGGCATTGACGACGCGCGTCAGCGGTTGTCCTCCGACGAGGATTTCGCCGGTGGCGTCGCGGGGCCAGTCCCAGCTGGGAATCGATGCATTCATGCGGTGCGGATGTCCGTCTGTCCAGTGGAGCCCTGTCCGATCGCCTGATGGAATTCGACCAGCTGCAGGATGTTGTTACGCCATTGGCGGTGGCGGGTGATATAGGCGCGGGCGTTGGCACCTACCCGCCGCAACGCCTCCGCGTCCTGACTGTACTCCAGCACACTTTCCACCGCCGCTTCCATGTCACCGGCCGGGAACATCCAGCCCGTCGTACCTTCTTCCAGCACTTCGCGGATGGGCTCGAAGTCCGGCGCCACCGGCGCCACCCCACAGGCCATGAACTCGAACAGCTTGACCGGCGAGGTGTAGTCGCCCGCGCTCGGCAGCACAGCCATGTCCATCGCCGCGAGCAGGCCCGGTACGGCGTCGTGCGGCACGCGCCCCGTCAGCACCACGCGATCGGACAGGTCGCGCTCTTCCACGAATGCCCGCAGCGCCGGATAGGTCGAGCCGTCGCCCACCAGCAGCAGCTTGAGGTGCGGCGCATCCTTCAGGCGATCGGCGATCTGGTGGACGAAGCGGTCGATGGCATGCCACGGGACGAACGCGCCAAGGTAGCCGCAGACCACATGGCCCTCAAGCCCGTAGTGACGGCGAGCATCGTCGCGCTGCGCCTGTGTAAAGGTGAACTTGTCGATGTTGGCGGCGTTGGGCGTGATGATCGTCGGCGCCAGCACGGTGTGCGCCGCCAACGCGCGATCACGGAAGATCGATGACACGAAGACCAGCCCGTCGGCATTGCGGAACGTCCAGCGCTCGATCGCCATCGCCAGGCGCTTGAAGAACAGCGGGCGGACGCGCTCGACGGTCGCCGAGTCGTTCACTTCCATGATCATCGGCACGCCGCGTTTCCGCGCCAGCCAGGTCGGCAGGAACATGAACAACGAATAGCGCTCATAGATAAAGTCCAAGTCCGGATGCTGGCGCAGGTAGGCCAGCAGGCGCCACCCGGCGATCAGGTTGTAGGCCACTTCAACCAGCTCGAACAACGGTTCCGGCAGCTTGTTGACCCACCCCATCCACGGCCTCGCCTGCTGGGTCGGCGACATGGCCTTGGGCGACGAGTATGGATCTGCACCGGGCAGCGAAATGATGTCCACGGCAGCGCCTTCGGCCCGCAGTGCGTCGGTGACACCGCGGATGTGCACGCCCTCCACGGCCTTGCCTTGGGTGCGATGGTGATAGAGCACGCGCTTGACGGAGATTTCCATGTTCACTCGCTGGATGAAGTAAGCGGCGCTTGGCGCGCCAGGGGAATACCGAAGGTGCCGGTGCCCAGCGCCTGCGCAATCAGTCGTTCGCTGTCATGGGCCAGGCCGTGCCGTCGTACGTCGATCCACTCGAGCGTGCGCGCGTCGTGCGAAAGCCGGCGCTTGTAGGGCTGCGCGCCGGCCAGGAAATCGAACGCTTCCAGCCCCTCCTCGAGACACTGCTGGATGCAGGCGGCCAACGCGACCGAGCCCGGACTATCGTAGCGCGACAGCGCGCCGTAGTTCAGTCCGCAGTTGTAGAAATACACCGTACCGCGCCAGTGCAGGTTGTACAGATAGCCGACCACCAGCGAGCCTGCGCTGACCCGGGTCAGCCGGACGTAGCCGTCGGCCACGCCCTTCCGCACCAGCGCCCGGTGGAAAGCATGGAAGAAGCCACTGGAAAAGGCGCCGTCCTTGCCCTTCAAGCGCCACCGGCGCTCGTGCAACATGCGCAGTTCGTCCAGCCATGTCAGCGACTGCTCGACACTGTCGGCCACCTCGACCTGCAGAGCGCCGCGTGCCTCGTAAGCGCGCAGGCTTTGCCGCAGGTGGTGGCGGAAGTTGCGCTTCAGTGAATCGACATAGCTCTTGCCGCTGTCCCGCAGCCGGTCCAAGTCGACCCGGCAACAGGGCTGGCTGAGCACGCGGTAACAGTGCAAGCCTGCGGGCAGCGCGGAAGCGATATGCGGCCCATGCCCGGTGGCAGTGATGCGGAAGCGTCGCCATCCTTCCCAATTGTTTTCCAGGGCGCGGAACAGGGCGACGTAGGCGGCGACTTCGCCTCCGCGCCTCACCAGCAGTCCCGAATACTCGACACTGATCTCGTCCAACGTCTCGATACCGGTTTCCTGCAGTCGCAGCGAGTGACGTCCGAAGAAGCGGCCCTTGCCGCGCTCCGGCGCATCGACCCCCAGCGCTAGCGCCAGCAGGCCCTCTCCGTCCTCGATCCGGAACACCCGCGGCACGACGGTCGCCGGAAGCTGTTCCAGCCACGTCGATATCCAGTGCCAGTGCGTGAACGGTGTGCCATTGGACTGCGCCTGCAGGCGCGTCCAGTCGCCGGCCAGATCCGGATACTCCGACAACACCCGCCATGACCCCTTCGCCTCGCTGGTGATCCGCGATGCCGGGTCGCCGATGGCGCCCGTCATCAGGTGCGGCCCGGGCAGATGTCGCCGTCGCGCACGCCCAGCACCTGCTGGCAGATGGCCAGTGTATCGGCCGCGACATCGCCCCAGCCGCGACTAACTGACGCCGACACCGCGGCAGCGTCCCACGTCCGGGCCAGCGCGTCTGCCAGGCCGCGCTCCAGCGCAACGGCATCGCGCGGCGGCACCATGATGCCGTTGCCGGCATTGATGATCTCACCGGTGCCGCCCACTGACGTCGCCACCACCGGACGGCCGCAGGCGATACCTTCAACCACGACATTCGGGTAACCTTCCGACCAGCTCGGCAATGTCAGCACATCGGAGGCGCCGATCCATTCAGCGACCTGCACCGGCTCCAGCCCGCCGGTCATCGTCACGCTACTGCCCAAGCTCGTCGCCTGCACCAAGCTGGCCAGTTCCTCGCGCATCACGCCATCACCGATCAGCGCCAAACGCAGGCGCGGCTCCTGCGCAGCAAGCGCCTGGAAGGCCTGCAGCAGTTCGCGCATGCCCTTGGCTTCGACGAAGCGGCCGACATAGGTAATCAGTCGCGCATCCGCGCGTACGCCGAGCTTGGCGCGCATCGCCTGCTGGTCGCGCGGGTGGAATACGTCAGTGTCGATGCCGTTGACGACCGGGTGCACGCGTTCGGGATCGGCACCGAAGGTGGCGATCGCGGTATCGCGCATCGCATGGCTGACGGTCAGGATCGCATCCAGACCCTGCAGCGTGCGGCTGGTCATGATGGCGTTGAGTCCCGAACGCACGTGGATGTCGGAACCGAGCGCACCGACGATGCAGGGCACGCCCAGCCGACGCGCTGCGTACTTGGCCGCCGCCCCGTCGGGATATACCCAGTACGCCAGCACGAGGTCCGGCTGGAACCGGCGCATCCGCGGCACCAGCGTGCGGCCCGCCATCCAACCGTTGGTGGCGCGCGATACGCCCGGCAAGGCCAGGTACGTGAACGCCTCGACATCCACGCCTGCCAGCGTGTAATCCTCTCCGACCTCACCGCGCAGGAAGCTTCTGGGCGACAGGCCCGGAAGACGGGGATAGCGCGCCTGCTGGAAGAACACGCGCACCTGCGCCAGCTGCGACAGGGCACGCGCGGTCTCATGAATGTAACGGCCTCGTGTCTGGTCGTGGGGCACGGGCAGGATCGGCGTGACGAGGGCTATTCGGGGCATCATCAGTCCTTTGAACGCGATTGACCCCGATCTCCGGCCAGAGATGCGGGTCATCTCATCGCAAGCAGTATCTTCTGCACTACGTAGAACCCGACCACGGCAACCACTGTCAGCACAGCCCAGCGCACGATGTGGGTGCCGAGGCGCAATTTGCCCAGCGCCGGGAAGCGGGCGAGGACGTTGGAATGATGGGCGACGACGAGCGCGGCGAGCAGGTACAGCAGGATGACGTAGCTGCGGCTCAGGAAGAAAGCCGCCGCGAAAAAACCCGACTGCGCCACCAGCAGCACCAGTGCCATCGTCCTGGCTTCCTGCCACTCCACGACGTCGTCCTCGTCCTTGAACTCGGGCTCGAAACGCACGATGCGGTACATCATCCAGAAGCCACAGCCGACGAAGGCGAACCATAGGGCGAAGCCAATGATGCCCGTCTCGGCCAGCACCAGGATGATTGAATTGTGCGCGGTCAGGTAATGGTACTCGGTGAACTGCCCCGCTCCCACGCCCAGCACCGGATGGGCGATGAACATCTGCATGCCTTCGTACCACGCGTCGATACGGCCCGACGCCGACGACTCCTGCACGTTCAGTTCGTCCAGTCGCGAGGGCATCATGCGCAGCACCACCATGGCACCGGCGCCCAGCATGGCGGCCCAAATCACGCCACGCTGGATCCAGATGTACACGGCCGTCATTGCAACCACGGCCAGGAACGAGCCGCGTGAATTCGTCAGGTAAATGCCGTAGGCCAGGAGCAGGCATCCGCAGAACCAGAACAGGCGCCTCAGGCCGAGGAAGCCGCCCCGACTGCCCAGGTAGATCGCCATCGGCAGCGAGATGACGAACAGCATGCCCAAATCGTTGGGATCGCTGAAGATGCCGACATACTGGATGCGTCCATCTTCGACCATAGTCTGGCCCGTCCAACCGACACCCGATGAGGCCTGCTGCACACCATGCATCGCCAGAACGAAGGCGCACAGCACGATCGCCGCCATGATGACTCGCGTGTAGGACGGCCTGTTGACCGCATTGGCCAGCAGGAAAAACGAGATGACGCAGGGCAGGAAATCCACGAAGGCCATCTGTGCGCCCCCCATCCACCCGGTTACCGCCAACGAAAGGAAGATGACCAGGTGGAATAGTGGCAGCAGGAGGTATTGCGGCGCATTGAATCGCTTCTCGCGCGAGAACACCCAAGCGCCCGCCGCCGACACCATCGCCAGTGGCAGGATCGGGATGCCGAAATCCGCCATCTGCGGGTAGTCCTGCGGCCTCAGCAGGACGAGCATCAGATAGATCAATACGAAGATGAACATCATCATCGGCGCTCGCTCCCCTTGGCGTGTGCATCTCTTTCAGGATGCCACAATCCACCGCATCCACTCACCACAGGTGCAACCTCGGGTTCCGCACATAGGCGACCAGCGCCTGCCCGGCGTAGAGGTTCATGTACAGGAACGTGGACAGCAGGCGTACGGGCATCCACTCCGAAAGCGATGGCAGCCAGCTGGCCGCCATCACCAGCGCGAGGCCCCCCAGTCCGGCGAGCAGACAGGCCAAGTACAACGGATGCGAGAACGCGAGGATGGTGGAAGAAACCGCCAGCACACAGAGCAGCCACGGCACCAGCAGCCTCAACAGCTTGTGGCTGACGAAGCGGAACCACAGCGGGTTCCGGAACGGAACCACCAACCATGGCGCGATCGCGACCGCCTGGTAGTTGCCGGCGAGCGTGCGGATCTTGCGGACGCGCTCCTGCGCCTGGGTCGTGGATGGTCTGTCCCAGGCAACCGCGCCGGCCTCGAAGACGACGCGATAACCATCGCGCACCACGTGCATCGGCGTCAGCACGTCGTCCAGCACGGTGCCTGCGGGGAGCGGCACGTACAGCTCGCGCCGGATCGCGTACAGCGCCCCGGTGACGCCCACCACCGAGCCGCTGCGCGCCTCGGCGTTGCGGATCATCTTCTCGTAGCGCCAGTAGGCGCCGACCTTGGCCGCGAATCCGCCCTGTTCATCGGTGAAGCAGAGCTCGCCACTGACCGCACCGACGTCGGGATCCGCGAAATTGGCGGCCAGCCGCGTCAGCGCATCACGCTCGAGGTGCTGGCGCACGTCGACCATCAGGAGCACGTCGCCGGCGGCCCCGACCGCCAGGTCCGCCAGGCACGCCGCCTTGCCACGGCGTTGTGGAAACTCGACGACGCGCAGCCGCGGCGATGCGACGAGGCGCAACGCATCCGCCGTCGCGTCGGTGCAACCGTCGCAGGCGACGACGATGTCGAAATTCTCCGGCGGGTAATCCAGCGAAAGCAGGTTCTCGACCTTGGCCACCGCGCTGTCGGCCGCGTTGTACACGGCCAGGATAGCCGTCACGCGGGGGAAATGCGGACACTTCCGCACGGGATTGGGAAGAAGCCGGCCGCACGCCAGCACCCACAACGGGTAACCGACGTAGGTGAACGCGATGACGATCAGGCTGCCCCAGAACGCGATGAGCACGAGCATCTCCGACATCAACGCACACCATCCGTCGGCAGCCCGTCGGCCCAGCGCTGCAAGCGTCCCTGCATCCTACCCGCGAGGGCCGGGTATCGTTGCAGCAGGGCATCGAGATGTTGGATGTCACCGGCGCGCCAGGCACGCATCACGACGGTTCCCAACACGAAGACTACCGCATAGATCAGGCCACCGGCCAGCTCCGTCCAGGGATTGATGCCGCCCATCAGCACCGGCACCAGGGCGACAGCGATGGCCGCCAGCGCGCACAGCAGCATGCGGCCCAGTTCGCGCCACGGCACACGCAGTTTAAGCAGGCGCGACACGCCCGTGGCCATCATCGCGATGATCAACACTTCCGAGATGGCGTGCGCGGCCACGGCGCCGTTGAGGCCGTAGCGCGGGATCAGCAGCACCGACAGCACACCCACGCTGAGGATGGAGAACAGCACGTAGCCCACACGCAGATGCTGGTTGTCGGTCGTCGACAGCAGCGCATTGAACGCGCCACCGATCATGGTGAAACCGCCCACGATCATCATCACCCGCAGGGGAACCACCACCGCCTTGTAATCGGCGCCGTAAAGCAGCGTGATGGCGCTGTCGGCCACCAGCGCCCCGCCCCCGGCCAGCAGCAGGCCGATGAAGGCGAAGTAGCGCATGGCATTGGCCATGATCGCATTGACGCCTTCCTGCCCATCCTTGCCGAAGGCGTGGCCCATCATCGGCATCAGCACCGTGCCCAGCCCGGACGCGAGCAGGTCCACGCCCCCGCGCGTCAGTGCGGCGGCGATCGCGAAATAGCCCACCGCTGCGGAACCGACCATGGCATTCAGCATCCAGGTCTCAATGGATTTGTTGCTGATCGCGTAGGCGAGCGTCAGCAGCACGGTCCACCCGAGGTGCCGCTTCAGCCGCGCAAGCGTCGCCGGATCGATGGGTTCCCGCGACGGCCGCACCCCCGCCTTGCGCAACATCGTGGACGAACACACGACATAGCCCACGCTGACAACGGCGAACAACAGCAGGTACGCCAGCAGCGGCGCCTTCAGCAGCACCATCACCAAGACCGCGACGATGCTGAGCAGGCTCATCGTCACCGTGGCGCGTGCCTCGACGTGGAACAGGCCGTAGCCCTTGGCGACGGACACGTCGAACAGGAACATGGCCTTCGCGATGGCCGCGACCAGAACCACGCCTGCGAAGACCGCCAGATGATCGCCCCAGCCGGCGGGCTTGAACAAAGGCATGGCCAGCAGGAACAGGAACGCCACCAGCACGACGCAGGCCAGTTGCCAGCGGCGCAGCCATCCATGGATGTTGCTCGCGTTCTCGGGCGAACTGCGGCCCAGGCTCTCTGACGCGAACCGGATCGCGGTCGTGGTCAGGCCGTTGTTGCTGAACAAGATCAGCAACCCGGCCATCCACACCATGTAGGTGTAGCGACCGAAATCTTCCGGACCCAGAGTCCGTGCCAACAGGATGCTGGTCAGCATCCCGAGCGCATAGGTCACGTAGGTCGAGCCCATGACCATGATGGCGCCGCGCATGGCCGTTCTGCCGTTGAAAGGCTGGTTCATATTTCCCTGTGGTCGGTGCAAACGGACCGCACCTGTGCTGACTGCCGAGAAAAACGCAAAAAACGCCTCTTGGAGGTCACGTGAAAGCGCATTGCGTGAAGGCTAACGTTCATACTCTGACCTGCGATGGGCACCTTTCCCGTTGTCAGTCCCGTATGAAACCTTCAAACAAGCTTGGCATCGTTCATGTCCTTGATTCTCTTGAGTACGGCGGGCTGGAGCGCGTTGTCGTTGACCTCGCCATCGCGCAAATGAGGCACGGGCATGCCGTCACGATATTCAGCCTCTGCGACACCGAGGGGTTCCGCCCGCTCCTCGAGCAAGCCGGCATCCCCGTCGTCATCGGGCACAAGCGCGGAGCGGCGGATCCTAGGCTGATCCGCCTGCTGCGATCCACCCTGCTGGATGCCAACGTGGATGTAGTGCATACCCACAACTTCGTGCCGAGTTACTACGCCGCCATCGCCACGCGCTTCTCGCGGCGGCGCACCATCCTGGTCAACACCTGCCATGACATGGGCGGCCGGCTAGGCAATCGTCGGCTGCGTTGGCTCTACCAGTGGTCGCTGGCGCACTCGCACAAGGTCGCCATGGTCGGCATCAAGGTTCGTGACCAGTTGCTGTCGCGCAACTTGGTGCCCATCGCTAAGAGCAGCACGGTGATGAACGGCATTCCGGTCGACCATTTCCAGCGCTCGCCGGTGGTTCGGGCGCAGATCCGCGAAGAGCTCGGCATCGCGCCACAGGCCCTGGTGGTAGGCACGGTCGGCAGACTGGTGACACTGAAGAATCAGCAGTTGCTGCTGGACGCTGCGGCGCAACTGGTTCCTTCCCACCCCGACCTGATGGTGGTGCTCGCGGGTGACGGCCCGTTGCGCGGGGAACTGGAAGCGGACACCAGACAACTCGGCATCGCGGATCGCGTCCTCTTCACCGGCGCGCGCAAGGACGTTCCCCGACTACTCAACGCATTCGACGTCTTCGCACTACCCTCACGCACCGAGGGCCTGTCCATCGCGTTGCTGGAAGCATGCGCCGCCGGTCTGGCCATCATCGCCACCGACGTGGGCGGCAACGGCGAGATCGTCCGCGACGGTGCCACCGGGTGCCTGGTGCCTTCCAACGATGGCGTTGCCCTCTATGCCGCGCTGGACGCACTGCTCCGTTCGTCGGCCGAGCGGCGGCGTCTGGGTGACGCCGCGCGCGACTGGGTAGCCGGCCACGCATCCGTGGACGCGATGCGGCAGAATTACGACTTGTTCTATGCCAGCGCTCTCGATGACCGTTATTGATTTCAGTCCGCAACCGCGCTGCAGAGGTGATACGTGCGCATAGCCATCATCGGCTGCGGCTTCGTCGCCGATCTGTACATGGAGACACTGCGCCGGCACACCGATCTCGAACTGGTCGGCGCCTGGGATCGGGATCCGGTTCGCCTGGCCTTGTTCTGCCGCACCTATGACGTACCCGCTTGGCCGAGCATCGAGGCGCTGCTGGAGGACGCCACGGTCGAAACGGTGCTCAACCTAACCAATCCGCACAGTCACTACGCCGTATCCCGCGCCTGTCTCGACGCCGGCAAGCACGTCTATTCGGAAAAACCGCTGGCGATGGACGTCGACGACGCGCGCAACCTGGTGGAGCACGCCCATGCGCGAGGGCTTCGCCTGTCCGGCGCGCCGAGCCGACTGCTCGGCCGGCCGGCGCAGACTGCGTGGAAGTTGCTGCGCGAGGGCGCGATCGGACGCCCGCATCTGGTCTACGCCGAGATGGACGATGGCCTGCTGCACCGCATGTCGGTCCGGCGCTGGCGCGGGCGTTCCGGCGCGCCATGGCCGTACGAGGATGAACTGCGCGTGGGCAATACGCTCGAACACGCCGGGTACGTGCTGACCTGGCTGGCGGCGATGTTCGGCCCCGCACGGAGCGTCACCGCATTCGGCGCTCGGGCGGTCGCGGAGAAGCGCTTGGACGTGCCGCTGGACGAACAGGCCGCGGACGTGACCTTCGCTGGCATAGAGTACGCATCGGGCATGATCGCGCGGCTGACCTGCAGCATCGTCGCCAGCCACGACCATTCGCTCCGCGTGTTCGGAGAGGACGGCATTCTGAGTGTGGACGACGTCTGGAAGCCGGAGTCTCCGGTCCGCGTGCGCAAGCGCCTCAACTTCCGCGGCCGCACGATGGAGTCGCCGTTGGCGACCAAACAGCGCCTTCTCGGCGATGACGAGGCCAAGCGGCTGTCCAGGGGACGGCGCAAGGTGGACTTCTGCCTGGGCCCGGTCGAACTTGCGCGTTCGCTACGCGAGGCACGCCCCTCGCGCCTGTCGCCCGAGCTCGCGCTGCACGTGGCCGAACTGTCGCTGGCGATCACCCAGGCCATGGAAGGCGAGGCGCGCGTCCGCATCCATTCGCGCTTCGACGCCATCGAGCCGATGCCGTGGGCACGCTGACATGACCATCCTGGTAACCGGCGGCACCGGCTTCCTTGGCTCGGCGCTGGTGCGCAGGCTGCTGCGTGCCGATGACGGCCCCATCCGCGTACTGGTACGGCCCGGCAGCGATACGCGCCTGCTGGATGCCGTAGCGGCGGATGCGCCGGCCGGCCGGCTGGAACGATTCGAAGGCAGCCTGGACTCGGTCGAGGCCGCCCATGACGCGTTGCGGGGCGTAACGCTGGTACACCACCTCGCTTCGGCGATGCGCGGCGCACCGGCGGAGGTGTTCCACGGCACGCTGTTGACGTCGTGCCACCTGCTGAATGGCATGCTGCGGCTGCCCTCCCTGCCTCGGGTGGTGCTGGCCAGTTCCTTTGGTATTTACGGCACCTCGGCACTCCCGGCCGGCACACTGGTGGACGAGTCCACGCCGCACGAACCGTCGCCTGCCAGGCGCGACGCCTATTCGCATGCCAAACTGGAACAGGAACTCATGTTCCGCGATGCCCGCCGGCGGTACGGCCTGGACTTGGCGGTGCTGCGCCCCGGCGTGATCTACGGACCCGGGAAGATGGCGCCGAGCAATCGTGTCGGGCTGGGGCCTTTCAAGGGCGTGTTCCTGCTGCTGGGCGGCGACAACCCATTGCCACTCACGCACGTCGAGAATTGCGCCGAAGCCTTCCACTTCGTCGGAACGCACCGTCGCGACGGCGACGAGACGTATGACGTCGTCGACCAGGGACCGATCGACTGCCGCAGCTACCTGCGGCGCTACCGCGAGGCCGTTGGTGGTTTCATGCCACTGCCCGTGCCCCACGCCGTACTGATGGCAGGCTCGGCCATGAACGAATCGCTGCACCGCCTTGCGCGCGGGCGGCTGCCGCTGCTGTTCACGCGCTATCGCTCCCTCGCCACCTGGAAGGCGCAATCCTATTCCGGTGACCGGCTGCGCGCGTGCGGGTTCACGCAGCCGCTCGACAGCGCCACCGCGCTCGAAAGCTCATTCGCCTCACTCAAACCTCGCTGAGGCGCGCGCTCACGCCGCGGCGCGCGTCCGCTGACGGTAGGCGGCGCGCGCGATCGCATAGTCGCGATACTCGCCCGGATCGCCCGTCTCCCCCGCTTCGGCCGCCTTGGCTATGTTGTACATCTCGCGCGCGCTGACGTAGTGCAGCTTCCACTCGCTGCCATCGTTGTAGTGCGCTTCGAGGTAACGGTAAGCCTCGTTCATCGGCTTGCCCAGCAGCGTATCCATGTCGCAGTCCTGGGCACCGTGGGTATGGATCTTGACGAAGGTCCATTCGGGACGGCCATCGACGTGGATACCAGTCCTCACCCAGGCATCGATACGATCGTGCGACGGCGGCGCGACCTTGCGGATGTCTGAATTCTCGATACGCGGGATCAGCCCGAACTTGCGGCTCTTCCAGCGGAAGCCCAGCGGGCCCTGGATGATCATCAAATCTCCGTCCTGCTGCCCGCCCACCTTCACGCGCGGGCCGGTGTCGTGCGACTTGCAGCGTACCGGATCGTCCTTGGCGTAGTGGATGCGGTTGACCGTGCGCGTCTGGCACGGATCCGGCGCCGCCGGCAGCGTGAAGTCGGCATAGCATCCCTCTTCGCGCAGCACGATCAGTTCGTTGTCGACCCCACAATGACGGCCGCTGGGATGGCTGTTATCCAGCGCCCAGTTGCCGTGGATGAACGCCCAGCGCGGCTGGCCGGTCGCCGGATCCCGCGGCAGCGCGTCATGGTGCGCGGCGAGCAGTTCGGTGAAGCGCGACAGCTTCTCGCGCAGGCCGGCCTCGGTATCGTTGTCGTGGTGCAGGTGGATCTCGATCTCGCCCAGTCCCTGCCGGCAGAGGTCGACCAACGCGTCGAGGTGTTCTTCACGGTACTCCTCCTCAGGGTAGAAAAACGAGTGCACCGGCGCGCGACCATCCGCATCGCGATGCCCCGCGCACAGGCGCGGCAGGTCGCGGCTCCAGCGCGCCACGCGTGCGCGCTCCTTCTCCAGGTCGGGCTTGCACCAGGCCGGCTCGTAATGGTCGACGAAGCAGAACAACAGGTGGCGGGTGGTGCCCTTCGGCACCGGCGCGCGCCAGTCCTGCTTCATCCAAGCCAGCAGCCAGCCCATGACGTTGCGTTTGCGCACCAGACGGATGGCCAGGATCAGGCCCAGCGAGAGGACAACCGTCAGCGAAATCAGTAAGAACTTCATCAGTGATATCCTAGAAGTAAAGCGGTTCCATGCAGTCTGCAGGGAGATGTAATGCAATCTTGCGACAACGCCGGCACTCAATGTGGCAAGGGTGATGATAGTGTTGTTGGCTGGGGCGTGCAGGGTGATGGTGTCGCTGGCACGGCCGGCGTTGATGGCGCGCTTGACCGTGCCGTGGGGGTGTTGCAGCGTGCCGGTGCCGCTGGTGTCGTTGCCCGCCGTCGAAACGAAGTACTCCGCCGACAGCGCGGGCGCACTCGCCACCAAGCCGGCGGACAGCAGCAATGCCATCACGGGGCCAGGCACGCGCGCGAGAATGGACATGGACATCGGTGGCGGGCTCTTCCTGAAGTTCCCAGTCCTGCCGTGTACCATCACGACAGGGGCGGCTCGCCTCGGGAGTTCCGGGGGCACGTCACGCCGGTCGTCGCTGCAGTCGACAACGCATCCGCCGTGGTCGCCCCCCCAGGGAATGCCCCGTGCACCGCGTCTCATCAGGGAAAACGCGGATGTATCACGATTCCGGCCAATGACAGTCCTGTTTCAGCAACAACTCACGTTAAATGGATTGGAACAGGATCTGTCGGCCCGCAACGCATGCCATATCCGTGCGCGGTCAAGAAGGGGATGGACTTGAAAAGAGGAATGATCGCCAAACTGCTGTCGGTGACGGGACTCGGCCGCGTACTGGCCGCACTCCCCCGCCGTGGGGTACTGGTGTTCAACTACCATCGCGTCGGCGGCGACGCGGCATCGCAGCCGTACGATCGCGCGCTTTGGAGCGCCAGCGTCGATGACTTCGATGCGCAGGTCGGCCACCTGGCCCGCGGCTTCGATGTCATCTCTCCCAAGGATCTGGACTATGCGCTGGGCGACCGCAGGGGCCGCTACGCCCTGATCACCTTCGACGACGGCTACCTCGACAACTACGAACTCGCCTATCCCATCCTCCGGCGCCATCACGTGCCCGCTGCGTTCTTCATCGCCACGGGCTTCATCGACAAGCCGTCGCTGCCGTGGTGGGACGAGATCTGCTGGCTGCTGCGCACCTCGTCCCACACGAGGATTTCGCTGGCGCCCTGGATCGGCCAGCCGCTGCAACTGAAGCCGTCCTGCGATACCGCCATCACGCTCGTGCTGGCCCGCTACAAGTCGCTGCCGTCCAGCGAGGCCGAGGCGATGCTGCGCGCACTTCGCGATGCGGCCGGCGTTCGCCATCCGGACGACGTGTCCGGACACTGGATGAACTGGGACATGATCCGCGAGATGGCACGTGGCGGCATGACCATCGGTGGCCACACGGTCAACCATCCGGTCCTGTCGCGGATGCCGAAGGAACAGCAGCACCTCGAGATCTCCGGCTGCGCTGCGCGCCTGAAGGCCGAAGTCGGTTGCAACATGGAGTACTTCGCCTATCCGGTGGGCAATCGCAATTCGTTCAACGACGACACCAGGGCATACCTGGAAGCGATGAACGTGCGCCACGCCTTCTCGTACTACGGCGGGTACGCCACGCAGGCATCGCCACGCTACGACATTCCGCGCGTGGCGATGGAAAGCCGCACCATGCAGTACGAATTCGAAGCCATGGCGTCGCTGCCGCAGGTCTGCGCGCGGCCCTACAACTAGACAACGCTCCACCCCACATGAACAACGGCGCAGACTTTCTGGCCCTGTACAAGGAACTCGGCGTCGACCCCGAGTGCGACACCGATACCTTCAAACGCGCCTACCGCCGGCGCGTATCCGGACTGCATCCGGACCGTGCCGGCGGCAGCGCCGGCGACGAGGACACGCTGAAGAAACTCAACTACGCCTGCTCCGCCGCGCTGGAATTCCATCGCGCACACGGACGTTTCCCCGGCACGGCCGTGAGATCGGCGCCCCCGGCGACGGCCATGCGTACGAAAGCCGTGCATGCCCATGAGATCGAGGCAAATGGCGAATCGGCCAACAGCCCGCCGCGATGGCGGATGGCTGCCTGGCTGGGCCTGGCCATCGCATTGACCGTACTGCTGCTGTCAACGAACGACGACGAAGGCACCGCCGGACAGGCGCCGGCGACGGACGTGACCCATAGCGCCGGACATGCCCCTGCCCCGCAGCCAGTCGACAAGCCAATGCTGAAACTGGGCATGTCACCGGATCAGGTGGTCGCGGTGATCGGCCCGCCCTTCAGCCGCGACGACACCGGCCAGCAATGGCTGTACGGCGCGTCGTGGGTGCGGGTTGCCTGCGGGCAATTGGTGGACTGGTACAGCTCGCCGTTGCAGCCGCTGAAGGTTGCCAACCACCGGCCTGGTCCGGACGACACCATCGCCGACTTCCGGCCACGCCGGCACTGCCCGACCAATCCCTGACCGCCTCGGCGAAGGCGCGGAACCGTCACAGTCCCGCATCGTTCACCCGCTTACGCGGGTTCTTCGTCAGCGGGGATCGGCCGGCCCTCGGCTTCGGCCTGCAGCACGCTGCGGCGGATCTTGCCAGTGCCGGTCTTGGGTAGCGCATCGCGGAACTCGACGGTGCGCGGAATCATGAATTCCTCCAAGTGCGCGCGGCAGTGCGCCATGATCGCGCGAGCGTCGAGGTCGTCGCGGTCGGTGACCACGATCGCCTTCAGGGCGTGCCCCATCACCTGATCCGGCACGCCGACCAGCGCAGCCTCGCGGATGCCCGGCAGCGCGTACAGCACGTTCTCCACTTCCTTCGGGCTGACCTTCTCGCCGCGCGACTTCAGGATGTCGTCCTTGCGGCCGACGAAGTAGAGGAAACCTTCCTCGTCCATGCGGAACAAGTCGCCTGTGTGCAGCACCTTCTCCCACGGATAGCGACCGGTCTTCAGCGTTTTCGCCGTCGCCTCCTCGTTGCGCCAGTAGCCCTGCATCACGTGGCCGCCGCGCACGACGAGTTCGCCGATGACATTCGCCGCCACCGGCCTGCCCTCGTCGTCGGCCACCCACACTTCCGTGCCCGGGATGGCGATGCCGACGCTGTCCGGTCGCTTGCTCAGCTGCTCCGGCGGCAGGTAGGTGCAGCGCTTGGATTCGGTCATGCCGTACATCGAGTAGATGCGGGCATTCGGGAAGATCTCCTGCAACTTCAGAATGTGCGCCGGCGGCAGCGCCGCCGCGGTGTTGGTCAGGTAGCGTACGCCGCACGCCCAAGCCGGATCGAAATTGCCGATCTGCACGATAAGCGCGGCCATCGTCGGCACCAGCGGGAAGCCGGTGATTTTCTCCGAGGCCAGCAGCGGCAGGATCTTCTGCGGGAAGGCGAACGACTTCTCCAGCACCAGCGTCGCGCCCATCTTCACGCACATCAGCAATTGATAGAGGCCGTAGTCGAACGACAGCGGCAGCACGCTCAACACCACGTCGTCACGGCACGATTGCAGGTAGGTGGTGATCGATGTCGCGGCGTGCTCGATGTTCTTGTGCGTCATCATGACGCCCTTCGGGTTGCCGGTGGAACCCGAGGTATAGACCAGCATCGCCAGGTCGGTATCGATGCCCGCATGCCGACGCGCGGCGGCGCCGGGCGCTGCCACGTCGACGAAGGCGGTGTAGGCCACGGCGCTGGCAGGCAGCGCCGTGGCGGTATCGTCGACGACAACCACCTTGCGGATGCTGGGCGCCTGTGCCGCGGCGGCCAATGCCACCGGGGCCAGACTGGCTTGGGTGAACAGGACCGATGCCTCGCAGTTGTTCAGCACGAAGGCAAGCTTGTCGGTCTTGGTGGTCGGGTTGACCACGCTGAAGACGCCTCCGGCGCGCAGGGTGCCGAAGATGCCGATCGCGGTCTCGATGCGGTTCTCCAGGAACAGCACGCAGCGCTCGCCATTGGCGAAGGCTGTGCGTTCGACCAGAGCGTCGGCGAAGCGGCCGGTGGCGGCATCCAGTTCCGCGTAGGAGGTACGCACGCCAGCCTGGATGATCGCGGCCTTGGAAGGATCATGGGCGGTGGCCGCCGCCAAGTGCGTTTCGTATCGCAGCATCAGCGCCCGGCCTCCTGTTGCTTGCGTGCCACATAGGCGGCGATGCCAGCGATGCTGCCCAGGTTCTCCGGCAGCACGTCCTCGTCGTCGACCGTCACTTCGAACGTCTCCTCGATCCACATCACGATCGTCAGCACGCCGATGGAGTCAACGACCCCGGCGTCCAGCAGATCCTAGTGGGTGGCAAGCCCTTCTCCGGCATCGACCGGGAACGTCGTGCTGATGAACTCTCGTACGCGGCTTTCCATCGATTCCATAGCAATGCGATCCAATTCTTGTTCTCAGGCATGGGCAAGGACAATGGCGCAGACGAATTCATCCGCCGCCATGGCCTAACGATTCCGATCCGACCTGCGACGCACATATCTCCATCCGGCGCGGGCGACTTCGGTGCATAGGATAACGCATATGCAGGACTGGACCGGCCGGTTCGCAGCGCATTTCGCGTTGGTAGTCTCGTTGCCAATGACTTGGAGCAGGATGCCGTGTGCGGAATTGCAGGCTTCAGCGGAGCAGACGTCACCGCCGCGACCGCCCGGCCGCTGCTGGAGCGGATGATCCGCACGCTGGCGCATCGCGGCCCGGACGGCTACGGCTTCCACGCCGAGGACGGCATCGGCCTAGCCCATGCGCGGCTGTCGATCATCGACCTGGCCACCGGAGACCAGCCGATCCACAATCAACGCCGCAGTGTGTGGACGGTATTCAACGGCGAGATATTCAATTACGTCGAACTACGCCGCGACCTGGAAGCGCAAGGCCACCGCTTCTACACACAGTCCGATACCGAAGTGATCGTGCACCTGTACGACCGTTACGGCGATGACTTCGTGCGGCATCTGAACGGCCAGTTCGCGATTGCGCTGTGGGATGCCGAGCGCCGCCGTCTGGTGCTGGCACGCGACCGCGCCGGCATCCGCCCGCTGTACCACGCCCAGCGCGGCGGGCGGATCTGGTTTGCGTCGGAAGTGAAGGCCGTGCTGGCGGTGTTGCCCGAATGCGCGCGCTTGAACCCGCTGGCACTGGCGCAAACCCTGACTTACTGGGCACCGGTCGATCCGGATACCTTGTACCAGGACGTGCAGAGCCTGCCGCCGGGATGCCTGCTGGCAGTCGAGCACGACGGCCGGCAAACGCTGAAACGCTATTGGGACTGGACCTTCCCCGATGCGGAGGAAACCTCGCCATCGCGCTATCCGTTGACCGTGGAGCAAGCCGCCAGCGAGCTGCGCGAATTGCTGGTCGATGCGGTGCGCCTGCAATTGCGCGCCGACGTGCCGGTGGGCGCCTATCTCAGCGGCGGGCTGGATTCCTCGGGCATCGTCGCGTTGATCCGCGGTTTCACCAACACGCCGGTACGGACGTTCTCGGTCGCATTCGAGGATGGCGAGTTCGACGAAAGCGCGTACCAGCAGGCGATGGTGCGCCATCTCGGCACCGAGCACACCACCTTGCATTGCAGTCGCCGCGACATCGGCGAAGCCTTCCCGCGGTTGATCCGCCACACCGAAGCACCGGTGCTGCGTACCGCGCCGGTGCCATTGATGCTGCTGTCCGGCAGCGTGCGCGAACACGGCTACAAAGTGGTGCTGACCGGCGAAGGCGCCGACGAGGTGTTCGGCGGCTACGACCTGTTCAAGGAAGCCAAGGTGCGGCGCTTCTGGGCGCGGCAACCGGATTCGGCGTTCCGCCCGCTGCTGCTGAAGCGGCTATACGGCTACCTGCGCAATTCGCCGGTTGAGCACGCCGGCATGGCCAAGTCGTTCTTCGGCCAGGGCATGCAACACCTGTCGCGTCCGATCTTCGCGCACGTACCGCGCTGGGCCACTTCACAGCGCGCATTGGCATTCCTGTCACCGGAGCTGCGCGCTGCGACGGCAAGCTGGGATCCGCTGGACTTCTACGAGCAGACGCTGCCGGCAGAGACTTCACGATGGAGCCCACTGGCTCGCGACCAGTACGTCGAGGCCAAATCGCTGATGGCCGGCTATCTGCTGTCCTCGCAGGGCGACCGCGTGGCGATGGCGAATTCCATCGAAGGCCGCTTTCCGTTCCTCGACCACCGCGTGATCGAATTCGCCAACCGCCTGCCGCCGAGCTTCAAGATCCGCGGCATGACCGAAAAATACCTGCTGCGCCGCGCACTGGCCGACCTGTTGCCGGCGGAGATCGCCAACCGCACCAAGCAACCCTATCGCGCCCCGGACAGCCAGAGCTTCTTCTTCGATGGCAAGCCACTGGATTACGTCGCCGAAGCGCTGGACCCGCAGCGGATCCGCGAAGCCGGCTACTTCGACCCGGTCGCGGTCGGCCGGCTGTTCGAGAAATGCCGACAGGGCCGCGTCACCGGCTTTGCCGACAACCAGGCCTTCGTCGGCATCCTGTCCACGATGCTGGTGCACCGGCAACTCGGCATGGCTGGCGCGGCGTCCGCCGGTGTCCACTAATTTGCGCAACTTACGTATCCATGGCAAAGGCACGTTCCGTTCGCAGCGACACAGTCATCGCTGCCCGGCCGTGATCCCCTGCATACCTTCCCTCCGAACATTCCCTCCAAGCGGCAACACTCCACATGGAAATCGTATGTCACAAGTCGCTCCCACCACCACCGACCCCCACCAGATCCGCGAGCGGGTCCGGCATTACATCCTTGAAAACCTGATGTTCAGCGATGACCCGTCGCAGCTTCCCGATGATGCTTCGTTGCTGGATCGCAGCATCATCGATTCCACCGGCGTGCTCGAGGTGGTGATGTTCATCGAGGAATCGTTCGGGGTGAAGGTTCGCGACAGCGAGCTGCTGCCGGAGAACTTCGACAGTGTGGCCCGGATCGCCGATTTCATCGCCCGCCTGCGTTCTGCATGACACCGCCACGATTCCAACGCCTGCTGCACGATGCATTGGCCTGTGTCTGCGCCGATGCGGACGGGCGCGCGCGCATCGCCGTGGTCACCGAAGGCCTGCCGCACACCTACGGCGAATTGCAGGACGCAGCCTTGCGCCTGGCCGGCGCCTTGCGCGCGAATGGCGTGCGCCGCGGCGACCGCGTCGCGATCTACATGGACAATACTTGGCCGGCCGTGGTGTCGATCCACGCCGCATCGCTGGCCGGCGCGGCGATCATGCCGGTCAACCTGCAGACCAAGGCCGACAAGCTCGGCTTCATGCTCGCCGACAGCGGTGCGCGTGCGTTGCTGACCGACGGACATCTGGCGGGCGAATTCGTGCCAGCACTGCGCGAGCTGGAAACCGCACCGTGGGTCGCCTGCTTGGGCACGCTTGCGCAAGGCGTGGAAGCGGCGGCGTTCGACGACCTGTTGCGCGACACCGCACCGCTGGCCGAAGCCACCGGCGTGCTCCACGTGCGCGGGCCGCACGTGATGGCCGGCTACTGGAACCGCCCCGAGCAGACCGCGCACATGCTGCGCCCCGGCCCGCTGCCGGGCGAACGCGTATTGTGCACGCACGACCTGTTCCGCACCGATGACGAAGGCTTCCTGTACTTCGTCGGCCGCAGCGACGACATCATCAAGACCCGTGGCGAGAAAGTCAGCCCGGTCGAGGTGGAGAACGTGCTGCACGCCGCGCCGGGCGTGCTGGAAGCCGCCGTGATCGGCGTACCCGACCCGGTGCTGGGCGAGGCGGTGCGCGCCTACGTCGTCCGCGGCGGCGATGCGCCGGACGAACGCCAACTGCGCGCCCATTGCGCCGCGCGCCTCGAGAATTTCATGGTGCCGCGCGAGATCGTGTTCTGCGACGTGCTGCCGCATACCGCCACCGGCAAGGTCAGCAAGCGCCTGCTGCGCGAGTCGGTGGATGCATGAGCGTTGACAGCACCAGCCCGGAAGCGATCCAGGCAGAGTTGCACGCCGCCTTCGAGCAACTGCCCGCGCAGCCCGACTTGCCGGAGGAAACCGCCGAGTCAACCGCGCGCGCGCTGTGGCACGCCGCCGCCGGGCATCCGCTGTCGGCCTTCGCAGCCTGCGAAGCCACACTGCCCGCGCTTGACGAGGACGGTCTGCAGCGACTGCGGGAACTTGCCCGCCAGCGCCTGGCCGGCACGCCGCTGGCACACCTGACCGGCCGTCAGCGCTTCCTCGACATGGAAATGCTGGCCACTGCCGACGCACTGGTGCCGCGCCGGGAAACCGAACTGCTGGCGCGCGAAGCGATCGCCATCGCCACCTCGCTGCCAGCCGGTGCACGGGTCATCGACGCCTGTACCGGATGCGGCAACGTCGCGCTGGCGCTGGCCCGGCATGGGCCGCGGCACTTGCGCGTGTTCGGCGCCGATCTCAGCGATGAAGCCGTCGCGCTGGCGCGGGAGAACGCGCGCCATCTCGGCCTCGCGGATCGGGTTGCGTTCGAATGCGGCGACCTGCTCGCACCCTTCGACACCGCTGAATTCCTCGGCCAGGTTGCCTTGCTGACCTGCAATCCGCCTTACATCAGCAGCAGCCGGGTCGATGACCTCGGCCACGCCGCTACCGGCCGCGAGCCGCGGCTCGCCTTCGACGGCGGCCCGCTCGGCGTCGCGATCCTGCTGCGCCTGTTGCAGGATGCGCCGCGCCTGTTGGCGGATGGCGGATGGCTGGCATTCGAAATCGGCCTCGGCCAGGGGCCCGTACTCGCCCGTCGCCTGCAGGCCTCGCCGGATTGGGACACGGTGCGTTCCGCCACCGACGCGCATGGCGACGTGCGCGTGCTGCTCGCACGCCGCGCCCCGCGCACCTCCACCTCATCGGAAACCGACGCATGAACGGATTCGGACGCCACGTGCTGGAACTCGACTGCGAGGCCGAGGCCGCGCGCATCGGCGCATGGCTGCGCAGCACCACCGCGCAATCGTTGCATCGCCGCGGGCTGGTGGTAGCGATCTCCGGCGGCATCGACAGTTCGGTCTGCGCGACGCTGGCCGTGCGCGCACTCGGCCCGTCGCGCGTCTGCCTGCTGATCCTGCCCGAGCACGACTCCGATCCCAACAGTGCGGCACGCGCGCAACTGCTCGCCGCGCACCTGGGCGTGGAGCCGCTGACCTTCGACATCGCCCCAACCCTGGCGTCCATCGGCTGCTATGCACAGCGCGATGCCGCAGTGCGCAGCGTGCTGCCCGAATACGGCGACGGCTGGCGGATGAAACTGGCCATCGCCGGCGGCGCCGAGGGCGGCATCAACCGCTTCCGACTGGTCGCGCAATCGCCCGATGGTGCGATGCACGAGCGCGAACTGCCCTTGCCGGCCTACCTGGCCATCGTCGCCGCCACCAGCTTCAAGCAACGCATCCGCAAGACCGTCGAATACTTCCACGCCGACCGGCTCAACTATGCGGTGGTCGGCACGCCGAACCGACTGGAGTACGACCAGGGTTTCTTCGTCAAGAACGGCGACGGCTCGGCCGACCTGAAGCCGATCGCGCACCTGTACAAGACCCAGGTCTATGCGCTGGCGCGTCACTTCGGCCTGCCCGAACGCCTGTGCGCGGCGCAGCCCACCACCGACACCTACAGCCTCGACCAGGGCCAGGACGAGTTCTACTTCGCACTAGGCTACCGCGACATGGACCTGGCGTTGTGGGGTTTCGTCCACGACGTGCCGGCCACCGACCTGGCCGCCGCGCTCGGCATCGACGATGCCCGCGCCGAAGCGGTCTATGCGGACATCCGCAACAAGCGCCGCACCACCCGCTACCTTCACCGTCCACCGCTGCTGGTCGAGACCGTGTTGCCGGCATGAGCGAGGTCGGCACCGACTACACACTGCACGAGGGCGATGCCGGCCGCGACCGTGACGCGCTGCTCACCGTGTGGCATGGCAGCCTCGGCACCGATGCCGCGATGCGCGCGAAATACGACTGGTTCTACCTCGCCTGTCCGCACGGACCACCGTTGATCCGATTGTTGCGGCATGTGCCCAGTGGCGCGTGGGTCGGCACTTGCACCGCGGGCGCGCGGCACATGTTGCTGGACGGACGCCCGCTCGTTGCCCGTTTGCTGGCCGACCTCGCGGTGGTTCCCACGCATCGTTCGCTAGGTCCGGCGCTGGCGATGCAGCGCGCGCTGCTGTCGGCCGCAGTGGAGTCGTCCGGGCTCGCCTATGGATTTCCCAACCCGAAGGCGGTTGCGATGGTGCGCCATGCCGGCGCCGGCCGAATCGCGGACATGGTGCGTTACGTGCGCGTGCTGCGACACGGCCCGTACCTGCAACGACGCATGTCCACGCCGGCGACGGCGCTTGCGGGCGCGTGGCTGGATATCACGCAGCGCGTGCGTGAATCCTTGCGCCGGCTGCTCGACGGGCGCGACATCGCCAGCGCATGGAGCAAACACGCGGACGCGCGCATGGATGCGCTGTGGCAGGCATCGGCGCCGGCGACGGGCTGGACCGCGATTCGCGATGCCGAACACTTGCGTTGGCGTTTCGATGCCGCACCGGCGGCGGCGATGCGCTACCTGTGCGTGATGCGCGGGCAAACGCTGTGCGCATGGTTCGCGGCGCGCATGAGCGGAAGCACGCTGCAGGTCATGGATTTCTGGTCGCTGGAAAGCATGGACGGCATGCGCACTGCATGGATCCGGCAACTGCTGCACGCCGCGCGCGTTGCCGGTGCGGCCACCGTGTCGGTGGAAATCGCGACGGGCGCACGCCAATTGCGCGGCTGGCGGGGTTGCGGCTTCGTCGAACGCGGGCGTCGCCCGGTGCACGGCTTGGCACGCGCCGGCATCGGCTTCGGACCGGCAACTGAATACCTACTCACCGCCGCCGACGAGGACGAATGATCGCGCTCAACCGCGCAATCAGCGACGGCGCAAGCCATCGAACCAGCGCACGACGCTGGAAGTGATGTCAGGCATCGGCACGCTGGCCGTGTGCGTGAGGCGAGATTTCAGAATCCCGAAAACCATGTTGCGACCCGTTCGACGACCCGATCACGATCCAGCGTCGACAGCAGGATATGGTCGAGATCCGGCCAGAACTCGATGTCCAGGCCATCGCGCCCGCGCGGCTGCCCGAACGTATCGTCGATCTGGTTCGGGTGGATGAGGTACTTGGGAATGCCGCCGGTATAGGTGGCCAGAATACGGACACCACGACCCAGCAGCGTCGCCGCTTCCTCGCGGAACTGCGCGGGGCTGCTCCAGTCGCGCGAAACCTGGACGCCACCCAAGCCATCGGTTCGCCCCTGCGCCATGCGCAACGCCAGGCCCGGCCATTGCCACGGCGGTCGTCGCAATGCGCGCCGCATACGCCCGAACTTGAACCACTTGCCGCGCGTCGCGAAGCCATCGAACAGCCAGACGCCGACCACGCGCGGATCTTGGTGTGCGATCCGCCAGCCGGTATCGGCACCACTGCAGATGCCGCCGATGGCGAATCGCCGCGAACCGGTGACTCGGGTGATGCTGTCGAAGGCCGAACGGATGCACTGCTCCAGCGATTGCCGGCCGTCGGCCGCGCCATCACCTACGCGCGGAATGTCGAAGCGGAAGACATCGTGGCCCTGCTCCGCCACCTTGCGCGCGATGTGGACGGACGAACGGAACGGGCCGATGCGATGGGTCAATCCGGCGTTGAGCAGCACCAGCGTGGTGCGATCGGCGGCTGGCTGCGCCGCGTGCGTGAGGATGCCGTAGCAGTTGCCTCCCGCGATCGGGACGATGCTCTCATCCATGCGCCACCTGCCCTCGCGGTTGCGGCCAGTCGACCAGCAACGCCTGCACGGTCGGTTCCACGTCGCGGACGAGGATCAGGCTGCGCAGGTCGATCTCGCCGGTCCACTGCGTCGCCGCGTCGGGCAGGCGAAGGCGAACCGCGCCATCGATGGCAACATCGTCGTCCTCGGCGCAGACCAGTACGGTCGGCGGCAGCGCATCCGCCGTCGCCGGCAGGCGCCGGGCGGACAATTGCGGCCGGAACGCGGACGACAGGCGGAACCCCATCAGATCGTCGGCACGGCGCGGCGCCGTGCCATCGCGGGTCGGATAGCGATCGGGCGAAGCGAGCTCGTGCGCGTAGTACTCGTCCAGCGTTTCGACATACGTCTTACCGTCGGCAACCGGCAGCCACAGCCAGAGCACATCGGCAGCGATGACCGGCGCCGCTTCCGCCGCGAGCAACGCCGATGCGCGCACGGCCAGCAGCGCGAGCGGCACGTCGCCGGTGCGGCGGCGCAATTCGGCTGCTGCGGCGGCGATGTCGCCGATGGCCGCGTCGGGCGAGAAATCCGCATCCTCTCCGCCGGAATCGCCGGTGCCGTAATAGTCGAAACGCAGGCAGGCCAAGCCTGCCTCGGCGAATCGCTCGCACAGCAGCGAGAAGAAGCGATAGCTGCGCACGTGTTCGTGCAACAGCGGAGGGCACACCAGTACCGCGCCCCGCACCGCACCGCGCGCGGGGTGGTACACCGCGAACATGCGGCGTTCCGGCGGCCCGAAGTGGAAGGGATCCATCGCCATCTGCCCGCGCCTAACCGCCGAACAAGCGCTTCAGCCCGCCCAGCACGCCGCCGCGCGCGGCCGGCTTGCTGCCGCCTTTCGCCGCGCCGTCGGGCAGGTCGGCGGCGATGTCGGCCAGCGTCTGCACCGCGATGCGCATGAGCTTGAGCCGCACGCCAGTATCGCCGGCGACGCGTTCGGCCATCTGCACCGCCAGCATCGAGTTGCCGCCGATGTCGAAGAAGTTGTCGTCCGGTGCAACCGCGGTGCCGAGCATTTCGGTCCACAGTGCGGTCAGGTAGGCGACGCGCCCGTCGGTCGTGGTGTCCATCGTCGTGTCCTGCATCGGTTCGGTTTCCTCCGTGGTCGCGGCCTGCGCCTCACCGATGCGCAATGGCGCGCCGTCGTCGAATCGCGTCAGGTCCGCGATGTTCGCCTCGGGATCGCGCGCGATCGCTTGCAGCAGCCGAACGTAGCGGTCGCGCAGCAGCGTCGTGGTGGCTTCGGCGAGGATGTCGGCATTGTAGATGAGACCGCCGGTAAGGCCCTTCGATTCCTCGACGAACCACAGGCCGAGGTCCTCGGTCGCGCCCGGCTGGAACACTTCCACACGCTCGTGTCTGAGCGGGCCCCAGCGCGCAACGCGCTGACGCACGTCCTGGAACGAGAACAGCGCGTGGTAGAGCATCGAGCCGCCGCCCTCGCTGCGCAGGCTGAGCTCGCGCGAAAGATCTTCGAGGCGCACGTCCGGGTGGGCGAAACTGTCCAGCACCGCCGCGCGCACGTCGCGGACGAATTCCACGAACCGTCGCGACGGATCGATCGCCAGGCGCAGCGGCAGCAGGTTGGTGAAGTAGCCCATCAGGCCTTCGACTTCGGCCGTGTTGCGCCCGCGCACCGGCGTGCCGACCACGATGTCCTCGCGCCCGGCCATGCGGCCGAGCACCAGCACATAGGCGCTGAGCAGGGCCACGAACAGGGTGACGTCCATGCCGCGACTGGCGGATTGCAGCGCCGCGGTCAGCGCATCGTCGATCACGATCTGCTGCGAACCGCTCTTGCCGGACATGCCGCGGCGGCGCGGCTTGTCGGTGGGCATGGCCGCGAGGGGTTGGCCGTCGCTGCCGGGGCGGCCGAGCCGCTCGCGCCAGAAGGCGACCTGCGCGACGTATTCCTCGCCCTTGAGCCAGTCCAGGTGCCAGGCCGCGAAATCGCCGTAGCTGACCGGCAGTTCCTGCAGAGCGGGCGCGCGTTCTTCTGCGAGCGCGGCGTAGATCTCGCCCAGGTCCGCATACAGCAGGTCGAACGACCAGCCGTCCCAGACGATGTGGTGCGGCATGAAGAACAGCACGTGCTCGTCCGGTGCCATCCGGAACAGCCTGGCGACAAACAGCGGCGCGCGAGACAGGTCGGAGAACGGCGTCTCGACCAGTGCGCGCATCCGCTTGCCGAGTTCCGCGTCGCGCGCGGGCTGCGGCAGCATCGACAGATCCTGCACTTCGCGCAGGCCCGGATCGATGTCGTCGTGGACGATCTGCACCGGCTGGCCATCCGCGTCGCGGCCGATCGAGGTGCGCAGCACGGTCTGGCGTTGCGCGAGCTGGCGGAACGCGCGGTCGAGCAGCTCCGGGTCCAGTGGCCCGGTCAGGCGGTGCCCGGACGGACCGTTGTAGGACAGGTTGCCGGGGTTGTATTCCTCGATCAGCCGGCAGCGGTCCTGCATCAGCGACAGCGGCGCGCTGCGCTGGTCGGCGCGACGCACGATCGGCTTGCGCGCGGTCGCCGGCTCCGCCGCGGACACCAGTGCCGCGAGCCTGGCGACCGTGGGCGCGTCGAAGACCGAACGCAGCGACAACTGCACGCCGAGGTCGCGGTTGAGCCGCGTCGTCAGTTGCGCCGCGAGCAGCGAGTGCCCGCCGAGCGCGAAGAAATCGTCGTGGATGCCGATGTCCGGAACGCCGAGCACCTGCCCCATCGCTTCGGCCAGCGTGCGTTCGAGCGCATTCCGCGGCGCCACGCGTTCGCCGCTGCGCTGCGCATCCAGGTCCGGCGCGGGCAGCGCCTTGCGGTCGACCTTTCCGTTTCCGGTCAACGGGATCGCCTGCAATGCGACGAAATGCTGCGGCACCATGTAATCGGGCAGGATCGGCCGCAGGTGCGCCTGCAGCGCCGCCGCGTCGACTTGCGCGCCCGGCTTGGGCACGACGTACGCGACCAAGCGCGCATTGCCGGGGCGATCGGTGCGAACCAGCGCGACGGCCTGTTCGACGGAACCGTGCGTGGCGAGCGTGCGTTCGATTTCGCCCAGTTCGACGCGATAACCGCGGATCTTCACCTGGAAATCGTTGCGCCCGAGATACTCGATGTTGCCGTCCGGCAGCCAGCGCCCGAGGTCGCCGCTGCGGTACATGCGCGCACCTTGCCGGTTCGCGAAAGGATCGGGCAGGAACCGTTCGGCGGTCAGTTCCGGGCGATCCAGGTAGCCGCGCGCGACGCCGGCCCCGCCGATGTGGATTTCGCCGGCGACGCCGACGGGCGTCGGTTGTCCGAACGCATCGAGGATGTAGATGCGCATGTTCGAGATCGGCCGGCCGATCGGCACCGGATCCGCGACCGCG
Source organism: Pseudoxanthomonas sp. (assembly GCA_047601105.1). Taxonomy (GTDB): domain Bacteria; phylum Pseudomonadota; class Gammaproteobacteria; order Xanthomonadales; family Xanthomonadaceae; genus Pseudoxanthomonas_A. Next base: position 382,936 of record JASGJT010000004.1, read on the forward strand.
GCGGACGCCGGGATATCGTGGATGCAGCAGCCCACGACCGTTTCGGTCGGTCCGTATTCGTTGACGATGCGCACGCCCGGTTGCAGTTCGCGCCACAGGCGCACGGTCGCGGCCGGCAGCGCTTCGCCGCCGACCACGAAGGCATCGACATGGCTGCGCCCGCCGTTCGCCTGCAAGCGCCTTCCGAGCGCATCGAGGTGCGCCGGGGTGATCTTGACCAGCCCGCAGCCGGCGGGATCGGTCAGGATTTGCAGCAGGCCGTCGATTTCCTGCTTCTCCGGCACGATCCGGACCATGCCGCCGCACAGCAACGGCGCGAACAGGCTGGTGACCGTGGCGTCGAAGGCGAACGAGGACGAGACCACGCCGCCCTTCGACGGCGCGTAGGTGCGCACCGCCCATTCCAGGTAATTGCAGACGCCCGCGTGTTCGAGCAGCACGCCCTTGGGCTTGCCGGTGGAGCCGGAGGTGTAGATCACGTAGGCCAGGCTGGAGGCCGACAGGCCCGCGCCGTCGCGGTCGAGGTTGTCCGCGTCGGCATCGCGCCACGACGCGTCGTGCGGCGACAAGGGCAGGACGCGCACGCTGGCCGTCGTTGCCGCCTGTTCGCCGCCCGCCAGCCCGGGTTGCAGCAGCAACAGGCGCGGCGCGCTGTCCTCGAGCTGGAACGCGAGGCGTTCGGCCGGATACGCCGGATCGAGCGGCACGTAGGCGCCGCCGGCCTTGAGCACCGCGAACAGCGCGACTACCATCTCCAGGCCGCGCTCGGCACAGATCGCGACGCGATCGTCCGCGCGCACGCCGGCCTCGCGCAGGTGGCGGGCGAGCCGGTTGGCCTCGGCGTTGAGCTCGCGATAAGCGAGGCGCCGGCCCTGGAATTCGACCGCGGGCGCATCCGGCGTCCGCGCGACCTGCGCTTCGAACAGTTCGTGCACGCATGCACCGGATGCAACCGCGGTGCGGGTGTCGTTCCATTTTTCCAGCACCTGGCGCCGTTCGATCTCCGCCAACAGCGGCAGGCGCCCGAGCGCGATCGTTTCGCCACCGTCCACCACCAACGCCTGCAACATCGTGCGCCAGTAGCCCATCCAGCGGCGGATGCTGCCGGCATCGAACAGGCCGGTGTTGAACTGGCATTCCAGCCGCAGCCCGCCGTGTTCCTGCACGGCGTTGACGAACAGTTCGAAGTTCTCGAACGCGCGCGGGTTGCTGGCGAAGTCCATCTGCATGCCCGGGAACGCGGCGTGTTCCTGGTCCATCGTCTGGTCGATGTTGAACATGGCGCTGATCAGCGGCAGCCGCGACGGATCGCGCTCGATGCGAATCTTGCGCAACAGCGTTCCGAACGTGTAGCGTTGGTGCTCGATCGCATCCAGCAGCGTCGCCTGCGCCTCGTCGATCAGCTGCGCCGCCGGTTTCGACGGATCGGGTTCGAACAGCAGCGGCAAGGTGTTGACGCAATGCCCGACCAGGCGGTCGTGGCCGTCGACCGATTGCCCCGCGGCCGGGATTCCGACGACGACCCGCGATTGTCCCGACAGCCGCGCCAGCAACATCGCGAACGTGCCCAGCAACGTCGCGAACAGGCTCGCGCCGCGGCTCGCGCCGAGCTTGCGCAGGGCGGCGACCAGCGCCGCGTCCAGCACGAAATCCTCGCGCACCGATTCGAACCCGCGCCGCGCCGGGCGCGGACGGTCGGTCGGCAGGTCGAGCGTGGGCGTTTCGCCGCCGAAACGCTGCAGCCAGTACGCCTCGTCCGCGGGATCGACCGCGGCATCGGCCTGTTGCAGCGCGTATCCGGCGAAATCGTCCGCCGCCGGCAACGGCTCGCCGGCGACGCCGCTGGCGCTGGCATACAGCGCCGCCAGTTCGCGCACGATCACCCACCAAGACCAGCCATCGCAGACGATGTGGTGCGCGGTGAGCACCAGCACGTGTTCCTGCGCGGACAGGCGCAGCAATTCGGCGCGGAACAAGCGATCGTGCTGCAGGTCGAAGGGCGTTTCCACCGCGCAGCGCTGGCGCGCGAGCAGTGCGGCGGCGCAGGCGTCCGCGTCCAGCCCGGAGTAATCGAGCAGCGGCACGTCGAGCACGGCATGGTCGAGCACGCACAGCGTGTCGCCTTCCGGCCCGAGGTTGGCGCGCAACGCGGAATGGCGGTCGAGCAGCGCCTGCAAGGCCGTGCGCAGCGCGGGTTCGTTCAACGCGCCGTCCAAGCGCAGCGAAACCGATTCGTTGAAGGCGAGCGACGCATCGCGGCCGAGCTGGTCGGCGAGCCAAATCTCGCGCTGTGGTTCGGTGGTCGGCACCACGCGCTCGATCGCGCCCTGCGCGAACGGGTCGTAATCGACGGCGACCGTGGTGCCCTGGATTCCCGGTGCGGATGGAGTCGCGGACATGTCAGCCTACCTTGAGGTACTTGCCCGGAGCATCCGGGTTGGGGATGAACCACGCTGGGCGACCATCAGGATCGCGGCCCAGGCGCGCACCGGGAACCGCGGGCCGAGAAGGCTCCATCACCGTGTTTTCCGTGGCGCTGCGTTGCGGCAGGAAGCCGCTGGCCTGCAGTTCGGCGACCGATTCCTTGAACGCCTGCGTGATGCGCTGGAAATCGGCCTCGCTGTGCGCGGTGGTGAAGAAGCACGGGAAATTGTCGAGGATGTGCACGCCGCGGCTGCGCATCATCGCGAACAGCAGATCCTGCAGCGGGTGGTCTTCGAGGAAGAAGGTTTTCCACACCGAGGCGAAATGGCGCACATCGATCGGCGCGCCGGCCTGTGCGCAGAAGGCGTTGAGTTCGGCCGCCATCTGCGTCACCCGTCGGTTGAGCCCTTCCTGCAGTTGCGGGCCCTGTTCCTGCACGTGCTGCAGCACTGCGTTCGCGGCAGCCAGCGCCAGCGGATGGCGAACGAAAGTGCCGGCGAAATAGGTCACGCCGACAGTGGGGATCGAATCGTCGCCGAATTGCCAGTGGCCGCCATCGAGCGCATCCATGAAGCGGCGCTTGCCGGCGATCACGCCGATCGGATAACCGCCGCCGACCACCTTGCCGTAGGTCGCCACGTCCGCCTGGATGCCGAAATAGCCCTGCGCTCCGGCCGGGTGTGCGCGGAAGCCGGTGACCACTTCGTCGAACACCAGCAGCGCACCGGCCTTTTCCGTCACGTCGCGCAGTTCGCGCAGGAACTCCACCGGCTGGAAATCCGGACGCCGGCTCTGCACCGGTTCCACCAGCACCGCGGCGATCTCGTCGGCGCGCTCGCGGATGATCGCCATCGATTCGGGCGTGCCGTAGTCGAGGACCAGCACGTGCTCGACAGTGTTGCCGAGGATGCCGGGCGCGGCCGGCACCGCGCGCAGCTTCTTCGTGCCGCGCACGATCATCTCGTCGATGATGCCGTGGTAGGCGCCGTTGAACACCACCACCGTTTCGCGGCCGGTGACGGTGCGGGCGATGCGCAACGCGCCGAGCACCGCTTCCGAACCGGTATTGCACAGCGCGGCGCGGTCGTGGCCGGTGACTTCGCAGATGCGGCGCGCGACTTCGCCGGCCAGCGGGTGCTGTGGACCGATTTCGTAGCCGAGTTCGAGCTGTTGCTTCACCGCATCCAGCACGAAGTCCGGCTGCCAGCCGAACAGGCTCATGCCGAAGCCGTTGAGCGCGTCGACGTAATTGTTGCCGTCCAGGTCGGTCAGGTGCGCGCCTTTGGAGCGCTCGATCACGATCTGGTAGGTCATTTCCTTCAGCAGCGGGCGGAAGCCGTTGACCACGCGCGGATCGGCCATGTGCGCGCGGTTGGCCTGGGTGTAGGCCTTGGACTTGCGCGTGCGCGCGACGTAGCGTTCGATGAACGCGGCGAGGCGTTCGCGTTGCAGCGGCGCGAGCTCGGGCGCATCGCTCGAATGGATGCGCGCGATGGCGCCGAAGGCCTTCTTTACGTCGTAGCGCGTGTGCGCGAGCGCGGATGCTTCCTCGTCCGTTGCCGCTGCCGTCGTCGGTGTCGTGGTGGTCTGCTGCATCGCCGCAGGCGTCGCGACGGACGCCACCGTTTGCGGCATCGCTGGTACGGTGCCGGACAGCAGCGCCAGTTGCTGCGCCATCAACTGCATCTGCTGGTCGATCACCGCGCGCAGGTAATCGCCGCCGGCGGCTGGAGCCGCATTCGCGGCGACGACAGGCGCGATCGCGGCGGGCACCGCGGCTGCCGTCGGCGCGGCTTCCGCGGGAAGATCCGCATCCAGCCTCGCGGCGAGCGCATCGAGGCTGGAACATTCGCCCATCAACTGGCGGAACCCGATCTGCACCGGATAGCGGCGCTGCAGTTTCAGTCCCACTTGCGTGAGCATCAGGCTGTCCATGCCGATATCGAGGAATGTGGCGCCGGCCTGCTCCGGCGGAATGTCGAAACCGGCAACATCGTCGATCAGGCTGCGCAATTCTTCGCACAGGCGCGCGCGGCGATTGCCGGCGGGCGTGGCGGTAGCGGGAATGTCGGACATGGGCGTGTGCTTCGTGCTGGTATCGTCGGCGGGCGGCGATGCGGGAAGGATGTCGGCATTGGCCGACGGTGCGGCGGCGATATGGTCGAGGCCGAGCTGGCGCGGCGCAGCATCGAGCCAGTGGCGCTTGCGCTCGAACGGATACGTGGGCAGGCACAACCGCTGGCGTCGCGTGCGGCGGTCGAATGCATCGGCGCGCACTTCGATCCCGGCGCACCACAGTTTGCCGGCGGCATCGAGGAACGCCGCGGTTTCGGCCTCGACGTTGTCGGCGAGGCTGGGAATCGTCGCCACGGTTTGCGCGCGCACCGCCGGATGCTGTCGCGCGAGGCCGGCCAAAGTGGCGCGCGGCCCGACTTCCAGCAGGCAGCGGCCCGGTTCCTGCGCCAGCATGGACAACGCGGAAGCGAAACGGACGGGCTGGCGCAGGTGCGCGGCCCAATAGTCGGCGGAACGCGCTTCGTCGTCGCCGAGCCATTGCCCGGTCGCGGTGGAAACGATCGGGATGCGCGGCGCATTGCGTTCGACCGCGGCGACTTCGCGACGGAAATCCTCGACCACCGCATCCATCATCGACGAGTGGAACGCGTGCGAAGTGCGCAGTGGGCGGCAGGCGATGCCCTCGCCTTCCAGTTGCGCCTGCAGCGCAACGACGGCGTCCGCCGGACCGGCGACCACGCAGGCTCCGGGCGCGTTCTCCGCGGCCATCGACAGCGTTTCCGGCAGGCGTGCCTGCACCACGTCGAACGGCGCGCGCACCGCGAGCATCGCGCCCGGCGGCCGCGCCTGCATCAACGCGCCGCGGCGTGCGACCAGGCGCAGCGCATCATCGAGCTCGAACACGCCGGCGAGCGTGGCGGCGACGAATTCGCCGACGCTGTGCCCAGCCATCGCCGCAGGTTGCACGCCCAGCGCCATCCACGTTTTTGCCAGCGCGTATTCCATCGCGAAGATCGCCGGCTGCATGACCGCGGTCGGCAACAGTGTTGCCGCGTCGGCGGCGAACATCGCCTCGCGCAGGTCGAAGCCGAGTTCCGCGCGCGCGAACCGCGCGCATTCGTCCAGCGCCGCGGCGAACGCCGGGAAACGCGCATGCAGTTCGCGCCCCATGCCCGGGTAAGGACTGCCCTGCCCCGGGAAGAGGAACACGACGCCCTCGGCGTGCGTGTCGCCGGTTGCGCCGTGTTCACGCAACTTGCGTACCGCCTCGCCCACGTCGCTGACGACGACCGCGGCGCGATGCGCGAACGCCTTGCGCCCGACCGCCAGCGTCCATGCGACGTTGGCGATGTTGGTCGATGCATTCGCGGGCTGATCGAGGAAATCCGCCAGCCGTGCGTTCGCAGCCACCAGCGCGGTCGGCGTGCGCGCCGACAAGCGCAGCAGTTGCGGGCCATCGGCGGCTTCGGATTCGGGCGCGGGCGGCGCTTCTTCGAGCACGACATGGGCATTGGTTCCGCCGACGCCGAACGAACTGACGCCGGCCAGCCGCGCGGTTTCGCCGCGCGGCCATTCGCGCGCTGCGGGATTCACCACGAACGGGGTGGATTCCAGCGCCAGCGCCGGATTCGCCTGCGTGTAATGCAGGCTGGCCGGAAGCCGACCATGGTGCAGCGCCAACGCGGTCTTGATGACGCCGGTCGCGCCGGCCGCGGTCACCGTATGGCCGATGTTGCTCTTCACCGAACCGATCAGGCAGAACGCGTTGTCGTCGGTATGCGCGCGGAACGCACGGGTCAGCCCCTCGATTTCGATCGGATCGCCCAGCGGCGTGGCGGTGCCGTGCGTCTCGACGTAGCCGATGTCGCGCGCATCGACGCCGGCATCGTCCAGCGCCATCGCGATCACCGCCGCCTGCCCGTCCGCGCTCGGCGCGGTGAAGCTGGCCTTGTGCCCGCCATCGTTGTTGACCGCGCCGCCGCGCACCACCGCATACACCGGATTGCCGTCGGCGATGGCGTCGGACAGGCGCTTGAGCAGCACCACCGCGGCGCCGTCGCTGAACACCGTGCCCTTCGCCGCGGCATCGAAACTGCGGGTGCTGCCGTCCGGCGACAGCATCGCGCCTTCCTGATGCAGATAGCCGCTGTTCGGCGGACAGGTCACGGCGACGCCGCCGGCCAGCGCCATCTCGCAGCGGCCGTTACGCAGCGCGTCCATGGCCTGGCAGATCGTCACCAGCGAAGTCGAGCACGCGGTGTGCACGCTGATCGCCGGGCCGGTGAGGTCGAGCCGGTTCGCCACGCGCGTGGCGATGTAGTCCTTCTCGTTGTCGAGCATCACCTGGAACGCGCCGAGCTTGTCGACCAGATCCGGGTGGTGCGCGACATGGCGCTGGAAATAGGTGGCGTTGTACATGCCGGCGAACACACCGGTGCGCCCGCCCGCGGCATCGGGCGCGTGGCCGCCGCGTTCCAGGCATTCCCAGCACAGTTCGAGGAAGATCCGCTGCTGCGGATCCATCAGTTCGGCTTCGCGCGACGAGATGCCGAAGAACGCGGCATCGAAATCCTCCACGCCATCGATCACGCCGCGCGCGGCGACGTAGGCGGGGTCGTTGCGTTCGGCAAGCGGAATCGACGGATCGAGCTGGCCCGGATCGAAGCGCGAGATCGACTCGCGCCCGGCGCAGAGATTGTCCCAGAACGCCTCCACGTCGCCGGCACCGGGGAAGCGCCCGGCCATGGCGATGATGGCGATCGGTTCGCGCGGGTCGTGCGGCGCGCGTTCGCCGGTTTCGCGCGCGGGCGACGACGCTGCGCCGGATGCATCGAGCGCCGCCGCCAGCGCCGCCGGCGTGGGATGGCCGAACACGAGGGTGACCGGTACGTCGCGCCGGAATTCGTGCGCGAGCCGCATCGCCAGTCGCGTGGCCAGCAGCGAACTGCCGCCGGCTTCGAAGAAGTGATCGTCGCGGCCGATGGCATCGACGTCGAGAAGTTCGGCGAAGGCTTCGCAGATCGCGGTTTCGCGCGCATCGCGTGGGCGCCGGTAGGCGTTGCCCAGTTCCGGCCGTTCGCGTCCCGGCGCCGGCAGCGCGCGGCGGTCGAGCTTGCCGTTGGCGGTGACCGGCAGCGCATCCACGCGCAGGTAACGTGCGGGCAGCATGAAGTCCGGCAGCGATTGCGCCAGGAACGCGCGCAACGCCGGCACCGAAGGCGCCGCCGCGTCGGCCACGTAGTAGGCGACGAGTTGCTTTTCGCCGGGACGATCGGCCCGCGCCAGCACTGCGCAGGCGTGGACATCGGGATGCCGCGCCAGCGCGGATTCGATTTCGCCCAGTTCGATGCGGAAGCCGCGGATCTTGACCTGCTGGTCGTCACGGCCGACGAATTCCAGCACGCCATCGTGGCGATAGCGCACCTGGTCGCCGCTGCGGTACAGGCGTTCGCCCGGCGCGCCGAACGGATCGGGCACGAAGCGTTCCGCGGCGAGGTCGTCGCGGCGCAGGTATCCGCGCGCGAGTCCCTCGCCGGCCACGTACAGCTCGCCGACGATGCCGACCGGCACCGGTTCGCGCCGCGCGTTGAGCACGTAGACGCGCGTGTCCGCGATCGGGCGACCAATCGGCACCGAGGTTGCATCGGCGGGGAAATCGCGCGGGATCGGCCAGGTGCAGGTGAAGGTGGTGCATTCGGTCGGGCCGTAGCCGTTGTGCAACGACACCTCCGGCGTGGCGCCAAGCATGCGGCGGACGTGGTCGACCGACAGCGCCTCGCCGCCGGTGAACAAGGTGCGCAGGCCCGCAAGCTGGCGCGGATCCTCGTCGACGATGGCGTTGAACAGCGCCGCCGTGAGCCATGCGCAATCCGCACCGTGGCGCGCGATGCCGGCAGCGAGTCCCGCGCCGGTCGGCAGGTGTTCGTCGTGCACGACGACGCGGCCGCCGTTGAGCAGCGGCCCCCAGATTTCCAGCGTGGATGCATCGAAGCCCAGCGGCGCGGCGTGCAGCATGCACGTCTGCGGGCCGAGTTCGATGTAATCCACATCGCGCACCAGGCGCAGGATCGAGCGATGGCGGATTTCCACGCCCTTGGGCGTTCCGGTCGATCCCGAGGTGTACATCACGTAGGCGAGCGCACCGCCATCCACGACGACCGGCGCCGGTGCGAGGCCGACGTCCACGACGGCATCGGCTTCGATGCGCGGGACCGGATGCGACCGTAACAACCCACGATGCGCCGCATCGACCAGCAGCACGCGAGCGCGTGCATCGTCGAGGGTGAAGGCCAGCCGCTCGGACGGCTGTGCCGCGTCCAGCGGCAGGTAGGCGGCGCCGGCCTTGAGCACGGCCAGCACCGCCGCGATGGCATCGGTGGAACGTTCCATCGCGATCGCGACGATATCGCCCGCGGCGATGCCCGCGGCCTGTAGCCATGCCGCGATCGCATCGCTGCGACGGTCGAGCGCGGCGTAATCCAGCGTGCGCTGCGCGTCGACGGCGGCGACGGCTTCGGGTGTCGCCGCAGCAATGGCGCGGAACACGCCGTGCACGCTATCGCGCGGATCGCGCGGACGCGCGGTGGCGTTCCAGTCGTGCAGCTGGCGCTCGCGTTCGACCGGATCGAGTACCGGCAGCGAGGACAGCGATGCCTGCGCAGGTGCGTCGATCAGCGCGGGCAATACGCGCAGTACGCACGCGGCAAGCAGGTCCACCGCCTCCGCGGACAGCGGTGCGCGGTAGTGAATCTGCAGCGTTTCCCCGGTGGAATCGAGTTGCAGCGACCAGGTGGACAGGGCCGACGGCAGCATGCCGGCATCGCTTGCCACCGACCACGGCGCTTCGGTTTCCATGGCGATGGACGGCAGCGCCGCAAGTCGTTCGCGCAAGGCGGCCAGCGTCGTCGCGGGCGCGGTGTCCAGTTCGCCGCTGCGCGATCCGGTGCGTGTGGCGAGGCTGGCCTGCACGCTGTCCGCGCCGGTCAATGCGGCTTCGACCACCGCCAGCGCGGCGGCCAGCGTTTCCGTCGGCGAAGCCTGCGCGGCGATGGCCTGCGCCAGCGATTGCGGCAACGCATGGTGGCGCTCGCCGGCATCATTGCCGGGTCGCTGCGGCAGCACGTCGAGCAGCGATGGCGGCGTGCCGGCGTCGGGATTCGTCCGTGTCATGTCGCAACGTCCATGGTTGTGCGAATGCGGCTCACGTGCCGGTCACTTCGGCGTAGGGTTTGTCGTCGTTTCGGCGCAGCAGCATCGATGCGATGGCGTGGGTCATCGCGTCGGCGCCCGGTTTCGTCCCGACCGGCGAGGGCACGATGCCGAGCTTGCGGATCGTGGCATGCGCGCGATGCAGCAGGGAATCGCGGCGCGTGGCGGCCGTGTAGTAGGTGAAGCTGGCCGTGATCGACGGTTCCGGCCCGTTCTCGACCAAGTGCGGGCTGGTCGAGGGCATGTAGGCACCCTGCCCCGGCTCCACGTCGAAGACATGCGCGCGTTCGCGCAATGCATCGCGCCATGCCAGCAGGTAGCGTTCGTGGCTGCGGTGGAACAGATCGCGCGCGTACTCGCTGGCGGCGACGGTGTCGTCCGGATCCCATACGTAGATGCGCTTGCGGCCCTGCACCTGCAGGATGAAGTTGTGTTCCTTGTCGAAGTGGTACGGGGTGACCGCGTTTGGCGATGTCACGAAGATCCAGCCGCTGCGATGACACATGCCCGGGTCGCGCGCCTCGACCGCGGGTTGCACGCTGTCCAGCACCTCGGCGACGAGCCCGCGGTAGACCGGATCCATCTGCACGTTGAGCAGCGACAGCCACGCGCGCGCGTCGCGGATGTTGCGCAAGGTGTCGGTGGCCGATTGCTGGTTCGGAAACATGTCCGGCGCGGAATTGAACGGCGTGCCGGGTTTGGCCTTGTCGCCGTGCGTGCGCACGCTGCCGCGCGCCTCCAGTCGGCCGCCGAGCGCGACCAACGCATCGGGCTGCAACAGCGGATGGCCGGCCAACCGGTGCCGCACCGGCATGACCCGCCACGGATCGAACGTGGCGGCATCGAACTCGATCCACGGCGCATCCGTCGAGCGCGCCTGCTCGCGGGGATGGATCGCCTCCTCGCTGATGGCATTCATGCACTGCCTCCGTCGGCCTGGTGTGTGTGGAAATGGTGGAAACCGGATCGCGCGCTGGCATGGGAACACCGACCTGTCGATCCTGCGGCCATCACGCGCCCGGGCGTGGTGGCCCCGCAAACGCACGGGGCAAACGCAGAAACTTTGATCATGACCCGGGGCTTCCCCGGATCCGCATTCGCATTCGCATGATGCGCACTATCCTCTTGTTCCCAATAACGGGTTGTACCGCCCAAATGGGACACACTGGCCGCAAGTGCGGGAGCAGGAGCCGGCCAGCGATGCAATCGGACTTCGAACGCCTGTACCGGACGCGGGGTCTGTAACCGGGCTGCGCCATTTCCGAATTCCAGCAGGCCTACCGGTGGCGCCTGTCGGCCTTGCATCCGGACAAGGCCCGGTGCGGTGTCGAACAGGGACGCGAGTGTCGCTGCTGCTGCACGAATTCCAGGCGTTGTACAAGCAGGCCATGGCATTCCACGCCGTTCATGGCCGGCTGCAAGGTGGCCGCTCCGCCGGCCAGGAGCGTCGGCTTCGAAGAACCTCCGGCGCAAGCGCGCATCCACAACACGCCGCCCGACCGGGACGTGCGCGTTTCGCGATGGTCCCGACTGGCGGCATGGCGCGTCGCGAATCCGTTCCGAGCGGGGCCGCGTGAGCGCGTGGTACAGATCACCACTGCGCATCGTGCCGGAATCGATCGCGGATGCCGCAATCTTGGACGCATCGCCCGGGCGTGCCCGGGAACGGATATCCGTCCGGCCACTTGCGGCGCCCGCGATCACCGTCCGCGCCCGAATACGACCACTTCCAAGGTCTGCACCATGATCATCAGGTCGAAAATCAGGCCGTGGTTCTTCACGTAGAACAGGTCGAACTTGAGCTTCTCCTCCGCATCGCGGACGGAAGCGCCATAGGAGTAGCGCAGCTGCGCCCAGCCGGTCAGCCCCGGCTTCATGCAGTGGCGGCACCCCGTAGTAGCGGATCTCGTCGTTGAGCTTGTCCACGAACTGCGGGCGCTCGAGTCGTGGCCCGACGAAACTCATGTCGCCACTGAGCACCGCAAACAACTGCGGCAGCTCATCCAGCCGCGTCCTGCGGATGAACTTGCCCACCCGCGTGCTGCGGTCGTCGTTGCGGCTGGCCCACACCGCCACGCCGTCCTTCTCGGCATCCACGCGCATGCTGCGGAACTTGGTCAGGGTGAAATGGTTGCCGCGTTCGCCTACGCGAACCTGCCGGTACAGCACCGGCCCGCCCGATTCCAGCCAAACCGCCAGGTCGAAAAAACGCTTGCTGAGCCGGCACGGTGTGGAATAGTCGAAGCCGCCGGAGAACACCAGCCACGACGGATCCACCACGTTCAACTGCACCATGCCCGCCTCGCCCTCGAAGAAGGTGGACAGGTCGATGACGCTCACGCCCTGCTGCACGCACTTCAGCATGTTCTCCATCGGCAGGCTGCAGCGGCGTTCGTCGGGGGCAATGACCAATTCGTCGATCTGTAGCTCTTCCACCACGTCGGACAACATCCTGCCCGACTGCACCAGCAGATCTTCGCGCACCACCACCGGCTGGTCGGCAACCGGCACGAAACCGGTCACGATGAAGCCGCGACGGTCCGATTTCCGCCGCATCCGGTTGTTGATGAGTTCGGCGTTGTTGCCCGCGCCCAGCACCAGGATGCGCTCCTTCAGGACATCGGCCCTGAACAGATGGGAAAACAGCGTGCGCATCAACACGATGCCGATGATGGAAAAGGCCAGCGACATCGCCAACACGCCGCGGCCGATATAGGTCTGCGGCAGCACGTAGTAAAGCACCACCAGCGCCGCGCCGCCGAACACGAACGACAACAGCAACCGCAGCAGGAAGTCCGTCTGGCTGTGCCGCATGTGGACCTGGTACAGGCCGAAAGCCATCATCGCGCCAGTCAGGAACAGGGCGACGATCAGCGAACGCACGACCACATGCTCGGCAAAGGCGAGATGCGCCTCCTCGTTGTTGATGAAGCGGATCCACGCGGCCGCCAGCACGGCCAGCACGATGATTGCCATTTCCAGCAACCACAGGAACCGGAAGACCCTGGATTTACGGCTCGCGCGTGTCGATTTCATCAACTACCCCTTGTTGCCGCCGGGTATCGGCGTTCCCGGCGCTGGACACGAAGCCACGCCAATGTCGCCGCCTCATCAAAACGCAATCGGCGGTGATTTCGGCCACCCCGGCCAGCATCCCCACCCTCATACCTGCGCCCGCGCCGGGCCTATCCCGGCCTGAACCAGGCCGCACACGCCATTGCCCGGGGAGGAATCGCCACCGCCGCCACCGCGCCGGGCCCGGCATTCAGCATATGCAGGCAAGTTTTCCCCCGATCCTGATTGGCCAGCGGAAGTTCCACGCCTTCGGGCGCCTGAAACGTATTCATCTCGCGCTCCAGTCCAATCCCGGCGGCTTTCAGCAGCGCCTCCTTTCGTACCCAAAGCGACAGCAGGCGTTCGGATCGCACGCTGGCCTCCTTGTCGGCCAGGCGCGCAATTTCGACGGGGTGGCATACCTGTGCGGCGATCTCGTCCATCCCCGCAGCGCGTGCGGCCGGCTCGATATCCACCCCTACCGGGCCATGCGGGCAAACCGCCATTGCCAGGTACTGATCGGCATGGCTGAGGCTGGTGCTCACCGCCATGCCCTGCAATCGCGGGCAACCAAGCTCGTCGCGGCCGAGCGGAACTTGCATTGGCTCCAGCCCAAGCGCCCGGCCCAGGAACAGGCGATGCAACGCATAGGCCAGAACCAGGCCTTCGCGATCACGGATGCGGCGGCGGCGCGCCACGCGCGCCAACTCGGCCTCGTCCAGCAGACCGATGGCCTGTGGCAGCCAGGCAACCCAGTCGTCCTGCGCGAAAAACGCCACCTGCGCCCGGTTGTTCGCCATGTTCAGCCAATCGGGCGACGGCATCGCATCCAGAAACACCTGCCCCAATCCGGGCGCGGCGGCGGAAACGCAGTTGCGGGAGCAGTTTGGAGAAGGCATGGCATCGCCGGCGTCATTCAACAGACGCCCATTCTTCCCATTACGCAACGCAGGGAAAAAACCGGCCCACGGAATCGTCCTTCATAATTTGCCCGCGACTTGGACACAATGCCGACGCCAACGCCCCCGGCTGCGCTAGTCAAGTCCAATGACCCCGCCGCGCAATGTGTTGTTTTTGAAGGCTTTACTCGAATGAAAGCAGATTTTGCAACCCACACCCCACTCATGCAGCAATTTTTTGCAGCCAAGTCCGATTACCCGGACGTGTTGCTGTTTTTTCGCATGGGCGATTTCTACGAGTTGTTCTACGACGATGCGCGCAAGGCGGCGCGCCTGCTAGACATCACGCTCACCCAGCGCGGCAATTCCGGCGGCGCGCCGATCCCGATGGCCGGCGTACCGGCGCATTCGCACGAAGGCTACCTGGCGCGTCTGGTTGCGCTGGGCGAGGCGGTGGCCATTTGCGAACAGATCGGCGACCCGGCATTGGCCAAGGGCATCGTCGAGCGCAAGGTGGTGCGCGTGGTCACGCCCGGCACGGTCACCGACGAGGCGCTGCTCAACGAGCGCCGCGACACGCTGTTGATGGCAGTGTCGCGCAGCAAGCACGGCTTTGGGCTGGCCTGGGCCGATCTGGCCGGCGGGCGCTTCCGCGTCAATGAAGTTGAAAGTGATGATGCATTGGAAGCCGAACTGGCACGGCTGGAACCAGCCGAGCTGCTGGTGCCCGACGAAGATGGCTGGCCGGACTTCATGCAACAACGCAATGGCATGCGCCGACGCGCGCCGTGGTTGTTCGATGCCGATGCCGGCCGTCGCCAGTTGCTGGAATTCTTCGGCCTGCATGACCTTTCCGCGTTCGGCATCGACGACAAGCCCTTGGCGACCGCCGCTGCCGGTGCCTTGCTCGGTTACGTCGAAGAAACCCAGAAGCAACGCCTGCCGCATCTCACTGCAATCGCGGTCGAGTCCGCCGATGAAGCCATCGCGATGAACGCGGCCACGCGCCGCCACCTGGAACTGGACACGCGCGTCGATGGCGATACCAAGCACACCTTGCTCGGCGTGCTGGACAGCACCATCACCCCGATGGGCGGGCGCTTGCTGCGGCGCTGGCTGCACCGCCCGTTGCGCGACCGCCGCACGGTGGGAGAACGCCACCAAGCCGTCGCCACACTGATCGACGTCGGCGCGGACGCAAAGCTGCGCGAACAATTCCGCGCACTGGGCGATGTCGAGCGCATCCTCACCCGCGTGGCATTGCGCTCGGCACGCCCGCGCGATCTGTCCACGCTGCGCGATGGCCTGGCGTTGTTGCCGGGAATTGGCGAAGTGCTTGCACCACTGGATTCGCCACGCCTGCACGCACTGTGCGCGGAACTCGGCGAACACACCCACACCGCCGCCCTGCTCGCCCGCGCCATCGCGCCGCAGCCGCCGATGAAGCTCAGCGATGGCGGCGTGATCGCCGAAGGCTTCGATGCCGAACTGGACGAACTGCGCCAGCTTTCGACCCATGCCGACCAGTTCCTGATCGACCTGGAACAACGCGAGCGCGAAAGCACCGGCATCGCCACGCTGAAGGTTGGCTACAACCGCGTGCACGGCTATTACATCGAGATCAGCAAGGGCCAGGCCGACAAGGCGCCGGTGCATTACACCCGCCGGCAAACCCTGACCGGTGCCGAGCGCTACATCACCGAGGAACTCAAATCCTTCGAGGACAAGGTGCTGTCTGCGCGCGAACGCTCGCTGTCGCGCGAAAAAATCCTGTACGAGGAATTGCTCGACGCGCTCAACGTCGAACTGGAACCGCTGAAACGCTGCGCCGCCGCCTTGAGCGAGCTGGACGTGCTGGCGTGCTTCGCCGAACGCGCACAGGCGCTGGACTGGTCGCCACCGGTGTTGTCCGACGAGCCCGGCCTGCATATCGAGCGTGGCCGCCATCCGGTGGTCGAAGCGGTGCGCAAGGAACCGTTCGAACCCAACGACCTGGACCTGCATCCCGCCCGGCGCATGCTGGTGATCACCGGCCCCAACATGGGCGGAAAGAGCACCTACATGCGCCAGAACGCGCTGATCGTGCTGCTGGCCTACATCGGCAGTTTCGTGCCGGCATCGAAGGCGAGCATCGGCCCGGTCGACCGCATCCTGACCCGCATCGGCGCAGGCGACGACCTGGCGCGCGGGCAATCCACCTTCATGGTGGAAATGGCCGAAACCAGTTACATCCTGCACAACGCCACGCCGCAATCGCTGGTGCTGATGGATGAAATCGGTCGCGGCACTTCCACCTACGATGGCCTGGCGCTGGCCGATGCGGTGGCGCGCCACCTCGCCGCACAGAATCGCTGCCAGACGCTGTTCGCCACGCACTACTTCGAACTGACTGCACTGACCAACGAATCCATCGACGGCGGCGACAGCGGCATCGCCAACGTGCATCTGGATGCGGTCGAACACACCGACAGGCACGGCGGCGACACGCTGGTGTTCATGCATGCAGTGAAGGAAGGCGCGGCCGATCGCAGCTTCGGCCTGCAGGTCGCCGCACTGGCCGGCTTGCCGAAAACCACGCTGCAACAGGCACGTCGCCGGCTTGCCGAACTGGAACAACGCGGCAGGCAGACCCACGCCGCCGAAGTCTCGCCGCAAGCGCTGGATGCACCGCAACAATTCGGCCTGTTTGCTGCTGCACCATCCGCCGCACAGGAAGCACTGGCCGCGATCGACCCTGACGAGTTGACGCCAAAGCAGGCCTTGGAAGCCTTGTATCGATTGAAGTCGTTGTTGTGATGGCGCAGTCGGGAGCGTGACGTCCCGCCCCTTTTGCTCGTCATTCCCGCGCAGGCGGGAATCGCTCTTGTTGTTGCTCTTGCCGTTTCAGAAGCGAGAAGCAAGAGCGATTCCCGCCTGCGCGGGAATGACGAGCAAAAAAAGCAAAGCGTCCCGGCACCCACACACCCCACTCCCCAACGCGCTACCATCGCCACGCCGACCACGTCGGTCGCGAAATCACATTCAAAAGGATCGCAACATGAGCACTTCACTGGCCGACCAACTGTTCCAGCAACTCCGGGGCGCACCGCTGCAACAAGTGGCGCAGCAACTGGGGGCCAATCCCGCGCAGACCTCCGACGCCATCGGTGCCGCCCTGCCCTTGCTGCTCGGCGCGCTGGGTAAGAACGCCTCACAACCGGCCGGTGCGCAGGCGCTGCTGGGTGCCTTGCAGAACGACCATGCTGGCAGTGGCCTGGATATCGGCAGCGTGCTGGGCGCCGTGCTGGGTGGTGGCGCACAATCGCGGCAGACCAATGGCGCGGGCATCCTCGGCCATGTGCTGGGCGGCAACCAGCAGCACGCCGCCGCCAGCCTTGGCCAGGCCACTGGCCTGGGCGGCGACAAGGCCAACATGCTGCTGCAAATCCTTGCGCCGATCGTGATGTCCTTCGTGGCCAAGCAGTTCCTCGGCGGCGGCCAGCAAGCCAGCGCCAGCGGGCTGGGTCAATTGCTCGGCCTGGAACAGCAGGCCGCACAGCAACAGGGCGGCCTGGCCGGCGGCCTGCTCGGCGCGGTGCTCGACCAGGACGGCGACGGCCAGCTCGGCATCGGCGACCTGCTGAAGATCGGCGGCGGCCTGCTGGGCGGCAAGAGCTGAGGAAGTTCCGAACAGCTCCGCTTTTGCTCGTCATTCCCGCTTTCGCGGGAATGACGAAATTACTCAGGTCGCCCCTGACGCAAAAACTCACTGCACCGCAGCATAGACGCTGCATATCGAATCGGTAATTTCATTCGATTTCCCGCCGCAATCCCGAACCCGCATGATTGCGGTTCAGGAAGTTTCGCGACGAAGCTCCCCGCCACCCAACGGAAGCCACGGAGAACCCCGATGAACACCGCAGCCAAATGTCCCTACCTCGCCGCCGGCCAAGGCACCACCAACAAGGACTGGTGGCCGGAGCAACTGCCGGTCGACCTGCTCAACCAGCATTCGGAAAAATCCAACCCGCTGGGCAAGGCGTTCAACTACGCCGATGAATTCAAGAAGCTGGATTACGCCGCGCTCAAGGCCGACATCCGCAAGACCCTGACCGATTCGCAAGCCTGGTGGCCGGCTGACTGGGGCACCTATGGCGGCCTGTTCATCCGCATGGCCTGGCACGGTGCCGGCACCTATCGCCTCAATGATGGCCGTGGCGGCGCAGGGCGCGGCCAGCATCGCTTCGCGCCGCTGGGTTCGTGGCCGGACAACGCCAGCCTGGACAAGGCGCGCCGCCTGCTGTGGCCGGTGAAGCAGAAACATGGTCAGAAGATTTCCTGGGCCGACCTGTTCATCTTGGCCGGCAACGTGGCGCTGGAGAATTCCAGCTTCCGCACCTTCGGTTTCGGCGCAGGCCGCGAAGACACCTGGGAGCCGGACAACGACGTCAACTGGGGCGTCGAAAAGACCTGGCTGGAACACCGCAAGTCCGAAGCGCTCAACGGCAGCAACCTCGGCGCGACCGAAATGGGCCTGATCTACGTCAACCCGGAAGGCCCGGAAGCCAGCGGCGACCCGCTTTCGGCCGCACCATTCATCCGCGCCACCTTCGGCAACATGGCGATGGACGACGAGGAAATCGTCGCCCTGATCGCCGGTGGCCACACCCTGGGCAAGACCCACGGCGCAGCAGCGGCCTCGCACGTCGGCCCTGATCCGGAAGCCTCGCCGATGGAATCGCAAGGCCTGGGCTGGACCTCCAGCCACGGCAGCGGCGTGGGTGCCGATGCCATCACTTCCGGGCTGGAAGTGGTGTGGACGCAGACGCCCACGCAATGGAGCAACTACTTCTTCGAGAACCTGTTCAAGTACGAATGGGTGCAGACCCGCAGCCCGGCGGGTGCCATCCAGTGGGAAGCGAAGGACGGCCCGGACATCATCCCCGACCCGTTCGACGCGTCGAAGAAGCGCAAGCCGACGATGCTGACCACCGACCTGACCCTGCGCTTCGACCCGGCTTTCGAGAAAATTTCGCGCCGGTTCTTGAACGACCCGCAAGCCTTCAACGAGGCCTTCGCCCGTGCATGGTTCAAGCTGACCCACCGCGACATGGGACCGAAGGCGCGTTACCTCGGCCCGGAAGTGCCCAAGGAAGACCTGATCTGGCAAGACCCGCTGCCGGCGGCTGGCCCGCTGCCTTCGGCTGCCGACATCGCCGATGCCAGGGAAAAGATTGCTGCGCTGGAATTGAGCGTGGCCGAACTGGTCTCGCTGGGTTGGGCCTCGGCCGCGACCTTCCGTGGCGGCGACAAACGCGGTGGCGCCAATGGTGCGCGCATTGCCCTGCAACCGCAGCGTGGCTGGGAAGCCAACAAGGTGGCCGTTGCCGCGCTGGCAAAGATCGAAGGCATCAAGGCTTCGACCAAATTGTCGCTGGCGGATTTGATCGTGCTGGCCGGCAACCTGGGCGTGGAACAGGGCGCGAAAGCCGGTGGCTACAACATCACGTTGCCGTTTGCACCGGGCCGCGTCGATGCCACCCAGGCGCAGACCGAGGTGCCCTCCTTCGCCTGGCTGGAAGGCGTGGCCGACGGCTTCCGCAACTGGAAGAAACCCGGCACCGACATCCGCACCGAAGCCCTGCTGATCGACAAAGCGCAACTGCTCACCCTCACCGCGCCGGAAATGACCGCGCTGGTCGGCGGCCTGCGCATGCTGGGCGCGAACTGGGACGGCAGCGCGCATGGCGTGTTCACCGACAACCCCGGCGCGCTGAGCAACGACTTCTACGTCAACCTGCTGGACATGGGCACGGTGTGGACCTCGAAGGACGGCGAAACCTTCGAAGGCCACGACCGCAGCACCGGCAAGATCAAATACACCGCCACCCGCAACGACCTGGTGTTCGGCAGCAACTCGGTGCTGCGCGCCTATGCGGAGGTGTATGCGCAGGCTGATGGCAAGCAGCGCTTCATCAATGATTTCACCGCGGCATGGACCAAGGTGATGAACCTGGATCGTTTTGACCTGAAGTGATCCGCACCGGCAGGGGCACGGCATGCCGTGCTCCTGAGGTCTGCGAAAACTTCACCGACACGCCACAGCAATTCATTGCTGCGGGAACTTGATCGATTTGGGCTCGTCATCCACTTCCCTGCCCACCTTCGCGCGGCCAGCCATTTCCGCGCCGGCATCACGCGGCAATTGCCACATCCACCACACCGAGCTGGCCGAAATCAGCCCCACCACGGCGAAAGCCCAATAGAAGTTGTGCACCTCGGTGGCATCGGTGCCGCGCAACAGGCCAGCGATTTCCAGCGCGTAACCACCGATGGCCACGCCCATGCCCAAGGCCAGTTGCTGCATCATCGACGACAGGCTGGTGGCCTGGCTCATCCGGTGCTGATCGATTTCGGCATAGCTGATCGCATTGATCGCGGTGAATTGCAGCGATCGGAAACAACCGCTGATCAACAGCGCCGCCATCACCGCCGCATGCGGCCACGCCGGCCGGAACAGGCCAAACCCCGCCAGCATGATCGACGCCAGCAACGCATTGGCAATCAATACGCGACGAAAACCCCACTGCCGGATCACCCACGCGGCAATGGTCTTGGTGAACATCGCACCAACCGTGGAAATGAAAGTCAGCGAACCGGATTGCATCGGGCTGAGCCCGAAACCCAGTTGCAGCATCAGCGGCAACAGGAACGGCGTCGCACCAATGCCGGTGCGAAACAGGAACCCGCCGATCACGCCGGCACGAAACGTGTTGTAGCGGAACAACTGCAAATCCAGCAACGGTGCCTGCACCCGCTTCGCATGCCACAGGTACGCCAGCAGCAAGCCGATGCCCAGCACCAGCGTGCCCAGCGACAACCACAGCGGCAACAAATGCCGGCCCATGGTCGAGAAGCCGAACATCGCCGCGGCCAAGCCCAAACCGGTCAGCACAAAACCACTGCCATCCAGCCTGGCGACTTCCTCACGAATCTGCGGAATGTATTTGCGCGCCAGCAGGATGCCGACGACACCCATCGGCAAGTTGATCAGGAAAATCCAGCGCCAATGGAAATACTCGGTGATGAACCCACCCAGCGGCGGCCCCACCACCGGGCCGATCATCGCCGGGATGGTCAACCAGCTCAGCGCCTGCACCAACTGGTTCTTCGGGATCGAACGCAGCAACACCAGCCGCCCGACCGGCACCATCATCGCCCCGCCCACGCCCTGCAACGTGCGCGCCGCGACCAGGCCGCCCAATGAACCACTCGCCGCACAACACAGCGAACCGACCAGGAACACACCGATCGCCCCGCAAAACGTGGTGCGCGAACCAAAGCGATCAGCCACCCAGCCGGAAATCGGGATGAACACCGCCAGCGACAACAAGTAAGCGGTCATCGCCAGTTTCAACGCGATCGGATCGGTGCCCAGGTCCTTCGCCATCGCCGGCAGCGAAGTCGCGATCACCGTCGAATCCATGTTCTCGATGAACAACGCGCAAGCCACGATCAGCGGCAACAGGCGCGTGGGTTTTTCGGTGAGGTTCACGCGGCGCTCTTGTCGAAATGATGCACGCCATCCAAGCCGGAAAAATGCGCGTCACAGGTCAGCAAGGTTGCACCGGCATGACGCGCACTGGCATAGACGATGGCATCCGCCGTGGCCAGTTTGTGCATGTGGTGGAACTCCGCCGCCAGCAAGGCGATTTCGGTATCCAGTGACAGCACGCGGCATTTCTGCGTGTAGGCAATCACTTGGTCAGCGCGCTCCTCGTCAGTCTCACGCAACAGCCATTTGTACAGCTCCAGCTGCACGATGGTCGGCACGATGCAGTGCGGCTTGTCCGGCATGAACTTGCCGAGCTTGCGCCCGATTTCGCTGTCCACCAGCCATTCGATCCACGCAGACGTATCCACCAGCACCGGGGCGGCAGACGCGCGCTTGCGCGCAGCCATCAGAAACGATCCTTGCGGTCGCGATAACCGGCAGTGCGCGCGCCTTTCGCCAGCCCGGCCAATTGCGCCAGTTCCGGCACCGGCATCACCAGCACCCCCTTGCCCTTGGGTATGAACACGAATTCCTGACCGGCGCGCCAGCGCTGGCCATCGCGCACCGATTTGGGAATCGATATCTGGAATTTGCTGGACAAGGTAGCCGTTGCTGCGGTGTCAGGCTTGATGATTGCGTTCATTCTTGTCAGTTTCCCATCGATTGTGGAATGGTAAGAATATACATCACGACGCATCAATATCCCCCAACGCCTGGATCAGGCGGCGGGCGCGCTTGTCCGGCTTGTGGGCCGGGGCGCGGTAGCCGGCGGCTTCGGCGCGGCGCAGCTCGCGTTCGGCTTCGCGGCGCTGGCGCGAGGCTTCGCTTTCGCGGTACAGCGTTTGCGCAATGGCGGCCGGGCCGCGCACGTCGCTGATCGCCAGCACTTCGACCTCGAAAGCTTCGCCGGCGCGTTCCACCTTCACCGCATCGCCGGGTTTGAGCGTGCGCGATGGCTTGGCACGCTGGCCGGCCACGTCAACCTTGCCGGTTTCGATGGCCTGCTTGGCCAGCGCGCGGGTCTTGAAGAAACGCGCGGCCCACAGCCAGATGTCCAGGCGGATGGAGACAAGTTCACTCATGTCGCAATGAAATGATGATGGTGATGCCGGCTTGCCGTGCCCCAAACGCAAACGGCCACCCGGAGGTGGCCGTTGTGGCGTTGCATGCACGCACCGGATTACCCGGCGGCCTTCTCAGCCTTGGATTCTGCCTTGGCCTTGGCGACGGCGGCCAGGTCTTCCTTGATGCGGGCAGCCTTGCCTTGCAGGCCACGCAGGTAGTACAGCTTGCCGGCGCGAACCTTGCCGCGGCGCTTCACTTCGACCGAGTCGATGACTGCGCTGTGGGTCTGGAACACGCGCTCGACGCCGTAGCCGTGCGAGATCTTGCGCACGGTGAAGGCGGAGTTGAGGCCGGCATTCTTCTTGGCGATGACCACGCCTTCATAGGCCTGCACGCGCTCGCGGTTGCCTTCCTTGACCTTGACGTTGACCACGACGGTGTCGCCGGGGCTGAACTGCGGAAGCTGGCGGGTGATCTGCTCGGCTTCGAACTGCTGGAGGAGATTGCTCATGGTGACACCGTTGTGTTGTGGCGCTTGCGTCGCGCGTGGTCGTGCCGTTCGGCAGCGTGTTCTGATGCGGTCACCGGATTGCGCCGCACGTCTTGTTGTGGGTTCCGCATGGCCGGACCGGCCCGCGAAGCCGCATATTGTAAACCGGAAACCTTCGGAAAAGCAAAGACTTGGCTGCCGAAATCCCCTTCCGGGACAGCGCCTCAGGCGTTCTCGGCCCGAAACGCCACCAGCAGCGCCCGGTCCGCCTTCGACAAGGCCGCCTCGTCCAGCAATTCCGGCCGCCGTTGCCAGGTGCGGCCCAGGGCCTGCTGCCGGCGCCAGCGGGCGATGGCGGCATGGTCACCGGAACGCAGCACCGCCGGCACCTCGCCGAATTCATGGCTGGCCGGGTGCGTGTAATGCGGGCAATCCAGCAGCGCCAATCCGTCGCTGCCCACCTCGAAACTGTCCTGCGCGGCCGATTCGGCATCGCCCAGCGCGCCTTCCTGCAAGCGCGCCACCGCATCGACCAGCACCGCCGCCGGCAGTTCGCCGCCGGACAGGATGTAATCGCCAATCGAGATTTCCGCGTCCACCTCGGCCCGCACGAAGCGCTCGTCGATGCCTTCGTAGCGCCCGCACAGCAGGATCAGCCGCGGCAGCGCGGCCAGTTCGCGCACCTTGGCCTGGGTCAGCGGCCTGCCCTGCGGCGACAGGTAAACCACCGGCGCGGGCGTGGCCTCGGCCAGCCGCGCCGCATCCAGCGTGGCGCGCAGCGGCTCGATCATCATCACCATGCCGGGGCCGCCGCCGAAGGTCTTGTCATCCACGCGGCGGTAATTGCCCTGCGCATGGTCGCGCGGGTTCCAGCCATGCAGCGACAGCAGGCCGCGCTCCTGCGCCCGCCCGACCACGCCAAAGCCGGCGCACTGGGCGACGAATTCGGGAAACAGGCTGATGACGTCGATGCGCATGGCAGCCGGTCAGAACTCCGCGTCCCAATCCACCGTGACCACGCCGGTGTCGAAATCCACCGCCTTCACGTAGTCCGGTTCGACGAAGGGCACCAGCCGTTCGCGATCACCGCGAATCACCAGCACGTCATTCGCGCCAGTCGAGAACAGATGCGACACCGTGCCGAAATCCACGCCTTCCACGTTGACCACGCGCAGGCCTTCCAGGTCCACCCAGTAGTATTCGCCCGGCTTCGGCGGCGGCAATGCCGAACGCGGCACCCAGACCTCCGTGCCGCGCAAGGCTTCGGCCGCGTCGCGGTCTTCCACACCGGGGAAATCGGCGATCAGGTGCTTGCCCGAATCGCGCCCGCGTGCGCCGGTCAGCTCGCACTCGCTGCCAGCTGCATCGCGCAGCGTCCACGGCTGGTAGCGGAAGATCGCCGCGCGCGGCTGCGTCCATGATTCCAGCTTCAACTGGCCGCGCACGCCGAACGCGCCGGCCACGCGGCCCAGCAACAGGCGCTTCTCAGGGGTTGTCGCTTGCACGTTGTTCATGTCCCGAAAACAAAGAAGGCGGCTTGCGCCGCCTTCCGTGGATCGCCGTGGCCGATCAGGCCGCAGCAGCCTGCACCTTGGCCGCTTCCTTGTACAGGTTGGCGACCTTCTCGGTCAGCTGCGCACCGTTGCTGACCCAATGGTCAACGCGGGCGATGTCCAGTTCGACGCGCTTGTCGTTGCCCGAGGCGACCGGGTTGTAGTAACCCACGCGCTCGATGTTGCGGCCGTCGCGCGCACTGCGCTGGTCGGTGACGATGATGTGGTAGAAGGGGCGCTTCTTGGCGCCGCCACGGGTAAGGCGAATTTTGACCATGTTGATGATGTCCAGCGGGCGGGATGCCCGGGTAAGTGAGCCGCGCATTGTAAGGCATTGATTGGCGGAAGGAAAGCGCGCCCTACACGGCCTGCCAGGGCTGCGTCTCCAGCGCCCGCTGCAGCAAGCCCGGCAATTCCGCCGCCTGCGGGCAGGCCCGGCCGTCGATGGCCGTGATCGGCTGGATGCCGGTCGCATTCACCGCAAAGGCTCCGGCCAGGTTCGCACCCGCTTCCGGCCGCAGCCGCAGCGAGCGCTGCGGCACGCCGATCGCGTCCAGCCCGCGCTGCAGCAACTGCTCCATCGTGCCGCGCAGCGCCGGCCCGGTCGGCCACAGCACGGCCTGCCCATCCCAGAAGCCTGCGTTCCACACCGAACCTTCCACCACGTCGCCGTGCGCATCGACGAACAAGGCATCGTCGAATCCCGCCGCCAGCGCCTGCCGCCGATAATGGAACAGCGGAAACGTGCCTACATGCTTGACCTGCGGCAGCGTACGCACGAACTCGAAACACTTCACCCGGATCGCCCCTGCTGCCGCAGCCGTTGGCGCAACCGTCGCCAGCACGTCCACCGGCACCGGCTGCAACGGCTTGCGATGATCGAACCGCCGCGAAAACACCGTCACCCGCAGCGAACACTCGCCGCCAGCCGCCGCCACCGCCGCGCGCATCGCCGCCTGCACCCGCGCCGCATCCAGCGCCACCCCGAACAACTCCTGCGTGGCCGCCTGCAAGCGCTGCAAGTGCAGATCCAGCCCGCGCACCGCGCCACCGCGCACCTGCATCGAGGTGAAATGCCCGTAATTGGCCACCGCCAGCGCCCGCAAGGCATCGGCATCGGCTGGCTGGCCGTCAAGGAAGGCAAGGTTCATGCCGCGATTCCATTGGAACGGCCCGTGTCCTCGTCGCTTTTACGTCTTGCTTCATGCAGCCCGATGCAGTTCTTCGCGCAATACGCGGCGAAGCGTGCGCTCCAAAGTTCCTTCGCTGTGTTCAATGTGTCCGTGCAGTGCCGCGTTGATCAGCGACTGGTAATTGCCGCCGCCCTTGACCTGATTGCGGAACCAGGCCAACACGTCCGCATCAAGGCGGATGGTGATGCGTTCCTTGCCCTCGTTTTCTTTCTGGATACGGGCCAGCGCCGGCACCTTGCCGCTACGTTTGGCCCGGCTGAAATCCCGTTCCGGCATCTCGTTGGTCATGGTGGCTTACCCTTGGTATTGGCGCGCTTCACCGGGGCTGGCCTTGCGCGCGGAAATGATGCGAATGAGGTCTTCGCTGCGTTCCGTCCAGACCACGTACAGGACATGACTATTGAAACCACTGCCAAGCGTGATGAAACGGACCTCACCCTCGGCATCATCCTCAATGGTCAAACCCGCCGGGTCTTCCAGTGCACCGACAGCGTCGGCGAAATCCACGCCGTGCTTGCGCAGGTTCTCGGCACGCTTGTTTTCGTCCCATTCGTAGTTCACGAGCCAATTGTATGCACATTTGGCATACGCCGGCAATCCTCATGCGCAGAGGGAAAACAGGGAAAACAGGGGTCAGAACACCATTTCTCCCGGCCAGCCGCAAAAAGATGCGCCCCGACCTCTGTTTCACCATGACCTTGCGTTGGCCGGGCAAATGTCTAAACTTCGTATAGACATGAACCGGATCACTGCCATGACTACCGCCACGCTCGACATCAAACACTGGGGCAACAGCCTGGGAGTACGCCTGCCTGCGGCGATTGCGCGTTCGGCGGGCTTACACGCCGACCAGCGCGTGCGCGTGGTGGCGGAGAACAACCGCGTCATCATTGAACCGGTGGCTGACGCACCCTTGACGCTGGAACAGCGCCTGGCCCGTTACGACGCGCAAATCCACGGCGGCGAAGCAATGGCAACCGGGCGCATCGGGGCCGAACAATGGTAACGAAGGTCGCTGGCGCACGTCCCGCATGGGTTCCCGACCGGCAGGATGTCATCTGGATCGACTGCAATCCGCAAGTAGGGCGGGAAATGCGCGACGTGCATCCGTTCCTGGTGTTGTCACCAAAGGCATTCAACCACCGCACCTCACTGGTGATCGGCCTGCCGATGACCACCGCCGAATACAACGCCGGCAATCCATTTGCGGTGGTCGCCGGACCGGCTACCGGCGGCAAGGCAGGCAAGGCCAGTTACGTGCTGTGCCACCAGCCAAAGTCGTTCGATTGGCGATTGCGTGGCGGCAAGGCGCATCCACTCAAGCGGTTGAACGATGCAAGTTTCGCGCAGGTATTGCTGGTGCTGAATCAGATCGTGCAGTTGGTGTAGCAGCAACCAGCAAAGGAAAAACAAGAGTCAGGGCACCATTTCTCCCGGCCGCCCGCAAAAACGTACTCTGACCCTGAGGTATCCCCACGTTTTCACGCCTGCAGCACCATCTGGTCAAGGACTGCTGTTGGCAGTGATCGCAGCCGATCCAGCCATCGGGAGACCGGCTCCATCGGCCAGCTTCTGACCAACGCTTCGCGACCGACACGCAACGTCGAGTACAACTTGCGCTTGCTGCGAACCGGCATCAACCATTGCGCGATGCCAGTGGCTTCGCAGCCCAACCCAGCCAACCAACTGGCGAAGGATGCCAACGTACCGACCAGCAGCAGGATCTGCAGGCGTGCCCCCGTGCGTGTCAGGTTGTCCTCGAAGCCTTGGCCATAGCGGTGAGATTTGAGATCACGGAAGGACGATTCGATCTGCATCCGGCGTGTGTACAGGTTCACCAGTTGCCGGGCGCTGGCGTTGGACAGGCTCGGCGAGATCACAAGCAGCCAGGGCTCGCGTTCGCGTGCAGCCACCTTGCGGCTGTAGCTGTTGCGTGCCACATCGCCTTGCACCGTCCGGTGCTTGCGGCCTTGCGGCGGCTTGGCATACACCACCAGCCGACAACTGATCGGATCGCTCCGGTTGGTCTGCATCAAAGGCAGTTCGCGTGCAGCCTGTGAGGCCAGCACATACAACTGCCTGCAATCTACCCATTGTTCTGGGCGATCCTCCACATCCAGCGGCTTGACCCGCGTCCGGCCACGAAGACGCCCCAGCCAATGCCAGCCCCGGGCCTCGACTGCGCGGAACCACGGCGTGCGGAAGCCGGCATCGGTCACCAGGATCGGCCGGGCCTCATCGGGCACCAACGCATGCAACCGCTGCAGGAACCGCTTCTCGGCCTTGGGCGAGCCTTGCTCCTTGCCGGGAAACACCATGTCCAGCAACGTCAGCGTGCGCCCGCCCACCGGCACTGCCGCCCGTAGCAGGCACCACGACTTGTCGGCCTTCAGATCGGCCCAATCGATCACGATCACAGGCTGTGGGCCACGCAACAGCCAGCGGGCCATCTCCCGATCCATGGACTCGCGTTCGGCTGACAGGTGTCGGTTGCCCAGCAGCCTGTCGAACGCCTTGAGCGGTGGACGGATACGCTCGGCGCCGGGCCACGAGCGTGCCACGTCCGTCAGCGTCAGTCTTCGTCCTTGGATCAGAGCCTCCACGGCGTTGAGCAACGCGCGTTCGCGCAGCGCGTGCATCCGTGAAAGTGATTCAGGCAGGCACTTCTGCAATACTGCGCTGGCGCGCATGGTCGTCAGTCCTTCTTCGGTTTAGTCGCCTCGAAGACTGCGCCATGCGCGCACTTGTTTCCAGTCAGATCACCGATAACCGACTGATCTCGCTAAGGAAAACGTGGGGATACCTCAGACTCTGACCCCTATTTTCAAACCACCCGCAACTCCACCCGCTTGCCCGCGCGGTGCAGCAAGCCAACCAGCTTGTCCACGCTGAATTTCTCCGTCTTGCGGTGCATGTCCTCGGAGATGCGTGTGCGTGGTATGCCCAATTCCTCGGCAAGTTCCTGCTGCTTCTTGCCTCGCTTGCGCAGTTCCTTTTCAAGTTCGATCAGCAACGTTTCGCGCGCCAGCATCGCAGCCGCCTCATCCGGCGGAAACCCCAGGTCCTCAAAAACATTGCCACTGCTTACGGTCATCTTTTCGCTCATTTCGATTCTCCAAACAGCATCGTATTCAGCGTTGATGCCTACAAACTTGCTGGCTATGCCGCCACGGCCTGAAATCGAACACCAAGCGCATGCGCCACTTTCAACACCGTGGCGAAACTCGGATTGCCTTCGCCGGAGAGCGCCTTGTAGAGGCTCTCCCGGCCCAACCCCGTGTCACGCGCCAGATTGCTCATGCCACGGGCACGCGCCACGTTGCCCAGCGCCTTGGCGATGAAGGCAGCATCGTCCCCCGCCTCATCAAAGCAGGCGTCGAGGTACGCAGCGATTTGTTCCTCGGTTTGCAGGTGCTCCGCTGAATCCCAGCGGCGGGTCTTGATGTTGGCCATGACTCAACTCCTCTTGGCTTGCTGTTTCAGTTCCCGCGCCCTCTCACCCTCAAGCCTGCCTGCTGAGCTGGTCGGCCATGCGCGTCTGCCAGCCGGGGCCCGTGGCCTTCCAGGCAGCCAACACCGATGCCGGGAGGCGGATGGTCACCTGGCGGCGAGGGTCGCGCGCGACCGGCCGGCCGGCCCGCTTGACCGATCCGCGAGCCATCATCTCCTCGCTCAGTTCCGGCAACTCCTCATACTCGTCCCGCCGCACCCTGTGCGAATCCACGCGATCCAGGTCAGATTTCAAGGTACGGGCCGATACGGTTTTTTTCGCGTTCATTGGCTTTCCTCATGCTGAAGATATGCCGGACTTCGCCTCTTGGCGTGTAGCCGACCACGACCATGCGCCCGGCAAGATGACCGAAGCAGATCATGCGTGTTTCACCATAATCGCGGCGGATATCCTCGACCTCGAAAACGGTACCCGAGAAAACGACGGGAGCATCCTCGAAATCAAGACCGCGATCTTCCAGCGTCCGTTGACGTTTGTCCGGGTCGTAACTGATGCGCATGCAATATTGTAACTACAACAATTGACCCATGCAAGCATTGATCGGGCGAGCGAATACTCCAAAGCACCACCCTCCACCCCACCTGACGCCCTGCGTCACTTTGTGACCATTTGCGTCAACGCTGCCGGTGTTGCGACGTGCGTCGCGGCCCGCAGGCGGGTGGAACGGCAAGATAAAGCCGTGCCGGCATGGCAGGAGAAGTTGGCACGGTTCCTGCTTTATCCCCTGCACGTGGCTAGCCACGGCACCCGCGGTCCACAGACGTTGCAGGGGGCACGGGGGAGCAACACAAACGTGTCCCTGGTTTCATCCCGCTAGTTCGCCAGATCCATCACCATCCAACTGAGGTATCAACCATGAAGAACAACCAACAAGGCTTCACCCTGATCGAACTGATGATCGTGGTCGCCATCATCGCCATTCTGGCCGCCATCGCGCTGCCGGCTTACCAGGACTACACCACCCGCGCCAAGATTTCCGAAGTCATCGTGATGGCTGCCCCGGCCAAGCTGGCCGTGGCCGAAACGGCTTCGTCGCTGGGTTCCCTGGCTTCTGTCACCAATACCAACAATGGTTACGCCTTCCCGGGCACCACCAAGTACGTCAGCGCCATCCAGATTTCTGCTACCGGCGGTGTCGTGACGGCCACCTCGACCGTGCCGAATGCGACCGGCGACATCATCCTGACCCCGACCGCCGTCGCCTCGTCGGCCCAGTTGACTTGGGTCTGCAGCAGCGCCATCGCAGCCAAGTTCCTGCCGGCCAACTGCCGTCCGTAAGCTTGGAAGATTGCTGTCCGCTTTACCAAACCCCGGCCTTGGCCGGGGTTTTTTGTTCCCGTCACGCGGCTGGTCTTGCCGCGCCACATTCCGGTTGATCGCACATGCTGCCACGCCTTGTTCTGTTGATTGCCCTGCTGGCCACCGTTGCAACGTACTGGGTGGGCCTGCATGGCCCCTTCATCTTCGACGACCCCAGCAATCTGGAACCGGTACGGCTTTGGTTGGCGGGCAAGATCCAGTTGGGCGAGGCAATCCTGCCGCAGCCATCATTGATCTACTCGCGCCCGGTAGCCATGGCCAGCTTCGTGCTGAATGCCTTGGTATCCGGCGACAATGGCTTTGGATTCAAGCTGGGCAATCTGCTGCTGCACCTGGCCTGTGGCGTGGTGGGCTATGCGGTGCTGCGCCGCGCCTTGCGGCGGGATGCACGGCTTTCCCCACACGCTGACTTGCTGGCAGCCTTGGTGGCTGCGATCTGGTTGCTGCATCCACTGCACGCCAGCACCGTGCTGTACGTGATCCAGCGCATGGCACAACTCAGCGCGCTGTTTGCGCTGGCAGCGGTATGGGTTTTCCTGGTCGCCCGGCAACAACTGGCCGATGGCCGCACCCGTGCCGCGCAGTTGAACCTGTTTGTTGCCTTTCCCTTGCTGGTGGCGCTGGGCGTATTGAGCAAGCAGAACGCCGCCGCTGCGCCCACGATTTGCCTGGCGCTGGAACTGGCATATTTCGGCAAGGACACCCGGCCCGGCGGTACCGTGCGCAACTTCTTCGGCGTGTTCCTGGCCTTGCCTGCCTTGGCAGTGGCCGGCATCTTGTTGCTGGCACCACGCACCCTGTTGGCAACCTATGACGACTGGGATTTCACCCTGGCCGAACGGTTGCTGACCCAACCGCGCGCGCTGATGGATTACCTGGGCATGCTGCTGTTCCCGCGTGGCCCGTTGATGGGTTTGTACACCGATGATTTCCCGGTGTCACACGGCCTGCTTTCGCCACCTTCCACACTCTGGTCCCTGCTGGCGCTAGCGGGCATCAGCTTGCTGGCCATCTTCCTGCGCAAGCGCGCGCCCAGCGTCTTTGCGGGCTGGTTCTTCTTCCTGGCGGCGCATGCGGTGGAATCGGGCTTCCTGCCGCTGGAGATGTATTACGAGCATCGCAATTACCTGCCGGCCTTGGGCCTGTTCCTGGCCGTGGCCGGCCTGCTGGCGCTGGTGCCCGCCTTCAAGACCAACATACTTGCCCCGCGCAAGCTGGGCCTGCTGGCCGTTGCCGGCCTGGCGCTGGTGCTGGCCCTGGCCACGCATGGGCGCGCACTGGTCTGGCGCGACTTGGGCACCATCGCGCAACTGGGTGCGGCCACACACCCGGACTCGATGCGCGCGCAATTCGATGTTTCTGTCTGGGCGCTTTGGCGGAAAGATTACCCCACCGCCATCGCCGCGATGCACCGCCTCACTGCCAGCAACAACCCCAGGAACCGGCAAATGGGGCAACTGAGCCTGGTCGCCATCAACTGCATGCGTGGCGAAAACACGGACAGCCCGGCACTGCTGCGGCAAGCGGCGGCGGCCAATCTGCCCAAGTTGACAATCTACGAATCCCAGGCCTTCGGCAGGCTGCGGAGCATCAGCGACGCCAATGACTGCAGCCCACTGACGCGCGGCGAGATCATCGATGCGCTGCAGCAGATTCTGGATTCGGCGGCATCGCAACCGGAAACCGCCACCCCGATATACCTGGCCCACTACACAATGGCCAGCCTTTATGCCAGCAACGACCAATGGCAAACCGCACGCAAGCATGCAGAATTGTCATGGACGGGCGGACACGACCTGAAAGCCGGTGCGTTCCTCGCCAAAATCTGCCTGCACGAAGGTGACCAAGATTGCATGCAGCAGGTGATTGCCGAACTTGAAAAGATTATCCGGCCTTTTGACAAGCAGGGACAGGAAGAACTTGCCGACCTGAAACGCCTGTTGTCCGAGGAGCGTGCAAACTGACACCCGCCCAATTCCAGAGGGACATGGGCATAATTTTCCACATGACAAATTCCGTTCCGCAGCGCCACATGCCTGTCCTGACGGGCAACCCGTTGAGAATCTGCATGGCGGCAGGGCATTTCCTGCCCAATATCGGTGGCGTGGAGCGCTACATCTACAACCTGAGCAAAGCCCTGATGCAGCAGGGTGCGCATGTTGCCGTCGCGGCCACCCAACTGGACAACACCCCGCTTGCCGAACGACTGGACGGGCTGGACGTCTTCAGGATTCCTTCCTTGCAACTCGCCGGTGGACGCCTGCCCGTTCCGACGCCCATGTCGGCAGCGGTGAACCGGCAACTTGAGGCCATCGCGGACTGGCAACCCGATATCTTCGTGATCCACACCCACCTGTTTTTTTCAAACCTGTACGTGGCAAGGCTCGCACAACGACTGCGGAAGCCCTATGTGCTGATCAATCATGGCTCCGGCTATGTGGCCGGGGGCAACCCAATCGTCAACCTGGGGCTGAAAGCCTACGAGCGATTCCTCGCACGCAGTATCGGCAAGCATTGCGCGGCGGCTTTTGGCGTTTCACTGTCTGCGGCGCAATGGCTTTCGGAATTCGGCATCCCGGCAGAGGGCGTGATCGCTAACGGCGTGGATGCCGCCGCCATGCCTGCCAGGAGCATGGCCTTCCGCGACCGCCTCGGGATTTCCCCGGAGACTTGCCTCGTCGCTTTCGCAGCGCGCCTTTTGCCCGAGAAAGGCGCCGACACCTTGTTGTCGGCTTTCCAGCACATCGATCCTGCGAGTGCTGCCTTGGTCATCGCAGGCGACGGACCGGCACTTCCCACATTGCGGGCAATGGCCGGCAACGACCCGCGGATCCATTTCCCGGGTGCGTTGATCCATTCGGACGTGCTCAACCTGTTCGGGGCTGCGGACATCATGGCCTACCCTTCCCGTTACCCCGAAGGACAGCCCACGACCGTGCTTGAAGCTGGCGCCATGGGCTGCGCCGTCATTGCGACACCAAGGGGGGGAACGGCCGAATTGATAAACTCCCCCGACCTTGGATATATCGTCGCCAACCAGATGGAACTTGAAGCCGCCTTGCGCCGCCTGCTTGATGATGAACCATTGAGGAAAACACTGGGACAGAACCTGCAACAGCAAGTACGCATGCATCACGACTGGCAGGCCATCGCCCGGTCCGCCTCAGTGACCTTCAATTCCAAGTGCCATGACCCTGCAAAGGCGGTTGCCACCCCATGAAAAACGTCTGCCTGATTGGCGGTGGCAACATCACGAACCTTCGCCACATTCCCGCCCTGCTCAAGCACAAGGCGAGGGCAAGAATCACGGGGGTGATCGGAGCCGATGAGGCTTCCGTACAACGTACTGCCAAGCGGGTCGGTGCGAAGCACGCGCTCGTGGCCTCGCTGGACGAAGCCACCATCCACGACATCCCCTGGCTTTCCGACATTGACCTGGCCGTCATCGGCACGCCCCCGCGCACGCATGCGGCATTGGCCAATCTGGCCCTACGGCACAAGCTGAATGTCCTTGTCGAAAAGCCCATGACTCTTGAGCCGTCAGAGACCAAGGCGCTCGCCGAGACTGCACGCGGGATGGATCGCACGCTAGCGGTCATGCACAACTTCCAGTATGCAAACGGAGCAGCACGGCTGCACCGCTTGATGCAGAACGGAGAACTTGGAGAAATCTCCTCCTTCTTCATGCAGCAGTTCACCAGCCGCAACCGGCGGCTGCCGGTTTGGTACAAGGATTTGCCACTTGGCCTTTTCTTCGACGAGGCATCACACTTCATCTACCTGCTGCGCAGGCTTGGCGGACCCATCGACGTACTGGATGCACAGGGACAATTCGGCCCCGATCCCGGGGATCGGACACCGATCCTGATGAATGCCACGATGACTGCTGGCGGCAAGCCGGCGCAGCTTTCCATCAACTTCAATGCCCCGGTGTGCGAGTGGATGTTCATCGTTTCAGGCAGCAAGAAACTGGCCTGCTACGATTTCTTCCGCGACATCCTGATTGTCCTTCCCAACGATGGCGCACACTACGCCATGGATGTGCTCAGGACATCGGCACTGTCCACGATCGGCCATTGGGCCGGCTTCATCGCCAATGGCATCCGGCTGGTGTCCGGGAGCCTGCATTACGGCGTTGACCAAGTGGTAGGCCATGTCCTGGATGCACTCGACGGTGCACCGCTACCCGAAGAAATATCCGCTGCGCGCGGCCTGGAAACCGTTTCGGCCATGAACAGGATTGCCCAACTCATCGAAGGCCGGCCCATCAGCAGGACCTCTTGAAGATGGCGGTCCGGCTCGGCAACACCATCATCACTCAAGCAGCGCGCTTCGTGTTGGTGGGGATCATGAACGTTGCAATCAATGTGGCGGTCTATGCAGGCCTTGTCCATGCCGGCGTGCATTACATCCTGGCTTCCGCAGCGGGCGCGACCCTCGGGATACTGAACTCTTTTGCATGGAGCAAGTTCTATGTTTTTGCTGACAAGGGCAAAGCCTTCCCGCAATTGCTCCGCACCATCCTGGTGTACGCGGTGCAGATCGTCGTGTCGTGGATTGGCTTGGTCATCATGATCGAACTACTGAAGATGAACCCCTACGCTGCCTATGCTGCCAATATCTTCATCGTGACATTGGCAAGTTTTCTCGGGCTCAAGTACTTCGCCTTCAGGAACGAATGCGATATCCGGAAGCAGACACCTCCATGAGCATCCTCGGCTTGATACATCGCTACCGCGCCATGAATCGCGAAGACAGGGCGTACTACCGCCGCCGCTTCATCGACCTCAAAGTGCATGCACGATCATCATTTTCCCAATTTGGTGAAGATGCGAACGCCATGGAATTTTTCCGAGCGATAGGCAAGCGCAAGATTTCCTATATCGACATCGGCGCCAATGACCCGGTTATTCACTCGAACACTTACAGCTTTTATCGAGAGGGTTCCGCCGGGTTGTTGGTGGACGCGAATCCAGATATCTGCAAACGCCTTCGATCCAAGCGTTCACGGGATACCGTGTTACATCGTGGCATCGCAGCGCAGAATGGGCCGCCATTGAAACTCGCGGTAATGGATCTTGATGGGCTTTCCTCACTGGATCCTCAGTGGAGCGAGCGCCTCCACGAAGAAGGCCTCGCCCGCAAAGTGGCCGAAATCGAAGTGCCCGTGTTCGGAATAAACGAAACCCTGAAAGAATTTGGCCGAACCGATATCGACTTTGCCTCTCTCGATGTGGAGGGGCTGGATTTCGAGGTCGTCTCCGCTTGGGATTTCGACCTGTTCCGACCATTCCTTTTTTGCATTGAAACCGGAGTCATTTCCAAAGGGCGTTACGTGAAAGACGATGCCTTTCACGCCCTCATGCGATCCCGCGGCTATGAGCCACTTTTTGAAACCTTCGCCAACACGATTTTTCTGGACGCTCGGGCATGGCCACCAAAAGATGATAGCTAAGGTAACCCAACCCGTTCTACATCATTCCGACAGAAGCAAGTGCTGCGTACGGCGCGGCACCGAGGCAATGTCGTAGGCCAGAAATCCCAGTACCAATTGGATGCCGATGATGATCTGCAAAGCGACCAGCATCACGCTACCGGCCGTTGCCGCGATACCGGTACTGAATGACTGCCACCAAAACCACAAGCCCAATGCCGTACCCGCGAGGATGAAGGCACTGCCAAGTGCCAGTTCGATCGACGCCAACGACATGTCGCGCAGGAAATAGTTATAGAAAACGCGCTTGAACATGTTTCGAACATGCTTGAAGGAAAAATCCAGCAGAACCCTGGAAATCTTCAGGTTGCTGGTTTCCGCACCGTATTTCGCATGCATCGGCACATCGATGACCACCGCCCTCATGATGTTGAGACGGAACAGCATGTCGCTTTCGAAGAAATAGCGGCGGCTGATTTTCGTCAACGGCAACCTTTCCAGCATGCGGGAATGTATGGCGGTATACCCATTGGTCGGGTCGAAAACATCCCAATACCCCGACGAAATCTTGTTGAAGAACGACAGGACTGCATTGCCGAATATCCGCAATTTCGGCATGCGTGAAATTTGCGCCAAGTCGTAGAAGCGATTGCCCTTGGTGTAGTCCGCCTGGCCACGCATGATCGGGCCAATCAATTGCGGCAAGGCTGACGCATCCATTTGCCCATCGCCGTCCATCTTCACGATCACGTCAGCCCCTGCCGCGCTGGCGGCAGCGTAACCGGTCATCACCGCGCCACCCACGCCAAGATTGGCGCGGTGGAAATGCACCACAACACGTGGATCGGTGCAGTGGTCCTGCACATACCGTCCCGACGCTTGCGGGCATGCATCATCCACCACGTGGATCGCGCCCACAAAAGCTGGCATTCCCTCTATCACCCCAAGGATGGCATCCCGCACGCCATAGCAGGGAATGACTACCGCCACGCGTGATTGTGCCTGCGGCGCGCCAAATGCCGGTATCCCTGCCAATGTAGCTTCTGCCGTCTTGCTCACGAACATATCCGGAAAACAGGGGTAGGAAAACAGAGGTCAGAATACCTTTTCCCTTTAGAACAGGTCTGAATGCGTGCTGCAGCGGATGAAAGGTACCTAAAGGGGACGGAGTGGAGTACCCCTGAGATCTCGGACACCAGAAAGCGAGGACAATCCTCGCACAGATGTGTTCGAAATCTCAGGGGTACTCCACTTTTACGATAGATCGTCGTAATAGATCAGGGCCGGTAGATACCGTCGCTGGTGTACAACGCGCAAGATCACGGGTCCACCGCCTGCCACCTCCAATGACTGATAGAAAATGACGTGCTTCTCGCAGTTGAGCGAACGCATCCCCGGCACAAACAGACTGCGATCACGTCCGGCATCCGGGTTATCGGAGATCATCTCGAACGCAGCCACCAACCTACGGTAATACACCAGCCATTGCGCACGCCCCCATGTGCCAAGCGTGTAATTGCGAATGTCGTCAAGATCAGCGCGAGCCAGCCTGGAAAGGTGAATCGTCACGGTGCTGCATCATCTACTTGGACGTGAACGCTTCAGGCTCGAATGCTTTTGGATCGAACACCTCGAATGCCCCCGACTGGGCATCGGCGCTGGCACGCTCCAGATCGGCCTTCAATGCATAGAACTGGCGCGCACCATCCCTCTCCATCAGCAAGCGAACGCCCGCACGCACCACTTCACTCAAGTTGGCGTAGGCACCGGATGAAATCTGCCCTTGCACGTAGTCCTGCATCGGGCCGGTAAGGTGGATGTTCGGCATGGAACCCCCTGAAAAGGTAGTGAACCCTGTCAAATCCTATGACCTAAAGGGGACGGAGGCAATTAAACCGCCAAACAGACACTTCTACGCAACAATCAAGCCGCAATGGGCTGCGGCACCAGCTTCAACCCCAGCGCGCGCGTGACTTTCAGCAGCGTTGACAGGTTCGGGTTGCCCTCGCTGGACAGAGAGCGGTACAGCGCTTCCCGCGCCAGCCCGGTATCGCGCGCAAGCTGCGCCATTCCGCGCGCGCGGGCAATGTCGCCAAGCGCAGCGGCAATGTTCCGTTCGGTCACGCCGTCCTCTTCCATGACCGCTTGCAGGTACATGGCGCATTCCTCGTCCGTGCGCAGGAATTCGGCGGCATCGTAGGGTACGGTTTCGATCTTGGCTTTCTTGCTCATGGGTCAAACCTCGCTGGCGAGTCGTTTGGCGGTCTTGATATCGGCATTCTGTGTCCGCTTGTCGCCACCGCATAACAGGATGACAAGCACATTGCCGCGTTGCGAGAAATACGCGCGGTAGCCCGGGCCGTGGTCGATACGCAATTCACTGACGCCTTCGCCAATGGGCTTCACGTCGCCGGGGTTGCCATCCGCCAGGCGGCGGATGCGCGCCTGTATCCGCGTGCGGGCCTGCGCATCGCGCAAACCGTGCAACCACTCCCGGAAAACATGCGTCATGCGAACTTCGATCATGGGCCAATCGTAATTTATAAATTACTTTCGTGTCAACCAACCCTAAAGGGGACGGAAAAACAGGGGTCAGAGTCTGAGGTATCCCCACGTTTTCCTTAGCGAGATCAGTCGGTTATCGGTGATCTGACTGGAAACAAGTGCGCGCATGGCGCAGTCTTCGAGGCGACTAAACCGAAGAAGGACTGACGACCATGCGCGCCAGCGCAGTATTGCAGAAGTGCCTGCCTGAATCACTTTCACGGATGCACGCGCTGCGCGAACGCGCGTTGCTCAACGCCGTGGAGGCTCTGATCCAAGGACGAAGACTGACGCTGACGGACGTGGCACGCTCGTGGCCCGGCGCCGAGCGTATCCGTCCACCGCTCAAGGCGTTCGACAGGCTGCTGGGCAACCGACACCTGTCAGCCGAACGCGAGTCCATGGATCGGGAGATGGCCCGCTGGCTGTTGCGTGGCCCACAGCCTGTGATCGTGATCGATTGGGCCGATCTGAAGGCCGACAAGTCGTGGTGCCTGCTACGGGCGGCAGTGCCGGTGGGCGGGCGCACGCTGACGTTGCTGGACATGGTGTTTCCCGGCAAGGAGCAAGGCTCGCCCAAGGCCGAGAAGCGGTTCCTGCAGCGGTTGCATGCGTTGGTGCCCGATGAGGCCCGGCCGATCCTGGTGACCGATGCCGGCTTCCGCACGCCGTGGTTCCGCGCAGTCGAGGCCCGGGGCTGGCATTGGCTGGGGCGTCTTCGTGGCCGGACGCGGGTCAAGCCGCTGGATGTGGAGGATCGCCCAGAACAATGGGTAGATTGCAGGCAGTTGTATGTGCTGGCCTCACAGGCTGCACGCGAACTGCCTTTGATGCAGACCAACCGGAGCGATCCGATCAGTTGTCGGCTGGTGGTGTATGCCAAGCCGCCGCAAGGCCGCAAGCACCGGACGGTGCAAGGCGATGTGGCACGCAACAGCTACAGCCGCAAGGTGGCTGCACGCGAACGCGAGCCCTGGCTGCTTGTGATCTCGCCGAGCCTGTCCAACGCCAGCGCCCGGCAACTGGTGAACCTGTACACACGCCGGATGCAGATCGAATCGTCCTTCCGTGATCTCAAATCTCACCGCTATGGCCAAGGCTTCGAGGACAACCTGACACGCACGGGGGCACGCCTGCAGATCCTGCTGCTGGTCGGTACGTTGGCATCCTTCGCCAGTTGGTTGGCTGGGTTGGGCTGCGAAGCCACTGGCATCGCGCAATGGTTGATGCCGGTTCGCAGCAAGCGCAAGTTGTACTCGACGTTGCGTGTCGGTCGCGAAGCGTTGGTCAGAAGCTGGCCGATGGAGCCGGTCTCCCGATGGCTGGATCGGCTGCGATCACTGCCAACAGCAGTCCTTGACCAGATGGTGCTGCAGGCGTGAAAACGTGGGGATACCTCAGGGTCAGAGTACCTTTTCCCACCTCTTTGCCACCATCATGGCAGCACCGCCAACCCAAGCTTGCGCGCTGCCGCGTTCATGGTTGCGTCCAATCCGAGCAACGTCGGGATTTTTGCTTCCATCGCAACGGCCAGATGCAGCGCATCGCCAGCACGCAACCCGGTTTTGGCATCACCGCAGAGTTGGGCCGCGCGCAGGTAGGCGGCGCGTGACACCGGCAACAGGCGCAGCCCGGCATCCGCCCATTGCTCGAATGCTCCCATCGCCGCTTTCACATGTGCTGGCCGCAGCAGCCTGGCGCGCTGCTTGGCAGCCAATGCACTGGCGAATTCCGTGATCAGCCATTCGGATGAGGCAATGGGTTCGGAAGTGGCTGCCAGCCGCGCCGCCACGCGCGCCGACTCCGGCTCGTGGGTGAGCAAGGCTACGGCGGCACTGGTATCCATATAGATCATTGGATGGCCGTGGTCAGTAGCGGGCATCGTCGCGCAGCTTGCGCACGACCGGTTCAGTCATTGGCATGGATTGGCGAATTTTCCCGGCTTTCGCAAGGAACGCAGCCTTGTCGAAGGCATGCAGGGGGACGATATGGATTTCACCAGCTGGCGTCACACTGACTTCCACTGGCTCGCCTTCCCTCAGCCGGGCGGCACGCACGGTTTCAGCAGGCAGGCGGATGGCCATGCTGTTACCCCATTTGCCAACATTGATTTGCATGACATTTCTCCGTAGATA
This sequence comes from Pseudoxanthomonas sp., assembly GCA_047601105.1. GTDB lineage: Bacteria > Pseudomonadota > Gammaproteobacteria > Xanthomonadales > Xanthomonadaceae > Pseudoxanthomonas_A. The sequence continues at coordinate 423,316 of JASGJT010000004.1, forward strand.
CACGGATATACACTACGCCGGCCCTGGTGGCGATGCAAGCCGAAAACAGGGGTCAGAGTCTGAGGTATCCCCACGTTTTCACGCCTGCAGCACCATCTGGTCAAGGACTGCTGTTGGCAGTGATCGCAGCCGATCCAGCCATCGGGAGACCGGCTCCATCGGCCAGCTTCTGACCAACGCTTCGCGACCGACACGCAACGTCGAGTACAACTTGCGCTTGCTGCGAACCGGCATCAACCATTGCGCGATGCCAGTGGCTTCGCAGCCCAACCCGGCCAACCAACTGGCGAAGGATGCCAACGTACCGACCAGCAGCAGGATCTGCAGGCGTGCCCCCGTGCGTGTCAGGTTGTCCTCGAAGCCTTGGCCATAGCGGTGAGATTTGAGATCACGGAAGGACGATTTCGATCTGCATCCGGCGTGTGTACAGGTTCACCAGTTGCCGGGCGCTGGCGTTGGACAGGCTCGGCGAGATCACAAGCAGCCAGGGCTCGCGTTCGCGTGCAGCCACCTTGCGGCTGTAGCTGTTGCGTGCCACATCGCCTTGCACCGTCCGGTGCTTGCGGCCTTGCGGCGGCTTGGCATACACCACCAGCCGACAACTGATCGGATCGCTCCGGTTGGTCTGCATCAAAGGCAGTTCGCGTGCAGCCTGTGAGGCCAGCACATACAACTGCCTGCAATCTACCCATTGTTCTGGGCGATCCTCCACATCCAGCGGCTTGACCCGCGTCCGGCCACGAAGACGCCCCAGCCAATGCCAGCCCCGGGCCTCGACTGCGCGGAACCACGGCGTGCGGAAGCCGGCATCGGTCACCAGGATCGGCCGGGCCTCATCGGGCACCAACGCATGCAACCGCTGCAGGAACCGCTTCTCGGCCTTGGGCGAGCCTTGCTCCTTGCCGGGAAACACCATGTCCAGCAACGTCAGCGTGCGCCCGCCCACCGGCACTGCCGCCCGTAGCAGGCACCACGACTTGTCGGCCTTCAGATCGGCCCAATCGATCACGATCACAGGCTGTGGGCCACGCAACAGCCAGCGGGCCATCTCCCGATCCATGGACTCACGTTCGGCTGCGATTGCCTATCTGGCCAGCCTGTACGTCTGGCTGCTGACGCTGCACCCGGCCATGCTGCTGGTCATCCCGGCTTTCCATTCGCTGCAATACTTGGCGGTCGTCTGGAAATACCGGCTCAGGATGGAGCGCGCGGGCACCGGGCAGGTTGCCGTGCTGCCGTTCGCGCCGCGCGGGGTTGCCTTGCGGTTCGGCATTTTCATCGTGGTCGGCGTGGTGCTGGGCTACCTGGGGTTCTGGGGCATCCCCAAGTGGCTGGATGCTGCCCTGCCCTATGACCGTGGCCTGTTCGGCGGCTCGCTGTTCCTTTTCATGTTCTGGATCTTCATCAACGTCCACCACTATTTCCTGGACAACGTGATGTGGCGCAAGGACAACCCGGATACGCGCAAGTATCTGTTTGGCAGTTGACGGCACGCCCATGCGCGCCTGTTTTTGCCCGGGCAGCGATAACTTGCTGATCTGCCAAGGCAAACAGGGGGAAACCCAGCCCCGGGCACCGTTTCCCCTGCTGCCATCGGTGCGGTAAAGTTGGCGCGGATCTTGGATGTCATCCGAGGAACACCGCATCCATCGCAGGGGGAATTCAGCATGAACGCCGTCGTCAGCAACAGCCCGAACCTGGTGGGCATCACCGGCATTGCCCGCCGCCTGGTCATGGACGGTGCGCTGGACGAGGCCGTCGCACGCACGGCGATGACCGACGCCGCCACCGCCAAGGTGCCCCTGGCGCAATGGCTGGCCGAGAAGAAGCTGGTCGCGCCGGCGCAGATGGCGGCGGCCAATGCCATCGAGTTCGGCATGCCGTTGCTGGACGTGACTGCCTTCGACCGCAGCCACGGCGCGATGAAGCTGGTCAATGAGGAACTGCTGCAGAAGCACCGGGTGCTGCCGTTGTTCAAGCGCGGCGGGCGGTTGTACGTCGGCATTTCCGACCCCACCCAGACCCGCGCGCTGGACGACATCAAGTTCCACACCAACCTGGTGGTGGAACCGATCCTGGTGGCGGATGACCAGCTGCAGCGCACGCTGGACCAGTGGAGCAGCGCGGCCGACGGCTTTGGTGCCAACGATGACGATGACGGCCTGGAGAACCTGGAGGCCAGTGGTGGCGACGACGAGGCCGGCAGCGAATCCGGCGTGGATGCCAGGGGCGACGACACCCCGGTGGTCAAGTTCGTCAACAAGGTGCTGATCGACGCGATCAAGCGCGGTGCGTCGGACATCCATTTCGAGCCTTACGAAACCGACTACCGGGTGCGGGTGCGCATCGACGGCATCCTCAAGCAGGTCGCGCGTGCGCCGGTGAAGCTGAGCCAGCGCATCGCCGCGCGCCTGAAGGTGATGGCGCAACTGGACATCGCCGAACGGCGCGTGCCGCAGGACGGCCGTATCAAGCTGAACATCAGCAAGAGCAAGCAGATCGACTTTCGCGTCAGCACCCTGCCCACCCTGTTTGGTGAAAAGGTGGTGCTGCGCATCCTGGACGGCAGCGCGGCCAAGCTGGGCATCGACAAGCTGGGTTACGAGCCGGACCAGCAGAAGCTGTTCGAGGACGCCATCGAAAAACCCTACGGCATGGTCCTGGTCACCGGCCCAACCGGCTCGGGCAAGACGGTGTCGCTGTACACCGCGCTGGGTATCCTCAACGACGAGCAGCGCAACATTTCCACGGTCGAGGATCCGGTGGAAATCCGCCTGCCCGGCGTCAACCAGGTGCAGCAGAACACCAAGCGCGGCATGACCTTTGCTGCGGCGCTGCGCAGCTTCCTGCGCCAGGACCCGGACATCATCATGGTTGGCGAAATCCGCGACCTGGAAACCGCCGAGATCGCGATCAAGGCGGCGCAAACCGGCCACATGGTGCTTTCGACCCTGCACACCAACGATGCGCCGCAGACCATCGCCCGCCTGATGAACATGGGTATCGCCCCGTACAACATCACCAGCTCGGTGACCCTGGTGATCGCCCAGCGCCTGGCCCGGCGCCTGTGTTCCAAGTGCAAGAAGCCGGTGCAGTTGCCGGAAAACGCGCTGCTGGCCGAGGGCTTCAGCGAGGCCGAGGTGCGTGCCGGCTTCACCTTGTACGAGGCCAACGGCTGCGACGAATGCACCGAGGGCTACAAGGGCCGCGTCGGCATCTACCAGGTGATGCCGATGAGCGATGCCATCGCCGAAATCGTGCTGGAAGGCGGCAATGCGATCCAGATTGCCGCGGCGGCACAGAAAGCCGGCGTGCGCGACCTGCGCCAGTCGGCCTTGTGGAAGGTCAAGCAGGGCGTGACCAGCCTTGCCGAAATCAACCGCGTGACCAAGGACTGACTCGAAAAGGGGACGGGGGCAATTAAGCAGGCTTAATTGCCCCCGTCCCCTTTTCAGGCCCACAAATTCTGCCGGCCGTCACATCCGGGGAATTTGCCTTGGCGGAATAACGCGTTACCATCGTTTCTTGTGAATCCGGCTTGAATGGCCGGGACTGGGGAAATCTCATGGCCGTAACCCGCAGCGCTGCCCGCAAGAGCGAGCCCGTCGTCCGCAACACCAAATTGCTGGTGCCCTTCGTCTGGGAAGGCACCGACAAGCGTGGCGTCAAGATGAAAGGCGAGCAGGAAGCGCGCAACGCCAGCCTGCTGCGCGCCGAGCTGCGCCGGTTGGGCATCAACCCGACGGTGGTCAAGCCCAAGCCCAAGCCCCTGTTCGGCTCCGCCGGTGCCCCGATCACGCCGAAGGAAATCGCTTTCTTCAGCCGGCAGATGGCCACGATGATGAAGTCCGGCGTGCCGATCGTGCAGTCGCTGGAAATCATCGGCGGCGGGCACAAGAACGCGCGCATGAAGAAAATGGTCAACGAGCTGCGCACCGACATCGAGGGCGGCTCGTCGATGACCGAGGCGATCAGCAAGTTCCCGGTGCAGTTCGACGAGCTGTACCGCAACCTGGTCCGCGCCGGCGAAGGCGCGGGCGTGCTGGAAACGGTGCTGGACACCATCGCCAACTACAAGGAAAACATCGAGGCGCTGAAGGGCAAGATCAAGAAGGCGCTGTTCTACCCGGCGATGACCATCGCGGTGGCGCTGATCGTCAGTGCGATCCTGCTGATCTTCGTGGTGCCGCAGTTCGAGGAGACCTTCAAGGGCTTCGGCGCGGATTTGCCGGCGTTCACCAAGATGATCGTGGCTTGTTCACGGGTGGCAGTGGCGTACTGGTGGATCGCGCTGATCGTGGCGGTGGGTGCCATCTTCGCCTTCATCTTCTTCAAGAAGCGTTCGCTGGCCTTCCAGCATTTCCTGGACCGGATGATCCTGAAGGTGCCGGTGATCGGCCAGATCATGCACAACAGCGCCATCGCCCGCTTCGCCCGCACCACGGCGGTGACCTTCCGCGCCGGCGTGCCGCTGGTCGAGGCGCTGGACACGGTGGCCGGTGCCACCGGCAACACGGTTTACGAAAAAGCCGTCATGCGCATGAAGGACGACGTGTCCGTGGGCTTCCCGCTGAACATGTCGATGAAGCAGACCAACCTGTTCCCGCACATGGTGATCCAGATGACCGCCATCGGCGAAGAAGCCGGCGCGCTGGATACCATGCTGATCAAGGTGGCCGAATACTACGAGCAGGAAGTCAACAATTCGGTCGATGCGCTGAGCAGCCTGATCGAACCGATGATCATGGTGGTGCTGGGCGTACTGGTCGGCGGCATGGTGATCGGCATGTACCTGCCCATCTTCAAGCTGGCCTCGACGATCTGACGGCCGCCGGAGCTTCGCTGCATGGCATTTCTGGACCAGAACCCCGCCCTGGGGTATCCGCTCGCGGCCGGACTGGGCTTGTTGGTGGGCAGCTTCCTCAACGTGGTGATCCTGCGCCTGCCGCGACGGCTGGAATGGCAGTGGCGGCGCGATGCGCACGAGATCCTGGAACAACCCGATACCTACGATCCGCCGCCTCCGGGCATCGTCGTCGAACCCTCGCACTGCCCGCACTGCAAGCACAAGCTGGCGTGGTACGACAACATCCCGCTGTTCGGCTGGCTGCTGCTGCGTGGCAAGTGCCGCTACTGCAAAACGCCGATTTCGGCGCAATACCCGTTGGTGGAACTGCTGACCAGTTTGCTGACCGTGGCCTGCGTGTGGCGCTTCGGCTTCGGCTGGCAGGGCTTTGGCGCGATCGTGCTGACCTGCTACCTGATCGCGGCCTCGGGCATTGACCTGCGCACGCGGCTGTTGCCGGACCAGTTGACCTTGCCGCTGATGTGGCTGGGCCTGATCGGCAGCATGGACAACCTGTACCTGCCGGCCAAGCCGGCGCTGATCGGCGCGGCGCTGGGCTATGTGTCGTTGTGGACGGTGTGGTGGCTGTTCAAGCAACTGACCGGCAAGGAAGGCATGGGCCACGGCGACTTCAAGTTGCTGGCAGCGCTGGGCGCCTGGTGCGGCTGGCACGGCATCTTGCCGATCGTGCTGCTGTCGTCGGTGGTCGGCGCGGTGATCGGTTCGATCTGGCTGGCAGCCAAGGGCCGCGACCGCGCCACGCCGATTCCGTTCGGCCCTTACCTGGCGATTGCCGGCTGGATCGTGTTCTTCATCGGTGCCGATCGCATCCTTGAAGACTATCTGCGGCTGGCCGGCTTGCGCTGAGCCGGCTTGCGCTGGGCGCGGCTCGTTGATGCCGGCGCGGTTGCCGGCGGCTGTGGTGGCGACAAGGCTTCGACTTCTTCGGCACTCAATGCACGCCACTGCCCTTTCGGCAACTCGCCCAGTGGCACATCGCCAATCGCCACCCGCACCAGCCGCAGCACGCCGATGCCGCAGGCGGCCAGCAGGCGACGGATCTGCCGGTTGCGGCCTTCGTCCAGCACGATTTCCAGCCAGGCATTGCGGGTGCCGCTGCGCAGCAGGCGGGCCGATTTGGCCGACAGGCGCATGCCATCGGTGTCGATGCCGGCCTCCAGCCGCGCCAGCAGTTGCGCATCCGGCAGCGCGTCAACCTGCACGTGGTAGGTCTTGTCCGGGCCACTGGCTGGATCGGTGATGCGCGCCGCCCATTGCGGGTCATTGCTGAACAACAGCAGGCCTTCGCTGGCCTTGTCCAGCCGCCCGACCGGCGCGATCCAGCCAAGCGGTTCGCCATCGATGCGGGCATCGTCGAAGCAACGGTAAACCGTGTCGCGCCCGCGCTCGTCGCTGGCGCTGACGACCAGGCCGCGCGGCTTGTTCAACACCAGGCACAGGCGGCGCGAGGGCACGGCGTCATTGATGGCGCGGCCGTCCACCTCGATGCGTTGGCGCGTGGCGGTGATCGGGAATTCCGGATCGGTGACGCGCTTGCCATCCACCGCCACCCGACCGCTGGCAATCCAGCGCGCCGCCTCGCTGCGCGAGCACAGCCCGAGCTTGGACAGCACCCGCGCCAGGCCATGGCGTGGCGGAGAAGCAGGTTTCATCTGCGCACCGCGTGAGTTGTTGCACGACCCGAGCGCATGGCCGCCAGCGACGACGCAGCCGCAGGCGGCAACCGATGGAAGGTTATTCGGGCTTCGCCACTGCAGGCGTGGCGGCAGCCGGTGTGGTCGGATCGGCGCGGCGGCCGGCGCTGTAGCCGGTGGACTTCAGCCAGGCGTCGAAATCGTCGGCGGTCATCTTCTTGCCGTTCTGGGTCATGTTGAAGCGATACGGCGTGTTGTCGAACTCTGTCTTGGGCTTGTAGGCAGCCGGATCGTTGGCGTTGGCCACGGCGGTGGCCCTGGTGGCGCCAGCAGCCATGGCGACCTTCTGGCAAGCCTCTACGCGCTGGCGCAGCAGCACGCGCTCGACCGACAGATCCTCGTCATAGCCACTGGCCAGCACACCGCTGGGCGCACCCAGGTCGGTATTGATCCCAAGCAACTCCACTGCCAGCGGCGGTGCCAGCGTGGCGCGCGCGGTCACCGGCGGCACGGCCAGCACGGCGCAATCGGAAGCGGCGGCTTGCGCCAGTGAAGAAGCGCCCAGGAGCAGCAGGCCAACAGGGTAGCGATTGCGCATGTTTGCAGGTTCCGAAGATCAAGTATCCCGGAAAGTGTAGGCAAGTGACGCCTGTACTGGCAAGGAGCAGCACCTGAAAAATACTGCGCTGCTTCGCAAAATTGCCTGGCCGTACCCGTAACGCACGAAACCCGGCACAAGGCCGGGTTTCGTGGGATTGCTCCAGTTGGCTCTCCGCAAACTTCGCGGAGAACCTAGCCATTGAGCCGCGCCTGATCAGTTCAGGACGTTCAGCTCGGTGCGGCGGTTGGTCTCGCTCTTGCAGCCCGGCAGCGTCTGCGGGGTCGGCTCCAGCGGACGGCTTTCACCGTAACCGACCGGACCGGCCAGACGGCTGGCGGCGATGCCCTTGCCAGTCAGGAAGTCGTACACGGCGCGAGCGCGACGCTCCGACAGACCCTGGTTGTAGGCATCCTTGCCGCACAGGTCGGTGTGACCGGCGACTTCAACGCGCAGTTCCGGATAGCGGGTCAGGATTTCGGCGGCGGTGTTCAGGATTTCAACCGAGTCCGGACGCAGGGTGGACTTGTCGAAGTCGAAGTTCACACCGTTCAGATCGATGGTGATCGGAGCCGGCGGCGGCGGCGGCGGCGGAGCCGGAGCCGGAGCCGGCGGCGCTGCCGGCTGAGCCTTCGGGCCCAGCGGGATCAGCACACCGACCGAAGCCAGCAGGTCGCCGAAGCTGTCGGCATCGTCGATCGAGCCGTCGTACGACGGGCCAACGGCGGTGTCGTCGAAGTCGATGCGGTAGGCCAGTTCGGCACGCACGGCAATGCGGTCGCCGAGGGTGGACTGCAGACCACCGCCCAGCTTGGCGGCGAAGTTGCCTTCCTCACGCTGCGCCGGCGAGTTCGCGCTGTTGATCACGTACTCTTCTTCGGCACGCTGGTAACCCAGGCCGGCCAGCAGGTACGGGTGCCAGCTCTTGTCGGCCAGCGGGAAGTGGCGACGCAGGTCCAGCGAGATGCCGTACTGGCTCCAGTTCAGGTTCGGGTTGCTTTCCAGCGACGGGTTCTGATAGTTCAGCTCGCCATCGACCGACCAGGTCGGGCTGATGAACTTGCCCAGACCCAGCGACACGAACGGGGTGTCTTCGGTGTTGCGGTCGCCATCCTGCACGTTGACGCCGACGGCGCCGGTCAGGTACCAGCGGTCATCGAATTCCTGAGCGGAAGCGGCCTGCGCCACTCCAAGCCCGGCCAACAATGCGACACCAAGAAGTTTCTTGTTCATCTGCAGCTCCTTTACAAAGAAAACGAAAATTTAGGGGACGAACTCTGATGGTTACGGGCTTTCACATCGGACCGCCAGACAGCCCTGTCTGTACGTCACCGCCGGTACATTATGCGGGGCGCGGTGAAGGCTTTGTTAACGACACTATAACATGTATGCCACCGCCATGTCACCTGGCAAGGCGATCGGTGGCAACAACCGGCGCATTGTAGCGAATGCCCGCCCGTTGCAGCAGGGCGGTCCAACTCATTGACAATACGGGCCCTGCCCCACAGCCGGACCGCCACGATGAAAGCCGTTGCCCTGACCCGTTACCTGCCGATCGACGACCCTGACTCCCTGCGGGACATCGAATTGCCCCGGCCCGAACCCGGCCCGCACGATCTACTGGTCAAGGTCGAGGCCGTCGCGCTGAACCCGGTGGACACCAAGTTGCGCGCACCGAAGCCGCAGGTCGAGGCATCGCCGCGGGTGCTGGGCTTCGACGCGGCCGGCGTGGTCGAGGCGGTCGGCGCGGAAGTGGTCGGCTTCCAACCCGGCGATGCGGTCTATTACGCCGGCGACGTGACCCGCCCCGGCAGCAATGCCGAATATCAGTTGGTTGATATGCGATTGGCGGCGAAAAAGCCGGCATCGCTGGACTTCGCCCAGGCCGCCGCCTTGCCGCTGGCCGCGATCACCGCATGGGAGCTGTTGTTCCAGCGGATGCCGTTCACGTTCGATGGCGGCGGCGCGGGCAAGACCTTGCTGGTGATTGCCGGGGCCGGCGGCGTGGGTTCGATCGCGATCCAGTTGGCGACATTGGCCGGCTTTCGCGTGGTCGCCACCGCCTCGCGCGCCGATACTGCCGATTGGTGCCGGCGCATGGGTGCCGATGCCGTGATCAACCACCGCGAACCGCTGGCCCCGCAGCTGAATGCGCTGGGCATCACCCAAATCGAGGCGGCGCTGAACCTGGCCGACACCGTGGCCTACTGGCAACCCTTGGGCGAACTGCTGGCCCCGCAAGGCCATGTCGGCTTGGTGGTCGAGCCGACTGCGCCGCTGCCGATCGGCGACCCGTACAAGGCCAAGTGCATCGGCATCCATTGGGAATTCATGTTCGCCCGGCCGCGTTTTCGCACCGCCGACATGGACGAGCACGGCAAGATCCTGGCCCGCGTGGCCGGGCTGGTCGATGCCGGCAAGCTGCAGAGCACGCTGACCGAAACACTATCGCCAATCAATGCCGCCAACCTGCGTGAAGCGCACCGCCGGCTGGAAAGCGGCACCACCATCGGCAAGCTGGCCTTACAGGGTTGGGACGCATGAACATGGCGTCATCGGGCATGGAGTCATCAAGCATGGGCGAATCGCTGCACGCAGGTTTCGATGCCACCACCGTCGCGCAATTGCGCGCGCGCGGGCTGGAGAAATGGGCTTCGTACCCGGAGGACATCCTCGGCGCCTTCGTCGCCGAGATGGATTTCGGGATTGCCCCGCCAATCCAGCAGCGCCTGCGCGAAGCGGTCGATGGCGCGCAGACCGGATACCTGACCACGCCGATGTTCCGCGAGCTGAACCGGGCCACGGCGGAATTTTTGCAGCGTCGCCACGGCTGGCAAGTCGCGGCCAGCCATGTGCACACGATGCCGGATGTGATGAAGGCGCTGGAAACCATGCTGCGTTTCCACTTTCCGCAAGGCGGGCCGGTGATCGTGCCGACGCCGTGCTACATGCCGTTCCTGCGTTTCCTGACCGAACTGGGCCATGCGCCGGTGCAGATCCCGGTGGTGCATGACGGTACGCAATTCGTGCTGGATTACGACGCCATCGACGCGGCCTTTGCCAACGGCGCGAAGGCGCTGCTGCTGTGCAACCCGCACAACCCGGTGGGCCGGGTGTATTCACGCGAGGAATTGCTGCGGCTGGCGCAGGTTGTCGAAAAGCATGGCGCGCGGGTGTTTTCCGATGAAATCCATGCACCGCTGGTCTATCCGGGCAACGCAGCGGACACGAGCCGGCATGTGCCGTATGCCTCGGTGTCCGATGCTGCTGCCGCGCATGCCGTCACCACGGTGTCCGCGTCGAAAGCGTGGAACCTGCCCGGCCTGAAGTGCGCGCAGATCGTGTTCTCCAACGATGCGGACCTGCGCGACTTCAAGCGCATCGAACACCACCTGACCCACGGCAGCACCAGCACGCTGGGCGTATTCGCTACCGTCGCCGCTTATGACCATGGCGAACCGTGGCTGGCGGACGTGCTGGATTACCTGCGCGGCAATCGCGATTTCGCCGCCACCTTCCTGCGCGAACGGCTGCCGCAAATCCGTTTCGACCCACCGCAAGGCACCTATCTGGCTTGGCTGGATTGCAGTGCGCTGGGGCTACCACAACCGCTCGGCGCGTGGTTCCGCCAGCGCGCCAAGGTGGCGCTGACCGATGGCGCCGATTGCGGCGATGACTTCGGCCATTGCGTGCGCCTGAACGCTGGCCACGCCGCGACCGATTCTTGAGCAGGTACTGGAACGGATGGCGCAGGCGGTGGAAGCAGCGCGCGGCCGCGACTGACGGACGGTTCTTCGCCCCTAGGCGGGGCCGGGCCTCAGCCGGGACACGCCGTGAACCCATCCATGGGGGCTCTTCCGCCGCATCCATGCGGCGGAAGGTCCCGGCTGAGGCCCGGCCCCGCCTAGGGACGAAGAACCTCAACAACATCGCGCCCACTTGCCGCACCGCCGCTTGCCCGCGGCGGCGATTCCCGGCATCTTGTGCGCTTCCATACGCACCCGTATCCAGACCATGACGCCCTCGCCCGCCTCTGGCCAGCCCGGCATTGCCGAAAACACGCCTGCTTCAAACAAGTCTGCTTCTAGCCGGGCATTACCCACACTTGTTCACCCCGCTGGATCTGGGCTTCACCACCCTGCGCAACCGGGTATTGATGGGCAGCATGCATACCGGGCTGGAGGATCGCGCCCGCGATTTCCCAAAATTGGCGGCGTATTTCGCCGAGCGCGCCGAAGGTGGCGTGGGCCTGATCGTGACCGGCGGGTTTGCGCCGAACGTGCGCGGCTGGCTGAAGCCCTTCGGCGGCAAGTTGTCGTGGCCATGGGAAGTGCGCCCGCACAAGCCGCTCACCCGCGCCGTACACGAGCATGGCACGAAGATCTGCCTGCAATTGCTGCACGCCGGCCGCTACGGCTACCACCCGCTGCAGATTGCGCCGTCGCGGCTCAAGGCGCCGATCAACCCGTTCACCCCGCGCCCGTTGTCGGCGCGTGGCGTCGAAGGCCAGATCAATGCCTATGCGAATGCGGCCAAGCTGGCGCGCGAGGCCGGCTACGACGGTGTGGAAATCATGGGTTCGGAAGGCTATTTCATCAACGAATTCACCGCGCCGCGCACCAACCAGCGCAGCGATGCCTGGGGCGGCACGCCGGAAAAGCGCATGCGTTTCGCGGTGGAGATCGTGCGCCGGGTGCGCGAGGCGGTCGGCCCCGACTTCATCCTGATCTACCGGCTGTCGCTGCTGGATCTGGTCGAAGGCGGCAACCAGTGGCAGGAAATCCTCGCCCAGGCCAAGGCCGTCGAAGCGGCCGGCGCGACCATCATCAATACCGGCATCGGCTGGCACGAAGCGCGCATCCCGACCATCGTCACCAGCGTGCCGCGCGCGGCCTTCGTCGATGTCACCGCCAAGCTGAAGCCGCATGTATCGCTGCCGCTGGTGACCAGCAACCGCATCAACATGCCCGACGTGGCCGAAGGCGTGCTCGCTGCCGGCAAGGCGGATCTGGTGTCGATGGCGCGACCGCTGCTGGCCGACCCGCAATGGGTGAACAAGGCCCGCGCCGGCCAGCCGCAGCGGATCAATACCTGCATCGCCTGCAACCAAGCCTGCCTGGATCATGTGTTCGAGAACAAGCTGGCCAGTTGCCTGTTGAATCCGCGCGCCGGTCACGAAACCGAGCTGGTCTATCGCAAGACCGCCACGCCCAAGCGCATTGCGGTGGTCGGTGCCGGCCCGGCCGGGCTGGCCTGCGCCACGGTCGCGGCCGAACGCGGGCACCAGGTGAGCCTGTTCGATGCTTCCGGCCAGATCGGCGGGCAGTTCAACTACGCCAAGCGGATTCCCGGCAAGGAGGAATTCCACGAAACCATCCGCTATTTCGGCCACAAGCTGGCAGAAACGGGGGTGGCGTTGAAACTTTCGACGATTGCCACCGCGCAAACCCTGGCCGACTTTGATGAAGTGGTGCTGGCCACCGGCATTGCGCCGCGCAAGGTGGCCTTTGCCGGCAACGATCACGCCAAGGTGGTCGGCTATCTGGACGTGCTCTCCGGCCGGGTCAAGGTGGGCGCGAAGGCGGCGATCATCGGCGCGGGCGGGATTGGCTTCGACGTGGCCGAATTCCTGACCGTGGAGGGCGCTGATTCTGGTCAGAGCGGGCCTTCATTGGACAAGGCGCGCTGGATGGCCGAATGGGGCGTTGACCCGGACTTCGAAACCCGTGGCGCGCTGGTCAAGCCGCAGCCCGAAGCACCGGCCCGCGAGGTCTGGCTGCTGCAACGCAGCCCCGGCACGCCGGGCAAGAAGCTGGGCAAGACCAGCGGCTGGGTACACCGGGCCACACTGAAGGCCAAGCGGGTGAAGATGCTCGGCGGGGTGGAATACCTGGGCGTCGATGACGCCGGCCTGCGCATCCGCGTCGATGGCGCCGAGCAGACCCTGCCGGTCGATCACGTCGTGGTCTGCGCCGGGCAAGAGCCGCGCCGCGATTTGCTGGACGCATTGCAGGCCGCCGGCAAGACCGCGCACCTGATCGGTGGCGCGGACGTGGCCGCGGAGCTGGATGCGAAGCGGGCGATCGACCAAGGCAGCCGGTTGGCGGCTGCGTTGTAAGTTCGGTTGCTGGTTGCTGGTTGCTGGTTGTTGGGCTATTGGAAAACAGCGAGAACCCTTTCGCCCTTCAGCAACCAACAACCACGAACCCGCAACCATCCTTTCCCGATCAAACACTTACCCCCGCTGTCAAGCGCCCGGGTTCAGCCCGAGTTCGGCTTTGTGCCCTTACCTTGCGCGCACTTCTCGGCCCGCCACCCAGTTCCGGCAGGCCATATCGGCCCCTCTTTCGGGCCGGACCCGGGCGACCCGCGTGATGGTCGCCTCCCCATGACGCCCCATACGTGTCGTCGCCGACTCCCCATCGGGAAGCCGGCGGCACGCGGGCAAGACGGAGCAAGGAGTAACAATGAAACTGGCCTGGATTCTCTGGCTGTCGCAATTGCTGCCGCAGCCGGCCGCCGACTCGCTGTGCCTTTCCACCACGGTCTATCTGGAAGCCCGCGACCAGACCCTGCGCGGCCAGCAGGCCGTGGCCGAGGTCGCCCTGCGCCGCCTCGACAGCGGCCTGTGGGGTGATTCGATGTGCCAGGTGGTGACCGCGCGCAAGCAGTTCGCGCCGTCCATCGTCCCGGCCAATACCCGGCTGAAGAACGACGACGCCTGGGCCAAGTCGATCAAGGTCGCCCTCGGCGCGGAGCGCAACTGGGCGCTGCCGTCCGGCCAGCGCGAGGAAATCGTGCCTGGCGCCAGCCACTTCATGGCCCACGACATCGCCGCGCCAAGCTGGCGCAACGCCTACCAGGTGGCGACGATCGGCGACCACACCTTCCTCAAGGTGCAGAAGCTGAAACCGCGTTCCTGACGCCGGGCTGCGTTTTCTTGGTTGTTGGTTGTCGGTGGAGCGGCGGGAATCGCGCCTCACCAACAACCAGGAAACAACAACCATTGCCAAACAGTGCGTGTCATCCAGCAACATGACGCCGACGCCTGAGGCGCGGGGCCGCACGATATAGTGATGGCCCCTTCCGCAACCGTCGAAACCGCATGAAGCTTTTCAGCAAGCCCGGTGCCTGTTCCACCGCCGTGCACATCGCATTGCAATGGACCGGCCAGCCGTTCGAAGTTCAGATCCTGACCGCTGCCGAGATGAAGGCCGCCGATTACCTGGCGATCAACCCCGCCGGCTCGGTGCCCACCGTGGTGGATGGTGATTTCGTCCTGACCCAGAACGCCGCGATCATGGGCTACATCGCCGATCTGTTCCCGCAGGCGCAACTGGCTGGCGACGGCTCGCCACGGCAACGCGCCGAAGCCACGCGCTGGCTGGCCTTCGTCAATTCCGACTTGCACCCGGCCTTCGTGCCGGCCTTCGGCCCGGCCAAGTTCATCGCTGATGAATCGCAATACGACGCGCTGAAAGCCGCCGCACGCACGCGCCTGCGTGGCCTGTTCGCCACTGCCGATGCACAACTGGCGAAGTCGCCGTGGCTGGCCGGCTTCCGCAGTTTTGCCGACCCCTATCTGTACATGACCCTGCGCTGGGCCGCGTTCGTCGACGTGGACATGACCGGCTTCGACAACCTGGCCGCTTTCAAGCAGCGCATGGATGCCGATGCCGGCGTGCAGGCCGCGTTCAAGGCCGAAGGCCTGGCCTGAAGAACGAAAAAAGCCCGCATCGGTGAACCGGTGCGGGCTTTTCTGCCAGATTTTCTACGGATTCATGCCGCTTCCGCTTCCAGGATCACCTGCGCATCACCCAGCCAGCGCTTGGCCAGTGCGTCGCTCTTGGCCTTGGACAAGGCGGTGACAACGTCCGGCACCAGCACTTCCAGCTCTGCCGCGGTGGCGCAGCGCTCTACCTTCAATTGCAGGAAGTAACCCTTCAGGCCCAGGTGTGCACGGATGGCCTCGAACATCAGGTCATACAGCGCCTTGTAGCGGTCGGCGGCGATCATCGACACCGGCGTGCCGGGCATGCTGGATGCACTGGCGGTGGCGCTGACGGCGCCGACTGCCGCCGATGGCTGTTCGACCAGCCCCATCTCCAGCAGTTGCTGCAAGGTGTCAGCCGGTGCACGCAGTGACTGGATCAGCGAAGCCAGTTCGGCATCGCTGCGCTGGCCGTCGATCATCAGCAGGATCGAACGCAGGGCCGCCGGCAACTTGCGCGTGCGCTGCTCGATCTCCTGCCGGCCGGCATCGGTCTTGATGTAAGGCATTGTGGTTCCCCTGTGGCGGCTTCCCCCGCCGCCTCTCGCACGTATTGTTACCGCGCACGGGCAGGGGATTCCGGCTGGCCGTCACATTCCCGCCACCATCTCCCAGATGGGAAGCCGGGGCTGCAGCGCACCCCGGCGGGATACCGCTTTCTCACGCGCGCTTGGACAGCGGCACGAAGGCCTGGTCTTCCGGCCCGGTGTAGTTGGCGCTGGGGCGGATGATCTTGCCGTCGATGCGCTGCTCGATGATGTGCGCGCTCCAACCGGCGGTGCGAGCGATCACGAACAGCGGGGTGAACATGTCGGTCGGCACGCCCATCATGTGGTAGCTGACTGCGCTGAACCAGTCCAGGTTGGGAAACATCTTCTTGACGTCCCACATCACCGTTTCCAGGCGCTCGGCGATGTCGTACATCTTCATGTCGCTGCGCTCGGCCGACAGTTCCTTCGCCACCTGCTTGATGACCTTGTTGCGCGGGTCGCTGACGGTATAGACCGGGTGGCCGAAGCCAATCACCACTTCCTTGCGCTCGACGCGCGCCTTGATGTCTTCTTCCGCCTCATCCGGCGTGTCGTAGCGCTTCTGCACTTCGAAGGCCACTTCGTTCGCGCCGCCATGCTTGGGCCCGCGCAGCGCGCCGATGCCGCCGGCGATGGCCGAATACATGTCGCTGCCGGTACCGGCGATGACGCGGCAGGTAAAGGTGCTGGCGTTGAATTCGTGTTCGGCATACAGCACCAGCGAGGTGTGCATGGCCTTGACCCACGAATCGCGCGGCTTCTCGCCATGCAGCAGGTGCAGGAAGTGGCCGCCGATGCTGTCGTCATCGGTTTCCACCTCGATGCGCTTGCCGTTGTAGGCGAAGTGATACCAGTACAGCAGCATCGAACCCAGCGACGCCATCAGCTTGTCGGCGATGTCGCGCGCGCCGGGATGGTTGTGGTCGTCCTTTTCCGGCTTGACGCAGCCGAGCACCGACACGCCGGTGCGCATCACGTCCATCGGGTGCGACGAGGGCGGCAGTTGTTCCAGCGCGGTCTTGACCGAGGCCGGGATGCCGCGCAATGCCTTCAGCTTGATCTTGTAGCCGGCCAGTTCGGCTTTGTTCGGCAGCTTGCCGTGGACCAGCAAATACGCGATTTCCTCGAACTCGCTGGCGGCGGCCAGATCCAGGATGTCGTAGCCGCGATAGTGCAGGTCGTTGCCGGAACGGCCCACGGTGCACAGCGCGGTATTGCCGGCGGCGGTGCCGGACAGGGCGACGGATTTTTTCGGCTTGAAGCCAGCAGTAGTGGTTTCGGTGCTCATCGTGGTTCCTCCGTTATTTCTTCGCGGCAAACAAGGCATCGAGCTTCTGCTCGAAGGCGTGGTAGCCGATGCTTTCGTACAACTCGGCGCGGGTCTGCATGCTGTCGATCACGGCTTTCTGGTGGCCATCGCGGCGGATCGCCGCATAAACATTTTCGGCAGCCTTGTTGGCGGCGCGGAAGGCCGACAACGGATACAACTGGATCGCCACGCCGACGCTGGCCAGTTCGTCGCGGGTGAACAGCGGCGTTGCGCCGAATTCGGTGATGTTGGCCAGCACCGGCACCTTCACCGCGTCAACGAAACGCTTGTAGGTGTCTAGGTCATACGAGGCTTCGGCGAAGATGCCGTCCGCGCCGGCTTCGACGTACTTGAGCGAACGCTCGATCGCCGCATCGACGCCTTCGGCCTGGATCGCATCGGTGCGCGCGATGATGAAGAAGTCCTTGTCGGTCTTCGCATCGGCGGCGGCTTTCACCCGGTCGCTCATTTCCTGCGCCGAGACAATTTCCTTGCCCGGGCGATGGCCGCAACGCTTCGCGCCAACCTGGTCTTCGATATGGCAGGCGCCGGCACCGGCCTTGATCAGCGACTTCACCGTGCGTTCGATATTGAATGCACTCGCACCGAAGCCGGTGTCGATATCGACCAGCAGCGGCAGGTCGCAGACGTCGGTGATGCGACGCACGTCGATCAACACGTCTTCCAGCGTGTTGATGCCCAGGTCCGGCAGGCCCAGCGAGCCGGCGGCGACGCCACCACCGCTGAGGTAGATCGCCTTGTAGCCGGCGCGCTTGGCCAGCAGGGCATGGTTGGCGTTGATCGCGCCGATCACCTGCAAGGGCTTTTCGGCGGCAAGCGCAGCGCGGAATTTCGCGCCGGCGGAAAGTTGGGTCATGACAAGACTCCTGTTGGCGGCGGCCGGCGCGTTGTGCCGGTCATGGCTGGCGAGGCAATGGCAATCCCCGCGACGGGCCGCAAATCTGGCACCATCTTCATGGTTGATCAATCTTGATTCGATAAATCAATATTTCCGCATGTCCCAAGAACTGCTCTCCGCCCGCGAAACCTGCCACATCCTCGGCATCAACCAGGCCACGCTGTACGCCTACGTCAGCCGTGGCCTGCTGGAATCGCGCCCCGGCAAGGACCATCGCAGCCGCCTGTACCCGCGCCGAGACGTGGAACGGCTGGCCGCCCGCAAGCGCGCCGGTCGCGGCGCGGCGCGTGGCGCGGCGCAAAGCCTGGATCGCGGCCTGCCGGTGCTGGAAACGCGGATTTCGCTGATCCGCCCGGACGGGCCGTATTACCGCGGGCACTCCGCCGTGGCGCTGGTGCAGGAAGGCGCGACGCTGGAAGACGTGGCGCGGCGGCTGTGGGATTGCGACGGGCACGACCCATTCGCGGCGAATTTCGACGAACACTGGCCCGAGCGCGTGGCCACCATCGCAGCCGATGCCAGCCTGCCGCCGCTGGAACGCGCGATGTCCGCGATCCCGCTGCTGGCACTGGATGTGCGCCATTCGTTCAATTCCGCCACCCGCGTGCGCCACCAGGTCGCCGCCGGCCTGCTGCGCCACAACGCCGCCCTGCTGGTCGCGCAACCACCCTCGGCCGGCCCGGTGCACCGACTGCTGGCGCAATGCTGGAAACCCGATGACGAAGACTTCGCCGAACTGCTGCGCACCGCGTTGATCGTCTGCGCCGACCACGAATTGAACGTCTCCGCCTTCGCCGCGCGCGTGGTCGCCTCGACCGGCGCGCACCTGCACGGCACGGTCTGCGCCGGCCTGGCCGCTCTGTCCGGCCCGCGCCACGGCGGTGCAACCGCGCGCGCTTATGCCTTGATTGGCGATGCGGCGGAAGCGGCCTCACCCCGCGATTTCATCGCCGAACGCTGGCAACGCGGCGACGACCTGCCCGGCTTCGGCCACGCCCTGTACCCGCACGGTGATCCCCGCGCTGCCGCAGTGCTCACGTGCCTGCGCACACGCCACGCCGGCACGCCGGAACTGGCGGCATTCGAAGCCCTGATCGCCGCCGCCGAGGAAATCAGCGGCCAACGCCCGAACATCGACTGCCTGCTGGCCGCGACCTGCCGCTTCAACGATCTGCCGGCCACCGCCGCACTGGTGATCTTCGCCACCTCCCGCCTCGCCGGCTGGCTGGCGCACGCACTGGAACAACAAGCCCAAGGCAGCCTGATCCGCCCACGTGCCAGTTATGCGGGGATTGCGCCGGAAGCGTAGGGAACACGAAGAGAACGGGAATGCCGCTTTTGCTCGTCATTCCCGCGCAGGCGGGAATGACGAGCAAAGCGGAAGCCGCGCCGTTGCCGTTGCCGTTGCCGTGGATTTTGACTTGGCTTTTGACTTTCGGGGCCCCTTGAGGCGCGGCAAGGCCGGTGGGACAAACCCCGCAGGGGCGGCGCACATGGATGTGCGCCGTTTTCTTAGCCGCACGATGCGGCTTAAGAAAATTCCCGCCGGCCTTGCGAACCCGTCGCGAAGCGACGGGCGCGCCGACGGGGTGTGCTTTCTTTTGCTTACTTTTCTTTGCACAAGCAAAGAAAAGTAAGTCGCGCGCCAGCGCGAAATGCTTTTCAACAGACGAATGTCTGGTCAATGCTTTTGGTTCAAGGCTTCCGTCAAACACCGCGCGGCTTCGCCCCGTACCCTCACCCCAACCCCTCTCCCGAGGGGAGAGGGGCTTTGAAAAGCATCAAAGTCAGTTGCCAACTTCCGGCCCACGCTCCAGTGCACGCTTCACTTCTTCCAGCGCGTTCGGATCATCCAGCGTGGACAAGTCGCCCGGATCCGCACCTTGTGCCAAAGCCTGCAACGAACGCCGCAACAACTTGCCCGAGCGCGTCTTCGGCAACTGATTGACGATATACACCCGCGCCGGCCGCGCCACCGCACCGAGCGTCTGCTCGACCGTCTTGCGCATGCCTTCGGCCGCCTGCGTGCGCGCATCCGCCGCATCGGTACTCTGGCGCAAGGTGGCGAACACCACCGGCACCTGGCCCTTGATTTCGTCATGCACGCCGATCACGGCCGCTTCGGCCACGGCGGCGAAACCGGATACCGACTCCTCGATCTCGCGCGTGCCCAGGCGATGACCGGCCACGTTGATCACGTCATCAGTGCGGCCAAGGATGAAGGTGTAGCCGTCCTCATCGCGGATCGCCCAATCCAGCGAGGAATAAAGCAGTTCCTTGAAGTGGCTGAAGTAGCTATTGAGGAAGCGTTCGTCATCACCCCACACCGTGCTCATGCAACCCGGCGGCAGCGGTGGTTCGATCACCAGCACGCCTTTTTCACCAGGTTGGGCATCGTTGCCGGTGGCCTCGTCGATCACGCGCAGGCGGCAGCCTAGATTCGGCAAGCCGGGCGAGCCGAGTTTGATCGGCTTCATTTCCAGGCCCGGATGCAGGGCCAGCACCGGCAGGCCGGTTTCGGTTTGCCAGTAGTTGTCGATCACCGGCTTGCCCAGCGCGCCGGTGATCCATTCGGCGGTCGGTTCGTCCAGCGGTTCGCCGGCAAGGAACAGGTATTCCAGCTTCGACAAGTCGTGGCGGCGAATGAAATCCACGTCGAATTTCTTCAACGCGCGGATCGCGGTCGGCGAGGAGAACATCGTGCGCACGCCATAGTCTTCGCAGATCTTCCACCAGATGCCGGGGTCAGGCACGGTCGGCAGGCCTTCGTACAGAATCGACGTGGCACCGACCAATAGCGGTGCATAGACGTTGTACGAATGCCCGACCACCCAGCCCACGTCCGAGGTGGAGAAGAACACCTGGCCGGGGCCGACGTCGTAGATGGTGCGCATCGACAAGGCCAGCGCCACCGCGTAACCGCCGACATCGCGCTGCACGCCCTTGGGCTTTCCGGTAGTGCCGCTGGTGTAGAGGATGTAGCTGGGTTCGTTGGATTCCAGCCACTCCACCGGCACTTGTGCATCTTCATGCGCGGCGCGTGCCGAGTTGTATTCGACATCGCGGCCAGCCTGCATCGACAGGTTTTCGTCCAGCCCGCGATTGATCACCAGCACGTGCGGCGGTGGCGATGCAGCCTTGCCCAGCGCCTCATCGACCAGCGGCTTGTACGGGATGACCTTGCCGCCACGCATGCCGGCGTCGGCGCAGACCAGCACCTTCGGTTGCGCGTCGTCGATGCGCAGCGCGAGATTGTGCGCGGCGAATCCGCCGAACACGACGGAGTGGATCGCGCCGATGCGCGCGCAGGCCAGCATTGCGAACACCGCCTCGGGCGTGTGCGGCAGGTAGATCACCACGCGGTCGCCCTTGCCCACGCCCAGCGATTGCAGCACCGCGGCGAAGGTGTTCACTTCGCGATGCAATTGCGCGTAGGCGATCTCGCGGGTCTGGCCGGTTTCGGTGGAAATGCCGACCAGCGCGAGTTGGTCGGCGCGTTCGGCCAGATGCCTGTCCACCGCGTTGTGGCACAGGTTGGTCAGGCCGCCGACGAACCACTTGCGGAACGGCGGCTTCGAATAGTCGAGGATGCGTTCGGGCGGCTTGCGCCATTCGATGGCCTGGGCGGCCTCGGCCCAGAAGGCTTCAGGTTGCTCGATGGAGCGGCGGTATTCGGCTTCGTAGCCCATTTCCCTCTCCCAAGGGTCGGAAACGGGCCAAGCGTAGCGCTGCGGCGGGCGATTGTATCGTCGCCTTTGGTATCAATGATCGAATCGATCAACCTGTCCGGTCACTCCAACTCGATGCCGATCGCTGCCGCCGCATCGCGGGCAATCGCGCGGGCCACGTCGATGTTCTCGCCACGCGCCAGGGTCACGCCGACGCGGCGCTGGCCTTCTACCCGGGGTTTGCCGAACAGGCGCAGCGAGCTGTCCGGCCGCGCCAGTGCGGCGGCGACATTGCTGAACTTCGGCACCCCATTGCCCTGCGCCAGCAGCGCGCAACTGGCCGATGCGCCGTAGTGGCGGATGTCCGGCACCGGCAGGCCGAGGATGGCGTGGGCGTGCAGGGCGAATTCGCTGAGGTCCTGCGATACCAGGGTGACCAGACCAGTATCGTGCGGGCGCGGCGAGACTTCGCTGAACCACACCTCCCCGCCCTTGACGAACAATTCCACGCCGAACACGCCCCAGCCGCCCAGTTCGTCGGTGATTTTCTTGGCGATTTCCTGCGCGCGGTTCAGCGCCAGCGGCGACATGGGTTGCGGCTGCCAGCTTTCGCGGTAGTCCCCGTCCTTCTGCAAGTGCCCAATCGGCTTGCAGAAGGAGGTGCCGCCGGCATGGCGCACGGCCAGCAGGGTGATTTCGTAATCGAAATCGACGAAGCCCTCGACGATGCAGCGGCCGGCGCCGGCGCGGCCGCCGGTCTGCGCGTATTCCCACGCGGCATCGATATCGGCTTCGTTGCGGACGGTACTCTGGCCCTTGCCGGAGGAACTCATCACCGGCTTGACCACGCAGGGCAGGCCGATGGCGGCGATGGCTTCGCGGTATTCGGCGGCGGTATCGACGAAGCGGTACGGCGAGGTCGGCAGGCCCAGGGTTTCGGCGGCGAGGCGGCGGATGCCTTCGCGGTCCATCGTCAGCCAGGCGGCGCGGGCAGTCGGGATGACCTTGAGGTTTTGCTCGCGTTCCAGCTCGATCAGGGTTTCGGTGTGGATGGCCTCGATTTCCGGCACCACCAGGTGCGGCTTTTCCTTTTCGATCAAGGCCTTGAGCGCGGCCGGATCAAGCATGTCCAGCACATGGCTGCGGTGCGCGACCTGCATCGCCGGGGCGTCGGCATAGCGGTCGGCGGCGATCACTTCGACGCCGAAACGCTGCAATTCGATGGCCACTTCCTTGCCCAGTTCGCCGGAGCCGAGCAGCAAGACGCGGGTGGCGGAAGGCGAAAGCGGTGTGCCGAGCGTGGTCATGGGCGGAGGAATGCAGTGAGGGACGGTGATTCTAACGGTTCCGGGACGAAGCCCCGCCGGTGATGACGAGCATGATGGCTTCTTGACATCTGATATCAAATTGATATCTTTCTTTCCAATCACCCGGAGAACCGCCATGAAAGAGAACCCCATCCGCTCCCTGCCCGGCATTCCCTACCTGATCGGCGTGCTGGTGCTGGCCGCCGCTGCCGTGTGGCTGGTCGCCAGCGGTGTCGGCCCCGACCCGGAGAACGGCCCCGAATCCGTGGCACTGATCCTAGCTGGTGTCGTGGTCGGCATCGCCGCCTTCCTCAGCCTGATCGGCCTTTACACCGTGCAACCCAACCAGGCCGCCGTGCTCAGCCTGTTCGGCAAGTATGTCGGCACGGTCAAGGACAACGGCCTGCGCTGGAACAACCCCTTCTACTCCAAAAAGAAGATCAGCCAGCGCGTGCGCAACTTCGAATCCGGCAAGCTCAAGGTCAACGAACTGGACGGCAGCCCGATCGAAATCGCCGCGGTGATCGTGTGGCAAGTCGTCGATGCGTCCGAAGCCGTTTACAACGTCGATGACTACGAAAGCTTCGTGCACATCCAGTCCGAATCGGCGCTGCGCGCGATGGCTACCAGCTATCCCTACGACCAACACGAACCCAACCAATTGTCGCTGCGCAGCCACGCGGCGGAAATCTCGCAACACCTGCAGGAAGAACTGGCCGAACGCTTGGCCAACGCCGGCGTGCAGGTGATCGACGCGCGCATCAGCCACTTGGCCTATGCGGCGGAAATCGCCCAGGCCATGCTGCAACGCCAGCAGGCCAACGCGGTGGTCGCCGCACGGACCCAGATCGTGGCCGGCGCGGTCGGCATGGTCGAGATGGCACTGGTGGAATTGCAGAAGACCGGCATGGTGCAACTGGACGAGGAGCGCAAGGCGCAGATGGTCAGCAACCTGCTGACGGTGCTGTGCAGCGACCGCCCGACCACGCCGGTGGTCAATACCGGCAGCTTGTATTGATGGAGCGGAGATTCGGAATTGGAGATTCGGGATTCGCAAAAGCGAAGGCCGACTGCTCTTTCCGAATCCCCAATCCCGAATCACGAATCCCGGCCCTACCGCAATGACCGAGAAAAAAGCCTATCCGCTGCGCATCAATGCCGACGTCCTGGCGGCGGCACAGCGCTGGGCCGACGACGAGTTGCGCAGCCTCAACGCGCAGATCGAATACGTGCTGCGCGATGCGCTGCGCAAGGCCGGGCGCTTGCCCGCACCGAAAACCAAGCCGGAGGAACCGACATGAGCAAAACGTGGAAATACCTGGTGGTGGAAGTGAAAACCGGCCTGATGGGCGGCTTCAAGCTTGAAGCCCTGCAGGAAGAACTCGACAAGCATGGCCGCGCCGGCTGGGAGCTGGTCAACATGATGCACACCACGCCGACCATGTCCTCGCCCACGCTGTTGTTCAAGAAGGAAGCCTGAATGTCCACCACCACCGCCCTGCCCGCCTCCACCACGCCGTGGAAGCCTGATTTGAAAATCGCCACCCTGCTGGGCGCGGCGTCAGCGCTGGCCGTGGCGATGCTGATGCCCTACCTGATGCAGCTGATGCCGCAGAAATTCGCCGTGCTGCCGGTGCCGATGTGGGTACTGGTGGTCGCGCAATCGATGCAGGCATTGGTGGTGGTCGGGCTGATGTCGTTGGCTGGCCTGCGCATGGGCCACCGGGTCGGGCTGGGTGCGCCACTGTTGCAGCACTGGTTTGCCAAGCGGCCACTGGCCTCGCCATTGAAGCCCGTGCAAGCCATCCTTCTGGGCGTCGCCGCCGCGCTGTTGATCGTTGCGTTGTCTGCCGTGATTGATCCGTTCCTGCCCACACCGGTCAACCCACCGGCCACTGCCGGTGCGGGGCAATCGGCGCTCAACGGCTTGCTGGCTTCGTTCTATGGCGGCATTGCCGAAGAACTGCAACTGCGCTTGTTCCTGATGACGCTGCTGGTGTGGACGGTGGCGATGTTGAAAAAGGCCAAGCCTGCACCGCGCGTCTATTGGATCGCCCTTGTCATTGCCGCCGTGCTGTTCGGCATTGGCCACTTGCCGACTGCGAACCATGTCTGGGGGTTGGATGCCATCGTCGTATCCCGCACCGTATTGCTGAATGCCATCGCCGGCATGGTTTGCGGCTGGCTGTACTGGAAACGCGGCCTGGAAATGGCCATCGTCGCGCATTTCAGCGCCGACATCGTGCTGCACGTATTGTTGCCCTTGCTGGGGAAAAGCCTGTGAATGCGAACAAGCACGACGACCCGCGCCTGCAACTTGCGCCGGCCAGTTCCCGCGCCAAAACGTGGATGTTCCTGCTGTGTGTGGTACTGCCGCTGGGGATCACGCTGGTCGCGCTGATCGCCACTGCGCTGGAAGTGAGGCAACCGGATCCGAAATTGAACCTGGTAGCCGGCAGTTGGCCACTGACCTGGGCCGCTTCATTGGGCATGGTTGCGGTGATCGTCGTACCAGTGTGGCTGGGGCTGAGCGCGTTGATGCGTCGCCATGCACTGGCGCTGGATGGCAGCACGCTGGACGTGCGCTCGACCTTCTACCACGCCCGCGTGGCACTGGCCGACCTTGACCTTGAACACGCACGCATCGTCGATCTGGACGAGCACACGGAACTGCGGCCCGGTATGAAGAGCAATGGCTATACCCTGCCCGGCTTCAAGAGCGGCTGGTTCTACCGCTTGCGTGATCGGCGCAAGACCTTTGTTGCCATCAGCGATGGCCGCTGGAAATTGTGGCTGCCCACGCGAGGCAAGCACGACCTGCTGCTGGAACCGCGTGACCCGCGCGCCCTGCTGGACAGGCTGCGCGAGTTAGCGCGGGAAACCCGCTAATCTGCACCGATGCGCCTTCACTATCGCACCCTGCTCAACACACCCGACATCGAACTGTGGCCGGCCTGGCTGCTGCGCGCACGCGGCAACGCCGATGCGCGTGCATTGGCGCAATCGCAATGGTGCCTGCGCCGCAAGCGCGATGGCCGCTACCTGGCCGCCGCATCGCCACGCGGCCTGTTGCCGCTGCTGCCACGCTGGATGCACGACATCGACAGCGATGCCGCGCTTGATGCACTGGCTTCAACCCGGCACGACGAAGGCGAATTGCCATTGCAGGGCCTGCAACAGCGCCTCGACCTGCTCGGCCTTGACGCGGCCGCTTACGAAGCGCGCACCGGCTTGGCATTGATTGCCGAACCGGCCACGCTGACGCTGGCCGGCTTCGACCGCTATCGCCGCCCGCTGTGGCTGGGCCGCAACGCAGCGCGCGCTTGGCACACGATGCGCGAAGCTGCCGGCCACGACGGTATCGTGCTGGACGCGATTTCAGGCTATCGCAGCCACGATTACCAACTCGGCATCTTCGAACGCAAACTCGCGCGCGGGCAAAGCGTCGAACAAATCCTCGCCGTCAATGCCGCGCCCGGTTACAGCGAGCACCACAGTGGCCACGCACTGGACATCGGCACGCCCGGTGAACCGCCAGCCGAAGAATCCTTCGAGAACACCGCTGCCTTCGCATGGCTGGCACAACATGCCGGCGAATTCGGCTTTCGCATGAGTTATCCGAAGAACAACCCGCACGGCATCGTTTACGAGCCGTGGCATTGGTATTTCATCAAGTAACGAAGGCTACAACCGCAGCATCAAGGTCAACGGGCGGATCGGCGATGGCCGGAAGCCGTAATGCTGGTAGAACTGCGCTGCACGTTCGTGCATGGCATGCACCAGCAAGGCGCGCACGCCGGCATTTTCGGCGATCAACCTGACGCGCTCCTCTGCGTCTTGCAACATGCCGCCGCCCAATTTGATGCCTTGCGCTCGCACATCCACTGCCAAGCGCGCCAACAGGATCATCGGGATCGGATCAGGCATGTTGCGGCGAACATTGCCCGTCGCCAGCTCATGCGACAGCGCGCCGGCCGCCAGCGTGTAATAGCCCCGTACCTTGTCGTCCGCATCCACCACGACAAAGGTCCGGCTGGCCCCGCCAAGTTGATTGGTCAAGGCACGACGAAGCAGCCAGTCATTCAACTCCGGCTCGCCACAATCAAACCCGTCCACCTCGTGCGCCGACGACAGCGCCTGCGGATCACTCAGGGGTGACTGCATCGGCGCGCTTCCATGGCGGCACGACAGCCCTCAACCGATCCAGCCCCGGATTGGGTTCGGGCGGGCCGTCGAGATAGTCCAGCACTTCCTGGTACTGCTTTGCGGTCAGGGTGAAGAACACTTGGTCCAGCAATACGTCCTGCGCGCGCTGGCAGGCGGTTTCCAGCATGAAATCGGAACGGGTCTTGCCCAGTACTTCGGCAGCGCGGTCGATCAGGTCGCGCTGTTCCGGCTTGGCCCGCAGATTGATGGCGGCGACGCGCATGGCGGCACTCCAGATACACAATGGATATACAGCATGGTGCCGGGCCGTATAGCGATTGTCAACACAAACCCAATCCTGCGAACCTAATCCTGCGAGCGATTGGTCTTCGGCACGGTGACGTTCTGCCCTTCGCCATCGGCAATCCGCCACAGGTACAGGCTGGCATAGGTGCGGTACGGGCCCCACTTCTCGCCGCGTGCCAGTAGTTGCTTCGGCGTGGGCATCTCTTCCAGCTTGTCCACGCGTTGCGCGCCCTTGCGGATGCCGAGGTCGTCGATCGGCAGGATGTCCGGACGGCCCAGGCGGAACATCAGCATCATTTCCACCGTCCAGCGGCCGATGCCGCGGATCGGCACCAGCGCGGCGACGATTTCGTCGTGATGCATCGTGGCCATCTGCCGCAGCGTGGGGATTTCGCCGCGCTCCTCGCGTGCGGCCAGGTCGCGCAGCGCCAGGGTCTTGTTGCCGGAAACGCCACAGGCACGCAGGCCTACATCGTCGATTCGCGCTAGCGTGTCGAAATGCAGGCGCTGGCTGTCGATGGCGGCTTCGACCCGGCCAACAATCGTGCCGGCGGCCTTGCCGCTGAGTTGCTGGAACAGGATCGCGCGGGCCAATGCATCGACCGGGTCGAACGACTTGCGCCAGCGGGGTTCGGCTTCGAGATAGCCGACGCGCTTCATCCATGCGCCCAGCTTGCGGTCGCGCTTGCTTAGATGGTCGTAGGCCGCTTCGGTATCGAAGCCACGGGCGTGTCGAGGCATGACGGAAGGCCGGAAACAGGAAATACCGGAAGCGTAACCGCTTTTGATCGTCGCGAGCCGGACAACACCCGGTCAGGGCGATCAAAAACGCATCACACGCTGCCAATCGTCTTCCTCATCCATAGCCGGCACGAGTGGCTCGACAACTTCGTCGCCACCGAAAAATGCAATCACATCCTGCACCGCGCGTGTACGGGTGAACGGCGGCAGCGAGTCCAGGAACACCTTGCCGTAGTTCTTGCCGATCAGGCGCGGGTCGCACAGCACCAGCACGCCACGGTCGGTTTCGCTGCGGATCAGGCGGCCCACGCCCTGCTTCAACGCGATCACTGCCTGCGGTAGTTGCTCGTCGCGGAACGGGTTGCCGCCGCTGCGACGGATCGCATCCAGGCGTGCTTCGAACACCGGATCGTCCGGCGCGGCAAACGGCAGCTTGTCGATCGCGACCACGCTCAGCGCATCGCCGACCACGTCAACGCCCTCGCGGAAACTGGCCGTGCCCAGCAGCACGCCATTGCCGGATTCGCGGAAACGCTGCAACAGCGTTGCCTTCGGCATTTCGCCCTGCACGAACAATGGCCAAGGCGAATCGCGCAAGGCTTCTGCCGCCTCGCGCAAGGCGCGGTGCGAGGCAAACAGCAGGAAGGCACGGCCATTGGATGCACGCAGCACCGGCAGTAGCGTCGCGATCAATGCCTTGCCGAAACCTTGGGCATTGGGTTCAGGCAGGTTCGGCGGCAGATAACACAGCGCCTGATGCGGCCAATCGAACGGGCTGGGTTGCAGCAGCGTGTGCGGATCGTCCAAGCCCAGCCGCTGCGCGACGTGGTCGAAACTGCCGCCCACCGCCAGCGTGGCCGACGTGAATACCCATGCCGCGCGGGATTTTTCGCGGTGTTCGCGCAGCGGCCCGGACACGTCCAGCGGCGTGCGCTGGCAACGGAAGCCGCGCTGGCTGAGTTCGTACCAATGGACGTCAGGGGAAAAAACGGGGTCAGAGTACGTTTTCGAGTCGGCATCTCCGGATTCCGAATCGCCTTCGTCGAAAACGTACTCTGACCCCGTTTTTTCCGTTTTTTCCTCCCCCAACCAACGATCCAGCCGCGCCATCACATCCAGGCAACGCGCCAGGCACGAATCGAAGCCGGGCGAAGATTCCTTCAACGGCTCCAGCACGCCGCGCAATTGCGCCAGCGCGTCATGCAGGTTGTCGAAACCCTCTTCCACTTCGCGCCGGCCCAATGCGCGCTGGCGGGTGCCGCGTGCTGGCAGGCCGTCCATTGCCGCGCGCAGTTCACGCAGTGCTTGTTCCACCGCACGCACCGGCGGCTGCATGGCGGCCAGCGCACCGGGTACGTCCTTGCATTCACCGATGCAGTCGCGCAGCAATTCCTGCAAGGGGCGCATGCCGAAGCCTTCGCCGAAGAAATTGGCCGCCAGCTCCGGCAACTGGTGCGCTTCGTCGATGACGAAAGCCTGAGCGCCGGGCAGGATCTCGCCGAAGCCTTCCTGCTTCAGCGCCAGGTCTGCCAGCAACAGGTGATGGTTGACGACAACCACGTCCGCTGCCTGCGCACGCTGCCGCGCCTGCACCACGAAGCATTCTTCCCAGAATGGGCATTCACTGCCGAGGCAGTTATCTATCGTCGAAGTGACCATCGGCAGCAGCGGCGAATCGTCTGGCAGGCTGTCCAGCTCCGCCATGTCGCCGTACTGCGTGCGCCCGGCCCATGCCACGATGCGCTGGAACTGGCCGATCTGCTCACGCGTGGTGAACATGCCATTCAAAAGACGAGGCTCGCCTCGAGCCTTTTCCAGCCGGTATTTGCACAGGTAATTCGCCCTGCCCTTCAACAACGCCGAGCTGTGGCCGGTGCCCAGCGCCTTGCGCACACGCGGGAGATCGCGATGATAGAGCTGGTCCTGCAGGGCACGGGTGCCGGTGCTGATGATGGTCTTCATGCCCGACAGCAACACCGGGGTGAGGTACGCGAAGGTCTTGCCAGTGCCGGTGCCGGCCTCGGCCAGCAGCACTTCGCGACCGTCGAAGGCATCGGCGATCGCCTCGGTCAGGCGCAGTTGCGCCTCGCGTGGCGCGAAGCCATCAAGCTGGTGCGCAAGCGCCCCGCCTTCGCTGAGGGCTTCGCGACTGGCGGCGGCGAGTCGGGACATGGGGAAAAACGGGAGACGGGTGAAGGGAGACGAGTGAAGCTTATCGTTTTACCCGCATTACATCCGGTTGATGCCCGATACCGTGCAGCCTTCGATCTTGCCGTGCGAAACGGCCGCTTCCGCCTCCATCCCACGCGCCTGCTGCGCCTGTTCCAGCGTTGCCCAGTGCCGGCGACACAGCGGGCCGACGGCCGAACCCAGTTCCACTGCGCGTTGGGCCAGGGTTTGCGCACGTTCGTAATCGCCTTGCACCAGCGCCACTTCGGCGCGTTCTTGCAATACCGCCGGATCGTCGGCGACGATCATCAAGGCTTGGTTCAAGGCGTCGGCAGCTGTGCTGTAGCCATGCGCGGTCATCGCCTGCGCCGCCTTGGCGCGCAAATCCTCGACCTGCGGATCGCGCAGTGGTTGCACGGTCAGTTCGCGGTCTTCGCCACCGGCGGCGGCCTGCACGGCAGCCAAGCGTTGTTGCGGCGGCACCACCGGCACGGTGGGCTTGACCGGTGGCGGCGGCGCGCAAGCGGCAAGCCACACGACGACGCCAAGGGTCAGGACGGAAGCGCTGTGTTTCATGGTGTCTCTTGTGCCGGTTGCGGAGTTTCATCCTGTTTCGGCGGCAAGCCGAACCACTTGCGCCAGCCGCCACCTTCGGCTTGTTGCCCTTCGTCGATGGTTTCGGACTCGAAGCTGCATGCCTGATACGGCAGCGCGTAACCGGTGACGAACGGCAAGCGGCGTGCGCCGGGACAACCGGCGTCGGTGGTACTGCCGCCGACCACCCATTGCCATTCCAGGCCCTTGCCCGACACCGTCAGCGGCGCGCTGGGCAGGTTCTGGAAGATGCCCGACCACACGCGCATCGCGCCGGTCGCGCCATACAGGCCGGTTTCCTTGTTCTGGTCGTTGCCCATCCAGATCACCGCCAGGTGGTCGCCGGTGTAACCGGCATACCAGCTGTCGCGGCCGTCGTTGCTGGTACCGGTCTTGCCCGCCGGTTGCAGGCGGCCCAGCCCGTCGCCGAGCAGTTGCCGCGCGGTGCCGGCGGCGACCACCTGCTGCAGGGCCACGCCGACCAGGTTGGCGGCGATGGAATCGCCTTCCTGCGCCGGGGCCGGTTCCTTGTCGTAGCGCTTGAGCAGCTTGCCGTCGGGATCAAGCACACCGCGCACCGCATGCAGCGGCTGGATTTCGCCGCCCGAAGCGAGGAACTGGTACAGCTGTGCCATCGCGTAGGGGCTTTGGTCGGTGGAACCGAGGATCAGCGAAGGATTCGGCTCGGCCTGTATCCCGGACAGAACCCGCATCAATTCGGCCAGGCGCTTGGGATCGACCTTCATGCCCACGCGTACGGTGGCCTGGTTGTACGAATGCGACAGCGCATCGAGCATGCGCACCGTGCCGTGGCTGCGGCCGTCGGAATTGCCGGGCGTCCAGTTGCGGTTCTTGCCCAGCGACACGGTCACCGGCGAATCGTCCACCCAGCTCGCCAACGACCATTGATCCGGCCGCGCCAGCGCCAGCAGATAGACGAAGGGCTTGAGCAGCGAACCGACCGGCCGCTGCGCTTCGACCGCGCGGTTGAAGCCGGGCTTGGCCACATCAACGCTGCCGACCACGGCCAGCACGTCGCCGTTGTGCACGTCGGTCAACACCAGCCCAGTTTCCAGCGGCGGGCGCTTGCCGGTTTGCAGCGATTTGATCGTGCGCGTCACCGCGCCTTCTGCCTGCGCCTGCGCCGAGGGCGACATGCCGGTCAGCACCGACAGGCCCGCGCCTTGCAGGGTGCTTTCTAGGTAGTCGCGGGCCAGCTGCCGGCGCACCAGATCGACATACGCCGGGAAGCGGTTGGCCGCCAGCAGGCCCGGCGCGCTGGCCACGCCCAGCGGCGCGGCGCGGGCGCGCTTGTATTCGACCTCGTCGATCAGTTCGCTTTCGAACATCTTGTCCAGCGCCAGGTTGCGCCGTGCCAATGCGCGCTCCGGGTGCCGGCGCGGGTCGTAGTACGAGGGACCTTTGATGATGCCGATCAGCAGCGCGATCTGTTCGGTGCCCAGGTCATCGACATCGCGGCCAAACCAGTATTCCGATGCGGCCGACACGCCGTGGATCGCCTGGCTGCCGCGCTGGCCCCAATAGACTTGGTTGAAATCGGCTTCAAGAATGGTGTGCTTGTCGTAGCGTGCTTCCAGGATCAGCGCAAAGACAATTTCCTTGAGCTTGCGCGCGGCCGTCTGCTCCTTGCCGATGCCGAGCAGGCCGCTGCGCGCCAGTTGCTGGGTCAGGGTGCTGGCACCTTGCCGGGTCTTGCCGCCGGATTTCAGCGCCACCCACGCGGCGCGCAACATGCCGCTGGGGTCGATGCCGTGATGACGGCGGAAATCACGATCCTCGACCGCCTGCAGGCCAGTGACCAGTTGCTCTGGCAGGTCTTCCAAGCGGATCAGGCGGCGTTCCTCCTGCTTCTGCCCGTACAAGGTGGCGATGCGCGCCGGATCCAGCCGTGCAGATTTCAGGTTCTTCCCGCGCTGCACATCACGCACCGTGGCCACGCGACCGCCGGACAGGGTGACACGCAGGCGCTGTGGCGCGACCGGCCCTTCGACGTCGGTGAAGCCGCGACTGGAAATGACGAAGCTGCTGCCTTCGCGCGCATAACGGCCCGGCGTGCTGCCTTGGCCGTCATCGAGATACGAGGCCGCGTCCAGCTCGGTATTCAGCGTCTTGGCATCCATCGCCACGCCCGGTGCCAGCCGCAATGGCCGCGCATACACGCGGGTCGGCACTTGCCATTGCAGCGCACCGAAGCGCTGGCTGACCTGATGATTCAGGTAGAGCACGTAGGGAAGCCCGAAACCCAGTGCCACGCCCAGCGCCGCCAATGCGGCCTTCAGCAGCCAATCACGCCAAGCCGGCGTGTCGGACTGGTCGTCCTGGTCGTCGAGGTAATCGTCTTCTTCGTAGCGGGCCACGGGGATGCGACAATGGGAATTCAGGTGAGTCTAGCGCAGCGGCCGGCGGCGCGGCCTGAAAACCGTCCCGCAGCGCAGGAGTCGTTCACACAATGCCGTTGTTCGCCGATGCGCGTTTCCGGGGGCAAAGGCTGCTGTTGCTGCTGCGCCGACTGCTGACCAGTCTGCGCGAGGACGGCCCGGCCACCACCTGGCGTCGCGTCTCGCGCCGGCTGCAGCCGGCGATGCTGGCCCCGCAACGACGCACGGACCTGTACCTGCCGCAGGCAGCGCCATTCGCGCCGTTCGCGCTGCCGGTTGCCGACGCGCCGCGCGCCAGCATCGTCATCCCGGTTTACAACCAGGTCGAACATACCCTTGCCTGCCTGCGCGCGCTCACCGCGCATCCGCCAAGCACGCCATTCGAAGTGATCGTCGTCGATGACGGTGGCGATGATCCGACCGCAGACCGGATGCCGCAGGTTACCGGCCTGCGCTACCACCGCCGCGCGTGCAATGGCGGCTTCATTGCCGCCTGCAACGATGGCGCGGCACTGGCGCGTGGCCAATACGTGGTGTTCCTCAACAACGACACCGTGCCGCAACCCGGCTGGCTGGACGCGTTGCTGGACACGTTCGAAAAAATCCCCGATGCCGGCCTGGTCGGCGCGCAACTGCTGTATCCCGATGGCCGCTTGCAGGAAGCCGGTGGCGTGGTGTTTTCCGATGGTTCGGCATGGAATTACGGGCGCTTCGAATCACCGTTCGACCCGCGCTTCGGCTACCTGCGCGATGCCGACTACTGCTCCGGCGCGGCGATCGCGATGCCGCGCGCGTTGTTCGAATCGTTTGGCGGTTTCGATACGCGCTACGCGCCGGCATATTACGAAGACGCCGACCTGGCCTTCGCAGTGCGCACCGCCGGCAAGCGCGTGCTGTACCAGCCAGCATCGTGCGTGGTGCATCTGGAAGGCATCACCGCCGGTATCGACACCGGCGGCGGAGTCAAGGCGTACCAAGTGCGCAACGCGAAAGTATTCGCCGACAAATGGCGGCAAGTGCTGACCACGCAATTGCCGCCGGGCACGGAGCCGACACCGGCGCTGCTGCATCGCGGCCAGCGGCAGGTGCTGGTGATCGACGCGCAACTGCCGCAGCCGGACCGCGATTCGGCCTCGCTGCGGCTGTTCAACCTGCTGCGCCTGCTGCGCGAAGAGGGCGCGCACGCGTGCGTCATCGCGCAGGACACCTCCTGGGATGCGGCACGCGTGCAGGCGTTGCAACAGCTCGGTGTGGAAACCTGGCATGCGCCGTATTGCGGTTCATTGCCGGATTTCCTGCGCAGGCACGGCGCGCGCTTCGACGTGGTGATGGCCAGCCGCCATGCCGTTGCCGCACCGTTGCTGCCGCTGCTGCGACGGCATGCGCCACGGGCGAAGATCGTGTTCGACACGGTTGACCTGCATGGACTGCGCGAACAACGCGCGGCCGAGTTGGCTGGCGATGCATTGCTGCTGCGCACGGCTCGCGCCAGCATGCAATCGGAACTGGCCGTGGTGGCCGCCGCCGACACCACCGTGGTGGTCAGTGAAGTCGAACGTGACTGGCTGCACGAACACGCCCCCGGCGCGCGCGTCGAGGTGCTCTCCAACCTGCACGAAATCCACGGCCCTGGCCTGCCGTTCGCGCAACGGCATGACCTGGTATTCGTTGGCGGCTTCCGTCATCCGCCAAATGTCGATGCGGTGTCGTGGTTCGTGCGCGAAGTATTCCCGCTGATCCGGCAGGCCCTGCCGGAAATCCGCTTCCACTGCATCGGTGGCGACGTCCCGCCGCAGATCCGCGCATTGGCATCGGTCGATGGCGTCAGCGTGCATGGCCATGTGCCCGACATCACCCCGTACATGATGGGTGCACGCATCGCGCTGGCCCCGCTGCGTTACGGTGCCGGCGTCAAGGGCAAGATCAATCTGAGCATGGCCCATGGCCAACCGGTGGTGGCAACGAGCTGCGCGATCGAAGGCATGCATCTGCGCGACGGCCACGACGTGCTGGTCGCCGACACGCCGGTCACGTTCGCCGATGCAGTAGTGCGGCTGCATGGCGATGAATCGTTATGGAATGCGCTTTCGCGCAATGGCCTGGACAATGTGTCCACGCATTTCTCAATGGATGCGGCGCGTGAGGTGGTGCGGCGGGTGTTTTTCAACTCCGCCTCTTCGTAGTGGCGCATCACACAGGTTCTCACTGCAAGGGGCGCCTCTACAGAGACGAATCGCCACCGCGTGCATCGCCCACGCGCTGCGCGAACTGCGCCAGCCCCGGTGCGGCGGGGTCCAGCGCGCGGGTGCGTTGCAGGGCCTGGGTAGCGAAGGCCACATCGCCCATGCCGAGCTTTTCATCACCCACCGCCATCCATTTCTGCGCCAGTCGCTGGCGCGCGCCAGGCAGGTCGGCGGCATTTGGTTGCAGCGTGATCCAGGCATCAAAGCAGGTCTGGGCGCGGCTGGGGCGGTTGCCGCGCAGGTTGTCCTCAAGGCAAGTCCGCACGCCTTGCAGCAGGCGCTGTTCGGCGGCGACAACGGCGGTGTCGCCGGGTGCCAGCGCCTCAGCGGCGCGCAAGCGATCCCAGGCGCTTTCGCCCGGCGGGGTGAGCCAGTCGCCATGCGCCTGGGCACGATCCATTCCCACCAGCAGCGCCTGCACGCGACGCTGGCGTTCGCCCGGCGACAGGATCGGTTGTGCGGATTGCGCGTGCGACTTGCGCACCCGCTGCAAGTGCTGTGCGGCGGCGGTGACTGCGGTGCTTCCCGGGGCGGCGGTGCGAGCCTTCTCCAGGACTATTTCGGCCTCGGTGAAACGGAAATCCGACGCCAAGCGCTGCGATTGCGCTGCCCAGGTCGCCGCGATCTGGCCGATGCCCTGCCACGCAGCATCGGCTTGCGCCGCGTCGTCGCCGGCCGCTTCGGCCAACGCCTGGTAGCCGGCCAGCGCGCGTTCCAGCCGATGGCTGCGCAGATCGCTGGCGGCGCGGATACGGGTGCGTTCCTGCAGCTGCGACAGCAAGGCTTGCGAAGCCGGCAAATCGACATGGCCGGGATCATGGCCACGTGCGGATGCGACCAGCGCGGCGCCGCGCGCCAGTTCACCCGCTTCCAGCGCCTTGCGTGCCTGTTGCAGCAGGTCGGTCAGCGCGTCTTCGCGACCTTCCAGCGCGGCGGTGTTGTCCGGCTGCAGCGACAAGATGCGCCGGTACAGCGGCAATGCCGTACTGGCATCGCCGTCCAGCCGGTTTTCGGCCTGCGCCGCTTGCGCCTGCCGCAACAGGCCGTCGAGGCCGGCATGCGCCGCTTCGCGCCGGCGCAATTGCGCGGCCACCGCATCGGTTTCGCTGCGGGGTGCCTGCAATTCGCGCGCCAACACCAGCGAACGCGCTGCGTCATCCAGCCGATCCGCCTGCATCGCCGCCCGCGCCTGCCCCAGCGCCGCGTTCGCCACGCGGGTCAGGCCTGCACGCGCCTCGTTGCGGTCGCCATCCAGCGCCTGCGCCGCTTCGAAAGCCTGGCGCGCACCGCTGCCATCCTCGGCACTGAGCCGGCCCGCCTGCAACGCGGCATCGCCGGCATCCAGCAGACGTTGCACCCGCGTATCCGGCCACAACCACTGCGCCAACGGCTGGCGCAGCGCGACCAACAGCAAGGCCAAGGCGACCACGACGAACAGACCCCAGCGCCAGACGCGCCGATCACGCCAGCCCGGCGTCGCCGCACGCGACGACGGCGGCTGGAATTCGACACGATCCCATCCCTGCATCGTCGGTTCAATGCGTTCCCTCGCCGGTTTTTGCTGCTTGTCGCCCACCGCGCAAGCATAGGGCGTTGCGCATGAGCGCGGGTGAACGCGGCAAACCGCACCCCTCAATCCCCCGAGCGCCGCGCCTCCTCGACGCCCGGCAACGCATCCAGCTTGCCCAGCAGGGTAGAAAGCTGGCCGTAATCGGCCACCTTCAGACGCAGCAGGATGCGGATGCGGCCACTGTTGCGCAGGTTTTCGCTGTTGATCGACAGCACGTGCGCGTCTTCCTGCGCGATCAGGTTGGTGATGTCCTTCAGCAGCCACTTGCGGTCGATCGCGGTGACCTGCGCATCGACTTCGTAACCGCCGCCGGAGACGCCCCACTCCACCGGCAAAACCCGTTGCGGATGCAGCGCGGACAGGCGCAGCAGCGAGGCGCAATCGGCGCGATGCACGGTAACGCCACGGCCGCGGGTCAGGTAACCGACGATGGGTTCGCCGGCCACCGGCTGGCAGCACTTGGCCAGTTGCACCAGCAGGTTGCCGACGCCCTGCACGGTGAAGCGCGATTTGTCCGCACCTGGCGCACGCGACGGCAAGCGCCGCGCGGGCGTGGACGCGGGTAGCGTGGCGCGGCCGCTGTCGATCAGCGCTTGTTCGTGCAAGGCGCGGCCAATCTGGTTCGGGCCGGTGTCGCCCAGCGCAACCTGTATGTACAAGTCGTCGATGCTGTCGGCATGGAAGCGCTTCAGTACCGCGCCGAGGTCGTTCTGGTGCAGGCCCAGGCGCTTGAGTTCACGTTCCAGCAGTTCGCGGCCAGCCTGCACGTTGTTGGCGCGATCCAGCTTGTGGAACCAGGCACGGACCTTGTCGCGCGAGCGGCCGCTGGCGAGAAATCCGCTGGAGGCCAGCAGCCAGTCACGGCGCGGCTCCGGCTCCTTCGCGGTGAGAATCTCCACGCGGTCGCCGCTGCGCAACTTGTGCCCCAGCGGCACGATGCGGCCGTTGACCTTGGCCCCGCGCGTGCGGTGCCCGACCATGGTGTGCACGTGGTAGGCGAAATCCAGCGGCGTCGCGCCCTGCGGCAGGTCGATGACCTCGCCCTTCGGCGTCAGCACGTAGATGCGTTCTTCCACCAGTTCGGCATCCAGTGCGCCGCCGGCTTCGTCGCCCTGCTCGAGCAATTGCCGCATCCAGGCGATCTTCTTTTCGAAAGCCTTGTCGCTGCCCTTGCCACCTTCTTTGTATTTCCAGTGCGCGGCCAC
Organism: Pseudoxanthomonas sp.; assembly: GCA_047601105.1. GTDB lineage: Bacteria > Pseudomonadota > Gammaproteobacteria > Xanthomonadales > Xanthomonadaceae > Pseudoxanthomonas_A. The sequence continues at coordinate 461,292 of JASGJT010000004.1, forward strand.
GCCGAGTTCGGCCTGCGCGTGCATCTCGGCGGTGCGGATCTGCACTTCCAGCGTGAGCCCTTCCGGCCCGATCACGGCGGTGTGCAGCGAGCGATAGCCATTGGGCTTGGGCCGGGCGATGTAGTCGTCGAACTCGCTGGGGATCGGTGCCCACAAGGCATGCACCACGCCCAGCGCCGCGTAGCAGGCGGCCACATCGGCCACCGCCACGCGCACGGCGCGCAGGTCGTACAGCGCGTCGATCGACGACTGCTTGCGCTGCATCTTCTTCCAGATGCTGAAGATGTGCTTGGGCCGGCCGCTGATGTCGGCGGTGATGCCGTGCGTTGCCAGTTCGGCGCGCAGTTGCTGCATGACCTGTTCGATGTAACTTTCGCGCTCGCCGCGTTTTTCGTCGAGTTGCTTTGCAATCTGGCGATAGGTATCCGGCTCCAGGTTGCGGAAGGCCAGGTCTTCCAGCTCCCATTTCAGTTGCCAGATGCCCAAACGGTTGGCCAGCGGCGCGTGGATGTCGCGGGTCAATTGCGCCAGCGCGCGGCGTTCTTCTTCCGGCAGGCTGAGGGCCACACGCATCCGCGCCAGTTGCCGCGCCAGCAGGATCGGCACCACGCGCAGGTCGCGGACGATGGCCAGCAACAACCGGCGCAGGCCTTCACTGTTGCCGCTGCGCAATTGTTCGGCATGCAGCGCCCAGACTTGCTCGGCAGCGGTTTGGCCTTCCAGCAAGGGGGCGACGCCGGGCAGTTTGGCCAGCAGCGCCTTGCGCGGCTCCTCCGGCCATTGCGGCGTGGCGAACACGAAGGCGGCGACCAGGGTTTCGTTGTCGGCGGACAGGCCAGCGAGGATGTCGAGGGTGTCAGCCAGTTCGGCCGGATTTTCCGGCGGCGGCGCGGACGCCAGTGCGTCGCGCAGCGTGGGCGGCAGCGTTTGCAATGCGCGATATGGAAGTGGAGGTGCGGAACCGGGAGCCATGGCGACATCGTAGCGGCGCGCTTCTGTTTTTGCTCGTCATGATCGAGCATGCATCCATTGGAAACCCCGCGAAAGCGGGAAACGCCTTTCAACAGACGCATGTCTGGTCATGACGAGCAAAGCATCAAGCCAACACTGCCAACCGCTGCGCCAGCTTCTTCGGCGAGACCCCACCGCGCGCGCCCAACTCCTGTGCGAACAGCGAAACCCGCAATTCCTCCAGATCCCAGCGCAGCGCCTGCCAGCCGGGCTTCGTGGCCTCGCCACGCGCCGCCGCCTCCTTCAAGGCATCGGCAAACGGCTTGAGTTCCAGCATGCGTTGCTGGTCGCGGGTCGGGTCGCGCTTGGCGCGTTCACAGCGCAGGATCATCGCCTTCAGGTACAGCGGGTAACGGGCCAGCGCATCAGCCGGCGTATCGCGCAGGAAGCCCCGGTGCACCAGCGCAGCGAGTTGTTCGCGCACGTCGTCCAGGTTGCCTTTGGCCCAGCCCATCAGCGGCGATTCCATCTGCGGCTTGAGTTCGCCGACCAGCGAGAGGATGTTCTCGGCCAGCTTCAGCCGCTCCATCGCTTCGCCGAACAGCTTCTTTCCGGCTGCGTCGCGCCGCTGGTCGAAGGCAGCACGGTCACGAATCGTGGCCAGGCCTTCGGCCAGCACCGCGTTCATCGCCGCATCGACGATATCGCCGCGCAGTCGCTCTTGCGACTCGATGGCCGCGTACAGCAAGCCGGTTTTCGGCGACACCGGCAATTGCTTGCGCGACTGCTTGACCTTGTCGGCCAGCGCGATTTCCAGCAGCCGGCGCACGCCTTGCGGATGCGCCTGCTCGGCCTCGACACGATTGGCGAACATGCGCAGCGCGGCCGCGTCACCTTCGTCCACCAAAGCCGGATACGCCGGCACGCCGGCTTCACCCGGCACCTGCAACGGAATGGCTTGCGCCGGGAATTCGCGCAAGCCCTCCGCCGCCATCGCACGGCCGGCGCGCGCGGCGAAGGCATGGCCGGCGCGTTCACCAAAGCGGGCACGCAGCGCGTCCAGATCACGTGATTCGGCGATCACCTTGCCCTTGTCGTCGCGCAGGCGCAGGTTCATGCGCAGGTGCGACTCCAATGCGTTTTCTTCAAAATCCAGCGCCGCTACTGTCGCGCCGGTGGCCTTGGACAGGAAGCGCGCCAGTTCGCCACGCATGTCATCGGCACTCGGCTGCGCAAAGGCTTCGAAGAAGGCGCGGCCGAAATCCGGCGCGGGCACGTAGTTGCGGCGCATCGCCTTGGGCAGCGAACGGATCAGGCCAGCGGCTTTTTCCGCGACAAAACCCGGTGCCAGCCACGACAGCCGCGCGGCATCCAGCGCATTGAGCAGGTGCAGCGGCACGTCCAGGGTGACGCCATCATCCGCCGCACCCGGCTCGAACTTGTAATGCAGCGGCAAGCGCGCATCACCCAGCGCGAGGTATTTGGGATAACGATCCGCTTCGCTGCCCTCGCCCGGCAACAGGTCGGCCAGCGACCAGCGCAAGCCGTGGCGTTTTTCTTCCGGCAAGGCTTTCCACCACGCATCCAGCCCGGCGGCGGAATGGATGTCAGCCGGTATCCGATCCAGATACCAGCGCGCCTGCCAGTCCTCGTCGGCGACGATGCCGGCGCGGCGCAGCTTGGCTTCTTCTTCCTGCGCGTTTTCCAGCGTTTTCAGGTTGGCGGCGATGAAGCTGGCGCGGGTGTTGATCTCGCCGGTCACCAGGCCTTGCCGCACGAAGATGTCGTGCGCCTCGGCCGGGTTGATGCGGCCGTAATGCACCGGTTTTTTCGGCGCAAGCACCAGGCCGAGCAGCGCGATCTGTTCCGAGGCCAGCACATGCCCCTGCGCGCGCGACCAATGCGGGTCGAAGTGCTTGCGTGCCAGCAAGTGCGGCAATTCGGCGATCACCCAATCCGGCTCGATCACGGCATTAGTCAGGCCCCAGACGCGCGCAGTGTCCAGCAGGTTGGCGCTAAGCACCCACGGTGGTGGTTTCTTGGCGAGTGCCGAACCGGGGAACAAGTGGTAACGGCGCTGGCGCGGGCCGAGGAAATCGCCCTTCTCGGTGCGGTGGCCGACCTGCGTCGGCAAACCGGCGATCAAGGCGCGATGCAGGAACAGATAAGCGCTTTGCTGCTGCTTTTCGGTGGCGGCTTCATCCAGCAACGCAGAGCCTGCGTTCTGCTGGAACTGCAATTCCTCGCACAGCAGCACCAGTTGCCTATGCAGTTCGCGCCACTCGCGCATGCGCAGGAAGCCGAGGAAATTTTTCCCGCACCAGTCGCGCAACTTCGATTGGGTCAGGTCTTCATGCGCGGTGCGGTAGGCTTCCCACAACTTCAATATGCCGACGAATTCGCTGCGCGCATCGGCGAACTTCGCATGCGCATTGTCGGCCGCTTCACGCGCCTCCGGCGGACGCTCGCGCGGGTCCTGGATGCCAAGGAAGGACGCAATCACGATCATCTCGCGCAGCGCGCCGTTGCCGTGCGCGGCCACCATCATCCGCGCCAGTTTCACATCCACCGGCAAGCGCGCCATTTGCCGCCCGGTCTGGGTCAGCTTGCGTTCCTTGTCGATGGCGCCGAGTTCGGACAACTGCTGCCAGCCATCAGCAATCACGCGTTCGTCCGGTGGCTCGAGAAAGGGGAAATCCTCGATTTTCCCCAACCCCAATTGCAGCATCCGCAGGATCACGCCGGCCAGCGACGAGCGGCGGATTTCCGGGTCGGTGAACTCGGGTCGCGCGGCAAAATCGCTTTCCGCGTACAGGCGATAGCAGATCCCTTCGGCAATGCGCCCGCAGCGGCCCTTGCGCTGGTTGGCGCTGGCCTGCGACACCGGCTCGATATGCAATCGGTCCAGCTTCTGCCGTGGCGAATAGCGCTTGACCCGCGCCAGGCCTGGATCAACCACGTAACGGATGCGCGGCACTGTCAACGAAGTCTCGGCCACGTTGGTTGCCAGCACGATGCGTCGCTTCGCGCCAGGATTGAACACGCGGTCCTGGTCCTTTGCCGACAGGCGCGCATACAGCGGCAGCACTTCGGTTTCGCGATACTTGCGTCGTTCCAGCGCCTGGTGCGTGTCGCGGATTTCGCGCTCGCCGGGCAGGAAGATCAACACATCGCCGCGTGGATCTTCGCGGGTGATTTCATCGACGGCAACGACGATGGATTGTTCGAGGGATTCAGGCGGGCGGGATTGCGCTTCTACCGATTCCCCATTCCCCATTCCCGATTCCCGATCCCTGTACCGCACCGCCACCGGAAACGTCCGCCCTTCCACCGCGATCACCGGTGCATCGTCGAAGTGCTTGGCGAAGCGTGCAGTGTCGATGGTGGCCGAGGTCACGATCAATTTCAGATCGCGGCGCTTGCGCAACAGCTGCTTCAGGTAACCGAGCAGGAAGTCGATGTTGAGGCTGCGCTCGTGCGCTTCGTCAACGATGATGGTGTCGTAGGCCGACAACCATCGGTCCGAGGCGATTTCCGCCAGCAAAATGCCATCGGTCATGAACTTGATGCGGGTGTCCGCGCCGACGTTGTCGTTGAAGCGCACCTGCCAGCCGACCGCGCCGCCGATGGGGCTGTGCAATTCCTCGGCCACGCGCCGCGCCACTGCGCGCGCGGCGATGCGGCGCGGCTGGGTGCAGCCGATCATGCCTGCCGCGCCGCGACCGGCCGCCAGGCACAGCTTCGGCAATTGCGTGGTCTTGCCGCTGCCGGTTTCGCCGGCGATCACCACTACCTGATGTTCGCGGATCGCGGTGACGATGCTTTCTGCCTCGCGCGCGATCGGCAGTGATTCGTCCAGCGTCACTTGCGGCGCGGAATCCTCGCGCGTCTGCCGTGCCGCCAACGAGGCGGCCAAAGCCTGCGCAAACGTCGCTTGCGCGGCTGCATCTTTCGGTTGCCGCTGCCAGCGCGACCAAAGGCCATGCAGCCGGCCCTGGTCGCGACTCATCGCATTGGCAATGCTGCGGCGCGCGACGGCCAGCGATTCGGGGGCGGGGGGTTCGATCCGGTTCATCTATGCAAACAATCTGGAAATTTCACTGCATCAAAAGGTTTTGTTTGCGTATTCTGACGCCATATCCGTTTGGCAGCATCGTTCACCCACCCACGGAGTATCCCCATGGCCAAGACCAAGTCGAAAAGCAAGTCCGTCGTTCCCGCCGCCACCTCGCCGCACGTGGACATTGGCATCGCCACCGGTGACCGCAAGAAGATTTCCGAAGGCCTGTCGGCCTTCCTCGCCGACAGCTTCACCCTGTACCTGAAAACCCACAACTTCCACTGGAACGTCACCGGGCCGATGTTCAACTCCCTGCACAACATGTTCATGGACCAGTACACCGAGGAATGGAACGCGCTGGACGAAATCGCCGAGCGCATCCGCGCACTGGGCTACAACGCGCCGGGTTCGTATGCCGAATTCACCAAGCTGTCCTCGATCAAGGAAGAAACCGGTGCCGACGGCGTGCCGGCGTGGCAGGGCATGATCCAGCAACTGGTCGCCGGCAATGAAGCGGTCTGCCGCACCGCGCGCAAGGTGCTGAAGACGGCAGACGACGCCGGCGACGACCCCAGTGTCGATCTGCTGACCCAGCGTTTGCAGGTGCACGAAAAGAACGCGTGGATGTTGCGTTCGTTGCTGGAGTGATGCCCACCTTGCAGGAGCAGCATGAGCCGCGATGCGGCTTTCCCGTAAAAAGCCCTTTCGCGACTTGCGTCGCCCCTGCCGGAGTTTTCCTACCCTGCGGCGTGCCTTTGCCCGACTGACCCGCCACCCCGGCGGGTTATCCTTTCCCGCATGACCGAAACCCCCATCGACCTGCCGCCTGCGCAGCGCGTGCTGCGCGAGGTGCTCGGCTACGACGCCTTTCGCGGGCCGCAGCAGGCCATTGTCGAACATGTCGCCGCCGGCAACGATGCGCTGGTGCTGATGCCCACCGGTGGCGGCAAGTCGCTGTGCTACCAGGTGCCGGCGTTGCTGCGCGACGGTTGCGGCATCGTCATTTCGCCGCTGATCGCCTTGATGCAGGACCAGGTCGAAGCCCTGCGCCAGCTCGGCGTGCGCGCCGAATACCTCAACTCCACCCTCGACGCCGCCAGCGCCGCGCAGGTTGAACGCGACCTGCTGGCCGGCGAGATCGACCTGCTCTACGTCGCCCCGGAACGGCTGCTGACCGCGCGCTTCCTGTCGTTGCTGGATCAAGCCAGGATCGCCCTGTTCGCCATCGACGAGGCCCACTGCGTGTCGCAATGGGGCCATGACTTTCGTCCCGAATACCGCGAACTGACCGTTCTGCACGAACGCTGGCCGCAAGTGCCGCGCATCGCCCTGACCGCAACCGCCGACCCGCCGACCCAGCGCGAAATCGCCGAACGCCTGCAACTGGAAGAGGCGCGCCGCTTCGTCAGCTCCTTCGACCGCCCCAACATCCGCTACCAGGTGGTGCAGAAGCACGACAGCCGCCGGCAATTGCTCGATTTCCTGCAGGGCCACCGCGACGAGGCCGGCATCGTCTATGCGATGTCGCGACGCAAAGTCGAGGAAACCGCCGCCTTCCTGGCCGAAAAAGGCATCAATGCCCTGCCCTACCACGCCGGCCTGCCGGCCAATGTGCGCGCCGACAACCAGCGCCGTTTCCTGCGCGAGGATGGCATCGTGATGGTCGCGACGATCGCCTTCGGCATGGGCATCGACAAACCCGATGTGCGCTTCGTCGCCCATGTTGACCTGCCCAAGTCGCTGGAAGGCTATTACCAGGAAACCGGCCGCGCCGGTCGTGACGGCGAAGCCAGCGACGCCTGGCTGTGCTACGGGCTGGGCGACGTGGTGCTGCTGAAGCAGATGATCGAACAAGGCGAAGCCGGCGAGGAACGCAAGCGGCTGGAACGCAACAAGCTGGACCAGTTGCTGTCCTATTGCGAATCCATCGACTGCCGCCGCCGCGTGCTGCTGGCCGGCTTCGGCGAAACCTATCCAGCCGAACATTGCGGCAATTGCGACAACTGCCTGCAGCCAGCGCAAACCTGGGACGCCACCCTCGCCGCGCAAAAGGCGCTCAGTTGCGTGTATCGCAGCGGCCAGCGTTTCGGCGCGACGCACCTGATCGACATCCTGCGCGGCAGCGACAACGAGAAGATCCGCCAGTTCGGCCACCAACGGCTCAGCACCTACGGCATCGGCACGGACCTGGATGCCGACGCCTGGCGCGGCGTGTTCCGGCAACTGGTCGCCGCCGGCCTGCTGGCGGTGGATGCCGAAGGCTACGGCGGCCTGTACTTGACCGATGCCAGCCGCGAGGTACTCAAGGGCCAACGCCGCATCACCCTGCGCCAGCAAGCGCCGCGCCGCAAGCGCGAAGCACGCGAACGCCGCGAGCAGGCCACCGGCCTATCGGTGCCGCCGCAGCACCTGTCGCTGTTCAATGCATTGCGCAGCTTGCGTGCGGAGCTGGCACGCGAACAGAACCTGCCACCGTTCATGATCCTGCACGACAGCACCCTGCGTGCCATTGCCGAACACCGCCCGCTGGAACTGGATCAACTGGCCCGCATCAACGGTATCGGCGGCGGCAAGCTGGCGCGCTACGGCGAACAACTGGTCGAGACAGTACGCGAGTACGGCTGATGGCGCGGATTTGTGTCGGCGCTGACACAAAAATCCCCGGCAAGCGACAGCCCGCATTCAATCTGTGGTTGCTAGCGTGGCAAGCATCTTCCGCAAGATCGCACTCCCCATGAAACCCGCGTATCTGTTGCCGTTTTGCCTGCTGCTCGTCGCCCCCGCATTGGCCATTGCGCAATCGACTGCGGACGCGGATACCGCCGTCAGCGCCGAAGCGCTGGACCTGAGCCTGCCCAAGGCCACCACGATCTACGGTCAGGATCCGCCCGGCACCTGGTACGGCGACACTTCCGGCGTGCCTGCTGTGGCTGCCGCGGAAACCACACGCAAGGCTTCGGCCTGCCCGACCGCACCCAACGGCGAAGCGCGCGAGATCACCGGCAGCGTCAGCGCCGGCATCGGCTATTCCAGCCACGGCGGCAACAGCAACTACCAGGCTGCGCGAGTCAATTATTGCAAGGAATACGCGACCGACGATGGCGACAGCCGCGCGGTGAATGTCAGCATCAGCGTGGGCCAGTTCGACGGGCCTGATCGTGTTTATCGCGGCGCACCGCCATCAGGCGGACCGCGACGCTGAGAAACGGCTCAAGGTTTGCATTGCGCGTGAACGCGTAAGCCCGCATCACCCGCTTGCAGGCGTTGCTGCAGGCCGAGCAGACGCGGCTGGGTGCGGTGGCGAACAGCGTGGGCGCACAGACCCAGCTGTTCAGCGCCGAGGCACAGGTGGAGGTGATCGCGTTCGCCGCCAACGACCGCAGCTTCGAGCTGGATTTGAGCCGCGAACGCGCCCGCGTGGACACGCAGCTGAAACAGGCCGACATGAACATCAACCAGCTCCAGTTCCTGCTGTCGCAGATGGTGGAGGTTGCCAAGGCCAAGGCGCAGATCGCCTCGCAGCTGGCGGCTTCGACGATGAGCGCGGTGAACTACGGTGCCAGCGTGAGCAGCAGCTCGAACAGCCAATCGTGCAGCACGAACTTCAGCTTCAGCGGTGAGACGGGGGACGCTTGACGGTCAACGCTTGCACGTATTCATGCGCTAGTCGCCGTACACAATACCGATGTGCCGTGATGCGCGCCGCAGCTTTTCCGCCGCATCGCGCTGCTCGTCCATCCTCCTTTTGTACGCTTCAGCCTCCCACTCGGCTTTTTGCTCTTGTTCCTGCCGTCGTCGTTCAGCCTCTGTGGCTCAGTAGTCCTCCGTAGAGGCAGGCAGGTTATGAGGCGACGCGGCATGGGGGATGTCGAGAACCACAGCCCACTGTTCGCTTTGCCGTTTCAGAGCAGCGCCAGCCTTGTGTTCTTTGCATAGCCGCGCAGCTTCCTGGGAGGCTTCGCGGAACGAACCGAACACGAGGTCCACGGTTAACCCTCGTCCGATAGGCCGTAGTTCCTAGCATCAGATCGAACATCGTGAGCAACGCTGCGCGTGACCAGATCATCCGAACCTGCAGGGCGGTGGCGCTTCGTCGGCTCGACGCCTTTACGTTTGCGGAATACGGCGCGGAGCGCGGCGTATTCATCGTCGCTTAGATTGTCCTCTGGTGTGTCCACGAGCCCCCATAACGCGGACAGATCGCAAGTCTCCATCGCGTCGAATTTTGCGACAGCCTCGTCGTACTTGCCCCCCATGATTCCCCCCTTGAAAACCTACCCTTGACCGGACAGCTGCGGCTTTTCACAGTCTCTTGTCAGAAGACGTAGTGGGTCAGGTAGTCCCATACGAACCGCACGACTATAAGCGCCGCGAGCCCTGCGAGCACGGCAGACCCATTGAACAGCGCCCACTTCACGAACTTGTTCATCGACGCACCTCTTGGCCGCAGGAGAAACTTAAAATGGCACAGCCTACCCCCGTCCGCAACCGCCCTGTGTATTACGGTCTTCCGGGGGGGGGGGGGGGGGGGGGGGGGGGGGGGGGGGGCGTCGCGCTCGACCAAGGCACTGCTGAGGCATACCGGCAGAATGCCGCGCTAAACCCCGCGCGACCTTCGACGCGCCCTGCAGCTCCTAAAACGGGCGGTCTTGGTCGATGGGCTGGGCGCGCAGGCGGCGCACTCGCTATCGGTAACGAAGCCCTCACTACGGCGTTTTTCGGTTGGCCCGATCTCCACTGGTGGTAGCGGCTTCAACGCGCCGATGACCCCACCGAGCGTGCTGCGCGACAAGCGTGTCACCACGATCGGCGACGGCAGCGCCAGTGCGCTCAATATGCCCGAGAGTATGCTGCGCAAACACGTCATCGTGAACGACGGAAGCAAGGACGCCCCGCCCATGCCCGAGAGCATGTTGCGCCCAAAGCAAACCCAACCTACTGCCCCCCCAAGCAGACCCCGCCCCCGATCGCGTCACCGCGATGAACGACGACTCTGGCTGCATCGGATTGCGCGGCGTGCAGGGCGGGATCATCAAGAACCCGCACGCGATGAGCGTCGAAGATCGTATCCGGCACCTCGGCAGCAGCATGAAGGGCTTCCCTTCCCTGCGCAAAGCCGCTGCCGAGCAGATCATGGCCGAGGATCAGCGCTACGAGGATCAGTTCCAGAACGCATGATGAGCAAAAAAGGAGTTATTCAGATCTGCCCAGAAGTGCTTCCCGGGCAATATCGCCGGGAAAGCCACGACGCATCAGCAAATCGGCAGCCTTGCGTTTCTGTGCCATGTCCTGGGGACCGGCCTCACCGAAGCGGCGACGGATCAGGTCGCGGGCAACCTCGGTCCAATCGCCGTCGAAAGTTTCCATCGCTGCGCTGATGGCCTCGCGGTCGAGTCCGTGCGTGCCGAGCTCGGCGCGGACGTGCAATGGGCCATAGCCGCTGGCGGCGCGGTTGCGGACCAGGAACTCGGCAAAACGGGCATCGTCCTGCCAGCCTTCCGCCGTCATGCGTTCGACCGCCGCCCGGGCCTCATCGGCTTCGACGCCGCGTGCGGCCAGCTTGCGCGCCAGTTCCTTGCGCGAGTGTTCACGGCGGACCAGCAATCCCAGCGCACGCTGCGCCGGGGTCGGTTCGGGCCGGCGGGATTTGCGGCGCGGTGTTGATGCGGCATCTCCTTCGCCGGGCACACGGCCGAACTCGTCGTTGCCGCTCATGATCGGCGTGGCTTCGTGGTGGACTTCTTTGCGGCCGCTTTCTTCGTTGTCGCCTTCTTCGCAACCGGTTTTTTCGCGGCAAGTTTCCGCACCTGCTTGGGTTTTGGCACGGGCAAGGCATCGGCAGTTGCACGGAACAGACGCTGCAGGCGTTCGCTGTCGTCCAGATATTCGTCGATGACGAACCAGTTCTTTGCCCCCGGATACGGCGGCGCTTCGGCCACGGTCGTCAACAGGGCGCGGCCGGCGTCAGTCGGCTTGAGGAAACAGCGATTGTCGGCAGCCAGCGCCACGATCTTGCCGTCCAGGTAGATGCCGTATTCGCCGAACATCTTCTTGTACGTGAGCGCATCGGCCAGGCCGGATTGCTCGTGCACGTATTCGATGAAATCACGGTCGGTGGCCATGGCGCGCTCCCGAGTGTGTCATGCATTCACGCTTCAAGCGCAAAGGCGGGACGGCCGCTGACGATACGGCCGCCCCGCCCTGCCCAATCAATCGTCGCTGTCGTCGCCGGCTTCGTCGCGGCTGGCTTCGGCCGGCTGGAACTTCTCGCGCAGTTCCGCTTCCAGTTTCGCTGCCACCTGCGGGTTCTCGCGCAAGTAGTTGCGGGCGTTGTCCTTGCCCTGGCCGATGCGCTCGCCGCCGTAGCCGTACCAGGCACCGGCCTTCTCGACCAGCTTGGCGTCGACGCCCATGTCGATCAGTTCGCCCTCGCGGCTGATGCCTTCGCCGTAGAGGATTTCGGTGACCACCTGCTTGAACGGCGGGGCCAGCTTGTTCTTGACCACCTTGATCTTGGTCTGGTTGCCAATGATCTCGTCGCCCTTCTTGATCGCGCCGATGCGGCGGATGTCCAGGCGCACCGAGGCGTAAAACTTCAGTGCATTGCCGCCGGTGGTCACTTCCGGGCTCTGGCCGGGCATCATCACGCCGATCTTCATGCGCAACTGGTTGATGAAGACCACCAAAGTATTGGAGCGCTTGATGTTGCCGGTCAGCTTGCGCAGCGCCTGGCTCATCAGGCGGGCCTGCAGGCCGGGCAGCTGGTCGCCCATTTCGCCTTCGATTTCGGCCTTGGGCGTCAGCGCGGCGACCGAGTCGATGACGACGATGTCGATGGAACCCGAGCGCACCAGCATGTCGGCGATTTCCAGCGCCTGCTCGCCGGTATCCGGCTGCGACAGCAACAGGTCATCGACATTGACGCCCAGCTTGGCCGCATACACGGGATCCAGCGCGTGCTCTGCGTCGATGAAGGCGGCAGTGCCGCCGGCCTTCTGGCACTGGGCGATGGCCTGCAGGGTCAGGGTGGTCTTGCCCGAGGATTCAGGGCCGTAGATCTCGACCACGCGGCCCTTCGGCAGGCCACCGATGCCCAGCGCCAGGTCCAGCATCAGCGAGCCGGTGGGGATGACTTCGACCGCTTCGATCACGCGGTCGCCCATGCGCATCACGCTGCCCTTGCCGAACTGCTTTTCGATCTGGCTCAGGGCCGCAGCCAGGGCGCGCTTCTTGTTCTCGTCCATCGTGGTGTCCTCTAGTGTCGGGAAAGCTGGAATGGATGCAGGTTAATGGCCGCACATCTCACGGGTTGAGACGGCCGGGCCTGCCTGCAAAAAATATTCCGCAGGAAGAACACCAGGCATAGGCCAATGCCCGGACGTGGTGTCGGAAAAGTCTGCATTTTGTTCATCGGCTGGGCCTCACCAGGCCGCAATACAGGCCTTCGATGGCGAAATCCTGATCCGGCTGCACCTCGATCGGCGCGTAGTCGGGATTGCGCGGCAACAGGCGGATACCGCCCTTGCCGATCTTCAGCAACTTGACGGTGATTTCATCGTCCAGGCGGGCAATCACGATCTGGCCGCTGCGCGCGTCATGTGTGCGATGCACGCCGATCAGGTCGCCATCAAAGATGCCTTCATCGCGCATCGAATCGCCGTTGACCTTGAGCAGGTAGTCCGGCGATGGGTGGAAGAAGGTGCGATCCAGCATCACGTAGCCGTGCGCATCGGCATCGGCCCCGATCGGCGCGCCGGCGGCGACGCGGCCCAGGATCGGCAGGCGCAGGGCGTCGTCATTGGCGGCCAGTTCCAGTTGCTGCTGTGGCGGCTGCGGTGCGTGCAGCAGGCGGATGCCGCGGGCACGGCCGGAGACGCGTTCGATGGCACCGGCCGCCTCCAGGGCGTCGAGGTGGTATTGCGCCGCACGCACGCTCTTGAAGCCGAAAGCGCGCTGGATTTCGGTCTGCGACGGCGGCATGCCTTCGGCCTCGATGCGCTCGGCGATCAGGGCGAGGATGGCTTGCTGGGTTTCGGTCAGAATGTCCATGGTTAGTAGTAATACTACTAACTTCCAGATGATGCAAGCCTCCCCACGCCGTTTACCCAAACCAATCGGGCGCATGCCAGATTCAGGTAAAACCCTGCCGGAACACTGACAACTGCCAACAGTACAAACCCCTTATCTGACAAGCCAGACAAAAGCCGCATCGACCACGGCAGCAGGCTTTCATTCGTGGCGCTGTCCCACGCCGCGTACTGAGGGAGCACGAATATCGCCTCGACGGCAACCCTCAATGCCGGCACTGCGATAGCCAAGCCCATCACGACAATCGCACCCCATTGCCAAAGATATTCCCGGACAAAACGACTGCGAGCAAGTCGCATGCCATCAGCACACACCAACCACCAACTGCCCCGGTTCAACCATGTAATGATCGCCACGATCAGCACGCATGCTGAAACAGCTTCCTCAGCCACCCAAAGCAAACCTTTCAACCATGTGCTTCCTGCAATAGCCTCCAGCCCATCACCAGCGAAGCCAAGCAATACCGAAACAAACCACAAGCCCGCGCAAATCAGCAAGGCACGCCAACCCGGCCACCACGGCCAATACCAACGCATCGGCATCTCGTCATCCAGCGTTGCCGGATTCCATGACAGGAAGGGCGTCATTACCCAAGCCATGACCAGTGCCGCACCTCCAATCCACTGCGGCGGACTGTTTCCATCCACCATGAATACCCAGCAGGTGCCGGCGACAGTCCAAACCACGCTTGCGAGCAGGAATCCTTGCGATCGCAACGGCCATAGCAAAGCAGCCACCGCATTTCGATCACGGTCGAGAACATCGCGCAGCATTCCCAGAACCATTGGGAACAGCAGGGAAATCAGGAATATCGCCAGCAGAACCTGTGGGTATGGCCTGCCCGTTGGAATTTCCAGCAACTCCAAAGCACCCATGCCTTCTCTGCCGCTGATGATCCCAGGGTATGAGCGTGTGATCGCCAACAAGCTCCAAACCCACCCGGCACACCAAACCGCCACGCCAACTGAAAGCACGAGCCAACACCTACTTTCTCGCTGCAATCCAAGGCTCAAGGCAGCAACAACCCCAATCCCTGCAATGCCGCCGCCACGGTCTGCCGCCGCACCGCTTCGCGGTCGCCGTCAAAGTGGAAGACTTCGGCGCGGGCATAACCACCGCGCCGCTTCCACGCGATCCACACGGTGCCGACCGGCTTGTCGTCGGTGCCACCGCCGGGGCCGGCGATGCCGGTGACCGCCACGGCGACGGTCGCACCGGAATTGGTCAGCGCGCCGGAAACCATTTCGATGGCGGTTTCGCGGCTGACCGCGCCCTGGGTTTCCAGCGTCTGCGGACGCACGCCCAGCAGTGCCTGCTTGGCTTCGTAGCTGTACGCGACCATGCCGCAGTCGAACCATTCGGACGAGCCGGCCACATCGGTCAGGCATTTGGAAATCCAGCCGCCGGTGCAGCTTTCCGCCGCCACCAGGTGGTCGCGCGCGGCAAGCGCACGCGCGCCCAGGGCGCTGGCAAGCGTGGCAAGTTCGCCATCGGTGGGTGTGGTCATTGCAATCGCGCCATGACGGGGGAACGCCGATGTTTTAGCCCAATTCCGCCGGCTTGGCGAGTTTGCTTCTGCATCACGCCAGCGTGCGCAACTTGCCTTCGTGCAGTTCCAGCACCCGGTCCAGGCGTTTGGCCAGGCGCAGGTCGTGGGTGACCAGCACCAGGCTGGTTTTCTGCGCGCGGTTGAGGTCCAGCATCAGCGCGAACACGTTGGCGGCGGTTTTTTCGTCCAGGTTGCCGGTGGGTTCGTCGCCGAGCACGCAGGCTGGCTGATTGACCAGCGCACGCGCCACCGCGGCGCGTTGGCGTTCGCCGCCGGACAGTTCGCCGGGCTTGTGTTCCAGTCGATGGCCCAGACCCACGCTTTCCAGCAAGGCCCGTGCGCGCTGTGCGGCATTGTTGACCGCTGCGCCGGACAACAGCACCGGCATCATCACGTTTTCCAGCGCGGTGAATTCCGGCAGCAGGTGGTGGAATTGATAGACGAAGCCAAGCGACTGGTTGCGCAGCGCGCCGCGCGCGGCATCGGACAGTGCCGACATCTTCTGCCCGGCCACATAGACCTCGCCTGCGGTTGGCGTGTCCAGCCCGCCCAGCAAGTGCAGCAAGGTGCTCTTGCCCGCGCCGGAGGCCCCGACAATCGCGACGGTTTCGCCGGCACCCACGCGCAAATCCAGGCCGTCGAACACCGGCGTGCGCATCTTGCCTTCGGCGTAGGTCTTGCCCAATTTCTCGGCGCGTACCACTTCGCCGGAAATTTCCCGCTTTTCCAATTCCCTGTTCCCCATTCCCGATTCCCGGCTCTCATTCATAGCGCAACGCCTCCGCCGGCTGCGTGCGCGCCGCGCGCCAGGCCGGGTACAGCGTGGCGATGAAGCTCATCGCCAGCGCCACGCAGGCAATGGTGACCACGTCGCTGGCTTCCAGCTGGTACGGCAGGCCGGTGATGTAATACACGTCCGGCGGCAGCAGCACCACGTTGAAGAGTTTTTCGATCAAGGCGAGGATGCGTTCAAGGTTCAAGGTCAACACGATGCCGCCGACCACGCCGATCACCGTGCCGATGATGCCGATCAGCGAACCCTGCACCATGAACACCTGCATCACCCCGCGCGGGCTCAGCCCCAGCGTGCGCAGGATGGCGATGTCGGCCTGCTTGTCGGTCACCAGCATCACTTGCGACGAGACAAGGTTGAACGCGCCCATCGCAATGATCAGCGACAGCAAAATACCCATCACCGTCTTTTCCATCTTCAGCGACTGGTACAGGTTGGCGTTTTCGTAAGTCCAGTCGCTGACCCGGTACGGGCGGTCGTGCAGGCTGCGCGCCAAGTCGCCGGCCACTGCCATCGCCTGGTCCATATTGTGCAGTTTCAGGCGCACGCCGGTGACGTCATCGCCCATGCGCAGCAGCCGTTGCAGGTCGGCCATGTGGACCACGGCCAGGTTGCGGTCGATGTCGTTGTGGCCCACGGCGAAGATGCCAGCCACGGTGAAACGCTTGGCGCGCGGCACCGCGCCTATTGGCGTGCCCTGGAAATTGCCGGTGGTGACGTTGACGCCATCGCCCACGCCGACGCCCAGCCACAGCGCCAGTTCCTGCCCCAGCAAAATATTGAATTCACCCGGTTGCAGCGCATCCAGCTTGCCCTGGGTCATCTTGTCGGCCAGCACCGACACCTTCGGCTCCTCGGACGGCAGCACACCACGCACCATCGCACCCTGCGGCTCACGGTTGCCCGACAGCAGGCTCTGCACGTCAACGAAGGGCGCGGCACCGGCCACGCGTGGGTCCTGCATCGCCACCTTCACTGCATGCGGCCAGTCGTGCATGTCCTCGCCCGCACCGCTGACGGTAGCGTGCGCGGTCATGCTGAGCAGGCGGTCGCGGATTTCGCGCTGGAAGCCACTCATCACCGCCAGTGTGGTGATCAGCACCGCCACACCCAAGGCAATGCCCAGGATCGAAGCCAGCGAAATGAAGGAGATGAAGCCGTTGCGGCGCTTGGCGCGCAGGTAGCGCAGGCCGATGGAGACGGGAATGGGTTTGAACATATTCCGACTATGGTGCCATTGTCGGCCGTCGCCGCGAAACGTCGGCATGGCCCGCAGCCAGACGCAGTTCACGTCGGCGTGCCGGCGGCAGCGTGTCCGGCCAGAACGACAGCCGCCCTGCCCGGCCATCGGCCTGGCGCCATTGCACGAAGGCCAGCGGCCCGCGCCACTGCACGCGCACATTTTCCAGCGGTTGGCCGTCCAGCAAGACCGGCGAAGCATTGCCCGGAAAAACCATCTGCCGCACCGGCTGCCTCGCCTCGCGGCGGATGAGCCATGCACCGTAACCGAGCGCAGCCAAGGCCAACGGCCACGCCAACATGCGCGGCATTTCCGACACCAGCACGGAGAAGGCGGCCAGAAGAGACATCAACACCAACGCCGCCAGCAGCCAGCGCGACGGCTGCCAATCCAGCCGACACATCGGCGCTTCAATCGCTGGCAGCCAACTGGCGGATGCGTTCGACAAGCCCGGCGAGTTCGACATCGGCGCATTCCTCGTAACCCATGAACCAGCGCCAGAGCTTATCGTCCTCGATTTCGACCAGCCGTAGGAAAACCCCGCGTTCGGCCTCGGAAGATTGCTTCCATTTGTTGTCCAGCCAGCGGTCGAACAACCGGTCCAGTTCGCGCATGCCGCGCCGGCAGCGCCAGCGCAGGCGTTTGAGTTCGATGTCGTCGGCGGTCAGTTGTTCACTCATGCGAGCATTCTAGCCGGAACGAGAAAACCCGCCGTGAGGCGGGTTTCTTCGTGAAGCAAGGCGCTGGATGCCCGCGTTCGCGGGCATGACAGCAAGCATTGAGCATCAAGCCGCGCGCGCCATCATCAGCTTCTTGATCTCGGCGATGGCCAGTGCCGGGTTCAGGCCCTTGGGGCAGGTGCGAGCGCAGTTCATGATGGTGTGGCAGCGGTACAGCTTGAACGGGTCTTCCAGGTCGTCCAGGCGTGCGCCGGTGTCTTCGTCGCGGCTGTCGATGATCCACCGGTAGGCCTGCAGCAGGATCGCAGGTCCCAGGTAGCGGTCGCCGTTCCACCAGTAGCTGGGGCACGAGGTCGAGCAGCATGCACACAGGATGCATTCGTACAGGCCGTCGAGCTTTTCGCGGTCTTCCGGCGATTGCAGGCGTTCGCGATCCGGCGGGGCCGGGGTCTGGGTGCGGATCCACGGTTTGATGCTGGCGTACTGCGCATAGAAATGCGTCAGGTCCGGCACCAGATCCTTGACCACATCCATGTGCGGCAATGGGTAAATCGGCACCTCCGCCTTCTTGCAGTCGCTGATCGCGCGGGTGCAGGCCAGGGTGTTGGTGCCGTCGATGTTCATCGCGCACGAACCGCAGATGCCTTCGCGGCAGGAGCGGCGGAAGGTCAGCGTGGGGTCGATCTCGTTCTTGATCTTGATCAGCGCATCGAGAACCATCGGCCCGCACTTGTCGAGGTCGATCTCGTAGGTGTCGGTACGCGGGTTGGCATCGTCGTCCGGACTCCAGCGATAGACCTTGAAGGTACGGGTATTGCTCGCGCCCTTCGCGGGGAAATGCTTGCCCTTGGTGACGCGGGAATTCTTGGGTAGTGCAAACTCGGCCATGGCTTAAATCCGGGAATTGGGAATGGAGAATGGGGAATCGTGAGAGGCGAACAGCGGAAAAGCCCAGCTTTTCCCATTCCCTATTCCCGATTCTCTATTCACGGCTTTGGCTTAATAAACGCGCGGCTTGGGCGGCACCACGTCCACGTCCTTGCTGAGCGTGTACATGTGTACCGGGCGGTAATCGAAGCTGGTCTTGCCGGTTTGCGGGTCAACCGTCACCAAGGTGTGCTTGTGCCAGTTGACGTCGTCGCGGTCGGGGAAATCCTCGTGCGCGTGCGCGCCGCGGCTTTCGTGGCGTTGCTCGGCCGAATCGATCGTCGCCACCGCGTTGAGCAGCAGGTTGTTCAATTCGTAGGTTTCCAGCAGGTCGGAATTCCACACCAGCGAGCGGTCGGACACCTGGATGTCCTCGAAGCCGGCGAAGATTTCCGCCATCTTGTCCACGCCTTCCTTCAACGACTGGCTGGTGCGGAACACCGCCGCGTCGTTCTGCATCGTGCGCTGCATCTTGTCGCGCAACACCGCCGTCGGGGTGCCGCCGTTGGCGTTGCGCAGCTTGTCCAGCAGGCCCAGCGCCTTGTCGCAGGCATCCGCCGGCAGGGTCTTGTGCGGCGCGCCTTTCTTGATCGTTTCGCCGCAACGGTTGGCAACGGCGCGGCCGAACACCACCAGGTCAAGCAGCGAGTTGGAACCCAGCCGGTTGGCACCATGCACAGACACGCAGGCCGCTTCGCCGATGGCATACAAGCCCGGCACCACGGCATCGGGGTTGTCGCCGACCTTGCGCACCACTTCGCCGTGGTAGTTGGTGGGGATGCCGCCCATGTTGTAGTGCACGGTCGGCAGCACCGGGATCGGCTGCTTTTCGACATCGACACCGGCGAAGATGCGCGCGGACTCGGCAATGCCCGGCAGCTTCTTGTGGATCACTTCTGGGCCAAGGTGGGTCAGGTCGAGCAGGATGTGGTCCTTGTGCTCGCCCACGCCACGACCTTCGCGGATTTCGATGGTCATCGAACGCGACACCACGTCGCGCGAGGCTAGGTCCTTGTAGTGCGGCGCGTAGCGCTCCATGAAACGCTCGCCATTGCTGTTGCGCAAAATGCCGCCTTCGCCGCGCACACCTTCGGTGATCAAACAGCCCGCGCCATAGATGCCGGTCGGGTGGAATTGCACGAATTCCATGTCCTGCAAGGGCAACCCAGCGCGCGCAACCATGCCACCGCCATCGCCGGTGCAGGTATGCGCCGAAGTCGCGCTGAAATATGCACGGCCATAACCACCGGTCGCCAGCACCACGCCATGGGCGCGGAACAGGTGCAGTTCGCCAGCCGCCATGTCCAGCGCCAGCACGCCACGGCACACGCCTTCCTCGTCGAAGATCAGGTCCAGCGCGAAGTACTCGATCATGAACTGCGCGTTGTGCGCCAGCGACTGCTGGTACAGCGTATGCAGCATGGCGTGGCCGGTGCGGTCGGCCGCCGCGCAGGTGCGCTGCGCGGCCGGGCCTTCGCCGAACTTGGTGGTCATGCCGCCGAACGGGCGCTGGTAGATCTTGCCTTCTTCGGTACGGCTGAACGGCACGCCGTAGTGTTCCAGTTCGATGATCGCGGGGATCGCCTCGCGCACCATGTATTCGATCGCGTCCTGGTCGCCCAGCCAGTCGCTGCCCTTGATGGTGTCGTAGAAGTGGTAGCGCCAGTCGTCCTCGCCCATGTTGGCCAGCGCGGCGGAGATGCCACCCTGCGCGGCCACGGTGTGCGAACGGGTCGGGAACACCTTGGTCAGGCAGACCGTGTTCAAGCCTTTCTGTGCCAGGCCGAAAGTGGCGCGCAGGCCAGCGCCGCCGGCGCCGACGACGACCATGTCGTACTTGTGTTCGGTGATCTTGTATGCGGACATCGGGAATCTTTCCTTGGCAGGCGCGTCAGGCGACCAGCGCAATGCGGGCGACGGCGAAGATGCTGACGATCGCGCCCAGCACGGCGATGAACTTCACCGTGGTTTGCAGCGCCAGCGCCAGCAGCGAGTTGTGCACGTAGTCTTCCAGCACCACTTGCAGGCCCAGTTGCGCGTGCCAGAACGCCGCCACCAGGAAACCCACCAGCAGCACCGCATTCCACGGCTTGGACACCGCATCCACGGCGGCCAGATAGTCGCTGCCGACCAGGCTCAGCACGAAATACACGAACCACAGGCCGAGGAAGACCAACGCGGTGGCGGTCAGGCGCTGGTGGACGAAATGCGAGGTGCCGGTCTTGGCGGTGCCGAGGCCACGCGCATTCTTCAGCGGAGTGCGGAAACGGCTCACGCGGCACCTCCCTTGCAGGCCACGGCCCAGATGATCACGGTCAGCACCAGGCTGGCGACGATCGAGATCCAGCTGCTGCGGATGAAGGCCGGCTTGGCGTAACCGATGGCGAAATCCTGCACGATGTGGCGGATGCCGTTGCACAGGTGGTAGGCGAAGCACCAGCTCCAGCCGAACAGGAACAACTTGCCATACCAGGCACCGGCCAGTGCGGTGAAGCAGGCCCAGTGTTCGGCCCCCAGCATCAGGCACAACAGGCCGGCGGCAATGAGCAATGCGCCAGCGGCCAACACGATGCCGGTGCCACGATGGAGGATGGAGGTGGCCATCTGCACACCCCAGCGATAAACCTGCAGGTGTGGCGAAAGCGGACGTGGACGCGCCATGTGCTGGACTCGTTGTCTCGGCTGGGCGGCGGCATCGAAAACTTCCCCCGATGCAGCCGCGTTGGCTGGAAGCGCTGCTCAGAAATCGATGCAGCGCCCGTTCTTTTCCCAATCCCCATAGCGCGTTGGCTCCGGGCCATCGCGACCGCCTACTTCCTTGGGCGGCACGCGCACCTGCGCCACATCGGCCGTGTCGGCCGGCTGCGCCTCAGGGGCGGTTTCAGTGCGGGGAGGAGTTTGTCCTATCATGCAATGCACAAAATTTTAGTCCCCCTGCCCCGTGGCTGACAACCTTTTCCATACCTCCGCCTCCGGCTTCGCCCTGCCCGACCACGCCGTGGTCGCGCTGGAAGGCGCCGATGCCGCCGCCTTCGCCCATGCCCAATTCGCCAACGACGTGACCTCGCTGGCGGTCGGGAAATGGCAATGGAATGCGTGGCTGACCGCCAAGGGCCGGGTGATTGCGCTGTTCACCCTGCTGCGTCCGGCCCCCGACCAGGTGCTGCTGGTGCTGCCCGATTACCCGGCCGAAGCGCTGGTCGAACAGTTGCGGCGTTTCGTGTTCCGACGAAAGCTGAAGATCGAGGTACGCACCGACCTGGCCGTCAACGGCGCTTTCGCCGTCCCCGGAACCGCGCAGGGCGCGAACCTGGCCGAAACAGAAGGCGTCATCGAACTGGATCTCGGCGCGGACGCCGGCCCGCGCCGCCTGCGCATCGGCGGCCCGGCCCTGCCGGAGAACCCGGAAGCTGCCGCCCGCTGGCTGGCCTTCGACCTGGCCCACGGCCTGCCGCGCCTGCCGGTCTCCCAATCCGAACACTGGACGCCGCAGCAGTTGTCGCTGCAACGCCTGCCCGCCTTCAGCGTGAAGAAAGGTTGCTACCCCGGGCAGGAAATCATTGCGCGTACGCATTTCCTCGGGCAGGCCAAGCGCGGATTGGCGCTGCTGCAATCAGATGCCCCCCTGACCGCAAACGCGGATGTAACGGCTGATGGCAAATCGCTGGGCACGATTGTCAGCGCAACGACGATCGCACCGTGGCAAGCGCTGGCGGTGTTGCCGCTGGAGCACGAAGACGCCGCCCTGGAAAGCGGCGGCGTGGCCGTTCGCGTGATGAGCTTGTCGGAAGGGTTGCGGCGACAAACCTGATCAGGCCAGCCAATCGGCGAACTTTTGCACGAAACCCTGCAGGAAGGTGCGCGTGCGCTCATCCGTGACCACGCCGTTTTCGTCGATCAAGCCTTCCCGGTACTGGATTGCGATTTCCGGTTGCGGCAATACCGCCAGCCCGACGGCGGACAGCACGTTGCGCAGGTGCTGCTGCGCCGACACCGTGCCCTGTGCGCCGGGCGAGGCACCGACCACGGCGGCGCGCTTGCCGGTGAAGCAACTCTTGCCCGCCGGTCGCGTGCCGATGTCGATGGCGTTCTTCAACACGCCCGGAATCGAGCGGTTGTATTCCGGGCTGACGAACAACAGCGCATCGGCAGATTCGACCGCCTGCTTGAACCGCGCCGACGCTGCCGGGAAGTTTTCATCATCGTCCTGGTTGTAAAGCGGCAATCCGCCGATGTCGACATAGGCGAATTCCAGCGTGTCGCCGGCCAGCTTTTCCAGCGCCTGCGCCAGTTGCCGGTTGAACGAGCCCTTGCGCAAGCTGCCGATGATGACTGCGACTTTCGGGGTTGCCATGTCCATCTCCATTCGGGGAAAGGCCGAGCGTATCAGGCCAAGCGTCTTGCCGCCGCCACGATGTCTTCCTCACCCGGCAACACCAGGAACGCTGCGCCAGCCAGCGGCGTGTAGGTGTCCGCACCAACCACGCGCTGGAACGGCCGCGCGCGGGATTTGCCGTTCAACTGCCCGGCCTCGGCAATCGCGGTGATCACGCCCTCGCCCACGCCGGCGCAATGGCGGCCTTCATCGACGATCAGGATGCGCTTGGCGGTTTTCGCCTGCTGCGCGATGAATTCCTCATTCAGCGGCACCAGCCAGCGCAGGTCGACCACGCGCACCTGCCAGCCGAGTTCGGCCTCAATGCGTTTGGCCGCACGCAGGCTCATCGGCACGCCATTGCCGTAGGTGAACACCACCAGGTCGTTCGCATTCGCGTCATACACGCGGCCTTCGCCCAGCTGCATCGCCTGTTGCGGCGGCGGATACGCGAACTGCCATTGGCCGTCGCCGGCCTCGTGCAAATCCTTGGTCATGTACAGCGCGATGGGCTCGAGGAACACCGACACGCGTCCATCGACTTTCGCCAATGCCGCCAACGTGCGCAACATCGTCGCCGCGTCATCGCCACGCGACGGACAACCGACGACCAAGCCCGGAATATCACGCAGCGCCGCAATCGAATTGTCGTTGTGGAAATGCCCGCCAAAACCACGCTGGTAACCCAGCCCGGCAATGCGCACCAGCATCGGGTTGCGGTACTGGTCGTTGCTGAAGAACTGCAACGAGGCCGCCTCCCCGCGAATCTGGTCGCAGGCGTTGTGGAAATACGCGAGGTACTGGATTTCCGGCAGCGGCAGCATGCCCATGTTGGCATAGCCCTGGGCCAGGCCGAGGATGGTGGTTTCATCCAGCAAGGTGTTGAACACGCGGCTGCCCTTGAACGCCTTGTGCAGCCCTTTGGTCAGCGTGTAAACGCCACCCTTCTGCGCCACGTCCTCGCCGAACAGCAGCGATTCGGGGTATTTGCACATCAAGTCGTGCAGCGCATTGTTGATCTGGATGGCGAGGTGGCGCGGCGGCAGGTTTTCCGGCAGTTTTTCCTCACTTCCGAACACGGCGATGCGTTCCTTCGCCGTTGCGCTGCGCGTGGCTTCCTTCATCACTGCTTTCGGCGTGTACGGGGCCAGCGGCGCGATCACTTCTTCCAGCGTGGCCAGCTTGGGCCGGCGGTCGGCTTCCTCGGCGGCGGCGAAGCAACGCTTGCGGATGTTGTCGTACAGGCCCAGCAGTTCCTGCTTCGAATACAAGCCCGATTCCAGCGCGATGGCGGCGCTGCGCAGCAGCGGATCGGTCGCTTCGACCGCGCACAATTCCTCGATGCTGCGCCATTCGATTTCGAAATCGGTACCGGCGTGGCCCATGATCCGCGTGGTGCGCAGATGCAGGAAGGTCGGCCGGCGCGTGCTGCGGCAATGCTCGACCGCACGTTGCACGTCGGCATAACCGGCGGCCAGGTCCAGACCATCGGCGTGGAAATAATCCAGATCGGCGCGATCGCGGAAATTGCGGCCAATCCAGCCATCCGGCGTCTTCACCGAAATACCGATGCCGTTGTCCTCGCAAACGAACAACACCGGCGCGGGCAGCTTCTGGTAGGCGGTCCATGCCGCCGCGTTGAACGCGGTCTGCGCGGTGGCATGGTTGCTGGAGGCATCGCCGAAGGAACAGATCGCGATGCTGTCGCCGGGAATCGGCAGCGTGTGGCCGATGCGCTTGCCCTGTTCGATGGCCACCGCCGTGCCCAAGGCCTTCGGCAGATGCGAGGCAATCGTCGAAGTCTGCGGCAACACCCACAACGGTTTGCTGCCCCAGACCTTGTGGCGGCCACCGGAGGCCGGGTCTTCGGCACTGGCCGCAAACGACAACGCCGAATCCATCACCGGGTCCATGCCCGGCAGCTTGCGAAAACGCTCGGCCATGAAGCCGCCGCTGCGGTAATGCAGGAACGCCGGATCGGTATGCCGCGTGGCGCGCGCGACCATTGCATTGCCTTCATGGCCGCTGCTGCCGATGGTGTAGAAGACCTTGTTCTGCACGCGCAACACCCGCGCCATCAGGTCGAGATGGCGCGACACCAATTGCGATTCGAACAACTCGATGAATCCACGCGCATCCAGTGCGCTGCCGGGAAGTACCGGCTCGTGATCGCGCGGACGCGGCGATGTGTTGCCCTGCCAGCCTTCGACGAATTCGATGAAATTGCGGTCGCAGATTTCGGCGCGGTTGACGCCTTTCATGCGCGCGGGAATGGTTTGAAGATTCATGCACCCCTCCAGGTGACCTTGCATTACTTGATGTGTTTTCGCTGTTGCCACTGCGCGCGGGTCTGGCCCCAGACATCGACCCTGGATTCCTGGAACGGCGGCGGCAATTTGCCCGGCCCCTTCAACGACGAACCCAATCGCCTGGCCACGTTCTGCGAGGCGATGTTGTCCGGGGCGATGCAATGGATGATGTCGTCCCAGCCCAGGTTGTCGAAGGCCCAGTCGGTGGTGGCGATGCCCGCCTCGGTCGCGTAGCCCTTGCCCCAAGCGCGCGGGTGGAAGGCGTAGCCGATTTCGTTGCCCGGCCAGCCTTCCGGCTTCCATGGACCGATCTGGCCCATCCACAGGCCGCTGGATTTTTCGACCACCGAAAACATCGCGAAACCCTGCACGGCCCAGGCACCCGGCATTTGCAGGAACTTCCGCCACGCCGCCGCGCGCGGCAAGTGACCGCCGATGAAGCGGCAAGCGTCCTCGTCGGCATGCAATTCCGCATAAGCATCGAAATCACCGATCTGCGGCAAGCGCAGGATCAGGCGTTCGGTTTCCAGACTCAAATCAAGCATGTTCATGGATTCAACGCCCCGTCAGCTTGCAATGAGGCCGTCCCTTAGAACGCATTGATGCCGGTCAACTCGCGCCCGATCACCAGCTGGTGCACGGTCTCGGTGCCTTCATAGGTGATCACCGATTCCAGGTTCAGCGCGTGGCGGATCGCGGCGTGTTCGGTGGTGATGCCGGCGCCGCCGAGCAGGTCGCGGCATTCGCGGGCAATGTCGATCGCCATGCGGCAGTTGTTCCACTTCGCCAGGCTCACCTGCTGCGGCTGCATCTGCCCGGCATCCTTCAGCCGGCCCAGTTGCAGCGACAACAGTTGCGCGGTGGTGATGCGGCGGGCCATTTCGGCCATCTTGATCTGCGCGCTCTGCGTGGCCGCGACCGGGCGGCCGAACAGGATGCGCTCCCTGGTGTAGGCCAGCACTTCCTGCAGGCAGGCGGTGGCCGCGCCGACCGGGCCCCAGCTGATGCCGTAGCGGGCTTGCGTCAGGCAGCCCAGCGGGCCCTTCAGGCCCTTGACGTTGGGCAGGCGGTTGGCATCGGGTACGCGCACGTTGTCGAAGAACAGCGCGCCGGTGACCGAGGCGCGCAGGCTCATCTTGTGCTTGATCTCCTGCGCGGTGTAGCCGGGCGTGCCCTTCTCGATCACGAAGCCCTGCACACCCTCGTCGGTATTGGCCCAGACGATGGCCAAGTCGGCGATCGGGCCGTTGGTGATCCACATCTTGCTGCCGTTGATGACCCAGTCGCCGCCGTCCTGCTTCGCGTGGGTCTTCATGCTGGCCGGGTCGGAGCCGCCGTGCGCTTCGGTCAGGCCGAAGCAGCCGATCAGCTTGCCGGCGGCCATGTCCGGCAGCCAGCGCAGGCGTTGTTCTTCGCTGCCGTAGGCATAGATCGGATACATGCACAGCGAGCTTTGCACGCTGACGAAGCTGCGCAGGCCGCTGTCGCCGCGTTCCAGTTCCTGGCAGATCAGGCCGTAGCTGACGCCGTTGAGATTCGCGCCGCCGTACTGCTCCGGCAGCGAGCTGCCCAGCAGGCCGAGTTCGGCGATCTCCGGTACCAGTTCGGACGGGAAGCGGCCCTGGTCGAAGCAATCGCCGATGATCGGCAGCACGCGCTCGTCAACGAAACGCGCCACCGAATCCTGCACCGCGCGCTCGTCTTCGCTCAGCAGGGATCGGACATCGAACAGGTCATGCGGATCAAGCGCCATCGGGAATCACCGGTTGGAAGTTGCTGCATTGTATTCGGCACGCTGCAGCCGTGTGGCAAGCCCATCAACAGTTGGGGGGAAACCCTGATTGGTGCGGCTTGATCGATACCGAAAGATCGATGCGGCAACTCCCGGGTGTCCATCAACAACGAGGCCGGCGCAAAGGCCGGCCTCGTTCAATGCTGCAGTGCGGGATCCATTCCGCGCGAATCAGCCCTGCTTGTCGCTGCCAGGAATCGCGGCCACCACTTGACCATCAACCACAGGCAAACGATCCGAAGCCGGCTTGTCGTCCATGCGGATGGTCTTTTCCTCGCCATTGAACCGGTAGGTGACGTTGTAGCCCTGCACCTGATCCACCTTGCCCAAGGCGATGCGGTTGCCCGGCTTGGAATCGGTACGCATGGTGCCAGTGGTGCCGTCCGGATTGCGATAGGTCACGTTGTAGCCGGTGACGCGCGAGGTCTGCGAGGTGGAGTTCTCGGTGTGGCACTGGCGCTCGGTACGGGTAACCACACGCTTGTCAGCCTGGTTCTGCTGGATCTTGCGGCCGGCGATCGCGCCGCCCACCGCACCGGCGGCGGTGGCCACCTTCTTGCCGCTGCCGCCGCCAACCTGGTGGCCGAGCAGGCCACCGATCACCGCACCGGCAGCGGTGCCGCCGATGTTGTTCGGATCCTTGCGCGGGGCTTGTTCCTGCACCACCACGTCCTCGCAGACTTCGCGCGGGGTGGTGGTGGAACTGGTTTCGCGCACCGCTTCACTGCCGATCACGGTGGCGTAGGTCTGCTCCTTGGCAGTGATCGGGGCGACCTTCAGCACGTCGGCGTATTGCAGGCCGCCAACGGCTTCGATCTGGTTGTCGGGAGCCGCATCGTCGGTCGTCAGGGCCGGGGCGGCAGCTGGCTCGACGGCAAGCTGTTCGGTCGTGGCCGGAGCCTGCGGGGCGCTGCCACGACTGTTCATGAACGCTGCCGTGGCGACACCGCCAACCAGCAATGCGCCAGCAGCGATCAGGAGGGTGGAAGTGGTGCTCTTCATGTGCGTTCTCCGGGGGGGGTGGCCCTTGTTTGTGGCGGGGTCATTCCACCATGAAAAAGCTGAACGGGAACCTGACTTTTTCATGCGAACCCGACGCGCTGCATCGACCTGTTCAGGTTCGACGTGACCACTGTCGTGATAGCGTGTGATGCATCCACACTCAGGCACCGCCCAATGGCCAATCCACTACTGTCTCCCCTGCTGAAATGGGTCGGGAAGCTGCGTTTCCCGACCCTGTTCCTGCTGGTCGCCATGTTCTTCGTGGTCGATCTGTTCGTGCCGGATTTCATTCCTTTCGCCGATGAAATCTTCCTGGGCCTGACCACCGCCCTGTTGGCAAGTTGGAAAAACCGCAAGCGCAAACCGTCGACGACCCTCGAACAACCCGCCACACCGCCGCTTCCGCCGGAATCACGTTGATTTCGTGCTGACCGACAGCCATTGCCATCTCGATGCGCCGGAATTCGATGGCGACCGCGATGCCGTGATCCAGCGTGCGCGCGCTGCCGGCGTCACCCACCAGGTGGTGCCTGCCATCACCGCCGCGAGTTGGTCGAAGCTGCGCGAAGTCTGCACCTCGGCCAACGGCCTGTTTCCCGCCTATGGCCTGCATCCGATGTTCCTGGCCGAGCACCGGCCGGAACATTTGACGCAATTGCGTGAATGGATCGAGCACGAGAAACCGGTTGCCGTGGGCGAATGTGGACTGGATTTCTTCGCCGAAGGACTCGACGCGCAGGCGCAGCAGGAATACTTCGAAGGCCAGTTGCGGCTGGCGCGTGAATTCGACCTACCGCTGATCGTGCATGCACGGCGCGCGGTCGATGCGGTGATCGCTGCCATTCGACATATAGGTGGACTGCACGGCGTGGTGCACAGCTATTCCGGCAGCGAGGAACAGGCACGGCAATTGTGGAAGCATGGCTTCCTGCTCGGCCTCGGCGGCCCGGTCACCTACGAACGCGCACAACGCCTGCGCCGGCTGGCAGCGACCATGCCGCTGGAATACCTGCTGCTGGAAACCGACGCACCGGATCAACCCGACAGTGGCATCCGCGGCCAGCGCAACGAGCCGGCACGCTTGGGCGTCGTCTGCAACACCATCGCTGCCTTGCGCGGCATCACGCCGGAAGACCTGGCCCGCGCCACCAGCGACAACGCCACGCGCCTGTTCAAGCTGCCACTGTAGGAGCGACGTGAGTCGCTCCTACGGATCAATAGCGCCCGGCTCGCGCTTGCCCAGCAACTCCAGCGCCTTGCCCACCATCGCGAAGGCGAACGTACCGGTGATATGCGTGGCCGCTCCCAGGCCGACGCCGCAATCCAGCTTCAACGCGGCATCCGCACCCAGTTGCGGGCGCAGGCCGCAGACTGTGCCGTCGGCCTGCGGGTATTTGACGTTTTCCAGTGAATACACCGCCTGCACTCCGAAATAGCGTTGCGGGTTTTTCGGGAAATTGAATTCGCCGCGCAGTTTCTTGCGCACCAGTGCCAGCAGTGCATCGTGCTCGGTGCGGGAAAGATCGCGCACGCGGACTTGCGTCGGGTCGGTACGCCCGCCGGCGCTGCCGGAAACGATGATCGGCAGCTTGCGCCGCCGGCACCACGCGATCATTTCCACCTTGGTGCGGAAGCTGTCGCAGGCATCCAGCACCAGGTCGTAGTTTTTGTCGAGCAATTCGCCCAGGTTGGAACCGGTGACGAAGGCCGGCACCGCCTCGACTTCGATCAGCGGATTGATCGCGCGGCAGCGTTCGGCCATCGCATCGACCTTGTTGCGGCCGTACTGCCCGGCCATTGCCGGTAATTGCCGGTTGGTGTTGGAAACGCAGATGTCGTCGGCGTCGATCAAGGCCAGATGGCCCACGCCGGAACGCGCCAAGCCTTCCGCCACCCATGAGCCGACGCCACCCAACCCGACCACGACCACGCGCCGGCGCGAAAACCGTTCCACCGCGCCCTGCCCGTACAGGCGATCGACGCCGGCGAAACGGTCGCGCAGTTCCCGGCCTTTATCCATCGTATCCATGCGGTTATTGTACGGGGCCACACGCCAGCATCCCCTTTCAGGAGCCAGCCCCATGTCCGCCGACATTCCCGCAAAGAAGTCCAATGCCTCGCGTTACCTGTTCCTGTTCCTGGTCGGGCTGGTGATGGGCGCCGTGGCCACCGTGATGATCGTGCGTGCGTTGCAGGCACGGCAGGATCCCTTTCCCGATGCGGTGATGCACGTGATGGGCAAGCATGCCGGCTTGTTGCAGCAGACCATCCAGCGCAACCAGTGCGCCGCCACCGACACCGTGCCGCACGTGCGCACCTTGCGCGCGATGGCCAATGACCTGGAAGTCGCCTTCCCCGGCCTGGCCGAGGATGCGCGCTTCACCACCCATGCCAGCCAGTTCCGCGCCAAGCTGGATGAAGCCCTCACCACCCCGCCAACCGATTGCGCCAGCGCCGGCCAGTTGGGCGAGCAGATCAAGGAAAGCTGCAAGAGCTGTCACCAGGACTTCAAGGGTTGATACAGATGCCGCTGAGAACCTGTCCACGACCTGTCGCGAGCGCAGTCGGATGGCGCGTGGCGGAGCGCAGGAAGCGCAGTGTACGTGCGGTACATGAGCATTCCGAGCACCGCACGCGCGCCATCCGGCAAGCGCAGCAAGATCGTGAACAGGTTCTGAAAGCGCTGCTTTTCTGCTGCGCAACCGCCTTGCTGCTGGCCGCCTGCGTCACCACGCCGGTCGGCCGGCCGGTGGTCACCCAAGGCCCGGTACGCGCCGCTTCCACCCAACCCATCGAAGCGCCTGCCCCTGCCGCCAAGACCACGCCGGCCTGCACCGACTGCGGCACCGTGGCCCACATCGAAACCATTGCCGCCGGCAAGTCCAGCAACGCGCTGGGCGGGATCGTCGGCGGCGTGGCCGGCAAGCCGATGGCCGGGCAACTGGCGTACAAGATCCACGTACGCATGGACGACGGCCGCAGCGTGGTGATCCAGCGCGACGATGCCGACGGCATGCGCCAGGGCCAGCGCGTGCGCGTGGTGGGCGGCAAGCTGGTCACGCCCTGAAGTCCTTGCCAATCAGTCCTTTCCAAAATGAAACCCGGCCGGGGCCGGGTTTCGAAAGTGGGATGCGGCAGGAATCAGAGCGGCTGCACGGCGTCGGCCTGCAGGCCCTTCTGCCCCTGTACCACGGTGAAGCTGACTTTCTGGCCTTCCTTCAGGCTCTTGAAGCCCTGGCTCTGGATGGCGCGGAAATGCACGAATACGTCTTCGCCGCTTTCACGGCTGATGAAGCCAAAGCCTTTGGCATCGTTGAACCATTTGACGGTTCCGTTCTCACGCTCGGACATCGTTGACACACTCCTGAAGCTGGCTGGCGGTGGAAGCGCCGGGACGCGGCGGCTGGCTGCAAGAGCTGAAGCGTGCAACGATGCGGCGGATCGAAAGAACCTGCCACATCGGGTCACGATTACCAGTGGCCCTTGACAAGCGCAGCGGCCTCACATTAACCCGCAGTTCATGAAAAATCAAATTGCCGGCGACGCTTGTTTCACCCCCACAAGTCCTTGATGGAAAAGGAATACTGATTTGCACGCCGAACCCCTTCTTTACCTGCTGGCCGTGGTGATGATGCTGGTCGGCATCCTCGGCATCGTGCTGCCTGCCCTGCCAGGACTGCCGCTGGTGTTCGCCGGCATGCTGCTGGCGGCATGGACCGATGGATTCCAGCGGATCGGATGGGTCATGCTGGCCGTGCTCGGCGTGCTGACCGTGCTGTCGATCATCGCCGACCTGTTAGCCACCGCCGTCGGTGCGAAGAAGGTTGGGGCCAGCCGCAAGGCGGTGGTCGGTTCGATCCTGGGCACCTTCGCCGGATTGTTGTTCCTGCCTTGGGGCTTGTTCATCGGGCCTTTCGCCGGTGCGCTGATCGGCGAGCTGTGGCATGGCCGGCAATGGCGCAAGGCCACCCAGGTCGGTTTTGGCACCTGGCTGGGCTTGGCGCTGGGCGTGGTGCTGAAACTGGGGCTGGGGTTTGCGATGTTGGGCCTGTTCGTGTTCGCATGGCTGGTATGACATTCGCCGCAACAGGATCGCAATACCGATGACCCGACTTCTTCTTCCTCCGCTGACGCTACTCGCCTTCGCTGCCAGCGCACATGCGCAGGAAATCGCGCCCATGCCAGCCTCGGCTTCGGCCTGTACCGGCATCGCGTCCGACCCGCAGCGGCTGGCCTGCTATGACGCCGCGATGGGCCGCGACACCCCCGATACCGATGCCGCCGACGCGGCGGCCGATAACGCCAATCTGGCCGCCCATGATGTGCGCCAAAAAGCTGCCGACCCCGACGAAGAAACCCGCCGCCAACGCGCGCGCCGCCGCATCAGCGAGTTGTTCGGCAACGAGAACGACGGTTACCACGATGCCATCGCCAACGCCGGCAAAGGCTCGCTGCTGGACAGCCGCTGGGAACTGGCCAAGGACTCCAAGCTGGGCACCTTCAACCTGCGCGCCTACAAGCCGGTGTATCTGCTGCCGGCGTTCTGGACCAGCGACGTCAACGACATGCCGTATTCACCCAATCCCGCCAACCGGGTGACCACGCCGCAGCAACTGGACAACCTTGAGCTGAAATTCCAGCTCGGCTTCAAGACCAAGGTCGCCGAAAGTCTGTTCGGCGACAACGGCGACATCTGGGTGGGCTATACCCAGAGTTCGCGCTGGCAGTCCTACAACGCCGAGATTTCGCGGCCGTTCCGCGAAACCAATTACGAACCCGAGGCGATGCTGGTGTTCCGCAACGGCTACAGCTTGGCCGGCTGGAAGGGGCGCATGTTCGGCGTCGGCATCAACCACCAATCCAACGGCCGCAGCGATCCGCTTTCGCGCAGCTGGAACCGGGTGATCTTCAACATCGGCCTGGATCGCGAGAACTGGGCGCTGATGCTGCGGCCGTGGTTCCGTGTGAAGGAAGACGGCAAGGACGACAACAACCCGGATATCGAGGATTACATCGGCCGCGGCGATGCTACGCTGGTGTGGAACAAGGGCAGCCACGAAGTTTCGCTGACCGGCCGCCATTCGCTGCGCGGCGGCGATGATTCGCATGGCTCGATGCAAGTGGATTGGGGCTTCCCGATCAGTCGCGGCCTGCGCGGGCACTTGCAGGTGTTCAGCGGTTACGGCGAAAGCCTGATCGACTACAACCACAAGGCCACTTACGTGGGCTTGGGCGTATCGTTGCTGGAGTGGTTCTGATGAAGTCAGTCAAGGCGACGATCTGGCACAACAATCGCTGCTCCAATTCACGCGGCGCGCTGGCCTTGTTGCAACAGGCCGGTGCGGACATCGAAGTGATCGACTACCTGCACAACCCGCCCGATACGGCGACATTGCGGCAGTTGCTTGATGAAATGCAGATGCCCGCGCGCGAGCTGTTGCGCGGCAAGGAATCGGCGTATGCCGAACTGGGGCTGGCGGAGCAACTCGACGACGAGGCCGCATTGATCGATGCGATGGCGATGCACCCGGAGCTGATCAACCGCCCGATCGTGCGCACGAGCAAAGGCACCGCGCTGTGCCGGCCGCCCGAAACGGTGCACACGCTGCTGTAATGCCTTGGCCCCAGCTCGTCATTCCCGCGAAAGCGGGAATCCAGCGACTTGCAACGCGTTGAAAGCAAAGACACTGGATTCCCGCTTTCGCGGGAATGACGAGCAAGAGCGGGGTTGTTCAGCCCTTCCATGAACAGGCAGAATCACGCCATCACCGATACCGAAACCAGTGCATGACGCGTCCCCGCCGTTCCTACTTCGCCTATGGCTCCGCCCTGCTGGGCCTGCTGAGCCTGATGGCGGTGGCCTGTTTCCATTTCCCGGAACTGCTGACCAGCCGCGAATTCCGCGCAGTCTATAACGAGCAGTTCGCCCGCCACCTGTTGCTGGTCGGGCTGGCCGCGGCCTTCATCATGGGCACGGTGGCGATCCTGCGCGACCGCAACAAGCGCATCGCCACGATCGGCGTGGGCAGCGCGACGCTGGCGGTGTTGTTCGGCGGCACCAATGTGCAGTTCGACAGCATCGGGCAGACGCCCTACTCGCTGGGGCTGGACTGGTTCGTACTGTCGCTGTTCTTCTCGGCGCTGGTGTTCGTGCCGCTGGAACACTACCTGGGCAAGCGCCAACTGTCGCCGCTGCGCCCGGGCTGGCGCACCGACGTGGCGTATTTCTTCATGAGCCACGTGCTGGTGCAGTTCATCCTGATCCTGGTCACGGCTTCGACCTCGACCATCGCCGGGCTGGCGGCATTCCCGGCGCTGAAGGCGGCGATCCAGTCGCTGCCGGTGTGGGCGCAGTTCCTGATCGCGGTGTTCGTGGCCGACATGGCGCAGGCGCTGCTGCACCGCGCGTACCACAACATCCCGTGGCTGTGGCGCTTCCACGCCGTGCACCATTCCAGCCGGCACATGGATTGGCTGGCCGGCTCGCGCATCCACTTCGTCGAGATCGTGATGACCCGCAGCGCGGTGCTGCTGCCGCTGCTGATCCTCGGTTTCTCCACGCAGGCGGTGAATGCCTACGTCATCCTCGTCGGCCTGCAGGCGGTGGTCGCGCACGCCAACCTCGGCATCCGCTTCGGCTGGCTGGAATACCTGCTGGTGCTGCCGCGCTACCACCACTGGCACCACGCCAGGCAAAAGGAATACATCGACGTCAACTACGCCATCCACCTGCCGCTGGTGGACATGCTGATGGGCACCTTCAAGCTGCCGCGCGACCAGGGGCAATGGCCGCAGGAATACGGCGTGATGAAGCTGGAAACCGTGCCCAAGGGCATCGTCAAGCAGCACCTGATGCCGTTCCAGGGTGGGCGCAAGTATGAGGATTATGTGGATTGAAGCAGGCGTGGCAGACGGAAGGCCGGGACAACTCCGCTTTCTGCTCGTCATCCCGGCGCAAGCCGGGATGACGAATGCCTTTCCGGGCGTTCGTCGGGACAAAAGCAGAGTTGTTCGGACCTGCCCTACGTCCAGTCGGCAATGCCTTCGCGCCGATAGACCTCGCGGAAACTTGGCAGCGACTTCATCAAAGCCGCATGCGCATGCAGCGCCGGCCAGGTATCCGAAGGCGTCGGCATGTTGCGCGACCAGCGCATCAGCATGGTCAACACGAAGTCCGCTGCGGATTTTTCCGCGCCGAGCAGGTAGGGGCCATTCGCGGCGAGGTGTTCGTTGACTTCGCTCCACGCCTTCTCGATGAAAGCACATGCATTGGCCTTGACCGTTTCCACGTTTGCTGCGCCCGCCGGCTCGGCCGGGTAGAACCACGCGCGGTACGCGGGCATCAGCGTGTAGGCGCAGAAGAACATCCAGCGGTAATACGCCGCGCGCTGCGGCGTGCCAATGGCGGGCGCGAGTTTCGCCTCGGGATGCAAATCCGCCAGGTGCATGGCGATGGCCGCCGATTCGGTCAGCACCTGCCCGTCGATGACCAGCGTCGGCACGCGGCCTTGCGGGTTGAGTTTCAGATAGGCCGGCGATTTCTGCTCGTTCTTGTCGAAGTCGAGCAAGGTCAATTCGTGCGGGATGTTCAGTTCGATCAGCAACCAGTGCACGACGAGCGAGGCGGTGCTTGCAGAACCATACAGGACGGTGGACATGTTGTTTCCCGATCAATCGCCGAAGAGAAGCCAACGCCTGGCCTCGGTTTCGCTGGAAAAGGCACGAGTATTGATACCACGCCCACGAGCGATGATTTCGCCCAGTTCGGCGCCCTGCACATCATCGCGCAATTCGACGAAGGCGACCCGCATCGCGGGAAGCATCCGGTGGATCTCCACTTCCAGCCGTTCGATCTCCTCGGCATTGATCGTGGACTCCAGATCCTCCAGCACCAGCATCCGCGCCGGACGGGCTGCCTGGCATTCGGCCGCCAGGATGCGCCATGCCGCCAACGACACCTCATAGGAATCGACACCATCGCAGATGCAGGCGCGCAGGTAACCGGGCTCGTCGTCGAGACGGATGCGAAACCCCGGTCCGTCAACGACGCGAGTATTGCTCATGCGACCACGACGGGAATCTTGCCGATCTTCGCCTGCCATTCGCGCGGGCCGGTCTGGTGTACCGATTCGCCGGTGGAATCCACCGCAACGGTCACCGGCATGTCCTTGACCTCGAATTCGTAGATCGCTTCCATGCCCAGGTCGGCGAAACCGACCACCTTCGATGCCTTGATCGCCTTGCTGACCAGGTAGGCCGAGCCGCCGACCGCCATCAGATACACCGACTGGTGCTTGCGGATCGCCTCGATCGCCGCCGGGCCGCGTTCGGCCTTGCCGACCATGCCCAACAGGCCGGTCTGTGCCAGCACCTGTTCGGTGAACTTGTCCATGCGCGTGGCCGTGGTCGGGCCTGCCGGGCCAACGACTTCGTCGCGTACCGGATCGACCGGGCCGACGTAGTAGATGAAGCGGCCGTTGAAATCCACCGGCAACTTCTCGCCCTTGTTGAGCATGTCAACCATGCGCTTGTGCGCGGCATCGCGGCCAGTCAGCAGCTTGCCGTTGAGCAGCAGCACTTCGCCGGGCTTGAAGCTGGCGACTTCTTCGCGGGTGATGGTGTCCAGGTTCACCCGGCGCGCGTTCTGCGGGTTGTAGGTCAGCTTGGGCCAGTCTTCCAGCGACGGCGGATCCAGCGCGACCGGGCCGGAACCATCCAGGGTGAAATGCGCGTGGCGCGTGGCCGCGCAGTTCGGAATCATCGCCACCGGCAAATTCGCCGCATGGGTAGGGTAATCCTTGATCTTGATGTCCAGCACCGTGGTCAGTCCGCCCAAGCCTTGCGCGCCGATGCCCAGCGCGTTGACCTTTTCGTACAGCTCCAGGCGCAGTTCCTCGATGCGGTTGGACGGGCCGCGTGCGATCAGGTCGGTGATGTCGATCGGCTCCATCAGCGATTCCTTCGCCAGCAGCATCGCCTTTTCGGCGGTGCCGCCGATGCCGATGCCGAGCATGCCCGGCGGGCACCAGCCGGCGCCCATCGTCGGCACCGTACGCAGTACCCATTCGACGATGGAATCGGACGGATTGAGCATCGCGAACTTGGATTTGGCTTCCGAGCCGCCGCCCTTGGCCGCGACGATCACGTCAACCGTATTGCCCGGCACGATCTTGATGTTGACCACCGCCGGGGTGTTGTCTTTCGTGTTGAGGCGCTTGCCAGCCGGGTCGGCCAACACGCTGGCGCGCAGCTTGTTGTCCGGGTCGTTGTAAGCGCGGCGCACGCCTTCGTTGACGGCGTCTTCCAGCGACAGCGTGAAGCCTTCCCAGCGCACGCTCATGCCCACGTCCAGGAACACGGTGACGATGCCGGTGTCCTGGCAGATCGGTCGGTGGCCTTCGGCGCACATGCGCGAATTGATCAGGATCTGCGCCATCGCATCCTTGGCCGCAGGCGATTGCTCGCGCTCGTAAGCGGCGGACAGGTTGCGGATGTAATCGACCGGGTGGTAGTACGAGATGTACTGCAGGGCGGCGGCGATGGACTGGATCAGGTCTTCCTGCTTGATCGAAACCGGGGCGGCATCGACGCGGGCGGCGGAGGTGTGCGAATTCACGGCTTGCTCGTTGGCTGGCGAAAACTGACGCAGTTTAAGCCATCAAAGTGGTGTAATGCGCCAAACCACCCTGCCCGCGATCAACGCCATGAAGCCGCTCGCCACGATTCCTTTCCTGCTGGCACTTTGCGTCGGCGCCTTCGCCCAGCAAGCTCCGGAGAACCCACCCATGCATGCCATCGGCACTTTCCAAGTCAAGATCAAGCCACAACAAGCCGACAACCCCGATGCGCAAGCAGGCGGCATCGTCCGGCTGGCACTGGACAAGACCTTCACCGGCGCACTGCAAGGGCAAAGTCACGGCGAGATGCTCGCCGACAGCGACGGCAGCCGCGCCGATGGGGCCTATGTCGCCATCGAGAAATTCACCGGCACGCTGGACGGGCGCGAAGGCAGTTTCGTGCTGGTGCACCGTTCGCTGATGCGCGACGGAAAACCCGAACAATGGTCGATCCTGGTCTCGCCGGGCTCCGGCACCGGCGCGCTGGCCGGCATCGATGGTGAGTTCACCATCAACATCGCCGGCGGCGTGCATTCCTACGACTTCGCCTACACCCTGCCCGAAGTGTCGTCGAAGTAATCCCGCAAGCTCGCACACTGCCCGCCGCGTAGGCACAATGCCTGCATGGCGGAACCCAATTCATCGCGCGGCAGCGATACCCCCAAGCCGCAACCCAGCCAGCGCGGCAAGCCGAGCCTGCGCGAGCGCTTCGACGCGATGCGCAACCTGCCGCCATTCCTGAAGCAGGTCTGGGCCACCAGCCCATGGCTGACCGCGTGCAGCCTGGGGCTGCGCCTGGTGCGCGCACTGCTGCCGATCATCACGTTGTACGTCGGCAAGCTGATCATCGACGAAGCCGTGCGCCTGATCGGGCTGGGCCTGCATTACGACACGATTCCGGAAGCCTGGCGCAGCGGCCAGTTGAACCAACTGCTGTGGTTGCTGCTGGCCGAATTCGCGCTGGCAATCCTGTCCGACCTGCTCGGCCGGCTGGTCAGCTACGCCGATGGCCTGCTGTCGGAACTGTTCACCAATGCCACCAGCATCCGCCTGATGGAGCATGCGGCCACGCTGGACCTGGAGGATTTCGAAGACCCCGACCTGCAGGACAAGCTGGAGCGCGCGCGCCGGCAAACCATGGGCCGGATGAACCTGATGAGCCAGTTGTTCGGCCAGGTGCAGGACGCGATCACCGTGGCCAGCTTCGCCGCCGGCCTGTTGATTTATGCGCCGTGGCTGATCGTGTTGCTGGCGGTGGCGCTGGTGCCGGCCTTCATCGGCGAATCGCACTTCAACACGCTGGGCTATTCGCTGAATTTCCATTGGACGCCGGAGCGGCGGCAACTGGAATACATCCGCCAGGCCGGTGCCAGCGTGGAGACGGCCAAAGAGGTCAAGATCTTCAACCTCAACCATTTCCTGATTGCGCGCTATCGCACGCTGGCGGAAAAGTTCTACGCCGCCAACCGCGCACTGGCAAAGCGGCGCGCGTTCTGGGGCACGCTGTTGGCGGCGCTGGGCACACTCGGTTACTACATCGCCTATGCCTACATCTGCTGGCGCACCGTGCGCGGTGATTTCAGCATTGGCGATCTGACCTTTCTCGCCGGCAGCTTCCGCCGCCTGCGGCAATTGCTGGAAGGCTTGCTGAGCGGCTTTTCGCAGGTCGCAGGTCAAGCGCTGTACTTGGATGATCTGTTCTCGTTCTTCGAAATCAAGCCGGAAATCGCCACGCCGGAGAACCCGCAGCCGTTCCCGCAGCCGATCCGGCAAGGCTTCGTGTTCGAAGACGTCGGCTTTCGCTATCCCGATGCCGAACGCTGGGCGGTACGCCATCTTTCCTTCGAACTGCATGCCGGCGAAGTGCTGGCGCTGGTCGGTGAAAACGGCGCGGGCAAGACCACCCTGGTCAAGCTGCTGGCGCGGCTGTACGACCCGGATGAAGGCCGGATCCTGCTCGACGGCCACGACCTGCGCGAATACGACCTGGACGAACTGCGCGCCAATATCGGGGTGATCTTCCAGGATTTCGTCCGCTACAACCTGACCGCCGGCGAGAACATCGGCGTCGGCCAGGTTGACGCGATGAACGACCAAGCACGCATCCGCCACGCCGCCGAGCGCGGCATGGCCGACGAGGTGATCGCCTCGCTGCCGAAGGGCTACGGGCAACCGATCGGCCGCCGCTTCAAGGACGGCGTGGATCTGTCCGGCGGGCAATGGCAGAAGATCGCGATTGCGCGTGCCTACATGCGCGATGCGCAGGTGATGATCCTCGACGAACCGACCGCCGCGCTGGATGCACGCAGCGAATTCGAAGTGTTCCAGCGCTTCAAGGAACTGTCCGACGACCGCACCGCGGTGCTGATCTCGCATCGTTTTTCCAGCGTGCGCATGGCCGACCGCATCCTCGTGCTGGCCAATGGCTGCGTCGAAGCCAGCGGCACCCACGAACAACTGATGGCGCAGGGCGGGCGCTACGCGGAGCTGTTCGAGTTGCAGGCCGCCGGATATCGCTGAGTACCAATGCAAGGAGCACGCGAAATGAACCGGATTCGATGGCTATTGCTTCCAGCCATGCTGCTGGCCACGCACGCAGCATCGGCCAGCGACTACGCGCAGGCCAAGGCGCTGGCCGACCACGACGAGGCCAGGCTGGAAAGGCTGACCGCCGAATACTTGAACAAGGCGCAGGCCGGTGCGACCGATGCCATTGTCCGGGCCTGCGCTGCGCCGGACGCCGATACGGCGGCCTTCGTGGTCGTGGCGCGGCTGGATGAAAACGGCAAGGCGGTCGAAACCTGGCGACAAGGCGACACGCCGCTGGCGATCTGTTTCGAAAAGGAACTGTGGGGCCGCACGATCGTGGCCCCGCCACATGCGCCGTTCCATGTCTCGTTCGAGATCAGCTTCACGCCGTGAGCCGCACCACGCGCGACGCTATCGCAGCTCGAAACGATCCGCGTCAAGCATCGCCGGAAAGCGCTCACGCCAATCGCGCAAGGCTGCGGCCGAAATCGTGGTGGTCGCCACGCCCTCGCCCGCCGGCAATTCCAGCAGCGACTGGCCCAGGCAGTCGATCACCGCGCTGTCGCCGCTGTATTCCAGCTGGTTGCCATCAGTGCCAGCGCGGTTGACCGCCGCGACGAAGCACAGGTTCTCCATCGCCCGTGCGCGCAACAAGGTCTGCCACGCATGTGCACGCGGCGACGGCCAATTGGCGACGAATATCTGCAGATCGAAATCCAGTTGCCCCGGCCGTTCCACGTCGAAGCGGTTGCGGCAGAACACCGGGAAGCGCAAGTCATAGCAAACCTGCGGATTGATCCGCCAACCCTTCCACTCCACGCACAGGCGCTCGTTGCCGGCGGCGTAGCGCTTGTGCTCGTTCGCGTAGCGAAACAGATGACGCTTGTCGTAATGCGCCAGTTCGCCATCCGGCGTGGCCCACAGCAATCGGTTGAACACGCGCATCACGCCTTCGGCATCAGCCACGCGCAATTGCACGCTACCGGTGACGGCGGCATCGAGTTGCTTCGCCTGTTCGCGAATCCACGCCACAGTCAGCCCGTCCATGCCTTCGGCCTTGTCGATGGCATCGTTGGAAAAGCCGCTGGTAAAGGTTTCCGGCAGGATCACCAGGTCGGTCTTGCCGGCCAGCGGCGCGATCAGTCCGGCGTAATAGTCGCGATTGCCGGCCGGGTCATGCCAACGGGTTTCGCCTTGAACGAGGGAGATGCGGAGATCTTGCATGGGTATGGTTCGTGGTTCGTGGTTCGTGGTTCGTGGTTCGTGGTTCGTGGTTCGTGGAAGCGTAACCGCTTTTGTTCGTCATCCCGGCGCAAGCCGGGATCCGGCTCTTGTTTTTCGTACAGCACAAGCAAAGGCTGGATCCCGGCTTGCACCGGGATGACGAGCAAAAAACTTACAGCCTCTTCAAACGCTCTATCGCCGCATCCAACGTCGCCTCGTTTTTCGCAAAACACAATCGCGCCAGGCGCTGCCCTTCCGGCGGCTTTTCGTAAAACGGCGACAGCGGAATCGCCGCCACGCCTATCTCGGTGGTCAACCAGCGCACGAATTCCGCATCCGACAAATCGCTGACTGCAGAGTAATCGACCAGCTGGAAATACCCGCCCGGTACCGGCAACGGCTTCAGCTTCGTGCCCAGCAACTGTTCGCGGAAACGGTCGCGCTTTTGCTGATAGAACGTGCCCAGTTGCTCGTAATGCTCCGGCTCGTCGCGGATCATCGCGGCAAAGGCCTGCTGCGCCGGGGCGAAGGTGCAGAAGGTGTTGTACTGGTGCACCTTGCGGAATTCGGCGGAAAGCGCCGGCGGTGCGATCGCGTAACCGATCTTCCAGCCAGTGCAGTGATAGGTCTTGCCGAAGCTGGAAACGACGAAGGCGCGCTCGCGCAGTTCCGGCCAACGCAATGCCGACTCGTGGCGGCGACCATCGAAGACGATGTGTTCATAGACTTCGTCCGAAACCAGGAAGATGTCGGTGCCGCGCAGGATGTCGGCCAGTGCGCGCATGTCCGCTTCGCCCAGCATCGCGCCGGACGGATTGTGCGGGCTGTTGATCATCAGCATGCGCGTGCGCGGCGTGATCGCGGCCTGCACCCTGGCCCAATCGACGGCGAAGCTTTGCGGATCCAGCGGCACGTGTACCGCCGTCGCGCCGGCCAGTTCGATCGCCGGTTCATAGCTGTCGTAGGCCGGGTCGAGCACGATCACTTCATCACCCGGTCGCACCACCGCGTGCACGGCATTGAACAGGGCTTCGGTTGCGCCGCTGGCGACGGTAACTTCGGCGTCGGCATCGACCTGTGCGGCGTACACGCGCAGCGCCTTTTCGGCGATGGCCTGGCGCAGTGCCGGCACGCCGGTCATCGGCGCGTACTGGTTGTGGCCTTCGCGCATGGCCTTGTCCAGTTCGTCGATCAAGCGCTGCGGCACCGGGAAATCCGGGAAACCCTGGCCCAGGTTGACGGCCTTGTGCTCGGCCGCCAGTTGCGACATCACGGTGAAGATGGTGGTGCCCACCTTGGGCAGTTTGGTTTCCGGCAGGGGCATCAAAAGTTCCAGTGGGAGGGTTACCGAAGTTTACGCAACACCAGCAATGCGGTATGGTACGGACACGGATGCAGGGGGCATCAGCTATGAATACGGAACGATACAACCCAAAAAGGGTTGCAGCGTTGGCGGACGAGTACGTGAAATCGCACTATTTCGTCGCCATCGGCAAACGCGAATGGCTGTTTCAGGTAGGTCAGTACGCCAGCGAGATCGAGCGCCAGCTCGTTGCCGGCAGTTATCTGTTTATCACCGCTTGGAATCCCGCTTCCCACTTGGCGAACTCGACCGAAAACCGCGCAGCTGGCGAACGGTTGCGGGCGCACGTCTTCGCTGCCGGCTATGCCGCCAGCCCGGCGCTGGGTTGCGAAGCGAATGGCGGCAACATCGAACATGGCCTGTTGGTGCTGGACGTGCCATTGGAAGCGGCCGATGCGATGGCACGGGAGTTCATCCAGCTTGGCGCGTTGTACTGGCGCCAGGGGGAGCCGGTGCGGTTGCGGATGCTGGCGACACAGCCGCCGGGCTTCCCCGCGCATCCCCATATCGATTGGCCCGCTGAGCAGGTCATGAATTCCTTGAGTGCGTAGCACGCCCTGAACCCCGCGATACAATCGCGCTCAATGACCGAATCCGCCCGCCCACCACTGCTGCGCGCACGCGGCTTGAGCTTTTTGCGCAATGAGCAGCCAGTATTCGGCCCGCTGGATTTCGCCGTCGATCGCGGCGAAGCACTGCTGGTGCAAGGTGGCAATGGCGCAGGCAAGACCACCTTGCTGCGGGTGCTGGCCGGGCTGCTACGCGCCGACGCCGGCCGCATCGACATCGAAGGCCATGCCCCCGACTCGCTGCAGCGCGCCCGTGCAATGGCCTATCTGGGCCACCTGCCGGGGCTGAAAGCCGATCTGGATGCCAGCGAGAACCTGCACTTCCTCTGCGGCCTGCATGGCCGTCGCGACCAGCGTTCAACCCGGGATGCACTGGCCGAAGTCGGCCTGGCCGGTTACGACGACGCCCCGGCCCGCACCCTGTCCGCCGGGCAGAAGAAACGCCTGTCGCTGGCACGGCTGTGGCTGTCGCCCGCACCGTTGTGGCTGCTGGACGAGCCCTACGCCAACCTGGACCTGGACGGCATCGAACTGGTCAACCACATGGTCGCCGCGCACCTGCAAGACGGCGGTGCGGCACTGGTCACCACCCACGGCGCTTATGCCGCACCACCGGTGCGGACCAAGTTGCTGGTGATGGGAGGCGAGGCATGAATGCCTCCTCCCATTTTTGCGGAGTAGCCCGGCCCCAACCGGGACCTTCCGCCGCATGGATGCGGCGGAGGAGCCCCCATGGATGGGTTCACGGCGTGTCCCGGTTGGGGCCGGGCTACCCCGCAAAAATGGGAGAAGCCCAATGAGCTCCCCCACCCTGCTCTCCGCTGCCCATGCGCTGCTGCTGCGCGACCTGCGCCTGCTGTGGCGGCGGCGCGGCGATGCGCT
The DNA here is from genome assembly GCA_047601105.1 of Pseudoxanthomonas sp. Lineage (GTDB taxonomy): Bacteria > Pseudomonadota > Gammaproteobacteria > Xanthomonadales > Xanthomonadaceae > Pseudoxanthomonas_A. Next base: position 505,242 of record JASGJT010000004.1, read on the forward strand.
GCAACCGGCCTTGTTCGCGCTGCTGGTGGTGGTGCTGTTCGCACTGGCACTGGGCCGCGAGCCGCAGGTGCTGGAGAAGGTCGCCGCCGGCGTGCTGTGGCTGGCGGCGCTGCTGTCGGGGATGCTGGCGCTGGATTCGCTGTTCCGCAGCGATGCCGAAGATGGCTCGCTGGAGCAATGGCTGCTGGCCCCGGTGCCGCTGGCCTGGCTGGTACTGGTGCGGGTGCTGGGCCACTGGCTGGCGACCGTACTGCCTCTGATCGTGGCCGCGCCGCTGCTGGCCGAACTGATGCACCTGCCGCATGCGCAACTGCCGGCCCTGCTGCTGTCGCTGCTGCTGGGCACGCCGCTGCTGAGCCTGCTCGGCGCGGTGGTCGCGGCGCTGACCGTGGGCATGCGCCGCGCCGGCATTCTGCTGGCGCTGCTGGCGCTGCCACTGTACGTACCGGTGCTGGTGTTCGGTGCCGGCAGCGTGGCGGCAGCGGCGCAAGGGCTGGATGCCAGCGGTGCCTGGTTGCTGCTCGGTGCCGGCCTGCTGCTGGCGCTGGTGCTGGCGCCGCTGGCGGCGGCGGCGGCGATTCGCATTGCCTTGAGCTGAAACAGGAATGGCCCGCTTTCGCGGGCCATTCCATGCATGCGCTGCAAACTGACGCGCCGGGTGCTCAGTGGTGATGCCCACCATCGCCATGCACGTGGCCATGCTCCAGTTCCTCGGCGCTGGCTTCGCGCACTTCGACGATCTCGATGTCGAAATGCAGATCCTTGCCGGCCATCGGGTGGTTCAGGTCAACATCGACCACGCTCATGCCGACCTTCTCGATGGTCACCGCGCGCGGGCCGAAGTTGGTCTGCAGCACCACCTGCTCGCCCGGGGTCAGCTTCTGGGTGCCGAAATGCTTCTTCGGCACGCGCTGTGTCATGCCGGGACGGCGCTCGCCGTAGGCATCGGCAGCGGCCACGTCCGTGCCGAAGCTGTCGCCGGCTTCGTGGTCCTGCATGGCGGCTTCCAGGCCGGGGATGATGTTGCCGTGGCCGATCAGGATGGCCAGCGGCTCGCGGTCCTTCGAGGTTTCGACCGGCTCCTGGCCAGCCTCGGAAACGGTGTAGTGGAAGCGGACGACGCTGTCTTTGGCGATTTTCATTCTTGACTCGATTCGGGGCTGCGGAGGCGCAGCGGGGGCGGCTTGCCGGCCGGGGGCGGTTGCGGTCAACATGGGCCGCGATGAAGAACCTGCATTATCCCGGCTTGTCCGCCCGCATTCCAGTTGCCGTGGCCCTGGCGGCCGCGCTGGCGCTGTCGGCCTGCGGCGGCAACAAGCAGGCCGTGCGCAAATCGCCACCGGCACCCGGCAAGCATTGGCCGCAGGCCACCCCGGAAAACCCGCAAGCCGCCAACGCGGTGTTGATGCGTGCACTGGGCCTGGTCGGCACGCCCTACCGCTACGGCGGCAACACGCCCGAATCGGGTTTCGACTGCAGCGGCCTGGTGACCTACGTCTATCGCGACATGCTGGACCTGCGCCTGCCGCGCACCTCGCGCGAGCTGGCCCAGGCCCAGGGCCCGAAGATCGCCCCGGCGCGGCTGGTCACCGGCGACCTGGTGTTCTTCGGCAGCAAGGGCAATGTCAGCCATGTCGGTATCTACGTGGGTGAAGGCCGCTTCGTCCACGCCCCCAGCAGCGGCGGCACGGTGCGGCTGGATCATCTGGACGGCCCCTACTGGCGCGACCACTACAGCGGGGCCAAGCGGGTATTGCATTGATCGGATTGCCGAAAATGCGACGCCGTGTTCGCAAATGCACATGACATAACCCCGATTTAACAATTGATCCAGCAAGCGCCGGCATTATTCTTGCCTTGTCCCCTGCTCCATGACCGAACCGTGACGCCCGACGCCCAGCCGACAGGCCAAGCCGCCGCCCGCCGCCCTCGCGGTTCCCGCGCTCTTCTTCCCTTGCTGGTCGCCTGCGCCTTGGGCGCAAGCCCCGCCGCTTTCGCGCAGGCCACCGCGCCAGTTCAAGCCCCGAACACGGCAGTCCCGACCGCCGCCGCCAGCACCGACGTGATCGTCGAAGCCGCAAATGACGCCGTCGCTGCCACCCCGGCGCGGGCCGCGGTCGAAACCCCGCAAGCCACCGACACGCCCGCCATCGACGGCCTGCGCGAAAAAGCCTCGCAAGCCGCCACAGCCACCCTGACCGCCCTGCTGCCGCGTCTGGCCGCCAGCGACGCCCTGCCGCTGCTGGATCGCTCCAGCGTGCTGGCTGGCGACCTGAGCCGACTGCTGTCCAGCTACGACCGCAACGCCGCCGCCACCGTGGGCAACGCCGGCAATCTCGGTGACAGCAAGGTGCAGGCCATCATCAAGCGTGCCCTGACCCTGCTGGGTACGCCCTACCGCTGGGGCGGCACCTCGCCGGAAAGCGGCCTGGATTGCAGTGGCTTGGTCGGCTATGTGTTCCGCACTGCCTTGGGCGTGGAACTGCCGCGCGTCTCCCGCGAAATGGCCGCAAAGGACGATGCCGAACTGATCCGCAAGCGCGAAGACCTCAGGCAGGGCGACCTGGTGTTCTTCGGTCGTGGCGGCAAGCGCGTTGACCACGTCGGCATCTACGTCGGCGAAGGTCGTTTCCTGCACGCTCCCAGCACCGGCAAGGACGTGCGCGTGGATACGCTGCTGGACGGTTACTGGTCCACCCGCTTCATGCAGGCACGGCGGCTGGAGCTGTAACCGCCCGTTGCTGACCCTTGTCGAAGGCCGCGATCATCGCGGCCTTTTTCGTGTGCCGTGTTCTTTGCCAACTACACTCGCCCATTCCGCTCCACCGCATCGCCTCCGGCCACGCCAACATTGCTGGAAGCGACTTGGTAGGTTTCCTGATCGAGCAAGCCGGTTTCCTTCGCCACCAGCACTGGCACCAGCATCTGCCCGGTGACATTGGTCATCGTGCGCATCATGTCCAGCACGCGGTCGATGGCGTACAGGTAGCCGATGGCTTCCAGCGGCAGCTTGGCCGCGCTCAGCACCACCGTGGCCATGATCACCGCCGTACCCGGTACGCCGGCGGTGCCGAAGCTGCCCAGTACCGAGGCGATCAGCACGATCAGGTATTGCTCGCCGCTGAGCGGCGTGCCGGTGTATTGCGAAATGAACAAGGCGCACAGCGCCGGATAGATCGCGCCGCAGCCGTCCATCTTGATGCTGGCTCCCAGCGGCACGGCGAAGCTGGCGTAATCCTTGTTGACGCCCAGGTTGTGGGTGACCGAACGCAGCGCCACCGGCATCGCCGCAAAACTCGACGAACTGACGAATGCCACCTGCATGCCCGGCGCAGCGCCCTTGAAGAATTTCAGCGGGTTCAGCCCGTGCGCCAGCAGCAACAGGCTGTAAACCACCACGATCATGATGGCGCAGGCCACGTACAAGGCGATGACGAACTTGCCCAGCGGCAGCAACTTCTCGAAACCATAACTGCCCACCAGCGCCGCGATCAGGCCGAAGGTGCCGATTGGCGTGACTTCCAGCACGAAGCGCGTCACCTGGATCATGACCTGGCTGGCCTCGCCCGCCAGCTTGCGCGCGCCGGCAACCTTTTCGCCCAGCTTGACCATCGCAAAGCCGAGCAATGCGGCGAAGAAGATAACCGGCAGGATCGAACCACGCCCGGCCGCCAGCACGGTTTCGCCAGCGGCATTGACCTTGGTACCAATGCCGGCCAGCGCATAGAACGGGTTGCTCGGCACCACGTCCAGCAACACCTTGGCCACACTGGGCACGTCGCGCGGTACGAAGGCCGGATCCACCTGCAAGGCACTCACGCCCGCACCCGGCTGCATCAGCGTACCCACGCCCAAGCCCACGCCGACCGCCAGCACGGCGGTGATCGCGAACCAGCCAAACGTGCGCCCACCCAATGCCGCAACCGATTGCTGCCCATGCAGCGAGGAAATCGCGTTGATCACCGCGAAGAACACCAGCGGGATCGCGATCATCTTGATCAGGGTCACGTACAAATCGCCCAGCGGCCCGAACCAGGTTTCCGCCGCCGGTCCGAATGCCCAGCCGGCCAGCGCGCCCAGCACGAAGCCACCGACCACGCGCTGCCAGAACGGGATTTTCAACCAGGCTGCCACCAGTTTCATCGACACATCCACGCGGGAACAAGGTCGCCACGATAGCCCAGTGCCGGCGGGATGACGACAGCATCGGCGGGAAATGGCGTTGCGCTGATGGTTCGGGGTTGCTGGAAAGCGCGGCAGTTCCTGCTCGTCATCGGCAAGAAATGCAACTGCCCTCATAATTGGCATTTCGTGTCCTCGGAGCAGCTTGATGCGCCATTCCGTCCTCTTCTCCTGTGCCATCGCTTTGGGCCTGCTTGCTGGTTGTGCAACCACTGCCTCCAACGCCGGCAGCGCAAGTGCACCTGCAAACAAGACCCTCACCATCGACGTGCTCGCCGTCGCCCATCCGCAGGGCGAAACCCCGGCATGGTGGTATCGCAGCGGTGCAGCGCGCGCGGCTGCCAATGGCGCGATGAACGGCAAGGCGAAGAACGTGATCCTGTTCCTCGGCGATGGCATGAGCCTGACCACGGTCGCTGCCGCACGCATCCTCGACGGGCAGCGCAAGGGCCAATCCGGCGAGGAAAACCGGCTGAGCTGGGAGAACTTTCCCGCCACCGCATTCAGCCGCACCTACAACACCGATTCGCAGACGCCCGATTCAGCCGGCACCATGACCGCAATCACCACCGGGGTGAAATCGCACATGGGCGCAATCGGCGTATATGCCGGCGACAAGAACGACTGCGCCGACAGCCTCGGCAAGCACGCCTTGACCTGGCTGGAACTGGCCGACAGTGCCGGCCTTGCCACCGGCGTGGTCACCACCGCGCGCGTTACCCATGCCACGCCCGGCTCCACTTATGCGCACGTGCCCAACCGCAACTGGGAAAACGATGCTGCGATGCCGGCCGAAGCCCGCGCGCAAGGCTGCAAGGACATCGCCAGCCAGTTGCTGCTGTCGCCGCGCTTCGGCCACGGACCGCAGGTGGTACTGGGCGGCGGCGCGGCGCAATTCCTGCCGGCCGGCACCGACAACGGCAAGCGCGGCGATGGCCGCAACCTGATCGAGGAATGGAAGCAGGCCAATCCGCTAGGTGCCTTCATCCGCAATACCGGCGAACTGGCCAGCACGCAGGCGACGCATCTGCTCGGCCTTTTCAACGACAGCCACATGGACTACGACCACGACCGCAAGCGCGGCGCTGATGGCGAACCCAGCCTGGCCGAGATGACCCGCGCCGCGATTTCGCGCCTGTCGCGCAATGCGCAGGGCTATGTGTTGATGGTCGAAGGCGCGCGCATCGACATGGCCAACCATGACGGCAACGCCTTCCGCGCACTGGACGACACCATCGCAATGTCCGAGGCGGTACAGGCCGCCGTCGATGCAACCTCAAGCGAAGACACGCTGATCATCGTCACCGCCGATCATTCGCATACGCTGAATTTCGTCGGCTACCCGGTGCGCGGCAATCCGATCCTCGACAAGGTGCGCGGCAAGAGCAGCTTCGACGGCGAGCCAGGCAAACTGGTACTGGCCCTCGATGGCCGCCCCTACGCCACCTTGCAATACGCCAATGGTGCCGGCAACACCGGGGCCAGCGACGACCAACCGGCCGGCCCCAAGCACTTCCCGCATTGGCCGAAAAAACTGCTCGCCCCCGCCACCGGCCGCCCCGACCTGACCGACGTCGATACCACCGATCCGGACTTCATGCAGGAAGCGCTGGTGCCGCTGAAAGGCGAAACCCACGGCGGTGATGATGTCGGTATCTGGGCACGTGGCCCTGGCAGCGATGCGATGCGCGGTTCGCTGGAGCAGAACGTGATCTACCACGTCCTGGTACAGGCCACGCCGAAGCTGCGCCAGCGCTTGTGCGCGGCTGGCACTTGCGATGGCAATGGCGTACCGGTGGAACTGCCGAAGTGGGAGGATTTCGAGAAGCGGTAGGATTGGCTACCGGTTCAATCTTCACGAATCAATCGCACAAAAAAAACGGACGCCGAAGCGTCCGTTTTTTGCATGAAAGCCAGCCGGAATGATCAGGCTTCGGCTTCCACCACCACCTTGACCGTGGTTTCGACGTCGGCGTGCAGCTTGATGCCCACTTCGAACTCGCCGATGTTGCGGAAGGCGCCTTCGCCCAACACCACTTCGCTCTTTTCCAGCGGCAGGCCGGCGGCGGTGAAGGCCTCGGCGATGTCGCGCGGGCCGACCGAGCCGAACAGCTTGCCTTCGGTCGAGGCGTTGGCCTTGATGGTCACGCTGGCACCTTCCAGCTTGGCCTTGCGGGCTTCGGCTTCGTCGTGGATGGCCTTGGCCTGGGCTTCGTATTCGGCGCGCTTGGCTTCAAACGCGGCGACATTGTCGGCGGTGGCCGGCACGGCCTTGCCTTGCGGCACCAGGTAATTGCGGCCGTAACCCGGCTTGACCTTGACCTTGTCGCCAAGGCCGCCCAGGTTGGTCACTTTCTGCAGGAGGATCAGTTCCATTTTCTAACTCCGATTCGTTAGCGGGCGCACCCGCAACTGGTTGCTGTCCGAATGGACGGGGTTTCATGCCCCCTCCCCCTGCATTGCAGGGGGAGGGGCGGGATCAATCACACGTCGTGATTGTCGGTATACGGGATCAGGGCCAGGAAGCGGGCGCGCTTGACCGCGGTCTGCAATTGGCGCTGGTAGCGCGACTTGGTGCCGGTGACGCGACTGGGCACGATCTTGCCGTTCTCGGTCAGGTACTGGCGCAGGGTGTTGAGATCCTTGTAGTCGATCTCCTTCACGCCTTCGGCGGTGAACTTGCAGAACTTGCGGCGACGGAAAAACTTGGACATGGGTGTAGCTCCTAATTAAACGCGCGCTCAGGCGGCTTCGGCGTTGTCGGAATCGGAGTCGGCCGTGCCGACGCCCTCTTCGTCGTCGCGACGGCGACGCTCGCCCTTGTCCTTCTCATCCTTGCTCTTGAGGATGAAGGACGGCTCGGTGTCCGCACCGTCGCGCTTGACCACCAGGTGGCGCAGCACGGCGTCGTTGAAGCGGAAGCCTTCGGTCAGCTCGGCCAGCACGGACTGGTCGGCTTCGATGTTGAACATGACGTAGTGGGCCTTGACCAGGTTCTGGATCGGATAGGCCAGCTGGCGGCGGCCCCAGTCTTCCAGACGATGGATCTTGCCGTTGCCGTTTTCGACCAGCGCCTTGTAGCGCTCGATCATCGCCGGCACCTGTTCGCTCTGGTCCGGATGGACCAGGAACACGATTTCGTAATGACGCATTGTGGTTTACCTTGTGGATGATGGCCGCGCGGGGAATGCGGGCCGGACAGCCCCCCGGCAACCTGCAATGGCGGCGGTGGGGCAAGGGCTCCCGGCCGGCAAGCCGTCGGGAGCCGCATATTGTGGCAGTTCAAGCACTTGGGCGCAAATCCGCAGGTGCCCATCGCCAAGGAGGACGCATGACCCGCCTGCTTCTGGTTGAAGACGACCCGATCAGCCGCGCCTGGCTGGCCGCCGTGCTGGAAACCCTGCCGGCCACGGTGAACACCGCCGGCTCGCTGGCCGCCGCCCGCTCCGGCGACATTTCCCAGGACCTGTGGCTGCTGGACGCCAACCTGCCCGACGGCAGTGGCACGGTCTTGCTGGCCGAGCTGCGCCGCCAGCGCCCCGCCACCCCGGCACTGGCGCATACCGCCGATACCAGTGCCGGCATGCGCCAGCAGCTGCTGCAAGCGGGCTTTGCGGCGGTGCTGGCCAAGCCGCTGGAAGCCGAAGCCCTGCTGGCAGCGGTTCGCCAGGCCTTGGCGCTGACCGCCGCCCCGGTCACGCCTGCCCCGGCAGCGAGTACCGACTTGCCGGTCTGGGATGACGCTCTGGCACTGGCCGCATTGAACGGCCATGCCGAGAATGTGGCCGCGCTGCGTGGCCTGTTCCTTGCCGAATTGCCGAAGCAGCACGCCGCCATCCTTGCCGCAGCCGCCAGTGGCGACACCCCAGCCCTGCACGCGGAACTGCATCGGCTGCGCGCCAGTTGCGGTTTCGTCGGTGCGGCCCGTTTGCAGGCCGTCGCCATGGCGTTCGACCAGACCTTGCCGGAGACTTCATTGCTGGAAGAATTCAGTGAAGCCCTGCAACAGATCCTGCCCACTTCCGACGCGTCATCCAGACTGAAACCGTAAGCGGCTTTCGCAGCCGTCGCCCTGAACATTGCAGTCATTTTCCGTTTGCCCATCCACCACGGCATCGGCGACACTCGTCTTCACGCAATTCGAACTTCCGGCCCACATGCACCACGACACCGACCTCATCAATATCGTCGCCGTCGGCCTGGCGGTGGCCTTCGTGCTGGGCGCCATCGCCAACAAGCTGAAATTCTCGCCACTGGTCGGCTACCTGCTGGCCGGCGTGGTGGTCGGGCCATTCACGCCGGGCTTCGTCGCCGACCAGGACCTGGCCAATCAGTTGTCGGAAATCGGCGTGATGCTGCTGATGTTCGGCGTGGGCCTGCATTTCTCGCTGGAAGACCTGATGAAGGTCAAGGCGATCGCGATACCCGGCGCGGTCGCGCAGATCGCGGTCGCCACCCTGCTGGGCTGGCTGCTGGCTTGGAGCATGGGCTGGAGCCCGATCAACGGTTTCGTGTTCGGCCTGGCTCTGTCGGTAGCCAGCACCGTGGTGCTGTTGCGGGCGATGGAAGAACGTCGCCTGCTGGAAACCAAGCGCGGCAAGATCGCGGTCGGCTGGCTGATCGTCGAAGACATCGCCTGTGTGCTGGCATTGGTGTTGCTGCCGGCGCTGGCCACCGCACTGGGTGGCGGCGAAGGCGAACACGGCGCGCCCAGTGGCGGCATCGGCAGCATCCTCGGCACCATCGCCTGGACCTTGCTCAAGGTCAGTCTGTTCGTCGCGGTGATGCTGGTGGTCGGCCGCCGTGCAATTCCGTGGACGCTGGAACGCATCGCCCGCACCGGCTCGCGCGAACTGTTCACCCTGTCGGTGCTGGCCATCGCGCTGGGCGTGGCGTTCGGCTCGGCGCTGCTGTTCGGGGTGTCGTTCGCGCTGGGCGCATTCTTCGCCGGCATGCTGCTCAACGAGTCCGAACTCAGCCACAAGGCCGCCAATGATTCGCTGCCGTTGCGCGACGCCTTCGCGGTGCTGTTTTTCGTTTCGGTGGGCATGCTGTTCAACCCGTCGATCCTGATCGATCATCCGCTGCAGGTGGCGGCGGTGTTCCTGATCATCGTGCTGGGCAAGTCGATTGCCGCGTACCTGATCGTGCGCGCGTTCGGCCATCCCAAGGACACCGCGCTGACGATTTCGGTCAGTCTGGCGCAGATCGGCGAATTCTCCTTCATCCTCGCCGCGCTCGGCCTGAGTTTGAAAATCCTGCCGCAGGATGGCCACGACCTGATCCTGGCCGGCGCGCTGTTGTCGATCATCGCCAACCCGTTCCTGTTCTCGTTGCTGGACAGCTGGCAGGCCAGGCACAAGACCACCGAGCCGGTCGCCGCCGAGCCGGAACTGCCGCCGGGCCCCTCGCGCGACTTGCACGATCACGCCATCGTCATCGGCTACGGCCGCGTCGGCGGCGAACTGGCGCACGTGCTGCGCGAACGCGGCGTGCCGGTGATCGTGATCGACGACAACCGCGACCATGTCGAACGCGCGCATGCCGCCGGCATTCCCGGCATCCGCGGCAGCGCCGCCGCCGACAAGGTACTGGCCGAAGCACACCCGGATCGCGCCAAGATCGCGGTACTGGCGATCCCGCAACCGTTGGAAGCCGGCGAAGCCATCGCCAAGCTGCGCGCGATCAACCCCGCGCTGACCTTGCTGGCGCGCGCGCACAGCGATGCCGAGGTCAAGCACCTGCTCAGCCATGGCGCCGACGGCGCGGTGATGGCCGAGCGCGAACTGGCTTATTCGCTGGCGGAAATGGTGATGTCGACGCCGCCGTACCGCGCGCTGCGGCGCACCTGAGAACACACCGATGCTGTACGCACAAATTCACCTCACCCTGCCAGCCTGGGTGCACGAGGCAGTCGATACTGCGGCGGTGTATCCCGACGACGAATCCAAGGTTGCGTTGGCAATCACGCTGGCGCGGATGAACGTCGAAGCCGGCAGCGGCGGTCCGTTCGGCGCGGCGGTTTTCTCGCCGGATCATCGCGTGATCGCCGTTGGCGTCAACCGCGTGGTGCCGCAGAACACTTCGCTGGCGCACGCCGAGAACATGGCCTACATGCTGGCGCAGCAACGCCTGCAGAGCTTTCGCATCAACGAGCGCTTCGATGGCCCGGTGACGCTGGCAACCTCGGCGCAGCCGTGCTGCCAATGCTATGGCGCAACGGTCTGGGCTGGCATCGACCGCCTGCTGATCGGCGCGCGCGCCTCCGACGTGGAAGAACTCACCGAATTCGACGAAGGCCCGCTGCCGCAGGACTGGATCGGCGAATTGAACAAGCGCGGCATCGAAGTGTTGCGCGACATCCGCCGTGACGATGCGCGGGCGGTGCTGCAAGCCTATGGCGAGGGCGGCGGTGCGCAATATTGACGGCCTGCTGTGCTTCTGCCGCCCCGGTTTCGAACCGGAACTGGCGGCGGAACTGGGCGAACGCGCGGCCAATCTCGGCATCGCCGGCTATGCGCGCGCCAACCGCAACGATGCGCATGTTGTGTTCGCCAGCGACGATGCGCGCATCGCCAGCGCCTTGCCGTGGCGCGAGTTGATCTTCGCCCGGCAGAAACTGGCCTTGATCGCCGAACTGCGCGGGCTGGATCCGAAAGACCGGATCACGCCGATGCTGGCCGCGCTGCAAGGCTGCGAACGCTTCGGCGACTCCAAGCCGGGCCTTGGCCCGGCGTTCGGCGATGTATTCGTGGAACATCCCGATTCCGACGCCGCCAAACCGCTGGCCGGCTTGGCACGCAGCTTCGGCAACGCCTTGCGTCCGGCGCTGCGCAAGGCCGGCTTGCTCGCGGCGAAGGAAAACCCGAGCCTGCCGCGCCTGCACGTGGTTTTCGTCGCTGGCGACCATGCCTTCCTCACGGTTGCCGACCCCACCGACAGCGCGCCATGGCCGTTGGGCATCCCACGCCTGAAACTGCTACCCGATGCGCCGTCGCGCAGCGCATTGAAGCTGGAAGAAGCCTTCCTTTCACTGCTCGATGCGCGCGAACGCGAAAACCTGCTCAAGCCCGGCATGAGCGCCGCCGACCTCGGTGCCGCACCTGGCGGCTGGACCTGGGTGCTGACGCGGCACGGCCTGCGCGTGTCCAGCATCGACAACGGCCCGCTGCGCCAGCACGTGCTCGATACCGGCCTGGTCACGCATTTGCGCGAAGACGGCTTCCACTGGCAACCGCCGCGCCCGCTGGACTGGATGGTCTGTGACATGGTCGAACAACCGCGCCGCGTGGCCGAACGCATGGCCACCTGGCTGCGCGAAGGCTGGTGCCGGCACGCGGTTTTCAACCTGAAGCTGCCGATGAAGAAACGCTGGGACGAGACCCGATTGTGCCTGGATTTGTTTGCGCAGCAGGCTGGAAAACCACTGAAAGTACGCGCGAAACAGCTTTACCACGACCGTGAGGAAATCACGGTTTTTGCCACGCCAGGTTGATGTTTCAACGCCCAACGCCGCATCCACCGCACGCTGTGCCAGCGGTGCCATCAACGCATAACCGGCCGGTGTCGGATGCACGCCATCACCGGCCAATGTTGCATCCAGGCCACCTTCGGCATTGGCCATCGCCGTGTAGTAATCCAGATACGTGCAGCCGTTTTCTTGCGCGTACTGCTGGATCCACGCATTCAGCGCACGAATCTTCGCTGCTGGCCGGTAACCGACGCGCCACGGATAGGCACTGGCCGGCAGCACCGATGCCAGCACGACCTTGATGCCATTGACGCGCGCCAGTTCCGCCATCGAACGCAGGTTGTCCTCGATCATGTCCAGCGACGCCGGCCCGGTATTGCCGGCGATGTCGTTGGTGCCGGCCAGGATGACCACCGCTTGCGGCCGCAATTCGAGTACGTCCTGACGAAAACGTATCAGCATCTGGGCGGTGGTCTGCCCGGAAATGCCGCGATTGATGTATGGCTTGCCGGGGAAGAATTCGCTGCCTTCCATCCGTCCCCAGTTGTCGGTGATGGAGTCTCCAAAGAACACCACGCGCCCCAGGTGCTTGTCCGGCAACTCCTTCGTCAATATCGCATTGTCCTCGCGATAACGCGCCAAGCCCGGGAAATCGAACAGCCAACTCTGCAGCAACGCGATCTTGTCTTCCGGCAGGCTCGCCGGCGCATCGGTCAACGCCGGGAATACCGCCGCCGGCTGCCCGTCTGGTTCGGCCTGCTGCGCGCGCAAGGAAGCTGTTGCCAGCAAGGCGGTTATTGCCACCATCCATGCAGAAGAATTTTTCATGTGACCTCCGGCGGGAATCATGACTTGCTCATTTGCTTGATGCTTTTTGCTCGTCATTCCCGCGAAGGCGGGAATCGCTCTTAACAAAAGCTGCAACAAGAGCGATTCCCGCCTTCGCGGGAATGACGAGCAGAAGCAATCCCGCACCTACAACCCCGATGCCTTGCGCCACAGCAGGTTGGTCAGCGGCGGCAATTTCCCGGCCAGGCCCAGCAGCGGACCGCGCAGCAGGGTCAGGTGCATTTCGTCGTTGGAAAACAGCTTGTTGATGCCGTCGAAAGCGTGCGCGGCAACCGCGTCTTCGCTGCGGCGCGTGCGTGCCCAGCGCATCAGTCGTTGTGGCGATGCCCAGTCAGCGCGCTTGGCCTGCGCGGCGATGACCGCATCGTGCAACGCAGCCACGTCGCGCAGGCCCAGGTTGACGCCCTGCCCGGCCAGCGGATGCACGGCGTGTGCGGCGTCACCAACCAGCAATACGCGATCGCGCAGGTAGGCGTCGGCCAACTGGCGCTTCAACGGAAAGGCCGCGCGCTTCGATACCGGCCTGGCTTCGCCCAACACGCCGGCGCTGGCGGCGGTGAGTTCACGGGCGAAGGCATCGTCGTCCAGTTCAAGCACGCGCGCGGCTTCGTCGTTCGGCAGCGTCCACACGATCGAGCTGCGGCCTTGCGTGAACGGCAGCAAGGCCAGTGGGCCGGTCGGCAGGAAGCGTTGCCAGGCGGTGTCTTCGTGCGGTTTTTCGGTTTCGATGAAACAGACCACGCCGCGTTGCGCGTAGTCGTGCAGTTTGACGCCGATGCCGGCCAGGCCGCGCAAGGTGGAATTCGCACCGTCGGCGGCGATGACGATGCGCGCATCCAGCTTGCTGCCATCGTCCAGGCGCAGGCGCACGCCTGCGTCATCCTGTTCCAGTGCTTCGACCCGCGCCGGGCAATGCACGCGCACGCCGGCGGCCGACAACGCCGACCACAGCCGATCCACCAGCAGGTCGTTCTCGATGATCCAGCCCAGTTGCGCGCGGCCCAACGCATCGGCGTCGAACACCAGCTCACCGCCGCCGGCCGCATCCCATACGCGCATGCGCCGGTACGCTTGCGCGCGCGCATCGCGTACGGACGGCCATACGCCGAGTGTTTCCAGCAGGCCGGCGTTGTCCGGCGAGAAGGCATAAACACGCAAGTCGGCATGTTGCGGCGACCAGTGCGAGGGCTCGCGACCTTCGACGATGGCGACGTCCAGGCCTTGTTTCGCCAACGCCAGCGCGCAAGCCGTGCCGACCACGCCGGCACCGACGATGACGACATCCCGTTGCCCACGGCGTGTGTTCATCGCATCGCCTCGGCTTCGGTTTCGCGACACAGCGCCGGCACCTGTCCACGGAAACCCATCGCACCGCCGACCAGCATCGACTGCACCGCCGGCAAGCGATTGGCGGCGAACAGACCCAGGCTGCGCAGCGGGCGCAGCAGCGGCGAATCGTTCGAGGTGAGCCGCGCCAAACCGTCGGAGAACTGCAGGGTGCGTTCGCGGTCTTCGCGGCGGCGTTCCGCGTAAGCCTGCAGCAACGTGGTGGTGCCGGGATCTTCCGCATCGGCAATCAATTCGGCCAGAGTCAGCGCATCGCGCAAGCCGAGGTTGAAGCCTTGCGCGCCGATGGGGTGGATCGTCTGCGCGGCATTGCCCAGCAGCACCGCGCGCGATGCAGTCAAACGATCCGCCAGCACGCGGGTGATCGGATACGCGCTGCGTTCGCCACTGGCGACGAAGCGGCCGGCACGCCAGCCGAAGGCGTGCTGGATGCGCGCCAACCACGCAGCTTCATCAAGTGCGGCGACTGCATCGGCCTGCTCGCGGGCCACGCCGTGCACCACGCCATAGTGGCGGTCGCCGCGCGGCAGCAGCGCGGTCGGGCCGTCGTTGCAGAAGCGTTCCCAGGCGCTGCCATCCGGCGCGCGTTCGCTGCGCACGCGGGCGACGAACAAGGTCTGGCGGTAGTCGTGCTCGATGCTGCCGATGCCCAGCGCATCGCGCACGCCGCTGCGGCTGCCATCGGCGGCGACCAGCAGGCGCGTGGCGATTTCGCGTTCGCCCTCGGCATCAGCGATGCGCACGCGGCGCAGGCCATCTTCATCGCCAGCCAGGCCGACGAAACGTGCCGGCCGGTAACGCGTGAGTCGGGGCAATTCCGCCAAACGAGCTTCCAGCGCTTCGCCGAAATCGCGGGCGGTCACCACCTGGCCGAACCATTCGCGGCCGTAATCGGCGGCATCCAGTTGCACCTGGCCGAAATCGCCGGCACGGCTGATATGGATGCGGCGGATATGGCCGGTCGGCGCGCGCAGCTTGGCCATCACGCCCAGCGCGGTCAGCGCGTTGACCGTGGCGGCGGCGAAGCTGAGGTTGCGCTGGTCGAACACGGCCGGCAGCGCGCCGGATGGGGTGGCTTCGACCATCGCGGCATCCACGCCGCAGCGATCCAGGGCAATGGCAAGGCTGGCCCCGACCAGGCCACCGCCGACGATCAGGACATCGTGGGTTTGGGTCATGCGGGCAATGATACCGGCCGGCTCCATGGCCGGCAGTGGTTTTGGCTAGAATATGCGCCATTGCCATGATCCACAGGCCCCAATGAACACCAACGCCCAACGCGCCGTCATCCTTGTCCTGCTGCTGTCGCTGATGGCCGCCACCCGCAGCTACCTGCTGTACCACTTCGCGCCGGTGCCGGATGCCTCGTGGGCGGTGTTCTTCATCGCCGGCTTCTACCTGCGCGGCTGGTCGAAGTGGGCGTTTCCGCTGTTCATGGCGGTCGCGGTGGGCGCGGACTATGTCGCCATCCGCGAACAGGGCATCGATTTCTGGTCGCATTACTGCGTGTCGCCGGGTTACTGGTTCCTGGTGCCGGCCTATCTGTCGCTGTGGCTGGGCGGCAACCTCGCCCGCCGCGCGTATTCGCCCGCGCAACCGGGCAAGTCGCTGGCGGCAGCCGTCGCTGCGCTGGTTGCCGGCGTGGTGCTCTGCCATCTGTTCGCACAAGGCGGCTTCTACTGGCTCAGCGACAGCGTGCCGCAAACGGCCACCATGGCCGGCTGGTGGAAGAACTACAGCGACTGGCTGCTGCCCTACCTGCGCACCGCCGCCATCTACACCGGTTTGGCGGTGATCACCCACGCTGGCGTGCAGCAGGTCGCACGACTGGTGAAGGTGCAGCGCAAGTCCGCTTGATGGGCAACCGCCTGTCGAAGATCTACACCCGCACCGGCGACGACGGCAGCACCGGCTTGGGCGATGGCAGCCGCACCGGCAAGGATGCGCTGCGGGTCGAGGCCTTCGGCACGGTGGATGAAGCCAATTCCTGCATCGGCGTGGTGCTGGCCGCCAACAACGTGCCGCCGGATGTACGCGAACTGCTGACCACGGTGCAGCACCAGCTGTTCGACCTCGGCGGCGAGTTGTGCATCCCCGGCCATGCGGCGATCGTCGATGCCGACATCGACGCGCTGGAGCATCACCTCGACCACTACAACGGTACCCTGCCCGCACTGAAGGAATTCATCCTGCCGGCCGGTGGCGAAGCCGCCGCACGCTGCCACCTGGCCCGCACCATCGTGCGCCGCGCCGAACGCACCACCGTTGCCCTGTCACGCGAAGAACCCGTTCGCAGCGAACCCCTGCGCTACCTCAACCGCCTGTCCGACCTGCTGTTCGTACTGGCGCGGGTACTGGCGCGGGCCGATGGGCAGGGCGAGGTGTTGTGGAAGCACGAGCGGCGGCACGGACAAGTTGCTTCACCCAACGGCTAATTGGATGCAGCCGCGCCCTGTGTGAGCATGTAATCTCCGCTACGGGTCCGCCTTGACGCTGCCATGATCATCTACACCCACCCCGCCTGCCTGCTGCACGACACCGGCCCCGACCATCCGGAATGCATCGCACGGCTGGAGGTGGTGCTGGAATCGCTGCGCCGCGACCATGCCGACCTGGACTGGCGCGAAGCGCCGATGGCCAAGCTGGGCGACCTCAAGCGCGTGCACACGCCCGAACACATCGCCGAAGTGCTGGAAGCGGACTTCGACGGCCACCGCATGCTCGACCCGGATACGGTGATGGTGCCGGCCTCGCGCGCCGCCGCCCTGCGCGCCGCCGGGGCCGGCGTGGCCGCGGTGGATGCGGTCATGAACGGCGAGGCCGACACTGCCTTCTGCGCGGTGCGCCCGCCCGGCCACCACGCCACCGCGCAGGCGGCGATGGGGTTCTGCCTGTTCAACAACATCGCCGTGGCCGCCGCGCACGCGCTGGACAAGCACGGGCTGGAGCGTGTGGCCGTGGTCGATTTCGACGTGCACCACGGCAACGGCACCCAGTCGATCTTCTGGGAAGAACCGCGCGTGGCCTATTACAGCACCCACGAATCCGGCATCTACCCGCACACCGGCCTGCCCAGCGAGCGCGGTTCCGGCAACGTGCGCAACATCCTGCTGCCGCCGGGCAGTGGCGGCTTCCGCTTCCGCAACGTCTGGGCCGACGAGATGCTGCCGCTGATCGACGACTTCAAGCCGCAATTGCTGCTGATTTCCGCCGGCTTCGATGCGCACATGCACGACCCGCTGGCCGACCTGATGCTGGAAACCGACGACTTCGCCTGGCTGACCGGCGAACTGCGCAAGCTCGCCGGGCGCCACGCCGGCGGCCGCGTGGTGTCGATGCTGGAAGGCGGCTACAGCTTGGAAGCCCTGCGCGAAGCCAGCGCTGCGCATGTGGCGGCGTTGCGCTGAAGCACCTCGCCCCACCCTGCCAAGGGGGAAGGCCCAAATGAACCCCGCCCGACGCCAGACCCGCGTCTTCATTGCCCCTGCGCAGGCGATGCGGCAAGCTAGCCGGCGATTTTCCTGACGGGCTTCCCTCCGCGTGCGTCCCCATCTGCGCCTGCTTCCGATTCCCCTGGCCATTGCCGTCGCCCTGCCGGCCATGGCAGCCGACGAAAAGCCCGTGGATTGGGGCCAGTGCCCCGTTCAGGACGCGATCCCGGCCTTTGCCGGCGCGCCGGTGGTCAAGCATGGTTCGGATCCGGCCAAGACCCGCAGCGACCGCGTGGAACTGCCCACGGTGATTTCCGGCAATGCCCAGAGTGGCACCGACACCCAACTGCAATACGACGGTGACGTGACCCTGCAACGCGGCGACCAGTACCTGCATGCCGACAACCTGCAGTTCGACCAGGAAGACAACACCTACGTCGCCAACGGCAATGTCCAATATCAGGATGCGGACATGCGCGTGGTCGCCGACAAGCTGCACGGCGACCAAAACGCCGACCGCCACCAGATGGAAAACATCCGCTACCAGCTGGTTTCCCGACGCGGCAACGGCGGTGCGGAAAGCATCAACATGGCCGGTCCGCAGGGCGCGATGAGCGGAGCCACCTATTCCACCTGCGACCCGGAACAGCGCCTGTGGGAACTGCACGCGCGCCGCATCGACGTCGATACCGACAGTGGCTGGGGCGTGGCCCGCGGCGCGGCCATCCGCGTCGGCAAGGTGCCGGTGCTGTACATGCCATGGATCAAGTTCCCGATCGATGACCAGCGCCATACCGGCCTGCTGTACCCGTCGATCGGCATGTCCGGCCGCAACGGCTTCGACTGGCGTCAGCCGATCTACCTGAACCTGGCCCCCAACTACGACGCCACCCTGACCCCGCGCTACATGAGCCAGCGCGGCACCGAGCTGGGGGCCGAATTCCGCTACCTGTACAAGAATGGCGAGGGCGTACTGTCCGGCAGCTGGCTGCCACACGACGACCTGGTCGAAGATCGCATCCGCGACGCAGCTGCCGGGGAATACATTCCGTATTACGACCCAATGCAAGCCGACAACCGCGGCGCATTCAAGTTCACCGGCAACCACGACTTCAACCGCAACTGGCAGGCGCGCGCCGACCTGTCATGGATCAGCGACCCGCGCTACATCGAGGACGCCGGCAATTCGCTGTACGGCATCTCGACCACCAGCCTCACCAGCACCATCGGCATTTATGGCCAAGGTCGCTACTGGAGTGCCGGCGCGATGGCCGAGGACCGGGTGCTGGCCGATTACACCCTCAGCAAGAGCAGCCTGCCCTACAACCGCCTGCCGCGCGCCTGGTTCAACTGGGAACAACCCTTCGCCCGCTGGCTGGTGGCCGGCGCGCACGTCGAAGCAGTGCGCTTCCAGCACGACGTCAATGACGGCGGCAGCCGCCTGGACATCAAACCCTATGTGTCGATGCCCTTGCAGGGCGCATCCTGGTACATCACACCCACCCTGGCTTGGCGCTACACCACCTACCAGCTGGATCGTGGCCTGGCCGATACCTTGGGTGGCGACACCTCCCCCAGCCGCAGCCTGCCAATCGGCTCGCTGGACGCCGGCCTGTTCTTCGACCGCGACACCGAGATCAAGGGCCAGCGCTACCTGCACACCCTGGAGCCGCGCCTGTTCTACCTGAACGCACCCTACCGCGAACAGGACGACCTGCCGATCTTCGACACCCGCGCCTTCACCTTCAGCTGGGGCCAGTTGTTCCGCGACAACCGCTACACCTCGGCCGACCGCCAAGCCGACGCCAACCAGTTGACCCTGGCCCTGACCAGCCGCCTGCTGCGCCAGTCCGATGGCCACGAGAAGCTTGCGCTGAGCGTGGGCCAGATCCGTTATTTCGAGGATTCGCTGGTCAGCCTGTCGCCGGGCGAAGTGCCGATCGAACAGGGCAAGTCCGCCTGGGTCGCCGACGCCAGCTACGCTCCGACCGACCGCTGGACCATCGGCACCTCCTACCAGTGGAACCCGAAGTACCGCCGCGAAGACTTGGCCAGCATGCGCGCGCGCTATCTGTTCCCCAACGACGGCGTGGTCAACCTGGCCTATCGCTATCGCCGCAACGCCAACACCGGCGACAGCCAATTGAAGCAGGCCGATTTCTCCTTTCTGTATCCGGTGTCGCCCACCTGGAGCGTGGTCGGCCGCTACTACTACTCGCTGCTGAACACCAGCTCGCAAGACCCCAAGCTGCTGGAAGCGCTGGCCGGCGTGCAGTGGGACAGCTGCTGCCTGGCGGTGCGCGTGCTGGCACGCCGTTACGTGCGCAACCGCGAGGGCGAGATGAACAGTTCGCTGGGCGTGGAGTTCGTGCTGAAGGGCCTGGGTTCGGCTGGCCGCGACACGGAACGCGTATTGCGCCGTGCTATCCTCGGCTACAACCGCGACGACCTGTATCTGGTCCCGCCCAACAACATCGCGACCGATTCGGCCGACGATTCCAGCCTCGACACGCTGCCTTGATTACCCCCTTGAAGCCCGCCGCTTCCAGGCGGGCCGCCCCGAAACACTCACGCATGAACACCATGACCCCTCGCATCCCCGCCCCGTTCCGCAACGCCGGCGTTCTCGCCGTCGCCCTGCTGCTGGCCTGCGCGCCGGCCGCCGCCCAGCAAGCACAAGCCCTTGATCGCATCGCCGCCGTGGTCGATGAGCAAGTCATCCTGCAAAGCGAACTGGAACGCGCCGTGTTCAACGTGCAGGCGCAATACGCCAACCAGCCCGGCCAGTTGCCGCCGATGGACGTGCTCCGCCGGCAGGTGATGGAGCGCTTGGTGCTGATGAAGCTGCAGGTGGCGCGCGCCAACGACAACGGCATCCGCATCGGCGAGGACGAACTCAACAACGCCGTTGCCAGCGTCGCCCAGCAGAACGGCCTGTCGATCGACGGCCTGCGCCAGCGCCTGGTGGCCGATGGCATGTCCTATGACGACTTCCGCAATTCGATCCGCGACGAAATCACCGTGCAGCGGTTGCGCCAGAGCTTCGCCCAGAGCCGCATCCAGGTCAGCGAGGCCGAAGTCGATGCCGCCCTGGCCCAGCAGAGCAGTGGTGGCACCCAATACCACCTGGCCCACATCCTGGTCGGCCTGCCCGACGGCGCCACCGCCGAGCAGATCAGTACCGGCCAGCAGAAGATCGACGGCATCAAGGCACTGATCGACAAGGGCGAGATGGACTTCTCCGCTGCCGCCGTGCGTTATTCCGACAGCCCCAACGCGCTGGAAGGCGGCGATCTGGGCTGGCGCAGCCAGGATGAAATCCCCACCGCCTTCGTGACCACGCTCAAGGGCGCGTCGGCCGGCCAGGTGATCGGCCCGATCCGTGGCCCCAGCGGCTTCCAGCTGCTAAAGCTGGTCGGGACCCGCGACGCTGCGCAAGGCGGTGCCGCCCAACAGGTCACCGAAGTGCAGGCCCGCCATATCTTGGTGCGCGTGACCGAGGTGCAGAACGCCAACGCCGCCAAGGCCAAGATCGACACCCTGCGTGCGCGCATCGCCGGTGGCGCCGACTTCAACGAAGTGGCGAAGGAATCCTCCGAAGACCCCAACTCGCGCAACAGCGGCGGCGAACTGGGCTGGTTCCCGGTCGATGCCTACGGCCCGGATTTCGGCCAGCAGGTCACCGCCTTGCAGGACGGCCAGGTCTCGCAACCGTTCCGCACCGAGGCTGGCTGGCACATCGTCAAGCGCGAAGGCACCCGCCAGACCGACGTGACCGACCAGAACCGCCGCGCCCAGGTCCGCGAAACCATCGGCCGCCGCAAGCTGGAAGACGAGTACAACCGCTTCCTGCAGGAAATGCGCGGCGAAGCCTTCGTCAGCGTGCGCGACGGTTCCGCCGCGCCGGCAACCAACTGACCGATGATGCTGCCCCGGCTGGCGCTGGTTCCGGGCGAACCGGCCGGCGTCGGCCCGGAACTGTGCGTGCGCCTGGCGCAACAACCGCGCCAGGATTGCCGGCTGGTCGCCTTCGCCGATGCCGACACCCTGCAAGCCGCCGCCGCCGCACTGCAACTGCCACTGCGGCTGTTGCCTGACAACGAAACCGCCCGCGCACCGGGCGAGCTGCCGTTGCACGAAATCCGCAACGTTGCCGCCAATACCTTCGGCCAACCCGACCCGCGCAACGCAGCCGCCGTGATCGCCGCGCTGGACGCCGCCTTCGATGCCTGCCTGCACGGCGAATTCGACGGCCTGGTCACCGGCCCCACGCACAAGGCCAACATCAACGCCGGTGGCATCGCCTACACCGGCACCACCGAACGCCTGGCCGACCGCGCCAAATGCGATGTGGTGATGATGCTGGCCAACGACATCGTTCGCGTCGCCCTGGCCACCACCCACCTGCCGCTGCGCGAGGTGCCCGACGCGATCACCCGCAACACCGTCGAACGCGTGCTGCGCATCACCCACGCAGCGATGCGCAATGACTTCGGCATCGCCGACCCGGTCATCGCCGTGCTCGGCCTGAACCCGCACGCCGGCGAATCCGGGCACATGGGCCGCGAGGAAATCGACGTCATCGAACCGCTGCTGGCGACGCTGCGCAATGAAGGCATGCAACTGATCGGCCCGTTGCCGGCCGACACCGCCTTCCTGCCGCGCAAGCTGGAAGGCTTCGACGCGGTACTGGCGATGTACCACGACCAAGGCCTGCCGGTACTCAAATACAGCGGCTTCGAACGCGCCGTGAACCTGACCCTGGGCCTGCCCTGTCCGCGCGTGGCCGTCGATCACGGCACCGCACTGGATCTGGCCGGCCAAGGCATTGCCGACCCATCAAGCCTGTTCGCCGCAGTGGAAACCTGCGCGCGGATCGCCAAGATTCGCAAGATCGGGGAAATGTGACCCCACACGCGGGGGCGGCAGGCCGCAACGGAAAACGCCGGCTTTCGCCGGCGTTTTCCTGCCACCACTACATTCAGCCCTTCGGATTGCGTGGATCGACGCTGCCCTCCTGCAAGCCCTTGTCGAATTCGCGAAGGCCGTACCAGATGCCGTTGAGGATGGCAAAGCAGGCCGCCAAGCCCACGCCGAGAATCCATGCGAAATACCACATTGTCTTTACTCCTCAGTAAGCATTCGGGGTTTGCTTCATGCTGGCTTCGCCGACCTTGCCGCGCAACACGCGATATACCCACGTGGTGTAGGCCAGGATGATCGGCAGGAACACCACCGTCGCCAGCAACATGATGAACAGCGTCATGTGGCTGCTGGAGGCATCCCACAAGGTCAGGCTGGCATTCGGATCGAGCTTGCTCGGCAGCAGGAAAGGGAACACCGCCAAGCCCTCGGTCAGGATGACGCCGGCAATGCCCGCCGCCGATGCAATGAAGGCCAAACCCGCCCGGCCCTTGCGCAGCAGCAATGAAGTGGTGGCAAATGCGGCAATCGCCAGCACCGGCAAAACCCACGTCCACGGCATCGTCTTGTAATTGGCCATCCACGCACCGGATTGCCTGACCACGTCCTTTGCCAGCGGATTCGACGGACCGACCGGATCCAGGCCGGCGACCACCGCGTAACCGTCCACGCCCAGCGCCAGCCACACGCCGGCCAGCACGAACAACACGATCGTGGCGATACCCGCGATGCTGCCCAGTTTGCGCGCACGTTGTTCGATGCCGCCGGCGGTCTTCAGCGCCAGCATCGACGCGCCATGGGTCAACAACATCGCCACGCTGACCAGGCCACACAACACCGAGAACGGGCTGAGCAGGCCGAACAAATTGCCTTCATAGATGATGCGCAAGCTTTCATCGAAACGGAACGGCACGCCGACCAGCACGTTGCCCATCGCCACGCCCATCACCAGCGCCGGCACCACGCCGCCGACGAACAGTAACCAATCCCAGGTGTTGCGCCAGGTCGGGTTGTCGATCTTGCTGCGGAACTTGAAGCCCACCGGCCGCAGAATCAGCGCGAACAGGATCAGGAACATCGCCAGGTAAAACCCGCTGAAGCTCACCGCATACAACGCCGGGAACGCGGCGAAGATCGCGCCGCCACCGAGGATCAACCACACCTGGTTGCCCTCCCACACCGGGCCGATGACGTTCAAGACCACGCGGCGCTCGTCGTCGGTTTTCGCCACGAATGGCAATTGCGCGGCCACGCCCAGGTCAAAACCATCCATCACCGCAAAACCGATCAGCAAAATGCCGAGCAGCAACCACCAGATCAAACGCAAGGTGGCGTAGTCGAAGGGAATCATGCTCATGTCCATTGTCTGTTCTCCTTCCTCACGCGGCGATCGGGTTGGTGGGCACGCCCAGGCTTTCCTGCAGGGAGCCGGCGATTTCATCCGGGCCTTTCAGGATCAGCTTGCGCAGCAGATACAGCTCGATTACCGCCAACACCGCGTAGATCAGCACGAAGCCGGCCAGCGACACGCAGATGTCCACCATCGTCAGCCCCGATGCGGCCATGAAGGTCGGCAACACACCGTCGATGATCCACGGCTGGCGACCGTATTCGGCGATGATCCAGCCCGATTCGATCGCCACCCACGGCAGCAACAGCGTGGCGAAGGCCAGTTTCAGGAACCAGCGATGTCTTTCCAGCTTCTGCACGCTGGCCAAATAGAACGCCAGCGCGAAGAACGCAACGAAGTAGAAGCCCAAGCCGGCCATCGCGCGGAACAGCCAGAACAGCGGCGCCACCTGCGGCACGGTATCCAGCGCGGCCTTGGCGATTTCTTCATCCGTGGCAGCAGCAATGTCTTCGCGATATTTCTTCAGCAGCAGCGCGTGGCCCAGATCCTGCCAGTTGGCATCGAAGGTGGCGCGTGCGGCCTCGTTGCTCTTGTCGGCGCGCAAGGTTTGCAGTGCGTTCCACGCAACCAGACCATTGCGGATGCGGCCATCGGCGCGTTGCACCAGTTCCTTGATGCCGGGCATTTCGGTATTCAGCGAATGCGTGCCGATCACGCCCATCACCCACGGGATGTGGATTTCACCGCGATTCTCCTGCTTGCCCTGGTCGGGGAAGGCGATCAGGTTGAAGCCGGCCGGGGCCGGTTCGGTTTCCCACATCGCCTCGATCACGGCCAGCTTCATCTTCTGGTTTTCGGAAGTGACATAACCGGATTCATCGCCCAGCACCACCACACTCAAGGACGCAGCCAAGCCGAAGCTGGCAGCCACCGCCATCGAGCGCTTGGCGAACGCGATATGCCGGCCACGCAGCAGGTAGAACGCCGAAATCGCCATTACGAACACCGCGCCGCACACATAGCCGGCACTGACCGTATGCACGAACTTGCTCTGCGCCGCCGGGTTGAACAACACCTCGGCGAAGTTGCTGATTTCCATGCGCATGGTGTCGGGGTTGAACTTCGCCCCGACCGGATTCTGCATCCAGCCGTTGGCGATGAGGATCCACAACGCGGAGAAATTCGCACCCAGCGCGGTCAGCCAGGTCACCGCCAGGTGCTGTACCTTCGACAACTTGTTCCAGCCGAAGAAGAACAGGCCGATGAAGGTGGCCTCCAGGAAGAACGCCATCAGCCCTTCGATCGCCAGCGGCGCGCCGAAGATGTCACCGACGTAATGGCTGTAGTACGACCAGTTCATGCCGAACTGGAACTCCATCACGATGCCGGTGGCCACGCCCATCGCGAAGTTGATGCCGAACAGCGTGCCCCAGAACAGTGTCATCCGCCGCCAGATCTCGCGCCCGGTCATCACGTAGATGCTTTCCATGATGGCCAGCAGGAACGACAGGCCCAGGGTCAGCGGCACGAACAGGAAGTGGTACAGCGCGGTCAGTGCGAATTGCAGCCGCGACAACTCCACGACGGTGGGGTCTGGCATGGGGACATCCTCTTTCCGTGGGAGTGACGGCAAAATACGCCGATACGCCCTGGTTGGGCATTGATTCCAATCAACAGGCACGCCGGCCACACCCCCGACAATGCCCGACATGGCCAACCCCGCCCCCACCGACAATGACCCGCAGGCCCCCCGCAAGCACCAGCGCCGCCTGCAAGCCTTGGGCAAGGTTGGCCGGTCGCACTTGCGCATTGCCGCGATTTGCGCAGTGCTGTCCGGCAGTTTGCTGATCGCGCAGGCCGCGTTGATTGCACTTGCAATGCAGCGCGTGTTCGTCGAACAACACTCGCTGGCGACGGTGACCGGCTTGCTCGGCGGTTGGATCGGCATTGCCCTGCTGCGCGCCGCGCTGGTCTGGCTGGGCCAGCGCAATGCCGACACGGCGGCGATGCAGGTTCGCCACGACTTGCGCAAACAACTACTGCACGACCTGTCCGCGCGCGGCCCACGCTGGCTGCGCCGCCAACGCAGCGGCGAGCTGGCCGAACTGGCCGGCACCCACGTCGAGGCCATCGGCCAGTATTTCTCCGGCTTCGCCATCACCCGCATCGAAGTAATGGTATTGCCGCTGGTGTTCCTGATCGCCGCATTCAAGGCTGATGTCGCCGTAGCGCTGATCCTGCTGGTCACATTGCCGCTGATCCCGATCTTCATGGCGCTTGCCGGCAGGGGTGCGGAAGCCGCCAGCCGTCGCCAGCTGCAGGCAATGACCCGGCTGGGCGGGCATTTCGCCGACCGCTTGCGCGGATTGGGCTTGATTCGCCTGTACGGGCGCGGCGCGGCGGAAATCGACGGCGTGCGCAAGGCAAGTGAAGACCTGCGCGAACGCACGATGAAGGTGCTGCGCATGGCGTTTCTTTCTTCCGCCGTGCTGGAATTCTTCGCCAGCCTGAGCGTGGCGATGGTCGCGGTCTATCTGGGCCTGACCTATCTGGGCATGTTGCATCTGCGCGGCGATGCGTTGAGCTTGGGTACGGGCGTGTTCTGCCTGCTGCTCGCCCCGGAATTCTACGCCCCGCTGCGCCGGCTGGCCGCGCAATACCATGATCGTGCGGCGGCGTTGGCGGCGCTTTCGGCAATTGAAGAAAGCGCTGTTGCAGGAGCAGCTTGCAGCCGCGATGCGGCTGGCATGACATCCGTCACGGCTGCAAGTCGCTCCCACAAAGACAATTGCCTCATCCTGCAACGCAACGATCGCCTCGCCCTCATCGGCCCCAGCGGCTGCGGAAAATCCACCCTGCTCGAAGCCCTGCTCGACTGGCTGCCGCACGACACCCTGCCTGTCGGTTTCGACAACAAACTGCGCGTTGCCTACGCACCGCAGCGGCCCCGGCTTTTCCACGGCAGCATCGCCGACAACCTGCGCATCGCCGCGCCCAAGGCCAGCGATGCGCAACTACACACCGCCGCCCGCAGCGCACAAGTGCTGCGCTTCGTCGAGCATCTTCCCGACGGGCTGGACACGGTAATTGGCGAAGGCGGCTTCGGCCTATCCGGTGGCGAAGCACGCCGCGTCGCGCTGGCGCGTGCGCTGCTGATGGAAAGCGAGGTGCTGTTGCTGGACGAGCCCACCGCCTTCCTTGATGCGGATACCGAACGCGATTTGCTGGCCGCGCTGGATGAAATCGCCCGCGAACGCATCGTCATCATCGCCACCCATTCCGAAGCTGCGATGCACTGGGCCGGCCGTGCGCTGCGCCTGCCAGGAAACACGCTGGAGGTGATGCCATGAACACAGCCACATCTTCCTCCGGCATTTTCGCCGCGCATCGCAAGCGCATCGCGCAGTCCATCGGCCTGATGCTGCTGACCTTGCTTGCCGGCTCGGCCCTGCTCGGCGTGGCCGGGCATTTCCTCGTTGCCACGGCGCTGGTCGGTGCCAGCGGCGCGCTGGGCTTCAATTTCTTTGCGCCATCGGCCGCCATCCGCGCGTTGACCTTCGTGCGCATCCTGTCGCGCTATGCGGAAAAACTCGCCAGTCACGATGCCACCTTGCGCATCGCCGCCGACCTGCGCGTGCATACCTTCGCCAAGCTGTTGCCGCTGGCACCGCTGGAACTGGGCAAGCGCCGCAGCGGTGACGTGCTCAACCGCCTGCTGGCCGACATCGAACACGTCGATGGCTTGCTGGTACGCGCGCTGAACCCGCTGTTCGCCATCGGCATGCTCGGCTTGCTGGCATGCCTAGTTGTGATGCTGCTGGATGTGGCCAGCGGCTGCACGTTACTGGCCTTGCTGATCGCTGCCTTCGTATTGCCGATACTGATCGACAGGTTTGCAGCCCCGCTTGAACTGCGCGCAGCGCAAGCCCGCGAAGCACTGCGCACGCAGATGCTCGATGCCTTCGACGGCGCCACCGACCTGCTTGCCCTGCAGGCACAAGCGCGTTTCCTGCACAGACTTGATGCGACCAGCGAACAGCTTGAGCGCCTCAACCTGCAATTGCGTCATCGTCTTGCCCTGGCCGGCGCGGGCCATGCTGCATTGCTGGCACTGGGTTTGCCGCTGGTGCTGTGGTTGCTGTTCCGCGCCACCGAGGCGGCGCAACTCTCCACGCCGGCTGCCGGCGGTTTGTGGTTCATGACACTGGCCGTGCTGGAAGCTGCCGCCGGTTTTGCGCCGGCTTGGCAAGCACTGAAGCAAGCGCGGGTTTCGCAGCAGCGCCTGGATGAACTGGAAACCCCTGATTCTTCATCACCGCACGGGCGTGGTACTGACGGGCAAAAACAAGATGGCGAGCCAAGGCGCAACGCCACCCTGGAGCTGCACGACGTCACCTTCCGCTGGGACGAAAACTCCCGTGATCTGCTCCACAACGCCCATCTGCGCATCGAACCAGGCCAACGCATCGCCCTGCATGGCGACAGCGGTACGGGCAAATCCTCGTTGTTCGCGCTGCTGCTCGGACTGCGCGAACCCGACACCGGCAGCATCCGCTTCGGCGGCAGGGACCTGCGCGAAATCGACCTTGCGCATTGGCACGAACACATCGCCTGGTCACCGCAAGAGGCACCGGTCTTCTCCGGCAGCGTGCGCGAGAACCTGCTACTCGGCGCACCCACTGCCTGCGACGAACAACTGCATGAGGCACTGGTGAAAGTGCAGATGGATGCAGCCATCAACGCCATTGGCGGCCTCGATGCCTTGGTCGGCCCCAACGGCGCAACACTTTCGGCCGGCCAGTCGCGCCGCCTCGCGTTGGCCCGCGCACTGCTGCGCGATGCGCCGATCCTGCTGCTGGACGAACCCACTGAAGGCCTTGATGCCGACACCGCCGACGTACTGATGCGCGATTTCGCCACTGCCAGCACCGGCCGCAGCCTGCTGGTCATCACCCATGGCGAACTGCCGCTGGGCGTGGTTGATGCACACTATCGGCTGGCCGATAGCGTGCTCACACCCGCATAATCCACGCATGAGTCATTTCAAAGCCCCGCCCAAGAAGGCCCTCGGCCAGCACTTCCTGAGCGATCTCAGCTACATCGAGAAAATCGTGCTGGCGGTGAACCCGCAACCCGGCGACCGTCTGGTCGAGATCGGCCCCGGCCAGGGCGCGATCACGTTCCCGCTGCTCGACCGTCATGGTGAACTGACCGTGATCGAATTCGACCGCGACCTGATCTTCCCGCTGACCGAAGCGGCGCGCGCGCATGGCACGCTGGAAGTGATCCACCGCGACGTGCTGCAAGTCGATTTCGGCAAGCTGGCAGGCGACGGCCACAAGCTGCGGCTGGTCGGCAACCTGCCCTACAACCTGTCCTCGCCGATCCTGTTCCATGCGCTGGAACATGCCGCCGCGATCATCGACATGCACTTCATGTTGCAGAAGGAAGTCGTTGACCGCATGGCCGCCGGCCCCGGCAGTAAGGTCTATGGCCGCCTCAGCGTGATGCTGCAGGCGTATTGCCGTGTGCAAGCACTGTTCGACGTGCCACCAGGCGCGTTCCGCCCACCACCCAAGGTCGATTCTGCAGTGGTGCGGATGCTGCCGAAACCGGCGAACGAAATCGCAGTGAAAGACCCGAAGCGTTTCGAGGAAGTCGTCCGCGCCGCCTTCGGCCAACGCCGCAAGACCTTGCGCAACGCACTGTCAGGCGTGTGCAGCACGGAACAGATCATCGCTGCCGGCCTGCGCCCGGATGTGCGCGCCGAGCAGGTGGAAGTGGCCGGTTTCATTCGCCTGGCGAATGAAACCGGGAATGGGGAATAGGGAATGGAGAATGGGGAAAACGAAGACACTGCGCTTTGCCAATTCCCCATTCCCTATTCCCCATTCCCGCTTTTGCTTACACTCCCCAAATGGACGCCCCCGACTACGCCATCGACGTTGACGTCGCCGCCCGTTTCCTGCCGGATCGCTCCGCGCCCGGCGATGACCGCTACGTCTTCGCCTACACCATCCGCATCCGCAACAGCGGCCAGGTGCCGGCGCGCTTGCTGGATCGGCACTGGATCATCACCGACGCCAACGGCAAGATCGAGGAAGTACGCGGCGAAGGCGTCGTTGGCGAACAACCGTGGCTGCGCCCCGGCGATGACTACGAATACACCAGCGGCGCGGTGCTGGAAACCGCGCAAGGCCTGATGCGCGGCAGCTACACGATGCTGGCCGACGACGGCACCCGCTTCGACGCGCCGATCGCCCCCTTCGTCCTGTCTGTCCCGCGAACCCTGCACTGATGGCTATCTGGGCAATAGGCGACCTGCAAGGCTGTTACGACGCTACCCAGCGCCTGCTGGAGCGCATCCGCTTCGACCCGGCGCAGGACACGCTGTGGTTCTGCGGCGACCTGGTCAACCGCGGCGGGCAATCGCTGGAAACGCTGCGCCTGGTGCATTCGCTGCGCCAGCATTGCGTCGTCGTGCTCGGCAACCACGACCTGTCGCTGCTGGCCGTTGGCGCGCGCAGCCCGGCCGAACAACGCAAGGTCAACCCCGACCTGCAACGCATCGTGCTGGCCGAAGACCGCGACGAACTGCTCGACTGGCTGCGCCTGCAGAAACTGGCGCACATCGACCGCGAACTGGGCTGGATGATGATCCACGCCGGCCTGCACCCTCAGTGGAACGAAGCCGAAACCGAGCGCCTGGCCGGCGAAGTGGAAAAACAACTGCGCGGCAACGACTGGCGCAAACTGCTCAAGCAAATGTACGGCGACAAGCCGAACTGGGGCCCGCAACTGCGCGGCCCGGATCGCTGGCGCGCGATCATCAACGTGCTCACGCGGATGCGCTACTGCACCCAGCGCGGGCGCATCGCCATCGAGGAAAAGGGCGCACCCGGCTCGCAGCCCAGCGGCCTGTACCCGTGGTACGAAGTACCCGGCCACGCACCACGCGATTTGAAAATCGTCTGCGGCCACTGGAGCACCTTGGGCCTGATGATCGGCCACGGCGTGCACGCCCTCGACACCGGCGCAGTCTGGGGCGGCAAGCTGACCGCGTTGCAACTGGACAGCGACGAACTGCGCATCGTGCAAGTGGCGGGGCGAGACGTTCCGCCGCCGGCGAAGGGCGAGCTACCAAAGGACTGATCGCCTCAGCGACGCACGTATTCCACGAACTCGAACGCGAAGGCGTGTTTTTCATCCGACGGATGTGCTTGGCGGGAAACAATCTCCCATTGCGTCGGATCGAGTTGCGGAAAGAACGCATCGGCGTTTTCGATCTGCGTATCGACATGGGTGAGATGCAGCACATCGGCAAATGGCAGCATCAAGGCATAGATTTCGCCGCCGCCGATGACGCACAACTCATCGGCGTTTTCTTGCGCCGCGGTTTGTTTCACCGCATCGATCGAAGCCACCGCACGCATGCCATCAAATGGGACTTTCCCGCCGCGGGTCAGCACCAGGTTGGTTCGCCCCGGCAATGCGCGGCCCAGTGATTGGGCGGTCTTGCGGCCCATCAGGATCGGCTTGCCCAGGGTCAACGACTTGAAGTGCTTGAAGTCATCGGGCAAATGCCACGGCATCGCGTTGTCGCGGCCGATGGCGCGGTTATTGTCGAGTGCGGCAATGAGTGAAAGCCGGGAATGGGGAATGGGGAATGGGGAATCGGAACCTCCCTGCCCCGCGAACTCTTCGGCGATGCTGCGCTTGTCTTTACCCATTCCCGATTCCCGATTCTCCATTCCCGGCCTCACACCGCCACCGGTGCCTTGATCGCCGGATACGGATCGTAGCCGAGGATTTCAATATCCTCGAACTTGAAATCGAACAGGTCTTCCACGTCCGGGTTCAATTGCAATGTCGGCAAGGCACGCGGCGTACGCGACAACTGTTCGCGAGCCTGATCAAAGTGATTCGAATACAGGTGCGCATCGCCCAGCGTGTGCACGAAGTCGCCAACGCCCAATCCTGTCGCCTGCGCCACCATGTGGGTCAACAGCGCGTAGCTGGCGATGTTGAACGGTACGCCGAGGAAGATGTCGCCGCTGCGCTGGTACAGCTGGCAGCTCAGCTTGCCATTGACCACGTAGAACTGGAACAGGTTGTGGCAGGGCATCAATGCCATCTTCGGCAGGTCGGCGACGTTCCAGGCGCTGACCACGAGGCGGCGCGAGTCTGGATTGCGTTTGATTTCGTCCACCAGCCATTGCATCTGGTCGATCTGCTGGCCGCCGGCACCTTCCCAACTGCGCCACTGTTTGCCATAGACCGGGCCGAGTTCGCCATTGGCATCGGCCCATTCATCCCAGATGCTGACCTTGTTTTCCTTCAGATAGGTGGTGTTGGTTTCGCCTTTCAGGAACCACAGCAGTTCGTGGATGATCGAACGCAGGTGCAGCTTCTTGGTCGTCACCAAAGGGAAGCCTTCGTTCAAGTCGAAGCGCATCTGCCAGCCGAACACGCTGCGCGTGCCGGTGCCGGTTCGGTCGGATTTGTCCGCACCGTGTTCGAGTACATGGCCCAGCAGTTCAAGGTATTGCTTCATGGTTTTTCTCCAACCGGCTGCAGCGTCGAGGCACGCCGGGACAACCACAACAGGAACAAGCCCAGCAGCACCAGCGGCAGGCTCAGTATCTGCCCCATCGTCAGCCAGCCCAGCGCCAGGTAATCCAGTTGCGCATCGGGCACGCGCACGAATTCCACCAGAAAGCGGAAGCCGCCATACAGCAGCGCGAACAGGCCCGATACCGCGTAACGCGGGCGCGGCTTGCTCGAGAACCACCACAGCAGCGCAAACATCACCAAGCCTTCCAGCAATGCCTCGTACAACTGAGACGGGTGCCGGGCGAAGCGGCTCAGCGCACCAGCGGCGTATTGCGCCTGCAATTGCGCGGCATCCAGGTTCAACGCGGCCACGTTGGGATCGGTGTTCGGAAAAATCACGCCCCACTTCACATCGGTGTACTTGCCCCAAAGCTCGCCATTGATGAAGTTGGCCAGCCGTCCGACGAACAAGCCCGACGGCACCAGCGGCGCGACGAAATCCATCGTGTCGAAGAAATGCAGGTGCTGCTTGCGCGACCACAGCCACGAAGCGACCAGCACGCCGATCAGGCCGCCGTGGAAACTCATGCCGCCTTCCCATACCTTGAACACGTTCAGCGGCGCGGCGATGTACGCCGGCAGGTCGTAAAACAATATGTAACCCAGCCGCCCACCCAGCACCACGCCGAGCATGCCGTAAAAGGCCAGGTCGGAAAGCCCTTCGTCATTGATGCCCGGCAAGCGCCCCCGGCGGATGCGGATGCGACCCAACCACCAGGCCAGTACGAAGGCCGCCGCATAGGCAAGGCCGTACCAGTGCACCTTCAACGGGCCAAGGGAAAAGGCGACGGGGTCGAACTGGTGAAGATAGGGCATGCGTGGGAGCTGGCGATTCGATCAGTCGCTATTTTGCCTGATGCCGGAGCGGAAACCCTCAACCTGCGATGAGCCGCGCCCGGTCGTCGGGGGCGGCGCCCCGCCGAAGCCAGTGAAAGAGCTGCTACAAAATCCGCGGCCGATTCGGCAATTCATCCTCATCCGGCATGCTGCCGTCCTGCGGGAAATGCTCGGCCAGCAGGCGCGAAACTGCCGCCACCCCTTCAATCACCGCCGCCTCGGCCTGGTCGGCACGCAGGCGGGTTTCCATGGCCACGCAAACTTCGCGCCATTGTTCGTCAGTGACTTTTCCGGCCAGGCCACGATCAGCAACGATTTCGATACGGCGGTCAGCCAGCAGCAGATAGACCAGCACGCCGTTGTTGGCGGCGGTATCCCAGGTACGCAGCCGGGCGAAGGCATCGTGGGCGCGTTCGCGTGCCTGCACGCCGCGCAGCACCGGACCCGGCGTCAAGGCCGATTCGACCGCGAACATCACCTCGCCGGTGTGGCTGCGTTCGCCCGCGGCAATCGCGTCGGCGATGCGGTGCAGGCTGTCCTCGGGAAACCACGCCTGTGCGGAACGGGCGAACAAGTGGCGCAGCAGTCTCATGTCATCGGCCCTCCGTCACCATGAGCCCGACGCGCCGCCGCCGCCGGACATGCCGCCGCCGCCCGACCAGCCACCACCACTGCTGCCACCGCCCCAGCCGCCGCCACCCCAACCGCCACCGCCACTCCAACCACCCCAGCCGCCGTGTCGTGCATAACGGCCCGGCGCCACCGACACCAATCCGTACAGCAGTCCGAAAAATCCGGCAATGCCAGCCACCGGCCACAACGCCGACAACAGCCAAGCCACGCCGCCAGCCGCGCCGCCGGTGAACAGGCTGCGCAGCGTCTTTGGCGCACGGCCGAAGATGCCGCGAACGATATTGGCAACGATGAACGCGGCAAACAGGGCGAATAGCCAGCGGTCGCCATCGGGCGAATCACCACGATTGCTGCTGACCGGCTGCGGCAGTGGCTCGCCGTCAATGACCTGCACCAACACTGCGGTGCCGTCGATCAGGCCACCACCGTAATCGCCGGTACGGAACTTCGGGGCCATGTATTCCTGGATGACGCGGCTGGCGGTGGCGTCGGGAATCGCGCCTTCCAGCCCGTAGCCGGTGTGGATGCGCACGCGGCGATCATCCTTGGCCACGACCACCAGCACCGCGTCATCGACTTTCTGCCGACCCAGCTTCCACGCATCGAATACGCGCTGGCTGTAGCTGAAGATGCTCTTCCGGCTGCGTGCTCGGCACCACCAGCACCTGCAACTGGCTGCCC
The DNA here is from genome assembly GCA_047601105.1 of Pseudoxanthomonas sp. GTDB lineage: Bacteria > Pseudomonadota > Gammaproteobacteria > Xanthomonadales > Xanthomonadaceae > Pseudoxanthomonas_A. The sequence goes on from JASGJT010000004.1 coordinate 539,560, forward strand.
TTGCGCTGTTGCAGTGCCAGCGCCTGCTGTTCCAGTTGCTGTTTCTGCGCAGCATCCAGCGTGCCGGTGGTATCGACCACTGGCGAATCCAGCGGCGGGATCGCCGCCAGTTGCTGTGCCCACGCCGGCGCGCATGCCAGCAGCAGGCAGGCAAGTAGCGCGCGCCGGAACAACAGGGTCATCCGCGCGTGGCCGCGTTCAGTTGGACGGGGCCGGTTGCGGTGCCGGCGTGCCGAAATCCACTGCCGGCGCGTTGGAAATCTGCGCTTCGTTTTCCACACTGAAGTTCGGCTTTTCCTTGTAGCCGAAAATCTTCGCGGTGATCAGTTGCGGGAACGAACGCACGTAGGTGTTGTAGTCCTGCACCGTGCCGATGTAGCGCTGGCGGGCCACGGTGATGCGGTTCTCGGTGCCTTCCAGTTGCGCCTGCAACGCGAGGAACTGCTGGTCGGCCTTCAGTTGCGGATAGTTCTCGGTGACCATCAGCAAGCGGCCCAGCGCTTGGCTCAGTTCGCCCTGCGCGGCCTGGTACTGCGCCAGCGAAGCGGCGTCCTCGGCATTGACATTGATCTGGCTGACCTTGGCGCGCGCCTCGGTCACGTCGGTCAGCACCTGCTGCTCGTGCGCGGCATAGCCCTTCACCGTGGCCACCAGGTTGGGGGTCAGGTCGGCGCGGCGCTTGTACTGGTTCAATACCTCGGACCAACCAGCCTTCACTGTCTCGTCTTTCTGCTGGATGGCGTTGTAGCCACAGCCGGACAACAGCGCCAGCAGCGACGCCACGATCAAGGTACGCAGGAACAGATGCATGACCGACTCCTCGGGGTGGAATGCGCGCATTGCAACACTGTGACCGCCATCGCGCAATGGGTCGAAGAAAGGCGTGAAGAATGCGTTAGCTGACAGGCGTAGCCAGCTATCGGGCTCCGCCTGTCACATCAAGGTACGATCGGATGGTCATGCGCCGCGCCACGGCGGCGCATCAGCAGGTTCAGCCATTCGACCATCACCGAGAAACCCATCGCGAAGTAGATGTACGGCTTGGGCACGTGCACTTCGAAACCATCGATGATCAGCACCACGCCGATCAGCACGATGAAGGCCAGCGCCAGCATCTTGATGGTCGGGTTGGCGTCGATGAAGCGGCCCAGCGGGTTGGCCGCCAGCAGCATCACGCTTACGGCCAGCAGGATGGCCGCGACCATCACCGGGATGTGCTCGGCAATGCCGACCGCGGTGATCACCGAATCCAGCGAAAACACGATGTCGATCACCGCGATCTGCAGGATCACCATGCCGAACACCGCCGAAGTCTTGGTGGTGTTGGGGTCTTCGTCGTCGCCGCCGGTGATCAGCTCACGGATTTCCATGATGCCCTTCACCAGCAGGAACGCGCCGCCAATGATCAGCACCAGGTCGCGGATCGAAAAGCCCATGCCGGCCACGCTGAACACGTCGTTCTGCATCCGCGCCAGGAACGCCAGCGACACCAGCAAGGCGATGCGGGTGAGGCAGGCCACGGCGATGCCGAACTTGCGCGCCGCCGGGCGGCGATGCTCGGGCAGCTTGCTGACCGCGATCGAGATGAACACCAGGTTGTCGATGCCCAGCACGATTTCCAGCGCGCTCAGCGTGACCAGGGTCAGCCAGACATTGGGGTCGGCGAGAAAATCCAGGCTCATGTTCGTTGGTCCGTAATTCGTGTGGGGGATTCGTGGTTTGGAAAGGCGGCAACAACCGCCTCAGAGATATTTCGGCAACAGGATGACGCCCCAGCACAGCAGCACGTTCAGCATCAGCACGAACACCGCCGCCGAGCCCATGTCCTTGGCGCGGCCGGCCAGTTCGTGATGCTCGGGGCCGTAGCGTTCGATCACCGCCTCGATTGCCGAGTTCAGCAGTTCCGCACTCAATACCAGCAGCATCGAACCGATCAACAGCGCGCGCTCGATGCCATCGCCGCCCAGCCACCCCGCCAGCGGCGCCAGCACCAGGAAAAGGCAGGCTTCCAGCCGAAACGAGGATTCATGCAACCACGCAGCACGCAAGCCCTGCAAGGACCACTTCAAGGCCTTGAAGATGCGGGTGGGGCCGCGTGGCAGGTGTCCGGTCGTGTCGGCCATGCACTCAGGGCCTGTCAACGCTATTGAGGCGGGCGAACATCGGCGGGCCGGAATCGGTCATGGGCCGCAATTTTGCCACAAGATGCCGCATTGCCCTGTCGAAAAACCGATAATCAGGGTTTTCCAGCGGAGGAAGCACCATGTTCACGATGCCACGCCTTGCCCTGGCCACCCTGTTCGCCGCCATGCTGTGCGCCGGCTGCGCCACCCCCGCTCCGCCCATGGCCGCCGCCCCGCAAATTCCGGGCGACGTCTCCAATGCCGCTTGGGCGCAGGACATGGAACGCTTCGCTGCCGAAGACGCCGCCCACCCGCCGCCGAAGGGCGCGGTACTGTTCGTCGGCAGCTCGTCGATCCGTTTCTGGACCACGCTGGCGCAGGATTTCCCCGGCGTGGCGACGATCAACCGCGGCTTCGGCGGCTCGGAAGTGCGCGACAGCATCTGGTATGCCAACCGCATCGTGGTGCCTTATGCGCCACGGCTGGTAGTGTTCTACGCCGGCGACAACGACATCAACAGCGGCCGCAGCCCGCAGCAGGTGCGCGACGACTTCCTCGCCTTCGTCCAGCGCGTGCGCCACGACCTGCCGAAAACCCGCATCGCGGTGCTGTCGATCAAACCCAGCCTGTCACGCATCGCGCAACTGCCAGCACAAAGCCAAGCCAATGCGCTGGTTCGCGAATCTGCGGCGCAACTGCGCAACGTGGACTTCATCGACGTGGCCACGCCAATGCTGGACGCAGGCGGCCAGCCCCGCGCGGAACTGTTCGGCCCCGACGGCCTGCACATGAACCGCACCGGCTACGAACTGTGGCGCAAGATCGTTGCGCCATACCTGGAAGAATGAAGCAACCGTGCTCCCGCGCTTTCGAAGACTGCGCTATTGCTGCCGCAACGCCTCGATCGGATCCAGTTGCGACGCCTTGCGCGCCGGGTAATAGCCGAAGAACAGACCCGTGGCGATCGAGAACGCTGCCGCCAGCGCCACCACCTGCCCATTCAAGGCCACCGGCAAATCGCTGAGCTGACCAACAATCAGCGTGCCGACCGCACCGATGACAATTCCGATCACGCCACCACCCAGCGACAACAGCATCGCCTCGGCCAGGAACTGCCGGCGCACATCACTCGGGCCCGCGCCCACCGCCATGCGCAAGCCGATCTCGCGGATGCGCTCGGTCACCGACACCAGCATGATGTTCATGATGCCGATGCCGCCGACGATCAGGCAGATCGCCGCCACCGCGCCCAGCATCTTGCTCATCAGGCTGGTGGTCGCGTTGCGGGTCGCCACGATCTCGCTGATGTTGCGCACGCTGAAATCGTCTTCCGCACCCGGGTCGATCTTGTGGCGCTGGCGCAACAGGCTTTCGACTTCGCCCTGCACGTATTCCAGATCCTTGGCATCGCCCACCGTCAGCGCAATCTGCATTACCGCGCCGGCCGGCAGGCCCATTGCGCCCATCAGGCGACGGCGCGCGGTTTCCAGCGGCACCATCACCACGTCGTCCTGGTCCTGGCCGAAACCGCCCTGCCCCTTCGATGCCAGCGTGCCGACCACGGTGAACGGCACCCGGCCCAGTCGAATGGTCTGGCCCACGCCGCTATCGTCGCCGAACAAGGTGCGGCGCACGGTCTCGCCGATCACCACCGACTTGCCCGCGCCGGAATAATCCTGCGCGCTCAGGCCTTCGCCATTGGCGATGACCCAACTGTTGATGTCGAAGAATTCCGGCTGCACGCCCTGCCAACTGGTCGAGGCGTTGTTTTCGGCGAACACCACCTGGGTACTGCCGCGCAGCGAACCGGCGACGTATTGCACTTCGGGGATCTGCTCGCGGATCGCCTGCGCATCACCTTCGTTCAAGGTGAAGAAGCTGCTGCTGCTTTGCCGTGCGCCACCAGTGGGTCCGCGCCGTGAACCCGGGCCGATATCCAACCGCTGCGAACCCAAGCCCGACACCATCTTGTCGATCTCCTGCTGGGTGCCCTGCCCCACCGAGACCATCACGATCACCGCGGCAATGCCGATGATCACGCCCAGCGAAGTGAGCGCACTGCGCATCCAGTTGCCGCGCAGGGCGAAGATCGCGGTGCGGAGAATGTCGAGGAAGTTCATGCGACCCGCTCCTGTTCGTGCAGTTCACCGTCGCGCATCACCATCACGCGATCGGCGTGTTCGGCCACGTCGGGATCATGGGTGATCAGTACCACGGTATGGCCGTCGTCACGCAATTTCTTGAACAGGGCCAGGATCTCCTCACCGGTTTTCGTGTCCAGCGCGCCGGTGGGTTCGTCGGCCAGGATCAGCGGCGGGTCGCCGATCAGCGCGCGCGCAATCGCCACGCGCTGCTGTTGGCCGCCGGACAGCTCACTGGGACGGTGACCGGCGCGTTCGGCCAGGCCGACGGCAGCCAGGGCTTTTTGCGCGCGTTCGTTGCGCTCATGCACCGGCACGTTGGCATAACCCAGCGGCATCGCCACGTTCTCCAGTGCGCTCATCCGCGGCAGCAGGTTGAAGCCCTGGAACACGAAGCCGATCTTGTCCAACCGCAACCGCGCCAATTGCTCGGCGTCCATCCGCGAGACGTCTTCACCATCGCAGAAGTAACTGCCGCCACTGGGCTTGTCCAGGCAACCGATCATGTTCATCAGCGTGGACTTGCCGGAGCCGGACGGACCCATGATCGCGACGAAATCACCGCGTTGCACGCACAAGTCCACGTGTTTCAACGCGACCACTTCGGCCTCGGTGCCGGGCGAATAGACCTTGTCCATCGCGCGGATGTCGATGACCGGCGGCACGCCGGCCGATGTCGAAAGCGACGCATTCATCACTTGGCCTTGGCGCGCTCGCCAACCACGATCAGGTCGCCGGCTTGCACGCCGCCACCGGAGACTTCGGTATCGGTGCCGTCACTGGCCCCCAGGCGAACCATCGCCGGCTGCGGCTTGCCATCGACCAACTTGTACAACGTGATGCGCTTGGCGTTGACCAGCGCGGCCAGTGCCGAATCCCATTGCTTCTTCTGCGCATCGTCGAGGGTGCCGCGGAAATCGGCAAAGTCTTCCTTGAAGCGGTCAGCCATGCGCTGGCGCATCTGTGACTGCAGATTGGCCGCGTTGGCACCACTCATCACCATCATGCCCGGCGGGCCGAAACCGCCGCCACTGGAAGAAGACTGCGACTGCCGCGCCTGCTGGCGTTCGCGCACCGCCGCCACGGCGGTATCGAAGGCGGCTTGCTGTTCCGAATTGACCTTCATCTCGGCCACCACGCGCGCCAGGTCGTCGGTGACACCACCGCCACTCGGGCCGCCCTGGCCCTGCGGGCGCTGCTGCGCACCCACCGCCGGCATGCCCGGCACCGAGTTGTCGCTGGGCTTGTAGCGCAGCGCTGCGTTGGACACCTTCAGCACGCCCTGCTTGTTGCTGACTTCGATCTCGGCATTGACGGTCAGGCCCGGCAGCAAGGTGCCGTCGCCGTTGTCCACGGTCACCACCACCGGATACGTCACCACGTTGTTCGTGGTGGTCGCCGCCAGACGCACCTGTTCGACCATGCCCTTGAACTTGCGGTCGGGGAAGGCGTCGGCGGTGAAGCTGACCGTCTGCCCGTTCCTGACCTGGCCGATGTCGGCTTCGTCAACGGCCAGTTCGATCTTCATCTTCGAAAGGTCTTCGGCAATGGTGAACAACTCCGGTGCGGAGAAGTTGGCCGCCACGGTCTGGCCCGGTTCGATGCTGCGCGTCAGCACCACGCCATCGACCGGCGAGGTGATGACGGTGCGGTCGATATTGACCTGGGTGTTCTTCAAAGACGCGGTCTGCTGGTTGATCGACGCCTGCGCCGAATTGACCTGCGCGCGCGCCTGATCCAGCGAGGCGCGGGCCAGGTCCACGTCGCTTTGCGACACCAGCTTCTGCTGGCCCAGCTCCGACTTGCGGCGGAAGTCGAGTTCGGCGTTCTTCAGCGAGGCCTGTGCATTGCGCAGCGATGCCTGCGCGCTGGCGATCTGCGCGCTGCCTTGTTCGAACTGCGCGCGATAGGTACTGGGGTCGATCCGCGCCAATATGTCGCCCTTTTTCACCGGGCTGTTGTAATCCACCAGCACCTCGGTGACCTGGCCGGAAATCTGGCTGCCCACGGTAACGGTGGAAATGGCGCTGAGCGTGCCGGTGGAAGAAATCGCGACGCGGATATCGCCCTGCTCGACCGTGGCGGTGCGCCAGGCGCTTTCATCGCCGGCGGCCTTGTGGCTGCGCCAATACCAAAGCCCGCCGCCAAGCACGGCAACGGCCACGACGGCGATGGCAAGACGGGAAACCAGCGGGCTACGGGCACGCGAAGGACGACGGGGCGATTGGCTCATGGGGACTTTGGCTTGGATGGCAGGTGGCTGCCGGGGTTAACGCACGACATCGGCCGTGGTTGACAGCATCGCACGGGCGCAGGTTCCCGACACCTGCCATTGGTATGGATGGCCTCGCAACAACACGCTGCAGGAGCACGATCAACCAAACCGGATCGTCGCCGTCGTGCCCTGTCCCGGCTGGCTTTCCAGCTCCACCTTCCAGCCGAAGCGGTCGCACAGCCGGCGCACGATCGACAAGCCCAGGCCGGTGCCATGCGGGCGCGATTCGTCGGCACGGTAGAACGGCTCGAAGGCACGCCGCAGCGCCTCTTCGTCCATGCCGATGCCGGTGTCGCGCACGCGCACCCGGTCGGTTTCGACGATCACCTCGATGCGGCCGTGATCGGTGTAGCTGCAGGCATTGCGCAGCAGGTTGCTGACCACCACGTGCAGCACCCGCGGCGGCGCGTGCATGCGCGGACGCGCGTCCAGCGTGACCTCCAGATCGACCGGCTTGCCATGCAGCAGGGCGCGGGCGTTGTCGGCTTCGTACAGCACCACGTCGGCCACGTCGAAGTCTTCGCTCTGCGGTGCGACCTGCGCCTCGCGCGCCAAAATCAGGAAGGCATCGATCACCGCCTCCATGTCGCGGCCGGCGCGCTGGATGCGTTGCAGCGAACGCGCCACCCGCGGCGGCACTTCCTCGCCCATGGCCATGTCGCTGGCCACGCGGATCACGGTCAGCGGGGTGCGCAGTTCGTGGCTGGCGTCACGGGTGAAGTTGCGTTCGCGCGCCACGTGCGAGGCCACGCGCTGCTCCAGTCCGTGCAACGCGGCGGCCAGTTGCCGCACTTCGCCCTGCACGTCGCCGGGCAGCCTGTCCGGGGCCAGCGCGCTGACGTCGGGGCGTTGCGGGTCCCAGCGCGCGACTTGCCGCGCCAGCCAGCTCACCGGCGAAATCAGCCGCTTGGAGGCGCGATAGGTCAGCCACGAGACGAAATAGATCGCCACCATCGTCAGCAGGATCGGCAAGGTGCCGAACCAGAACGTCAGCCGTTCGGCCTGCGAACGCAGGAACACCAGGTACAGCTTGCCCGGCGGTTTTTCATCCACCAGCACCAGCATGTCGTCGTTCTTGAGTTCGTGGAAACCGGGTTTGAGCGCACGCAGGTTTTCCGGCAACAGCAGGTTGGAGCGCCCGGTCAGCACCAGATAGCCGCGCAGGGTGTAGGTGTTCGGCGGCGGTTGCGCCTCGGAGGCACCGTACAACTCCCAGAAGTGGCCGGCCTCCTGTTTCAGCACGGCGTTGACCAGGCTGCGCTTGACCACCACCGACACCAGATAGGCACCGACCAGCAAGGCCAGGCTGACCATCACCACCTGCAGGATGAAGGCGATGCGTATTTTCCGGGACAACCCTTGCGGCATGCCTTCCCCCTCGTTGCTCCGCGTCACTCAGCCGATGTCGGCGATGCGATAGCCGGCGCTTTGTACCGTGTGCAGCAGGGGTTTGTCGAACGGCTTGTCCACGATCTTGCGCAGGTTGTACAGGTGGCTGCGCAGGGTGTCCGAATCGGGCAGGCCATTGCCCCAGATTTCGCGTTCGATCTCCTGCCGCGACACCACGCGCGGCGATTCGCGCATCAAGATGGTCAGCAGGCGCAATCCAATCGGCGAAAGCATCAGTTCATGCCCGCCACGGGTGGCGCGCATGCTGACCGGGTCCAGCGCCAGGTCGGCGACCTTCAGCACTTCGCTGCCGACTTGTCGGCGTTCGCGACGGATCAGCGCGCGCAGGCGGGCTTCCAGCTCCTGGATGGCGAACGGCTTGGTCAGGTAGTCGTCGGCACCGACGCCCAGCCCGCTGAGCTTGTCGTCCAGGGTGTCGCGCGCGGTCAGCATCAATACCGGCGTGGACTTGCGCGCTTCGTTGCGCAGGCGCTTGCACACTTCCATGCCGTCCAGGCGCGGCAGCATCAGGTCCAGCACCAGCACGTCGTAACTGTTCTCGGTGGCCAGGCGGTAGCCGTCGAGGCCGTCGCTGGCGTAATCCACCTCGAAGCCCTTGCCTTCCAGGTACTCGCCGATCATCTCGGAAATATTGCGGTTGTCCTCGACCACCAGCACCAGCCCTGAGGATTCCTGTGCATGTCGCATTGCCCTGTCTCCGTGCTCCAAGCCCTTTGCGGCTTCAGGTTTGTGAAAGTAACCCCGGACAGGTGGATGGAAGGTGAAGGCGGCACGGAGGCGCCTCCCGGCCGTACCATGTTTCTGCTCATTGCCGCAGTTCTTGCTCGTCATCCCGGCTTTTGCTCGTCATCCCGGCGCAAGCCGGGATCCAGCCTTTCGATACGCAAAGCAAGAGCTGGATCCCGGCTTGCGCCGGGATGACGAGCAAAAGCCATTCATGACCTGATGAATTTCCTCGAATTCCCAACCCGGCCACCCATGAAAAACCTCGCCATCACCCTCGCCCTCGCCGCCCTGCTCACCGCCTGCGGCAGCCGGCAACCCGACACCACCGCCGACCTGATCCTGCTCAACGGCCACATCTACACCGCCAACGACGCCCAGCCGCAGGTACAGGCCATCGCGGTCAAGGACGGCAAGATCCTCGCCGCCGGCAGCGATGCCGAGGTCCGCGCACTGGCCGGCACCGATACCCAGGTGCTGGACCTGGCCGGCAAGCGGGTGATGCCCGGCCTGATCGACGCACATACCCATCCCATCGCCGGAGGCATGTCGCTGTCCGCCGCCAACATGGACGATGAAATCGTCGAACTGGCGGAGCTGGAAACCCGCCTGCGCCAATGGCGCGACGACGGCCGCGCGCAACTGGCCGAAGGCATCCTGCAGATCGTCGGCATGAACTCCGCCTACTGGGCGCAAGCCAAGGCGCTGGACGAACGCTTCAGCCAAGGCGAATGGGCCGACACCGCCGTGCTGCTGCTGGGCAGCGACCACCACACCGCTTGGGCCAACGCCAAGCTGCGGCAACTGGCCGGACTGGACAAAGCCCTGCTGGCCAGCCTGCCGGCAGCCGAACGCGCCAACATCGGCGCCTTCGCCGACGGCCAGCCCAGCGGCTTCGTCGTCGATTCCGGCCTGGACCGCGTCTCCGCCGCACTGCCGCCGGAGAGCCCCGAAACCCTGCTGCATGGCGCACAAGCCGCCGTGCAGTACTACAACGCCGTGGGCGTGACCGGCTGGCTGGACGCCGCCGCCGCTTCCGCGCCGAAAGCCGATGAGGCCGCCGATGCGCCTTCGCCCAGGACCCTCGGCATGCTGCCCGGCTACAAGGCACTGGCCGAAAAAGGCGGCCTGAACGCCCACGTCGCCGCACTGATCGTCGCCAATCCCAAAAGCCGCCCGCAAGACCTCGACGCGGTGGAGACAATCCGCGCGCAGTTCGCGGGCATCCCCAACCTGACCCTGCCCGGCATCAAGATCTTCGCCGACGGCGTGCTGGAATACCCCGCCCACAGCGCCGCCCTGCTGGAGCCTTACACCGACAGCGGCAAACCCGGCGAACTGCTGATCGACCCGCAACACTTCGGCGAACTGGTCACCGCCGCCGACAAGCGCGGCTGGCTGGTGCACGTGCACGCCATCGGCGACCGCGCCGTGCGCGAATCGCTCAATGGCTACGAACAAGCGCGCAAGGCCGGCGACAGCGGCATCGCCCATTCCATCACCCACCTGCAACTGGTCAGCCCCGACGACTTCCCCCGTTTCAAGCAATTGAACGTGATCGCCGCCATGCAACTGCTGTGGGCCGCCGGCGACGAATACACCATCGACATGGTGCAGCCCTACATCAGCGCCACCGCGTTCAAGTACCAATACCCGGCGAATTCATTGCTGCGCGCCGGCGCAACCCTCGCCGGCGCCAGCGACTGGCCCGTCTCCTCCGGCAACCCGTGGGAAGCCATCGCCCAGGCCATGACCCGCAAGGGCGACAAAGGCGTATTGAACAGCGATGAAATCGTCCCGCGCGAAGCGATGTTCCAGGCCTACACACTCAACGCCGCCAAGGTGCTGCAACTGGAATCGAAGATCGGCTCACTGGCCGCCGGCAAGCAGGCCGACTTCGTGGTGCTGGACCGCGACGTGTTCACCGTGACGCCCGAGGAACTGGCGGAAACCAAGGCGCTTTCGACGTGGTTTGCGGGCAAGGTGGTGTATCAGGCCGGAGAATGAATTTCAGGCAAAGCCAATCCGCTGCATCAGGAGCGATTTACACATCACATTTTTGTTACTACAATAAATAGCATGGACATTGAGTTCGACCCTGACAAGGACGCCATCAATCAAGCCAAGCACGATGGCTTGTGCTTGGCGGATGCCGAAGGGTTCGATATCGATACCGCGCTGGTCACTTACGACGACCGCGCCGCCCATGAAGAAGATCGCTGGACAGCGGTCGGCTTCATCGGCGTGGTGCTGCATGTGCTGGTCTTCACCGAGCGTGACGGGAAAATTCGCCCGATCAGCTTGCGCAAGGCCGACAAACCGGAGATTCGCATCTATGAAATCCACAAAGACCGTTACGGATTCTGATTCGCCGATGCTGGACGAAGCATGGTTTGCCAAGGCACGCCCGGCACGAGACGTATTGCCTGCCCATGTATTGGCCGCTGCGAAACGTCCGCCCGGCCGCCCCGCCGGCAGCAACAAGGAATCGACCACGGTACGCTTCGATCGCGACGTGCTGGATGCCTTCCGTGCCGGCGGCACAGGTTGGCAGACGCGCATGAATCAGGCATTGCGCGAATGGCTCAAGGAGCATCCTGCGGCGTGAATACCGCCGCCCGCAACTGCGCATCCAGGCTGTCGTTGGCCTTGCTCGCCATCAGATACACGCCACGCCCGTTGCTGTGTTTGGCCCACTGCTCGCCGACCATGCGCTTCTCCTTCTCCTGATCGGCACTGAAGCGGTCGCCGCCCTTGTATTCGACAACGAACAAACGCCCGTCCTTCAGCTTGGCGACGAAATCAGGATAAGTGCGCATCGTCGAGGTCGGCATCCAGAACTGGCTTCCGTGGACCAGGTTGCGCACCCAGTAATCCACCTCGTCCATCAGGTCGATGGCACGGGCGCACTCGAACTCCTCGCCGCTGTTCTTCAAGTCGCCCGGCTGCGGGTAGTAATGCTTGCCGAAGCGATAGACGCCACCACCGTAGTACGCGTGCGCAGGGTAACGGGTCATGTCCGCCGGATAGGTGAAATCGTGATCCGGCGTTGAACTGGCAACGACTTCCAGCCCGCCACCGAACAAGGCCTGCTGGAAGCCCTGCCGGTACGCCTGCGCCTTGGCCTGCTGCAATTGCTCGGCCAGCTTGCGGCGCAGGATGAATTGCCCCTTGAGCAATTGCGCCAGCAAGAACCCGCGTTGTTGCTGCAAATCCTGCACGACGCGGCGCAGCCATTCGCGCAGCACCGGCTGGCGGATGGAAGGGTCGCGGATGCCATGATCCAGCCAGCCCAGCAAATCCGCCTCGCTGCGGTCTTGCGCAAAGCCGGGCAGATACGTGGCCACGTCATCCTTGATCGCCGTGTAGGTCACTCCCTTGTCGTCCAGATCGACTTCGAAGGTCTTGCTTTCCTCGTTGAAGCGGAAGCTGCCCAGATCCGGCGGGCTGGCCAGCAAATCCCACGAAAAATCCGCCGTAACCATGCCGCTGTCGATCAACTCCAGCTCGCCCTGCTCCATCACGTACAGGCGCGGCACGCGGAACACCGCGCCGTGTTCGCGGTGACGCCCGAAGAACTGGCGGAAACCAAGGCGCTTTCGACGTGGTTTGCGGGGAAGGCGGTGTATCAGACCAAGCCGTGAGAAGTGCTGTGGAGAACTGCTGTCATTACCGCGCAAGCGGGAATGACAAGTTATTCAGGCCTGGTCTTTTGCGGCATCAGCTTTCATGCCGGTGATTGCCGATCCAGAACAAGCTGCGTGAATTCTGCAATGTCATGCAGCCACTCCTGCTGGCTTGGGCTGTAAGTTGGATGCAACCCACGCGGAAGCACCAGTTGCAGCTTCTTGGCTTGCATCTCGTTAGTTTGGTTCACACTAATACCTGCCTCCAGTGTCAGCAGGTGTTTTTCGTTGATGCGATCAGCCTCGGCCAGAACTTGCCGCCAACGATCCTTGCAGGTGCTCTTGACCGCCAGCATGGAAAGTTTCAGCGGATCGTAGCTGGCATCGTTGTATTCCTTCTGACCAGGAAAAAGAAAATCGGGTTTCGACTTGTTTTCCGTTAACGCCGTGCGTTTGTAGCGGATCCCTTGCGAGACAAAGACGATTTCCATGTGATTTTCCAGTGCAAGACCGACACGACTCTTGCGCCGGTTCTGCACGGAGAGCGAGAACTGGATGAACTCCTCGACCTTGTCGCCACTGAATCCTTGTGCCAACCGCGCTTCGATCAAATGGCGCTCAAGGGTACGGAACAAGACTTCCTCACGTTCCATCCATGCCATGAGAGCAGCATCTGGGTCGTCACGGGGATCCACACCACTCAATGTTTCGCGAGCATAGCTGGAAAACTCGGCGGTCTTTGGGAAGCTGCCACCGAACCTGGAAAGCATAGCTTCCAAATAGTTCTCCTCCCGTTGCTCGACTTCGATGCCGATACTTTCCAAGATCACGGTTGCCGCGAACCCGACACGATGCTTTTCGTCGTCAAGCTCGGCGCGGACAAAGAATTTCAACAAGACGTCATCCTCAAAGCCGAACAGCCATTCAATCTGGTTCACTGCGCTGGAACCATCGGCAGCAATGACTACGAGCAACCCACCATCGCGCTTTTTGGCAATCAGCAGCAAGTCACCTTCACTGGCTTTCTCTGAAACCGGGGAGGTCGGGAAGTAGAAGCGATATTCGGGAGATCGGTGCGACTGATTCTCGCGGCTGTCGTAGAGCGTCAGGAACGCATCTTCGATGATCGGATCGTCAGTTTGGTCATCCAGATAGATGAAGCGGGCTGGCAGTCGGGTGCGCCCCGAAGGTCGTCCCATGTAGGCCAGCATTTCCTTCGTTGCATTGTATTCGTGTTGATTGGAGCGAGTCCTGTCCGCCTCCACAGCGGAAAGCCGCTTGATCGCCACGCCATCGAAATACTCGGACAAATAACCGCGCTTCATTCCCTTCCCCTAGCCAATGCTTTTGCGGATTGTAGCCACAAGCTTCACCAGCCTGCGTTCGTCCAGCTCGCACGACCAGATGACCAGTACGTGCCATCCCAAGTCTTCCAATTGCTGCTTCACTCTTGCATCGCGATGCACGTTGGTCGCGAACTTCTCACACCAGAACGCGACATTGCTTGTCGGCGTGGTCGCGTAGCGGCAGCCTTCGTGCCGGTGCCAGAAGCAACCATGCACAAAAACGACTGTTCGATATTTCGGCAACACCAAGTCAGGCTTTCCGGGCAGCTTGGCGTGCAAGCGAAAGCGCAGCCCTGCACGATGCAGGAAACTGCGAACGACCATTTCCGGCTTTGTATTCTTGCCACGGATGCCGGACATCATCCGGCTTCGCGTGGCGGGATCGACAACATCAACCATCAGGCATCAAATGCCGCCGTTATATTTGCGGCACGCATGAACACCCAATACGCGGCATTGTCCACCCCATCAGCACCATGATCCTCAACCATGTTGCGCCCTATCTTTCGCAGAAAAGCGCATTCAACAGGCGTAAAAAGTCGCTCTCCGGTAGCACTCCTGATGATGTCTTCCGGGGCATCATCGGGATTGAACAGCAAACCGCGAACGGACATTTCGGCAAACCAACAAAGCGCACCATCAGGGTTGCTACGGTCATATTCTGGAATTCGCGTCATGTTCATTACGATCTCCTTGTTCAAGCGGCAAGCAACGATTTTTGCCTTGCAATTTCCGGATCAAGCAGTTCCAGGATACGCGGTCTCATCACTCTTGCAACCTCTCGCATGACCGGCATGACCACGCTGTTTCCGAACTGTTTGTACGCCTGCGTATCACTGACCGGAATGACGAAATCATCGGGAAAACCCATCAATCTCGCACACTCGCGCGGCGTAAGCCGACGCGGGCGCTTGCGCGGGCCTTGCGAGACGAGGATTTCCGAGCCGTCCTTGTAGTAGCGCGCCGACAAGGTGCGCGAAACACTGTCCGGGCCGACCAGACCAAAGCCGAAACCATTGCCGGCGGCGCGGTGCTTTTCGGCATAGGCCTGCAAGTAAGCCCACAGTCTGGGCGTGAGCGTGTATCGGGCATCCACCTTGGCCTTGGGGCCGATGGTGTAGTGCGCTTCCGGCTGCTCGCTGCCATCTTGCGGGTGCAGGATGTCCTTCATCGTCGGCTTGTGTGCCGGCTCATACACGTCATCAAAACTGAAATCGGTCTTTTCGCGGAAGCCGACAATCAGGATGCGTTCGCGATGTTGCGGCACGTAATGCGCGCCATCGACCACCTTGCAGGTGATGTGGTAGCCGAGTTCTTCTTCCAGCACCTTCTTGATGACGCGGAAGGTATTGCCCTTGTCGTGGCTGACCAGATTCTTGACGTTTTCCAGCAGGAAGGCCGCTGGTCGCTTCTCGGCGATGATTCGCGCCACATCGAAGAACAGCGTGCCTTGGGTTTCATCGGCAAAGCCATGGGCGCGGCCCAGCGCATTCTTCTTGCTCACGCCGGCAATGCTGAAAGGCTGGCACGGGAAGCCGGCCAGCAGCACGTCATGGTCGGGAATGTCGGCCGCATCGACCTGGGTGATGTCGCCTGCCAGCGCGTGCGCCGACTCGGGGAAGTTGGCCAGATAGGTTTTCTGTGCGTAAGGATTCCATTCGCTGGTGAACACGCAGCACCCGCCGTGAGCCTCGAAGGCCATGCGGATACCGCCAATGCCGGCGAACAGGTCGATGAAGCGGAAGTCGTAGTTGCCCGACTCGACAGGTGCAGCCAGCGGCAACAGGCGTTGGCGGAGGGCGTCGGCCAAGTATGGCGGCGGCTCGGTTTCCCCGACTTCCCAGCGGCGCAGGGTGCGGACATTGACGCCGATGGCTTCGGCCAGTTCCCGTTGGTTGTAGCGCCCCCGATAGGTAGTCAACAGCTGGCGGACGTTTTGCATGGGCAACCTCGGCGGCGGGACGGAATGCGGACAGTATGACCTGTTCCCGTCTCAAATTTCGAGATTGCCATGGTGAGCTGCGAATCTCCGCACCAAGCCGGCCGGAAGATAGGCAAGGCAGCACCCGGCGGGAAGTAGCCTGCCGCTGCGCCGAGGCGTTGTTTCAGGCAATGGCCTGAATACCGTTCTTCTCGACCACGTTGAGCAGGCGCAGGGCCGGGCCGCCGGGCTTTTTCACACCGCGCTCCCAGTCCGAAACCAGGTTCTTGCTGACGTTCATGTAGCGGGCGAACACCGGCTGCGACAGGTGTTCGCGCTCGCGCACGGCGCGGATGCGCTCCGGCGGCATCGGCTGGATGGGGGCAAGGCAGGCTTCGTCGAACTCGCGCATGGTCTGCTTGTTGACCGCGCCGATTTCGTGCAGCGCCTCCATGGTTTCATGGATGGCGGCCAAGGCCTCACTTCGATATTTCTTCGTCATTCTCGTTGACCTCCAGGAATTGGCCCTTCGCGATCAGTTCCGCCAGTTGTGCTTCGGACAAGCCGAGTACATGGGTTGCCGCCTTCTTGAACATCGCTTCTTCATCATTGCCGATATTTGCTCGGTCGCTCTTGGCAAGCCATAGACGAAAAAGGCACGTTCGCTCGTGCGATACAGGACGATGGTGCGGAAACCGCCGGACTTGCCCTGCCCTGGCCGGGCCACGCGCTGCTTGATGACACCACCACCCAGATCCGCATCGATCAAGCCACGCTCGGCACGGTCGATGGCCTCCAACAGTGCCTCACTCGTGATGCGCTGCTTGCGGGCGAACCGCTCGAACCAAGCGTTCTTGAAGACCTTCATGTCGCCATCCGTGCGCCACTTCAATAACACAAAGTGTTACACATTGAAGCCAGACAGACAAGTCGGCAACCCAACAAAAACCCCGCTGATGGCGGGGTTTTTGTTGGGGCCAGATGACGCGAAACCGCTCAGGGGCCATCCACGCGATAGATGCCGATCAGCACGCCGCCATCGGGGGTGTCGTCGATGGTGCCGATGTAGGTGTAGTCCTCCAGCCAGTCGTGCTTGCCGGGGCCGGTGGCGAAGGAGGGGATGGTGCGGCAGTAGAAGTCGCTTTCCAGCAGGTCTTCGCCCTTGGCCTGTTTGGCCAGGCCGGAGGCGTTGGGCCGCCACAGGCCGTAATTGTTGATGATGATGATCTGGCCGTCGTCGGTCTTCAGGCGATACAGCGCGTTGATCTTGGTCACGCCGTCGTTGCGTTCCACCGACATGTCGGCGCCGCCGGGGACGACTTCGCCCTTGAAGGTTTCGCCATCGGGGCCTTTGCCGATGAAGGTGCCGCCGGTGATCGGATAGTTGATGCGGTGGCCTTCGGAGCCTTTGCCCATGTCTTCATCGGGGCCCAGCTTGACGTCGATCTGCATGACCAGTTCGGTGTGGATGCGGTTGGGCTTGCTGTCCTTGAGTTCGACCGCTTGCGTGGTGAAGGCAAGCAGGAACAGCGGGAGGATGAGGGTGTGGAGTCGGGTCATGTGGTGGCGTTCCTCGTGTGTTGTTTCGCGAAAATCAAAAGCACCCCTCCCCAACCCTCCCCTTCATGCTGCGCATGAAAGGGAGGGGGTAGAAGCGACAGCCTTCTCCGGCCTGCGGGTGTTGCGCCTACTTCGCCAGCGGATCCTTGCGGCACGGTTGCATCAACAGCGTGTTGCAGGCTGGCTGTTTGGCGGTGATGGTTTCCTTCAACTCGCCCAGCACCAGTTGCGAGGGATGCAGTGCGTCGTGCCAGACCGAGTTCTGCGAGGCCAGCGAGAAGATGTCGAAGCCGTTGCCGCCGGTGCGGCCGGGCGCGTCGATCCAGATGCGGATGCGCGAGCCTTTGCGGAACGGGTGCGAGAACGGGGTCAGTTCCACCCGGCCCAACACCGGTTCTTCCGGCAGCAGCGGCTGGATGTCGTCGGGCAGGTCGGTGCGCCACGGGCGCAGTTCGGTGGAATGGGCCAAGTCCTGCTTGCGCGTGGACAGGCGCAGCCAGCCGCGCTGCACGAACACTTCCTTGCCGTCGGGTAGCAGTTGGGTCAGGGTGACCTGCACGTCCGCATCCACGCTCATCGCGGCGGAAATCCACAGGTCCGCACTGCCCGGCCCGTAGGTCAGCAGGTCGCGTTCCAGCGGCGCGCTGGTGTAGGCCAGGCTGCCCTTCTTCCAGTCCGGATGGAGTTCGCCCCAGGCGTTGTCGGCCTCGTAGGTGTTCACGTCCGGGCCGGGCACCGGGTAGATGTATTCGTCCGGCTTGCTGTCCAGCACGGGCTTGGCGTTTTCGGTCAGCGTGCCGCCGCTGCCTAGGCTGAAACGCACCGGCGTCACCTCAGGTTCGGCATCGCGGAAGATCGTCCAGCCCGGCGCGCCGGTTTCGTTCAAGTCGTGCGGGGTCTTGCGGTTGCTGCTGGCGGTTTCCTGCCAGATTTCCACGTGCGGGCTCTTGTCGAAGCCGTTGTCCTGGCCCTTGACGAAGTGGTCGAAGAACTTCACCAGCTTTTCGCGGAAATGCGTTGACTCGTACAAGTCATGCGGGCCGTTGCTTTGCACCGACCACAATTGCTCCGGCTTCAAGGTCTCGTGGTAATAGCCTTCGCGCGCCATCACCGCTTCGTCCTGCCAGGTGCGGAAGGCCAGCACCGGCACGTCGATCAAATGGGTGCGGTTGCGGATGATGCGTGTGTCGCTCCATTCGTCGCGCAGCGGGTGGCGCAGCACCTGGTAGGTGATCGCGGTCTTGCCGATGTTGGCTTCATTGAAACCCAGTTGCGCCAGGCAGCGCTTGTCGTTTTCGGTTTCGGCACTGGCGCGGATCGCTTCCCAGCGCTGGGCCAGGTACCAATGCCAGCCGGTGACGAATTCCGGCGCGGGCACGCCGCCGGGTGCCCAGCTGTCCACGCGCGGGTCGCCCAGCACCATGCCCGGCGCGATCGCCTTCAGGCCTTGCGGGCGATGGGACGCCGTCAGCAATTGCGACATGCCCGACCACGACCAGCCGAACATGCCGATATTGCCGTTCGACCATTCCTGTTTCGCGAAAAATTCGACCGCATCGCGGCCATCCTCACCATATTGCGGGCCGAGGAAATCGAACTTGCCTTGCGAACAACCGGTGCCGCGCGCCTGCAGGCCGACCACGGCGTAGCCTTGTTCGACCAGTTGCTTGTCCAGATCGACCGAGAAGGTCTCGTTGTCGGCCAGGTAGGAACTGCCGCCGATGCTGCCGCTGTCGTAGCCGCTGTAACGCAGCAGCACCGGGAACGGGCCTTCGCCCTTGGGCAGCAGCGCCGAATAACGCAACTCGGTGCCATCAGTCGTCTTGACGTAGCCGGTGACGCGCTTGCTCCAGAACGGCGACCAGTTGCGCTGCGGCACGTCGCTCAGGTCCTGACCGGGCACGTCCTGCACCCGTGCAGCGGCCGGCGCGGCGGCGCTGTCGCCAGCAGGCTTGGTGGCGGAATCGGGCTGCGGGCTGCAACCGGCCACCCAGGCCGTGGCCATGCCGGCCAGCGCCAGCTTGATGGCAAGTCGGGTCGTGCGGGTACGCATGCGTGTCACCTGTTCGGGCTGTGTGGGCAGAAGGTTTCCGCAGATACCGTCGCGCAGCCGGACAGGCCGTCGCGATGTGCGGGCAAGGAAATCGTTATGGAAGATAACTTATTTTTCAACGCAAGGCATTGCGCCCTGCATCAAGCCACGCCTAGTCCGGGAATACTGCTGATGGCGTCCGGGTCGAAGCCGCCCAGTTCGGCGAAGTGGCGGCCACGCGCCACGTAATCCTTGTACGCGCCAAAGCTGGGCGCACCGGGCGACAGCAGAATCACGCCCGCGCCGCCCAGCAGCGATTTCGCCTGCGCCACCGCGTCGGACAAGTCATGTGCGGCCGCGAGCTTGAACAGGCCGCGTTGCGCCAGCGGCGCGAGCAACTCATGGATGCGCGGTCCGTTCGCGCCCATCGTGACGATGGCGCGCGGCGGGTGCTGGCCGACTTGATCGGCGAAATCCTGCCACGGCAATCCGCGATCATGGCCGCCCACCAGCACGGCGACCGGCTGTTCGCGAAAGCAATCCAGTGCGGCCAGCGTGGCATGCGGCGTGGTGCTGATCGAGTCGTTGACGAACACGCAGCCGTCATGTTCGCCCAACGTTTGCAGGCGATGCGGCAGCGGCTTGAAATCCAGCGCGGCGCGCGCCAGCGGCAGCGCTTCCACGCCCAAGGCCTCGATCGCCGCCAGCGCCGCACACAGGTTGCCGCGGTTGTGCCGGCCCGGCAGCGGCACCGGCAGCGTATCCATCACCAAAACATCGCCGCGATACAAGTCATCGCCGCGCAGGTGCCAGCCGTCTGCGCGATTGAACCAGTGCACCTCGCTGTCCGCCAGTCGCAACACATTGAGAAAGGGATCGGCGGCATTGAGCACGGCGATGCGCGGCTTGCCTTCGGTCACCAGCGCGAGTTTGTCTTCGACGTATTTCTCGTGGCTGCCGTGCCAGTCCAGGTGTTCGGGAAAGATGTTCAACACCACCGCCACCTGCGGGCGCGCGCCGCTGCGGGCCACGTCGCGGGTCTGGTAGCTGGACAGCTCGATCGTCCAGAAATCCGGTGCCGGCTGCGGCTCCAGCACCTCAAGCAAGGGCAGGCCGATATTGCCGGCCAACGCGGCGCGATGCCCACCCGCGCGCAGCAGATGCGCCAGCAGCGCGGTGGTGGTGCTCTTGCCCTTGGTGCCGGTCACGCAGGCCGCATTGGCGATGAAGCCATCCGCATCCGCGTGTTCGGCACACCACAACGCAGTACCGCCGATGAAGCGCGTGCCATTGCTGGCGGCGATCATCGCTTCGGGTTTGTACGGGCTGATGCCCGGCGACTTGATCACCACGTCGAAGGCGGAGAGTCGTTCGGCAGTCGCGTCGGTTTCGACATGCAGGTTGGCGTCGCCCAAGGCCTTGGCGTCATCGACTTCGCCCGGCGCGCAGAACAAGGTCAGCGGCTTGCCCGGCGCATGCGCGCGAATCGCGCGATACGCCGCATGGCCTTCGCGGCCCCAGCCCCACAGGGCGACGTCCAGTGGTTCAAGCTGCGAAAGCTTCACGCAATTTTCCCCACAGTGCAGGTGGAACGCGGTGTTCACCGTCGATGCACAGCAACGGTTCGACCTGCAACTCGTCCGCCACCAGTTGCGGGCGGATTTCGCGGTTGAAGCGCATCACCAGCGCGTCTTCCTTCCATTCCGGGCGCTCGCCCAAGGCGGCCATCGCCGCACGCGATTCCCTGCCCTCGCCCACGCATTCGAACGGCTTGTGGTCCTGGTATTCCAGCAGCGCGTCGTAACCGGCGGCCTGGGCCATGTCGTCCAGCAGATTGCGGCCGAAGATGCCGACCAGCCGCGTCTTCGGCATGAACGGCGCCAAGGCCAGGAACACGAAATGGCACTTGGGGCAGGCACCACACCAACGATTGGCCGGGCGCTCGCCGAGGATGTGGAAATTGCGGTTGCAACTGGAAAAATGTGCATCGTAGTGCACGCTCTTCGCAAACTGCCGCGCCACCGCCAGTTCCGACAGCGGGCGCAGCAGCGAGTAGTAATGCAGGTCGTCGGCGATGTGCTGCTGCACGTAGTCGCCCAGCATCGACTCGAAGGCCCAACCCTTCGACCACTGGTGGTTCACTTCGCCCGCGCCGGGAATCAGGCTGCCGTAGCTGGCCGATCGCTCGTTGGAAAACACCACCTGGTTGGCATCGTGCAGCAACGCGGCCAGCACCATGATTGCCGAATTGACCGCGGTGACCGGGATATGGCCGTTGTACGCGCCCTGCCGGTTCAATTCGAACAGCTCCGGCGCCAGTGCACGACCGATGTTCATCGTTGGCAACCCGGTGCGCGCGGCGCAGGCAGCGATCAGTTGCGAACCACCAATCCATGTCACCGTTTGTTCGACACCGGCATTGCGCAGGGCCTCGATGCTGACCAGCGAGTCCTTTCCGCCGCCGATGGCGACGAGGGCGTGTTGTTTCAGGCCAAGCGCAGGAGCGATGTGAGTCGCGACTGCATCAACCGAAACATCAACCGGGAATTTGATCTTGCCTCGCAAACTCAAGCCATTGCGATACGCAAATTCTCCCAAGCCATTTTCATAGATGGTTTCGAGGAACTGCGCCGTCTGCGCATCGATGCCATGCGATTCGATGCCGATCTGCACCGGCGCGGCTTTGTAATAACTCACCCCCGCGATCAGATGCAGCAACTGCAGCGCCGCTTCGACCGCCTGCTCCCTGGCTTCATCCAATGCAAATGGCGCACCCGGATACGTGACCGTCTCGGTCATCTCCGGGCCATCGTCGAAGGCATAGACCAATCGCGCCACGCCGGTTTGCGCATCGAAGGAACTGCGCACGAAGCGGAACAGCTTCGCCGCATCGCGATCAAACACGATTGCCTGCTGGCCGGACTCAGACATCCAGGATCTCCTCGCGCGGCAGCGCGCGCTGGTTGTAGCGGCTGGCCATGGTGTAACCATAGGCGCCGGCATCGGCAATCAGCATCACGTCATCCGGCGCGGTCGCGGCCGGCAGGCGGCGGCGCTTGCCGAACACGTCGGACGATTCGCAGATCGGCCCAACCACATCGAACACTTCCCCAACGTCATCATCAAGGCGCGCCAGATTGGCCACGTCATGCCAGGCGTCATACAGCGCCGGGCGAATCAAGGTATTCATCCCCGCATCCAGTCCAACGCGACGCACACCGTCCTTTTCGATCACCTGCGTGGCCTTGCACAACAGCACGCCGGATTCGGCCACGAGGAAGCGCCCCGGCTCGATCGCGATCTGGAACGCCGGATGCACCTGCTTCATTTCCGCCAAACCGGCTGCGTAAGCATCAAGGTCGAACGGCTCGTCATCGGCGCGATACGGAATCGGCAAGCCACCGCCGATGTCGATGGTTTCAACGCTGCCGATGCGGCGGGCGAAGCCGGCCAATTCGTCGTACATCGTGCGCCACAATTCACCATTGCCGACGCCGCTGCCCATGTGCGCGTGCAGGCCGGTGATCACCAGGCCCAGCGCGCGCGCGGCAGCGACGAATTCATCGACGCGCTGCACCGACAGGCCGAACTTGGAATGTATGCCACCGGTGTTGACCTTGGCATGGTGACCTTCGCCATGGCCCAGGTCGATGCGCAGCCATGCGTTGCGGTTGCGGAAGATCTCCGGCCAGTTTTTCAGGATTTCCACACTATCGAGCGTGACGTTGACACCCAGCGCGAAGGCTTGTTCGTATTCGGCACGTGGCGCGAAGCTGGGCGTGAACAATACGCGCTTCGGGTCGAAACCCGGCACGCTGTCCAGCACATGGCGGATTTCGCCCAGCGACACGCATTCCAGGCCGAAACCTTCTTCGGCCAGCGCACGCAAGATCGCCGGATGCGAGTTGGCCTTGATCGCGTAGTAATGCCGGCCAATCGCGTCGATGGCCTTCAACTGGCGCGCGCGTTCGCGCACGGTCGCCAGGTTGTAGACATAGGTCGGCGTTTCTTGCGTGGCGATTTGCAGCAGCTGCGCACGCTTGCCGGCATCGCGCCACCACGGCACGAGCCGCTTGCGCACCTTGCCATCCAGCTCGCGCCAGCTGGGGCCGAATACCTCGGCCTCGTCGATCGGCATCGCGCCACTGCCGATCAGTTCCGCATGCAGTTCGGCCAGCAGGCCATCGGCATCGGCCTCGTCGATGACGAAGGTCAAGTTCAGGTCGTTCGACGATTGCGAAATCATGTGCACGCGCTCGCGCCCGAACGTGGCCCACACGTCGGACAGTTTGTGCAGCAGCGAACGCATGCCGCGCCCGACCAGGGTGATCGCCGCGCACGGCACGATCACCTTCACCCGGCACAACTTGGCCAAGTCTTCGGACAGTTTGGCCAGCGCATCGGTATTGATCAGGTTTTCGGATGGATCCAGCGATACGGTGACGTTGGTTTCGGCGGTGCCGATCAGATCCACCGACATGCCATGCTGCTTGAACACCGCAAACACATCGGACAGGAAGCCCACCTGCTGCCACATCGCGATGCCTTCCATCGACACCAGCACGATGCCGTTGCGGCGGCTGATCGCCTTGACCCCCGGCACCGGCGCGGCGCTGCCGTCGATACGCGTGCCCGGCAATTGCGGGCGCTCGGTATCGAGGATCGCCATTGGCACGCCAGCATCGCGGCAGGGCTTGATCGAACGCGGATGCAGCACCTTCGCGCCGGTGGTGGCGATTTCCTGCGCTTCGTAATAATCCAGCCGGGTCAGCAGGCGTGCATCCGGCACGTCCCTCGGATTGGCGCTGAACATGCCCGGCACGTCGGTCCAGATTTCCACCCGCCGTGCATCAAGCAACGCGCCGAAATACGCGGCCGAGGTATCCGAGCCGCCACGGCCGAGGATCGCGGTGCCGCCATCTTCGTGGCAGGCGATGAAGCCCTGCGAAATCAGCACGCGCGTCGGCTGCGCAACAAACTTTTCCCGCCATCCCGGCGTCGGCGTGGTGACGCAATTCACCGACAGCCGCTTCGACCATTCGCTCTGGTTGGCCGTCGGCGGCAGCGCCTGCAACCAGTCGCGCGCATCGGTCCAACCGATGTCCAAGCCACTGGCTTTCAAGTAAGCCGCGCCCAAGGTGGAAGAAAGCAATTCGCCCTGCGCCAGCACTTCGGCCTGCCAGTCCAGCGTGCGCGTGGCCGCACGCGTATCGGCCAGCAGGCCCTGCAACACGGACAGGCGTACGCCGAGCACGGCATCGGGGTCCAGATCAAGCTCCGCAGCAAAATCGCGATGCCGTTGCACCAGCGCCTCGACCCGCTGCGCACTGTCGGCCACGCCATCGGCAATCGCGGTCAGCTCATTGGTTACGCCGGACAGCGCCGACACCACTACCAGCACCCGCGCGGTTTCGCCTTGCGCAAGCTCGCCGGACAACCGCGAGGCCGCCAGTTTGCCGATCGTGTCCCAACGATGACGACGCGACACCGAGGTGCCGCCGAACTTGAGCACGGTCCAGCGATCAGGCAAGGGGGAAACGGACATTTTTTGCAATCGGTAGTGGGGGAACGCGCCCGACTGGCGGGCGGAACCGGCGATTTTAGAGGTTCTTCCGCGATTGCGGGATGGGTGCCTGCAAAGCGGTGGAACCTGAAAGCAGTACCGCTCTTGCCCGTGATTCCCACGTAGTCGGGAATCACGGGCAAAAAAGCATCGCTGATCCTTGGATAGTCCTTGGCCATGACGCCGGTGTAGGAATTTTCCTACACACCATGGCGGCATTCCCCGATACCGCCACGGCGCCGCCAGTGGGAAGCTTTCCTCGCCCCGCAGCCATCCCGGCACGGAGTGACCAGCGACAAGGAACTGGCGGACGGACCCGCCACCGCTGGCCGGGGCATACAACTTCACTGGCCCACTCCTAGACCGATGTCCATGTCCGTATTGCAGATCGTCGAATCCTGTGGCGGCTGGAACCTGATCGACGATGGCAAACCGTCGCTGTGGTTCCCCGAGCACGGCAAAGCACTGGAAATCGCCAAGATCATGGCCGATGCGCGCAGCCTGTTCAGCGGCATCCCCACCATCGTCCGTGGCATGCAGGACGGCCAGGAAGAAGTGCTGGCCCATTACCCCGTCTGCCCCGTCGCGTAGTTTCCCCGTTCCCCCACCTTGCCACCAGCCGTATCATCCGGGCTTCCTCGCAACCCCGGAATCGCGGCATGTCCCACGCACGGCGCTTCGCCCTTCCCCTGATCGCCTTGGCTAGCTTGGCCCTGCTTGCCGCATGCAGCAGCAACCCGGCCAAGCGCATCTCGCCACCCACGGCCAGCATCCAGCAACTGAGCATTGATGCCGCCGGCAACTGGAAGATCGACCTGCGCCTGCAGAATTACAGCGGCATGCCGATGCACTTCGACAAGCTGGACTTGGCCATCAGCGCCGGCGAACAAGTCGCTGGCAACGTGCAGGCCACGCCCGATATCTCGATTGGCCCCGAATCGGCCGACGTGATCGAAGTCAGTCTGGCCCCGAGTTCCGCCGCACGCATCGTCGCCGCCGACGCGCTCGCCAGCCGCCGTTCGCTGGCCTACGCGCTGAAGGGCATAGTCACGGCCACGCCGGAAAACAAGAAACCCCGTGATTTCGACCTGGATGCGCGCAATTCGCTGAATCCCGCACCGGGGCTGGACGGCGTGCTGCGCTGATTCGCCGGCCACGCTGCACTCTCTTGCGCAGCGCAACATACCGAAACCATACGCCATAGTATCCTAGCCGTTCCCGGGCGGCTTGGCCGTCCGTCCACCTCTTCACTTCAACGGATACGCTGCCCATGACCGCCTACAAAGCTCCGCTGACCGACCTGCGTTTCGCCCTGCACGACGTGCTGGGTGCGGAAAAGCTGTTCGCCGACCTCGGTTTCGACGATGCCAACCGCGAAATCGTCGATGCCGTGCTGGACGAAGCCGCGCGTTTCACCGAATCCGTGCTGGCCCCGTTGAACAGCGTCGGCGACCAGGTCGGCTGCAAGCTGGACAAGGAAACCGGCGAGGTCACCACCGCCCCCGGCTTCAAGGAGGCCTTCGCCCAGTTCGTCGAAGGCGGCTGGACCGGCCTGACCAACAAACCCGAACACGGCGGCCAGGGCATGCCCGAAACCCTCGGCGTGGCCGTCACCGAAATGGTCAACACCGCCAACCTGGCGTGGAGCCTGTTCCCGATGCTCTCGCATGGCGCGGTGGTCGCGCTGGACGTCTATGGCGAGGATTGGCAGAAGGAAGCCTTCCTCAAGCCGCTGGTCGATGGCCGCTGGACCGGCACCATGTGCCTGACCGAACCGCACGCCGGCACCGACCTGGGCCTGCTGAAAACCCGCGCCGAACCCAATGCCGATGGCAGCTATTCGATCACCGGCACCAAGATCTTCATCACCGCCGGCGAACATGATTTCGTGCCCAACATCGTCCACCTGGTGCTGGCCAAGCTGCCCGACGCGCCGCCGGGACCGAAGGGCATTTCCTTGTTCCTCACGCCGAAGTTCAAGGTCGGCAAGGACGGCGCGATGGGTGAACGCAACGCGCTGCGCTGTGGCGCGATCGAACACAAGATGGGCATCCACGGCTCCTCGACCTGCGTGATGAATTTCGACGGCGCGCAAGGCTGGCTGGTCGGCCAACCGCACAAGGGCCTGCAGGCGATGTTCGTGATGATGAACTCCGCCCGCCTCGGCGTCGGCCTGCAAGGTTTGGCGCAGTCCGAACTCGCCTACCAGGGCGCGTTGGCCTACGCCCGCGAACGCCTGCAATCGCGCGCGCCGAAGGGCCCGCTGCTGGCCGACAAGCCGGCCGACCCGATCATCGCCCAGCCGGATGTTCGCCGCATGCTGTTGAACATCAAGTCGCTGGTCGAAGGCGGCCGCATGATGACCCTGCACGCCTACACCCAGCTGGATGCGGCCCATAAATCCGCCGATCCGGTCGAGCGCGAAAAGGCCGAAACTCTGGTCGGCTTCCTCACCCCAATAGTGAAAGCCTGCCAGACCGAATGGGGCGTGCAGAACGCTTACGAAGCACAGCAATGCTTCGGCGGCCACGGCTTCATCGCCGAACATGGCATGGAGCAAATCGCCCGCGACGTGCGCATCACCACGCTGTACGAAGGCACCACCGGCATCCAGTCGCAGGACCTGATCGGCCGCAAGACCGCCGCCACGCAAGGTGCCGGCCTCAAACTGTTCCTGGGCATGATCGAAGACTTCACCAAGCAGCACGAAGGCGATGCGGAACTGGCCGAATTCATCACCCCGCTGCGCGCCAAGGCCGCCGAATGGGGCAAGCTGACCATCGACATCCTGCAACGCTCAGCGAAGAACCCGGAAGAACTCGGCGCCGCCAGCACCGACTACCTGTTCTATTCCGGCTACATCGTGCTGGCCTACTGGTGGGCCCGCGCCGTCGCCGCGGCGAAGACATCTTCGCAGACCGCCGCCTTCAAACAGGCCAAGCTGGAAACCGCCCGCTTCTACTACGCCCGCGTGCTGCCACGCACGCTCTCGCACAAGGCCGTGATCGAAGCCGGTGCCGAGCCTCTGATGGCGATGGATGTGAAGCGTTTCTCCAACTGAGGAAACGCAGGCAGCCCATGCCGAACAAACGCATGGGCTGCCTGCCGAATCCCCGGCATTTCCCAAATCATCGCCATTCGGGTATAAGCTCTTTTCCCGATGGAAGCAGACACAGCCCGGCTTCACGCTATCGGCCCCGGCAACCTCGCCTTGCCGGACGGGATCGCTTCCGCCGTCTCTCCCTTGCACGCCTCGCCCGGCCGCGCCACGCCGCGCTTGCTGTCGCTGGATGCCAATGGCCGCGTGCTGGACTGGATCAACTGGCAGGACGCCACCTGCCTGTACGCGCGCGACGCGGTGGCGTGGACGCTGGGCGAGCCTTGCCTGCGCGTGCATGGCGGCACCAACCGCTTCAGTGGCGAACAGAGCATCATCGAGCTGCACCCGATCGTCGCCTCGCGCGGCCATGCGCACAGCAAGGCGCTGTCGCCCACGCCAACGCTGACCAACACGGCCTTGTTCGCCCGCGACGCGCAGTTGTGCCTGTACTGCGGCAACGAATTCACCCGCCCGCACCTGACCCGCGACCATGTCATGCCGTTGTCCAAAGGCGGCAAGGACATCTGGGAAAACGTGGTGACCGCGTGCTTCCACTGCAATTCACGCAAGAGCAACCGCACCCCGCAACAGGCCAACATGCCGCTGTTGGCGGTGCCATACCGGCCCAGCTGGATCGAGCACCTGATCCTGTCCAACCGCAACATCCTGGCCGACCAGATGGCGTTTTTGAAGGCGCATTTGCCGAAGCGATCCAAGCTTTCCGCTTGAAGCGCCGGGAATGGGGAATGGGGAATGGGGAATGGGGAATGGGGAATGGGGAATGGGGAATGGGTGAAGCGTCGTCGCTTTTGCTCGTCATTCCCGCGAAGGCAGGAATGACGAGCAAAGGTAAAAGCTGCTTTTCCCATTCTCCATTCCCGATTCACCATTCCCTGCTTCTCGCCCTTGCCCCACCCCCGCCACGGTAGGAAAATGGCAGACCAAGCCCGTCAGAAGGGCCAGCTGCCGCCACGATGATCGATTCGACCCGCTACCCGCGTCTTTCCCGCATTGATTCGCCCGCCGACCTGCGCAAGTTCGACGAGGACGAGCTGCCCGCCATCGCCGAGGAGCTGCGCGCCTACCTGATCGAATCGGTCGGCAAGAGCGGCGGCCATTTCGGCGCGGGGCTGGGCGTGATCGAGCTCACCGTCGCCCTGCACTGGCTGTACGAAACGCCTGCCGACCGCCTGGTCTGGGATGTCGGCCACCAGACCTATCCGCACAAGATCCTCACCGGCCGCCGCGACCGCATCCACACGGTCAAGCAAAAGGACGGCGTGGCCCCGTTTCCCAAGCGCGAGGAAAGCGAGTACGACACCTTCGGCGTCGGCCATTCGTCCACGTCGATTTCCGCCGCACTGGGCATGGCGATTGCCAGCCAGCAGGCCGGCAGCGAGCGCAAGGTCGTCGCGGTGATCGGCGATGGCGCGATGACTGCCGGCATGGCTTACGAAGCGCTCAACCACGCCGGCGGCATGGACGAGGAACCCAATCTGCTGGTGATCCTCAACGACAACCGCATGTCGATTTCCGAAGCGGTCGGCGGCCTGACCAAGATGCTCGGGCGCATGACCGGCAGCCGCACGCTCAACGCGATCCGCGAAGGCGGCAAGAAGCTGCTCGGCGACAAACGCCGCCCGCCGGCGCGCTTCATGAAGCGCTGGGAAGAACACTGGAAAGGCATGTTCGTGCCTTCCACCCTGTTCGAGGAAATGGGCTTCCACTACACCGGCCCGATCGACGGCCACGACATCCCTGCCTTGCTCGGCGCGCTGAAAACCCTGAAGAACCTCAAGGGTCCGCAGCTGCTGCACGTCATCACCACCAAGGGCAAGGGCTACGAACTGGCCGAAGGCGACCAGATCGGCTACCACGCGGTCGGCCCGTTCGACCCCGAGAAAGGCGTCGTCGGCAAACCCGGCGCGAAGAAGCCGACGACGTACACGGATGTGTTCAGTGACTGGCTGTGCGATGCGGCCGCCGCCGAACCCAAACTGCTGGGCATCACTCCGGCGATGCGCGAAGGCTCCGGGCTGGTGCGCTTCAGCAAGGAATACCCGCAGCGTTATTTCGACGTGGCCATTGCCGAACAACACGCGGTGACCTTGGCCGCCGGCATGGCCTGCGAAGGCGCCAAGCCGGTCGTGGCGATTTATTCGACCTTCCTGCAACGCGCCTACGACCAGTTGGTGCACGACGTGGCGATCCAGAAGCTCGACGTGCTGTTCGCGATCGATCGCGGCGGCGTGGTCGGCCCCGATGGCGCAACCCACGCCGGCAACCTTGATCTGAGCTATCTGCGCTGCGTGCCGAACATGGTGGTGATGGCCCCAAGCGATGAAAACGAATGCCGCAAGATGCTTTCCACCGGCCTCCGCCATGAAGGCCCGGCTGCAGTGCGCTACCCGCGCGGCACCGGCCCCGGCATGGCGGCCGAGGCGCACATCGACGAAACCCTGCCCATCGGCAAGGCGGAACTGCGCCAACGTGGCGCGCGCATCGCGCTGCTGGCATTCGGCTCCACGGTTGCCGCTGCCGAACAGGTCGGCCGCGAACTGGGCCTGAGCGTGGTCAACATGCGCTTCGTCAAGCCGCTGGATCGCGCACTGGTACTGGAACTGGCGCAAACGCATGAAGGCTTCGTCACCGTTGAAGACAACGTGGTGGCCGGCGGTGCCGGCAGCGGCGTGGCCGAACTGCTCGGCGACAACGGCATCGTGATGCCGGTGCTGCACCTGGGCCTGCCCGATGAATTCCAGCACCACGCCAGTCGCGAGGATCTGCTGGCCGAAGCGGGCATCGACACAACCGGCATCCGCGCGGCGGTGTTGAAGCGCTGGCCGCAACTGGCCGCATTGGCGCAATCACGCGCGGCGGCGGGTTGACGCGCCGCGCGAATCGCGCCAGCCAACTCCTATTCTGGCGCCTCCACCGTATAGCCCTTCGCCGCGAAGGCAGCCAATACACCGTCTTCTCGCAGCAGGGTTTCCACCGGCAGCAGCGCGAATGTGGTTGCGTTCTTCTCCAGCGCGGCGCTGGCCACTTCCAGCCAACGCGCACGCATGCGGTCCCTGATGTCGGCCAGGCCGCGCTTGCGCAAGGCCTCGGTATCGGACCATGCCAACCAGCACGATTCGCGCTCGGTCAGCGGCAGCATGCGCAGGGCCGGTACGTCTCCCACCGCCCAGGCGTTGGCTCGTTCCACCATGCGTGGCAGGTCGCGTTCGACCGTGGTCAGCATGTCGTTCATGCAGGCCAGTTCCTGCACGCCGAGTTGTTCCTTGCGGAAATCCGCGATAGCCGCCTTCGGGTCATCAACGCTGATCTTCAGCGTGGTGGATGTGTATTCCATCTTGCGTTGCTTCAGCACCTTGTCGACCACCGGCGTGACCACTTTGCCGCCCAGCCCGACCTGTTTGATCGCCTGCGCGTACAGCTCCTCCGCGGCGATGAATGGGCGCTTCTTCTCGATGCCGTCGTCCCGGCCAAGATAGCGCTGTTTCTGCTTTTGCCAGCGCGCATGCGTGTCTGGCGGCAGGATGTCATGCAGGGTCTTGCCATCCGGGTTCTTCGTTGCCTTCATCGCCGCAGGCAGCAACAGCATGCCGCGGAAGAAACCGATATCCGTACCGACGCTCACGCCCGGATGACCCAGCACCTGGTCGGCACGTTGCAGCACCTCGCGCACCTCGTCGGCCTGCCATTCGATGCCGCCGGGCAGCGGCGCGACCGTGCCCAGGATCCACAGCACATGCTCGCCCCTGGACACCTTCCACATCCCCGGCCCCGGCTGCGCGCCGCTGACCACGACCGCCTGCATGTCGAGGGTCGCAGGCTCAGCCTGTTGCGCGTGGCATGGCACGATGGCGGCAAGGGCGAAAAACACGCAGCAAATCACCCATCGCCAACGTCGCATCGGTTTGCCTTGATTGCTGGACAAGGCCGCGAGCATAGGGGGCGCAACCTTCAGCAATCGTTAGCCCGACCGGCAGGCCGACCCTGGCCCGCGGGCAACCCTCACTTTCATGGAAACACCTGACGACGCCACGAACATGCGCCATGCAATATGCTTCCATCCACGCACCTTCCTTCCACCCAACCACACCTGCCACGATGAGTCACGACGCCACTACAAAGAACTGGGGCCCGCCCTACCTGCTGTACCTCGGCAATGCGCCGGATGACCTGGCGGCCAAGACCGCGCGCGGGCTGGCGCATTGGCGGCCGGAGTGGTGCCTGGGCCAGTTCCGCGGCAGCCAGTGCCGCACGACGATCGGCATTCCGGACATGGATTTCGAACAGGCCGTCGCTGCCGGCGTCAACACCATGATCGTCGGCGTGGCCAATGCCGGCGGGGTGATGGGCGAGGAAACCGTCCAGCACGTGCTGCAGGCGCTCAAGGCCGGCATGAACGTCGCCTCCGGCCTGCATGAAAAACTGACTTCGCACCCGGCCATCGTCGCCGCCGCGCAGCAATACGGGCGCAGCCTGTTCGATGCGCGCACGCCGCCGGAAACGCCGGTCGGCAAGGGCCTGCCGCGTCGTGGCAAGCGTCTGCTGACCGTCGGCACCGATTGCTCGGTCGGCAAGATGTACACCACGCTGGCGATTGAAAAAGAACTGCGCGCACGCGGCGTGCCCGCCGATTTCTGCCCAACCGGCCAGACCGGCATCTTCATCGCCGGGCGCGGCATCCCGCTGGATGCGGTCATCGCCGATTTCATTTCCGGTGGCGTCGAATGGCTGACGCCTGGCCGCAATGACGACGGCTGGGATCTGATCGAAGGCCAGGGCTCGCTGTTCCATGCCTCCTTTGCCGGCGTTTCGCTGGGCCTGCTGCATGGTGCCAAGCCCGACGCGCTGGTGCTGTGCCACGAGCCGAACCGCCCGCACATGCGCGGCCTGCCGCATTACCCGGTGCCGGACCTGGCGCGCTGCCTGCAGAAGAACCTGGAAGACGCCCGCCTGACCAGCCCGGAGGTGATCGCCGTGGGCGTGGCGGTCAATACCGCATCACTGAGCGCCGAAGAAGCGCAACGCACCTGCCAGCAGATCGAAGACCAACTCGGCCTGCCCTGCCAGGATCCGGTTCGCAACGGCGTGGCCCGCATCGTGGACAAGTTGCAGCAATGCTTCGGCAA
The DNA here is from genome assembly GCA_047601105.1 of Pseudoxanthomonas sp. GTDB lineage: Bacteria > Pseudomonadota > Gammaproteobacteria > Xanthomonadales > Xanthomonadaceae > Pseudoxanthomonas_A. The sequence goes on from JASGJT010000004.1 coordinate 572,524, forward strand.
CTGACCTCGCAGGCAGTGAGCTGGCCGCTGGAGCGGCCATTCCGCATTTCACGCGGGGTCAAGACCGCCGCCGAAGTCGTGCACGTGGAAGTGCGCGAAGGCAACGCGCGCGGTCGCGGCGAAGCCGTGCCTTATGCGCGCTACGGCGAAAGCATCGACTCGGTGCTGGAGCAACTGGAAAGCGTGCAAACCGCCTTCGCCAACGGCGAACCGCAGGCATCACTGGCCCACCTGCTGCCGGCCGGCGCGGCGCGCAACGCACTGGATTGCGCGCTGTGGGACCTGCAAGCGCGGCTCTCCGGCGTACCGGTGCACGCGCAACTGGGTGACGATGCACTCGCGCCGATGGTCAGCGCCGTCACCATCAGCCTGGACACGCCCGAGCGCATGGCCGCCGCCGCACGCGCCGTTGCGACCGCACCGCTGGTCAAGATCAAGGTCAATGCCGAAGACTGCGAAGCCCGCATCCGTGCCGTGCGCAGCGCCACGCCCGATGCACGCCTGATCGTTGACCCGAATGAAAGCTGGAACCTCGACCTGTTGCGCGCCCTGCAACCGGTGCTGCGCGAAACCCGCATCGCCCTGGTCGAACAACCGCTGCCGGCCGGCGAAGACGCGGTGCTGACCGGCTTCCACAGCGAAATCCCGCTCTGCGCCGACGAATCCTGCCACACCCGCGATGACCTGGAAGAAATCGCCACGCGCTACCAAGTGGTCAACATCAAGCTCGACAAGACCGGCGGCCTGACCGAAGCGGTGGAACTGCTGCGCGCCGCGCGCGCGCGCAATCTCGGCGTGATGGTCGGCTGCATGATCGCCTCGTCGCTGGGCATCGTGCCGGCGCTGCACGTGGCGCGGCATGCCGACTTCGTTGACCTCGACGGCCCGTGGTGGCTGCGCGACGACTATCCGGACGGCGTGCAGATCCGCGATGGCCTGTTGTCGCCACCGCAAGCCGGCTTCTGGGGCGACGCCGCATGACCTGGCAACTGGACGCCGTGCAGACCCTTGCGATGGGCGCGTCCAGCCTGTTCATCGGCCACTTCGCCTGTCGCCGCATCCCGTGGCTGGCGCGCAGCAACATCCCCGCGCCGGTGGTTGGCGGCTTGCTGGTGGCCTTGTGCGCGCTGGCAGCGCACACGCGGCAGGTGGAATTGTTCCGCCTCGACACCAGCCTGCAAGCGCCATTGATGATCGGCTTCTTCACCACGATCGGCTTCAACGCCAGCCTGGCATTGCTGCGCATCAGCGGCAGGCAAGTCGCGTTGATGCTGGCACTGGCCACCGGCTTTGCGATCCTGCAGAACCTTGTTGGCATGGCGATTGCGATGGGGTTTGGCCTGCACCCGCTGTTCGGCGTGCTGGCCGGCTCGACCACACTGACCGGTGGCCCGGCGACGGGTTTGGCGTTCGCGCCGCTGTTTGAACAAGCCGGCGTGCATGGCGCACACAGCGTGGCGATGGCCGCAGCAATGGCCGGCATCGTCTGCGGCGGCCTGGTCGGTGCACCAGCGGCCACGTGGGTCATCAACAAGCGTGGATTGAAAGGCGGCAGCAAGGCCAGCCCCCGAAGCTGTCATCGATGCCGACCGCGACATCGGCGTAATGCCCGGCGACGACGACGCACACGTGCGCAACCTGCTGATTGCGCTGGGCCTGATCTTGATCGCGATGTGGATTGGCGGCTGGGTCAGTGGCGGCTTCGAGCGGCTGGGCTTCACCCTGCCGGCCTACATCGGCGCGATGCTGGTCGGCGCGATCATGCGCAACCTCGACGATGCCACCGGCTGGCTCAAGCTGCCGCTGCACCTGCTGGAAGTTCTCGGCAACGTGGCCTTGTCGCTGTTCCTGGCCGTGGCGCTGATGAACCTGAAACTGTGGGAACTGTCCGGCCTGGCGATGCCGCTGCTGGTGATGCTGGCCGTGCAGGTGCTGATTGCCGCACTGGCCTGCTGGCTGGTGTTCGGCCTGATGGGCCGCGACTATGACGCCGCAGTGATGGGTGGCGGCTTCATCGGCTTCATCCTCGGCACGACTGCAAATGCGATGGCAGTGATGCGCGCCCTCGTGGAGCGCTACGGTGCCGCGCCGCGTGCGTTCCTGGTCGCGCCACTGGTGGGCGACATTCTTCATCGACTTCACCAATGCGGTGGTGATTACCGGCTTCGTGAATTGGTTGAAGTGAGGGCTGCGGGCGTTGTCGCGCAACCGACAGCGCGGCAGCGAAAAGCACGTCAATGAAAAACGGCCCAGGCCGCATGGCCTGAACCGTTGATTTCAGAAGCGAAATTGGTCGGGGTAGCCGGATTTGAACCGACGACCACTTGTCCCCCAGACAAGTGCGCTACCAGGCTGCGCTATACCCCGGAAAGGCGTAATTATAGCCTCAGCGGCGCAGCAGGTGCAGGATTTCCTCCAGCTCCTGCCGCACTTGCTTGACGATCTGGTTGCTCAGGGCCGATTCCTGCTTGCGCGCCGTCGCCTTCCAGGCGCAGGCGTGCGCCGCCGATGGTGTAGCCCTGTTCGTACAGCAGGCCGCGGATCTGCCGCACCATCAGCACGTCGTGGCGCTGGTAGTAGCGGCGGTTGCCGCGACGCTTGACCGGTTCCAGGCTGGGGAATTCGGTTTCCCAATAGCGCAGCACGTGCGGCTTGACGTCGCACAGTTCGCTGACTTCGCCGATGGTGAAGTAGCGCTTGGCCGGGATGGGCGGCAATTCCTTGTTGCTGCCGGGATCAAGCATGGGCGGCGCCTCCGGCGAAGGCCTCGACGCGTTCCTTCAACTTCTGGCCGGGGCGGAAGGTGACCACGGTACGCGCGGAGATCGGGATCTCCTCGCCGGTCTTGGGGTTGCGGCCGGGGCGCTGGCTCTTGCGGCGCAGGTCGAAGTTGCCGAAGCCGGACAGCTTGACCTGGCGGCCCTGCTCCAGCGCTTCGCGCAGCACGTCGAAATACGCATCGACGAATTCCTTCGCCTCGCGCTTGTTCAGGCCGACTTCGTCGAACAGACGTTCGGCCATTTCCGCTTTGGTCAGTGCCATGAAACTCCCCTGATGCCTTGCTTCCGTTCGTGCCGGGATCCGCGAGTGGTCAACTGCGGATCCTGGCACCATGCGCGTCGCCGACTGCGGCCACCACCTGCGCCACCACCAACTCCACGTCCTGCTCGGTGAGAGTGCGGGAGTTTTCCTGCAAAATCAAGCCGATAGCCAGACTTTTGCGCCCTTGTTCGACGCCCGGGCCCACATAGCGGTCGAACGGCAGCAGATCGCGCAGCAATGGGCCGGCAGCCTTGGCGATCGTGGCCGAAAGCGCGGCCCAGCTCAGGTTTTCATCGACGATGAAGGCCAGGTCGCGGCGCACCGACGGGAAGCGCGACAGCTCCGCCGCACGCGGCAAGGCGCGTGCCGACAATGCATGCAGGTCCAGTTCGAACGCGAACACTTCGGCATCCACGTCCAGCCAGCGCTGCAGGCGCGGGTGCAGTTGGCCGATCCAGCCGATCTTTTCGCCATCACGATGGATGTCGGCCGAACGCCCCGGATGCCCGAACGCGGCCTGCGTCGGCGTGCGGAACTCCAGCTTTGCGCCCGATGCAGCAGCCAGCGACTGCAGGTCGCCCTTCAAATCGTGGAAATCCACCTTGCGCGACTTCTCGCCCCACTGCTCGCCGTGTGCATCGCCGCACACCACCGCCGCAATGCGCAGGGTTTCGACAGGTGCGCTTGCCGATTCCCCATTCCCCATTCCCGATTCCCGGCTCTCAAACACATTGCCGATCTCGAACAGGCGCACGCGCCCGGCCTGTCGCGCCGCATTGCGTTGCAGCGCAGCCGCCAGGCCCGGCAGCAATGAAGTACGCATCACCGCCAGTTCCGCACTCAACGGATTGGCCAGCGGCACCGCGCCGGCTTGCAGGTTCCATGCGGCCAGCCACTGCGCATCGACGAAGGCGAAGTTGATCGTTTCCAGCATCTCGCGGGCGACCAGTTGCCGGCGCACGCTGGCGGCATCGAGCACGGTTTCGCTGGGCGAGGCAATGCGGGTCGCGCCACCGGGCAGCGTGGTGGGGATGCGCTCGTAACCGTGGATGCGCGCCAGCTCCTCGATCAGGTCTTCTTCGATGGCAATATCGAAACGGCGGCTGGGCGCGGTGACATTCCAGCCATCTGCGCTGGCTTCCACGATCATGCCCAACGCACGCAGAATGCGCTCGACTTCAACATCGTCAATCTGCACGCCGAGCACGCGAACGATCCGCGCACGGCGCAGCGCGATGGCTTGCGGCTGCGGCAATTCCAGTTGCGCATGGGTCACCGGGCCTGGCGTGCCACCGGCCAATTCCAGTAGCAGCTTGGTCGCGTATTCAATCGCGATGGCCGGCAGTTGCGGGTCCACGCCGCGCTCGAAACGATGGCCGGCATCGGTGTGCAGGCCGAACTTGCGGCCGCGACCGATGATCGCGCTGGGGATGAAGTGCGCCGCTTCCAGGAACACGTTCTTCGTCGCTTCGCCGACCTTGGTGTCGTTGCCGCCCATGATGCCGGCCAGGCCGACCGGGCGATCCGCATCGGTGATGACCAGGCATTGCGCGTCCAGCTTGGCATCGTCGCCATTGAGCAATGTGAGCGTTTCGCCATCGCGCGCGGCGCGAACGCCGACCGGACCTTGCAGCAGATCACGATCGTAAGCGTGCATCGGCTGGCCGAGTTCCAGCATCACGTACTGGGTGATATCCACCAGCAGCGACACCGGGCGCACGCCGCTGCGTTGCAGGCGTTGTGCCATCCACACCGGGGTTTTTGCGCTGGCATCAACGCCTTCGATGACGCGGCCGCAATAGCGTGGCGCGTCATTGCCGGCGTTCAATTCGATCTTCAGTTCCGCTGCGGTTTGCGCGGCAATCTTTTCTGCATTGAATGCGGCCACTTCACTGCCGGTGGCCGCAGCCACGTCGAAGGCAATGCCGCGCACACTGAAGCAATCGGCGCGGTTCGGCGTGAGCTTGATCTCGATGCTGCTGTCCGGCAGGCCGAGGTAATCTGCAACCGGCGTGCCGAGGGGCGCATCGTCCGGCAGCTCAAGCAGTCCGGAAGTATCGGCGTCGATGCCCAGCTCCTTCGCCGAACACAACATGCCATTGGATTCGACGCCGCGCAGCTTGGCCGCCTTGATCTGGAAATCTCCGAACTTCGCGCCGACCATCGCCAGCGGCGCAACCAGGCCGGCGCGTGCATTGGGCGCGCCGCAGACGATCTGCAACGGTTCGCCCGTGCCAGCATCGACCTTGCACACTTGCAGACGGTCGGCTTCCGGGTGTTTTTCGGCGCTGATAATCTTCGCTACGACCACCTTGTCCAACGACTCGCCCAATGCCGCGACTTCCTCGACTTCCAGGCCGATGGCGGTCAAGGTGGCGGCCAGCTCATCGCGCGTGGCGGTGGTGGGAACGTGGCTGCGCAGCCAGTTTTCGGAGAATTTCATGGGGAAGAGCCGGGAATGGTGAATGGAGAATAGGGAATGGGAGGAGCGGTTCGATGCATGGGGAATTGTTCCAGAACGAGTTGAGCTTCTGCTTTGCCCATTCCCTATTCCCGACTCCCCATTCCCACGCCTCAGGCAAACTGCCTGAGGAACCGCACATCGTTGTCGAAGAACGCACGCAGGTCGCCCACGCCGTAGCGCAGCATCGCGAAGCGTTCCACGCCCAAACCGAAGGCAAAGCCAGTGTATTTTTCCGGGTCGATGCCCACCGCCTTCAGCACGTTGGGATGCACCATGCCGCAACCGAGCACTTCCAGCCAGCGGGTGCTGCCGTCCGGTTGTTGCCAGGCGATATCGACTTCAGCACCGGGTTCGACGAACGGAAAATAGCTGGGGCGAAAACGCATTTCGAAATCGCGCTCGAAGAACGCACGCACGAATTCGGCCAGCGTGCCTTTCAGGTCGGCGAAGGTGGAATGTTCATCGACCAGCAAACCTTCGACCTGGTGGAACATCGGCGAATGGGTCTGGTCGCTGTCGCTGCGATAGACCTTGCCGGCGGCGATCATGCGCAGCGGTGGCTTGTGTTCACCCATGTAGCGCACCTGCACGCCGCTGGTATGTGTGCGCAGCAGACGGCCATCGCCGAAGTAGAACGTGTCGTGCATCGCCCGCGCCGGGTGATGGGGCGGGAAGTTCAGCGCTTCGAAGTTGTGCCAGTCGTCCTCGATCTCCGGGCCGTCGGCCAGTTCGTAACCGAGGCGGCCGAAGATGTCGGCGATGCGTTCCAGCGTGCGGCTGATCGGGTGGATGCCGCCGCGCGCGGCGTTGCGGCCCGGCAGGGTGACGTCGATGGTTTCGCCCGCCAGGCGCGCGTCCAGCGCGGCGTCTTCCAGCACGGTCTTGCGCGTGGAAAGCGCTTCGCCGATGGCGTCGCGGGCACGGTTGATCGCCTCGCCCGCCGCCTTGCGCTGGTCGCCGGGCAGCGCGCCCAGCGACTTCAGTTGCGCGGTGATGCTGCCGCTCTTGCCGAGCAGCGCCACGCGCAGTTGTTCCAGCGCGTCGGACGAAGCGGCGGCGGCGATGTCGGCCAGCGCCTGTTTCGAGAGAATTTCGATGTCACTCATCTGGATGTTGCAACCCCGGTTCGTCATTCCGGCGAAAACCGGAATCCAGTGACTTTGTTTTTCGCTTCCCGCAAAAAAAGAAATGGGGAAGGACTTGCGCCCTTCCCCATGCGTGTACTGCGTTGTGCAGCGGTGACAGGCTTCGCGTGGAAGCGAAACCTGGAACCGTGCGAGCAACTTACGCCGCGAGCGCGCCCTTCGCCTTTTCAGCCAGCGCGGCAAAACCGGCCGCGTCGTTCACGGCGATGTCCGCCAGCACCTTGCGATCCAGGGTGATGCCGGCCTTCAACAGGCCATTCATGAACTTGCTGTAGCTCAGGCCATTGATGCGGGCCGCCGCGTTGATGCGGACGATCCACAGCGAACGGAAGTTGCGCTTCTTCTGCTTGCGGCCGATGTAGGCGTACTGACCCGCCTTGATGACCGCCTGCTTGGCGACGCGGAAAACCTTGCGACGGGCGTTGTAGTAACCCTTCGCGCGGCCGATGACTTTCTTGTGACGGCGACGTGCGGTGACGCCACGCTTGACTCGTGCCATGGTTCAGTCCTCCTCAGAGATAGGGCAGCATGCGGTCCAGACGGCCGGAATCTTCCTTGCGGACGATCTGGCCAGCGCGGGCTTCGCGCTTGGTCTTGGTCGCTTTCTTGGTGAGGATATGGCTGCGGTTGGCCGAGCCAGCCTTGTACTTGCCGGATGCGGTCTTGCGGAAACGCTTCGCCGCGGCCCGGTGGGTCTTGATCTTGGGCATTAGTGGGAATCCTTGCTTGGATTGTTGTTTACGAGTCGGGCGGCCCTTGCGAGGCTCTTTCCATCCTGCCCAAACCAGCGGTCAAGTCATTGATTCGTAAGGAATCAAGACGGGTTCCTTGCTGTGGCCACCGTTACCGGCAACCACGACCCGGCGAACCGGGCCGCACATTATGCCGGCTTGCGGAATTCATTGCAAATCAGCGAGTTGGCGATTCGCTCAAACAGCGAAGGGCACCTTGCGGTGCCCTCCCCTCACCCTTTGCCCTCTCCCCGCTGTCGCGGGGCGAGGGGAACAGTTGGCATCTTCGGCCGGCGGCCGAAGACATCACTTCTTCTTGGGCGCGATCATCATCACCATCTGCCGGCCTTCCAGGCGCGGGCGCGATTCGATGATGATTTCATCGCCGAGTTCGGCCTCGATGCGCGCGGCCATTTCGCGGCCCAGTTCCTGGTGGCTCATTTCGCGGCCACGGAAGCGGATGTTGACCTTGACCTTGTCGCCGTCTTCCAGAAAGCGGCGCATGTTGCGCATCTTGATCTGGTAGTCGCCCTCGTCGGTGACCGGGCGGAACTTCAGTTCCTTGATCTCGACTTGCTTGGTCTTTTTCTTGGCCTCGTTGGCCTTCTTCTGCATTTCGAACTTGAACTTGCCGAAGTCCATGATCTTGCAGACCGGCGGATCCGCATTGGGCTGGATTTCGACCAGATCCAGATCGGCGTCCTGCGCCATGGCCAGAGCTTCGTCGCGCGAGAGCACGCCGACCATTTCGCCGTCGCTGCCGATCACGCGCACGCGCGGCACGCGGATTTCGTGGTTGCGACGGTTCTGCTTGTTGTCGGGAGGGGTACTGATGTGAGGGTCTCCAAATGAAACGATAGCGGCCGGGTCACGGCCCGGCCGGGCCTGTAAAACTCATGCCACCTGTTCGGCGCGCAGGCGCTCGGCGAAGGCGGACAGCGACATTGTGCCCAAATCTTCGCCGGAACGGGTACGCACGGCCACCGCACCATTCTCCTTCTCGCGGTCTCCGACCACCAGCAGGTACGGCACTCGTTGCAGCGTGTGTTCGCGGATTTTATAGCCGATCTTCTCGTTGCGCAAATCGGAAACCACCCTAAATCCTTGTGCGGAAAGGGTTTTCCGCACTTCCTCGACCCAGTCGGCCTGGGCGTCGGTGATGTTGGCCACCACCGCCTGCACCGGGGCCAACCAGGCCGGGAACTGGCCGGCGTGATGTTCGATCAGGATGCCGATGAAACGCTCCATCGAGCCGACGATGGCCCGGTGCAGCATCACCGGGTGGCGCTTCTGGCTGTTTTCATCGACGTATTCCGCACCCAGGCGGCCGGGCATCATGAAATCCACCTGCATGGTGCCGAGCTGCCAGGTGCGGCCGATGGCGTCCTTGAGGTGGTATTCGATCTTGGGGCCGTAGAAGGCGCCCTCGCCCGGCAGTTCCTGCCATTCCACGCCGGCATGGCTCAGCGCGGAGCGCAATGCGTCCTCGGCCTTGTCCCAGGTAGCGTCGTCGCCCAGGCGCGATTCCGGGCGCAGCGCGATCTTGATCTGGATGTCTTCGAAGCCGAAATCGGCATACACCTTCAGCGCCTGCTCATGGAAAGCGCGCACTTCCGATTCGACCTGCGATTCGGTGCAGAAGACGTGGCCGTCATCCTGGGTGAAACCACGCACGCGCAGGATGCCGTGCAGCGCGCCGGACGGCTCGTTGCGATGGCAGGAACCGAATTCGCCATAGCGGATCGGCAAGTCGCGGTAGCTGTGCAAGCCCTGGTTGAAGATCTGCACGTGGCCGGGGCAGTTCATCGGCTTGACCGCGTAGGTGCGCTTCTCCGATTCGGTGAAGAACATGTTGTCCTTGTAGTTGTCCCAGTGGCCGGACTTCTGCCACAGCGACACGTCGAGGATCTGCGGGCAACGCACTTCGCCGTAGCCGGTTTCGCGATACACGCGGCGCATGTATTGCTCGACCACCTGCCAGATATTCCAGCCCTTGGGGTGCCAGAAAACCAGGCCCGGCGCTTCTTCCTGCAGGTGGAACAGGTCCTGCTGCTTGCCGATGCGGCGATGGTCGCGCTTTTCCGCTTCCTCGATGCGCTGGATGTAGGCGTCGAGCTGCTTCTTGTCGGCCCAGGCGGTGCCGTAGATGCGCTGCAACTGTTCGTTCTTCGAATCGCCGCGCCAGTACGCACCGCTGATGCGGGTCAGCTTGAACGCCTTGAGGAAGCGCGTGTTCGGCACGTGCGGGCCACGGCACATGTCCACGTATTCCTGATGGAAATACAGGCCCATCGCGGTCACGTCGTCGGACATGTCCTCGATCAGGCGCAGCTTGTAGTCCTCGCCACGCTGCTTGAACTCGTTGACGACTTCGGCACGCGGCGTCATGCGTTTGATGACGTCGTAATCCTGGTCGATCAATTGCTTCATGCGCGCTTCGATCGCGGCCAGGTCTTCCGGCGTGAACGGGCGTTCGGAATAGATGTCGTAGTAGAAGCCCTCGTCGATCACCGGGCCAATCACCATCTTCGCGTCCGGGTACAGCTGCTTGACCGCGTGGCCGACCAGGTGCGCGCAGGAGTGGCGGATGATCTCGACGCCTTCGGCATCCTTCGGGGTGATGATGCGCAGGGCGGCGTCGTGGTCGATGACGTCGCTGGCGTCAACCAGCTTGCCATCCATGGCGCCGGCCACGGTGGCCTTGGCCAGACCCGCGCCGATGGATTGGGCGACCTGCATGACGGAGACGGGGTTTTCGAATTCGCGGCGGGAGCCGTCGGGGAGGGTGATGGCGATCATGGGGATTCGTGTTTCGATGGCGGGCGACCGCAGGTCGCTGGAAATGCAAAAGGCGCCGCAAGGGCGCCTTCTCAGGTAGCCTCGGCGTAAGTCAGCAATGGGCGGTGGTAGTGCTCATGTCGCACGCTCGGCCGGCGTTTCCGCAGGCCACCTTGATTCGTGGCGAAGGTGGCCATTCTAAGGCAAATCCGGCCGGCAATGACGGCAGCGGGCTGGCCATTGCACCATCAGAAGGAATCGCCCGGGAACCTGACGAAGCCTTCCATCAAAATCCGCGCGCTGCGGCTCATCACCGCCTTGGTGACTGCCCATTGGCCGTCGCGCTGCTCCACCGATGCGCCGACCCGCAAGGTGCCGGAGGGGTGGCCGAAGCGCACCGCATCGCGCGGGCCGCCGCCGGCGGCAAGATTCACCAGCGTGCCCGGCACGGCGGCGGCCGTGGCGATGGCGACCGAAGCGGTACCCATCATCGCGTGGTGCAGCTTGCCCATGCTCAGGGCGCGGACCAGCAGGTCGATGTCGCCGGCCTGCACGGTCTTGCCGGCGGAGGTGACGTAATCCTTCGGCGGGGCGACGAAGGCGACCTTCGGCGTGTGCTGGCGAGTGGCGGCTTCTTCCGGCGTCTTGATCAGACCCATGCGCAGCGCGCCGGCCACGCGGATGGCTTCCATCTTCGCCAGCAGCGCCTTGTCGTTGTTGATCGCCGGTTGCAACTCGGTGCCGTCGAAGCCGATTTGCGCGGCGTTGACGAACACGGTCGGGATACCGGCGGTGATCATCGTCGCCTGCAGTTTGCCAACGCCCGGTACGTCCAACTCATCGACGAGGTTGCCGGTGGGGAACATTGCCCCGCCGCCCTCGCCTTCGCCCTCGTCGGCCGGGTCAATGAACTCCAGCACGATTTCCGCCGCCGGGAAGGTCACCCCATCCAGCTCGAAATCGCCGGTTTCCTGCACCTGTCCGTTCGTCACCGGCACGTGCGCAAGAATCGTCTTGTTGATGTTGGCCTGCCAGATGCGCACCACGCAGACGCCGTTGTCCGGCACGCCCGCCACATAACCGGCATGGATGCCGAACGCGCCCGCCGCCGTGGTCAGGTTGCCGCAATTGCCCGACCAATCGACGAAGTCCTCGTCGATGCTGACCTGCCCGTACAGATAGTCGATGTCGTGGCCCGGCTGCGAGGACGGCGACACGATCACGCCCTTGCTGGTGCTCGAGGTCGCCCCGCCCATGCCATCAGTCTGCTTGCCGTAGGCATCCGGCGAACCGATCACCCGCTGGAACAACCTGTCACGCGCGGCGCCCGGCACGCGCGCGGCTTCCGGCAAATCTTCCAGGCGGAAGAACACGCCCTTGGATGTGCCACCGCGCAGATAGGTGGCGGGGATCTTGATCTGGGGAACCTGGCTCATTGCACCACCTCGGAACATCCAGCGGCCCGACTGGCCGAATGGTGCGAAGCTTAGCCCTGCCCCGGTGGCGGCAAAAGTGGACGCAGACGATCAACCTGTGGAGATGCACTGCCGGACAAGGCCAGGCGGGGATTTACACTTGCGCCCTCATTCCGTGAAAATTTCCTGCAAGGTTTTCAAGGTCGTGGACAGCGTTTCTGCGGAAACCGCGCCGAGTTTCCTGATGAGCCTGACCTTGTCCACTGCCCGCGTCTGGTCGAGCAGGATCAAGCCCTTCACACCCGCATGCGTCAGCCGCACGCGGAAAGGCGCAGGAAAACCCTTGGAGGTCATCGGTGCGATCAACACCGTGCGCAAACTACCCATCTCCTGCGGCGAGACAACGACACAGGGCCGCGATTTTTTGATTTCGCTGCCTATCGTCGGGTCAAGATTCACCAGCCAGATTTCACCACGCCGGGGAACGGCCGCGCTTACCACGTCCACTCCGCGTCGTCTTCATTGCCGAAATCGCCCAATACCAATTGGTCATCGCCCTTGGCGGCGATGCCCTTGGCCGCCGCCTCCCAGCCCTGGCGCACCGGCGCAGGGGCCGGGCGCAGCACGATGGCGCCATCTTCGACGGACATGTCAACGACATCGGCCTCGACCAGGCCGATCTGCGCCAAGACCGGCTTGGGCAGCACGATGCCCCGGCTATTGCCGATGGTGCGAATGGCGACTTGCATGGAAACCTCACGGATTGCGGCACGGGGGGGGATGTCCGCGAAATTATAACAATGTTATTCCGAAAGCAAGCCACCGGGAACGCTCAGGCCACCCGCACCTGGCCGTTCATCAGCAGCGGCAGCAGCCAGTCGCGGAGTTGGGTGAGTTTGCGGTTTTCGAGATCGTTTGCGCTGATCTTGGAAAACAAAGGCGCAATGGCTGCATTGAATCGTGCAGCGATCAACCCTTCATGCGGCATGGCCAACCGGACTTCCTTGAGTGTGTCTTGGCTAACATTTTTCAGAATGGAGCCACTCGATTGGGAGAGCAGCGATTGTTCAAGCTGCTTCAAGCGAAAGAACAACAGCAACTTACTTTCGGTATCTGCGACCGTGAGGCAAATGATGAATCCGCAGTAGATCGTGTTCGGTGGACACGGCGACATCATGCGTGTCGCTCCAGGGATGCCGCTGCGCGCTATAAGGATGGAATCCGCCGTCACCAAATATTTGTCGATGTCGGCTTGATCGAGCGCCAGTTCGTCTAAGTCATCGTGCTTCAGGAATACGGCGGATGCAGAAACGTTTCGGACATTCACGATACGCGCAACGGCCTCGCCGCCAATGGAGGGGTCATAGTTGATGCCGTTGCGAAAGCTGCCGAGTTCCGAAAGCGACTTCACCTCCCATCCCGCCGGAATCTCGCGCTTCAGCGCGTCGTTCCAGACCATCTTGCCGCCGCTGGATTTGTAGGGGCGTCCCTTGGCGTCGGGGAAGTCGAACTGCACGAACCAGTAGTCGTAGATCGTCTTCGCCAGCGCCTCCAACTCCGCATTGATGCGATTGTTGAGGTCGATCTTGGCGTTCAGCAGATACAGGAACTCGCCAATCCGGGTTTGCGTATCGAAATCAGGCAGCAACAACTTCAAGTAGGAGAAAATCTGCTCATTCAGGCTCGCCCGGAGAACCATGACAGCATTGTTGGTCATGGTCTTCCGGAACAGCGGGCTACGCAGATAGAACGCCATGAACTTCGGATCCGTCTGCCCACTCGCCGTTGGGCGAAGCCGCTTGAGGAATCCACTGAACGTGGCGCACGGATAATCCTTGATCGCCACGCTGCTCATTCCCAGCTCATCGACTGTTTCGCTGGTTCTCGTGAGGAAGATGTCACCCTCCTTGACGGAATAGGTTTCCTGCTCCGCCAAGGACGTATCCATCAAATCAGGCAATACATCCGGCAGGAAGTAGTTGTTGAAAACAGCTGAAAACGACAGGAATGGAGCACCATGACCGGCTTGTGCCGGCGTGCTTGATATGCCCGAACTCATTTCGTAGAGATCGGAAAAAGCGTGCTCATGAAGCTCAGCCACTTTTCCGCCCAGCTGCTTTTGTTCGTCATTCCCGCGAAAGCGGGAATCCAGCGTCTTTGCTTGAGTTGATGGAAAGTCGCTGGATCCCCGCTTTCGCGGGGATGACGACGGTTTGGGTTGCTGTTTTCTAGCCATGTCGCAGGCCACCCAACGACTTGGCAATTGCCTTCTCCAGCTTTCTTGATTCGGCGAACATTGCTTCCAGCCGCGCCTCGAAGCCTTCCACCTTCTTTGAAAACTGCTTTGGCGTCAGATCTTCATACCGGATCTTCACCTCGAAATACTGCCCCGCGCTCAACGAGTAGTTCTTGGCCGCAATCGCCGCGCCATCCACCACCACCGAGAAGTCCTCCACTGCTTCGCGGGCATTGAAGGTGGCGACGATGCGCTGTTCTTCTTCCGCGCTCAGCAGGGTTTTCTGGTTCTTGCCTTCCTTGACCTTCTCGCCCAGTGCGGAGGCGTCGATCAGCACCACGCCGTCGTGCGCGCTTCTGTCCAGGAACAGGATCGACACATTGGTGCCGGTGGTGGCGAAGATGTTGCTGGGCATCGATACCACGCCGGCAATTATGTTTTCGTCCACCAGCTTCTGGCGGATGCGCAGCTCGATGCCACTGGCGGCAGTGATGAAGCCGGTGGGCACCACGATGGCCGCTTTGCCGCCGGGCTTGAGGCTGGCGATGATGTGCTGGATGAACAGCAGATACACCGCCATCTTGTCCTTGGCCTTGTTCGGCACCTTGGGAATGCCGGCGAAGAAACGACTGGCGTTGGCGTCGTTGTCGAGGTCGTCGCGGAAATCGCTGAAATCCATCTTGAACGGCGGATTGGACACGATGTAATCGAACTGGCGCAGCGCCTTGCCCTGCTTGTGCGCCGGGTGCAGCAGGGTGTTGCCCTGGGTGATGTTGGGGATGGACGCCACCAGCTTGTTCAACACCAGGTTCAGGCGCAACAGGCTGGAGGATTTCTGCGAGATGTCCTGCGAGAAAATGGCGCAACGCTTTTCGCCGATGGCATGCGCCAGCGCCATCAACAGCGTGCCGGAGCCGCTGGCCGGGTCGTAGCAGGTGACGCTTTTCACCTTGCCGCGCTGTGCTGCCGGCACCAGGATGTCGGCCATGATGGTCGCCACCGCGTGCGGCGTGTAGTACTCGGCGTACTTGCCGCCGTTGTCCTTGTTGTAGTCCTTGATGAGGTATTCGAACAGCGCCGCGTAGAAATCGTATTTCTGTTCGAACAGTCGCTCGAAGCTGACGCCCACCAGCTTGTTGAACAGGGCGCGCACGAACTGGTCGCGCTTGTCGGTGCTGCCGGTGACATATTCGCTGAGGCGGTCGAACAGCGGCACGCGCTCGCCATCATCGGTCTGCACGGCGAAGATATCGTTGTTGGCAACGGCGATGGCCAGCAAGGTGTCATCAAACAGCTTGGCGAAACCCGGCTCGGCCTGGCGGTTGAACAGGCTGGGGATCAGTTGCTCAGCGGTGAGTACGGGCGTTTCCGCCGGCATGAGGTCATGCAAGTCCCGCCGCTTGCCTGCGGACATTTTCTGCCATGCAGCGATCCAGTCGGGCGCCTTGGCCAGTTCCGGCGCGGCGCGCTTGATCTCGTAGGCGAACTTGTCGCACAGCAGTTTGTACAGAAAGGTCTGGACGATGATCTTGTATTCGTTGCCGTCGTTGCCCAGGCCATTGCTGGCGCACACGGCCTTGAGGCCGTCGATCAGGTCACGGGTTTGTTGCTGGTAGCTGGGTGGGGGTGAGTTCATAGGTTGCGTTCTGCATCCTGGCGCTTGTGCAGAACGCGGATCACGTCCAGATGCCCGGGATGATTGGTGTAGTAAATGATGTGCGAGCCGCAGGGATACTTTTCGTAACCGGGGCGGATGTTGGTGGCCCTGCCCTGCCGGTTGCCGGCGGCCAGTTCACGGAAGGCGGTGGTCAAGTCGCGCAAATAGCTGTCGGCCTGTTGTCGCGACCACTGTTGTACGGTGTAAAGCCAGATGTTTTCCAGGTCGGCTTCGGCCAGTGGCGAGAGCCGGAAAGGCTTAGCGGCCATGCTTGGCGTGCATGCGCGCGAGGAAATCTTCGCCGTCGAACGGTTGCGGCTCGCCGGATTGTTCACCGGCTACCAAGGCATCGTGCAGGGCTTGCACTTTCAGTTCGTGTTCTTCCAGCAGACGCAGGCCGGCGCGGATCACATCGCTGGCCGAGCCATAGCGACCAACCCGCACCTGGTTGTCGATGAATCCGGTGAAATGCTCGCCCAACGATACCGATGTATTGCGAATCATCGCCATGTTCTCGCCCGAATGGTTGTACCAATATATACCAAATACGAGGGCGGCCAGCAGGCAACTGTCAGAACCCCAAACGCCCTTGGGACTCTGCCAAGTACTCGCCCACCAGCAGTTGCTGGATGATCTGCCGGGTTTCGGCATCCGGCTCTGGCGGGCTGTCGCGGAAGTGGCTCATCACGATGGGCATGATGCTGCGCCTGAAGTAGGCCTCGTTGCCCAGCAATTCGCGGTTGCCCAGCACGGCTTCGTCCACGTCGTGCTTGATGCCGTTCAGCGCGGCATGCAACCGGGTCTGGCTGTTGCCCATCCGCTGCTCGAATTGCAGGAACAGTTCGCGCGCCTGTTCGGCGCTGTCGCAAATCACCATGCCGCCGATGCTTTCATCGCCAAACGCGGTGCGGGACTGGGTGAAATCGTCGAGGATGTAATCCAGCATGGCGCTGGCGAAACGCGGGTGCGCGTACAGCGCCTTCTTGTCGATGCCGCCCTGCTGCACCTCGATGTCGGCCAGCGCCTGCTGCAACTGCATCTTGTAGCGGGTGGCGATTTCCTCGCGGATCAGGCGCAGGGTGTAGCCATCGGCGATGGAGGCGTTGTAGTAGTACTTGTGGATGTATTCGCCAAACAGCGCCTTGGATTGCACGTTGCCAATCAATGGCGTGCCGGTCAGGCCGATCTTGATGGCGTTCTGGTCGGACTGTTCCAGGTTGGCCAGAAAGCTGCCCTTGGGGTTGTAGCTGCGGTGGACTTCATCGAGGAAATACACGCGCTGCATATCGAGGGCATAGTCGCTGGCGGCGGCGATGTCCGCATCGTCCATGAATTTCTGGATGTTGACGACGGTGATTTCAGGCTCGCCGCGATCGTTGTCGATGGCCACCGTTTTCTTGATTTCGCGGGCAAATTTCTCGCGACTTTCGATGACGTTGACGCTGAGGCCGCGCATGCGGAACTCATCGCGCGCCTGCTCCAGCAGATCGATGCGGTCAACGATGAAATAGAACCGCGCCACTTGCCCGCGCCGCTGGAACCAATCGGTGAGGTAGCGCACGTTGTAATAGGCCAGCGCGGTCTTGCCGCTGCCTTGGGTATGCCAGACGATGCCCTTGCGCCCGCCTGCAGCCAAGCGACCGGCGATGGCCTGCGTGGCAAACATCTGCGGGTAGCGCATGACGTGTTTTTCAATGCCCTGCTCGGTTGTCAACCAGGCGAAGGCGTACTGCAACAGGAAGGCGAAGCGTTCGCGGCTGAACAACGAAGTCAGCAGGCGATTCGTCGGTGTATCCGCCGCCTTGTTGCGCTCGAATTCCGGCGTGGCCTTGATGGACACCAGGTTGGTGTCGGCAAGGATGGTATCTTCGACGGCTTCATCCACGGAGCCAACGGCGGCAAGCAGTTCGCCCGCTTGCTCCTCGCAGAAGTAGTTGAAATGCGCCTCGCCATAGGTGGAGGCAGCATAGAACGCGCCTTGCAGGGGCTCGAACTGTCCGTCGTCGTACTCCATGTTGTTGGAGAACGCCATCAACTGGACGAGGCTGAAGAAATGGCGGAACTTCGGGTTGGCATGGCGGCGATCCATGCGCCGGCGTTCTTCCAGCACGCCGCCGGGGTTCATCGGCTTCTTGACCTCGACGAAAGCCAGCGGCAGGCCGTTGACCAGCAAGGTGATGTCAGGGCGGAAATTGTCTTCGCCATTCTCGAACGGCAGTTCGGTGACGACGTGCCAGTTGTTGTTGCCGAGGTTGTCGAAGTCGATCAATCGCACGCCGGTGCGCGTGGTCAGGCGCTGGTGGAAGGCGCGCCCGATATCCTCACCTGCCAGTTTCAGCTTGATTTCATTGAGCAAGGCCGGCACGTCTTCGCGCCTCAGCTCGGAGTTGATGCGCAAGACGGCATCTTCAAACAGGTCCGGGAAGATGTTGGCGTAGCCATCCCAACGCGCATCTTTCAATGACAGGTAGCGGTAACCCAAGCGCACCAAGTGCAGCAATGCGGGGATCTTGACCCGGGAATCTTCATTGAACTTGTTCATTCATCGCCTTCCATCAAGGCCGCCAGCCCGCGCGATGCATCCCATACCCGGATCGCTTCGATGCGCTCGGGCAGGTCGATGTAATAGACGAGGTAGCGCTCGAAACCGTGCACGGGCAGGAAGCGCAGGGGTACGGGCAGGTCGGGGGCAAAGCCTGCATGCCGGGTTGAGCCGACGGCGGGATGACGGGAAGCGAGATCGACCGACGCTTCCACCGCTGCAATGAAGCGCAGTTCCAACGCCAATCCACCCTGATGCGCATACCACGCAGCTGCGTCATCAAGATCGCGACGGCCCGAATCCCGCCAATGGATCGGCTTCATTCCCCGGCGCGCTCGGCACGCTGCCTGGCTTGCTCCCGCATGCGATCGAAGAAATCCGGCTCCTGCGGGGTTGCCGGCCCCGAGGCCATGCCTTCGGCGATCAACTGGCGCAGGAACTCGGCGGCCTTGGCGCGCTGGCGCTGGCGGATCAGGTCGCGCATGTAGTCGGAGGTGCTGGCAAAGCCGCCTTCGCGGACTTCTTCGTCCACGAACTGCCGGAGCGGGTCAGGCAGGGAGACATTCATGGTGGCCATGACGGAACCCAATGGCAAAAACTGCCAAGGAGTTTGCGCCTGACAAGAAAGGGGCGCAAGCGCCCCCTGTCCTGATGCCCTGCCCCGCCTGCCGTGGCTGGCGGCAATCAAGCGGCCTTGTTGGCTTCGAGGAAATCCTGTGCGAAGCGTTGCAGCACGCCGCCGGCTTCGTAGATGGCGACTTCTTCGTCGCTGTCCAGCCGGCACGTCACCGGCACTTCGAGGGTTTCGCCATTCTTGCGGTGGATGACGACGGTCAGGTCGGTGCGTGGTTTGCGCGTGCCGATCACATCGAAGGTTTCGGTGCCGTCGATGCCCAGGGTCTTGCGATTGACGCCGGGCTTGAATTCCAGCGGCAGCACGCCCATGCCGATCAGGTTGGTGCGGTGGATGCGTTCGAAGCCTTCGGCGACGATGGCTTCCACGCCGGCCAGGCGCACGCCTTTGGCGGCCCAGTCGCGGCTGGAGCCTTGGCCGTAATCCGCACCGGCGATGATGATGAGTGGCTGCTTGCGATCCATGTAGGTTTCGATGGCTTCCCACATGCGCACGACCTTGCCTTCCGGTTCGATGCGCGCCAGCGAGCCTTTCTTGACCTCGCCATCGACCACGGCCATTTCGTTGACCAGTTGCGGGTTGGCGAAGGTGGCGCGTTGCGCGGTGAGGTGGTCGCCGCGATGGGTGGCGTAGCTGTTGAAATCTTCTTCCGGCAAGCCCATTTTGGCGAGGTATTCACCGGCAGCGGACGAGGGCAGGATCGCGTTGCTCGGCGAGAGGTGATCGGTGGTGATGTTGTCCGGCAACACCGCCAACGGGCGCAGGCCGCGCAGGGTGCGTTCGCCGGCGAGTGCGCCTTCCCAATACGGCGGGCGGCGGATGTAGGTGCTTTGCGGCCGCCATGCGTACAGCGGGCTGGCTTTTTCGCCGTGTTCGACGCGCACGCTGAACATCGGGCCATAGACCTTGCGGAATTGTTCCGGTTTGACCGAAGCCTTCACCACCGCGTCGATTTCCGCATCGCTGGGCCAGATGTCCTTCAAGTGCACTTCATTGCCTTGCGCATCGACGCCGAGCACGTCCTTTTCGATATCGAAGCGCACGGTGCCGGCGATGGCGTAGGCGATCACCAGCGGCGGCGAGGCGAGGAAGGCCTGCTTGGCATACGGGTGGATGCGGCCGTCGAAGTTGCGATTGCCGGAAAGCACGGCCGTTGCGTACAGATCACGGTCGATGATTTCCTGCTGGATCTTCGGATCCAACGCGCCGCTCATGCCATTGCAGGTGGTGCAGGCGAAGGCGACGATGCCGAAACCGAGTTTTTCCAGTTCCGGCAGCAGGCCGGCTTCTTCCAGATACAACTGCACGGCCTTGGAACCGGGCGCCAGCGAGGACTTCACCCACGGCTTGCGCACCAGACCGCGCGCGTTGGCATTGCGCGCCAGCAGGCCGGCGGCGATGACGTTGCGCGGGTTGCTGGTGTTGGTGCAACTGGTGATCGCGGCGATGATCACCGCGCCGTCGGGCAGCAGGCCATCGGCTTCTTCATTGCGCGCGCTTTGCAGCTTGGCTTCATCAGCGATGCCGCGTTCCTGCAAGGCGCTGACCGGCAGGCGGCGGTGCGGATTGCTCGGACCGGCCATGTTGCGCACCACGGTGGACAAGTCGAAGTGCAGGGTGCGTTCGTACTCTGCGGTTTTCAGCGCATCGGCCCACAGGCCGGCGGTCTTGGCGTAGGTTTCGACCAGTTGCACTTGCGATTCCTCGCGACCGGTCAGGCGCAGGTAATCCAGCGTGTTGTCGTCGATGAAGAACATCGCGGCGGTTGCGCCGTATTCCGGGGCCATGTTGCTGATCGTGGCGCGATCGCCCACGGTCAAAGCGGCGGCACCCTCGCCACGGAATTCCAGGTAAGCGCCGACGACCTTTTCCTTGCGCAGGAATTCGGTCAGCGCCAGCACCACGTCGGTGGCGGTGATGCCCGGTTGCGGCTTGCCGGTGAGTTCGACACCGACGATATCCGGCAGGCGCATCCACGAGGCACGGCCCAGCATCACGTTTTCCGCTTCCAACCCGCCGACGCCAACGGCAATCACGCCCAGCGCGTCAACATGCGGTGTATGCGAATCGGTGCCGACGCAGGTATCGGGGAAGGCCACGCCGTCGCGGGTGTAGATCACCGGCGACATCTTCTCCAGGTTGATCTGGTGCATGATGCCGTTGCCTGCGGGGATCACATCGACATTGTCGAAGGCCAGCTTGGTCCAGTCGATGAAGTGGAAACGGTCTTCGTTGCGGCGGTCTTCGATGGCGCGGTTCTTCGCAAACGCATCCTTGTCGAAGCCCGGCGCTTCCACCGCCAGGGAGTGATCGACGATCAACTGCACCGGCACCACCGGATTGACTGCCGCCGGGTCGCCGCCTTGGTCGGCGATGGCGTCGCGCAGCCCGGCCAGGTCAACCAGTGCGGTCTGGCCGAGGATGTCGTGGCAAACCACGCGCGCGGGGAACCACGGGAAATCGAGTTCGCGCTTGCGGTCGATCAACTGGCCCAGGTAGTCGTTGATCTTCGCCGGATCGGCCTTGCGCACGATGTTCTCGGCATGCACGCGGGCGGTGTAAGGCAACTTGTCGTAGCTGCCGGGAGTGATGGCTTCAACGGCAGCGCGTGCGTCGAACCAGTCGAGGGAAGTGCCGGGAAGCGGTTTGCGGAAGTTCGTGTTCATGGCGTTGGCTGTTGGCTGGCAAAGCCGGGTTGGCTGCGCACAATCTGGCACCACACAACGCATTGATCAATCTTGATTAAATCAATCAATGCGAAGTGGCCGCGGGACTGTGCGGCGCAGCAATACGGCCGCGTTGGTATCATGCCGGTCTTGCCCAGCCACGAGCCAAGCCATGACCCCGGATGAATTGCTGACCCAGTACGGCCCGCGTGAAGCGATGGAATACGACGTGGTCGTGGTCGGTGCCGGCCCCGGCGGGCTGGCCACGGCGATCCGCCTGAAGCAACTGGCCGCCGAAGCCGGCCGTGAAGTCTCGGTTTGCGTGCTGGAAAAGGGTTCCGAACCCGGCGCGCACATCCTGTCCGGCGCGATCATGGACCCGAAGGCGCTGACCGAGCTGTTCCCGAACTGGGCCGAACTGGGCGCACCACTGAAACAAGCCGTCACCAAGGACGAGTTCCTGTTCCTCGACGAAACCGGCGCGAAAGCCACGCCGAACTGGCTGCTGCCGGGCTGCTTCCACAACGAAGGCAATTACATCGTCGGCCTGGGTAGCGTGGTGCGCTGGCTGGCGCAGCAGGCTGAAGCGCTGGGCGTGGAAATCTTCCCCGGCTTTGCCGCCGCCGAGGTGTTGTATGACGACAACGGCGCGGTCAAGGGCGTGGCCACTGGCAACATGGGGCTGGGCAAGGATGGCGAGCCGACCGCCGAATTCCAGCTGGGCATGGAATTGCTGGCCAAGTACACGATCTTCGCCGAAGGCGCGCGCGGCCAACTCGGCCGGCAATTGATCGAGAAGTTCAAGCTGGATGCCGGCAAGGACCCGCAGAGTTACGGCATCGGCATCAAGGAGTTGTGGCAGGCCGATCCTTCGAAACATCAGCCGGGTCTGGTGGTGCATACCGCCGGCTGGCCGTTGAATTCGGATACCTATGGCGGCTCGTTCCTGTATCACGCCGAGGACGGCAAGATTGCGGTCGGCTTCGTGGTCGGGCTGGATTACAAGAATCCGTGGCTGAGCCCGTTCGAGGAATTCCAGCGTTTCAAGACGCATCCTTCGATCCGCAAGCATCTGGAAGGGGGCAAGCGCATCGGCTATGGCGCGCGTGCGATCACCGCCGGTGGCTTGCTGAGCCTGCCGAAGACGGTGTTCCCCGGCGGCGCGCTGGTCGGTTGCGAGGCCGGTTATCTCAACGCTTCACGCATCAAGGGTTCGCACGCGGCGATCAAGACCGGCATGCTGGCGGCCGAAGCGGCATTCGCGGCGCTGGGCGAAGGCCGTGCGCAGGATGAGTTGAGCGCGTATCCGGCGGCGTTCGAGAAGAGCTGGTTGTTCACCGAATTGCAGCAGGCCAAGAACTTCAAGCAGTGGTTCAAGAAGGGCCGCAGCTTCGCCACGTTGATGACCGGCATCGAGCAATGGCTGTTGCCGAAGCTGGGTATCAAGAATCCACCGTGGACAATCCACCGCAAGGCACCGGACTACGCAGCGCTGCTGCCGGCGAACCAGTGCGAAAAGATCACCTATCCCAAGCCCGATGGCGTGCTGACCTTCGACCGCTTGAGCTCGGTGTTCCTGTCCAGCACCAACCACGATGAAGACCAGCCCAGCCACCTGACGCTGAAGGACGCCAGCGTGCCGGTGGACATCAACCTGCACAAGTTCGCCGGCCCGGAATCGCGTTACTGCCCGGCGGGCGTGTATGAATTCGTCGGTGATGCCGGCTCGGAACGCCTGCAGATCAACGCGCAGAACTGCGTGCACTGCAAAACCTGCGACATCAAGGACCCGACCCAGAACATCGTCTGGGTCGCGCCGCAGGGCGGCGGTGGGCCGAACTACGCGGGGATGTAATCCCGACATAGGAATCGAATACATCATGCGGGAACCCGACGCGGGGAACTCCCTGCACGGCTGTGGCGGTGCTGGCCGGCGCGACACGCCGCAAGTACATCCGTGTAGGCTCCTCGGCGGCCTGCTCGCCTGCACAATCCTGCGCAGCCGGCAGGACCGGGGTGAACCATCCATGGTTCACCCGTTCGACGCAATGCGTCGAACCCATGCCGCCGAAGGTCGCGCCAGCCAGCGCCGCCACAGCTTTCACGCATCGCACTCGGTTTTGGCAAGCAAAGCCTGTCTCGGTGTGTCTGAATAGCTCCGTTTTTGCCAGTCAGCCTGCCGGCCCAATGTGACACCCGATTCCGACACGACGACAACAAGATTCCGGCGATAATGCCGCGCCCCTACCCACGCACCATCCACAATGAGCCGCACCCTGTTGCCTGAACGCCTGTCGCACCGGCAATTCTTCTGGCTGCTGCTGTTCGCCGTGCTTGCACTGGCCGCAGGCATCGGCCTGCGAGAACCCACCCCGCCGGACGAACCGCGCTTCGTGCTGGCGGCCAAGCACATGGTCGAGTCCGGGCAGTGGTTGTTCCCGCAGCGCGGCAGCGAGCTGTACGCGGAAAAGCCGCCGACCTTCATGTGGCTGCAAGCCGCCACTTATGAAGTAGTGCGCAACTGGCGCATCGCCTTCCTGCTGCCGTCGCTGTTGTCGGCCTTGATGGTGCTGTGGCTGGTGCACGACCTGGGCAGGCGATTGTGGAACCGGCAGGTGGGTCGCTACGCGGCGCTGGGTGTGTTCGTGTGCCTGCAATTCGGGCTGATGACCAAGCGCGCGCAGATCGACATGACCGTGGTCGGAATGATGACGCTGTCGTTGTGGGGCCTGCTGCGGCATCTGCTGCGCGGGCCGGATTGGCGTGCGTTGTGGCTGGGTTGCTTCGCCGCCGGCCTGGGTACGGTGACCAAGGGCGTGGGTTTTTTGCCGCTGCTGGTGCTGTTGCCGTGGTTGGTGTTGCGGCTGGCGCATGGGCCGCGCATCGAATGGAGCGCGGGCAACCTGGAGCGCAGCGGGCTGGGGCTGGTTTTCTTCATCCTTGGCGCGGGCGTGTGGGTGTTGCCGATGGCGTGGACCGCTTATCTGGGCAGCGACCCGGCCTTGCAGAAGTACGCCAACGAAATCCTGTTCCGGCAGACCGCCACGCGCTATGCCAATGCCTGGCACCACGTGAAGCCGTGGTGGTATTTCGGCCAGGTGATCCTGACCTTGTGGTTGCCGCTGTCGTGGTTGTTGCCGTGGTTGCTGCCGGCATGGTGGCGGCGGCTGAAGCGTTTCGATGCGCGATACGTGTTGCTGCTGGGTTGGTGCCTGCTGGTGCTGCTGTTCTTCAGCGCCAGCCCCGGCAAGCGCGAGGTCTATATCCTGCCGGCGCTGCCGGCCTTCGTGCTGGCCATGGCACCGTTGTTGCCTGGCCTGTTGCGGCGTGACGGCGTGCGCCGTTTGTTGCTGGGATATTTGCTGGTGTTCGGTTCGGTGTTCCTGCTGGCGGCGGCGTCCGCACTGGGTGGGCATGGCCACTGGGCCGAAAGACAGACGGCGATGCGCGGCATGGATGCGGTCACCTTGCAAACCTTGCTGCTGTGGTTGCTGGCCTTGGGCATCGCGTGGCTGCTGGCGGCGGTTTGGGGTTGGCGGCGCAAGATCTGGCCGGCGCTGGTGGCTGCAACTGCCGCGTTATGGATCATCTTTGGCCTGGGCATGACGCCAGCGCTGACGGCGGACAGTTCCGCGCAAGCGTTGATGCAGAAAGTCGGCCAGCGCATCGGCCCGGATGCCGAGCTGGGCATGGTTGGCTGGCGCGAACAGAACCTGCTGCAGGCCGATCGCCCGGCGCGCGATTTCGGCTTCAAGAAATCCTGGCAGCAGCAATGGGCCGGTGCGGAAGCCTGGCTGGCGGAAAATCCGCAGAAGCGCTGGATCTTCGTGCTGGACGAAGCGCTCAGCCCTTGCGCCGACAAGCAACACGTCGTGGCCATCGGCCAATCCAACCGCCGCAACTGGCTATTGGTTCCAGGCACCGCGTGGAAGCCCGGCTGCACCACGCCGCAATTGCAAGGACAGGCCACCTACGAGATCAATGATGATGACAATGACGAATGAGGCCACCGCTCCCCTGCCGCTGTCGGTGGTGGTGCCGGTGTTCAACGAACGCGACAACATCACGCCGCTGGTCGATGAAATCCTCGCCGCGCTGCGCGGGCGCATCGGCTTCGAGATCGTCTATGTCGATGACCATTCCAGCGACGACAGCCTGCAAGTGCTCACGCAACTGAAAGCCAGCGTGCCGGAACTGCGCGTGCTGCATCACCTCAGCAACAGCGGCCAGAGCACCTCGGTGCGCACCGGGATCAAGGCCGCGCGCGGGCTGTGGATTGCCACGCTGGATGGCGATGGCCAGAATGACCCGGCCGACATCCCAAAGCTGCTGGCCGCGCGCGATGCCGACAGCACCGACACCCGGTTGTTCGCCGGCTGGCGCGTCAATCGCCAGGACAGCGGCA
The DNA here is from genome assembly GCA_047601105.1 of Pseudoxanthomonas sp. Classification (GTDB taxonomy): domain Bacteria; phylum Pseudomonadota; class Gammaproteobacteria; order Xanthomonadales; family Xanthomonadaceae; genus Pseudoxanthomonas_A. Next base: position 598,239 of record JASGJT010000004.1, read on the forward strand.
GCAAACGCTGGGCATCGAAGTGGGCCAATGCGATCCGTTCGCGCATGCTGCGCGACGACACGCCCGATACCGGATGCGGCATCAAACTGTTCGAACGCGCCGCCTTCCTCGACCTGCCCTACTTCGACCACATGCACCGCTACCTGCCGGCACTGATGCAACGCGCCGGCTACAAGACCGCCAGCGTGCCGGTGAATCATCGCCCGCGTTCGTCCGGCGTGAGCAAGTACAACAACTTGAACCGCGCCATCGTCGGCATCCGCGACCTGCGTGGCGTGGCCTGGCTGATCACGCGCAGCAAGCGCACCGCCGTGGAGGAACTCCCGTGATCGACCTCAACCAGCCGATCGAATGGCTGTTCTGGACCGGCCTGCACGTCACCGGCTGGAAGCTGATCGGCTACACCGGCGCGCTGATGTTCGGCGGCCGCTGGCTGGTGCAGTTCATCGCCAGCCGCCGCGCCGGCAAGCCGGTGATCCCGCGGCTGTTCTGGTACATGAGCGTATGCGGCAGCCTGATGACGCTGAGCTATTTTTTGTTCTCGGCGAAACAGGATTCCGTCGGCGTGTTGCAGAACCTGTTCCCTGCGTTTACCGCGCTGTATTCGCTGCACTTGGACATCAAGCATCGCGGGTGGAAGCGGGACAAGGCGGGGCACTGAGGCCGGTGCTATGCTGGCCTCGTCCCGAACGGAGACTGCCCGGATGACTTCCCTCGCTTTCAAGCAGCAAGCGCACCAGATCGTGGACGAACTGCCACCGGATGCAGGCTGGGCCGAATTGATCTACCAAGCCGTCCTGCACCGCGCCATCGAACGCGGCCTTGCCGAAGCCGATGCCGGCCTGCTGGTTCCGGCTGAGGAATTGCTCAAATCGCTTGAGCAAGCAGGATGAAGGTTCATTGGACGCCGTCGGCAATTGCGCGGCTCAATGAAATCGAAACCTGGATTGCCCGCGATTCACCAAAAGCAGCAAGAAACATGACTGTACGTTTGGTGAAACGTTCCTTGCAACTGGAGCATCCGCCATTGCAAGGAAAAGCCCTGCTGCGCTACGCGCCTGCCGATGTGCGAGAACTGCTGGAACGACCTTATCGGCGATTTACCGCATCAAGGACGACCGCATCGAAATCATCACCGTGCTGCATTACCGGCAATTGATGCCCAGCGATTTGGCGGATCTGCCGAAATAACACATCACCCCGCGCACTTCGCGCAAAGCCCATGCACTTCCAGCGTTTGCGCCTGTGGCTTGAAGCCCAACGCCTTGGCGCGCTCGTCCAGTTGTGCGACCACTTCCACGTCTTCCAGCTCCACCGCGCTGTGGCAGCGGTCGCAGATCAGGAAGGGCACCGAGTGTTGCGCGCTGCTGGGATGGTGGCAGGCGACGAAGGCGTTGACCGATTCGAGCTTGTGCACGAAGCCATTCGCCATCAGGAAATCCAGTGCGCGATACACCGTGGGCGGCGCGTCGGCACCGATGCCGTCGCCGCGGGTGGCGTTGGCCTGGCGCACCTTTTCCAGCAGGTCGTAGGCCTTGATTGGTTTGCCGGCCTGCGCGATCAGTTCCAGCACGCGGGCGCGGATCGGGGTGAGGCGCAGGCCGCGCTCGACGCAAGCGTTCTCCACCGCACGCACGAAGCCACCGGCGTCATCGACATGATGTGACGGGTCGGTGCAGTGCGCAGAGTGAATATGCTTGCGGGGCATGATCGGCTTATGCGCTGGCCTTGGTGATGGCCGCGTCGATGCGCGCAAGGGCTTCGTCGCGACCGGCCAGATACACGGTATGCGAAATATCCGGGCTGACCTGCGTTCCGGTGATCGCCACGCGCAGCGGCTGCGCGACCTTGCCCATGCCGATGCCCAGTTGCGCGGCGACGTCATGCAGGGCAACGCTGACGTTTTCCGCGCTCCAGGCCGGCAAGGCGGCCAGCAATTCGCGGGCTTTCTGCAAGGGCGCGGCGGCTTCGGGCTTGAAGTGTTTGGCGACGGCAGCTTCGTCGTAGTGTTCCAATGGGGTGAACCAGACCACGGATTTTTCCGCCATCTCCTTCAAGGTCTGCACGCGCTCGCGCAGGGCAATCACGATGTCGCTGGCCTTCGGGCCCTTGCCCGGATCCAGATCAAGCTTGCGCAACTGGTATTCGAGCTGCGGCGCGATGGCTTCCGGCGCATCGGTTTTCAGCCAGTGCTGGTTGACCCAGCCCAGCTTGGCCATGTCCAGGCGCGCGGCCTTGCTGTTGACGTCGGTGACGTTGAACAGGTTGATGAGTTCTTCGCGGGTGAAGATTTCCTGGTCCCCATGCGACCAGCCCAGCCGCGCCAGGTAGTTCAACAACGCATGCGGCAAGTAGCCGGCGTCCTTGTACTGCATCACGTCGGCCGCGCCGGTGCGCTTGCTGAGTTTCGCGCCCTGCTCGTCGAGGATCATCGGCATGTGCGCAAACTTCGGCACCGGCGCGCCGAGTGCTTCGTACAGGTTGATCTGGCGCGGCGTATTGTTGATGTGGTCGTCGCCGCGAATCACTTCAGTGATGCCCATGTCCCAGTCATCGACGACCACGGCGAAGTTGTAGGTCGGATAACCATCTGGACGGAAGATCACCATGTCGTCCAGCTCGGCATTGGCGATTTCGATGCGGCCCTTGATCAGGTCGTCGAAGGCGACCACGCCGTCCTGCGGGTTCTTGAAGCGGATGACGCGGTTGGAGTCATCGCGATATGGCAAGCCGGCATCACGCGCCGCGCCGTTGTAGCGCGGCTTTTCCTGCTTCGCCATCGCCGCTTCACGCATCGCGTCGAGTTCTTCCTTCGATTCGTAGGCATAGTAGGCCTTGCCTTGCGCGACGAGTTGTTCGGCTACCTCCTTGTAACGGGCCACGCGGTCAGTCTGGTAGATCGGGCCTTCGTCGTAGTCCAGGCCCAGCCAGTCCATCGCTTCGAGGATGGCGTCGATCGCGGCCTGGGTGCTGCGCTCGCGGTCGGTGTCCTCGATGCGCAGCACGAACTTGCCGCCGTGGTGGCGCGCCTGCAGCCAGCAATACAGCGCGGTGCGCGCGCCGCCAATGTGCAGGTAGCCGGTGGGACTGGGGGCGAAGCGGGTACGGCAGGTCATGGGGAGCTCGGTGTTCGGGATATTGCGATTTTAACCCAGCTTCAAGCCTCCCCCTGCCTGCGACAGCAGGCAGGGGGAGGTTGGGGAGGGGGTGCTTTTGTTCTTGCTTTTGTTTGAGACGAAAAGCAACCGCAACAGCAAAAGCCCCCCTCCCCCAACCCTCCCCTTCGCCTTCGGCGAAAGGGAGGGGGCTAAAATGCGGGCATGACCACTCTTTTCATTTCCGATCTGCACCTGGATGCCAGTCGGCCGGCGATCACCGAACTGTTCGGGCAGTTCCTGCGCGAGCAGGCAATGCGCGCCGATGCGCTGTACATCCTCGGCGACCTGTTCGAGGCGTGGGTCGGCGATGACGATACTTCCGAAGTCGGCGCCGAGGTGGCCACGCACCTGCGCGAGATCGCCGATGCCGGCGTGCCGGTGTTCTTCATTCGCGGCAATCGGGATTTTCTCGTGGGAACCGAATACGCACGACGTGCCGGTTTCCGCATCCTGCCCGACCCAGCCGTGGTCATGTTGTACGGAAAACCGACCTTGCTGATGCACGGCGACCTGCTGTGCAGTGATGACGTGGCCTATCAGCAGTTCCGTGCGCAGACCCGCGATGCGGCGTGGCAGGAGCAGTTCCTGTCGCAGCCGCTGGCGGCGCGATTGGCTTTCGCAGCGAAGGCACGCGAAGCCAGCATGTCGCGGCAGCAGGAAATGATCGGCAACGACAAGACGCAGTTCGAAACGGTGACCGACGTGACGCCGACAACGGTCAAGGCGATGTTTGCGCGTTATGGCATCGACACGCTGATCCACGGACATACGCATCGGCCGGCGGTGCATGAGCTGGATGTTGGTGGCCAGGCCTGCAAGCGCGTGGTGCTGGGCGACTGGTACGAGCAGGGCTCGGTGTTGCGGGTGGATGCCGATGGGATGAGGCTGGATCGCTTGTAGGAGCGAGGTGAGTCGCTCCTGCGGAAAGGCACCTACGGCGCTTCCAGTGCCGCCAGTTCGTCTTCGTCGAAGCCGGCCAGCAGGCGCGCTTCCAGGTTGAACGGGCCGTGCAGGTAGCCGCCTGCATATTCGCGCAACAACTCGCGGAAGCGGGCGCGCGGTTCGACGCCGCGTTGTTCGCAATACCAGCGATACCAGCGGGTGCCGGCTGCGACGTGCGGGATTTCCTCGCGCAGGATCACCACCAGAATGTCGGCGGTGGCATCGTCGCCGAGTTCGCGCAGTTTCTTGATCATGCCCGGCGTCACGTCCAGGCCGCGCGCTTCCAGCACGCGCGGAACCAGCGCCATGCGCGCCAAGCCATCGTGTGCGGTTTTCTCGCACATTTCCCACAGGCCATTGTGGGCGTCGAAGTCGCCGTAGTCGTAGCCGAGGTCGCGCAGGCGTGCCTGCAACATCGTGAAGTGGCGTGACTCGTCGTTGGCCACCGATACCCAATCCGCGTAGAACTCGCGGGGCAGGCCGCGGAAGCGATACACCGCGTCCCAGCCCAGGTCGATGGCGTTGAGTTCGATATGGCAGATGGAGTGGATGAAGGCGGCGCGGCCTTCGATGCTGCCGAAACCGCGACGCGGCAGGTCGCGCGGATGGACGAGTTTCGGCCTGGGCGGGCGGCCGGGCATGCAGATCGGCTGCGGGGCGGGCGCGTTGTCGGGCAGGGAGAGTTCGCCGCGTGCGAAGGCGGCGGCGTATTGGCGGGTCAGCGCGACTTTCTCGTCGGGGCTGGCAGCGGCCAGGCATTCGGCGGCGGCGGTAAAAAGAGAACTCATCGGAATCTGCATTTACTGCTCCCTCTCCCCTTGTGGGAGAGGGAAAGCGTGCGAAGCACGCAGGGAGAGGGATCGGCTTTTGGCATGATCCAACAGCACGCATCCATTCGATTTTCCCGAATATGTGGTGGCGATAATCGGTGGCGGAAGGAGCGTGGCGAAAAGCCGAACCCTCTCCCTCGCGCTTCGCGCGTTTCCCTCTCCCACAAGGGGAGAGGGAGGAACGGCGGCTTGCATCGTGATTTTCGGTCGATCAACCCACGCGACGCTGCTTCTTCGCTTCGTCGCTGCGCAGTTGCTGGATGCGTTCGAAATAACCGTCGTCGATGCCAGTGACGTATTGGCCGTTGAAGCAGGACGAATCGAACGCGGTCAGCTCGCGGTTACCTTCGCGCACGGCGGCTTCGAGGTCTTCCAGGTCCTGATAGACCAGCCAGTCGCAGCCGAGGAATTTCTCGATCTCCTCGACGCTGCGGTTGTTGGCGACCAGTTCGTCGGCGGCAGGCATGTCGATGCCGTAGATGTTGGGGTGGCGCACCGGCGGCGCGGCGCTGGCCAGATAGACCTTGCGTGCGCCGGCGTCGCGTGCCATCTGCACGATCTGCTGGCTGGTGGTGCCGCGCACGATCGAATCATCGACCAGCAGCACCACGCGGTTGCGGAATTCCAGGTGGATCGGGTTCAACTTGCGACGCACGGATTTCACCCGCTCGCCCTGCCCCGGCATGATGAAGGTGCGACCGACATAGCGATTCTTGATGAAGCCTTCACGGTACTTCACGCCCAAGACGTTGCTGATTTCCAGCGCCGCATCGCGTGAGGTATCCGGAATCGGGATGATGGTGTCGATGTCGTGGTCCGGGCGCAGGCGCAGGATCTTTTCGCCCAGCTTGATGCCCATGCGCATGCGCGCCTTGTGCACCGAGACGTTGTCGATCATCGAGTCGGGGCGGGCGAAATACACGTATTCGAAAATGCACGGCGCGTGCTGCTGCGGTTCGGCGCAGACTTCGCTGAACAACTCGCCGCGCGCGGTGATCACCAGCGCTTCACCGGGCTGCACGTCACGCACGCGCTGGTAGCCGAGGATGTCCAGCGCGGCGGATTCAGAGGCAACCATGTATTCGGTGAATTCGTTGTGCGCACGCTTGCCCAATACCAGCGGGCGGATGCCGTGCGGGTCGCGGAAGGCCACCAGCCCCAGGCCGAGCACGGTGCTGACCACGGCGTAGCCGCCCTTGACGCGCTGGTGCACGCCGGCCACGGCGCGGATCGCCGCTTCCGGCGACAGCGTGCGTTGCTTGTCCAGTTCGTGCGCGAACACGTTCAGCAGTACTTCGCTGTCCGATTCGGTATTGATGTTGCGGCGGTCGGTGGCGAACACGGCCTGGCGCAGCGATTCGGTGTTGATCAGGTTGCCGTTGTGCGCCAGCGCGATGCCGTAGGGCGAATTGACGTAGAACGGTTGCGCCTCGTCCATGCCTTCGGAACCGGCGGTCGGGTAGCGGCAATGGGCGATGCCGACGCGGCCCTCCAGCACGCTCATCGCCTTGGCATTGAATACGTCGCGCACCAGGCCATTGCCCTTGTGCAGGCGCAGGCGCGTGCCGTCGGCAGTCGCAATCCCGGCCGCATCCTGGCCACGGTGCTGGAGCACGGTCAAACCGTCGTACAACTGGCCGGCGACGTTCTGCGCACCGACGATTCCGACAATGCCACACATGGCGAGGTCTCTCTGCTGGATCTGCTTGGATTGGCCCGATCAGCGGGCGGCGGGCGGCTCGGGGACGGGCGGCTCTCGAACAGATGGTTCTTGAACAGACGGCTCCGGGGTCGCGGGTTGCCGGACGCCTTCGTCCAGCGGCAGGGGCAAGGGTTCTGAATGGACGCCATTATCGCCGCTTGGCGCGTTGTTGCCAAAAACCAGGCGTTCAGCCACCCATTCCGGCAACCAGCCGCGCATCCAGTCCACGCCCGGCTGCAGCGCCGGCACCACGCGCGACTGCTGCCATTCCGGCTCACGCGGCAGGTCGGTGAAACCCAGCAGCAATACCAGCGCACAGGCGATGACCCCGCCCCGCGCCGCGCCCAGCACCAAGCCCAGCAGACGATCCAATCCGGACAGGCCCACGCCCTTGACAAGCTTGCCGACGAACCAGCCGACCAGGCCCACGAACACCATCACCGCGACAAAACCCAGTGCATAGCCGCCGAACAATTCGGTGATCATCGGCTGGCCGTCATCGGACAACCAGACCGCCACCTGCCCGCCGTGGCGGAACGCCACCCAGCCGGCCAGCACCCAAGCCAGGATCGACGCGATCGCGCCGACGAAACCGCGCAACAGGCCGAACAGCGCGGAGACGCCGATCAGGGCAAGGAGGACGAGGTCGAGAAGAGGCATTCGATCAGAGACGGGCAATCAGGGGGACGCGGCTTCGTTTCCTGCTCGTCATTGCTGCGCTCACGGATGCGGCCGCACCTGTCCCGACTGGCCCAGCTTCGCCGCGACCTGCGCCTGCAATTGCTCGGCCTGGGCACGGGTGGCGACCGGGCCAACGCGCACGCGGCTGAGCGTGCCCTTGTCGGTGTTCACCTGATCGACGATGGCGCTGAAGCCGGCTGCGCGCACGCGGTCGCGCAGGGCATTGGCCTCGGCGGCGTTGGAGAATGCGCCCAGTTGCACGGCAAAGCCGGTCGAAGCGGCGGCCGGCGCGGCGGGCTTGGCCGGTTCCGGCTTCGGCGGCTCGGGCTTCGGTGCTGCGGGCGTGGCCACCGGCTTCGGGGTTTCAACCGGCTTGGGCGCGGCGGCAACAGGCTTGGCCGGTTCCGGCTTGGCCGGCTCGGGCTTGGGTGTTTCAGGCTTCGGCGGCGCGGACGCGGTCGGCTCCGGCGGCAAGGCTTCGGTGCGCGTCGGTTGCGTGGCGACAGTCGGTTGCGGCGTCGAAGCCGCCGGCTCCGGTGCGGCAGGTGCGCCGGCATCCAGCGCGATGACTTGCGCGTTCACGTCGTTGCGCACCTTGATCGCCTGCAGACGCACGACTTCGGCTTGGGCGCGGTCGGCGTAGGGGCCGACACGCACGCGCCACACGGCGCGGCCGTTGAGCGTGTCGGTGGCGACGAAGCCGGGCAATTGCGCCTGCTTCAAGCGCGCCACCACCGCGTCGGCATCGGCGGCACTGGCATAGGCACCGAAGCTGACTGCGTAGTCGCCGGCGGCGGCAGTCGATGGCAAAGCCGTGTCGCTGGCCGGCTGCGACACGGCCGACGATGCTGCGGGCGATGTCGCTTCAGGCTTGACCGCAGCCGGCATGCCCAGCGCGCCACCCGCCGGCGCGGCACCGGGCGTGCCCAGCGGGATTTCGACGAAATCGCCCTTCGGCTCGTCCGGCACCTTCATCGACACGTCGGAAACGCCGCTGTCGGGCGCGGGGCCCTTCACCAGCATCGGCAGGAAGATCACGGCCAGCGCGATCAGCACGACTGCGCCGATCAGGCGCTGCTTCAACGGAGAATCCATGCGGGGTTTCGATGCGGTGGCGAAGTCGGGCCGATTATAGGCGCCACGCCCCTGCGCTGGCCGTCATTGGCCTGAATGCAGCCAATCCAGTGCCGTCGCGGCCGCATGGAAGGAACCGAACACCAGCACGCGATCGCCGGCTTCGGCCTGCGCCAGTGCTGCGGCCAACGCCTGGATCGCATCAGCGTGGCGTTCGCCTTGCGCTGCCGCCGTGCCGGCCAGCTTGGCCGCCAGCGCATCGACGCCCTGCCCGCGCGCGCCGGCTTCACGGCTGCCGGCCAGCAGCCACTGCAGCGGCTGCGCATCGAAGGCTGCAACCACCTGCGCGGCGTCCTTGTCGGCCAACGCGGCGTAAACGATGAAATCACGGCCGCCGTGCGATTGCGCGGCCAGCCATGCGGCCAGCTCGCGCGCGGCCTGCGGGTTGTGGCCCACGTCGATGTAAAGGTTCACGCCGCCGCGTTCGAAACGCTGCAAGCGCCCCGGCAACTGCGTGTTGGCGATGCCCGGTGCGAACGCGGCATCCACTGGCGATTGCGGCAAGGCGCGCAAGGCGGCGATGGCGGTGGCGGCATTGTGGAATTGCGCCGGCGCGGGCAGTGGCGGATTCGGCAATGCCAGTTCGTTGCCGGCATCGCGCCAGCGCCAGTGCGTGGCATCGATGGAGTCGGCGAAGAAATCGCTGCCGAAGCGGATCGCATTCGCGCCGATGGCATAGGCGTGGCGCAGCACGCTGGAAGGTGAATCCACTTCGCCCAGCACCAAAGGCTTCCACGCCCGCGCAATGCCGGCCTTCTCTGCGCCGATGCTTTCGCGATCCGGGCCGAGCCATTCGACGTGATCGATGTCTATCGTGGTGATGACCGCGACATCGGCATCGACGATGTTCACCGCGTCAAGGCGACCGCCAAGGCCGACTTCGAGGATGGCCAGGTCGAGGTTGGCGCGTTGGAACAGCCACAATGCAGCGAGCGTGCCGTATTCGAAATAGGTCAGCGGCGTGTCGCCACGCGCCGTTTCCACCGCTTCGAAGGCTTCGACCAGCGCCGCATCATCTGCTTCCACGCCCTCAATCCGCACCCGCTCGTTGTAACGCAGCAGATGCGGCGAAGTGTAGGCACCGACCTTCCAACCGGCTTCACGGGCGATGGACTCGATGAAGGCGACGGTGGAGCCCTTGCCGTTGGTGCCGGCAACGACGATCACCTGTTTCGCCGGTTTTTCCAGTTGCAGCCGCGTGGCGACTTCGCGCACGCGATCCAGGCCCATCGCGATGGATTTGGGATGCTGGCGCTCGATGTAGTCGAGCCAGTTCGCAAGATCGCGCGCCATTGCAGCCATCACGGCGATTTACAGCGCGCGGTGCTTGGCCTCGCCGAAGAACGGCGTGTGGTGGGCGCAGTCGTTCAGGCGCACCACTTCCAGTGCATCGACACTGGGGCCTTCCAGCAGGTTGAGCGTGGTCGGGGCCTGGCGGAAGCTCCACAGGCGTGCAATCGGCAGGCCGAGGATGCGGCACAGGATCACGCGGTTGACCGCGTCATGCGCGACCACCAGCAAGGTATCGTCGTCGCCCAGGTCTTCGCAGGCGCGGGCCAAGCCGCGCCAGGAGCGGTCCAGCACCTGGCGCAGCGATTCGCCGCCGGGCATCAGCACGGTTTCCGGCTCCTCACGCCAGGCGCGCAGGCGGGCCGGGTCTTTCTCGTCGATTTCGCTGGCCAGCAGGCCTTCCCATTCACCGTGGGCGATTTCCTGCAGGTCGGCATCCTGGGTCAGCATCGCGGCACGTGCCTCGCCCAGCGCCAGTTCGGCAGTGCGGCGCGCGCGCGACAGCGGCGAGGCAACGGCACGGGTGATCGGCACCTCGCGCAGGCGCTGGCCCAGCGCGGTGGCTTGGGCTTCGCCCACCGGCGAAAGGGGGATGTCGATCTGGCCCTGGTAGCGGCCTTCGGCGTTCCACGGGGTTTCACCGTGGCGGGCAAGCAGGATGCGCATGCAGCGGATTTCTCTTGGAGGGGACCGCCGTGCGCGAGCGGCGCAGGCGGGGTGCGCATGATACATGGGCCGGGTTCGGCGTCGCACAACGAGCGCCCGCGGCCGGCGACGTATAATCCGCGCCCTCTTTTTGCGCGGCGCTATCAATCCCATGGCACAGACGATGAAGGCGCTGGTCAAGCGCGAAACCGGCAAGGGCATCTGGATGGAACAGGTGCCGGTGCCGGTGCCCGGCCCCAACGAGGTGCTGGTCAAGGTGGAAAAGACCGCGATCTGCGGCACCGACCTGCACATCTACCTGTGGGACGAATGGGCGCAGCGCACCATTCCGCAAGGGCTGGTGATCGGCCATGAATTCGTCGGCCGCATCGCCGAACTCGGCCCCGGCGTCAGCGGCTATGCCATTGGCCAGCGCGTGTCCGCCGAAGGCCACATCACCTGCGGCCATTGCCGCAACTGCCGCGGCGGCCGCACCCACCTATGCCCGCACACGGTCGGCATCGGCGTGAACCGCAATGGCGCGTTCGCCGAATACATCGTGATGCCGGCGACCAACCTGTGGCCGATCCCCGACCCGATCCCGTCGGAGCTGGCCGCCTTCTTCGACCCCTACGGCAACGCCGCGCATTGCGCGCTGGAGTTCGACGTGGTCGGCGAAGACGTGCTGATCACCGGTGCCGGCCCGATCGGCGTGATCGCCGCCGGCATCTGCAAGCACATCGGCGCACGTAATATCGTCGTCACCGACGTCAACGATTTCCGTCTCAAACTTGCCGCCGACATGGGCGCAACCCGCGTGGTCAACGTCGCCAATCAATCCCTGAAGGACGTGATGGCGGATCTGCACATGGAAGGCTTCGACGTGGGCCTGGAAATGAGCGGCAACCCGCAGGCCTTCAACGGCATGCTCGACTGCATGTACCACGGCGGCAAGGTCGCGCTGCTGGGCATCATGCCCAAGGGTGCCGGTTGCGATTGGGACAAGATCATCTTCAAGGGCCTGACCGTGCAAGGCATCTACGGCCGCAAGATGTACGAGACCTGGTACAAGATGACGCAATTGGTGCTCGGCGGCTTCCCACTGGGCAAGGTGTTGACGCATCAACTGCCGGCCGAGGAATTCCAGAAAGGCTTCGACCTGATGGAAGGCGGCAAGGCCGGCAAGGTTGTGTTGAGCTGGAATTGAGCGCCGCCCAATGGCGGCCACGAAACGAAAAAGGACGCACAAGGCGCCCTTTTTCGTTGCTGCGGATGACAGGGAACGTTACGGGCCCGCCACGGTGATGCTGAGGCTGAAACGATCGTCGGCCAGCGGTTCGTTGTCGATGTTGGTATCGGTGTAACCCAGCGCCAGCGTGGCCGGGCCGAAGGATTTGCTCAGGCTGACCGACCAGTCGCTGTAGTCGTCGATGCCGACCTTGTCGTCGAAGGTGCTGCGGCCCACGCCTACGGCAATACCGAAATCGGCCGGCAGTTCCCAGCCTGCACCCAGCGCGTAATACAGCGAGCTGCCCTTGGTATTGGCGAAACTGTCCGAGTACGCAACCGTCGCGCTGTAGTTGTCGAAGAACGTGCCCTTTGCGATCAGTTCGCCGAAGTCGCCGGTATTGTCGCCGCCCGGATAGCTGTAATAGTTGTACATCACGTCGAAATTGAAGCTTTCGGTGATGTCCTTGTTGTAACCGACGAACCAGTCGTTCTCCCAACCGCCAGCACCGAAATCGACGGTCGAGGCCCAACCACCGACATAAAGGCCGACCGGGCTGGTGTAGGTCAGGCCAGCCTGGAAGGCCGGGTCGCCATCAGACTGGCTGACGCCACGCCAGACGTAGTCGGTGGTTGCCGCCACGCTCCAGCTGAACGGCGAGGAGGCTTCTTCTTCCTGTGCAGCGGCGGCGAACGGCAGCGCCGCCAGCACTAGTGCAACTGCAAAACCGAGTTTGACGCGCTTCATCCGGATTCTCCTGTGGGGTGGAAAGACGGGGGCCGCAGGCCTGAGGCTGGCATCACGATGTGACCAATGCCACGGGCTTACGAATTTTTAACCCGCGCCGATATTGCGATGCAAAAAAGCGTGCCGTCAAGCCCGCCTGCAAGGTTTTTTGCCCGATGTTGGCGCGGGTTTCGCTAACCATTCAGGATGGCGCACGGACGCACCAGAACAGGGAGCGCGTGCACCAGAATCATCCGCAACCGGATGCGGTGTGCTCCGGTCTAACTCACGGGCGCGTGGCTGTCGGAAAGACGTTGAAACGGCGCGGCGACAGGACCACGGGCGCACCGGCGACCGGAACCCCTGCATCAGCGGAAGGCGGCGGCAGGTCGATTTCCACTTCCTGCTGCGCGTCGTCGTGCAGCCGTGCGCGCAGGCGCAGGCGCGGGCCGCTGCGCAGACTGGACAGCACCGTCGCCGGCCAGCCGGGGCCATCGCTGGTCAGGTGCAAGTCTTCCGGGCGCACGTACAACTCGATGGGGCCATCGGCGTGCGTGGCATCTGCGGCGGTGAATTCCGCGCCGGCCACGCGCAATTTACCGGCTTGCGCCTGCCCGGGCAGGCGGTTCACTTCACCGACGAAGGAATACACGAACGGCGTGCGCGGGCGCTCGTAGGCATCGGCCGGGCTGCCGAGTTGCTCGATGCGGCCCTGGTTGAGGATGGCGACGCGGTCGGCCAATTCCAGTGCTTCTTCCTGATCGTGGGTGACGAAGATCGTGGTCAGCCCGGTCTGGTCGTGCAGCTCGCGCAGCCAGCGGCGCAGGTCGCGGCGCACTTGCGCATCGAGTGCGCCGAAGGGTTCGTCCAGCAGCAGCACCCGCGGTTCGATCGCCAGCGCGCGCGCCAGGGCCACACGCTGGCGCTGGCCGCCGGAGAGTTGCGCCGGATAGCGGTTTTCCAACCCGGCCAGTTGCACCAGTTGCAGCAGTTCGCTGACGCGCTTGCGGATGTCGGCCTTGGCCGGGCGCTCCCTGCCCTTGCGCACGCGCAGGCCGAAGGCGATGTTGTCGGCCACGCTCATGTGCTTGAACAGCGCGTAATGCTGGAACACGAAACCAGCGCGGCGCGCCTGCACGCTCAGATTGGTGGCGTCCTGCCCGTCATACAGCACGCGCCCGCGGTCGGCGTGTTCCAGCCCGGCGATGATGCGCAGCAACGTGGTCTTGCCCGAACCGGACGGCCCCAGCAAGGCCAGCAATTCACCCTGGCGGATGTCCAGGTCGATGCCATCCAGGGCAGTGAACGTGCCGAATTGCTTGCCGAGTTTTTCGATCTTGATGGTCATGTTGTTTCTGTCTCAATGCCGATGCGAAGCGGCCAGCCCTTCGCCGTGCCGCCATTCCAGCCAAGTCTTCAGCACCAGCGTGACCAGCGCGGTCAGTGCCAGCAGGCTGGCGCAGGCGAAGGCCGCGCCATAGGCGTATTCGTTGTAGAGGATTTCCACGTGCAGCGGCAGCGTGTTGGTGCGCCCGCGGATATGCCCGGACACCACCGACACCGCGCCGAATTCGCCCATCGCACGCGCGCTGCACAACAGCACGCCGTACAGCAGCGCCCAGCGGATATTCGGCAAGGTCACGCGCCAGAAAGTCTGCCAACCATTCGCGCCGAGGCTGAGCGCGGCCAGCTCCTCGTCGCTGCCTTGCTGCTGCATCAACGGCATCAGTTCGCGGGCAATGAATGGAAAGGTCACGAACACCGTCGCCAGCACGATGCCCGGCAGCGCAAACACGATGCGCGGCAGTTGCAGGTGCACTTCGCCCAGCAACGGCAGCGTGCCGCGCCAGCCTTCGTCGATCAGCGGCCAGGCCCAGCCTTGCGAACCGAAGATCAGGATGAACACCAGGCCGGCGACCACTGGCGACACCGCGAACGGCAGGTCGATCAGGCTGACCAGCCATTGCTTGCCGGGAAATTCATGCTTGCCCACCGCCCATGCGGCGGCAATCCCGAACAGCAGGTTCAGCGGCACCACGACGGCGGTGACCAGCAAGGTCAGGCGGATCGCCGCGCGTGCATCGGGATCGGCCACTGCCTTGACGAAGGCCTGCGCGCCGCCGCGCAGCGCTTCGGCGAACACCAGCAACAACGGCAGCAACAGGAACGCCAACAGGAAGCCCAGCGCCGCCAGGATCAGCAGCACCTGCACCCAGCGCGGCTCGGTGACGGCCGAGCCGATGCGCGGCTTGCGGTGGGCGGTATCGTCCAAGGCGATCTCTTGCAATGGGAGCACGTCGGCTACGGTAACACTGCTCATGCGCGGCTCCTGCGCTCGTTGCGCGCCAGCCGCGATTGCAGGGTATTGACCACCAGCAGCACGGCGAAGGACAGCAGCAGCATCGCCGCGGCAATGGCCGTCGCGCCGGCGTAATCGAATTCCTCCAGCTTGATGACGATCAGCAACGGCGCGATTTCCGACACCTTCGGCAGATTGCCGGCAATGAAGATCACCGAGCCGTATTCGCCAATGCCACGCGCGAAAGAAAGCGCAAAACCGGACAGCACCGCCGGCAACAGCGCCGGCAGCACCACCCGCGTCACCGTTTGCCAGCGACTTGCGCCGAGCGAGGCGGCGGCTTCCTCGTATTCGCGTTCCAGGTCGGCCAACACCGGCTGCACCATCCGCACCACGAACGGCAGGCCGACGAACACCAGCGCCACGGTGATGCCCAGCGGCGTGTACGCCACCTTGATGCCAGCCGCCAGCAGCCACTTGCCGATCCAGCCGTTCGGCCCGTACAGCGCGGTCAGCGCGATGCCGGCCACGGCGGTCGGCAAAGCGAACGGCAGATCGATCATCGCGTCGAACACACGCCGGCCGGGAAAGCTGTAACGCCCGAACACCCAAGCCACCAGCGTGCCCATCACCGCATTGAACGCCGCCGCCGCCATCGCCGTGATGAAGCTGATCTTCAACGCCGCCAGCACGCGCTCGTCGGTCCAGATCCGCCAGATTTCCTGCCAGCCCAGGCCGGCGGCTTTCAGGAACAGGCTGGCCAGCGGCAACAACACCACCAGCCCCAGCCAGAACACGGTGTAACCCAGGCTCAAGCCAAAGCCGGGGATCACCCGGCGTTGGCGTTTCAACGTTGGAAGACTTGCTGCGGACATGCTTACCGCTCGGACTGGATCTGGTCGAAGATGCCGCCATCGGCGAAATGTTTTTTCTGTGCTTCGGCCCACGAGCCGAACGCACCATCAATCGTCACCAGTTGCAGTTTGGGAAAGCGCGCGACGTCCTTGGGGTCGGCGAATTCCGGCTTGCGCGGGCGGTAGTAATTCTTCGCGGCGATGCGCTGGCCCTCGGGCGAATACAGGTATTGCAGGTAGGCTTGCGCCACTTCGCGGGTGCCATGCTTGTCCACGTTCTTGTCCACCAGCGCCACCGGTGGTTCGGCGAGGATCGACAGCGACGGCACCACGATCTCGAACTTGTCCGGGCCGAGTTCTTCCAGCGCCAGGAAAGCTTCGTTCTCCCACGCCAGCAGCACGTCGCCGATGCCGCGCTGGGCAAAGGTCGTCGTCGCGCCGCGCGCGCCGGTATCCAGTACCGGCACGTGCTTGAACAGCGCCTTCACGTAATCGCGGGTCTTGGCTTCATCGCCCTTGAAGATTTTCTGCCCGTAGGCCCACGCGGCCAGATAGTTCCAGCGTGCGCCGCCGGAGGTTTTCGGGTTCGGCGTGATCACCGAAACGCCGCGATGGATCAGGTGGTTCCAGTCACGGATGTTCTTCGGGTTGCCCTTGCGCACCAGGAAAACAATCGTCGAGGTGTAGGGCGTGCTGTTGTCCGGCAAACGCTGTTGCCAGTTGGCCGGGAACAGCTTGCCCTTCTCGGCGATGTTGTCCACGTCGTAAGCCAGCGCCAAGGTGACCACGTCGGCTTCGAGGCCATCGATCACCGCGCGCGCCTGCTTGCCGGAGCCGCCGTGCGAGGCTTCGATCACCACTTTCTGGCCCTTGGTTTCCTGCCAGTGCTTGGCGAAGGCGGCGTTGTAGTCGCGGTACAACTCGCGGGTGGGGTCGTAGCTCACGTTGAGCAGTTGCAGATCCTTCGCGCCGGCAGCGAAGGCCAGGGTCAGGGCGAAACCGGCCAGCAACGGTCGCAACGAACGGCGGGCGCGGGTCTTGATGGAATGGATTTTCATGGGGGAATCCTCAGAAGGCGACTTGCAGTCGGGTGAACACGGCTTTCTCGTCTTCGCGGTCGGCCACAGTGGCAGAGCCGCCCTCAAAACTTGTTTGCGAATAGTTAAACACGAGCTTCAGATTGCTATTGAGATACCAATTGACGCCAAACACCCAAGCCTTGGCCTGGCTCGCCGAAACCGTGGGATCGGCGAACAAGGGGAAGCTGTCCTCGTCGATGTCGATCACGCCATAGCGACCGACCAGTTCCCACGCACCCCAACCTTCGCCGCCGGGCGTGAACGGATGCGCCGGCTTGACCACGCCACGATAGCTGGCGTCCTCGCCGGTCAGCACGTAACTGGCGGTGGCCTGCCATGCGGTGTTTTCCAGGTCGGCGCGAGTGCTGCCGGCCACCAGTTCCTGCTTCGAGGCGATGTATTCGGCCAGCAAGCCAAAACCGTTTCGGTAGAAATAACCCTGCGGCGACCAGCGCACATGACGGCCATCGGCGGCCACCGCACTTCGATAAGCAAAGAATTGCTGCTGTCCCGGCGTGCGATAACGCGGCAGGAAATTGCTGCCGGTGCCTTCCACGTCGCCGACGCTGGCACCCACGCCGAAGCCCAGGCCGGACCAGAATCCCGCATTGTTCTTGAACGGCTCGAAGAACACCCGGCCGGCGTATTCGAACTTGTCGTCCGGGTTGCTGGTGATGGCGTCGCGGCCATCCACCGCGCCGTTGAACACGCCGATCGCATAACCGACGCGGCCTTGCGCCAGCTCGCCCTGCAATTGCACGCCGATGTCGCGATTCGGCGCCAGTTCGCTGGCCAAGGCGCGCTCCACGTCGGACAAGGCCGAAGATGACTGCAGGCGTTCCAGGCCAACCGGTGAAGTGAACTTGCCCACGCGCACGCTTGCCGCCGGGCTGAGCTTCAGGTCGGCATAGGCATCGACGATGCTGGCGCTGTCGCCAGCGAATTCCGGCGTGAAACGGAAGCCGACCCAGCCGCCGAGCGTGCCTTCGATGGTCGGGCGCGCGGTACGCAACAGGAAGGTATCGGTGGCCGAAGCCGGCGCGCCGCTGTTGAAGAAGCGTCCATCGCCTTGCAGCAGGCCGCGGATCTTCACTTCGTACTTGCCATCACCGGACTTGAGCGATGCGCCCTTGTCGTTGACCGCCACCACCGAGGCGGTCTTGGCCTTGGCGTCGGCTTCTTCCTGCTGCAGCTCCAGCCTGCGTTCGAGCACGCGCAGGCGCTGGTCCAGATCAGCCAGGCCGGGCTCGCCCTCGCCCGCCTCGCCGGAAGCCGTTTCACCACCGAGGCGGCGCTCCAGCGCTTCCAACCGGCGCTGCAGTTCTTCCACCGTCGGTTTTTGCTGGGCGAAGGCCGGCAACGCCAGCGAACACAGCGCCGCCCCTGCCAGCAACAAGCCGCGCGGGCCATTTGCGATGCGTGGGGTAGGAGCAGGTGTTCGCATGTCGTCTCTCCGCAGGATGGCCAAGGGCCGGGAGTTGCATACTCCCTATTCAGCTTTCCCGGCGGAAATGACTTGGCGCTTGCGGCTGATAGCCAACGCGCATGACGAAAGCTTGGCGGCGGTGTTGCTTACACATTGCTCTGGCACGACACAGGGCCGATCCGCTTCCCTAGAATGCCCGCTTCACGTCGCCACGCCACCACCATGACCGCACTGATCCAGCACTACGCCGCTGAACTGGAATCCATCCGCGCTGCCGGCCTGTTCAAGTCCGAACGCATCATCGCCAGCCCGCAATCCGCCGAGATTACTTTGGCCGATGGCCGCAGCGTACTGAACTTCTGCGCCAACAACTACCTTGGCCTGGCCGACCACCCGGCGCTGATCCAGTCGGCGAAGGACGCGCTGGACAGCCACGGCTTCGGCATGGCGTCGGTGCGTTTCATCTGCGGCACGCAGGACCTGCACAAGCAACTGGAAGCGAAGATCGCGCAGTTCTTCGGTACCGAAGACACGATCCTCTACGCGGCGTGTTTCGACGCCAACGGCGGCCTGTTCGAACCGCTGCTGGGCGAGGATGACGCGATCATCTCCGACGCGCTGAACCACGCCTCGATCATCGACGGCGTGCGCCTGTGCAAGGCCAAGCGCTTCCGCTACGCCAACTGCGACATGGCCGATCTGGAAGCGCAATTGCAGGCCGCCGATGCGGCAGGCTGCAAGACCAAGCTGATCACCACCGATGGCGTGTTCTCGATGGATGGCTTCATCGCGCCGCTGGATGAAATCACCGCGCTGGCGAAGAAATACGGCGCCTTGGTACACATCGACGAATGCCACGCCACCGGTTTCCTCGGCGCAAGCGGGCGCGGCTCGGCGGAAGTCAAGGGCGTGATGGACAGGATCGACATTTTCACCGGCACCCTGGGCAAGGCGATGGGCGGCGCATTGGGCGGCTTCACCACCGCCAAGCGTGAAGTCATCGAACTGCTGCGCCAGCGTTCGCGCCCCTACCTGTTCTCCAACTCGCTGCCGCCGCATGTAGTGGCCGCCGGGATCACCGCCTTCGACATGCTTTCCAATGCGGGCGACCTGCGCGAAACGCTGGCGCAGAACACTGCGTATTTCCGCGAAAGAATGGCCGCCGCCGGCTTCGACCTGAAACCCGGCATCCACCCGATCTGCCCGGTGATGCTGTACGACGCGCCGCTGGCACAGCGGTTTGCCGAACGCTTGCTGGAGGAAGGCATCTACGCCATCGGTTTCTTCTTCCCGGTCGTGCCGAAAGGCCAAGCGCGCATTCGTACCCAGATCAGCGCGGCGCATACGCGCGAGCATCTGGACCACGCGATCGATGCCTTTACCCGCATCGGCAAGGAATTGGGCGTACTGAAGTGAGCGAGGACAAATGAGCAACTACCTCATCGGCCTGACTGGCGGCGTGGCCTCCGGCAAGAGCGCGCTGGAACGCGCCTTCAAGGCGCACGGCGTGGTCGTGGCCGATGCCGACACGGTGGCGCGCGAAGTGGTCGAACCCGGACAGCCGGCACTGGCGGCCGTCGCTGCTCGCTTCGGCGCCGGAATCCTCGATGCGGAGGGACGACTGGACCGCGCCGCCTTGCGCCGGCGCATCTTCGCCAATGCCGAAGACAAGCGCGCGCTGGAACAAATCCTGCATCCGCTGATCCGCCAGCGCGTGCACGAAATCTGCATCACCGCTCCCGGCCCCTACGCCATCGCCGCGATCCCGCTGTTGGCCGAAGGCGGCGGTCGCGCGCATCACCCGTGGCTGGACAGGATCCTGGTCATTGATGCACCGGAAGCAATGCGCTTGCAACGCCTGATGCAACGCGACGGCATCGATGCGACGCTGGCGCAACGCATGATCGACGCACAAGCCAGCCGTGAGACCCGTTTGGCGATTGCCGACGACATCGTGGTCAACCAAGGCGAGTTGGAGGAACTGGAAGCAGCTGCGGCGGAACTGGATGCACGCTATCGGGTGCTGGCGGCAGGGTGAAGCGCAAGACATGAGTCGCGTCCTGCTTCTCTACGCGCCATGACCGGACACGGCGAGCAAACACGTGCCTCTACTGCGATTGCCCGCTGCAATACTTCTGCTGGAACTCCTGTGCCTTCGGCTGCAATTGTTGCAGGTGGGCGATGCGGTTGGCCGGGTCGGGGTGGGTGGAAGCGAATTCCGGCGGGCGTTGGCCGCCGCCGAGTTGCGACATGCGTTCCCATAGCGGGATCGCCTGCGCCGGGTCGTAGCAGGCCGCGGCAGCCAGCATCAAACCCACTTCATCGGCTTGGGTTTCATGGTTACGGCCATAGGGCAGCACCAACCCGTACTGCACACCCGCGCCCAGCGCGGCCATGGTTTGCTGATCAACACCAGACATGCCGGCAGCCACCTGTCCCAGTTGCACCAGCTTCTGCTGCGCCATGCGTTGTGCACCATGGCGTAGCAGGGCGTGGGCGATTTCGTGGCCCATCACCACGGCCATTGCGTCGGCGCTTTGCGCCACCGGCACCAGGCCGGTATAGACCGCGATCTTGCCGCCGGGCAAGCAGAACGCATTGGCTTCGTCCGAGGCAATCACGTTGACGTCCCACTGGTAACTGCTCAGGTCTGGTGTCGGCTGGCCATTTTCGGCAGCAAGATCGGCAGCCACCTGCGGCACGCGCGCGATCAAACGCTGGGCGATGGCGCGCACCTGCTGGCTGATCTGCTCGTTGGCCGGCACCAGCGCGCGTTGCGCCTGGGCGTCGCCCAGTACTTCCTGATAGGCCTGCGCCCCGAGTTCGGCCTCTTCGGCCGGCGTTGCACCATAGTGCGCATCCTCGCCGGTGTAGGGGTCGGTTTCCTTGCTACCGAACCAGCTCCATGCCGCATAGGCGGCAAAACCCAGCAGGATGATCCAGCGCAGGTTGAGGCCGCGACGGCGAGGCTGCTGCTGCCCGTAGTCGTTTCGCCCAAAGGGGTCCGCTCTCATTGCCCGCTCCTTGTGCCGGATTGTTGTGGCGGATTGTAGGCGGTTATTCGCAGGCGTGGGCGCGCCTCAAATCCCCCGCGCCACGCGGAAGCCGATCCGCGCATTGGTCATGTCCGAATCCACCGAACTGCGCCATGCCGCGCGCGTCTGTTCCGGCGAACTGGCCCACGAACCACCGCGCACCAGTCGCGCACGGCAGCCCGGGTTGAACCATGCCGCACCATCGGCCGGGGCGCGGCGATAGCTGGCGTGCCAGCAGTCGGCCACCCATTCGCTGACGTTGCTGCCCAGGTCGGCAAGCCCCCACGGGTTGTCGGCAAAGCTGCCCGCCGGCGCCGGCCCCCAATGGCCATCGCCGTAGCCGATGAAGGCATTGTTCCAGCGCCGGCCGCCGGGCGAAACATCATTGCCACCAGTCAGGTTGCCGATGTTCTTGGGTGGCTCGCCACCATCACCCCAAGCGTAGCGGCCCTGGCGACCGGCGCGCATCGTGTATTCGTATTCGGCCTCGCTGGGCAGGCGATAACCGTGGCCGGTCTGCCGGGAAAGCCACTCGGCGTAGGCTTCGGCATCGTGCACGCTGACGTGCAGCACCGGCTGGTCGTCGGCGGCCTTGCCACCGGCGTAATCGGATTGCCAATCCACGCCGCTGCGGCGGACGAAGTTGCCGCTGCGCTCGTCGTAAGCGACCGAGTGCCCGCGCCGCACTGCACGCGGGCGATAACCACTGGCCTGCACGAAACGGCGGAACTGCGCCACCGTCACCGGCGTGCGCGACATCGCGAAGCCGCGGTCGAAACGCACGTAATGCGCGGGCTTTTCACGCTCGCTGGCGCGGCCGTCTGAAGCACTTGCCCCCATCGTGAATGCGCCATGCGGCACCACCACCATCTGCGGCCCACGCCCACTGGGCATTTCATCGGTGAACGACTGGCCGGGGCGATGACGGCCGTAATACGTGGCCAGTTCCACGCGCTGGCGGAAATCCACGGCGACCGGGTCGCCGGGCGCGGCAATGCGCAACGCTTCGGCCAGTTTTTCGCGCGCATGCCGCAATACCAGCGGCGTCAGCGGCGCGGCCATTTCGGCGATGGCGGCATCGCGCAACCCGGCAACGCGCGCATCGCGGATGTTCTCGACGCGCTGTTGCGCATCGCTCACGGTTTCGGCGTCCTTGCCACGCGGTTCCTGCGCATGCACCAACCAGACGGCGGCGGTGTCGAAATCCGACGCGCGCGCAGCGTCTTCGGCGTGACGGATCATCGCGCTTTCCACGGCGGCGACGCCCTGCAGGGCGCGGGCTTGTTTCGGAGTGGTTTCCAGCACGGCGCGGAAGGCGGCCAATGCGCCGCCACCGGTTTCGCCCAAGCGGCCTTCGCGCAATTCGCGCTCGCCCTCAAGGTTGAGTTTCCATGCCAGCTCGGCGGCGTCCAGTTTGTCCAGATACGCGGCAACACGGCGGCCATCCGGGTCCAGCGTGCGCGCCACCGCGCCAATTTCGCCGGCGCGACGCAATGCTTCACCTTCATCTACAGCTGCGGCCAAGGCGGCATCGCCCTGCTTCAGCAAGGCGGCCAAGGCGCGATCCAGTCCGTCGCGTGCGCCACCGGCTTGCAGGCGTTCGATCGCCAGATACAGCGGGATCGCGTCCTCCGGTGTTTCGTACAGCCGCCCTTCGGCCAGCGCTTTTTGCGCCTGCCGGCGTGCCTGCGCGATGTCCTGCGTTTGCAGTTCCGGCAATGGTGCTTGCCAGTTCAAGCTTGTCGCTGCGCTGTCATCGCCGCTGACGGTGATGTTGCCACTGGCGGCGATCTTTTCCTTGCGCACCTGCGCCTCCTGCGGCTGCGGCGCGCGCTGGCAGGCCGCCAACGCGATCACGAGCAACAACAGGGCACGGTTTGTGTGCAAGAAACGGCCTTCGGATGGGAGAGCTAGACTATTGTGGCCCGACACGGCGAAACATGCCCACCCACAAGGAAGAAAACCGCGTGCCGCACTGGATCGATTCACCCGCGCAACTGGCGCAACGCCTGCAGACACTGCCCGCGTGGGTGGGGATGGACACTGAATTCATCCGCGAACGCACCTACTGGCCGCAACTGGCGCTGGTGCAGATCGCCCTCGATGACGGCGCTGGCGGACAGGACATCCTGCTGGTCGATCCGCGCCCGCCGGGCATGACCGATGCGCTGAAACCGCTGCTGGCCGCGCCCGAGGTGGTCAAGGTGATGCACAGCGCCAGCGAGGACATCGTGGCCCTGCACCACAGCTGCGGCATCGCGCCCACCTCGTTGTTCGATACCCAGATCGCCGCCGCGCTGGCCGGCATCGGCAGCGGGTTGGGTTATTCCAAACTGGTGCAGGAAATCGCCGGCGTCACCCTGGACAAGGGCGAAACCCGTTCGGACTGGCTGCGCCGGCCGCTTTCGCCTTCGCAATTGCAGTACGCCGCCGACGACGTGCTGCACTTGGGCGTGGTGTATTCGACCCTGCAAGCCAAACTGGCCGCACTGGGCCGCGAAGACTGGCTGCGCGCCGATTGCGCGCGCCTGGCCGCCAATACCGACGAAACCGGCGAACGCTGGCCGCACCTTTCGATGCGCAGCGCGCAATTCCTCGATGCCGATGCCCAGCGCGTGCTGCTGCGCCTGCTGCGCTGGCGCGACGTGCAGGCACGCAACAGCGACCGCCCGCGCAGCTGGATCCTCGACAACGAACTGGCCGCCACCCTCGCCCGCACCCCGCCAGCCGACTTTGCCGCACTGACCGCGTGGCTGGACCGCACGCCCAAATCCCCGCGCAAACTGGCCGAACCGCTGTGGCACGCCCTGACCACCCCGCTGCCAGACGAAGCCGACCTGCCCCTGGCCCGCAACGCCAGCAACGAAGACAAGGCCGCGCTCAAGCGCCTGCAGGATGCGGTGGCCGCGAAATCGCGCGAGCTCGACCTGCCCGACGGCGTACTCGCCTCGCGCCGCTGGCTGGAAGCCCTGCTGGAACGCGGCCAATGGCCCCCCGCCCTGCAAGGCTGGCGGCGCGAGCAACTGGAACCGGTGCTGGCCCCGCTGTTGGCTTCGACGCCTTCTTCCGGGTAAAATCCTCGTCCGCTTTCCCGGCCCGCCGGGCAAGCCATCCAGAACATCGGGGCCATAGCTCAGCTGGGAGAGCGCGTCGTTCGCAATGACGAGGTCGGGAGTTCGATCCTCCCTGGCTCCACCAAATCCTTGCAGAAAACCGGCTGTCACGCCGGTTTTTTGTTGCCGGAATTCCCGATATTTCAGGGTTTTCCTGCCATGTTGATGGCGGCGCGTGGCTTATTCTGCTGCCCTGCCCGTCAGCGCTTCAAGGCAAGGTACATCCATGCAAGACATCAGCAAGGCATCCACACCTGCCCGGTGGTTGATCATCGCGCTTGTCCTGGTGTTGATCAGTGGCGTGGGGGCCTCGGCCATCCAGACCTCCGCTGGCAGGGTTCAGATGAAGGACATGCGATGGATAGGGGCAAGCGGCCAGCAGTTGAGTGGATACCTGCTGGTTCCGCCGAACGCCACGGAAAAAACACCTGCACCGGCCGTGGTTTCCGTCCATGGCTGGTACAACAACAAGGAAATGCAAGATCCCTTCTGGGTTGAGCTTTCGCGTCGTGGTTTCGTCGTGCTTGCGCTTGACATGAATGCCCACGGCAATTCCGCGCCTTCGGATTGGGATCATGTCTATGACGGGGCCACCGGCGTGGATGATGCGGTGATCCAGTTGTCGAACATGGCGTTTGTCGATAACGCCCGGATTGGCCTGACCGGCCACTCAAGCGGTGGCAGCGCATCGAATGCGGCCATCGCGCTGGATAATGCACGCGAAACCCCGCTGATTGCGGCGAGCATGCTCCAGGCCAACGATTGGGCGGATGATCTGGGCAACGACCATATCGCATCGTTCGGCAAGCGCAGCATTGGCATCATTGCCGACAAATACGATGACTTCAATTTCTGGGAATACGCGGAGGACGGAAAAGTCCTGTCGCTTCCGCGTGATTTCCTCGGCACGGATACCGCAAAGCGGATTCTGGGCTTTGACGAAA
Source organism: Pseudoxanthomonas sp. (assembly GCA_047601105.1). Taxonomy (GTDB): domain Bacteria; phylum Pseudomonadota; class Gammaproteobacteria; order Xanthomonadales; family Xanthomonadaceae; genus Pseudoxanthomonas_A. The sequence continues at coordinate 623,325 of JASGJT010000004.1, forward strand.
ACCCGGCCACTTTTCCGGGCATGCCGGAGGCCGGAAAGTACTACACCAAAGACGTTGAAGGTGGAACGGCCTATCGCATCATTCACACGCCTGCAAACATCCACGCGGGCGTGGCGTTTTCAACGACCAGCGCGGCGCAGGTCGTTGATTTCTTCGATACGGTTTTTGCCGCGCCCAATCCGATCCCACCGGAAAGCCAGATATGGCCGTGGAAAACGCTGTTCAACAGCATCGGTCTGGCGGGATTCTTCCTCTTTCTGGTATCGGTGACACTGGTACTGGCGCGAACCTGGTATTTCTCGTCGGTTTCCACGCAAAGGCCGGGCGAACGCATTGCACCCCAGCCACGCCCTGAAGGGATTGGCCTGGCGTGGTTCTGGGGCGGGTTGCTGGTATCGGCGCTGTTTTCCGGATACAGCTTCTGGTGGGCGATGCGGAATGTATCGGGGATGAGGAGTTCCTTCTCTTTTTTCCCGCAGACACCGCCCTTGGTGATTGGCGTCTGGGCGGCAGTTTGTGGCGTGTTCGCGGTCTTGATGATGCTGCTGACCTACCATTCGTACGGCAAGAAGCGCGGATTTTCTTTATGGAATACCGGTGTATTCATCCGCTGGCGTGCCTTGTTCAAGACGATTGTCCTTGCGGCGGTTGCCGTCGCCATTACCTATTCATTGGTGTTTGTCACCCGGTATTTTTTCCAGGCGGATTTCAGATTCTGGGTATTGAACGTGAAGGCGTTTGATCCCTCGCTTCTCTGGGTTGCGGCAAGGTATCTTCCCTTGTTCCTGATTTACTTTGTCGCAGCTTCCGTTTCATTGAATTGCTTCAGCCACAATCAACTCAGCCGTTGGGGCTGGGTGAATGCCGCTGTCGTGGCGCTTTCGACAAACATCTCGGCCATCGTGATCATTGCGCTTCAGTACGGCACATTCGTTTCGACGGGAAGCCCGTATTGGACGGCCTACAAGGCAGGCGTGATCTGGATCATGCCGGTGGTGGCGCTGTTGTTCCTGGCGGTGGTGATGTCGCGCATCATTTATCGCAGAACCGGGAACCCCTATCTGCCGGGCATCGTCAATGCACTGGTTTTCACCCTGATTACCTGCACGAGCTCGGCAACGGTTTTTTATTGAGTCGCCGAAAAGTTCGTTTTCAGGGAACGTCTGAACAACTCGGCTTTTGCTCGTCATCCCGGCGAAAGCCGGGATGACGAGCAAAATCATGATTATTCGGAGGTTCCAGAGAAGTTTTGCAATAGCCTCATTCAAGACTGCTTTTCATGACTCCCTGACAGGAAGCTCCCACGCCTTGGCACGTTCGACAGCACGTTGCCAGCCGGCATAAATGACCTTCATTTCATCGCGCGGGCGCTGCGGCGAAAAATGCGAGTCGATGTGCCAGCGGGCCACGATGTCTTCCCGGCTTTCCCAAAAACCAACCGCCAATCCCGCCAGATAAGCCGCGCCCATGGCGGTGGTTTCCACATTGTCCGGCCGCACCACGCTGACATCCAGAAGGTCTGCCTGGAACTGCATCAGCGGCGTGCTGCGCGAGGCACCACCATCCACCCGCAGTTCCTTGATCTGGATGCCGCTGTCCTTGACCATGCAATCCGCCAGATCCGCGCTTTGGCAGGCGATGGCCTCGAGGGCGGCGCGGCAGTAATGCGCCCGATTGGTACCTCGGCTCATGCCGACGCAGGCACCACGCGCATACGGGTCCCAGTGCGGCGCACCCAAGCCTGCAAACGCGGGAACCAGATACATGCCCCCGGCATCGGGCACGCTTTGCGCAAGCTGGCTGCATTCTTCGGCGCTGGAAACCATTTTCAATTCATCACGCAGCCATTGCACGATGGCACCGCCCATGAAAATGGAGCCTTCCAGCGCATATTCGGTCTTGCCATTGATGCGCCAGGCCACGGTGCACAACAGGTTGTTGCGGGAAGTGATTGCCTTGTCGCCGGTATTCATCAGCATGAAACAGCCGGTGCCATAGGTGTTTTTCACCATGCCCGGCTCGAAACACGCTTGACCGAACAATGCGGCTTGCTGGTCACCGGCAATGCCGGCGATGGGCACGCCCTTGGTCGAGATGCCATAGACCTCGCTGGAGTCTTTCACTTCCGGGAGCAGTGCTTTGGGAATATCCAGCACCTTCAGGATGTCCTCATCCCATGTGCCGGTGTGGATGTTGTAAAGCAGGGTGCGCGAGGCGTTTGTCGCATCGGTGACGTGGACTTTGCCGTCGGTGAGTTTCCAGACCAACCAGGTGTCGATGGTGCCGAAGGCCAGGTGGCCTGCCTGCGCACTTTCCCGTGCGCCGGCGACATTTTCCAGAATCCAGCGCAGCTTGGTGCCGGAGAAATACGGGTCCAATCGCAGGCCGGTTTTCTCGATGAACAAAGGCTCCAGCCCGTCTTGCTTCAACCTCGCGCAATCGTCGGCTGTACGCCGGTCCTGCCAGACGATGGCGTTGTAAATCGGCTTGCCGGTGCGCTTGTCCCAGACCACGGTGGTTTCCCGCTGGTTGGTGATGCCGATGGCCGCGATATCGCGATGGCGCAGGTCGGCTTTTCCAAGGGCTTCCGCCTCGGTGGCGGCCTGGCTGGACCAGATCTCCATCGGGTCATGCTCCACCCAGCCGGGCCGGGGGTAGATCTGGTTGAACTCTTTCTGGCTGACGGCGATGACCTTGCCCGCGTGATCCACTACCAGCGCACGCGAACTGGTGGTGCCCTGATCCAGGGCCAGTATGTATTTTTTTGTACTCACGGCGTTTTGCGGCAGGATGGGGGTGGGATGGGGATTGTTTCATGTGCCGAACAGAAGGGGATTTTTGCTGATGCAGCGAACGATATACGGCCACCCTCACCGCCCACTCGTTTCCTCGATCGCGCGATAAACGAACCCGCTGAACTTCGCCGCGCCCTTGCCGGTGCAGAACAAGCCGACGCGCAGACTGAGGAAACCGCCGAATACATTGTGGTGCAGGCCGGAGACTTCCATGCGGGTGTCGTGGCGTTGCCAGGTCTTGCCGGCGTCGCGTGAGTATTCGTAAGTGACCACGTTGGCGTCGTTGCTCAGGCGCAGGCGGATTTTTCCGGGTTGGCGTGGTTGCCGGGCCCAGGTCAGCTCTTCGGCGTATTGGTAGGTCTTGATCGTGTCGGCGGCAACTCCCAGGCCGACCAAGGCGCGGTGGCTGTAGAACAGCAGGATGCCGGCTTCGGCCTCAGGACCTTCCAGTTCCAGATCCACTTCGACTTGATAGGCGCGGTCGCCGACGATGCAGGTCAGTGGCGCGCTGTCTGCCGGCGAGGTGCCGGCTGCAAGCAGGCGCAGGGCGTCGCCTTGATGCGAGATGCGCTGCATTTCGTCACGACCGGGTTGGTGGAAGCACCATTGCACGCCGAAGCGATCCGCCGGCAGCGGGCCGGACAGTGCGAAACCGTGCACGGTGGCAGTTGCGGCAGCGGGTTTGCGCATCGGTTGCGACAAGTCGCCGCCCAGCGTGCGCAGCCAGCCGTCGTCGGTCCATTGCACCGGTTCCAGCAGGGTTTGCCGGCCCAGCGTGCGATAGCCGTTTTCGTAGCCGTGATAGACCATCCACGCATCGCCGGCCGGGCCTTCGATCACGGTGGCGTGGCCGCGTGACCACCACGGTTCCTGCGAGGAAAGCGAGCGCACCAGCGGGTTGTGCGGGCAGTGTTGCCACGGGCCATGCACCGAACGCGAGCGCGCCATGATCACCATGTGCCCGGTGGCCGGGCCGGCGGTGCCGCCGATCGCGGTGACCAGATACAACCAGCCATTGCGCCAGAACAACTTCGGGCCTTCGGGTGCGAAGTTTTCGGTGATCCACTCGTTCGGGTAGCGCCAGGGTTGGTAGGCCTCTTCCAGTTCGCCATCGGTGGCCAGGCCGTCATCGGTCAGGCGCACCTTGCGAATGCCGTTGACGAACAGGTAGCGCTTGCCGTCTTCGCCAACCACGTGGCCGGGGTCGATGCAGCCGCGGATTTTCAGGTCAACCGGCGCGCTCCACGGGCCGCGGATATCGTCGGTGTGGATGGCGTAAATCGACCAGTCATCGCCGGTTGGATTGGCCGGGATGTAGATGAAGTAACGCCCGTCGTGCTTGCACAGGTCCACCGCCCAGATGTCGCCGAGGTTTTCGAACAGGCTCGGGCCGATGGGCGTCCAGTTGACCAGGTCCTTCGAGTGCCAGACCACCAGCGCGGGATACGAATGGAACGACGAGAACGTCATGTAGTAATCGTCACCATCTTTCAGCACGGTGGGGTCCGGGTGATCGCCGGCAACGATGGGGTTGAGGAAGGTGCCATCACCCAAATCGGCCTTGCGCTGGCCTTCGATGCCGCGTGCCCAGCGTGGATGGCGCGGGCTTTCGTTGCAGACTGGTTGCGCGTTTGCTTGCGCAAGCGGCAGCGTGGCGGTGGCCGCGAGCGCGGCCTTGAACATGTTGCGGCGAGAAATCATCGGTGGTTCGCCCCGGTCTTCATGCAGGCTTTGTGGAAGGCGGCGCGGCAGTCGAAGCACGCAGCATCAGCCCGAAGTCCAGCGTCTGCTGGCGTGGCACGTCCACGCCTTCGATGATCGCCAGCAGCAGTTTGACGGCGCGGATGCCAAGCTCGCGCATCGGTTGGCTGAGGGTGGTCAGTGGTGGATTCAGATAACGCGACCAAGCCAGGTCATCGAAACCGACGACGGAAAAACCCTGCGGCACGCGGATGCCCGATTCCCGGCAGGCGGCCAGCACGCCCAGCGCCATCTGATCGCTGAAGCAAAACGCAGCGGTGGGCGCGTTTGCGTGGCCCAGCAGTTTGCTGGCGGCGGCGTGGCCGGATTCGACCGAGAAATCGCCCGGTGCAACCGTCAATTGGCGCAGGCAACCATGTGCCTTGGCGGCGGCGCGTGCGCCTTCCAGTCGTTGCTGGTGCAGCGGATTGTCCGGCGGCCCGCCGATGATGGCGATGCGCTTGTGGCCCAGTGCGTACAGGTGTTCCATCGCGGCACGCGCGGCGGCGGCGTTGTCGATGTGCACGCTGGGCAGGCCCAGTGCAGGGTCGAATTCGCAACCGTTGACCACCGGTGCGGCGTTGCCAAGTTGCTTGACGATCTTGCGCGCCGTGGGTGGCAAGCGGTGGCCAAGCACGATCAGTCCGTCGGCTTCGTTGCGGCGAAGCATCTGCGCGTAGCTTTCCTCGCGCTGTGGCTGGTGCTGGGTGTCGCCAAGCAGCACGGCGTAGCCCGCAGCCTGCGCGGCCTCTTCGGCACCTTGCAGGATTTGCGCGAAAAACGGGTTGGCGATGTCCGGCACCGTGACCAGGATCTTGCCGCTGCGCTGGGTCTTGAGTGCGCGCGCGGCGACGTTGGGGACGTAGCCCAGTTTGGCTGCCGCCTGTTCGATGCGCTTGCGCGTGGCCGGCAGCACTTTCTCCGGCCGCGACAATGCGCGCGACACGGTGCCCGGCGAAACGCCGGCCTGTCTTGCGATGTCGTAGATGGTTGTCATCAATCCATTCCCTGATGCGTCGCACAACGCGTGTTCCCGCAGGCACATGCTAGGATCATGCAATCGATTGCATCAAGGCCTGTCTGCATGAAGACGCTCAAGGGTCCGGCGCTGTTCCTCGCACAATTCATTGGTGATGCGCCTCCGTTCGATCGCCTGGACAGCATGGCCGAATGGGCGGCCGAGCTTGGCTATTCTGGCGTACAAGTGCCGACCAATGCGCCGCACATCTTCGACCTGGCGCAGGCCGCGCAAAGCCAGGCCTATTGCGACGACATCGCCGGCAGGCTGGCGCGGCACGGCATCCAGATCACCGAGTTGTCCACCCATTTGCAAGGACAACTGGTTGCGGTGCATCCGGCCTATGACGCCTTGTTCGATGGCTTCGCCCCGGCGGACAAGCGCGGCAATCCGCCGGCGCGGCAGGCTTGGGCGGTGGAGCAATTGAAGCTGGCGGCCAAGGCCAGCCAGCGTTTGGGCTTGACTGCGCATGCGACGTTTTCCGGTGCGCTGGCCTGGCCGTATTTCTACCCGTGGCCGCAGCGGCCGGCGGGATTGGTCGAAGAAGCCTTTGCCGAACTTGGCCGTCGCTGGCGGCCGATTCTGGATGAATTCGACGCCTGCGGCGTTGACCTGTGCTACGAAATCCATCCAGGCGAAGACCTGCACGATGGCGCGACCTTCGAGCGCTTCCTCGCCGTCGTCGATCAGCACCCGCGCGCGAAGATCCTCTACGACCCCAGCCACCTGCTGTTGCAGCAGATGGATTACCTCGGCTTCATCGACCGCTATCACGACCGCATCGGCATCTTCCACGTCAAGGACGCCGAATATCGCGCCAGTGCGCGCAGTGGCGTGTATGGCGGCTACGAAAACTGGATCGATCGCCCGGGGCGGTTCCGCTCGCTGGGCGATGGCCAGATCGATTTCAAGGCGATCTTTTCCAAGTTCGCGCAATACGATTTCCCGGGTTGGGCAGTGCTGGAATGGGAGTGCTGCCTGAAGCACCCGGAAGACGGCGCGCGCGAGGGTGCGGCCTTCATCCGCGAGCACCTGATCCGCGTGACCGAACATGCATTCGACGATTTTGCCGACAGCGGCACCACCCCGGCAGCGCTGCGCGGCCTGCTGGGAATCTGATTCGACCTTGTCTGGAGGGACAACCGTGACATCGACCATGACGCGCCTGGGCGCGATGATGTTCCTGCAGTTCTTCATCTGGGGCGCGTGGTTCGTGACCCTGGGCACGTACCTGGTGCAAGGGCCGTTGCAGGCCAGCGCCAGCCAGGTGGCGACGGCATACTTGAGCCAATCCATTGGCGCGATTGTTGCGCCGTTCCTGGTCGGGCTGATCGCGGACCGCTACTTCGCGGCGCAGCGCATCCTCGCGGCCTTGCATATTGCCGGTGCGGTGCTGATGTGGCTGGCTTCGACAGCAACCAGTTTCGGCACGTTCTCGACCTGCGTGATGGCCTACATGCTGTTGTTCATGCCGACCCTGGCGCTGGCCAACAGCATCGCGATGCGGCAGATGCAGATGCCCGGCAAGCAGTTCCCGCCAGTGCGCGTGGCCGGCAGCGTCGGCTGGATCATCGCCGGCTTGCTGATCGGCTGGCTGGGCTGGGAACAGGCGCATCGGCTGGAGCTGACCTTCAAGATGGCGGCCGCCGCTTCGCTGGTGCTCGGCCTGTATGCGCTGACCCTGCCGCACACGCCACCACTTGAGCGGCAACGCGATGCAAAGCTGGGGCAGATCCTCGGACTGGATGCCTTGCGCCTGTTGAAGTCGCGCGCGTACCTGGTGTTCTTCCTCGCCTCGATCGCGATCTGCATCCCGCTGGCGTTCTATTACAACTTCACCAACGCCTATCTCAACGACGTGGGCGTGCGCGGCGCGGCCGGGCTGCAATCATTGGGGCAGATGTCCGAAGTGCTGTTGATGCTGGCGATGCCCTTCCTGTTCGTGCGGCTGGGTGTCAAGACCATGCTGGCGGTGGGCATGGCGGCGTGGGTGTTGCGCTATGCGATGTTCGCCTATGGCGATGCAGGTTCCGGCTTCGCGTTGCTGGTGATCGGCATCGTGCTGCACGGCATCTGCTACGACTTCTTCTTCGTCACCGGCCAGATCTATACCGATGCGCATGCCGGCCCGGAATCGCGCAGCAGCGCGCAGGGTTTCATCACGCTGGCGACCTATGGCGTGGGCATGTTGATCGGCACCTTCCTGTCCGGCGCGGTGGTCGAGCACTACACCACGGCGGCCGGGCCGAACTGGCAGCAGATCTGGTTGTTCCCGGCAGGCGTGGCATTCGTCGTGCTGGTGGCCTTCCTGTTGCTGTTTCGCGAACGCGCGGCCACCGCGCCGTCTGCGCACTGAGGGCTCCGGCAAATGAGCACACTGGGCGTTGCCATCATCGGTACCGGCATGATCGGCGCGGTGCATCGCCGTGCGGCGATCCTGGCCGGCGCGGTCGTGAAAGGCGTCGGCGCATCGTCGCCGCAGCGTGCGCAGGAAATGGCGCAGGCGTGGGGCGTTGCGCGCGCCTATCGCGACATCGAAGAAGCCGTCGCCGACCCGCAGGTGCAAGTCGTGCACGTGTGCACGCCCAACCACCTGCACCGGCCGATGGCGCAGGCCGCGCTGGAGGCCGGCAAGCACGTGGTCTGCGAAAAGCCGCTGGCCACGACGCTGGAAGACGCCACCGCGCTGGCGGCCCTGGCGGCATCCACCGGCCTGGTGGCGACGGTGCCCTTCGTCTACCGCTACCACCCGGTCGTGCGCGAGGCGCGCGCGCGCATCGCGCAGGGCGAACTGGGACCGCTGCGACTGATCCACGGCAGCTATCTGCAGGATTGGTTGCTGGATCCGGCCAGCAACAACTGGCGCGTCGATCCGGTATTGGGCGGCGCGTCGCGGGTGTTCGCCGACATCGGTTCGCACTGGTGTGATCTGGTGGAATGGGTCAGCGGCGAACGCTTCGTCGAGGTCAGCGCCGCCTTCGAAACGGTGATCGCCGAACGCGCCGCCGCGACCGGCCAGAGCTTCGCCACCCCAAGTGCCGGTGGCCGGATGCAAACGGTGAACAGCGAAGACGTGGCCGCGGCGATGCTCAAGACCGGCAACGGCACCCTGGCCTCGTTGACGGTCAGCCAGGTGTCGGCCGGGCGCAGGAATCGCCTGTGGTTCGAGATCGACGGCGCGAAGGCCAGTGTCGCCTTCGACCAAGAAGATTGCGAACGACTGTGGATCGGCCTGCCCGACCAGCGCGAGGAAATCTTCGTGCGCGGCCCGGGTGCAGGCAGTGCCGAACAGCGCCGGCTGTCGGTATTGCCGGCCGGCCATGCGCAAGGCTATGGCAACTGTTTCGAAGCCTTCGTCGCGGACACCTATCGCGCCATTTCGGCCGAACGGCCGCAAGGATTGCCGACCTTCGACGACGGCCTGCGCTCGGCACGCATCGTCGATGGCGTGATCGCCTCGGCGCGCGCACGCGCGTGGATGCCGATCGCCGATTGAAACCAACACAAGCCCATCAAACCCGGGAACACCGCATGAAAATCCTCGCCCCACGCCGCATCGCCGCCGCTGCCGTGTTGTTGTGTGCCGCCCTGCCCGCCTTCGCACAGGACGCCGCCACGGGTGCCGCCAAACCCATCGCCGTGCAGATGTACACGCTGCGCAACATCGCCTCGCTGGAAGACCGGCTGAAGATCGTCCACGACGCCGGCTTGCATGCGGTGGAAACCGTCGGCACGCAGGATGTTGCGGCCGAGGAACTGAAGCGGTTGCTGGACAAATATTCGATCAAGCCGACCTCGGCCCACGTGCAACTGGCCGACCTGCGCAAGGATCTTGATGGCGTGGTGGCGTTCAACAAGTCGATCGGAAACACCGTGCTGGTGGTGCCTTTCCTGATGCCGGCAGACCGCCCGGCCGATGCCGCCGGCTGGAAGGCCTTGGGCAAGGAACTGCGGAAAATCGCGAAGAAGCTGCATGCCCGTGGCATGACGCTGGCCTACCACAACCATGATTTCGAGCTGGTGGATTTCGATGGCAAGACCGGCCTGGATCATCTGTTCGCAGGCGCCGGGCCGAAGGTTGTCGCCGAACTCGACCTGGCCTGGATTGCACGCGCCGGTCATGACCCTGCAGCGACCCTCGCCAAGTTCCGCGGGCGCGTGTTCGCGGTGCATGCCAAGGACAATGCGCCGCAAGGCCAGGCGGAAGAGGAAAAGGGCTTCGCCGCCGTCGGCAAGGGCGTGCTGGACTGGAAGGCGATCCTGCCGGCAGCGGCGGATGCAGGCGTGAAGTGGTACATCATCGAACACGATTACCCGATCGATCCGGCTGCCACCGTCAGGACTGGCGCGGATTTCCTGCGCGAACATCTCCCGGCAGGCGCGGGTCGTTGAGGAAACTCTGAACAAATCCATTCGTCATCCCGGCGCAAGCCGGGATCCAGCTTTTCAACGAAAAAATCAAGGGCTGGATCCCGGCTTGCGCCGGGATGACGAACAAAAGCTGAGTTGTTCAGACCTTTCTTGATGCATTTCAGCAAGAGCCCTTGCACTGCGCGGAAACATGAGGAGAACGACTTTGAAGATGAAACGACAGCTTTGTTTCCTGCTGCTGACGCTCGCCAGCTTCGGTGCGTTCGCCACTGACAATCAGTTGAGCAAACAGGAACAGGACGACGGCTGGAAATTGCTGTTCGATGGCAAGGACCTGTCGCAGTGGCGCAACTTCAAGCAGGATGGGCTGAGCGACAAGTGGGGCATTGAAGACGGTGCCATCAAGCTGACCGGCAAAGGTGGCGGCGACATCCTGACCAAAGCCCGATACCAGGATTTCGAGCTCAAGCTGGATTGGAAAATCGCCGAAGGCGGCAACAGCGGCATTTTCGTTCTGGCGGACGAAACCGGCGAACAGATCTACTCGCATGCGCCGGAAATCCAGATCCTGGATAACGAGCGCCATCCCGACAACAAACTGGCAACCCATCTGTCCGGCTCGCTGTACGACATGATCGCCTCGCCTGCGGCCTCGCACCGGGCAGCCGGCGAATGGAACCACGTGCGCATCCTCCTGCACCGGGACCAATTGACCATCTGGCAGAACGGGGTGCAAACCGCATCGGTGAAAATCCACGGCCCGCAGTGGCAGCAACTGGTGGCCGCCAGCAAGTTCGCCAACTGGCCGGGGTTTGCCGCCAACCGTAGTGGCCATATCGGCTTGCAGGATCACGGCGACGTGGTGTGGTTCAAGAATCTGAAGATCAAAGAACTGAAGCGATGAACGATTTTGTCCATGACGTGCTGGTTGTCGGCTCAGGTGCCGGCGGCTCCATGGCCGCTTACGAGTTGACCCGGCAGGGCCACAAGGTGCTGCTGCTGGAAGCGGGCCGCCATTACGACCCGCGCACGGAAACGCCGATGTTCCGACCCAACGCCATCGCACCGCTGATGGGCGCTTCCACGCCGGACAAAGACTTCGGCTTCTATGATTCCACCGTCGGCGGCGGTTGGCAGGTGCCGGACGAGCCCTACACCACCGCCGAAGGCTCCGAGTTCCTGTGGTGGCGCTCGCGCATGCTGGGTGGCCGCACCAACCACTGGGGCCGCTATTCACTGCGTTTCAGCGAGCATGATTTCAAGGGCAAAAGCCGTGACGGCCTCGGTGCCGACTGGCCTTTCGACTATGACGATATTGCCCCTTGGTACGACAAGACCGAAACCCTGGTGGGCATTTGCGGCACCAATACCGGCCTGGATGACATGCCGCCGTCGCCGGAAGGCGTGCTGCAGCCGCCACCGGCAGCACGAATACCGGAATTGCTGATCGCCGCCGCCGCGAAAAAGCATGGCATCACCGCCGTGCCGATGCACCGGGCTGTGCTGACCAAACCGCTGGATGACCGCGCCGCCTGTTTTTACGCCACGCCCTGCGGCCACGGCTGCTCGATAGGTGCCGCTTTCCAGACCACCACCTCACTGCTGCCGATGGCGCAGGCAACCGGCAACCTGCGGATCATCACCGATGCCATGGTCAAGACCGTTGCCACGGATGCACAGGGCAAGGTCACCGGCGTCGTTTATGTCGACAAGAAAACCGCCACCGAACGGCAGCTGGGCGCAAAAGTCGTGGTCCTGGCCGCCAGCGCCTGCGAATCGGCGCGCATCCTGCTCAATTCGAGAAGCGCCAGCCATCCCGCCGGCCTGGCCAACTCCAGCGGCCAGGTGGGTCGCAACCTGATGGACTCCACCGGTGCCGACCTGTCCGCACTGGTACCGGCACTGATGAACCGCCCGCGTTACAACGAGGACGGCCACACCGCCAACCACCTGTTCATTCCCTGGTGGGGACACAAGGCACAGGCCAACAAGGAACTGGATTTCCCGCGTGGCTATCACTTCGAACTTGGCGGACGCTTTTCCGAGCCCGGCGCCCATGTCAGTGGCAACCTGCAAGGTTATGGCACGGCGCTGAAGCAGCAGGTGCGTGCACATTATGGCGCTTACGTTGGGCTTTCACTGCGCGGTGAAATGCTGCCGAACGAACACTGTTACATGGATATCGACCCGAAGGTGACGGACAAGTGGGGCATCCCGGTTCCGCGTTTCCACTGGCAATGGTCGGAGCACGAACTCAAGCAGGTGGAACATGGCCTGAAAACCGCCAAGGCCATCCTGGAAACCATGGGCGCGACCGTCGGCGAACTGCCTGCCGCAAAAGATGCCATCAAGAAAGGCGGCGAAATCATCCACGAAGTGGGCACCACCCGGATGGGCAGCTCAAGCAAGGACTCGGTGACCAACCAATGGGGGCAAAGCTGGGATTGCCCGAACCTGTTCGTGATGGACGGCGGCGTTTTTGCCTCCAACCCGCACAAGAACTGCACCCTGACCATCATGACGCTGGCGATGCGCAACAGCGCCTGGCTGGCCGACCAGATCAAGGCGGGGAAGCTGTGATGCAGAAACCAACGCAGAACGAAAGCACTGCTGCCCATATCGACAGCCACGCACCTGCCTACACCAACCAGTTGAGCCGGCGTGATTCCCTGAAACTGCTGGCCGCATTGGCCACAAGCGCCATGCTGCCCGCTTTGCCTGCTTGCGCGACGACAACGACGGCAAGAACAGCCAGCGGCACCGCGAATGGAGAGCACTGGCCAGAACTTGAACTACAACCTGTCACGGCCAAAGGCTACGGCAAGGATCCAGACCTGATGACTCCGCCGGAATCGCCCTGGCCGTTGACGTTGACGCCTGCCCAACTGTCGCTGCTGGCCTTGCTGTCAGACATCATCGTGCCACGGGAGGGCAAGTCGCCGTCGGCTTCCGAGGTGCAGGTGCCCACGGTGATCGACGAATGGGTCAGCGCGCCTTATCCCAACCAGCAATGGGATCGACTGACCATCCTGTCAGCCCTGGCCTGGCTCGACGACGAGGCCGCCCTGCGCTTTTCGAAGCCATTCACGGCACTCGGCGAACCGGCGCGACTGGCGATCATCGACAGCATTGCCTACGACAACGAACAAACCCCGCAACAATTCCAGCGCATTGCCAAAGCCTTCGCACGGTTGCGCAACTTGGTACTGGCGGCCTGGTTCTGCACGCCGGAAGGAATTGAAGATATCGGCTATCTGGGCAATGTGCCGATCGCCGGGCCCTACCCCGGTCCCACACCGGAGGCTTACAGCCATTTGAATGGAATACTGGCAGAACTCGGGCTGGGCGACTTTGCCGATCCGGTGAGCCGGTCGTCAGTGAGTCTTTGAACAAGCCAGCCTTTGCTCCGACGAACACGCCGATGCATGTTCGTCATCCAAGCGAACGCTGGGATGACGGCTGAGGCGAAGGCTGCCCCGTATTCGCCTCCTTACAACTCACGCACCCAGATATTGCGGAAGCTGACCCGGGAATCGTGATCCTGCAGCTGGATCGGCGCACAGTCGTGCGGGGAGTACGAAGGCGCGCCGATGTATTCGGTCTTTCCCGACACCACGGTATCGTTCTGTACCAGCACGCCGTTGTGCAATACAGTGATGCGTGCCGGCGAGAGCAGCCCGCCACCTTCGGAGAAGCGCGGTGCTTTCCAGATGACGTCATAGACCTGCCACTGGCTTGGCGCGCGCGAAGCATTCACCAGCGGAATGGATTGCTTGTAGATCGAAGCCGCCTGCCCGTTGGGATAAGTCGAATTGTTGTAGCTGTCGAGCACCTGCAATTCGTAAAGACCCTGCAGGAAGATGCCGCTGTTGCCGCGATGCTGGCCATCGAAACCCTTCGTCTCGACCGGGCTGCGCCATTCGACGTGCAACTGGATGTCGCAGAAACGCTTTTTCGTGCGGATGTCCTTGCTGCCCGGCACCACGGTGAAAGCGCCCTCGGCAACACGCCACGGCGCCGCGCCGCCCTGCGTCGATTCCCACGCCGACAGATCCTTGCCATCGAACAACACCACCGCATCGGACGGTGCTGCACCCACCGGCGTGGCGACGAGCACCGGCACCGGCTTCCACACTTCGGTTCTGGCCGGATCGGTTTGCGGCGCGTCTTGCGCCCGCCCGCAGGCGGGCAACAGGACCAGCAGACTGGCGGCGATCAGGATCGGCTTGTTCGACATGTTTCCTCCCACATCCTTTCGTCAGGTTGCCCAGGCGGGCGTGCCGGGCTCATACGGCATGTCACCGTCGTAATAACCCGGCACGGCAACGTAGCGCAGTACTTGCGTTGCGCCGATTTCGGAAGTGAAGAAGCCGAAGATGGCGGTCTGCTTCATCATGGTGAAGTAATGCGGTTGCGGATTGCCCGAAGCACGGGCTTCGGCATCCACGACACGCAGCAATCCGGCACGGGCATCGGCCGCCAGCGCCACGAAACTGCCGCCGGCACGCTTGTCCAAATCGGCCAAGCCCGCGCGGAACGCCGCCTGGTCTTGCGGCAACAGGCAATCGCTCACGTAGCGCGCCATGAACACGCCAACGCCCGCGTCTTTCGCACCGGGCGTATCGGTGCGCGGCAGGATGGTTTCCGCGATTTCATCCAGCATCGCCACTTCGCCATCGGAGAAAGCACCCTGCCCCGCCGGAACCGGCGACTGCCCATGAACGAAGGCGGGAATGCCGATCATTGCCGCGCCGGTGGCGGCGGCGATCATCTTCAACAATTCGCGACGTTCCATCACAAGTTCCCCGCCTTGAGTTCGCGCACTGCGTGGTCCGCCGCGCGCGCGGTCAGCGCCATGTAGGTCAGCGACGGGTTCACGCAGCTGGCCGAGGTCATGCAGGCACCGTCGGTGACATAGACATTCGGCGCATCCCAGACCTGGTTGTGCATGTTCAGCACCGAGGTCTTGCGGTCGCGGCCCATGCGTGCCGTGCCCATTTCGTGGATGCCCATGCCAGGTGCGTAATCGGTCTCAAATGCGCTGACATCCTTGACGCCGACGGCTTCCAGCATCTCGGCAGCATCCGCACCCATGTCCTTGCGCATGGACAATTCGTTCTGGCGCAGGCTCACGTCCATCGCCAGCACCGGCAGGCCCCATTTGTCCTTGCGCTGCGGATCCAGGCGGATGGTGTTGTCGTGATAGGGCAGCATTTCGCCGAACCCGGTCATGCCGATGCCCCAGTCGCCCGGCAAGCTGAGCGCTTGCTTCAAGTCTGCGCCGATGTTCAGTTCGGCAATCTCGCGCGACCAGTTGGTGCGACTGGCAGCGCCTTGGTAACCAAACCCGCGCACGTAGCCGCGGCTATCGCCACCGACATTACGGAAACGCGGGATATAGAAGCCACTCGGGCGACGACCGAAGTAGTACTTGTCCAGATAGCCCTCGACCCGGCCGGTTGCCCCCACCTTGAAATGATGATCCATCACGTTGTGGCCCAGTTCGCCCGAAGCAGAACCCAGGCCGCCTTCCCATACATCGGTGGCCGAGTTCATCAGCAACCAGGTTGAATTAAAGGCCGATGCATTGAGGAAGATGACCTTGGCGGTGTAGCGATAGGTCTGGCCGTTCTCGGCATCGATGATCTCCACGCCACTGGCACGCTTGCGGTCCTTGTCGTAGAGCACTTCCTTGACGATGGAGAACGGGCGCAAGGTCAGGTTGCCGGTGGCCATCGCCGCCGGCAGCGTTGCCGACTGGGTCGAGAAATAAGCACCATACGGGCAACCCAGCACACACTTGTTGCGGTACTGGCAATTGACGCGGCCTTGTTCTGGCTTGGGCTCGGTGATGTTGGCGGTACGCGCGTGGATCAGGTGGCGCTTGCCGCCGAAAGCCTTTTCGATGCGCGCCGCCACGTCCTTCTCGACGATGTTCAGCGGGATCGGCGGCAGGAACTGGCCGTCGGGTAACACATCCAGCCCTTCGACGGTACCGGCGATGCCGGCGAACTTCTCCACGTGGTCGTACCACGGCGCGATGTCGGCATAGCGGATCGGCCAATCGATGGCGATGCCTTCGCGAGCGTTGGCCTCGAAATCGATGTCGGAATGACGATAGCTTTGCCGGCCCCACAACAGCGAGCGACCGCCGACATGGTAGCCACGGAACCAGTCGAAGCGCTTGGTCTCGGTATAAGGGCAATCCTGCTCGTTGGCCCACATGCCCAGCGTGCTCTCGGACAGCGGGTAATCGCGCTTTGCCACCGGGAAATCCTTCTTCATCGCCTGCGTGGGCCGGTTGCGATGCGGGAAATCCCACGGCTCCTTCATTGCATTGACGTAGTCCTTGATGTGCTCGATGTTGCGCCCGCGTTCGAGCATCAGCACCTTCAGCCCTTTCTCGGTCAGTTCCTTGGCGGCCCAGCCGCCGCTGATGCCCGAACCGACGACGATCGCGTCGTAATGATTATCTGCCATGGGTGTTCTTCACCTGGGTGGATATTGGATTTCAGTTGCCGCAGATGCGGATCGCCTCGCGCAGCGAGGCTACCGGATCCGGCCCTGCGGGAATGAATTCCTGCGCAAGGTAACCGTCGAAACCGGTCTGGCGGATCGCATCGCAAATGGCCGGATAGTTCAGCTCCTGCCCTGCGCCGATCTCGTGCCGCCCCGGCACGCCGGCAGTGTGGTAGTGCTTGAAGAAAGCATGGTTGTCGCGGATGGTGGCGATGACATCGCCTTCCATGATCTGCATGTGGTAGATGTCGTAAAGCAGGCCGAAGTTGTCCGACCCCAAGCGTTTGCACAGCTCGACGCCCCACGCAGTGTGGTCGCACAGGTAGTCGTGATGATCCACCTTCGAATTCAGCAGCTCCATCACCAGCACCACGCCACGTTTCTCGGCATGGGCCAGGATGCGCTTCAAACCTGCTGCGGAATTCATCAACCCCTGCTCCGGATCCATGCCGTTGCGATTGCCCGAAAAGCAGATCAGGTTGCGGTAGCCGGCATCGGCGACCATATCGATGTGGCGGGTGTAACGCGCCACCAGTTCATCGTGGTACTCGGCACCGGCGAAACCCTTCTTCAGGTCGATCTCCGCACCATTGCACATGGAGCTGTCGATGCCATGCGCCTTCAGCGTGGGCCAGTCTTCCGGACCGACCAGGTCGATGGCGGAAAAACCCAGTGATTTGACCGTCCGGCAAAGCTGCTCGACCGACCACTTCGGGAATGTCCAGCGGGCGACGGAATGTTTCAGCTTGTCCTTGGTCGGCGTTGCGGCCGCCAATCCGGGGGCAACCCCGGCGACAACCAGGCCAAGACCGCCGGCCACCGCGGTGCGCAACAATTCCCGTCGCGCAGGGTCATGGCGCATCAAATGGATATCCATCTGCCTGCCGACCTCCCAACCGGCACAAAAAGCGAATCAGCCGTGATGCAATCGATTGCACGATAAGCAGCGGCCGGCATGATTGCAAGGGTCGATTACCAACCAGAACATTCGGCAGGATTCGTGCTGCGAAGCACAACGCCCTTTGCCAGCTGCGCGAAACAAAAACCCCGCCGGTGGGAGCCGGCGGTGCAATGGTGTGATGCAGTCGATAAGCGATCAGAACTTGTAGCTGAAGCCCAGCAGCGTGGTGCGACCGTATTCCCAGTAAGTGGTCGGGCCTTGCGGCAGCGAGCGGGTGAACGGCTCGTCGCCTATGTTGCTGACCTGCAGGTACAGCGACAGGCCCTTGAGTGCGCCATCGCCGAAGCTGTAGCTGACCTGTGCATCCTGCACCACTTCACCGTCGATCTTCTCGGGATTGACGACGCCTTCGTAGTTGCGGATGCCGCCGACGAAATCCGAACGCTGACGGCGGTTGTAGCGCAGTGCGAAGCCGGCGCGTTCGTAATAGACGGAAATGTTGGATACGTACTTCGACAGGCCCGGCAGCGGGTACGAATTGGGATCGTCCGGGTTCATGCGGATACTGCTGCTGGTATCCGAATAGCTGGCGACGATGCCGAAGCCGTCCAGCGGCGACCACAACAGATCCAGTGGCAGTGACAGCGTGGCTTCCAAGCCCTTGATCGAACCATTCTTGCCGTTGGCCGGTTGCGTGATCTGCCCGAGCGTGCTGGTGGGATAGTTGGTCTGGCCCGCTTCGGCCGGCGGCAGCGGGAAGCCGGCGAAGTCGAACGGAACGGTCTGATCCCAGAAATAACTGACCAGGTCCTTGTAGAAATACGCCAACCCGACGTAGCCGCGGTTGCCGGCCTCGGTGCTGAAATATTTTTCCAGCGACAGATCGTAGGCGTTGGCTTCCCACGGCTGCAGGGCCGCGTTACCGCCACTGCCGGACCAGATCGGCGTCGAAGCGCAGGAATCGCATATACCCACGCTCATGCCACCGCGCATTTTCTCCATCGGCGGACGCATCAACTGGCGTGCGGCGGCAAAGCGCAGATGGAACTCGGGCAGGAATTCCAGACCCAGATTCATGCTGGGCAGCACCTTGCCGTACTTGTCGCCGTAGCTGACCACGTCGCCGAGGTTGGTGGTGGTGCCGTTGTTGGCCTGGATGTAGCCAGCACCGTGCTGGTCGGCACGCTGGTACTGCACGCCGACGTTGCCGCGCAACGGCATGTTGCCGATATCGGTGTCGATGTTGGCCTGGAAGTACGCCGTGGCCACCTTCTCCTCGACATCCCAACTCTTGCCCCAGAACCAGTCCAGCGGCGAGTCGATGATGTTCCAGGTGCCGGCGGCCACCAGCGTATCGGCGTCGTAGATGGCGAGTTTGTCGATGCCGCCCACGCCGAAGGGGATGACGCTGCCCGGGAATGGCACGAACTCAGCCATGCCACCGGTGCAGTCCACCAGGCACAGGCGCGCCTCGTGGTCGGTCTTGAACTTGCTGCGTTTGGTGTAGTTGACGCCAAAATCGATGTTGTTGATCGGGCTGCCGTCGAAGGTGCGCACCAGGTTGGCGCGGAATGCGCGGATCTCGTCCTCGACGTTGAAGTTTTTGTAGTAGCCGCCCTGACCACCCCAATCCGGCACGCCGCGGATCACCAGGTTATTCGGGTCTGACAGGTCCACGCCGAATTCGTAGTTATAGAACATGCCGCTGGGGTCCAGCGAGAAATGCATGGTGGTAGTGCCGTCGGTAATGCCGGCGGTGGTCTCGATGTTCTTGTAGTTGTTGCGGGCACGCGAGAACGACAGATCGGTGTTCAACGTCCAACTATCGCCAAAGTGGAACTTGCTGTTGAAGCCGAGCGAATCCAGCTTACTCTCGGTCGGGTTGCTGTCCATTCGGATCACCGGATAGACGCCGTCCCAGGTCGAATCGGTGACGGTGCCGTTGCTTGATGTCCAGCCTGGACGCACGCTGGTGCCACCACCCCACTCGGTCCAGAACTCGACGCCAGACTTGACCTCGGTTCTTTCCAGGCGCGAATGCATCACATCGAGCGTGCCTTCCCACACGTCGTTCGGGCGGAACTGGAGGGTCGCCATCACGCCGTCGCGCTTGTTGTTGGCGTTGAACTTGAAGAACTTGGAGCCACCGATGATCTGCAGGCTGGAATCGCCGCGGAAGCCGGTGTACCCCCACGGTTCGTTCTGGTAGCCAGGTTGCGGGCTATCCATGTGTGCATAGCCAATGGCCAGGCCCAGCTTGCCGTCGGCGAACTGGTCGATATAGGCGAGGTTGTAGCGGTTGCCGTCTTCCTTCTGCCCGCGGATCTTGTTCTGGTCGTATCGGCCGCCGATGCTCATCACGCGCTCGCCGTAATCCAGAGGGCGCACGGTGCGCAGGTCAACCGTGCCGGACAGCCCCTGCCCGACCAGCGCGGCGTCGGGCGTCTTGTACACCACCACCGAGTTGAGCAACTCGGCAGGATATTGATCGAACTCGACGCCGCGATTGTCGGCGGTGGTCGCCTGTTCGCGGCCGTTGAGCGTGGTGGCGGAGAAGTCACCGGCAAAGCCGCGGATGTTGATCTGCGATGCGCGGCCACGCTCGCGCTGCGCGGTCAGGCCCGGCAGGCGCGCGATGGAGTCGGCGATGCTGGCGTCGGGCAGCTTGCCGATGTCTTCGGCGGAGATGGCTTCGACGATCGAGGTCGAGGTCTGCTTGGTGTCGATGGATTTCTCGATGGCCGAACGGATGCCGGTCACCGTTACCTTGTCCAGATCGACGGCGTCTTCCTGCTCGGTTTCATCGGCCGCTTGCGCGTCCTGGGCGGCCACCTGTGCATGGGCGGCGTTCGCGCTCATCATCATTGCCGATACCAGTGCCACGCACAGCAGATTGCGCTTGAGTTGCGACATTTTTCCCCTCCAGGAATTCGTTGTCTGGTGTTCTGGATTGTTCCGGAATCGTCCGGATCGCGTAGAAACCACAAGGTTCCAAGCGTGCGGCAATGGTAGTCGCGCCCATTGGCGCACAAATCGCCCTGCATACGTATTCATGACAAAAGCGTTAAACGCGCAAACCGACCAAGCAAACGCACGCCTCGGCATGGCCGTTTTCGGCAGAAATCCAATGGAAAACGTGGTGCCTACTCAGCGGCCGAGCAGGAATTGCAGCGGTATTTCCACGCGTGCCCGCCACGACTTTTCCGAATGCTCGGCATCGGGGAACACGCGGCTCACCCAGTTCACACCTTGGCGATATCCGGCCTGCTGCATGGCAGCATCCATGCGTTGCTGATGGGGCGCATAGGCGGCATCGAGAGTGCGCGTGCCGTGGTCGAAATAAAGGCGGTGCGTCGCCGGGTCCGGCAGGTGCTTGCCAAAATAGTCGATGGCCGCGCCACGGCCGGCGGGCCAGTGCGTGGACACGCAGGCGGCGCGGCCGAATACCTGCGGGTATTCAGTCATTGCGTAGGCCGAAATCAGGCCGCCCATGCTGGATCCCATCAGCAGGGTGTCGTCGCGACCGGGCAAGGCACGGAAACGCGCGTCGATGAACGGCTTCAGTTCGTCAACGAGGAAGGCAAGATATTCGTCCGAGCGAAGTTCTCCGCGCGGCATCTCGGGCCAGCCATCGAGGAAATGCACCTGATCCGTGGTCACCGCCTTGGCCGGCATGTATTCAGCCAGCCGTGCCGGCGTGTTCCATATCGCGACCACGATCGCCGGACGGATGCGGCCGCTGGCGATGAGCCGGGCCATTTCCGTATCGATGCCCCAGGCGGTTCCGCCGTAGGACTTGTCACGGGCCGCATCAAACTGGTTCTGGCCATCGTGCAGGTAAAGCACCGGATAGTGCTTGCGCGGATCGTCGTCGTAGCCGGGCGGCAACCAGACATCGACATTGCGCGCCGCGACGCGCGAGGAGGAAAATTGCGGGAAATGCAGCAGTTTCCCGCTGTCGGTGGCCGCGAATGTCCAGTTGAGGAATTCAGGCAGTTGCTTCGCCCAACTGGCCTGGTTGTGTTCGCCGCCGGAGAACAGGCGGAATGCCACGGTGTCGCTGGCAGCCGGCACGTCGCGTTCGCCGAGGTTGGTCTGGTAACCGAGCTGGCGCAGGCCGCGCAACGCGGCGTCGTTGCCGGCGTAGCCATTGATCAGGTCGCGTGCGTCGTCAACCGCATCGATGATGCCGTCGCCATCGCGATCATCGGTTTCCTCGCGGTCGCCGACCGACAACCATAAACGCGACCCTTCGCGCTTGGTACCGGCATCGACCATGTGCTGCGCCATCCGCGTGCGCTGGATCGTCGCCGCGTCGTTGCGTTCGCCGGCCAGCCAGAACGACGGCGAAAATGCGCCGACGATGCCGAAGGTTTCCGGATACTGCCAGCCAAGGTTGAACGCATTCAATCCGCCCAGCGACGCAACCAAGGATCGCGCGACCCTGCGGGCGCGGCACGCTGCGATAGCGCGCATCGACGAAGGGCACCAGCGACCCGGCCAGCCATTCCGAATAGGCGTGGGCCTGCGTGCCGATGAGGCCAGCCCGCGAACCACCGACCAGGCTGCGCGCGGACAGGCGATCGGACAGGCCATAAGCGCCGAGGCGGTCCTTCGGCATGCCGATGGTGATGACGATCAACGGGGCAATTCGACCTTCGGTGTGCAGGCGTTGCAGGGTCGATTTCAGGCCGACCGCCTCGCTATCCTGGCCATCGTTGAGATAGAGCACCGGATAGCGGTGCTTGCCGTCGTAACCCGGCGGCAGCAAGGCGCGGACGTCGAGCGATTCACCGAGAAACGCCGGGACCGACAGTTTTTCCTCGCGCCATTGGTTGCCGGTTTGCGCGGGCAACGCAAGGACCGGGAAAAGAAGCGCCAGCAGGAACAGGATGAATTTCCGAACGTTGGCCATATTGCTCATCCGGTCATGTGATCAGTCCACGCGAAGAATGCGCCGTACGCCGGCAAGCGGAGTTCGCCCTCCTCGATGCGGCCGGAAAGCAGGCCATGGTGGTCGTCCGCTTCAGCGCCAAGATCGGAAGGCATCTTCCAGGCAACCGCTTCGTTCGACAGATTGAACGCGACCAGCAGTGCCTGCCCTTCATGCTCGCGGACGAAAGCCAGCACCGGTTCCGGCGCATCGAGAAATCCGATGCCGCCTTCGCGCAATGCCGGTTGCGCATGGCGCCATCGCAGGAAATCGCGCACCTTGTTGAGCGTCGAATCCGGATCGGCGTGTTGGGTCTCGACGCTGCGGCGGCGATGTTCGGCCGGGATCGGCAGCCACGGCGTGCCACTGGTGAACGCGCCATCGTCGCAGTCGCGCCACGGCATCGGCGTGCGGCAACCATCGCGGCCCTTGAAGTTCGG
This sequence comes from Pseudoxanthomonas sp., assembly GCA_047601105.1. Taxonomy (GTDB): domain Bacteria; phylum Pseudomonadota; class Gammaproteobacteria; order Xanthomonadales; family Xanthomonadaceae; genus Pseudoxanthomonas_A. The sequence goes on from JASGJT010000004.1 coordinate 646,042, forward strand.
CCAGAAGGTCTTGCCGTAGGGATCCTGCAAGGCTTCGTATGGCACGTCGGCCTCCGGCAGGCCCAGTTCCTCGCCCTGGTACAGGCATACCGAGCCGCGCAGCGAGCACACCAGCGCGACCAGCATCGCACCCAGTTGCGGCGGCGGGTTGTTGCCGCCCCAGCGCGTCACCGCGCGCTGCACGTCATGGTTGGAAATCGCCCAGCACGGCCAGCCTTCGGTCATCACCGCTTCCAGCCGCTCGACCGTGCCGCGAATGTAGCCGGCGCTGAAATCGTCGGTCAGCAGTTCGAAGCTGTAACCCATGTGCAGGCGACGTTCGTTGACGTATTCGGCCGTGGTGGCCAGCGAGTCCTCGGAGGAAATCTCGCCCAGCGTGGTCGTGCCCGGATAGTGGTCCAGCAGCAAGCGCAGCGACTCCAGGAACGCCAGGTTCTGCGGCTGCGTGTTGTTATGGTAGTGGTACTGGTAAGCGTAGGGATTGTCGGGACTGAAGCCGCGGCCGGTGCGCTTTTCCTTCGGTTTGGCCGGATTGTCGCGCAATTGCGCGTCGTGATAGCAGAAGTTGATCGCGTCCAGGCGGAAGCCATCCACGCCGCGATCCAGCCAGAATTTGACGTTGTCCAGCGTCGCGTCACGCACTTCGGCATGGTGGAAGTTGAGATCCGGCTGCGAGGACAGGAAGTTGTGCAGGTAGTACTGCTCGCGGCGCGGCTCCCAGCGCCAGGCCACGCCGCCGAACAGCGACATCCAGTTGTTCGGCGGGGTGCCATCGTCTTTCGGCTCGGCCCACACGTACCAGTCGGCCTTGGGATTGTCGCGACCAAGGCGGCTTTCGCGGAACCAGTCGTGTTCGCTGGAGGTGTGGCTGAACACCTGGTCGATCATTACCCGCAGGCCGAGCCCATGCGCCTTGGCCAGCAATCGGTCGAAATCGTCCAGCGTGCCGAACAACGGGTCAACGTCGCGGTAGTCGGCGATGTCGTAGCCGAAATCGGCCATCGGCGACTTGAAGAACGGAGAAATCCAGATCGCATCGATGCCGAGGCCGGCAATGTAGTCGAGGTGCTGGATGATGCCCGGCAGGTCGCCGACGCCATCGCCATCCATGTCCATGTAGCTGCGCGGGTAGATCTGGTAGATCACCGCACCGCGCCACCAGTCCGCCGACTTCTGCGTCGCCACCCGAGCACTCCCGTCGTTTTGCCGGGCGCAACTATTCCACAGTGGCCGCTTGCACATGCGTGCATAAAGTCTTGGTCGGTGATGAATACGTATGCAGGCGCGGCGCGAGCATCGTTGCGAAGAATCTACCGTCACCACCATGAAAGCACTGAAAACAAGGCCTGAAACGCATGCGTGCGCACTTGCACGGGAATGCCATGCATGCTGCGGCGCGACAAGAACCCACGCATGCAAACCACCGACAATGCGTGCATCGAAGCAACTGGGATCGTGCGCAATGACAAGCAAGCCGCAACTGTCGTTCTGGCAGATCTGGAACATGTGCTTCGGCTTTCTTGGCATCCAGTTCGGGTTCGCGTTGCAGACCGCCAATGTCAGCCGCATCTTCCAGACCCTGGGTGCGGACATGGAACAGGTGCCGGGCTTGTGGATCGCCGCACCGCTGACCGGGCTGCTGGTACAGCCGGTGATCGGCTACTTCTCCGACCGCACATGGACACGACTGGGACGACGCCGTCCGTATTTCCTGTGGGGCGCGATCTTCTCGACCGCCGCCTTGCTGGTGATGCCGAACTCGCCGCAACTGTGGATCGCGGCCGGCACGCTGTGGGTGCTCGATGCTTCGTTGAACGTGTCGATGGAACCGTTCCGCGCCTTCGTCGGCGACCAGCTTTCACCGAAGCAGCGGCCCAGCGGCTACGCGATGCAGAGTTTCTTCATCGGCGTCGGCTCGGTGGTGGCCAGCCTGCTGCCGTGGCTGCTGGCGAAGGCCGGCGTGGCCAATACCGCTGCGGCGGGCGTGGTGCCGGATACCGTGCGTTACGCCTTTTATGCCGGCGGCATGGTGCTGCTGCTGGCGATCGGGTGGACGGTACTGCGCACGCGCGAGTATCCGCCGGAGGTGTTGCGCAGCTTCGACGATGCGGATCCGGAGGATGCCCGCCGCGAAACGGTCGCCGTGCCATCGGCAACCGGCGGCCTGCCGTGGCTGTTTGCCGGGCTGCTCGGCGTCGCTGCGGTGTGGCTCTTCGGCTGGGACCGGATGCTGTATGTGCTGGCGGCGCTGCCGCTGGCCTATGGCGTATTGCGACTGGTAGCAGTGCGCATGCCATCCACTTCGATGCTGGCGGCGCTGACCGCTGATCTGCACGACATGCCGGTGACGATGCGGCAACTGGCGCTGGTGCAGTTCTTTTCGTGGTTCGGCCTGTTCTGCATGTGGCTTTACACCACCGCGGCAGTGACCCGCCACCATTACGGCGTCAGCGACACCGCATCGGCGCTGTGGAACGAAGGCGCAAACTGGGTCGGCGTGCTGTTTGCCGCCTACAACGGCTTCGCTGCGCTGGCGGCGATCGCGATCCCGTGGATGGCGCGCCGCTTCGGCCTGCGCATCAGCCATCTGTTGAACCTGCTGCTGGGCGGAATCGGCCTGCTGTCGATGGCGATCATCCGCGACCCGCAATGGTTGTTGCTGTCGATGGTCGGCGTGGGCTTTGCGTGGGCGTCGATCCTGTCGCTGCCCTACGCGATGCTGACCGACAGCCTGCCGGCGGCAAAGATGGGCGTCTACATGGGCATCTTCAATTTCTTCATCGTGATCCCGCAGTTGGTGGCGGTTAGCACGCTCGGTTTCCTGCTGTCGCACCTGCTGGGTGGCGAACCGATCCGGGTACTGGTGCTCGGCGGTGTCAGCCTGGTCGTTTCCGGTCTGTTCGCGCTGCGGGTGCGCGGGCATCGCGACAAGTCATGAAAACGACTGCCGCAGGCACCGATCCATCCGGCGCGACGGATGCGCGCAATCCCCTTTCACCCGGACACGCGAAAGCCTGTTCCTTATCTTCCTGACGAGACCGCCATGACCACGACCCTCGATGCCCCTTACCCGTTGACCGAAGAACAGATCGCACGTTTCAACCGCGATGGCTTCATCCGCCTCAAGGATGTGTTCGACGCCGAAACCCTGCGCCATTACGGCGAGGAGATCACGCGCCTGACCATCGCCCTCAATACCCAGACCGTGCCGATGGAGGAACGCAGCACCTACGACCGCGCCTTCCTGCAGGTGATGAACCTGTGGGAGCAAGGCGGGCGGGCGCGCGAATTCGTGTTCGGCAAGCGCCTGGCCAGCATCGCCGCGGCACTGTTGCGGGTTCGAGGCGTGCGCCTGTACCACGACCAGTCGCTGTATAAGGAACCCGGCGGCGGCATCACCCCGGCGCATGCCGACCAGTATTACTGGCCGCTGGCCAGCGACCGCACGGTGACCGCGTGGGTACCGTTGCAGGCGGTGCCGCAGGACATGGGCCCGCTGGGTTTCTTCACCGGCAGCCAGGATGTGGAATTCGGCCGCGACCTGGGCATTTCCGACGAGAGCGAGCGCGAGATCACCGCCAACATGCAGGCGCATGGTTTCCCGTTCGCCGATGGGCCGTTCGACCTGGGTGAAGTCGAGCTTCCACCTGGGCTGGACCTTCCACCGCGCTGGACCGAACCTGTCGGCCAATCCGCGCTCGGTAATGACGGTGATCTACATGGATCGCGACATGCGGTTGAAGGCACCGGACAACCACATGCAGCAGAACGACTGGGATACGTGGTGTCCCGGCGCAGTGGTCGGCGAGATCATCAACACGCCGAAAAACCCGGTGCTGTACGAGCGCGACGCGGCGTGAACGTGTTGCGCGGGCCGGCCGCGATTGCCGATGGCGCAGGCGGTTTTTGCATCGACCAGATCGAAGTCGACGCGCCCGCACCGGGCGAGGTACGGGTGGAAATGCGTGCCGCCGGCGTCTGCCATACCGACCACGCTTCGCTGCGCTGGCCCGGCCCGCTGGTGATGGGGCACGAGGGCGCGGGCGTGATCGAATCCGTCGGCGCGAGCGTCGGCGGTCTTGCCCCCGGCCAGCACGTGCTGTTGAACTGGGCGATTCCCTGCGGCGAATGCGCGCAATGCCGGCGCGGCGCGCAGGCCTTGTGCGAGCGCACGCTGGAACGCGACACCGCGCGTCTGGGCGACAGCCGCGCGCATGCCGGCGGCACGCGCTGGCGTGGCGCAGCGGTGGCGCGGTCATTCAACCTGGGCACGTTTTCGCGCTTCGCCTTGGTGCGTGCCGAAGCGGTGGTGCCACTGCCGGACGCGCTGCCGCCGGATCCCGCCTGCATCCTCGGTTGCGCGGTGATGACCGGGGTCGGCTCGGTGTTGAACATCGCCCAAGCCGCGCCGGGCGACAGCGTTGCGGTGCTCGGCTGCGGCGGCGTCGGGCTCAACGTGGTGCAAGGCGCGCGGCTGGCCGGCGCAAGCACGATCATCGCCATCGACCGCGTGCCGGAGCGGCTGCAACGCGCGCGCGACTTCGGCGCAACCCACTGCGTGCAGGCGCACGGCGATGATGTCGAAAGCCTCATCGAACAGGTGCGCGCGCTGAACGGCGGCCGTGGCGTGGATCATGCCTTCGAGGCCACCGGTGTCGCCGCCCTCGCCTTCCTGCCATTGCGGCTGGTGCGCGATGGCGGCAACGCGCTGCAGGTCAGCGGCGCGCATGGCGAAGGCCGGGTAGAGCTGACCGACTTCTTCTGGAACAAGCGCTACCTCGCGCCGCTGTACGGCGGCTGCGTGCCGGCGCGCGATTTCCCACGGCTGTTCGACTGGCATGCACGCGGCGAACTGCAGGTCGATGCGCTGGTCAGCCATCGCTATCCATTGGAGCAACTGCAACGCGCCTTCGACGACATGCTGGCCGGGCGCAGCAGCAAGGCCGTGCTGGTGTTTGCATGAACAACACTGCACACCCTTTCCGCACACTCGAATTGTCCGACCCGGCCATCGATCCGCGCGGCCTGCGCTTCGCCACCGTCAAGAGCGCAGCCCTGGGCCAGCGCGCCGACGCCACCCTGTGGCTGCCGCCCGGCGCGGAAACATTGCACGACCTACCGATCGTGATCCTGCTGCATGGCGTCTATGGCTCGCACTGGGCCTGGGCACTGAAGGGCAATGCGCACGGCACCGCCGCGCGGCTGATCGCCGAAGGCGCGCTGCCACCGCTGGCCTTGCTGATGCCGTCCGATGGCTTGTGGGGCGACGGCTCCGGCTACCTGCGCCATCGCGCGCAGGATTTCGAGCGCTGGATCGTGGAGGAAGTCCCTGCCCTGGCCCGTGCCGCAATGCCGGCGTGCAGCGAGCGCTCACCGCTGCTGATCGCCGGTCTGAGCATGGGCGGCTTCGGCGCACTGCGGCTGGCCGGCAAGCATCGTCGCCGTTTCGCTGCTGCCGCTGCGCATTCGACCATGACCGAGCTTGCGCAATTCGACGCACTGCTGGCCGAATCCCGCGACGGCTGGAGCGACGACCCGCGCGATGCCAGCGTGTTGGCCGCGCTGGCCGCGCCGGGCGATCCATTGCCCCGGCTGCGCTTCGATTGCGGTCGCGACGATCCCTTCATCGACGCAAACCGCGCTCTCCATGCCGCGCTGGATGCGAGCGGTATCGACCATCAATACGTCGAACACGACGGCGGCCACGAATGGTCGTACTGGCGAACCCATCTCGAAGACACGCTGCGCTTCTTCGGCGCGGTATTGCACGCAACCGCCATCTCAGGGGAGAGCTCATGAACCCACGCATCCACTGGGCATTGCCATCGCTGCTGGCGCTCGCACTCGGCCTGACCGCCTGCCAGAAAACGCCGGACAGCAGCACACGCCAAGCCGAAGCCATGCCTCCCGCACCCGCGCCCGCACCGGCAAAAGCCGGCGAGGAAGTCTTCTACCACCTGTTCCAGCGCAGCTTCCGCGACGGCAACGGCGACCGCATCGGCGACCTGGCCGGGCTGACCGAAAAACTGGATTACCTGAAGGATCTCGGCGTCACCTCGCTGCTGCTGACGCCGCTGCAACCCTCGCCGTTCTACCACAACTATTTCCCGACCGATTTCGAAGGCATCGATCCGGCCTACGGCACCCACGAGGATTACCTGGCCTTCGTCCGCGCCGCCCACGCGCGCGGGCTGAAGGTCTATCTGGACCAGGAAATCCAGTACGTCGCCGAAGGCCATCCGTGGTGGACGAAAGCACTGCAAAACCCGGATGCACCGGAAGCCCGCTACCTGCTGTGGCGCGATGCGAAGAAAGGTGTCGCCGAACCTTTTCTCGACCGCGCCACCTGGGAGCATTACGACGGCAAGCCGCTCGGCATCGCGATGGTCAACCTGGACAACCCGGAGGTGCGCGACTACTTCCAGCGCGTGCTGCTGTCCCTGGCCGATCCGCACGGCGACGGCAGCGGGCGCGATGGCGTTGATGGTTTCCGAATCGATCACATGATGGATGACCTCGACAACAAGGGATTGGCGAAAAATCTGTTTGCAGGTTTCTGGCGGCCGATCTTCGATGCACTGCGCCAGCGCCGGCCAGGCCTGCGCATCCTCGCCGAACAAAGCGACTGGGGTTATGGCGAAGACTGGCTGGTGCGCGGCGATGCCGACCTGGTATTCGCCTTCCCGCTGCGCGCGGCGATCACCGCGCTGGACAAGCGCAAGATCGATGAAGCCCTGCGCGAAACCGAACGGATCACGCCCAAGGGCAAGGGCCAGATCGTGTTCATCGAAAACCACGATACCGAGCGCTACATGTCGCTGATCGAAGGCGATGCCACCAAGGCGCGCGCCGGCGCGGCGCTGTCGCTGCTGGCCGCCGGCGAGCCGCTGCTCTACTACGGCCAGGAACTGGGCATGCGCGGCCTGCCTCGCAGCGACCCAAGCCTGTCCGACCGCGCCCATATCCCGCTGCGCGAAGCCTTCCGCTGGTCGGCCGACCTCGAAGCGCCGGGCTCGGCGATCTGGTACGCCGATGCCGGCCACTGGTGGTGGGACGAACGCAGCAACCATTCGCACGATGGCGTTTCGCTGGAAGAGGAAGTGGCCGATCCCGATTCACTGTTCCACTGGTACCAACGCCTGCTGGCCTTGCGCCAATCGCGCGCCGAACTGCGCCACGGCACGCAGCGCATCCTCTGCGAAGACGCCGGCAACCTGGTCTGCCTGCTGCGTGAAACCGATGGCGCGCGCACCCTGCTGCTGGTCAACCTGGGCACGACGCCGGCGGCAATGCCCGCCGATGCGGCGACCGTGGCTGACGGCATGAAGGAACTGCTTGCGTCCACTGCAGCGAACGCCAATGGCGAACGCATGCTCACACCGATGGAAGTGCGCATCCTCGGAACGCCTTGAGACGCTCCGAAAACCTCAAGCCGCGGAAGACCCGCGCAACACCAGTTTCACCGGGATCGTGCGGCTTTCCACCTTCTCGCCATTGACCAGCGCGATCAGGCTTTCGACCAAGATACGGCCTGCTACCTTGGTATCCTGCTGCACCGTTGACAGGCCGGGATTGACGAAGCCGGCCATCGGGATGTCGTCGAAACCGGCGACCGCCACGTCGTGCGGCACTTTCAGGCCGCGTTCGTGCAGCACTTTCATCGCGCCGATCGCGACAAGATCACTGGCCGCGAATACTGCATCGAATTCCACGCCGCGCGCCAGCAATGTTTCCATCGCTTCGACGCCGGATTGTTCGGAAGTGACCGCATCCACCTGCAATTGCGGGTCGGCGTCGATGCCGGCTTCGCGCAGCGCATCGGCATAGCCACGCCAGCGCTCGAAGAATTCCGGGTAATGGTTGGACGCGTGGCCGAGGAAGACGATCCTGCGACGGCCTTGTTCCAGCAAATGCGCGGTAATGTCGTGGCCGCCCTGGAAATTGTCGCAACCGATCGACACGCCGGGCTGGCCGGGCAAGGCCGCGCCCCAACGCACGAAATGCGTGCCCTGCTCCACCAGCCGCTGCAAGCGCGGCTGCGCTTCGAGGTAATCGCCATAGCCCAGCAGGATCAGGCCATCGGCCTTGTTGCTGTCTTCGTAATCGACATGCCAGTTGGTCGAAAGCTGCTGGAACGAGATCAGCAAGTCATAACCCTGCTGCGCGCAGGCGCGGGTGATCGAGCCAAGCATCGACAGGAAGAACGGGTTGATCGCCGATTCGTCCGGCGTGGGATCTTCGAAGAACAGCAGCGCCAGCGTGCCGGTCTGTTGCCGGCGCAGGTTCGATGCGTTCTTGTCCACCTTGTAGTTCAGGCGTTCGGCGATTTCGAGGATGCGCTTGCGGGTTTCCTCGTTGACCATCGGGCTGCCGCGCAGCGCGCGCGACACCGTCGGCTGGGAAACCCCGGCCAGGTGCGCGATATCCAGTGAAGTCGCCTTGCCCTTGATCTGCATGGGCGGATTTTGGCAGAAAGCGCGGCAACCGGCACCGCGCCCGCCGAGCCTGGCCTGTCCTCAGTCCAGCACCGCCTGCTTCAATGCATCGTATTGCGCCGGGACCGGCGTGGCGTGCGCGGAGCGTTGCAGCAATTCATCCAGTGCCGGCGGCACTTGCACTGCGCGGCCGATCAGCGGTTCGACAACGCTCTCGAACTTGGCCGGATGCGCGGTGGCCGCCACTGCCCAGTCGCCGGCTTCACCGGCGGCACGCAGGTCTTCCAGCACCTTCACCGCGGTGGCGGTATGCGGGCAGAAGATTTCGCCATGGTCGCGGAAACGGCGGGCGATGACTTCGCGGATCGTTGCGTCATCGACGCCTTGCGAGGTGAATGCCGCACGCAGCGCCGCATCATCGCCGCGATACAACCAGCGCAGGCGTTCGAAATTGCTTGGTGCACCCACATCCATCGCATTGGCAAGCGTCGCAACGCTGGCCTTGGGCGCGTAATCGCCGCCTGCGAAATAATCCGGCAGCACGCGATTGGCATTGGTCGCCAGCACGATCCAGCCCAGCGGCACGCCCAGCGCGCGGGCGATGATCGCCGCCATTGCATTGCCCAGGTTGCCGGTGGGAATCACGAAGTTCAGCGCATTGCCGGTGGCGGCGCGGTGCGACAAGGCCGCGTGCGCGTAGTACGACATCTGCGGCAACAGGCGACCCAGGCTGATGCTGTTGGCCGAGGACAGCGGCGCTTGTGCCTGCAGGTCGGCATCGTTCAAGGCCTGCTTGACCAGCGCCTGGCAATCGTCGAAGGAACCGGCCACGCGCAACGCAGCGATGTTGTCGCCGAAGCATCCCAGTTGGTGCGCCTGTCGCGGCGACACGCGGCCATCCGGGTACAGCACGATCACGCGCAGGTTCGGCACCTGGTGAAAGGCCGCAGCCACGGCTGCGCCGGTATCGCCGGAGGTGGCAACGAGGATGGTCAACGGCTTGTCGGTATCGCGGCGCAGTCGGGTCAGGCATTGCGCCAGGAAACGCGCGCCGAAATCCTTGAACGCGGCGGTCGGGCCGTGGAAAAGCTCCAGCACGTGATCGCCCGGCGTTGCCAGCGCTTGCAGCGGCGCGGGGAAGTCGAAAGCGGTTTCGCAGATGCTGGGCAGTTCGCTTTCCAGCGCGTCGCCTGCAAAGAACGGTTGCAGCAACGCTGCCGCTGTTTCTGCAAGATTCGCGCCGGGTGCGAGTTCACGTGCGGCTGGCAATTGCTGCGGCACATACAAGCCACCATCCGGTGCAAGACCGGCGGCAATGGCTGCGCTGAGGGTGGCGGCGGGGGTGTTATTACGGGTGGAAATGAATTGCATGACGTAGCCTTTGTTTTTGCTCGTCATCCCGGCGGAAGCCGGGATCCAGCCTTTGCACTTGCGCCTGCCATCTGGAAAAACAACAGCAAGTGCAAGAGCTGGATCCCGGCTTCCGCCGGGATGACGATTCTGAAGTAATCAATGAAAACCGTTGTTACAGCACCACCGCGCCGGGCGATTCCAGCGGCGACACCCAAGCTTGGCTGTCGAAACCCGCCTGCGCGAACGCAGCCTGTACCTTCGGCGCAGTGGCTTCGGCCTCGGCCTTGCTCGCAAACCAGCCAAACACACTCGGCCCCGCGCCGGAAATGCTCGCGCCGAATGCGCCGCCATCGAGCATCGCCTGTTTCGCCGCATCGAAGCCGACGATCAGCGGCGCGCGGCGTGGTTCGACCAGCACGTCGTTCAAGCCGGCGCGTACCAGGTCTGCATCGCCGTTGAAGCAACCGGCCAGCACCATCGACAGGTTTGCGCTTTGCTGCACGAATTCCTTCAGCTCGTAGGCACCTTGCAAGGCAGCACGCGCGCGGCGGGTTTCGAGGATGGCTTCCGGGTGTACCAGCAGCGAATGCCATGCCTGCGGCACCGGCAGCTTGACCAGCCTTTCGGCAGTGGCCAGCACCACGCCGCCCAACAGCATCGGCCCGAGGTTGTCGCCGTGCTTGCCGCCGCTGGCGACCGCTTCGCCGACCAGCGCGAACGGGTACAAAGCTTCGCGTGACAGCGGCGTGTCCAGCAATTCGTTCGCCGCCACCAACGCGGCCACGCAGGATGAAGCCGACCCCCCCATGCCCGAACCCAGCGGGATGCCCTTGTCGATTTCCACTTCGAAGCCGAACGGCAACTTCAATTCATCTCGCAAGGCGATCAAAGCCGCGCCAGCAGTGTTCGACGGTGCATCCAGCGGCAGATCAATCGTGGTGCCGCGAATCGCCACGATACGTACGACCGGTTCATCAATGCGACGCACGCTGACCGTATCGCCCACGCCGGCAATCGCATGGCCAAGAATGTCGAAGCCGACGCCGACATTGCCGACCGATGCCGGCGAAAAAGCCTTCGCTTGCATTCGGCTCACAGCTTTGCTCCCTGCCCTGCCGCGACACGCAGCAGGTCGGCGAATACACCGGCCGCCGTGACTTCACGTCCCGCGCCGGGGCCTTGCACCACCAGCGGGTTGTCGCGGTAGCGTGCGGTGGTGAACTGTACGATGTTGTCGGTCAGGCGCAGGTGCGCAAAGGCGTGATCAGCCGGCAATTCCACCAGGCCGACGCTGGCCTTGCCGGCTTCGTCCAGCCTTGCGACATAGCGCAACACCTTGCCGGCGGATTTGGCTTTTTCCAGTCGCGCGGCGAAGGCGGCATCGACTTCGGGCAGGCGCGTCATGAATTCGTCCACGCCCGCGCCGCGCAGCGATTCAGGCACCAGGCTTTCGATGGCCACGTCTTCCAGCGACAGTTCGCGGCCGGCTTCGCGCGCCAGGATCACCAGCTTGCGGCCCACGTCAACGCCGGAAAGATCGTCGCGCGGATCCGGCTCGGTATAACCCATCGCGCGCGCTTCGCTGACCAGTTGCGAGAACGGCACGCTGCCGTCGAACTTGTTGAACAGCCACGCCAGCGTGCCAGAGAAGATGCCTTCGATCGACAGCAATTCATCGCCGGTGTCGAGCAGGTCGCGCAACGAGGAAATCACCGGCAGGCCGGCGCCGACCGTGGCCTCGTAGCGGAAACGCGCGCCGCTGGTCGCCGCCGCATCATGGATGGCGTGGTATTGCGCCAGCGCGCCGCTGCCGGCCTGCTTGTTCGGCGTGACCACGTGGATGCCGGCGGCCAGCCACGCGGCGTAATGCGCGGCGACATCCGGGCTGGCGCTGCAGTCAACGATGATCGCGTGCGGCAGGTGGGTGTTCTTCAAGTGCGCGGCAAGGCGATCCAGCTCGGTCGCGGTGGGCGAAGCATCCAGCGCCGCGCGCCAGTCGCCGCGCACGCCGCGTTCGTCCAGCAGCATTTTCTTGCGCGAGGCAATCGCACACAGGCGCAAATCAAGATTGGCCTTGCCCAGCAGCTTGGGTTGCGCTGCGTGCAACTGGTCGAGGAAGGCCGCGCCGACATTGCCAGGCCCGATCACGCCGACGGCGAAGGTCTGCGGCGATAGCCAGAAGCTGGCATGCGCGGCGCGCAATGCCTTGGTCGCATCGCGGCTGTCGATGGCCACCGAGATATTGCGTTCGGACGAACCTTGGGCGATGGCGAGGATGTTGACCTGCGCGCGCGCCAGCGATTCGAACAAGCGCGCTGAAACGCCCGGCGTGCCGGCCATGCCATCGCCGACCGCAGCCAGCACACTGACGCCTTCGGTCAGTTGCACGCGCTGGATCTGGCCAATGTTCAATTCGTGCGCGAAAGCGGTGAGCAAGGCGTCCTGCGCGCGCCGGGCTTCGGCCGCCTTGACCACGCAACAGATCGAATGCTCGGACGAGCCCTGCGAAATCATCACCACCGACACGCGCGCATCACGCAAAGCGGCGAACACGCGCTGCGCGGTGCCGGGTACGCCGATCAGGCCGGTGCCTTCCAGGTTGACCAGCGCCAGCTTGTCGCTGAGGGTCAAACCCTTGACCGGGCCGGAATTGTCGCTGTCGGCAACGATGCGGGTGCCGGGATGCTCGGGATTGAAGGTGTTGCGGATGATGATCGGCAGGCCGCGCTCGATCGCCGGCGCCATCGTTTGCGGGTGGACGACTTTTGCGCCGAAATAGGCCAGTTCGCAGGCTTCGTCGTAGCTCAGCACCGCCAGTTGCACGGCCTCGGGCACCACGCGCGGATCGGCCGAGAGCACGCCATCGACGTCGGTCCAGATGTGCAGTTCGCAGGCGTTGAACAAGGCGGCGAAGATCGCGCCGCTGTAGTCGCTGCCGTTGCGGCCCAGGGTGGCGAAGCGGCCGTCCTTGTCGCGGGCAACGAAGCCGGTGGCGACCACGCGCGGTTGCGGGTTGGCCTTGCGCCAGTCGGCCAGCTTCTTCGCGCTGACTTCCCAATCGACGTGCACGCCAAGGTCGTTGTGTTCGACCACCAGCACGTCGCGCGCGTCCAGCACCGCACAATCCTCGCCCTGCGATTTCAGGTATTCGCCGAGCAGGCGCGCCGAACACACCTCGCCCAGGCCCTGCACGCGGTCGAGCACTTCTTCCGGTAGGCCGCCGATCACCACCAGCGCGCCGAGGATTTCCTCCAGCTTGCCGAAGCGTTCGTCCAGCCATTCGATCACCGCGCCGGAACCTTCGCCCAGCAGCGCCACCGCCGCGCCGCGATGGCGGGCGCGCAGTTCGTGCCAGCGTTCGCGCCAGGATTCGTCGCCCTTCGCGGCCAGGTTGCACAGTTCGATCAGCGCGTCGGTGACGCCCTTCATCGCCGAGACCACGGCGACCTGTTCGGTTTCCTCGCGCGCCAGCAGCAGGCTGGCGACGTGGCGGTAGCGCTCGGCATCGGCAACGGAGGTGCCGCCGAACTTGTGCACGACGGTGCGCGGGAACAGCGCGGTTTCAGGTTTTGCGGCGACGGCGGACGACATGGAACGGACCTCGTTGGGGGTGAGGCCCCGTGCGCATCAGCTCGCAGGTGGCCCCGCGACCTGATCCGGTGCGGGGCGGTGTGTTCGGAAAGTTACGCGTACACAGCCGGCCGCACCACGGTAATGGTGATGATGCCGGTAATCATGGTGGTGGTGGCGGTACGCATCCGTGACAAGATGCCACGCCGCCCCCGGTGACTGTCAAGTGAGGGTTGCGGATGAAACGGATGCGCGGTGCGATGGGTGGTGCCGGAGCGTGGTGCCTGACGTGCATCGGACGGGAACGGGCCGGGGTATGGGGCTACGGCACATGCGCGGCAATGGCGCGTTCGATTTCCTTTGCGGTCACCGGACCAAGGAAAGGCTTCAACGCCTTGCCATCCGGCGCGATCAGGTAGGTCATCGGCAAGCCGCGCGGCACGGCAAAATCGGCCGGCGGATTGAAGGTATCGATGATGACGACCGGGTACGACACCGGGTGTTCCTTCAGGAAGGCCAGCATGTCGGCGGTTTCGATTTCGTCGAATGCCAGGCCGACCACGTCGATGTCTTCGCGCGCCCTGTCCAGCGCATCGAGGTCCGGCATTTCCGCCAGGCACGGCGTGCACCAGGTTGCCCAGAAATTCACCACCACCCACTTGCCGCGATGCGCGGCCAGGTCATAGGTGCTGCCATCGACGGCGGGCAGTTTCAGCGTCGGATATTCGGCGGTGACATCGTTGGGCGCGGCGGGTGCAGGCGCTTGTTCCGCTGCGGGCGTTGCAGGTGGTGGCGCGGCTTCGCGCTGGCAGGCCGACACGCCGGCCAATGTGGCCAGCAGGCCGATGCGGAGTTTCATGGGTTGGTTTCCCGGGTGTGTGCGTACAGATCGTGGACGTTGCGCTTGAGCAGTTCGCGCAGCGGAATGCGCAAGTCGTTCAATGCCGCCAAGGCGGCTTGGCCGAGCACATCGTCGCGATGCGGCAGTTGTGCTTCGGCGACGGGAATGCGCAATTGGCAGGCTTCGTACAGTTCGGCCAGGACAAGCGTGTCGATGTCGCGCGCCAACAGCCATTCGCCATTCTCGGCGCGGCGCAACAAGCCGATGTCACTCAACTGATCGATGAATTGCTGCACCAGCGAGTCGGTGAGGATCGGCTCCAGTTCCAGCATTTCATCGACATGCAGGCCACGTCCTTGCGCGCGCGCTTGGTCGAAGCGACCCAGCAGGCGCAGCAGGCCGTAGATTTCGTAACCGGCCGGCAAACGCATCGATGCCGGCTGGTAGCGGAAAGCCGAAATCGCCGACGCGAATGACGCGCCCAGCAATACCGCCACCCAGCACAGGTAGATCCACAGCAACAGGATCGGCAATGCAGCCAGGGCGCCGTAGAGCTTTTCGTAGGCATTGAACGTGGACAGGTACAGTCCCAGACCCCACTTGATTGCCTCCAGCAGCAAGGTGGCGACCAAGGCGCCCGCGAAGGCGTAGCGCAGTTGCACGGTGCGATGCGGCACCACGCGGTAAATCGCGGCAATGGCGAGCAGTTCGATCAGCACCGGCGCACTACGCAAGGCCAGGCCGGACAGCCATTTGCCTTCGACCGTGTCGCGCAGGAGGGGCAAGGCGAAAATCCACGCCGACAAGGCCAGCGAAGCTGCCGCCAGCAGTGCGCCCAAGGTCAGCACAGTCCAATAGACCAGGAAGCGGCTCAGTCGTGGCCGCGCGCCGGACACGCGCCAGATGCGGTTGAAGGTGCCTTCGATGCTGTTGAGGGTGATCAACAGCGACACGATCAGGCCAATCGCACCGGCCACGGTCAACTTGCCGGAATTGCCGAGGAATTCGAACAACTTGTCCTTGACCGCGTTGGCGGCGCTGGGCACGAAGTTGGAGAACACGTAGTCGGTGAGTTGCTCGCGCCATTCGGCGAACATCGGGAAGGCCGACAACACGCCGAACACCACCATCGCCAAGGGCACCAGCGCGAACACGGTGGTGTAGGACAATGCCGCCGCAGCCAGGAACAGGCGATCGTCAAGGAAGCGCCGTGCCATGAAGCGGGCGAAGCTGCCGACGCGCTCGCGGTCGCGCAGGCGTTCGGTCCAGCGATTGATCGTGTGCAGCGGCTCCATCAGGGCAAGGGTAACCGATGTGGGGAAACGAGAGACGGGCAAAAGCGGATAAGCTTCTTCCCTTCTCAAATCCTCATTCCCGCCCATGCCCGACATTCTCGTCCTCTACTACAGCCGCGGCGGTTCGGTGGCCAAGCTTGCGCGGCAGATCGCGCGCGGCATCGGTGAAGTCGAAGGCTGCAGCGCGCGCTTGCGCAGCTTGCCGCCGGTCGCGCCGGTAACGCAGCAATCCGCACCGCCGGTACCGGAAGACGGCGCGCCCTATGTCGAAAAAAGCGACCTGGCCGAATGTGCCGGGCTGATCCTTGGCAGCCCTACCCGCTTCGGCAACATGGCCGCGCCGGTCAAGCATTTCATCGACACATTGGGTGCGGAATGGGCCAGCGGCACCCTGGCTGGCAAACCGGCGGCGGTGTTCACTTCAACCGCAAGCCAGCACGGCGGGCAGGAATCGACCCTGCTGTCGATGCAGGTGCCACTGTTGCACCACGGCTGCCTGATCGTCGGCATTCCTTTTACCGAGCCGCTGCTCAGTTCAACCAGGACCGGCGGCACGCCCTATGGTGCCAGCCATGTCGCCGGCGGCGATGACAACCCCGCACCCAGCGACGAGGAAGCCGCGCTGGCACGCGCACTGGGGCGGCGCGTGGCGGCCATCGCGTGCAAGCTGGCATGAGCATGCCGGCATTGAACATGTCACGACACATCCTGATCAGCCTCTTGCTGACGCTGGCGGCGCTGTATGCACTGTGGTTCCGTACCGACAAGCACTTGCTGGCAAGCATGCTGGTGTTCGTTGCACCGCCGTTGCTGCTGGCCATCGCCACGAAGTTTGGCGCGAAGCGCGCGCCGTTCTGGGCCGGCGTGCTGGCGCTGGCGTGGTTCTGCCACGGGGTGATGGCAGCGTGGTCGCGGCCGGCGGAAGCGGGCTTTGCGTTGAGCGCGGTCGCGCTGTCGCTGCTGGCGGTGTTGGCGTCGAACTGGCCCGGCTTGCAGGCGCGCTTCGGCAAGCGTTCGCACAAATCGTAGAATTGCGCATTCACTTCCACGGAGTACCACGATGGACGAACTGCTGATCGTCACCACCGGCGGCACCATCGACAAGATCTATTTCGATGACAAGTCCGACTACCAGATCGGCGACCCGCAAATCGGCGGAATCCTCAAGGAACTGGGCGTGGGCTTCCGCTTCAACGTCATCCCGATCCTGCGCAAGGATTCGCTGCACATCACCGCCGCCGACCGCGAACTGTTGCGCGCCACCATCGCCGCGCAACCGGCGCAGCGCGTGCTGGTGACCCACGGCACCGACACCATGGTCGATACCGCGCGTGCGCTGGCCGACATCGCAGGCAAGACGATCGTCCTGACCGGCGCGCTGAACCCGGCGCGCTTCCGTGGTTCCGACGCCGAATTCAACATCGGCTGTGCGGTCGGTGCCGTGCAATCGCTGCCGCCGGGCGTCTATATCGCGATGAATGGGCGGATCTGGAATCCTGCAAAAGTGCGCAAGAACGTCGCGGCGAATCGGTTCGAGGCGACGGAATAGCCGCCTAACCAGCATCGCGCGGATGGGTACGCATCCGCGCGACGCAACCCGCAAGTCAGGACAACTTCACCAGCCAGCCGTGCTTGTCTTCGGCACGGCCGTACTGGATGTCGGTCAGTTGCTTGCGCAGGGCCAGCGTGACTTCGCCGGCCGGCGCATCGGGCTTGCCGATTTGCAGGTTCTTGCCTTTCAGCTCGGCAATCGGCGCGATCACCGCCGCGGTACCGCAGGCGAACATCTCGCTGATTTCGCCGGAGGCCACGCCATCGGCGACTTCCTGCAGGCTGATCCGGCGTTCGCTGACATCAAAGCCGTTTTCGCGCGCCAGCGTGATCAGCGAATCACGGGTGATGCCCGGCAGGATCGAGCCGGACAGTTCCGGCGTGGCGATGCGCCCGTCCTTGTAAACGAAGAACACGTTCATGCCGCCAAGCTCATCGATGTACGTGTTGGTCTCCGCATCAGTGAACAACACCTGCGAGCAGCCCTGCGCATAGGCTTCCTTCTGCGGCAGCAACGACGCCGCATAATTGCCGCCGCACTTGGCCGCGCCGGTGCCGCCGTGGCCGGCGCGCGCGTAGTAATCGCTCACCCAGATGCTCACCGGCGCCACGCCCTTGGCGAAGTACGCGCCCACCGGGCTGGCAATGACGTAAAAACCCGCGCCTTCGGCCGCGCGCACGCCGAGGAAGGCCTCGGTGGCAATGATGAAAGGCCGGAAATACAGGCTGGTTTCGGCCTCGCCCGGCACCCAGTCGGCATCGGCCGCGATCAACTGGCGCAGCGCTTCGACGAAATCCTCAACCGGCAATTCCGGCAAGGCCATGCGCTGCGCCGAGCGTTGCAGGCGTGCGCCGTTGGCGTCCGGGCGGAAGGTCCAGATGCTGCTGTCGGCGTGACGATAGGCCTTGATGCCTTCGAAGATTTCCTGCGCGTAGTGCAGCACCGACGCGGCCGGGTCCAATTGCAACGGGCCATACGGGATCACCCGCGCATCGTGCCAGCCGCCGTCTTTCCGCCAGTCGATCGCGACCATGTGGTCGCTGAAGAACTTGCCGAAGCCGGGATTGGCGAGGATTTCCGCACGCTGCTGCGGGCTGCGCGGGTTCGGGTTGCGGGTGATGGTGTATTTCAACATGACGGTGACCGGACAAGGATTGAACTTGGATTCAATGATACGCCGCGCCGCGCGGAAGACGCACTCACAACATCCCGGTTTCCAGCCGTGCCGCTTCGCTCATCATGTGCCGTCCCCATGGCGGGTCGAACACCAGTTCGACATCGGCTTCGGCGACGGTGGGGATCATCTCCAGCTTGCTGCGCACGTCATCAACGAGGATTTCGCCCATGCCGCAGCCGGGTGCAGTCAGGGTCATCTTCACCGCGACCGAGCGCCGGACGGCATCGGGCGTGCTGTCGTCGCGATGCTTGATGTCGGCTTCGTAGATCAGGCCCAGGTCAACGATGTTGAACGGGATTTCCGGGTCGAAACAGGTGCGCAGCTGTTGCCAGACCAGCCGCTCCACGTCTTCGTCGCTGGCGTCTGCAGGCAGGGCCAGCGATTCGGGCGGCTCCTTGCCGATGGCGTCGGCATCCTTGCCGGCGATGCGGAACAGGTTGCCTTCGACGAACACCGTGTAGCTGCCGCCCAGCGCCTGGGTGATGTAGCCATAGCTGCCGGCGGGCAGGGTCACGCTGTCGCCCTGCGGCACCATGACGGCGGGGCAATCGCGTTCGAACTGGACGGGCTCGCTGCTGCGGGAATACATGAAGGTCGGGGAAGTTGGGGTGCTCGGAAGCGAGCTGCGTATTTTAGCCCGTTAGACTATGCGCCAACGCGCGGGCGGGTTCCGCCATGCGCACGGAGTGTTCCGGCGGGGGAAGCCGGGCGCCCTGCCCCGCAACGCCCCGGACACCCACCCTGAACGCGAATATCCGCCCCGCACGCTGGCTGCCGTGCCTGCTGCTGGTTCTTGGCAGCGCCCTGATCTGCGCGCTATGGGTGCTGCTGGGCCTGCGCGATGGCCAGTCGAACAGCTGGATGGCAGTCGTGGCGGCAGCCGATGCCGCGCTGTTGCTGCGACTGGGCGGCATGCGACCGGGCTGGCCACGTGCGCTGCTGGCCATGCTGGCCACCGCAGCGGTCATCGCGATGGCCAACTGGAGCATCGTCGCGCTGCAGATCGGTTTGCCGCTGGGGCTGGACCTGTGGGGCGCGCTGACCAAGCTCGGCCTTGAGCATGCGCGCACCCTGCTGGGCCTGGTGATGAAGGGCCGCGATTGGGCCTGGCTGGCCGCCGGGCTGGTCGCCGCGCCGTGGATGGCGCGGTGACCCGGCAGCGGCGGGTCAGTGCCCGCCGTCCAGCGCCTTCAATTCGCTGACCAGCGCATTGGCCATTTCCGCACCGTCGCCGTACAGCATGCGGGTGTTGTCGGCGTAGAACAGCGCGTTTTCGATGCCGGCAAAACCGGTGCCCTTGCCGCGCTTGATGACGATGGTGTTCTTGCTGTTGACCACGTCGAGGATCGGCATGCCGTAGATTGGGCTGGCCGGGTCGGTCTTGGCGACCGGGTTGACCACGTCGTTCGCGCCGATCACCAGCGACACGTCGGTGTTGGGGAACTCGGGGTTGATGTCGTCCATGTCGGCGATCAGGTCGTAGGGCACGCCGGCTTCGGCCAGCAGCACGTTCATGTGGCCCGGCATGCGCCCGGCGACCGGGTGGATGGCGAACTTGACCTTGACCCCGCGGTCGATCAGCCGCTGGGTGAGTTCCCAGATTTTGTGCTGCGCCTGCGCCACCGCCAGGCCGTAGCCGGGCACGATCACCACGCGCTCGGCGAAGGCCATCATCGCGGCCACGTCGGCCGCCTCGATCGGCTTCATCGAGCCACCGATTTCCTGCATCGCCGCGCTGCCGCCACCGAAGTTGGAGAACAGCACGTTGCTGATCTTGCGGTTCATCGCCTTGGCCATCAGCCGGGTCAGCAGGATGCCGGCCGCGCCGACCATCATGCCGGCGATGATCAGCGCCTCGTTGCCCAGCACGTAACCTTCGAACGCCACCGCCAGGCCGGTGAAGGCGTTGTACAGCGAAATCACCACCGGCATGTCCGCGCCGCCGATCGGCAGGGTCATCAGCACGCCCAGCAGCAGCGCGACGATGAAGAACGCGATGATCGCCGGCACGCCCAGCTTCCACGCCACCAGCCCGCCCAGCACCACCGCGACGATGGCGACCAGCGCGTTGAAGTATTGCTGGCCGGGGAAGGTGTAGCGCTTGTCCATGCGCCCGTCGAGCTTGGCCCAGGCGATGATCGAACCGGTCAGCGACACCGCGCCGATCAGCGAACCAACCACGGCCAGCACCAGGGTCACCTTGTCCGGCTGGCGCGCGGCCAGGTCGGCGATGGCGGTGGCGCTCCAGTGCGAGGTGTCGCGGCCGGACAATTGCGCGTACTTGAACAGCTCCACCGCACCGATGGCCGCGGCCGAACCGCCACCCATGCCGTTGAACAGCGCCACCATCTGCGGCATGTCGGTGATCGCCACCTTCTTGCCCCACACCCACGCCGATACCACGCCCAGCACCATCGCCAGCAGGATCAGGAAGTGGTTGTGCAGATCCGGCAGCAGGAACGTCGCCACCGTGGCGATGACCATGCCCAGGCCGGCCCAGCGGATGCCGCTGCGCGCGGTCAGCGGGCTGGCCATGCGCTGCAGGCCCAGCAGGAACAAGGTGGCGGCGACCAGATAGCTGGTCTTGACGACGATCGGGAGGAATTCGGCCAGGGTCATGGCTTCTTCTCCACCTTCTTCGAAGACTTGAACATCTCCAGCATGCGCTCGGTCACCACATAGCCACCGGCGGCATTGCCCGCGCCCAACAGCACGGCGACGAAGCCGATGGCCTTTTCCAGCGTGGTGTCGGCATGCCCAAGCACCACCATCGCACCGATCATCACGATGCCGTGGATGAAGTTGGAACCGGACATCAGCGGCGTGTGCAGGATCACCGGCACCCGCGAAATGATCACATGCCCGGCGATGGCCGCCAGCATGAAGATGTACAAGGCCACGAAACCGTCGCTCATCCCGCACTCCCTCCGGGGCTTGATGCCCGGCCCGCATGATAACCGCAGCCTTAACGCAATAGGCAAAACGTCGCAGACGAAACAAGTATCGCCGGCAACGGTCAACCGATGCGGCCCGCGTGCGTTTGCCACCTTCGTAACCGCAAGTTCAAACAGGGCCTAAGCTGTGCTGGTGAGCACGCCATTCGATCTTCCGCCGGAAACCACCGCCACTGCGCACCGGCCGACGCCGGCTTCGCCGGCGTCACTAGAGGTTTTCCTGGCCGGCATCGGCACCCGCGCCTTCCGCTTCGCCGAAGCCGGCCTGCGCCAGCGCGACGATGCGCTGGACGCGGTGCAGGAGGCGATGATGAAGATGCTGGCCTACGCCGACCGCCCGGCGGCGGAATGGACGCCGCTGTTCTGGAGCATCCTGCGCCGCAAGATCGTGGACATGCAGCGGCGCGGCAACTTCCGCCTGCGCTGGCTTTCGCCGGCGGCCGACGGCGACGAGGAAAGCCGCATCGACTGGGCCGATCCAGCCGCCGGCCCGGCGCAAGCGCACGACCGCCACGAAGCCTACGCCAGACTGGTCGTGGCCCTGCGCAAATTGCCGGCGCGCCAGCGCGAAGCCTTCACCCTGCGCGTGCTGGAAGAACTGGACGTGGCCGACACTGCGCGCGCCATGGGCTGCTCGGAAGGCTCGGTCAAAACCCATTTGTCGCGCGCGCGCGACGCCTTGCAGAAACAACTGGAGGATTTCCGATGAACAACGGACCCATCCAAGACAACGGCCCCACCCCGGACAAGCTGATGAACACCGCATCCGACAACGCCTTCGACCGCCGCCTGCAGCAACTGCATGCGCAATCGCTGGCGCAGATCTCGCCGCAGACGCTGGCGAAGCTGCGCAACGCACGACACGCCGCCACGCAACCTGCGCCAGCACGCGGCTGGAACTGGCGCTGGCTGGCCGCTGGCATGGTGCCGGCGGTGTTCGCACTGGCCATCGGCGTGCCTTATCTGCAACAACAAACCACCTCGGCACCGGCAACCACCGTCGCCGCCGCTCAGGCCGTTGACAACTACGACGACGCCCTGAGCGAAAACCCCGACCTGTACGTCTGGCTGGCCTCCGATGGCCAGCAACTGGCGATGGAGTGACCCCACGATGAACAAGATCCTCTGCACGACCGTCGCCGCGCTGCTGCTGGCCTGCGCCCCGTCCTTCGCGCAAACCGCTGCGCCCCTGCCGGAATGGGACAAGCTGAGCCCGCAGCAACGCGAAGCACTCATTGCCCCCGTGCGCGAGCGCTGGAACAGCGATCCGGAACAGCGCGCGCGCATGCTCGACCACGCGCAGCGCTGGCAGCAGATGACGCCGGAGCAGCGCAAACAGGCGCACCGCGGCATGCACCGCTTCGAACGCATGAAGCCGGAACAACGCGAACAGGCGCGCGCACTGTTCGGCAAGATGCGCGACATGAAGCCGGCCGAACGCGACCAGTTGATGGACAAGTGGAAGCAGATGACGCCGGAACAGCGGCGCAAGTGGGTGGAGGACAACCCGCCGCCGAAGGATTCGCCGGGGCGGTGAAGTCGGGAATCGCCTTTGCTCGTCATTCCCGCGAAAGCGGGAATGACGAGCATGCGTCAGCGTGTTCGTCGGAGCAAAAGCGTGCCCTTCCAGAGTCTCGAATCCCGAGCCTGTATGCTTCCCGCATGCTGCAAGCCGCCGACACCAACACTCCACCACCCCGCACCCTGATCGGCTGGCGACTGCTGGCGCTGTGCTACGACTTCCTGCCGGTGCTGGCCTTGTGGTTCGCGGTGTCGGCACTGTTCACCGCCGGCTACACCTTCCTCGGCCATCACGACCCGCACCAGAACATCGCGCCGTTCTCGCTGCTGGCCTGGCTGTTATGGCTGGCGTGCTGGTTCGTGACTGGCGTGTATGCAACCGTCAGTTGGCGACGTGGTGGGCAGACCTTGGGCATGCGCCCGTGGCGCTTGCGGCTGGTGGCGGCTGATGGCGGCCAGCCCACATGGCGTGCACTGTGGCTGCGCTATGCGGTCGGCACGCTGTCATTGCTGCTTGGCGGGCTCGGCTTCTGGTGGGCATGGTTGGATCGCGGAAATCTGACCTGGCATGACCGAGTGAGCGGTACACGGATAAAGCGGCTTTAACGTACACCCTGCTGTTCCAACAGGATCTTTGCCGCCATCCGCAGCGCCATTGCCGATTCATCGACGATTGCAATGGCTCGCTGCGCACAAGACTCTACTGCGGTAATTCCGCATATGCCGACGACGTTGTTCAAATAAGAGTAAAGCCCGGAATCGGGGGATTTGGTGGTAATAACTACAGAGTAAATTGTTTTCTCTCCCCTCCTATAAGGAACGTTTTCATCCGGATCGAGCGTGACAATCTGCAAGCTCAATGTAGCCTCTTTGTATGTATCGGCGAGAAACATGCCTTGCGAACGACGTACCTTCTCGCGTATTTCGTAAATGAATTGCTGCCCTACCGCATCCGTCGCACTTCCGTTGATTTGCACGCCAATCGGCACGGTGTCGGTTCTTTGCGCATAGGCGCAAGGCATGACCAGAGCGAATGCGAGCAGCAACAAGCGCATGGGATTTCCTTCAAATGACCTGTTCATCCAACCACGGCAACGAATACGGCGAAACCACGAAAGTTGTGCCGTCGTTTTCTTGCTTGAACACGAAGCCGTAAGCCAGTTCCCCCTCGGACGGCAACCAGAAAACCCTCGGCTCGAGCCGAAACTCGCCATCCCATCCACGTTTACCGACTTCTTCCTTCACTGCTTTCCATGCGCACAGAAAATCACTGACTTCCATGGCATTGAAATTATCCGGCGCACTGAATTCGTCGATCTCGTCGGCAATCGCGGCAAGCGTTTCCTTGACTGATTCCAAATGCCCCCAACCCGCATCGATGGGCGGGAGCCGGTAAACATGCCAGCTCATTCAGAACCCCTACCTCTGCTGCGCGCAGGAAATGCGGTAATTGACACCCTTGTTGTCACGCCCTTCCCCCTCGCATGCCCCGGAAATAGCGGCACGATACAAAATATCGATAACCGTGCCTTGGTTGCCGACAAGAATTGCGCTGCCATTCTGGTAGCCGGGCGTACTGGTCGAATAGCTCGACGTGCTTATGTAGGAGTTGGAAAAAACGCCTTGCGTGCGAATCGTTCCACTGCCACGACTCGACGTGTAAAGGCGATTGTCGATGGAGGTGGCTTCACCATTGAAGGTTTCGCCCGTCGCGGTCGGGCCAGCCGACAAAACGCTCTGCCCCGCTCGATTGGTGCGTGCCACGCCGTTTACCACTTCGCCCGTGGACAGGTTGTACATGCGCACGGCGAACACCCGCTCGGCCGGCACGGTGGCGCAACCGGACAACACGACCAGAATGGACAACAAAGAGACAAATACGCGCATTGAATACCCCCTGGAGAATGGACTCGCAGGCAAAACACAGGCTTGCAACCTGCACCGTCCGGACGATTACCCGCCCTTACACTACGATATTCGTAATGTCCGGCGCAAGCAGGCGGCGGGCATCCTGCGGGAACCGTCTGTTTCCGTTCGTGATGCCCAAGCCATCTGCCCGTTCCGTCTTCGCTGGTCGTCTGCGCAGCACGCGCACGGCCAGAGGGCTATCGCAAATGCGGCTGGGCGTATTGGTAGGACTGTCCGAGGACGTGGCCTCCACCCGCATCAACCGCTACGAGCAAGGCGTGCATACGCCGGATTTGGAAACCGCCGCACGCATGGCGGAACAACTCGGCGTGCCGCTACCCTATCTGTTCGCCAAGGACGAACGCATGGCGAGAGCCATCCTGGAGTTTGCCCGGCTGCCAATGGAACAACAGGACGCCGCGTTGTCACACATCACGGGTCTGCAAAAATAGCGAAACACTACCGACTTCGCCGCCCGAACAACCACCCCGACACCATCAGCATCAGGATCGGCGGCAAGGCGTAGGCCACGCGGAAATCCAGCTTGAACGCCAGCGCCATGCGGCTGAACAACAATTGCAGCACCCAGAAGCCCAGCGCGAACAAAATCCCCAGGAACAGGCGCTTGCCCAGGCCGCCGCTGCGCAGGCTGCCGAAGGCGAACGGGATCGCCGCCAGGCACAGCGCCAGCACGTTGAACGGGTAGAACCAGCGGCTCCAGTAGGTGTCTTCGTAGTCGCGCGCATCCAGCCCGTTGCGTTTGCGGTAATCGATGCTGCGCGCCAGATCGCGCGCGTACATGTAGCGCGGGCGGGCGATGCTGGCTGACAGCGAGGCGGCGTCCAGTTTCGATTCCCAGCGTTCCTCGGCCACTTGGGAGCGTTCGACCGAACGCTCGCCGAAAGTCGTCCGGCGCACGTCCTTCAGCAGCCAGCTGCCGGCACCGTGTTCGGCCTGTGCGGCGTGGGCGATCGATTTCAGGCGGCCGTCGGCATCGACTTCGTACAGGCGCACGTCGCGCAGGCGTACCGACGAGGCGTCGCCCTTGTTCACCTCGTCGCCGGTCTGCGCGTTGAGGAACACGTCGCCCTCGCGCGCCCACAGGCCGGAATAGCGCGCCACCGCCACGTTGCCGTTGCGCGCGGTGCTCTTCATCACCGTGGCCTGGTTCTCGCCCCAGGCACCGACGGTTTCCATGCCGATCACCATCAACCCGGTCAGCAGGGTCAGCGTTGCCGCCACCGAGATGCTCAGCCGCTTGCGCGACAGGCCCAGGGCGCGCAGCGCGGTCAGTTCGGAACTGGCCGCCAACTGGCCCAGGCCCATCAGCGCGCCGATCACCGCCGAGGTCGGGAACATGGTGTAGGCGCGGCGCGGGATCGTGTAGCCGATCCAGGCCAGCGCGTGGGCGAAGGTGTAGCCGCCCTTGCCGACGTCCTCCAGCTCGCCCAGCAGGGCCTGCATCACGTCCAGGCCGACCATCACCGACCACACCAGCAGCACGGTGCCCAGCACCACCTTGCCGACGTACAGGTCGTGCAGGTTCGGTCGCAGCCTCATGGCTTGCCTCCGTTGCGCGGGCGCGACAGGCGGCCATCGCGGAAATAGAACCACGCCGCCACCGCCAGCAGCGGCAGGGTCAGCCACCACAGGCCCAGCACGGCCGGCAGCTTGCCTTCAGCCAGTGCAACCACGCCGTTGTTCACCAGCAAGGTTGCGACCAGGAAGATCAGGAAGCCCAGCATGATCTTGCCGTAGCGCGCCTGCCGCGGCGAGCTGCGCGCCAGTGGCAGGGTCAACAGGGCGAAGGCCAGCGCCAGCAGCGGCGGGGCGATGCGCGAATGCAGTTGCGCCTTCGCCTGCGGGCGCGGATCGGACAACAGGACGGTGGTCGGCAGCAGCTCGGGATCGTCCTCGGTACGCTCGTCCTGGCGATCCGGCAGGGCGAATTCATTGCTGCCGAAGCGAGCCAGGTTGTAGTCCAGGCCGTCGCCGGTCGGGCCTTCGACGCGGAAGCCATCGTCCAGGCGCATGTAACGGCTGTTTTCACCCTCGAGTTGCAAGGTGCCGCTGCTGGCGGTAACCACGTCGATGCGGTCGTCCTTCTGCCGCTGCACGAATACCCGCTGCATGTTGACGCCATCATCGGAAATGCCGCCCACGTAGGCAACGCCGCCGTTGGACAGCACGGTGAACTTGCCTGCTTCCAACCCCGCCGCGATCAGGCTGCGATTGGCCTGCTGCACCATCCGCGCACCGGTGGCCTCGGCCCACGGCGCCAGCCACAGCGACAGCACGCCGATCAGCCCGGCCACCGGCAGCACCAGCATCATCAGCGGCTTGAGCAGGCGGCGCGGGCCGACCCCGGTGGCCGCCAGCACCGGCATTTCCGCATCGCGGTACAGGCGGGCGATGGTCAGCATCAGCCCCAGCATCAGCGACAGCGGCAGCACCACCAGCGGCAGGTAGGTCAGCAATTGCAGGCCCATCTGCGACAGCAGCAGCGAGGCCGGGACCCGGCCTTCGGCGATGCGCCGCAGCAGGTCGGCCAGCACGCCGCCCAGGCTGACCACCAGCAACACGATCAGGGTGGCCAGGAAGCCCTGCAGGAATTCGCGGAAAAGGTATCTGTCCAGCTTGGGCATCGGGCTTGATTTACAATTCGGGGTTCGTTCGCAGGCGTTTGCCGGGAGTGGCGCAAGCGCCAAGGCTCTGGTGCAAAGCCTGTGATTGTACGGAAGGAACCGGTGAAGATGCCGGCGAGGGTGCTGGTAAAAACCCGCATCCGGTTCCCGACAGCGCACCGCCAACAACTGGAAATCTGCTCAATGTCCCTGCAATTCACCCTGAACCACGACGCCCCGGCCACCGCCGCATTCGATTGCATCGTGGTAGGCGCCTACACCGACAAGACCCTGACCCCCGCCGCGCAGGCGCTGGATACCGCCAGCTGCGGCAAGCTGGCCGCCTGGCTGGAGCGCGGCGACATCAGCGGCAAGACCGGCAAGACCGCCTTGCTGCCCGACCTGCCCGGCGTGGCCGCGCCGCGCGTGCTGGTGGTGGGCTTGGGCGATGCGGCCAAGTTCGCGGTGCCGCAATACCTGAAGGCCGTCGCCGACGCCGTGCGCGCGCTGAAGGCCGGCCCGACCTCACGCGCCCTGCTGACCCTGTCCGAAGTCGAAGTGAAGGGCCGCGACACCGCCTGGAACATCCGCCAGGCCGTGATCGCCGCCGATCACGCGGCCTACCGCTACACCGCGACTTTCGGCAAGAAGAAGACCGACGAAGCCGGCCTGGCCGAACTGGCCGTCACCGGCAGCGATGCCACCGCGCTGGCACAAGGCGTGGCCATTGCCGAAGGCGTGCAGTTCGCCCGTGACCTCGGCCACTTGCCGCCGAACCTGTGCACGCCGGCCTACCTGGCCGAACAGGCGCAAGCCTTCGCCACCGCCAATGGCGCGCAGGCCGACATCCTGGACGAAGCACAGATGCAGGAGCTCGGCATGGGCTCGTTGCTGGCGGTGGCACGCGGCTCGGCCAATCGCCCGCGCCTGATCGTGCTCAAGTACAGCGGCGGCGGCGACGCCAAGCCCTACGTGCTGGTCGGCAAGGGCATCACCTTCGACACCGGCGGCGTCAACCTGAAAACCCAGGGCGGCATCGAGGAAATGAAGTACGACATGTGCGGCGGCGCGACCGTGATCGGCACCTTTGTCGCGGCGGTGAAGATGCAGTTGCCGGTCAACCTGGTGGTGGTCGTGCCGGCAGTGGAAAACGCCATCGACGGCAACGCCTATCGCCCCAGCGACGTCATCACCAGCATGTCCGGCCGCACCATCGAAGTCGGCAACACCGACGCCGAAGGTCGTTTGATCCTGTGCGATGCGCTGACCTATGCCGAGCGCTTCCAGCCGGCCGCGCTGGTTGACGTGGCCACGCTGACCGGTGCGTGCATGGTCGCGTTGGGCCACTACGCCACCGGCCTGATGAGCAAGCACGACGACCTCAGCAATGAACTGCTGGCCGCCGGCGAAAACGTGTTCGACCGCGCCTGGCGCCTGCCACTGTGGGACGAATACCAGACCCTGCTGGATTCGAGCTTCGCCGACGTTTACAACATCGGCGGCCGCTGGGCCGGTGCGATCACCGCCGGCTGCTTCCTGTCGCGCTTCACCGAAGGCCAGCGCTGGGCGCACCTAGACATCGCCGGCAGCGCCAACGCTTCCGGCAAGACCGGGCTGGCGACCGGCCGCCCGGTGGGCTTGCTGGCGCAGTGGTTGCTGGATCGCGCCGATGGCGCGATCGGGAATTGAGAATGGGGAATCGGGAATGGTGAAAAGCGCTTCATCTGGCCCATTGCCGATACACGACCTGACCGCCGCATACTGCCTTTCCCATTCTCCATTCCCTATTCCCCATTCCCCGCCCCAATGCCCCGCGCCGATTTCTACCTGATCGCCAAGCCGCGCTTTCTTGAAAAGCCGCTGCTGCTGGTGTGCGAGCTGGCCAAGCTCGCCTACCAGAAAGCGCAGCAGCCCACGCTGATCCTGGCGCGCGACTTGGCCCAGGCCGAGGAGCTGGACGATCTGTTGTGGAGTTTCGAACCGGATGAATTCCTGCCGCACCAGATTGCCGGCACGGACGAGGACGAAGACGACACGCCGATCCTCATTTCCGCGCCCGAAGTCGATACGCCGTCGCGCCCGCTGGTGATCAACCTTCGCGATGACGTGTGGCTGAAGCCTTGCGAACGCATCCTCGAAGTCGTCCCCGCCGACCCGGCCGCGCGCGAACCGCTGCGCGAACGCTGGAAGCAGTATCAGGCGCTGGGGTTTGAAATGAACAAGCACGATATGTAAAGCCGTGAATGGGGAATAGAGAATGGAGAATGGAAAAGGCAAAAGCCGGATCCGCGCCCGCTCTTGATTCAACCCATTCCCTATTCCCCATTCTCGATTCCCCGCACTCATGTCCCTCGCCTCCAGCTACAACCCGAAAGACTTCGAAGCCGCCACCTATGCCCGATGGGAAGCCAGCGGCAGCTTCAAGCCCTCCGGCAAAGGCACGCCCTACACCATCCTGCTGCCGCCGCCGAACGTCACCGGCACGCTGCACATGGGCCATGCCTTCCAGCACACGCTGATGGATGCGCTGATCCGCTACCACCGCATGAAAGGCTTCGACACGCTGTGGCAGATGGGCAGCGACCACGCCGGCATCGCCACCGAAATGGTGGTGTCGCGCAATCTCGCGCTGGAAGGCAAGGGCGAAACCCGCGACACGCTGGGCCGCGAGGGCTTCATCGCCAAGGTGTGGGAATGGAAAGCGCAATCCGGCGACACCATCGAGCGACAGATGCGCCGCTTGGGCGCGTCCGGCGATTGGTCGCGTTCAACCTTCACCATGAACGAGATGGCCTCCAAAGCTGTCATCGAATCCTTCGTGCGCCTGCACGAGGAAGGCCTGATCTATCGCGGCCAGCGCCTGGTCAATTGGGATCCGGTGCTGAAGACCGCGATCTCCGATCTGGAAGTCGAAAGCATCGAGGAAGACGGCCACATGTGGTCGATCTCGTATCCGCTGACCGATGGCAGCGGCTCGCTGGTGGTGGCGACCACGCGCCCGGAAACCATGCTTGGCGACGTTGCGGTGATGGTGCACCCGGAGGACGAACGTTACGCACACCTGATCGGCAAGACCGTGACCCTGCCGTTGGTGGGCCGCGAAATCCCGGTGATCGCAGATGATTATGTCGATCGCGAATTCGGCACCGGCGTGGTCAAGGTGACGCCGGCGCATGATTTCAACGACTACGCCGTTGGCCAGCGCCACGGTTTGGCGAACATCAACATCCTCACCCCGACTGCGGCGATCAACGACAACGCGCCGGAAAAGTATCGCGGGCTGGATCGCTACGAAGCACGCAAGATCATCGTCGCGGAACTGGAAGCGGCTGGCCTGCTGGTCGAAATCAAGCCACACAAACTGCAAGTGCCGCGCGGCGACCGCACCGGGCAGGTGATCGAGCCGTACCTGACCGACCAATGGTTCGTGAAGATGGATGGACTCGCCAAGCGCGGCCTGGAACTGGTCGAAGGCATCGATGGCAAGCCGGGCGAAGTGAAGTTCGTCCCGTCGAACTGGATCAACACCTACCGGCACTGGATGGAGAACATCCAGGATTGGTGCATCAGCCGCCAGTTGTGGTGGGGCCATCGCATCCCGGCGTGGTTCGACGATGCCGGCAACGTCTATGTGGGCCGCGACGAGGCAGACGCGCGTGCCAAGGCGAAGCTCGATGCCAGCGTGGCGCTGCATCAGGACAGCGATGTGCTGGAAACCTGGTTCAGCTCGCAACTGTGGCCGTTCAGCACGATGGGCTGGCCGGACGAAGCGGTGATGACGCAGCGCGGTTTCGACCGCTACCTGCCGTCCAGCGTGCTGGTTACCGGCTTCGACATCATCTTCTTCTGGGTGGCGCGCATGATCATGGCGACCGACCACTTCACCGGCAAGATTCCGTTCAAGGACGTTTACATCACCGGCCTGATCCGCGATGCACAGGGCCAGAAGATGAGCAAATCCAAGGGCAACGTGCTCGACCCGCTGGACATCATCGACGGCATCTCGCTGGATGACCTGCTTGCCAAGCGCACCGGCGGGCTGATGCAGCCGAAGCTGGCCGAGAAAATCGATAAGGCCACGCGTAAGGAATTCCCCGACGGCATCGCCGCGCACGGTACCGACGCGCTGCGCTTCACCATCGCCGCGCTGGCCACGCACGGTCGCGACGTCAAGTTCGACCTGGGCCGCGCCGAGGGTTACAAGAATTTCTGCAACAAGCTGTGGAATGCCACGCGCTTCGTGTTGATGAATACCGAAGGCCGGGAATGGGGAATGGGGAATGGGGAATCGGCAAAGCCCGCGCCGGTCACCGAAGCCGAAAAATGGATTCTTGCGCGGCTGGCGAAAGTCGCTGCGGAAACCGAAACCCATTTCGCCGCTTATCGTTTCGACCTGCTGGCGCAGGCGCTGTACGAATTCGCGTGGAACGAGTTCTGCGACTGGTTCGTCGAACTGGCCAAGCCAGCCTTGAATGGCGACGATGTGCAAGCGGTGGCTTCCACCCGCCACACCCTGCTGTTCGTGCTGGAAAACCTGTTGCGCCTGCTGCACCCGCTGATCCCGTTCGTCACCGAGGAATTGTGGCAACAGGTCGCGCCGAAGCTGGGCATCAACGACAAGACCATTTCTCTACGCCCCTACCCCACCGCTGCCGATTTTGCCGGGCAGCAATATGCGCAGGCCGAAGCCGATGTGGAATGGCTGAACACCATGGTCACCGCGCTGCGACGCATCCGTGGCGAATTGAACGTCGCCCCGAGCAAGAGCATTCGCCTGCTGCTGCAAGGCGGCACCGCCGATGACCGCGTGCGCGCCGAGCGTTTTGCCTCGTCGCTGAAATTCCTGCTGAAGCTTGAAGCCATCCAGTGGCTGGCCGACGATGCCGAAGCGCCGGCTTCCGCCGCCGCCGTGGTCGGCGAACTGAAACTGCTCGCGCCGCTGGCCGGCCTGGTCGATCTGGACGCGGAACGCGCGCGCCTGGACAAGGAAATCACCCGCGTGGCCGGCGAGAAGGACAAGAGCGAAGCCAAGCTGGCCAAGTTCACCGACAAGGTGCCGGCAGCCGTGGTCGATCAGGAAAAGCAGCGGTTGGCCGATTGGTCAACGCAACTGACGGCGCTGCAGGCACAGCGTGCAAAGCTGGCTTGATACGGACACAAGCGGCGATGGCTTCCATGCGAATTGCCATTGCCATCGCGACGGCCCTGTTGCCCGCCGCTGCAGTCGCCGCGCCCATTGACGAAGCCGACACCACCACCTTTGACCGGGTGGTGGTGACCGCGCGCGTGGAAGCGGTGCCGGCGTTCAGGCTGCCGGCTTCGCTCAGCGTGGTTGCGCTGGATGAAGGCAGCCAGGCTGGCGTCAATCTTTCCGAATACCTCGGCGGCGTACCCGGCCTGCTGGCGCGCGACCGGCAGAACTACGCGCAGGACACGCAGATCTCGGTGCGCGGCTTTGGTGCGCGCACCACCTACGGCGTGCGCGGCCTGCGCCTGTATGCCGATGGCATCTCCGCGGCAATGCCCGATGGCCAGGGCCAGGTGTCGCACTTCAACCTGCTCGGCGGCGAACGCGTGGAAGTGCTGCGCGGGCCGTTCTCGGCGCTGTACGGAAATTCTTCCGGCGGCGTGATCCAGTTGTGGAGCGCCCCGCCCACGCAGCAGCCGGAACTGCGTTTGCAAACCACTTATGGCCGCAACGCCAGCTGGACCACTGGTGCACGCCTGCGCGGCACTGCCGGTGCGATGGGCTACAACCTCGCCGTGCAGCGTTTCCGCACCGATGGCTATCGCGGGCACAGCGCCGCCGACCGCAACAGCGGCAACGCGAAACTGGGTTTCAACCTTGGCAATGCCGGCACCCTGGATTTCATCGCGAATACGTTCGAATCCGACGCGCAGGATCCGCTGGGCCTGACTTGGGCGCAGGTGCTCGAAAACCGCAAACAAGCCACGCCACAAGCCGAACAATTCAACACGCGCAAATCGGTGCGACAGAAACAGGCCGGCCTGCTGCATACCCTGCCCTTCGCCGACAACCAGACCTTGCGCACCAGTGTGTATGCCGGCACGCGCCAAGTGGTGCAATACCAGGCCATCCCCGCCGCGACCCAGCTCAATCCACTGCAGGCCGGTGGCATCATCGACCTGGACAACAACTACGGCGGCGCGGATCTGCGCTGGTCGTGGCAGGGCGATCTCGCCGGCAAGCCGCTGGAATTCACTATCGGTGCGACCTTCGACAAGCAACGCCAGCATCGCACCGGCTACGAAAACTTCATCGGCAGCACGCTGGGCGTGCGCGGCAACCTGCGCCGCGACGAACGCAACGTGTCGCAGAATTTCGACCAGTATGCGCAGGCGTTCTGGCAATTCGCGCCTCGCTGGTCGCTGCTGGCCGGCGTGCGCCACAGCGAAGTGGAATTCGACGCGCGCGATCATTACATCGTCGCCAGTAATTCCGATGACAGCGGCAGCCGCACCTATTCGGAAACCACGCCGGTGGCCGGCATCTCGTTCGCGCCGAGCGAAGACTTGAATCTCTATCTCTCCACCGGGCGTGGTTTCGAAACGCCGACTTTCAACGAAATCGGCTATCGCGCCGATGGCGGCGCGGGCCTGGCCTTCGACCTGCAACCCTCGATCAGCCGCAATATCGAACTGGGCGGCAAATGGCATGCCCAGTCCGGCGCGCATGTCGAGGCCGCCTTGTTCCGCGCCGACACCGACAACGAACTGGCCGTGGCGCGCAACGTCGGCGGCCGCAGCAGTTACCGCAACGTCGGCCGCGCACGCCGCCAGGGCGCGGAACTGGCGCTGGGCTTGCCACTGTCGCAAGCATGGTCGCTGGACGTGGCCTATACATGGCTGGATGCCAGCTTCCGCGATAGCTTTCCGATCTGCACCGCCGCCGGCTGCACCAATCCCTCGACCCTGGTCGCCGCCGGCACGCGCATTCCCGGTACCGCGCGCCATCAATTCAACACCACGCTCGGCTGGCGGCAAGGCGACTGGCATGCGCAACTGGAAGGCGAAGGCGTGGGCGATGTGACCGTCAACGACACCGGCAGCACCGGTGCGCCGGGCTATTTCCTGCTGAATCTGGAAGCCGGCAAGCGCTGGAACCTGTCCGGCAGCACGCTGGATGCCTTCGCCCGCATCGACAACGTGCTGGACAAGCAATACATCGGCTCGGTGATCGTCAACGAAGGCAATGCCCGCTACTACGAACCCGGCCCCGGCTGCGGCGTGCTGGTCGGCCTGCGCTGGAACTGGAGCCCTTGACTGCGGGTTCGGTCTGGCTTGCGCCGGCTGCTGCTATAACGCCGGCATCCGCTCCACCTCGCCAGCGACCAGTTCGATCGCCATCACGATGGCATCCTCGCGGCCATCGCGGGCCGGGTAGTAGCGTGGGCGGCGACCGATCTCGTTGAAGCCTTCGGCGTGGTACAGCGCAATGGCGCCGGGGTTGGACGGGCGCACTTCCAGGAACACGCGCTCGCACTGCGCATCGCGCGCCTGTTTCAGCATCGCGCGCAGCAGGTAACGGCCCAGGCCACGGCCCTGCCGTTCCGGCGATATGCAGATGTTGAGGATGTGCGCTTCGCCGGCAGCCTGGCTCAACAATGCGTAGCCGATCAGCAGGCCGTGTTCGTGCAGCACCCAGGCCGGATAACCGGCGGAAAGGCAATCGCGGAAGATGCCGCGCGTCCATGGAAATGGATAGGCGCGTTGTTCGACCGCCATCACCGCATCGAGGTCGGCTTCGCGCATCGGCCGCAGCGCGGTGGCGGCGGCGGGCTCGATACGCGCGGCATTCATCCGCGCGATTGCTTGCGCAGCGCGCGCAGGCGCGGCCACAGCGCGCGTTTGGCGGCGGGGTTGCCGCGCAGTTCGGCCGGTGAGGGCCATTGCGCGATCACTTCCGCCATGCCCGGCGCGTTGGGGTTGATGCCGGAGGCGCGGATCAGCGCCATGTGCAGCCGATCCGGCAGGCCGGCAGTGGCGCGGCGCGGCGTTGCCGTCACCGGTGCATGGTCGCGTTCGCTCGAAGGCGGCGGCGCGGATTTTTTCGCCGGTGCGCCGAATTGTCGTTGTGCCGGTGCAGGCGGCGGCGTGGCGGCCATCATCATTGCGGCCGGCTGTGCCTGCATCGCCGGTTCGGCGGTGGCGACTTCCGGCAACGCGCCCTGCATCCACACCGTGTGGCCCAGCGCCGCCAGCCAGCGCTGCTGTTCGGCCGTCCACAACGCCGGTGCGTCGCTCACGCAGCCTTCCCCGGGCGAAACCGCGACCACAGCCACATCGCCGGCCCGGACAGCGCATACAGCACGCCGACCACGAACAGCACCCGCGGCAGGTCCACCACCAGCACGGCGATGACCACCGCGATCAGCAGCGGCACCACGAACGGCACCCGGTCGTTCTTGGCACCGGCGCTCTTGAAACTCCAGTACCGCACCCGGCTGACCATCAACAATGCAGCGGCCAAGGTCACGCCCAACGCCACGTAACGCAGATCCGTGCCATCCGGGCCGAAATCGCCTTCGGCAAAGGCCCAGACGAAGGACATCATCAGCCCCGCCGCCGCCGGGCTGGCCAAGCCGATGAACCAGCGTTTGTCCACCACCGCCACCTGGGTATTGAAGCGCGCCAGCCGCAGCGCCGCGCAGGCCGCGTACAGGAAGGCCACTGCCCAACCCACCCGGCCCATCACTTCGCTGTCCAGCTTCAGCGCCGACAGCGACCAGTGGTACATCACCAATGCCGGGGCCATGCCGAAGCTGACCAGATCGGCCAGCGAGTCGTATTGCACGCCGAATTCGCTGCTGGTGCCGGTCAGGCGCGCGACCCGCCCATCCAGCCCATCGGCCATCGCCGATATGAATACCGCGACCGCCGCATGCACGAACTGGCCATTGGCCGCGGCGATGATCGCGTAGAAGCCGCCGAACAGGCCGGCCGTGGTGAACAGGTTCGGCAGCAGGTAGATGCCGCGCGAGCGGGGCCGTTGCCGGTCCGGGGAAGTATTTTCGTCCATACGCATCGCAGTTTAGCCCATGCCCGGGTTGCCAGCGCCCTCCCGGGATGCTGCAATCGGCGCTCCCAAACACGGAGCACGCCATGCGCGTCCTGCCCTGCCTGCCGGCCCTGCTGCTGACCGGATTGATCGCCATCCCGACCAGCCATGCCCAATCCACCCGGGTCTATCAATGGAAGGACGCCAGCGGCGTCACCCATTATTCCGACAGTCCGCCACCGTCACAGGCCAAGGCGCAGAATCGCCGCATCGCCAGCCACGGCCAGGCCGTGCCGGAAGAAGTCGAGGAAAAGCCGGAAAGCCCGCAATGCCTCAGCGCCCGTGAAAATCTCAAGCTGCTACTCGGGACCGCTCCGTTGCAACAGGACACCGATGGCGACGGCAAGCCCGACACGGTGCTCGATGACACTGCCCGCGCCAACCAGAAGGAGCTGGCCGAAGCCGCAGCGAAGGCGTATTGCCGGCCGGCGACGCAATGATCCGGTTTTGGGTTGCTCGTTCCTGGTTGCTGGAAGGATGAGGCTCCGCATTTTCCAGCCGCCAGGAAACAGCAACCAACAACCCCATTTCCCACTGCATGGCAAAATACCGGCTTTCCGCCCGTGAAAGCCCGCCGATGCGCCTGTCCCAGTTCCACCTTCGCACCACCAAGGAAACTCCGGCCGATGCCGAGATCGCCAGCCACCAGCTGATGCTGCGCGCCGGCATGA
Source organism: Pseudoxanthomonas sp. (assembly GCA_047601105.1). Lineage (GTDB taxonomy): Bacteria > Pseudomonadota > Gammaproteobacteria > Xanthomonadales > Xanthomonadaceae > Pseudoxanthomonas_A. The sequence continues at coordinate 683,022 of JASGJT010000004.1, forward strand.
TCCGCAAACTGGCTTCCGGCCTCTACACCTGGACACCACTGGGCCTGCGCGTGCTGCGCAAGGTTGAGCGCATCGTCCGCGAGGAAATGGACCGCGCCGGTGCCATTGAACTCTCCATCCCCACCATCCAGCCGCGCGAATTGTGGGAAGAAACCGGCCGCTGGCAGAAATTCGGCGGGCAATTGCTGAAAATCAAGGATCGCAAGGAAGCCGAATACTGCTATTCGCCGACCGCTGAAGAAGCGATCACCGATTTCGCCCGCCAGGAACTGTCCAGCTACAAGCAGCTGCCGGTCAATTTCTACCAGATCCAGACCAAGTTCCGCGATGAAATCCGCCCGCGTTTCGGGGTGATGCGCGCGCGCGAATTCATCATGAAGGATGCGTATTCCTTCCACGTCGATGATGCCGACATGGCGCGCGAATACTGGAACATGCATGCCGCCTATACCCGCATCTTCACCCGCCTGGGGCTGAAATTCCGCGCGGTGCAGGCCGATACCGGCGCGATCGGCGGCAGCGCCTCGCAGGAGTTCCAGGTGCTGGCCGATTCCGGCGAAGACGCCATCGTGTTTTCCACCGGCTCGGATTACGCCGCGAATGTCGAAGCCGCCATCGCCGCCGCACCCGGCCCGCGCCCGGCCGCGCAGGAAGAAATGCGCAAGGTGCCCACGCCCGTGCAGAAAACCTGCGAAGAAGTGGCCGAACTGTTGGGGATTGCGCTGGCACGCACCGCCAAATCCATCGCGGTGATGACCGAAGCAGGTTTCGCGCTGGCGCTGGTGCGTGGCGACCACGTCGTCAATGAAATCAAACTGGCGAAAGTGCCCGGACTGGCTGATTACCGCATGGCCACCGAGACGGAAATCCTCGAACACCTCGGCAGCGAGCCGGGTTTCCTCGGCCCACTCGGCGCGAAAAAACCGATCCGCGTGGTCGCCGACCGCGAAGTCGCGGCGCTGGCCGATTTTGTCGTCGGCGCGAACGAACCGGGCTTCCACATCGCCGGCATCAACTGGGGCCGTGATTTGCCCGAAGCCGAAATCGTTGCCGACATCCGCAACGCGGTGGAAGGCGACCGCGCCGAAGACGGTGGTGAACTGCGCATCGCGCGCGGCATCGAAGTCGGCCACGTGTTCCAGCTCGGCCGCAAATACAGCGAAGCGATGAAATTCACCGTGCTGGACGAAAACGGCAAGGCCGCGATCCCGGCGATGGGCTGCTACGGCATCGGCGTGACCCGCATCGTCGCAGCAGCCATCGAACAGAACCACGACACCGCCGGCATCCTCTGGCCCGCGCCGATGGCCCCGTGGGAAGTGGCGGTGTGCGTGATCAACCCGAAGAACGACGCGGCGGTGAACGAAGCCGCCGCCGCCCTGCTCGACGAATTTCGCACCGCCGGTATCGACGCCGTGCTGGATGATCGCGGCCTGCGCCCCGGCCCGATGTTCGCCGACATCGAACTGATCGGCATCCCGCACCGCGTGGTGGTTTCCGAACGCGGCCTGAGTGCCGGCACGTTTGAATATCGCGCACGCAATGCGGCCGAATCGGAGAATCTGGATCGGGTGCAGTTGCGCTCGAAATTGGGTATTGCGTAATTCTCTTTTAGCTCGTCATTCCCGCCTGCGCGGGAATGACGAGCAAAATCCTGAGCCCCTTCGAATCACGAATTTCCAATATCACGCTATTTGCAATTACCATGCGTCAATCGCCGCAACCGGGCGCGCGATATTCCTTGAATAATCCGGAGACACCCGATGTCCATTGATTTGAAAGGCTTGTCGAGCAAGCAACTGGATAGCCTGATCGACAAGGCGAAGAAACAGCAGGCCAAGCTGTCCAAGCGCCGCCCTGCAGCCGCCGTACGCAAGCAGATCGTCGATTTCCTGAAAAAGGAAGGCTACGAACTGGCCGAACTGTTCCCCCCCACCGGCGCAAAGCGCGGCCGCAAGCCCGCTGCTGCAAAGAAGGCCGCCGGTGCGAAGAAAACCACCGGCAAGCGCGGCAAGGTCGCACCGAAATACCGCAACCCGGCCAATCCCAAGGAAACATGGACCGGTCGTGGCCTGAAGCCACGCTGGTTGTCCGCCTTGATCGCCAAGGGCAAGAAGCCCGAGGATTTCCTGATCCGGAAGAAGTGATTTTCTTCGCGTAGCCTGGAACAAAAAACGCCGGCAATGCCGGCGTTTTTTTGTTGGCCTGCCGAAGCAGGGTGTTCTGCGCGAACGAATCACTCGACCGGGCGGTCCACCAGTTCCACGTAGGCAAGCGGGGCGTTGTCGCCGGCGCGGAAGCCACACTTCAGGATGCGGGTGTAACCACCGGGGCGGCTCTGGTAGCGCGCGCCGAGGGTGGTGAACAGGGTGCCGACCGCTTCAGCGTCGCGCAGGCGGGCAAAGGCCAGGCGGCGGTTGGCAACGCCATCAACCTTGGACAGGGTGATCAGCGGCTCGACGACGCGGCGCAGTTCCTTGGCCTTGGGCAGGGTGGTCTTGATCAGGCCGTGCTTGATCAGCGAGGCGGCCATGTTCTGGAACATCGCAGCGCGGTGGGCGCTGGTGCGGCTGAACTTGCGGCCGGATTTCTGGTGGCGCATGGGAATTTTTCCTTACGTGTGAATGTTGTGGCGTTGAACTTCGTTGTCGTCATCCTGACGTTGGAGCTTGGGCTGCGGTTGGCCCGATGCCAGCTTCCGTGTCTGGCGTGCCGCGAACTTGGGTTCGTCGGCGGTGTGTTGCATTTCACTTCGTTGGCTTTGCTGCTGCCATCCATGGCGGAACCCTGCGGGCTTCGGAAAGCCCGGCCCGGCCATCCTGACCGGACGTTCGCAATCGCAGCCGATGCCTGATGGCATCGGCTAAGCGCGATCACTCACCCAAGCATCCCGTGGGCCGAAACACCGGCCGGCGGCCAGTTTTCCAGCTTCATGCCAAGCGACAGGCCACGCTGGGCCAACACTTCCTTGATTTCGGTCAGCGACTTCTTGCCCAGGTTCGGGGTCTTGAGCAGTTCCACTTCGGTCTTCTGGATCAGGTCGCCGATGTAGTAGATGCTCTCGGCCTTGAGGCAGTTGGCCGAACGCACGGTCAGCTCCAGGTCGTCGATCGGGCGCAGCAGCACCGGATCAACACCGGAAGCGGCCTGCGGCTTGGCGCCACGGTCACGGTGGGTGAAGTCGCCGAACACCGACAGCTGGTCGCTCAGGATGTCGGCGGCGGTGCGCACGGCTTCCTCGGCATCGATGGTGCCGTTGGTTTCGATGTCGATGACCAACTTGTCCAGGTCGGTGCGCTGTTCGACGCGCGCCGCTTCCACCGCGTAGGCAACCTTGCGCACCGGGCTGAAGCTGGCGTCCAACACCAGGCGGCCGATGGCGCGGGTGTCTTCGTCGGGGCGACGACGGGCGGCGGCCGGCTGGTAGCCGAAACCGCGCTCGATCTTCAGGCGGACGTTCAGCGCCGTGTCCTTGGTCAGGTGGGCGATGACGTGGTCCGTGTTGAGGATCTCGACGTTGTGGTCGGTCTTGATGTCGCCGGCGGTGACTACGCCCGGGCCCTGCTTGGACAGGGTCAGGGTGGCGCTGTCGCCAGTGTGGATGCGAATGGCGACATCCTTCAGGTTGAGCAGGACTTCAAGCACGTCTTCCTGCAGGCCTTCGATGGTGCTGTATTCGTGCAGCACGCCATCAATTTCGACTTCGGTGATCGCGAAGCCGGGGATGGACGACAACAGCACGCGGCGCAGCGCGTTGCCCAGGGTGTGGCCGTAGCCGCGTTCCAGCGGCTCGATCACGACCTTGGCGCGGTTGTCGGTGATGCGTTCGATTTGCGGGCCGCGCGGACGCAGCACCTGCTGAGAAATTCCCGTCATGTAGCAGTTCTCCGGTGCCAGGCCGGCGTCGGGGCGGACGCCGGTCCGGATGAGTGGGATTACTTGGAGTACAACTCGACGATCAGCGCTTCGTTGATGTCGGCCGGCAGGTCCGAACGAGCCGGAACCGCCTTGAACACGCCGCTGAACTTCTTGCTGTCAACCTCGACCCACGAAGGGCTCAGATCGAGCTGTTCGGCAACGGTCAGCGATTCCTGCACGCGCAGTTGCCGCTGGGCCTTTTCCGACAGCGCGATCACGTCACCGGCCTTGACCTGGTACGAAGGCAGGTTGACCGGCTTGCCGTTGACCAGCACGCCTTTGTGCGACACCAGCTGGCGCGCGGCCGGGCGGGTCACGGCGAAGCCGAAACGGTAGATGACGTTGTCGAGGCGGGTTTCTAGGAGCTGCAACAGGTTTTCACCGGTGTTGCCCTTCTTGGTGCTGGCCTTCTTGTAGTAGTTGCGGAACTGGCGCTCCAGCAAGCCGTAGATGCGCTTGACCTTCTGCTTTTCACGCAGCTGGGTGGCGTAGTCGGACAGCTTGCCCTTGCGGGCAGTCGCGCCGTGCTGGCCGGGCTTCTGCTCCAGCTTACACTTGGAGTCGAGGGCGCGGGCCGGCGACTTGAGGGACAGGTCGGCGCCTTCGCGGCGGGCCAACTTGCAGGTAGGACCGATATAACGTGCCATGTCTGATCGCTCCTTTAGACGCGACGCTTCTTCGGCGGACGGCACCCGTTGTGCGGGATTGGCGTCACGTCGATGATGTTGGTGATCTTGTAGCCCACGTTGTTCAACGAACGCACGGCCGACTCACGACCCGGACCCGGGCCCTTGATGCGGACTTCCAGCGACTTCACGCCGTAGTCCAGCGCAGCGCGACCGGCCTTTTCGGCGGCAACCTGCGCGGCGAACGGGGTGGACTTGCGCGAGCCACGGAAGCCGGCACCGCCGGACGTGGCCCACGACAAGGCATTGCCCTGACGATCGGTGATGGTGACGATGGTGTTGTTGAACGAAGCATGAACGTGGGCGACGCCATCAGTGATGACGCGCTTGATCTTCTTCTTCGGTGCCTTGGCGGCTGGCTTGGCCATGTTGTACGCCCCTTACTTCTTGATGGCTTTGCGCGGACCCTTGCGGGTACGGGCGTTGGTACGGGTACGCTGGCCGCGCAGCGGCAGGCCGCGACGATGGCGCAGGCCGCGATAGCAGCCCAGGTCCATCAGGCGCTTAATCGCCATGCCCACTTCGCGACGCAGGTCGCCTTCGACGATGTACTTGCCGACTTCGGCGCGCAGGCGCTCGATTTCCGGCTCGGACAGATCGCGGATCTTGGTGGTCGAAGTGACGGCTGCGGCTTCGCAGACCTTCTTCGAACGGGTACGGCCAATGCCGTAGATGCTTTGCAGACCCACCCAGACATGCTTCTGGGCAGGCAGGTTGACACCTGCAATACGCGCCATGACGCGGTTCTCCAAACGATGTGATTGGGCCCGGGCAACCGCGCTGGATGCGGCTGGCGGACAACAATGGATTGCTGAAAATGTTTCGCGAAGTCCCCGGGTGTTGCGGCAAATCCCGTCAAGGGATGTGCCCGGCATGGGGAGTGTGCCCATGCTCCGGCGCCGGAACCTGCCGGAAGGCATCGCGGCTTGCGCCGTGTTGCTTTCCACCCCGCGCTACTCTGGCGCGGGGACTGGCGAAGGTTCACACCTGCACGGGAACCGAAGTGCAGGCCGCCCATCTGTGCCTTGCCCGGCGCAGTGGCACGGGAAGGCGTTGAATTCAGTCGGCTGTCCGACCTTGGCGGTCAGGAGCCGGATATTGTACTTCAGGCTTGGCGGGTTTTCCAGCAAGCCGATTTTGGCAACGCCGCAATCAGCGCGCGCCGCCTCGCCCCTTCAGATTCGCCTTCTTCAACAGGCTTTCGTACTGGTGCGACATCAAATGCGCCTGGATCTGCGCGATGAAGTCCATCACCACCACCACCACGATCAGCAGCGAGGTGCCGCCGAAGTAGAAGCTGGTGCCCAGCTGGGTACGCATCACTTCCGGCAGCAGGCACACCGCAACCAGATACAGCGCACCGGCGCCGGTCAATCGGGTCAACACGCCGTCAACATAGTCGGCGGTGGCCTTGCCCGGACGGATGCCCGGAATCAGCGCACCGGATTTCTTCAGGTTGTCGGCGGTTTCCTGCGAGTTGAACACCAGCGCGGTGTAGAAGAACGCAAAACCGATGATCAGGCCCGCGAACACGATCATGTGCAACGGCTCGCCCGGGGCCAGCGCGTTGGCAATGCGCTGCAACCACGTGGTCGATGTCGATTGACCGGACCACATCGCCAACGTCGTCGGGAACGCGAGGATGCTCGAGGCGAAGATCGGCGGGATCACGCCGGCCATGTTGAGCTTCAGCGGCAGGAACGAGGTCTGGTTCTGGTAGGCGCCGCGGCTGCCCTGGCGACGCGCGTAGTTGACCGTGATGCGGCGCTGGCCGCGTTCGACGAACACCACGAACCAGGTGAAGCCCAGCACCAGCAGGCCCACGATCACCAGCGCGATCAGGCTCATCGTGCCTTCCTGCACGGCGGTGAAGGTCTGGATCACCGCACCCGGCAGGCCGGCGACGATACCGGCGAAGATGATCAGAGAGACACCGTTGCCGATGCCGCGTTCGGTCACCTGCTCACCAACCCACATCAGGAAGATGGTGCCGGCGGTCAACGCGACCACGGCGGTCAGCACGAAGCCCATGCCCGGCGCATACACCACTGGTGCACCACCGGGCGCGACCTGGTTCTGCAAGGCCATCGCGATCGAACCGCCCTGCACCACCGCCAGCAACACCGCGCCGATGCGCGAGTACTGGGTGATCTTGCGGCGGCCGGATTCGCCTTCCTTCTGCAGTGCCTTCAGGCTGGGGAAGATGTGCACGCCCAGCTGCATCACGATCGACGCCGAGATGTACGGCATCACGTTCAGCGCGAAAATGCTGAAGCGATGCAGGGCGCCGCCCGAGAACATGTTGAACATGTCCACGATACCGCCGCCCTGCTGCTGCATCATCGCCAGCATGGCATCGGGGTTGACGCCCGGCACCGGCACATAACAGCCGATGCGATAGACGATCAACGCGCCGAGCACGAACAGCAGGCGCTGCCGCAGTTCGGTGAACTTGCCCAGACCGCCTGCGATGCTGCCCGCGTTGCCTTGCGCCATGCGCGATTACTCCTGAACGCTGCCGCCGGCAGCTTCGATCGCCGCCTTGGCACCGGCAGTGGCCAGCACGCCCTTCAGCACGAAGGCCTTGGACAGCTCGCCCTTCTTGACCAGCTTGGCGCGCTTGGCCTTGGCCGGCACCAGCTTGGCTTCACGCAGCACGGCGAAAGTGATCTCGCCGGCCGGCAGCTTGTCCAGCTGGTACGACAGCACTTCGGCGGTGTCGTCCTTCAGCTTGGAGCGGAAGCCGACCTTCGGCAGGCGCTTGATCAAAGGCATCTGGCCGCCTTCGAACTTGGCCTTGATCTTGCCCTTGCCGGCACGCGCGAACGAGCCCTTGTGACCACGACCGGCGGTCTTGCCCAGGCCGGAACCGATACCGCGACCGACGCGGACGCGCTCGGTGCGGGCACCCGGGGCGGGCGACAGAGTGTTGAGACGCAAATCGGACATGATGGATTACTCCTCGACCTTGACGAGGTAGTGAACCTTGTTGATCAGGCCGCGCACTTGCGGGCTGTCCTTCAGTTCACGCACGTCGTTGAGCTTGTTCAGGCCCAGCGCCTTCACCGACAGGCGGTGGATGGACTGGGAACCACGCAGGCCGCGCACCAGGCGCACCTTGACCGTCTTGGATTGCTCAGACATGGGTCAGATCCTCCACCTTCTTGCCGCGCTTGGCCGCGATGCGGGCCGGCGACTGCATTTCGCCCAAGCCGCGCAGGGTGGCGCGCACCAAGTTGATCGGATTGCGCGAACCAGTGGCCTTGGCCAGCACGTTCTTCACGCCGACCGCTTCGAGCACGGCGCGCATCGCGCCGCCGGCGATCACGCCGGTACCCTCGGACGCCGGCTGCATGAACACGCGCGCCGCGCCGTGGCCGGACTTGACCGTGTGCCACAGGGTGCCGTTGTTCAGGTCAACGGTCATCATGCCCTTGCGGGCATATTCCATCGACTTCTGGATCGCGACCGGCACTTCGCGCGCCTTGCCGTAGCCGAAACCGATCTTGCCGTTGCCGTCGCCGACCACGGTCAGCGCGGTGAAGGTGAACTGGCGACCGCCCTTGACCGTCTTGCTGACGCGATTCACCGCGACCAGCTTCTCGATCATGCCGTCGTCGATCTTCTCTTCGCGGGGCGCGCGATCACGGTCGCGTCCACGCGGTTGACGTTCTTCTGCCATTTGCGAATACCTGTATGAGTGGATTGATTACGGCTTGTGCCGCTTGGAGTTGTGGAGTGGCACGGTGTTGCGCGTGCGCGAAGCAGAAGTCGCGGCGCGACCGGCGGAAGTCCCCGCCGGCGGACGAAAC
>JASGJT010000005.1:0-838524 GCA_047601105.1 Pseudoxanthomonas sp.
ACGTATTGCTAAGGTTAATAGGGAAACACGATAGAATCCGAACAGCACCTGTATTCGTGCAGCAAGCGCTCGGCGGCGCCGATCACGGTCAGCGTGCTGACTTGCGGTGCGTGCGTCGGATCAGCCCGTGCCGGAAGGCCACCTCCGTCAGCCGTCGCGCCGCCGCCGCCACTTCGCGTTCGAGCTCGCGCACGGGCCGCGCGTGTTGATGCCCGGTGCGCCGGCTCTCTTGCAGATAGAGGCGCGCAATGCCGGCTGCGTCATCAGCGCAGTGGCGAGTTCCTTGCCGAGGCGCGTGTAGGCGTTCTGCACTCATTGGGGCGGTCCGGCAGTCGCTTGCAGCTTCTGTTCGGCGCGTTCGAAGGCGGCCACGATGCGCTCGCGGCCGGGCTCGAGCAGCGCGCGCACCAGCTCTTCCTTGTCCTTGAAGTAGCGATAGAAGCTGCCTTTGGCGACGCCGGCTTCGCGCGTGATCTCGTCGATTGTCACGTCCTCGAGGCCCCGCTCGAGAAACAGCTTCTCGCGCGGCATCGAGCAGACCTTGCGTACGAGCGCGGCGGTTCACGTCGCGCTTGCCGCCTACGGGGCCCGGCCGGCCCGTCGGGAACGTGCGGTGGCTCGACCCGGACGCGCGCGTCCCCGCGCAAGTCAGTGGACTGGCTTCCGGAGGTGTCAGCGGCCCCACAGCTTCGTTCGAAACCGTGACCGTTCGGTCGCTTTTAGATCGGCACGCCGCGGTTGTTTCATATACATGACTAGATGGTCACTCTTTTTGTCGTCCGTAGCAAGCTGGCTTGAACTGCTGCGCGACGCTCATTCGGTTGGAGGTGACGATGCTCGGTATTCCCCTCGGGCTTTTATACGCAAACGCGGGCGAGTGGGTCATCCACAAGTACGTGCTGCATGGCGTGGGGAAGAAGAAGAAGAGCTTCTGGAACTTCCACTGGGGCGAGCATCATCGCGCCTCCCGCAAGAACGATTTCCGCGACCCCGACTACGAGCGCTCCGTCTTCGGCAAGCACGCGCAAGGCAAAGAGGCGCTGGGCATCGCGGGCTTGATGCTGGTGCACGCGCCGCTGTTCCCGGTAGCTCCGTACTTCACGGCTACGGTCTGGTACTCGGCCTGCAAACTACTTCATCACGCATCGCAAGGCGCACCTCGATCCGGAATGGGCCAAGCAGCATCTTCAGGCATCACTACGATCATCACATGGGCACCAATCAGGACGCCAACTGGTGCGTGACGCAGCCCTGGTTCGATCACGTGATGGGCACGCGCATCGAATACGAGTACGACGAGCACGGCCGCGCCCACAAGGATTAAGCCCGGCGACCTGCCGGACCAGCGGCGTCCAGCCGGAGAACGATCAGAGCGCCAAGCGGCAAGCGCAGCGCGGCGTGAATGTCAGCGGGCGAGCTTGGCGCTGAGCGAAGCCCCAGGCCAGGCCGACCAACAGGCCGAACAGGTGGCACCAGTTGGCGATGCCCAGGTTGCCTACAGAAGCCCACCACCAGCCAGATTAGCATGAACTGGACGGTGAAGCGCGAGAGCCCGTAGCCGACGCGCGCGTCCAGCTGTCCGCGCACCCAGATCGAGCCCGAGCAAGGCCGTAGACCACGCCTGACATGCCGGCGAACATCGGGCTGCTGGGTGATCTCGTACTGGGCGATGTTGGAGATCACGCCGCACACCAACACGAACAGCGCCGAGGTAGCGCGCGCCGTGGCGCCAGCTCCATTACGCGAGCCCAGGTCGCGCAGCCAGAGCATGTTGAACAAGATGTGCAGCATGTCGAAGTGCACGAGCACCGGCGTGATCAAGCGCCACGGCTCGCGCCAGGGCAGGGCCAGCCACTCCAGCTCGCCTGCCCGAACAGGGAGAACACGCATCACGTGGATGGGCGCGAGCGGGTTGGCGATGGTCGAGGTGGCTCACGCGTGGCGCGCTCAGCTGCCGAGCTGCGTGAGCACAGCAACGCCGATGCACATTGCGATCAGGCCCCAGGTCAGCGGGGTTGGGCGCGGTCTGCGGATGGCCTCGATGCTCGCGAGCGGCTGCTTCGATCTGTCGGCGTCTGCGCAGCTCGGCGCGCTCGGTCAGCTCGCGTGCGGCGCGGCCCGCGGGCAGCCGCCTGCTCCAGCGCTTCGCGCTGCCCTTCCGAAAACCAGCTCGCGTCGAGCTCCTTGGCGCGCTTCAGGTGATTCTCGTCGATGCACCCAGACGCTGTGACGCCCGGTCTGGTTGGTCTTCAGCTCGCATTCGATGCCGCTGTCGGCGAGCGCGTCCAACAGCATGCGGGCGCTGCGTTCGTCGTCGAGCTCGCGTAGCAGACGCATGAGCTCAGAGACTCTCGATGGCGAGCGTGTCCACGTCGCGGATGCCCAGCAGGTACAGGATGGACATCAAGCTGGTCTGGTTGATGGCCGCCTGGGCCTGCTCCTGCACCGTCTTCTTGGCGTTGAACGCGATGCCGAGGCCCGCGCGGTGCAGCATGTCCAGATCGTTGGCGCCATCGCCCACTGCGATCACTTGATCGAGCTCGATGCGCTCGTGTCTGGGCGATGGTTGAGAGCAGCTCCGCTTTGCGCTGGCGGTTGACGATGGTGCCGAGCACTTCACCGGTGAGCACGCCGTCCTTGACTTCGAGGCGTGTTGGCGTAGGCGTAGTCGAGGCCGAGCTGCTTGCGGATGGGCTCCACCACCTCGATGAAGCCGCCGGAAATCACGGCGGTGCGGTAGCCGAGTCGCTTGAGCACGCGCACCAGCTCCTCTGCGCCCGGCGTGAGATGGATGCGCTCGAGCACCTGCGTGAGCGTGCTCGCCGGGCGTGCCCTTCGAGCAGCCGCACGCGCTCGCGCAGGCTCTGATCGAAGTCGAGCTCGCCGTTCATGGCGCGGTGGGTGATGGCGCTGACCTTGTCCTGCACGTTGAGCGCCACGGCCAGCTCGTCGATGACCTCCTGCTGGATCAGCGTGGAGTCCATGTCCATCACGATCAGGCGCTTGCTGCGGCGCGTGAGGGTCTCGCGCTGCAGCGCGAGGTCGCATTGAAACTGGGCGCGCACGCGTCATCAGGCTTGCGCGCAGCTGCTTTCTCAGGCTCGCCCGTCGGAGCCGCTCAGGGCGAACTCGACGGAGGTCAGCGTCTTGTGGCTGAGGCGGTGGATGCGCTCGATGTTGAAGCCCAGCCGGCGCGGTGCTCTGGGCCAGCGCGCACAGCAGCTCGCGTGCTGATGGGGTTCGCGAGCACCGTCAGCGCCCACTGCGGAGGCTGGCGGTTGCGTCGCAGGACGTGCGGGCGCCAGATCGAAGTCCACGTGCAGCTCCGAGCTCGCGCGCCTTCCAGAGTACGTCTTTGAGCACGGGACGCGATGCGCTCTCGCCGCCGTGCGAAGGCTACCAGGAAGATTCAGATTCAGCCGCTCTCCCACGACGACTTGCTCCACGTCGAGCAGGTTGGCACCGGCTTCCGCCAGCACGGCCTGTCAGCTCGGAGGTGATGCCGGTGACGGTCGGGGCCGGTGAACGGTAATACGGATGGAGTCCTGACGCGCGCTCCAACTCGGGTACCATGCGGCGCCGACCATAGCACGCAGTTGCCTTTGAAAGCGAAGGGACCAAGATACTTCCGCCGAGGTGATTTCAATGCGTGAACCCAAGATTTCTCGACGTGCTGCTCTGCAGATTTTCGGTGCCGTACCAGTCGTATCCAGCCGCGCTCGCGGCCTGTGGTGGCGGGAAGAAGGAGCCCGAGAGCTGTCAGCGACGTCGGCGCCCTTGCGCGATGCCCGAGAAGACCGCGCGCTCGGCGCTTGCAGTACACGGACCATTCCGCGCAGCCCGACAAGCACTGCAACGGCTGCAACCTGTTCCAGGCGCCAGCCGACTCCGTAGCCAGTGTGGTAGCTGCCAAATCGTGAAGGGCCCCATCCACCCGGATGGCTACTGCACGGGCTGGGTCAAGAAGGCTGACTGATTTCCGGGCCAGCATGACGCGTGAGTGGGGGTCATGGACTGCGCGGTTCGCGTTGCAGCGCCGCAGCGGGAGAGCGAAGGCGAGCTCTCAGACTCGTGAGGCTTGCTCCAGTCGCCCTCGATGGCCAGCGTGAGCCCGTTGTCCTGGATGTTCACGAACAGGATGCGGCCGTCCGGCGAGAAGCAAACGCCGGCGAATTCGCTGCGGCTCATGCTGTTGTGGGCGAAGGGGATGACCTCGCCGCGCTGGGTGACGAGGCGCAGGTAGTTGTCGAGCGCTGGTTGTCTTCGCACACCAGCAGATCGCCCCAGGGCGTGAGCGTGATGTTGTCCGGCATGTCCAAGCACCGATGGATCGGTGGATTGCGCGAGCAAGCTGCAGCATGCCGCCCTTGGGCGTGGGCGCGAGGTGAAAGACTTGGCCGCTGCGAGATGGGGCCGCCCTCCGTGCTGGTGAATGGCGAAGCCGTCGTTCATGCGCCAGATGCCCTCGCCGCGCCGCACCATGGCCGCGCCGCGTTCCTGGGCTGCGTAGCGCAGCTTGTCGCCTTGCTCGCCAGCCTCGCGCGGGCACGTCGACCCAGCTCCACCTCGAAGCGACGCGCTCGGCGCTTGCTCGCCGCCCAAGATAGAAGCGCGGTTCGTTGCGCGACCGCCAGGGCTTGCAAGCTGGCCTTCGCCGAAGGGCTCGTCACGGTTGCGCCGGCACGAAGCGGTAGAGGCAACCTTCGCTGCGATCTTCCGTGAGATAGGCCGCGTGGTCTGCGGGATCGATGGCCACCGCTTCATGCAGAAAGCGGCCGTAGGCAGTGATGCGCTGGGGATGTCGCACGCGCTCGCGCGCGGGTGGAGCACAGAAAGACGTAGCCGTGGCCCGCTGTCCACGTTTTCTTCGCAGGTCAGCCAGCCCCAGGGGCTCATCCCACCCGCGCAGTTGCGTGAGGTCCCCACCAGCACGAGGTTGCTGCTGAGCGTCGCCCGCCGTGCGATCCAGCACGAGGCGCGAAACGCCGCCCAGCGCGCGTGGATCGTAGGCTTCTTCCGGCGTGCTTCATGCCGAGGCCGATAGGCGCTCGCTGAGGGCGCTGGCATCGAGCTCGTGGTTGCGCATCAGCGCCCAGTGGCCGTTGCCCAGATCGAAGCAGCCCATGGCGTCGGGGCGCCCGGGCACGCGGTAGCCGTCGTCCATGCGCTCGCCGGCCCGCTCGAGCACGCGATAGGAGAAGCCCTGCGGGCAGATCCAGCATGCGGTTCTTGTCTCGCACCAGCTTGGAATCGCGCGGGCAGGTCGGGTGGGGCGCTGCCTCGCGCGCGGAACCACAGCGCGAGCCCCGCGCTGAGCGTCGCGGCCGACCCCGCGATCAGGAAGTGGCGACGCTGCATCACTGCGAAGCCTACACCGGAATTGCCGCCGGACCGGTCAGCGGTCGGCCAAAACCAGGCCCAACTCGGAGCGCGCGGTCCAGTGTGCTCGGAGGTACGCTGGTGAAGCACAGGCGCGCCCAGTCTCCATAGGCCTTGCCCAGTGACGCCGCCTGGCGTGAGGACCACGCCCGCGCGTGCGCAGCGCTCGAGCCATTGCTGCGGGGACTCTCGCCGTCGCGCAGAAAGCGCGTCGAGTCTCGAAGAAAGCGAAGGTTCCGCTGCGCGGCATCGGTCTGCCCCAGCACACTGGGCGGTGCGCTACGGCCGGCCGAGTCGGTACTGCCGCGCGCGCTGCCTGCGATCCAGTCGCTGCCCTTCCTCGGAACTCCAGGGCCCGCGCCACTGCGAGCTGCATCGGCCGCGGCGCGCAATAGGTCGCGAAGGTCTGGAGGCCCTGAAATCGCCGCGCATGGCTTCCTCCGGGCCGTGAACGAAGCCGACGCGCGCGCCGGCCAACCCGAAGCTCTTGGAGAACGTGTGCGCGGCCACGCGTGCGCGTCGCGCAGGCGCGGGTGCATCCACAGCGCAGGCGGGGCGCGCTCGCCGAAACATCAGATGTTCGTAGGCATCGTCGCTCAGCACCCAGAGCTGGTGGCGCCTCGGCGAAGTCCGCGAGCACCTCGAAGTGCGCCGCCTCCAGCACGCTGCCTGTCGGGTTGTGGGGATGATTCACGTAGATGCCGGCGGTGCGCGGCGTCGACCACGCTCTTCGAGCGCACGTCGCAGGTCGAAGTCGGGCCGCGCGAGCTCGGTGAAGCAACGGCAGCTCCACGAGCTCGGCGCCCGCGCTGCTGACGATGCCGCGGATCGAGCGGCCAGTAAGGCGCGAGCACGATCACTTCATCGCCGGCCGCGAACAACGCGCGGCACACGATGTCGAGCCCGCTGGTGGCGCCCGCAGTGACTTGAATCAGCTCGCGCTCCACTGGGCGCCCGCGGCGCTGCGAGGTCTGCCGCGATGGCCTCAAGCAGCTGCGGTTCGCCCTGCACATCGGCAGTAATTGATGCAGCCCAGGCAGATCCGCCACGCGCAGCGACTCTGCCTGCGCGCAGGCTGGGTGGCAGCAGATAGGTATCGCCCACGTTGAGCGCAAAGACTTCGGGCGCGTGCGTCTGCGCGATGCCCAGCGAGGCTCGTGTACACGCTGGACGAGAGGCCGTGGGCTGCGCGCGAGAGGGCGGGATGCTGGGGCATGTGGGAAGGGAGTATACGGCGCGGTGCCGGCGAGTTTATAGTGCGCCACCATGTCGCCAGGAATCCGTCTTTTCACTCAGCTTTTTGCTGCTCGCGTGCGCTTGCTCCGCTGCCGCGCTGCAGCACCGAGGAAACCAAGGTCGCCGCCGCGCCCGCCCTGGGCGTGCTCGAGCTCCCGCATCTCCCATCGCAATGCCGACCCCGAGCCCACCGGCGCCGCGCGCGGTGGAAGTGACGCCCGGCGAGATCCGTGTGGAGGGCGAGAACCGTGATCACGCTGGAGAACGGCAAGATCCCGCCGCCGAAACCAGTGGCTACATTTTGCCCAAGCTCAAAGCCAAGCTCACGGGCAAGAGCGCGACTCGCCATCAGCGCTCACGCCGCCACGCCCTACGCCACGCTGGCGCGCGTGATCGATACGGGGTTTGGAGCCGGCGCCCGCGAGGTGTCCTTCCAAGTTCGCAAGCCCAACACGACCAAGGACACGGGCTGGCTCATCATCGCGCCAGAGCCACTTCACCGAGAACGCGGATAACGGGAAGTTCTGCGGATACGGATCTGCTGCCCTGGGAGAGCTTCACCAAGGTGTGGGATGAGTCGCTCAACGCCTGTCAGAGCTCGTCGCGCGCCGACTGCGGCTATGCGCCGCTGGCCAAGGCCGAGGGCGGCAAGCTGGATATGATGCTGCGCGTGCGCGGCTCCGGGCTCGCGCTTCGCATGCGTCAGACCGGTGCGCCCGAAGCTGCGGACAAGCCCGCGGAAAAGCCCAAGAAGCCCAAGGCGGAGATGCTGGATGGCGTGAAGGCCGCGCCGCAGGCAGCGCCGAGCGCGCGCCCGAGCCCTCCAGCGAGCACGTGTTCACGCTGCGCGCCGATCAGGCCACGGCGGTGCCCTCGCCTATCAGCGGCATCACCAAGCCCGTCTGTGGCAGCCAGACCTGTCGCCGTGGTGTTCGACGCAGAAGGCATCAGCCTGACGGTGCACGTGCTCTCGCTGCTGGGCGCCGCGTTTCCGGATGGAACGCCGGCGCCCAACGTCGCGTGGGTGTTGCCCCCGCGTTGAGAGGGCGGAGCGCCCACAGTCGTGGTCGAGCTCCTCGAGCGACGAGAAGCCGAAGAATCTCTCCCCCACGCAGAATCTTCCTCAGAGTCTCGCGATTCCCGGGATCTCGTTGTCCTGCAGGATCTCGAATGCGGCGCGCGTCCGGGTGTAGAGCGTGAGCGGTGGCCGCTCCGGGCGCGTGAGCACTACGCGGCAGGACGCGAGCTTGCTGTTCAAGCAGATCTTCTGACCGCCCGGCGGATTGTCATAGGGCAGGGCGATGAAATCCTCCGCGCGCCCGTCGAGCTCCACCTCGATGCGCGCGCGCGCATCCTCGGCGCTCAGGTGCCAAGTGAACGGGCGATAGCGGGCGCGCGTACGCAGAGATCGCAGGAGACCGTTCCACGCGAACTCCTCGTCTCCCAGGCGCAGCACGATCGGCGAAAGCGGCGGCGTAAGGAAGCGGCCCACGCGCAGGCTCGCGGTGGCGCACTCGAGAAACGCCTCGGGCGCGCCGTCGAAGCTCGCCACTTGCCCCCAGGCATAGCGATCGGTGTGCTGCGAACCCCAGTTGTGATTCTGGCTGCCGACCCAGCCCGCCACGGACACGCGCTCGCCGTCAACCTGCAATTCCCCATCGAATGCCGCGAAGGGCGAGCTCACCAGGGCCTTGGCCTTGGGCAGGCGCGTCGCGTACATGCGCGCGGGGAGCAGGAGCAGCGGGGATGCCGGGGAGGTGTAGCGGAGCTGCCAGGCGATTCGCGTGGGCCCGCTCTCCGCGCGGCCCTGCAGGCTCTCCTGGTCCAGGCTCGCGCTCCCTATGCGCACCGCGAGCTCGTGCTCGGAGAAGCTGCACTGGGCGAGCGGGACCACCGAGCGGGCGGCGGCGATCCGGTGTGCGTCGCCATCGAAGTAGACCGCCCACAGCTCTCCCAGCGCTCGCTCCGGCGCGCCGCGCGGGCAAAACATCGTGTAACGCAGCCAAAACGCCGCCGGGCGTGCCGGGTGGTTGGCGCGCAGAAAGTAGCTCTCGTAGTGCCCCTCGGATCCGCCCGAGTAGCGGAAGGCGTCGCAGGCGTCGCGCGTCGGCATCGCGGGCACTTTGGCATCGGAGCTCCTCGGCGGCGACGCCTGATGCATTGGGTCAGCTCAATCGCAGGTCCGGCTAGCGCACCGCTGTAGCCCTGGCGTGCGGCCTATGTTTGAATCCGCGCACCCAACATGCCTGCTGACCAAATTACGCCGCCTCCGTCAGCGCCCCCGCGGAAAGTGGGGACTGCTCACGGCTGCCTTGGGGCTCTGGCCGAGCCTCACGGGATGCATCGATCCTGAGGCCAAGTACGAGGACTTCCTGAAGCGGGAGGCCGCGTCGGAGGCGGATGCGGGCGACACGTCCGGGCCCACCCTCGACCTGGACGCCGGCGACGTGGTGTTGCCCGAGCCCGAGCAGCTCAACGGCAACTATCTCTATGTGGTCTCCGCCGACGGTTACACGCAGAATCCGTCCATCTACGAGCTCGAAGTGCAGGCCGAGAAGGACGGGAAGATGTACACCATCTCGATCCGCGATCGCCCGCGCAAGTTCAAGACGTACGATAGCTACGTCGGCGACTGGGGCGATTGGATCAGTCCACGGTAGACGCGCAGGGCATCTACAAGACGCCCGTGCTGGACGAGCAAACGCCTGCATCGGCCAACGTGCTCGGCATCGCGCTGCAGGAGCAGCTGGTGTTCACGGGCAACGTGGCCGACGCCAAATTCGAGGGCGGCCCCTCCACGAAGGTGAAGTTCTGGTGCGGCACCGTGAGCGGTATGGTGACTTCGCCGCTGGCGCAGGCGCTCACCGGCAAGTTCACCGCCATCCGCATCGACAATCCCGATCATCTTCCCAAACCTGCCATCAACTGTGATGGCGACATCGCCACGTTCGCGGTGGGGCAATGAACATGCGTCGCATCATTTCGTGGGGCGCCTGCGCGGCGGCCCTGTTCCTGGCCAAGCCGATCGTTCACGCGTCGGGTTTCGACAGCACGCGCATCGGCGGCGAGCGCGGCTACGCCGCTTCGCCCACTCCCTTCGCCACCTACTACAATCCGGCGGCGCTCTCCGGGACCAAGAAGCTCCACCTGGCGGCGGACCTCACCTTGGCGCTGCACTCGGCGAGCTACAACCGCACGCAGTCCGACGTGCCGGAGCCGAGCGGCGCGGCCGGCGCCAACACGGGCACCGACAAGCTCTTCAACGTGCTCGCGGGCCCGAGCCTCGCGGCGAGCATGCGCTTCGGGAACTTCGCGGTGGGCCTGGGCTTCTTCGCGCCCATGTCCGGCTCGATGAAATTGGGGCGGGAATTCCAAATTCAAAGGCAATTCCGCGTTTCCCGGAGCTCAGGACGGCACCGCGCGCTGGGCGCTGATTCAGGGCAGCCAGCAGATGCTCTACTACTCTTTGGGCGCTTCTTACGTGATTCCGGCCTGGCGCTTGAGCTTCGGTGCGGGCGGCAACCTGATCTATGCTCGCACCCAGATTCTGCGCGCCAAGACCACTCCTGGAAGCGACGCGCTCAGTCTCGAAGGGCGCTCCAGCCTCGACGCCTCCGGGATCGTGGGCAGCTTCTCTGTGGGCAGCATGTGGGAAGCGATCCGCGAGCGCCTGTGGGTGGGCGCGTCCTATCAAGCGCCGCCCGGCATGTATGACGGCATGGTGCTCAAGGGCAAGATCAAGACGTATCTGCCCCCCAACGGCATGGATCGCTCCGACAAGGTCGAGTTCCACCAGACGCTGCCCGACATCATCCGGTTGGCCGTTCGCTACAAGGCCGACCGCTACGAGCTGCGCGCCTTCGGCGACTACACGCGCTGGAGCGTGATGGATCAGCAGTGCGTGGCGCACGTGGGGGCCTCGTGCTCGGTGGATGCCCAGGGCAAGTCCACGGCCGGCGCCGGGCAGATCATCAACAACCAGATCCGGCGCTGGAAGGACTCGGTGGGCTTGCGTCTCGGCGGCAGCTACTGGTTCTCGCCGGACATCGAGGGGTTCGTGGGCCTCGGCTACGAGACCAACGCCATCCCGGGTCCCTACCTCACGCCGGACATCATCGACGGCAAGAAGATCTCCCGGTGCTGCGGGCGCGCGCATTCTGCTCGGGTCGCGGACCGCGCTCGCGTTGTCCTATACCCACGTGCAGATGATTCTCGCGCACCATCCACTCGAGCAAGCTCTACGACGACCTGGCGGGCGAGAGCAAACTGCCGAGCGGCAACGGCGTATACAAGCAATGGACCGGGATGTTCAACTCGTTCCTGGAGCTGTACTTCGACTGAGTCACGCGGCGCTCCGGGCGTGCCGTTCAGGCCGTCCGGGCGCTATGCTCGGGCGCGATGGCTCGCTCTCCAGATGAAGGTTTGAGGAATGAGGCGCTGCGCGCTGCGCTCGCGGAGGCGCTCACGGGTCGCTCTACGCGGCTCGAGGAACTGCTCGCGCGGCATGGGACGTTGCCGAGCGCGCGGCCGAACCTAGCGCTCGCGACGGCGTTTGGGGTGGAGCTCGCCCATGTAGACGGCGGCGAGGCGCGCGGTCCGGGCAAAGTCGCCAAGCTGCTCGCGCACCTCGCGCGCGAAGACGCGGCGCCGGATACCCCGCGCGTGTTCTTGCCGGTGGCGGCGGCCCACGGTTGGATCGCCCGCGCGCGCGAGCAGCGGGACGAGCAGGAGGCGTGGCACTGGCTCGGTGAGCTGGCCGCTGACGAGCGCGCGCCGGTGCGGCTCGGCACCCTGGATGCGCTCACGCAATTTGCCCAGCGCGCAGGCGCGGCCAATCCGTTCCTGACGCGCGCGGCGGAGTGGCTCGAGCTCGAGGACCGCGAGATCCAGTTCGGCTCCACGGCGCTGGCGATCGAGGTGCTGGGGGAGCCGCGGGTGCTCGCGAGCGTGGAGGATTCTGGAAGCGCTCCTCACCTATCTCTCGCGCGCCATCGAGGTGGTGGCGGACGCGCCGCGCGCGGCGGAGCGCTCGGACGGGCGCCGGCGGCTGTTGCTCTCGCTGCCCAAGACCGCGTCGGCGGTGGTCTCCACGTTGCGCGCCGGGGAGCGCGGCCTCGAGTGGTTCGTCGCCGAGTGCGAGCGCGCCGAACATCCGGACGTGCGCAAGGCTCTGTCCGTGGCCATCGAACACCTGCGAACGAGCGGGAAGGCGCAGGGCACTCAGGCGGTGGAGCTGGCGCGCAAGACGCTGGAGGGGAGCGCCAAGCCGCTGCGGGATCCCACCCGCGTTCGGCAAGGTACGGGACGCGGCAAACATTCGCGCCGCACGCGCTGAGGCCGTGCGCTGCGCGGAACCTGCGCGCACTCGATGTGCGTCGTTTGGCTCGCGCGCGGACTCGCGTGCGTCGTTTGGCTCGCGCGCGGACCTACGCGCTTCGACTCAGCGCAAGAGGCGACTGACGGCCAAGGGCCGCGCCAGCGGGTGCGAGAGCCCGACCACGCTGCGCGCGAGCAGCTCACCGGCGGCCACGCCGCAGCTCATCCCGCGCCCGCCCAGGCCCACCAGCCAATAGAGCCCCTTGAGGCGCGGGTCTTCGCCCACGGCGGGCTCGCGATCATCCGTCATGGTGCGCAGGCAGGCCCAACTGCGCTGCACGCGTCCGAGCGCCAGGCCCGGCGCCAGCTCTTCCAGCTCTCGTCATCCCGGCTTTCGCCGGGATGACGAAGCATTATTGTCATCAGCCTGAGAGCCCGCGCAGCGGGCGACTTACCGCCCGGCACCGGGCGCGGTCTATAATTGGTCTTTTCCCGCCACCACTCCCCGCACAGGAACCCCATGAGCATCGAACAACTCGCCGAAACCGCACAGGCCATGGTTGCCCCGGGCAAGGGCATCATCGCCATCGACGAATCCACCAGCACCATTGCCAAGCGTTTCGCCGGTGTCGGCATCGAAAACACCGAGGAAAACCGCCGCGCCTACCGCGAGCTGCTGCTGACCACGCCGAAGCTGTCGGACTACATTTCCGGCGCGATCCTGTTCGACGAAACCATCCGCCAATCGACCAAGGCCGGCGTGCCGTTCGCCAAGTACATGAGCGAACACGGCATCATCCCCGGCATCAAGGTGGACAAGGGCACGCACGCGCTGGCCGGTTGCCCCGGCGAAGTGGTGACCGAAGGCCTCGACGGCCTGCGTGCGCGTCTGGAGGAGTATTACAAGTTGGGCGCGCGTTTCGCCAAATGGCGCGCGGTGATCAACATCGGCGAGGACATCCCCTCCGGCACCTGCATCGAAGTCAACGCCCACGCGCTGGCGCGTTATGCCGCGCTGTGCCAGGAACAAGGCCTGGTGCCGATGGTCGAGCCGGAGGTCATCATGGACGGCGACCACGACATCGAAACCTGCTACGAAGTCACCGAAGCCACGCTGCGTTCGCTGTTCGGCGCGCTGTACGAGCAGAACGTGCTGCTGGAAGGCACCATCCTGAAGGCGTCGATGGTCATCGCCGGCAAGGGCTGCGACGAGCAGGCCGACGTCGATGAAGTCGCCGAATCGACGGTGATGTGCCTGAAGTCCACCGTGCCGGCGATCCTGCCAGGCATCGTGTTCCTGTCCGGCGGCCAGACCGACGAACAATCCACCGCGCACCTGGACGCGATGAACAAGCTGGGCAACCTGCCGTGGCCGCTGAGCTTCAGCTACGGCCGCGCAATGCAGGCCGCCGCGTTGAAGCTGTGGTCGCAGGATCTGGTCGGCAACTTCGCCAAGGCGCAGGCGGTGGTGTACGAGCGTGCCAAGGAAAATGGTTTGGCGGCGCTTGGAAAGTGGGCGGGTTGATTGCTGCTGCCATGTGGAATTGCGAAACGCCGGCGAAAGCCGGCGTTTTTGCTTTTGCCGTCATTCCCGCGAAAGTGGGAATCCAGTGTCTTTCGTTCAGTTCGTTGCAATATTTCCGTAGAGCAGAGTCACTGGATTCCCGCTTTCGCGGGAATGACGAGAAAAGCATCTTGCGGTGTGAACCAATAGAATCGCCCCATGCATATCGCCGGCATCCACCACGTCGCCATCATTGCTTCGGACTATGCACGTTCGAAGCGTTTCTACACCGAAGTGCTGGGGTTGAAGACCATCGCCGAGGTTTATCGCGAAGCACGCGACTCATGGAAGCTGGACCTGGCACTGGCGGACGGCACGCAAGTCGAGTTGTTCTCGTTCCCGCAGCCGCCGCCACGCGTATCGCGGCCGGAAGCCTGCGGCTTGCGTCATCTGGCCTTGCGCGTGGCTGACCTGGATGCAGCGGTCGCGCATCTGCAGGCACATGCAGTTGAAGTGGAACCGATCCGATCCGCATCGACGAATACACCGGCAAGCGTTTCACCTTCTTCGCCGATCCGGATGAGTTGCTGCTGGAGTTGTACGAGGGGTGAGTTTTCCCTCTCCCGCAGCGGGAGAGGGAAAGTCAAAAGACATCAACCCAAGCTTGCCAACCACTCGTCATCACTGCCATCGGTCACGCCTTCGAACAGTGCGGTGCTGAAGTAGCGTTCGCCGGTATCCGGCAGCACGGTCAGGATCACTGAGCCTTCCGGCGCGCTTTGTGCAGTCTGCAACGCCGCCCAGGCGGTCGCACCGGCGGAAATGCCGACGAACAGGCCTTCCTCGGTGGCCAGCCGGCGTGCGGTGGCCAGTGCGTCGGCGTCGGGCACGTTGACGAATTGATCGACCACGCGCGGGTTCAGCACTTCCGGCACGAAGTCCGGTGCCCAGCCCTGGATCTTGTGCGGGGTGAACGCGCCGCCTTGCACCAGCGGCGCGGCGGCCGGTTCGGCAGCGACGATCTTCACGTCCTGGCGCGCGACCTTCAGCACTTCGCCCACGCCGGTCAGGGTGCCGCCGGTGCCCCAGCCGCTGACGAAGTAGTCGAGTTTCTTGCCGGCGAAATCGCGCAGGATTTCCGCCGCCGTGGTCTGGCGGTGATAGGCCGGGTTGGCCGGATTGGCGAACTGGCGGGCGAGGAACCAGCCGTGCTTCTTCGCTAGTTCCTCGGCCTTGCGCACCATGCCGCTGCCGCGTTCGGCGGCCGGGGTCAGGATCACCTTGCCGCCGTAGGCGCGGATCAGCTTGCGGCGTTCGATGGAGAAGGTTTCCACCATCGTTGCGACGAACTTGTAGCCGCGCGCGGCGGCCACGGCAGCCAGCGCCACGCCGGTATTGCCGGAAGTCGCCTCGATGATGGTGTCGCCGGGCTTCAGCAAACCCTTGGCTTCGGCATCAAGCACGATGGCCAGCGCCAGGCGGTCCTTCACGCTGCCGGCGGGATTGAAGGATTCGACCTTGGCATAGACCGTGCGGCCGGCCGGCGAGAGGCGGTTGAGCTTGACCACCGGGGTGTTGCCGATGGTGTCGAGGATGCTGTCGTAGATGGCCATGTGAATCTCCGGTGTGTGCGAAAGGAAGGAATCAGGCCGCCTGCGCCAGTTCCGGCGCGGGCAGGTCAAGTGGGTTGGTGGCGGCCAGCGGCGGCGCGCCGAACCAGTGCAAGCTGTTCGCCAATGCGGCGACTTCGCCGACCACCAGCAGGGAAGGCGATTGCACCGCGTGTTCGCGCGCGGCCTCGGGCAGGCGGGCGAGGGTGGCGGTGATCACGCGCTGCTGCGGGCGCGAGCCGTTCTCGATCAGCGCGATTGGCGTCTGCGGCGCGCGGCCGTGTGCGATCAATTGGTCGCGGAAATTTTCCAATTCGGCCACGCCCATATAGACGGCCAGGGTTTGCTTTGGTGTTGCCAGCGCGGCCCAGTCCAGCGACGGGTCGGTGTTGTCCTTGGCGTGCGCGGTGACGAAACGCAGCGACTGCGCATGTTCGCGGTGGGTCAGCGGGATGCCGGCATACGCGCCGCAGGCCAGCGCGGCGGTGACGCCGGGGATCACCTCGAAGGCGATGCCATGCGCGCGCAATACTTCCAGTTCTTCGCCGCCGCGACCGAACACGAACGGGTCGCCGCCCTTCAATCGCACCACGTAGCGACCGGCACGGGCGTGTTCGATCATCAATGCGTGGATGCGCGCTTGCTGCGCATGATGATTGCCGCCGACGTGCTTGCCCACTTCGATGAAATCCGCATCTTGGCGGGCCAGCGCCAGCACTTCGGCACTGACCAGGCGATCGTGCAGGACCACGTCGGCCTGGTTCAAGGCGCGCAAGGCGTTGAGGGTGAGCAGGCCAGGGTCGCCGGGGCCGGCACCGACCAGCGCGACCGAGCCGGCCGGCCGAGTCTTCGCCCGGCGCGGCAGGATGCCGGCCAGCAGGCGGTCGATCAAGGCGGGCAGGGCATCGGTCACGTCGGGTTTTCCGTCCATCATTTGGGTCGATGAACCTAACCCCCGGTTATCAGCCGGTGAAATGGCGTGCGGCTTGTTTCTTATTCCTTTGGGTTATTAGATTGACGTTCAAAATGCGCTAGATTGCCCACAGGCTACATTTTCCCTGTTCATTTTCGGCGCGAGCCATGACCCTGACCCAGCTCCGCTATCTGATCGCCATTGCCGACGCCGACCTCAACATCACCCTGGCGGCGGCGCGCGTACATGCCACCCAGCCGGGCTTGTCCAAACAGTTGAAGCAACTGGAGGACGAGCTGGGCTTTTTGCTGTTCGTGCGCAAGGGCCGCAGCCTGGAATCGGTGACCCCGGCTGGCAGCGAAGTCATCACCCGCGCCCGCGCCGTGCTGGCCGAAGCCAACAACATCCGCACTTATGCGGCCAACCAGCGCCGCGAAAGCCAGGGCGAGCTGGTCATTGCCACCACCCACACGCAGGCGCGTTTCGTGCTGCCGCCGGCCATCGCCCGGATCAAGCTGGCCTATCCGCAGGTGGGCGTGCACCTGCAACAAGCGGCCGAAAGCACCGCGCTGGACCTAGTCAGCGCCGGTGATGCCGACATCGCCGTGGTCAGCAGCGCCGGCAGCGTGCCGCAGGCGGGCATCGCCGTGCCGCTGTTCCGCTGGCGGCGACTGGTGCTGGCCCCGCGCGGCCACGCCTTCGACACCGGCAATACCGTGCCCGGCCTGGCCGAACTGGCCGCGCAGCCGCTGATCAGTTACGAATCCTCGATTCGCCCGGAATCCTCATTGCGCCGCGCCTTCGCCAGTGAAGGTCTGGAACCGGACATTGCCCTGACCGCGCTGGACGCCGACCTGATCAAGACCTATGTCCGCGCCGGCCTTGGCGTGGGCCTGCTGGCGGAAATGGCGGTCAGCGCCGCCGATACCGACCTGCGCGCCTGGCCCGCGCCCAAGCAGATCGAGGAATGCATCGCCTGGGCGGTGCTGCCGCGCGAACGCGTGCTGCGCGACTACGCACTGGACCTGGTCGTCGCCATTGCCCCGCAGATCGACAAGCGCGACCTGCGCCGGATCATGGATGGCAACGCCGAAGCCCAATGGCCGGAACCGCCGAGCTGGGAAGCCTTGAGCCAGACGATCACGTTTTGACGGGGTCTTGAAAATCCTGCTTTTGCTCCGACGAACACGCTGAGGCATGTTCGTCATTCCCGCGAAAGCGGGAATCCAGTGCCTTTCCGTCAGTTCGTTGCCATATTTCCGTAAAGCAAAGCCACTGGATTCCCGCTTTCGCGGGAATGACGGGCTAGAGAGCAAGGTTTCCGGAGGCGCATCCAAGGAATCCGCCGTTCCGCCGTTATGTAACCGTTTTCCCGGCATGGGTTATCTTTTCGGCCTCATTTTCCGGATTCCCTGCCCGCCATGTCGTCGTCGCGCCTGCTTTGCTGTCTCCTCACCTGTGCCGTGCTGGCGCTGTCGGCGTGTGCCAGCCCGATCAAGCTGTCACGCAAGGGCAGCATGCTGGCCAAGGAAAGCTTCGATTCGGATGGTGCCTATTCGCGCAGTTTCGAGCAGACCCCGGAGCAGGTCTGCCAGACTGCGTATCGCGCCCTGCTCAGCCAGGGCTACGTCGCGGTGAAGGTCGAAAGCCATGCCATCGAGGCGATCAAGAACTTCCAGCCCGAAGCCGACGTGCACGAACAGATGACCATGCGCGTGTCCTGCGTGCAGCAGGCCCATCGCGAAACCTGGATGTTCGCCAGCGCCCAGCAGGATCGTTACAACCTGAGCAAGCGCAACAACTCCGCCAGCGTGGGTGTCAGCGCGCTGGGTTCGCTGTCGCTGCCGATCGGCAGCACCGACGATTCACTGGTGAAAGTTGGCAGCATGACCGTGCAGGATGCGGGCTTCTATCGCGCCTTCTTCGACGTGGTCAAACGCTACCTGCCGCCACCGCCGCCGGAGCCGACACCGGAAACCATCGCCCCGGCCTCCGCCGCGCCGCAAGTGCAGGAGCTGGCACCGGAGCCGCAGTTTGGTGATGCGGCGGGAAACAACTCGCCGGGCTTGCCTTGATGCGTGCTGCCGGGCATTGAATCAGGCGAGCGAAAGCACCAGCTTCAAGCCGGCATCCACCTTGTCCATGACTGCGGTCGGCAGTGCCTTGGCCTTGCGTGACAGGATGGCGCGATCCAGCGTGATCAACTGCGAAATGTTCACCACCGAGGGCTGTGGCAAGCCGGAATCCGCCTTGCCGATACGCACATTGCCTGGCGCTTCGGCCAAGGCGAGGTTGGAAGTTACCGTCGCGACGATGACGGTGGAAATGCGGCTGGCGTTGAATGGATTGGCTTGCACGACCAGCACCGGGCGCTTGTAACCCGGGCCGGAGCCGACCGGGTTGGGCAGGTCGGCCCACCAGATCTCACCACGCTTCATCGCCGATGGCTCCAAGCTGGGCGGCAGCCAAGGCAGGGTCAACGGCGTCTTGCTGCGTGGCGTACACGGCGTTCAGCCGCTCGGTGACCAGCGTATCCTCGCGCTTGCCGAGGTATTCCTCGATGGCTTGCGCATAAAGCTGGCTGCGCGACACACGCAAGCGCTGCGCCAGATTTTCGGCGGCGGAAAAAACCGGGTCGGGCAGGGAGATGGCGACTTTCACGCCTGCACGGTATCACTAGGGTATGACCACGGCAAGCGCGTAGGGTGGGCACGTAGTGCCCACCTCGATTGCATCAATGCGTGGGCACCGAAGGTGCCCACCCTGCCGGGCTTCATTCCACCCTCTAACGCCTGAGTTAAGCCGCGCCGCGAAGCGGCGTTGAATGAATTGTTAGGCACCCACGCGACGAACTGTTGGTGGATGCTCTGAAGCAACGTCAACAACGTGGTCTGAGCAGACAATCGCATAGTGAACAAATGGCCCAGGGTAGTCGTTGCTAGCGAAAGTTCCAGTAGAGACAAAGTCTAGGAACTTGGACTTAGTGTAGGTCTGAAAAGCATTGCCGGACCATTCCTCTGCCTTATCCCAGAAGCAGAAAGACTCATTACGTACGGAGTAGCTAATGTACGTGTCCCATACAACCTCGAACCACTTGGAAGCGTCAGTCACTTCAATGGGGCGAATGTCTGAAATTTCTGTGTCGCCGATGGGCAAAGTCTCGGTTCTATCCGCAACTATCCCCTCGCTAAGGATGAGGCGAAGCCCATTGACGTGCGGCTCCGATATTTCCTCCAAGTAGAGGTAATCGCAGGCATCAAGCTCATCAGTAGCGGGCTGCTGTGTCATGGGTGCCTAATCATAAATAGACGGCACTTGGCCTGCGTAGCAGCCTCACCTGTCTGGGGCATGGCGTCAAGCATGCACCATGCCGGTTTGCTGGAATAGCTGGGCCAAGTCCGCCACAAGCGTTTCAGCGGATTGCCGGCAAACTCAAAGCCCCTCGTGAATACCGCACTCGCGCTTCAGGCCGAAGAAGCGGGTGTCTTCCTCGCGCATGCCCGGTTCCCAGCGGCGAGTGGTGTGGAAGTCGCCGATGGAGACATAGCCCTGGTGCCACAGCGGGTGGTAGGGCAGGTCGTGCTTCTTCAGGTATTGCCAGACGTCGCGATCGCTCCAGTCGGCGATCGGGTTGACCTTCCAGCGGTTGTTGCGCAGTTCCAGCACCGGGGTGTTGCGACGGCTTTCGGATTGGTTGCGGCGCAGGCCGGTGAACCATGAGCCGACTTGCAATTCGTCCAGTGCGCGGCGCATCGGTTCGACCTTGCGCAGGTCGTTGTAGCGTTCGATGCCTTCGATGCCTTGTTCCCACAAACGGCCGTGGCGCGCTTCCATCCACGCGCGGCTCAGCAGCGGGCGGTAGATCTTGAGGTTGAGGTCCAGGCGTTCGACCAACTCGTCGGCGAAGCGATAGGTTTCCTCGAACAGATAACCGGTATCGACCAGGATCACCGGGATATCCGGCCGTTGCTGGCTGAGCAGGTGCAGCGACACGGCGGCCTGCGCACCGAAGCTGGTGGTCAGGGCCGGGTTGCCGGGCGCGTTGGCCAGCGCCCATTCGACGCGACGCTCGGCATCCAGCGTTTCCAGCCAGGTGCTGGTGTCGGCCAGGTCGCGCGTGTCGATGGTTTGAGCGTGTTGCTCGTCGTTGGCGGGGGCGAGGGCGGCGTTCATGCGTGCAGTTCCAATGCGATTTGCCGGTGCGTGGGATACGGGGGCAGGGCGACGATGCCGCTGCGATGCAGGAAGTCGCCGAAGTGTTCGCCCGCATTGCGTTCGCTTGCGTAGCGGGCGAACAGTGGCTCCAGTTCGTCGAGGATTTGCGGCTCGGTGATGTTTTCGCGATACAGCGTGTTGAGGCGCTGGCCGTGGTGGCTGCCGCCGAGCATCAGGTTGTAGCGGCCCGGTGCCTTGCCGACCAAGGCGATTTCCGCCAGATACGGGCGCGAGCAACCATTCGGGCAGCCGCTGATGCGCAGCAGGATGGGCGCATCGCGCAGGCCGTGTTTTTCCAGCAGCGGTTGCAGCTTGGCGGTGAAATCCGGCAGGTAGCGCTCGGCTTCAGCCATCGCCAGGCCGCAGGTGGGCAGGGCGACGCAGGCCATCGCCGCGCGTGCCAAGGCGGTAGGCAAACGATTGCCGGCGTTCAAGCCGTATTGTTCGACCAGTACGTCGATTTGTTCGCGCTGCGTGGCGGGCACGCCGGCGATCACCAGGTTCTGGTTGCCGGTCATGCGGAAGTCGCCTTGGTGGATTTTGGCGATTTCACGCAGGCCGGAAAGCTGCGCGCCGGTTTCGGTATCGGCAATGCGGCCGGCTTGCAGTGACAGGGTCAGGTGCCAGCGACCGTCTTCGCCTTCCACCCAGCCATAGCGGTCGCCGTTGTGGTCGAAGGAAAACGCACGCGCAGGCTGGAAGTTGATGCCGGCGCGTTTTTCAATCTCGGCCTTGATGGTGTCCAGGCCGTGATCGTCGATGGTGTATTTGAAGCGCGCGCGCTTGCGGGCAATGCGGTTGCCGAAATCGCGCTGGGTGGTGACCACGGCGGTGGCGACGTCCAGCAGCGCTTCGCGCGGGATGAAGCCGGCCACGTTGGCCACGCGCGGATAGGTTTCCGCATCGCCGTGGGTCGCGCCCATGCCGCCGCCGATGCTGACGTTGTAGCCGATGATTTCGCCGTTCTCGACCACGCCGATGAAGCCCAAGTCATTGGCGAACACGTCGATGTCGTTGATCGGTGGCAGGGCGAAGCCGATCTTGAACTTGCGCGGCAGGTAGCGGTCGCCGTAGATCGGTTCGTCTTCCTCGCCGCTGCCGGCCACGCGCTGCTCGTCCAGCCAGATTTCGTAATAGGCGCGGGTGTTGGGCAGCAGGTGTTCGGAAGTGCGCGCGGCATCGGCGTACAAGGTGGCATGCGCGTCGGACAGCAGCGGGTTTGCGGCTACTTGCACGTTGCGGTTGACGTCGCCGCAGGCGGCCAGGGTGTCGATCAGCGCGGCGTTGATCGCCTGCATCGTGGCTTTCAGTTCGCGCTTGATCACGCCATGGAACTGGAAGGCCTGGCGCGTGGTGATGCGCAGCGAATTGTTGGCAAAGCGCGTGGCGATGGCATCCAGCTTCAGCCATTGTTCCGGCGTGACCACACCGCCGGGCGTGCGCGTGCGGATCATGAACTGGTAGGCCGGTTCCAGCTTCTGCCGGCGGCGCTCGTCGCGCAGGTCGCGATCATCCTGTTGGTAGCTGCCGTGGTACTTGATGAGGGTCTGGTCGTCCTCGCGCAGCGCGCCGGTCAGCGAATCGGCCAGACTTTGCAGCAGGCTGCCGCGCAGGCGGTGGCTTTCGGCCTTGATGTCTTCGACGGAATGGTTGCTCATGGTCTTGGGTGGCTGGTGCGCGAAATTTGAATCCCCGCACAGGGATGTGCGGTGCTTTTGCGAGGGATTCGCACTAATACACGTCGCGGCTGTAGCGGCCGTCGCGTTGCAGGGTGGAAAGGAAATCGGCAGCCGCATCGGCATCTCCACCGTTGTGCGTGGTGACCACGTCCAACAACGCGGCATGCACGTCCTTGCCCATGCTGATCGCACCGCAGACGTAGAAATGCGCGCCGTTCTGCAGCCAGTCGTACAGGTCGCGGCCTTGTTCGCGCAGGCGCTGTTGCACGTAGATTTTTTCGGCCTGGTCGCGAGAGAACGCCAAGTCAAGGCGGTGCAATTCCTTGCGTGCCAGTGCGTCCTGCCATTCGGTTTGGTACAGGAAGCCGGTATTGAAATGTTGCGCGCCGAAGAACAACCAGTTGCGGCCACTTGCGCCGGTTTCCGCGCGTTCTTGCACGAAGGCGCGGAACGGAGCAACGCCCGTGCCGGGGCCGACCATGATGATGTCGCGGCTGCTATCTGCCGGAACGCGGAAGCGCTCATTGGTTTCGATATACACCGGCGCGGTGTCGCCTTCTTCCAGCGCGGCGAGGAAGCCGCTGGCCGCACCACCGTGAGCGTGGCCATGTGCCTCGTAACCCAGCACGTCGAGGGTGAGATGCACTTCCTCGCCGACGCGCTTGCGGCTGGAGGCGATGGAATACAGGCGCGCTGCCGATGCGCGCAGCGCAGCGACCAATGCATTCGCATCCCACGATGCGTTCCAGCGGCGCAACACGTCGATCAGTTGATGGGTGTCGATCAGCTTGGCGAAGTCGGCCTTGCCTTCCGGCAGCAGCAGCGCGTTCAAGTCCGCCGCACCGGCGCGTTCGGCCTGCGTGGTCAGGAACGGACGCGAAAGGCGGGTGAGTTCACGCTTGCTCGTCAACCATTCGCGCAGTGGCAAGGTGTTGCCGTCATGCGTGACCGAGGCATCGCCATCAAGCTGGGTGGTTTCCAGCACGGCATCGACCAGTGCTGCCGGGTTGCGGTGAACAATGCCCAGCGCATCGCCCGGCTCGTAGGCCAGGCCGCTGCCTTCCAGCGACAATTCGAGATGGCGCACGTCCTTTTCCGGCGTGCCGTACTCGCCGTAGCGCGAGCTCTTGATCGCGCGGCCGACCAGCGGCTGGTTGAGCAGCAGCTCGGCGGCGAACGGGTTTTCGTGCGAGTGCAGTGGTGCGCTGGTGGCCGGGCGCAGTGGCGTGACCGTGGCCAGCGGGTGTACCTGCTGCGTGGTCTTGAGCAATTCGCGCGCTTGCTCCAAGGCCTGCGTGCGCCACGGCTTGGCGACGGTGTCGATGTCCAGGTCGGCTTCGCCCACCGCGAACAAACGCTGCGCGCCCAGTTCGGCGAAACGTGCGTCCAGCTTGCGGGCGATGCCGCAGAACTCGGCATAGCTGGAGTCGCCCAGGCCGAGTACGGCGTACTTCAGTTCCGGCAACTTGGGTGCGCGCTTGCCGGCGATGAATTCGACCAGACCGATGGCGTCATCCGGCGGGTCGCCTTCGCCCTGGGTGCTGATGACGAGGTAGAGCAGCTTCTCGCTGGCCAGTTCGCGGGTGGCGTAGGTGTCGGCGCGCTGCAGACGCACCGGCAGGCCGGCGCTTTCCAGTTCGGCCACCAGTTGTTCGGCTGCGCGCTTGGCGTTGCCGGTCTGGCTGCCATAGATGACGGTGGCGCGCTGGTTGCTGGCCGTGGCGATCGCCGCCGAGGTGGCTGCTGCCAGTGGGCGTACCGTCGTGGCGGCCGGCAAACCGGCTTGGGCCAGGCCGGCGGCGTAGCCGGACAGCCACCACAACGAAGCGGCATCCAGTCCTTCCACCACGTTCGAGAGCAGCGCCTTGCGGTCTTCCGGCAAGGGACTGGGCGGCAGCGGGGCGGTTGCAGCGGGCATCGGATGCAGTTGCAGCGGTTGGCGGGATGCCAACGTTAGGCGCGGGTTATTCCATTCAGAAACGAATTATGGTTATGCGCTTATCACTGGTGCTTATTTGGGTGCATGGCATAAGCGGGAAATACTGCGCCGCCGCCCCGTTCAGCCGGAGCGGGTCATGATTTTTACTTCTGAAACCTTTCGTGTTGCCCTCGATGCCTGCCTTGCCGCACTTGTCCCACCTTGATCGCCTCGAAGCCGAGAGCATCCATATCCTGCGCGAGGTCGCCGCCGAATTCCGCAATCCGGTGCTGCTGTATTCGGTGGGCAAGGACAGCTCGGTGCTGCTGCACCTGCTGCTGAAGGCGTTCGCGCCGGGCAAGCCGCCGATCCCGCTGCTGCATGTGGATACGCGCTGGAAATTCCGCGAGATGATCGAATTCCGCGACCGCCGTGCGGCGGAAACCGGCGCGGAATTGCGCGTGCACATCAATCCGGACGGCATCGCCCAGGACATTGGCCCGGTCAGCCACGGCGCGGCCGTGCATACCGACGTGATGAAGACGCAGGGGCTGAAGCAGGCGCTGGATCTGTGGAAGTTCGACGCCGCCATCGGCGGTGCGCGTCGCGACGAGGAAAAGTCCCGCGCCAAGGAGCGCGTGTTTTCCTTCCGCAACGACAAGCACCGTTGGGACCCGAAGAACCAACGCCCGGAACTGTGGAATGTTTACAACGCACGCATCCATCAAGGCGAAAGCGTGCGTGCCTTCCCGTTGTCGAACTGGACCGAACTGGATATCTGGCTCTACATCTACCGTGAAAGAATCCCGGTGGTACCGCTGTATTTCGCCGCACCGCGCCCGGTAGTCGAGCGCGATGGCGCGCTGATCCTGGTCGATGACCAGCGCCTGCCGTTGCGCGAAGGCGAAACACCGCAACTGAAGTCGGTGCGCTTCCGTACCCTGGGCTGTTACCCGCTGACCGGCGCAATCGAATCCACCGCCGATTCTCTGGAAGCGATCATCGCCGAAATGCTGGTCGCCACCACCTCCGAGCGCCAGGGCCGGGTGATCGATCACGACCCGGGTGCGTCGATGGAGAAGAAGAAGCTGGAGGGCTATTTCTGATGGACGAGCTTTCCAACAGCACGCCAGCCGACATTGCTGCTTATCTCAAGCAGCACGAAACCAAGCCGCTGCTGCGCTTCATCACCTGCGGCAGCGTCGATGATGGCAAGAGCACGCTGATTGGTCGCCTGCTGTACGACAGCAAGCGCCTGTTCGACGACCAGCTGGCCGCGCTGGAAAAAGACAGCCGCAAGCACGGCACCCAGGGTGAGCGCATCGACTATGCGCTGCTGCTCGATGGCCTGGCTGCCGAGCGCGAGCAGGGCATCACCATCGACGTGGCGTACCGCTATTTCGATACCGAAAAACGCAAGTTCATCGTTGCTGACTGCCCCGGCCACGAGCAGTACACGCGCAACATGGCCACCGGTGCTTCGACTGCCGACCTGGCCGTGGTGTTGGTCGATGCGCGCAAGGGCTTGTTGCCGCAGACGCGCCGGCACAGTTACATCGTGTCCTTGCTCGGCATCCGCAACGTGGTGCTGGCGGTGAACAAGATGGATCTGGTCGGCTACGACCAAACCGTGTTCGATGAAATTGCCAATGGCTACCGCGAACTGGCCGCGCAGCTTGGCATTGCCAACGTGCAGGCGATTCCGCTGTCGGCGCTGGAAGGCGACAACCTTTCCTCGCGCTCGGCCAACACGCCGTGGTACGCCGGCCCCAGCCTGCTGGAACATCTGGAAACCGTGCCGGTCGATGCCGCGCACGCCGCCGCCAGCGGCCTGCGCCTGCCGGTGCAATGGGTGAATCGCCCGAACCTGGATTTCCGTGGCTTTGCCGGACAAATTGCTGCCGGTGAAGTGAAGCCCGGTGATGCAGTGGTGGTGCTGCCTTCGGGCAAGCGTTCGACCGTGGCGCGCGTGTTGGATGCCAATGGCGATGTGGAAATTGCACGCGCCGGGCAGGCGGTGACGCTGACGCTGGCCGATGAAATCGACATCAGCCGTGGCGACGTGATCGCCGCTGCCGGCGACCCGCCTGAAGTGGCCGACCAGTTCGCCGCGCACGTGCTGTGGATGGATGAAGCCGCGCTGTTGCCCGGCCGCCCGTACTGGCTGAAGATCGGCGCGCGCACCGTCGCCGCGAATGTCAGTGAAATCAAGCACCGCGTCGACGTCAATACGCAGGAACACCTGGCGGCGAAGCGGTTGGAGTTGAACGAAGTCGGTTACTGCAATCTGTCGCTGGACGAAGCGATTGCGTTCGAGTCGTATGCGAAGAACCGCGCACTCGGCGGCTTCATCCTGATCGATCGTCAGAGCAATGCCACCGTCGCCGCCGGCACGCTGGATTTCGCCCTGCGCCGCGCCGGCAACGTGCACTGGCAACACCTCGACGTGGACAAGGCCGCGCGCGCGCGGATCAAGGGGCAGACGCCGAAGGTGTTGTGGTTCACCGGTCTGTCTGGTGCAGGCAAATCGGCTGTCGCCAACCTGGTGGACAAGCGCCTGCACGCGCTGGGCTACCACAGCTTCATCCTCGATGGCGACAACGTGCGCCACGGCTTGAACCGCGACCTCGGCTTCACCGACGAGGACCGCGTGGAGAACATCCGCCGCGTTGCCGAAGTGGCGAAGCTGATGACTGATGCCGGCTTGATCGTGCTGGTCAGCTTCATCTCGCCGTTCCGCGCCGAGCGACGCATGGCGCGCGAGCGTTTCGCCGAAGGCGAGTTCGTCGAGGTCTTCGTCGATACCCCGCTGGCCGTGGCCGAATCGCGCGACGTGAAAGGGCTGTACGCCAAGGCCCGTGCCGGGCAGATTCCCAACTTCACCGGCATCGACTCACCCTACGAAGCGCCGGAACACCCGGAACTGCATCTGCGCGCCGACGCGCATGCGCCGGAGGCGCTGGCCGAGCAGGTGTTGCGGCTGCTGGGGGTGTAGGGGCGGTTGTTGGTTCCTGGTTGTTGGAGCAAAGGCAACGTCGCCTTCCAACAACCAACAACCCAAAAACCAGCAACCCCAAAGCCCCCCACCCATATGTGCCATTAGTCATGTCCGCCGCAGGTCGCATTCATGCGTTGATGACAAGCCGGTAAACTCGGCCCATGCCGCTGGTGGATCCTTGCATGTCTTCTTCGATGTTCCCGCGCGCCCTGTGCCTGGCGGCGCTGGTTTCCGCGCTGTCCGCCTGTGGTGGCGGCAAGGCCGATGCCGGGCGTAGCCAGCCGCCCCCCACGGTCACCACCCTGCAGGTGCAGCCTTCGCGCTGGAGCGATGAGCTCAAGGCGCTGGGCACGGCCAATGCGCGCGAATCGGTCACCATCTCCGCCAGCGTCAGCCAGACCATTGCCAGTGTCGAATTCGACAGCGGCCAGTTCGTGCAGAAGGGCCAGGCCCTGGTCACCCTGGTGCAGGGCCAGCAGAGCGCCGGCGTGGCCGCTGCGCAGGCCGACCTGCGCAATGCCGAACAACTGTACGAACGCAACCGCAAACTGGCCGACCAGCAACTGATCTCGCGCGCCGACCTGGAAACCCAGCGCGCTGCGCTGGAAGCGGCGCGTGCGCAGGTCAACGCGCAGCGTGCCACCGTGGCCGACCGCACCATCAGGGCGCCGTTTGCCGGCGTGCTTGGCCTGCGCCTGGTCAGTGCCGGTTCGCTGGTCACGCCGGGTACGGCGATCACCACGCTGGATGATGTCTCGCTGGTCAAGCTGGATTTCACCGTGCCCGAATCGGCCGTCTCGCAATTGGCCACCGGCCAGCGCGTCAATGCGCGCAGCGCGGCGTGGCCGGATGACGTGTTCGAAGGTCGCATCGCCAGCATCGATTCGCGCGTGGACACGGTATCGCGTGCGATAACCGTGCGCGCGGAAATCCCCAACCCCGATGGCAAGCTGCGCCCGGGCATGCTGCTGGACGTGGGCGTGGAGCGCAGCATGCGCCAGGCGCTGGTCATCCCGGAACTGGCCGTGCAGCAGTCCGGCGAAACCTCCAGCGTGTTCCGGGTAGAGGCCGACGACAAGGTCAAGCTGGTGCCGGTGAAACTCGGCGCGCGCCGCTATGGCGAAGTCGAAGTGGTCTCCGGCCTGCAGGCCGGTGAGCGCATCGTGGTGGAAGGCACGGTCAAGCTGCGCGATGGCTTGAAGATCGATGACGTGACCGCGAAAAGCCGGGAATCGGGAATGGAGAATGGGGAATGAACAGCTTCCATTTCCGTGCAAGCGGCATGGAGCCTGGATGCGTGCGTACTGCCACCAGCGGTAATCGCCTCCATTCCCCATTCCCCATTCCCCATTCCCTGCGGTAACTGCCATGCTGCTTTCCGACGTCTCGATCAAGCGCCCCGTCTTCGCCACGGTGATGTCGCTGATCCTGATCGTGCTGGGCGTGGTGTCGTTCACCCGCCTGCCGCTGCGCGAACTGCCCGACGTGGATCCGCCGGTGGTGTCGGTCAATACCAGCTACACCGGCGCGTCGGCGGCGGTGGTCGAAAGCCGCATCACCCAGGTGCTGGAAGACGCGATCAGCGGCATCGAAGGCGTTGACCTGATCACCGCGAGCAGTCGCAATGGCCGATCTGACATCAACATCGAATTCACCCTGACCCGTGACATCGAAGGTGCGGCCAACGACGTGCGCGACGCGGTCAGCCGCGTGGCCAACCGATTGCCCGAGGACGTGGATCCACCGCAGGTGGCCAAGCAGGACAGCGATTCATCGCCGATCATGTTCCTCAACCTCAGTGACCCGAGCCGCAATGCCGAGCAGTTGACCGACTACGCAGACCGCTACCTGACCGACCAGTTCTCGTCGATCGATGGCGTCTCCTCGGTGTTCATTGGTGGTGGCCAGCGCTATGCGATGCGGGTCTGGCTGGATGCCAAGGCACTGAGCGCGCGTGGCCTGACTGCAGATGACATCGGTACCGCGCTGCGCCGCGAGAACATCGAACTGCCTGGTGGCAGCATCGAGTCGAAGGATCGTGATTTCGCCCTGCGCGTGGTGCGTGGCTACCAGCGCCCGGAAAATTTCACCAGCCTGGCCGTGGGCAAGGGCGCGGATGGCCACGTCGTCACCCTGGGCGAAGTAGCGAAGGTGGAACTGGCCTCGGAAGAACGCCGCGCCTGGTATCGCGGCAACGGCGTGCCGCAGATCGGCATGGGCATCATCGCCACTTCCACCGCCAACACGCTGGAAGTGGCCCAGCGCGCACGCGCCCTGGCCGCGCAGATGTCGGAAACCCTGCCCGATGGCATGCAGATCACGGTGGCCTATGACTCCACCGTGTTCACCGAGGCGGCGGTGGAAGAGGTTTACAAGACCCTGGCCGAGGCCATCGCACTGGTGCTGCTGGTGGTGTTCGTGTTCCTGGGCAGCGTGCGCGCCGCACTGATCCCGGCAGTGACCGTGCCGGTGTGCATCACCGCTGCCTTCATCGCGCTGTATGCCTGCGGTTTTTCGATCAACCAGCTGACCTTGTTGTCGCTGGTGTTGTCGATCGGCCTGGTGGTCGATGACGCCATCGTGGTGCTGGAAAACTGCCAGCGCCGCGTCGACCTGGGCGAGCCGGCCTTGCTGGCCGCGCAACGTGGCACCCGGCAGGTCGCCTTCGCGGTGATCGCCACCACCGTGGTGTTGATCGCGGTGTTCCTGCCGATTGCCTTCATGGAAGGCAATACCGGCCGCCTGTTCCGCGAACTGGCTGTCGCGGTGGCCGGCGCGGTGGCGATTTCCGGTTTCGTCGCGCTGACGCTGACGCCGATGATGTGTTCGATCTTGTTGAAAAAACACGCATACGCGGATCCCTCCGCACAAAATCCGGACGTCCCTGGCCGGGGTCTCCACAAGCTGGGCTTCAACAACTGGGTCAACGAGCGGCTGGATGCGCTGACGCGCTTCTACCGCAAGCTGCTGGTCAAGACCACCGGGCGTGGCTGGCTGCTGGCGGCGGCCATGCTGGCCACCTTCGTGGTCAGCGGCTTGTTGTTCAAATACGTGCCATCGGAACTGGCCCCGGCCGAGGATCGTGGCGATTTCAACGTGATGGTCAGCGGGCCGGAAGGCGCGGGCTACGACTACATGGTCACGCAGATGGCGGAAATCGAACGCCGCCTGCTGGCCTATGCCAGCGGTGACAAGCCGATTTCGCGCATCATCATCCGCGTGCCCGGCGGTTTCGGCAGCAGCAGCGCGGTGATGAACAGCGGCCGCGCCACGATCTTCCTCAAACCGTGGGCGCAGCGCGAACAGACCACCGCGCAGATCATCGAGGACGTGCGCAATTCGCTGGCCGACATCCCCGGCGTGCGCATGAACGCGGAAATGCGCCAAGGCCTGGTGCGTGGCGGCGGCCGCCCGGTGCAGTTCGTGCTGCGCGGCCCCACCTACGAAACCCTGGCGCAATGGCGCGATCGCATGCTGCTGCGCATGGAGGAAAACCCGCGCCTGGTCAACATCGATTCGGACTACAAGGAAACCCTGCCGCAACTGCGCGTGGAAATCGACAAGGCGCGCGCGGCCGACCTCGGCGTATCGGTGCAGGCCATCGGCAGCACCTTGCAGGCCATGCTCGGCTCGCTGCGCGCCGGCACCTACGAAAAGGACGGCGAGGAATACTACGTGGTGATGCAGGCGCCGTTGCACGACCGCCGCGACCCGACCGACATCGCCGGGCTGTACGTGCGTTCGACCACTACCGGTGAACTGATTCCGTTGTCGAACCTGGTCAAGCTGGTCGAGACTGCCGAAGCCGGCACATTGAGCCGCTTCAACCGCATGCGCGCCATCACCCTGACCGCCGGCATCACTCCGGATTACACCGTCGGCGATGCGCTGCAATACCTGCGTGGCATCGCCGCCGAAGAACTGCCGCCGGAAGCGCAATTCGACTACAAGGGCGAATCGCGCGAGTTCATGAAATCCAGCGGCGCGGTGTTCTTCACCTTCGGCATGGCGCTGCTGGTGGTGTTCCTGGTATTGGCGGCGCAGTTCGAAAGTTTCGTGCACCCGGTCATCATCATGCTGACCGTGCCGCTGGCGATGCTGGGTGCCTTGCTGGGCCTGGCGGCATGGGGCGTGAGTCTCAACCTGTATTCGCAGATCGGCATCGTGATGCTGGTCGGTTTGGCGGCGAAGAACGGCATCCTGATCGTCGAGTTCGCCAACCAGTTGCGCGATGAAGGCCGCAGCGTGGCCGAGGCCATCGTCGAAGCCGCCACCGTGCGCCTGCGCCCGATCCTGATGACCAGCGTGGCAATGATCGTCGGCGCATTGCCGCTGATGCTCTCCGATGGCGCCGGCGCGGCCAGCCGCACCAGCATCGGCGTGGTGATCGTGTTCGGTGTGGCGTTTTCCACGCTGCTGTCGCTGTTCGTGGTGCCGGCGTTCTATTCGCTGCTGGCCCCGTACACCAAGTCGCCCGATGCCGTGGCGCATGAGTTGGCCAGGCTGGATGCGGAAGTGCCGCCGGTGGAAGGTTCGCACTGACCAGTAGAATGGCGGCATGAACAACGATTCCTCGAAAGGCCGGCCATCGCCCTGGGACCCGCGCCCGCGTCCAGCGCAGAAGTCTTCTCATTCGTCATCCTCTTTCCGTGAGGGGAGGGCCGGGCAAGGCGAGCTGCGCCTGTATGGCCTCAACGCCGTGCAGGCGGTGTTCGCCAAGCGGCCCGAAGTGATTCGCAAGCTGTATCTGCTTGAATCGCGGATTCCCGAATTGAAGAGTCTGCTGGCGTGGTGCGTGAAAAGCCGCGTCGGTTATCGCGTGGTCGAGGAAGGCGATCTCAACAAGCTTGCCGCCAGTGCGCATCACGAAGGCGTGGTGGCCGATGTGTTGCGCAGAGAGCCGTTGGCGTTGGATGCCTGGCTGGCGCAAATGCAGGCCGGCGCGCAATGCGCGATCTGGCTGGATGGCATCGGCAACCCGCACAACTTCGGCGCGATCCTGCGCAGCGCGGCGCATTTCGGCGTGGGCGCGATCCTGTTGCCGCAGGATTCGACGCTGGCGCTTTCCGGTGCGGCTGCGCGTGTGGCCGAAGGCGGGGCTGAAGCAGTGCAACTGGTGCGTTTGCCCGCCGCGCGTGATGCGCTGGCGAAATTGCGCGCGGCGGGGTTCACGCTGGCTGCCACGGTGGTGCGTGGCGGCGAAGACCTGTTCGTGCAGGAATTGCCGAA
Source organism: Pseudoxanthomonas sp. (assembly GCA_047601105.1). Taxonomy (GTDB): domain Bacteria; phylum Pseudomonadota; class Gammaproteobacteria; order Xanthomonadales; family Xanthomonadaceae; genus Pseudoxanthomonas_A. The sequence goes on from JASGJT010000005.1 coordinate 31,998, forward strand.
GAAACTGGTCTATGTGATGGGCGCGGAGGGCGAGGGCATGGCGGCGGATCTTGCCGCGCAATGCGACCTGCGCCTGTCGATTCCCGGCACCGGTGCAGTGGAAAGCCTCAATGTGGCCTCGGCGACGGCGGTGTTCCTGGCGCAGTGGAGACACGAGAGGTGAAATGGCTCGTCATCCCGGCGAAAGCCGGGATCCAGTTCTTTCTTTCCGGGTCAGTGAAGCCAGAGCGGATGCTGGATCCCGGCTTTCGCCGGGATGACGAGTCGTTCAAGCGGATTCTTCACTGGTACGAAAAAATTCAAAACTCCTGCGGCGGCTTCGCCTTCGCCGGGTCGCTGCCGAAATCGCCTTCGGCCTGTGAAACCAGCCACGCATACACCGCATAGGCGGCGACGTTCTGTGCCAGTTCCTTCGGGTCGATCTTGTCCAAGGTGTCGTCCGCGGTGTGGTGCAGGTCGAAATAGCGCGTGCCGTCGTGGCCCAGCCACGCCCACGCCGCGCCCATGCCGGCAATCGGGCTGACATCCGGTTCCGGTTCGCCTTCATCGGGCAGCATTTCCACGCCCAGCGGTGCCAGCGCCGCGCCGATCTTTGCGAAGGCATCCTTGGCGTGATCGCCGATGTTGCCGCCGTCGAAGCCGTAGATGCGGCCCGCGCCAAAATCGCTTTCGGCCACCAGCACGTGCTGCTTCAGTTCGGCGGCGTGGCGCTTTGCGTATTCGATGCCGCCGAACAGGCCTTGCTCCTCGTTGGCGAACGCGACCACGCGGATCGTGCGCGCCGGTTTCAGCGGTTTGATCAGTTTTGCCGCAGCCATGCTGATGCCGATGCCGGCGGCATCGTCGATCGCGCCGGTGCCCAGGTCCCACGAATCCAGGTGGCCGCCGATCAGCACGATTTCCTTCGGCTTGCGGCTGCCGGTGATTTCGCCGATCACATTCTGCGAGGTGTATTGCCCGTTGTAACCGCAATCCAGCGCCACGCGAATTTTTGTCGTGCCCAGCGCCGCCAGCCGCGAGAGCTGCTGCGCATCGGGAACCGACAGCGCAGCGCTGGGGATCGCCGTATCGCCGGGTTTGAAAGCAGTGCCGCCAGTGTGCGGCACGCGATGTGAATCGGTGCCGGCACTGCGCATCACGAAGCCGACCGCGCCGCGCTTGCCGGCTTCGCTGGGGCCGAGGAAACGCACGCGCCCGCCGATGCCGTAATCCTTGCCATCACGCGAAGGCTGCATCGCGAAATCGACGAAGGCGATCTTGCCCTTCAGCGAATCGGCCGGTGCCTGCATCAACGCATCCAGTCCGTCGAAACGCACCACCTCGGCTTCGACCGTGCCGCCGGGGCTGCCACCCAGCGCGGTGAGGTGCAGTGCTTGCGCGTGAGTGCCGAGTACTTCGCCACGCTCGCCGCGGCGCTCCCACTTGGGAAAGGTCACCGGTTCGGTCCACACCTTGTCGAAGCCCAACTCCTTGAACTTGGCCTGCGCCCATGCCACCGCGCGCGCGTCGGCTTCGCTGCCGGCCATGCGCGGACCGACTTCGGTGGTCAGTGATTTGACCACCTTCCAGCCAGTGTCGTCGGCCAGCGCGGTTTCGCGCAATTGTGCGGCTTGCGCCAGCGCGGCATCGGGGATGCGCGTTGTTTTCTGCGCGGCGAAAGTTGGCGTGGCCAAGGCCAGCGAAACGGCAAGGATCAGCGAGGTGTGGCGCATGCCAAGGTTCCGGAACGAAGAAGCCACGAGCATGGCAGCCCGTGGCTTCGTTTTCCAGATGATGGAAGTAATGGACGGTCTGGAGCCGGCTCTTACTTCTTCAACGAATCGCGGATTTCGCGCAGCAACAGCACGTCTTCCGGCGGCGGCGCGTCTTCGGCCACGGCCGGCTTGCGCACCTTGTTGATCGCCTTGACCACCATGAAAATGGCGAAAGCGATGATCAGGAACTGGATGATGGTGTTGACGAAATCGCCGAGGCCCAGCACCAGTGCCGGCGCGGTTTCGGTGCCGGTGGCATCGACCACCGCATCCTTCAGCGTGATCGACCATGCCGAGAAATCCACGCCGCCGGTCAGCAGGCCGACGAAGGGCATGATGATCTTCTCGACCAGCGAAGTGACGATCTTGCCGAACGCGCCGCCGATGACGACACCGACGGCCAGGTCGATGACATTGCCTTTTGCGATGAATTCCTTGAACTCGCCTGCGATGCTCACATTGCGCTCCTTGAGGTTTGTGGGGACGGCGCGGACTATACCGTGCCGGCGATGATGTTGGCTTGAAGCGTTGCAACGTCACTCAATGTGACTTCGATGCGGTCGCCCGGATGCAATGGGCCGACGCCGGCTGGCGTGCCCATGAAGATCAGGTCGCCAGCCTTCAGTGCGTACAGCTTCGACAATTCGTGCAGGATCTCGGCCACGTTCCAGATCAGGTCGCGCAACTGGCCATGCTGGCGTGTTTCGCCATTGACCGACAGCGAAATCTCCTGCGCATACCAATCCGCGATTTGCGCAGCGGGCACCAGTTCACTGATCGGCGCGGAATGATCGAAGCCCTTGGCGGTATCCCACGGATGGCCCTTGGCCTTGGCGGCGGCCTGCAGGTCGCGGCGAGTCAGGTCCAGGCCGACGCCGTAGCCGAACACCAGCGCCATCGCGTCCTCCATCGCCAGCACGCCGGCCGGCGCATCGCGGCCGAGGGCGACGACCGGTTCGCCTTCGTAATGCAGTTCGGAAGTGCCACGCGCATATGGCACGTCAGCATTGCCGGTGACGATGGCGTCGGCTGGCTTGCAGAAAAACATCGGCGCGCCGCGATCCGGCTGCGCATTGGCGGGCGTTGCCCCCATCTCGCGCGCATGGTCGGCGAAATTGCGGCCCACGCAATAGATGCGATGCACGGGGAAAAAGCCATCGCCGCGCACGGGCACGCGCGGTTGCGGCAGGGCAGGAATCAGGTCGGTCATGAAGGTCGCGCTGTCGCGAGAAGACGCGACAAGTTTACGGTGTGGGGTGGGGTGGTTGTGGTCGCTGGTTGTTGGTTCCTGGAAAGGTGTATCGGCGTTTACCAACAACCACGGATCCAAAAACCAGCAACCCGGTTGTCACCGCGACAGCGGCAACGCCGGGCGGCGCACGATCTCGTATTCGCCTTCAACCACGCGGCCATCGTGCGCGTGGCGGTCGGCAAGTGGCTTGCCGCGCTGGCGCAACAACCGGTACAGCAGGCCGCCGGCGATCATCGCCATGCCCACGAATACGCCGACGAACAACAAGGCGCACAGCACCGCCACGCCCAGCAGGCCCAGACCCAAGCGCAGCAGTGGGTTGCGCGGCTTGCGCGGCGCAAAGGCTGCGTGCAGGCGGGAACGGTCGAGACGGAAGGTTCGGAACATCGGCGGGCATGACAGAATGCGACCGGACTGGCTGCCGGGGCAGTATCCGGTGACCGGAAGATGACGGTGCAAGGATTTCGTTAAAAAACATGTCGCTGATCGCATTCGATGCATTGAAGGAACACGAACCCACCGCCGTGGACGCCGTGGTCGAAGGCGATGCCGAATCGCTGATCCTGTACCGCGATGGCGGTCAGGTGCGCGCCTGGCTCAACATCTGCCCGCACGCCGGGCGGCGACTGGACTGGGCACCGGGCAAGTTCCTGCTGGGCAAGGATCGCAGCCTGGTCTGCGCGGCACATGGCGCGGCTTTCGAACTGGCCGGCGGCGTCTGCGTGTCGGGGCCATGCCGTGGCGGTTCCTTGCGTGCAGTCGCGGTGGAAGTGGTTGAAGGCGAAGTGCGGCTCAGCCCCCGCGCGCCTGCCACCACGTCATCAGATTGATCGCCAGCACCACGATCACGGTGTAGATCAGCGACAGCGGTCCGCCGACGCGCCACATCTGTCGGCTGGTGTAGTTGGCCGGGCCAATGATCATCGAGATGATCGGGTTGGACGAGGTCATCAGGTTGTTCGATGCCGACAACGCCACCACCAGCGCGAACGCGGTCGGGTTGCCGCCGGCCGCCAGTGCCAGGTTGATCGCCAGCGGCACCATCACGATGGCCGCGCCGACATGGCTGATCACCAGCGAGAACGCGGTGGTCAGCAGCGCGACGGCCAGTTCCAGCAGCCACACCGGCATGCCTTCGGGCAGGCGCTCGACCGTATGCCCGGCGATCCACGCCGCCGCGCCGCTGCTGTCCATCGCCCAGCCCAGCGGGATCAGCCCGGCCATCAGCAGCACGGTTTTCCAGTTGATCGCGGCATAGGCCTCGTCCATGCGCAGCACGCCGGTCAGCAGCATGCCGGCCGCGCCGGTGACCAGGGTCAGCGCCACCGGCACCTTCGAGGTCAGTGCGATCAGCACGGTCAGGGCGAAGATGGCCATCGCGATCTTCAGCTTGTGCGGGCGCTGCTCGCCCTTCGGGAAATCGGTGACCACGACGAAATCATGGCTTTCCGCCGCCTGCGCCAACCCGGCCCAGACGCTGTGGAAGACCAGCATGTCGCCGGCACGCAATTTCTCCTGGCGCACGTCCTCGCGCAGTACCTGCTTGTCGCGGTTGATTGCCAGCAGGCTGATGCCCTGCTGCTTGCGCAGGCGCAGTTCGGCGGCGGTTTTGCCGATGAAGCGCGAATTCGGCGGCACCACTGCCTCGGAAATGCCCGACAGGCTGGGATTGAACAGGTCGCCCAAGTGGCGCAGCCGCGAGGACATGCGCAGGAAGTTGTTCTGCGCGAAATCGGCGACCTGCTGCTTCGGCCCCATCACCCCGATCACGCTGTCCACCCAGATGCGCATGTCCGCTGCCGGCGACAGGCGCGTGTCGTCGCCGCTTTGCAGCGCCAGCAGCATCGGTGCGTCGTACAGCAGTTCGGCATCGCCCACGCTCATGCCCACCAGCGGACTTTCCGCACCGACGGTCAGTTCATAGACGTCGCCGTGCAGGCCGTAGGTATCCGCGAAATAGTTTTCCACCCGCGTTGGCGCAGCATTGTGGGTGGCCGCATCCTCGCGCAGCAGGCGGTCGCCACGGAAACGGAAATACAGCAGCGACGCCAGCACCAGCGCAACGCCGATCGGCAGCGGCGCGAACATGCCCAGCGGTTCCAGCGTGGCCATGCCCGAAGGCAGGTTGTTGTTGGCCGACTGCAACAAGTCGTTGAGCAGGATCAGCGGCGAATTGCCGACCATGGTCAGCGCGCCGCCCATGACGATGGCTGCTGCAATCGGCAGCAGCAGGCGTTGCAAAGACAAGGTGGTACGCGCGGACAGGCGCGCGGCCACCGGCATGAACAAAGCCATCACCGACGGGTTTTGCATGAAGCTGGAATTGAGCGCGGCCACCGCGCTGGTCAGCAGCAGCAAGCGCTGCTCGATGCCGTGGCCGCGACGCAGCAGCCACGCGGCCAGCCGGTTCAATGCACCGGTGCGGTCCAGCCCCGCGCCCAGCACGGTGGTGGCGATGATGCTCATCACCGCGCTACTGGAGAAACCGCCGAAGATTTCCTCCGGCGCGATCAAGCCGGACAGGCCCAGCACCACCAGCACCAGCAAGGCCACCAGGTCGCCGCGGATGCGCTCGAACAGGAACATCGCCATGGTGAAAACCACCAGCCCGAGCACGAGCTTCATGTCGGTGGTCAACGTGAGGGCGGTGTCCATTACGTGCCGAGGGCTCCGTGGGGTTTGCGTGATTGTGCGCCCATGTCGAAGTTCAACTCAATGCCATTGCCGGCCGGATCGCGCAGGAACAGCTGCTTCTGCGCGGTCAGCGGAACGTCGTCCACGCTGTAATCGATGCCATGCTGGCGCAGCCTGGCCTCGGCGGCATCTGCATCGGTGCAGGTAAAGGCAACGTGGTCGAAGGTGGTGTCGAGGCCGACATGGCGCACCTCGTCGGGGCGGGTTTCGGTCAGGTGCAGCACGTCGCGCCCGCTGGCATACAGCCAGAAACCGTGACTGCGGAACGGCGGGCGCGGGCCTTCTTCAAGGCCGATGACTTCGACGTAGAAGCGGCGCAAGGTTTCGAGCAGATCGCGCGGCGCACGCAGATTGATGTGGTTGAGGCCGGTGACAGGCATGGACGGTGCGCTGCTCACCCTTCCCGGTCGTACAACAAATCCCAAACGCCGTGGCCGAGCTTCTGCCCGCGCGTTTCGAAATGCGTCTGCGGTCGCCACTCCGGGCGTGGCACGCTGCCGCGTGCGCCGGCGCGGTTGACCAAGCCGGGCGTGGCATCAAGTACGTCCCACATGTGTTCGGCATAGGCCTGCCAATCGGTTGCCAGGTGCAAACGCCCGCCGATGCGCAGCTTGCGCGCCAGCAGCGCGGTGAAATCCGGCTGGATCAACCGGCGCTTGTTGTGGCGCTTCTTGTGCCACGGGTCGGGGAAATAGATGCGCACTTCATCCAGCGCATCATCGGCGACTTCATGGGTCAGCACTTCCACCGCATCGTGGTGATAGACGAGGACGTGGTCGCTGCCGTCTTCGGCCAACGCGTTGAGCAGGCGGCCAACGCCAGGCGCGTGCACTTCCAGGCCGATGTAATTGCGCGACGGGTCCTGTTTGGCCGCAAAACGCAGGGCATCGCCATTGCCGGTGCCGATTTCCATCACCAGAGGCTTGTCATTGCCGAAGAGGGCGGCGTAGTCGCGCGGCTCGCCGGTGTAGTCGATGCCGAACTGCGGCCATTGCTCGTCGAACGCACGCTGCTGTGCGTCAGTGAAGCGGCCCTGCCGCAACACGAAGCTGCGGATTTCGCGGCGGCCTTCGGTGGGCGTGAAAGGCTTGGGCGGCGTCTTTGCGCCGGGACTGGTGAAGGGATCGGTCATTTTCCGGCAATCACCCGATCAAGCCTTCGATCGGGCTCGACGCCGAGGCATTGCGCTTGCGCGGAATCCGCCCGGCCAAGAAGGCTTCGCGCCCGGCCTGCACGGCTTTGCGCATGGCAGAAGCCATCAGCACGGGATCCTTGGCCCCCGCAATCGCGGTGTTCATCAGCACGCCGTCGCAGCCCAGTTCCATCGCAATGGCCGCATCACTCGCGGTACCGACACCGGCATCGACGATCACCGGCACTTTCGCGTTCTCGATGATTTCCAGCAGGCTCCATTTGTTCTGGATGCCCAGGCCCGAACCGATCGGCGCGGCCAGCGGCATCACCGCGACGCAGCCGATTTCTTCCAGGCGCTTGGCAAGAATGGGGTCGTCGCTGGTATAGACCATCACGTCGAAGCCGTCGGCGACCAGCAGCTCGGCGGCTTTCAAGGTCTGCACCACGTCGGGGTACAGGGTTTTCTGGTCGCCGAGCACTTCCAGCTTGACCAGCTTGTGGCCATCGAGCAGTTCGCGCGCCAGGCGGCAGGTGCGCACCGCGTCCTCGGCGGTGTAGCAGCCGGCGGTGTTGGGCAGCAGGGTGAATTTTTCCGGCGGCAGCGCGTCGAGCAGGCTCGGCTCGTTCGGTGATTGGCCCAGGTTGATGCGGCGGATGGCGGCGGTGACGATCTGCGCACCGGCGGCGTCGCTGGCGCGTCGGGTTTCGTCGAAATCCTTGAACTTGCCGGTGCCGGTGATCAGGCGGGATTGGTAGGGCTTGCCCGCAATGACGAGCGGGTCGGTCGGGGTGGGGGTGTTCATGGGGGAATTATCGCTCACCCGCCACCCAATGCATGCACGATTTCCACACGGTCGCCCTCAGCCAGTCGATGGGTCGCATGCAGACTGCGCGGCACGATTTCACCGTTCACTTCGACCGCCACGCGGCGTTGGGCCAGGTTCTCGATGTGCAACAGGTCGGTGATGCTGCCGCCGTCGGCCAGTTGTCGGGGTTCGCCGTTGAGTTGGATGTTCATGGGGACATTGTCGTTCAAAGCAGGACGAATTCCCCCAAAGTTAAATTTTCATGATGCGCCGCAGCGTGCCGATGGCGGGGCTTGGTGGAACCATTGCGCGCCGTGCGTTCCCGTATGGAATGGGTACGGCACCTGAATTCCCCATCCTCCAAAGGCAAAACCTCATGCAATTTTCCAGATTCCCCGTCCGTTCCGCGCTGGCGTTGGCCTTGTCGGCCGCGACTTTGCCGGCCTTGGCGCAGAGTGAATACAGCGGCGTCGTGTTCATTGGCGACAGCCTGACCGATTCGGGCGCGTTCCGGCCGGGGCTGGTGCAGGTGGGCGGCTCGCAGGCGGCGATCCTGGGCCGCTTCACCACCAATCCGGGCCTGGTGTGGTCTGAATTCCTCGCCGATTTCTACGGCCATGCCGAAGATGCGGTCGCGGCCAACCAAGGTGGCGACAACTATGCGGTCGGTGGTGCGCGGGTGGCTGTGAACGGGGTCAGCCCGTTCGGCGCGATTCCGTCGATGGCGGCACAGACCAGCGCCTATCTGGCGGCCAATGGCGGCCGTGCCTATCCCAATGCCTTGTTCACGGTATGGGGCGGTGCCAATGACTTGTTCGCGGTAGCCGGTGGCGAATCGCAAGCGACCATCGTGACGGCGGTGACCACGCAGGTCGGCATCGTCGGCCAGTTGCAGGCCGCCGGCGCGCGTTACGTGCTGGTGCCGAACATCCCCGACCTGGGCGGCACGCCGTCGTTCCGCGCGCAGGGCGCGGCCGGCATGGCCGCCGGCACGCAGTTGGCCACGGTCTACAACAATGCGCTGTACGCGGGCCTGCAGTCGGCCGGTTTGCAGGTGATCCCGTTGGATACCTTCGGCTTCCTCAACGAGGTCATCGCCAATCCGGGCGCTTATGGCTTCGCCAACGTCACCGCGACGGCCTGCGGCGCGGTGCAGTCGCTGCTGTGCAGCCCCGCCAATTACGCCACGCCGGATGCGGCCAGCACGTATCTGTTCGCCGATGGCGTGCACCCGAGCACGCGCGCGCATGAAATCCTCTCGCAGTACGCGATCTCGGTGCTGGAAGGCCCGCGCCAGATCGCAGTGTTGCCGCAGTCTGCGGCAGTGACCGGTCGTGCCCGCGCCGACATGGTGGCCTTGCATGTCGATGGCAAGCCGGCGGCGGATGGCGTGCGCTGGTGGGGCAGCCTGCGCGGCGACAACCAGCGTTACGATGGTGGCGACCTGTACGACGGCTTGGCCCCGGCCGGCAATGTCGGTGTGGATTGGGCGCGCGGCAACCTGGTGTTCGGCGGTTTTGCTGGCTATGGTCGCGGCAAGCTGGATTTCGGCCCCAGCACCGGCGGTTTCGACCAGTCCGAGGCCACGCTGGGCGGCTTCATCGGCTGGTATGGCGACAAGGCTTGGGTCAATGGTCAGCTCAGCTACACCAAGTTGTCGTTCGACGTGGATCGCGACGTGAACCTGGGGCCGGTCACGCGCCGTCATTCCGGCTCGCCCGATGGCGACAACCTGACCGTGGCGGTGGCCGGTGGTTATGAATTCGGCGACGGCGCATTCCGCCACGGCCCGGTGGCCAGCATCGTGTCGCAACAGATCGAAGTGGATGGCTATGCCGAAAGCGGCGGCGGTTCGACCGCGCTGGCCTTCCCGAACCAGAAGCACGATTCGCTGATCGGCAGCGCCGGCTGGCAGGCCAGCTATGCAGTGACCGAAAGCACCCGGCCGTATGCGCGCGTGACCTGGGACCACGAGTTCGAGGACGCGCCGGAACAGGCCTTCGCCACCCTGCAGTCGATCCCGGTGGCCGGGCAGTTCGCGGTACCGGGGCTGGTCGGCGACAGCGACTATGGCTCGATGCAATTCGGCGTGCGCACCCGGGTGTTCGGCGTGGAGGCGAACATCGGCGTGGGAAGCACCTTTGAGCATGCCGGTGGCGACAATGTCACCGCGTTCCTGGCCCTCTCTGGCGGTTTCTGAACGAATCGAATCGCCTTCACGCTGCACAAGCGCATGGCAACGCACCATGCGCCTACTGCAACGAGACGAGGAGCGATGACATGAAACGTGTGATTTCCAGCGCTGTGCTGATGCTGTTCCTTGCGATGCTGGTGGCCGGCTGCAACACCATGGCCGGTGTCGGCAAGGATGTGCAGAAGGCCGGCGAGAAGGTCGAGGATTCGGCCGATAAGCACAAGTAACAGGGCTTGGTACCTGGGCGTGGTGACAAGCGCCCGAGGCTGCTTCATCATGGCGGGGCCGGCGTAAGTCGGCCCTTTTCATTCGGAGAATTGCATGATGAAGCGCACATTCGTATTGATCGTCGTTTTGCTGGCAGCGTCGGTGACGTTGTCCGCTTGCAACACCGTGGCTGGCGTCGGCAAGGACGTGCAGAAAGCAGGCGAGAAAATGGAAGACGCCGCGAAGAAGTAACCAGCGCGCATCATCCGCCTTTCGCGAAAAATGACGGGCCGGTTCGCCGGCCCGTCATTTTCATGTGGCAATCAAGGGTCGGCGACGAATCCGCTTGGAAAGGCGCGCGGTACATCGCGGCGGCCGGGCACAGTCGGGCCGGTGCGCGGCACGATGCCCAGCGCGATCAGGCGGCGGGTTTCGTCATAACGCAGTTCCGAAACTTGCGCCGGGTTGCGGCTGGCGCGGACGAATTGAGTCTGTCCGATCGGCGACCATTCGCGCTGGCCATGACCGGTGCCGGTTTGCTGGCGGGCGATGCCGTCGGAAGTGATGGCTTTGGTGCTGGAAGCCGGGGCGGCTTCGGCTTCGGCACGCGCACTTGGTGCAGGTGCGTTGCCGGCACTGCTGCGTTCGCGTGCGATCGGCGGCGCGGGCACGGGCGTCGGGCGGATGTAGCGTGGCTTTTCCTCGAACACGGCAATGCCGATCACGCCGACGTTGCGCGGCCGGCCGGTGCGCGCGGCGTAGCTGTCGCCGAGGTCGGTGAAGACGAACTGCGCGATCTCGTCCAGCGATTTGCGCCAGCCGGAGATTTCCGCGCTTTCCCAGGGATCCAGCACGTAGCCGGTCTGCGACGGGTCAGCGGTCTGGCCGCTGACCGCATTGACCCCATCGACCGACAACACCACCAGCACGCGCCGCCCGGTGTTGTTGGTCATGCGCACGCCGTAACGATGACCGGGCGCACCGGCCACCCAGGTGTCGCTGCGATGCGGGTATTGCGGCAGGGTGTGGCCGGTGTCGCGATCAACCACCGACAGCGTGACCAGATCGCGCGCCGCCAGCGGCGCGCAGGCGAGGGCAAGCAGGGCGGATGCGCCAAGCAGCAGTTTGCCGAGCAGTGACTTGCGGTTCATTGAAGGTTCTCCGGTTCGGCCTGCGGCGACATGCCGCCGGCTGCGAATACCGGGAACGCGTGGTCGCGACGAACGGGGTTGCGGGTTCGTGGTTGTTGATTGTCGGTTCATGGAAAACCGGCAACTGGCAGCCAGCCGTTAAACTGTGCCGGTACCAGACAACCCCACCCAAGCGCATGACCACTCGTATCCTCACCGGCATCAAACCCTCCGGCATGCCGCATATCGGCAACTACGTCGGCGCAGTGCGCCCGGCCATTGCCGCCAGCCGCGCCACCGATGCCGAAAGTTTCTACTTCCTGGCCGACCTGCACAGCCTGGTCAACACCCATGACCCGCTGCGCGTGCAGCGCTCCACGCTGGAAATCGCCGCCACCTGGCTGGCCGCCGGCCTGCAACCGGACAAGGTGTGGTTCTATCGGCAAAGCGACATCCCCGAGATTTCCGAACTGACCTGGCTGCTGACCTGCATGGCCGGCAAGGGCGTGCTGAACCGTGCGCATGCCTACAAGGCCGCCGTGGACAAGAACCGCGCCGAGGGCGAGGACGACGATGCCGGCATCAATGCCGGCTTGTTCATGTATCCGGTGCTGATGGCGGCGGACATCCTGATCTTCAACGCGCACAAGGTGCCGGTGGGCCGCGACCAGGTGCAGCACATCGAGATGGCGCGCGATTTCGGACAGCGCTTCAACCACGTCTATGGTCGCGATTACTTCACCCTGCCCGAGGCGGCCGTCGATGACAACGTGGCGACCTTGCCGGGCCTGGACGGGCGCAAGATGAGCAAGAGTTACGACAACACCATCCCGCTGTTTGCATCGCGCAACGAACTGAAGAGGCTGATCGCGGGCATCATCACCGACTCGCGCACACCGGGCGAGGCAAAAGACACCGAAGGCTCGGCCCTGTTCCAGTTGTACCAGGCCTTCGCCAGCGCGGAAGAAACCGCTGCCTTCGCCGAAGATTTCGCCAAGGGCATCGGCTGGGGCGATGCCAAGCAGAAGCTGTTCGGACGCATCGATGCGGAAGTGGCGCCGATGCGCGAAAAATACGAAGCCCTGGTGGCCAAGCCGGCGGAGATCGAAGCGATCCTGCGCGATGGCGCGGCGCGTTTGCGGGCGAAATACGCCACGCCGTTCATCGCCGAATTGCGCGATGCGGTTGGTTTGCGCGACGTGTCCAAGGTGTTCGTCGCCGAAAAATCGAAGGCCGCCAAAGCCGCGCTGCCTTTGTTCAAGCAATACCGCGACAGCGACAACCGTTTCTACTTTAAGCTGCTTGATGGCGAAGGCAAGCTGCTGGTGCAAAGCAGCGGCTTTGATTCGCCGAAGGATGCCGGCAAGCTGATCGGCGTGCTGAAGCAGGCCGATCAGGGCGATGCGCTGCAAACCACCGAGATCGAATTGCAGGTGCCGGTGGACGAGGTACTGGCGGCGCTGCGTGCGCTGCGCGAAGCGGAGTGAGGCGATGAGCGACGGCAACGGTATCCACATCATCGAAACCGGCTATGTCCGCCCCGGCCTGTGCGCGGCGTATCTGGTCGTCGAGAACGGTCGAGCGGCCTTGATCGATTGCGGCACCGCGACCTGCGCACCGCGTGTGCTCGATGCGCTGGCCGCACATGGCGTCGCCCGCGAAGCGGTGGACTGGCTGCTGGTCACCCACGTGCACCTGGACCACGCCGGCGCGGCCGGGCCGCTGATGCAGGCATTGCCGAACGCGAAACTGGTCGTGCATCCACGCGGCGCACCGCACATGATCGACCCGGCCAAATTGATCGCCGGCGCGAAGGCGGTGTATGGCGAGGAAGCCTTCAACCGCGACCACGCCGGCATGCTACCGGTGCCGGCACAGCGCGTGGTGGTGGCCGAGGTGGTCGGCAACGATGTTGGCCACGTGGTCGATCTGGCCGGCCGGCCGCTGCTGTGCATCGACACGCCGGGGCATGCGAAACACCATTTCAGCGTGTGGGACGAACGCAGCCGCAGCTGGTTTGCCGGCGACATCTTCGGCATCTCGTATCGCGAGTTTGATGTTGGTGGCCGCGAGTTCATCCTGCCGACCACCTCGCCGGTGCAGTTCGACCCGGATGAAATGCACGCCTCCATCGACCGCTTGATCGAACGGCAACCGGCCTCAATCCGCATCGCGCATTACAGCCAGGTATTTGACATTGGCCGGCTGGCCGCCGACCTGCACGCGCAGGTTGACGAAATGGTGCGCCTGGTCGAACTGGCCGACGCAGATACCGACCGCCATGCGCGGTTGGTGGCGGAACTGTCCGCGCTGTACCTGCGCCGCGCGCGCGAACATGGCGTGGCGCAAAGCAATGCCGAGGTGCTCGAGCTGCTGCACATGGATATCGAATTGAACGCGCAGGGCTTGCAGATCTGGTTCGACCGGCGCAACAAGGTGCCGGGCAGGTCGTGATGATTGAGCCGGCCCGCAATTACAACGAGCGCATGAAAACCTGATTCCATCACCGGTAGCCAACCTCATGAAATCCCTCACCTTGTCCTTCCTGTGCGTGCTTGTTGCCTCCCCGGTTTGCGCGGCAAGGGCTGCTGGCAGCGATGCCCGCACTACGGTCCATTTGGCGGATGAATCCATTCATGCCGACGAACTCTCCCGCCATGTGCGCATGCTGGCTTCGGACGAATTCGAAGGTCGTGCACCGGCCACGCCGGGCGAAACCCGGACCGTGGCTTATCTGGTTGACGAGTTCGCCAAGGTTGGCGTGCAGCCCGGTGGCGAGAACGGTACCTGGGTGCAGTCGGTGCCGCTGGTGCGCGCACAAGTCGATGGAGCGGTGACGGCGCAATTGCAATTCGGTGGCAAGGTGCAAACCCTCGCCAATGGCGAGGACGTGGTGTTGCAAACCTTGCAGCCAGTGGATCGCGTGGAGGTGGCGAACGCACCGCTGGTTTTCGTCGGTTACGGCATCGACGCACCAGAGCGCAACTGGGACGACTACAAAGGCGTGGATCTGCACGGCAAGGTCGCAGTGGTGTTGGTCAACGACCCGGATTTCGAAGCCGGTGCAGGCGATTTCGATGGTCGCGGCATGACCTATTACGGGCGTTGGACCTACAAGTACGAGGAATTGGCGCGCAAGGGCGCGCTGGGCGTGCTGATCGTGCATGAGACTGCACCGGCAGCCTATGGCTGGGCGACGGTGCGCGCTTCGGGCTTGTCGCCGGTATTCGATATCGAACGCACTGACGCGCGCGCCTATCACACGCATTTGCGCGGCTGGATGCAGCGTGGGTTGGCGGTGTCGCTGTTCCAGCGCGCGGGTCTGGATTTCGAAACGGAGAAGAAAAAGGCACAGGGACGCGACTTCAAGCCGCTGCCGCTGGGCGATGCGCGCCTGTCGGCCAGCTTCGCGGTCAAGCGCGAGCGCGTGCTCAGCCAGAACGTGATCGGCAAGCTGGAAGGCGCGGTGCATCCTGATGAAAGCGTGATCTATTCCGCGCATTGGGATGCCTTCGGCCTGGGCGAGGCCGATGCAAGCGGCGATCCCGTTCGCCACGGCGCGGTGGACAACGCCACCGGCGTGGCCTCGGTGCTGGAACTGGCGCGCGTGTTCGCCGCCGGCCCGCGTTCGCAGCGCACACTGTTGTTCATCGCCTTCACCGCTGAGGAAAAAGGCTTGCTGGGCGCGATGCATTACGCGGCACATCCGGTGATGGCGCTGGAGAAAACCGCTGCGGTGCTCAACATGGAAATGTTCAGCCCCGACGGGCCGATGCGCGATATCGCTTCGTGGGGCAATGGCCGCGTGTCGCTGGAAGCGGACCTCAAGCGCGTGGCCGAAGCCAACGGACGCAGCTACCTGCACAACCCGAACCCGGAATCGGGTTTCTTCTATCGCGCCGATCATTTCGCTTTCGCACGCGCTGGCGTGCCGGCTATCACTGCCGGCGCGGGCAAGGATTTGCGGGATGGCGGCTTGTCGCGTGGCGAAGCACTGTTCACGAAGTATTTTGCCAATTGCTACCACCAGCCCTGCGACAACTGGACGCTGGCATGGAATGCGCAAGGCCATGCGGAAGATACGGCGCTGCTGTATTCACTGGGTCGCGAAATCGCCAACAGCAGTGACTGGCCGCAATGGCAGGAAGGCTCGGAATTCAAAGCGATCCGCGACGTGAGCGTGGCGGTGCGGCAATGATAGGGTTCCTTTCCCTGCGCAGGCGGGGAAGGGCAGGGTCAATCCCAGACGTTCGGCGCGGCCCCGTTTCCCGTGCGTTTCATCCGCACCACGCAGAAGCGCTGGCCGGTGGGAGCTTGCATCACCACCCAGCGGGCATCGTGCGGGCGTTCGATTTCGCGTGCGCCGAGTGCGGAAAGGCGCACGACTTCGGCTTCGATGTCGTCGGTTTCGATATCCAGGTGCATGCGTGATGGGTGCTGCACGCGCTGAACCTCGATGTGCAGGTCGGCGGGCGTGCCGCCCAGCACCGCGTACTTGCCTTCGCCGCCCTCGTTCGGGTCGGTGATCGGGAAGCCCAGTGCAGCGCTCCAGAAGCGCGCCGATTCCTCCACCGGCGTGTCCTGGCAATCGATGATGAAACCAGCAAGGCGGCTGCGGTGGGTCATGGTGGATTCCTACGCGGGCAAGGCCAAGTCGTCGATCATCGCACGCAGGAAGCGCGCCGCTTCGCCACCGGTGCAGGCGCGGTGGTCGAAGGTCAGCGACAACGGAAGAAGCTTGTGCGACTCGAAACCGCCGATCACCGGCACCATCTGGTGGCGGGCGCGACCGGCGGCGACGATGGCCACGCACGGCGGCACCACCACCGGGGTGGCGTAGCGGCCGGCGAACATGCCGAAGTTGCTCAGCGAGATGGTGTAGCCGGTCAATTCCGACGGCGCGATGCTGCGGTCTTCGACCTGCGCACGCAGGCGGTTGACGCCATCGCGGATGCCTTGCGCATCCAGCAGGTCGGCATTGCGCAGCGCCGGCACGAACAGCCCGTCATCGGTATCCACGGCGATGCCGACATCGACATGCGGATGCAGGGTGCGCACCAGCTTGTCGCCATCGAACCAGGCATTGAGTGCAGGAACCGCCTTGCATGCAGCGATGATCGCGCGCAACAGGCGCACGGTGACGTCGTTGCCGGGCTGCCAGGCGTGCAGGTCAGCGTCGTCGCACAGCGAGGTGGGCACGACCTTGCTGTGCGCATCGGCCATCACCCGCGCCATGTTGCGGCGCACGCCCTTGAGTTGTTCCGGCTGGCCGCTGGCGGAAACCGATGGCGGCTGCGTGCGCATGGGTTTGCCGGAGGCGGAAAGTTGGATGCGCTGGTTTTCCTTTCTCCCTTCGGAGGAAGGTGCGCGAAGCATGGATGAAGATGTAGTTGCGGGTGTCGAGGGAGAGGGGCGGGAAGCAGCGGGATTTGCCGCAGCCTGCTTCACGTCAGCCATCGTGATTGCACCATCAGCGCCACTTGCACGCACGCGCGAAAGATCGACGCCGAGCTTCTTCGCCATTGCCCGAACCGCCGGCATCGCCTTGATGCCGCCAACGGCGACGGCTTGTTCGGCGTGCACGGTGTTGGAGGTTTGCATGGCGCCGACCACGGTACCTTCATCGGCGCGCCGCTCGGCAGTAGTTGCCGCTGCGGATGAGGCGACGGTCGTGCTCGCGGCACCGGCATCTTTCGCAGGAGACGAAGCGTGGTGGTGATGACCGGTATCCTGGCCTTCAGCGCGCTGCGGCAGATTGGGGTCGGGGGCGAACACTGCCAGCGGCGCGCCGGTGACGATGATGTCACCGGCGTTGCCGGACAGTTGCAGCACCTTGCCGGAAACCGGTGAAGGCACTTCGACCACGGCCTTGGCGGTTTCCATCGACACCAGCGGCTCGTCGAGGCGGATCACGTCGCCTTCCTTGATGAACCACTCGACGATGGTGGCATCGGGCAGACCCTCGCCCAGGTCGGGAAGGTGGAAAGTCTTGTGCTCGCTCATGCGGGTTTTTCTTCGGAAGGGGTTTCGTTGATCGGTTGCAGGTCGCGTGCCGGCAGCCAGCCGTCGTGGCCATCGGCATGCGTGCACCACCACCAGTCGCCCAGTTCGTGCAGCAGGGTGACGATATCGCCGGCTTGCACGTCCAGTTCCTGCGCGGAATAGTCGCGCAGGGCCACGGCGCGGCCATCGCCTTGCGCTTGCAGCCAGTCCACCGGCGCCCAGCCGGCGTTGCCGTCGGCGGTGGTGGTCCAGGCGAAGGCGGGCCATTCGGCATCGCGTTCGCCCAGTGTGACCACGTCGCCGCGCACGAAGCGGATCGGATGGGTGTATTGCGTGCGGTAATCGCGAAGGGCGCGGGCTTGCATCAGCCGTTCACCATCGCCCGCTTCGCCGCCGCGACGATACGCGCCACGCTGGGCATGAATTTCATTTCCAGCCGGAACAGCGGCATGTGCGTGTCGTAGCCGGTGACGCGTTCGACCGGGGCCAGCAGGTCGTACATCGAATGCTCGGCCAGGCGCGCGGCGATTTCCGCGCCGAAGCCCGCCGTGCGTGGCGCTTCCTGCACGATCACGCAGCGGCCGGTGCGGCTGACCGATTCGGCGATGGTGTCGAAATCCAGCGGGCGCAGCGTGGCCACGTCGATCACTTCGGCGCTGATACCGTCCTTCGCCAATGCATCGGCCGCTTCCAGCGCTTCCTTGATCTGCGCGCCCCATGCGACCAAGGTCACGTCCGTGCCGTCGCGCAGCACGTAGCACACGTCCAGCGGCAGTGCTTCGCCATCGTCGGGCACTTGCTCCTTGTATTGGCGATAGATGCGCTTGGGTTCGTAGAAGATCACCGGGTCCGGGTCGCGGATCGCGGCCAGCAGCAGGCCATAGGCACGTTGCGGCGAGGAAGGCATCACCACGCGCAGGCCGGGGGTGTTGGTGAACAGGGTTTCGTTGGCTTCGGAATGGTGTTCCGGCGCGCGGATGCCGCCACCCCACGGCACGCGCAGCACCAGCGGGCAATGCAGGCGGCCGCGGGTGCGATGGCGCAGGCGCGCGGCGTGGCTGACGATGTGGTCAACCATCGGATAGACGAAACCATCGAACTGCGCCTCGGCCACCGGCTTCATGCCATGCGCGGCCATGCCCACGGCGATGCCGGCGATGGTGGTTTCATCCAGCGGCGTGTCCAGCACGCGCGCATCGCCAAAGCGTTGCTGCAGGCCGGCGGTGGCGCGAAACACGCCGCCGTTCACGCCGACGTCTTCACCCAGCACGATCACCGAATCATCATGCGCGATTTCCCATGCCAAGGCCTGGGTGATCGCTTCGATCAGGGTGATCGGCGGCGCGGTTTCGACGGCGGTGAGCGTGTGCATGGGTTTGCTGGTTTCCCGATTCATGCGCGTGCCTCCAGCGCCAATGCCTCGGCGCGTTGCGCCAGCACATCCGGCGGCAGGTCGGCGTAGAGGTAATCGAACATCGCTTCGACCGGTTGCACCGGGGTGTTGAGATAGGCCTCGATTTCCGCATCGACCAGGGCGCTGCATTCGGCCTTCCACGCGATTTCCTCTTCCTCGCTCCACTGGCCTTGCGCGGTCAGCCAGGTGCGCAGGCGCAGCAGCGGTTCGCGCTGCCAAGCGGCTTTCACTTCCGTCTCGTCGCGATAGCGGCGGGCGTCGTCGGCGGTGGTGTGGTCGGACAGGCGATAGGTGAGGAATTCGATCACGCTGGCACCTTCGCCCGTGCGTGCGCGATCACCGGCGATGCGCATCGCTTCCAGCACCGCCAGCAGGTCGTTGCCATCGACCTGCAAGCAATGCAGGCCGCCGGCGATGCCTTTCTGCGCCAGGGTCTGCGCGCCGGTCTGCGCGCTGCGCGGCACGCTGATCGCCCAGCCGTTGTTGATCACGCACAGCACCAGCGGCAATTCCCACGCGCCAGCGGCATTGAGCGCGGCGTAGAAATCGGCCTTGGAACTGCCGCCATCGCCGCAGGCGGCCACGCCGATGCCCGGCTCGCCGCGCAGCTTGAACGCCAGCGCCGCGCCGGCCGCATGCAGGCATTGGGTGGAAATCGGCACGCACCACGGGAAATCGCGCCGCGCCGGCTGGTTGGCGAAATCATTGCCGCGTTCGTCGCCGCCCCAGTACAGCAGGATCTCGCGCGGGCGCACGCCGCGCACCAGTTGCGTGCCGGATTCGCGATAGCCAGGTGCGAACACGTCTTCCGGCCGCATCGACGCGCCAATGCCGACCTGGGTGGCTTCGTGGCCAAGGCTGGGCGGGTAGGTGCCCAGCTTGCCGGTGCGTTGCAAGGCGATGGCCTTGCCGTCGAACACGCGCACGAACAGCATCTGCTTGAACAGTTCGCGGATGCGCGGCAGGTCGCGCGCGATTTCCGGCAGGTCATCGCATAGCGGGCTGCCGTCCGTGTCCAGGTATTGCAGGTGTTCGATCCGGAATTGCGCGGCCACGGTCATGCGAGGGGATTTCCGATATTTGTTTCAATTGATACGAATGGCGATGGTAAGCAATTCGCAACGAAAACCCGTCGTGCAGCGCAACAACACCGCGAGCAGGGAGCGCTTTGCGCATCCTTGCGAGGCAGTGAACGGGTTGGCTGGGTGGCTTCGCGCAGGGTAATGCTTGCCGTGCATGCATTGCGTTAAAGACGTGAACAGCCGCTTTTTGTCCGAAAAAACGCCAAGTGCGCAAAGTGGCAAGTTACTGAAATTCCGCCCGTCCACTTTGCGTTGTTTGCGTCCTTTGCGGACTGGCTGCCTTTCCTGGACAGACGCAAGGCGCGCCTGCGACTCAAGCCCGATCGGTTACTCTTTGCGCCCCCGCGCGCCGACCTCAACCGAATGCCCGTCGAAAAGAACCAACGCGAACTGGAAGCCGGCATCCACACCGACCTGGGTGGGCGGCTGACCTATGGCGGTTACCTGCATCTGGAAAAAGTGCTGGACGCACAAGCGCCGCTGTCGAACCCGCCCAACCATGACGAGTTGCTGTTCATCATCCAGCACCAGGTCAGCGAGTTGTGGCTGAAGCTGCTGATTCATGAATTGCGCGCGGCCAACGCGCACTTGCAGCGCGACGAAGTGTGGCAAATGCAGAAAGTGCTGTCGCGCGCCAAGCAGGTGCTGCGCCAGTTGACCGAGCAATGGAGCGTACTGGAAACGCTGACGCCCAGCGAATACATGCAGTTCCGCGATGTACTGGGGCCGGCGTCGGGTTTCCAGTCGCTGCAATACCGCACGGTGGAATTCCTGCTGGGCAACAAGAACGCGTCGATGCTCAAGGTATTCCGCCACGATGCGCAAGGCGCTGCCGCGCTGGAAGACGTGTTGAACGCGCCCAGCCTGTACGACGAATTCCTGCGCTACCTGGCGCGCTGGGGCCACGTGATCCCCGAGCGCCACCTGCAACGCGACTGGTCGCAACCGCACGTCTCCGACCCGGAACTGCGCCCGGTGTTCGAACGCATCTACGAAGACACCAACCGCTACTGGCGCGAATACGGCCTGTGCGAGGATTTCGTCGATCTGGAAACCCAGTTCCAGCTGTGGCGTTTCCGCCACATGCGCACCGTGCAGCGGATCATCGGCTTCAAGCGCGGCACCGGCGGTTCCAGCGGCGTGGGTTTTTTGAAGCAGGCGCTGGAACTGACCTTCTTCCCGGAATTGTTCGAAGTGCGCACCAGCATCGGCACCCAGCCGGGTTGAGGCATTCCACAAGCAGCGCCGCCGATGCTTGCCGATGAAAGCGATTTGACGCCGATGCCACGCTTCGGCGATTCTGCCGCGTCCCGCCCCCGGGCGGGCATGTCTTCCTGAACCACCTGATGGGGAACCACGAATGAGCGGCAGCGCCGACACGCAAGCACCGGGAAAGATCCCGGAATTCAAGCAGGTCCTGGGCCATCCCAAGCCTTTGTGGATGTTGTTCATGGCCGAATTCTGGGAGCGCTTCGCGTTCTACGGCATCCGCTGGGCCTTGGTGTTGTACGTGGTGGCGCAGTTCCACGGTGGCGATGGCGCGGCGGAAAAGCCGGCCAGCGAGTTGTATGGCGCGTATCTGGCGCTGGTCTATGCGGCGGCGATCTTCGGTGGCTGGATCGCGGACAAGTTGATCGGCTACCAGCGCTCGATCCTGGTTGGCGCGATCATCATGGCTGCCGGCTTGTTCATGCTGGCCCTGCCCGACGAATCGCTGTTCAAGCTGGGGCTGGCGACGATCATCGTCGGCAATGGCTTGTTCAAGCCGATCATCTCGACCCTGGTCGGCAAGGTCTATGCGCAGGGCGACGAGCGTCGTGATTCGGGCTTCACCATCTTCTACATGGGCATCAACCTCGGTGCACTGCTGTCGCCGCTGGTCACCCAGTACCTGGCCAAGAAGGTGTTCGGGCTGGAATCGATCCCGGACTACAAGATCGTGTTCATCGCCTCGGCCATCGGCATGGTGATCAGCTTCGTCTGGTTCTGGTTCGGCCGCGCGCAGTTGAAGGGCATCGGCGCAGCCACGCCGGAGCAGGCCGGCTGGGGTCGGGTACTGGCAGTGCTGGCTGCCTTGCTGGTGGTCGGCGTGCCGGTCTACTACGTGCTGTTGACCATCGATGCGATGATCCTGCAATGGATCCTGATGGCGCTGTTGGTCGCCCCGGCGATCATGCTGCTGGTCGAAGGCATCCGCGAAGGTGCGGTGCAACGCGACAAGGTCATCGCCTTGCTGGTGATCCTGACCTTCAACGTGTTCTTCTGGTGCTTCTTCGAACAGGCCGGCAGTTCGTTCAACTTCCTTGCCGAGAAACTGATCCAGCGCGACATCGGCATGCACGGCCTGTTCAATGCGCTGGCCGGCGAAAGCAGTTTCCCGGTGTCGTGGTTCCAGAGCGTCAACTCGGTGGCGATCATCGTGCTGGCCACGCCGCTGGCGTGGCTGTGGGTGAAGATGGGCAAGGCCAATCCGTCGATCCCGCGCAAGTTCAGCTTCGGCCTAGTGCTCAACGGTCTGGCCTTCCTGATCCTGATGTACGCGCTGAAGAACCTGGTCGATGCCGAAACCGGCAAGATCCCGCTGTGGACGCTGTTCTCGGTGTATTGGGTGCAGTCGCTGGGCGAGTTGTGCCTGTCGCCGGTGGGCCTGTCGATGACCACCAAGCTGGCTCCGTCCAAGCTGGCCGGTTTCGCGATGGGTGCGTGGTTCCTGTCGATCGCGGTGGGCAACAACCTCGCCGGCATCTTCGCCGGCCACGCCAGTGGCGAAACCGGCATGACCACGGCCAGCGCGCTGTCGGCCTATACGCAGGGCTTCATGATCCTGGTCGGCGCGGGCGTGCTCTTGTTCCTGATCGCGCCGTTGATCCAGAGGCTGATGCATGGTGTGAAGTGATGCATCGGCGCGGCCGCGCCCGCGCGGTCGCCTTTGCCGATGCGTCATCCCGGCGCAAGCCGGGATCCAGCTTTTGCTTTACATGAAAAACCCCGCCTTGGCGGGGTTTTTCTTTGTTCTCAGCGTTCGATCTTCTTCACGCCTTCGCCGGCCAGCTTGTCGATCAGCCGGTCCAGCGTGGCGCGCTCCTCGTCGCTGAAGCTTTCAAACAGCCGCTGGTGGTATTCCATCACCATCGGCGCGACTTCGTCGTGCACGCGGCAGCCTTCGTTGGACAGTGCCAGGACGCTGCGGCGGCGATCGTCGTCGTGGATTTCGCGCTGGATCAGGCCGCGTTCCAGCAGTCGAGCCACCGCACGGCTGACCGCGACCTTGTCCATCGCCGTGCGCGCGGAAACCTCGCCAGCGGACAGGCCGGGGAAGCGCCCCAGCACCGCCATCACCCGCCATTCGGTGATGGCCAGGCCGAAGCGGCGGTGGTATTCGCGCGAAATCGCGCTGCTGATGCGGTTGGACAGCACGCTGAGCCGGTAGGAAAACAGACGGTCCAGGTCGAAATCGGCATGTACGGCGGGGGGGGCTGGCTGGTTCATGGCGCGCTGCTGCTTGTTTGTGGTTTCCAATGAAACTATAAAGGACGTCTGGATTGAATCCCTTTTCCCGGGCCCGCCGAGTGGCGGGCTGCCTGCCATTGTAGGAGAACCGCCATGAGTGCATATCCCCCGCCGGGCCTGCCCGCCGCCAGCATCGACAACCCGATGGGCATCGACGGCTTCGAATTCGTCGAATACGCCGCGCCGGCCGGGCAGGGTGCCATGTTGCACGATTATTTCCGCAAGCTGGGTTTCGTGCAGGTGGCGCGGCACAAGACCCGCGCCATCACCACGTGGCGGCAGGGCGATTGCACCTTCCTGGTCAACGAGGATCCGGATTCCTTCGCTGCACGCTTCGCCGAGCAACACGGTCCCTGCGCCTGCGGTTTCGCGGTGCGCGTCAACAAGCTGGCCGAATGGGCACGCGTGCAGGCGTTGCGCAACGGTGCCGAGCCGTTCGAGCTGCAGGATGAATTGAGCAAGGCCGTCGCCGCGCCGGTGATCAAGGGCATCGGCGGCTGCATGCTGTACATCGTGGATCGCTACGACGCGCAGGGCACCATCCACGACCCGGACTACGAATGGCTGCCAGGCGTGGACAAGATGCCGCAGGGCTTCGGCCTGACCTTCATCGACCACCTGACCCACAACCTCTACCACGGCAACATGGCCAAGTGGGCCGATTACTACGAGCGCCTGTTCAACTTCCGCGAGATCCGCTATTTCGACATCAAGGGCGCGAAAACCGGCCTGCTGAGCAAGGCGATGACCGCACCGGACGGCATGGTGCGCATCCCGCTGAACGAGTCGTCCGATCCGAAATCGCAGATCAACGAATATCTGGACGCCTACCATGGCGAAGGCATCCAGCACATCGCCTGCTTCACCGATGACATCTACGACACGGTGGAGAAGATGCGCGCCGCCGGGGTCGAGTTCCTCGATACGCCGGACACGTATTTCGAAGTGATCGACCAGCGCATCCCCGACCATGGCGAAGACGTGGCGCGGCTGGAGAAGAACAGGATCCTGATCGACGCCGACCCGGAAACCGGCAAGCGCAAGCTGTTGCAGATATTCACTCAGAACGCGATCGGCCCGATCTTCTTCGAGATCATCCAGCGCAAGGGCAATGAAGGCTTTGGCGAGGGCAATTTCAAGGCATTGTTCGAAAGCATCGAACGCGACCAGATGAAGCGCGGGGTGTTGTAGTCTCGGCATGAAGCCCTTCTCCCGAAGGCAGGGAAGCTGGAAGACGAGACTGTGATGAACATGGCCACCGAAAACTACATGACCGGATTCGGTAACGAGTTTGCCAGCGAGGCAATCGCCGGCACCTTGCCGGTCGGGCGCAATTCGCCGCAGCAGGTGGCGCATGGCCTGTATGCCGAGCAGTTGTCCGGCACCGCGTTCACCGCGCCGCGCGGGCACAATCGCCGCAGCTGGTTGTATCGGATTCGGCCGGCGGTGATGCACGGGCCGTTTGCGGCGTTCGCGCAGGCAAATTTCCACAATGATTTCGGCAGGGGCCCGGTGTCGCCGGAGCAGCTGCGCTGGAGTCCGTTGCCAATTCCGGAAACGCCTGCCGATTTCGTTGAAGGTCTTTACACCATCGCCGGCAATGGCGGTGCGGACGTGCAGGTCGGTGTCGGCATCCATCTGTATGCGGCGAACCGGTCGATGCAGGAGCGCTTCTTCTACAACGCCGATGCGGAATTGTTGTTGCTGCCGCAACAGGGCCGCCTGCGCATCGCCACCGAAATGGGCGTGCTGGCCGTGGAACCGCAACAGATCGCGGTGATTCCGCGTGGTGTGCGTTTCCGTGTCGAACTGACGGAGGGGCCGTCACGCGGCTATGTCTGCGAGAACTTCGGTGCCTTGCTGCGCCTGCCGGATCTCGGTCCGATCGGCGCGAATGGACTGGCCAATCCACGTGATTTCGAAACGCCGGTGGCGGCGTTCGAAGATGTCGAAGGAAGCTTCGAGCTGATCGCCAAATTCCAGGGCCACCTGTGGCGCGCCGGCATCGATCACTCGCCGCTGGACGTGGTCGCCTGGCATGGCAATTACGCGCCGTATCGCTATGACCTGCGCCGTTTCAACACGATCGGCTCGATCAGTTTCGATCATCCGGACCCGTCGATCTTCACCGTGCTGACTTCGCCCAGCGACACGCCCGGCACGGCGAACCTGGATTTTGCCATCTTCCCGCCACGCTGGCTGGTGGCGCAGGATACGTTCCGGCCGCCATGGTTCCACCGCAACATCGCCAGCGAGTTCATGGGCCTGCTGCATGGCGTGTATGACGCCAAGGCCGAAGGCTTCGCGCCGGGTGGTTGCTCGCTGCACAACTGCATGAGTGGGCATGGGCCGGATGCGGCGACGTTCGAGAAGGCGAGCAACGCCGACCTGTCGAAGCCGGACGTGATTGCCGACACCATGGCCTTCATGTTCGAAACCCGCGCGGTGATCCGGCCGACGCGACAGGCGCTGGAGGCGGCGCACCGCCAGCGCGATTACCTGCAATGCTGGGCCGGCTTGCAAAAACACTTCAAACCATGACCGCGCAAACCCGCTAGAATCGCGCCGAAATCCTGCAAGGAGATGGTCATGGCGGCAGCCTGGGGAATGTTCGCGCTGGGCTTGGCATTGCTGATGCTGGGCGGCGACAGCCTGGTCAAGGGCGCATCGGGCCTGGCGCAGAAGCTGGGCGCATCGCCCTTCGTCGTCGGCTTGTTGTTGATCGCATTCGGCACCTCGCTGCCGGAATTGTTCGTCAATGCCTACGCGCTGGCGCACGGCCAGCCGGCCTTGGCGCTGGGCAATGCGGTGGGCAGCAATGTCGCCAATTTCGGCCTGACCCTGGGCGTGGCTGCACTGGTCGCGCCGGTGCTGGCGCGGATGCGCCTGTTGTCGCCATTGCTGGTATTGCTGGCGGTGGCGACCTTCGCGCTGATCGTGTTCGGACTGGATGGCAGCGTGGGTCGCATCGAAGGTGGCGTGCTTTTGCTGGCCTTTGTCGCACTACTGGCCTTCCTGCTGGCGCGCGGGCGCAGCGAATCGGCGGAAGTACGCGCCAGCGTGGCGGCCTATGCCGAAACCCGCACCGTGTTGTGGATGAACCTGCTGCGCGTCGCCATTGCCGTCGCCTTGCTGTTTTACGGCGCGAAGTTCGTGGTCGGTGGCGCGACGCAACTGGGCGTGGCCTGGGGCTGGTCGCCGCTGCTGGTGGGCCTGTTGCCGGTGGCCATCGGCACGGCCTTGCCGGAAGTCGCCGCAGCGGTATTCGCCGCTAGGCGCGGGCAGGGTGAAATGCTGCTGGGCCATGTGATCGGTTCCAGCCTGTTCAACCTGCTGGTGATCGTGGGTGGCATGGCCGCGATCCAGCCGCTGGGCTTGCCGGATCTATTCGTGCGTTTTGCCTTGCCCGGTTCGCTGGCCTTTGTCTTGCTGCTGTATCCGATGCTGCGCGGTGATCTGCGCCTCCAGCGTTGGGAAGGTGCGGTGTTGTTGGCGGCGTTCGTCGGTTGGGTGGTGTTCGCGGTGTATGCCATCGACCAGGCCAGGGACGTAATTCCGCTGCGTTGAGGCGCGGCGTGCTTGCAGGATGAATCGAGCCGGCCCCATCGACGGCACGCTGCGCTTGTTGCGCGAATTCTTCCGCCTGCAGGCTGCCGGCGGCATCGTGCTGATGTTCGCTGCTGCGCTGGCCTTGGTGCTGGCCAATTCGCCATGGCATGGGTTGTATGAAGGCTTCCGCCATTTTCCGCTGCTGGGCCATGCAGCCGAATGGTGGATCAACGATGCGCTGATGGCGGTGTTCTTCCTGCTGGTGGCGCTGGAAATCAAGCGCGAAGCACTCAGCGGCCAATTGGCGAGCTTTTCGCGCCTGTTGTTGCCAGTGTTGTGTGCCATCGGTGGCGTTGTCGTGCCGGCGTTGATCTTCATGGCGGTCAACCATGCCGATGCCATCGCGATGCGCGGCTGGGCCACGCCGACCGCGACCGATATCGCTTTCGCCTTGGGCGTGCTGGCCTTGCTGGGCTCGCGCGTGCCGCTGGGCATGAAGCTGCTGCTATCGATGATTGCGGTAGTCGATGATCTGGTGGCGATCCTGATCATCGCCGTGTTCTATTCGCACGACCTGTCGCTGGCGTGGCTGCTGGCGGCGGCTGCGTGCATCGCCGCGATGGCGCTGTGCAATCGCCTGCGCATGATGAGCCTGGCTGCGTACCTGCTGCTGGGCGCGGTGCTGTGGTATTGCGTGCTGCAATCCGGGGTACATGCAACGCTGGCCGGCGTGATCACCGGCTTGATGATTCCGTTGGGGCGCGAAGCTGCACGCACCGACCTGCTGGATTCACCGCTGGAACGGCTGGAACACGTGCTGCACCCGTGGGTGGCCTTCGCGATCCTGCCGTTGTTCGCCTTCGCCAATGCCGGTTTGTCGTTGGTCGATCTTCGTGCCGATGATTTGCTGGCCCCGGTGCCGCTAGGCATCGCGCTGGGCCTGCTGCTGGGCAAGCCGGTGGGCATCGTTGGCACCGCCTTGGCGGTGCGTGCGCTGGGTTGGGCGCGCCTGCCCGACGGCATGGGCACTTCGGCGCTGCTCGGCATGGGCCTGCTGTGCGGCATCGGCTTCACCATGAGCCTGTTCATTGCCGAACTGGCCTATGGCCGCATCGACGGGCATTTCAAGGAATCCGCCGTACTCGGCGTGTTGTGCGGCTCGGTGATTTCGGCGCTACTGGGTTGGCTGTGGCTGCGTGTGGCGTTGAAACCAGGAGTGGCGCATGCCTGAGGCGCTGGTACTTGGCGGTAGTGGACAGATTGGCGTGCCTGTCCTGGTGCGATTGCGTGCCAGAGGTTGGCATGTGCATGCCGTTTCGCGACAGGTCCGCGAAGACTGTGATGGCATCACCTGGCTACGTGGCGAACTGGCAGCGATGCCGCAATTGCCGGTGCGCGTCGATGCAATTTTCAGTCTTGGTCCATTGGATCATTTCGCGCATTGGTATGCGGCATCGTGCATGGAAACCCCGCGCATCGTCGCCTTCGGTTCAACCAGCGTGGAAACCAAGCGTGACTCCGGCGATGGCTGCGAACGCGATCTGGCTTGCCGACTGGATGTTGCGGAACGCGGCTTGTTCGATGCCGCCGCAGCGCATGGCGTACAGGCTACCGTATTGCGCCCGACCTTGATCTACGGTGGCGGCGGCGACCGCACACTGACCCGCATCGCGCAATTGGCGAAGCGTACCGGCTTCTTCGTGCTGCCGCGCCATGCCGACGGCCTGCGCCAGCCGGTGCACGTGGAGGACCTGGCCGCTGCGGCGATGGCGGTGCTGCAAGCGCCGGCCACATTTGGCCAGGCTTATGCCTTGCCCGGCGGTGAAACTCTGGCTTATCGCGACATGGTGGCGCGCACGCTGGCTGCGCTGATGCCGTCGCCGAAACTGTGGGAGGTGCCGGCGCCATTGTTTTCGCTGGCGTTGGCGGCGGCGCGCGCAGCCGGGAGGTTGCAAGGTTTTGGCGATGCGGCGGTGGCACGGATGCGGGAGGATCTGGTGTTCGATGCGCAACCGGCGCAGCGCGACTTCGACTACGCGCCGCGCGCGTTCATGCCGACAAGACAGATGTTCGGTTTATAGGTCAGGGCCATGCTGCCGACGCACCAACTCGCGTCAATACTTCCAACCCATCTTGCGATAGAACTTGGCCAGCACCCAGATCGGGCCGATCAGCAGATAGGTGAGGTCGGTGAAGAAACTGGGCTTCTTGCCTTCGAACAATTTGCTGTGGCCGATGAATTGGCCAATCCATGCTGCCACGAACACGCCAACTCCCAACCACAGCAAGGTGCCGGTGCCGTAGTTCATCATCACCAGCCGGCACAGGCAGGCAAAGGTGAAGTAGATCACCAGCATGCCGAAGGCCAGCGGCCGCGACAGCTTGTAGTAGTACATCCAGGTGGCGAACATCGCCAGCGCCGCCCATACGCCGGGCTTGAACCAGCTGCCATACACGGGGATGCACCACAGCAGCGCAATCACCGACCACAGGATCGCCGGCACGCAGACCACGTGGATGAGCTGGTTGCCCGCGTTGCGATGATCGCCGGAATAGCTGGCGAAGAAGCGATCAACCGGGCGTTCGATGGTTGAGTTCATCGGTTCCTCCCTAAGGACTTGGCGAGGATAGCGTGAGGAGCGGAGCGTGACATTTTGCGTTGCGGGAAGCGGCGTATGGTCGCCGCTTGCGCGGTCAGAACGGGCAAGGAAGCCGTCAGTTCCAGGCAGGTCAATCCACGCTGATCCCCGCCAGCTTGTGCAAGGCCTCGGCGTACTTGGCGCGGGTGCGCGCGATCACCTCCGCCGGCAGCACTGGGCCGGGCGCGGTCTTGTTCCAGTCCAGCGTTTCCAGGTAGTCGCGCACGAACTGCTTGTCGTAGCTCGGCGGGCTGGTGCCAACCTGGTATTTGTCCGCCGGCCAGTAGCGCGAGGAATCCGGGGTCAGTACTTCGTCCATCAAGTACAGTCGCCCATCGGCGTCGGTGCCGAACTCGAACTTGGTGTCGGCCAGCAGGATGCCGCGCTCGGCAGCGTAGTCGGCGGCGAATTTGTAGATGCGCAAGGTAGCATCGCGTACTTTCTCGGCCAGTTCCGCGCCGACGGTCTTGACCATCGCGTCGAAGTCGATGTTTTCGTCATGGTCGCCGACGGCGGCCTTGGTGCTGGGGGTGAAGATCGGGTCCGGTAGTTTTTCCGCTTGCTGCAGGCCGGCGGGCAGTTCGATGCCGCTGACCTTGCCGGTCTTCAGGTAATCCTTCCAGCCGCTGCCGATCAGGTAGCCGCGGGCGATGGCTTCCACCGGCACCGGCTTCAGCTTCCGGGTTACCACCGCGCGATTGGCGTACAGCGCTGCATCAACGCCGGCCGGCAACACGCTGGCCACGTCGATGCCGGTCAGGTGGTTGGGCATCAGGTGCGCGGTCCTGGCGAACCAGAAATTGCTGATCTGGCACAGCATCTCGCCCTTGCCGGGGATCGGGTCCGGCAGCACCACGTCGAAGGCGGAAAGGCGATCGGTCGCAACCATCAACAGGCAATCGCCAGCGGGTGCGTCCGCCGGCAGGCGTTCGCGCGGCAGGTCGAACACATCGCGAACCTTGCCGCGATGGCGCAGGTTCAAGCCGGGCAGGTCGGATTGCAGCAACGTCGTGGACACGGGCACTCCTGGACAGCGGTGGCGGCTGCCGGCGGACCCGCGGATTGGGGCCCGCTGCGCAGCGGGCCGCACAGTGTACGACTGCGTGGGCGGGCCGTGGCGTAAAATGGCGCGGATTTTTCGCGAAGGGGCCGCCGATGGCGCGTTGGTACGGCAAATTGCTGGGTTTCGTCGCCGGTTGGCTGCTGCTGCGGCACCCGCTGGGCGGGCTGATCGGCCTGCTGTTGGGGCATGCCTTCGACAGCGACTGGTTCAAGCTGTCCAGCGAAAACCCGTATCGCGCCTTCGGCCTGACCAGCGACGCCAGCGATGCCGAAGTCGATCAGGCGTATCGCCGGCTGATTTCGCAATACCACCCAGACAGGCTGGCTGGTGCCGCACCGGAACTGCGCGCTCAGGCCGAAGCCAAGAGTCGCGAACTCAACGCTGCCTACGACCGCATCAAGAAACTTCGCAAACGCTGAATCCCACCGAGCCGCCGCCATGCCCGACTGCATCATCGCCCCGTCCATCCTGTCCGCCGACTTCGCCCGCCTGGGCGAGGAGGTCGATAACGTACTGGCCGCCGGCGCGGACTGGGTGCATTTCGACGTGATGGACAACCATTACGTGCCCAACCTGACCATCGGCCCGATGGTGTGCAGCGCGCTGCGCAAGCACGGCGTCAGCGCGCCGATCGACGTGCACCTGATGGTGTCGCCGGTGGATCGCATCGTCGGTGATTTTGCCGAAGCCGGCGCCAGCATCATCAGCTTCCATCCCGAAGCCAGCGGCCACGTCCACCGCACCGTGCAACTTATCAAATCGCACGGCTGCAAGACCGGCCTGGTATTGAACCCGGCCACGCCGGTCCATGTGCTGGACTGGGTGCTGGAAGAACTGGACCTGGTGCTGCTGATGAGCGTCAACCCCGGCTTCGGCGGGCAGGCGTTCATCCCTTCCGCATTGGACAAGCTGCGCGTGGTGCGCAAGAAGATCGACGCCACCGGCAAGTCGATTCGGCTGGAAATCGACGGTGGCGTGAAAACCGACAATATCGGTGAAATTGCCGCCGCCGGTGCCGATGCCTTCGTCGCCGGTTCGGCGATCTTCCGCGAGCCGCGCACGCGCGAGGCCTACGCGGCGACCATGGCGCAGATGCGCGCGGCAGTGGCGGCCGCGCGCTGACGCATCACGCCACTGCGGCTGCGCCGCCGAATTCCTCGTAAGCCGCCAGGGCATTGGCTGCGTACATCAGCGAGGGTCCGCCGCCCATATAGACGGCCACACCGAGCATTTCCTCGAATTCCTCGCGGGTCGCGCCCAGGTGCACCAGTGCCTTGGCGTGGAAGCCGAGGCAGCCGTCGCAGCGCGCGGCAACACCAATCGCCATGGCGATCAGTTCCTTGGTTTTGGCGTCGATCGCGCCAGGAGCCATCGCGGCCTTCGCCAATGCGCCAAAGCCCTGCATCGTCTCGCTCTGGGTCTTGCGGAACGGCGACAGGTTGGCGTTGATTTCGCGGGTCAGTTCCTTGTAGCTGGGGGTGCTCATGTGGGTGTCTCCGTGGTTTTGGTCTGGCTAATATATTAGATATTGCTAAATTAGCAAGTGATGATATAGTGAGCACATGGTGAGCAAGGCAGAAAAGCAGTTCCTGGAAACCGGCGCGGCGCAGGCGGCGGCATTGTTGCGCGCATTGGGCAACGAGAACCGTCTGTTGCTGTTGTGCTTCCTGATCGAACACGGCGAGTTGAGCGTCGGTCAGATGCAGGAACAACTGGGGCTGGGCCAGTCGGCGCTGTCGCAGCATCTGGCGCGGATGCGCGCAGAAGGCCTGGTCGATTTCCGCCGCGAAGCGCAAACCCTGTACTACCGGATTGCCGACGACGACGTGAAGAAAGTCATCGCCACGTTGAAGAAGATCTATTGCCCGTGAAGGAGACAGCACGATGAAAACCATTTCCCCAAGCGAAGCGAAACAACTGCTCGAACAAGGCGCATTGCTGGTCGATATCCGCGAGCCGGCGGAATTCGCGCAGCAACGCATTGAAGGCGCGACCAACCTACCGCTGTCGCAATTGCCCGGCCTGCTGCCGCAAGTGCAGGGCAGGACCGTGATCTTCCATTGCCTGGGTGGCAAGCGCACCACGATGAATGCCGAAAGGCTGGCCGGCTGCACCTGTTGCGAAGCCGTGCTTATGGAAGGCGGCCTGCAAGGCTGGCAACAGGCCGGCCTGCCGGTGCAGGGCGCAGTGAAGCCGCCACTGGAATTGATGCGCCAGGTGCAGATCGTCGCCGGCTCACTGGTGTTGCTCGGAGTGATTCTCGGCGCGGCACTGTCGCCGTGGTTCTACTTGCTGTCGGGTTTTGTCGGCGCGGGCCTGCTGTTCGCCGGCCTGACCGGCTTCTGCGGCATGGCATTGTTGTTGCAGCGGATGCCGTGGAATCGCCCGACGGCAACCTCCTGACTTCGGCAGCAAGGTGTATCGACATGAACAAGAAATCGCTTCAAGCACCCACTTGGTCAGCAACGGCACGCAGCGCATCGCGATTTGGCTGGTTGTTCGCTTCGGCCTTGCTGCTCGCTGCCTGTGCTTCACGGCCGCCTGCAACAACGGCAGCACCGCTCGAACTGCATTCGCCGCTGCCCGACCTGCTCGCTGCCGGCCAGCCGGCGCCTTCGGATTGGGTATCGCTGGCTGCGCAAGGCGTGACCACGGTCATCAACCTGCGCCCTGAAGAAGAAATGCAAGGTCGCGACGAAGCCGCCGAAGTTGCCGCCGCCGGCATGGCCTACGTGCAACTGCCGGTGGCCGGCGCACCGGACCTGACCCCCGCCAAGGCCGCCGAATTGCGTGCCGCGCTGGCCGCCGCGCCGGGCAAGGTACTGCTGCATTGCGCTTCGGCCAATCGCGCCGGCGCGCTGCTGGCGCTGGCCAAGGCCGGCGAGGGCATGGCCCCGACGCAGGCGCTGGAAATCGGCCGCCAGGCCGGCATGCGCAGCACCGAGGCGCGTGTGCGCGAAGTGCTGGCGCTGCCCGAAACCCCGGTCTGCGCGCAGGCGCCTTGCCCGTGACTGCCGCCCGCGGCTCGCACAACCGGCACCGGCCGGGTTAAAGTTGCAGCCGTGAACCCACAGGCGAACCCCCGCGAATTTCCTTCCGCACGCCGGCCTTGGCGATGGTGGCCCGTTGCCGTCGCCTGCCGTGTCCACGCCCCTCGGAAGGAAACTCCCCTTGATTTCGCACGCACAGTTCCAGCAGTTCGCTGCTGAAGGCCGCTACAACCGCATCCCCGTCGTCCGTGAAGTGCTGTCCGACCTGGACACGCCGCTGTCGGTCTATTTGAAACTGGCCGACGGCCCGTACACCTGCTTGTTCGAATCGGTCGAAGGCGGCGAACGCTTCGGCCGCTATTCG
Organism: Pseudoxanthomonas sp.; assembly: GCA_047601105.1. GTDB lineage: Bacteria > Pseudomonadota > Gammaproteobacteria > Xanthomonadales > Xanthomonadaceae > Pseudoxanthomonas_A. Next base: position 65,783 of record JASGJT010000005.1, read on the forward strand.
ATCATCGGCCTGCCGGCGCGACGCGTGTTCCGCTTCAGCGGCCACACGCTGGAAGTCCTCGATCACGGCGAAGTGGTGCAAACCCGCGAAGTCGCCGACCCGCTGGCCGAAGTGGAAGCCCTGCGCGCGCAATATGCAGTGCCGCAACTCGACGGCCTGCCCGGTTTCAACGGCGGCCTGGTGGGCTGGTTCGGTTTCGAATGCATTGAATACATCGAGCCGCGCCTGGCACGCACCGACATCCCCGACGAACTCGGCACGCCGGACATCCTGCTGATGCTGGCCGAAGAAATCGCCGTGTTCGACAACCTGAAAGGCCGCCTGTACCTGATCGTGCATGCCGACCCGGCCGAGCCGCAGGCCTGGGCCAAGGCCAATCGCCGCCTCGACGAACTGGCCCACCGCATCCAGCAGGCCGGCGTCGGCTATCCGCGCGCGCAGGTGTCCGATGCGCTGGACGAAACCGATTTCCGCTCGTCCTTCACCCGCGAGCAGTACCACGAAGTGGTGCGCAAGGCACAGGAATACGTGCGCGCCGGCGACATCTTCCAGGTGGTGCCAAGCCAACGCTTGCGCGTGCCGTTCCGCGCGCGGCCCATCGACGTGTATCGCGCCCTGCGTGCGCTGAACCCGTCGCCGTACATGTATTTCATCGACACCGGCGGCACGCAGGTGGTTGGCTCGTCACCGGAAATCCTCGCCCGCCTGCGTGATGGCGAAGTCACCGTTCGCCCCATCGCCGGCACCCGCCGCCGCGGTCACACCGAAGCCGAAGACAAGGCGCTGGAAGCCGAACTGTTGGCCGACCCGAAGGAACGCGCCGAACACGTCATGCTGATCGACCTGGGCCGCAACGACGTCGGCCGCGTCGCCGAAGCCGGCAGCGTGCGCGTGGCCGAATCCTTCGTGATCGAACGCTACAGCCACGTCATGCACATCGTCAGCGAAGTCACCGGCAAGCTGAAACCGGGCCTGGGCTACATGGACGTGTTGCGTGCCACCTTCCCGGCCGGCACTGTCAGCGGGGCACCGAAAATCCGTGCACTGGAAGTGATCCGTGAACTGGAACCAGTCAAGCGCAACGTCTATTCCGGCGCGGTCGGTTACATCGGCTGGCACGGCGACGCCGACACCGCCATCGCCATCCGCACCGCTGTCATCCAGGACGGCCACCTCTACGTGCAAGCCGGCGGCGGCGTGGTCTATGACTCCGACCCGGACCTGGAATGGAAGGAAACCATGAACAAGGGCCGTGCGTTGTTCCGTGCGGTGGCGCAGGCGGCGAAGGGGTTGTGATGAAAACTCGGATCCAAGGGGGTCTTTCATGAAAGGCAGAATCGCAATCACGGCAGTCTTGCTAGGTCTTTCTGGCGGGCTGCAGGCAGAGGCCGGGAGTAACGAACCGTTCATCGCCGTTCAAGGCGAGGCGAAACGTGAAGTCGTGCCGGACATCTTCCCGCTGGAACTGACGCTGAAGGACACAAGCACGGATGCCGTGGCCACGCAGGCCAAGGTGGAAGGCTTGGCGAAGAATGTCCTTGCCCTCGCCGAACGATTGAAGATCGGGAGCGAGGACGTCGAAGTATCGAACCTGGAGATTTCGCCGGAATACAAATGGGATGACGAGGCCGAAAAACAGGTATTTCTGGGAAATACCTATGAGCGCACGATCAAGATCAGATTCCACTCCTTGCCAATGTTGAATAATTTCATCACGTCCCTGCCTAAGTCGGATGTCTTGCGCATCCAGACGAAGCAATTCGAGACCTCGCGTGAAGTCGAACTTCGTCGCGAGCTGCTGGACGGTGCGATTGCCGATGCGCGCAGGACTGCCGAGGCAATGGCGTCAGGCGTAGGGCGCAGGTTGGGCGCAGCACAGAACATCTCGAATACCGGATTGAATCTGACCTATTCGCGATCGCTGGATTCAGTCATGGTCACTGGAACAAGGATAAAGGGATTGACCGGTTCGCAACCGCCCGAAGCCCCGCCGGTTGTCTTGCGTGAAGGCAGGATCACGCTGCGCCAAGACGTCTATATCGTGTACGCATTGGATTGAGCACAACATGCTGCTGATGATCGACAATTACGACAGCTTCACCTTCAACATCGTGCAGTATCTGCAGGCGTTGGGCGCCGAGGTGCAGGTGGTGCGCAACGATGCGATGGGTGTGGATGAAATTGCCAGGCTCGCGCCTTCGCATATCGTTGTTTCGCCGGGGCCGTGCACGCCGAACGAGGCGGGCGTGTCGCTGGAAGTGATCGAGAAGCTCGGCCCGAGCACGCCGATCCTGGGCGTGTGTCTGGGCCACCAGAGCATCGGGCAGGCCTATGGTGGCAAGGTGATCCGCGCCGGCAAGATCATGCATGGCAAGACTTCGCATATTCGGCATGAGGGCAAGGGCGTGTTCACTGGCTTGCCGGATGGCTACGAGGCCACGCGCTACCACTCGCTGGTGGTGGAAAAGTCCTCGCTGCCCGATGCGCTGGAAATCACCGCATGGACCGAGAACGAGGATGGCTCCTTCGAGGAGATCATGGGCCTGCGCCACCGCCAATTCCCGGTGGAAGGCGTGCAGTTCCATCCCGAATCCATCCTTACCGAACACGGCCACGCGCTGCTGAAGAACTTCCTGGAGCGTTGAGGTGGCCGAGAAGCTGTTCGTGGTGATGCTGGGCGGTACGCATCCGAAGGCGAAGGTCGAATTGCACGACGTGGCCTTCGCCGTCGGCGATACGCTGGCATCGACGTATCCGCAGTTGCGCACGCAGTGGTTCGGCGAGGCGCGCGGCCTGCATGTGGATTCGTGGATGGAGGTCGATGGCGTCGAAGGTTGGCAAGTACGTTTTGCCGACGCGCCGCCGCCGGACGCTGCGCCGAAGTTGTTCTTCGTCAATCTGGGCGGCTACGTGCAAGGCGAGTTCGGCGAGGCGCACAAGTACGTGCTGGTGGTCGCGCAGGACGTGGCCGAGGCGAAGGCCAAGGGCAAGGCGCAGGCCGATGCCGGCTGGATGCTGCCGCACAAGGATGCCTTGTACGAGGTCGATGCCTGTCTGCCGGTGGAAGTGCAAGGCCGGCATCTGCATCTGGTTGAAGGCAAGCACGCGGATGTTGTTTTTGGCAGTGATTACCTGGTGATTTCCTGATGTCCATTACCCCACAAGAAGCCCTGCAGCGCACCATCGAGCATCGCGAGATCTTCCGCGACGAGATGATCGACCTGATGCGCCAGGTGATGCGCGGCGACATCTCGCCGACGATGACCGCCGCCATCCTCACCGGCCTGCGGGTCAAGAAGGAAACCGTCGGCGAGATCGCCGGTGCGGCCACGGTGATGCGCGAGTTGTCGCATCTGGTCGAAGTGGAGGACCGCACGCATCTGGTCGATATCGTCGGCACCGGCGGCGACGGCTCGCACACGTTCAACATTTCCACCTGTTCGATCTTCGTCGCTGCTGCGGCCGGTGCGCGCGTGGCCAAGCACGGCAACCGCAGCGTGTCGTCCAAGTCCGGCAGTGCCGATGCGCTGGAGGCCCTCGGTGCGAACATCGAATTGCAACCGCCGCAGGTGGCGCAATCCATCGCGCAAACCGGCATCGGCTTCATGTTCGCGCCGATCCACCACCCGGCGATGAAGGCGGTCGCGCCAGTGCGGCGTGAAATGGGCGTGCGCACCATCTTCAACATCCTCGGCCCGCTGACCAATCCGGCCGGTGCGCCAAGCATCCTGATGGGCGTGTTCCACCCCGACCTGGTCGGCATACAGGCGCGCGTGCTGCGCGAACTTGGTGCCGAACGTGCGCTGGTGGTGTGGGGCCGTGACGGCATGGACGAACTCTCGCTTGGCGCGAGCACCCTGGTCGGTGAATTGCGCGATGGCGTGGTGCGCGAATACGAACTGCACCCCGAGGATTTCGGCATCGCCATGTCGCACAGCCGCAACCTGCGCGTCTCCGATCCGGCCGAATCGAAGGTCATCCTGCTGAAGGTGCTGGACAACCATCCCGGCCCGGCGCGCGACATTGTGCTGCTCAATGCCGGTGCGGCGCTGTACGTGGCCGGCGTGGCCGACAGCGTGGCCGATGGCATCGAACGTGCACGCGAAGCGATTGCCAGCGGCAAGGCGATGCAGAAGCTGCATGAATTCGTTGCCGCGACACGTGCATTGGCGGGTGTGGCATGAGCGACATCCTCAATACCATCATCGCGCGCAAGCACGAGGAAATCGCCGAGCGCAGTGCCCGCGTTTCGCTGGACGAACTCAAGGCGCGGGCGAGGAATGCCTCGCCGCCGCGCGGCTTCGCCGCATCGCTGCGTGCCGCAATCGCCAATGGCGACCCGGCGGTGATCGCCGAGGTGAAGAAGGCCAGCCCGTCCAAGGGTGTGATTCGTGCGGATTTCCGCCCGGCGGAGATCGCGGTCAGTTACGAATTCGGCGGCGCGTCGTGCCTGTCAGTGCTGACCGACGTGGATTTCTTCCAGGGCGCGGACGAATATCTGGTCGCCGCGCGCGAAGCCTGCACGCTGCCGGTGATCCGCAAGGATTTCATCATCGACCCCTACCAGGTGCATGAAGCCCGCGCACTGGGTGCGGACTGCATCCTGCTGATCGTTGCCGCGCTGGACGATTTCCAATTGGCCGAGCTGGCCGAGGTGGCGATGGGGCAGGGCATGGACGTGCTGGTCGAAGTGCACGACATCGATGAGCTGGAACGCGCCTTGCAGGTGCCTGCGCCGTTGCTCGGCATCAACAACCGCAACCTGCGCACCTTCGACGTGTCGCTGAATGTCACCTTGTCGATGAAGGATGCGGTGCCGAAGGATCGTTTGCTGGTCACCGAAAGCGGCATCCTCGGCCCGGCCGATGTGAAGCTGATGCGCGACAACGACGTGCATGCCTTCCTGGTCGGCGAAGCCTTCATGCGTGCAGACGAGCCGGGCGAGGCGCTGCGCAGCCTGTTCTTCGACACGCCATGACCAATACATACCCCGTGCCGCGCGATGATGCGCCCTTGGTGGTTTTCGACTTCGACCACACGCTGTACGACGGCGATTCCGGCAGCCATCTGTTCGCCTGGCTATTGCGGCGCAATCCCTTGCGGATGCTGGCCGCGCTGCTGGCGACGCCGCTGCTGGGGCCGATGGTGGCGTGGCTGCGCACGCGCCGGCGCGGCATTTCCGGCTATGTGTGGATTGCGACCTTCGGCCTGCACCGGGCGCGCGAGTTCGACCGCTGGATCGATCGCTATGTGCGCGAGCATGAAGCGCAAATCCGCGCACGCCTGTTGCCGCAAGCACTGGAAGTCTTCGCCCGGCATCGCGCCAATGGCGACCGCGTGATCGTCGCCACCGGCGCGCCGCCGGAACTGGCGCGGGCGATGCTCGCATTCTTCGCCCATCATGATGTGCCGGTGATCGGTTCGCTGGTCGGCCCGCGCTTCGGCGCGATGATGGCGGTGCGCCACTGCCACAGCGAGGAGAAGATGCGCATGCTGCGAGCGCGCGGCCATGGCGACATCGATATTTCGTATTCGGATTCCAGCGCGGACTTGCCGCTGCTGAAGGCGGCGAAGAAGCCGGTGGTGGTGAATCCCAAGCGCAACCGTGTGGAGATGTTCCGCCGTGTGTTGCCGGCAGGCACGCCGATCCTCAACTGGGGCTGCGCAGACCGTGGCGGGGACGTGGTGGCGGGTTGATCCGCGCCTACGGCCGTTCCACCGCGCTGAAATGCTTGATGAAGTCCTGCCAGCCGTATTCGGCGAAATCGCGGAATTCCCCGGCGTCGTAGAAACGCCCGAAGCAGTTCTGGCAGCTTTCGTACCAGATATGCGGCTGCTCCGGGTCGACCATGCGGATCAACAGTCGCTCTCCATCACAGGCCGGGCAATGCAGGTTGCGGCCGATCTTGTTGCAGGCTTCGCCCTGCGCCGCGTCGCCGGTGTCGATGGCCTCGGCGCGATCCTTCAGCAGTTCGAAGGCGTGCATGCCGAACCACAAGCCACCGCAATGCGTGCAGCGATGCGCATCGGCTTCCAGCAACGACAGCTTTTCCATCGCGTGGTGGCACTTCGGGCATTCCATGTGCATTGTCTCCGTTGTCGTCAGGCGGCAATCAGCGCGTGCCGTACAGCACCACGGTCTTGCCGCGCGCGTGCAGCTGGCCGTCGGCCTGCAGCTTCTTCAGCACGCGGCCGGCCATCTCGCGCGAGCAGCCGACCAGGCGTGCCAATTCCTGCCGCGACACGCGCAACTGCGTGCCTTGCGGATGGCTCATTGCCTCCGGCTCGCGGGTCAGGTCGAACAAGGTACGGGTAATGCGGTCGGTAACGTCGAGGAAGGCCAGGCGGCTGGCCTTGCGGCTGGTGTCCAGCAGCCGCCGTGACAGTTGCGCACCGATCGCATACAGCAGCTTGGGCGCATCGGCGGCAAGCGGGCCGGCGAACAACTGCTGGATGCGTTCGTAGCCGACTTCGGCCAGTTCGCACTGGGTGCGCGTGCGCAGGATCACCTCGCGCTTGTCCGATTCGATGAACAGGCCCATTTCACCGACGAATTCGCCCGGACCGAAATAGCCCAGCACCAGTTCGCGGTCGTCGGCCTCCTCGGTGATGATGCTGACCGAACCATTGATCACGTAGTACAGGGTGCCGGCCGGGTCGCCGGGGCGGAACACGTCGGCGCGGGCGGGATAGCGGCGGCGGTGGCTATGGGCCAGGAAACGGTCGATGGCGGCGCGATCAGGCATCAGCGGGGAGGTGGCGTTACGCAGTTGCGGGGGAACAAGGGTGCGTGTGCTCATTGAGTGGGTTAGGCTTGGGCAAGCGAGGAAAGGCCGTAGTTAACGGCAATTCGGCACAATTCACAATCAGCTCGCCGTTGTAATGGCCACCGACATACCCCTGTCGCCCCGTTTGCCGCATAATCGCGCCCTTCATCCGCTGCCCCCAGAGGGACTACCGCCGTGGTCAAGCCACTGCCGCGCCTGCGCCTGCAAGGTTTCAACAACCTGACCAAGGCCTTGAGCTTCAACATCTATGATGTCTGCTACGCCCAGTCCGAAGAGGAACGGCAGCGCTACATCGCCTACATCGACGAGGAATACAACGCCGACCGCCTGACCCAGATCCTGACGGACGTGGCGGAAATCATCGGTGCCAACATCCTCAACATCGCCCGCCAGGACTACGACCCGCAGGGCGCGTCGGTGACGATCCTGATTTCCGAAGAGCCGGTGATCGACAAGAAGCAGGCCGGCAAGGAAATCATTTCCGATGCGGTGGTCGCGCACATGGACAAGAGCCACATCACCGTGCATACCTATCCGGAAACCCATCCGGACAACGGCATCGCCACCTTCCGCGCCGACATCGACGTGGCTACCTGCGGCGTCATTTCACCGTTGAAAGCGTTGAACTACCTGATCGAAAGCTTCGAGTCCGATATCGTCATCATGGATTACCGCGTGCGCGGCTTCACCCGTGACGTGAAGGGCACCAAGCACTACATCGACCACAAGATCAACTCGATCCAGGACTACCTGGCCAAGGGCATCAAGACCCGCTACGAGATGCTCGACGTCAACGTCTATCAGGAAAACCTGTTCCACACCAAGATGCACCTGAAGGACTTCGACCTGGATGCCTACCTGTTCGAGGAAAAGGCCCGCAACCTGTCGTTCAAGGAGCGCATGAAGGTGGAAACCCGCCTGCGCCGCGAGATCGAGGAGCTGTATCACGGGCGCAACCTCGCGGATTGAATCAAGCCGGGATGAACGGACATGCGTCCGTTGAAAACCGGGCTTCAGGATCCGCAACAGCAAAGGGCCGCAGATCGCGGCCCTTTGTGCGTTCAGGGAATCCCGGTCGCGGCCTCACAGCCGATACGCCACCAGTTTCATCAGTTTCGACGCACCAGCCATCAGCGCCGGGATCGGTTGCGGCAACACCTTCGCGCCGGCTTGTTCGGCATTGTCGGCATGGCGGGCTTCGTCGGCCTTCATTACCTTGAGGATTTCGCGGCTGCGCAGGTCTGCCGGCGGCAGGGTTTCCAGGTGTTCGTCCAGGTGCGCTTCGACCTGGCGTTCAGTCTCGACCACGAAGCCCAGGTTCCAGCCGTCGCCACGCAGCCCGGCCAGCGCGCCCAAGGCGTAGCTGCCGGCGTACCACAGCGGGTTGAACAGGCTGGGGCGGCTGTCCAGTTCTTCCAGCCGGTCGGCGCACCAGGCCAGGTGGTCGGTTTCTTCTTGCGCCGCGTGCAGCAGGTGTTCGCGGGTGGCCGGCTCGCGGGCCACGGCGGCCTGGCCGAAGTACAGGCCCTGCGCGCAGATCTCGCCGACGTGGTTGATCCGCATCAGCCCGGCGGCGTGGCGGCGTTCGGCGGCGTCCAGCTCCACGTCCGGGGTGGCAGCGGCGGGGTTGGGGCGCTCGGCCGGCGGGCGGCCGAACACGGTTTCCAGCGCGCGTTGGCCTTCGGCCAACAGGTGGTCCAGCGGGGTGGCGTGGCGGGCGAAGGCCATGATTTGCATGCTCCGTGGGGGCGGTGGGCCATTTTCGCCCTCGTCCGGGCAAGATGCCAGCGGACTTGCGTCAAGCTGGGCAGGCGGCTACAATCCCGCTTCTTTTTCCGCCGTACCGCACAACGCGTGGCAAAGTTCCAGCGGTTCTTGCTGGAATCCGCCCGACCGAACACCCACAGAACACGAGTTCACCATGACCACTTTCATCGCAAAAAACGAGACCGTCCAGCGCGACTGGTACCTCGTTGACGCTTCCGGCAAGACGCTGGGCCGTCTGAGCTCCGAGCTCGCCCGCCGCCTGCGTGGCAAGCACAAGCCCGTCTATACCCCGCACGTTGATACCGGCGACTACCTGGTCGTCATCAACGCCGAAAAGATTGCCGTCACCGGCAACAAGCTGGCCGACAAGCAGTACCACCGCTTCACCGGCTACATCGGCAACCTCAAGACCGAAACCCTGGCCCAGGCGCTGGAGCGCCATCCGGAGCGCGTCATCGAGATCGCCGTCAAGGGCATGCTGCCGAAGGGCCCGCTGGGCCGCGCCATGTACCGCAAGCTCAAGGTTTACAAGGGTGCCGAGCACCCGCACGCCGCCCAGCAGCCGCAAGTCCTGGATATCTAAGTCATGGCCATCACTCAGAATTACGGCACCGGCCGTCGCAAGTCCTCCACCGCCCGCGTGTTCCTGCGCAAGGGCACCGGCAAGATCACCGTCAACGACCGTCCGCTGGACGAGTTCTTCGGCCGTGAAACCGCGCGCATGATCGTGCGCCAGCCGCTGGAACTGACCAATAACACCGAAAGCTTCGACATCGTCGTGACCGCCACTGGCGGCGGCACCACCGGCCAGGCCGGCGCCATCCGCCTGGGCATCGCCCGCGCGCTGGTCGAATACGACGAAACCCTGAAGACCGAACTGCGCAAGGCCGGTTTCGTCACCCGCGACGCCCGCGAAGTCGAGCGCAAGAAGGTCGGCCTGCACAAGGCACGCCGCGCCACCCAGTTCTCCAAGCGTTAATGGGGAATTTGCGCCAGCTTCATTGGCTGGCGCTACAATCCGCTACATAGCCCGTTCGCCAAGCGGTAAGGCACCTGACTCTGACTCAGGCATTCGGAGGTTCGAATCCTTCACGGGCTGCCAAATTGAAGGCCGGATACGTCCGGTACAGTCCAAGAAACCCCGGGAATACCGGGGTTTTTTGTTGCCTGGTGTCCGGTGGTGTCCAGCGCGGACTGTCGCGATCTGGTGGTTCAGCGTTCGGGGCTTGCGTCGTCGCGTTCGAGCGCGCGACGTTGCAGGGCTTCAGTCGCTTTTTCCTCGGTCATCTCGTACTTCGGCGCGACATGCGGCAGCAGCAGGCGTAGCCAGGCGGTGCCGACGCGGCGGGATTCTTCCGGGCACAGCCTGGCGCGGGCTTCGGTCAGGCTGCCTTCGCTGACGATGCTGGCGAAGCGTCCGGGGTTGCTGCCGTACAACAGGCATTGCAGGTTGAAATAACGTTGCTCGCCCAGCGCGTGTTCGTCGGCATAGGCGTCCAGGTTGTAGGCACCGGTGCTGCGCACCAGGAACCAGTTCGACGCCATGCGCAGGTTGGCGGCGACTTCGCCGGGGGTTTCGTCGGCACCGGCGAAGCGCAGCATCAGCGTGGTGGCGAGTTGGTCAACGGCGTCTTCCTCGCGGCCGGTGACGGGGATGTCCAGTTGCTGGATCAGCGCGTGGCCGGTTTCGTGCAGCAGGATGAAGCGCAGGTTGGCGATCAGGTAGCGGCGCGGATAGCTGGCATCCAGTTGCTGGTCGCTTGCCAGTTGCTGGCCGCGTTCCAGCAGCACCTTCATCGTCTCGTAGCACATCACCACCTCGCCCTTGTCCGGTGCGTAGAAGGCGTCGGGCTGGCCGCATTCGGCAATGACGTAGCGGATCGGCTTGGGCAGCATGAACATGCCGTCGATGGCCTGGATTTCCGGCAGTTGGTGCAGCAGGTCTTCGCTGGTGGCGAGTTGGTGGAACGGCTCCAGCTCCGGCGATTTCGGCGGCAGGTATTGGTAGCTGAAGTGCGCGCCGCCGGCTTGCGGATTTGTGCTGGTCGTCGTGGTTTCGGCCGATGCCTGCTCGCGTGCGGCCAGCCGGGTGGCGAAGCGCTTTTCCATCGCCGCGCGGGTTTGCGCACGTGCTTCATCCAGCGCATGCGCTTGCGCACGCCCGCCCGGCCAAGCGTGGCCCAGCGCGCCGATGGCGATCCCAAGGGTGAGCGACAGCAGGATGGGCCAGCGTGGTTTCATGTTCAGGGCGCAGTCTTCTCAGGCGAGAAGCGCGGATCGCTGAGCTGCATCTCGGTCAGCGGGCCATAGCCTTTCATCACTTCGCGGATTTTCGCCGCATCGCCGATGGCAACGATGACCAGATCCTTGCTGGCCGGGAACACGCTGCGCGCAGCGGCGACCTGTTCCGGGGTGGCCGCTGCAATCCGGCCCAGGTAGCCGTCCACGGTGTCGTGGCTGTCGTCGTACAAGGCCAGGTCGGCCACGGTGGCGGCCAGTTGCGATGCGGTTTCCAACCCGGGCGCGAACTGGCCGGCGATATATTGCTTGGACGAGGCAATCGCGGCGGCGTCCAGCCCGTCGGCATGCAGGCGATCCAGCGTGGCGATGGCCAGGTCGATGGCGGCCTTGGTCGAGTCGGTCTTGGTGAAACTCTGCACGCTGGCTGCGCCGGGTTGGCGCGGGCGATCCAGCGACGAGCGCGCGCCATAGGTCAGGCCGGACTTGACCCGCAGTTCGGTGTTCAGCATCGAGGTGAAGCGGCCGCCGAACACGGTCTGCACGATGTCCTGCGCCGCTTCGGCCGGGTCGCCGTGGCCGCTGCCGATGTTGGACAGCGAGAAATACGTCTGCGTGGCACCGGGCTTGTTGACCAGCAGCACGCGGCGGCCGCTTTCCTTCGGCTTGGCCGCGACTTGCGGCAGCGCGCCGGTGGCCTTTTCCCAGGTGCCGAAGGTTTTCTGTACCTGCGCGGCGATTGCCGCCGGGTCGAAATCGCCGGCAATGGCGATGATCAGGCGGTCGCCGCCCATCTGCTGGGTGCGGAAGGCTTGCACGTCGGCCAGGGTGATCGCGGCCAGACTGGTTTCGTCGCCGTCGGTGGGGCGGCCGTAGGGATGGCCACGGAACAGCCAGGCATCGACGTAACTGCCCAGCAGTGCGCGCGGATCCGAATCCTTGGCCGTGGCTATTCCGTCGATGGCGCGCTTGCGCGACTTGTCGAATTCGCCCGCGTCCAGGCTTGGCCGCAGCAAGGCATCGCCCAGCAGCGACAGCATCAGGCCGGCATCCTTCGACAGGAAGCGCGCATTGGCGTACACCGCTTCGGAGGAACTGCCGAAGCCGATATTGCCGCCGGCATTGTCGATGGCTTCGGCGAAAGCCTGCGCATTGCGTGTGCCCGCGCCCTTGGACAGCAGCGCGCCCAGCAACGCGGCGGTGCCTTCCTTGCCGGGTGCATCGGCCAGCGCGCCGCCGCGCACCATCACCGTGGCGGAGACCAAGGGCACGTCGCGGCGCGGCATCAACAGCACGGTTGCGCCGTTGTCGAGGGTTTGCGTGGTGTAGTCCGGCAGCTTGATGTCGGCAGCGTGCGTGGTGAATGCACTGATCAGCAGTACGCCGATGATGAAACAACGCAGGAAACGAATGCTCATTTCGCAGCCTCCTGTTGGGCGGCAACGGGTTTCAACAGGCCGGTGGTGCGGTTCTGCACGCGCAGGATCCTTTTCGCCAGCGCATGCACTTGCGCGGCGGTGACCGCATCGTAGGCGGCGGGCGCGTCGAACAGCTTGCGCCAGTCGCCGTGGAAGACTTCGTATTCGCCCAGCGCGCGCGCCTTGCCGTTGATGGTGGACATGCCGCGCCAGAATGCCATTGCCTTGAAGTTGCGCGCCTTTTCCAGTTCGGCGGTGGTCACGCCTTCGCTGGCGACGCGTGCCAGTTCATCGTCCAGCAGTTTTTCGGCGTTGGCCAGATCGCCGCCCGGCGGCAGCGCGGCATACACCCACAGCAGGCCGGGGTCGAAGCCGGCATCGACGACGCTGCCGACATCGACGGCGGCCTGTTCGCGTTCCACCAGGCGTTGGTGCAGGCGCGAGGAATCGCCTTGGCTCAGGATCGTGCTCAGCAGCTCCAGCGCGGGAATGGCCTTGTCGCCTTCACCCATGCCGGTGTGGAAGGCATAGGCGATCAGCGGTGATTGCGCGTCGGCTTTCTCCACGGTGACCCGGCGTTCGCCTTGTTGCTCCGGCTCGACCGTGGTCACCGCCGGTGGCGCGGGCTGCTTCTGAAGCGGCGCAAGATACTTGTCGGCCAGCGCGAACACCTGCGCCGGCTCCACGTCGCCGGCGATCACCAGTACGGCGTTGTTCGGCGCGTAGTAGGTCTTGAAGAACTGCTGCAGGTCTTCAAGTTTCCAGTTCTCGATGTCGCTGGGCCAGCCGATGGTGGGGAAGGTATAAGGATGCGCGGTGAACGCGGCGGCCTGCACCTGTTCCATCAACGTGCCGAAGTTGTCGTTGTCCACACTGCTGCGGCGCTCGCTGTAAACCACACCGCGCTCGCTTTCGATCACCTTGGGCACGAAGGCCAGGTTGGCCATGCGGTCGCTTTCCAGGTCGAAGATCTTTTCCAGTGCACTGGACGGGAACCAGTCGGTATAGATGGTCAGATCGTTGTTGGTGCTGGCGTTGTTGCTGCCGCCGGCCGCTTCCATCTCGGTGTCGAAGTCGCCCTGCGCACGGCGCGCGGTGCCGTTGAACATCATGTGCTCGAAGAAATGCGCCAGCCCGGTGATGCCGGGGCGCTCGTTGCGGCTGCCGGCCTTGTAGAAGGTGTAGTAGTTGGCGTTGGGGATGTCATGGTCGGGCCAGACCACGATCTTCAAGCCGTTGGCCAGGGTCTTTTCGACGATGGCGTCGCCGCCGGCCACCGGTGTGGCCGCGTGCGCAGGGATGGCGAGGGCCAGTGCGAGCGCGCAGGCCAGGGTTTTGGGAAGGCGCATGATGCGGCTCCTTGGGCGGAAGGGGCAGATTAACGCAGCGGCATGTGCCCTAACCCTGTCCAAAGTCATCATCGGGTAGGCTGGTGCCCTCATTGAAAACGAGGAAGGGCGGACATGCAGGTCGAATTCCACGGCGCAGCCGGCGAGGTCACCGGTTCGATGCACCTGGTGCATGCGGCCGGCAAGCGGATATTGCTGGACTGCGGGCTGATGCAGGGCAGTCGCGAGGTCGAGGCGCGCAATGCCGACCCGTTCCCGTTCGAACCGGACGAAATCGACGTACTGGTGATCAGCCACGCGCACATCGACCATATCGGCCGGGTGCCGCTGCTGGTGAAACGCGGTTTTTCCGGGCCGATCTACACGCAGAACGCCAGTGCCGAACTGATGCCGGTGATGCTGGATGATTCGGCCAGCCTGCAGGAAAGCGACGCGGCGCGCAGCAACCGCGACCGCAAGCGCGGTGAGCCGGAAGTGTTGCCGCTTTACACCGCCGAAGACGTCGCCGATGCGATGCGCCTGCTGCGCCCGGTGAACTACGACGTGAAAACGCAAATCCTGCCCGGCGTGGAAGTCCGTTTCCGCGATGCCGGGCATATCCTCGGCTCGGCCATCGTCGAGTTGTGGGCCGATGGTAGGAAACTGGTGTTCTCCGGCGACCTCGGCCAAGCCGATGCGCCGGTGCTGCGCGACCCGGTGAAGATAGCCGAGGCCGACCTGGTGCTGATGGAATCGACCTACGGCGACCGCAACCACCGCGAGCGCGCCGACACCATCCACGAACTCGGCGACCTGCTCGACCGCGCCTGGCGCGAAAAGGGCAACGTGCTGATCCCCGCGTTCGCGGTCGGGCGCAGCCAGGAATTGTTGTACTGGTTCGCCAAATTCTGGGACGAGTGGAAACTCTCGCGCTGGCGCATCTTCCTGGACAGCCCGATGGCGGCCAAGGTGGTGGCCATCTACGACCGCCACCACAAGATCTTCGACGAAGACGCGCAGGCGGTATGGAAGGGCAAGCCCAATCCGTTCCGCCTGCCCAACCTGCACATCACCGCAGCCACTGCCGAATCGATGGCGATCAACAACATCCAGAACGGCGCGATCATCATTGCCGGTTCCGGCATGGCCAACGGCGGGCGCATCCAGCACCATCTCAAATACAACCTGGGCCGGCGCAATGCACAGGTGGTGATCGTCGGCTATCAGGCGCAGGGCACGCTGGGCCGGCGGCTGGTGGATGGCGCGCCGTGGGTGCGCATCCACGGCCGCGATTACCGCGTCAATGCGCGTATCGACACCATCGGCGGCCTGTCCGCGCATGCCGACCAGCGCGGCTTGCTGGACTGGTATGCTGGTTTTGAAAAACACCCGCCGCTGGCGCTGGTGCATGGCGAAGACAAGGCACGCGAGGCGCTGGCCGGTGAAATCGGTGAACGCTACGGTGTGGAGGTCACGCTGTCGCGGCTGGGGATGGTGTTGGAGGTGTAGGGGTGAGCAACAGACGGGTTTCCTACGGCGATGTTTTTGATGCGTCTTTGCTGGCCGTGTTGCCGGAATAGGCGAAGGTGCGGCTGCGGCCCAGTTGCCGTGCTTGGTATAGCGCGGCTTCGGCACAGGACAGAGCTGCGGCTGCGTTGGAGGTTCCACCGCCAATGGTATGGATGCCGATGCTGACGCTGGGCGGTGCTTCGGCGGCCGGATCGCCGCGCTTGCCATGCAGGCCCGCCAAGTCCACGTGCAAGGTGGTGGCGATCGCGGCGGCGGCGTGCGCCGAGGTTTCCGGCAGCATCACTGCGAACTGGTTGCTGTCGATCCGTGCCACCAGATCGCGCGGACGTCGCGCGCGGTTGCTCAGCGTATCGGCGATGCTGCGCAGTGCGGCATCGCCGGCCATTGCGCCGCGTGCGGCGACCAGTTGCCGGAAGTGGTCCACATCGACCAGCAGCAGGGATAGCGGTTGGCCATGATGACGCGAGGCTTGCAATTCATGCGTCAGTGCAGCGTCCAGCCGTTTGCGGTTGGCGACGCCGGTCAGGGCATCGGTTTGGTTCCGGTGGCGACGGTCGAGCAGGCTGCGGTAGCGCCACACCATCGCGACTACCGCCAGCGCCAGCAATGCCGGCAGGGGCGGAAACCATATCCGCGCCAATGACAGCAGGGCAAGAGAAAGCAACAGTGTTGCCACCATCGCCCAACGCAGTGGGTGCCAGCGACGCGTTCCGGACAGGGCCGCCAGCAGCAATGGCACCGATGCCAGCAGCGCAGACAGCCCGGCGCAGGCCAACGCGGGCATTGGCGTGGTCGCGCGGCCACTCAGCAGCACATTGAGCACGTTGGCGTGGTATTCGACCTCAGACAGGTGTACGCCACCGGGTACGGCGATTTCTTCACCCTTGCCTGTGGCGATGTTGCCGACCAGCACGTAGCGGTCACGCAGGGTGGCCGCGTCCACGCGCCCGGCCAGTACGTCGGCATACGAAACCCGGCGGAATCCGTGCACGGGACGGGTCAGCGGTATCAGCCGGTAGTCGCTGCGCAGCCAGGCATTAGCTGAGGCATCGGCGGCGAGCAAGGCATCGCGCGGGTCGGCAAGCATTGCATCGCGATTGCGCAGGTCGCGCAGCGCCAGTCCCAAGGCTGGCCAATGCAACGAACCCACGCCGGCATGCAGGAACACGCCGCGGCTGACGCCATCTCGGTCGATGGCTGTATCGGCGTGCCCCAACGTGGCGGCGGCGGCCACGAATTCGGGAATCGGCAACAACTCCACCGCCGGCTTGCCGCGGATGGTTGCATTCTCCACCTGAACCGGCAGCACCACGCGGCCGTTGCGCCGCAATGCGCGCGCCAGCAGCGCATCGCCTTCCGGGTCGTACAGGGCTGGTTCGGTCAGCAGCAAGTCCAGCAGTACCGCTTGTGCGCCAGCCTCGGTAAGGCGATCGACCAGGCGCGTGTGTACGCGTCGTGACCATGGCCATGCGCCGATTTCGGATCGGCTGGCGTCGTCGATCGCCACCACCACGATGCGCGGATCCGGCGCGGGTGCGCCCAGTAGCGAGAAAAGATCGTGGCACCATGCATCGACGCGCGCGGTCGCGCTGGACAGCACCAGCAATGCGGCCAGTGCGCCCGCAGCCAGCGCGGTCGCCGTACGCGCCTTCAATCGTGATGGTGGGGAAGGGTTCACGCCGGGCGCGTCCGAGGCATGGAATGCGGGTTGCGGTCGTGCATCTGCGGCGTCTTCGGCCTTGGAGAAGGTTCCCCGCCCGGGAGCGGGTGCAAAGGTCGATTATAGAGGCCAGTATAGTGGCTGGCGCATGCGCATTTTTCCACTGCGCGCGAATCATGGAACATGATGACGAATCGACAACGGTCCGATGCCCTGGTCATCGGCGGCGGCCACAACGGCTTGGTCTGCGCGTTCTACTTGGCGCAGGCCGGGCACAAGGTGACGGTGCTGGAGCGTCGTGGCGTGGTCGGCGGCGCGGCGGTGACCGAGGAATTCCACCCCGGCTTCCGCAATTCGGTGGCCAGCTACACGGTGTCGTTGTTGCAGCCGAAGGTGATCGCCGATCTGGATTTGCATCGCCACGGCCTGCGCATCGTGCAGCGCAAGTTCAACAACTTCCTGCCGCTGCCCGATGGCCAGTACCTGCTGACCGGCGGAGGCAAGACGCAGGAGCAAGTGGCAAAATTCTCGCGCCGCGATGCGCAGCGTCTGCCTGATTACGAACGCCGGCTGGATGCCATCGCCGACGTGCTGCGCGCACTGGCCCTGCAACCACCGCCGGACATCGGCACCGCCGCATGGTGGAAGCAACTGCCGCAGTTGCTGCACGGCGCGAAGCTCGGCCATCGCCTGATGCAACTGGACGAAACCCTGCGCCAGGAATTGCTGGACCTGTTCGCGATTTCCGCTGCCGAATATCTGGATCGCTGGTTCGAAAGCGAACCGGTCAAGGCGTTGTATGGCTTCGATGGCGTGGTCGGCAACTACGCCAGCCCGCACGCGCCGGGCAGCGCCTACGTGCTGTTGCATCACGTGTTCGGCGAAACCAACGGGGTCAAGGGCGTGTGGGGCCATGCCATCGGCGGCATGGGCGCGATCACCCAGGCAATGGCGAAGGCCGCGCGCGAAGCCGGCGCGGAAATCCGTACCGATGCCGGCGTGCGTGAAGTCATCATCGAGCAAGGCAAAGCCGTCGGCGTTGTGCTGGAAAACGGCGAAACCCTGCGCGCCCACCGCATCGTCGCCAATGTCAATCCCAAGTTGTTGTACGAGCGCCTGTTGCCGCTGCAGGCGGTTCCGGCACCCACGCGCGAACGCATGCACAACTGGCGCTGCGGTTCCGGCACCTTCCGCATGAACGTGGCCTTGTCGCGCCTGCCGGATTTTTCTGCGCTGCCGGGCGCGGGCGACCACCTGACCTCCGGCGTCATCATCGCGCCATCGCTAGCGTACATGGACAAGGCCTGGCGCGACGCGATGGATTTCGGCTGGTCGCGTGAACCCATCGTCGAAATGCTGATTCCTTCGACGCTGGACGATTCACTGGCCCCGCCCGGCCAACACGTCGCCAGCCTGTTCTGCCAGCATGCCGCCCCGGTTCTGCCGAACGGCGCTTCATGGGATGCGCATCGCGAGGAAGTAGCGGACCTGATGGTCGCCACGGTGGACAAGCACGCGCCGGGCTTCGCCGCATCGGTCGTGGGTCGCCAGATCAAGTCGCCATTGGACCTGGAACGCGATTTCGGCCTGATTGGCGGCGACATCTTCCACGGCGCGTTGTCACTCAACCAGTTGTTCAGCGCGCGGCCGATGCTGGGACAGGGCGCGTATCGCGGCGCGATTCCCGGCTTGTACCTGTGCGGTTCCGGTACCCATCCTGGCGGCGGCGTCACCGGCGCGCCGGGGCACAACGCGGCACAGGTGATTCTGGGCGACAGGTGATGCGTGTGCTTGCCGCAGCATGTTGGAGTTCGCTGCGCTCATCTTGGAGTTCGCTGCGCTCATCCGAACCTGTTGCTACGCGTCGCCGCGCATTTCGGTATCGTGGCGGCCCCGGCTCCCAGCCCAAGGAAAATTGCATGCCGCTGTTCCCGCTGTTCGCCGACCTGCGCGACCGTGATGTATTGGTGGTTGGCGGCGGCGAAGTCGCCACCCGCAAGATCGACGCGCTGCTGCATGCCGGCGCGCGCGTGCGCGTGCATGCGCTGGATTTTTCCGAAGCCTTGCAGGGGTTGTTGCAACAGCAGCGGATCCAACGTATCGATGGGCGTGCCGATGGCGACTTCGACCCGGCGTGGATCGATGACGTCTGGCTGGTGGTGGCCGCTACCGACGATGCCGCGTTGAATCGCCGCGTGGCGATGGCGGCGGGGCAGCGCAAGCGCTGGGTCAACGTGGTCGATGACGCGGAACTGTCCAGCTACCAGGTGCCGGCGATCATCGACCGCGACCCGTTGCTGATCGCCATTTCCTCCGCCGGTGCCGCGCCGATGCTGGCGCGGCGCTTGCGCGAGAAGCTGGAAACCGAGCTGGATCATTCCCTGGGGCAACTGGCCGATCTGTTCGCACGGCAACGCGCACGCATCCGTGAGCGATTGCCGGACCTGGCGTTGCGTCGGCGCTGGTTCGACCGGCTGCTCGATGGCGAGGTGCCGGTTTTGCTGCGCAATGGCGAGGATGAAGCCGCGCAACGCGCCTTCGATTCGGCCCTGGCGGCGGTAGATGAACTGCCCGCGCAGGGCAGCGTGGCCCTGGTCGGCTGTGGCAATGGCGATCCCGGCCTGCTCACGCTCAAGGCCTTGCGCCAACTCAACCTGGCCGACCTGATCCTGGCCGCAGATGACGTACCGCCGGCGATCCTGGCGATGGCCCGCCGCGATGCCGAAACCAAACCCTTGCCGGCATCGCCGCTGCCGGCCCTGCAAGCGGCCGTGGCCAGGGCCACAAGGTCGTCTGCCTGCGCAAGGGCGAAGGCTTCACCGATACTGCAGGCCGCAACCTGCAGGCCGCCTTGCGCGAACACGGCATCGCCTGCGAACGAGTTCCCGGCGTGGCACTAGGCTGAAGCGAAAGAATTGCCGACAATCCAGCGATATCAACAAGGGTGGAAAAATGAAAACCGCAACACTGCACAAACTCGCGCTGGCAACGGCCTTGTCCATCGTGGCGACGGCCTGTTCCGCACCCGCGCCACGCGGGGATATTGACGCCGCGCCGTCGTCCGTCGCGGTCGATGACGTGCAAGCCAAGGCCGCCGCGTTCGAGCAGGTCATGCAGCAGCATGCGATCCCCGGCGCGCAATTGGGTTGGTGGCACGGGGGCGTGTTCCGCGAGTTCGACCACGGCGTGCTGCGCAAGGACGAGCCGGCGGCAGTCGCGCCGCAGACGGTGTTCGAGGCGGCGTCGTTGTCGAAGGTGGTTGGTGCATACATTGCGCTGCGCCTGGTCGATGCCGGCAAGCTGGACCTGGACACGCCGCTGTGGGATTACTGGCATTCGCCGCGCACGAAAGACAACCCGCAGGCGCGCAAGATCACCGCGCGCATGGTGCTGAACCACACCACCGGATTGGTGAACTGGCAGGTGGATCCAACGGACCCGAAGCTGGATGCCGCGCCGCTGGAGAGTGTGTTCGCACCGGGCCAGCGTTATGCGTATTCCGGCGAAGGTTTCTACCTGTTGCAGAAAACCCTGGAGCACATCTCCGGGCTGGACTGGAATGCGCTGGCGCAACGCGAAGTGTTCGTGCCGCTTGACATGCCCAGCAGCCGCTACATCACCGATAAGGCGTTCGACGCGGTCAATTCCACCGGTCATAGGCAAGACGGCACGCCACGACGTCCGCGTGTGTTCCCCACCGCCAACACGGCGTGGACGCTGACCAGCAACGTGCATGATTACGGCAGCTTCATCCAGCGTGGTTTGTTCAAGGGCGAAGGCCTGAAGCCGGGAACCCGCGCGTTGATGCTGGCCGAATCCAGCAATGCCGACGACAAGTACGCGCCTTCGGCCGCCGATCCTTTCGTCAGTTGGGGCTTGGGCGTTGGCCTGCAGACCACGGCCGCCGGCAAGCGCGCGTGGCACTGGGGCGACAATCCGGGCTTCAAGGCCTTCTTCATGCTGGATCCGGACAATGGCGACAGCATCATCTTGTTCACCAACAGCGAAAATGGCCCGGCCACCTACAAGCAGGTGCTGGAACTGTTCCTGGGCGCGGGCGACTACCCGGCCGTGGATTGGGTGCAATCACAGAGTTGAGGCGTGATCCTGATGGCGTATTCCCCGATGGCGTCTTCCTTGCGTTTTTCACTGACTTCCCTGCTGTTGTGGTGGGCGTTGCTGTGGCCGTCGCCGGCCGTGGCACAGGCACAGTCCGAGGCTGCCACGGGTGCCGATGCGCAGTTGCAGGCCATCAACGATGCATTGCAACAGGCGCAGCAACAATTGCCGAAGGCGGAGCAGGATGATGTGTTGCGTTCGCTGGGCGATCAGGTGCTGGATGCGCAGCGTCAGGCGACTGCGCTGGCCGCCAGTTTGCAGCCACGGTTGCAGCAGGTGCAGGACCGGCTGGGTCAGTTAGGTGACGCGGCCGAGGGCGAAACTTCTGAAATCGCGCAGCAGCGCAGCGAACTGCAACAGCAGCAATCGCAGGTGGATGCGCAGGTCAAGCGCGCGCGCCTGCTGGGCGTGGAGGCACGGCAATTGAGCGAACAGGTTGAACGCCTGCGCGCCGACCAGCTCAGCCAACAATTGACCACGCGGGTGGATTCGCCATTGTCACCGGCGTTGTGGCGGCAGGTGTCTGCTGCGTTGCCGGAAGACCTGCAGCGCTTCGCAACGCTTCGCACACAGGCGCATCAGGCCTTCCGGGCGGCAGTGGCCGAACACGGCTGGGCTGCGCCGGTGATCGGCATCGTGCTGGCGATATTGCTGCTGTGGCCGTTGCGCTGGTTGCTGCGTTGGTTGGGCCGGCGCTACGCGGCGGCGCATGGGCCGGACAGCCGCTTGCGACGTTCGGGCCTGGCATTGTGGCGCCTGCTGGTGGGTGCATTGCTGCCGGCGGCAGCAATGTGGGTAGCGCTGGAATCACTGCGTGGCATTGATGCGCTGACCCCGGCGCTGGATGCAATCAGCAGCGAATTGGTACGGGTGACGCTGGTATCGGCCTTGATTGCATCGGTAGTGTCGGCCTTGCTCACTTCGCAATCCTCGTGGCGATTGCTGGTGGTGGACGATGCGATCAGCGTGCGCTTGCGCCGCTATGCGCAGGCGACGGCGGCACTGGTCTGGATCAGTGGCGTGGCCTTGCTGCTGAGCCGCGCCGCGCGCACCAGTGCGGTGGCAGGCATTGCACTGGATGGGTTGCTGGCCTTGTGCTTCACCTTGTTGATCGTGGCGATGCTGGTGGGCTTGTCGCGCGCGAGGTCCTTGCCGGTGGCGGCAGAAGAGGTGGACGCGAACAAGCCGGGCAAGCGCGAAGGCATTTCACAACGCCACGGCGGCGTGCTCAATGTGGTCGTGTTCCTGGGTTACGTGGTGGTGGCGGCGGCCTTGATCGGCGCCTTGCTGGGCTATGTGCACTTCGCCCTGTTCGCCAGCCGGCAATTGTTGTGGGCGGCGACGGTGGTGGCGACAATCGGCTTGTTGCTGATGTTCGTCGATGACTTGATGCATTGGCTGTTCGCGCCGGAAGGTTGGCTGGGGCGTTCGCTGAGCGCGGCGCTGGGCGCGAATTCCAACCTGCTGCAGCAGGTGGCGGTGGTGTCCTCGGCAGTGCTGCGCTTGTGGTTGCTGTTGATCGGTGTGGGTCTGTTGCTGGCCCCGTATGGCACCAACCTGCAAGGCATGCTGGGGTGGCTGGGCCTGGGCGGGCAAGGTCCGGCCATTGGCGGTTTTTCGTTGCGGCCGATGCGCCTGTTCCAGGCTATTGCCGTGTGCGTGATAGGGCTGGCGCTGGTGTCCGGTTTCCAGCGCTGGTTGACCCGCACCTATCTGCCGAAGACCGACCTGGAGCCGGGTACGCGCGCTTCCATCGCCACGGTCACGCGCTACCTGGGCATCCTCGCGGTGGTGTTGTGGACGTTGACTGCGTTGGATTTCGACGTGAAAAACCTGGCCATGCTGGCCAGTGCGCTGTCGGTGGGCATTGGTTTCGGCTTGCAGGCGATCACCCAGAATTTCATTTCCGGCCTGATCCTGATGGTGGAACGGCCGGTGAAAATCGGCGACCGCGTCAGCATTGGCGATGGCGAAGGCGACGTGCGCGCGATCAACGTGCGCGCCACCGAGATCCAGATGGACGACAAGTCAACGCTGATCGTGCCGAATTCGGAACTGATCACCAAGAGCATCCGCAACCGCACGCTGTCGCGCCCGCCGGGCCGCATCCAGATCCAGTTTGGCGTGCCGCTGGGTACCGATGTGGGCCGTGTGCGCGAATTGCTGCTGGATGTCTATGCACAACACGCCGGAGTGCTGGAGCAGCCGGCACCGGCGGTTTACATCGACTCCATCGCAGGCGGGCAGGTGACGATCAACAGCTTCGCCTACGGCTCCAGTCCGCGCACTGTATACAGCACCCGCAGCGAGCTGTGGTTCGCGGTGCTGAAAGCACTGGCCGAAGCGGGAATTGCATTGTCGTCGCCACAGGATGTGCGGATTGTCAGTACACCTGTCTCTCCATCATTGGAAGAGTAGAAGCTTCCTTGCATCGCTGGCTTCGGCATGACGCCACGCCCTGTCGCCGGGAATCGCTTTTCGCTCGGTCGGGGCAATCCTGCCCCGACTCGCGCGCGCAACATCCCTGTTGCGCTTGTCGCGACTCCCGGCGACAGGACTCGGCTATTCGCAACGAATGGGTTGCTGTTTCCATCGAAGATCGCAGCAATGAAATGCCGATTGCGCAGCCCCTGGTGGGGATGCGGAAAGCGGGCCATGGAAGGCCTGCGGAGCGAGTGAAGGCAGGAGTCTGCCCGAGCCGAAAAGCGTCCCCACCGGGGGCTGCGCATGTTTCCGAAGCCCGATTGCGCCGACGATAGAAGCTTCCATCTCCAGAATGAGGAGATGGGAGCGGATCATTCCTGCAAAGTCACACGCGGCTTATTGCTTCTTCGCCGCAATCCAGCGGTCGATCTTTTCTTCCAGCACGCCCAGCGGCACCGAGCCGTCCTTCAGCACTTCGGCGTGGAAGTCGCGGATGTCGAACTTGTCGCCCAGTTCGGCTTCTGCTTTCGCGCGCAGTTCCTTGATCTTCAATTCGCCGCTCTTGTACGCGAGTGCCTGGCCCGGCCAGGCGATGTAGCGTTCGGCTTCAGCAATCGCATCGGGTTGGCTGACGGACGAATTGGCGAACATGTAGTCCAGCACCTGCTGTCGCGTCCAGCCCTTGCTGTGCAGGCCGGTATCGACGACCAGCCGCACCGCGCGCCACAACTCACCCTGCAGGCGGCCGAAGTACATGTACGGGTCTTCATAGACGCCCAGGTCCTTGCCCAGGCCTTCGGCGTACAGGCCCCAGCCTTCGATGAAGGCGGTTTCGCCGCCGAAGCGACGGAACGCCGGCACGTCCTTCAATTCCTGCTGGATCGCCAACTGGAAATGATGGCCGGGGATCGCCTCGTGCAGGAACAGGTCTTCCGAATCCCAGGTTTTGCGCGTCGGCAGGTCATAGGTGTTGACGTAGAACACGCCCGGACGGCTGCCGTCCTCGCTGGGACTCATGTATTCGCCGCCAGCGGCCGATTGTGCGCGGAAGGCTTCGACCGGGCGGATTTCGAAACCGGCCTTGGGCGTGACCGAGAAAAGCTTCGGCACGCCGGCCATCACTTTGGCTTCCAGCGCACGGTAATGCGCGAGCAGCGCGTCTTCGGACTTGAATTCGAACTGCTTGTCTTCCTGCATGAATTTGAAGAAATCCTGCAGGCTGCCCTTGAAGCCGACCTGTTCCATCACCTTGCGCATCTCATCGTGGATGCGCGCCACTTCGTCCAGGCCGATTTGGTGGATTTCCGCCGGCGTGCGCGTGGTGGTGGTCTGCGTGCGCGCGTTGTAGGCGTACCACGCCTGGCCGTTGGGCAAGGCATCCAGGCTGACGCTGTCGCGGGTCTTGGGCAGGTATTCATTGGCGAGGAAATCGCGTTGTTTCTTCAGCGCCGGTATGAGTTGTTCGGCAATCAGCTTGCGATAGGTTTCGGTGAGGCGTTGCTTGTCGGCGTCTGGGAATTCCTTCGGCAGGTTCTTGATCGGGCCCCAGAATTGGCTGTCCTCCGGTTTGGCGGTGATCAAGGTGTCGAACTGCGGCACGGTCTTTTCGATCACCACGCGCGGTTGCACCACGCCGGCGGCGATGCCTTCGCGCATGTTGGCGATCTCGGTATCCATCAGCACCGGCAGGCGCGCGGCACGGGCCAGCCAGTTGTCGTAATCCTTCACCGTCTTGAACGGTTGCGCGCTGCTGCCGCTGCCCAGCAACACCGCATAACTGGCGGTGCTGCCCATCTGGTTGACCGGCAGCATCCAGTCGGGGAATTGCTCGCCTTCCAGCGCGTCCTTGCCCTCCTGCACGAAGATTTCGTAGCTGAGCAGGTCCTGCCCGCTCAGGCCGTCCTTGCCGATGGCTTGCACGCGCTGCAACCAGCGCTCGATGAATTCATGCTTCTGCTGGCGGTATTGCGCCGACCCGGAATCGGGCAACTGGTCGTCGTAGCGATGGTCGCCCTGGAAGGTGGCGGCGATCGGGTTGAGTTTCAGGTATTCCTCCCAGTATTCGGCGTACAGCGCGGTCAGTTGTTTTGCCTTGTCGCCGGCTTGTTCGGCGGCGGGAGCTGCCGCATCGACTGGCGTGGGCGCGGGTTTGCAGGCGGCCAGCGTGGCGGCCAGGGCAAGCGTGGTGGCGAGGACGAGCGGGCGAGGGGTCATGGTGTGCTCCAGTAGGAAATGTGCGGCGATGCTGCTTGAAGTTGCCCTCTACCCGCAAGCAGGGGGAAGGAGATGTGATTATTCGGTTATTCGGTTTTTCCGCCGCGTTCGCGAAACAACGCCGCGATCTGCAATGCGGTCTGGTACGGCTCCGGGTCGTTGCGGTTGCTCAGGATAACGATGGTCAAGTGCTCCTTCGGATAACGCAGGATCACGTTGCGTCCGCCGATGGTTTCGCCCGAATGCCACAGCGCGTTGCCGTTGATGCGCCAGCCGTAGCCGTAGAACGGCACGTCCGGCTCAGGGGTCTTCGTCTGTGGCGAAAACGCCGCTTGCAGCGACGCGGCCTTCAACAGTCGCTCGTCGTACAGCGCCGCATCCCACTTGGCCAGGTCGTCGATCGACGAATACACGCCGCCATCGCCGAGCGTGGCGCTGGTGGGACTCTGGTCGGTGCGTTGCCACTGGCCGTCGATCTCGCTGTTGCCATAGGCGCGATCAGCCACGCTGTCTTCGCCATCGACATGCACCACCGAGTTGTCCATGCCCAGCTTGTCGAAGATGCGTGCTTTCACGAATGCGGGGAACGACTGGCCACTGGCCTCGGCCACGATCAGAGCCAGCAGGCAATACGCACTGTTGCTGTAGCGGTAATCGCTGCCCGGCGGGAAGTACAGCTTGTCCTGTGTTTCCAGCAATGCCAGCACGTCGCTGTCGTGCAATTGCGATTGCTGGTTCGCATCCATCACGTCTTCGTAATCGATCAGGCCCGAGCCGTGGCTGAGCAAGTGATGGATGCGGATGCCATCGGTGGCCGGCGGCAACGTCGGCAGCCATTTGCGCACCGGGTCATCGACCGACAGCTTGCCGTCTTCGGCCAGCAACAGGATCGCGGCGGCGGTGAACTGCTTGCTGACCGATGCCAGCCGGTAATTGGTCTGCGGCGTGGCGCGTACTTCATTTTGCAGGTCGGCGTAACCCCAGGCCTGGCGCACGACGGGCTGGCCATCCTTCAGCACCAGCAGCGACGCGCCAGGCACGTGGCCGTCGTAGCGTTGCATCAAGGCGTCGATGGCAGCTTGCTGTTGTG
This sequence comes from Pseudoxanthomonas sp., assembly GCA_047601105.1. Lineage (GTDB taxonomy): Bacteria > Pseudomonadota > Gammaproteobacteria > Xanthomonadales > Xanthomonadaceae > Pseudoxanthomonas_A. Next base: position 92,359 of record JASGJT010000005.1, read on the forward strand.
GCGTTGTCTGAGCCATGAGCGGAAAGGCGATATGGGCCGCGAAGGCGGCAATCAGGAAACGGGGAATCCAGTGGCGCATTTCGGTGTTTTCCCGGGTAAGTGGATGTGGTGAGTTCGGAGTGGTGGGTGGTTGCCTTTTTTTGCCCGTCATTCCCGCCTTCGCGGGAATGACGGGCAAAAAGACAGTTGTGCCTCACACTCCACTCATCCGCGCTCGCCCGCACGGGTGAAGGGCATCGCCTCCGGCGCGACTGCGCCGCCGCTGATGATGAAGCTCATCGCCTGGTCAACACTCCAGTCTGTCGGCGTCAGCAGTTCCACCGGCACGATTTCCAGATAGCCGGAAGTCGGATTCGGCGTGGTTGGCACATACACCGCAGCCAGCTCGCGGCCGCTGCCTTCTTCCTTCATCACCCGCGTGACCAGGCCGACGGATTTCATGTCCCGATGCGGGAAGTCGATCAACACCACGCGCTGGGTGCTGCCCGGTTGCGTCTGCAAAATGTCCAGCAACTTGCGCGCGCTGGAATAGATCACGTTGGCCAGCGGGATGCGTTCGACCAGCTTCTCGAACCAGCCCAGCATGCGCTGCCCGACCACGCGCCGCGCCAGCGTGCCAACCAGCAGGATCACCGCCAGCGTGGCGACCAGGGCGATGCTGTTCTGCACCCACAAGGCATTGAACCAGCCCAGCGCCTGCGGAAACGACGCGGCGATGCGCTCGGACACTGGCCCGATCACCGGCTTGCTGATGTCCGACAACAACACGAACACGAACTTCACCACCACCCAGGTCAGCCAGATCGGTAACAGGGTCAGCAGGCCGGTGAGGAACAGTTTTTGCAACGAGGGGCGCGGGGTGGGGTTGGTCATGGCGGCATTGTAGGGCTTCGCGCGGGGCCGTCGGGTATGCTCCTCCGCAGATCACGGGTTTCGGGGAAACACGGATGATGAAGGTGCTGAAGTGGGTGGTGTTCGGCTTGACCGTGTTGCTGGCCCTGCCGGTGGGGTTGTGGCTGTTGTCGCGCGCCTTGTCGCCGACGGCGGAGCAGAAACGTGCGCTGGCCCTGCTGGAATTGCCGGCCATGCCCGAGGGCCGCAATGCCTTCCCGGCGGTCTGGTTGTTGCCTTACGACGTGCCGGAAGACCAGTTGGAACAGGTGGCCGCCGAGGACGCACAGCGTTTTCGAGATGTGCCGCTGCCCGGTGCGCAAGAGGAACCTGATGCAAAGCCACTGGCCAGCATTGCCGAGGAGCGTTTCCCGCGCTTGACCAGCCGTGATCGCGACCCGTTGCGTTGCCAGCCACGAGAGGATGATTGCCTGGACAAGGTGCGTGCGCAGCCTGAAGCCTATGCGCAATGGCGCAAGGACAACGCGCGACTGATTGAGCGCGTGGAGGCGCTGCGCGATTACGACTATTACCGTTCCACGTTCGATTGGCGAATCGACACGCCGTTTCCCGAATTCGGGATCATGTTCGACGCTTACACCGCGCGTGCGGTTGATTTTGCACAGGGTCGCACCGAACCCGCCGTCGATGGTGTTTGTCGTGACTTGGACATGCACCGCAAGCTGGGAAAAGGTGCGGACAGTCTGATAATGAGCATGATCGCGGCGGCCGGAATCCACGGCAACGCGAAGCTGTTGGCGCAGATGCTGGCCGAATTGCCGGCGGATTACCCGCTGCCTGCTTCCTGCGTGGCGGCAACAGCGGCACCGTTGGCCGATGAATCCAGTGTGTGCAATGCAATGCGTGGCGAAGCGGCGTTCTCGGCTAATGCGTTGGAACGAGTGAGAAGCAAAGGCAAGTCGGACTTTGATCGGGATGTGGATGCGTTTCTGGGCGTGTTCTACGATAGGGGAAGAACCGAGGCGATGGCAGCACCGGCGAAGGCTTGGTATTGCGATGCGGAAGCGCAGCGCATGCTGGTGGACGACCAGCCAATGCAGCCCCTGCCCGGCCTAGGCAGCTTGTGGCGGTTGGAATGTGCGGGCAATTACATGGGTTGTGTCCTGTCCGATATTGCGCATCCCGCTTTTTCCGATTACGGGCGTCGTGCCCAGGACACCGGCGCACGATTGAAACTGCTCGGCGCGGTGTTGTGGCTGCGCGAGCATGCCGACGACCGCCGACCCTTGGCGCAACGGCTGGCCTCGCTGCCGGACGAACTCAAAAGCCCGACCCGCGAAATCGAAATCGTCGATGGCGGCAAAGCCTTGTCGATCCGCATGTTTTACGACAAGCCCGGATACGACGCCGTTTTCCCGTTGCCGAATTACCTGCGCGACGCCACTGTCACGAATTGACGCCGGCGTTCTCGTCTGGCCGCGCCTGCGGCTTCTTGCGGACGTAGATCTGCTTGCGCACGCGGGCGACCACTTCGCCCTGTGCATCGATCACCTCCACCGGGAACCAGTGCAGGTATTTGCCGCCGGCCTCGGTGGCGGCGCGAATCTCGGCCAGGTCGCTTTCCTGCACGCGGAATTCGGCGTGTAACGTGCCCTTGCCCGGCTTGACGAATTCGATCTCGCCGGCCTTGTCCCAGACGAAGTAATCCTTGCCCAGCAGTTGCATCAATAGCAGCATCCACATCGGGTCGGTCATCGCGAACAGGCTGCCGCCGAAATGGGTGCCGACATAGTTGGAATTCCAGCGGTGCTGGCGCAATTCCACGCGAAGCCAGCGCCAGTCGTCGGCCACGTCGGTGACGACGATGCGGGCGAAGAAGAACGGCGGCCAGAAATTGAGAAGGTGGCGGAACTTGCGCGGCGACATGGGGCAGGCTTCGACGGGTCAGAACAACAACGCGCTCATCTTGCGCCGGTAGTCGCCGACCAGTTCGGCGTCGTCGATCACGCGGAAGGCGTCGATCAGCGATTTCCTCGCCAGCCCCTCTTCATAAGCGCGGTCGCGGCGCAGCATTTCCAGGAACTGCGCCAGTCCGGCTTCGGCATCGCCGCCGACCAGCGCGTGCACGCCCAGCAGGTGGCGCGCGCGCAGGTCGTCTGGGTTGGAGGCGATGGCCGCTTGCAGCACTTGCGGCGGCGGCGCGTCCTTCAGCAACGCGGCAAAACCGAGGCTGGTGCGGGCGCGCACGGCGCGTTCGTCGGTGGACAGGTTGGCGGGCAGGGCGTCGAGCAGTTTTTCCGCTTCGGCGGTGCCGCCGGTTTTCAGCAAGGCTAGTGCGAGATCCAGTTTCAGTTCGTCCTTGTCCGGTTCGGCGTTGGACGCGGCGCGCAGGCGCATCACTTCCTCGTGCGGATCCAGCGGTGCGGCTTCGGCCTCGAGCGGTTCTTCGGTATTGGCGGCCGGCTGCACGCCGAGCTGTTCCAGCACCTTGCGCAATTCGCCTTCCGGCAGCGCGCCGGGGATCGCGCCCAGCACCTGGCCGTCCTTCACCACCACCATCGTCGGCACGCTGCGGATCTGGAACATGCCGGCCAGTTGCTGCTCCTGGTCAACATCGACCTTGGCTACCTTGAACGCGCCGTTGTACTCGGCCGCCAGCTTGTCGAGGATCGGCCCCAGGGTCTTGCACGGCCCGCACCAGGTGGCCCAGAAATCGACGATCACCGGGGTTTCCAGCGATTTTTGCAGGACTTCAGCCTCGAAATTGGCGGCGGTGGCGTCGAAAACGTGGGTGGTCGTGCTGGTCGAAAGCGGGGTCATGGGATGGCTCGTTGGAATTGGTAAACAGGAGAGCTTTTTGCTCGTCATTCCCGCGAAAGCGGGAATCCAGCGACTTGCAACGCATTGAAAGCGAAGGCACTGGATTCCCGCTTTCGCGGGAATGACGAGCAAAAGTGATTCGTCACATGCCCTGAGATGGTGACACAGACCCGGAAACCCAAGCCGAGGCGCGATAATCCGCTGCTCCTTCCCGCGTCTGGATCGCTGCATGGGCCGCTTGGCCGTCTTTTCCCTGAAGTTCGCGCCGTTGTTGGCCGCCGCAGCCTTCGCCATCGCCGTGCTTGTGTTCGGCGCAAGGCTGGAAGGTTATTCGCAAGCCCTGCATCCAGTCGCGTTGCTGGGCGCGAAGGGCTTCTTGAACGCCACTGCCTTCAACGTGCTGGCCTTTGTGCTGCCCGGCGCATTGGCCGCCTGCACGGCCCTCGGTCTGCGTGCGGCCTTGCCGGCACAGGCGCGCTGGCCGCTGCGGATCGGTGCGCAGGTGCTGTTGCTGGTGGCGCTGGCGTTCGCGGCGCTGGGGCTGTTGCCGCTGGACGTGATCGACCTGGAAAACCCGGCCAGCCGCCTGCATGGCAGTGCGTGGATGTTGTGGTGCCTGGCTTTCGCGGTCGGCGGGCTGCTGTTGGGTTTCGGCTGGCTGCGGGCCGGTAACGGGCCGGCGCGGGCAAGCTTTGCGGCAGTCGCAGTGGTGGTGTTCGCGGCGTTTTTCCTGCCGGCACTGGTGTCGCCGGGGTTTGCCCAGCGACTGGCGTTTGCCGGCTGGTGGATCTGGCTGGCCTGGGTCGGTTGGCGGGTGCCGGGGGCGGGGGCTGCTGCGCTGCGGTAGAATTCCGGGTTTTCCGCAGCCGTCCGCCACGCGCAGCCCATGTCCGCCGTTCCCGAAACCCACGCTTACGACCCGAAATCCGTCGAATCCGCCGCCCAGCAGTTCTGGAACGACAGCCAGGCCTTCGAGGTCAAGGAAGACTCTTCCAAGCCCAAGTACTACTGCCTGTCGATGCTGCCGTATCCGTCCGGCGCGTTGCACATGGGCCACGTGCGCAACTACACCATCGGCGACGTGATCAGCCGCTACAAGCGCATGACCGGGCACAACGTGCTGCAACCGATGGGCTGGGACGCCTTCGGCCTGCCGGCGGAAAACGCCGCGATCAAGAACAAGACCGCGCCGGCGAAGTGGACCTACGCCAATATCGCGCACATGCGTTCGCAATTGCAGTCGCTGGGTTACGCGATCGACTGGAGCCGCGAGTTCGCCACCTGTACGCCGGACTACTACGTGCACGAGCAGCGCATGTTCACCCGCCTGCTGCGCAAGGGCCTGGCCTACCGCAAGAATTCGGTGGTGAACTGGGACCCGATCGACCAGACCGTGCTGGCCAACGAGCAGGTCATCGACGGTCGCGGCTGGCGCAGCGGCGCACTGGTCGAAAAGAAGGAAATCCCGCAATGGTTCCTGCGCATCACCGAATACGCGCAGGAGCTGCTCGACGGCTTGGACAAACTGCCGGGCTGGCCGGAATCGGTCAAGACCATGCAGCGCAACTGGATTGGCCGCAGCGAAGGCCTGGAAATCCAGTTCGGCGTCGAAGGCTGCAATGAACCGCTGACTGTGTTCACCACCCGCCCGGACACGCTGATGGGCGTGAGCTTCGTGTCGATTGCCGGCGAACACCCGCTGGCGATCAAGGCGGCGAAGGACAACCCGCAACTGGCCGCCTTCATCGCCGAACTGAAACACGGCGGCGTGTCCGAAGCCGAACTGGAAACCCAGGAAAAGCGCGGCATGGACACCGGCTGGAAGGCTGTGCATCCGATCACCGGCGAAAAGGTGCCGGTGTGGGTGGCCAGCTTCGTGCTGATGGGCTACGGCACTGGCGCGGTGATGGCGGTGCCGGGGCATGACGAACGCGATTTCGAGTTTGCGACCAAGTACCAATTACCGATCAAGCAGGTGATCGCGCTGAAGTCGCCGAAGAACGACGCCGAAGCCAATTACGACGCAAGCAAGTGGCAGGACTGGTACGGCGACAAGACCCGCGACATCGAACTGGTGAATTCCGCCGAGTTCGACGGGCTGGACTATCGCGAAGCCTTCGAGGCACTGGCCGAACGCTTCGAGCGCAAGGGCCAGGGCCAGCGCCGGGTGAATTACCGCCTGCGCGACTGGGGCGTGAGCCGCCAGCGTTACTGGGGCTGCCCGATTCCGGTGATCTATTGCGACAGCTGCGGCGCAGTGCCGGTGCCGGACGACCAACTGCCGGTGGTGCTGCCGGAAAACGTGACCCTGGACGGGGTGAAATCGCCGATCAAGGCCGACCCGGAATGGCGCAAGTGCAAGTGTCCGGATTGCGGCAAGGATGCCGAGCGCGAAACCGACACCTTCGACACCTTCATGGAATCGAGCTGGTACTACGCGCGCTACACCAGCCCCGGCGCCAAGGACATGATCGACAAGCGCGGCAACTACTGGTTGCCGGTCGATCAATACATCGGCGGCATCGAACACGCGATCCTGCACCTGATGTATTTCCGCTTCTATCACAAGCTGCTGCGCGACGCGCGGCTGGTGGACAGCGACGAACCAGCCACCAACTTGCTGACCCAGGGCATGGTGATTGCCGAAACTTTCTATCGCGGCAATGCCGATGGTTCCAAGGACTGGATCAACCCGGCTGACGTGGAAATCCAGCGCGACGACAAGGGCCGCATGACCGGCGCGACGCTGAAAAGCGACGGCCAGCCGGTGACCATCGGCCCGGTCGAGAAAATGTCCAAGTCGAAGAACAACGGCGTCGATCCGCAGACGATGGTGGACAAGTTCGGTGCCGACACCGTGCGCCTGTTCTCGATGTTCGCCGCGCCGCCGGAACAATCGCTGGAATGGAACGAAGCCGGCGTCGAAGGCATGTCGCGCTTCCTGCGCCGGCTGTGGACACAAGTGCAGAAGCATGCGGATGCCGGTACCGCACCCGTGCTGGAAGTCGCTTCGCTCAATGCCGAGCAGAAGGCATTGCGCCGCAAGACCCACGAAACCATCGCCAAGGTCGGCGACGATTACGGCAAGCGTTACAGCTTCAATACCGCGATTGCCGCGGTGATGGAGCTGAGCAATGCTTTGTCGAAGTTCGCCGACGACAGCGCGCAGGGCAGGGCGGTCAGGCAGGAAGCGCTGGAAGCGGCGGTGCTGCTGCTCAACCCGATCACCCCGCACGCCAGTCACGCGCTGTGGCAGGTGCTGGGCCATGCGCAAACCTTGCTGGAAGACGTGCCGTTCCCGCAAAGCGATGCGACCGCATTGGTCAAGGACGAACTGACCCTGGCGGTGCAGGTCAACGGCAAGCTGCGCGGCACGATAGCGATTGCTGCCGACATGCCGAAGGACGCGATCGAGAAACTCGCCCAGGCCGAGCCCAATACCGCCAAGTTCATGGAAGGCATGACAGTGAAGAAGATCATCGTGGTGCCGGGCAAGATCGTGAACATCGTGGCCGCTTGATTTGCCTGTCGGCAAATCAAGCCCCAAAGTTCCTTCGGAACTTCGGGCCCCGGCCTGTACTTCCATCCCGCATTCGCGCTGCGCGCGAATCGCCCCAACTTGGGGGCTGGGTGCACCAGGAGGTATCGCTTTTCCTGTGTGCAAAGTGGAAATGAAGTCGCCGCCCGTTTCGCGCTGTTCACGCCCCATCCGGCTAGCCTATTGCCGCACTCGCCCGGCTCGTCCAGACTTCTGCCCATGATGCGAAACCCCTTCCCGCGGCTTGCCGCCCTTGCCCTGCTCGTCGCCAGCCTGTCCGCCTGCGGCTTCCACCTGCGCAACCGGATCGCCCTGCCGCCGGACCTGGGACCGATCAAGGTGACTTCCACCGCCCAGTACAGCCCGCTGGCCGAATCGGTGGCGCGTGGCCTGCAGGCCGGCGGCGCGACCTTGGTGGATGAAAAGGCCACGGACGTTGCCACCTTGAAGATCCTGTCCGAACGCTGGGGCGACCGCCCGATCGCGATCGACGAGCTGGGCCGCGCGCAGGAATACAACCTGCGCTACGCCACCGTATTCGTGCTGCTGAGTGCCGATGGCAGTGAGCTGGTGCCGCAACAAGTGGTCGAGTTGGGGCGTGATTACGTCACTCCGCCGGTTGATACCACAGGTACCGATACCGAACGCGAAGTGTTGGCCAACGAATTACGCCGTGAAATGGCCGCTTCGATCCTGCGTCGCGTCGATAGCGTGCTTAGGAGTGGCGCGAGTGCTGCGCCAAGGAGCGCCGTGCCGGAGGCCGTCACGCCGGCTGAAGCCATGCCGCCGGTCCAGCCCTGATGAAGTTGCCCTGATGGAACTGCCTCCGGAACGGCTGGCTGCGCACTGCGCCGACGCGCTGCCGCCGGCCTGCCTGATCGCCGGGCCGGAAATCCTGCGCGTGCTCGAAGCCGCCGACGCGGTGCGCACCGCCGCACGCGCGCAAGGCATCGGCGAGCGCGAAGTGTTCGACGCCGACGGCCGCGATTTTGACTGGAACACGCTGCAATCCAGCTTCAATGCGCCCAGCCTGTTCAGCCCGCGGCGGCTGCTGGAACTGCGCCTGCCCACCGGCAAGCCCGGCAAGGAAGGCGCGAAAGTGATCGAAGAGTTCTGCGCCGACCCGCCGCCGGACGTGGTGCTGCTGGTCACCGCCGGCGAATGGAGCAAGGCCCACGCCGGCAAGTGGAGCGAGGCCATCGGCCGCATCGGCGTGGTGTCGGTTGCCTGGGCGATCAAGCCGCACGAGTTGAACGGTTGGGTCGAATCGCGGTTGCGCTCGCGCGGCCTGCGTGCCGACCGTGATGCGGTGCAACTGCTGGTCGAGCGCGTCGAAGGCAACCTGCTGGCTGCCGCGCAGGAGATCGACAAACTGGCCCTGCTGGCCAATGGCGAAACCCTGGATGCCGCGGCGATGCAGTCGCTGGTGGCCGACGCCGCGCGCTTCGACGTGTTCCGCCTGATCGACGCGATGCTGTCCGGGCAGGGCGCACTGGCCACGCGCATGCTGGCTGGCCTGCGCAGCGAAGGCGAAAACGTGGCCGGCCTGCTGCCGATGGTCATCCGCACCTTGCTGCAATGCGCGTCGCTGGCTGGTGTGCAGGCGCGCGGCGGCAATGTCGGTGCCGAGATGAAATCCCAAGGCATCTGGGAAAGCCGCCAGGCACCGTTCAAGCGCGCCCTGCAACGCCACGCCAACCCCGCGCGCTGGGATCGCTTCGTCGCCGAAGCCTCGCGCGCCGACCGCACCGCCAAGGGGCGCGGTGCCGGCGATGCCTGGCTGCTGCTGGAACGCCTGCTGCTTGCGGTGGCGGATGCGAAGGCCGTCAAGCTGCTGGCAGCTTGACGGGCCGGGAATAGGGAATCGGGAATGGGGAATAGGCAAAGCGGTGTGTCGAGTGGGGCAAGCGCTTCGGTTTTTTCCCATTCCCGATTCCCGATTCCCCATTCCCGGCTCCATCTCCTTTACGGCGGCACCTTCGACCCGATCCACGATGGCCACCTCGCCATCGCCCGTGCCGCGCGCGACGAATTGCGCACGACGGTTTGGCTGATGCCCGCCGCCGATCCGCCGCATCGGCCCGCGCCGGGTGCGGATGCACGGCAACGTGCGGCGATGCTGGCATTGGCTATCGGCGACGAGCCGGGTTTGCGCGTTGATCTGCGAGAATTGCGCCGTGCCGAGCGTGATCCCGAGGCGCGTTCCTACACCATCGACACCTTGCGCGAATTGCGTGGCGAATTCGGCATCAATGCGCCGCTGGCAATGTTGATTGGTGCCGACAGCTTCATCGGCCTGCCAAGCTGGCGGCAATGGCGCGAGCTGTTCGAACTGGCCCACATCGTCATCGCCGAACGCCCCGGCAGCCCGCTCGACGATGGCTTGCCGCCGGAATTGGCTGCCGAAGCGGCCGGCCGCTGGTGTGATGATGCAAACGCGCTTGCTGCAGCGCCGGCCGGTGGCCTGTTCTGCCTGCATCAGCCGCTGCATGCCGAATCGGCCACCGGCATCCGCCAGCGCATCGCTGCCGGCCAGCCGTGGCGGGACGGCTTGCCGCCGCCGGTCGCCGAGTACATCACTGCGCACGGCCTGTACCGGCAAGCGGCGCTATAATTGGCCCCGATTTTCCCCAAGCAAGCACCCACGCCTTTGACCAGCCAAGCGCAAATCATCAAGACCCAGCTGCCCAATCCACCGCCGGCGATCCCCGTCCTGCTGGCCAACGTGCACGAGGCGCTCGAGGAACTGAAGGCCAAGGATGTCATCGAGATCGATGTGCGCGGCAAGTCCAGCGTCACCGACTACATGGTGATCGCCTCGGGCACCTCGACCCGCCACGTCAAGTCGATTGCCGATGAAGTGGTCCGCTTCGCCAAGAAGCTGGGCGTGATGCCGCTGGGCGTGGAAGGCGAGCGCGAGGCTGAATGGGTGCTGGTTGACCTGGGCGACGTGGTTGTCCACGTGATGCTGCCGCGCGTGCGCGAGTTCTACGCGCTGGAACGGCTGTGGACGGTCGGCGACCAGACGCCGGACGAGACGGCTTCGGAAACGGCGGACGAGAGTCGTCTCTGACCGCGGCATGGCGGAGCGACGCCAGCAATGAAAGCCCGCCTGATCGCCACCGGTGAACGCGCGCCGGCCTGGGTCGCCGAAGGCTTCGCCGAATACCGCAAGCGCCTTTCGCACTGGCTGCCGCTGGAACTGGTCGAAGTGGAACCGGGCGTGCGCGGCAAGGGCCGTGACCCGCAGCGTGCGATCGAGGACGAAGGCCGGCGCGTGCTGGCCGCCTTGCCGAAGAACGCGCACGTGATCGCGCTGGAAGTCAGCGGCCGCCAGCATTCTTCCGAACAGCTGGCGCAACGCTTGGAACACTGGCGTGGCCAGGGCCGCGACCTGGCCTTCCTGATCGGTGGCCCCGAAGGCCACGCGCCCGAGGTGCTGGCCGCCTCGCACGAGCAGTGGTCGCTGGGCCCGCTGACCCTGCCGCACATGCTGGCGCGCCTGCTGGTGGCCGAGCAGCTTTACCGCGCGGCGGCGCTATTGGCCAACCATCCGTATCACCGCGCCTGATCGACAGGCGTGCTGGCTGCTCAGAACCACTTCCGCAGCAGCATCGTCGCCCATTCCAGCAAGCTGCCCGACGCCGCGCCGAATACCACGATGGCAATTATCCCGGCCAGCCAGGCCAGCAGCATCAGCGCGCCGTCGCGTTCCAGCAGGGCGAAGGCGTAGGCCAGCAGCAGCGCGCCGAACACGTAGTTGGTGAACGGGATCGGCAGCGACAGCAAAATTCCCAGCAGCACCAGCAGCAAACCGGTGACGGCATTGGCCAGTCGGTGTTCCAGCACCCAATGCAGGCGTGGGCGCACCAGCCACTCCAGCCAGCCGAGCAGCCGCGAGAACTTGCTGCGGAAACGCACGATGGTGCTGCGGTTGGGGCCGCGCCGGGCCAGGAAGTCCGGCAGCCACGGCCGTTGCAGGCCGACCAGTAGTTGCAGACCGACCAGCACCACCAGCGGCCCGCTGAGGCCGCCGGCCACGCCTGGAATCGGCAGGAAGGCCGGCAGCACGCAGATCATCAGGAACAAGCCGAAGCCGGTCTGGCGCAGGTTGCCCAGCAGGTCGGCCAGGGCCAGGTGTTGGCCGGGGTCGCCGGCGGCCAGCTCGTCCAGCACCGCGCGCACGCCGCCGGCATGGACGGGGCGTGGCGAATCCGGCGTGGGTGAACCGGATTCAGTCGTCGTCGCCATCGTCGTCGTGCGGCAGCTTCTGCAACAGCAGCTTGTCGATGCGCGCGCCGTCCAGATCGACCACCTCGATGCGCCATCCGGCCCAGGTGAAGGATTCGCCGACTTGCGGGATGCGGCCGAAATGCTCGATCACCATGCCGGCGACGGTGTTGTAATCGTCCTCGTCGCCGGGCAGGGCATTGCTGCCGAGCAGTTCGCGCAGATCCTCGTTGGGCAGCGAGCCGCCGACCAGCAGCGAGCCATCGTCGCGCATCACCACCAGCGCGTCGTCGTCGGTGTTTTCCGCCGCCTGCAAGCGGCCAACCACCGCACCCATCAGGTCGCTCAAGGTGACCAGGCCCTGGATTTCGCCGTATTCATCGACCACCAGCGCCAGCGATTGCTGCTGCTCGCGGAGGATTTCCAGCAGCTTCATCGCGTGGGTGGATTCGGAAACGAACAGCGGCTCGCGCAGTTCGCCGAACAGGTCCGGCTCGGCCTCGCCGAGGTTGTCCAGCAGGGTTTTGACCTCCAGCACGCCGGCCACGTCGCGATCGTCGTGGCGATACACCGGGAAGCGCGAATAGCGTTCGCTGCGCATGGTCTGGAAGTTTTCCGCGAAGCTCGCCGCCTGGTCCAGCCAGACGATGCGGTTGCGCGGGGTCATCAGGCTGTCGGCGGTGCGGTCGCCCAGGCGCAGCACGCGATTGACCATGTTGCGTTCGTCGTCGTCGATCACGCCCTGCTCGTGGCTTTCGCTGACCAGCAGGCGGATTTCGTCTTCGGTGACCTGCGCCGCGGCGGTGTCTTCCAGTCGCAGCAGTTTGAGCAGGCCACGGGTGCTGACGCCCAGCAACCACACCACCGGCGCGGCGACCTTCGACAGCCAGTGCATCGGCAGGGCGACGAAGGCGGCCAGCCGCTCCGGGGCCAGCAGGGCCAGGCGCTTGGGCAGCAGTTCGCCCAACACGATGCTGACGAAGGTGATCGCGGCCACCGCCAGCACGTTGCCCAAGGTAGTCGCGTATTGCCCCAGTGCGGGAAAGGCCTGTGCCAGCTCGCTGCCGATCATCGTGCTGAGCGCGTCGCCGCCGAGCATGCCGGTGAGGATGGTCAGCAAGCTGATGCCGACCTGCACGGTGGAGAGGAAGCGCTCCGGGTTCTCGGCCAGTTCCAGCGCCTTGCGCGCGCCCTTGCCGGGCTGCTGCTTCAGGCGCGGCTTGCGCGAGGTCACCACCGACATCTCCGACAACGCGAAGAAGGCGTTCAACAGGATCAGCAGCAGGACGATGGCGAACAGTTCAAGCACGCATCACCTCCCGGCCCGGTCGGGCGGTGGAGAACAGGTGCGGCCAGCTGGCCGAAAGGGGGGAAGTGGGGTTGTCGTCCATAGGTTGCGCCCGGGGCGCGGCGGGGAGTCTAGCAAACTGGGGCAGGGCGGATGGCGGGTGCGTGTTCCGTCACATCCGGTCGCGAAGCGGTCATAATTCCGCCCCGATGCCGTCCTTCCCGTGACGGTGGGATCTCCGCATGTTTTCACTGCAGACCATCTTCGGCTCCGGCCAGCAGTTCTACGCCCTGCTCGACGAGGCCGCCGACGCCGCCCACGAAAGCGCCCGCGCGCTGCACCAGATGATGAAGGCGGCCGACCGCCAGCCGGCGCTGGACAGCTTCAAGCTGGCGCGCCTGCGCGAACGCGCCGCCTCGGACAAGATCAACCAGGCGCTGGTGGACAATTTCATGACCCCGTTCGAGCGCGAGGACATCGAGGCGCTGGGCTCGGCGCTGTACAAGATCCCCAAGCAGATCGAGAAGTTCGCCGACCGCTATTCGCTGGCCACCCAGCACTTGGCCCATATCGACTTCGCCCCGCGTGCGGCGATGCTGGAACAGGCCGCCAGCGTGGTGAAGGACATGGTCAATGCCCTGCCGAAGATGAACCTGGACCAGGTCAGTGCGCTCAACGAAAAACTGCGCAGCATCGAGAACGAGGCCGACCGGTTGATGCTGGAGCTGTACCGCGACATCTATTCCGGCAAGCTGGACAGCATGCAGATGTTCCTGCTGAAGGAGTTTTTCGAGATCCTGGAAAAGGCCATCGACCGCTGCCGCGAAGCGGGTGTCGTGGTCTATCAGATTGTTCTGAAAAATTCCTGATGAAGATGCTGCGCATCCCGACCATGGTCGGCTTCGGGAAGATGGGCATCGGCTGTGCCGATGCCCCCAAGCCATGCTTCCACATCTCCCGTCTCGCCGCTGGGCGGCGAGCCTGCCCCCTTGACTCAAGGGGGCTGTCGCACACGCATCCGGGTGGCCTGACATGCTGACCCTCGTCATCGTGGTGATCCTGGCCGCGCTCGTCTTCGAGTTCATCAACGGTTTCCACGACACCGCCAATTCCATTGCGGCCTCGGTCGCGACCAAGGCGCTGTCGCCGGGGCGGGCGGTGATCTTGGCGGCCTTCATGAACCTGATCGGGGCGCTGACCGGCACTGCGGTGGCCGCGACGATAGCGACCGGCGTGGTCAACACCAGCGTGGTCGAGGCGACTTCGCAACTGGTGCTGTGCGCCTTGCTCGGCGCGATTGCCTGGAACCTGATCACCTGGTGGCGCGGCTTGCCGTCATCGTCGTCGCATGCGCTGATCGGCGGCCTGTGCGGCGCGGCGCTGGCCGCATCGCAGAACAACTGGGCCGCGCTGCTGTGGTCGCAGAACCTCGGCAGTTGGGCGCAGAACAAGGGCCTGCTGTGGAAGGTGTTCCTGCCGATGGTGACCTCGCCGGTGGCAGGTTTCCTGCTGGGTGCGGCGATGATGGTGTTCCTGTGGGCGATCATTTCCGGCCTGTACCGTGCCGGTGGCGTGTTCCGGCGCATGCAGCGCCCGCGCGTGATCAACAAGGTGTTCGCCAAGGCGCAAATCCTTTCCGCCGCGTACATGGGCTATGCGCATGGCCACAATGATGCGCAGAAAACCATGGGCGTGATCGCGCTGGCACTGGTCGGTGCCGAAGCCGGCGGCGTGTTGGACGACCTGCCGCCTTGGCTGGCCTTCCTGCATCCGGCCAGCGGCGATGGTTCGGCGGTGGCGACCTGGATCGTGATCACCTGCGCCATCGTGATGGCGGCCGGTACGGCATCCGGCGGCTGGCGCATCATCAAGACCCTGGGCCAGAAGATGGTCAAACTGCACCCGATCAACGGCTTCGCGGTCGATACCAGTTCGGCGACCATCCTGACCGTCGCCGCGCACTTCGGCATGCCGGTTTCGACCACCCACAGCATCTCCACCGCGATCATGGGCGTGGGTTTTGCCAAGAACCCGCGTGCGGTGAAGATCGGCACCATCGAGCGCATCATCTGGGCGTGGATCCTGACCATCCCGGCAGCGGCCGCGGTCGCCTGGCTGTTCTACAAGGCGTTCGAGCTGGTCGGCTGGGCATAACGGGGTGTTTTCGGTTGTTGGTTGTTGGCAAACAGCACCGCGCTTTTTCCAGCCACCAACAGCCACCAACCAGGAACCCGCGTTGACTGACACCACCGCCCGCGACCGCATCCTCGCCGTTGTCCGTGCCATTCCGCACGGACAGGTCGCCGGTTACGGTGAAGTCGCGCGTCGCGCCGGCTTGCCGGGCCGCGCACGCTTGGCCGCGCGGGTGCTGGCCGAAAACGATGATCTGCAATTGCCGTGGCACCGGGTATTGCGTTCCGATGGCCGCATCGCCTTCCCCGAAGGCTCGCGCGAGTGGCGCGAACAAGCGCAACGACTGCGCGCCGAAGGTGTGGTCGTGGTCAAGGGCAAGGTACGTGGCTTGAAAGCGGCGGCAACGCTGGACGAGCAGATCTGGGACTTGGCCAGTCATGACGGACAAAGGGCATTCAACAAAATCCGTCATGCATGCAGGAGCCGACAACCAGAAATCGAAAAAGGCACCATTGGTGCCTTTTTCGTGGGTCATCGCGAACGTCCCGTCCTTGATGGTGGCGTGGGCGGATCCTGCGGTTTCCCGGTGCCCAAGCCGCCTGTCAGATTGCGCTGGAAGTCCTGCCAGATTTCCATGTTGCGCTCGGTGAGCTGGTTCATCATGCTCCACGGTGTTTGCCCCAGCAGGTTGCCCATCTGGCTGCGGAACTGCGATTGCTGCTCCAGGAACAACTGCATGCTGCGCTCCAGGTAGTTGCCCATGAAGCCCTGCATCGAGTCACCGTAGAAGCGGATGATCTGGCTGAGCAATTGCGTGGACAGCACCGGCTCGCCGTCCTGTTCCTGGTCGCTGATGATTTGCAGCAGCACCGAGCGGGTCAGGTCTTCGCCGCTCTTGGCGTCGCGGACTTCGAAATTCTCGCCATCCACGATCAGCTGGCGCACGTCCTCGATGGTGATGTAGCTGGAGATCTCGGTGTCGTAGAGACGACGATTGGGATACTTCTTGATGATGCGGATCGCGGCCATCGGGAGGGGTGCCTTGCTGCAAGGGCGTCCAGCATGACGCACCGCAACAGTGCATGCAACTATGCTGCCCGGTATGGCCGGCGGTTGCAGGCGGAGGAAATGCTGCGCAGCATGTAATGAGGATTTTGTCCGTCATTTCCACCTGTGTGGAAATGACGGACAAAAGTGATTCGCCTTGCCGGCAACCGCCTTACCACCCCATGTGGTGGCCGCCGTTGATGTCCAGGTTGGAGCCGGTGATCCACGCCGCCTGGTCATCGACCAGGAAGCCGACCGCATAGGCGATTTCCTCCGGCTTGCCGAGGCGGCCGGTGGGGATGTCGGCGGCGATCTTGGCGCGGACTTCTTCCGGCACCGCCATCACCATGTCGGTAGCGACGTAGCCGGGCGACACCGTATTCACCGTGATGCCCTGCTTGGCATTCTCGCGCGCCAGTGAAATGGTGAAGCCGTGCATGCCGGCCTTGGCCGCCGCGTAGTTGGCCTGGCCGTACTGGCCCTTGAGGCCGTTGATCGAGCTGATCTGGATGATGCGGCCCCACTTGCGGTCGCGCATGCCGTCGATCACCGGGCGGGTGACGTTGAACACCGAGTTGAGGTTGGTGTTGATGACGTCGCCCCACTGGTCGGCCTTCATCTTGTGGAAGGTGCCGTCGCGGGTGATGCCGGCGTTGTTGACCAGGATATCGATCGGGCCGAGCTTGGCCTCGACTTCGCGCACCATGCCTTCGGCTTCTTCCGGCGAGGTCACGTCGCCCTTGACCAGGGCGAAGTCGTAGCCGTCGGCCTTCATCTTTTCCTGCCAGGCCTTGGCTTTTTCTTCGTTGCGATAGTTGGTGGCGACCTTGTGGCCCATGTCGGCCAGCTTCTTGCAGATGGCGGTGCCGATGCCGCCGGTGCCGCCGGTGACCAGTGCGACGCGATTGGTGCTCATGGAGATGCTCCCCTTTGGAAACGTGGTGTGGAGGAAAGTGCAAGGGGATTCTAGTCAGCGTTTTCGCCAATCATGTTGTGCGCTGCAACGGCGCGCGGCAATCGCGACGGGTCGAAGGCTTGGATGGCCGCTTGCAGCAGCGCCGGCACGCTGTCGGCAGCGCGCAATGCGGTTTCGTCCTGGCCCAGCAATCGCCACGTGGCGCGCAGGGCCGGCAAGGGTGCGGCGGCATCAATGGGCAGTGATGCGTTCGATTTTGACAACTTGTGTCCGGTTTCGTCCAGCAGCAGCGGCAGGTGCAGGTAGCGCGGCGTCGGCAGGCCCAGCTTGCGTTGCAGGAAGATCTGGCGCGGGGTGGAGTCCAGCAGGTCCGAGCCGCGTACCACGTCGGTGATGCCCTGTTCGGCATCATCGACCACCACCGCCAACTGGTAGGCCCAGCAACCATCGGCGCGCTTGAGCACGAAATCACCGACTTCCATTGACAGATCCTGCTCGAAATGGCCCTGCAACCCGTCATCGAAACCGATGCGCAGGCCATCAGGCACGCGCAGGCGGATGGCTGGGTCAGGCCGGGGCCGGGAGGCCACGCAGCGGCGGTGGATGCCGCCGCTGGCGGCCAGTTCGCTGCGGCTGCAATGGCAAACGAAGGTCGCGTCATTGGCCAGCAGCCGGTCCAGTGCGGCCTGGTACAGCGCGCTGCGCTCGCTCTGCCGCACCACCGGTGCATCGGCGATCAGGCCGAAGGCGTGCAGGGTGGCCAGTTGCGCCTCGGCCGCGCCGGCGACCTCGCGTGGCGGGTCGATGTCTTCGACCCGTACCCACCACTGCCCGTTGACTTGCCGTGCCAGCAACCAGCTGGCGAAGGCGGCCAGCAGCGAGCCGGCATGCAGCGCGCCGGTTGGCGAGGGCGCGAAGCGGCCACGGTAGAAGGGTGGGGAGGTCATTGGCAGGTGATGAAGAACCCCGAAAACTGAATCCTCGGTCAGCTTTGTGCTTGAATTCAAGCCGTCGCGCCCGAATCATTCACGCCGGCATCACGCCAACCCATCGGAGCTACCCAAGTGTTCACTCGCATCGCCCTGTTCCTTGCCACCAACTTCGCCGTGCTGATCCTGGCGAGCATCGTCATGTCGCTGCTGGGGGTTCAACCCGGGCAGATGGGCGGCCTGCTGGTGATGGCTGCCGTGTTCGGCTTCGGCGGCTCGCTGATCTCGCTGCTGCTGTCCAAATGGATGGCCAAGCGCAGTACCGGTGCCCACGTGATTGAAAACCCGTCCAACGAAACCGAACGCTGGCTGGTCGAAACCGTGCGCCGCCAGGCCCAGGCCGCCGGCATCGGCATGCCGGAAGTCGCCATCTACGACGGCCCGGAAATCAACGCCTTCGCCACCGGCGCCAACCGCAACAACGCGCTGGTGGCCGTTTCCACCGGCTTGCTGCACAACATGAGCCGCGACGAAGCCGAAGCGGTGCTGGGCCACGAAGTCAGCCACGTCGCCAACGGCGACATGGTGACGATGGCGCTGCTGCAGGGCGTGTTGAACACCTTCGTGATCGTGTTGGCACGCGTGGTCGGCGGCGTGATCGACAGCTACCTGTCCGGTAACCGCGAAGGCGGCGGCCGCGGCTTTGCGTACTACATCATCGTGTTCGTGCTGGAAATGGTGCTGGGCCTGTTCGCGACGATGATCGCGATGTGGTACAGCCGCCGTCGCGAATTCCGCGCCGATGCCGGTGGGGCCAGCCTGGCCGGTCGCCAGAAGATGGTCGCCGCGCTGGAACGCCTGCAACTGAACCACGGCCAGAGCACCCTGCCCAACCAGATTGCCGCATTCGGCATTGCCGGCGGCATCGGCGACGGCCTGAAGAAGCTGTTCCTGAGCCACCCGCCGCTGGAGCAGCGCATCGCCGCATTGCGCAACGCGCCGGTGTCGCAGACGTTTGCCTGATCGTTTCCGGCAGTTCGATCGTCATGAAAAACCCGCCGAAAGGCGGGTTTTTCCTTGATGCATGCGGCGGAAATGGGGTTACGAAAAATCGTAATTCATTACCGCACTCGGCTGGGCCAGGAAGTAGCCCTGCACGTAGTCCATGCCGGCACCGAATAGCAGGGTCATGGTGGCGGCATCCTGCACGTATTCGGCGATCGAGGCGATGCCCTTGGCCCCGGTTTGTGCGGTGATGTCGCGGATCTTCTGCTGGTTGTCTGCGTGCTTTGGCAGGTCTTCGACCAGGTTGCGATCCAGCTTGACGAAGGCCGGCTTGAAATGATCCAGCATCTGCAGTGAATCCAGCCCCGAGCCGAACCGTTCCAACCCGACCTTGCAGCCCAGTCGCGATGCTGCGGCCTGGAATTCCTGTGCCTGGCGCAGGTGGGTGGAGGCCTTTGCTTCCGGGGTTTCCAGCCATAGGTGGTCGCCGGGCACGCCGTGCCGGGTCAGGGCCTGGTTGATGGCGTTCAGTAGTTGCGGGGTGGCGAACGATTCAGGGCCAACCTTCAGCAACAGGCGGGTGTCGTGCCCACTGCGCAGGCGTTCACCGATCAACTTGATTGCATGCTCGGCAACCCAGTGATCGATGTCGGCGATCAGGCCGTTGGCCTCGGCAATACCGACGAAATTGGATGGGCCGACCAGCTCGCCTTCATCTGATCGCAGTCGCAGCAGGCATTCGTAGAGTTCGCCGGGTTCGCCTTTCAGGTTGACCACCGGCAGGAACTCCAGGCTGAAGCCGTCGCCGTCCAGTGCGCGCCGGATCAGGGAGCCCCAACTCTGGATGCGCTCTTCCTCGGCGCGATCGACTGCGCCGGGGTCGAAGATGTCGATGCGGTTGCCGCCCAGTGCGGTCAGGCCTTGCAGGTTTTCGTTGATGCGCGCCAAGGCATGATTGACGTTGGCGTTCTTTTCACCGATCTGGGCGCCACCGATGCTGGCGGTGGCGGTGGCGGTACGTTGGCCTACTTCGAACACGTAGCCGGCGAAGGCGGCACGGATTTTTTCGGCCAGTGCGGAGGTACGGTCGTAGCGACCGCTGCACAACACCGCCAGGCTGTGTTCGCCAAAGCGTGCGGCGCGCATGTCCGGTTCCAGCACCGAGGTCAGCCGCGCGGCGAACGCGGCCACCAGCGCGTCGGCCGCGTCCAGGCCGATTTCCGGCAGTAGTTTGGCGTAGTGATCCGGTTCGACCAGCAACAGGCCGTATTGGGCTTCGCCGCGGCCGGCGATGGCCACCGCGTCTTCCAGCTCGCGCAGGAAGGTGGGGCGGTTGAGCAGGCCGGTGACGGCGTCGCGCTGGCGCAGCTCCTCGACTTCGCGAGCCAGTTCCGGGTCGATGGTTTCCTCACGGCGGCGGAACACCACCTGCACGCAGGCTTCGCCTTCATAGGTGGCGGTGGCGAATTCCAGCGTGGCAGGAAAGGTGTCGCCGTCCAGCGTGCGTGCTTCCAGTTCGAAATCGTGCGGGGCATCGCCTTGGCCCAGTTGCTTGAGCAGTTGCTTGAACGGGGCGACGTATTGCGGCGCGACCAGGTCCAGCAGCGACATGCCTTCGATCTCGTCGAAGGATTCGTAGCCGAACATTTCCAGATAGGCCTCGTTGGCGCGGATGTGCATGCCTTCGTGGATGTAGGCAATGGGATCGCGCGAGGAGGCAATCAGCGCATCGCAGCGGCGTTCGGTTTCGCGCACCTGTGCTTCCAGCCGGCGCAGCGCGCGGCGCGCGCCCAGATCATCGTGTTCGGCCAGCACCACCTTCAACAGTTGCGCCGGGTGCTGGCGCAGGGCCACGTTGCGTGCGCCGGCTTCGGTGTCGACGGCCAGTTGTTCGGCATCGATGGTGTCGGCCACCACCACCACCGGCACGTCCTTGCCGCTGGCAGCCACGCAGGCCAGCACCGCCGACAACGGCAGAATCTTCGAGCTGCGCGCGGTCAGCACCACGTCGATGGGCTGGGTATCGACCTGCTTGGCCAGTTCATCCGCGCTCAGCGGCCGGAATGGGCGCACCGCGATGCCGTGGTTGCGGAAGACGTTGACGATGGCCTCGGCGTCTTCGCCGCGGTCATCAACCACCACAAGGCGGATGCTGGTGTCTTTGCCGGTCTGCATGAGCGGTTCCATCGGGAGAGTGGGATTAATACACGATGCGGGGCGGCGGCGTCCATGCGCCGGGCCGAGAACCGGGATGCCGTTCGTGGTTGTTGGTTATTGGTTGTTGGAAGGAAAAGGAGCCACCAACCAACAGCCGGCCTCAGAGTGGCCGCTTGCCGCTGTCCCCGGCTACTTCGCGGACCAGCTTCGGCACCAGGTAGCCGGACAGGCGCGCGGCCAGTTGTTTGTGCAGCTGCAGGGCGCGTTCGTCGCTGACTTCGAAATGCGCCGTGCCCTGCACCCGGTCCAGTTGGTGCAGGTAGTAGGGCAGCACGCTGGAGGCGAAGCTGCGTTCGCTCAGGTCCGCCAGTGCCTCGACGCTGTCGTTGACGCCGCGCAGCAGCACGGCCTGGTTGAGCAACTGTGCGCCGGTCTCGCGCAGCGCCATCAACGCCGCATCGACAGAATTGTCGAACTCGTTGGCGTGGTTGGCGTGGATGACCACGGCCAGCGGCCAGGGTAGTGATCGCAGCCAGGCCAGCAGCTCGGCGTCGATGCGTTCGGGCAGCACCACCGGCAGACGGCTGTGGATGCGCAGGCGCTTGATATGCGGAATCCCGGCCAGCGCGGCGGTCAGTTCGGCCAGTTTCGGCGTGGACAGCGACAGCGGATCGCCGCCGGACAGGATCACCTCGTCGATGCCGGTATCGGTGCGGATGTGCTCGACCGCTTCGCACCAGCCGTCGCGGGCAGCGGTTTCCTCGGCATAGGGGAAATGCCGGCGAAAGCAGTAACGGCAGTTCACCGCGCAACTGCCGGTGGCGACCAGCAGGGCGCGGCCACGGTATTTCTGGATCACGCCCGGCGCGGTCTTCGCCAGCGCGTCGCCCACTGCGTCCAGGCCGAAACCGGGTGCCGGGCGCATTTCCGCATCCAGCGGCAGCACCTGGCGCAGCAGCGGGTCGTACGGGTCGCCGGGGCGCATACGCGCGACGAAACCGCGCGGCACCCGCAGCGCGAATTGCGCCGCCGCCGCATCGGAAAGGCCGATGGCGGCCTCGTCCAGGCCCAGCAGGGCCAGCAGATCGCGTGGGTTGCGCACGGCCTCGCGCCAGGCCTGCTGCCAGCGCGGTCGGGACGGGGAAAGTGGCTGCGGGAGGGGGGCTGCGGGTATCATGGGCATTGCGAAAACAAGCACCCGCCGGTCACGGCGGTTATTCATTTTACTCGGCCTGCCACCCCGCGCGGCAGGCTTGCCTTACCCTCAGGAGCAGCAGCATGGCCAACCTCGGCATGAACGATGTCAAGAACGGGATGAAGATCCTAGTCAACAACGAGCCTTCCATCATCACCGAAACCGACTACGTCAAGCCGGGCAAGGGCCAGGCCTTCACCCGCGTGCGCTACCGCCAGATCCGTACCGGCCGGGTGCAGGAAATCACCATGAAGTCCACCGACTCGGTCGAGGCCGCCGACGTGGTCGATACCGACATGCAGTACCTGTACTCGGACGGCGAGTACTGGCATTTCATGCAGCAGGAAACCTTCGAGCAGGTGCAGGCCGACAAGGCCGGCATGGGCGATGCCCACAAGTGGCTCAAGGGCGAGGAGGCGTGCGTGGTGACCCTGTTCAACGGCAGCCCGATCCAGGTCACCCCGCCGAACTTCGTCGAACTGAAGATCGTCGAGACCGACCCGGGCGTGAAAGGCGACACTGCCGGTACCGGCGGCAAGCCGGCCACGCTGGAAACCGGCGCAGTGGTTCGCGTTCCGCTGTTCGTCGCCCAGGACGAAATCATCAAGGTCGACACCCGCAGCGGCGAATACGTTTCGCGGGTGAAGTGATCGCGATGGCCGGCAACGACGTCGTCCCGCAGCCCTGTGATCTTCTGATCGAAGCCGGCTTCGTCGTCCCGGTGCAACCGCACGGCGTGGTTCTCGAGAACCACGCCGTTGCCGTTTCAGGTGGCGAAATCCTCGCCGTGCTGCCGGTTGCCGAAGCACGCGAGAAGTTCGTGCCGAAGCAAACCGTTTCGCGCCCGGACAGCGCACTGATCCCCGGCCTGGTCAACGCGCATACCCATAACCCGATGACCCTGCTGCGCGGCATTGCCGACGACCTGCCGTTGAAGGTGTGGCTGCAGCAGCACATCTGGCCGATCGAAGGCGCAGTGATCGGCCCGGATTTCGTCGCCGACGGCATCACCCTTGCGATTGCCGAGATGCTGCGCGGCGGCACCACCTGCTGCAACGAAAACTATTTCTTTCCCGACGTGCAGGCCGCCGTTTACAAGCAGCATGGCTTCCGCGCGCGGGTCGGCCTGCCGGTGATCGACTTCCCGACCGCGTGGGCGAAAACCGACGACGAATACTTCGACCGTGCCTGCGAAGTGCACGATGCCTGGCGCGACGATGCGCTGATCGCCACCGCTTTCGCGCCGCATGCGCCTTACACGGTCAACGACGCCAATTTCGAGCGCGTGCGCCTGCTGTCCGACCAGCTCGACATTCCCGTGCACCTGCACCTGCACGAAACCGCGCAGGAAGTGCAGCAGAGCCTCGACGAACACGGCCAGCGCCCGATCGCGCGGCTGGATCGCCTCGGTCTGATCGACGAACGCCTGATCGCCGTGCACATGACCCAGCTCACCGAGGCGGAAATCCACCTGTGCGCCGAACGCGGCGTCAGCGTGGTGCATTGCCCGGAATCGAACCTGAAACTGGCCTCGGGCTTCTGCCCGGCCTGCGCGCTGGAACGCGCCGGCGTGAATCTTTCCATCGGCACCGACGGCTGCGCCAGCAACAACGACCTGGACATGTTCGGCGAAACCCGCACCGCCGCGCTGCTGGCAAAAGCCGTTGCGCAGGATGCCGCCGCACTGGATGCCTTCGCCGCCTTGCGCGCGGCCACGCTGGGCGGCGCGCGCGCGCTGGGCTTTGGCGACAAGGTCGGCAGTATCGAAGTCGGCAAGCAAGCCGACCTGGTCGCCGTTGACCTGTCGGCGCTGGAAACCCAGCCGCTGCATCATGTGGTGTCGCAGCTGATTTACGCCACTGGCCGCCAGCAAGTGGACGACGTGTGGATTGCCGGCCAGCCGAAACTGCTGCGGCGTGAACTGGTCGATATCGAGGTGTCCGCCGTGCTCGCCAACGCGAAACAATGGCGGGCACGAATTGCGGGGATACGTACCGCGTGATGTTTACGCTCGCCATTCCCGCGAAAGCGGGAATCCAGCGACTTTCGTGCAGGTCGCCGTAACGTCACGCAAGACACTGGATTCCCGCTTTCGCGGGAATGACGGTCAAAAAGAGAGTTTCGACATGACTACCACTACCACCTCCGAAAACTTCAGCCAGGCCGAACTCGACAAATTCGGTGCCATCGCCAACCGCTGGTGGGATCCGGATGGTCCGCAGAAGCCGCTGCACGTGCTCAACCCCGTGCGCCTGGACTACGTCGCCGAGCGCATGTGCCTGCAAGGTGCGAACGTACTCGACGTCGGCTGCGGCGGCGGTCTGCTCAGCGAAGCGCTGGCCAAGCGCGGCGCGCAGGTCACCGCGCTGGACCTGTCGCCGGAACTGATCAAGGTCGCCAAGCTGCACAAACTCGAATCCGGCGTGCAGGTGGACTACCGCCTGCAATCGGTCGAGGCACTCGCGGCAGAGGCTCCGGCCAGTTTCGACGCCATCACCTGCATGGAAATGCTCGAACACGTGCCCGACCCGCAATCCATCCTCGACGCCTGCGCCCGCTTGCTCAAACCCGGCGGCACCCTGTTCCTGTCCACCTTGAACCGCACCCCGGCCGCCTTCGCCCTGGCCATCGTCGGCGCGGAATACCTGGCGCGGCTGCTGCCCAAGGGCACGCACCACTACGACAAGTTCATCAAACCCTCGGAACTGGCCGCCGGCCTGCGCGAATCCGGCCTGCAACTGCACGACGTCAGCGGCCTGCTGTACGAGCCGTGGCGCAACCGCGCGCGCGTGATTCGTCGCGCCGATGTCAATTACCTGGCGTATGCGGTGAAGCCTGCATGACGCTTGCGAAGTTTCCGCGTTTTGCCCTGTTCGACCTCGACGGCACCTTGCTGGACAGCGCGCCGGACATGCTGGCCACGGTCAACCGCATGCGTGAAGCACGCGGCATGCCGCCGATGGCGTTGGAAGAAATCCGCCCGCATGTTTCGCGCGGATCGCGGGCGATGTCGGCTGCCGCGTTTCCCGATTTTCCGCTGGATCGCATACTGGAACTGGTGCCGGAATTCCTCGGCATCTACCAGCAGCAAATCGGCAAGCACAGTCGCCTGTTCGACGGCGTGGCCGACATGCTCGATGCGCTGGAATGCAACGGCACCACCTGGGGCATCGTCACCAACAAGCCCGAATACCTGGCCCGCGACATCCTGCCGCAACTGGGTTGGGAAACCCGCTGCGCGGTGCTGATCGGTGGCGACACCCTGGCTGAGAAGAAGCCGCATCCGTTGCCGTTGCAAGTCGCCGCGCAACGCATCGGCGCGCTACCTGCACAATGCGTCTATGTCGGCGACGACCTGCGTGATATCCAGGCCGCGCAAGCGGCGGGCATGAGATCGATTGCCGTGCTGTGGGGCTATCGCCTGCCGGAAGAATCGCCGGCGGATTGGGGTGCAGACGTGATGGTCGAAGACCCGGAACAACTGATCAGTACGGTGAACTGGCCGCAACCTGCGTCATCGCTTCCATGACCGACACCACCGCCCTGGACAACTTCATCGAGAAATGGCGCAGCCGCTGGCCGGAATGGCAACTGGCTGAAAGCTTCGTGCCCGTCGTGCAGCGCGAGCCGGCGCTGGCGTGGTTCGCGTTGCTGCAGGAATTCGAAGACATCATGAACATCGCCGGCGACCCGCTGCCGGCCGATGCCAAGCTGGCGTGGTGGGGCGAGGAATTGCGCGACTGGTCGCGGCGGCGTTCGCGCCACCCGTTGGGCCGGGTGCTGGAACCGCACGCCGCGCCGTGGTTCGAGCTGGGCGAAAAATTGCCGCTGCTGCAAGCACTGCGCAAGGCACAAGGCGACGAGATGCTTGCGCTTGCAACGGAACTGGCGCAAACCCTCGCCGTGGTGGAGCAGGCCATCCTCGGCGGCGCGCAGCCGGATACGTTGTCGATGCGGGCTGCCTTGCTGGCCAGCCGCCCGGCGGGTGCGGAACTGGCGGCATCCGGTCGCGATATTCCGGCGCAATCGCAAGGCAGCGTGCCGCGCCGGCTATGGATGGCAATCCATCGCCTGCGCGCCGAATCGCGGGGTAGTGCACCTTCGTTCTGGCGCATTTTGTGGCGATCCTGGCGCGCTGCGCGCGGTTAGGGCGGATCAAGACTCGCCCTATCGGGCCGGTTCATTGTTTCAACGGAGTGTTTCAGGGCCTTCCCGCACCGAATCGGTACAATTGCAGTCCGTTTTGAAGAATTTCCCCGCCATGTCTGCCGTTCGCCCCTTGCACGCGAAAAACCTGCCCGATGTCGCTTTCCAGTCCGTGCCGCTGGCGCGCGCGCTGGATTGGGTCGGGATGGACAACATCGCCCTGCCGGTGCGCGTGGGCGAGGTGCAGGTCGCCGCCAGCATCGACCTGGCCGTCAACCTGATCAAGCCGGAAGAACGCGGCATCCACATGTCGCGGCTGTACCTGCAATTGCAGGAATCGTTGGCGCGCGAGGCGATCGCGCCCGCCGGCCTGCGCAAGCTGCTGCAGGAAGGCATCGACTCGCAATCCGGCCTGGCCACGCGCGCGCGCATCGTGATTCGCTACGACGCCCTGCTGCAGCGGCGTGCGCTGGAAAGCGGCTTCGCCGGCTGGAAGCAATACCCGGTGGAAATCGAAGCGCAACTGCACGAAGGCCATCTGCACCTGGCGCTGGGTTTCGCGGTCGAGTATTCCAGCACCTGCCCGGCGTCGGCGGCGCTGTCGCGGCAGGCCAATGCCGAGCGTTTTGCCGAAGATTTCGCCACCACGCAGCCGGTGCAGGCCGATGCGGTGCGGGACTGGTTGGCATCCGAGCGTGGCATGGCTGCCACCCCGCATGCGCAACGCAGCCGCGCGCAGGTACGGGTGGAGTTGAAGCAGCAATTCGACGAACTGCCGTTGGTCGCGTTGATCGACGCGCTGGAAGCCGCATTGGCCACGCCGGTGCAGACCGCAGTCAAGCGCATCGACGAGCAGGCCTTCGCGAAATTGAATGCCGAAAACCTGATGTTCTGCGAAGACGCCGCACGCCGCGTTGCTGCCGTGCTTTTCGCCGATGCGCGCATCGCCCGTTTCGATGCCACCGTTTCCCACTTCGAGAGCCTGCACCCGCACGATGCGGTGGCGCGGGTCAGTGGCGTCAACGCCTGACGGGCAGGTTGGGCGGACACGCCCTGTGTCTCGTTGCCCTCAACCCGCCGCGCCGCTCAGGTGTTCGTAAAGAATCGTCGCGCCGACCGCGATCAGGATCAATCCACCGGCGATCTCCGCGCGCTTGCCGAACAAGCCGCCCAGCACGCGCCCGGTCATGATGCCGACGCTGACCATCGCGAAGGTGCACAAACCAATCGTCGCCGCCGCCACGAGGATGTTGGTATCGACGAAGGCCAGGCCCACGCCGACCGCCAGCGCATCGATGCTGGTCGCAAGGCCGGCCAGCGCGATGCCCAGCAAGCCTTCGCGCGGTTTTGCCTGCGTCTCGCCCTCATCATCGCCGGCCAGCGCCTTGTACAACATGTGCAGCCCCAGCAACGACAACAGGCCGAAGGCGACCCAGTGGTCCCAATCGCGGACAAACCGATTCGCCGCCGTGCCCAGCAGCCAACCGAGCAGCGGCGTCAGCCCTTCCACCACGCCGAAGATCGCGCCGATGCGCAGCGCATCGCGCCAACGCGGTTGCGACATGCCCGCGCCCTTGCCAATGGCAGCGGCAAAAGCGTCGGTGGACATGGCCAGGCCGAGCAGGATGGTCGAGACGGGATTCATGAAGGTGTTTTGCAGCGGCCGGGAAGTGGGCGGACGAACGAACCACGCACGCGCCCAGCCGGGTTGCGCACGCCGCTCGTTGGTCTCGCCTGCATGATTGCTGCGCCGCCATGGCCGATTCGGGCCAAGCATGTTGACGGTCGCGCTTCCGGAAGTGGAAGCCGGCTACTCCCCAAGGAGGATGCCGAACGATGCGTCGTTCGGCGTTGCAATGATACACGAGGCTTTCGAAAGACTTATTTCTCGCGTTCAAGCACCAATAGCGGATCAATCCGCACATCGAACCAATTCATTCCCCAATGCAGGTGCGGCCCGGTTGCGCGGCCGGTGGCGCCGACGGCCGCGATGACCTGGCCTTGCTCGATGCGGTCGCCGACTTTCACGTCGATGCGCGACAGGTGCAGGAAGTTGGAACTGATGCCGTAGCCGTGGTCCAGCACCAGGGTGCCGCCGGTCAGGTACAGGTTCGGCGCGGCGAAAGTGACCACGCCGGCGGCCGGTGCCTTGACTGGCGTGCCGGTGGGCACGGCGATGTCCATGCCCGAGTGTGGCGATTTCGGCGTGCCGTTGTAGATGCGCTGGTTGCCGAAGCGCCCGCTGATGCGGCCTTGCGTCGGCCAGATGAAAGCCTGGGTGAAATCGGTGCGGTCATCGTCGCGCTGGCGCACGGCGACGACTTGTGCTTGTTCGCGCTGGATGCGCTCGGCGATTTCCGGCGGCGGGTTGACGGTTTTCGGCGGTACGCCACGGACGTTTTCCACCGGCCAGTCGCGCGGGGTCACCGCGATGCTGACGGTTTCGCTGCCGCCATCGGGGCGGACGATGACCACGCGCAACGGCCCTTTTTCATCGCGGCCCACGCCGAAGGCCACGGTGTCGTAGCTGCTGACCCGCAGCGTGCGCCCGGCGTGTGTCGCCTTGCTGCCCGGCGGCACTTTGCCGAATACCAGCGCACCTTGCGAAACGCTGGTCGGAAAGACGATGCGTGCATCGGCAGCGGTTTGCGCGCCGGTGGACTGGATAGTGAAGGCGAGGAGTGCGGCCAGCAGGAAACGCATCAACGATCAAACTCCAGCCGCTGCCCGTTCGGCGTGCCGATCAGGTGTTCACCATTCCACACCATGCGCCCGTTGACCCAAGTCGCGGCCACGCGCGAGCGGAAGCTGCGGCCTTCGAACGGCGACCAGCCGCATTTGCTCAGCACGTCTTCGCGCTGCACGGTGAAGGCTTCGTCGTCGATCAGCGCCAGATCGGCCCAATAACCTTCGCGCAGGAAGCCGCGCTCCTTCACGTCGAACAATTGCGCCGGCGCGTGCGCGAATTTCTGCACCACCTGCGCGGTGCTCAGCCGCTTCTCGTGCACCAGCTCCAGCGCGGCGACCAGCGCGTATTGCACCAGCGGCAGGCCGGACGGCGCCTGAATATAGGGCTTTTCTTTTTCTTCCAGCGTGTGCGGCGCGTGGTCGGTGGCCAGCACGTCGATCACGTTGCTGGCCAGCGCCTTGATCAGGGCCTCGCGGTCGCTGGCGTCCTTGATCGCCGGGTTGCACTTGATCAGGTTACCCAGCTTGGCGTAATCGGCGCGGTCGAAGCGCAGGAAGTGGATGCAGGTTTCGGCAGTGATGCGCTTGCGCCGGCCGTCTTCCTGTATCAACGGGCCGGGCGTGAACAAGGCCAGTTCGTCGGCGGTGGAAATATGCAGCACGTGCAAGCGGGTGCCGTGCTTGCGCGCCAGCGAGATCGCCAGCCGGGTCGATTTGATGCAGGCCTCGCGGCTGCGGATGTCCGGGTGCATTTCCGCAGTCAGCGCATCACCGTACTTTGCCTTGAATTCGGCCAAGGTGGCGTCGATGGTCGGCGTGTCTTCGCAATGGGTAATGATCGGCGTGGGGCAGTCGCGGAAGATCGCGTCCAGCGTTTCCGGGTTGTCCACCAGCATGTTGCCTGTGGATGCGCCCATGAATACCTTCACCCCCGGCGCGGCTTTGGGGTCGAGCGCGCGGATGGCCTCCAGGTTGTCGTTGCTGGCACCGTGGTAGAAGCCGTAATTACCCCAGGCGCGGCCCTTGGCCAGCGCGTATTTTGCTTCCAGCGCGGCGGTGTCCAGCGTCGGCGGATTGGTGTTGGGCATGTCCATGAAGCTGGTCAGCCCGCCGGCCACCGCAGCGGCCGATTCGCTGGCGATGTCGCCCTTGTGGGTCAGGCCCGGTTCGCGGAAATGCACCTGGTCGTCGATCATGCCCGGCAGCAGCCGGCGGCCGCCGGCCTCGATCACCTGGTCGCCGGGCCTGGCGGAAATGCGCGCGTCGATGCGGTCGATGCGGCCGTTGTCGATGCGCAGGTCGGCATCGAATTCGCGGCCTTCATTGACCAGGCGGGCGTTGACGATCAGCGTGGCGGGCATGAGCAACCTTGCGATGAATGAGGAGAGGACGGAACCGGGTCGTAACCGCCCGGGTGCAGCGGCTGGCAGCGGGCCAGCCGGCGCGCGGCCAGCCAACTGCCCTTCAGCGCGCCGAAACGGGCGATAGCTTCCATCGCGTATTCCGAGCAACTGGGCGCAAAACGGCAGCGCTGGCCCAGCATCGGGCTGAGGAAGCGCTTGTAAACCCGAAGCAGTGCAATGAGAAAACGGCCAACCATGTCGGCATGATAGCTCCTGACCATGATGAAGGTTGCCGTGACTGCCCGGGTGGGCTATAAAGTCGCGCTTTCCCGGCGCCCGGGAAGAAATCAGGGATAGTGGTTACGTGTCCGCCAAGAAACCCGCGAAGAAGGCCGCCAAGGCCGTGAAAAAGCCCGCTGCGGCGGCCAAGAAGCCGGCTGCCAAGCCTGTCGCCAAGAAGGCCGCATCCAAGCCTGTCGCTGCAAAGAAGCCGGCCGCCAAGCCGGCAACCAAGGCAGTCGCGGTCAAGAAGCCGGTCGCCAAGCCGGCGCCTGCGGCGAAAAAGGCCCCGGTCGCGAAGAAGGCAGCGCCTGCATCGAAGGCAAAGCCGGCGGCCAAGCCCGTTCCCAAGCCCGTGGCCATATCCATTCCCAAGCCCGCCGCCAAGGCGACTGCGCTGTCGAAAACTGCGCCATCGAAAGCCGCGCCGCCTGCTGTCGCGGTCAAGCCCGTACCCTCCAAGGTTGCCAGCAAGGCGACGCCGGCCCCCAAGGCCGCCACGCCCGCGCCAGCAGTCAAGGCTCCAACACCAGCAAAGCCCGTGCCAGCCCAGAAATCCCCCGCCCCAAAATCCAGTTCAAAGCCCGCTCCGAAGACCTCGCCCGTCGCTCCGCCCAGCCCGCGCCCGCTGCCCACCGGTAAGGTGGCCGTGGCCGTGCGCAACGCCGCCCCGCCCGCGCCCGCGCCGCAGCGCAAGGCCAAGGTGGTGGCGTACAAGACCGACGAAGCCACCGGTCGTCCGATCATCCCGGCTGGCTACAAGCCGTCCAGCGATGAGGAGTACATGAGTCCGCTGCAGCTCGAATACTTCCGCCAGAAGCTGCTTTCCCGCCGCGAGGAGCTGGTCGAGGAATCGCGCCAGACCATCGAGAACCTCAAGGACGAAGTGCGCGACATCGGCGACGAAGCCGAACGCGCCACCCGCGAGACCGAGAACGCGCTGGAACTGCGCACCCGTGATCGCTACCGCAAGCTGATCAACAAGATCGAAAGCATCATCCGCCGCGTTGACGAAGGCGATTACGGCTACTGCGTCGATACCGGCGAGGAAATCGGCCTGGATCGACTGGAAGCCCGCCCGCAGGCCGAACGTACCATCGACGCGCAGGAGCGCTGGGAGCACCTGCAAAAGCAGCAGGGCGACTGAGCTTTCCGTTCCCGCGTGCAACATTTGAAACACGAAGCCCCGCCATTGGTGGGGCTTCGTGTTCGGCCCGGCGCTATTGCAATTCGCGCAAATCCAGCCGCCGCAGCCGCGGCGCTTTCCACGCGGTGGCCAGGACCACGCCCAGGGTCACGCAGCCGCCGACCACCACCGCCGGTACCAGCCCGATGAAGCGCGCCATCACCCCATCGTAGAACGCGCCCAACTCGTTCGACGAGCCGATGAAGATGCCGTTGATCGACGACACCCGCCCGCGCATTTCATCCGGCGTGGCCAGTTGCAGGATGGTCTGCCGCACCACCACCGAAACGCCGTCGCACATGCCGTAGGCCAGCAGAATTCCCGCCGACAGCCAGAAATGCCGCGACAGGCCGAAAGCGATCGTGCACAGGCCGAACCCGGCCACTGCAAACAGCAGCACGCGCCCGGCATTGCGTTGCAGCGGATGCCGGGCCAGCCACACGCCAACCACGATCGAACCCAGCGCCGGCGCACCACGCAGGATGCCCAGGCCTTCCGGGCCGTAATGCAGGATGTCGTGGATGAAGGCCGGCAGCATCGACACTGCGCCGCCCAGCAGCACCGAGAACATGTCCAGCGCCATCGCGCCGAGCATGATCTGGTTGGAGAACACGAAGCGCGCGCCCTCGGCGATGCTGGCGAAGATCGGCGCGCGCTGGGCGTGGCCGATGGGTTCTTCCACCTTCAACAGTGCCAACGCCAGCAAGGCGAGGGTCGCCACCGCCGCCGCCACGCCATAGGCCAGACCCTTGCCGCCCCAGCCGACCAGCACGCCGCCCAGGGCCGGGCCGACCACCATGCCGGCCTGCAAGGCCACGCTGCCGATGCTGGCCCCGCGCACGAAATCCTGGCGTGCCAGCACCCGCGCGAACAAGGCGTTGTAGACCGGGGTCAGGAAGCTGCGCACCACGCCGGTCAAGGCAATCGCCGCGTAGATCGGCCACGTGCCCGATGCCGACAGCACACCGTTGGCCAGCGCCAGCAAGATCGCCGCAGTCAGCATCAAGCCGACGCAAGCAGCCATGCCCAGCCGCCGCCGCGGCAAGTGATCGACCAGATAGCCGGCGAACGGGGCCACGCAGAAATACGGCAGGATCTCGGCCAGCCCGACCAGGCCCAGCGAAAGCGGGCTGCGGGTGATTTCATAGATGTGCCAGCCCACCGTGACCGCGACGATCTGGTACGACAACATCGCGCCGATGCGGTACAGCAGCACCGCCAGAAAGCTGCGGTTGCGCAGCAGCGACAACGCGCTGGAGGTCGTCGCGTCGTCCTCGGCGCTCATGCCGCTGCCAGCGCTGCTTGTGCGGACTGGCGGATGAAGGCCAGCAGCGAGGCCAGGCCATTGCTGCGAGTGGGCGAAAGATGCTTGGCTAGGCCGATGTCGGCGATGTAGCTGGCTTCGGTGTCGAGGATTTCCTGCGCACTGCGCCCGGAATACACGCGCAAGGCGAGGAAGATCAGCCCGGAAACGATGGCCGAATCGCTGACCGCGCGGAAATCCAGCCGGCCGGCATCGCCTTCAGGCACGATCCACACCAGCGATTGGCAACCGAGCAGGCGGTGCTGTTCGGTTTTCCAATCATCGGGGAAGAGCGGCAACTTGCGGCCCAGGTCGATCAGGTACTGGTAACGCTCGGACCAGTCGGCGAAGAAGGCGAACTCGTCGCGGATCGCCTGCTGCGCCTCGGCTGCCGTGGATTCGAGGGGGAAGGAAACAGTCATGCGCGCTTCCAGCGCACGCCTTGCGGGGTGTCTTCCAGCAGGATGCCTTCGTCGGCCAATTGCTTGCGGATGGCATCGGCGCGGGCGAAATCGCGCGCCTGTTTCGCCGCGTTGCGTTCGTCCACCAGCGACTGGATGCGTGCGTCGTCATCGCCGGATGCACCGCGCGCAAACCAAGCCTGCGGAGGTTGTTGCAGCAAGCCCAGCGCCAACCCCGCGCCCAGCAATTCAGACTTCAAGCGGAGCTTGTCGCCTGCATCGGTCGCCTTGCGTGCTTCGCCGGCAATGCGCGCCACTTCGGCCAGCGCCAACGGCGTGTTGAGGTCGTCGTCCAGCGCGTCTTCGACGGTTTGTGGAATCGCCGCCGTCGCATCGACATCGGCCAGGTCACGCAGCGTCCCGTACAACCGATCCAGCGTGCGCACACTCTGCTCGATCAACGCATCATTCCAGTCCAGCGGCTGCCGGTAATGCGCCGACAGCAACGCGTAACGCAGCGCTTCCGGCGGATGCTTCTGCAGCAGGTCATGCACGCGCTCGATGTTGCCCAGCGACTTGCTCATCTTCGCGCCGCCGAAATTCAGCATGCCGTTATGCAGCCAGAAGTGTGCAAACACCTTGCCGCCGTGCGCACATTCACTTTGCGCGATTTCGTTTTCGTGGTGCGGGAATTGCAGGTCAACGCCGCCGGCATGGATGTCGATCGACTCGCCCAAGTGCGCGGCTGCCATCGCCGAACATTCGATATGCCAGCCGGGGCGGCCGTGGCTCCATGGTGAATCCCAGCCGGGCAGGCCTTCGGTGCTCGGCTTCCACAGCACGAAATCGCCGGGGTCGCGCTTGTACGGCGCGACTTCGACCCGCGCACCGGCCAGCATTTCCTCCGGGTCGCGGCGCGAGAGCTTGCCGTAATCCTTGAAGCTGGCCACCGAGAACAGCACGTGGCCTTCGGCCGCATAAGCGTGGCCGCTGGCGATCAGCGCTTCGATCATCGCGATCATTTGCGTGATGTGGCCGGTTGCGGTCGGCTCGATGTCCGGGGCGAAGTCGCCATCGACGCCCAGCCCGGCCATGTCTTCGCGATAGGCGTCGGCGAACTTGCCGGTGATCGCCGAGATCGGTACGCCGGCCTCGGCGGCAGCGGCGTTGATCTTGTCATCGACATCGGTGATGTTGCGCGCGTATTTCAGCTTGCCGTAGCGCCGGCGCAGCAGCGCCGCCAGCACGCCGAAGACCACCGGCCCGCGCGCGTTGCCGATATGCACGAAGTTGTAAACCGTGGGGCCGCAGACATACAGCGTGGGGCAGGCCGGGTCGAGTGGCGCGAACGGCTCCAGCCGCCGCGTCAGGTTGTTGTGCAGGCGCAGGCTCATCGGGTCGGGGGTTGGGGGGCAATGGCTCAATTCTACCGCGCTAGGGCACGGTTCAGCCCCGCGCCAGCCGCGCCACCTAAACTGGCCCCGGCTCCCAGATACACGGATTGCTCCACGCAATGCCCTTTTTTCACCGCTGCCTGCTGTCGTGTTGCCTGGCCTTGGCCGTGCCGTCGTCATTGCTGGCCCAAAGCGAACGAGATGCCCCGTCGCAACTGGAAAACGTGCGCTTGGATTATGCCCAGGTGCTCAACGTCGAGCCGGTCTACGAGACCCTGCGTGCAACCCGTGCCGAAGTGGTTTGCGAGGAAGCCCCCAAGCCCGCCGCCCGCACCGCGCAGCCCGAGGAAGGACGCCTGACCCGGGCCTGGAGCTCGGTCAAGGAATTTTTCGGCAGCGAAGAGCGCAAGCAGGTCAGGCAGGTAGCCGACGCGGCACAGGCCGGCCCGCGTTGCCGCTCGGTGCCGTCCTCGCGCGAGTTCCAGCGTCCCATCGCCTACGATGTCGATTACATCTACAAGGGCATGAAATATCGCTCGCGCTTGCCCGATGATCCAGGCAGCCGGTTGCGCATCCGCATTTCGGTGATGCCGTACCAGGCGGGCGTGGCCGCTCCTGCTTCCGGGCCCTGACGCCCGCTTTCGAAAGCAGTGTCACTGCAAGCCTTGCGCCGCCAGCCCGTGCATGCGAACATTCGCGCGATGAACACGACCGCCCACCTGCACGCCAGCGCCGCCCGGATGGCCTCCGGCATGACCTCGCGTGCGCGCCGACCGGAACCCGATTCCTTCGCTGGGTAACCGGAGCCTCGTGCCGTTCGTTCGGAAACCCAGCCTGAAGCTGGGTTTTTTCGTTTTCGCACCAGACAAAACGTTTCAACCGCAAGAAATTCGATTGCAAGGAATACCGAAAGGATCACCCGACATGAAGCACTTCCTCAACACCCAGGACTGGAGCCGTGCCGAGCTCGACGCGCTGCTGGCGCAGGCCGCCGCCTTCAAGCAAAGCAAGGCCGGCGATGCGCTGAAGGGCAAGAGCATCGCGCTGGTGTTCTTCAATCCGTCGATGCGCACCCGCACCAGTTTCGAACTCGGCGCGTTCCAGCTCGGCGGCCATGCGGTGGTGCTGCAACCGGGCAAGGATGCGTGGCCAATCGAATTCGAACTGGGCACGGTGATGGATGGCGACACCGAAGAACACATCGCCGAAGTGGCACGCGTGCTGGGCCGCTATGTGGACCTGATCGGCGTGCGCGCCTTTCCGAAGTTCATCGATTGGCAATACGACCGCCAGGACGTGGTGTTGAAGGCATTTGCCAAATATTCGCCGGTGCCGGTCATCAACATGGAAACCATCACCCACCCGTGCCAGGAACTGGCGCATGCGCTGGCCTTGCAGGAGCATTTCGGCACCACCGACCTGCGCGGTAAGAAGTACGTGCTGACCTGGACCTACCACCCCAAGCCGCTGAACACTGCCGTGGCCAATTCCGCACTGACGATCGCCACGCGGATGGGCATGGACGTGACCTTGCTGTGCCCCACGCCCGACTACGTGCTGGACGAACGCTACATCGGCTGGGCGAAAGACAACGTGGCCGAGAGTGGCGGCAGCTTCAACATCAGCCACGACATCGAAAGCACCTACACCGGCGCGGACGTGGTCTATGCGAAAAGTTGGGGCGCGTTGCCGTATTTTGGCAACTGGGCGCCGGAAAAGCCCATTCGCGACCAGTACAAGCACTTCATCGTCGATGAAGCCAAGATGGCGCTGACCAACAACGGCGTCTTCAGCCACTGCCTGCCGCTGCGCCGCAACGTCAAGGCCACCGACGCGGTGATGGATTCGCCGCAATGCATCGCCATCGACGAAGCCGAGAATCGCCTGCATGTGCAGAAGGCGATCATGGCTGCACTTGCTTCCCAATAACTTCGAAACGCAAACGGAAATCCCCCATGAGCACCAAAGACATCGTCCTCGCCTTCTCCGGCGGCCTCGACACCAGCTTCTGCGTCCCCTATTTGCAGGAGCAGGGCTACGTCGTGCATACCGTGTTCGCCGATACCGGC
Source organism: Pseudoxanthomonas sp. (assembly GCA_047601105.1). Lineage (GTDB taxonomy): Bacteria > Pseudomonadota > Gammaproteobacteria > Xanthomonadales > Xanthomonadaceae > Pseudoxanthomonas_A. The sequence goes on from JASGJT010000005.1 coordinate 129,278, forward strand.
GGCGTGGATGCCGAGGAACGCGATTTCATCGAGAAGCGCGCCGCCGAACTGGGCGTGGCCTCGCACGTCACCGTCGATGGCGGCCCCGCGATCTGGGAAGGCTTCGTCAAGCCCTTCATCTGGGCTGGAGAAGGCTACCAGGGCCAGTATCCGCTGCTGGTGTCCGACCGTTACCTGATCGTCGATGCCGCGCTGAAGCGCGCGCAGGAATTGGGCACGAACATCATTGCGCATGGCTGTACCGGTATGGGCAACGACCAAGTGCGTTTCGACCTGGCGATCAAGGCCAGCGGTGATTACCAGATCATCGCGCCGATCCGTGAAATCCAGAAGCAGCACACTCAAACCCGTGCCTACGAACAAAAATACCTGGAAGAACGCGGCTTCGGCGTGCGTGCCAAGCAGAAGGCCTACACCATCAACGAAAACCTGCTGGGCGTGACCATGTCCGGCGGCGAAATCGACAAGTGGGAAACGCCCGGCGAAGGCGCGCGCGGCTGGTGCGCGCCGCGCAGCGCGTGGCCGCTGGAACCGCTGCATGCCACGATCAAGTTCGTCGAAGGCGAAGCGGTCGAGTTGGACGGCAAGCCGCTGGCCGGCGCGCAATTGCTGGCCAAGCTCAACACCTTGTTCGCTTCCTACGGCGTCGGCCGTGGTGTCTATACCGGCGACACCGTGATCGGCCTGAAGGGCCGCATCGTCTATGAAGCGCCGGGCCTGGTCGCCCTGCTGGCCGCGCACCGCGCGCTGGAAGATGCAGTGCTGACCAAGCAGCAATGCCGCTTCAAGCCGGAGCTGGGCCGCAAGTGGGTGGAGCTGGTCTATGAAGGCTTCTTCCACGATCCGCTGAAGACCGACATCGAAGCCTTCCTGAAGTCCTCGCAGGCCACGGTCAATGGCGAAGTCGTGCTGGAAACGCGCGGTGGCCGCGTCGATGCCGTCGCGGTGAAGTCGCCGCACCTGCTCAACGCCAAGGGCGCGACCTATGCGCAGTCGGCCGACTGGGGTGTGGAGGAGGCCGAAGGCTTCATCAAGTTGTTCGGCATGAGCTCGACGATGTGGGCCGAGGTCAACAGGTAATCGAAACCATTGGAATCGTTGAATCAATGAATCGTCATCCCGGCGCAAGCCGGGATCCAGCTCTTGGTTTTCGCACGAATAAAGCTGGATTCCCGCGTTCGCGGGAATGACGAGCAAAGACAAACGCCATGCTTGAGCAAACCCTCAACCACCTCGAAAAACTGGTGTCCTTCGACACCCGCAACCCGCCGCGTGCCATTACCACGGGCGGCATCTTCGACTACATCCGCACGCAGTTGCCGGATTTCAGGATCGAAGTGACCGACCATGGTGCGGGCGCAGTGTCGTTGTTCGCAGTGCGCGGCAATCCGAAGCGCGTTTTCAATGTGCATCTGGATACCGTGCCAGATTCGCCGCATTGGTCGGCCAATCCGCACCGGTTGCGCGTTACCGAAGACAAGGCGATTGGCTTGGGCACATGCGACATCAAGGGCGCAGCGGCGGCGCTGATCGCGGCCGCGCAAGCGGGCAAGGGCGATGCCGCTTTCCTGTTCTCCAGTGACGAAGAAGCCAACGACCCGCGTTGCATCGCCGCGTTCCTGGCGCGCAACGAAAGGGAATACGGCTTCAAGGAAGCGATCATTGCCGAGCCGACCTGCGGCGAAGCGGTGCTGGCACATCGCGGCATCGCGGCGGTGCGAATGGCATTCAAGGGCCAGGCCGGCCATGCATCGGCCGAAAACGCGTTGCAATTGAGCGCGCTGCACAACGCAATGCGCTGGGGCGTGGCTGTGCTGGATCACGTCGAAGCGCAAAAACACCTGCGTTTCGGCGGCTTGACCGGCCTGCGCTTCAACATTGGCAAGGTCGAAGGCGGAATCAAGGCGAACATGATCGCGCCCAGCGCGGAAGTGCGTTTCGGCTTTCGCCCGCTGCCGTCGCAGGATGCGGACGAGCTGCATGCCACGTTCAAGTCCTTCGCCAATCCCGATGCGCTGGCCGACTACGAGCCGACCTTCTGGGGGCCGTCGCTGCCCTCCGGCGATGTGGCGCATGCCGAAGAGCGAAGGCTGCAAGCGCGTGATCTGGCCGACGAATTGAACCTGCCCATCGGCAACGCGGTGGATTTCTGGACCGAAGCCTCGCTGTTTTCCGCCGCCGGCCTGACCGCGCTGGTGTATGGCCCCGGCGACATCGCCCAGGCGCACACCGCCGATGAATGGGTTTCCCTGCAACAACTGCGGCATTACGCCGACACCGTGCAACGCATCTTTTCCGCATGAACATCGAAGCCAACAAACAAACCCGGCAGACCATCGTCAAGCTGCTCTCCAACATGGGCAGCGCGAAGGAAATCGACCAGTACCTGAAGCGTTTTTCGGAACTGGACGCCAAACGCTTCGCCGTGATCAAGGTCGGCGGCGCGATCCTGCGCGACAACCTGGACGAACTAGTGTCCTCGCTGGCCTTCCTGCAACAGGTCGGCTTGACTCCGATCGTCCTGCACGGCGCCGGCCCGCAACTGGACGAGGAGTTGTCCGCCGCCGGCATCGAGAAACAGACCGTCGATGGCCTGCGCGTGACCGGCAACGACGCGCTGGCGATCGTGCGCAAGGTGATGATCCGCGAGAACATGAAGCTGGTGTCGGAATTGCACGCGCAAGGCGTGCACGCGACCTCGCTGACGACCAATGTGTTCGAGGCCGAATTCCTCGGCCTGGACAAGTTCGGACTGGTCGGTCGCGTGTCGCGCGTGGAAACCGGCGCGATCGAGGCGGCCATCCGCATCGGCGCGATCCCGATCATCGCCAGCCTCGGCGTCACCGTTGGCGGCCAGTACTTGAACATCAATGCGGATTGGGCCGCGAACGAACTGGTCAAGACCCTGCAGCCGTACAAGATCGTGTTCTTGACCGGCACCGGTGGCCTGCTCGATGAAAACGGCAAGCTGATCGAATCGATCAATCTCACCACCGAATACGACGACTTGATGGCGCAGCCGTGGATCAACGGCGGCATGCGGGTCAAGGTGGAACAGATCAAGGAATTGCTGGATGCACTGCCGTTGACTTCATCGGTGTCGATGACCAAGCCCGATGAACTGGCCAAGGAGTTGTTCACCCATCGCGGATCGGGCACGATGATTCGCCGTGGCGAACGCGTGCTGCGCTTCACCTCGTGGGACGGCATCGACAAGGAACGCATGCGCACGTTGATCGAATCCAGCTTCGGCCGCACGCTGGTGGATGACTATTTCGACAAGACCACGCCTTTCCGTGTGTATGTCAGCGAAACTTATCGTGCGGCGATGATCCTGACCCGGGAGGAAGGCTTCGCCTACCTGGACAAGTTCGCCGTGCTCGACGAAGCGCAAGGCGAAGGCCTCGGTCGCGCCGTCTGGCACGTGGCGCGCGAGGAAAACCCGCAGATGTTCTGGCGTTCGCGCCGCAACAACCCGGTCAACATCTTCTATTACAGCGAGTCCGACGGCAGCTACAAACAGGACAAGTGGAAGCTGTTCTGGTACGGCATCAACGACTTCAACGACATCGCCCGCTGCGCGCAGCACACTGCAACGCGGCCGGCCAGCTGGGTGGAATGAGATGAGTGCAAAGCAGACCCTCGGCATCGTCGGCGCACGCGGGCATACCGGCAGCGAGCTGATCAAGCTGGTTGCGGCGCATCCGCAGTTCGAACTGGCCTTCGTCTCTTCGCGTGAACTCGACGGGCAGCTGGTGCGCGAACACAATGCCGCGTATGCCGGCGAATTGCGCTATGAGAACCTGTCGCCGGAAGCCGTCGCGGCCAAGCATGCCGATGCCATCGTGCTGGCGCTGCCCAATGGCAAGGCCGGCGAATATGTCGCCGCCATCGACGCGGCAAAAGCGAATCCCGCTGCTTCCGAACCGGTTGTTGTTGATCTGTCCGCCGATTATCGCTTCGACGAAACCTGGTTCTACGGCCTGCCGGAACTCACCCGCAACCAATACGCCGGGCAAAAGCGCATCAGCAATCCCGGTTGCTATGCCACCGCGATGCAATTGGCCATCGCGCCGCTGCTGAACCAGCTGGCCGGACCGCCGCAGTGCTTCGGCGTGTCCGGCTATTCCGGCGCGGGCACCACGCCCTCGGACAAGAACAATGTCGAGCTGCTGCGCGACAACCTGATGCCGTACTCGCTGGCCGACCACATGCACGAGCGCGAAGTCTCGCGGCAGTTGGGCGTGCCGGTGGAATTCATGCCGCACGTCGCGCCGCATTTCCGTGGCATCACCCTGACCGCGAACCTGTGGCTGCAAAAGCCGCTGAAAGTGGAAGAAGTGCGCGCTTTGTATCGGCAGCGATATGAAGGCGAGCCGCTGATCCGGGTGAGCGACGATGCGCCGTGGGTCAGCCGCATCGCCGGCAGGCACGGCGTGCAGATTGGCGGCTTCACCGTCGCCCCCGGCGGCAAGCGCGTGGTCGTGGTGGCGACGCTGGACAACCTGCTGAAAGGCGCGGCAACGCAGGCGATGCAGAACCTCAACCTGGCGTTCGGCTTCGACGAACTGGCTGGAATACCGCAAGGCGAATATTTTTCGGAGGCAGCATGAGCGACCTGCTTTGGCAAAAACCCGGCGTGGCGGTCGATGCGCAGATCCAGCAATTCCTTGCCGGCGACGACGTGCTGCTGGATCGCGAATTCTTCCTGCACGATATCGCCGCAAGTACCGCGCATGCCGAAGGCCTGCAACGCATCGGCATCCTGACCACCGATGAACTGGCTGGCCTGAGGCGCGAACTGGCCGTGTTGGCGGAAGATTTCCGCAGCGGCGACTTCGTGCTGGACGAGCGCTATGAAGACGGCCATTCGGCCATCGAATTCCGCCTGACCGAGCGCTTGGGCGATGCCGGCCGCAAGATCCACACCGGGCGCAGCCGCAACGACCAGATCCTGGTCGCCACGCGCCTGTGGCTGAAGGAAAAGCTCGCCCGCGTTGCCGCGCTGTCGAAAGACGTCGCACGGGTCGCACTGGATCGCGCACAGACAGAAAAGGATTTGCCGCTGCCCGGCTACACGCATATCCAGCGCGCAGTGGTGTCTTCCGCCGGCATGTGGTGGGCCGGATGGGCCGAAGCCTTCATCGACGATGCGAGCCGCGCCGCCGACACCTTGAAATTGATTGATTGCAACCCGCTGGGCACGGCGGCCGGTTACGGCGTCAACCTGAAGCTGGATCGCGAACACGTCACTCAGGCGCTGGGCTTTGCGCGCATGCAGGTGTCGCCGATCTATGCGCAACTCTCGCGCGGCAAGTTCGAACTGGCCGCGCTGGAAGCCCTCGGCAGCGCCACGCTTGACCTGCGCCGCATCGCCTGGGATTTGTCGCTGTTCACCAGTGCCGAGTTCGGCTTCGTCGCGTTGCCGGCGCAATACACCACTGGCAGCAGCATCATGCCGAACAAGCGCAATCCCGACGTGATCGAACTGATGCGCGCCACCCACGCCAGCGTGGCGGCGGCGCGCACCGAGATCGAACAATTGTTGTCGTTGCCGTCCGGCTATCACCGCGATCTGCAGGCCAGCAAGGGCGCGATCTTCCATGGCTTTGGCCGTGGCCTGGCCGCGCTGGAATTGCTGCCGGCGCTGCTGGCCAACCTGGAATGGCGCGACGACAAGCTGCGCGCGGCCATCGACAGCGGTATGTACGCCACCGATGTTGCGGTGGAAGCGGCCATCGCCGGCGTGCCATTCCGCGAGGCCTATAAGGCTGCGGCTGCGGCCAGCGACAAGGCGGGCGAGGGCAGGACGCCGGAATCCAGCCTGGCTGCACGCACCTCGCCCGGTGCGGCGGCGGATTTGCGTCTGGAGGAATTGAATGCGCGGTGGAGCGCGTTGTAACAGTGATCTTTCGTTCGTCATCCCGGCTTGCGCCGGGATGACGACTCCTTCTTCTTTCAGTACGAACTGATTGACCCATGACCCCCTTCGCCGAACAAACCCTGCCGCAGTGGAAACGCGCCGTGCTCAAGGTCGGCAGCAGCTTGCTGGCAGCAGAAGGCGAAGGCCTCAGCCCGCGCCATGCGCTGGGCCTGGCGCAATTCGTGTCGGCCAGTATCGTTGCCGGTCGCGAAGTGGTGATCGTTTCCTCCGGAGCGGTCGCTGCCGGGCGCGGACTGCTGCATCGCAAGGGCAGCGCGGGCGCGGCGATGGCGGAGAAGCAGGCGCTGGCCGCATTGGGCCAGGCGCAATTGATTGGCCTGTGGCAGCGATTCTTCGAGCGTCCGGTCGCGCAGGTGCTGCTGACCCACGACGACTTGCGCAATCGTCGTCGCTATCTCAACGCGCGCGCCACACTGAGTGAATTGCTGGCGCTGGGTGCGTTGCCGGTGGTCAACGAGAACGACACCGTCTCGGTGGATGAACTCAAACTTGGCGACAACGACAACCTTGCCGCCACCGTTGCAGCATTGATTGATGCCGATGCGCTGTTCATCGCCACCGATATCGACGGTTTCTACTCGGCCAATCCACGCACGCATGCAGATGCCAAGCCCATCCTCGACGTCGAAGCGTTGACGCCGGAATTCTTCGCGATGGCTGGCGAGGCCGGCAGCACGGTCGGCACCGGTGGCATGCGTACCAAGCTGGAAGCCGCCGCCAAGGCCGCCGCCGCCGGCATCGAAACCTATCTGTTCAACGGCACCCACGCCGCCACGGTACAGGCGCTGGCGCAAGGCAAGTTGCACGGCACCCGCTTTCGTCCGGCGCAAAACCGGCTGGCAGCGCGCAAGTCGTGGCTGCGCCACGCGCCGGTCGAAGCCGGTCGCATCCTGATCGATATCGGCGCGGCGAAGGCCATGCGCGACAAGGGCGCGTCGCTGTTGCCTGGTGGCGTGCTGACGGCGGAAGGCGACTTCCGCCGTGGCGACACCATCGAGGTGGCGCTGCGTGAAGAAGCCGGCAACACGCAAGCCATTGCGCGCGGCATCAGCCAGTATTCGGCTGCCGATGTGCGCCAGATCGCCCGCCGCCATTCGCGCGACATCGAGGCGATCCTGGGCTACAACTATGGCGAGAACATCATCCATCGCGACGACTTGGTGCTGCTGTGAAGCCGGGAATGGAGAATAGGGAATCGGGAATGGGCAAGGCGCAAACTGCCTGCATGCCGAATCTCTTTCAGCCTTGCCGACTTCTGCTTTCAACCATTCCCTATTCTCCATTCCCTATTCCCGTCAAATGACCACCATCAAATCCCTCGCCCTGGCCTGCCGCGACGCATCGCAGGCGCTGGCGCAGTTGTCCACCGCCGACAAGAGCGCCTTGCTCGAAGCGATGGCGAGCGCGCTGGAAACCGATGCTGCCGTCATCCTGGCTGCCAATGCGCAGGATATCGAAGCGGCCAAGGCCAAGGGTACCGGCAGCGCCATGCTCGACCGCCTGTTGCTCAACGACAAGCGCCTGGCCGATGTGGCCGCCGCATTGCGTGAAGTCGCCGCCTTGCCCGATCCGGTCGGCCAGGTCACCCGCCGCGACGTGCGCCCCAACGGCATCGTGGTCGAGCGCGTGCGCGTGCCGCTGGGCGTGATCGCGATGGTCTATGAAGCACGGCCCAATGTCACCGCCGATGCCGCCGCGTTGTGCATCAAGGCCGGCAATGGTGTGATCCTGCGTGGCGGCTCCGAGGCCATCCATTCCAATACCGCGATTGCCGCTTCGCTGAAGCGCGCCATGCGTGAAGCCGGATTGAATGATGCGGCACTCACTCTTGTCGAGGACCTGCGCCGCGAAACCATCCTGGAATTGATCCAGTTGAACGACATCGTTGACCTGGCGATTCCGCGCGGCGGCGAAGGCCTGATCCGTTTCGTCGCCGAACACGCGCGCGTGCCGGTGATCAAGCACTACAAGGGCGTCTGCCACCAGTTCGTCGATGCCAGCGCCGACCTTGACGTGGCGCTGCGCCTGCTACTGGATGGCAAGGTCGCCAAGCCCAGCGCCTGCAATGCGCTGGAAACCTTGCTGGTGCACAAGGACATCGCCGCCGATTTCCTGCCCAAGGCAGCGGAACTGTTGCGCGGGCGCGGCGTGGAAGTACGCGCCGATGCGCGTGCACTGGCGCTGATGCCCGATGCCAAGCCGGCCAACGAAGACGACTACGCGGCAGAATTCCTTGAACTGATCATCGCCGTGCGCGTGGTTGACTCGCTGGACGAGGCCATCACCCACATCCGCCAATACGCTTCCGACCATACCGAAGTCATCGTCACCCGCGATGAAGCCAACGCACGCAAGTTCATCGAATCGTTGCGCTCGGCGGTGGTGATGGTCAACGCCTCGTCGCGCTTCAGCGACGGTGGCGAACTCGGCCTGGGTGCGGAAATCGGTATCTCCACCACTCGCCTGCATTCCTATGGCCCGATGGGTTTGGAAGCGCTGACGGTGGAGCGCTTCGTGGTGCACGGCGAAGGCCAGGTAAGGCATCCGCAACTTTGAGCGCAGGTTCAAGTCATGCGTGCCAGCGGTCTTCCAGATATTGCGGCTTGCACGCAAACCACGCGCTGATCAGCACCAACGCCGCGCACAGCAGCAGGAAGGCGAATGGCGCTTCCCAGCGATGGGTCAACGCGTGCAGCCAGCCGAACAACAACGGCCCCAGGCAACTGAAGGCGTAGCCCACGCCCTGCATGAAACCCGACAACGCCGTCGCCGCCTGCGGTGAGCGCGTGCGCAGGTTGATCAGGGTCAGGGTCAGCGGGAAGGTGCTCGGCCCTAATCCCAGCAGGATCACCCACAGTACCGGTGCCTGCATCGGTGCCCACAACAGGCCGGCGAACGCGCCCAGATAAGCCAGCGTGCAAGCCAGCACCAGCGGGAAGGGATTGCGCATGCGCGTAGCCAGGATCGGCATGCTCAACGCGCTGACCAGGCCCAGCGCCGAGAACAGCGCCACCATCACGCCGCCGAAGGCGCGGCTGGCCCCGGCTTCGACCAGCAGGCGCGGCAACCAAGTGAACATGGAATAGCTGATCAGCGAGGTCATGCCGAACATCACCGCCATGCTCCAGCCCAGCGAGGTGCGCCACACGCGCCCGGCTGGCGCTGGCGCGGCCAGTTCCGGCGCTTCGTCGCCCGCTTGCACGGCGGCATCGTGCAGGCGCGACAGTGTGGTGCCGGCCTGGCGTTCCTTCATCAGCACACCGATCCACGGCAGTGCAGCGGCGACCGCCACCAGCGACCACGCGCCCAGCGAAACGCGCCAGCCGGCCGCATCGGCCAGCGGCACCGCTGCCAGCGCCGGCAGCATCGTGCCCAGTTGCAGCACGGTGATGTAGGCGGTGCTGAGTGCGCCCACGCGGTCGGCGAAATAGCGCTTCACCAGCGGCGGCAACACCACGTTGCCGATGCCCATGCCGACCAGCGCCAAGGTGTTGGTCGCCAGCAGCCCACCCGCGCCGCCAACCAGCGCACGCGCCAGCAGGCCGGCGGCGGCCAGCGCCATCGCCAGCAGGGCGGTGCGTTCCAGCCCGATGCGGTGGCCCAACGCCGGAGTCAGCACGCCGGCCACGGCGAAGGCGGCGGTCGGGGCCATGCCCAGCACGCCGGTCATCATGGAGCCGAAACCGAAGGCCTCGCCCAGCACGTCCAGCAGCGGGGTCAGCGAAGTCACCGCCGTGCGCAGGTTGAACGCGGCCAGCAGGATGCCGGCCAGCACCAGCCATCGCCCGTTGCGGGCGTCGGTCGTGGAAGGTGGCAGTGACATGGGGGCTCCTTGCCGGGGCCGTGGCGGATGCCATGCGGTGGTCGGAAAAACAAACACCGGCGCGGGGCCGGTGTTTGTCGTTCAAATCAGGAATTTGGTCGGGGAGACAGGATTCGAACCTGCGACCTCTACGTCCCGAACGTAGCGCTCTACCAGACTGAGCTACACCCCGCGAGCCGCCTATTGTAGGCAATCGTACCGGTCCCGGGCAAGGGGGAGGGCGGATTCGCCCCGGCAGCGGCTAAAATGCGCAACCAGTCAACGCCGCACGAATCTTCTGGAGTCACGCTTGATCAAGCCGCGCACGCCGCCCGGGGTCATGGAACTGCTGCCCCGCGAGCAGATCGCTTTCCAGCGCATGCTGGACACGGTTCGCCGCAACTACGAACGCTTCGGCTTCCTGCCGGTGGAAACGCCGGTGTTCGAGCTGTCCGAAGTGCTGCTGACCAAGTCCGGCGGCGAGACCGAGCGCCAAGTATATTTCGCGCAATCGACCGGCGCGCTGGAGAAACAATCCGAAGGCCTGCCCGAGCTGGCGCTGCGCTTCGACCTGACCGTGCCGCTGGCGCGCTACGTGGCCGAACACGAACACGAACTGGCGTTCCCGTTCCGTCGCTACCAGATCCAGCGCGTGTATCGCGGCGAACGCGCCCAGCGCGGGCGCTTCCGCGAGTTCTACCAGTGCGACATCGACGTGATCGGCAAGGACGAGCTGAGCATCCGCTTCGATGCCGAGATCGTCGGCGTGATCCACGCGGTGTTCTCGGAACTGGGCATCGGCGATTTCACCATCCAGTTCAACAACCGCAAGCTGATGCGTGGCTTTTTCGAAGCGCAAGGCGTGGCCGACAGCGAGCAGCAAGCGTTGGTGCTGCGCGAAGTGGACAAGCTGGACAAGCGTGGCGCGGACTACGTGCGCGAAACCTTGATGGGCGAGGGCTTCAGCCTGCCGGCCGATGCAGTGCGGCGCATCCTCGATTTCGTCGAAATCCGCAGCAAGAACCACGCCGACGCACTGGCCATTCTCGATACGCTGGCCGCGCAACAAGGCAGCGCCGCCTTGCTCGAAGGCGTGGCCGAGCTTCGCGAAGTGCTGACCCTGGTCAAGGCCTTGGGCGTGCCGGAAAGCGCGTATTGCCTGAACCTGAGCATTGCGCGTGGCCTGGATTACTACACCGGCACCGTCTATGAGACGCAGTTGAACGACTACCCGCAGATCGGTTCGATCTGTTCTGGCGGCCGTTACGAAAGCCTCGCTTCGCACTACACCAAGAGCAAGCTGCCGGGCGTCGGCATCTCCATCGGCATGACCCGTTTGTTCTGGCAATTGCGCGAAGCCGGGTTGATTTCCGGCGTTGACGAAAGCAGCGTGCAGGCAATGGTGGCGCTGATGGACGACGCGCGCATGGCCGATTCGTTGGACATCGCCCGCCGCCTGCGCGCCGGTGGCATCAATACCGAAGTGCAGATGGAGCCGAAGAAGATCGGCAAGCAATTCCAATACGCCAGCCGTGCCGGCATCCGCTTCGTGGTGTTGTGCGGTGAGGATGAAACCGCGCGCGGCGTGGTCGCGGTCAAGGACCTGCAACGCGAGCAGCAGTTCGAAGTGAAGCGCGACGAGCTGGCTTCGACCTTGAAGGTGGAGCTGGAGCAGGCGCGGGCGCTGGCCGGGCGCTGAATGCCGGTACGGGCATCAACCTCCAGTCCGTCATTCCCGCTTTTCCGGGAATGATGAGCAAAAGCCGAGTTGTCCCGACCTTCCCTAGATCATCCGCACGCAATCGCGGCCGCCGGACTTGGCGGCATACAGAGCCTGGTCGGCGACCTGCAGTGCGGAGTCCAGGCTGTCACCAGCGCCGGCGTTGATGGCGTGCACGCCGATGCTGGCCGAAAGCGGGATCGCCAGCGTGCCGCTGTGGCAAGGGTGGTGGCGCAGGGAGAGGCGTACCTGTTCGGCGACGGCCGTGGCCGCTTCGCGGTCCAGGCCGGGCAGGGCGGCGATGAATTCCTCGCCACCGAAACGGGCCAGCAGTGCACCATGGGGTTGCAAGGCCTCAGCCATGACCTTCGATACCTGGCGCAGGCAATCGTCGCCGACGAGGTGGCCGTATTCGTCGTTGATGCGCTTGAAGTGGTCCAAGTCGATCATCAGTAGCGAGATCGGCGTGTGGCTGTCGTGGGCCTGCGCCAGCAGCAGCTCGAAGGCCTCGCGGAAATGGGTGCGGTTGTACAGGTCGGTCAGGCCGTCGTAGCGCACGAATTCGCGCAGCTTGACGTGTGCATCCTCCAGCTGGGACAGCGCGGAACTGAGTTCGCTGGTGCGCTGCTGCACCTTGATTTCCAGTTGTTCATTGGCCTCGCGCACGATGTGTTCGTTCTTGCTGCGCAGGATGCCGTAGCGGTAGCCCAGTGCGATCGACAGCAGCAGCATTTCCATGGCCGAGCCGATCTGCACGCCGTATTCGGTGACAAAGGTCTTTGGTACCAGGCCGAAGGCGATCATCGAGAACAGGCCGATGCCGAGCAGGAATGTTGCCCACGCGATCAGGAACAGCAGTGCTGGCTTGTAACCGCGGCGCAATGCGACCACCGATTCGATCGCGATCCAGGTGGCACTGAAAAGCGTGGCGACCGCGGCAATCTGGGTAGAGGTGCGAATCGTCATGGCACTGCTGGACAAACCCAGCACTACGAAGAATGCGATCAGGCCCAGTCCGACGCGGTTGCCGGTTTTCCAGCGATGACGCAGGCCAAGGAAGCTGCGCGCGAATTGCTGCATGCAGATCTGCGACAGGCAGATCGACAGCGGGATCGACTGGTCGGCCAGCCACGGCGAACGCGGCCACAGGTATTCGAAACCCAATCCATACAGCGCGAACAGCACCAGGCCGAAGGCACTGACGTGCAGCATGTACCAGAAATAGTTAGCGTCGCGCAGAGTGATCAACAAGGCTAGGTTATAGACGAACAGCGCCAGCAGGATGCCGTAATAGATGCCGATGCCGAATTGCGCATCGCGCGCCATTTCGCTGAAGGCACCGGGCGTGTACAGCACCAGCGGCACCTGCATCGAGCTTTCGCTCTGCACGCGCACATACAGATTGACCGGCTCGCCGGCCGGCAGGTCGATTTCGAAATTCGGGTGGCGGTAGCGAATCGCGCGCTGGTCGAACGGCACGTGGTCACCACCAAGCCGATGCTCGACATGACCATCCCGATAACGCGCAAAAATCTCGATGCGGTCGCTCAACGAGTATTGCTGCACCAGCAGCCAGCGTGGTTCGCGTGCGTTCTGGTTCAGCAGGCCGATGTGGAACCAGTAAGCGCCGGGCTGGAAGCCGAATTCGGCGCTGCCCGCGGGCAGGGGCTGGAAATGCCCTTCGGCGAGCTCGCGTTGCATTTCGGGCAGCCCGGCCTTGCCATCGACATCGTGGAACCAGGTGGTGTGTGGTGCCAGCACGACTTGCCGCGCGCTGTCGTCCAGCCGCAACGGCGAGGTGGCGTGCGCAGCGGGCAAGGCCAAGGCGAGCAGCATGCCCAGAAGCGTCGTCCATGCCCATGCAAGATGTTTGTTTCGCTGCGGCATCCCCAGGCCCTCGTGGCCTTGCTCATTCATGCTGTCCTGCCTGTCTTGGGAAGTGCACCCAGCTAGTCAGAACGCGTAATTGCGAAGAATACGGACTTTCTCACATTCCGCATTGCTTGACGGCCGGTTGCAGGTTCGAATATTGTATTAACGTATTAATACAAGAAGATGCCTGCAATCCCGTGAAACGCCGCCCCGCCGCCAATGGAAATCCTGATGCCCCGCTGTCGGCGCTGGCTCGCGTGCTGGCCGCGTTGTCGCGGCCGGAGGACGTACAGGCCTTCCTAGAAGACCTGTGCACCCCCGCCGAGCTGGAAGCCATGGCTGACCGCTGGCGGGTGGTGCCCTTGCTGGCCCAGGGCGTGCCCTACCGAGAAATCCACGACCAGACCCAGGTCAGCGTAACCACGATCGGCCGCGTGGCCCGCACCTTGGAGCGCGGCACAGGCGGTTACGCCGCCGCGCTCGGCCGCCAGAAAACCGGCGCGCGCACTTCCGCTTCGCATTGAGTCTTTCCTGATGACTGTCCTCAACACACACGCGGCGCGTGATCGCCTGCGCATCGCCATCCAGAAAAGCGGCCGCTTGGCCGAACCTGCCCGTGCGCTGCTGGCCGCCTGCGGCCTGAGCTGGCGGCAGAGCCGCGACAAGCTGTTCTGCTATGGCGAATCCCTGCCCATCGACCTGCTGTTGGTGCGCGACGACGACATCCCCGGCTTGATCGCCGATGGCGTCTGCGACCTCGGCGTGGTCGGCCGCAACGAGCTGGACGAACAAGCCGGCGAACGCGCGCGCAACGGCATCCCGCCGGCCTACCGTGAACTGCGCCCACTCGGCTTCGGCGGCTGCCGGCTGATGCTGGCGATCCCCGAGGAATGGGAATGGACCGGCCCGGCGCAATTGCAGGGCCAGCGCATTGCCACCAGTTACCCGGCAATCCTGTCGAACTGGCTGGACGCCAATGGCATCAGCGCCGGCGTGGTCGAGTTGTCCGGCTCGGTCGAGATTGCGCCCAAGCTGGGTACGGCTGATCTGATCTGCGACCTGGTTTCCAGTGGAGCAACCTTGGCCGCGAATCACTTGAAGCCGGTCGAAACCCTGCTGCAAAGTGAAGCGGTGCTGGCCGGCCCGGTGCGCGAATACGACGACGCCCGTGCCGACCTGATGAGCATGCTTCTGCGGCGCATGGATGGCGTGCTGGCAGCGGAGAGCCGGCAACTGCTGATGTTCCGCGCACCGGAAGAAAACCTCGATGCATTGAGCAAGCTGCTGCGTGACGCCGATCCGTTGACCCAATTGCCGGCCAATGGCGATGGCCTGCTCGGCCTGCAAACCATGCACCACGGCGCGGTGAGCTGGCAGTTGCTGGAAGAACTGGAACGCGCCGGTGCGCGCAAGCTGATGGTGTTGTCGGTTGAGAGGTCGCTGGCATGAACACGGCAAGCATGAATGCAGCCGAGATGAGCACGGCTGCGATGAATGTTCTCGACTGGCCCACGCTGGATGCGGCTGCACGCGCGCAGGCACTGGCCCGGCCGGTGCAGGCGGTCGCTGCCGAAACCCGCGCCAATGTCGCCGCCTTGCTGGAGGACGTGCACGCACGTGGCGATGCCGCGTTGCGCGAAATCACCGCACGTTTCGATGGCGTGCAACTGGAATCCTTCGAAGTGACGGCAGCAGAATTCGCCGCCGCCCGCGCCGCCATCGCGCCGGAACTGCTGGCCGCAATGGAGCAGGCCGCGCAACGCATCGAAACCTTTCACCGCGCCGGCATGGCGAAATCCTATGCGGTGGAAACCGCACCGGGCGTGGTTTGCGAGCGCGTGATCCGGCCCATCGTCCGCGTCGGCCTGTATGTGCCGGCCGGCAGCGCGCCCTTGCCTTCGACCGCCTTGATGCTCGGCGTGCCGGCCAAGCTGGCCGGTTGCCGCGACATCGTGTTGTGCACGCCGCCGCGCAGGGACGGTAGCGCCGATCCGGCGGTGCTGGTTGCCGCGCAACTCACCGGTGCGACCCGCGTATTCAAGCTTGGCGGTGCGCAGGCTGTTGCCGCGCTGGCCTTCGGCAGCGACAGCGTGCCCAAGGTGGACAAGATCTTCGGTCCCGGCAACAGCTATGTCACCGAGGCCAAGCAACAGGTCGCGCAAGCAGGTGCCGCCGCCATCGACATGCCGGCCGGTCCGTCGGAAGTGCTGGTGATTGCCGATGCCGGTGCCAATGCGGCCTTCGTTGCGGCAGACCTGCTGTCGCAGGCCGAACATGGCCCGGATTCACAGGTGTTGCTGGTTTCCGATGACGATGCGTTGTTGCAAGCCGTGCGCGCGCAACTGGCGGTGCAACTGGCTGCGCTGTCGCGCAAGGACATTGCGACCAAGGCCTTGTCGGTATCGCGACTGATCAAGGTCGAGAGCCTCGGTGATGCCTTCGCCATCAGCAATGCCTACGCGCCGGAGCATTTGATTCTTGCGCTGCGCGAACCGCGCGCATGGCTGGACAAGGTGGAAGCCGCCGGTTCGGTGTTCCTGGGCGATTACACGCCCGAGGCACTGGGCGATTATTGCAGCGGAACCAACCATGTCTTGCCGACCAATGGCGCGGCGCGCGCATACAGCGGCGTCAGCGTGGCCAGCTTCCAGAATTTCGTCAGCGTGCAATCGGCCAGCTTTGAAGGCATCGGCAACATCGGCAACGATGCGTTGGTACTGGCACAGGCAGAAGGCCTGGATGCGCACGCCAATGCGGTTGCATTGCGCATGGGGCGTGCAGCATGAGCGTGCTTGACCTGGTGCGCGAGGACTTGCGCAGCTTCGGCGGTTATTCATCGGCACGCACGGAAAAATTGCAAGGCGAGGTGTGGCTCAATGCCAACGAATCGGCCTGGGCAAATGGGGCCGATGCCGAGGGAGCCTGCCGTCGCTATCCCGATCCGCAGCCTGCGGCGCTGCGCGAGGCATTGGCCGCGTTGTACGGTGTGAATGCCGAGCAACTGTTGATCGGTCGCGGCAGCGATGAAGCGATCGACTTGCTGGTGCGCGCCACCTGCATGCCCGGGCAGGGGGGAGTCGTGACCTTGCCCCCGGTGTTCGGCATGTACGCCGTGAGCGCGCGCTTGCAGGGAGCGAGGGTGCTCGAAATTCCGCTGCTCGATCGAGAGACCGGATTCGTGCCGCGCCTCTCCGAACTTGTCGAACCGGTCATCGGCGAGAAGGCCAGGCTGGTGTTCCTGTGTTCACCGGCCAATCCCACCGGTGGCGCGGTTGCCTTGGAGGACCTGGATGCGCAGGCCAAATGCTTGCGCGGCAGGGCATTGCTTGTCGTCGATGAGGCCTATGGCGAATTTTCCGACGTGCCATCGGCAACCACCTTGCTGGGCGACAACGACAACCTTGTGGTGTTGCGCACGCTCTCCAAGGCACATGCGCTGGCGGCAGCGCGCATCGGCGTTGCCATCGGTGATCCGGCGCTTATCGACGTGCTGCGGCGCTGCCAGGCACCGTATCCGGTGCCCACGCCCTGCGCGGAGCTTGCGCTTGCCGGTCTGTCGGCGGGCGCACTGGCGGCCACGCGCGAGCGCATCGCCATTGTCAAGGTCGAGCGTGAACGCATGCGCAGCGCGCTGGCGACCCTGCCATGTGTGCGCAGGGTGTATCCGTCGGATGCCAATTTCCTGCTGCTGCGCTTCCACGATGCCGAAGCCGCCTTCCGTGCCTTGCTTGCCGCAGGCGTCGTGGTGCGTGACCAGCGTGCCGCCCGGCAGCTTGGCGATGCACTGCGCATCACCATCGGTACGCCGGCGCAGAACGACAGCGTGCTGTCGGTGCTGTCGGCCTTGGGCCCCATAACCGCAGGAGCGGCATAAGATGGCAGTGAAGATACTGTTCGTTGATCGCGACGGCACCTTGATTGAGGAACCTGCCGATCATCAGATCGACGCCTACGAAAAGCTGCGCCTGTTCAAGGGCGTGATCCCGGCAATGCTGAAGCTGCGCGATGCCGGTTTCGAGTTCGTGATGGTGACCAACCAGGACGGCCTCGGCACCGAAGCCTATCCGCGCGAAACCTTCGAAGGGCCGCATCGGCTGATGATGCAAGTGTTCGAGAGTCAGGGCATTCACTTTCGCGAAGTGCTGATCGACGAGAGCTTCCCCGCGGACAACAAGCCGACCCGCAAGCCGGGGCTGGGGCTGGTGCAGCACTATTTGCGCGATCGCGGCATCGACCTGGATCGCTCGGTAATGGTCGGTGACCGCGATACCGACCTGCAATTTGCAAGCAACCTCGGCATTCGCGGTTTCAAGCTGCGCACTGCGGAATTCGGTGGCGAGTGGGACTGGGCCGGCATCGCGCACGAGCTGGCCGATGCGCCGCGCCGCGCTGAAGTACAGCGCAACACGAAGGAAACCCGGATCCGCGTCGCCATCGACCTCGACCGCAGCGCAGATGCGAAGATCTCGACCGGGCTGCCATTTTTCGACCACATGCTCGACCAGATCGGCAAGCATGGTGGCATCGCATTGGAGATCGAGGCCAAGGGCGACTTGCACATCGACGAGCACCACACCATCGAGGACACTGGCATCGCGCTGGGCCAGGCCTTGAAGCAGGCACTCGGCGACAAGCGTGGCATTGCCCGTTACGGCTTCACCCTGCCGATGGACGAGACCCTGGCCAGTGCCGCGCTGGATTTCGGCGGGCGTCCGTATTTGGTGTTCGATGGCACGTTCAATCGCGAGCGCGTCGGCGACATGCCGACCGAGCTGGTCGAACACTTCTTCCGTTCGATCTGCGATGCGGCCGCGCTGAACCTCAACCTGAAGGTCGAGGGTGACAACGACCACCACAAAGTCGAGGCTTGCTTCAAGGCCTTCGCGCGTGCATTGCGCATGGCGGTGCGGCGCGAAGGTTCGGACCTGCCCAGCACCAAGGGGGCGTTGTGAAGGTTGTCCTCGTCGATGGTGGCGGTTCCAATATCGGCTCGGTGCGCTGCGCGCTGCAACGCATCGGCGTGGAGGCGCAACTGACCGGTGACGCCTACGAAATCCGCAGCGCGGATCGCGTGCTGTTGCCGGGCGTTGGTGCGGCGGCAGTCGGCATGGAAAAGCTGCGCACGCATGGCCTGATCGATGTGCTGCGCATGCTGGACAAGCCGCTGCTGGGCGTTTGCGTGGGCATGCAGTTGCTGTTCGAACATTCTGAAGAAGACGATGTGGATTGCCTCGGCCTGCTGCCGGGCAAGGTGACCAAGCTGCCGAGCAGCGCGGGCGTGCGTATTCCACACATGGGATGGAATACGCTGTGCCGCCGCCGCGATGCTTCATTGCTGGATGGCATCGCCGACAACGCACATGCCTATTTCGTGCACAGCTATGCCGCGCCGGTGGGCGATGACTGCCTTGCCAGTTGCGAATACGGGCGTGAATTCGCCGCCGTCGTGCAGCGTGACAATGTGGCTGGCGCGCAATTCCACCCGGAACGTTCATCCGACGTCGGCGCGCGCTTGCTGAAGAATTTCATCGAATACGGATTGGCATGAACATGGCTGTGGTTTCTTCGCAATTCCAGTTGTATCCGGCCATCGACGTGCGCGAAGGCCGCGTGGTGCGGCTGGCGCAAGGCGATTACGCACGCGAAACGCATTACGGCGATGATCCGCTGGCAATCGCACGTACCTATGCCGATCAAGGCGCGGACTGGTTGCACCTGGTTGATCTGGATGCAGCACGCGCAGGCGGTTACACGCTGGCCGCATTGCTGGCGCGCATCACTGGCGAAACTGGATTGAGAGTGCAGACTGGTGGCGGCGTGCGTTCGCGTGATGACGTGCAACGCATCCTCGATGCCGGTGCATCGCGGGTGGTGGTGGGTTCACTGTCGGTACGGCAACCGGATGACGTGATCGCGTGGCTGGGCGAATTCGGCGCGCAACGCATCACCGTGGCACTGGATGCACGGCAGGACGAGGCGGGCATCTGGCAATTGCCGGTGCATGGCTGGACCGAGAATTCCGGCTCTACTCTCGATGAACTTGCACAACGCTACGCGCAAGCGGGCTTGCAACACCTGTTGTGTACCGACATTGCCCGCGATGGCATGTTGTCGGGGCCGAATCTGGACTTGTATTCGCATCTGGCGAAAATCGCGCCTTCGTTGCAAGTGCAAGCTTCCGGCGGCGTCAGCGGTTTGCAGGATTTGCCCGCCGCACGCGAACGCGGCTGCACCGGCATCGTGCTGGGTCGCGCATTGCTGGAAGGGAAGTTCACCGTCGCCGAGGCGCTGCAATGCTGAGCCGACGCATCATCCCGTGTCTGGACGTGCGCGATGGTCGCGTGGTCAAGGGCGTCAAGTTTCGTGACCATATCGACATGGGCGATATCGCCGAGCTGGCATTGCGCTATCGCGATGCCGGTGCGGACGAGCTGGTGTTCTACGACATCGGTGCCAGCCCGGAAGGGCGCAATGTCGATGTGGCCTGGGTGGAGCGCGTATCCAGCCTGCTCGACATTCCCTTTTGCGTGGCCGGCGGCATCCGCAGCGTCGAAACCGCACGCGCGGTGCTGCATGCCGGCGCGGACAAGATATCGGTCAACACGCCGGCGTTGGAACGGCCCGAGTTGATTTCGGAATTGGCGGCGGCCTTCGGCGTGCAATGCGTGGTGGTCGGCGTGGATTCGGTGCGCGAAGGCGACGGACAATGGCGCGTTCGCCAATACACCGGCGACCCGTCGAAGATGCGCGCCGCCGGCCTGCGAACGCTGGATTGGGTGGCACGCGCGCAGGAAACTGGGTGCGGGTGAAATCGTGTTGAACTGCATGGACAGCGATGGCGTGCGCAAGGGCTACGACATCGAGCAACTAGCGGCGGTGCGCGCGATCTGCAACGTACCGCTGATTGCCTCCGGTGGCGCGGGCGAGCCGGAACATTTTGCCGATGTGTTCAAGCGCGCCGACGTGGATGGCGCGCTGGCCGCCAGCGTGTTCCATAGCGGCAAGATCGCGATTCCGGATTTGAAGCAATACCTGCGCGAAGAAAACATTGAGGTGCGGCTGTGAGCGGAGAATTCGACAAAGACGTGCTGGACTGGAAAAAAGGCGACGGCCTGCTGCCGGTCATCGTGCAGGATGCCGACAACCTACGCGTGCTGATGCTTGGCTACATGAATGCTGAGGCCTTGCAGGCCACGCGGCAAAGCGGCCACGTCACCTTCTTCAGTCGCAGCAAGCAGCGCCTGTGGACCAAGGGCGAAAGCTCCGGGCATTTCCTCGATGTGGTGCAGATCAAGACCGATTGCGACAATGACACCTTGCTGGTGCTGGCACGTCCGCACGGGCCGACTTGCCATCTTGGCCGCGCCAGTTGCTTCCCCGAAGCGCCGGAAGATTTCCTCGCCGCACTCGATGCGTTGATCGAATCCCGCGAAAAGCAGCGTCCGGCCGGCAGCTACACGACCAAGCTGTTCGAATCCGGCACCCGCCGCATCGCGCAGAAAGTCGGCGAGGAGGGTGTGGAAACCGCACTGGCCGGCGTGGCTCAGGATGATGCCGCCCTGCTCGGCGAAAGCGCCGACCTGCTGTACCACCTGATCGTGCTGTTGCGCGCACGCGGCCTGTCGCTGGCCGATGCGGTGGCGGTGCTGCGCGAACGGCATCGCTGATCCGCGGGAAATTGCGATAATCCGGACATCCTTCCGATCCGGAACCGGTCATGCGTGCTGTATCGATCTTGTTGCTGTTGCTGCTGGCAGGCGGCGCATTCGCAGCGGACAAGCCGGAGACGCTCGAAGTCCTCGTGTTCGCCGATCCGCAGGTGAAGTCGGCAACTGACGTGGATTACTACCGCCGCGACATCGTCGCGCCGCTGGCAGGGCAGCATCACGCGCAGATTGGCATTTCGCTGGGCGACATCGTAGACGATGCGCCGCAACTGTATCGGCAGGTCAAGCAGGTCGATGCCGCGCTCAGTGTGCCGTGGTTGTACGTGCCCGGCAACCATGATGTTGACGTGGATGCCGTTGATGACGCGTCATCATTGCGCAGTTTTCATGCCGCGCTCGGCAAGGATAGCCACGGCCGGCACGAGAAAATGGCCACATTCATCGCGCTGGATGACGTGATCGCGATGCCGGGACGGAAGCCGGCCTACATCGGCGGGTTCCGTGAGGACCAGTTCGCCTTCCTCGAAGCTTTCCTGCGCACCACGCCGAAAGACCGGCTGTTGGTGATCGGCGTGCATATTCCGTTGTTCGAGCAGGCCGGGCGTGACACTTTTCGCGACACTGATCGCGAGCGCCTGTTCGCGCTGCTGAGGGATTTCCCGCATGTGTTGATCCTCAGTGCGCATACGCACAACCAGCGACATTTCTTCCACGGCGCGGAGACGGGCTGGCATGGCGCGCAGCCATTGCACGAATACAATGTCGGCGCGGCCTGCGGCGCGTTCTGGTCCGGCGTGAAGGACACAGAGGGCATCCCCGACAGCACGATGAGCGACGGCACGCCGAACGGTTACGCGCGGCTCACGATCAAGCCGCAGGGCGAATATGCCTTGTCTTGGCATCCCGCGCGCGACCCCGATGCGGTGATGGCCTTGCACGCGCCGAAGGTGCTGCGGCAGGGTGCGTATCCGGCCTGGGGCGTGTATGCCAACGTGTTCATGGGCGACGATGAAACACAGGTGGAATACCGCATCGATGGCAGCGCATGGCAGGCGATGAAGAAAGTCGTGCAGCCGGATCCACGCTTGCTGGTCGAGAACGCAAAGGACGATGCCGCCGACGATTTGCGCGGCTATGACCGTTCGCCGGAAGCCACGCCTTCGCAACACCTGTGGCGAGGTGCCTTGCCGACCGATCTCGCGCCAGGCGAGCACAAGGTGGAAGTGCGTGCCAATGGTCGTTGGCTCGGTGAGCGCATCGCCGGCACAACGTATCGCCTGCAGCCGGCTTCGCCATAAGGGCAAAATTTGTTTTACTCGTCATCCCCGCTTGCGCCGAGAAAACGAATCGATTTGTTTAGATCGCCAGAAACGCAAATGCCTCCGCGATGGGAGGCATTGGCAGGTCCGGGCTGGCGGGTGGTGACTGGCTGGCGGACAGGACGCGGAGCTGGCTGGCGAAAGGGCGGGCTTGCTACGCGTGGCGAATTCTAAGGACTAGCACAGCACCGTGACGAAACGAGAATTGCTCTCGGATATGTCGAGAGCCTGGCTCAACTTGCGTCGGGGTAAATCTGATCGAAACTTTCGACACGCGCATGCCCGTGCGTGGCGTCGTCGAGGCGCGGTTGCGGGTAGTCGTCGCGACGATCCACCAACACGGTGCACAGGCCGGCGTCGCGGGCGGCATCGAGTTCCTCGACCACGTCGGACAGGAACAGGATTTCCGAAGCTGGGATGCCGATGGCGGTGGCGATGCGGCGATAGCTCTCGCTTTCGCGCTTGCCGCCGATCTCGGTGTCGAACCAGCCGGCGAACAATCCGGTCAGGTCGCCGGCATCGCTGTGGCCGAAGAACAGCTTCTGCGCCGGTACGCTGCCGGAGGAATACACATACAGCGGCAGGCCGGCGTAATGCCAGCCGCGCAGCGCGGGCGCGGCGTCGGGATAGATGTGCGCGGTGAAATCGGCATCGCGATAGCCGGCTTGCCAGATCATGCCTTGCAATGCCTTCAATGCGGTGTGCTTGCGGTCTTCGTCGATCCAGCCTTGCAAGGCCTCGACGATCATCGCGTCCTGGCACATGCCGCCGTTTTCCACCGCCACCGCATCCAGCCATTGCCGAACTTGCGGCTCGTCGCCGTGTTCGGCGACGAAGCCGGGCAGGGCACGGCGAGCATAGGGAAACAGCACGTCCTTGACGAAGGAAATGCTGCTGGTGGTGCCTTCGATGTCGGTGAGGATGGCTTGGGGCATCATGCGGCTGGTTGTTCGTAACGCGGAAATTTTCGTGCGATGTCGCTGCCGGTGAAATGACCGATCCAGCCATCGGGTTGCTGGAAGAAACGGATCGCGGTGAAGCTCGGTTCCGGGCCCATGTCGAACCAGTGGGTGGTGCCATCGGGGACGGAAATCAGGTCGTCCTTCACGCATTCGATCTCATACACCTTGTCGCCCACGTGCAGCACGAATAGTCCGCTGCCTTCGACGAAGAAGCGCACTTCGTCTTCCTTGTGGAAGTGTTCGTCGAGGAACTTGGCGCGTGCGGCTTCCTTGTTCGGGTTGTCCGGGGTGATGCTGGCCACGTCAACGGTAGTGAAGCCGCGTTCGGCGCTGATGCGGTCGATGTCGGCCTTGTAGGCTTCGATCACTTCTTCCTGGCTGGCACCGGCGCGCAACGGTTTGCTGGCCTGCCAGCGTTCGAAGGTCACGCCGATCTTGTGCAGTTCGGCGGCAATCGCGGCCGGATCGTGGCTGGCGAATTCCGGCGTGGCTGGGTCGGTGTCGGAAAAGATGCGCAAACGGCTCATGGCGGCGGCTTGTCCGGATGGAAGGGGGCGACAGGGTAGCAAACCGGCGGCGGCAATCCGTGGTGCGTGCGGAATGCGGGAATTCCGCCAGGGTATCAGCCGCGAAAACCCAGCTTGCGCAGCTCCAGTTCGCAATGCAGCAGGAACTCGAACGCCTCCAGGTGCCGGCGCGCCTCGGCCAGGTCGCAACCCCAAGCGTACAGGCCGTGGCCGTCGATCAGATAGCCCCACAGCGGTTGCCGGTCCAGCAGCGCATCCACCTGCGCGGACAGCACGGTCATGTCCTGGGTATTGGCGAACACCGGCACGTCCATCGCGCCTTCGTGGGTGGTGTTGCCGGCGAAGGCCTTCTGCAGTTCGTAGCCTTCGAAGCGCACGTGGCCTTGCGCCGCGTATAGCCGCGAGGCGACGGTCTGCACCGGCGAATGCGTGTGCAGCACGCAGCCGATCTCCGGGAAGCGCCGATACAGCCGCGTGTGCAGCAGGGTTTCGGCCGAGGGACGGAGTTGCGTCGCGACCGGTTGGCCGTCCATGTCCACGACCATGATGTCATCCGGCGTCAACCGGCCCTTGTCGCGGCCGGATACGGTGATCGCGGCGTGTTTGTCGTCAAGGCGCTCGGAGAAGTTGCTGCTGGTGGCCGGCGTCCAGCCGCGCGCGGCCAGTTCGCGCACGTTGGCGATCAGGCTGTCGGCTTTTTCGCGCAGGCGCGAAGTATCGAAGGGCAGGGTGGTCATGCGGCGGATTCTACAGGCCGGAGTTCAAGGCAATGAAAAACGGCGCGGTTGCCCGCGCCGTTTTCGTCCGAGAAGGATCGATGCTTACGGGCCGCTATTCGGGCCTTCCTGCACTAGGGGGTCGGCTTCCAGCTTGTCGGCCGGTGCGCCGTGCAGCAAGGCTTCGTTGCCGGGGGCCAGGTGGCTGCGACGGCGGGCATACAGGAAGTACACGATCAGGCCCAGTACCGCCCAGATGCAGAAGAACTTGATCGTCGGGTTCCAGCCCAGGCTGAAGAACAGCAGCAGGCTGCCGCCGGCGGCCAGCGGGCCGACGATCCAGATCAGCGGGGTCTTGAACGGGCGAGCGCGGCCCGGTTCGGTCTTGCGCAGCACCATCACGCCGATGGCGACCATCAGGAAGGCGAACAGCGTGCCGGCGTTGGAGATGTCGGCCAGGATGTCCACCGGGAACAGCGCCGCGAAGAAGGCCACGAACACGCCGGTAATCCAGGTGATCACGTGCGGGGTCTTGTACTTCGGATGCACCGTCGCCAGCTTGGACGGCAGTAGGCCATCACGCGACATGGTGAACAGGATGCGGGTCTGGCCGAACATCATCATCAGCACCACCGACGGCAGTGCCAGGATCGCGGCCCAGCCCACGGCATCGCCGACCCACGAATAGCCGATTTCGCGCAGCACGAATGCCAGTGGCTCCTTGCTTTGCGACAGCGGGCCACCGGGTTGCGCGCCCATCGAGCCGATTGCCGCGTAGGCCACCAGCATGTAGATGACGGTGCAGACCAGCAGCGAGCCGATCAGGCCGATGGGAATGTTGCGGTTGGGGTTTTTCGTCTCTTCGGCCGCAGTGGAAACCGCGTCGAAGCCCACATAGGCGAAGAAGATCGACGCTGCCGCGCCCAGTACGCCAACGCCCGACAGCGGTGTACCCCAGCCGTTGGGCAGCATCGGCTCGAAATTCGTGCCCTGTACCTTGGGGAAGGCCAGCGCAATGAAGGCCAGCAGGGCAACGATCTTGATCAGCACCAGCACTGCGGTGACCTTGGCCGACTTGCTGGTGCCTGCCACCAGCAGCCAGGTGACCAGCAGCGACAACAGGAAGGCGATCAGGTTGAAGCCGCCCTTGTGCTCGACGCCATCGACCATATGGATCACCGCACCCTGATCCTTGATGTGCTCGACCCAGAACGGCCCGGCGGTCAGGAAGTCGGGTAACCCGATCCCGTGATGGGCCAGGAAGCCGTTGGCATAGCCGGACCACCCCACTGATACCGCGCCGGCGGCCACCGCGTATTCCAGGATCAGTGCCCAGCCGACCATCCATGCGATGATCTCGCCCAGTACGGCGTAGGAATAGGTATAGGCGGAGCCGGAAACCGGCACCATCGCCGCGATTTCCGAATAGATCAGCGCGGTCAGTGCGCAGACCACGCCGGCGATGATGAAGCTGTAGATCATGCCCGGGCCGGCCTTGTTGGCCGCCACAGACGTCAGCACGAAGATGCCGGTGCCGATCACCGCGCCGATGCCGAGCATGGTCAGGTCGAAGGCACCGAGTTGGCGGGTGAGAGAGCGCTTCTGCGCGGTTTCAAGAATCAGGTCGAGTGGCTTTCTGCGCTGGAACAGCATGTAGTCGGTTCCCCGAAGGCGTTGAAAAGACAAAACCGCAACCGGCGAAGCGGCCGCGGCAAGCAAGGTGTTGCCCCGAACCTTACCTGCCGCGCCCCGGCCGCACAAGCGGCGAGAGCCGGTATGAGGGCGATAATGCGCGTCTGAACAGGGCAAGCCGGGGATAGTGGCGATGACATTTGCAGCACAACTGGCGGCCTATCGGCAGCGCTGGCCGGGCGAAGCGGCCACGGTCGCGGCCTTTGCGGCATTGCTGGATGACCCCGGCCAGCCATTCGAACGCGCACGCCTGGCCGGGCATTTCACCGGTTCGTCCTGGCTGGTCAGCGCCGACGGCCAGCGCGTGCTGCTGACCCACCATCGCAAGCTGGGCATCTGGGTGCAACTGGGCGGCCATGCCGATGGCGACACCGATCTGGCGCGGGTGGCGTTGCGCGAAGCGGAGGAAGAATCCGGCCTGCCCGGTTTGACGATTGAAGGCGATGCGCTGTTCGACCTGGACCGGCACTGGATCCCCGAGCGTGGCGAGGTGCCCGGCCACTGGCATTACGACGCGCGCTACGTGGTGCGCGCCGGCGACAGCGAGGCCTTCGTAGTCAGCGCCGAATCACACGCACTGGCGTGGCGGCAGATTGGTGAACTGGCAGCTTCGGAGGATACCGACCCATCGTTGCGGCGGATGGCGGGGAAGTGGTTGGGGCGGGGGTGAGGCAGGTTGTTGGTTGCTGGTTCTTGGTTCTTGGCAGGCGTTCTCGCTTTTGCTCGTCATCCCGGCGAAAGCCGGGATCCAGCTCTTGCTTTGGACTCCAAAAGGCTGGATCCCGGCTTTCGCCGGGATGACGGGCCAAAGCAGGTGTTCGCTTTGCCAAGAACCAGCAACCAACAACCTGCCTCACCCCCTGCCCTTCACCAGTGTGCCGATGTTTTCGCCACGCAAAATTCGCATCAAATTCCCCGGCACGCCAAGGTCGTAGATGCGCAGTGGCAGGTCGCTGTCGCGGCACAGGGCGAAGGCGGCGGTGTCCATTACCTGCAGGTCGCGGTTGATGACTTCGTCGTAGCTCAGCTTGTCGAACTTCACCGCATCGGTGTGCTTGTTCGGGTCCTTGTCATACACGCCATCAACCTTGGTCGCCTTGAGCAGCAGGTCGGCGTTGATCTCGATCGCGCGCAGCGCCGCGCCGGAGTCGGTGGTGAAGAACGGGTTGC
Organism: Pseudoxanthomonas sp.; assembly: GCA_047601105.1. Lineage (GTDB taxonomy): Bacteria > Pseudomonadota > Gammaproteobacteria > Xanthomonadales > Xanthomonadaceae > Pseudoxanthomonas_A. The sequence goes on from JASGJT010000005.1 coordinate 156,669, forward strand.
CGGTGCCGGCGGCGAAGATGCCGATGCGGCCCTTCTCCAGATGGCGCACGGCGCGGCGGCGAATGTAGTCCTCGCACACCGCATCGATCTTCAGCGCGGACATGACCCGGACCTTCGCACCGAGTTTCTCCAGCGCGTCCTGCATGGCCAGCGCGTTGATCACGGTGGCCAGCATGCCCATCTGGTCGCCGGTGACCCGATCCATGCCGCCGGCGGCCAGGCCGGCACCGCGGAAGATGTTGCCGCCGCCGATCACCAGCGCGATTTCCGCGCCGGCGGCCTGCGCCTCGATCACTTCCTGCGCGATGCGCTGGATCGTGGCCGGATCGATGCCGTAGTCCTCGTTCCCCATCAAAGCCTCGCCGGACAGCTTGAGCAGGATGCGGCGATAGGCGAGGGGCGCGGTCATGGGATTTTCCGGTTTGTCGAAGGCGCGGGGATTTTAGCTGAAGGTGGGCATGAAAAGCCTCCCTGAAACGGAAAACCCGCGATCGCTCGCGGGTTTTCCGAGTGCAGCATGGCAGCTGGATCAGACCTGCATCGCCTTGGCGACTTCGGCGGCGTAGTCTTCCACCACCTTCTCGATGCCTTCGCCCACCACCAGGCGGGTGAAGCCGACCACGTCGCCACCGGCGGCCTTGACCGCTTGTTCGACGGTCTTGTCGCCGTCCAGCACGTAGCTCTGGCCGTACAGGGTGACTTCGCTGACGATCTTGTTGATCTTACCGCTGATGATCTTCTCGAGGATTTCAGCCGGCTTGGCCTTGTCCTTTTCGCTCATCTTGGCCAGTTCGATTTCCTTTTCCTTGGCGACGAAGTCGGCCGGCACGTCGCTGGCCTTGTTGTGCGGCGGGTTCATCGCGGCCACGTGCATGGCCAGGCCGCTGGCCAGTTCGGCGTTGCCGCCGGCCAGGTCAACCAAGACGCCGATCTTGCCGTTGGTGTGCACGTAGGCACCGACGTTGTTGCTGCCGTTCACCCAGGCCAGGCGGCGGATCTGGATGTTTTCACCCAGCTTCTGCACGGCGGTGGCGCGGGCTTCCTCGACGGTTTCACCGGAGGCCAGCTTGGCAGCCTTCAGCGCTTCGACATCGGCCGCGCCGGCGGCCAGGGCGGCCTTGGCAACGGTATCGACGAAGGTCTTGAAGTTGATGTCGTTGGCGACGAAGTCGGTTTCGGAATTGATTTCGACCAGCACGGCCTTGCCGCCGTCCTGAGCCACGGCGATGCGGCCTTCGGCAGCAACGCGGCTGGCCTTCTTGTCGGCCTTGGCGGCGCCGGACTTGCGCAGGGCTTCGGCAGCGGCGTCGATGTCGCCGTTGTTTTCGGCCAGCGCCTTCTTGCATTCCATCATGCCGGCGCCGGTGCGCTCGCGCAGATCCTTGACCAGGGATGCGGTGATTTCAGCCATTGTTCTAACCTCGAAAAATTTTGGAAACATGTAGGAGCGACGTGAGTCGCGACCGGGCTTTGCCGGAAAGCCGTCGCGACTCACGTCGCTCCTACGAGGGGATTGAGGCAGCCGCGATCATCTCGCGGCTGCGTTGCATGCCGATTACTCGGCAGCGTCGGCCTTCTTGGCGCGCGGCTTGCGGGCCGGCTTGGCGTCGCCTTCGGCGGCTTCGGCGAATTCCTCTTCGCGCACGGTCGCGGCATTGGGCGAGGCGGCCTTGCCTTCCAGCACGGCGTCGGCGGCGGCGCGGGCGTACAGCTGCACGGCGCGGATGGCGTCGTCGTTGCCGGGGATGGCGTAGTCAACCAGGGCCGGGTCGTAGTTGGAGTCAACCACGGCGACGACCGGGATGCCGAGCTTCTTGGCTTCCTTGATGGCGATGTCTTCGTGGCCGATGTCGATGACGAACAGCGCGTCCGGCAGGCGGTTCATGTCCTTGATGCCGCCGAGGCTGGCTTCCAGCTTGTCGCGCTCGCGGCGCAGGCTCAGCACTTCGTGCTTGACCAGCTTGTCGAAGGTGCCGTCGGTTTCGGCCGCTTCCAGTTCCTTCAGGCGGGCGACCGATTTCTTCACGGTGGCGAAGTTGGTCAGGGTGCCGCCCAGCCAGCGCTGGGTCATGAACGGCTGGCCGGCGCGTTCGGCTTCTTCCTTGATCGCGTCGCGGGCGCTGCGCTTGGTGCCGATGAACAGGATGGTGCCGCGCTTCTGCGCCACGCCGCTGATGAAGTTCATCGCGTCGTTGAACAGCGGGACGGTCTTTTCAAGGTTGATGATGTGGATGCGGCCACGGGCACCGAAGATGTACGGGGCCATCTTGGGGTTCCAGTAGCGGGTCTGGTGGCCGAAATGGACGCCGGCTTCCAGCATCTGGCGCATGGTGATCTGGGGCATTGCGGTATTTCCTTCAGTTGGGGAATCCATCGCGCGGGAATGTGGTGCGCGATTGCCGGCATCCGTGATGGAGACAGGCGGGATTCCGGGGTTGGGCCTCCCTGTCGCGCCGTTTCCAGACTTCTTGCGAAGCACCCCGGAACGGGTTGTGGCGGCAGGTGTGGATTCGCCGGTGACGCCCGGCGTGGGCGGTGTTTGAGGGCGGGTGCCCGATCCGGAGAAGTATAGCCGTTTCAGACGCTTGCGCGCAAACCCCGCGCTCATGGGCGATAATCCCCGCATGGCCATCAACCTCAAGACTCCCGAAGAAATCGAGAAGATGCGCGAAGCCGGCCGCTTGGCCGCCGAAGTGCTGCAAATCGTCGCCCCGCACGTCAAGCCGGGCGTGACCACCGCCGAGCTGGACCGTATCTGCCACGACCACATCATCAATGTGCAGAAGGCGATCCCGGCCAATGTCGGCTATCGCGGCTATCCCAAGGCCACCTGCATCAGCGCCAACAACGTGATCTGCCACGGCATCCCCGGCGAAAAGGTGCTCAAGGACGGCGACATCATCAACATCGACGTGACCGTGCTGAAGGACGGCTGGCATGGCGATACCAGCCGCATGTATTTCGTCGGTACGCCGTCGGTGATGGCCAAGCGCCTGGTCGAGGTGACCCGCGAGGCGATGTGGCGCGGGATCAAGGCCGTGCGACCCGGTGCGACCCTGGGCGACGTCGGCCACGCCATCCAGCAGTACGCTGAGGCCGAGCGCTTCAGCGTGGTCCGCGAATACTGCGGCCACGGCATCGGCAAGGTCTATCACGACGAACCGCAGGTGCTGCACTACGGCCAGCCGGGGCAGGGCGTGGTGCTGAAGAAGGGCATGACCTTCACCATCGAGCCGATGATCAACGAAGGCGCGCGCCACACCCGGGTGATGCCCGATGGCTGGACCGTGGTCACCAAGGACCGCAAGCTGTCGGCGCAGTGGGAACACATGATCGCTGTCACCGACGACGGTGCCGACGTGCTGACCCGCATCCCCGGCGACGACAACGACGCCTGGCTGGCTTGATCCGATGAACCTGGCGGCGAACGAAACCCTGTCGTCGCCTGCCGCCGTACCCGCCGTGCAGTTCGACGCCGACTGGGTCGTGCAGGCGCGGCAATGGATGGCCGACAGCGACGCCCGCCTGGCCGAGCGCTTTGTGCACAGCACTCGCAGCGACCGCCTGCTGGCCCTGCGCGCCCGCGCGGCCGATCGCTTGCTGCAGGAAGCCTGGGAACGCTGCGTGCCGGCCGGCGCGCAGCTGGCCTTGTTCGCGGTCGGCGGTTACGGGCGCGGTGAATTGTTTCCGCATTCGGACATCGACTTGCTGGTGCTGGCCAATGCCGACGCGCAACAGGCGCACCACGGGGCGCTGTCGCGCTTCTTTGCCTTGCTCTGGGATGCCGGCCTGCCGGCCAGCCACGCGGTGCGCTCGCCCGCGCAATGCACCCAGGCGGCTGTCGACCAGACCGTGTTGACCGCGTTGATTGAAGCGCGCCCGCTGGTGGCCGACGCGACTGCGGTGCAGCGGCTGGACGAAGCCATCGCCACCGACCAGGTGTGGCCGCCGCATGAATTCTTCGACGCCAAGCGTGAGGAAATGCGCCAGCGCCATGCGCGCTTCGGCGACACCTCGGAAAACCTCGAGCCCAACCTCAAGGACGGCCCCGGCGGCTTGCGCGACCTGCATACGCTGGGCTGGATGGCGTTGCGTACCTGGGGTGTGCACGATCTGGAGCAACTGGTCGGCCTCGACCAGCTCGGTGCGGACGAGGCGCGCGCATTGCGCCGCGAACGCATCGCCCTGAGTCGCCTGCGCTATGGCCTGCACCTGGTCGCCGGCCGGCCGGAAGAGCGCCTGCGTTTCGACTACCAGAAAACCCTGGCCGCCAAACTCGGCTTTGCCGACGATGCCGAAAACCTCGGTGTCGAAAAGATGATGCAGGGCTTCTACCGCAGCGCCTTGATCGTGCGCCGCGTGAGCGACCGCATGTTGCAGCGCTTCGAGGAACAGTTCGATGGCGGCCTGCGGCCGGAACGGCTGGACGAACGCTTCGACCTGTACGGCGGCTACCTGGCCGCACGCGACAAGGCCTGGCCGCGTGGCGACATCGGCGAAGTGTTCGCGCTGTTCGCTGCATGGGCCGCGAATGCGCAAGTGCGCGGCTTGCGTTCGCACACCGCGCGCGCGCTGGCCGAAGCGCTGCCGCGCTTGCCGGCGTACATCATGGCCACGCCAGCGGCGCGCGCGGCCTTCATGGCCTTGCTGCGTGGCCCGCGCGCGGTTGATACGCTGACGCGGATGGCGCGCCTGGGCGTGCTGGGGCAGTGGATACCGGCGTTCGCGCGGGTGTCCGGGCGCATGCAGTTCGACCTGTTCCACGTCTATACCGTTGACCAGCACACACTGATGGTGCTGGGCAACCTGGCCGGTTTTGCTTCGGCGCAGGCCAACGAGCGCTTCTCGATTGCGCACGAAGTGTGGCCGCGTTTGCGCAAGCCGGAACTGCTGCTGCTGGCCGGTCTTTTCCATGACATCGCCAAGGGTCGTGGTGGCGACCATTCCGAACTGGGCGCAGTGGACGCGCACGAGTTCTGCGTGGCGCACGGCTTGAGCGAATCGGATACCGAACTGGTCACCTGGCTGGTGGAACAACACCTGCGCATGTCGGTGACCGCGCAGAAGCAGGACATCTCCGATGCGGACGTGATCGCCCGTTTCGCTGCGCTGGTTGGCGACCGTGATCGCCTGGATTACCTGTACCTGCTGACTTGTGCCGATATTGCCGGCACCAGCCCCAAGCTGTGGAATGCGTGGAAGGACCGGCTGCTGGCCGACCTGTATTTCGCCACGCGCCGCGCGCTGCGCGAAGGCGGCGAGCGTGCAATTGCCGCCGCCGCGCGCATTGCCGAGGCGCGTGAAGCGGCGCGCGTGCTGGCGGTGGAGCAGGGCATGGACGATGCGACCATCGCCCGCCAGTTCGCCGGCATGCCGGACGAAAGTTTCCTGCGCTATCGCCCCGAGCAACTGGCGTGGCAGGCCGCTGCGTTGTCGCGCATCCAGTTGGGCGAAACCCAGGTGGCTGCGCGCCGCATCGGCAGCGATGGTTCGGCGATGGAGGTGTTCGTGTTTTCGCCGGACCGCGACGGCCTGTTCGCGGCAATCCTGGCCACGCTGGACCGCATGGGTTTCGCGATCCATCAGGCGCGCGTGCTCGATGCGCCCAACGGCATGGTCTTCGATACCTTCGAGATCCTGCCGGCCGACAACTGGGCCAGCACCGATCCGGAGGAAGTCAGCGTCGGCTTGCACCGCGCACTGGCCGGGCAACTGGACAAGGTGCGTGCCTCACGCCGCGCATTGCCGCGACAACTGCGGCATTTCCGTTTTGCACCGAAGATCGAATTCGCCGCCACGCCCGATGGCCGCCGCACGCTGCTGAGCCTGGTCGCCCCGGACCGCCCCGGCCTGCTGGCCGACGTGGCGCGCACCCTGCGCGAATGCCAGTTGCGCGTGCACGGCGCGCGCATTGCCACCTTTGGCGAGCGCGCCGAGGACGTGTTCCAGATCACCGATGAAAGTGATCGTCCATTGGACGAATCGGCACAGGATGGCTTGCGCAAATCCTTGCAAACGTCGATCGCCGCCAACTGAGCCTCATTCCACGAACCCCACCTCACGGAAGCCTGCATCTTGTCGAATCTTGCCGAACTGAAAGCCGCCATCGAAACCGCCTTCGAGCGCCGCGCCGAACTCACCGCCGCCGAAATCGCCGACACGGTGAAACCGGCGGTATATGCCGCCATTGCCGGCCTGGAAAGCGGCGAGCTGCGCGTGGCCGACCCGAAGGTCGATGGTGGCTGGCAAGTCAACGAATGGCTGAAGAAAGCCGTGCTGCTGTATTTTCGCGTCAACGACATGCGCGTGATCGACGCGCAGCCGGCACCGTTCTGGGACAAGGTCGAGGCGCGCTTCGATGGCTTCGATGCGGAAAAATTCAAGCAATGTGGCGTGCGCGTGGTACCCGGTGCGGTAGCGCGTCGCGGCACCTACTTCGGCAAGGACGTGGTGCTGATGCCGAGCTTCGTCAACATCGGTGCATACGTGGGCGAAGGCACGATGGTCGATACCTGGGCCACGGTCGGCAGTTGCGCGCAGATTGGTAAGCATTGTCATCTTTCAGGCGGTGCGGGCATTGGCGGCGTTCTGGAGCCGTTGCAGGCATCGCCGACGATCATCGAGGATCACTGCTTCATCGGCGCGCGCTCGGAAGTGGTCGAAGGCGTCGTCGTCGGCCACCACAGCGTGATCGGCATGGGCGTGTTCCTCGGCCAGAGCACGCGCATCTACAACCGCGCCACCGGCGAGGTTTCCTACGGTTACGTGCCGCCGGGTTCGGTGGTCGTCTCCGGCCAGTTGCCGGCGAAGGATGGTTCGCACTCGCTTTACTGCGCGGTGATTGTCAAGCAGGTTGATGAAAAGACGCGCGGCAAGACCTCGGTGAATGACCTGCTGCGTGGCTTGGCGGATTGATTTTCCCGCTCGTCATTCCCGCGAAGGCGGGAATCCAGCGACTTCCGTTCAGATAGAAATGTTCGTGACGAAGAGCAACGACGCTGGATTCCTGCTTCGCGGGAATGACGGCAAAAGCAGGTTCACATTGCCTTGTCGATCAATAGGGAGCCCACCATGAAAACCCGCCTGACCCTCACCCTCATCGCCGCCGCGCTGGCCTCGACCCCGGCCATCGCCACCGACGACCTCACCCGTTACAGCGAAGACGGCCTGCGCGCCGAACTGGCCGGCATCGCCGATGTCGAAACCGCCGTGCTGGTGCCGATGCGCGATGGCGTGGGCCTGTCCACCAACATCTGGCGGCCCAAGGGTGCGACCGGCAAGCTGCCAGTGGTGTTGTGGAAGACGCCATACAACGAACACGTCCCGCGCGGCACCAGCGCGCGGCTGGCGATAGAAGCGGTGCGCCACGGCTATGCCTTTGTCATCCAGAACGAACGTGGCCGCTATTTCAGCCAGGGCAAGTACAAGATCCTCGGCTATCCGCAAACCGACGGTTACGACGCACTGAGCTGGATCGCCGAACAGCCGTGGTCCAACGGCAAGGTCGGCACCCTGGGCTGTTCGTCTTCTGCCGAATGGCAACTGGCGCTGGCCGCGCAGAACCACCCTGCGCATGCGGCGATGGTGCCAATGGCCGCCGGCGCGGGCATCGGCAAGGTCGGGCCGTTCTGGGAGCAGGGCAACTTCTACACCGGCGGCGTACCGCGCACCTTGTTCGCGGTGTGGATGTACGGCGTTGACAACCCCCTGCGCGCCGAATTGCCGCAGGATCTGGACGGCAAGATGCGCGCGCGCGTCGCCGGCTACAACGACCTGGATGCCATCAAGCCCAAGGTCGATTGGCAGAAACACATCTGGCACCTGCCGTATGCGCAATTGCTGTCGTCGCTGGACGAACCGCCGGCGACCTTCGAGGAACTGATCGCGCGCGGCCCCGGCGATGCGGCATGGAAGACCGGCGGCCTGTACGACGATTCAATGGGCTGGGGCGTGCCGGCGCTGTGGTTCAACAGCTGGTACGACGTGTCGATCGGCCCGAACCTGGCGCTGTTCAACCACGCCAGCACGGCCAACAGCGACAAGGAGGCCAGTGCCAACCAGTACGCGGTGATCGGCCCGAACCCGCATTGCCAGTTCTGGAAGCTGGACAAGAACTACAAGGTCGGCGATCGCGACATGGGCGATGCCAGCTTCCCGGTCAGCGAGCAGATCTGGGCGTTCTTCGACCATTGGTTGAAGGGCCAGCCCAAGGCGTTCCCGGCTTCGACGCCGCACGTGCGCTACTTCACGATGGGCGCGAATCGCTGGCAGTCAGACGCACAATGGCCGCCGAAGGCCGCGCAACTGGTGCGTATGTATTTGCGCTCCAATGGCCAGGCCAATTCGATGTACGGCGACGGCACGCTGTCGTTCGATGCGCCCACCGCCGACGAGCCGCAGGACAGCTACCGCTACGACCCGATGAACCCGGTGCAGACCATCGGTGGTGGCGATTGCTGCAACGGCGGGCTTGTCGTCGCCGGTGCCTTCGACCAGCGCCAGATCGAGTCGCGCCACGACGTGCTGGTCTATACCAGCGACGTGCTGGAAGCACCGATGGAAGTTTCCGGCTTTGTCGATGCAGTGCTCAAGGTGTCCTCCAGCGCCCGCGATACCGATTTCGCGGTGAAGCTGGTCGATGTCGCGCCGGACGGCACCGCATGGATCGTCGGCGACACCATGCAGCGTGCGCGTTACCGCGACAGTTACACCGCGCCGGAATTGATGCAGCCGGGGCAGGTTTACACGCTCAAGCCCACGCCGATCACCACGTCGATCCAGTTCGGCAAGGGCCATCGCATCCGCGTCGAAGTGACCAGCTCCAACTTCCCCAAGTTCGCGCGCAACCTCAATACCGGTGGCCCGAACGAAACCGAGGACAAGCCGGTGGTGGCCGACAATGCCGTGCACCATTCGGCCGATGCCGCCAGTTACATCGAACTGCCGGTGGTGAAGCGCTGATGGCCACGACAATCTACGGCTTGAAGAACTGCGACACCTGCAAGAAGGCGCTGAAGTGGCTGGATCGATTCGGCGTGCCGCATGTGTTCATCGACTATCGCGACAACAAGCCTGCGCCGGAAACCCTGGTGGAGTGGGCTGGCAAGGTTGGTGGCTTCGATACGCTGGTCAACAAGTCATCGACCACGTGGCGGCAGTTGCCGGAAAACCGCAAGTCGCCTGGTAGCGAGGCGGAATGGAAGCTGCTGCTGCGCGAGCATCCGCAGCTGGTGCGCCGCCCGGTCGTCGTTACCGATGATGGCGAGGTGATGCAGGGGTTTTCCGACAACGGCTTCAAGAAGCGGTTCGGCATCGGATGAGCGACGTACTGCAACTGACCAGCGAACTGATCGCCCGCCGTTCGATCACCCCGGACGACGCCGGTTGCCAGCAAACCATCGCCTGGCGTTTGCAGCAGGTCGGTTTCGCCACCGAGGACCTGCGCTTCGGCCAGGTGGACAACCTGTGGGCCACGCACGGCGAAGGTGGCCCGGTGCTGCTGCTGCTGGGGCATACCGACGTGGTGCCGCCGGGGCCGGTCGAAGCCTGGAGCAGCGACCCCTTCATGCCGGAAATCCGCGACGGCGTGCTTTACGGGCGCGGCGCGGCCGACATGAAGGGCAGCGTCGCGGCCTTCGTCATCGCGCTGGAAAAATATGTCGCCGCGCATCCCGACCATGCCGGCACGATCGCGTTGTTGCTGACCAGCGACGAGGAGGGTGATGCCATCGACGGCGTGCGCAGGGTCGCACAAGTGTTTCGCGAACGTGGCCAGCGGATCGACTGGTGCATCACCGGCGAGCCCTCATCAACCGAAAAACTCGGCGACCTGTTGCGTGTCGGCCGTCGCGGCAGCCTGTCGGCCACGCTGACGGTCAAGGGCGTACAGGGCCACGTTGCCTATCCGCACAAGGCGCGCAATCCCGTGCACTTGGCCGCGCCGATGCTGGCCGAACTGACCGCGCGGGTCTGGGACGAAGGCTATGAAAGTTTCCCGCCGACCAGCCTGCAGATCAGCAACATCCACGCCGGCACCGGTGCCAACAACGTGATCCCCGGCGAGTTGCAGGTCTTGTTCAACCTGCGCTACAACCCACACTGGGACGCGCCGAAACTGGAAGCGGAAATCGCCGTGCTGCTGGAGCGCCACGGCCTGCAATACGACTTGCGCTGGCACCGCAGCGGCGAACCTTTCCACACGCCCGAAGGCCGGCTGCGCAGCATCGCCCGCGAGGTGCTGGCCGAATTCGCCGGCGCGTCGCCGGTGGAAAGCACCGGTGGCGGTACCTCCGATGCGCGCTTCATCGCCCCGCTGGGCGCGCAATGCATCGAAGTCGGCCCGGTCAACGCCAGCATCCACCAGGTCGATGAAAATGTGCGGGTGGCCGACCTGGAAGCCTTGCCTGCGTTGTACCAGCGCCTGATCGAGCGCCTGCTGGCCTGAGCCAACTGGCCTGAAAAGGGGAACACGGCCATCTGGCCGCCAATCCGTCGCATAATCGACCATATGGTTCTGTCCCGCTTCCTGGCATTGCTGTTGTTGCTGCCGGCCTTGCTGTGCACGCAGCAGGCCGTTGCGGCCGTGCATGGCTTGCCGCTCATGCAGCGCTACTCGGCGGTTGAACTGCCGGCCGGGCCCGATTACAACGCCATTGCCACTGATGCGCGGGGCACGCTGTACGTTGCCAGCGACCGCGGGGTGATGGTTTCCGGCAGTGGTACCTGGGAACTGTTCGAATTGCCACGTGAGTCGCCGGCCAAGGCCTTGTTCTTGGCAGCCGACGGCAGGTTTTACGTGGGTGGCGTGGATCTGTTCGGTGAATTGCGCAGGACTGAAGACGGCAGCCTGATCTTCGATGACCTGCTGCCCAGGTTTGGCGACGTCAAGGCTTTGGCTGCTCGTGAGGTCTGGGGTATCGCCGAAACATCGCGCGGGCTGTATTTCCTTGGCGAGAACGTGCTGTTCCGGCAGGACAAGGATGGCAGCGTGCGGCACTGGACCTTGCCGCTGGAGACTCGCCAGGTGCTGTTCAAGGTAGGTGACTCGGTCTATGTGCGTGTCGGCGGGCTGGGATTGTGCCGGGTGGATGATGGCGTGCCTGTGCCGATCCCCGGTGCGCAGGTGTTCGCGGCGCAGCCGGTCTATGACATGTGGTCGCGCCCGGACGGCATCCTGATCACGGCCGACGACGGCTTCCACCTGAGCGATGCCAGCGGCGTTCGCAAGCTCGCCAGTGGTGCCGATGCCGTGTTCGCCAAGCATCCACCGTATTACGGTTCGGCATTGCCCGACGGCAGCATCGTGGTAGGCAGCACCGACGGCACGCTGATGCGGTTTTCACCGCAACTGCGCCTGGTTGACAGCATCGCGCTGGGCAATGGTGCGGCCAATGCCTTCGCTACTGATCGCGAGGGCAGGCTGTGGGTAGCCAGTGAGACCGGGTTGACGCGGCTCCGGCTGCCGTCGCCATGGACTGTCTATGACAGGCGGCATGGCTTGGGCAATCTGGTCTATGACAGTGCCTGGTACGACGGTGCGCTGTGGGTGGCCACTTCCAGCGATGTGTTGCGCAGCACGGCGACCGGGGGCGCTGATGTGCTGCGCTTCGTGTCGCAGGGATGGACGCAGAACATGGAAGCCTTCGCCCTGGAATCAACCGAGGCGGGACTGATCATCGGTGATCGCTGGGGGTTGCAGGTACTTGATCGTGGTGCAGCGCGACCGCGGCGGCTGGTCGATACGGAGTACGCATCGATCAAGCAACTGTTGCGTTCGCGGTTTGATCCGCGGCGCGTGCTGGCCGTTGGCGACCGGGAGATCTACTGGCTGGCGGAGCGCGACGGACGCTGGCAGGTGGCAACGCATTGGAGCCTGCAGGGCCAGGTACCCAGCGGTGTTCACGAAATCGCACAGGGTGAAGTGTGGTTGGGTGATGCGCGTGGTGGCGTGCTGCGCTGGCGCTTCGATCCCGACAATGGCCAGTCGCGCGATCGGCGCCGCTTCGGCATGAACGATGGGCTGGAGACCGACCCGGAGTTCGGCACGCACTTGTTCGGGCTCGATGGCCGTCTTTACGCGATTTCCGGTGAGCGCGTGCAGCAATTGCAGGGTGAACGTTTTGTCGCCGCGCAATTGCCGGCGTTGCCGGGGTTGAATCGCGTCAGGGAATTGCAGGGTATGGAAACGGCATTGGGCAGTTTCGTCTGGACGTCGCAACAACTGTGGCGGCGCTCCCCGGGGAAGGTGAACTTCCGTTCGCTGCAATTGGCATCCGGCCTTGCGCCAGGCTATCGGGCAGTGAAGCTGCAAGGGGATGGTCAATTGCGCCTGGCCACTTGGGACAGCCTGTTGCAATTCGATCCTGCGGTCGCCAGCCCGGAACCGACGCCGTTGCAGGCGAGGCTGGATCGCGTCGAACTCCGCCAAGCCGGGCGGATGCTGTCGTTGCTGCCATTGGCAAGCGGGGAAGTGCAGGTGCTGCCTCCGCATTCGGGCCTGGGCTTTCATTTCGGTCTGGCCTCGATGGATCCCAATCTGGAGTTCCGCTATCGCATGCTGGGCTACAACGAGGAGTGGTCGGCCTGGAGCAACAGCCGTGTGCTCAACTACCTGCGGCTGCCTCCGGGTGAATTTACCCTGGAGTTGCAGGCGCATACCCACGATGGTCGCGATGTTGAAATGATGCGTTATCCGTTGCGGGTTGAAGCGGCCTGGTACGAACGGACCGGCGTTCGTGCGGCATTCTGGCTTGCCGGTCTGCTGCTGATCGTTGGCGTGGTCTGGTTGTTGGCGCGATACCGCTTTCGCCAGGTATTGGAGCGCAACCGCGAACTGCAGCTCAAGGTTTCCGAGCGCACCACGGAGTTGGAGCAGGCGAATCACAAACTGGCCGACCTGGCCAGCCGCGATGGCCTGACCGGGCTGGCCAATCGGCGCACCTTGGAGCAGGCGCTGGCACGCGAATGGCTACGCTGTGCCGAACTGGGCCAGTCGTTGGCGGTGGTGATGCTGGATGTGGACAACTTCAAGCAGTTCAACGACCAGCATGGGCATCATGAAGGCGACCAGCAACTGCGCCGCGTGGCGCAGGTGTTGGGAGCGGAAGTCGCGTCTTCGCGCGAACTGGCAGCTCGTTACGGCGGTGAGGAATTTGCCTTGATCCTGCCCGATGTTTCTCTGGAACAGGCCACGGCGCGGGCCGAGAACGTGCGGCAACAAGTGGCGCGGGCCATGGAGGGCGCCGATGCACCGAGCAGCGTCAGCCTGGGCGTATCCGCGCAGATCCCCACTGCAGGAATGGCGCCGTCCGAATTGATCCGCAATGCCGATGCTGCGCTGTATCGCGCCAAGCACAACGGTCGCAACCGGGTCGAGGCCAATAGCGCAGAATTCGAGGCGAGCGGGGCGAACGCGCTGTGAGCGGGAAGGTTGCCAGCGCAACTGTTGCGCTTGTGCCGTGGGATCGGTTAGCTTTGTCGCAGATGCATATTTCCGCCGCCAACGTCGCCAACAACAATCGCAATAATCTGCGCAACAACATTGCGCGGACGCTGCGGGTCTGCGACTAGGCAAGGAAACGCGCCAGCCGTACACGAAAACCCGCATCGCCAGATGCGGGTTTTTTTCTGTCCCACGAATCCCACAAAATCTGGAGTTTCCACCATGTGTTCGATCTTCGGCATCTTCGGCCTGCAACCGGGCGACGACTTGCAGGCGCTGCGCCGGCAGTCGCTGGAACATTCGCAGCGCCAGCGCCATCGCGGCCCGGACTGGAGCGGTGTGTATGTCGATGAGGGGGCGATCCTTGTGCACGAGCGCCTTGCCATCGTTGACCCGGCCGGTGGCTCGCAGCCGCTGCTGTCGGACGATGGCGAACTGGCATTGGCGGTCAATGGCGAGATCTACAACCACCGCCAGTTGAAGATGGAACTCAAGCGCGGCTATGCCTTCCAGACCGCGTCGGATTGCGAAGTCATCAACGCACTTTACCGGGAGGACAAACCGGAATCCTTCCTCAACCGCCTCAATGGCATCTTCGCCTTCGCCCTGTGGGACAAGGCCAAGGGCCGCGCCATCATCGCCCGCGACACCATTGGCGTGTGTCCGCTGTATTGGGGCCACGACAAGGAAGGTCGTTTGCGCGTGGCTTCTGAAATGAAATCGCTGGCCGATACCTGCGCCGACGTGGCGCAGTTCCCGCCGGGCCATTGGTACGACACCGCGACCGGTGAATTGAAGCAGTATTACAAGCGCCCGTGGCGTGATTACGACGCGGTGGAAGGCGTCGAGGTTGACGCCAAGGAATTGCGCGAAGCCTTCGAGGCTGCCGTGCATCGCCAGTTGATGACCGACGTGCCATATGGCGTGTTGCTGTCCGGCGGGCTGGATTCGTCGCTGGTGGCGGCAGTCGCCGCGCGCTATGCGCGTCATCGCATCGAGGATGGTGACAAGAGCGAGGCGTGGTGGCCGCGCCTGCATTCCTTCGCGATCGGCTTGAAAGGCTCGCCCGATCTTGCTGCGGCGAAGGTGGCGGCGGAGATGCTCGGAACCGTGCACCATGGTTTCGAATACACTTTCGAGGAAGGGCTGGATGCGCTGCCGGAAGTGATTCGCCATATCGAAACCTATGACGTGACCACGATCCGTGCTTCGACGCCGATGTTCCTGCTGGCGCGACGGATCAAGGCGATGGGCGTGAAGATGGTGCTGTCCGGCGAAGGCAGCGACGAGATCTTCGGTGGCTACCTGTATTTCCACAAGGCACCGAATTCGCGCGAATTCCACGAGGAGCTGATCCGCAAGCTCGACGCGCTTTACAACTACGACTGCCTGCGTGCCAACAAGTCGATGATGGCCTGGGGCGTGGAGCCGCGCGTGCCGTTCCTGGACCGCGAGTTCATGGATGTGGCGATGAAGATGGACGCCAAGTACAAGATGATCCTCAAGGGCGACGAAGGCTTCCAGCGCATGGAAAAGGGCGTGCTGCGCAATGCTTTCGACGGTTATCTGCCGAAGGAAATCCTGTGGCGGCAGAAAGAGCAGTTCAGCGATGGCGTGGGCTATGGTTGGATCGATGGGCTGAAGGCGCACGCCGAAGCGCAGGTGTCCGACCGCGAACTGGCCGCCGCCGACAAGCGTTTCCCGGTCAACCCACCGCAGACCAAGGAAGCGTATTACTACCGCACGCTGTTCGAGCAGTTCTATCCGTCGCCGGCCGCAGCCGAAACCGTGCCCGGTGGCAAGTCGATCGCCTGTTCGTCGCCGGCAGCGATCGCGTGGGATGCCAGCTTCGCCAAGATGGCCGACCCGTCTGGCCGTGCGGTGGCGGGAGTACACGAGCAGGCGGTGGCGTCGCTGTGAACACCTCGCCCATCATGGCCCTGCGTTGTTGGGCCATGATGGGAAAAATCAGGCTACGACTGAAACTGATTCCCATTGAAACCTCGGCGTGGCGGCTTGGGCATCATGGCCGCTGTTTTTCATCACCCAGGTGCCGGCATGAAAGGCCATCCCGAAATCGTTGAATGCCTGAAGGAACTGCTGCGGGGCGAATTGGCCGCGCGCGACCAGTATTTCCTGCACTCGCGCCGCTATGAAGACCAGGGCCTGAAGGCACTGTACGAGCGCATTGGCCACGAGATGCAGGAAGAAACCGAACACGCCGACGCGATCCTGCGCCGCATCCTGTTCCTCGAAGGCGACCCGGACATGCGCCCGCATGCGTTCGTGCCGGGCAAGACCGTGCTGGAAATGCTGGAAGCCGATTTGAAGGTCGAATACCAGGTGCGGGCCAACCTGGCCGCCGCAATGAAGCTGTGCGAGGAACACGGCGATTACGTCAGCCGCGACATGTTGCTGGCGCAATTGCGCGATACCGAGGAAGACCACGCCTGGTGGCTGGAGCAGCAGCTCGGCCTGATCAAGCGCATTGGCCTGGAGTTGTACCAGACCTCGAAGATCGGCCAGGACGGCGTGGGCAGTTGAGGTTCGACGCGCCGTCCTATCGCCGGCGCATCGTGTAGATCGCGGTATCCAGCCGCGAAACATCGCCGACATGGCCGGGGTGTTCGTGCGGAATCTCGCGGCGATCGACCAGTTCGATTTGCCAATTGGCATCGAACAAGGCGTGGACTTCGTCTTCGGGCACGGCATGTGGCGGGCCGGCGAATTCGGCTTGCGGGTATTCCAGCGTGACCAGCACGCCGCGACAGCCGTGCGGCAATTTCGCGTACAGATCATGTGCGTAGCGTTGGCGCAAGGCCGGCGGCAACGCGATGATCGCGGCGCGGTCGAAGACGCCGGCACAGTCGCGCAGCACTTCATCGTCCAGCGCGAACGCATCGCCGAGGATGATCTCGATGTTGCTGGCGACAAAATGCTGGCCGTATTTTGATGTGGAGATTTCGGGCTGCAAACCGTGTTCTGCGAAGAACTGCTGCACCGCCAGCGGTGAAAGCTCCACGCCCAGCACGCGATGGCCTTGCGCAGCCAGCCACGCCATGTCCAGTGATTTTCCGCACAAGGGCACGAAGACTTGTGCGCCTTGCGACAAGTTCAGAGATGGCCAGTGCTTCAGCAACCATGGCGTTGGCGCGGACTGGTGGAAGCCGATCTGGTTTTCCTGCCAGCGTTGCAGCCAGAAGTCGGGGTTCATGGGGTGATCCTTGGATGGTGAGGTGGAAAACCAGCGAACATCAACCGATCAACCAACCTCCAACCCATCCACCTTCTGCCAACCACGCGGCAACAACCCGCCCCGCGACGCCCGCGTGCCGACGTACTCGTCCAGGTCCTTGAACGACAGCGACATCGTGCGCTGGCCGCTTTTCACTTGCAGCGTCTGCCCCGGCGACACCGCCGCGATGGCAACCACGTGTTCGGTGCCCAGCTTGGCCTTGGGAATGTCGATCAGCTTGTTGCCCTTGCCCTTGTCCAGTTCCGGTAGTTCGGCCAGCGGGAAGGCGAGCAAATGCCCGGCGCTGGTCACCGCGACCACGCGGTCGGTTTCGACGTTCGCCACCGACGCCGGTTGCAGCACTTTCGCGCCGATGGTCAGGTTCAGCATCGCCTTGCCGGCCTTCTGCCGGCCGGTCAAATTCTCGAAGCGGGTGACGAAGCCGTAACCATGCGATGAGGCCAGCACGAAGCGATCATCGTTGCCGCCGCTGGCAATCGCCTGGAACGATGCACCCGCCGCCGGCGAGAAGCGCCCGGTCAGTGGTTCGCCATTGCCGCGCGCGCTGGGCAGCGTGTGCACGGCGGTCGAATAACTGCGGCCTTCCGAATCCAGGAATGCCGCCTGCTGCGTGCTGCGCGATTTCACCGCGCACAGCAGGCCATCGCCTTCGCGATAAGACAAGGTGGCCGCATCGACATCGTGGCCCTTGGCCGCGCGCACCCAGCCCTTTTCGCTCAGCACCACGGTCATCGGCTCGCTGGCGACCAGTTCGGTTTCATCCAGCGCCTGCGCCGCTTCGCGCTGCACCAGCGGTGACATGCGCGCATCGCCGTATTTCTTCGCGTCGGCGGTGATTTCGTCCTTGACCAGTTTCTTCAATTTGGCCTTGGAATCCAGCGTGGCGATCAGGCGATCACGCTCCGCGTCCAGTTCGTCTTGTTCGCGGCGGATCTTCATTTCCTCCAGCCGCGCCAGTTGCTTCAGGCGGGTGTCGAGGATGTAGTCGGCCTGGTCCTCGCTAAGCTCGAAGCGCGCGATCAACGCAGCTTTCGGATCGTCCTCGGTGCGGATGATGCGGATCACTTCATCCAGGTTGAGGAAAGCGACCAGCAAACCTTCCAACAAGTGCAGGCGGCGTTCGACCTTTTCCAGCCGGTGCTTGAGTCGGCGCGTCACCGTTTCGTAGCGGAACGCCAGCCATTCGCTGAGCAGCATTTTCAGGTTCTTGACCTGCGGGCGGCCATCCAGGCCAATCACGTTAAAGTTGACGCGATAGCTTTTTTCAAGATCAGTGGTGGCGAACAGATGGCCCATCAACTGTTCCATGTCCACGCGGTTGCTGCGCGGGAACAGCACCAGCCGCACCGGGTTGGCGTGGTCGGATTCGTCGCGGATGCCTTCGCCGTCGAGCCACGGCAGTTTCTTCGCACGCAATTGCGCGGCGACTTGCTCGATGATCTTGTTCGGCGAAACCTGGTAGGGCAGGGCGGTGATGACGATGTTGCCGTTCTCTCGTGTCCACGTTGCGCGGGCACGCACGCTGCCATTGCCGGTTTCGTAGATAGCGCGCAGATCGGCCGGTGCAGTGATGATTTCCGCACGGCTGGGGTAGTCGGGGCCGCGCACGTGCTCGCACAGGTCGGCAACGCTGGCTTCCGGGTCGTCGATCAGGCGGATGCAGGCGCTGGCAATCTCGTTGAGATTGTGCGGCGGCACGTCGGTGGCCATGCCCACGGCAATGCCGGTGGTGCCGTTGAGCAGCAGGTGCGGCAATCGCGCCGGCAACCAGGTGGGTTCTTCCAGGGTGCCGTCGAAGTTCGGATCCCAGTCCACGGTGCCCTGGCCGAGTTCGCTCAGCAGCACTTCGGCGATGGGGGTCAGCTTGCTTTCGGTGTAGCGCATCGCCGCGAAGCTTTTCGGGTCGTCGGGCGAGCCGAAATTGCCCTGGCCATCAATCAGCGGATAGCGGTAGCTGAAAGGCTGCGCCATCAGCACCAGCGCTTCGTAACAGGCGCTGTCGCCGTGCGGGTGGAACTTGCCGATCACGTCGCCGACGGTGCGCGCGGATTTCTTCGGCTTGGCTGCAGCATTGAGACCCAGCTCGCTCATCGCATAGATGATGCGCCGCTGCACCGGTTTCAGCCCGTCGCCGATGAAGGGCAGGGCGCGATCCAGCACCACGTACATCGAGTAGTCGAGATAGGCGCGTTCGGCGTATTCGCGCAAGGGGATTTGCTCAAAGCCGTGGAAGGCGGGACGGACGGTTTCGGTCATGATGCGTTGCAGCGGAAGGATCGTGCGATTCTACCGGATGCCGCATGGACAGCCGTGCAAGTTCGGAATCCCGGCGGTAAGCTGCGCCAGTTCCCCAACCGAAGATTGGCATGCCATGAAGACGAATCCGACACTTGCCCTGGCCACCGTTGCATTGCTGTTGGGTGCCTGCACCGCACCGGCACCGCAAGGCGAAGCCGAACCACCTGCCGCGCCGGTCGCACAGGCCGGCAACCCCGACCCGGCGCACAGCGCGCAGAATTCTCTGGACTGGGCCGGCGCCTATCGCGGCGTGCTGCCCTGCGCCGATTGCGAAGGCATCGATACCTTGGTGGTGCTGGCCAGCGATGGCAGCTACAGCACGCAGTCGAAATACAAGGGCAAGGGCGACGAGATCTTCACCGAACAGGGAAGCTTCACCTGGAATGACGCAGGCAACACCGTCACCCTTTCCGGCAAGGAGCCGGTGCAGTATTTCGTTGGCGAAAACCAGTTGACCCGTCTGGCGCAGGACGGCACGCGGATCGAAGGCGAACTGGCCGGGAAATACGTGCTGGCCAAGCAGGATTTCGACGCGGCGATCACCGAGAAGTACTGGAAGCTGGTTGAACTCAACGGCCAGCCGGTGGCTGCTGCGGCGAACGAGCCACACTTCATCCTCAAGGCCGAAGGTGGCCGCGTGATCGGAAATGGCGGCTGCAACTCGCTCACCGGTTCGTACAAGATCGACGAAGCGGCCATGCGCATCAGCTTTGACCGGGTCGCCTCCACGATGATGGCGTGCACCAGCGGCATGGACGTGGAGCAGGCGTTCCTGGAAATGCTGCGCAAGGTGGACAACTATTCGCTCAACGGCGACAAGCTGTCGTTGAACAAGGCACGCATGGCCCCGCTGGCGCGCTTCGAAGCGGTGTATTTGCGGTAATTCGAAGCAAGGTGCCGATTGCCTTGTTGCTCGTCATTCCCGCGAAGGCAGGAATGACGAGCAACAGCAGTTTTCATGGGGAGTACATGAAACCGTAAGGCAAAGAAATAAGGGGCTACGCTCTCGCGTAACCCCTTGTTTTTGCTACTTTATTTGGTGGGCCGTCAAGGATTCGAACCTTTGACCTATTGATTAAGAGTCATTTTCTGAGGCCAGTCACTGCGCGGGGTGATTCCGGCTAGGTTCGCTAGATTCTGCATAATTACTTGCATTTACCTACTGTCTGATTTACTGTCCGCTTCGTACCTCTTTCGCCTGTGGCTAGTATATGGCTAGTAAACGAACCGAATCAGTGAATCATTCCAGACACGACAACCGCGTCCACATCACCGACGAGTTCTGTCGTACCGCCGAGGCGCGACCGGGCCGGGCGATGACCGTTTACACGGATACCAAGCTGTCTGGGTTCTGCCTCGTGGTGACCGCCGCCGGGGCCAAGACCTTTGCCGCTCGCTACACGCTCAAGGACGGCGACGAGATCGGGAAGCAGGCTCGCATCTCGCTGGGGCCGTACCTCGGCCGGGATGGCTTCTCTGTCCTGCAAGCGCGCAACAAGGCCAAGGCGGTGATCGGCGACGCTTCGCAGGGCATCGACAAGGCGGCCAAGAAGCGGGCGGCCCGCAAGGCAATGACCGTGGCGGCCCTGTGCGACCGCTATCTGAAAGAGCACGCCCCCAAGAAGCGCAGCGGCGACCAGGACGAACGCCGTATCGACAAGTACATCCTGCCGGCGTGGAGCGCGCTCAAGGCCGTGAACGTCACCCGTGCCGACGTGGCCACCCTGCTGGCACCCATCGAGCATGGCGACCCGGAGAACGACCGGGCACCTGCCCCATACGAGGCGATGGCCCTGCTGCGCCTGATCAAGAAGCTGTTCAACTTCGGGATCGACCGCGAGGCTGTCGCGACGAACCCGGCGGCGCGCATGAAGCTGGCCACGGAGCCAGAAGCCCGCGAACGGTCGCTGGATCGCGCCGAGGAACTGCGAGCGTTCTGGGCGCTGACCGAGGGCGACACGTACATGCCGGCCGCCTATTCGGCCGCCTTGCGGGTGCAACTGCTGACCGGTGCCCGTCCCGGCGAGGTCATCGGCATGGCGTGGGATGAACTGGACTTGGAGGCGGACGAATGGACGCTGCCGAAAGCCCGATCCAAGAACAAGCGCGAACACCTGCTGCCGCTGACGCCGGCCTTGCGCGCCATCCTCGACCAGCAGGCAGCCCGCTGGACGCAGGAGCAGGCCGCACGGGAGGCCACAGGCAAGCCGGCGCGCGCGACCCGCTACGTGTTCCCTGCGCAGCGTGGTGGGCGCTACACGGATCGCTGCCGCGCGCTGATGCTGGATGCTGGACTGCACGAGTTCACCAAGGCCAGGCACAAGCTGGCCAGGTTCACGCCACACGACTTGCGCCGCACTGCCGAGACGGTGATGGCTGCGGCCGGCGTCGTGCGGGAGCATCGCGACCGCGTGCTGAATCATGTGGACAACACCGTGGGCGGCAAGCACTACAACCGGCACGACTTCAAAGCCGAGAAGCTGGCGGCGCTTGAGACGTTGCAGCGCGCCATTGACGCGAAGCTGGCAGACAATCCCGACAACGTGACCGACGCGACAGCGCGGTTCAAGAAATCCGGGGCGACCCGGTAAAGCGGCGCGACCGGGTGCTGACTCACCCGGCCACGCCTTCCACAACCGTTCAAACGAGGAACGACCATGGCAACTGAAATAGTAACGGCTCCATCATCCGAAATGACCCCGCCCGTGCAAACCGCACCCGGCATGTGGGAAAGCGTTGTCTATGAACGCGGACGCGGCAGAAGCGTAGGGACATTCGACACGGCAGATGCAGCATGGACGGCTGCACAAGATGCAGCGCGCCTTTGCGATGCTTTCGGCTACACCGTGATACCTGCCAGCAACGAACAAAACGAAGGCAGAACAGTAGCTGATGCAAGCCGCTTGGTTGCAGCAATGCAAGAATTTTCCAGCCAAGCGCTTGCGCCAGAACAAGCGAAGGTTTTCCAACGCGGCCTAACCATGTTGGAACAGACGCTGATGAGGGGATGGGCGGAAGTTGATGAAGCACTTGTCCGGCTTGCTGTGGCGCGAAAGGAAAAGGATGCTGCGCGAGCCGAAGACCTGCGCCGCTGCTCTGTCGGCATGTTGCATCGCTGGCAAGGGCGGAATGGCCGCATCGGCAATGTCGCGTAAGGAGACATGACCATGGCGATTCTGCTTATAGAAGACGAACCGAATTGGTACCAAAAACCCGAAGCCGATACCAGCGAGCGGCTGGGCCGAACCATCGAACATGCGGAAGCACTGGCGCAGACCATCAACGGTGAGGATTTCCACACGTTGAACACTGCAATCAAGTCGCGGGTTCTCGACCTGCTAAGCACCCTGCTGACTTCCATCCGCGTGGATTGGCAGGAACTGGAAGAAGCCCGCATTGCGGAACGCAAAGCGAAGGCGGCCTAACCGAACAACCGCACCTAGCCCGACGGGGCGAAAACGCCGTTCACCCTGCGGCGCTGGTGCGGTTCCTTTTCAGGGGCGTGAGGGTGCGCGAATGGCCACGAAGCGGACAGCAAAGAAGCCCCAACCGAGTGCCGATGCGAAGCGTGAGGACAAGCCGGCCAGCCTGAGCCAGAAGGTCTATGGTGGCATTTCGAATGATCGTGTCGAGCAACTGCGGCACGAGATCAGGAAGGATTTCCATGCCGAAGAAGCAGCGCGCGAGCTGATCTCACACGCCAAGTGGTGCATCGCGTCTGGGCAACAAATGCCTGAAAAGCTGCGGAACCTTGTCCTTGATGGCCTATGGAATCTGCAATTCAAGGATCCGCTTGGTCTGTTTGGTCACATCCGGCCGGAGAAAAAGAAGGGGCGAGGCAACCGGCGCAAGGAATCAGACTATGAGTGGCTGAACATCATGCGGGACATTCTCCGGATTTACGATGATGAAGGTATCCCACTGGCTTCGCCGGGCGCGGTCCATCCCAAGCTGGAACTGACCACGGAGGGGACCGCATTCCTGGAGTACGCGAAGCGTCATATCGAAGGAAATGACCATGCTGTCAGTAAAGAGGCGCGTCGCCTGCAAGCCGGGTTCTGGAAGCATGTAAAGCAACTCCCGGCTGCGCAAATCGACAGCTTGGGCCTATCAGAGTACTTGCCCCGCGCTAATTCATGAAATAACGCGGTCGAGTTCCCCCATGCAGTAGCGATGGTGTGGCGTTATCTAGGTGTTGCCGAAACAACAGGGCAACATCATGAAAGTCACAACGAACACCGCCAATACCGACAACCCCTTCGCCAGCTTCATCACGCGAGAGGAGTTCGCCAAGAACGCCGGCATCACCTATCGCACCGCCGAGCTTTGGGCCCACGCACGCAAGGGGCCGAAGGTCACCATCATCGGTGGCCGTGCGTGCTACCACGTCGATGACATCACCGCCTGGCTGGATGGCCTGCGCAAGGGTGGCGTCAAGCGCGCCCAGAAGCGTGAGGCCGCGTGATGAAGGTCACCGACCCGAACTATCTGTCACCACCGGAATACTTCGTGCAAGGTCGCCAGAAGCGTGAGCGTGAGGGGAAGGTGCGCGCAGTTCATCGTTCAACTTCCAGCAGAGCAGCATCACCGTTGGCCACCCGTGTCGGGGCCATCCCGCGCGATGACCGTGATGAGGAAGAAAGCCCTGCGCGGTCATCGATGCGCTCCGTAACACCAGCAATGAGGGCTTCCAAACCGAGGCCGTGCTTAACCTCGGCTCGCGTCAGCTTCGGCAAGGCGTATTCGGCAGCACGCAGCACCAGTTCCAGCGCCTTGCCGGGATTGTCCTCGGCAACCGCATCGAGCCACCCCGCCATCTTTGGCGCAGCGTTGTCGAGCAGGTCGCGAATACTCTCGCGCAGATCACGAGTCACCTTGTTCGGCGTACCTGGCGAACGTCCACCGCGTCTTTCGCCGGGCTTGCTGCCACGCGTCGGCACCTTGTCTCGCTGTTTCGTGCGACGGCTACTTTTTGCTACTTGAGCCGTCACTTCCTCGCCCTCCGTGCTTGCCGAAGGCCGATCTCGGCGAAGTGCTTCACCAGCTTCGTGTCGTTGCCTGCCGGGCCTTTGATCAGGTCACCCAGCCACGGCGCGCGCTTGGCCGCCTGCCGCGCGACACGCTGCGCCAGTGCGATCCTGGCGGTGTAGTCCTTGCCCCATTCGGCGCGGAGTTGGCGCTCGACCTGATCGCGGCCAGCGTCAAGGTCGTCGTCGGTCACCTCGTCCCACTTCCCTGCACCATAGGCTTCCGAGTGATTGGCCAGCACCTGCGCGATCTCGTGCGCCTCCTGCTTCGGAACGCGGAGTTCGGCCAAGCGCACATCTCGCAGTCGCTCGATTGCCTGGGGGCATAAGGCCACGCACGCCATCGGCGATACGCTGGAACAGCGTGCGATCCCCAGAAGCAGAAACCCCGCCAGCGGCGGGGTCTTGGGTTACGGCGTGTCCGGCATGTTGTTCGGATCGAGCTTGCGGAATTCTTCCAGAAACTTCTTCTTCCAGCCCACCGGCGCGCCTGTTGGTGAACGCAGCGTAGAGCTTGTCGGAGAGGTTGCCTGCGGCTCGCTCGGATTCGACGGCATCTGGTCGCGGGGAGATGAATGCTTCGTAGAGCCTGTCATCAAGCCCACTTACGGGGTTTCCGGCATGTTCTTGGGATCCATCTTCTTGAACCCCTCGACGATTTCCTTGGTCGCCAGTTCGCTGAACTGCTTGGTCGTCAGCTTGCTGTAGTCCACGGGCGGATTCGACGGCTGCTCGGAAGATTGCTTCGGCATGGCCTTGGTCAACATCGGGAATATCCTCAACCGGGAAGGCGCGGACTTCATCCAACGCCCCGTCATTGTAGATGGCGGTGACACTTACCCGGTCATCGCCATCATACTCCTGCGCCAGCGCGTCCAGTTCGACACCCTTGTCAAGGCTGGTGCCAACCACGGCGTGCAGGTCAGGGCCAAGCGCGCTGGCGCGGGCGAGGTGTTCGTTCGTGCGGCGTCGATCCTCACCGGTGGCGCGTTGCGTGTCTCGCGCGAACTCAACCGCCTGCCTGCCGCCGGGGGTGACCGAAATCCGGTCACCCTTGTCGGGATGCAACGCCGCCCAAATCTCCCGGCGACGATCAACTGCCGCCGCCCGCTGCGCCGCCGACAACTCGGCCCGCTGCAAGTTCTCGTCAATCTCCGCCAACTCGGCTTGCAGTTCGTCGCCGTCGGCACTTGTCCGAATCGCAGCGCGGCATGGTGGCGGCGAAGTTGGCGAACCTGGAAAACGGGCAAAAGACAAGCTCTGCAAATTTGCAGAGCACAGCAGTATCCCAAGCCCGCGCCGCCGAGATGTTGAACGTCTCAACCCGCACCGTCGCAGCAGCCGCGAAGGTGAAGGACGAAGGCGCGTCGGATTTGGAGGCGGTGGCGGGGGACTGAGGTGGGCTGGCTAGTACACCACGCGTAAACGAACGAAGCAGACAAAAAGAAAGGGCTTAGGTGGTTGCCTAAGCCCTTGTCATTTCAGGGGAATTTGGTGGGCCGTCAAGGATTCGAACCTTGGACCTATTGATTAAGAGTCAACTGCTCTACCAACTGAGCTAACGGCCCTGAAACACCCGCGCAGTTTAACGACAACTTGGCGGTTCGGCAATCCTGAAAACGGAATTGCCTGTGGAATGGGGTGGCCGAGGGGACTCGAACCCCCGACATCCGGAATCACAATCCGGTGCTCTAACCAACTGAACTACAGCCACCATTGAAACTGTTGCGACGTTACATCCCTGTTGCCTGTTGCCTGCCATGTCGCGATGGCGCGCCCGACAGGACTCGAACCTGTAACCGCCGGCTTAGAAGGCCGGTGCTCTATCCGGTTGAGCTACGGGCGCGGATGCACCCATGATAGTGGCACCGGGCTTGAGCCGAGCTGGTCGGGGTAGAGGGATTCGAACCCCCGACCCTCTGCTCCCAAAGCAGATGCGCTACCAGACTGCGCTATACCCCGGATGGGTTCGAGTGCTCGTTGCAGACACCCCGTTGGCCTTGCGGCGTGCGGGGCGCGCATTGTCCCGGGCGAGATGGCGACTGTCAACATGAAGCTGCGCAGAAGCGCTTTGCCTTCGTGGTTCTGAAACAAAAAAGGGCGTCGCAAGGACGCCCCTTTTCGCGAATGCCACGTGCCGATTACAGTCGGCTGGCGATGGCCTTGGCGAAGCTGGTGGTGGTGCCGCTGCCGCCGAGGTCGGGGGTCAGGTTGTCCTTGGCTTCCAGCGTGGCGACGATGGCGTTGCGCAGGCGCTCGGCGTTCTGTGGCTGGCCGATGTGGTCAAGCATCTGCGCCGCGCCCAGCAGCAGGGCGCAGGGGTTGGCCACGCCCTTGCCGGCGATGTCCGGGGCCGAGCCGTGCACCGCTTCGAAGATCGAGGCATTGACGCCGATATTGGCACCCGGGGCCAGGCCCAGGCCGCCGACCAGGCCGGCACACAGGTCGGAGAGGATGTCGCCGAACAGGTTGGTGGTGACGATGATGTCGAACTGCTCGGGTTTCATCACCAGCTGCATGCAGGTGTTGTCCACGATCATTTCGTTGCACTGGATTTCCGGATACTCGGCGGCCACTTCGCGGGCGACCTTCAGGAACAGGCCCGAGGTGCTCTTGAGGATGTTGGCCTTGTGCACCACGGTGACCTTCTTGCGGCCGGTCTTGCGGGCCAGCTCGAAGGCGTAGCGGACGATGCGGTCCGAACCCTTGCGGGTGACCTTCTGCATCAGCGTGGCGGTTTCACCGTCTTCGGTGACCGACTGGCCCTCGCCGATGTACGCGCCTTCGGTGTTCTCGCGCACGGTGATCAGGTCGATGCCGCTGGGGAAGCGTGACTTGGTGTTCGGGAAAGACTTGGCCGGGCGCACGTTGGCGTACAGGTCGAAGCTGCGACGCAGGGCCACGTTGATCGAGCTGAAGCCTTCGCCCACCGGCGTGGTCAGGGGGCTCTTCAGCGCCACCTTGTTGCGGCGGATGGAGTCCAGCGTGGCTTCCGGCAGCAGTTCGCCGTGTTTTTCCAGCGCGGACAGGCCGGCGTCGGCTTCTTCATAGGCCAGGCCAGCATTGAGTGCGTCAAGCACGAACAAGGTGGCGTCCATGATCTCCGGGCCGATGCCGTCGCCACGGATGACCGTAATTGTCTGGGTCATTGGTTTTTTCCGATTGAACTTGGGGGCGGAAACCAAGGTAAGGCACCGCCGGGTGAAATGCTTGGCAATTATGCCCCAACGCTCGCGAGCGGCCCAACAACTTTGGTCGCGGCCGGTTGCAGATCCTCGTTGTGCCGGCCCGGCAGGTGCCGCTACTGGCAGCCGGGGGCGTTATCGGCCAAAATATCCCGTTCTGCCGTGGCAGCCCGCTTGAGTTCGGGCCGCAACGGCCGAGCAGGCGTCACGATCCATCCATCGAATTCAATCAACACAGCCGCGCCAGCGCGGTGGCAGGAGTCAGGTTTTATGCAAGTTTCGCTCGAATCGCTCGGCAGCCTTGAGCGCCGCATGAGTTTCACCCTGCCGGCCGAGCGCCTGGACACCCATATTGGTGGCCGCCTGCGCGAAATCGCCCGCAGCGCCCGGATCAAGGGTTTCCGCCCGGGCAAGGTGCCGGCCAAGGTCATCGAGCAGCGTTTCGGCAAGCAGGTGCGCGCCGAGGCACTGGACGGCCTGCTGCGCGAAACCTTCGGCAACGCGGTGCGCGAAAACGAACTGCAACTGGCCGGCAACCCGCGCCTGGAGCCGGTCGAAGGCAATGAACTGGAATGGGTCGCCACCTTCGAAGTGGTGCCGGATTTCGGCGAAATCGACATCACCAAGCTCAACGTGATCCGCCACGCCTCGGAAGTGACCGACGCGGACATCGACCAGATGGTCGAGAACCTGCGCCTGCAGCGCCGCGAGTACAAGAGCGTTGACCGCGCCGCGAAGGAAGGCGACCGCGTGGCACTGGAAACCTGGTCGCAGGCCGGCGACGAGCGCCTGCCTGCCGAAGGCGTGGAGAAGGGCGCGACGATCATTGGCTCTGGCGTGATGTTCCCGCAGATCGAAAGCGCATTGGTCGGCCTGGCCAAGGGCGACGAGAAGCAGATCGACGTCGATTTCCCGGCCAACTGGCGCGTGCCGCAACTGGCCGGCCGCCAGGTGCAGTTGCACGCCAAGGCGACCGACGTCGCCGAATCGGTGCTGCCGGAAGTGGACAAGGCCTTCATCAAGAGCTTCGGCGTGAAGAGCGGCGACGCGGAACAGTTCCGCGCCGACATCCGCAGCAACCTGGAGCGCGAATTGAAGGGTGCGCTGGCCAATCGCCTGCGCCGCGAAGTGGGCGAGCAGATCATCGCCACTTGGGCCGGCGTGGAAATGCCGCCGAAGCTGGTTGAAAACGAGGCCCGCAGCCTGCTGGCCAACCAGGTCGAACAGGCCCGCCGCGGCGGCCAGGATGTGCCGCCGCCGCCGGAAGATGCGTGGCAGAACTTCCTCGACCCGGCCCGCAAGCGCGTGCTGGTCGGCCTGCTGGTCGGCGAGGTCGCGCGCAAGAACCAGTTGCGGCTGGACCCGAAGCGCCTGAACGAAACCCTGCGCCTGATCGCCTCGACCTACGAGGAGCCGGAGCAGGTGGTTGAGTTGTACCGCAACGATCCCCAACTGATGAATGGCCTGCAGGCCCGGGTAATGGAAGAGCAGGTGATCGACTGGATCGCCGAGCGCGCCCAGCACACCGAGCAGGCGCTGTCCTTCCAGGACGCCATCCGGCAGTGACGAAAACGGGAGCGGGCAAGAGCCTGCTCCTGCAAAAACAGGAATCTCAATGAGCATCGAAACCAAAGCCCTGAACCTGGTCCCGATGGTGGTCGAACAGACCAGCCGCGGCGAGCGCGCCTACGACATCTATTCGCGCCTGCTGAAGGAACGGGTGATCTTCCTGGTCGGCGGCGTCGATGACCATGTCGCCAACGTGATCGTGGCGCAGATGCTGTTCCTGGAAGCCGAGAACCCGGAAAAGGACATCAGCTTCTACATCAATTCGCCCGGTGGCGTGGTCACCGCCGGCATGGCCATCTACGACACCATGCAGTACATCAAGCCGGACGTGAGCACCATCTGCGTCGGCCAAGCGGCCAGCATGGGCGCGGTGCTGCTGGCGGCCGGTGCCAAGGGCAAGCGTTATGCGCTGCCCAACTCGCGGGTGATGATCCACCAGCCGCTGGGCGGCTTCCAGGGCCAGGCCACGGACATCGACATCCACGCACGCGAAATCCTGAAGATGCGTTCCAGCCTCAACGAACTGCTGGCCAGCCACACCGGCCAGTCGCTGGAAACCATCACCCGCGACACCGAGCGCGACAACTTCAAGTCCGCCGCCGAAGCCCAGGCCTACGGACTGGTGGACCAGGTGCTGGAACGCCGCCCGGAAGACTCGATCCAGGCCGGCTGATTCGTTGTCGAATTCGTTGAAATCAATGGTTTGAAGGCGATTCCCGGGCGGGCTGGCGCTCTCCCGGGCCTGTGCTATTCTCGAACCCGAAACCCCGCCGCAACGTCGGCGAACCAGTGGCAAGCAAAGCAATGACCGAAGACCGTCAGGGCCGTACCGGCGACAGCAGCAAGATCCTGTATTGCTCCTTCTGCGGCAAAAGCCAGCACGAAGTGCGCAAGTTGATCGCCGGCCCCAGCGTGTTCATCTGCGACGAATGCGTCGAGTTGTGCAACGACATCATCCGCGAGGAACTGGAAGAAAAGGCCCAGTCCGCGCGCAGCAGCCTGCCCAAGCCGCGCGAAATCCTCGAAGTGCTGGACCAGTACGTAATCGGCCAGCAGCGCGCCAAGCGCACGCTCGCCGTGGCCGTCTACAACCACTACAAACGCATCGAAAGCCGGCAGAAGAGCGACGACGTCGAACTGGCCAAGTCCAACATCCTGCTGGTTGGCCCGACCGGCTCGGGCAAGACCCTGCTGGCCGAGACGCTGGCGCGACTGCTCAACGTACCGTTCACCATGGCCGATGCCACCACGCTGACCGAAGCCGGCTATGTCGGCGAGGACGTGGAAAACATCATCCAGAAGCTGCTGCAGAAGTGCGACTACGACGTCGAGAAGGCGCAGCACGGTATCGTCTACATCGACGAAATCGACAAGATCAGCCGCAAGAGCGAAAACCCGTCGATCACCCGCGACGTATCCGGCGAAGGCGTGCAGCAGGCGCTGCTGAAATTGATCGAAGGCACCACCGCCAGCGTGCCGCCGCAGGGCGGGCGCAAGCATCCGCAGCAGGAATTCCTGCAGGTTGACACCAAGAACATCCTGTTCATCTGCGGCGGCGCGTTCGCCGGGCTGGACAAGGTGATCCAGCAGCGCAGCACCGAGGCCAGCGGCATTGGCTTTGGTGCCAAGGTCAAGAGCTCGGCCAAGAAGACCGAAATCTGGCCAGGTGCTGGCCGGCGTCGAGCCGGAAGACCTGATCCGCTTCGGCCTGATTCCCGAATTCGTCGGCCGACTGCCGGTGGTTGCCACGCTGGAAGAACTGGACGAAGCGGCGCTGGTGAAGATCCTCACCGAGCCGAAGAACGCCATCACCAAGCAGTTCCGCAAGCTGTTCGACATGGAAGGCGTGGAGCTGGAATTCCGCCCCGACGCGCTGACCGCGATCGCGCGCAAGGCGCTGAAGCGCAAGACCGGCGCACGCGGCCTGCGCACCATCGTCGAGTCGGTGCTGCTGGATACGATGTACGAGCTGCCTTCGCTGGAAAATGTCGGCAAGGTGGTGGTGGATGAATCGGTCATCGACAACAAGACCGAGCCGTATCTGATCTACCAGAACCCACCGCCGGCCAAGATCGCGGCGGCCGAATGAGCCGCCGGATGGGTCGCCGACCGTTTCGATCCGCGATTCATCGTTTCAACGCTTGCAACTGTCCTCCAATGGCCCCATAACGGGGCCATTGTCTTTTTCGTGTTTCGCCGTCACGAACCACATAATTCGCAGGAGCCCCCCATGCCCCGAATCGCCGCCCCTGAAATTCTCGACCTGCCGGTGTTGCCGCTGCGCGACGTGGTCGTGTTCCCGCACATGGTCATCCCGTTGTTCGTCGGCCGCGACAAGTCGATGCGCGCGCTGGAACAGGCCATGGCCGCGGACAAGCGCATCCTGCTGCTGGCGCAGAAATCGGCCGAAACCGACGATCCCGGTGCCGGCGATCTGTACGACGTCGGCACACTGGCGCAAGTGCTGCAACTGCTGAAATTGCCGGACGGCACGATCAAGGTGCTGGTCGAAGGCACCGACCGGGTCAAGGTTTCCGCGATTGCCGAACGCGACGGCTCGCTGTACGTGCAAGGCGAAGTGGTCGAATCCGACTTCACCCGCGAACCGCGCGAGATCGAGGCGGTCGCCCGTTCGCTGGTCAGCCTGTTCGAGCAATACGTCAAGACCAACCGCAAGCTGCCGCCGGAACTGCTGCAGACGCTCAGCGGCATCGACGAGCCTTCGCGCCTGGCCGACACCATCGCCGCGCACCTGGGCGCGCGCCTGGCCGACAAGCAACGCCTGCTGGAAACCGTCGAAGTCGGCGAACGGCTGGAATTGCTGGTCGGCTTCGTCGATGGCGAAATCGACGTGCAGCAACTGGAAAAGAAAATCCGCGGCCGGGTGAAGTCGCAGATGGAGCGCAGCCAGCGCGAGTACTACCTCAACGAGCAGATGAAGGCGATCCAGAAGGAACTGGGCGAGCTGGACGAAGCGCCGAACGAGATGGAAGAGCTCTCGCGCCGCATCGCCAACGCCGGCATGCCCAAGCCGGTGGAAACCAAGGCGCGCAACGAATTCAACAAGCTCAAGCAGATGTCGCCGATGTCGGCTGAAGCGGCGGTGGTGCGCAACTACCTGGACTGGGTGCTGGGCGTGCCGTGGAAGAAGCGCAGCAAGGTGCGCAAGGACCTGAAGGCCGCGCAGGAACTGCTCGACGCCGATCACTACGGCCTGGAAAAGGTCAAGGAGCGCATTCTTGAATACTTGGCCGTGCAATCGCGCGTGAAGCAGATGAAGGGCCCGATCCTGTGCCTGGTCGGTCCGCCGGGCGTGGGCAAGACCTCGCTGGGGCAGACGATTGCCAAGGCCACCAATCGCAAGTTCGTGCGCATGAGCTTGGGCGGCGTGCGTGACGAGGCCGAGATTCGCGGCCATCGCCGCACCTATGTCGGTTCGATGCCGGGACGCATCGTGCAGAACCTCAACAAGGTCGGCAGCAAGAACCCGCTGTTCGTGCTGGACGAGATCGACAAGATGAGCATGGACTTCCGTGGCGACCCGTCATCGGCGCTGCTGGAAGTGCTGGATCCGGAGCAGAACCACAGCTTCAACGATCATTATCTGGAAGTCGATCTGGACCTGTCCGAAGTGATGTTCGTGGCTACGTCCAATTCGCTGAACATTCCCGGCCCGCTGCTGGACCGCATGGAAGTGATCCGCATCCCCGGCTATACCGAGGACGAGAAACTCAACATCGCGCAGCGTTACCTGGTTCCGAAGCAGTTGAAGGCCAACGGCCTGAAATCTGAGGAATTGAAGATCGACGAAAGCGCGGTGCGCGACATCGTGCGCTACTACACGCGCGAATCCGGCGTGCGCAATCTTGAACGCGAAATTGCCAAGATTTGCCGCAAGGTGGTGAAGGAAATCGCCCTCCAAGGGCCGGCGCTGGCCGGCTCGCAGTCGAAGAAAGGCAAGCCGAAGGCGATCAAGGTCGATGCGAAGAACCTGGAGAAATACCAAGGCGTGCGCCGCTTCGACTATGGCCGCGCCGAAGAGCAGAACGAAGTCGGCCTGGTCACCGGCCTGGCCTGGACCGAAGTCGGCGGCGACCTGTTGCAGATCGAAGTCGCGCTGGTGCCGGGCAAGGGCGGCGTGACCCTGACCGGCCAGTTGGGCGACGTGATGAAGGAATCGGCGACCGCCGCGTTGTCGGTGGTGCGTTCGCGCGCCGCGCAACTGGGCATCGACGTGGAATTCCTGCAGAAGCACGACGTGCACCTGCACGTGCCCGACGGCGCCACACCCAAGGATGGCCCCAGCGCCGGCATCGCGATGGTCACCGCGCTGGTTTCCGCACTGAGCAAGGTGCCGGTGCGCAAGGAAGTGGCGATGACCGGCGAGGTCACCTTGCGTGGTCGCGTTTCGGCCATCGGCGGCCTGAAGGAAAAACTGCTGGCAGCGATGCGTGGCGGCATCACCACGGTGGTGATCCCGGAAGAGAACCGCAAGGACCTGGCCGACCTGCCGGCCAACGTCACCCGTGGCATGAAGATCGTGCCGGTGCGCTGGATCGACGAAGTGCTGGACCTGGCGCTGGAGCGTCCGCTTGCGCCGGCAACGGTGGCCAAGGGCGACGAGTTGCCGGTATGCGATTCCGAACCGGTCGCACAGGCGGATGTCAAGCATTGAGGCGCATCGCGGCGCGTCTGGTTCACGTTGCGTGAAAGCATGACGTGAGAATGGCAAAAACCCGCGTATTTCCGCGGGTTTTTGCTTGCATGGCGACGCCCGCCACTGGTATAAAACGGCCTTCGCGAACGCCTCGCCATGAAGTGTTTCGCGCATCAAGAATCGGATGCCCCCCTTGCATTGCGATGCAACCATCCGATCCACATTCCGCGGCCCGTCGCCGCCATAGGGAGTCATAGATGAACAAGAACGAATTGATCGATGCCGTCGCCGAAGCTGCCGGCTTGTCCAAGACCGATGCAGGCCGCGCCGTCGATGCGGTGGTCGCCAGCGTTACCGGTGCGCTGAAGCAGGGTGATGCCGTGACCCTGGTTGGCTTTGGCTCGTTTCAGGTGAAGGCGCGCGCCGCCCGTACCGGCCGCAATCCGAAGACCGGCGAAGATATCCAGATCCCGGCTTCCAACAATCCTGTATTCAAGGCTGGCAAAGCGCTGAAGGATGCAGTAAACTAATCAACTCGCTGGGGCAGCAAGCCAGCAATGGCACCCGGGTGCTTAGCTCAGTGGTAGAGCGGCTCCCTTACAAGGAGCGGGTCGGGGGTTCGAAACCCTCAGCACCCACCAGCTTCCCGGTGCAGCAGTACAGGATTTCGCGGTACGAGTTTCATGGAGCGGTAGTTCAGTCGGTTAGAATGCTGGCCTGTCACGCCGGAGGTCGCGGGTTCGAGTCCCGTCCGCTCCGCCAACAAAGAAAAAGCCCGCGCAAAACGCGGGCTTTTTTCTTTTCTGCGGCCTGTGTGCAGGCGATTCGGGTAAACTGCGCGGCTCACGAAACGTGCCGGAAAAGACCCAACGCCATGCTGCAGAATCTTCGCGACAAGACCTCCGGGTGGATTGCCACCGTCGTGCTCGGTCTGTTGATCATCCCGTTCGCCTTCGTTGGTGTGAGCGAATACGCCACCGGTGGCAGCGACAATTCGCTGGCACGGGTACAGGCGCCGCCGACGTGGTGGCAGTCCGCTCCGTCGTGGTGGCCGCTGTCGTTGCTGTGGCAGCACGAGGATGTTTCGCCGGAAGAATTCCGCAATGCCTTCGAGCGCGAGCGTGCGCAGCAGCGGCAGGTGATGGGCGACAACTTCGACCCGCGTGAATTCGAAAGTATCGACAACAAGCGCAAGGTGCTGGAACAGTTGATCGACCAGAAGTCGCTGCAACTGGTCGCTCGCCGTGCGGGCGTCAAAGTGGGCGATGAAGCGGTGCGTGCGTCGATTGCCGGCGAGCCGGCGTTCCAGGTCGATGGCAAGTTCGACCAGTCGCGCTACTTGTCGTTGCTGGCTTCGCAACAGCCGCCGCTGACGCCGCAGCGTTTTGAACAGCAGGAGCGTGATCGCCTGCAGCTGGCACTGCTGCCGCTGGGCGTTGCCGATTCGGATTTCGTCACCGACAAGCAGGTCGATCAATTGTTGAAGCTGCTGGGCGAAACCCGTGACGTGACCTTGGTGCTGCTGGCGGAAACGCCGGCCGATGAAGCGCCGGTCAGCGATGATGAAATCAAGGCCTGGTATGAATCGCATGCCTCGGCCTATCGTCAGCCGGAAACGGTGGCGCTGGAATACGTCGAGATAGATGCCGCGAAACTGCCGGTGACCGAAGCCGCCGACGAGGCCGCGCTGCGCAAGCGCTACGACGCCGAGAAAACCCGCTTCGTCAGCCCGGAACAGAGGCTGGTGTCGCATATCTTGGTGGCTGATGAAGCCAAGGCCAAGTCGCTGGCCGAGCAGGCTCGCGCGCCGGGCGCGGACTTTGCCGCACTGGCCAAGGCCAATAGCGAAGATACCGGTTCCAAGGACAACGGTGGCGACTTGGGTTGGATCGAACAGAACGGCGCGATGGTCAAGCCATTCGAGGACGCCGTGTTCGCCACGCAAGCCGGTACCGTCAGCGAGCCGGTCAAGTCGGAATTCGGCTGGCACGTGATCCAGGTGCGCGAAATCAAGGCCGGCGCGGGCAAGAGTTTCGAGCAGGTGCGCGAGGAACTGGCGCGCGAGGAAGCCGACGGCACGCGCGACCGTGCCTACAACGAGCTGGCCGGCAAGCTGACCGACGAAACCCTGAAGAATCCGACTGCGCTGGCCCCGGCGGCGGCGGCGGTGGGCCTGCCGGTGCAGAAGACCGAGCCGTTCACGCGCGGCAATGCGCCGGGCATCCTCGCCAACCCGGCGGTGTTGCGCCAGGCGTTTTCCGAGCAGTTGATGGAAGACGGCACGGTCAGCGACCCGATCGAGATCGCGCCTTCGCACAGCGTGGTGATCCGCGTGTTCGAGCACACGCCCGAGCAGGCGCAGCCGCTGGCGCAGGTGCGCGATGCGGTGATTGCGGCGGTGCGCGCCGACCGCCAGGCCAAGGCGGCCGAAAAGGCCGCCGACGCATTGCTGGCGCGCTTGCAAAAGGGCGAGTCGCTGAAGGACATCGCGGCCGCCGAGAAGCTGCAATCCAACGACATCCCCGGCCTGCCGCGTGGCGCGCCGATGCCGACGGCCGAAGGCAACGAGGCGATCTTCGCCGCGCAGCCGCCGGCCGAAGGCAAGCCTGCGATTGGCAAGATCGCCCTGGGCGGTGGTCGTCATGCATTGTTCGCGGTCACCAAGGTCAACGCGGCTGATCTGGAAAAGGTCACTGCGGAACAGCGTGCGCAGTTGAGGCAGCAATTGATGCAGGTGCATGTCGCCGCTTCGGCGCAGTCCTTCGTCGAAGCCACCCGCAAGCAGTTCAAGGTGGTGGTGCACGAGGATCGCCTGCAGTAATTCCCGCAGGTATCGAATCAACGAAAAAGCCCGGCATTGCCGGGCTTTTTCGTGTGTCGGGATCGCTTCTGCTCGTCATTCCCGCGCAGGCGGGAATCGCTCTTGATGTTGTCTTTGCTGCGGTAGTGCAAAAAGCAAGGAGTGATTCCCGCCTGCGCGGGAATGACGGGCAAAAAAGTGGATGCCTTCGATTTACTCGCCGTCGATCCCGGTCATGCCGAGGATGTTGTAACCGCCATCGACATAGGTCACCTCGCCGGTGATGCCGCCGGCCAGGTCAGAGCACAGGAAGGCGCCAGCGTTGCCGACGTCTTCGATGGTGACCGTGCGGCGCAGTGGTGCATATTGCTCGACGTGGCCGAGGATCTTGCGGAAGCCACCGATGCCGGCAGCGGCCAGCGTCTTGATCGGGCCGGCGGAAATGGCGTTGACGCGGATGCCGTCCGGGCCGAGGTTGAAGGCCAGGTAGCGGGTGGTGGCTTCCAGCGAGGCCTTGGCCACGCCCATCAGGTTGTAGTTCTGCAGCGCACGCTCGGCACCCAGGTAGGACAGCGTCAGCAGCGCGCCGCCGGGGCGCAGGTTGGGGCGTGCGGCCTTGGCCAGTGCGGCGAACGAATAGGCGGAAATGTCGTGAGCCAGGGCGAAGTTCTCGCGGGTCAGGCCTTCGAGGAACTGGCCGGTGATCGCTTCGCGCGGGGCATAGGCGATGGCGTGGACGACGATGTCGAAGCCATCGGGCCAGTGCTGCTTCACTTCATCGAAGCAGGCGGCGATCTGCTCGTCGCTGGTCACGTCCAGCGGCACGACGAACTTGCCGCCGTATTCCTCGGCGGCTTTCTCGACGCGCGATTTCAGCTTGTCGTTCTGGTAGGTGAAGGCCAGTTCCGCGCCTTCGCGGTGCATGGCTTCGGCGATGCCGCTGGCGATGGAGCGGTCGCTGGCGATGCCGGTGATCAGGGCGCGCTTGCCTTGCAGAAAACCCATGGTTGTTCTCGTGGTGGTGTGGTGAAGGTGCGGCATTTTGCCATGCGTGGGCTATCAGTCGCGTTCGCCGGCGTATGGCAACGGTTTATTGCGATGTGTCTTCGTCGAGTTGCAGCACCATGCCCGGCTTCAGCACGCTGTTGGCGTCGAGGCGGTTGAGGGCTTGCAGTTGCGCGACCTTGAGGCCGTGGCTGCGGGCTATGGTCCAGATCGATTCGCCGCGCTTGACCACATGCGAGCGCTGGACGCTGGCGGGTGCTGGTTTCTTGATGGCGGTTTCGGCGTTGCCGTTGGTGGTGTCAGGTGGGAGGGAGGCAGCTTCGTCGCGGTCGGAGACGGGTGCGGCCTTGGCCGGGGCGGGGTTGTCGCCGACGTACAGGGGAGCCAGCACGCGCAGCGGCTTTTCGCCACCAACGATGCCGCCTGCCAGCGCCGGGTTGAGCCGGCGCAACAGGGCCGGATCATGGCCTTGCTGGCGCGACCATGCATCCAGATTGGCAGTGCCGCCGGGCAGGGCGACGGCGGCAAGTTGCGGCACCGGGCGATCCAGCGAATGCAGCCACTGCTCGCGATCGTCGGCCTGTTCGAACAGGCAGGCCAGCGCGTGCAGTTTTTCGACATAGGCGTAGGTGATCGGCGACAGCCCCGGCAGGGCCGATGGCTGGGCGTTGCGCGCGTTCATGCCGGCGCGGCGCAGCGATTGCAGCACGCGGTATTCACCGGCGTTGTAGGCCATCACCGCCAGCCGCCAGTCGCCGGCAAACATGCCGTGCAGGGTCTTGAGGTAACGCACGGCCGCTTGGGTGGATTCCACTGGCGACAGGCGGCCGTCATAGCCGTTGCGCATGGCCACGCCGTGGTTGCGCGCGGTGATGGCGATGAACTGCCACAAGCCGGCCGGGCCGCTGGCGCTGCGTGCGCCGGGCTTGTAGCCGCTTTCGACGAAGGGAATCAGTGCGAATTCCGTGGGCAGGCCGGCTTCGTACAGCGCATCGACCACGTAGCCGAACAGCGGCAGCAGGTCGTCATCGGGCTTGGCCAACTGGCCGGGAGCATGGCGGAAGTGTTGCCGCCAGCGCTGGCCGGCGTTGGGATCACAACTTGGATCCGCCAGCCCGGCGCGGAAGCGCTCGTAGATGTCGCGGCCACTGCGCAGGTGCATGGGCGGGGTGGGGATGTCGAGAGGGGGCGGTTCGGCCGGTGTCAGCTGTGGCGCTTCGATCGCCAGTTCGACCGCCGGCAGGGTGACGGGATCCGATGCGGCTTGTGCGCAGGGGCTGGTTGGCAGGCACACGACCAGCGCCAGTGCCGCGAGGCAGGAACGGCCATATCCCGTCCGATTCAGGATCATGCCCGGAAGCCATCCTTCCAGCGCCGCAATTCGGCGAAGGCTTCCGTGCGGTCGACCGGCTCGCGGCCCAGGCGGTGGGCGATGGCGGTGCGCACGGCCGGCACGTCAACGCGCAGGAATGGGTTGCAGGCGCGTTCGACGGCAATGCTTGAAGGCAGAGTGGGGCGTCCGTTTTCCCGCATGGCAGTGACCTCCTGGCTGCGTTGGCGCAAGGCGGCGTTGTCCGGCTCCACGGCCAGGGCGAACGCGGCGTTGGCCCGAGTGTACTCGTGGCCGCAGCAGACCGCCGTGAGCGCGGGCAGGGCGGCCAGCCGCTCCAGCGAGGCCAGCATTTGCGCCGGACTGCCTTCGAACAATCGCCCGCAGCCCAGGCTGAACAAGGTATCGCCGCAGAACAGGTGGCCTTCGCCCCCGTCATTGCCGGCATGGTGGAAGGCGATGTGGCTGAGCGTGTGGCCGGGCACGGACAGGATCTGGAATGGCAGGCCGATCAGGTCGATGCAGTCGCCTTCGCCTACCCGTGTGGTCGCCGTTTCGATGCGTGCATCGTCCGGGGCGAACACCGGCAGCGCCGGCCAGCGTTCGCGCAGTTCGGCCACGCCGCCACAGTGGTCGGCGTGGTGATGGGTGATCAGGATGGCGGCCGGTTGCAGGCCGTGTTCGACGGCGGCGAATACCGGCGCGGCCTCGCCCGGGTCAACGATCACGGCGCAGCCGGCCGTGTCGGACAGTGCCCAGATGTAGTTGTCGGCGAAGGCGGGCAGGGCAAGCAGGCGCATGCATGGATGATGGCAGGGGCTGGCTGAAGAAAACGTTTGGCCCGCGACCCGATGGCGATGCCCGGACTTGCGTCGGGCCTACAATGGGCCGATGCCCGTCCTGCTCTCCCAGCACACGCCCGAGGCCGCACCCTTTGCGATGGATTGGTTTGGCCGTGCCGCCGGCTTGCAAGTGCTGGCCGCGGAACGCGAGCGCATCGCCGCGCTGCTGGCGGCCACCGCGCCGTGGTTGTGGCTGGCCCCCTTGCCCGCTGATGACGCCGACCTGCCGCCGCGTGGCCTGCGCCTGCATCGCGACGAACCGGACGGCTTGGCCGGTGCGGTACGCTGCGGCCTGCCCTTGCCGCTGGTCAATGAAAGCTACGGCCTGGTCGTCGTGCAGCACGCCCTGGACGATGGTCGCCTGCCCGGCTTGCTGGAGGAGGTCGAACGCATCCTGCAACCCGGCGGCCGCCTGTGGCTGTTTGCGCTGAGTCCCTTCAGTCCCTGGCGGCTGCGTTGGCGCGCAACCGGCTTGCAGGCGCGCACGCCGATGGCATGGCAACGGCAGTTGCGTGCGGCTGGGTTGCAGGCAGACTTTGCCCGGATCGAACGATTCGGCCCGGTGTGGTGCGAAGCCGGTACCACGCGCATGCCGCATGCACTGCGCGCGGCTTGCCTGATCGGCGCGCAAAAGCGCATCGCGCCGTTGACCCCAGCCAAGGCCACATCGGGTTGGCGAGCGGATACCGCGCCGGTGGGTTATTGAGAGTTTTCCGGTGTTGCATCGGTATCTCACATTCACGGCTTCACAGTATCTTGGCCAACCGCAACCGTGTCATAAGTCATGTTCGAGATTGGCTTGTCTTCTGGCCGTCCTGTCGCAATGATGTCGTTTGATGGGGACGAGAAACTGAAGAAATGCCCTGGCGCGATCCAAGGCAGACACGACGAAAAGACAATGGCTCCATGATCGAATTCGGACATCTCACCCATGCTGGCCTGCGCCGCGGCTTGAACGAAGACACCTACTACGGCGACGGCGAACTGGGGCTGTGGCTGGTCGCCGACGGCATGGGCGGACATGCCTGCGGTGAAGTCGCCAGTGCGCTGGCGCGCGAAACCATCGTGCGTGAAGTGCGCGAGGGCAAACCGCTGGCGCAGGCGATCCGCATCGCCGACGAGGAAATCATCCGCAACTCGCGACGTCGCAACGACAGCCTGCCGATGGGCACCACCGTGGTGGCCGCGCGCGTGCAGGGCGATCGTTTCGAAGTGGCGTGGGTGGGTGACAGCCGCGCCTACCTGTGGCGCGACGGGCAACTGGCGCAATTGAGCCAGGACCACAGCTACGTGCAGGATCTGATCAGCCAGGGCATCCTGACTGCGGAACAGGCGCGCACGCATCCGCACCGCAACGTGGTCACGCAAGCCCTTGGGGTGACCGACCCGCTGGTGTTGAACGTGGAAACCCTGACCGGCGAACTGAAGCCGGGCATGCAATTGCTGCTGTGCAGCGATGGCCTGACCGAGGAAGTCGATGACGATGGCATCGCCGGCACGCTGCGTGATGCTGATTGCAGTGCACAGGAATGCGTGGACACGCTGGTCGCCGCTGCGCTGGATGGTGGTGGTTCGGACAACATCACCGCGATCCTGGTGCGTTGCCAGTAGAAGCAGGGAAGTGGTTGCTGTGCCGGAGCGATAGCAGGAGCGACATGAGTCGCGACAAGGCTTTGCCGGGAAGACCCATCGCGACTCAGGTCACTCCTGCATGGCGGTATCCCAAAGCGCGCTGCCGGCTTTCTTGCGCAGCTTCTCCAGTCGCGCTTCGTGGGCGGCAAGTTCTTCGGTGGAAATCTTCACGCGCGGGCGTTCGGCATTGCTCGCAGCGAATGCCACCACGGTGGTGGTGGCCCGTGCCGACGATGGTTCTTCCGCCGCACCGAAGCCGATTTCGCCCTGGCCTGCGGTCAGGTGCAGATAGACATCGCACAACAACTCGGCATCGAGCAGCGCGCCGTGCTTGGTGCGCCCGGAATTGTCCACGCCCAGCCGCTTGCACAGCGCATCCAGTGAATTGCGCTGGCCCGGGAAGCGTTGCCGCGCGAGCAACAGTGAATCCTCGACCGTGACGCGCGCGCTCAAGCTGCCGTAATCCGGCCCGAGCAAAGAGAACTCGTTGTCGAGGAAGCCCATGTCGAAGCTGGCGTTGTGGATCACCAGTTCCGCGCCTTCGACGAAGGCGACGAACTCGTCGGCGATGTCCTTGAACAGCGGCTTGTCGGCGAGCATTTCCCGGTTCAGGCCGGTCACTTCCGCCGCGCCGGCTTCGAAATCGCGTTCCGGGTTGAGGTACTTGTGGAAGTTGCGGCCGGTGGGACGGCGTTCGACCAGTTCGATGCAGCCGATCTCGACCACGCGATTGCCCTTGCGCCATTCCAGGCCGGTGGTTTCGGTGTCGAGGACGATCTGGCGCATGGGGGCTCGGGAAGTGGCAGTGATGCGATTGTCGCAGGATGTGGTCGCGCAGGGTGAGACGGGGGCGAAGGGAACCGGTAATCGGTAGCCGGGAACCGGAAAACGATTGCGTGCATGCTCTCCGGCTACCGGCTACCGGCTACCGGCTACCGGCTCACCGAAACTTCGTCGCCTGCTCGCGCGCCAATACGTCCACGCGCTCATTGTCCGGGTCGCCGTTGTGGCCTTTCACCCAGCGCCAGTCGATCCTGTGCGATTGCGTGGCTGCGTGCAGGCGTTCCCACAGGTCGCGGTTCTTGACCGGGTCGCCGCCGGCGGTTTTCCAGTTGCGGCGTACCCAGTTCGGCATCCATTCGGTGATGCCCTGGCGCACGTATTGCGAATCGGCGTGCAGGGTGACGGCGCAGGGTTCTTTCAACGATTCCAGCGCCATGATCGCGGCCAGTAGTTCCATGCGGTTGTTGGTGGTCTGCGCCTCGCCGCCGGCGATTTCCTTCTCGTTGCCGTTGTAGCGCAGCAACGCGGCCCAGCCGCCGGGGCCGGGATTGCCGAGGCAGGAGCCGTCGGTATTGATGGTGATTTGTTTCATGGGGGTAATGGTAATGGATTCGGGATTTGCGCTTTTGCTCGTCATTCCCGCGAAGGCGGGAATCGCTCTTGCTGTTGTTTCTGCAAAAAGCAAAGAGCGATTCCCGCCTTCGCGGGAATGACGAGCAAAAAATCACAAGTCACGCATCCCAGCATCAATCAACAAACTGCAAGCGCGCCAATTCCGCATACAGCCCGCCCTGCGCGATCAGCTCCGTATGCGTTCCTTGGGCGACGATGCGACCCTTGTCCAGCACCACGATGCGGTCGGCCTTGAGCACGGTGGCCAGGCGGTGGGCGATGACCAGGGTCGTACGGCCGTGCATCAGCCGTTCCAGTGCGTGCTGCACCGCGCGTTCGCTTTGTGCGTCGAGGGCGGAAGTGGCTTCGTCCAGCAGCAGGATCGGTGCGTCCTTCAACAGTGCGCGGGCAATGACGATGCGTTGTTGCTGGCCGCCGGACAGGCGCGCGCCGCGTTCGCCGAGTTGGCTGTCGAAGCCTTCGGGCAGGTCGTGGATGAAATCCGCCGCTTCGGCCGCTTCGGCGGCGGCCAGCAGTTGCGCATCGGTCGCGTCGAGCTTGCCGTAGCGGATATTGTCGGCGGCACTGGCGGCGAAGATCGTCGGTTGCTGCGGCACCAGGGCGATGCTTTCGCGCAACTGCGCAAGATCGAGTTCGCGCAAGTCGAGGCCGTCGATGTGGATGCTGCCACTTTGTGCATCGTGGAAACGCAGCAGCAGCGAGAACACCGTGCTCTTGCCCGCGCCGGACGGGCCAACCAGGGCGACGGTTTCGCCGGGGGAAACATGCAGGCTGAAGTCTTCCAGCGCGGCGCTGTCCGGGCGTGACGGGTAGTGGAAACGAACATTCTCGAAACGGATGTCGCCGCGTACCGGTTGCGGCAATGCCTTTGCCTGCACGGGCGCAAGGACGGCCGGGGTTTCGTCCAGCAATTCGCTGATGCGGCCCATGCCGCCAGCGGCGCGTTGCAGTTCGTTCCACACTTCGGCCAGCGCGCCGACCGAACCGCCGCCGATCAGCGCGTACAACACGAACTGGCCCAGCGTGCCGGCGCTCATGCGCCCGGAGATCACGTCGTGTGCGCCGGACCACAGCACCAAGGTGATCGCGCCGAACACCAGGGTGATGGCAACCGCGGTGACGATGGATTGCATGCCGATGCGCTTGCGTGCGGTCGCCACCGCATTGGCCAGTGCGGCGTTGAAGCGCATGCGTTCATAGGGTTCGCGCGCGTGCGCCTGCACGGTGTTCACGGCACCGAGGGTTTCGCTGGCCAGGGTATTGGCGTCGGC
The DNA here is from genome assembly GCA_047601105.1 of Pseudoxanthomonas sp. GTDB lineage: Bacteria > Pseudomonadota > Gammaproteobacteria > Xanthomonadales > Xanthomonadaceae > Pseudoxanthomonas_A. The sequence continues at coordinate 200,398 of JASGJT010000005.1, forward strand.
AACGCGATCCTGCGCCGCGCGTGAGGTCCTGGACACCTTGCGTGCGCCGATGATGATCGGCAATACCGCCAACGGGATGCCAATCAGCGCATAGGCAGCCAGCTTCGGGTTGGTGATGAACAGCATCACCATGCTGCCGATGACGGTGACGCTGCTGCGCAAGGCCACCGACATGCTGCTGCCGATCACGCTGCGCAGTAGTTCGCTGTCCGCGGACAGGCGCGAGACCAGTTCGCCGCTGCGGGTGCGGTCGTGAAAGCCGGCATCCAGGCCGATCAGGTGCGAATACAGCTGCTGGCGCAGGTCGGCGACGACTTTCTCGCCCAGCACCGAGACGAAGAAGAAGCGTGCCGCGCTGGACAAGGCCAGCACCAGCGACACCACGAACAGGAACGCAAAGGCGCGGTCGATGTTGCTGGCGTTGGAGAAGCCTTCGTCGATCATCCGCCGCGCGGCCTGCGGGAAAGTCAGCGTGGCGGCCGATGCCACGCCCAGCGCGATCAACCAGGCGCAGAACAGCACTGAGTGCTTGCGCACGAAGGGCCACAGGGCGCGAAGTTTGGAGAGGGTGGGTTTGGCGGGTGACTCGGGGAGGTCGGGCATCGGGTTCTCGGGAAGCGTGTTCTTCGCTTTTGCTCGTCATTCCCGCGAAGGCGGGAATCGCTCCTGCTGTTGCTTCTGCGGAAAGCAAGAGCGATTCCCGCCTTCGCGGGAATGACGAGCATGCGTCAGGTGGAAGCAAACCTCACCCGGTCACGGGTGGCGTCGCGCAGGTGGCTTTTCAAGGCCTGCGTGCGGTCGGCGGGCAGGCGCAGGCGCAGGCAGGCCCCGTTTTCGGTGAATTCCTCGGACAGTTTTTCTGCGTTGAAGACCGCCAGTGCAGCGTGGGCCTGGCCGAGTTCGTCGAAGGACACCATCAGCGTCAGCTCGCGCATTTCCACCAACGGCAGGCGCTCGCCACGGCGCAGGCATTCGGCTGCCGCGCCGCCGTAGGCGCGGACCAGGCCGCCGGCGCCGAGCTTGATGCCGCCGTACCAGCGGGTGACCACCACCGCCACGCGGTCGTAGCCCTGGCCGTCGATCGCGGCCAGGATCGGCCGGCCGGCGGTGCCGGACGGTTCGCCATCGTCGCTGCTGCGGTATTCGCCACCGACGCGGTAGGCCCAGCAGTTGTGGGTGGCATCAACGTCGCCGACGGCATCGACGAAGGCCAGCGCCGCTTCCGGCGAAGCGACCGGCGTGGCGTGGGCAATGAAGCGGCTGTGCTTGACTTCAAGGGTCAACGTCGCCGGGGCGGCGAGGGTGTCGGTCATTCTTCCCGCAATTCCTGCAATTGATCCGGTAACTCGGTGCGCGGGTATTTTGCGACGAAGCGGCGCAGGCTTTCGCGCGCGCCGTCGAGGTCGCCTTGCGCGTGGCGCTGTTCGATGCGTTGCAGCCATTTGCGCCGGGACAGTTTTTCGTCTTCGGTTATCGGTGTGGCGGCGAGTGCCGGCGTGGCTATTGCACTGCTGATCGTGACTGAATCCCCTTCCGCATTGCCGGCTGCGGCGGTGTCTGTGGCGGGTGCGGCGGCGCGTGCGCGCATCGACTTGGCCGACAGGGCGCGGGTGGATTCGGTTTGCGCTTGTTCTTGCCGGGTTTGCGTGGCAGCACGGGCTGGCGCGGCGCTGTGCGGCGGCTCGGCGACGAAATCTACCGGCGTGGCGGCGCTCTCCTTGGCCATGACGTCGGCGGCGGGCGGAGGCGGCGGTGCAGTCATGACCGGCGCTGCGCGCGGTGCGATCGCTTCACGCGTTGGCGCGGGTGCGGGCGGTGCCGGCACGGGGGTGGCAGCGATTTTTTCCTGCATGGTGGCCGGCGCGGTGGCGGGCGGCGGCGCTGCCGCACGTTCTGCAGATTCTGTCGTGGTGGCGTCTTGCGCGGATTCTGCCGGCGGTTCGGCAGGGGCGGTTTCGGTTGCCGCCATCGGCGCATCGGCATTGGTGGGGAAGGAGGTTGATTCCTGCGCCGGCCGCATCTGCCAGGCAATGCCGACCGCCAGCAGGGCCGAGGCGGCCACGCCGGTCAGCAGCGGCCAGCGCGGTGCGGTGCGGCGCGGGCGGGCGGCGACGGCCGAATGTGCCGCTGCCAGGATCTTCGCGTCCAGTGCCGGCGAAGGCTCGCCGTGCGGGCCTTCGCGCGCGATCAGCGCGGCCAGCGCACGCTCTTCTTCGTCCAGCGGATCAAAAGGGCGCATGTTCATTCGTTCAACCTCGCGCGCAGCTTGTCCATCGCGTAGCGCAGCCGCGATTTCACCGTTTCCCGGCCAGCACCGGTGATTTCGCCAATTTCCTCCAGGGTCAGCCCCTGTTCCAGCCGCAGCAACAGCACTTCGCGCTGCTCGTCTGGCAGTTCGGCCAGCGCCAGTTGCAGGCGGCGGCGCTGTTCGAATTCGGAGAGTTGCCGCTCCGGCGTGTCGGCGTCGGCGATGCGGGCCAGGCGTTCGTCGGCATCGTCCGGTGCGGCCGGACGGTGTTTCTGCGCGCGCCAGTGGTCGCCCAAGCGGTTGTGAGCGATGCGGAACAGCCAGGCACCGAAGGCTGCCTGCGGCTGCCAGCCGCTGCGCGCGGCGATGACTTTCTGCCACACGTCCTGGAACAGCTCATCGGCCAGCGCGGGATTGCGCAACTGCCGCAGCAGGAAACGGTACAGGCGGCCGCGATGGCGGGCATAGAGTTGTTCGAACGCAAGCGCATCGCCCGCCACCCAGGCGGACATCAGCGCTTCGTCGGTGGTGTCCGCAGCGTCGTTCACGTCCGCCAGCGTAAGCCCTGGCGGGCCCGGTCGGGAAGCCGGTGGCCGTGGCCGGGCGTCGCCACGTGGCCGGAATCGTGTTTGTAAGCCGTAAACAGCGTTGGAAGTGGCGGCATGCATGGAAACTGGTAACGTCCATCAAGTGTCATCGGGGTTGCCTTCTCTCCGCCCTGACAGCACGCTGCGTCCCCGCCCTTGAAGGTACCGACAAAAGACCCATGCCCGAGGCGTCCGCCAGCGTCGATCACCCGCCGTCCACGCCGAATCTGCCGCATGGCGAGCGCATCGCAGCGGCATTGCGTGACCTGCTGCCGCACGATGGCGCGGTGGCGGCATGCTGGCATGACTGGGTGCTGGGCAATGGCGCCGTGGCGGTGCCAGGGAATGCAGTCGAATTGCGTTATCGCGCCGAGAGGGCACTGGCTGATCCGGCGGCCACCATCGATGATGGCGGCTCACTGACACTGGTCTGCGATTCGACCGACGGCAGCGCGCGGATGGCGCTGGCGGCGATGTTGCCGGGAGCCGACGCGCCACAGCGCCAAGTCTGGATGAAACAGGCACGCAGCCTGTTGGAGGCCACGTTGGAAGCGGGCCGTGCGCAGGTACGGATCGTTTCGCTGGAAAAGGCCAAGCGACTGCAACAGGCACTGTACGAGATCGCGGATCTGGCCGGTGCAGATCTGGAAATGACCGAGATGCTGCGGCGCGTGCATGCAGTGATCGATACGCTGATGTATGCCCGCAACTGCTACATCGTGTTGTACGACGACCAGCGCAACAGCGTGCGCTTCCTCTATTTCGCCGATTGCATGGATCCCTGGGTGACCGAGCCGGAGCGTGATTTCACCGAGGAGGACATGCCCAACTCGATGACCTTCGGCCTGTTGCACCATGGTCAGGCGATACGTGGGCCATCGATGCAAGTGCGGCAGAGCCTGGGCGTGGTTCGCGACCTCCGGCACGGTCCCGACAGCCAGGATTGGATGGGCGTGCCGATGCGGCGTGGCGACCGCGTGCGCGGTGCGATTGTGGTACAGAGCTACGACACGCCGGCCAGCTACAGCGACGAGGATCGCGCGTTGCTGGGCTATGTGGCCCAGCACATCCTGACCGCGCTGGAACGGCGGCAGTCGCTCCTGGACATGGAGCGACACATCGAAGTGCGTACTCGCGAATTGCAAAGCATCAACGCGGAATTGCAGGCCGAGATCGCCGAACGCAAGCGCGCCGAAACCCTGCAACAGGCGCTGTTTCGCATCACCGAACTGGCGATGACCTCGGCCAGCCTGGAAGGGTTCTACGCCGACGTGCATGGGGTGGTGGCGGGCCTGCTGCCGGCGCGCAATTTCTATATCGCGCTGCTATCCGACGATGGCAACACGCTTGAATTCCCGTACATCGTGGACGAGAACACCTCTCGGCCGCACTCGCGCAGGCGTGGCAAGGGCCTGACCGAATACGTGATCGATACCGAACGGCCACTGCTGGCCGACCGCGCCGCGCTCGATGCGCTGGCCGCACAGGGGGCGTTGCGCGAATTCGGGCCACGCTCGAACAGCTGGTTGGGCGTGCCGCTGTCCAACGATGGTTACGTGTTCGGCGCGGTGGTGGTGCAAAGCTATTCGGCCGGGATCGGTTTCAACGCGGAAGACCAGAACCTGCTGACCTTTGTCGCCCATCACATCGGCAATGGCCTGGCGCGGCAGCGCGCCCAGCAACGCTTGCTTGCGGCACATGCGGAGCTGGAACGGCGCGTGGACGAGCGCACCCACGCCTTGGCCGCAGCCAATGCCAACCTGACCACCCAGATCGGCGAGCGCTTGCGCGCCGAACAGCGACTGATCCATCAGGCGACCCACGACAGCCTGACCGGCCTGCCCAATCGCGCTTGTCTGCTGGAATGCCTGGCTACCGCGATCAAGCAGGCAGACATGGATGATGGCCGTTGCTTCGCGGTGCTGTTCCTGGATCTGGATCGGTTCAAACTGGTCAATGACAGCATTGGCCATGTGGCTGGCGATGCGTTGCTGGTCGAGGTGGCGCGGCGGATCGCCGATGCGGTTGGCCCCGGCGACCTGGTCGCGCGGCTGGGTGGCGATGAATTCGCGGTGCTGGCCGATTGCCGCGAGGGCGAATCTGTCGTGCATGAGCTGGCGCAGCGCCTGCTGAGCGTGTTGAACCAACCGGCCTGGGTGGCCGGGCGCGAGCTGTTTCCCTCGATCAGCATCGGCATTGCGATCTGGCACCCGCGTTATTGCAATGGCGAGGAACTGTTGCGCGATGCCGATGCAGCGATGTATCGCGCCAAGTCGCAGGGACGCGACCGCTACGAAGTGTTCGACGAAGCGATGCGCGAAGCGGCGCTGCGCGCGCTGGACTTGGATGCTGACTTGCGACGCGCGATCAACAACCGCGATTTCGTCGCCCACTATCAGCCGATCGTGCGCCTGCACGACGGCGAGATCGTTGGCCACGAAGCGCTACTGCGTTGGGATCACGAACGCCGTGGCTTGCTGCTGCCGGGCGAATTCATCGGACTTGGCGAAGAGGACGGCCTGATCGAACAAGTCGATTGGCAACTCTATGCGCAAGCCGCCGAACGGATTGCACGCGGTGGGCGTGGCTACGTGGCGGTCAACGTTTCGCCGCGGCATTTCCGCTCGCCGGATTTTGCCGAGCGCCTGCTGGAAGTCTGCGAGGCGGCCGGTGCGGATCCGGCACGACTGCGGCTGGAGATCACCGAAGTGGCCCTGCTGGACGACGCGCCGCGCGCGCTGCACAGCCTGCGCTTGCTGCGCCAGCATGGTGTGCTGGCTTTCCTTGACGATTTCGGTACGGGTTTTTCGGCGCTGTCATATCTGCACCGTTTCCCGATTTCAGCGCTGAAGATCGACCGTAGCTTCATTGCCGGAATCGATGACAAAGACCGTCCGGAAAGCTTGGCGCTGGTGCGTGCGATCCTGGCATTGGCGGGCACCTTGGGCATCGAAACCGTGGCCGAAGGCGTGGAAACGCCGATGCAGTGGCAGTTGCTGCGCGGGTTGGGCTGCACCTATGCACAGGGTTACCTGATCGGCCAGCCCACCATCGTCCCGCGCGAAGCGACAGGCATGGCGGCGGAGGTTGCCCGCAGGTGTTCAAGCCAGAGCGTGTTTTGATGGAGTGAGGGGCAAGCAATTGTTGGTTGTTGGTAAGGCGTGACTGCACAAGCCAAGGCAACCATGCTCCTGCTTCGATAGACTGCACTACTTTGATGGCAACCCGGGGAATTCAAGCGATGACCATGAAACATTCTGCCTTGGCGCTGTGCGCCTTGCTGCTGGCCGCACCGGCGGTACAGGCGGGCAATGATGTGCGCGTGACACTGGATGCCACCGCCGCGCAGCCGGCGTCCGGGCGCTTGCTGGTGTTCGCGATGCCCGCCGTCGAGGCCGAGAAAATGGCCAAGGACGGCAAGGTCGAGGAGATCGATACCAGCCCGTTCCGGCCCACGCTGACCAGCGTCGCCGCGCGCGAGGTCACGCAACTGCAGCCCGGCAAGGCGGTCGATGTGGATGTCGATGCGATTGCCTTCCCGGCGGGCTTTTCATCGCTGCCGGCCGGCGATTACTACCTGCAGGCCGTGCTCGACGTCAACCACGACTACAACTATGGCGGACGCGGCGCGGGTGATCGGGTCAGTGCCGTGGCCAAGGTGCGCTTGCCGGCCAAGCGTGCCATCGCGCTGACCCTGGCCGCCGAACCGCTGCCAGCGCAGGAAGCATGGCAATTGTCGCCCAGGGCCAGCGACAGCGTGAAAAAACATTTCGACGCCGCCCGGGCGCACACCAAGCCGCTGGATTTCGCCAGCCCTTCGTTGACTGCTTTCCGCGGCACGCCGATGCATCTGCGCGGCTGGGTGCTGTTGCCGCCGGATTACGACGCCAACACGAAACAACGCTATCCGGTGGCGTATTTCACCCACGGTTTCGGCGGCAACCTGGCGTATCTGAGCAATACTGCCGCCAGTTATTACGCGATGATGGCCGATGGCGAAACGCCGCCGATGATCTGGGTGCTGCTGGACGAATCCAGCGCCACCGGCACGCATGAATTCGCCGATTCGGTCAACAACGGCCCGTGGGGCAAGGCACTGACCACGGAGCTGATCCCGTGGCTGGAGACGCAATACCGCATGGACGCCAAGCCGACCGGGCGTTTCCTCACCGGGCATTCCTCCGGCGGCTGGGCCACGCTGTGGTTGCAGGTGACGTATCCGAGGGTATTCGGCGGCACCTGGTCCACCGCGCCGGATTCCAGCGATTTCCGCGATTTCACCGGTGTCGATCTCTATGCGGAAAACGCCAACGTCTATCGCCGGCCTGACGGCACGCCGTACCCGCTGGTGCGGAACAAGGGCGAAGTGATCGCTACCTTCGAACAATTCGCCAAGCTGGAGTGCGTGCTCGGCGAATACGGTGGGCAGATGGCCTCGTTCGACTGGGTATTTTCGCCGCGTGGCGTTGATGGCCGGCCGCTGCCGATGTTCGATCGCGATACCGGCGCGGTGGATCCGGCGGTGGTCGCGTACTGGCGCGAGCACTACGACATCGCGCACCGGATCAAGACGCAATGGCCCACGCTCAAGCGCGACCTGGACGGCAAGATCCGCGTCATCATCGGCGATGCCGACACCTTCTACCTCGATGGCGCATCGCGCAAATTGAAAGCCGTGCTGGACGAAGTTGGTGCGAAGGCCAGCGTCGTGCTGGTGCCCGGCAAGACCCACTCCGACCTCTACGCCGAAGGCGACGACCGCCAGGCACTGGCGAAGAAGATCGCCTGGGAAATGTGGCAGGTGGCGCGGCCGGGTTCGGCGTTGAAGCCGGCTGAGTGAGCAAGGGCTGGACAGGATCCGATCCTCGTTTCCCAACAACATCACGGTAAAGCCGATGTCCTCTTCATCATTCGCGTGTATCGCAAGGCTTTGCGTCGGATTGCTGGCCTTGGTGATGGCACCGGCCTGGGCCGGCCATGTGCTGATCGCGCCGGAGCGGGTATGGACCGGCGATGGCGACACCGCGCACACCGGCTGGGTGGTGCTGGTCCGCGATGAGGTGATCGAAGCGGTCGGCCCTGCTGCGCAGGTGCCGGTTCCCGCCGACGCGCGCCGCATCGAGTTGCCGGGCACGACCTTGCTGCCGGGTTTGATCGACCTGCATTCACACCTGTTGCTGCACCCGTACAACGAAGCGGTGTGGAACGATCAGGTGTTGAAGGAACCGCAGGATTACCGCACCTTGCTGGCCGCGCGTCATGCCGAAGCCACGCTGCGTGCCGGCTATACCTTCCTGCGCGACCTCGGCAGCGAAGGCGCGGGCTATGCCGATGTGTCGATCAAGCGCGCCATCGACGAGGGCCTGATTCCCGGCCCGCGCTTGCAGGTAGCGACATTGGCGATTGTTGCCGCTTCCAGCTATGGCCCTGGTCCCAAGGGCTTCCGCCCGGACCTGGAATTGCCGCAGGGCGCGCAACCGGTCAGCGGCGTCGCCGAAGGCTTGCGCGCGGTGCGCGAACAGGCCTCGCGCGGGGCGGAGTGGATCAAGCTCTACGGTGACTATCGGCTTGGCCCGGCCGGCGAGGTGATGCCGGCCTTCACCGACGAGGAGCTGCATGCGATGGTGGGCTTGGCGCATCAACTGGGCCGCAAGGTGGCCGTGCATGCGTCCAGCGACGCCGCAGTGCGCCAGTCGGTGCAAGCCGGCGCGGACACCATCGAGCACGGTTATGCGATCAGCGATGCCACCTTCGCCCTGATGAAGAAACACGGCACGGTGTGGTTGCCGACGCTGACCGCAGTCGAGGCCAGCGCCGAATACGCTGGTGGCTACCAGCGCGGCCAGGCCGAACTGCCGGCGCGCATGCAGCAGGTGGCCGATGCCTTTGCCCGCGCGCGCAAGGCCGGGGTGACGATTGCCGATGGCAGCGACGTGGGCGTGTTCGCGCATGGCGACAATTGGCGCGAACCGGAATGGCTGGTGCGCCTGGGCATGTCCCCGGCGCAGGCGCTGCACGCCGCCACCGACGTTGCCGCTGCTGCACTGGCCGGCCAGCCGAAAGTGGGACGCATCGCGCCGGGCATGCTGGCGGATCTGGCCGGGTTTGCCGGCAACCCGGATCAGGACATCACTGCATTGCGCCGGCCGGTGTTCGTGATGAAAGGCGGCGCGGTGGTGCGCGAGGACGACGCAGCGAAGTAGGGTTTGTTTTGCTCGTCATCCCGGCTTTCGCCGGGATGACGAAGCAGGTTGTCATTCCGCCGCCATCTGTCCCGGCCGGTAGCGGCGTTCGACGTGGTCCTGCAATTCATCAGCGTGGAAATACACCGGGCGCAGGTTGCCGTCGATGTAACGCCGGGCCTGGTCGGTGAAGTGCTTTGATGCCGGGTCGCTGCTTTCGCCGCCGATGCTGACGGCCCAGGCGCGCAGGCGCGGGCCGAATTCGGCCACCGCGACGAAACTGTTGCCGGAGGTGCCGTAGCGCAACTTCGTGCCCGGGTAACGACGCGCTTCATACGAGGCCAGCGAACCCCAGCGGCCCGAGGTGAACGGCACCGGCAGGCTCGGTTTGCTGTCGTCGAAGGTTTGCACGATCGCGCCATCGTTGCGCTGGTAGCGATTGAGCTTGCCCCACGGCTGCCGCCAATTGCCGAAGTCGGCCTGCAATTGCTTCACCACCTCATCGAGTGCGGTCAGCATTTCGGCATCGCCGGTTTTCGTGGTCAGGTGTTGCCAGCCGGTGAGGCCTTCATTCCTGCCGGCGGCGACGGCCTGCGGCCACAGCACTTCGCCCCAATGCACGGCCAGCGTGGTCGCGGTCGATTCGGCCGACCAGCGTTTGTCCCAGGCGTCCAATAAGGCGATGGGCGCGGCCAGGCGTTTGCGCTGCGGGTCGTTTTTCGGCAGATGCGCATAGGCAGCCTGCAGGCGCGGCAGTAAGGTGGCAAAGCCGGTCAAGTACGAATCGTAAAAGCTGCCAATCAAGCTCTGTTCGGTGAAATCGCTGCGCGCGTTCAGCACCATTTCGGCATGCGGGCCACGCGCATTCGGGCCGGCCTGATCCATGTAGGGCGGGAAATCGGCGGCTTTCGGGCTGTTCGCGCCGGCGGTGGCCCACGGCCAGTCGTTGCTGTTGTAGGCCCAACCGTTGGCCGGCGATACCGCCTGCGGCAGTTGCGCCAGCGTGTGCAGGCCTTGCCAGTCGGCGGATGGGTCGCTGCCATCGACCGGCTTGCGGTAGTCGAACTTCGGATTGCGCACCGGCACGAATTGCGGGTGCAGGTAGGCGATCACGCCATCGGCATCGGCGTACAGCGTGTTGTTCGACGAATTGGCCTGGCGCGCCGCGACCTCGATGAAGCTGGCGAAATCGGTGGCCTTGGTGCGCAGGAACGACTGCTCCAGCGCCGCGACCGGGCGATTCATCATCGCGAACGCAATCCAGCGCCCGTCATCCAGTTGCCGGATGATCGGGCCATGGTGCGTGGCATGCGTGGTGAAGCGGCGTTCGCCGAAGCTGCCATCGCCCTTGCGGTAACGCAGGGTCACCTCGCGCGTGGCCAGCGGGCGCAGTTCGTCGCCGTAGCGGTAGCGCAAAGTGCCGTCAACACCGCGCACGATGGTTTCGGCGAATTCATCGACATTGTCCACGCCGCTGCTGGTGTGCATCCAGCCGACGCGGGCGTTGAAGCCCTGGTAGACGAAGAACTGGCCCCAGGTCACCGCGCCGTAGGCGTCCAGGCCTTCGTCGCTGTGGATCTGCAATTCCGAGCGGAAATAGAAGCTGGTGTGCGGGTTGATCAGCAGCAGTGCGTGGCCGTCTTTCGTGTGCGAGGGCGCGATCGCCGCGCCATTGGAGCCGGACGGCGGGCGCAAGGCGGGATTGCATTCCAGCGCGGTCATCGCGATCGGCTGCTGCTCGTGAAGCGCCTGCAATTGGGTGAGCGGAATGCGCTCGATGTCACCGCCGATGCTGCCTTCGGAAAAGCTCAGCGCCATCCACGGCTCGAACCGGGTCAGCCGTCGCGGCTGCACTTGCGGGTGGGTGGCGAGGTAGTAGTTCAGGCCGGCGGCCCAGGCATCCATCAACTGGCGCAGCCACGCCGGGCTGGCGGCGTAATCGGCCTTGAGCTTGTCGTGGTCGAGGAACAGGCGCTGGCGCAGATCCTGCCAGATCGCCTTTTCGCCGTCGGCCTCGGCCAGCAGGCCCAGGTTGACCAGGTAGTTCTGCTCGATGCGCGGGAAGTCATCCTCGGCCTGCGCATAAACCATGCCGAACACCGCATCGGCGTCGGTCTTGCCGTGTACATGGGCAATGCCGTAATCGTCGCGGACGATCTCGACCCGCGCTGCCTGCGCGGTCCAGGGTTCGTGTTCAGCATTTGCGGTGGCGCGGGCGGAAGCAAGTGGCGGCAGCAACAGCAGGAACGCCAGCAAGGTGCAGGCGGCGGAAAGGGCAGGGCGCTGGTTCTTCATGGGAGCAAGCCGGGCGCGGGGAAGCGGGCGGCAGGTTACCACTCCGGCATAGGTGCTTTCCCTCAAGTTTGCCCCCGTGGCTTGACGCCGCGCCCACCACTGTCCAACCTGCTGCAATGACCATCATTTTGGTCCGCAATGCGGACATCCATGCCCCCGAAGCGCTGGGCCGCCAACACCTGTTGATCGGCGGCGGCAAGATCCTGTGGATGGGTGCGGGCATGCCTGACTTGTCCGATGTTTTCGGCGCGCAAGTGATTGATTTGCAGGGTCGCAGGCTGGTGCCGGGTTTCATCGACGGCCACGTGCACGTCACCGGTGGCGGCGGCGAGGCTGGTTTCGCCAGCCGGGTACCGGCACCGATGTTGTCGCGCTACACCCGCAGCGGCGTGACCACGGTGGTCGGTTTGCTCGGCACCGATGACGTGGCCCGCAGCACGCGTGAACTGGTCGCCCAGGTCAATGCATTGCGCGAGGAAGGCCTGTCCGCTTACGCCCACGCCGGTGGCTACCACCTGCCGCCGGCCACGCTCACCGGCAACCTGCGTGCGGACCTGGCCTTCATTGATTGTCTGATCGGCGTGGGTGAACTGGCGATCAGTGACCATCGCTCCAGCCAGCCGACGCTGGACGAATTGCTGCGTATCGCCGCCGAGGCGCATGTCGCCGGTTTGATGACCGGCAAGGCCGGCATCGTCCACCTGCACCTGGGCGATGGCCCACGCGGGCTGGACCTGGTGCGGCGCGCGCTGGATCAAAGCGAGTTGCCGCCGCGCGTGTTCAACCCGACCCATGTCAACCGGCGCAAGGCCTTGTTCGATGAAGCCATCGAGCTGGCGCGGCGCGGCTGCTGCATCGACATCACCGCCTTCCCGGTGGAGGAGGGCGAGGACGCATGGAGCGCGGCCGATGCCTTGATTCGTTATCTCGACAGCGGCGCGCCGCGCGAGCGGGTCACGATCAGCTCCGATGCCGGCGGCTGCCTGCCGTGTTTCGACGCATCGGGCCGGGTGTGCAGCATGGACGTGGGCCATTCCGGCGCGCTGGTCGAAACCCTGCGTGAACTGCTGGCCCGTGGCGTCGCGCTGCAAGACGCCTTGCCCGCGTTCACGAGCAACGTGGCCGACCTGTTGCGCCTGCCGGGCAAGGGCCGGATTGCCGTGGGCATGGATGCGGACCTGGTGGCGCTGGATGGCGATGGCGCGATCATCGACGTGATCGCCGGTGGTTGCCTGCACCTGCTTGCCGGCAAGCAGGTGCGACGTGGTACGTTTGAGAAAGAAACCTGCAACAACTGATGAGTTATTGGAGTAATTGATGCCAAGCAAGCCGGTCAACGGGGAGCAACGCGGCTGGATCATCCCGATCGGCGGCGCAGAAGACAAAGACACCAACCCGCGCATCCTGCAACGTTTCGTCGAATTGAGCGGCGGCAACGAGGCGGACATCGTGGTCATTCCGACTGCGAGCCGGCTCAAGGAAACCGGCGGGCGTTATGAGGAATTGTTCCGTGGCATGGGCGCGGCCCGGGTCGAAGTGCTGGATTTCGACACGCGCCGTGATTGCCAGGAGCCCAGCCGCATCGCGCGGCTGAACGAGGCTACCGGCATCTTCTTCACCGGCGGCAACCAGTTGCGCCTGTCCACCATCCTTGGCGGCACCGACGTGGCCCGCAGCGTGCGCCTGCGCAATGCGCAAGGCGTGGTGGTGGCCGGTACCAGCGCCGGGGCCGGCATCCTCAGCGAACACATGATCGCCTTCGGCACCGAAGGCTCCTCGCCGCGCGCAAGCAGCGTGCGCCTGGCACCGGGACTGGGCCTGACCAATCGTTTCATCATCGACCAGCATTTCCGCCAGCGTGACCGGCTGGGTCGCCTGACTGCCGCGCTGGCCTACAACCCGTTCGCCATCGGCATCGGCCTGGACGAAGACACCGCCGCTTTCATTTCGCCCAGCGACAACCTGGAAGTCGAAGGCAGCGGCGCGGTCACCGTGGTCGATGCGCACGACCTGCAATTCTCCTCGATGGCCCACGCCGACGAGGACGACCCGGTCTGCATGCTCGGCCTGGGCGTGCATATCCTGATCGCCGGGGCGACCTTCAACCTGCATACGCGGCGTGCTTCGGCCGGGCATCTTTCCACCCGCAAGAACTGACACAAGAGGGCTTTCCCATGCGCATTCTCGATCGTTCCGTCTATGTCGGCCCTTCGCAACATGCGCATTTCCCGGTGATCCGGCTGCTGCTGGACTTGGGTGAGTTGGAGCAATGGCCCACCGCAAAACTGGGTGAGGGTTTCATCAACGGCTTGGTGACTGCGTTGCCGGGGCTGGGTGAGCATGGTTGTTCGTACCGTGCGCCGGGTGGCTTCCTGCGCCGCATGCGCGAGGGCGAAGGCACCTGGCTGGGCCATGTGCTCGAGCACGTGGCCATCGAGTTGCAGAACATCGCCGGCGAGGACGTTACCTTTGGCAAGACCCGCAGCGTCGATGGCCAGCCGGGTGTCTATACCGTGGTCTATGAGTACGAGCAGCGCGAGGAAGGCATCGCTGCAGGCGACCTGGCGATGCGCCTGATCTGTTCTCTGCTGCCCGAAGCGATCCGCCCGTCCGGCAGCGTGCCGGCGGATTGGAGCTGGGAATCCGAACGTGATGACTTCATCCGCTATGCGCAGAAGCGTGCGTTGGGGCCGTCAACGGCCTCGCTGGTGCGCGCGGCGGTGGATCGCGGCATTCCGTGGTTGCGGGTCAACAGCCAGTCGCTGGTGCAGTTCGGCCATGGCAAGTACCAGCAGCGCATCCAGGCCACGATCACCGGCAAGACGCCGTACATCTCGGTGGAGCTGGCCAGCGACAAGGAGGAGACCAACAAGATCCTCGGCGCGCTCGGCCTGCCGGTGCCGCGCCAACACCTGGTCACCAGCCAGGATCAGGCAGTGCGCGCCGCGCAACGGCTCGGTGGCCCGGTGGTGCTGAAGCCCTACAACGGCAACCACGGCCGTGGCATCACCATCAACATCACCGGCGAGGACGAAATCCGTGCCGCCTTCGATGCCGCGCGCGAACATTCGCGTTCGGTGATCGTCGAAACCTTCCAGGTTGGCGACGACCATCGCCTGCTGGTGGTCAATGGCGTGCTGGTCGCGGCCACGCGGCGCACGCCGGGCCACGTGGTCGGTGATGGCACGCGCACGATCGCCGCGCTGGTCGAGATCGTGAACCAGGATCCGCGTCGTGGCGTCGGCCACGAGAAAGTGCTGACCCGGTTGGAACTGGATCGCGAAGCCAGGCTGATGATGGAACGTGTCGGTTACGACGAAGCCAGCGTGCCCAAGCCCGGTGAAGTCGTTTATTTGCGTTCCACCGCCAACCTGTCCACCGGCGGCACCGCCACCGACGTCACCGACGTGATCCACCCGGACAACCGTGACATGGCCGTGCGTGCGGTGCGTGCCATCGGCCTGGACGTGGGCGGCGTGGATTTCATCAGCCCGGACATCACCGAAAGCTACAAGAGCATCGGCGGAGCGATCTGCGAAGTGAACGCCGCGCCGGGCTTCCGCATGCACGTCGCACCCAGCGAAGGCACGCCGCGCGATGCCGCCGGCCCGGTGATCGACATGCTGTTCCCGCCGGGCACGCCGTCGCGGGTGCCGATTGCCGCGATCACCGGCACCAACGGTAAGACCACCACCGCACGCATGCTGGCGCACATCACCAAGATGGCCGGCTACACGCCGGGCCTGACCAGCACCGATGGCGTGTATATCGATGGCCAGCGCACCGTCGAAGGCGACATGACCGGGCCGGTGTCGGCGCGGATGGTGTTGTCCGACCCTGCGATCGACATCGCCGTGCTGGAAACCGCGCGCGGCGGCCTGCTGCGCGCCGGCATGGGCGTGCCCGAAGTCGATGTGGGCGCGGTCATCAATGTCGCCTCCGACCACCTTGGCCTGAAAGGCATCGACACGCTGGAACAACTGGCCGAGATCAAACGCATCGTGGTGGAAGTGGCGAAGGATTGCGCGGTGCTCAACGCCGACGATCCCAACGTACTGAAGATGTCCGGCTACACCGATGCGAAAACCATCTGCTACGTCACCATGAATCCCTCGCATGCGCTGGTGCGCGAGCACATCCGTGCCGGTGGCCGCGCCTGCGCGCTGGAAGCCGGCGTCAACGGCCACATGATCACCCTGTACGACAAGGGCAGCCACATCCCGTTGATGTGGACGCACCTGATCCCCGCGACGATGGAGGGCCGTGCCCTGCACAACGTGCAGAATGCGATGTTTGCCGCAGCACTGGCATTTTCGCTGGGGATCAAGCTCGACGCGATCCGCCAGGGCTTGCGTACCTTCGACACCACCTTCTTCCAGGCGCCCGGCCGCATGAACGTGTTCGACGAACACCCGTTCAAGGTGGTGATGGATTACGCGCACAACGCGCACGCAGTCGGGATGATGGCCGACCTCGCGCAGCGGCTTGAAGTAGCCGGCCGGCGCATCGTGGTGGTGGCCGCGCCGGGTGATCGCCGCGATGAGGACATCGTTTCCATCGCCGAGGCCGTGGCCGGTCGTTTCGATCATTACGTGGTCAAGCGCGACGACAGCCTGCGTGGCCGCGACGGCGACGAAGTGCCGACGATCATCGCCCGCACGCTGCAGGCCAAGGGCATTGGCAAGGATGCGATCAGCACCATCCCCGACGAACAGGAAGCCGTCGATGCCGCGCTGCGCATGGGCCAGGCGGGCGACCTGCTGGTGGTGTTCGCCGATGCCTTGGCACGCACCTGGAAGCAGATTACCAAGTTCACCCCGCAAGGCGTCGCGCCACGCGCCGAAAAGCAGGTGGAATTGCCATCGCTGGAAACCACGCTGAGCGCCGACGAAGCCGCCGTCGCGGCGATGGCCGGCGTGGTGCGCGAAGAGCGCGGACTGGTGTTCGCCCGTGACGAGGACAGCGACTGAGCGTGGTGGCGAATCGACCAGCGGTTCGCCATTGCCCCGTCCCATCGCATGAGCGAAGTTGCCTTGTCGTTCAATGATTCGCGCCGTTTGACCGGCCCCAACCTGTATTTCGCGCAAACCGGCGCGGTGCTGGAAACCCGCATCGGTGTGCCGGTATCACCGGCGTTGATCGCCGCGTGGCAGCGGCGTATCGCGCGGGCCTGCGCCGCATTGGCCTGGCCCGCCGGCCCGGTGTGCGTGCGTGATCATGCCAGCGGCACCAGCCTGGCCTTCGCTGCGCCGGCCGACCAGTTGTATGCCGCCACCGATGTCAACGAATGGGCGTGGCTGTCGGCGCTGACCGAAGCCGGCATCGACACCGGCGCATCCTGGCTGCAACCGGGCCACGCACCCATGGGCGATGACGCCACCGCCTTGCGTGTGCTGCGTGCCGTGGCTGTCGCCGAAGCCTTGCCGCGCTTGCCGACGCTGCGCGCTGCCGCCATCGCCCGCGGCTTGCCGTTGCTGTTGGATGACGAACAGCTTTCCATCGGTTTGGGTGCGGGCAGCCGCTCCTGGAACCTCAACGCCTTGCCGTTGCCGGATGAAGTGCCATGGACTGAACTGCATGCGATTCCCGTCGCGCTGATTACCGGCTCCAACGGCAAGACCACCACCACGCGCCTGTTGGCCGCAATGGCGCTCGCCCACGGCTGGCACGTCGCCAACAGTTGCACCGATGGCTTGTATCTGGATCGCGTGCTGGTTGAAGCCGGTGATTATTCCGGTCCGGTCGGCGCACGCAGCCTGCTGCGCAATCGCCAGGTGCAAGCCGCCATCCTGGAAACCGCACGTGGCGGCCTGCTGCGCCGCGGTCTGGCCATCGAACGCGCCGACGCGGCCTTGGTCACCAACGTCAGCCCGGACCACTTCGGCGAATACGGCATCCACGACCTCGACGACCTGGCCTGCGCCAAACTGACCGTGGCCCGTGCCATCGATGCGGGCGGCATGCTGGTGCTCAATGCCGACAACGAACCCTTGCGTCGCCATGCCGATGAAACCACCGCGCCGCTGGCGTGGTTCTCCACCGATGACGATCATCCGCTGTTGCAGCAGGCGCGCGCCGAAGGTCGCCGCAGTTGCGGCATGCGCGCCGGTCGCCTGTCGCTGTTCGATGGCACGCAAACGCACGACCTTGGCGCGGTGGCCGCGATGCCGCTGACCCTCGGCGGATTGGCCACGTACAACGTGCAGAATTGCGCCGCCGCCGCGTTGGTTGCGCTGGGCCTGGGCATCGCGCCTGGCACGATTGCCGCCGTGCTGGCCTGTTTCGGTAACGCACACGATGACAATCCCGGTCGCCTGCAGCGTTGGTTGCTTGGCGGCGACGTGCAGGTCTATGTCGATTACGCGCACAACCCCGATGGCTTGCGCAATTTGCTCGTGCCGGTGCGCCAGGCGCATCGAGAAGGAGGCCGTTTGCATCTGTTGCTGGGCCAGGCTGGCGACCGCAGTGATGCGGATATCGCCGATCTGGCCGCGACTGCCGCTGCCTTTCACCCCGATCACGTCGTGCTCAAGGAAATGGATGGCTACCTGCGTGGCCGCGACAGTGGAGCCGTCGCCAAGTTGCTGCGCGCAGCATTGCTGCGCAACGGCGTGGCGAAAACCGCCATCGAAGAATGCCTGGACGAAACCGCTGCCGTGCGCCGCATCTTGTCCGCCGCCGGCCCCGGCGACAGCCTGGTCCTGCCAGTGCACGGTCACGCTGCGCGCGAAGCCGTGCCGCGTTTGCTTGACCAGTTGCAGACGCAGGGTTGGCGTGCGGGAGATGCGTTGCCGGGTTGATTCGGCACGCGAATTCTACAGGCGGATGAGTTTTTGCTCGTCGGAACGAAAGAGATACGTTTTTCACGAACCACGAACCAGAAAAAAGCCCCGCGAAATTTGCGGGGCTTTTTCGTTCAACACTGCAAGCGCGGCATCACCACTTGTAGGCAACGCGACCATACACGTAGCGGCCATTGAAGCCGAACGGCGAGTACAGGCTGTAGGGCATCAGGCCGAAGGTGGAGTTGGCGTAGATGCTTTCATCCGGGTACTCGTCCAGCGCATTGTCCGCGCCCACGGTGACCGTCCAGCTGTCGCTGGGCTTGAAGTTGGCCGACAGGTCCAGCGTCCACTTCGCGCTGAAGGTCTGGTCCTGTGCCGGCACGGTGGCGTGGCGGTTGACGAACTCGCCGTAACGGGTGGCGCCGGCGTTGAAGTCCCAGTGCGCCAGGTTCCAGTTGGCATTCAAGGCGAACTTGTCGCGCGGGGTGGCTTCTTCGATGCGACCACGCTCGTCGCGGCCCATGCGCTCCAAGTTGGCACCCAGTGCATCCAGCGCCGCCGGATTCGGCGCAATCCGCGTCACTTCGGTCTTGTTGTAGTTGTAGCTGGCGGTCAGGTTCAGCGTGCTGGCGGACAGCGGGATCGCGTAGCTGCCCACCACGTCAACGCCTTGGGTGCGGGTGTCGATGGCGTTGTTGAAGTAGCGCGCGCTGGTGACGTTGGTGATGCCCAGATTGGCCAGCAGCGCCTGCGCCGCCGCGTTGCCGGCGATGTTGAGGTTGGACGACAGCACGATGCGGTCGTCGATGTCGATCTGGTAGGCATCAACGGTGACGTACAAGCGGTCGATCGGCTGCAGCACCAGGCCCAGGCTGTACGACAGCGAGGTTTCGGCCTTCAGCGGTTCCGCACCCAGCGCCTGTGCCGCTGCGCCTGCGGCCGGGAAGGTGCCGGTTTCATAGGCGATGCCGTTGTTGATGTTGGTGGTCACCGCCTGGTAGTGCTGTTGCGCCAGACTGGGTGCGCGGAAACCGCTGGCGACGGTGCCGCGCAGGGCCACCTTGTCGGTGAAGGCGTAGCGCGCCGACAGCTTGCCCGAGGTCTGGTCGCCGAAGTCCGAGTAGTCCTCGTAGCGACCAGCAATGCCGGCGGAGAACTTGTCGGTCAGGTCCGCTTCCAGGCCGACATAGACCGCGTTGCTGTCGCGGTCGTAGCTGCCGGCATTGCGCGGGGTGAAGCCGCCGAAGCCCTGCGCGCCGCTGCCGAAGTACGAGTTCGGCTCGCCAGCGGACTGTTTCCAGTCTTCCTGGCGGTGTTCGGCACCGAAGGACAGAGTGGCCGGATAGGCCAGGCCGATGTCCAGGGTCTTGGAGAAATCGGCGTTCAACACCTGCTGGGTGTATTGCAGCGCGCCGTCGTAGAAGCTGTGCGGGCTGGACACGCCCAAGGCGTAGTTGATGGTGTTCTGGGTGCGGAAACCCAGCTGGTTGTCGCCGAAGCTGTAGCTGAGGTCCCAGTTCCAGCCGTTGTCGGTGGCACCCTTGACGCCCAGCACGGCGCTGCGATCGCGCGCGTCCTGGTTGATTTCCGGCACATAGCCGTTCGGATACACCTGTGCCAGCAGCGTGCCCTGACCGCTGTGGTTCTTCGAGCGGTAGAACGCGAACGAGGTGATGTCGCGGTTGCTGCCAATCACTGTGGCGTAGGCATGGGCATTCTCGCCGATGTTGAAGTTGGCGTTCAGTGAGACGGCGGTCTGGTCAACGTCGGGATCGCCCAGCTTGAAGGCTTTTTCGCCCACGCCGGGGAAGTTGCCGGTGTTCGGCGCGGTGCCCTGGTAGGCACCGGAGCGGTTGGTCATGTCCTGATGGCCGGTTTGCGCGGCCACGTGGATGCTGCCAGCACCGTTGCCGAGGCTGAGGCCGGCATCACCGGACAACTGCCACTGCTCGCCGTCGCCTTCGGAATACTGACCGCCACCCAGGGCGATGCTGCCGCCGGAGCCGGAACCCTTCAGCACGATGTTGACCACGCCGGCAATGGCGTCGGAGCCGTACTGCGCCGATGCGCCGTCGCGCAGCACTTCAACGCGCTCGATCGCGGCCACCGGGATCGCGTTCAGGTCAACCGCCGACGAACCGCGGCCAATGGTGCCGTTGACGTTGACCAGTGCCGAGATGTGGCGGCGCTTGCCGTTGACCAGAATCAGCACCTGGTCCGGCGACAGCCCGCGCAATTGCGCCGGGCGAACGCCGCTGGTGCCGTCGGCCATGCCGGGGCGGGGGAAGTTCAGAGAGGGCAGCGCACGCGCCAGCGCGGTCGCCAATTCCGTGGTGCCGGTGGCTTCCAGCGTTTCGGGAGTGATGATGTCGATCGGCGATTGCGATTCGGCGACGGTGCGGTCGCTGACGCGGGTACCAGTGACGATCAGGGTGTCCAGGGTGCTGGCTTGCTGCGCCGGTGCGGCGTCCTGGGCGAAGGTAGGCGTGGCCACCAGCGCGGCGATCACGGCGACGGACAGGAGGGTGGGCTTGCTGCGATACATGGGGAACTCCGGATTTGTTGCGGGGGAAGCCGGCGCGAAAACCGCCGAAAGGGTAACGCGGGTTACAAAAACGCCACCTATGAGACCTGCTGGCGGCTGACTGACACGTAAATTATTGGTTAAAGGTAGAATTGCGTCGAAGGAATTCGGCCCATCTGCATATAACCATGGGTTATTAGTCGAGGGGGTTGAATCACCGGGTTTTTGCTCGTCATCCCGGCGAAAGCCGGGATCCAGCTCTTGCTTCACGAACGGCTGGATCCCGGCTTTCGCCGGGCTGACGGCGTCTTGTCATCAATCTGGCCGACCATTCCCACTTTCGAGAGAATGACGAACGGCTCTGACCTGCCTCGGAACAATCTGCTGCAATGATCTCTTTTCGCAATTTCGCCCTGCGCCGGGGCGAGCGCCTGCTGCTGTCCAATGTCGATCTGGCCCTGCACGCCGGTTACCGGGTCGGTGTGGTCGGCCGCAATGGCGCGGGCAAGTCCAGCCTGTTTGCCGCGTTGCGTGGCGAAATCGAGGCCGACACGGGCGATATCGAAGTCTCCGGCAAGCTGCGC
The DNA here is from genome assembly GCA_047601105.1 of Pseudoxanthomonas sp. Lineage (GTDB taxonomy): Bacteria > Pseudomonadota > Gammaproteobacteria > Xanthomonadales > Xanthomonadaceae > Pseudoxanthomonas_A. Next base: position 221,603 of record JASGJT010000005.1, read on the forward strand.
GTGGCCAGCGTGGCGCAGGAAACCCCGTCGCTGCCCGATGCTGCTATCGACTTCGTGCTCGGCGGCGACGTCGAAGTGGCCGCCGCATTGAAGGCCGAAAGCGACGCGACCGCTGCCGAGGAGTGGGACGCGGTTGCCGCTGCCCACCTGCGCATTGCCGAACTCAACGGCTACGATGCCGAAGCACGCGCCGGCAAGTTGTTGCACGGCCTGGGCTTCGCCCCGGAAACCCATCGCCGCGCGGTGTCGGCGTTCTCCGGCGGCTGGCGCGTGCGCCTGAACCTGGCCCGCGCGCTGATGATGCCCTCGGATCTGCTGCTGCTCGACGAGCCTACCAACCACCTCGACATGGATGCGGTGCTGTGGCTGGAACAGTGGCTGCTGAAATATCCCGGCACCTTGCTGCTGATCTCGCACGACCGCGAATTCCTCGACAACGTCGCCACGCACACGCTGCACCTGCACGGCGGCGGCGCGAAACTGTACGTCGGCGGCTATACCGACTTCGAACGCCAGCGCGCCGAGCAATTGCGCCAGCAACAGATCGCCCACGAAAAGGAACAGGCCGAACGCGCCCACCTGCAAAGCTTCATCGACCGCTTCAAGGCCAAGGCCAGCAAGGCCGCGCAAGCGCAATCACGGATGAAGCGACTGGCCAAGCTGGCCGGTACCGAAGCGGTGCGCGTCGAGCGTGAATTCCGCATCGAATTCGCCGAACCACCGAAGCTGCCGCATTCGCTGATCCGCATCAATCACGGCGAGGCGGGCTATGGCCGTGATGCGGTGATTCTGCACGACGTCGGTTTTGGCCTCGAAGCCGGCGACCGCATCGGCCTGCTCGGCCCCAACGGTGCGGGCAAGACCACGCTGGTCAAGACGCTGGTCGGCGAGTTGCCATTGCTGGCCGGCGAACGCAGCGCGCATCCGGATTTGCGCATCGGCTACTTCGCCCAGCACACGGTTGAATCCCTGCACGAAGGCCAATCGCCGATCGACCACTTCCGCGAAATTTCGCCGGACTCTTCCACGCAATCCTTCCGCGATTTCCTCGGCAAGTGGAATTTCCCCGGCGACCGCGCGTTCGAACCGGTCGATGGCTTTTCCGGCGGCGAACGCGCACGCTTGGCCTTGTCGCTGATCGCCTGGCAGCAACCCAACGTGCTGCTGCTCGACGAACCGACCAACCACCTTGACCTGGAAATGCGTGAAGCCTTGGCCGAAGCCCTGAGCGATTTCGAGGGTGCCATTGTCATGGTCAGCCATGACCGTCATTTGATCGGCCTGGTCTGCGACAGCTTTTGGCGCGTTGCCGATGGTGTGGTCGAACCTTTCGGCGGCGACCTCGACGAATACGCCGCATGGCTGCGCACCCGCCCGGCCGCGCAAGGCACCAAGCAGAAACTGGCCGAAGTCGCGCCGACCCCGCCACCCAAGCCGGCCGCACCGGTCACGCCGAAAAAACCACCGAACCCGCACAAACTGGCCGAAGCCGAAAAGAAGGTGGGCGAACTGGAAGCGCTGCTGGCCGACCTGGACCGTGAACTCGCCAACCCGGCCCACCACAGCGACGCCGAAAAACTCGCCGCCCTGGGCCGCGACCGCGAAGCCGCCGCCGCACGGCTGGAACAGGCCGAAGCGGCGTGGCTGGGGTTGATGGACGCGTAGCCGTTCCAGCGGCTCCGACTTACAGGAACAATCGCGCCGGCCCGCCCATCGCCGGGTCGCTGAGGCCGTTGCGGCCATTCTCGGCGCGGCCAGCCAAGCGTTGCACCGGCTCGCCTTCAACATGCAGCCACAGGTCGTACCAACCGGCGCTGGCGGCGGCCGGCCAGCGATGTTGCACGGTTGTGTTTGGTGGCACGTCCAGCGCCAAAGACGGCATCGCCTCGGCATAGGCGGCGGGCACCAAGGTCACGCGCAGCGTGGTCGGGCCGGTGTGGCGCAGGTGCAGGCACAGCGATTGCGGATCGTCCGGGGCGTAGTCGATGTCGGCTTCGAGTGCGATGTCGTCGGCATGGCCGCGATAGCGGCGGTGGAAGCCGTTCGGGCCGAGCAGCCACAGGTCGAAGCGATCTTCATGCAGCGGCCATTGCGCCTGCACTGGCGTGCCCGGTGCGAGCGTGCTCGATGCCAGTGTGTAGCGGCGCGGTATCGCGTGCAGGTCGAGCAGGTCATAGGCGTGCAACACGGCGGCTGCGCCGGGGTTTTCCAGGCGCAGCGCCAGCGCATCGGCGCTGGGTAGCCGGGTGCAACGCAAGCGGTAGGGCAATGCCCGCGATGGTCGCGTGCCGGTTTCCTGTCGTGGTAGTTGCATGTCCGCCGGCAAGGGTGGCGTGCTGCGGCCGGACAGGGCGGCGGCGCGGGCAGCGGTTTCGGCGGTGGCCGGCAGGCGGGCGAAGAACGGGCGGGCATCGCGCTGGCGGAAGTCGAAGGCTTCGCTGAGGTCGCAGCAGACCGCGCGCCGCCACAGCGACAGCCCCGCCACGGCGACGCCGAAGCGGCGCTCGATCAGGCGCAGCACCGAGGTGTGGTCATACACCCGCGAATCGACCCAGCCGCCGCGGCTCCACGGCGAAATCAGATAAGCCGGCACGCGCGGGCCCAGCCCGTAGGGACGGCCGCGCAGTTCGGGCGGGTCGAGTTCTTCATCGCCCGGTGCCGGATGCAGGTGGTATTCGCCGGTGGTGGATACGTTCGAAGTGCCGGCCCAGCCTGTGGGTGCGGCGGGATCAACTGAAGGCGGTGCCGGCGGCGGGATGTGGTCGAAGAAGCCGTCGTTCTCGTCGAAATTCAGGATCAGCGCGGTGCGCTGCCAGACCTGCGGGTCGGCGGTCAGCGCGTCGAGCACGCGCGCGGTGTAGTCCGCGCCCTGCGCCGGGCTGGACGGCGAGGGGTGTTCGCTGCCGGCGGCATCGGCAATGATGAAACTCACCGCCGGCAATCGTCCGGCCAGCGCGTCTTCGCGCAGTTGCGCCAGGGTGCGGGTGCTGACGCCGCGTGCGCGCAGCTCGGGATCATGGCCGGGTTCGCCACGCCAGGCGGCGTGGAACGCGGCGAAGCCGGCCAGCGGGTTGTCGGTGAAGTTGTCGTCCATGTCCTGATACACCTGCCACGACACTCCGGCGCGTTGCAGCGCCTCGACGTAGCTGGGCCAGCGGTACGGCTCGGGCCAGCCGCCGTTTTCGGCGAAGTCGTCGTGCGAATTGGCGATGGCCGGGCCGCCGGCCTGCGCCAGCGGATCGTTGTGGCCGGTCCACTGGAAGAGGCGGTTCGGATTGGTGCCGGCCTGCATCGAGCAGTGGTAGGCATCGCACAGGGTGAATGCCTCGGCCAGCGCAAATTGAAAGGGCAGGTCGGCGCGTTCGTAATGGGCCATTGCATGGTCGAGCTTGGCCGCCGGCCACTGGCCCATGCGCCCGTGGTCCCAGGCGCGCTGCGCGTCGGGCCAGGTGTGGTGGGTGCCTTCCACGCGCATGTAGCCGAAGTGCTCGGCGGTGCGCAGCGGGAACGGCGCGATGCGCTGGCGGCCATCGGCGCTGGGCTGCAGCCACACCGTGCGCGGTGCCAGCCCCGGCAACGGCGGTGCCGGCGGCGGGAAGCGGTCGCCGAATCCGCGTACCCCGGCCAGCGTGCCGAAGTAGTGGTCGAAGGCGCGGTTCTCCTGCATCAGGATCACGATGTGCTGCAGGTCCTCCAGCGTGCCGCTGCGCACGGCCGGCGGGATGGCGATGGCGCGGGCGATGCTGGGCGGTAACAGCCCGGCGGCGCTGGCGGCCAGGCCGGTCTTGAGCAGGCGGCGACGGGTGGGATCAGTCATGCAGGGCGCGTGGGTGAAGGCGCGACCAGCATCGCATATGCGGAATGCCGCTTCGGTGTTGCTGGCTTCGGTGGGCCGGCTTCGGACACAAGCGCAGCCCCCGGCGGGGATGCTTCTCGGCTCCGGCAGACTCCTGTCTTCAGTCGCCGCCGCAGGCCATCCATGGCCTGCTTTCCGCATCCCCGCCGGGGGCTGCGCTATCGGCGATTCATTGCGGCCGGTTTCAGCAAAGTCTGAACAGCTCTTGCTCGTCATCCCGGCTTTCGCCGGTATGACGAATCGAATTTGTCCAGGTTTCCCTGCCGGCTTGAAACCAGCGAACCTGCCCTAAAATCAGCCCCCGTTCCCCTTGCCGCAAATCCCGATTCCGCCATGCCGATTTACGCTTTCGAATGCACCGCCTGCGGCCACAGCTTCGACCGTTTGCAGAAGCTGTCCGATCCCGACCCGGAAACCTGCCCGTCCTGCGGCCAACCAACGGTCAAGCGCCAGTTGACCGCGCCGTCGTTCCGGCTGGCCGGCAGCGGCTGGTACGAAACCGACTTCAAGAAGGATGGCGACAAGAAGCGCAACCTGGTCGATGGCAGCGGCGCTTCGGGCGGCGAGTCCAAGCCTGCCGAGTCGTCCAAGCCCGCCGAACCCGCGCCGGCGGCGAAGACCGAAAGCAAGCCGGCAGCCAAGCCGGACTGATCAACCGCGCGCGGCAGTCGCATTGCCGCGCTGGCGCACCAAGGCCACGCGTTCGACGCGGAACGACTCGGTGTAATCCAGCCAGGCGCGGACTTCCAGCCCATCGACCGCCGCATCCAGCCACACCGGCAGGCGCAGGTCGCCGGTGAGCGCATCCGGCTGCACCCATTCGCGCGCATGCACTACTTTGCCTTGCGCCGATACCGCTTCCAGCCAGAACGGATGCGTCGGCAGCTGGCTGGCGCGCAGCAGCAACTGGTAGTTGCCGGCGCGCATGCGCTTTTGTTCCACCGCCAAGGTCAGCGAACGGCGCGGCCGTGGCCGCAGCACGTCGGTCTGGGCCAGCGGTGCATCGACCTGCACGCCTTGTTGCAGTTGCGCGTCGTCATAGACCATCAGGTTGTTGTCGTGGTCCCACAGCGCGGCGCACCAGTCCTTGGGCGAGGCGTCGTCGATGAAGGCGGTGCAGCGATCGACATAGGCCAGCACGTTGTCCGGATCGCGATCGATGAACTGGCGTGGTGCATCGTTCAACACCACCGAGCGCAGGTTCCAGTCGCGGTCGTATTCCAGCAGCACCGGCGGCTTGATCCGCTGCAAACCAACCCGCACCGCATCGTCATCGACGCGCAGGGTACGGGTCTCGGTACCGGTCCACAACTGGCGGCCATAGCCCAGGTACAGCGGGAAGCGCGCGCCGTTGTCGGCCAGCGCGGCGGCGCTGGCGCTGGGCGGCGTATCGGCGGCCAGCAGCGAACGACCGAAGCCCAGTTCACGCTGCGCCGGGTCCATCAATTGCAGCAAGGTCGCGCCGCTGTCCAGCGTGCTGCCGGCCTTGGCCACGATCTGCCGTGGCGGCTGGCCGCTGTCGAGGAACAGCAGCAGGTTTTCGCGGTGCAGGTCGGCCAGCACGTCGCTCAGGTCGTTGGGCATGGCCAGGTGGTCGGAGGCAATGACTACCAAGGTGTTGTCGGCGTACTTGCTGTTGCGGATCTTTTCCACCAGTTGCGACACCAGCCGGTCGCTGCACTTCAGCGCACGCAGCAGGTTGATGTCGCCGTATTCGCTGTCGTAACGCACGTCGCGGCATGACAGCGGGAGATGCCCTGCCGGGTGGTGGGTGTCCATGGTCAGCGTGCTGAGCAGGAACGGTTGGCCGCTGGCCGACAATTCCATGAAGTCGTCGAACACGTCATCCAGCAGCACGTCGTCATGCACTCCCCAGTCGGAGAAGTGCTTCTTCGCCACGCCTTTCTGCTGGAAATAGCGCTGGTCCTTGACCACGTCGAAACCGTGGCTGGCGAGGAAATCGCCCTTGGCGGCGAAACCGGCATCGGCACCGCCACTGAAACGCACGGCATAGCCCTGCCGCTTCAGGTAATCGCCCAGGCAATGCGCGCCGGGCAGGAACTGGTTCAAGCGGCCCATGCTGTTTTCGTCGCCACGCGAGGTGGTCAGCGGCACGCCGCATTGCGACGCCACCAGTCCAGCGATGGTCCAGCCGCTGCCTTCGGGCGAGGCGATGTCGCGGAAGTCGAGCGCTTCGCCAGCCAGTTGGGTCAGGTTGGGCATCAGGCTGGGGAAGGCCTTCGCATCCAGATAGGTTCGCTCCAAGCTTTCGCCGTAGATCCAGACGATGTTCTTGCGCTGGGGCAGGGGTTTGGTCGGCGTGACGTACTCGGCCGCGACCTGCATGGCATTGACCGGCCGCGTCTGCTGGTACAGGCGCAAGCCGTCGCGGGCCAACGGGCTGGCGAACACGCCGAGCACGAACACCGCCACGAAACCGGCAAATACCTTGCCGCCGTGTTCATCCACGCGGAAGCGTTGTACCGGCACCAGCGCCAGCGGCAGCAGCGACAGCAACACCAGCACGCCGAAGGCCGCGATCAGGCTGCGGAAATCGGCCACGCCCGCGCCTTCCAGCCCACTTTGCAGGTGATAAAGCGTGGCCGCATTGATGCCATCGCCGCTGAGCCGGTCCACGGCCCACCACGCACTCAGCGCCAGCAGCAACAAGCTGAGCAGGCCGGCCTTGGCCCAGGCCAGGCGGCGCGAGGCCAGCAACAACCCGATCAGCGCCAGCACGCAAACCGCAAACAGCGCGGGCATGCGTCAGTGCCTCCAGTCGCCGGCAAGGGCCGGCATGCGCGCAGGGCAGGGGGCGAATGGCGAACGCGGCTGGGTCATGGAAATATCATCCGGCTGTCTTCGTTGAGTCACAAAGTGCCGTTGCCAGCCTGAACCAGATGTCGTCACGGCGGGTAATGGGCGGCGCGGAATGCTTGCAGGCGCGCCGACAGGTTAAAATTCCGTCTTTGCGGCCCTGTCGGGCCGGCATCTGTTCCCGGAGACTTCATGCGTACCCATTTCTGCGGTCTGGTGACCGAGGAGCTCATCGGCCAGACGGTCACCCTGTGCGGCTGGACCGACGTTGCCCGCAATCTTGGCGGTGTCTGCTTCATCGACCTGCGTGACCACGAAGGCATCGTGCAGGTCACCGTTGAACCAGACAACGCCGAAGTCTTCGCCGTTGCCGCCACCCTCGGCTACGAAGACGTATTGCAAGTCACCGGCACGGTGCGCGCGCGCCACGCGGTCAACGACAAGATCAGGACCGGCCAGGTCGAAGTGATCGCGACGAAGATCGAAATCCTCAACAAGGCCGCGCCGCTGCCGTTCCACGCGCACGAAAACCCCGGCGAAGACACCCGCCTGCGTTATCGCTACTTGGACCTGCGCCGCCCGGAAATGCAGCGCATGCAGCGCACCCGCATCAAGCTGGTGCAGGCATTGCGTCGCTGGCTGGATGCGCGCGGCTTCCAGGACATCGAAACCCCGATCCTCACCAAGGCCACGCCCGAAGGCGCACGCGACTTCCTCGTGCCGGCGCGCATGCACGAAGGCGAGTTCTACGCGCTGCCGCAATCGCCGCAGTTGTTCAAGCAGATCCTGATGGTGGCCGGCTTCGACCGCTATTACCAGGTCGCGCGCTGCTTCCGCGACGAAGCGCTGCGCGCCGACCGCCAGCTCGAATTCACCCAGCTCGACATGGAATTCGCCTTCGTCCGCGAACGCGACGTGCAGGATGCAGTGGAAGGCATGATCCGCGACGTGTTTGCGGAAGTGGTCGGCGTGCAACTGGACGCGCAATTCCCGCGCATGACCTGGGCCGAAGCCATGCGCCGCTACGGCTCGGACAAGCCGGACCTGCGCATCGCGCTGGAACTGATCGACGTGGCCGAACAGGTCAAGGCCTGCGAATTCGCCGTGTTCTCCGCCGCCGCCAACGATGCCGATGGCCGCGTTGCCGCGCTGCGCATCCCCGGCGGCGCGTCGCTGTCGCGCAAGCAGATCGACGAATACGCCGCGCACGCGGCCAAGTACGGTGCCAAGGGTCTGGCCTACGCCAAGATCGACGAAGCCGGTGCGGTCAATTCGCCGGTTGCCAAGTTCTTCAGCGAAGAAGGTTTCGCCGCCTTGTTGCAGCACGTCGGCGCGCAGAACGGCGACATTGTGTTCTTCGGCGCGGGCAAGTACAACAAGGTCAGCGACTTCATGGGTGCGCTGCGCTTGAAGGCCGGCAAGGACTTCAACCTGGTTGCCGAAGGCTGGCGTCCGCTGTGGGTCACCGACTTTCCGATGTTCGAATGGGACGACGAGGAACAGCGCTACGTCGCCTTGCACCATCCGTTCACCGCGCCGGCGGTCGATGACATCGCTGAACTCAAGACGCATGCAAAGACCGCCGTGTCGCGCGGCTACGACATGGTGCTCAACGGCAACGAGATCGGTGGTGGCAGCATCCGCATCCATCGCCCGGAAATGCAGAGCGCGGTGTTCGAGTTGCTGGGCATCGGCGCGGAAGAAGCGCAGGCCAAGTTCGGCTTCCTGCTCGACGCACTGAACTACGGCGCACCGCCGCACGGCGGCATCGCCTTCGGCATCGACCGCATCGCCGCACTGATGGCCGGCACCGAATCGATCCGCGACGTGATCCCGTTCCCCAAGACCACCGGTGCGCAATGCATGATGACTGGCGCACCGTCGCCGGTGCCGGATGCGCAGCTGGCCGAGGTGCATGTGCAGGTGCGCGTGAAGGAATGATGGGGCGGGTTCTTGGTTGACGGTTCCTGGTTGTTGGATGGGCCGTGACTCCGCTTTCACCAACAACCAGCAACCCGGAAACCAGCAGCCATGCCTTGCATCATCCGCCGCGCCACGCCTGAAGATGCCGAAACGATCACGCAGATCGCTTCGGCGACCTTCGTCGAAACCTTCGGCCACCAGTATCCGCCGGAAGATCTCGACCATTTCCTGCGCACCAGTTATGCGTTGGAAGCGCAGCGCAGGGAATTGCAGGATCCGCGCAAGGCGATGTGGTTGCTGGAGCATGACGGCATTGTTGTCGGCCATGCTTTCGCCGGGCCTTGCGGCCTGCCGCACCCGGACGTGGTGCAAGGCGATGGCGAGCTGAAGCGCCTGTACGTGTTGCGCGAACACCACAACGGCGGCTGGGGCAGTCGATTGTTCGCCACCGCGATGGAATGGCTGGAACGCGATGGCCCGCGCACGATCTACATCGGCGTGTGGTCGGAAAACTACGGCGCGCAGCGCTTCTATGCGCGGCACGGTTTCGAGAAGGTAGGTGGTTACAAGTTCCCGGTCGGCAATACGCTCGACGACGAATTCATCCTGCGCCGCCGGCCTTGATTCAGGCAGTACAAACAAAAACGGCCACGCGGATTGCGTGGCCGTTTGCATTGAGGCGCGGGGAAATACCGGTTCCCGCGCCGGATGTTGCCCGCGTCAGAAGTCGTAACGCACGCGCACGCCGTACTGGCGCGGTGCGCCGTAGTAGTCACCGTCGTAGGCATTGCTGACGCGGTAGGTCTTGTCAGCCAGGTTGCTGCCGTACAACTGGAAGCTCAGCCCGTTGCCTGCGGCGACCGTGACCTGCGCCGACAGCAGCTTGTAGGCCTTCAGTACGTCCAGCACCGGATCGTAGTTGAAGCCGGTGTATTGCTTGTCGATGTAGCTGTAATTCACGCGCGGAGTGATGCTCCAGTTGTTGGCGAGCATGAATTCGTATTCCGCGCCGACGTTCCAGGTCAGCTCCGGCGCGAACAGGCCTTTGCCGTTGTACGCGGTCTTGATGTACGGATCCCACGAGGTTTCGCCGCTGCCGTTGCTGCCGATCGCCACCGGGCTGCCGGTAAGGGTGTAGCCGGCGGCGACCATCGCGGCGGTGTCGAGGAAGCTCACCGGAGGCAGTTCCGTTTCCACCCAGGCCGCGCCCAGGTCGAAGCGGAACTGGCGCGATTCACCCAGAAACGCCTGCAACTGCACTTCCGCGCCCTTGAACTTGGCCTTGCCGATGTTGCGCACCGCGTAGGAGGCGAACACGCCATCGGGGTCGGGACGATAGAGGTCGAACTGGAAGTTTTCGTAATCGTTGTAGAACACGTCCGTCTGCAGGCGCACGCGGTTGTCCAGCGCGCTGGTTTTCCAGCCCAGTTCGTAGCTCAGCACGGTTTCCGGGTCGAACCGGTTGGCGCCGTCGAAACCACCGGATTTGTAACCGCGCGCGACGAAGGCGTACAGCATGTTGTTGTCGTTGGCTTGCCAGTTCAGCGCCACCTTGCCGGTGACGGCATCGTCAGACGCGCGGCCTGGCGTGGACACGTCGGTGGTGGTGGGGCCTTCGCTGTAAACGATCTGGTCGATGGCCGGCACATAGATGCTCATCGAATCGACCGCATGAACGCCGGCCTGGCTGTTCTGCGTGGTCTTCGACTTGGAATAGCGCAGGCCGACCTGCGCGGTCAACGCATCGCTCAATTGGAAGTCGAGGTTGCCGAACACGCCGGCCACTTGCTTGATCGGGTTGGCGCGCTGGAAGATGTAGCTGTCGATCAGCACCACGGTGCCGTCATCCTGCGGCAAGGCAAGATCGACATTGGTCACGCCCTGCTGGTACGCGCGCGCCTGCTGCCAGTACGCGCCGGCGACCCATTTCACCGTGCCGTCGTCGGGCGAGATCAGGTTGAGCTCGTGCGTGGTCTGGCGGTCATGCGCGAAGTTGGCGTAGCGGATGTCGGCAAACGGGTTCTGGGTGGCATCGGTGTCCTCGACCACGGTCACCTTGCGGTCGCCGTAGCCGCCGACATAGCGCAAGGTGGTGCCGTTTTCGAACTTCTGCTTCAGCTCCAGCGTGGCCGTGCTGCCGGCGAAATAGCGCGCAGTCGGCGCGTTGTAATCCAGGTCGCGGATGAAATCATGGCCGGGGTTGAGCACGTTGCCTGGACGGAACAGATAGCTGTCCGAGGTCGGGCCGGCCTGGCCGGCGAGGCCGCCATTGTCGCGCAAGGTGCGTTCCAGCTTCAGCAACGCGGAGAAACCGTTGTTCTCGAACAGGCCGCTCAGGCGCAGGTCCTTTTCTTCCAGCTTGCCGGCATCGGTGGGCACCGAGCCGATGCTGTTGAAGAACGAATCGCGATCCTGATAGTTGGCCGCCACGCGTAACGCAAAATGTTCGCCCGCCGGCAGGCTGATCGCGCCCTGAAAGCCGTGGTCGCCGTAGTTGCCCGCGCTGAGCTGGCCGTAGCCGCTGGTGTCGCCGATTTCCGGGCTGGCGGTGCGGATGTAGAGCGCGCCGCCGGTGGTGTTGGCGCCCGAGAGCGTGCCTTGCGGGCCGCGCAGCACTTCGATGCTGGCGATGTCGTAGAAGGCATTGCCCAAGAGGATCTGCGGCTGGTACACGCCATCCTGGTAGATCGCCACGCCGCTTTGCACTGCCGCGCTGGCGCTGGCGTTGCCGATGCCGCGGATGTTGAGGTTCTGGGTATAGCCGGTGTCATGCAGGCTGAACGCAGGCGTGGCGTTGGCCAGGTCCTCGATGCGGACGATGGCCTTGGAGTTGAGCTGATCGCCGGACACCACCGACACGGCGATGGCGGTCTTCTGCACGTCCACGGTGCGGCGCTCTGCGGTCACCACCACCTGGTCCAAAGTTTTGGCGGCATGCTCGGCCTGGGTATCGGCGGCGGTGGCTGCTTCCTGCGCATGGGCGGCATGGGCGCACATGGCGGTGGCCAGCGCGATGGCTTGAACAAGAACCTTCTGCTTCATCTTCCCTCTCCTCGACAATGAAGTGGTTGCGGCAATGGGGTGGGCGCTGGCATCCGGGCATTGCCGGTGCTCGCAGTGCGGCGAAACCGACGCATCATGAAAACAGTTTTAACCCATAATCATTTTGAAAACCACAGGAATTTCACGAAATTTTTCCATACCTTGGCGCACTGCCGGATGGTTGCAAAAGATTGCAATAGGCGAGGGCCGGCGATGCCCGTCCGGGCCCATTGGTTATGATGTATAAGCTTTGTTTGCGCCTCTTTCCCAACCTGCGGAGAACATCCGGATGAGTACACTCAAACTCGGCCGCCGCCGCTTCCTCGAAGCCGCCGGCCTCACCGGCCTGGCGATGACCGTGGCCGCGAACGCGCAGGCCGTCAAACGCAAGCCTGCGCCCACGCCGGGGCGCAAGCCGAACATCATCTTCATCCTCGCCGACGACATGGGCTATGCCGATTTGTCATGCTACGGCGCGCAGGGCTACAAGACCCCGGTGCTGGACCGGCTGGCCGAAGAGGGCGTGAAGCTGGACAACGCCTACGCCAATGCGGCGATCTGTTCGCCCACCCGCACCGCGCTGGTGACCGGGCGATACCAAGGCCGCTTCAAGGCCGGCATCAACGAACCGAACGCCGATTTCCGCCCCGGCGACGAACTGCCCGCCGGCACGCCGACGGTCGCCAGCCTGCTGAAGCAGCAGGGCTACCGCACCGCCCTGGTCGGCAAGTGGCACGTGTGCAAGATTCCCGAATTCGGCCCGCAGAAATACGGCTACGACAGCTTCTTCGGCATCGTCGGTGGCGGCGCGGATTATTTCACCCACGGCATTCCCGGCTACTTGCCCGGCAAGCTGGGCATGTACGAAGGCGAACAACTGACGCAGCGTGATGGTTACCTGACCGACATCATCGCCGACGAGGCGATCAAGCAGATCAAGGCCGGCGGCGATAAACCGCTGTTCCTGAGCCTGCACTTCAACGCGCCGCACTGGCCGTGGGAAGGCCCGGAAGACCGCGCCCATGCGGAAAAACTCACCGACTTCATGGACATGGCCGGCGGCTCGCTGGAGGTCTATGCGGAAATGATGAAGAGCATGGACGCCAACATCGGCCGCGTGCTCGAAGCCCTCGACGAGATGGGCATGACCGACGACACGCTGATCGTGTTCACCAGCGACAACGGCGGCGAGCGTTATTCCAACACCTGGCCGCTGACCGGCTACAAGGGCGAACTGCTCGAAGGCGGCATCCGCGTGCCGCTGATCGCGCGCTGGCCGGGGCGCATCCCGGCGGGCAGCAAATCCTCGCAGGTGCTGATCTCGATGGACACCGTACCGACCTTCCTCGCCGCCGCCGGTGGCGCGACGAAGGCCAAACTCGATGGCGTCAACCTGCTGCCGCAACTGACCGGGCAGGCCGCGCCGGTGGAGCGCACCCTGTTCTGGCGCTACAAGGCGCACGACCAGGCCGCCGTGCGCCACGGCAACTGGAAATACCTGCGCATCGGCGGCAAGGAACTGTTGTTCGACGTGGCCAGGGACCCGCGCGAACGCGCGCAACTGCAGGACGTGCACCCGGAAATCCTCGCCGACCTGAAAGCGCGCTGGCAGGCGTGGAATGCGGAAATGCTGCCGTACCCGCCGCGCGGCTACAGCGAAAACGTCGATTGGTCGTACCCGGACCGCTACCCGATGTCGCTGCCGAATCCGTGGCATGAGCGCCCGTGAATGACGACAATGCCGCCATGCACGATGACCTCGACATGGTGGCGATTCCCGGCGGCGAAGTCGTGCTGGGTTCGACGAAGTTCTACCCCGAAGAAGCGCCGCTGCGGCAGACCCGCATCGACGCGTTCCGCATGGATCGCCATCCGGTGACTAACGCGCGCTTCGCGCGTTTTGTCGGACAAACCGGTTACGTCACCGTCGCCGAACGACCGCTGGACCCGCGCGATTTCCCCGGCGCGGATCCGGCAATGCTGCAACCGGGTTCACTGGTTTTCCGCAAGCCGGCGCATCGCGTGGACCTGCGCAGTCCCGCCGGCTGGTGGAACTTCGAAATCGGCGCGTGCTGGCGGCATCCGCTCGGCCCCGGCAGTACGCTCGACGGTCTGGAAAACCATCCCGTCGTGCACATCGCCTGCGCCGACGCCGAAGCCTTCGCGCAATGGGCCGGCAAGCAACTGCCCAGCGAAGCCGAATGGGAACACGCCGCGCGTGGCGGCTTGATCGGCCGTGAATATGCCTGGGGCGATGAACTCGCACCCGAAGGAAAACCGCTGGCGAATTACTGGCAAGGCAGTTTTCCTTACGAAAACAGCCTGCTCGACGGCTACGAGCGCACCTCGCCGGTCGGCAGTTTTCCCGCCAACGGCTACGGCCTGTTCGACATGATCGGCAACGTCTGGGAATGGACCAGCGATTGGTACGTTGAAGCCACGTGGCAAGTACCACCTGGTTCAGAGCGTTCCTGCTGCGCCAAGCCAAAGCCATTGCGCGCGGCGCAAGCGAACGAAAGCTTCGACCCATTGATGCCGCAATTGCGCATCCCGCGCCGGGTGATCAAGGGCGGCTCGCACCTGTGTGCGGAAAACTACTGTCAGCGCTACCGCCCCGCCGCGCGTCATCCGCAGCAGATCGACAGTTCCACCACGCATGTCGGCTTCCGCTGCGTAAGCCGCGAGGCGTGATGTTTTACCTTCCCCATTGCGGGGCAAAGCGAACAGGGCGGGTCAAGACCCGCCCTGCTCACTACTCACCCACTGCTTTTCATCAAGGCCCATCGACGCGATGCACGTCCACCACGACTTCGCCCATCGCTGGGTAGTCAAGTGTGCCGACGTAGGTGTAATCCTCCAGCCAGTCGTACTTGCCCGGCTGGGTGGAGAACGACGGCACGGTGCGCACGTAGCTGTCGCCTTCGCCGATCGGCGGCTGGCCCTTGGCCATCTTCGCCATGCCTTGTTCGGTCGCGCGCCACAGGCCGTAGTTGTGGACGATGATGATCTGGCCGTCGTCGGTCTTGAGCCGGTACAGCGCGTCGATTTTCGTCACGCCATCGTTGCGTTCGATCGAGAAATCCGCGCCACCGGGAACCACTTCACCGGTGAAGGTCGCGCCATCCGGGCCCTTGGCAATGAAGCTGCCGCCGATGATCGGATAGTTGATGCGAGGGCCTTCCGAACCCTTGCCCATGTCCTCGATCGGGCCGGTCTTGACCTCGATCTTCATCACCAGCTCGGTCTTGATGCGATTCGGAATGGTTTCCTTCAATTCGGCAGCGTCCACTTGCGCGGCAGTGGGCAGCCACAGGGCGCAAGCCATTGCGATGAAGCGTGCGGAGATGTGCTGTTTCATGGTTTTTCCTTCTTGATCGGTGAACCAAAAACGGCCCCGCATCGCTGCGGAGCCGCTTTCGTCTTGCCTCAGTTCCGCAGGCTCACTGCGGCTTCCACGCCGAGGCGGCGCCGAGGAACACGCCGATTTCGATACTGGCTTCCATGTACTTCTTCTCGTCCAGTGGCAGGTGGCTCAGCTTGACCACCACGGTGTCGTTGGCCTTGTCGATGTAGATGTACTGGCCGGCCAGGCCGATCGCGGTGTAAGCCTCCGACGGACCGGTGATCGTCCACCACTGGTAGCCGTAGCCGCCGGGCGAGCCGGGCGGGCCTTCTTCCGGGCCGGCCGGCTTGGTGGATTCATCCACCCACTTCTTCGACACGATCTGGTGGCCGTTGGCGTAGCCGTCGTGCAGCATCATCAGGCCGATGCGGCCGAAGTCGCGCAAGGTGCCGTTGAAGCCGGCGCCGGTGAATTCGCGGCCCACGCCGACCGGGCCGTCCATGATGAAGAAACCGTCGTATTCGGTGCCCAGCGGCTGCCAGACGTGCTGCGAGAAATAGGCCGAAATGGTCTGGCCGGTCACGCGCTCCAGCATCCAGCCCAGCACGGCGGTATCCAGGGTCTTGTATTCGAACTTGGCGCCGGGCTTTTGCTTGCGCTTGATGTCGATGGCGGCATCGGCGAAGCGGACTTCGTTCTTCACTAGCGCGCGCTCGTGGTTCTTCGCGGCGATGCCGGGGTTTTCGAAGTCGTAGCGTTCTTCGTAATCCACGCCGGAGGTCATGTCCAGCACCTGGCGCACGGTCACGCCGGCATAGCCGCCCTTGGCCAGTTCCGGCAGGTACTTGTCGATGCGTTCGTCCAGCTTGACCAAGCCGTCCTGCACTGCCTGGCCCACGGCCAGCGAGGTCAGCGACTTGGTCATCGACCAGGCCATGTGCCGCTGGTAGTCGCGCATGCCGTTGGCGTAGTACTCGTGCACGATCTTGCCGTTCTTGATGATCAGCAGCGCGTCGGTGTAGGTACGGTCGGCGAATTCGCTGGCCTTGTGGGTTTCACCGTTGGGCAGGGTATAGCTGAAGTCGATGTCGTGGGTGGCGGCGGGCAACTGCCACACCGGGCCGGAACGGCCGACCACGCGGGTGTCGTAGAGCTGGTCCATGTTGCGCAGGGTCAGGGTGCTGACGTCCGGGTTCAGCATGATCCGGCGCAGGGTCTGCACTTCGGCGGGGACTTGCGAGACGTTTTCGCCGGCGTGCGCGGCGAACAGGGCGATGGATGCGCCCAGCGCCAGCGCGATGCGGGAAATTTTCTGTTTCATTTGGGCGGGCCTGTCGTTCTCTTGCGGTTGGAACCAACGGTATGAAAGCGGACGCCGGCAAGGCCGGCGTCCGTTGTCATGTTGCGATCAATCGAAATCGTAGCGCACGCGCACGCCGTACTCGCGCGGCGCGCCGTACAGGAAGCTGTCGGCATTGCGGCCGGCCACGTAGGTCTTGTCGGTCAGGTTGGTGCCATAGACCTCGAAGGTGGTGCTGCCCGGCGAACGGAAGGTGACCAAGGCCGACAGCAGGCCGCGTGCGGCCATCGTTTCGGCTTCGTAGTAGGTCGGCGCGGTGTACTGCTTGCCGACGTAGCCGTAGTTGACGCGCGGCGTGATCAACCAGTCGTTGCCCAGGGCGAACTCGTATTCCGCGCCGACGTTCCAGGTCAGCTCCGGTGCGAACAGGCCCTTGCCGTTGACGGCGGTGGACAGGAACGGGGTGTAGTCGAAGCAGACGGGGTTGGCGCCCGTGCACTGCGGCAGGTAGGGCAGGCCGCCCTGGCCGGGAACGGCGGCATTGAACAGGCCTTCATCGACGAAGGTGAAGGTCGGCAGCTTCGAATCCACGTAAGCCACGCCCAGGTCGATGCGGAACTGCGAAGCCTCGCCGAAGTACGCCTGCAACTGCGCCTCGGCGCCCTGGATCTTGGTCGTGCCCGGCAGGTTGGAGATGCCGTAGCTGCCAGTGGTCAGGTCGCGCAGGTTGTACTGGTACTTGTCGTAGTCGTTGTAGAACACGTCCACCTGCGAACGCAGGCGGCCGCCCAGCGCGGTGCTCTTCCAGCCCAGTTCGTAGTTCATCACCGTTTCCGGCTCGAAGCGGGTGCCGCCGGACTTGTAGCCGCGCGCGGCGAAGACGTACAACAGGTTGTTGTCGTTGACGTTCCAGTTCAGCGCCACCTTGCCGGTCACCGCATCGTCGGAGCTGCTGCCGCTCAGGTCGGAGCCGCCCAGGGGGATCACCAGGCCCGGGCCGGGGATCAGCAGGCTGGTCGCCACGCC
The DNA here is from genome assembly GCA_047601105.1 of Pseudoxanthomonas sp. GTDB lineage: Bacteria > Pseudomonadota > Gammaproteobacteria > Xanthomonadales > Xanthomonadaceae > Pseudoxanthomonas_A. Next base: position 238,910 of record JASGJT010000005.1, read on the forward strand.
GCTGTTGACCTGGACGTTTTCCGACTTGGAATAGCGCAGGCCGGCCTGCAGTTCCAGCTTGTCGGTCAGGTCGAAGCCGAGGTTGCCGAACACGCCCCAGGTCTTCTTGACCGGGTCGGTGCCGACCACGGATTGGATGAAGGTGCCGTCGTGCAGATCGACCAGGGTGCGGCTGCCTTGCTTGACTTCCTGCTCCATCCAGTACAGGCCGCTGACCCAGCGCACCTTGGAATCATCTGGCGAGATCACGTTGATCTCGTGCGAGGTCTGCTTGGTGGCGGCGATGTTGTAAACGGTCACGTCCGGCGGCAGCGCCGCGGCCGGCAAGCCGACAACGCCTTGCAGGAACTGGCCCAGCGGTGAGGTCAGCGGCGAGGTGGAATCGGAGTCCTCCTGGTAGCTAAAGGTGCGGTCGCCATAGCCGCCGAGGTAGCGCAGCACGGTGCCGCCTTCCAGCTCCTTCTTCAGCTCCAGCGTGTAGGTGGTGGTGTCGGCCTTGCGCAGGGTCGGCGTGTTGTAGTCCAGCTCGCGGATGTCGTCGCTGCCGCGGAAGGGGTCGTAGGTGCTGCCGGCGATCGGCTGTTCGGCGAAGCCGCCGTTGTCGCGAACCATGCGCTCGACCTTGGCGGTGGCGCTGAAACCATCGACCTCGAACAGCGCGCCGAAGCGGATGCTCTTTTCCTCCAGCTTGCCGGCGTCGGTTTCCACCGCGCCGATGCTGTCGAAGTAGGAATCACGCTTGCGGTAGTTGGCGGCTACGCGGAAGGCCAGGTTCTGACCGGCCGGGATGCCGATCGCGCCCTGCCAGCCGATGTCGCCGTAGCTGCCGGCGCGCACTTCGATATGGCCGCTGGAATCGCCGATGGACGGGCTGACGGTGTTGATGTACATCGCGCCGCCGGTGGAGTTGTTGCCCGACAGCGTGCCCTGCGGGCCGCGCAGCACTTCGATGCTGGCGATGTCGTAGAAGATGTTGCCCAGCATGGTCGGCGGCTGCAGCACGCCGTCCTGGTAGATGGTCACGCCGGTCTGCACCTGCGGCAGGTTGCTGGCGATGCCGATGCCACGGATGTTGACGTTCTGGGTGGCGCCGTTGTCGTTCAGGGTGAACGCCGGGGTGGATTGCGCCAAGTCCTCGATACGGGTGATGGCTTTCGACGCCAGCTGGTCGCCGCCAATCACGGTGACCGCGATCGGCGTCTTCTGCACGTCAACGGTGCGGCGTTCGGCAGTGACGACGACCTGGTCGAGCGTCTTCGCATCGTTGGCAGCTTCCTGCGCCTGGGCATTGGCCGCTTGGGCGCACATGGCGGTGGCCAGTGCGATGGCTTGTACCAGAACCTTCTGTTTCATTGCTAAAAACCTCATCAGTCATGGAATGGCTGTAACGGCGGGCTCCAGGCGATCAAGCGGCGGTGTTGCCGATGGGCGAACCGGAGTTGTGGTGTTTGCGGTGCAACGTCCTGCATGACGATTGCCGCGCGGGTACTTGCCCTGCGCCGGCTATCGCCGTCTTCCTGAATCCCCGCGGAAGAACGGAATGCTTATATCACATAACAATTTGCTTGTTGAAGTACTTCGCGTATTCAGCTTTTGAAACAGGCGAACCCCGGGGAAAACAGCCAAAACAAGGGGGCCGGAGCCCCCTTTCATGTTGCGGTGCAAATCGGTTTTCCGCACGGTTTTGCGGTGGTATCAGGCCCTTCCGACCTCGTAAATCGCCTTGGCCACGGCATCCAGGTTTTCGCTGCGCAGCGCGGCCACGCAGATGCGGCCGGTGCCGACGGCGTAGATCGCGTACTCCTCGGCCAGGCGTTTCACCTGTGCCGCGTTCAGACCCGAATACGAGAACATGCCGGCCTGCTGCTGCACGAATGCGTATTCCGGTGCGCCCAATGCCGCCAGTTTCTGCACCAGGCCGGCGCGCATGGCATGGATGCGTTCGCGCATCGCGCCCAGTTCTGCCAGCCATTGCGCGCGCAGTTCGTCGCTGTTCAACACGCCGGACACCAACTGCGCGCCGTGGGTCGGCGGGTTGGAGTAGTTGGCGCGGATGGTGCGCTTGATCTGCGACTGCACGCGCTTGGCTTCGTCGCGGTTGCCGCAGGCGATGCTCAGCGCACCCACGCGCTCGCCGTACAGCGAGAAACTCTTGGAATACGAACTGGCCACCACGAAAGCCGGGATGCCCGATTCGGCGAACAGGCGCAGCGCGAAGGCATCGCTGTCGGCGTCGCGGTCGAAGCCCTGGTAGGCGATGTCGATGAACGGCACCAGCCTGCGTTCCTTTGCCAGCTCGGCGACCTGCTTCCATTGCGCCTGGTCCAGATCCACACCGGTCGGGTTGTGGCAGCAGGCGTGCAGCAGCACCACGGTGCCCGGTTCCAGCTTGCCCAGGTCTTCGATCATGCCGGCGAAGTCGAGGCCGTGCGTGGCCGCGTCGTAATAGCGGTAATCGACGATGTCGAAACCGGCCGCACCGAACAGTGCGCGATGATTTTCCCAACTCGGCGTGCTGATCGCGACCTTGGCGAAGGGCAGGGTGCGGGCGAGGAAGTCCGCGCCCACGCGCAGCGCGCCGCTGCCGCCGATGGTCTGCGCGGTGGTCACGCGGCCTTCGGCCAGCAGGGCGGAATCGGCGCCGAACAACAGTTTCTGCGTGGCGCTGTTGTAGGCCGGCAGGCCGTCGATTGGCAGGTAGCCGCGCGGCTTGCATTCCTTCGCCAATGCCTGTTCGACCGCTTTCACCGATTCCAAGACCGGGATGCGGCCCTGTTCGTCACAATAGATGCCGACGCCCAGGTTGACCTTACCGGGGCGGGCATCGGCGTTGAAGGCTTCGGTGATGCCGAGGATCGGATCGCCGGGGACTTGTTCGACATTGGCAAAAACGGAAGACACGGTGCGGGCTCGCTTGGATGTGGGGTGTGGGAAAGGGGCGGGAAAAACTCCGTAATCGTAGCAGGTTGGGGGGTGTTTCTTGCTGAAAAGTGGCGGGTTTTGTGATTTCGATTGAAAGCGATGCATTTGCTCGTCATGACCAGACATTTGTCTGTTGAAAGGCGCTTCCCGCGCAGGCGGAAGGTGCTTTTCAACAGACAAATGTCTGGTCATCGCCCTGCTGTTGTCTTTTTAAGTGCAACGGCAAAAGTGTTTCGCGCTGGCGCGCAACTTACTTTTCTTTGCTTGTGCGAAAGAAAAGTAAGCAAAAGAAAGCACGCCCCAACGGCGCGCCCGCCGCGTTGCGGCGGGTTCGCAAGGCCGGCGGGAATTTTCTTGAGCCGCATCGTGCGGCTAAGAAAACGGCGCACATCCATGTGCGCCACCCCTTCGGGGTTTGCCCCGCCGGCCTTGCCGCGCCTCAAGGGGCCCCGTAAGTCAAAAGCAACGGCAAAAGCATGGCTGTTCAGGCCTTTCCGAAGCTGATGGAAATGAATTGCCGACAGCGCAGCCCCCGGCGGGGATGCGGAAAGCAGGCCATGGATGGCCTGCGGCGGCGACTGAAGGCAGGAGCCTGCCGGAGCCGAGGGGCATCCCCGTCGGGGGCTGCGCTTGTCTCCGAAGCCGCTGCACCTGTGTCCGAAGCCAGCGCACACACCGCTGCGCCCGTGTCCGTAGCCAGCGCACATCAACGCCAAGGCTTTGATTTCCCGCAATCAGCAGAGGAGCCACGGGAAAAGGCCGGACAACCTCAGACCCCAGCCCGCTATACTCCCCCGTCGGCGTGCACCACATGCCGCCCCGGGTCCTTTTCAATCAATGACTTGGGTCTGTTTCCATCCCAGACAAACCCTCGGCAGCGCGCCGGTCCATGTCGGCTGCGCTGCCGCAAAGAACAACGCCGCATGCGCCTCTCCACGATCAAGCTGTCCGGTTTCAAGTCCTTCGTTGACCCGACCACCCTGCACCTGCCGACCAACCTGACCGGCGTGGTCGGGCCGAATGGTTGCGGCAAGTCCAATGTCATCGACGCGGTGCGCTGGGTCATGGGCGAAAGCTCGGCCAGCCGCCTGCGCGGCGATTCGCTGACCGACGTGATCTTCTCCGGCTCGGCGGCGCGCAAGCCGGTGTCGATGGCCACGGTCGAACTGATCTTCGACAATAGCGACCACGCCATCAGCGGCGAGTTTGCTGCCTTCAATGAAATCTCGGTCAAGCGCACCGTCGGCCGTGATGGCCAGAGCAACTATTACCTCAACGGCACCAAGTGCCGCCGCCGCGACATCACCGACCTGTTCCTCGGCACCGGTCTGGGCCCGCGCAGCTATTCGATCATCGAACAGGGCATGATTTCGCAAATTGTGGAAGCGCGACCGGAAGAACTGCGCGTGTTCCTGGAAGAAGCCGCCGGCATTTCCAAATACAAGGAACGGCGCAAGGAAACCGAAACCCGCATCCGCCACACCCGCGAAAACCTGGAGCGTCTGACCGACCTGCGCGAGGAAATCGCCAAGCAACTGGCGCACCTGCAACGCCAGGCCAAGCAGGCCGAGCAATACCAGGCACTGCAGGAAGAACGCCGCATCAAGGATGCCGAATGGAAGGCGCTGGAGTACCGCGGTCTCGACGGTGAACTGCAAAAACTGCGCGAAGCGCTTTCGCAGGAAGAAACCAAACTGCAACAACTGATCGCCGAGCAACGCGAAGCCGAAACCAAGCTGGAAACCAACCGCGCCGGCCGCGAAACCGCCAGTGAGGAATTGAACAGGGCCCAGGCCGAGGTCTATCAGGTCGGCAGCACGCTGGCGCGCATCGAGCAGCAGATCCAGCACCAGCGTGAGCTGGGCGAACGCCTGCAAAAGGCCCGCGACGAAGCGCAGGCTGCATTGACCGAAATCGGCCAGCACATCAGCGACGACGAAACCCGCCTGAACGTGCTGCGCGAGTCGATCGACGAAGCCACGCCGAAGCTGGAGCAATTGCAGGAAGAAGACATGGCCCGCCAGGATGCCCTGCGCGAAGCCGAAACCGCGCTGTCCGACTGGCAGCAACGCTGGGACACCTATTCACGCGAATCGGCCGAAGCCGCGCGTGCGGCAGAAGTCGAACGCACCCGTGTCGATTATCTGGACAAGCAAGCCTTCGAAGCCGACCGCCGCCGCGAAGCCTTGAACGGCGAGCGCATGGGCCTGGACCTGGACGCGCTGGCCGCCGCTTTCGCCGAAGCGCACGAACAACATGAAGTGCAGAAGGCGTCGCTCGATGGCATGGGCGAAACCCTGGAAACCCGCAAGCACGCCGTCACCGAATTGCAGGACCAGCAACGCAACGCGCAAACCGAACTGGCCGACGTGCGCAAGCAGGCGCAGGCCGCGCGCGGCCGTCTGTCGTCGCTGGAAACCCTGCAGCAGGCCGCCCTGGGCCAGGAACAGGGCGCGGCGGTGGCGTGGCTGAAGTCGCGCGGGCTGGACGATGCACGCCGCGTCGGCGAATCGCTGCAGGTCGAAGCCGGCTGGGAAAACGCGGTGGAATCCGCGCTGGGCCAGTTGATCGAAGGCGTACTGGTCGATGCACCGGAAGCTTTGGTCGATGCATTGGGCGAACTCGGCGAAGGCCGCATCGCGCTGGTGTCCGCCGACAATGAAAGCATTCATTTCGCACCGACCTCGCTGGCTGCCAAGGTGCAAGGCCCGGCCGCAATCCGCCGCCTGCTGGCGCGCCTGCACGTGGCTGAAGACCTGGGCGAAGCCCGCCGCCTGCAAGCGCAACTGGGCGAGGGCGACTCGGTCATCACCCGCAACGGCGAGCGCCTGGGCGCAGGCTGGGTGCGCGTATTGCGTTCCGGTGCGGCCAAGCAGGGCGCGCTGCTGCGCGAGCGCGAAATCCAGTCGCTGCGCAGCGAGATTGAACAACTGCAACAGCGCGAACAGGAACTGGAACGCGGTATCGTCGCCTGGCGCGACCGCCTGCTGGCCGCAGAACAGCAACGCGAAGACGCCCAGCGCGCGCTGTACCACGCGCATCGCAGCGTCTCGGAACTGGCCGGCCAATTGCAAAGTCAGCAAGGCCGCGTCGAAGCCGCACGCACCCGCATCGACCGCATCGACGGCGAACTGCGGCAACTGTCCGAAACCCTCGACAACAGCCGCGAACAAGCCAGCGAAGCGCGCGGTCGGCTGGAAGAAGCGGTCACCCGCATGGGCGACCACGAAAGTGCGCGGCAATCGCTGGATGGCGAGCGCAACCGGTTGATCGAGGCGCGCGCTTCGGCCCGCGATGCCGCCCGCGCCGTTCGCGATGGCGCGCATGCGCTGGCGCTGACCGTGGAATCGCAGCGCGCGCAGATCGTCGCGCTGGAACAGGCGCTGTCGCGCATGGGCAACCAGCGCGGGCAACTGGATACGCGGCTGGGTGAACTGGCTTCGCAACTGGCACAAGGCGATTCCCCGGTGCAATCGCTGGAAAATGAACGCCAGGTCGCGCTGGAACAGCGCGTAGTGGCCGACCGCAAACTGGGCGAATCGCGCGCTGCGTTGGACGGTATCGACAATGAATTGCGCCAGTTCGAACAAACCCGTCACCAGCGCGAAGAACAAGCCCTGCAACAGCGCGAAGCGATTTCGCAACGCAAGCTGGACCAGCAGGCGCTGGTGCTCAAGGCCGACCAGTTGACCGAGGCGGTGGTTGCCGCCGGCTTCGTGCTCGATGGCGTCGTCGCCACCTTGCCGGAAGTCGCCGCGCTGTCCGACTGGGCCAACGCGGTCACCGGCATCGACGGCCGCATGCGCCGGCTGGAGCCGGTCAACCTGGCCGCGATCCACGAATTCGGCGAGGCCGAGCAGCGTTCGCAGTATCTCGATGCGCAGAACGCCGACCTGACCACCGCGCTGGAAACCCTGGAAGACGCGATCCGCAAGATCGACCGCGAAACCCGTGGCCGCTTCAAGGACACCTTCGACCGGGTCAACGCCAGCGTGCAGGAGCTGTATCCGCGCCTGTTCGGCGGCGGCCACGCTTATCTGGAACTGACCGGCGAAGACCTGCTCGACACCGGCGTGACCATCATGGCGCGCCCGCCGGGCAAGCGCGTCAGCAACATTTCGCTGCTGTCCGGCGGTGAGAAGGCGATGACCGCGGTGGCGCTGGTGTTCGCGATCTTCCGCCTGAACCCGGCACCGTTCTGCCTGCTCGACGAAGTCGATGCGCCGCTGGACGAAGCCAACGTCGGCCGCCTGGCGGCGATGGTGCGCGAGATGAGCGAGAAGGTGCAGTTCCTGTTCGTCACCCACAACAAATCGACGATGGAAGTGGCGCACCAGCTGTCCGGCGTGACCATGCGCGAACCGGGCGTCAGCCGTTTGGTGTCGGTGGACCTGGAAGAAGCCGCGCGCCTGGCTGGCGCGGCTTGATGCTTCTCCTTCTCCCCTTGTGGGGTGAAGGCGTGCTGCTTGCGAGCCATTGGCTCGCGCACGCCTGAACGCCCGGCGCGCTGCGCTGGGCCGGGGCGCGGAGCGAGGTGCCCAAAGGGCGGATGAGGGGAGGCGAGCGCAGCGAGCTTGCTGTTCTGCACGCGAAAAGCCGACCCCTCTCCCTGCGTGCTGCGCACGCTGTCCCTCTCCCACAAGGGGAGAGGGAGGCTTACGCTTCCTTGTCCCTGCTTTTGCTACCCTGTGGTGCAACACGGCTGACGAGACCCCCGGCGCATGACCGACACGACCCTGCTCAGAATCGGCATCCTGATCGCCGGACTGATTTTGTTGGCTGCGATCTTCTATTTCGGCCGGCCGAAGAGATCCAGCCAGGGCCGCCGGCTGGAGAAGCCGGAAACAGGTGCTGATCGCGTCGAGCCGGGGCTGGGCGATACGCCGGATTACAGTTCCGACGATGTCAGCCAGCCAGAGCTGGGCCTGCCCGGCGGCATCGCTGCCGAAAACGATCTGGGCAAGCGCCCCAACCAGGATTTCGACAAGATCGTCTCGCTGTACGTGGCCGCGCGCGCCGGCAACATGCTGCGCGGCGAGGACATCGTGGTCGCGGCGGAAAAGACCGGGCTGTCGTTCGGGCACATGAACGTGTTCCACCGCCTGATCGAACGCCAGCCCGAGCGCGGCCCGGTGTTCAGCATGGCCAACATCATGCAGCCGGGCAGTTTCGACATGACCACGATCCGCGAACTGGAAACCCCGGCCATCGCCTACTTCCTGACCCTGCCCGCGCCGCTGCCGGCGCTGGAAGCTTGGGACATGCTGTTGCCCAACGTGCAGCGCATGGCCGAGCTGCTGGACGGCGTGGTGCTGGATGACGGCCGCAACGCGCTGGGTCGCCAACGCATCCAGCACATCCGCGAAGAACTGCGCGCCTACGACCGCCAGCACGAAGCGCCGCCATTGACCCAGTCGCCGAAGTGGTAACCGGGGACGGATTGCAGCGCCCGCGCGTGCTGCTGATCCATGGCCTGCTCAATGGCAACCTGTGGTTGTGGCGGCTGGCTCTGCGCCTGCGCAGCGCGGGTTTCGAACCGGAAGTGTTCACCTATTCCAGCCTGGTCGAAGGCCCGCAGCGCGCGGTGCCCAAGCTGGTGCAACGCCTGCGCCAGCGCCCGGTGGAGGCGCTGGTCGGGCACAGCCTGGGTGGCTTGATCGGCTTGCAGGCCTTGCGTGAAGCGCCGGAATTGCCGGTATCGCGCGTGGTCTGCCTCGGCTCGCCCTTGTGCGGCAGCCAGACCGCACGTGCCCTGCACGCCAGCGGCGTGGGCCGGGTGCCGATGGGGCGCAGCGGCGAGGCGCTGACTTCCAGCGGCTTGGGCGCATGGCAGGGCAGGGCGCAGGTCGGCGTGGTCGCAGGCAACCGCAGCCTGGGCGCGGGGCGCTTGTTTTCGCACTTCGAGGAAGGCAGCGATGGCACCGTGGGCCTGGACGAAACCCGCATCCCCGGCCTGGCCGACCATGTGATCGTGCCGGCCAGCCATTCCGGGCTGGTGTTTTCCGCCGAAGCGGCCGCGCAGGCGGCGCATTTCCTCCGCGAAGGCCGCTTCCGGTAAAATTGTCGCTTCGCAACAAGCCTGCCGGATAGAATTGTATGGGTCGTGGCCCCTCCATTGAAGCGCGCAAGAACGCCTCCGACGCCAAGCGCGGCAAGATTTTCACCAAGATCATCCGCGAGATTTCCGTCGCCGCACGCAAGGGCGTGCCCGACCCGGCCAACAATCCCGCGTTGCGCAGCGCGATGGACAAGGGCTTGGCGGTGAACATGCCCAAGGACACCATCGAGCGTGCGATCAAGAAGGCCAGCGGCGGCCTGGACGGCGTGGAATACGAGGAAATCCGCTACGAAGGCTACGCCCCCGGCGGCATCGCGGTGATCGTCGATTGCCTGACCGACAACCGCGTGCGCACCGTGGCCGACGTGCGCCATGCCTTCAGCAAGAACGGCGGCAACCTCGGCACCGAAGGCTCGGTGGCCTTCATGTTCAAGAAGCTCGGCGTGCTCACTTTCGGCACCGGTGCCGATGAAGAGAAGATCACCGAAGCAGCGATCGAAGCCGGTGCCGACGACATCGTGGTCTATCCCGACGACGGCAGCATCGAAGTCATCATCGCGCCGGAATCCTTCGATGAAGTGAAGGCCGCGCTGGAAGCCGCCGGCCTGCAGGCCGACCTGGCCGAAGTCACCTTCCGCGCCGACAACGACGTCAAGGTCGAAGGCGAAGCCGCCCAGCAAGTGGTCAAGTTGCTGCACTGGCTGGAAGACATGGACGACGTGCAGAACGTGTATTCCAACGCCGAGTTGGGCGCGGATGCCTACACATAAGTCGGAGAGACGGGAAGAGGGAGACGGGAGACGGGAGACGATGAACGCCGCCAGCTTCCAGACCGCATCTCGCCACCCATGCCTACCGTCTCCCGTCACCCCTCTCCCGTGACTCGTATCCTCGGCATCGACCCCGGCTCGCAAAGGACCGGTATTGGCATCATCGACGTCGATGCGGCAGGGCGCACGCATCACGTCTATCATGCGCCGCTGGTGTTGCTGGGGGCCGAGGATTTCCCCCGGCGGCTGAAACTGTTGTTGCAGGGCCTGACCGAAATCATCGAGACCTGGCAACCGCAGGAAGTGGCGATAGAGAAGGTATTCATGGCGCGCAATCCAGATTCGGCGTTGAAGCTCGGCCAGGCGCGCGGTGCGGCGATGAGCGCGGTGGTGCTGCGCGACCTGCCGGTGCACGAATACGCCGCGCGCGAGATCAAGCTGGCCGTGGTCGGCCGCGGTGGCGCGGAAAAGGAACAGGTGCAACACATGGTCGGCATCATGCTGAACCTCAAGGGCAAGCTGCAGTCCGATGCCGCCGATGCGCTGGCCGTGGCGATCACGCATGCGCACGTGCGTGCAACGGCGAACCGCCTTGGCGTGGACGCGCGTACCGCCTGGAGCCGCAAGTGATCGGCCGTCTGCGCGGCATCCTTGCCTACAAGTCGCCGCCGTGGCTGGTGATCGACGTCGGCGGCGTGGGTTATGAACTCGAAGCGCCGATGAGCACCTTCTATGACCTGCCAGACCTGGGCCGCGAGGTCACCTTGTTCACCCACCATGCGCAGAAGGAAGACAGCGTTTCGCTGTACGGCTTCCTGCGCGAAAGCGAGCGCCGCCTGTTCCGCGACGTGCAGAAGGTCAGCGGCATCGGCGCGAAGATCGCGCTGGCGGTCCTGTCCGGCGTCAGTGTCGATGAATTCGCGCGACTGGTGCAGGGCGGCGACGTGGCCGCGCTGACCCGTATCCCCGGCATCGGCAAGAAAACCGCCGAGCGCATCGTGGTGGAGCTGCGTGACCGCGTCGAAGGCATCGGCGGCGGCGCGACGCCGGGGTTGAGCAGCCTGCCGGCCGATCCGCAATCCGAAGCCGCCATCGCCCTGCAGCAACTCGGCTACAAGCCGGCCGAGGCCACGCGCATGGCGCGTGACGCCACCACCGCCGGCGACGATGCCGCCACGATCATCCGCAAGGCTTTGCAATCGGCGCTGCGCTGAGCGCCGGCCAGCAAATACCTATCAGGAATCCCGCATGTTGAACGCAAGCCATGATGCGAGCCACGCCGCCGCCCATTCGCACGGCCACGGCAAGGTCGGCCTGGCCGGGTTGATCGTCGGTGCCATCGGTGTCGTCTTCGGCGACATCGGCACCAGTCCGCTTTACACGATCAAGGAGGCCTTCATCCCGCACTACGGGCTGGACGCCACCGACCCGGCCGAAGTGCTGGGCCTGTTATCGTTGATCTTCTGGGCGCTGATGATCATGGTCACGCTGAAGTACGTCGCCATCATCATGCGCGCCGACAACGAAGGCGAAGGCGGCATCATGGCACTGATGACGCTGGCGCAGCGGACCTTGGAAAAGGGCTCGCGCGGTGCCTATGCAGTCGGCATCCTCGGCATCTTCGGTGCCTCGCTGTTCTTTGGCGACAGCGTGATCACCCCGCCGGTGTCGGTGCTGGGCGCGCTGGAAGGCATCGAGGTCGCCGCGCCGCAGTTCCACAACTGGATCGTGCCGATCGCGGTGGTGATCATGGTCGTGCTGTTCGCCACCCAGCGTTTCGGCACCGAGAAGGTCGGCAAGGTGTTCGGGCCGATCACGCTGGTCTGGTTCCTGTCTATCGCCGCGCTTGGCGTGTTCAATATTCGCCACAACCCGGAAGTGATCAACGCGATCAATCCATGGTGGGGCGTGAAATTCTTTGTGGTACATGGTTGGCATGGAATCTTCATCCTCGGCGCGGTGGTGTTGGCAGTGACCGGCGGCGAGGCGTTGTATGCAGACATGGGGCACTTTGGCAAGAAACCGATTCAGCACGCTTGGTACACGGTGGTGCTGCCGGCGCTGATGCTGAACTACCTGGGGCAGGGCGCGCTGGTGCTGGAAAACCCCGAGGCGGTCAAGAACCCGTTTTACATCGGCGTGCCGGACTGGGCGCAGTGGCCGATGATCGCGCTGGCGACAATGGCAGCGATCATCGCCAGTCAAGCGGTGATCACCGGCGCATTCTCGGTGTCGCGGCAGGCGATGCAATTGGGCTATATCCCGCGCATGCAGGTGCGGCATACCTCGCAATCGACCATCGGTCAGATATACGTGCCCGGGATCAACTGGCTGATGATGGTCGCCGTTATCGCATTGGTGCTGGCGTTCCGCAGTTCCACCAACCTGGCTTCGGCTTACGGCGTGTCGGTGTCTGGCACGATGCTGATCGACACCCTCCTGCTGGCCCTGTTGGCGAAATCGACATGGACCCGTGCGCGTTGGTGGGTGCTGCCAGTGTGCGCAGTAGTCGTGGTGATCGACCTCGGTTTCCTGATCGCCAACGGCGCCAAGTTCTTTCACGGCGCGTGGTTCCCGATCGTGCTGGGCCTGTTGGTATTCATCTTGCTGCGTACCTGGCGGCGCGGGCGCGAGCTGCTGCATGCCGAAGTGCGCAAGGACGGCATCCAGTTGGACAGCTTCCTGCCCGGGCTGATGCTGGCCCCACCGGTGCGGGTGCCGGGCACGGCGGTGTTCCTGACCGCCGACAAGAACGTGGTGCCGCACGCGATGCTGCATAACCTCAAGCACAACAAGGTGCTGCACGAACGCAACGTGTTCCTGACCGTGGAAACGCTGAACGTGCCATATGCGCCACAGGACAAGCGGTTGAAGTCCGACGAAATCGGCGACGAATTCCATCGCGTGGTGCTGCGCTTCGGCTTCATGGAAACCCCTGACGTGCCGCAGGCACTGATGCACAGCTGCGACCACGGCGGCCCGTACTTCGACCCGATGGAAACCACCTATTTCGCCAGCCGCGAAACCATCGTCGCCAGCGCCCACCGCGGCATGCCGGTGTGGCGCGACAAGCTGTTCGCGCTGATGCACCGCAACGCCGCGCCGGCGACCGGCTTCTTCCGCATCCCCGGCAATCGCTTGGTGGAGTTGGGGTCACAGGTGGAGATTTGAGGGGCGCGTGCTGGAGCGAGCCTGCTTTTGCTCGTCACTCCTCCATAATGACGACATGACCGAAGACCGCATCATCGCCGCCAGCGCCACCCGCGAGGACGACGCCCTCGAAGCCAGCATCCGCCCCAAGCGCTTGGACGAATACCTCGGCCAGCAGCCGGTGCGCGAGCAATTGGGCATTTACATCGACGCGGCCAAGGGTCGTGGCGAGGCGCTGGATCATGTGCTGATCTTCGGCCCGCCGGGCTTGGGCAAGACTACGCTGAGCCATGTCATTGCCAATGAACTGGGCGTCAACCTGCGCGTGACTTCCGGCCCAGTGATCGAGAAAGCCGGTGACTTGGCCGCGCTGTTGACCAACCTGCAGCCGCACGATGTGCTGTTCGTCGATGAAATCCACCGCCTCTCGCCGGTGGTCGAGGAAGTGCTGTACCCGGCGATGGAAGACTTCCAGATCGACATCATGATCGGCGAAGGCCCGGCTGCGCGTTCGATCAAGCTGGACTTGCCGCCGTTCACCCTGATCGGCGCAACCACCCGCGCCGGCCTGCTGACCGCGCCGCTGCGCGACCGTTTCGGCATCGTGCAGCGGCTGGAGTTCTACAGCGCCGACGAGCTGGCGCATATCGTGCGGCGCTCGGCGCGGATCCTCGGCATCGAATGCGAAGCCGACGGCGCGGCGGAGATCGCCCGACGCGCGCGCGGTACCCCGCGCATCGCCAACCGCCTGCTGCGCCGCGTGCGCGACTACGCCCAGGTCAAGGCCGGCGGGCGCATTGATGCTGCCGTCGCGGCGGCGGCGATGGCGATGCTGAAAGTGGATCCGGAAGGTTTCGACGAACTCGATCGCCGCCTGCTGCGCATCATCATCGACAGCTTCGACGGTGGCCCGGTCGGGGTGGAATCGCTGGCCGCGGCACTGTCCGAAGAGCGCGGCACGCTGGAAGACGTGGTCGAACCGTACCTGATCCAGCAAGGCTTCCTGATCCGTACCGCGCGCGGGCGCATGGCGACGAAGAAGGCGTACCTGCATCTGGGCCTGCAGCCGAAGCGGGACGCGGGACTCGACGCGGAAAGCACGGGAGCACTGTTTTGAGTGCATCTCCGCCCCCATTCAGCCTGCCGACAAGGGTGTACTGGGAAGATACCGACGCTGGTGGCGTGGTCTATCACGCGCAGTACCTGGCCTTCCTCGAACGCGCGCGCACCGAAGCACTGCGCTCGTTGGGGTTGGGGCAGGAGAACCTGCGCGCGACGCATGATGTGGTTTTCGTGGTGCGGGACATGCAACTGGATTTCCTCAAGCCCGCGAAACTCGACGACCTGCTGGACGTGCGCGTGCAATTGCAAGAGTGCCGCAAGGCCAGCCTGGTGTTCGCACAGTCCATCGTGCGCGACGACGTGCTGCTGCTGACCGCCACGGTGCGGGTGGCGGCGGTGAAGGCCTCGGCCTTCAGCCCGGTGGCCATTCCCGCCGCCTTGCATCAACAACTGAAATCGCTGGAAACCGGCGACTGAACCGCAAAACCGAAGCAAGACCCGAACAACCCAAGGAACAACGGATGATCGCCACCCTGACGGCCCTGCTGGCTACCGTGACCGAACCGCTGCCGGTGGACGTGACCGCCGCTGCTGCAGAAGCGACCGCGGCCACCGTGCACAACAGCATCAACTACTTCGACCTGATGCTGAAGGCCAGCCTGCCGGTCAAGCTGATCGTGCTGCTGCTGCTGTTCGGCTCGCTGCTCAGTTGGGTGATCATTTTCCGCAAGGCCGGCATCTTCAAGCGCGCCAACCGCGACGCCGACGATTTCGAAAACCGCTTCTGGTCCGGTGCCGACCTTGGCAAGCTGTACGCCGCCGCGACCGACCGCAACCGCGCGCTGGGTGGGCTGGAATCCATTTTCGAAGCCGGTTTCCCGCGAGTTCTCGCGCTTGCGCGACAAGCGCGGCTTCGACGGTCGCGCGCAACTGGAAGGCGCGCAACGGGCGATGCGCGTGGCCTACACCCGCGAAATCGGCGTGCTGGAACGCAATCTGGAACTACTGGCCAACATCGGCTCGACCGCGCCCTACGTGGGTCTGGTCGGCACCGTGTTCGGCATCATGGTGACCATGCACGACATGATTTCCAGTGGCGAACAGGCCGGCATCGCCAGCGTCGCGCCGGGGATTTCCGAAGCCTTGTTCGCCACCGCGATTGGTCTTTTCGTCGCCATCCCGGCGGTGTGGGCCTTCAACCGCTTCACCTCGCGGGTCGAACGGCTGGCGCTGCGCTATGAAAGCTTCGCCGAGGAATTCAGCTCGATCCTGCAACGCCAGACCTCGGCGGAATAAGGGAGCCGAACCATGGCCGCAGGCATCTTCCACCGCAAGCGCCGCAAGCTGAAATCCGAAATCAACGTCGTGCCGTACATCGACGTGATGCTGGTTTTGCTGGTCATCTTCATGGTCACCGCACCGCTGCTGACGTTGTCGGTGGATGTCAAATTGCCATCCTCGACCGCCAAGGCTGTTGACAGCAAGGCCGAGCCGGTGATCGTGGTCGCCTATCCCGATGGCCGCTTGGGCTTGCAATTGCCCGGCGAAAACAGCCCGCGTGAAGTCGATGCCGACGGGCTGGAGGCGATGCTGGCCCCGATCAAGGCACAGCAGGGCAACGAACTGCGCGTGCTGTTGGCGGGCGACAAGGACGCGCCGTACCAGCATGTGATCGCCGCCACCGACGCGCTGCGCAAGGCCAAGGTGACCAACGTCGTGTTGTGGACCAAGCAATAAGCTGGCGATGAACGCGGCAACCCTTCCGCCTCCCGGTCACGACGACGACGGCATCGGCCGCCCGCTGGCCTTTGCCATCGGCCTGCATGTGTTGCTGGCCGTGCTGCTGTGGCTGTCGTCGTGGATCAAGTGGGATCACAGCGTTGTCGCTGCGGGCGGCGCGCAGTCGATCGAAGCGACAATGGAAACCTCGGTTGCCGAAGACCGCGCCGTGGCCCGCGCCATGCGTGCCGAACCGGTGCCGCTGCCACCCGAACCGGAACCCATCGTCGAAGACACCGTGCCGCCACCGCAGCCGATTCCCGAGCCGGCCCCGCAGGTGTCTCCAGTGCCGCAACAGGTGCAGGCGCAGGAACCGGTGCCCGTGCCTGACAAGATCGACCAGGACGAAGCGCGCATCGACGCGATTTCGCAGGAAAAGGCCAGGCAGGAACAGGAAGCCAAGCGCCGCCAGGAACAGATCGACCTGACCGAACGCCAGCGCCAGGAAGAAGCCGAAAAGAAGCAGCGGCTGGCCAAGCAGCAACAGGAAGAGCAGAAGCGCATCGCCGAGGAAGAAAAGCGCAAGGCCGATGCAGACAGGGCTGATCGGATAAAACAACTCCAAGCTGCACGCGCCAAGTTGGAAAAGGAAATCGAGCGAGATAAACAAAAGGCGGAACAATTGGCGGCCTACCAGATGCGGGCGCGCAGCGAGGGCGCGGCCAGCACCACGCCTTCGACAGGGCAGGCCAGTGGTACCGCTGGCCCGGCCAGCGGCCCTTCGCAGGGGGATTGGTTAAGCGCGGTAGCTGCGGCAATCGAGAGGCAGTGGGTGCGCCCGTCGAACGTCAGCCCGGGCCAGATCTGCCCGATCAGCATCAAGATCTTGCCCGGCGGCGAGGTGATGTCAGCCGAGGTGCTGTCCAGTTGTCCCTATGACGCCGCCGCCCGCGAAAGCGTGGAGCGCGCCGTGCTCAAGGCCAGTCCCTTGCCGTATCGAGGTTTCGAGCAGGTGGCCCAACGCGGTGTCACCGTCCGCTTCCAACCGTCGCGCTGATTTTGTTCAGGTTGTGGACGGCAAGCTAGCCCGCGTTTCCCGAATTTACCCGGACTACCCATGGCTTCCAACGAGAATCGACCGATGACCAGATGGCTACTCGTCCTGCTTGCGCTTGCAGGCATCAGCACCACCGCCTCGGCCCAGCAGCTTGAGGTGGACCTGATTGGCGGGCGAGAATCGGCCACGCCGATTGCCGTCGTGCCGATGCCGTACCAAGGCAGCGCAGGCGTGCCCGAGACCGACATCGCCAAGGTGGTCGCCGCCGATCTGGATCGCTCCGGCCAGTTCCGCAGCCTGCCGGAGAAGGCGCTGGTCGAACGCCCCACGCGCGGCGCGGAAATCAATTACCCGACGTGGAAGGCACTGCGCCAGGACTACATCGTCGTCGGCCGTGTGCTGGATGCCAGTGATGGCAGCTATCGTGTCGAATACGAACTGTTCGACTTGGCCAAGCAGGAGCGCCTGCTCGGCCTGGCCAAGACCGCGCGTGCCAACGCGATGCGCGACGTCGCCCACCAGATCGCCGACGAAATCTTCGAAAAGATCACCGGCGTGCGTGGCGCGTTCTGGACCCGCATGGCCTACATCACCCAGACTGGCCTCGGCAAAAGTGCGCGTTATGCGCTGATGGTCGCCGATTCGGACGGCTTCAACCCGCAGACCGTGGTACGTTCGTCCGAGCCATTGCTGTCGCCGTCGTGGAGCCCGGATGGCCGCAAGCTGGCTTACGTCAGTTTCGAGCGCGGCAATTCGGCCATCTACACCCAGGACGTTTCCACCGGTGCGCGCGACCTGATCGCTGCCTTCCGTGGCATCAACGGCTCGCCGGCGTTCTCGCCCGATGGCCGCCGCCTGGCGTTGACCCTCTCGCGCAGCGGCAACCCGGAAATCTACGTGATGGACTTGGGCAGCAAGGCGCTGACCCAGTTGACCAACCAGATCGGGATCGATACCGAACCGACTTGGAGCGCCGATGGCGGCACGATCTATTTCACCTCCGACCGGGGCGGCCGCCCGCAGATCTACAAGATGGCGGCCAGCGGCGGCGGCGCGACCCGGGTCAGCTTCGACGGCAGCTACAATGCATCGGCCAGCGTGTCCTTCGACAGCAAGAAGATTGCCGTGGCCCAGGGCAGCGGCAACAACTACCGCATCGCGCTGATGGACGGCAGCTTCGGCTCGCCGCGCTGGAGCCTGCTCTCGCCTGGCTCGCTGGATGAATCCCCCAGCTTTGCCCCCAACGCCAGCATGGTGCTGTACGCCGCGCGCGAAGGCGGCCGTGGCGTGCTGTACGCAGTTTCGGCCGATGCCCGCGTGCGCCAGCGACTGGTCCTGGCCGATGGCGACGTGCGTGAGCCGGCCTGGGGCCCGTTCCGCACGCCGCGTTGATGCCCGGGAAACACGACTTCGCGCGAACCCCCTGCGCCGTTTATCGACCTGAATCCGGGTTAGAATTCGCCCGCGCAATACCACACCACCGCACCCAAGGATTTCCGATGAATACCAGCCTCCGCGTTATCGCCCTTTCGCTGCTGTCCGTGGCCGTTTTGGCCGGTTGCAAGAAGACCGTCAAGGAAACCCCGCCGACCGATACCGGCTCGACCACCACCACGCCGACTGGCCCGACCACCAGCGGCCTGTATGGTCCGGACGACCTCGACACCGACGCCTGCCTGCGCCAGCGCGTGGTTTACTTCGATCTGGACCAGGACGCGCTGAAGCCGGAATTCCAGGCCATCGTCGGCTGCCACGCCAAGTACCTGCGTGACCGTCCGTCCTCGCGCATGACCCTGGAAGGCAACGCCGACGAACGCGGCAGCCGCGACTACAACCAGGCCTTGGGCGAGCGCCGCGGCAACGCCGTGTCCTCCGCGCTGCAGGCCAATGGCGGCTCCGGCAGCCAGGTCACCGTGGTCAGCTACGGCGAAGAACGCCCGGTCTGCACCAGCTCCGGTGAAGACTGCTGGGCGCGCAACCGTCGCGTCGAAATCGTCTATACCGCCAAGTAAGCAAACGGCGCCCGGTTTCCCGGCTGCTGCCCGCAGTCGGGAAACTCCGCCCGCAACAAGAATCCATCGCCATGTCCTCGTTTCGTTCCCTGCCGTTGTTGATCGCGCTCCCGTTGGCCATCGCCGCCATCGCGCCGGCATACGCGCAGCGCGCCAGTCTCGCCGATCGTGTTGCCGTGCTGGAGCAGCAAGCGGCCAACAACCAGGGCAACAACGACCTGCTCAACCAGTTGACCCAGTTGCGCGGAGAAGTGGCCGAATTGCGCGGCCTGATCGAGCAGTTGCAGAACGAGAACGAACAGTTCAAGCAGCGCAGCCGCGACCAGTACCTTGACCTGGACGGCCGCCTCAATCGCATCGAAGGCGGAGCGCTGCCGGCCACGCCGCCGGTCGCCTTGCCAGCGTCCACCGGCAACAAACCTGCCGCTTCAACCAGTACGGAAAAGCCACCCGCCGTCCACGGCGATGCCGGTGCGGTCGCCAAGGCCGGCGAAGAGCGCGCTGCTTACGACGTTGCCTTCAACGCCTTGAAGGCTGGCCAGTATGTCGACTCGGCGCAGTTGTTCACCAGTTTCCTCGAACTGTATCCGGCCGGCGTCTACGCGCCGAACGCGCTGTACTGGCTGGGCGAAAGCTACTACGTCACCCAGAATTACCAACTGGCCGCCGAGCAATTCCGCACCCTGCTGGGCCGCTATCCGACCCACGACAAGGCCGCCGGCGCGATGCTGAAGCTGGGCCTGTCCGAATACGGATTGGGCCATGTCGAACAGGCCGAATCCACGCTGGTTTCAGTGCTGGACAAATACCCCGGCAGCGACGTCGCCCGCACCGCCGACGACCGCCTGAAATCCATCCAGCTGGGCCGTAGCATCCGCTGATCCGCGGAGGCGGGGTCTTTGCAGGCGGCTTTTCATGGAAGCGGCTTGTTGCCGCGACGAGAGTTGCCCCATCCCGGTCTTGCACGCCCGGCATGCCGTCACCGGCCTGCCCATGCGTCGCTTGCGTGACCGAACCTACAATGGATCCCATGGACGCCTCCGTTCCCAGCCAGATCGAGCAATCGCCGCGCGATCGCCTGAAAATCACCGAGATCTTCCTCTCGTTGCAGGGCGAAGCAGACGCCGCAGGCTGGCCGACCGTGTTCGTGCGCCTGACCGGCTGCCCGCTGCGCTGCAACTATTGCGATACCGCCTACGCCTTCCACGGCGGCCAGTGGTGGGAGATCGATGACATCCTGCGCGAAGTCGCCAGCTACGGCGTGCGCCACGTCTGCGTGACCGGCGGCGAACCGCTGGCACAGAAGCGCTGCATCGGCCTGCTGCAACGCCTGTGCGACGCCGGTTACGACGTCTCGCTGGAAACCTCCGGCGCGCTGGATGTTTCGGCCGTTGATCCGCGCGTCTCGCGCGTGCTCGACATCAAGACCCCGGCCTCCGACGAAGCCGCACGCAATCGTTGGGAAAACCTGCCGCTGCTGACCGCGCGCGACCAGGTCAAGTTCGTGCTGTGCGGCCGTGCCGATTACGAATGGGCGCGCGAGATCGTGCGCGAACACAGGCTTTACGACCGCTGCGCCGTGCTGTTCTCACCCAGCAAAACCCAATTGCCGCCGCGCGAACTGGCCGACTGGATCGTCGCCGACCGCCTGCCGGTGCGCTTCCAGATGCAGTTGCACAAGCTGCTGTGGGATGACGAACCTGGGCGTTGATGCCGGGATGCGGGGGAATTCGCCCAGGCAGGCAGGAAGATGGTGGGTTGGCTGGGAATCGAACCCAGGACCAGCGGATTAAAAGTCCGATGCTCTACCGACTGAGCTACCAACCCGTGTTGCGGCTTCGGCATTGCACCGAAGGGCGCGAATTCTAACCTACACAAGTGCCATCGCGAAATCAGGCGTAGTGCGTCGGGTCGGCAACGCCGGCATCGGCGAAGCCGGCAGCGCGCAGATGGCAGGCGTCGCAGTGGCCACAGGCGCGGCCATCGGCATCGGCGCGATAGCACGAGACGGTCTGCGCGAAGTCCACGCCCAGGCGGATGCCTTCGCGCACGATGTCGGCCTTGCTCAGGTGGATCAGCGGTGCGTGGATGCGCAGTTGCGCGCCTTCGACGCCGGCCTTGGTGGCAAGGTTGGCGAGTTTTTCGAAGGCGTCGATGAAGGCCGGGCGGCAGTCAGGGTAGCCGGAGTAATCGACCGCGTTGACGCCGCAGAAGATGTCATTCGCGCCCAGTACTTCGGCCCAGCCCAGTGCAACGGACAGCATGATGGTGTTGCGCGCCGGCACGTAGGTGACGGGGATGCCTTCGCCACCGGCCTCAGGCACGTCGATGTCGTCGGTCAGCGCCGAGCCGCCGATGCTGCGCAGGTCGACGTTGACGGTCTTGTGCGCGACCGCGCCCAGCGACCTGGCCACGCGCGCGGCGGCCTCCAGTTCCGAGGTATGGCGCTGGCCATAGCTGACACTGAGGGCATGCGTGGCGAAGCCTTGTTCGCGGGCGATGGCCAGAACCGTGGCCGAATCCATGCCGCCGGAGAGGAGGACGACTGCTTTCATCAAAGCCGAAAGTGAAATGGGGGAGGGGAATGGTAAGGGCAAAGCCGGAAGGTGGGCCACGTCAGGCGCATCGAAGAGGATGGCGATGGATCGCATCCATCATGCTGGCAAATGCGAACTTCTCGCATCCAGTTGCTTTGCTGGAAGAAGTTTCGGCTTGCCCCGGCTCTGATGCGCTGCAAAACGTTTACGTGGTCGCATGCCTGCCGCTACAATTCCAATGTTAGCTGGACCGCCTGTTACGACGTGCCTGTTCAGGCGCCACGGAAGGGCGGTAAGCAGCCGGTCCGACCCCCGCCGCGTCTTTCGGTGCACGGGTTCGACCAACGGCCAACGGACAGAATCGAGAATCGCGAGTGCTCGCCAATTACCTGCCGACTTTGTTGTTCCTGATCGTCGCCACCGGCATCGGCATCGCGCTGATGGTGGCCGGTCGCTTCCTTGGCCCGCGTCGCCCGGACGCGCAGAAGCTGTCGCCCTACGAGTGCGGCTTCGAGGCCTTCGAGGATGCGCGCATGAAGTTCGACGTGCGCTACTACCTGATCGCCATCCAGTTCATCGTGTTCGACCTGGAAATCATCTTCATCGTGCCGTGGACCCAGGTGTTCATGGACATCGGCGCGCGCTCCCTGGTCACCATGGGCCTGTTCGTGGGCATGTTGTTCCTGGGCTTCATCTACGTTTGGAAGAAAGGTGCCCTGGAATGGGAGTGATCCAAACCCTCGACAAGCTGATGAACAACCCGATCCCGGAAGGGCGGGTTGACGACATCCTGCGTCCCGAAGGCGAAAACCCGCTGCTGGAAAAGGGCTACGTCACCACCAGCGTCGATGCGCTGATGAACTGGGCGCGTACCGGCTCGATGTGGCCGATGACCTTCGGCCTGGCCTGCTGTGCGGTGGAAATGATGCACGCCGGCGCGGCGCGCCTGGACCTGGACCGCTACGGCGTGGTGTTCCGCCCGTCGCCGCGCCAGTCCGACGTGATGATCGTCGCCGGCACCCTGGTCAACAAGATGGCCCCGGCGCTGCGCAAGGTCTATGACCAGATGCCCGAGCCGAAGTGGGTCATCAGCATGGGTTCGTGCGCCAACGGCGGCGGCTACTACCACTATTCGTATTCGGTGGTGCGCGGTTGCGACCGCATCGTGCCGGTCGATATCTACGTGCCCGGTTGCCCGCCCACCGCCGAGGCGCTGGTGTACGGCATCCTGCAGTTGCAGAAGAAGATCTGGCGCACGCAAACGATCGCGAAGAAGTGATCGCCGCGCGCAAGCATTACCTGTCGATAACCTACTAGAGCACGCCACGCCCCATGGCAGAGCAAGCAGTCAACTTCGCCGAACAATTGCGCGCGCGTTTCGCGGGCGCGGTCGTGTCCGAAGCGCATGGCGAAACCACCCTGGAAGTGCCGGTGCAGCAGTGGCACGAAACCGCGCTCGCCCTGCGCGGCGAATTCGGCTTCGAGCAATTGACCGACCTGTGCGGCGTCGATTACCTCAGCTATGGCAGCGACGAATGGGACACCAGCGACGTGTCCTCGCAGGGTTTCAGCCGTGGCGTCGAAGGCAAGGGCACCGGCCGCTTCGCCTGGGGCGAGGCGCTGACTGCCGAGGAAGGCAATGCCGGCGTGCAGCCGGTGGATGCGCCGCAGAACCGCTTCGCCGTGGTCGCGCACCTGATTTCCTATGCGCACAACCGTCGCCTGCGCATCCGCTGCTACGCGCCGAACGACGACGTGCCGGTGGTGGCTTCGGTCACTGACATCTGGCCCGGCGCGAACTGGTTCGAGCGCGAAGCCTTCGACCTGTACGGCATGGTCTTCGAAGGCCATCCGGACCTGCGCCGCATCCTGACCGATTACGGCTTCGTCGGCCATCCGTTCCGCAAGGATTTCCCGCTGATCGGCAATGTCGAAGTGCGTTACGACGAAGAAAAGGGCCGCGTGGTCTATGAGCCGGTCACCTCGGTCGAGCCGCGCGTCGGCGTGCCGCGCGTGATCCGCGACGACGCACGCTACCAGACCGCCGCCGGCGAAATCGCGCAGCGGGAGCCAGCCAAATGAGCGAATTCCACCAAGCCCACGCGGAAGCCTTCGCCAGCAATCCTGCCGAACTCAAGCAGGAAATCCGCAACTACACGATGAACTTCGGCCCGCAGCATCCGGCAGCGCACGGCGTGCTGCGCCTGATCCTGGAGATGGACGGCGAAACCATCGTTCGTGCGGACCCGCACATCGGCCTGCTGCACCGTGGCACCGAAAAGCTGGCCGAATCCAAGCCGTTCAACCAGTCGATCGGCTACATGGATCGGCTGGATTACTGCTCGATGCTGTGCAACGAACACGCCTACGTGCGCGCCATCGAAACCCTGATGGGCATCGAAGCGCCGGTGCGCGCGCAATACATTCGCACCCTGTTCGACGAAATCACCCGTGTGCTGAACCACCTGATGTGGGTTGGCTCCAACGCGCTGGACCTGGGTGCGATGGCGGTGATGCTGTACGCCTTCCGCGAACGCGAAGAACTGATGGACTGCTACGAAGCAGTCAGCGGCGCGCGCATGCACGCGGCCTATTACCG
Source organism: Pseudoxanthomonas sp. (assembly GCA_047601105.1). Taxonomy (GTDB): domain Bacteria; phylum Pseudomonadota; class Gammaproteobacteria; order Xanthomonadales; family Xanthomonadaceae; genus Pseudoxanthomonas_A. Next base: position 262,796 of record JASGJT010000005.1, read on the forward strand.
CCCCGGCGGCGTCTATCGCGACCTGCCGGACCACATGCCCAAGTACCAGGAATCGCGCTGGCACAAGGGCAAGGCGCTGGCGAAGTTCAACGAAGCGCGCGAAGGCAGCATGCTCGACTATCTGGAAAAGATGGTCGTGGAATTCCCCAAGCGTTTCGACGAATACGAAACCCTGCTGACCGACAACCGCATCTGGAAGCAGCGCACCGTCGGCATCGGCGTGATCGACCCGGAACACGCGAAAAAGTGGGGCATGACCGGCGTGATGCTGCGCGGATCGGGCATCGAATGGGATCTGCGCAAGAAGCAGCCCTACGCCAGCTATGCCGACGTGGATTTCGACATCCCGGTCGGCGTCAACGGCGACTGTTACGACCGTTATCTGGTGCGCGTGGCGGAAATGCGCCAGTCGATGCGCATCATCGACCAGTGCGTGAAGTGGCTGAAGGCCAACCCCGGCCCGGTGATCGTGGACAACTTCAAGGTCGCGCCGCCCAAGCGCGCGGACATGAAGGACGACATGGAAGCGCTGATCCACCACTTCAAGCTGTTCTCCGAAGGTTACTGCGTGCCGGCCGGCGAAACCTATGCGGCGGTCGAAGCGCCGAAGGGTGAATTCGGCTGCTACCTGGTCAGCGATGGCGCCAACAAGCCGTTCCGCGTGCACCTGCGCGCGCCGGGCTTCGTGCACCTGTCGTCGATGGACAGCGTGGTGCGCGGCCACTTGCTGGCCGACGTGGTGGCCATGATTGGTACTTACGATCTCGTTTTTGGTGAGGTGGACCGATGAGGGCCACGGGCAATTTTGAAAAGGCGCAGCATGTCGATCCGATGGTTGCGCTCAGTGCGGATACCCGCGCACACATCGACCACTGGCTGACCAAGTTCCCGCCGGAGCGCAAGCGTTCTGCCGTGCTGCAAGGTTTGCATGCGGCGCAGGAACAGAACGGCGGCTGGCTCAACGACGAGTTGATCGCCGCGGTGGCCAAGTACCTGGAACTGCCGCCGGTGTGGGCCTACGAGGTCGCCAGCTTCTATTCGATGTTCGAGACGGAAAAGGTCGGCCGCAACAACGTCGCCTTCTGCACCAACATCAGCTGCTGGCTCAATGGTGCCAACGAACTGGTCGAGCACGCCGAAAAGAAACTCGGCTGCAAGCTGGGCGAATCCACCGCCGATGGCCGCGTGTATCTGAAGCGCGAAGAAGAATGCGTCGCCGCCTGCTGCGGCGCGCCGGTCGTGGTCATCAACGGCCACTACCACGAGAAGCTCACGCCGGCGAAGGTCGATGAGCTGCTGGACGGGTTGGAGTAACGCATGGCAGGCCACTCACACTACTCTGAAGGTTATGGTCCGGTCGGCCCCGCGCCGCAGGCGCACCAGGCCGTCTATGTCACGCTGCATTTCGACAAACCGTGGTCGTATGAAAACTACCTGAAAACCGGTGGTTACCAGGCGCTGCGCAAGATCCTGAGCGAAAAGATCCCGCCGGCCGATGTGATCGAAATGGTCAAGCAGTCCGGCCTGCGTGGTCGCGGCGGCGCGGGCTTCCCCACCGGCTTGAAGTGGTCGTTCATGCCCAAGGGCGACATGCAGAAATACATCCTCTGCAACTCGGACGAATCCGAACCAGGCACCGCCAAGGACCGCGATATCCTGCGCTACAACCCGCATGCGGTGATCGAAGGCATGGCGATCGCCTGCTACGCAACGGGTTCGACCGTGGGCTACAACTACCTGCGTGGTGAGTTCCACCACGAACCCTTCGAGCACCTGGAAGAAGCCACCCGCGAGGCTTATGCCAATGGCTGGCTGGGCAAGAACATCCTCGGCAGCGGTGTCGATATCGACCTGTACAACGCGCTGGGTGCCGGTGCCTACATCTGCGGCGAAGAAACCGCGCTGATGGAATCGCTGGAAGGCAAGAAAGGCCAGCCGCGTTTCAAGCCGCCGTTCCCGGCCAATTTCGGCCTGTATGGCAAGCCGACCACGATCAACAACACCGAAACCTATGCCTCGGTGCCGGCGATCGTGCGCAACGGCCCGCAATGGTTCATGGACCTGGGCAAGCCGAACAACGGCGGCTGCAAGATCTTCTCGGTCAGTGGCCATGTCGCCAATCCGGGCAATCATGAAATCCGCCTCGGTACGCCGTTCTCCGAACTGCTGGAACTGTGCGGCGGCATGCGCAACGGCAACCGCATCAAGGCGGTGATCCCCGGCGGCTCGTCGATGAAGGTGCTGCCCGGTGAGGTGATGATGGGCGTGACCATGGACTACGACGCAATCCAGAAGGCCGGCTCCGGCCTCGGTTCCGGTGCGGTCGTGGTGATGGACCACACCACCTGCATGGTGCGCGCCTGCCAGCGCATCAGCCGTTTCTACTTCAAGGAAAGCTGCGGCCAGTGCACGCCGTGCCGCGAAGGCACCGGCTGGCTGTACCGCCTGCTGACCCGCATCGTTGAAAAGCAGGCCACGCTGGAAGACCTGGACATGCTGCTGCAGGCCACGCGCCAGATTGAAGGCCACACCATCTGCGCCTTCGGCGAAGCCGCCGCATGGCCGGTGCAGGGCTTCCTGCAACACTACTGGCACGAATTCGAGTACGCCATCGTCAACAAGCGTTTCTACGTGGATGACGAATTGGCCGGCACGTTGATTGAATCGAAGGTGGCCGCATGAGTGCGCAGCCCGTCAACCCGAACCTTCCGCCGGACCATGTCACCGTCTTCATCGACGGCGTCGAACTGGCCGCGCCGAAGAATTCGATGATCATCCAGGCCGCCGACAAGGCCGGCATCGCGATCCCGCGTTTCTGCTACCACGACAAGCTGGCGATCGCGGCGAATTGCCGCATGTGCATGGTCGATACCGAAATGGGCGGCCGCCCCGCGCCGAAGCCGTCGCCAGCCTGTGCCACGCCGGTTGCCGACGGCATGAAGGTATTCACGCGGAATGAAAAAGCGCTGAAGGCCCAGCGTAACGTGATGGAATTCCTGCTGATCAACCACCCGCTGGATTGCCCGATCTGCGATCAGGGCGGCGAGTGCGAATTGCAGGACGTGTCGCTGGGTTATGGTCGCTCGGTTAGCCGCTACAACGAGCGCAAGCGTACCGTGGCCGACGAGGACATCGGCCCGCTGGTGGCGACGGAAATGACCCGCTGCATCCAGTGCACGCGCTGCGTGCGCTTCACCGCGGAAGTCGCCGGCACCTACGAGCTCGGCGGCATGTATCGCGGCGAGAATTTGCAGATCGGCACCTATGACGGCAAGCCGTTGACCACGGAGCTTTCGGGCAACGTCATCGACGTGTGCCCGGTCGGTGCGCTGACCAACAAAGTATTCCAGTTCAAGGCGCGCCCTTGGGAATTGCAGGCGCGCGAATCGCTGGGCTGGCATGATGCGATGGGCAGCAACCTGTTCCACCATGTGCGCCGTGGCGAAGTGCTGCGCAGCGTGCCGCGCGACAACGAAGCGGTCAACGAATGCTGGCTGTCCGACCGCGATCGCTATTCGCACCAGGGCCTGTACGCGCAAGATCGCGCGGTCAAGCCGCAGCTGAAGGTCAATGGCGACTGGAAGGAAGTGTCGTGGGGCGAGGCGTTGTCCGCCGCGCTGGAAATTTTGCGCGCCAACAAGGGCGACGACCTCGGCGTACTGGCACACCCGGCGACTTCGTGCGAAGAAGGCGGCCTGCTCGCCGCGCTGGCCGATGGCCTGGGCTGCGGCAACATCGACCACCGCATCAACAACCGCGACTTCTCCGATGGTGCAGTCGCCGAAGTCTTTGAAATGCCGCTGGCCGAGGTCGAAAAGGCCGATGCCATCGTCATCTTCGGCAGCAACATCCGCCACGAATTGCCGCTGCTGCACCAGCGCATCCGCAAGGCGGTGCGCAATGGCGCGAAGGTGCATACGGTCAATCCGGTGGATTTCGATTTCACCTTTTCTGCCGCGAGCAAGCGCATCGTCGCTCCGTCGCAACTGGCCGGTGCATTGAACGACGCTGCATTGGTCGAAGCAGTGAAGGGCGCGAACCACGCTGCGATCATCGTTGGCGCGATTGCCGAGAATCACCCGCAAGCCGCGCAATTGCGTGCCGCTGCCAAGGCATTCGCCGCCGCGACGGGCGCGAAGCTCAACCGTATTCCGCAGGGCGCGAATGCGGTTGGTCTGGCGAAGCTCGGCGTGCTGCCGAAGGGTAAGGATGTCGCCGCGCAATTCGCCGATCCGCGCAAGGCCTACGTGATTTACGGTATCGAGCCGGGCCTGGATTTCGCCGATACGCCGGCGGCGTTGAAGGCGTTGAACGCAGCCAAGGTGGTCGCGTTCAGTCACTACGCCTGCACTTCGACCAAGGCCGTGGCCGACGTGATCCTGCCGATTGGTGCGTTGCCGGAAGTCGAGGCAACCCTGTTCAACCTGGATGGCATCGCGCAAACCGCGCAGGCCGGCGGCAAGCTGCCGGGCGAGGCCCGCGAGGGCTGGCGTGTGTTGCGTGCGCTGGGCGGCGAGTTGGGTTTGCCGGCGTTCGAGTTCACTGATCTGGCTGGCGTGCGTGCGCTGGTGGGCAATCGCACTGCGTTTGCCCCCGTTGCTTCTGCGGCTCCGGCGGCAGAATCGAACGGCCTCGAAGTTGTTGCCGTCACCGGCATCTATCGCAGCGATGCCACGGTGCGCCGCGCCGCCGCGTTGCAGGCACATCCGTTGAACATCGGTGCGCGCATCGTGCTGAACCCGGCGGATGCCAGCGCCATTGGCGTTGAAGACGGCAAGGTGGCGAAGGTCGCTTCCGCAGCCGGCACTGCCACGTTGCCAGTGGTCATTGACAAGGCGGTCGCGCAAGGCGCGGCCTGGATCGAAGCCGGGCATGGCGCAACCGCGCCGCTCGGGGCAGGGCGCATCACGGTGGTGGCCGCATGAACGAGTTGTTGCTGCAATTGATCGGCCCGCTGCGCGACTGGTTCATCGGCCTGGGTGCCGGTGGCTTGGTGCTGTGGACGGTGCTGAAGATCCTGGTGATCGCCATGCCGGTCATCATCACCGTGGCCATGTACGTGGTTTGGGAACGCAAGCTGATGGCCTGGATGCACGTGCGCCACGGGCCGATGTACGTCGGCATGGGTGGCTTGTTTCAGGCCTTCGCCGACGTGTTCAAGTTGTTGTTCAAGGAAGTCATCGCGCCGGCCAATGCTCAGAAGACCATCTACCTGCTTGCGCCGCTGATCACGCTGGCCCCGGCGTTTGCTGCGTGGGCGGTGGTGCCGTTCGACCTGCAATTGGTGTTGTCCAATGCCAATGCCGGCTTGTTGTATTTGCTGGCGATGACGAGCTTGGGCGTGTACGGCATTATCCTGGCCGGCTGGGCGTCGAACTCCAAATACGCCTTCCTCGGCGCGATGCGCGCCTCGGCGCAGGTCATCAGCTACGAAATCGCGATGGGCTTCGCCTTGGTCGGCGTGATGATCGCGGCAGGCACATTGAACCTGACCGGCATTGTCGAAGCGCAACGCGGTGACGCCGGTTTTCTCGAATGGTTCTGGTTGCCGTTGCTGCCGCTGTTCGTGGTGTATTGGGTGTCCGGCGTGGCCGAAACCAACCGCGCGCCGTTCGACGTGGTGGAAGGCGAATCGGAAATCGTCGCTGGCCACATGGTCGAATACTCCGGTGCGGCGTTCGCGCTGTTCTTCCTGGCCGAATACGCCAACATGATCCTGATCAGCTTCCTGATCGCGATCTTTTTCCTTGGCGGCTGGCTCAGCCCGGTGCAGGGCTGGATCGACTTCGGCGAGGTATCGCCGTTTGTCGATTGGGTGTGGAAGGGCGGCTGGCCCTGGTTGCTGGGCAAGGTGTTCTTCTTCATGAGCGCCTACATCTGGTTCCGCGCTTCGTTCCCACGCTATCGCTACGACCAGATCATGCGCCTGGGCTGGAAGGTGTTCATTCCGCTGACCATCGCGTGGATCGCGGTGACGGCGCTGCTGGTGTTCTACGGCTACGTGCAGAAGGGTGTCTGAGGCAATGAACAAGATCGTCCATTACTTCAAGAGCCTGATGCTGCTGGAATTGCTCGGCGGCTTGTGGCTGACCTTGAAATACACGTTCAAGCCCAAGTACACGATGCAGTACCCGTACGAGCGCTTCCCGCAGTCGCCGCGTTTCCGCGGCCTGCACGCGCTGCGCCGCTACCCGAATGGCGAAGAGCGCTGCATCGCCTGCAAGCTGTGCGAAGCAGTGTGCCCGGCGCTGGCCATCACCATCGATTCGACCAAGCGCGAGGACGGTACCCGCCGCACCACGCGCTACGAGATCGACCTGTTCAAGTGCATCTATTGCGGCTTCTGCGAAGAAAGCTGCCCGGTGGATTCCATCGTCGAGACGCACATCCTAGATTACCACTTCGAGAAGCGCGGCGAGAACATCGTCACCAAGCCGCAGTTGCTGGCCATTGGCGACCGGCTTGAAGCCGAAATCGCCGAACGCCGCGCCGCCGACGCCGCCTACCGCTGAGAATCATCATGGACTGGCCCCTCATCAGCTTTTATGTCTTCGCCGCCATCGCGGTCATTGCCGCAGGCGCGGTCATCAGTTTGCGCAATCCCGTGCATGCGGTGCTGTGCCTGATCCTGACCTTCTTCACGGTGGCTTGCACCTGGATCCTGGTCGGCGCGGAATTCCTCGGCGTCGCCCTGGTGCTGGTGTATGTGGGCGCGGTGATGGTGTTGTTCCTGTTCGTGGTGATGATGCTGGATCTGGATATCGGCAAATTGCGCGAGGGTTGGGTGAAGCTCCTCCCCGTCGGTATCGTCGTCGCGGTGGTGATGCTGGCCGAAATGCTGGTGCTGATCGGCTTCAAGGCCAAGACCGTTGCGCCGCTGCCGGCCAACGCCGCGTATGAAGCGGGCGAAACTTCGAACATCTCGTGGCTGGCGCACACGCTGTTCACCGAATTCCTGCTGCCGTTCGAGTTCGCGGCCGTCATCCTGACCGTGGCGGTGATCGCGGCGGTGATGCTGACCTTGCGCAAGCGCACCGGCGTGAAGACGCAGAACCCGAGCGAGCAGTCGCGGGTCAAGGCCGCCGACCGCATCCGTATCGTCAAGATGGAAGCGGTGAAGCCGACTCCCGCAGTCGAGCCGCAGGAGGGCGAAGCATGATTACGTTGGGCCACCTGTTGGCATTGGGCGCGGTGCTGTTCTGCATCTCGCTGGCCGGCATCTTCCTCAATCGCAAGAACGTGATCGTGTTGCTGATGTCGATCGAACTGATGCTGCTGTCGGTCAACATCAACTTCGTTGCCTTCTCGCGCCAGCTCGGCGACCCGGCGGGGCAGTTGTTCGTGTTTTTCATCCTGACCGTGGCCGCCGCCGAAGCCGCGATTGGCTTGGCGATCCTGGTGGCGCTGTTCCGCAGCCGCCAGACCATCAACGTGGCTGAAGTGGATTCCTTGAAGGGCTGATGCACTGATGAACGAAATCGTCCTCTCGAAGAATCTGTTGTTGCTGGTGCCGTTGCTGCCCTTGCTGGGCAGCATCATCGCCGGCCTGTTCGGCCGCCAGGTCGGTCGTGCCGGTGCACATTGGGCCACCATCCTCGGCGTGGCCGGCAGTTGCGCCATCTCCATTTACACCTTGTACTTGCTGGCCGGGCAGGGCGCTTCGCCGTTCAACCAGAACCTCTACACCTTTTTCGAAACCGGTAGCCTGTCGTTCCACGTCGGTTTCATGGTGGACAACCTGACCGCGATGATGATGGTGGTGGTCACCTTCGTCTCGCTGCTGGTACATATCTATACCATCGGCTACATGGCCGAGGATCCGGGCTACCAGCGCTTCTTCAGCTACATCTCTCTGTTCACCTTCAGCATGTTGATGCTGGTGATGAGCAACAACTTCCTGCAGCTGTTCTTCGGCTGGGAAGCGGTGGGCCTGGTGTCGTACCTGCTGATCGGCTTCTGGTTCAAGAAGCCGACGGCGGTGTTCGCCAATCTCAAGGCCTTCCTGGTCAACCGCGTGGGTGATTTCGGCTTCCTGATCGGCATTGCGGCGGTGCTGTTGACGTTCCGCACGCTGGATTACGCGCAGGTGTTCACCTATGCGCCGATGTTGAAGGGTGCGCAATTGCAGCACGTGCTGCCAGCCGAGAGCCTGGGTTCGATGGCGGGTTGGTCGCTGGCCACGGTAATCTGCATCGGCTTGTTCATTGGTGCGATGGGCAAATCGGCGCAGGTGCCGCTGCATGTGTGGCTGCCGGACTCGATGGAAGGCCCGACCCCGATCTCGGCGCTGATCCACGCCGCGACCATGGTCACCGCCGGCATCTTCATGGTGGCGCGCATGTCGCCGCTGTTTGAGCTGTCCGAAACCGCGCTGAACTTCGTGCTGTTCATCGGCGCGACCACGGCGTTCTTCACCGGCCTGATCGGCATCGTGCAGAACGACATCAAGCGCGTGGTCGCGTATTCCACGCTGTCGCAGCTCGGCTACATGACCGTGGCGCTGGGCGTGAGCGCGTACTCGGCGGCGGTGTTCCACCTGATGACCCATGCCTTCTTCAAGGCGCTGCTGTTCCTGGCGGCCGGCTCGGTGATCATCGGCATGCACCATGAGCAGGACATGCGCAAGATGGGCGGCCTGCGCAAGTACATGCCGATCACCTACGTGACCAGCCTGATCGGCACGCTGGCCCTGGTTGGCACCCCGTTCTTCAGCGGCTTCTACTCGAAGGACACCATCATCGAGGCGGCGCAGCACCACGCGCATGAAGCGGGCAACTGGATCGCCAGCTATGGTTACTGGGCGGTACTGGGCGGCGTGTTCATCACCAGCTTCTATTCGTTCCGCCTGCTGTACCTGACCTTCCACGGCAAGGAACGCTTCCGCGATGCGCACGACGATCATGCGCATGGTCACGATGCGCACGCGCACGATGACCATAAGCATCACGACGATGCGCATGGTCATGACGATCATGCACATGACAGCCACGGCCATCACGGCGCGCACGAGCCGCACGAATCGCCGTGGGTGGTGACCGTGCCGCTGATCCTGCTGGCGATCCCGTCGATCTTCATCGGCTTCTTCACCGTCGGCCCGATGCTGTTCGGCACAGACTGGATGGGCCACCACGCGGGTGAACACGGCCCGTGGCCGGCGATGAATTTCTTTGGTGCGGCGATCCAGTTCTACGAACCGGCCCGCGATACCGTGGCCGCGCTGGCCGAGGAATTCCACGGACCGGTCGCGTTCGCGCTGCACGGCATGCAGGCCTGGCCGTTCTGGCTGGCGTTGGCGGGCTTCGCGCTGGCGACCTTCCTGTACCTGTTCAAGCCGGAACTGCCGGCGAAGATGCGCGCCAGCAAGCTGGGTGCCTTCCTGACCAACATCCTCGACCAGAAGTACTGGGCCGACCATCTGTGGATCAATGGCTTTGCCGGCGGCAGCGTCAAGCTGGGCCAGGTGTCGCGCTGGATCGACAGCAAGCTGATCGATGGCGTGCTGGTCAACGGCAGCGCCAAGGTGGTTGACGTGGCTTCGAACCTGTTGCGCCGCAGCCAATCCGGTTTCCTCTATCACTACGCTTTCGCGATGATTCTCGGCCTGATCGTTTTGCTGGCCGCATTGATTCGCTATTGGCGCTGACCTGTACGGACAAGAACTCGTGGCAAACTGGCCCCTGCTCAGCACGCATCTACTCAGCACGCTCATCTGGCTGCCGATCATCGGTGGCGCGCTGATCCTTTTCCTCGGCAACGGCCGCGCACAGACGGCGCGCTGGGCTTCGCTGGCGGTCGCGCTGGCGACCTTCGTGCTGAGCCTGCCGTTGTGGTTCGGCTACAACCGTGCGGAACCGGCGATGCAGTTCGTCGAAAAGCATGCCTGGGTACCGAGCTACGACATCTGGTATGCGCTGGGTGCCGATGGCATCTCGATCGCGCTGATCCTGCTGACCACCATCGTCACCGTGTTGACCCTGCTCGGTGCATGGGGCTCGGTGGAAAAGCGCGTGACCCAATATGTATCCGCGTTCCTGATCCTCGAAGGCGTCACCGTCGGCATCTTCGCCGCCACCGACGCGATCCTGTTCTACGTGTTCTTCGAGGCGATGCTGATCCCGATGTTCCTGATCATCGGCGTCTGGGGCGGGCCGCGGCGCATCTATGCGGCGTTGAAGTTCTTCCTCTACACCTTCCTCGGCTCGGTGCTGATGCTGGTGGGCCTGATCTACCTGTACCTGAAGGGTGCGGAGCTGGGTCATGCCAGCTTCCAGTTCGCCGACCTGTACGCGCTGCCGTTGACGATGAAGGAGCAGACCTGGATCTTCTTCGCCTTCCTGATCGCGTTCGCGGTCAAGGTGCCGATGTTCCCGGTGCATACTTGGTTGCCGGACGCGCACGTCGAGGCGCCGACCGCCGGTTCGGTGATCCTGGCGGCGATCGCGCTGAAGATCGGCGGCTACGGCTTCCTGCGTTTCAGCCTGCCGATCCTGCCCGATGCCGGCCACGAATGGGCGATGCTGGTGATCGTGCTGTCGCTGATCGCGGTGGTCTATGTGGGCCTGGTCGCATTGGTGCAGGACGACATGAAGAAGCTGATCGCGTATTCGTCGGTCGCGCACATGGGTTTCGTCACCCTGGGCACCTTCATCGGTTTCATCCTGGTGCGCGACAATAGCAACCTCGACGCCGCGCAGTTGGGCTTGCAAGGTGCGATGGTGCAGATGATCTCGCACGGCCTGGTGTCCGGCGCGACCTTCAGCTGCGTTGGCGTGCTGTACGACCGCATGCACACGCGCATGATCAAGGATTATGGCGGCGTGGCCAACGTGATGCCGTGGTTCGCGGTGTTCTTCGTGTTCTTCGGCATGGCCAATGCGGGCCTGCCGGGCACCTCGGGCTTCGTCGGCGAATTCATGGTGATCCTGGCCAGCTTCCAGGCGCATCCGTTCATTGCGGTGATCGCCGCGCTCACGCTGATCATCGGCGCGGGTTACACGCTGTGGCTGGTCAAGCGCGTGCTGTACGGCGAAGTCGCCAATGCGCACGTGGCCGAACTGACCGATGTCAACCCGCGCGAGGCGCTGGTGCTGGGCCTGTTCGTGCTGGGCACGCTGGCCATCGGCATCTATCCCAAGCCGCTGACCGACCTGATGGAAACCTCGATCGCGCAGCTCGCGTTGCAACTGGCCAACAGCAAGCTGCTGTAAGGAATCACGCATGACCGCTTCTCTGCCCACCGCTGCCGACCTGTTGCCGCTGCTGCCGGAAGTCGTTCTGGTGGCCGGCGCTTTCGCGCTGCTGATCCTCGACCTGTTCATCGACGACCGCCGTCGCATCGTCACCCACGTGCTGACCTTGCTGGTGCTCGCCGTGGTGATGTGGATGGTCGCCAGCGGCACCGGTGGCCACGGCACCGTGTTCAACGGGATGTTCGTGCGCGACACGCTGGCCGATGTGTCCAAGGTGGTCATCGTGCTGGTCAGCGGCTTGTCGCTGGTCTATGCGTGGCCGTACCTGCGCGAGCGCAAGCTGTATCCGGGCGAAGTGCCGGTGCTGGTGCTGTTTGCTACCGCCGGCATGATGGTGCTGGTCTCCGCCGGTTCGCTGGTGATGGCCTACCTGGGCCTGGAACTGCTGGCGCTGTGTTCGTATGCGCTGGTCGCGTTGAACCGCGACGACGGCCTTTCCACCGAAGCGGCGATGAAATACATCGTGCTCGGTTCGATTGCCTCGGGCCTGCTGCTGTACGGCATGTCGCTGGTTTATGGCGCGACCGGCACGCTGCACCTGGATGCGATCAGCGCGGCGATTGCGGATAGTTCCGAACGCACCTTGCTGCTAACCGGCGTGGTGTTCATGGTTGCCGGCATCGCCTTCAAATTGGGCGCGGCACCGTTCCACATGTGGTTGCCGGACGTCTATCAAGGCGCACCGACGCCGATCACCTTGTTCATCAGCGCCGGTCCGAAGCTGGCCGCGTTCGGCATGGCCTTCCGCCTGCTGGTCGATGGCGTCGGCCCGCTGGAAGACCAGTGGCGCTTGCTGTTGTCCGGTCTGGCTGCTGCATCGTTGATCATCGGCAACGTCATTGCGATAGCCCAGACCAACCTCAAGCGCATGCTGGCGTATTCCACCGTGTCGCATGTCGGCTTCCTGCTGCTGGGTCTGGCTGGTGGCACGGCGGCGGGTTATTCGGCGTCGCTGTTCTACGCGATCAGCTATGCACTGATGTCGGTGGCTTCGTTCGGCGCGATCATCGTGCTGTCGCGCCAGGGTTTCGAGGCCGAACAGATCGACGACTTCAAGGGCTTGAGCCGTCGCGACCCATGGCAGGCATTTTTGGTGTTGCTGGTGATGGCCTCGCTGGCCGGCGTGCCGCCGCTGCTGGGCTTCTGGGCCAAGCTGGCGGTGCTGCGCGCTGCATTGGGTGGCGACCTGTTGTGGCTGGCGATCCTCGGCGTGATCTGTTCGGTGATCGGCGCGTATTACTACCTGCGCGTGATCAAGGTGATGTGGTTCGACGAACCCATCGGCGAAGCGCATCCGCCGCGTGCCGGCCGTGCTTTGCCGGTGGTATTCGGCGTGAATGCACTGGCCTTGCTGGGTCTGGGCATTGCCTGGAACCCGATCATGGCCTGGTGCCAGGCGGCATTCGCCGGCTGAAGCCACGCACAACATCGCGCACGAATCGTGCGCGATTTGCATCGCAAGGCTTGCAGTATTTCGCACAAACCCGCATAATTCCGCTCCTGCTGCGGGGTGGAGCAGTCTGGCAGCTCGTCGGGCTCATAACCCGAAGGTCGCAGGTTCAAATCCTGCCCCCGCTACCAACATCGTCCGGTTTCGCTCCAAGCCGGAAACCATTGAAAATGGCGACAACCCCAGTGATGGGTTGTCGCCTTTTCTTTTGCGTGGAAGTGTTCGTGCTATGGATTAGATCATCGATAGCGCCAGCTTGAATTCGCGCTTGTCCAGCTTGCCGTCGCGGCTTTTGTCAGCCATCGAGAAGTGTTCGAGCAGCGGGTGGTTTGCGGGAATTTCCGCGCGGCTGAGCAGACCGTCCTTGTCGGAGTCGAGACGGTCGAAGTCGGCTTCGCTCAGCTTTTCCGGCGTTTTCGCGGTGTGGACGGCATGTGCGGCATGGTCCTGTGCATTGGTGACGAAGGTGAAAGCGAGCAGGGTGGGGATGAGCAAGAGATGCTGTCTTTTCATTTGAGGCTCCTTGAAGTGATGAGGTGATGGGCTTGGGTGGTGATCAGAACCACACGCGCACGCCGGCAAGCCAGCGGGTTTCGCGTGTCGCTTCGGCGTCGTTGCGCAGGTAGTCAGCCGTCTTGCCGAAGCTGCGTTCGTGCGCCACGCCGATGTACGGGGCGAAGCGGCGGTTGATTTCGTAGCGCAGGCGCAGGCCGGCTTCGACGCTGGACAGGCCGCTGCCGATGTGGCGTTGCGGGTCGTCCTTGCCGTTGAAGCGGGCTTCAAGCAGCGGTTGCAGGATCAGGCGATTGGTGAACAGCACGTCGTATTCGATTTCGGCGCTGGCGGCGGTGCGGCCGGATTCGCCGACATAGGCGGTGGCGCTGACTTCGAAGCGATACGGGGCCATGCCTTGCACGCCAATGGCCGCCCAGGTTTGCGAATCGGCCGGGCGGAAATCCTGGCGCACGCCGGCCACCACGTCCCACCACGCATTGATGCTGCGGCCGTACAGCACTTCCAGGTTCGATGCTGCGGTGTGGCCGTGTTCGCGTTCGCCTTCGCTGCGCAGCCACAGGCGTTGCACGTCGCCGCCGATCCACGCGCTGCCTTCCCAGGCCTGGCCGCTGCCGGGATCGGCGTCCCACGCTTCCAGCCGGTTGAACAACACCAGGCTGTGGATGCCACTGTCGTGCATGTGCGCGTGCTTCAGCGACGGGAAGGCGGCGGCGCGGTCGGCATCGGTCAGCACGGGGATGGGTTCACGCGGTTCGCGCAGGCCGGTTTTGCGTGGAGTGCAATGGCCCATCGCGGCGTGTTCCGGCGGGCAGTCGTCGTCTTGTTCGGGCGTTGCGGGTTTCGATGGCGTGCAGTGGCCCATCGCTGCGTGTTCGGGAGGGCAGTCATCGTCCTTCGTGGGCATTTCGCAATGTCCCATCGCGGCATGTTCCGGCGTGCACGCCGGCGCGTCCTGCGCGAAGGCCGATGTGGCGGGAAGAAGTGCCAAGGCAATCGCGGCGCACAGCAAATTCAACGGTGTCTTCATGCTGCTTCCTCCACGCGCACTTCGCGCATCATGCCGCCGTCCATGTGGTAGAGCAGGTGACAGTGGTAGGCCCAGCGGCCGAGCATGTCGGCGCGCACGCGGTAGCTGCGACGGGTGCCCGGCGGCATGTCAACCGTGTGCTTGCGCAGCTTGAATTGGCCGTGTTCGTCTTCGAGGTCGCTCCATAGGCCGTGCAGGTGGATCGGGTGCTGCATCATGGTGTCATTGACCAGCACGATGCGTACGCGCTCGCCGTAGTTCAAGCGCAAGGGTTCGGCGCTGGCGAAGGGAATGCCGTTGAACGACCACGCGAATTTTTCCATGTGCCCGGTCAGGTGCAGCTCGATGTCGCGACTCGGTTCGCGGCCGTCGGGGTCCTCGAACAGGCTGTTCAGATCGGCATAGGTCAGCACCTTGCGGCCGTTGTCGCGCAGGCCGATGCCGGGATCGTCCAGGCGCGGGCCGCTGGGCGAGGATTGCATGTCCACCAGCGGGTTGCCGGTTTCGCTGGTCGGGTGTTGCACGCTGCCGCCATGCGCGTCGTGCCCCATCGCAGCATGATTCATCGCTGCATGCCCCATCGCGGCATGGTCCATGCCGGCATGCGAAGACATATCATGACCCATGTCGCTCATGGTCAGCAGCGGGCGTGGATCGACAGTCGGGATCGGTGCTTCTAGCCCCGCGCGCACGGCCAAGGTGCCGCGTGCGTAGCCAGTACGGCCCATGTCCTGCGCGAAGATGGTGAAGGCATCCTGGCCGGTCGGTTCGACGATTACGTCGAAGGTTTCCGCTACCGCCATGCGGAATTCGTCCACCGTCACCGGATGCACGTACTGGCCATCCACGGCGACCACGGTCATCTTCAAGCCGGGGATGCGTACGTCGAAATAGGTCATGTTGGCGGCGTTGATGAAACGCAGCAGCACCTTTTCGCCGGGGCGGAATTCGCCGGTCCAGTTGCCGGCCGGCGTGGTGCCGTTGGTCAGGTAAGTGTAGGTGTTGGCGTTGACGTCCGACAGGTCGGTCGGGGTCATGCGCATGCGCCCCCACATTCCACGATCACTAAGGGTGGCCTTCAAACCATCGCGGCGTGCATCGTGGATGAAGTCGCCCACCGTGCGTTGATAGGTGTTGTCGTAGTAGGGCGCTTTCTTCAGGCGCTTGAACAACGCGGCCGGGTCCAGATCGGTCCAGTCGGAGAACAGCACCACGTGTTCGCGATCCCAGTGGTAGGGCGGAGGTTCGATCGGGTCGATGATGATCGCGCCGTACAGGCCGGCTTGTTCCTGGTGCAGCGAATGGCTGTGGTACCAGTAGCTGCCGGATTGGCGCAGGGTGAAGCGGTACAGGTACGACTCGCCCGGATAAATGCCGTCGAAGCTCATGCCCGGTACGCCGTCCATGTTGGCCGGCAGCACGATGCCGTGCCAGTGCAGCGAGGTTTGCAGGTTGCCGGACAGTCGGTTGGAAACGCGCACGCTGACGGTATCGCCTTCGCGCCACCGCAAGGTCGGCGCGGGCAGGGAACCGTTGACGGTGATCGCCGGGCGCATGCGGCCGGTGAAGTTGACCGTTGACGCACCGATGTTCAAGTCAAAGTCCGTGCCGGACAGGGCTTGGACGGTGGGCGATGTGGCGGAATGCGCGGCTGCCCGCGCAAGGCCGGGGTGCAGCAGGCCGGTGGCGGCCACGCCGCTGCCAAGCGCGAGGCCTTGGACGAAGCGCCGGCGCGTCGCTTGATGGCCCAAGACAAGCAGGCCAGGGTCGTTGGGGTTCATGGTGTTACTCCCGATGCAAGGGACGGCCTTGCCGTGGCAAGGTCGGAAGGGAACGCGATTGGGTGCCCGCAATGATTGGGCGGCGTTCATCGCGGCCGCGAAACGCGACCGTGACGGGCATCAGGCGATAGGTGGTCGGATCAGGCGCAGAACGGGTGGAGCGTCGCGATCGACGCTGCGCAAGCCGTGCGAAGTGGAAACGCCCGAGCGCGGGGCTGGCATGAAGTGGCTGACGACCATGGCCATGTGCTGCGAACACGGGCAATGGCAGCCGGCTGAGTTGTCGCAGCCTTTGCCGCTGGCAGGTGCGCCGGTGTCGTGGCCAGTGGCGTGATCGCCGGCGCAACAGTCCATGCCCTCGTGCGAAACGCCGTGATGAGAAGCGGATTGCTGCGTTTCACCCATCGCGCTCGCCATTGGCGCGAGCATGGGGCGATCATGTGCAGCGTGCGCAGCCACATCGACATGGCCACTGACCGTGTGTGCATGCGCGCTCATGGCGAAGGCGCCGGTCCCGTTCAAGGCCAAGCACACGCACAGGAAGATTCGCAGCATGGTGGAGAACGTGGGCATTGCGTCGTTGGTAGTCGAAACAATCACGGTACGGCGCAAGAATATACGCAAGCCACGCAAAGTGGCTCCCGCGCGTGCATGCCGTTTGCAGGCCCAGGAAGGGCGACTCTGGAGTTGGCTCCAAGCGGGTTCGCGGGGCAATTGGCGTGAATCCGAGTGAGATGGCTTGCCCTGAAAGTGAACCAATACTGAATAACGGTGACGCGATGCACAAGAAGCCTGTTGACTCTGGACGTACCTCCAGAACTTACGGTCAACCCATGAGCCGGTCACAGCCCACGTCATTCACCATCGGCGCGCTTGCCAAGCAATCCGGGGTGGCCATCGACACGATCCGCTATTACGAGCGGGAAGGCCTGCTGCCGCCGCCCAGCCGCCGCGCTTCGGGTTTCCGCGAATACGACGACAGCACGATCGAGCGCGTGCGTTTCATCCGCCGCGCCAAGGACTTGGGTTTCAGCCTCGACGAGATCCGCGACCTGCTGGCGCTGGAGCACGACCGCACGCACGGCGTGAAGGAAATCAAGCAGCGCGCAAGCAAACGCCTGCGCGAGATGGACGAACGCATCCGCCAGTTGACCGAAATGCGCGACAGCTTGGCGCGGTTGGTCGATGCCTGCCCCGGCGATGGTGAGCCGGAGTGCTGCCCGATTCTTTCCAACATCCACGGCGCAGAGTCCGCGTCCAAACCCGCGCCGTGTTGCCACGGCAACGACCACGCTGCCGGTGAACACTGATACAAGCATGAGCCAGAACACCACCACGCTGAGTTTCCCAGTCCGCGGCATGACCTGCGCGGCCTGCGCGACCACCATTGAGAAAGTGTTGAACAAGTTTCCCGGCGTGAAGGCGCAGGTCAACTTCGCCAGCGAGCGCGTGCGGCTGGAATACGACCACAGCCAGGCCAAGGCAGAGGACCTCGTCGCCAGCATCGGCAAGGCCGGTTTCAGCGTGCCGCCGGAAACCGTGGCGCTGGATATTACTGGCATGAGCTGCGCCGCGTGCGCGGCAGGCATCGAGGACGTGTTGGCGAAGACGCCGGGTGTCGTCAATGGCGCGGTGAACTTTGCTTCGGCCAAGGCGCGTGTCGAATACACGCCGGGGCTGGTCAGTGCGGACGAAATCATCAAGCGCATCGGCAAGGCCGGCTTTGGTGCCAGTGAGGTGCGCGACATGGACGCCGCGCAGATGGCCGAGCGCGAAGCACGGGAACAGGCCGCATGGCGGCGCGAGCTGTGGATGTTTGGCGCGGCTGTGGCGCTGACCCTGCCGTTGTTCGCGCAGATGTTCACCATGTTCGATTTCGGCAATCTGAATCATTCGCTGCAAGGCCATCACGCTGAATTGCTGCCGCGTTGGTTGCAGATGGTGCTGGCCACGCCGGTGCAATTCTGGATTGGCTGGCGTTTCTACACTGCTGCGTTCAAGTCCTTGCGTGCCGGCACGGCCAACATGGACGTGCTGGTGGCGCTGGGCACGACGATGGCGTGGTTGTACAGCGCCGTGGTCACCGTGTTCGGCCTGTACGATCAGCATGTGTATTTCGAAGCCAGTGCCTCGATCATCACCCTGATCCTGCTGGGTCGCCTGCTGGAAGCGCGCGCCAAGCGCAAGACATCTTCGGCGATCCGCGCGCTGCTGAACCTCAAGCCGAAAACCGCCAAGGTGGAACGCGACGGCCAGATCGTCGAAGTCGATGCCGGTAGTTTGATCGTCGGTGATGTGTTCCTCGTGGCCGCTGGCGAAAGCGTGCCGGTTGATGGCGAAGTGATCGGCGGCGCCTCCAGCGTTGACGAGGCGATGCTGTCCGGCGAATCGATGCCGGTACCGAAGGAGCCGGGCAGCCGCTTGTTCGCGGCCACGGTCAACCAGAACGGCATGCTGCGCGCGCGCGCCACCGGCGTCGGCGCGGACACCCTGCTGGCGCAGATCATCCGCATGGTCGACGAAGCACAAGGCTCGAAGGCTCCGATACAGAAATTGGTGGACAAGATCGCCGCGATCTTCGTGCCGACCGTGATCGCCATTGCTGCCGTTACCCTGGCCGTCACCTGGATGGTGACGGGCACCTTCGCCACTGCGCTGGTGCATGCGGTCGCGGTGCTGGTGATTGCCTGCCCATGTTCGCTGGGCCTGGCCACGCCGACCGCGATCATGGTCGGCACCGGCATGGGCGCGAAGGCCGGCATCCTGATTCGCAATGCCGAAGTGCTGGAGCGCGCGCGTGCCTTGAAAGCCCTGGTGGTGGACAAGACCGGCACGCTGACCGAAGGCAAGCCGCAAGTCACCGACGTGTTACCGGCCGAAGGCGTGCTTGATGCGGAACTGCTGCGCTTGGCCGCCGCGCTGGAAACCGGCTCGGAGCATCCGCTGGCCAAGGCGATCCTGAAGCGCACGCTTGATGCCGGCATCGCCGCCGCGACGGTTGCGGATTTCGACACGATACCGGGCAAGGGTGTGCGCGGTCGTGTCGAAGACCGACAGCTTATCCTCGGCTCGCCGGCGTGGTTGTTATCCGAGGGCGTACAGACTGGTGCGGAATTGCAATCGCGCGTGAAAGCGGTGCAGGCGCAAGGCAAGACCGTGGTGGGCGTCGCGGCCAATGGCACGGCCGTCGGCTACATCGCCATCGCCGACCGTTTGCGCGACAGCTCGCCTGAAGCGGTACGCAAGTTGAAGGCGCTGGGCATCGAAGCGGTGATGCTGACCGGCGACAATCCGCACACGGCTGCGACTATTGCCGAACAAGCCGGCATCACTCGCTACCGCGCCGAAGTGCTGCCGCAGCACAAGGCCGAGGAAGTGCAGCGCCTGCAAGCCGAATGCGACGGTCACGTCGGCATGGTCGGCGACGGCATCAATGATGCGCCGGCACTGGCCGCGGCCGATGTCAGCTTCGCGATTGGCGCAGGCTCCGACGTGGCGATCGAAGCGGCCGATGTGGTCCTGGTCAAGGGCGACCTGCGCGGCGTTGCTGCCGCCATCGACCTGTCCACCGCGACCGTGCGCAAGATCCGGCAGAACCTGTTCTTCGCCTTCTTCTACAACGTGCTGGGCATCCCGCTGGCGGCCTTTGGCCTGCTCAACCCGGTGATTGCCGGCGCGGCAATGGCGATGAGCTCGATTTCGGTGGTCAGCAACTCGCTGCTGCTGGGTCGTTGGCGGCCGAAGTGACACGGCAGCTCAATCACCGGTTTCAATTCGTTCCATCCACAGGAGTAAAGACAATGAGCAATATCGAACTCAAGGTTGACGGCATGAAGTGCGGTGGCTGTTCCGGTCGCCTCAAGCGCGTGCTGGAAGGTACCGATGGCGTCAATTCCACCGACATCGTGCTGGATACCAAGCAGGTCACGGTGGATTACGACGAAGCCAGCATCAACGTGGATGCGATCAAGGGCGTCATTGCCGATGCGGGCTTCACCGTGATGGCTGCCTGATTCCACGAAACAGCGCCTGGTGCGACGGCGGATGCGCCGCGGCATCGGACGAATCTCGTGCATGGAATACCGTTCAACCCGCGCCGCTGATCTGGCGCGGTCATGGGGTTGCGATGCCTGCGCGCGGAGTCCTGCCGCGCCGTGTTCAACGCCCCGTTTGCAGGGAAGCGATTGATGACCACGAACGTCGTGATCGTTCGTGGTTCCTTCCCGTCACGCCGCCAGCGATGGAGTTCCGATGAGCGACACATCCGCCTCCCATGCCAGCAAGCCGCACGCCAGCCTGCGTGACGTGGGCCGATTGCTGGGTGGCTACTGGCGTTCGGATGACTGGAAGATTGGCTGGCTGTTGCTGCTGGTGATCCCGGCGATCTACGGGTTGATGGTCTATCTGGGCCTGCTGCTCAACCGACTGAATGGCAGCATGTTCGACGCGCTGGATGCCCGCCAGGCGAATGTGTTCTGGCATGTGCTGCTGATGAAGGCCGGGGTCATGGCGATCTGGGTGGCGTCCTTCGCCATCGTCGAGCGACTGGTCCAGGTGTTGCAGATGCGTTGGCGCACGTGGATGAACGCGCGCTTCCTCGGGCGTTGGCTGGAGCGCAAGGCCTACTACCGGCTTGACCGCAGCGGCGTGATCGACAACCCGGACCAGCGCCTGTCCGAGGACATGTTGAAACTGACCGTGAAAGGCTTGGAGTTCGGTTTCGAATTCCTGCACCAGTCGGGCCGGGCCATCGTGTTCACCGGCGTGTTGTGGGGCTTGTCGCGCGACATCGTGTTCGACGTGGGCGGCATGCACATCGCCATTCCCGGCCTGGTGGTGTTCCTGTTCATCGGCTTCTGCCTGGTCAGCAGCGGGCTGGTGGAATGGCTGGGGCGGCCGCTGCTGCGTGCGCGCTATCGGCAGCACGCCTGCGAAGGTGATTACCGCTTCGGCCTGGTGCGCGTGCGTGAAAACGTGGAGCCGATCGCGCTGTACGCCGGTGAACGCGCCGAGCAGCGCAAGCTAGATGGTGCCTTCAATGCCATCCGCCGCAACTGGCGCGACGTGGTGCGCTACACCTTCGGCGTCAATTTCTCGATGCAGGGCAGCAACCAGGCCGTGCAGGTGGTGCCGTGGATGCTCGCCGCCGGTGCTTATTTCGCCGGCAGCCTGACCATGGGCGGGCTGATGCGCTTCACCCAAGCCTGCAACGATACCCGCATCGCCTTGTTGTGGTTCATCCAGAACTATTCGGAACTGGCCGACGTGCGCGCGGCACTGGCGCGCTTGTGCGAACTGGATCGCCTGCTCGATGCGGCCGAATCGCCGCACGACATCCGCGTGACCGAGAGTCAGGACGCGGTGCTGCGCATCGCCGACATGGTGCTGGAAAGCCCCGATGGCCGCGCGCTGAGCCAGCCGGCCTCGCTCGACATCCCGCCCGGCAGCCGTTGCGTGATCGTGGGTCCGTCCGGCTGCGGCAAGAGCACTTTCCTGCTGTCGCTGGCCGGCCTGTGGTGGCATGGGCGCGGGCATGTCGAAATGCCCGGCGGGCAACGCAGCATGTTCATCCCGCAGCGGCCCTACGTGCCGATCGGCACGCTCAAGGACGCGCTGTGCTATCCGGGGCAATCGGACGATTTCGACGATGCCGTTTGTGCCGAAGTGCTGCGCGCCTGCCGCATGGGCCACTACGCCGACAAGCTCGGCGAGGCCGCGCACTGGAGCAAGCGCCTGTCGCCGGGTGAGCAGCAGCGGCTGGCCTTCGGCCGGGTGTTGTTGCAGAAGCCGGACATCGTTTTCCTGGACGAATCGACGTCGGCACTGGATGCGGACAACGAAAGGGAAATGTACGCACTGATCCACGAGCGTCTGCCCGTTTGCACCGTGATCAGCGTTGCGCACAGGGAAAGCGTGAGGGAGATGCACCAGAGGACTCTGGATTTCACGCCGGCGTGAAGCGCCTGCGTGATCGGTTCGGTTGAAGAAGCAGTACCTGCGGTACCGGGAGGCTCATGAAACTTCACTTGGGGTGGCATCAATGAACAGACGTATCAATGCGTTGGCCGGTGCGATCACGCTGGCCATGTGCGGACTGGCCGGCGCGCAGGCGCAGGAAGTGTCCGGTGATGGACAGGAACATAAGGCGCACGCGGAGACGATGCAATCGCTGACGCCGGAACAACAGGCGTTGATGCAGCGGCGCATGCAGTCGATGAGCCCGAAGGAGCGGGAGCGGATGATGCAGCGGATGCAGTCGATGAGCCCGGAGGAACACGAACGGGCCATGCGCGAGCAGATCCAGCAGATGCAGCAGGTCACCGTGACCGGCTCGCTGCTGCCGGGGCTGGAACTGGAAAATGCCGCGCCGCTGGTGGTGATCACCGCCGAGGACATCCAGCGCAATGGTTTCACCAGCGTGTCCGATGCATTGAAGGCGATGCCCTTCGCCAGCGGTTCGGTGCGTGACAGCACGCCGATTGGCGGCGGCAACGCGCAGGGCACCAAGATGGTCAACCTGTTCGGGCTGGGTTCCAGCTTCACCAAGGTGCTGGTCAACGGCCATCCGATGGCCAATTTCCCGCTGACCTACAACACCGGTGGCGGTGGCAACTTCACCGACCTGTCCAACATCCCGATGGTGATGGTGGATCGCATCGAAATCCTGCCCGGCAGCCAGTCGGCGATCTATGGCTCCGATGCGATCAGCGGCGTGGTCAACATCATCCTCAAGCGCAAGATCGAGGGTGTGAACCTGGGCATCCGGCTTGGCATGTATTCCGAAGGGGGCGGCGGCAGCCAGCGCGTGCAGTTGGCTGGCGGCCATTCGTGGGGCGATACCAGCCTGATATACGCGGTCGAA
Source organism: Pseudoxanthomonas sp. (assembly GCA_047601105.1). GTDB lineage: Bacteria > Pseudomonadota > Gammaproteobacteria > Xanthomonadales > Xanthomonadaceae > Pseudoxanthomonas_A. The sequence continues at coordinate 285,681 of JASGJT010000005.1, forward strand.
CATCGCAGGGCCGACCCGGTGCTCGCGACGCAGCGCGCGCTCACCGCCAAGCGCCCTTACGAGGATGATGCCTTCGCCTACAACAACGCCACCAGCGCTTATTACGATCCCGGCATTGCAGGCTGTGCGCAAATGTCGCATCTGTTCGGTGGCACCATGACGTACCGGCAGGACGATGATGGGAATCCCTATTGCGGCAGCGACTACACCTATTCCTTCAACACTACCTTCGACGCGCGGCGCGAGCAGACCAGCGGCTTCCTCTCGCTGAACCATTATTTCAGTGACCGACTGAGCGCCTATGCCGATGTCGGCTACACGCTCAGCGAGGCTTCCACCGGCACCGGCGCCACGTATTACTGGGACCTGGTGCCGATCAACGGTCAAAACTGGCGCGTCTCGCGCGAATTCGCGCCGGAAGAAACCGGCGGCATCGACGCCACCAACGTGTTCAACCGCAGCCACCAGTACGACATCGCCGCCGGCCTGCGCGGGCAGATGGGTGAAAGTTGGGATTGGGAGGCCGGCTACAGTCGTTCGTATTACGAACTCAAACAGTCCACGCTGTTGCCGATCACCAGCAGCATGAACAACTACCTGCGCGCGCGTTATCAGGACTTGTCGCAGGTGTTCGTGCCGCTGACGCCGGCGGAATTTGCTTCGTTCTCCGCCCGCCGCACGCGCAAGGCCGAGACTTCCACCGACCAGGCCTCGTTCAAGCTGGCCAGTACCGAATTGTTCCCGTTGCCAGGTGGTGCGGCCGGATTGGCGGTGCTGGCTGATTTCGGTCGCGAGAAGTGGGATGACCAACCCGACGCGCGTTATCTTTCCGGCGTGTTTTTGTACGGATCGCAACAGGCCAGCAGCGGTGATCGCGACCGCTGGGGTGCCACCGTGCAACTGGACATGCCGTTGCACGACAAGCTCAAGCTGACCACGGCCGGGCGCTACGACAGTTATTCCTACGGCGGCAGTGACGTGGGCAGCAAGACCTGGCGCGCCGGTCTGGAGTTCCGGCCGATCCAGAGCCTGCTGCTCCGCGGCATGGTCGGCACGTCGTTCCGCGCGGCGGACATGGCCTTCCTGTATGCCGGCCAGACGCGCGCCAATTCCAACAACAACGATCCGTACCTGTGCGACACGATGGGCGTTCCGCGAACCAGTCCTTCGTGCCGCTACGTGATGGCTTCCTACACGGCGGGCAACCTGGCGCTGGAGCCGACCACGGCCAAGTCGCGTTCGCTGGGTTTCGTCTGGTCGCCGGATCCGAACTTCAACCTGCATGCCGATTACCTCGACATCGAGATCATGGACGAAGTGCGCGCGCTGACGCTGGGCAACATCCTGGTGGATGAAGCCTCCTGCCGGCAGGGCGGCACGGCGGCCGCGCTGCCGAGTTGCGATGATGCACTGGCGCGCGTGGTGCGCGGCGACAACGGCAGGGTCGTGCGGGTCAACGGCGGTTTCTTCAACGTTGCCTACAAGCGGATGAAGACGATCATGGCCGGCCTGGGTTATCGCGTGCCGACGGAAAGCTTCGGTGACTTCCAGTTCAACCTGTCGGGGAATTTCATCCGCGGTTTCGAGCAGCAGAACGATGCCTTCTCGCCGCTGGTTGACGTGATCGCCAATCCGACCGGGCAAAGCGCGCTGTTCCGCAGCGTGGTCAATGGCAGCATCGCCTGGGATAAGGGGCCGCTCAGTGCGACCTTGTTTGCCGTGCGTTACGGTTCCACGCCGAACTTCGCCTTGTCCGTCGGTGGCCGCGGCGAATCGCAATGGGGCACCGGCGGCTATGACCCGGCGTGGCTGCTGTACAACGCCAGCATCGGCTATCGCTTCGACGAGGGCGTGGACGTGAGCCTGTCGGCCAACAACCTCTTCAACAAGATGCCGCCGAGCCGGGGTTGGACCTCGTATCCGTACTACAACTCGCAGGTTTACAACATCTACGGCCGCTCGCTCAGCCTGGAGATCAACTACCGCTTCTGACAGCGGCAGGGCGGGCTGGCGCATGCACTTTGCGGATGCGCCAGTCCGCCAGGATTTTCGCGGCCTGCAAGGAATCCTTCCATGAGTTCATTGATTGCCCTGGCCGGGCAGCGCCTGCTCGAACCGGCTGGTTTTTCCATGGTCGATCTGGACCGCGTGCTGTCGCGGCTGTCCGGCCACGGCGTTGACCAGGCCGATGTCTATTTCCAGCACAGCCGCCACGAAACGTGGTCGCTTGAGGATGGTATCGTCAAACGTGGCACGCACGATATCCGCCGTGGCGTCGGCTTGCGCGCGGTCGCCGGCGAGCGCAGCGGCTTTGCCTGTACTGATGCCGTCGAATTGGCCGGACTGCTGGAAGCCGCCGGCAATGCGCGCGCGATCAGCCAGTCCGGTGGTGATGGCGTGTCGCGGCCGCTGGCGAGTGCTTCGCAAGCGCTGCTGTATCCGCCCATCGACCCGGTGGAAAGCTTGGCCGACGAGGAAAAGATCGCGCTGCTGCGGCAGATCGACGCCTGCGCGCGCGCTTGCGACCGGCGCGTATGTCAGGTTATCGCCACGCTGAGTGCGCAATCGGAAACGATCCTCATGGCCGATGCCGACGGCCGCTTGAGTGCCGACATGCGCCCGCTGGTGCGCCTGCAGGTGCAGGTGATCGCCGAGCAGGGCGGCCGCCGCGAGTCCGGCGGTTGTGGTGGCGGCGGTCGCCACGAATTGACGGCCTTCATCGACAGCGGCGGCGCGCTGGACATGGCGCGCGAGGCGGTGCGCCGGGCGCTGGTCAACCTGGAGGCCATCGCTGCCCCGGCCGGCGAGATGACCGTGGTGGTCGGCCCCGGCTGGCCCGGCGTGTTGCTGCACGAAGCAGTCGGGCACGGGCTGGAAGGCGACTTCAACCGCAAGGGCACCTCGGTGTTTTCCGGGCGGGTGGGTGAGCGGGTTGCCGCAGCAGGCGTCACCATCGTTGACGACGGCACGCTGGCAGGGCGTCGCGGCTCGCTGTCGATCGACGATGAAGGCACGCCGACCGGCTGCACCACGCTGATCGAAGACGGCATCCTCAAGGGCTACATGCACGACCGCATGAGCGCGCGGTTGATGGGCAAACCGCCCACCGGCAATGGCCGGCGCGAATCCTATGCGCACCTGCCGATGCCACGCATGACCAACACCTACATGCAGGCCGGGCAACGTGATCCGCAGGAGATCATCGGCTCGGTCGCGCGCGGGTTGTATGCGGTGAATTTCTCCGGTGGGCAAGTGGACATCACCAGCGGCAATTTCGTGTTCACCGCCAACGAGGCCTACCTGATCGAGAACGGCCGCATCACCGCGCCGGTGAAAGGCGCAACTCTGATCGGTGCCGGTGCCGAAGTCCTGCACCGGGTGTCGATGGTCGGCAACGACTTGCAGCTGGATGCCGGCATCGCTACCTGTGGCAAGGATGGGCAGTCGGTGCCGGTGGGCGTCGGTCAGCCCACCTTGAAGATCGACGGCATGACCGTGGGAGGCACCGCGACATGAATGCCATCGTGCGCAAGGACAACGTGCCATCGCGCATTGACGCGGAGGCGATGGAGAACGAAAGCCAGCTACGACAAGCCTGCCAGCAAGTGCTGTCGCTTTGCGATCAACACGGCGTTGACCAGGCACAAGTGAAGGCACGTGCATCCGATGGGCTGGAAGTCGGCGTGCGCCTGGGCGAAGTGGAGAAATTGATTCGAAAACGCGACCGCGAACTGACCGTGGTCGTGCAGGTCAACGGCAGCCAAGGCGAAGCCAGCACCGGCGACCTGGGCGCAGATGCGTTGCGCACCACCGTGGAAAAGGCCTGCGCGATCGCCGCACGCACCGAAGCCGACGCCTGCAATGGCCTGGTCGATCCGGCCTTGCACCCGCGTGAATTGCCGGACATGGATTTGTGGCATCCGTGGGAGATTTCGCCACAGCAGGCCATCGCCCTGGCGCGCGAAACCGAAGTGGCCGGCCGCAGCACCGATGCGCGGATCGTCAATTCCAACGGGGCCAGCGTCGAGTCCGGCACGCGCATCCTGGTGCATGCCAATTCGCAAGGGTTCATCGCCACGCAACGTCGTTCGATGCATGAATTGTCCGCTTCATTCATCGCCAGCGACGGCGGCGGCATGCAGCGCGGCCAGTGGTTCGACGTCGCCTGCGCACCGGAAGACCTGCGCGATGCGGAAAGCATCGGCCGTCGCGCCGCGCACGAAGCCTTGCAGCGCCTCGGCGCGCGGCCGTTGCCGACGCGGCAGTGCCCGGTGTTGCTGGTGCCGGAAGTGGCCGCCGGCCTGATCCAGCATTTGCTGTCGGCACTGCGCGGTGGCGCGCTGTATCGCCGCGCCAGCTTCCTGATCGATGCGGTCGGCACGCCGTTGTTTCCCGACTTCATCGACATCGACGAATGCCCGCATTTGCCGCGCGGGCTGGCCTCGCGTGCCTTCGACGACGATGGCGTGGCCACGCAGGCGTGCCAGCCGCTGGTGCGCGATGGCGTATTGCAGCGCTATTTGCTGGATGAATATTCGGCGCGCCGGCTTGGCCTGCGCACCACCGGCAATGCCGGCGGCACCGGCAATGTCGTGGTCGCGCCGGGCAAGGCCGACTTCGCCAGCCTGCTCAAGCAGATGCACGACGGCCTGGTCGTGACCGGCGTGATGGGGCAAGGCGTCTCGCTGGTGAGCGGTGATTACTCGCGCGGCGCGTGGGGTTTGCGGGTGGAAAACGGCGAGATCGCCGGGCCGGTGGAAGAGATCACCATCGCTTCGAACCTGAAGGACATGTTCGCCGGCATCGTCGCGGCCGGCAGCGATGTCGATGTGCGTTTTGGCACGCACACCGGTTCGTTGCTGATCGAGCGGATGACGGTGGCGGGTAAATGAGGTGTGAAAGCGATGGACGGATGTGAGCAGGAAGAACAAGCCGATAGCGGCAGGTTTGGTTCGGGATCGTGTTGCTGCAGGAAGACCATGCCGCAGCGCGCCTGGGCCGCGCAGGCCATCGCCCGGATCGAGGCGGACTTCAACCGCTCCGCCGACACCCACCTGATCCCGCTGACCCTGCCCGGGTTTCCCGGCATCGACGTCTATCTGAAGGACGAATCCAGCCACCCCACCGGCAGCCTCAAGCACCGGCTGGCGCGTTCGTTGTTCTTGTACGCGCTGGCCAATGGCTGGCTGCGCGAGGGTGCGCCGGTGATCGAGGCGTCCAGCGGTTCCACCGCCGTATCCGAAGCGTATTTTGCTCGCCTGTTGGGCCTGCCCTTCATCGCGGTGATGCCGCGCGCAACCTCGCCGGAAAAGATCGCCGCGATCGAATTCCAGGGCGGTCGCTGTCATCTGATCGAAAGCGCCTGCGGCCTCAATGCCGAATCGCAACGACTGGCGCGCGAGACCGGCGGCCACTTCATGGACCAGTTCACCTATGCCGAGCGCGCCACCGACTGGCGCGCCAACAACAACATCGCCGAATCGATCTTCCGGCAGATGGAGCGCGAACCGCACCCGATCCCCGACTGGATCGTGTGCAGTCCCGGCACTGGCGGCACCGCCGCGACGTTGGGCCGCTACGTGCGCTATCGCCGCCACGACACCCGCATTTTGTGCGCGGACCCGGAAATCTCGGTGTTCTTCGATTACTACCGCGATGTGCTGGATGGCTGCGGTGATGTCGCATTGTCGATCCCCAACGGCTCGCGGGTCGAAGGCATCGGCCGCCCGCGCGTGGAGGCCAGCTTCGTGCCCGGCTGCATCGACGCGATGGTCAAGGTGCCGGATGACCTGTCCCTGGCGGCGATGCGCTGGGTCAGTGCCAGCCTGGGCCGCCGTGTCGGCGGCAGCACCGGCACCAACTTCGTCGGCGTGCTGTCTGCCGCGCAATGCATGCGCGAGGCCGGCCGCGATGGCTCCATCGTCAGCATCCTGTGCGACAGCGGCGAACGCTACGCGCACAGCTACTACAACCGCGACTGGTATCTGCAGCGGCGCATCAACATGGTCGAACCGGATGCAGCGATCGCCACGGCGGTCAACGGCGGCGGCCTGCCGGTGCTGGATTGCGTGGTGCGTGGGGAATGACCCGCAAACAAGGCAGGCGGGTTCATGCCTGCCTGACGTCAATATCCAATCGAGGTATCGCAAATGAAGGCTTGGCCACGGAGAACCAACCCTTCCTGTCCGACCTGAAATTCTTGATGGCGGAGATGGAAAAAAGCTTCCCGCAAATCAACCACGCCCGCCGGAAATTCGGCGTTGACATCCGCGCGCAAGCCGGAAAACTTGCGGACCGGATTGCCACCTCCCGGGAAGTGCTTGAAACGCGGGAGTTCCATGATTTGCTGCAGGAGTGCATTTTTACGCCGGGTGTGCAAAGGGCCGGCAACCGGTCGTGGTATGCGATGCCCAGCAATGTCGGCGTATTGCCGAAGGATTTCTATCTTGAATTCTTCCTGCGCAGCTTCGAAGAATCGACGCGCAGCCACGACCGTCGCCTGCAGCAGATGTTGAACAAACCTGCCACGGTCAAGTTCTACACGGGCCTGGAAACGATGGCCGGGTACAAGGAGGAAATCCTGCGCCAGGCCCGTTTGAATCGTCCGCTGCTGAGCGACAAGACCTCTGCAGGGAAGCTGCCTGAGGTCGTGACTGATATCCCGCTGGCTGGCAAGGTCGCGAGAGTGAGCGTGGACATGATGGGCCCGAACATGTTGCTGGCCCCGGACTTTTATGCGGCACTCGAGGATCGGCTTTTCGATTTTTACGAACACATCGCAGGGTTTCCCCATTTGATCTTCGACGTCAGGGGCAACCCGGGTGGATATACGCCGTTCGTGGAAAGGATGCTGATCGGACCGCATCTGGACGCGCTGGTGGAGTTGACCGGTTTCGTTTTTTTTCCGAGCGACGCGGCCGGGGAGCAGGTCAAATGCTGCATGGATACTTTCTATGCGCAGCAAAGGTATCCGCGCATGGATATCCGCGAAATGATCGACAAAGGGATGCTGCCGGACTTGGACCAGGACGATGCGAAGATGCTGGGCACGGGCGCCTTCAACCACTGGATGACGTTCTCACCGACAGCCAGACGGAGCCCTTTCAATGGTCAGATCTGGGTATTGATTGACGAAGGAACCGGTTCGGCCTCGGAAGTTTTTGCGATATTGGCAAGGCAGGCAAGCGTTGCGCGCATCGTTGGCGTGCAGTCTGGCGGCAATTACTCAAAATCGAGGGGGCAGGGCTCGCTTTTCTTCTTCGACTTGCCGAGCACGGGCATGGTCGTGACTTGGGATCCGGCGTATTTCACCGATGCGCGTGGCCGGCATGCACACGAGCACCATGTCGTCCCGGATCATTTCAATCTTCCAGGCAAGGATGCGCTGGAGACCGTGCTTTCGATCATCGAGGATGGCGCTGGCTGAATTGCGGGGCCGCCTTCCAGCCGATCCGACTGGGCCCCATCAACGACAAAAACCGGCTTTCTCGCGAAAGCCGGTTTCTGCTTGCCCGAATGCGATCTGGAGCGGCCCGATTGCCCGGGACCGCACCGGTTGCGGTTATTTCAAGCCGTGCAAATCCCGCAGTTGGCTGGCGCGCGAGCCGAAGTAGGCGGCCAGGTCGGAGATGTCCTGGTCGCTGAGGTCGGCCGCTTGCGGGGTCATCAGCATGTGCTGGCGTTCGCCGGCGCGGTATTGCTGCAGGGCGTGGGCGATGTAGTCGCCGTACTGGCCACCGAGCTTGGGGTAGGTGTCGTCGATCGGGGCGTTGCCTTCGTTGCCGTGGCAGTCGATGCAGCTCTGGCCGGTGGCCTTGCCCTTGGCCAGTTCTTCGCCGGCAGCGATGCGGCCGGCGGGCAGGCCGGCGGAACTGCTGGCATCGTGTGCGCCGCTGGAATGGCCGGGGTCGGCGGCGGAGGTGGCCGGGTCTTCGACCTTGCTGCAGGCGGCCAGCGCCAGGATGACGGACAGGGCAAGGGCGGGGCAGGCGTGCTTGGCGTGGATCATGGCTGGCCCTGCTTCAACGTGGAAAGGTAGGCGGCGAGGTCGGCGATGTCCTGCGCGGAGAAGCTCTGCGATTGCGCCTGCATGGTCGGGTGCTTGCGCTTGCCTTCCTTGTATTCGGTCAACGCCTGCACCAGATACGGGGCTGATTGCCCGCCGATGCGCGGCACGTGGAAGCTGGGGTAGGCGTTTTTGTAGCCGGTCACGCCGTGGCAGCCCTGGCAGGTGTAGGCCAGCAGGCGACCGGTTTCGGCATTGCCCTCCGGCGCCGCTGCAGGCGCTTCTGCAGGTGTTCCCGCTGCAGGCGCAGCTTCGGCCGGCGCGGCTTCGCCGGGCGAGGGCGCGGCGGAATCCTGAAGGGTGGGGGAGGCGACTGCCGCGACGGCGGTCAGTGCAAGACTCAGTGCCAGACAAAGGGCGAACGAAGGCGGTCGCATCATGTCGTGTTCCGGGGTTCCCGTTTAGCGCGCACCGCGTCCGTCGCGGCGCTTGGCTGGAGGCGAGTATAGAGCGTGCAAAGCGTTTTGAGCACGCTTCGACTATCTCGCAATGCAGCAATGCACCGCGTATGCCACACGGTCTGATCCCGAACACATTCGACGCCGCAAGTCACCATGACCTTTGGCGCATGAAGTGTCACGTCCGGTGATATACCTTGATACAACACCTAAACAACGGCCCTACCGATGTCTGCCACTGCCCACCCGGATCGTCGTCTTGCGCGAGCGTCTGTCTTCTTCCTTGCCGCATTGAGTGGCGCTGTCCTGCTGTCTGCCTGCAAGGGTGGTGGCCCGGACGGCAAACTCGGCGACCAAGCCAAGGGGCCGGACGCCGTGCCGGTGGAAGTGGCCAAGGCGCAGCGCCGCGCCATTGCCGCCAGCTATGCCAATACCGCCACGCTGGAGCCACGCGCCGATTCGCAGGTGGTGGCCAAGACCTCCGGCGTGGCGCTGGCGGTGCTGGTCGAGGAAGGCCAGCGCGTGCAGGCCGGGCAACCGCTGGTGCGGTTGGACGCCGACCGCGCGCGCCTGCAGGTGGCACAGGCCGAATCGCAGATGCACAAGCTGGAAGCCAACTACGCCCGCGCCCGGCAACTGGTCGGCCAGCAGATGATTTCTGCCAACGACGTGGACGAGATCAAGTACAACCTGGAAAACATCCGCGCCCAGTACAACGCGGCCAAGCTGGAACTGTCTTACACCACGGTGGTCGCGCCGATTTCCGGCGTGATCGCCAGTCGCGACATCAAGCCGGGCAACTTCGTGCAGATCAATTCGCCGATCTTCCGCATCGTCGATACCAGCGTGCTGGAAGCCACCCTCAACGTGCCGGAGAAGCAGATCGCCCTGCTCAAGCCGGGGCAGAAGGTGGAATTGATCGCCGACGCGCTGCCGGGCAAGACCTTCACCGGCGTGGTCGATCGCGTGTCGCCGGTGATCGATTCAGGCAAGGGCACCTTCCGCGTGATTGCCGCGTTCCAGGGCAACGATGACTTGCAGGCCGGCATGTTCAGTCGCCTGAGCATCGATTACGACCAGCGCGCCGATGCGCTGGTGGTGCCGCGCGCGGCCTTGCTGGAAGACGGTGGCGAACCAGCCGTGTATGTCGTGCGCGAAGGCAAGGCGCAGCGCGTGGGCCTGACCTTGGGCTACGACGCCGCTGGCTGGGTGGAAGTGCGCGAAGGCTTGAAGGAAGGCGACGCAGTCGTGGTGGCCGGCAAGGCCGCGCTGCGCGAAGACACGGCGGTGCAGGTGCTGGGCGATGAAGGCAAGGCTGCCGCCGGCAACGCGGTCGGCAACCAGGTCGAAGCCCCGGCACAGGCAGCGAAACAATGAGTCCGCAACCCGCGACCGCACATGGCGGCCCGGGTAGTGGCGGCGGCTTCGACCTGGTCGAATTCGCCACCCGCCGTCGCGTCACCATCGCGATGATGACGCTGACCTTGGTGCTGTTCGGCCTGATCTCGCTGTCCAGCCTGAAGGTCGAATTGCTGCCGGACCTGAGCTATCCCACCCTGACCGTGCGCACCGATTACGAAGGCGCGGCCCCTGCGGAAGTGGAAACCCTGATCTCGCGCCCGGCCGAAGAAGCGCTGGGCATCGTCAAGGGTCTGCGCAAGCTGAAGTCGATCTCGCGTACCGGGCAAAGCGACGTGGTGCTGGAGTTCGCCTGGGGCACGAACATGGAGCAGGCCGGCCTCGACGTGCGCGACAAGATGGAGACGCTGCAATTGCCGCTGGAGGCAAAGCCGCCAGTGCTGTTGCGCTTCAATCCTTCGACGCAACCGATCATGCGCTTGGCGCTGTCTTCGAAGCAGGAAGGCGGCAGCGATGCCGATGCCATCCGCCGCTTGATGGAAATGCGCCGCTATGCCGACGAAGACCTCAAGCGCAAGCTGGAGCCGGTAGCCGGCGTGGCTGCGGTCAAGGTTGGCGGTGGCCTGGAAGACGAAATCCAGGTGGACATCGACCAGCGCAAGCTGGCGCAACTGGGGCTGTCGCTGGACAACGTGATCCAGCGCCTGCAGCAGGAAAACGTCAACCTGTCCGGTGGCCGGCTGGAAGAAGGTTCGCAGCGCTATCTGGTGCGCACGGTCAACCAGTTCGCCACGGTTGAGCAGATGCGCGAAATGCTGCTGACCACGGCCGGTGGTTCGGCTGCGTCTTCCGCCAGCGACAACACGCAATTGATGTCGGCGATCATGGGCAGCCGCGACCCGAACGTGCTGGCGGCGCTGCGCGGCGATGGTTCCAGCGGCGGCACTTCGCCGATCCGCCTGAAAGACGTCGCCGACGTGCGCCAGGGCTACAAGGAACGCGAAGCGGTGATCCGCAGCGGCGGCCACGAAGCAGTTGAACTGGCGATCTACAAGGAAGGTGACGCCAATACCGTCGCCACCGCCGATGCGCTGGAAGCACGGTTGAAAACCGTCCGTGAGCAACTGCCCAGCGACATCGAGCTGACCGAGGTCGAAGACCAGTCGGTGTTCATCCGCCACGCGGTCAACGACGTGAAAGTCGATGCGGTGATCGGCGGCCTGCTGTCGATCCTGATCATCTTTTTGTTTTTGCGCGATGGCTGGAGCACCTTCGTCATTTCGCTGTCGCTGCCGGTGTCGATCATCGCCACGTTCTTCTTCATGGGCCAGTTGGGCCTGAGTTTGAACGTGATGTCGCTGGGCGGTTTGGCATTGGCGACAGGCTTGGTGGTCGATGACTCGATCGTGGTGCTGGAATCCATCGCCAAGGCGCGCGAGCGCGGCCTTGGGATTCTTGAAGCCGCGATTGCCGGCACCCGCGAAGTGTTCATGGCGGTGGTCGCCTCCACCTTGACCACGATTGCGGTGTTCCTGCCGCTGGTGTTCGTGCAGGGCATCGCCGGGCAGTTGTTCCGTGATCAGGCGCTGACCGTGGCGATTGCCATTGCAGTGTCGCTGGTGGTGTCGATGACCCTGATCCCGATGCTGAGCGCATTGAAGGGTCGCCCGCCGCTGGCCTTCCCGGAAGAAGCGCCGCATCCGCACTGGCAGCCGCAGAAGATCTGGCAGAAACCGGTCGCGTTGACCGGGCGCGGCATCGGCGGTTTTTTCCGTGGCCTGTTCTTCGGCGCGGCGTGGTTGGTGGTGCGCGCGTGGCGTGGCATCGGTGCCGTGGTTGGCCCGATCATGCGCAAGGCCAGCGACATTGCGATGGCACCGTACAACCGCGCCGAGCGCGGCTATCTGCGGATCCTGCCGGCCGCCTTGCAGCGCCCGCTGCCAGTGCTGGGCGTGGCCACGCTGGCCTTCGCGCTGACCTTGGCGGCGCTGCCTTTCCTCGGCACCGACCTGATCCCGCAATTGGCGCAGGACCGCTTCGAGATGACCGCCAAGCTGCCGCCGGGCACGCCGCTGGCGCAGACCGATGCGTTGATCCGTGAAGTGCAGGGCAAGCATGCCAAGGACGACGGCGTGCGCCTGTTGTATGGCGTCTCCGGCACCGGCACGCGGCTGGATGCCAGCCCGACCGAAAGCGGCGAGAACATCGGCAAGCTGACCGTGGCGATGAGCGACACCAAGCGCGAGGCGGAACTGACCGAGAAACTGCGCGAGACGATGAAGGCCTACCCGTCGGCGCAGGTTGACTTCGCCCGCCCGGAATTGTTCGCGCTGTCGCCTCCGCTGGAAGTGGAGATCGAAGGCAACGACCTGGAAACCCTGCGCGTGGCCGGCAACAAGCTGGCCGGCATGTTGCGCGCCAACCCGCACTATGCCGACGTCAAATCGACGGTGGAGCAGGGCTTCCCGGAAATCCAGATCCTGTTCGACCAGGATCGTGCCGCCGCATTGGGCTTGACCACGCGGCAGATCGCCGATGCGGTGGTCAACAAGATCAAGGGCAGCGTAGCCACGCGCTACAGTTTCCGCGACCGCAAGATCGACGTGCTGGTGCGGGTGCGCGAATCCGAGCGCTCCTCGGTCGAGGATATCCGTCGCCTGATCGTCAACCCGAGCGCCGGCACGCCGGTGGAACTGGCCTCGGTCGCCGACGTGGTCGCAACCACCGGGCCCAGCGAGATCCATCGCACCGACCAGCACCGCGTGGCGATTGTTTCGGCCAACCTGCGCGACATCGACCTGGGCAAGGCCATCGCCGAAGTGCAGAAGATGACCGCCGAGAATCCGCTCGGTGCCGAAGTCGGCATGCACATCGGTGGACAGGGCCAGGAGCTGGACGAATCGCTGCGTTCGCTGTTGTTCGCCTTCGCGCTGGCGGTGTTCCTGGTGTACTTGGTGATGGCCTCGCAGTTCGAATCGCTGCTGCATCCGTTCGTGATCCTGTTCACCATCCCGCTGGCGATGGTCGGCGCGGTCGCGGCATTGGTGCTGGCGCGTTCGCCGGTGTCGGTGGTGGTGTTCATCGGCCTGATCCTGCTGGTGGGCCTGGTGGTGAAGAACGCGATCATCCTGATCGACAAGGTCAACCAGTTGCGCGAGGAAGGCGTGGCCAAGCGCGAAGCGCTGGTCGAAGGTGCGCGTTCGCGCCTGCGCCCGATCATGATGACCACGCTGTGCGCGGTGTTCGGCTTCCTGCCGTTGGCGCTGGCCTTCGGCGAAGGTTCCGAAGTGCGCAGCCCGATGGCCATCACCGTGATCGGCGGCCTGCTGGTTTCGACCTTGCTGACCCTGGTGGTGATCCCGGTGGTCTATGACCTGCTGGATCGCAAGCCCGACGGCTACTATGCCGAGCGCGGACGCCGCGCCCGCAGCAACGCCGCGCAATTGTCCGAAGCGCTGTCGCACGAGCACGATGCATTGGGCGGCGGCGCGCCGGGCAACAACGGGCAGGGCGGTTGATCGCATGAACATCACCGAGTTGTCGATCCGCCGCCCGGTCACCACGATCATGCTGTTCGTGTCGATGGTGGTGATCGGCCTGATCGCCGGATTCCGCCTGCCGCTGGAATCCGAACCGGAAGCCACCATCCCGTTCTTTTTCGTCTCGCTGCCGTATGCCGGCTCCACGCCGGAAGAAGTCGAGCGCAACATCCTGCGCCCGGTGGAAGAAGCGCTGGCGACGATGTCCGGCATCAAGTCGATGAACGCGCGCGCCAATGCCGAAGGCGGCCAGATCAATGTCGAATTCAGCGACTGGAGCCGCGACATCGCCATTGCCGCATCCGAAGCGCGTGAACGCATCGACGCCATCCGTGACCAATTGCCGGACGACTTCCGCCGCTACTACGTGCAACGCTGGAGCAGTTCCGACAAGGAGGCCATCAGCCTGCGTCTGAGCAGCGATGAAGACCTGACCGCACGCGCCGACTTGATCGAACGCAGCATCAAGCAGCGGCTGGAACGCTTGCCCGGCGTGGCCCGCGTGGAGGTCGAAGGCGTCGCCAAACAAGAGGTGCTGGTGGCGCTGGACAAGGACCGCCTCAGCGCCAATGGCATCGCCCTGAACGACCTGGTGCAGAAGCTGCAAGCGGCCAATTTCTCGGTTTCCGCCGGGCAGATCACTGACGGCCAGCACCGCCTGCGCATCCAGCCCAAGGGCGAACTGCTGGAAGTGCAGCAATTGCGAGACCTGCGCCTGGACGCGCGCGGTACGCGCCTGTCCGACATCGCCGATGTCGATCTGGTGCCGCAGCGGATGAACTACGTGCGGCGCATGGACGGCAAGCCCAGCGTCGGCGTGGATATCTACAAGGAGCGCGCCGCCAACCTGGTTGACCTGTCGCGCAACGTGCGTGCCGAAATCAAGGCGCTGCAGGATGATCCGGCGATGCTGGGCATCGGCATCGAGATCACCGACGACCAGGGTGAAGCGGTGACCGCGTCGCTGCTGGCGCTGGCCGAAGCCGGTGCGATTGGCCTGTTGCTGTCGGTGATCGTGCTGTACGCCTTCCTGCGCCACTGGCCCTCGACGCTGATGGTGACCACGGCCATCCCGATCTGTTTCGTGATGACCCTGGGCTTCATGCATTTCGCCGGCATCACCCTCAATATCCTGTCGATGATGGGCCTGCTGCTGGCGGTCGGCATGCTGGTCGACAACGCGGTGGTGGTGGTCGAAAGCATCTACCAGGAACGCGAACGCTACCCCGACAAGCCCTGGCTGGCCTCGGTGGTCGGCACCCGTCATGTTGCCATCGCCCTGTCCGCCGGTACCTTGTGCCACTGCGTGGTGTTCCTGCCGATGCTGTTCGGCGAGAAGAACATCGTCACCATCTTTTTGGCGCAACTGGCGGTGACCATTTCGGTATCGCTGCTGGCCTCGTGGCTGGTCGCGATCAGCCTGATCCCGATGCTGTCGGCGCGGATGAAAACCCCGCCGGCACTGAAATCGCCGTTCATCGCCGGCTTGCAGCGGCGTTACGCACGGGTGCTGCGCTGGACCTTGGGCCATCGCGGCTGGAGCGTGGCCGGCATCGCCCTGATCAGCGCGCTCAGCGTGATCCCGATGATGAATACCAAGGGCGGTGGCGACGACAATGATCCATCCGAGATCAACGTCTTCTACCAGTGGCGTGGCGCATACTCGAAGGAGGAGATGGGCAAGGAGGTCGCCAAGGTCGAGGAATACCTCGATGCCCATCGCAAGGAATTCCGCATCCGTCAGGTCTATAGCCGCTTCAGCGAGCAGGGCTGGGCTTCGACCCGGCTGTTCCTGGACGGGGTGAAGGAACAGGAGCAGAACAAGCAGATCCAGGAAGCCGTGCGCAAGGGGCTGCCGAAATCGGCGCGCGCCAACATCGGTATTGGCTGGCCTGGTGATGCGGGCAACCAGCAGGGCATCAAGTTCAGCCTGATTGGGGACTCAAGCGAAGTATTGAAGGAACTGGCCGACGACATCGTACCGATGCTGTCGCGCGACCCGAAGCTGCGCGACGTGCGCGTGGATGTCGGCGATGCCAACACCGAACTGTCGGTGCGGGTGAACCGTGAGCGCGCCGCTGCCTATGGCTTCAGCGTGGATGACGTGGCGAAGTTCGTCGGCATGGCGCTACGCGGCTCGTCATTGCGCGATTTCCATCGCGGCGACATCGAGATCCCGGTCAACGTGCGCTTTGCCGGTTCCGAGCAATACGCGATCGAAGACCTTTCCGGCTTCATGCTGCGCGCACCAAACGGTGGCGAAGTGCCGCTGCTGGCGATGGTGGACGTGGGCGTTTCGCCGTCGGCAACCCAGATCCAGCGCCTGAACCGGCAAACCATGCTGCGCGTGGAAGCCGGGCTAGCTCAGAACGTGCCGATGGACGAAGCACGCAAGTCCATCGAAACCACGCTGGATGGCATGCAGTTCCCACCGGGTTATGGTTACACCTTCTCCGGCGGCAGCTTCAACATCAACTTCGACGGCAAGGAGCAGATGAGCAACGCCATCGTCATCGCGCTGGTGCTGATGTTCGTGATCATGGCGGCGGTATTCGAATCGCTGCTGTTCCCGCTGGCGATCATGTCTTGCGTGCTGTTCTCGATCTTCGGCGTGTATTGGCTGTTCTGGATCACCGGCACCGAGATGAACATCATGGCGATCATCGGCATCCTGGTGCTGATGGGCGTGGTGGTGAACAACGGCATCGTGATGATCGAGCACATCAACAACCTGCGCCGGCGCGGCCTGTCGCGTACCGATGCGCTGGTCGAAGGCAGCCGGGAAAGATTGCGGCCGATCATGATGACCATGGGCACCGCGATCCTGGCGATGATTCCGATCGCACTGCACACCGACACGCCCGACGGCATGCCGCCGTACTACCCGATGGCCCGCGCCATTGCCGGCGGCCTGGCGTTCTCCACCGTGGTCAGCTTGCTGTTCCTGCCGACGATCTACGCGATCCTCGACGACCTGCGCGCCGGGACGAAGCGGCTGCTGGTGCGGGCACGGATGACGCGCGCGGAGCGCCGCGCGGCTTCGGCTTCGGCCGGCTGAGCATGGAAACCTCCGACACCGCACATCAACGTCGCCTGCGCCGCGATGCGCGCATCGCCGGCCTGTTGTATTTGCTGGTGGTGGGCGGCGGCCTGCTGGGCCTTGCCTGGGCGCCCGGCCAACTGGGGCCGATGTCCAACCCCGCTGCCGTGGCAAGCACGCTGATGGCGAATGCCGGCGCGTTCCGCCTGGGCATCGCCGGCTTGCTGGTGATGGAAGTGGCCTTCCTGCTGCTGCCATTGGCCCTGTATCGGATATTCCGCGACGTGGATCGCGCCGCTGCAACGCTGATGGCGGCGCTGGCCATGGTCAGCGTGCCGATCATGCTGGTCGGCGTGGCGCATCGCTGGGATGCGTTGGCCGCGCTGCAAGCCGGCGCGCTGCCAGGCGACAGTGAAGCAGCGAACGCAGCGTGGTTGTCATTGCGTGCTTATGCGAGCGCGCAATGGATCGCCAGTCTGTTCTGGGGCTTGTGGCTTTTCCCGTTCGGCTGGCTGGTGCTGCGTTCCGGCCGCATCCCGAGGCTGTTGGGCGCGCTGCTGCTGTTGGGCGGTCTTGGCTACGTCGCCGACGTGTCCGCCGATCTCGTGGGGCTGGCGACGGATTCGGCGGCCTTGCGTGCGTTGCGCCTGTGCGCGGCGGCGGGCGAGATCGGCAGCGCGCTGTGGCTTTCGATTTTCGGCGCACGTGCGGGGCGCAGCGGAAAATCCGGGGAGTCGTCATGATCGCGCGCGCCGCCGAGACGCCCATCCCGGTGCGCATCCGTCTGTCCGCACTGTGGGCCAGCCTGACCTTCTGCTATCTCTACGGCGACTATTTCGGCCTGTACCGGCCGGGGAAATTGCAGCACATGCTCGAAGGCGCCGGCCCGATGGGGCCGGCTACCGAAAGTTCGCTGCTGTTCGTCGCGTTGCTGCTGGCCGTGCCCGGCTTGATGGTCGCGCTGTCCGTGCTGCTGCCGATGCGTGTGGCTCGCTGGCTCAACATTGGCCTGGCCGCGTTCTACGCCGTGTTCGTGGCGATCACGATGCCGGGCGCGTGGTGGTTCTATCTGGCGTACAGCACGGTCGAGATCGCCCTGTGCATCGCGATCATGCAGATTGCGTGGCGATGGCCGCAATCCAGCGCACGCACCGAATCGTAGGAACGACTTACGGCACTCTTGTAACCGCGGCTTGCATGCGGATGTGTCAGATCAACTTGCCCAGCATCCGCAAACCACCGGTCCACACGCCAATGGCCGTGCCCAGCGAGGTCAGGAAGAAGTTCAGCAGTACCCGCGCCACGCGGTTCTTCCACCAACCCTTCACCGTGTTGACGTCGTCGCGTAGCGCAAGGAAATCTGCATAGGTCGGCTTGCGCAGGGTCGCTTCGACGAAGGCGCTGACCGTGCCCGAGGCCAGTGCCGGGTGCAGCGGCGTCAGCGGCGAGGCGATGAAGGCGGCGAGGATGCTCAGCGGATGGCCGCCGGCGATCGTGCAGCCGATCGCGCCAAGCACGCCGGTGGCCAGCACCCATTGCACGATCAGGTCCGCACCCACGTCGATGCCGCCTTTCCAGAAGCCCCAGGCGAAACCGCCGAGCAAAAACGCGCCGATGGTCAGTTCCATCCACGGCACCCGCGATTTGGGCTTCACCGCTTCCAGTTGCGTGCGCACTTCGGCCGGTGCATCGGTGTCGTCGGCCAGGTGTTGTGCCATGCCGGCCAGGTGGCCTGCGCCGACCACCGCCAGCACTTCGCGCGCGCCGCTGGCCGGGCCGGCCAGGTCACGCAGGTTCGCGGCCATGTAGCGGTCGCGTTCGGCGATGATGCTTTCGTACAGCGCGGGGTTGCCGGTTTCGAATTCGCTGAAGCTCGATTCCAGCAGGTCGCCCTGCTTGAGTTTTTCGATCTCGTCGTCTTCGACCTTCTCGTCGGACAGCATCGCCATCAGGATGCCGCTGCTGATTTTTGCGCGGCCCCACCAGCCCAGCTTCTGCATCGCGCGCTTGAAGGTCAGGCCGACTTCACGGTCGATCAGCACGTTGCGCAGGCCGCGTTCGCGTGCGTCCAGCACGGCGGCTTTCAGTTCCGCGCCGGGTTCCACGCCGAGTTGTTCGGCCAATCGGCGCTGGTAGGCGGCCAAGGCAAGATTGGCGGCGAACATCGCGGTCTTGCCTTCGCGGATCACCTTGACCAGATCGAGCTTGGCCAGCGTGTCCGGGTCAGTCAGCGATTGCAGGCGGCCGGCATCCAGTTCCACCGCGATGGTGTCGAACGCACCACTGGCGACCGCGCCGCGCACGGCATCGACGCTGGCCTGCGACACATGCGCGGTGCCCAGCAAGGTGTAGCGCACGCCGTCGCGTTCGACGATGCGGTGCGGCTGGTCGGCAAGTTGGGAAGTGTTCAAGGAGACCGGATTCAAGGGATCGATGTTCAAAGGCGTGGTGTTCAATCGAGGTATCGCTTCAGCAGGCCATCGTAGGCGTCGATGCGGCGGTCGCGCAGGAACGGCCAGATGCGGCGAACGTGTTCGCTGCGGTCCAGGTCGATTTCGGCTTCGAGGATCGTCGCCTCGCGGCCGGCTTCGGCCAGCATTTCGCCTTGCGGGCCGAGTACGTGGCTATTGCCCCAGAAGTCGATGCCAGACGCACCAAGCGGAGACGCTTCATGGCCGATGCGATTGCATGACAACACCGGCAAGCCATTGGCGACAGCATGGCCGCGATGGCTCAATACCCAGGCATCGCGCTGGCGGTTTTTCTCGGCTTGTTCGTCACTCGGATCCCAGCCGATTGCGGTGGGATACAGCAGCAATTCCGCGCCGGCTAGCGCCATCAGGCGTGCCGCTTCGGGATACCACTGGTCCCAGCAAACCAGCACGCCAAGACGGCCCACGCTGGTGTCAATGGGCTGGAAGCCGATGTCGCCGGGGGTGAAATAGAACTTTTCGTAGAAGCCCGGATCATCCGGGATGTGCATCTTGCGGTACTTGCCGGCGAGGCTGCCGTCCTTTTCGAACACGACGGCGGTGTTGTGGTACAGGCCGGCGGCGCGGCGTTCGAACAGCGAACTGACCAGCACCACGCCGCATTGTTTCGCCAGCTTGGCCAGGCGTTCGGTCGAAGGGCCGGGGATCGGTTCGGCCAGGTCGAATTCATCCACCGATTCGTGCTGGCAGAAATACGCGCCGTTGTGCAACTCCTGCAACAGGACCAGTTTCGCACCGCGCTTGGCCGCTTCGGCCACGCGGGTTTCGATGACGACGAGGTTGGCGTCGGCATTGCCGTGGTTGCGCTCCTGCACCAGCGCAATGGGGAGGGTTTTGGGTTTCATGGCCACATTGTAGTCAGACGAAGCGGGGCTTCCCATGCGTGGTGTCAATTCGTGCGAACGCGCCAGCAGTCAGGTACGACGCCATCGCTGCCGGATCATCGCGAACATGACCGACAGGCGCTCTCGCGGCGGCGGGTGCAGCCGGGTGAATTCGTCGAGCAGGTCGCGCCGTTGCTGGTCGCTCAATTTGCCGAGCGGCAAGGTCAGCAGGTCCCGATAGGCTTGCAGCTTGCGCGCACGTTCACTGCTGGCATCCAGGCTGCGGGCGATGGCGATGCGGGCCTTGGTCACCTGCGCCGCGATGTCCGGAGACTCGTCATCGGCGCAGGCATCGAGGAAACGGTCGCACGTCGCGATTGCATCGCGCATGCGGCCGAGGCTGCGCAGCTTGAGCGCCGCATTCACTGCAGCCTGGGCAGCGCGAAGCCGCACGGCGGCTTCGGGAGCGGCCAGATAGTGGTCGATCACTTCGCCGTAAAGTTGCAACGCTGCTTCCGAGTCAGTTTCGGCCACGGTCACGGCTTTGGCAAACATCGCGTTGGCCACGCGCCGGCGCAGATTCGAGACATCCGACTCCGACCATCGCGAGATGATCGCGTCGTAAACGGCGATCTCTTCGTCATGGCGTTCCAGCGCATCAAGCACGCTCGCTTTGTTGCTCATCGCCAGCGCAACGTTTTCCTCGGTCTCCATCGACAGATCGTGGCCATAGCGGGTGATGGCCTCGTCGTAGGCGACCAGCGCTTGCTCGCGCCGCAGTGACTGCGACAGGCTGTAACCCTTGTTGACCAGCGCATCGACGCACAATCTGCGCAATTCCGGGTGCAGGGACTCGCGGTGCGCGTCCAGTACTTCGTCGTAGCAGGCGAGCGACTGGTCGTGCGCACCCTGGTCGGCCGCAGCCCGGCCACGATCCAGTGTGGCGAGCAAGGCGTCGCGCACGTCCAGCGGCAACTGCTCGTACTGCGTGCCATAGTCCACATCGCCTTGTTGGCGTTGCAAGTGGTTGAGGCACTTCAGTCGGCTCGACGCGGCCTTGCTCAGAGTGTCGCGCATCTCCGGGTTGGTGGCGTTGCCGAAACGCTGGAACAGCGCGTCGTAAACTTCCAGCGCCTCGGCGGGGCGATCCTGCAAGATCAGCAGCAGATAGCCGAGATTGAGATGGCAACTGGCCAGGGTGGCTTCGATCGCCGGTGCCGGATTCTGCCCGTAACCGGCGATGGCTTCGCGATAGGTTTGCGCGGCAGCATCCAAATGGTTCCATTTGCGCTGGCGAACGGCCAGTTCGTACAAGGCTTGGCTGACGATCCCGCCAATCTCGGGGTCGGGGTCGTCGCCGTGGCGACGCGCCAACGCGGCCACGGCATCGGCGTAACGCTGCAAGGCGGCGTTGGTGGCGGGGGTTTTTGGTGTTTGCCCGCTGTCGTCGGGAATGACCGGTGGGGGGCAGGCGCTGGCTTCGTGCGCGGCGACCTCGTTCATGGCGTTGGCCGATATCCGGCGCAGCGGTTGCGCATCGGTGGCGGAGATCCCTTCAACGAGCCTGTCCAGGCCGGCCTTGGCTTCCTCTTCACGACCAAGCCGCAACAGGCTGCGCATCCGCAAGCGCTCGCCACTGGCCAGCTCGAAGCGCGCCTCATTGCTGCGGCTCGAACCGCTGCGGCGGCGTTGCTCATAGAGTGCCTCCAGCGTCGCTTCGTCGTCGCCCGCAGCGTAGGCGGCAAGCGCTTCCAGTCGTGCGGCATGGGCCAGCGAATCCTGCACTCCGGCGTCGTCGAGCGATTCGGCGAAAGCCTGGACTTCGCGTGCAGCCGGGCGAATGCGCTCGGGCTCGTCCCAGGCCGCGATTTGCTCCAGTCGGTTGGCAAGCAAAACGCGGTTCACTTGAGGGGCGTCGTCGGGGTCGCGTTGACGCCATTGGGCGTCGCCCAGCGCGTCGGCTGCCGTTGCATCGTCGGTTTCGCGCAAGGCGCGAGCCTTCAGTTTCGCGGCGTCGAGCGTGATCGAGCGGATCAGCGGATGGGTGTCGCCGGCGTGCTCGTGCAGCAGCGCGTCGCAGTCGGCGATGCGCGCGGCGGCGTCTACGGCGGGTTGCCAGCGCAGCCCATCCATTCGCGCCAGGGCCAGGGTCTGGCGGATGCCGACGTCCCGGCTTGCGCCGAATTCGGCCAGCAGGCAATCGAGACATTCGCGTGCTTCGTTGATCCGATCGTGTGCGGCCAGCAGGCGGGCGCGCTGATGCAGGGCATCTGCGGCGGCTTCGATGAGTGCGGGAGTTTCCGAATGGCGATGGCTTGCGTGGAGCCGGGCGAGCAAGTCGAGCGCTTCTCGATCGTGATCCAGTTGCTCCAGCAGCGAGGCCTGCAACAGTTGCGCTTTTGCCGCCCGCGCTCGGATCGGCGCGCAGTCGTCGTTGCCGTAGCGGGCAGCAAGTTCGCCGCAGCGACGGGCGGCATCGACTTTCGCGAACGCATCGTTTTGTCGGGCTTGCAGTTGCGCTTCACGCAAGCCGGCCGCCAGCCTCCATTCGCGCAGAGGCGTGAACGTGGTATCGGCCTGGCCGGCACCGGCCTCCTTCAACGAGTCCAGTGCTGCGCGCCAATCGCCGATGGCAAGTTGCTGGTCGGCGCGTAAGCACAAGGCGCGCGTGCGCCAAGTCGCGACTTGCAGCGCGTCGCTATCCGCTTCGTCGCGTGGTTCGGGGTCCGCCAGGAAATGCGCCAGCAATGCGTCCGCTTCGGCCAGTGCCTCCTCGGGGCATTTCAGCTGTTGCAATGCGTCGATGCAGCGGAACCAAGCGGCCGCCAGATGCTCGCGTTGATCGAATGACACTTCCACGCCCGCTGGCGGAAGCAACTGTGCAACGAGCTCACGGGCATGAGCAAGCTCGGCTCTTGTGGCATCTGTCTCGCGACTCATTCATCGGCAACCAGATCCTGAGGAAGTTGCATGGTAAGGCAATGCAGCGAGCCGTTCTGCCAGCATGGAGGACGCAAGGCGGGTCAAGACCCGCCCTACACCAGTCCTTCCGGCAATTGCATGGTGATGCAATGGAGCGAGCCGTTCTGCCAGATCAGCGGGCGGCATGGCACTTGCACGATTTCGTGGCCCGGATGCGCGGCGGCGATGACCTCGGCGGCCTTGTCGTCGGCCGCGTCGCCATAGGCGGGGACCAGCACCGC
Source organism: Pseudoxanthomonas sp. (assembly GCA_047601105.1). Classification (GTDB taxonomy): domain Bacteria; phylum Pseudomonadota; class Gammaproteobacteria; order Xanthomonadales; family Xanthomonadaceae; genus Pseudoxanthomonas_A. Next base: position 308,601 of record JASGJT010000005.1, read on the forward strand.
GCCGTTGACGATCAAATAATTCGCGTAGGAAGCGGCCAGGCGCCTGCCTTCGTCAACAATTGGCTTGGCCCACGGCAACGGGAACAGGCGATACGGCTGGCCAACCTTGGTGCGCAGCGCGGCGATCTCGTCGGCCATTGCCTTGAGCTCGGCGAAGTGCGAATCGCTTTCGTCGTCGCAGGTTTGGAAAACGATGGCATCGCCGGGCGCGAAGCGGGCGAGGGTGTCGATGTGGGCGTCGGTGTCGTCGCCTTCTAGGTAGCCGTGGTCGAGCCACAGCACGCGGTCCTGTGCCAGCCAGCCGCTCAGCGCGCGTTCCAGCCGTTCGCGGGTTTCGTTGGGGTGGCGCTCGTGCAGGCAGCGCCAGGTGGTCAGCAGGCTGCCGTCGCCGTCGGTTTCGATCGCACCGCCTTCCAGCGCGAAGTCGATGTTCTGCACGAAGTAGTTGCGGAACAGATTCATGCCCGACAACTCGCCGCACAGGTTGTCATCGCGACGGGCCTCGAACTTGCCGCCCCAGCCGGTGAAGCGGAAATCCAGCAACTTGAAGTTTCCGTTGTTGCGCAAGGTGACCGGGCCGGAATCGCGCAGCCAGGTGTCGTCGTATTCGACATTGGAAACGAAGCGCACCTTCGACATGTCGATCCGTGCGCTGCGCAAGCGCGCCGCCGCGTAGGTTTCCAGGTCGTCGTCGGCCACGCAGATGACCGCCGGCTGGAAGTGGGTGATCGCCGCGACCAGGGCGACGTAGGTTTCCTCGACCTCACCCAGCCGCGCGGCCCAGTCGGTGTTCTCGTTGGGCCACGCGATCAGGATGGCGGATTGGGGTTCCCATTCCGCGGGGAAACGAAAGGCGGTGGTCATGGCGGGTACGGCGGCGCTGAAAACAAGGCCGCAAAGTTTACGACATGCCGCCTGCCTGCCAATTTACCGGATCGATGGCTTCGGCCCGATCTCTTCGGCGCTGGCCCGGTTGGCAACCACGTCGATCACCCGGTTCTTCTCGAAATACACGGTGAAGTCGGCATAGACCCAGCGGTTGATGGTGGGCCATTGCTTCTTCTGGCCGCCTTCCGGGTTCAGTTTCTGCGCTGGTTCGCCGAAACGCGCCACCACTTGTTCAGCGGTCTGGCCGCGCACCGGCACGGTGCTGGCGGGCTTGTTGACGCGATCGACCAGCAGCGTGTCGGCATGGGCGACGCCGGCCAGGGCAAGGCCAAGCAGTGCGGCGAGGGGCAGGGCATGGGTGCGAAAGGTCATGGCGGGGGCTCCCGGGGAAGAGCGGTCTTTATACCGCACAACCGGTGTGCGCCAACGACATGGCATTCCAGTCATCGACGTGCATCTCTTCGGTGGCCATGGAGGGCGGCAACAAAAAACCGCCTTTCGGCGGTTTTTTGTTGAAGCACGTCGTTTGGACGTATCAGCGCTGGCGCGCCCTTGGACGTGCTGATTTGTTTCAGCGCTGGCGCGCCTTGAAACGCGGATTCGACTTGCAGATCACGAAGACCTTGCCGCGGCGGCGCACGACCTTGCAGTCGCGGTGGCGGGCCTTCGCCGACTTCAGGGAGGACAGGACCTTCATGATGAAACCTCGGCAATTGCTGTTGTTGGGTGGATGCGGGAATGCGAAGCCGGCTATTCTAACGGGCCTTTCCCCGCCAAATCAAGCATTTGCGCAGGCGGGATTCATGTGGGCAGGCGGCTGGGCGATAATCAGGCATCCCCACCGTCCAAGGCTGCCTTGCCATGAGCGAAACCGTCCCCGTCCTCACCATCGATGGTCCCTCTGGCGCGGGCAAGGGCACGGTCAGCCGTCTCGCCGCCGCGCGACTGGGCTGGCATTACCTGGATTCCGGCGCGCTGTACCGGGCGGTCGGGGTGGCAGCCAGTTGGGCGAATATCGACCTGTCCGATGCTTCGGCCCTGGTTCGCTGCACCTTCGATACCCAGGTCGGTTTTGTCGAGAACGCTGCCGGCGATTTGCGGGTGTGGGTCAACGGTGTCGATGCCACCGACGAGCTGCGGCTGGAAACCACCGGCGCAGTAGCCTCGGCCATCGCTGCCATCCCCGAGGTGCGGGCGGCGCTGAAGGAATGCCAGCGCGCCTTCCGCCGGTCGCCAGGACTGGTGGCCGATGGCCGCGACATGGGCACGGTGATCTTCCCGGATGCCCGGTACAAGGTGTTCCTGACCGCCAGCGCCGACGAGCGGGCGGAAAGACGTTATAAGCAGTTGAAAGAAAAAGGGGTTTCTGTCAATATCGACGATCTGCTGCGCGAGATCCTCGCCCGCGACGCCCGCGATGCCCAACGCACGGTGGCCCCGTTGAAGCCGGCTGAAGACGCCGTCCTCATCGACACCACCGGCATCGGCATTGATGAAGTCGTCGCTCGTGTCCTTGCCATCGTGAAACCGTAACCGCAGCTCCATCGCGGTTACCCCGATTTCCTTCCCCTTCAAGGGGAAGGCAAGGATGGGGATGGTTTTCCAGCCAGATCGGGATGAAGTTCAGCAGACCAGCCCCGCCAGGAACGATTCCCGGCGGTTTCCAACCTCAACATCCAGGCCGGCAGGCAATCCCGCCGAGGGCCACAACGGGTGGACGGTATTCCCGAGCCAGTCAGGCGCGGCACCGTCTGTTTCATCAACCGAGTAAACGAGCAATGACCGAATCTTTCGCAGAACTGTTTGAACAGAGCCAGACCCAGCTTGCCAAGCTGAAGAACGGCGCCATCATCACCGGTACCGTCATCGACGTGCGCAACGACGTCGTCGTGATCAATACCGGCCTGAAGTCCGAAGGCATCGTGCCGATCGAACAGTTCCGTAACGACGCCGGCGAAATCGACGTGGGCATCGGCGACACCGTCAAGGTGGCGCTGGAATCCGTCGAGAATGGTTTCGGCGAAACCGTCGTCTCCCGCGACAAGGCCAAGCGCGCCATGGTGTGGGACGAGCTTGAAGAAGCCCTGGAAGCCAACGCCACCATCACCGGCCGCATCAGCGGCAAGGTCAAGGGCGGCTTCACCGTGGACATCAAGGATGTTCGCGCGTTCCTGCCCGGTTCGCTGGTCGATGTGCGCCCGGTGCGCGATCCCGGCTACCTGGAAGGCAAGGAACTGGAATTCAAGCTCATCAAGCTGGACCGCAAGCGCAACAATGTCGTGGTCTCGCGTCGTGCCGTGGTTGAAAGCGAGCACAGCGAAGAGCGCGAGCAGCTGATCGAGAAGCTGCAGGAAGGCGCAGTGATGAAGGGCGTGGTCAAGAACCTGACCGATTACGGCGCGTTCGTGGACCTCGGCGGCATCGACGGCCTGCTGCACATCACCGACATGGCCTGGAAGCGCGTGCGCCATCCGTCCGAAGTGGTCGAAGTGGGCCAGGAGCTGGACGTGCGCGTGCTCAAGTACGACAAGGAGCGCAACCGCGTTTCGCTGGGCCTGAAGCAGATGGGCGAGGATCCGTGGGACAACATCGCCCGCCGCTACCCGGCCAACAGCCGCGTGTTCGGCAAGGTCTCCAACGTCACCGATTACGGCGCGTTCGTCGAGATCGAGCCGGGCGTCGAAGGCCTGGTGCACGTTTCGGAAATGGATTGGACCAACAAGAACGTCAACCCGGCCAAGATGGTGCAGGTTGGCGACGAAGTCGAAGTGATGGTGCTGGACGTCGATGAAGAGCGTCGCCGCATCTCGCTGGGCATGAAGCAGGTTGCCGCCAATCCGTGGGAAACCTTCGCCGCCACCCACAAGAAGGGCGACAAGGTGTCCGGCCAGATCAAGTCGATCACCGACTTCGGCATCTTCATCGGCCTGGACGGCGGCATCGACGGCCTGATCCACCTGAGCGACATCAGCTGGAACAGCACCGGCGAAGACTTGGCCCGCAACTTCAAGAAGGGCGACACGCTGGACGCCGTGGTGCTGGCAGTCGACCCGGAACGCGAGCGCATCAGCCTGGGCGTGAAGCAGATGGAACAGGATCCGTTCGGCCAGTACATGGCCGCGCATCCGAAGGGCTCCAAGGTCGAAGGCACGGTCAAGGAAGTGGACGCCAAGGGTGCGGTCATCGAGCTGGCCGACGGCATCGAAGGCTACGTCTCGGCCCGCGACATCAGCCACGAGCGCGTGGACGATGCTTCGCAGCACCTGAAGGTCGGCGACAAGATCGAAGCCAAGTTCGTGGGCATGGACCGCAAGGGCCGCAGCCTGCAGCTGTCGATCAAGGCCAAGGACGAAGCCGAAACCGCCGAAGCGCTGGCCGAGTACAACAAGGCCGCCGCCGAAGCCGCCACTGGCACCACCAGCCTGGGCGCGCTGCTGCGTGCGCAACTGGACGGCGGCAAGTCCGAGTAACCGGCAAGTGAGTGACTGCCGCGCCGGCCCGTGAAAACGGGTCGGCGCAGGCGCGCCATCGCCCCGACGACGCGACCGATGACCAAATCCGAACTCATCGAAATCCTGACCCGACGCCAGCCGCACCTGAAGCCGGATGACGTCGATCTGGCGGTGAAATCGCTGCTGGAAATGATGGGTGCTGCGCTGTCGCAGGACGAGCGCATCGAGATCCGCGGGTTTGGCAGTTTTTCCCTGCACTACCGCCCGCCGCGCATGGGGCGCAACCCCAAGACCGGCGATTCGGTCGCGCTGCCGGCCAAGCACGTGCCGCATTTCAAGCCGGGCAAGGAACTGCGCGAACGGGTCAGCAGCGTGGTCCCGATCGAGGAATCGGTCGGCGAATGAAGTATTCCAACCCCTCCCGCGTGGAGGGGTTCTTGTTTGCAGCATGCCGGGCTGCCGTGCTCTCGGCTAAGCTAACGCACAACACACAAGGAGTCCGTCATGAACATCGTTCGCTTGGTCATCGCATTGCTGATACTGGGTTACGGCTTGATCATCGGCGTGTTGAACAGGGATGACATCACGCTGCACCTGTTGTTCGCGCAGATCCAGACCACCTCGGGCGTGGGCATCATCCTGTCGCTGTTGCTGGGCGTGGTGGTCGGCGCATTGATCGTGCTGGCGCTGCTGGTGTGGCCGCTGTACACCAAGTTGCGCCAGGCGAACCGGCAGATCGCCACTTCTGCGCCGGTTTCCGGTGCGGGCAACTGACGACGAGTGGCCTGACCCATGGAATTCCTCAACGAGTGGTTCTGGTTCTTCCTGTTCCTGCCGCTGGCGGCGCTGGGTGGCTGGGTGATCGGCCGGCGTGGCGGCCAGCATCACGGTGACACCCAGGTCAGCAAGCTGTCCAGCACCTATTTCCGTGGCCTCAATTACTTGTTGAACGAGCAGCCGGACAAGGCGATCGAACTGTTCCTGCATATCGCCGAATTGGACAAGGAAACCTTCGAAACCCAGGTCGCGCTGGGACACCTGTTCCGCCGTCGCGGCGAGGTTGATCGCGCCATCCGCCTGCACCAAGGGTTGGTGCAGCGCAACGACTTGAGCGATGCGCAAAAAGTGCAGGCGATGCTGGCCCTCGGCGAAGACTACATGAAGTCCGGCCTGCTGGACCGCGCCGAAACCGTGTTCGCCGACCTGGCGCGCATCGATCAGCGCGCGCCGCAGGCGCTCAAGCACCTGATCGGCATCTACCAGGCCGAGCGCGACTGGCAGAAAGCCATCGACAACGCCAGTCGTTACGAGGAAGTCACCGGCGAGCCGATGGGCAAGCAGGTATCGCAGTTCCATTGCGAATTGGCCGAACGCCATCGCACCGGCAACGACGCCGCCGCAGCACGTGCCGAGGTTGCCAAGGCTTACCAGGCCGATCCAACCAATGTGCGTGCCGGCATTCTCGCCGGGCGCATCGAAACCGATGCAGGCAATGCCGAGGAGGCCATCCGTGCCTTCGAACGCGCCGCGCGCCACGATCCGGAATATCTGCCGGAGATCCTGCCCGGCTTGCTGGCCAACTACGAAAAGACCGGCGACCTGTCCGGTGCGCGCGCCTTCCTGTCGGAAATGTGCGAGCACTACCGCGGCATCGCCCCGGTGCTGGCGCTGACCCGCCTGGTCGAGCGGCAAGACGGCGTAGCCGCTGCGCGCGCCTACCTGGCCCGGCAGTTGAAGGATCGCCCCTCGGTGCGCGGCGAGGCGGCGCTGATCGACCTGACCCTGGCCGAAGGTGCCGACCCGGCGGCTACGTTGGGCGACTTGAAGCACATCACCGACCAGTTGCTGGTGCGCAATCCCAGCTACCGCTGTACCCGCTGCGGCTTCGGTGCACGCACCCACCACTGGCAGTGTCCCAGCTGCAAGGAGTGGGGCACGGTCAAGCCGCTGCTGAATTACGCCGTCGTCTGATGATTGCAAGCTGGACCGGATGGTTGCTGCTGCATCTTGCGGTCGCCGCGCTGGCGACGGCTGGTGCGCGCCGCTATGCCTTGCATCGGCAGATGCTGGACCAGCCAGGAGAGCGCCGCAGCCATGTCGTGGCCACGCCACGCGGCGGCGGTATCGCGATCGTGATTGCGCTGCTGCTGGGCGGCATGTGGTTGCTGCATGCGTATCCAGTGCAGCGGAACCAGTTGGCGGCGTTCCTAGCAGGCTTGGCGTTGGTGGCCGGGATTGGCTGGTGGGACGACCATCGCCCCTTGTCGCCATGGTCGCGGCTGGCGGTGCAGGCGGTGGCAGCGGGCCTGCTGGCCGGGGCGTCATGGATGGGCGGTGGGGAACTCTGGCAGGTGGCGGTGGCCTTCCTGCTGGCGATGTTCCTGGTCAATGCCTGGAACTTCATGGACGGGATAAATGGCCTGGCGACCAGCCAGGCGTTGATCGCCGCTACCAGTCTGGCGTTGGTATTGCCGTCGCCGTGGAATGGACTGGCGGCGGCATTGGCGGCAGCCTGCGCGGGCTTTCTGCCGTTCAATTTCCCCAAGGCGCGGATTTTCCTCGGTGATGTCGGCAGCGGGAGCCTGGGCTATGCGTTGGCCGGGCTGCTGGTTACCGCCCAGCCGGCCGGGCTGGTGGCATGGGCGTGGGCCTTGTTGCCGGTGTCCGTCTTCGCCATAGACGCGGGCTTCACATTGTCATGGCGCATCCTGAAAGGAGAGCGCTGGTGGACGCCACATGTGGAGCACGTATATCAGCGTGTTGCGAAACGGCATGGCCACTTCAAAGTCACATTGGCTTATGCGGGATTCAGCGTCGTGGCGGCGGGGTTGATGCTGAATGGCTTAACATTTAACGCATTTTCAACACTGGTATTGGTCGTGGGTTGGTATGTGTTGATGGCACTGGCTTGGGTGTGGGGCCATGGATTGATGCGCGGAGATCGCGAAAGGGAATGAGGCGATGATGACATCGTGGCGCACTCACATGGCGGCCTGGCTGCCCCGGTCGGCAGTCGTGGTGCATGATTTGGGCATGGTGTGGGTGTGCTGGCAGATCCTGCATCAGTGGCGCTACGCGACGATGGCGCGGGAGTTGATGTCCTACCCGCTGTGGTCGGTCGAGATGCTGATCGTGCTGGTTGCGCAGGGCGCGGTGTTCTGGTGGGTGGGCCTGTATCGCGGGCTGTGGCGCTTTGCCAGCGTTCCCGATTTGTGGAACATCTTCAAGGCCGGGGTGCTGGGGTTGCTGGCCATCGTGCTGGGGTTGGCGCTGTACAACCGTCTGGGCTCGCTGCCACGCACGGTGCTGGTGCTGTATCCCATTGCCTTGACCGGCCTGCTTGGCCTGCCGCGATTGATGTACCGGGCAATCAAGGACAGCCTGCATGCGCGTGTCAGTGTGGCCACCAGCACGCGCGTACTGGTTCTCGGGGCAGGTAGTGCAGCTGAGGCCCTGCTGCGCGACCTGCGCCGCAGCCATGCCTATCATCCAGTCGGTTTGCTGGACGATGCGCCCAAGTTGCAGGGCACGCAGTTGCATGGTGTGTCGGTGTTGGGTCAGTTGAAAGATGCGGCGGTCATTGCCCGCGAAACAGCTGCAGGTCTGCTGGTGATCGCGATCCCGAGCCTGGATGCGGCGGACATGCAGCGGGTCGTCGCTGCCTGCGAAAGCACCGGCCTGCCGTACCGCATGGTGCCGCGCTTGACAGACGTGCTGGAAGGGCGCGCGCTGCCGGGCGAATTGAAGGAGGTCGCCATCGACGACCTGCTCGGGCGCAAACCCGTTACCCCGGACTGGAAACTGATCCGGGGCTGGCTGGGCGGCCGCACGGTGTTGGTGACCGGCGCCGGTGGTTCGATCGGTTCCGAACTCTGCCGTCAGTGCGCGCGTCATGGCGTGCAACGCATCGCCTTGATGGAGATCGACGAGCTCGCCCTGATCACCGTGCATGCCGATCTGCGTCGCGCCTTCCCGGATCTGGAAATCCTGCCCCTGCTGGGCAACTGCGGTGACCCGGCGACGGTCGCGCATGCGTTGCGCCGCGTCGAACCGGATGCCGTCTTCCACGCCGCCGCCTACAAGCAGGTGCCGCTGCTGGAACAGCAATTGCGCGAAGCCGCGCGCAACAACGTGCTGGCGACGGAAACGCTGGCCAGGGCCTGCCACGCTGCCGGCGTGGGCACCTTCGTGTTCATCTCCACCGACAAAGCGGTGGATCCGGCCAACGTGCTGGGCGCGACCAAGCGCCTGGCCGAAATGATCTGCCAACGCTTGGACGACCGCCGTTCCACCCGTTTCGTCACCGTGCGTTTCGGTAACGTGCTTGATTCGGCTGGCAGCGTGGTGCCGCTGTTTCGCGAACAGATCCGCGTCGGCGGGCCGGTCACGGTGACCGATCCGGAAGTCACCCGTTACTTCATGACCATCCCGGAAGCCTGCCAGTTGATCGTGCAGGCAGCTGCCAGTGCCGCGCACGCCTCGATCTACACGCTGGACATGGGCGAACCGGTGCCGATCCGGGTGCTGGCCGAGCAGATGATCCGGCTGGCCGGCAAGGAGCCGGGCAAGGACATCGCCATCAGCTACACTGGCCTGCGCCCCGGCGAAAAACTGCACGAAACCCTGTTCCATGCTGACGAGGACTATCGCCCGACCTCGCACTCCAAGATCCTGCAGGCGCGTGCCCGCGAGGTCCACCCGGAGTTGCTCGGGCGGGCGCTGGAACAAATGCGTATAGCTGTCGCCGCCTACGACGAGGAAGCCATTTCGCATGCGTTGCGCGAAGCGATCCCCGAGTTCGACCCGGTGGGCATTCAAGGTGGCCGGGTTGCCACCGTGGTGCCATTCCCCATGCGAGAAGCCAGAAGGAACCCATGACAAAACGCATACGCAAGGCCGTGTTCCCCGTCGCTGGATTGGGGACGCGCTTCCTGCCGGCTACCAAAACCGTGCCCAAGGAAATGCTGCCGATCATCGACCGGCCACTGATCCAGTACGCGGTCGATGAAGCCATCGAAGCCGGCTGCGACACCTTGATCTTCGTCACCAACCGCTACAAGCATGCAGTGGCCGACTACTTCGACAAGGCCTACGAGCTGGAGCAGAAGCTGGAGAAATCCGGCAAGCACGAACAACTCGACCTGATTCGCAACGTATTGCCATCGGGCGTGCGCGCGGTGTTCGTCACCCAGGCCGAGGCGCTGGGTCTGGGTCATGCAGTGCTGTGCGCCAAGCCAATCGTTGGCGACGAGCCATTCGCGGTGCTGCTGCCTGACGACCTGATCTGGAACCGTGGTCCCGGTGCGCTGAAGCAGATGGCCGACCTGGCTGAATCTGCCGGTGGCAGCGTGATTGCAGTCGAGGACGTCCCGTACGAACAGACCGGCAGTTACGGCATCGTCGCCACTGACGCGTTTTCTGGCCGCCAAGGCCGCATCCGCGACATCGTCGAGAAGCCGAAGCCGGAAGTCGCGCCCAGCACACTGGCCGTGGTCGGCCGTTACGTGCTGGATGCGCGCATCTTCGACCTGCTGGAAAGCACTACGCCCGGTGCCGGTGGCGAAATCCAGTTGACAGACGCAATCGCACGGTTGCTGCCGGAACAGGCCGTCAATGCTTACCGTTTTCAGGGCACGCGCTTCGATTGCGGCACCCACATTGGCCTGATCGAAGCGACCATCCGTTTCGCGCTGGACCACGAGAAACTCAGCGATGCCGCTCGGCAGATGATGCAGAGCGCGCTGGACGAATTGGGCGTGGTTGACTTGCACTGAAGCCGGTCGCATCAAATCCTGCGCGCAAAGAGTATTTTGCTGCGGGGGTGCGGGCAGTGGCCTCGGCAAAAAAAACTGGATGCAGCGATGTGGTCGCTTTGGAGAACGGCAGCAGATTGAACGCCGTCTTCGTGCGTGGGCTATGAATATCTGGATGCCGTGGTCATGTATTTGAATGGGCTGTCATGTCTTTCCCCTTTTCAGGGTTGCGCCACGTGCGTGCGTGGCTCTGGCCGGCTTCGGCTGCCGTAGGGCAGCCGGGGATTGCCCTGCGCGGGCCGCGTATTCGCGGCCAATGGCCTCCAGCCCGGCGCTGGTGAACTGGTACAGGTGATCCACCAATGTCGTATTAGACATTTTCCGAAGGGTCTGCATGAAGCCTGGCATGCCGCGCCGGTTGACCAGCAACAGCATCAAGCAGGGCGCAATGATGCTGAGCATGCAGCGTGACAGCGCCGGCTCCTTGGCGGGGACGCCGGTGATTTCACCGAGGATGTCGAGGATCAGCGAAACCTTCATCGGTGCTTCGGAGTGGGTCAATACCTGGATATGCGACGAGGGCGCGAGGAATTCCGCCGCCAGTACGGCCAGACGCCAGTCTTCCGCATCGTCCACGGCGGTGTGCACAAGTTGTTGAAGCAGCGCCTTGAGCTTTTCCTGCGCCGGCAGTGCGCTGTGGGCCAGTTGCTGCAGGTCGGCGAAGTCCACCCAGCGGCTGTGCGCTTCGATCAGCACCGCTTGGTACAGCCCATCGCGGTTGCCGAAATGGTAGTTGATCGAGGCCAGGTCCACGCCGGCGCGCGCAGCTACCGCCTTGCTGGTGGTCTCGGCATAGCCGGATGCCGCGAACAGTTCCCCTGCTGCGTGCAATATCCGTGCGCGGGTGGCTTCGCCATCGGCACGCGGCCCACGCCGGGCCTTGTGCATGCGGTCAATGCTGCCGGTTGTTTTCATGACGAAGGCCATGATGCTTGAGTTCTTCATGAAATTCAAATTTAATTTAGTGTATGATCTTTGCCGCTGATTGCCAGCCCATGCTGATACTGGCGGCTTGCCCCGCCCCCAAGGAGCAACACCGATGAACAAGCCTGGTTTGAACATGCCCGGTTGCTTGCTTGCGGCCATCGCCGCGCTGGCCTTGGCCGCCTGTGGCCGCAAGGACGGCAATGCGCTGGTCCTGCATGGCAATGTCGATATTCGCCAGGTATCGCTGGCCTTCGATGGCAGTGGCCGGGTGGCCGAAATGAAGGCCGATGAAGGCGATGCAGTGAAGGCCGGGCAAGTGCTGGCCACGCTGGATGTGAAAACATTGGCGCTGCAAGCCGAGCAGGCACAGGCGCAGATCGGCGTGCAGCAGCAGAACCTGCTGCGCCTGAAGAACGGTTCGCGCCCGGAAGAACGCGCGCAGGCGCAAAGTGCCCACACCGCAGCGCAGGCCGAGGCTGTACGTGCACAAAAGGATTTGTCGCGCCTGCAAGGCATTGCCGACAACACCAACGGCCGTGGCGTCAGCGCGCAGGAACTGGATCGCGCCCGTGCCGCCGTGCAGGTTGCCAATGCGCAGGCCGCACAACAGAAGGATGCCTTGCGCCTGACTGAAATCGGCCCGCGCAAGGAAGATATTGCCGCTGCCGAGGCGCAGTTGAAATCCTCCGAGGCGCAACTGGCACTGATGCAGCACCAGATTTCGCAAGGGGAATTGAAAGCGCCTTCCGATGCCGTGGTGCGCTCGCGCCTGCTGGAGCCGGGCGACATGGCCACGCCGCAAAAATCGGTTTATGCACTGGCGATCACCCAGCCCAAGTGGGTGCGCGTGTATGTCGGCGAGCCCGACCTGGGCAAGGTCAAGCCCGGCCAGGCCGTCCGCGTGACCACCGACAGCGCCCCAGACAAGCCGGTCGCCGGCAAGGTCGGCTACATCTCGTCAGTGGCCGAGTTCACGCCCAAGTCCGTGCAGACCGAGGAACTGCGCACCAGCCTGGTCTATGAAGTGCGCGTCATCATCGAAGACGCGGACAACGCGCTGCGCCTCGGCCAGCCGGCCACTGTCGAACTGGTCGGTGGCAAGGCGCAATGAACGAGGCCGGCGCGACCGTTGTCGCCGAAGGCCTGCGCAGGACCTTCAAGGCACCGGATGGGCAGCCGCAGCACGCGGTGAACGACGTTTCGTTGTCGGTGCGCGCGGGCGAACTGACTGCGCTGGTTGGCCCTGATGGTGCGGGCAAGTCCACCTTCCTGCGCATGGTGGCGGGCCTGCTGAAACCCGATGCCGGCAGCCTGCAGGTGCTCGGCATCGACGTGGTGAAAGACCCACAGGCGGTACAGGACCGTATCAGTTACATGCCGCAGCGCTTCGGCCTGTACGAAGATCTGAGCGTGCAGGAAAACCTGGACCTCTACGCCGACCTGCACGGCGTGCCACAGCAGGTGCGCCGCGAGCGCTTTGCGCGCTTGCTGGAAATGACCGACTTGGCCCGTTTCACCGACCGTCCCGCGGGCAAGCTTTCCGGCGGCATGAAGCAGAAACTCGGACTGGCTTGCACCTTGGTGCGCTCGCCAGACTTGTTGTTGCTGGACGAACCCAGCGTGGGCGTGGATCCGCTGTCGCGGCGCGAGCTGTGGAAGATCGTGCAGCAATTGGTCGATGACGAGAACCTCAGCGTCATCGTCAGCACCGCCTACATGGACGAAGCCGAACGCTGCGCGCAGGTATTCGTGATGAATCTTGGCAAGGTGCTCGCCGATGGTGCGCCGCAGTCGCTGGCTGAGCGCGCACGCGGGCTGACTTTCGTCGCACCGCCCGCGCAAGGCACGCCGGCACGCGACTTGCAGGCCAGGCTGATCGATGCCGGCGAAGTGATCGTCGATGCCGTGCCCAGTGGTGGCGCGGTGCGTTTCATCCGCCAGCCGGAAGCGGACCAAGCGAAAGTCGTCGCACTGCTCGACGGGTCGCCCGTGCAGCCGCGCAAGGAAGAACTCGAAGACGCCTTCATGATGCTGCTGCGCCAGCATCAGGACGGCAATGCAGCATCGACACAAGTTGTCGCGCCACAGGTTGCAAGCGGCGATGTGCAACGCGACAACGGCAAGCCCGTGATCGTGGTGCGCGACCTGGTACGAAAGTTCGGTGATTTCACTGCCGTGGCCAGCACTTCGTTCGAAGTGGCACGCGGTGAGATTTTCGGCCTGCTCGGCCCCAACGGTGCCGGCAAGACCACCACCTTCCGCATGCTGTGCGGTTTGCTGCCGGCGAGCGGTGGTCACTTGGAAGTGGCGGGGCTGAACCTGCGCCACGCCCGTGCACAAGCGCGTGCGCGCATCGGCTACGTGTCGCAGAAGTTCGCGTTGTACGGCAACCTGACGGTGCGCGAAAACCTGGAGTTCTTCGGTGGTGCGTATGGCCTTCGCGGCAAGCACCGTGACGAACGGATCGATGCGACCATCGCCCAATTCGCACTGCAGCCCAAGGCCATCAGCGGCCAGTTGCCCGGCGGCTACAAGCAGCGCCTGGCGATGGCGGCCGGCTTGCTGCATCAGCCGGAAATCCTGTTCCTGGACGAACCCACCAGTGGTATCGACCCGCTGGCGCGACGCGCGTTCTGGCGCACCATCACCGCACTGGCGCAAGGCGGCACCACGATCATCATCACCACCCACTTCATGGAAGAAGCCGAATACTGCGACCGCATCGCCATCCAGGATGCCGGCAAGATGCTGGCGCTGGGCACGCCGAAACAGGTGCGAGAGCAGGCCGGTGAGGCGGGGAGCGACATGAACAGTGCTTTCATCGCCATCGTCGAGCAGGGCCGCGCCAGTGCGGCGCAGAGGGTGGCCGCATGAACGACGGTTTCCTCCGCCGTTTCAACGCACTGCTGCGCAAGGAAGTGCGACAGATGCTGCGCGACAAGAGCAACTTGGCCGTCGGCCTGCTGCTCCCGGTCGCGTTGATCCTGCTGTTTGGCTACGGCCTGTCGTTCGATGTGAAGAACGCGCCGGTGGCGGTGGTGCTGGAAGACCGTTCGCCGACTGCGCGCGAGATGATCGAAGGCCTGCAAGGTTCGGCCTACATCGCGCCGGTGTTTGCCAGCGACATGCGTGAGGCGGAAAAATTGATGATGGCCGGCACGGTCGATGGCATCGTCCGCGTGCCGATGGATTTCTCGCGCCGTTTCAATGCCGGCGACGCGCAGATCCAGCTCCTGCTCAATGGCGTGGATTCGTCTTCCGCGCAGACCATCGAAGGCTATGTCAGCGGTGCCATCGGCGCGTGGGCACAGCAACAGGCCGACCGCGGCGGCAACAAGCAAGCCGGCGTTGGCAACGTGCAGGTGGTGCAGCGCATGTGGTTCAACGAGGCCGGTGAGAGCCGCTGGTTCCTGATCCCCGGCCTGATCGTGCTGGTGCTGACCCTGATCGGCGGTTTCCTCACTTCGCTGTTGATCGCGCGCGAATGGGAGCGCGGCACGCTGGAATCGCTGTTCGTCACCCCGGTGCGGCCGATGGAGATCGTGTTGTCCAAGATCGCGCCGTACATGGCGGTCGGCATGATCGACTTGGTACTGTGCCTGCTCGCGTCGTACTTCCTGTTCGAGGTGCCGATGCGCGGTTCGATGATCGTCGTCGTCATTGCCGGCCTGCTGTACCTGCTGGTGTCGTTGTTGCTGGGCTTGTTCATTTCCGGCGTGACCCGCAACCAGTTCCAGGCAAGTCAGATCGCGCTGCTGGCCAGCTTCATGCCGGCGATGATGCTGTCCGGTTTCGTGTTCGACCTGCGCAACGTGCCGGTGGTGATACAGGTCATCAGCCAGTTGCTGCCGGCCACGCACTTCATGCAATTGATCAAGACCTTGTTCATGGCCGGAAACGATTGGCCGTTGATCTTCCGCGATTGCGGCATCCTCATGCTCTATGCGTTGGTTTTGATGTTCGCCACGCGCGCGATGCTGCGCAAGACACTGGGATGACGGGAATGAACGACTTCATCGCCACGCTCGCCCAGATCGGTGCCTTGATCCGCAAGGAACTTCTTGCGATGTTCAAGGAGCGCAGCAGTCAGATCATGTTGATCGGCCCGGCCTTCATGCAGGCGCTGCTGTTCGGCTACGGCGCAACCTACGATTTGACCAATGTGCCATACGCAGTGCTCGACCAGAGCGGCGGGCAGGCCTCGACCGAGTTGCTGGCGCGACTGGACGGCACTGGCGTGTTCCACCGTGCCGCCACCCTGACCAGTGCGTCGCAGATCGCCGGGATGATCGACGGCAACGATGCGCTGGTGGTGTTGAGCATTCCGTCGGATTTCCAGCAGCGCTTGAACGGAGGGCAGGGCGCGCCCTTGCAAGTGATCCTCGATGGCCGCAACTCCGCCACCGCCGGTTCGGCGGCCAGCTACGTCGGCTCCATCGTCGCCAGCTACAACGCCTCGCTCGGCAGTGGTGCATCCGGGGTGAGCATCGAGCGCCGCGCCTGGTTCAACCCCAACCTGGAATCACGCTGGAACATGATGCCGGGACTGATCGGCGCGCTGAGCATGTTGCAAACCCTGCTGATCGCCGCGCTGTCGGTGGCACGCGAACGCGAGCAGGGCACTTTCGATCAGTTGCTGGTCACGCCATTGACGCCGTTCCAGATACTGGTCGGCAAGGCAATGCCGGCGATCCTGGTCGGCCTGCTGCAATCGACGATCATCTTCCTGGTGATTCGTTTCTGGTTCCAGATACCGATGAATGGCTCGGTGTGGCTGCTGTATGCCGGGCTGCTGGTGTTCAACATCGCCGCCGTCGGCGTCGGCCTTTCGGTGTCGGCGGTATCGCTGAACATGCAGCAGGCGATGCTCTACACCTTCCTACTGATCATGCCGCTGATGTTGCTGTCCGGCTTGCTGACGCCGGTGAAGAACATGCCCGAGATATTGCAGGTCGCCACTTACGCCAATCCGCTGCGCTTCGGCATGAGCATCGTGCGCCGGGTGTATCTGGAAGGTGCGGGCTTTCTCGACATCTGGCGCGAGTTCATTCCCTTGCTGGTGATGGGCGCGATCTCGCTGCCGTTGGCTGCGTGGCTGTTCCGCAATCGCCTTTCCTGACTGGGTCACACCATGAATCTTGTCCGCAATTCGCATCGCATTGTTGTTCCCAGCCTGCTGGCACTGGCACTTTCCGCCTGCGCCGTCGGCCCGGATTTCGTCAAGCCCGCGCCCGCCGCACCAGAGGATTGGAACAGTTGGCGCAGTGGTGATGAATCCCTGCGCATCCCGGCAGAGGTCACGCAGGTGCTGCCGGCGCAATGGTGGCAAGCCTTCAACGATCCAACGCTGGATGCGCTGCAACAGCGCGCCTTCGATGCCGGCCCCGACCTGCGCACCGCCGCGCTGCATTTTGCCCAGGCGCGTACGCAGCGCAGCATGACCGCCGCACAACGCGGTCCGGAGGTGGGCCTCAGCGGCAGCGCCCCCCGCCAACGCCAGAGCGAGCACGGCGCAAGTACGCGCATGCTCGGCGTCATGGGTGCCGATGACAGCATCGTCGAATTGCTGGCCGAGCCCTTCACCCTGTACCAGGCCGGTTTCGACGCCTCGTGGGAGCTGGACCTGTGGGGCAGGGTGCGTCGCTCGGTGGAAGCGGCCGATGCCGACGTGGCACAGCAGGCGGCCTTGTTCGACCTGGCCCGGCTGAGCCTGTCCAGCGAAGTGGCACGCAATTATTTCGAACTGCGCACCGCGCAGCGGCAGATAAAACTGATGCGCGAGGACATTGCCGCACTGGAAGATCGCGCCACGCTGCTGCAGGCGCGCGTCGATGGCGGCGTGCTCGACCACACCGACCTGCAACGCCAACGTGCCGAACTGGCCGCGCTGAAGGCGCAACTGCCGCCCTTGCTGGCTGCGGAGGCCGCCAGCGCCAACCAGATCGCCTTGCTGCTGGGCGAACACCCCGGCGCCTTGCAGGCCGAACTCGCGCCGCGCGATGCGGAAGCAAAAACCGCCTTGCCCGATCTTGCCCTCGGCCTGCCTTCGGAAATCGCACTGCGCCGCCCTGACATCCGCGCCGCCGAAGCGCGCCTGCACAGCGCTACCGCCAGCATCGGCGTTGCCCGCGCCGAGCTGTATCCGAGCATCCGCTTGGGCGCGAAGTTCGGTTACGAGTCGTACCTGAGTGGCGAATTCTCCGACTGGGGCAGCCGCACCTGGTCGGTCGGCCCCAGCCTGAACCTGCCGCTGTTCGACTTCGGCCGCCGCAAGCGCGTGGTGCAACTGCGCGAAATGCAGCAACAGGAAGCGGCGGTGAACTACCAGCAAACCGTGCTGAAAGCCTGGCAGGAAATCGACGACGCGCTGTCGGCCTACATCGCCGAACAACAACAAGCCCGCGAACTGCAAACCCGCAGCGACGCCGCCAGGGATGCTTACACGCTTGCACAAGCCCGTTACGACGGCGGCATCACCGACTTCACCGTCGTGCTGGATGCGCAACGCAGCTACCTGCAAGCCCGGCGTGACCTCGTCGCCAGCGAAGGTCGCCTCAGTAGCCGCTACATGAGCATCAACAAAGCCGTCGGCAACGCGCCGTTGCTTGCTCGATAGCAAGTGCTTTGGAGACAAGATGCCAATCGTAAGCTTTGCTTGATCCCCAAACCCCGGGAGCAGGATTTTCTGGCAACGCCGAAAACTCTTTTTTCAGTGTTTGCTTGATGAGGGGCTTGGGGTAGAGGCAGACAGCAAGGCAAATCACGTGCGGCGCAGTAGCACCAACACAGCGCCCGTACCGCCCTGATTCGCGAGTGCGGAATGAAACGCCAGCACGTCATTGCGTTGCCGCAGCAGGCGGTCGATCAGGTTCTTCAGTACTGGCGCACCGTCGGCCTGCAAGCCCTTGCCGTGGATGATGCGCACGCAGCCGATGTCGTGGTCGTGTGCTTCCTTGAAGAATTGCCGCAGCAGGCCTTCGGCTTGCAGGGCGGTGGCACCATGCAGGTCCAGTTCGTCCTGCACCGAGAACTGGCCGCGCTTGAGCCGGTTGAAGGTGTGCGAGGGCAGTGCATCGCGTTTGTAGCTGAGCTGGTCGCCGGCTTGCAGTTGATCCAGCCCGCGCACGAATTCGCTGCGCGCATCGGCTTCGTCGCGCTCAGCCATGCGCGCACGCGGTTTCGGCGGCGGCTTGCGCGGCGGCACGGGCGTGGCGGCCAGCGGTTTGACCGGGCCGATGGCATCACGGAACAGGGCTGCGTCGTCGTCGGGAAGTTTCGACATGGATCTAGGGTAGCGCCGCAATCGCGCATCGCAAGCGGGCCGCCAGCCATCGGCTTCCGGTATCATGGCCGCATGAGGGAATCCTTTTTCGCATGAGAATCCTGGTCAGCAACGATGATGGCGTCGATGCCCCCGGCATCCACGCACTGGCCGATGGCCTGCGCGCCGCAGGGCATGAAGTCTGGATGGTCGCCCCCGACCGCGACCGCAGCGGTGCCAGCAATTCGCTGACGTTGGACCTGCCGATCCGCACCAAGCAGCTGGACGAGCACACCATCCGCGTCAACGGTACGCCCACCGACTGCGTGCACCTGGCATTGACCGGCATGCTCGATTTCGAACCGGACATCGTGGTGTCCGGCATCAACAACTCGGCCAACCTCGGCGATGACGTGATCTATTCCGGCACGGTGTCGGCGGCGATGGAAGGGCGCTTCCTCGGCCTGCCAGCCGTGGCGGTGTCGCTGGTCACGCGTGACCACGCCGGCCAGCATTTCGCCACCGCCGCGCGTGCGGCCGTCGAGATCGTCGCGCGACTGATCGCCGACCCGCTGCCGTCGGACACCATCCTCAACGTGAACGTGCCCGACTTGCCGTGGGATGAAGTGGCCGGTTTCGAAGTCACCCGGCTTGGTAACCGCCATCGTTCCGAGCCTTGCCTGCCGCAGCGTGACCCGCGCGGCGGCACCGTCTATTGGATCGGCCCGGCCGGCAAGGAACAGGACGCCGGCCTGGGCACCGATTTCCACGCGGTGCGTACCGGCAATATCTCGATCACGCCGATCCAGGTGGATTTGACCCGTTACCAGTCGCTGGACAAGGTCTCGCACTGGGTTGGCGGGCTGACCGCCGCGCTGGAGAACGGCGCATGATCTCGCGCATGCGCTTGCAACCCGAGGCCGTGGGTGTGGGCATGACTTCGCAGCGCGTGCGTGACCGCTTGGTGCAACGCCTGCGCGATGGCGCACATCCCGGTGGCGGCATCACCAACGAGGTCGTGCTCAACGCCATTCGCACCGTGCCGCGGCATTTGTTCATCGACGAGGCGCTGGCTTCACGCGCTTACGAAGACACCGCGCTGCCGATCGGCCATGGCCAGACCATCTCGCAGCCATGGGTGGTGGCGCGGATGACCGAAGCGGTATTGGCCACTTCGCCGGAAAAGGTGCTCGAAATCGGCACCGGTTCCGGCTATCAGGCCGCCGTGCTGGCCGCACTGGGCCTGGAAGTGCATACCGTCGAACGCATCGGCGACCTGCTGCGGCAGGCGCGCAAGCGTTTCCGCACGTTGGGCATGAACGTGCGCAGCAAGCACGACGATGGCCGCATCGGCTGGCCGGAACACGCGCCGTTCGACGCCATCATCGTCACGGCGGCGGGCCCGGCGCTGGTCGCGGCCTTGATCGAACAACTTGCCGTTGGCGGCAGCTTGGTCGCGCCGGTCGGCGGCGCGGGCGCGCAATCGCTGGTGCGCCTGACCCGGCGTGCCGATGGTGGCGTTGACCAGGAAACGCTGGCGTCGGTCAGCTTCGTGCCGTTGCTGTCGGGGACGCTGGACTGATGAAACTTTTCGGCCCCTTGTACGAACGCGCGATCACTTGGTCGAAGCACCCGCGTGCGCCGACCTTGCTGACGGTGCTGAGTTTCTTCGAGGCGATCATCTTCCCGGTGATGCCCGAGGTGATGCTGGCGCCGATGGCGCTGGCACAACCAAAGCGCGGTTTCTGGTTCGCCACCTTGAGTCTCGCCGGTTCGATGGTCGGCGCGATGGTCGGCTATTTCCTCGGTCATTACGCCTTCGCCGCGCTGAAGCCGATGTTCGCCGCCTTGGGCATGTTGCCGGCGATCGAATCTGGCATCGTCACCGTGCAAACCAAGATGGCCGAATCGCCGTGGGCGGTGTTCGCGTTCCTGGTGCTGGGCGGCTTCATGCCGATCCCGATGAAGGTGTTCACGTGGGCTTCGGGTATCGTCGGCGTGCCCATGCTGCAATACGTGCCCAGCATGTTGATTGGCCGCGCCAAGCGCGTGTATCTGCTGGCGCTGGCGATCCGTTTGGGTGGCGACAGGGCCGGGGCCTTGTTGCGGCGCTGGATCGAACCGCTGGGCTGGGTCGCCTGCGTGCTGCTGGCGGCGCTGGTGGGCTGGCTGGTGTGGAAGGCGAAATTCGCCGGGTGAAGCAATCGCAAGAAGGATGAGCAGACGGATGAATCGCGCGCGCAAGGCTTGGCCCCAAGTTGTCGTCCTGGCGCTGTCGCTGGCGGTGCTGGCCGCTTGCGGCACCAGCACGGTAGTGCGCTCGTCTTCTGCATCGAAATCGGCTGCCAAGCCCGCCGTTTCCCAGCCCAGGTACGGTACGACTACCCAGGTGCAGAAGGGGCAAACGCTGTACCGCATCGCAGTCAACAACGGCATCACGCCGCTGGACCTGGCGTTGTGGAACAACATCCCGCCGCCTTACACGATCTATCCGGGTCAGAGTCTGCGCTTGTATCCACCGGGTTCGTCCAGATCCGTGGCGACCACCAAACCCGCGACGACGACCACGCCGCCACGCGCGGCCGCCACCGCCACGCAAACCCCGAAAACGAACACGCCTGCACCGGCAGCCACGCCGGTACCGGTGGCCGGCAACTTCAACTGGCGCTGGCCGACCGACGGGCAGATCGTCGGCACCTTTGCCGGTGGCGACGCCACCCGCCAGGGCATCGATATTGCCGGCAGCAGCGGCCAATCGGTGCGCGCAGCGGCCGACGGTACCGTGGTGTATTCCGGCGCCGGTCTGGTCGGCTACGGTGAACTGATCATCATCAAGCACGACGAACAATGGCTGTCGGCCTACGGCCACAACCGCAAGCGACTGGTCAACGAAGGCCAGATCGTCAAGGCCGGCCAGCAGATCGCCGAGATGGGCCGCAGCGGTGCCTCGCGCGATATGCTGCACTTCGAGATCCGCTACAACGGCAAGCCGGTCAATCCGCAGGATTGTTTACCTCGGAAGTAGGGTGACGGCGCATGGCGTTCACTTCATCCCTGTTTTCCGCGTGTCCACGCGTCGTCAAGCGCAACAATGCCCTGATCGCAAGGACGGCGTTGCGATGGCAAATTCTTTCCTTGGGGTGTTTTCGCCGCGAGGTCGCGGTCAATCCGTGGCGCAGGGACGTGGTGGTCGAAGATCGCTGGTTCTGGATATTCAGTTCGCGCCGGCAGATTCTCTTTTCCAAAATCAAAGGCGTCGCTACGACTATGCAGACATGAATGCGCTCGCCAGTTGGACAAGATGGTCGCACGACAGCGTCGACTGTTTTTTCGTCAGCCTGCGTTTGCGGGATGGCGACGAAGTGTATCTGTTCAGTTTCATGGGCGATGGCCCGTTCCGCAACAGCGGACCGCTGCCGGACTGGCTGTATTGGGGGGATTTCGCATTCGATATGACCGGCACTCAGCAGCGGGAATCGCTCGCCTACGCAGAGTTGCTCAAGCAGATGATTGGAGTGAATTTCGCATGAGATGCGCGTGTCAGGGATATTGCCGGCGTGCATGGACAACGGCCAGTATTTCGACACACGTGACCGTTACTTGATAGACCAGCCAATAATTTGGGTGTGGCAACAGTTCGCGCGTGCCGTGGATGCGGCCTTCGCGGCCGAGATACGGATGATCGGCCAGCAGTTGTGCGGTGCGCTCGATGCGCTCGGTCAGATCCAATGCTGCGCGTGGATTGAAAGGTGCGATGTATTCGACGATGCCGTCGAGGGATTCAAGCGCCAATGGCCGCCAGATGACCGGCAGCATGCTCAGGCGGATTTCTTTCGGGCTGCAATGCGGTCGATGGTCGCGTAAATGCGCGCCATTGCTTCATCGTGCGGGATGCTTGGGCGTGGGTCATCCAAGGCAGCCTGGACTTTGGCACGAAACCACTGGTCGTAGGCTTGCGCCTCTTCCTCGGTCTCGAATTCGGAAACGATGGGGTCGAGTTTTTGCGTGTTCATGACGGCTCCCTCGCGGGTTTGTGGCGATGGTAGCAAGGTTTCAGGTGTCCAGCAGAAACCCCGCCACCACGCGCCGCCCTTCGCCGGCCAGCACGTTGAAGGTGCGTGCTGCGGCGGCATTGGTCATCACTTCGATGCCGACGCCACGGGTCAGGCAGGCGGCCATCGTGGTGGCGGGCGGGAAGACTTGCCGTTCGCCGCTACCCAGCAGCACCAGTTCCGGGTTCAGCGCCAGCAGCGGGGCCAAGTGTTCGGCCGTCAATGCCGTGGCGGATTGAACCGGCCAGTCTTCGATCAACTGCATCGGCGAGAGGATGAAGCTGGCCGCCAGCACGCGATCGTTGACCCGTGCACTGTGCCCGTCCGCGCCGCGCAGGACGAAGTTGTAGTCGGGAATTTCGCGGTTCAGGTACATGGGGTGAGGCAGGAATGGGGAATAGGGAATGGAGAATGGTCAGAAGCAGCGTTTCCGGCTTTTCACCATTCCCGATTCCCTATTCTCCATTCCCGGCTTTCAGTTACGCGGCAACACGATCTGCCGCTTGTCCTTGCTGGGGCGGTACAGGATGGCGACGTGGCCGATGCGCTGCACCAGCGCGGCGTCGCTGTGGCCGGTGAGCTCGGCGATCAGCGTGTCGCGGGCGTCGCGATCCTCGGCGGCCACCTTGACCTTGACCAGTTCGTGGCGTTCCAGCACTTCATCCAGTTCGGCCAGGAAGGCCGGGGTGACGCCCTTGCCGCCGGTTTGCAGCAGCGCCTTCAGATCATGGGCCTGGCCGCGCAGGAAACGGTTCTGGGCGGCGGTGAGGACGGTGGGCATGCGCAAAAACGGGTCGTGATGGGGGTTCAGGGTATCATGGCCGGCCATTCCACCCATCATCTTTGGCCTTCCCTACGACACGGGGAAGGGGCGAATCCGCATGGCCACCCGCAGCAAATCCAGCCAGCGCTGGCTGAAGGAACACTTCTCCGATCCCTACGTGAAAAAGGCCCAGGCCGAGGGGATGCGCTCGCGTGCGGCCTACAAATTGGAAGAGCTGGTCGCCCGCGACCGCCTGCTCAAGCCCGGCATGGTGGTCGTCGATCTGGGCGCGGCCCCCGGTGGCTGGTCGCAGTACGTGCGCCAGGCGCTGGGCGACAGCGGCCGGGTGGTGGCGATGGACATCCTGGAGATGCCGCCGCTGGCCGGGGTGGAGTTCCTTCATGGCGACTTCAGGGAGGACAGCGTGTTATCACAGCTGGAGGCGATGCTGAACGGGCAGCCGGTGGACCTTGTTTTGTCGGACATGGCCCCCAACAAGAGTGGCATGGATGCAGTGGATCAGCCGCGGGCGATGCATCTGGCCGAGCTGGCGATGGATTTCGCCGACGGCCACCTGAAGCCCGGCGGCGCGTTCCTGATCAAGTTGTTCCAGGGCACGGGTTTCGACGACTACGTCCGCGAGCTGCGCAAGCGCTACGACAAGGTCGTGATCCGCAAGCCGGACGCCTCGCGCAAGCGGTCGCCGGAGGTTTATGCGCTGGGGCAGGGCAAGCGGCTGCAGCCGCGATGAAGTAAGGTAACCACGTAGAGGCACGCCGGGAAAAGAATGAGGATGAACGACTTGGCCAAGAATCTGTTGCTGTGGGTGGTCGTCGCCGTCGTGCTGATGGTGGTGTTCCAGAGCTTTTCGCCGAATCGCGGTGGTGGCACCGGCGCGGGCGAGATCGCCTATTCGGACTTCCTGCAGGAAGTGAACAGCGGCCGCGTGCAGGCCGTGCAATTCACCAACGACACCACGCTGGCGACCAATGCTATCGCCTACAAGCGCGGCGACGGCACCACCGCCACCGTCTATGGTCCCAAGGACGATGACCTGATCAACGTGCTGGTCAACAAGAACGTGGTCGTCACCCGCGAAAAGCCCAGCAGCGGCATTTCGCTGGCGGCGATCCTGATGAACTTCCTGCCGGTGCTGCTGATCATCGGCTTCTGGATCTTCATCATGCGGCAGATGCAGGGCGGCGGCGCGGGCGGCAAGGGCGCGATGTCCTTCGGCAAGTCGCGCGCCAAGCTGCAGGGCGAGGACCAGATCAAGGTGACCTTCGCCGATGTCGCCGGTTGCGATGAAGCGAAGGAAGAAGTCGGCGAGCTGGTCGAATTCCTGCGTGACCCGTCCAAGTTCCAGAAGCTTGGCGGCAAGATCCCGCGCGGCGTGCTGATGGTTGGCCCGCCCGGCACCGGCAAGACCTTGCTGGCCAAGGCGATCGCTGGCGAGGCCAAGGTGCCGTTCTTCAGCATTTCCGGCTCGGATTTCGTCGAGATGTTCGTCGGCGTGGGCGCATCGCGCGTGCGCGACATGTTCGAGCAGGCCAAGAAGCACGCGCCGTGCATCATCTTCATCGATGAAATCGACGCGGTCGGCCGCCATCGCGGTGCCGGCTTGGGCGGCGGCCACGACGAGCGCGAGCAGACGCTCAACCAGTTGCTGGTCGAAATGGATGGTTTCGAGGGCGGCGAAGGCGTCATCATCATCGCTGCGACCAACCGCCCCGACGTGCTGGATCCGGCATTGTTGCGTCCCGGTCGCTTCGACCGCCAGGTGGTGGTTGGCCTGCCCGACGTGAAGGGCCGCGAACAGATCCTGCGCGTGCACATGCGCAAGCTGCCGCTGGCCGACGACGTGGAGCCAATGACGATCGCGCGCGGCACGCCGGGATTCTCCGGCGCAGACCTGGCCAACCTGTGCAACGAGGCCGCGCTGTTCGCCGCGCGCGCCAACGAGAAGGACGTGCGCATGGAGCAGTTCGATCGCGCGCGCGACAAGATCCTGATGGGTGCCGAGCGCCGCTCGATGGCGATGAGCGAGGAAGAAAAGACCAATACCGCCTACCACGAAGCCGGCCACGCCATCATCGGCCGGCTGGTGCCGGATCACGACCCGGTTTACAAGGTCACCATCATCCCGCGTGGTCGCGCACTGGGCGTGACCCAGTTCCTGCCCGAAGGCGACCGCTACAGTTCCACCCGCGAAAGCCTGCACAGCCGCCTGGCCACGCTGTACGGCGGCCGCGTGGCCGAGGAACTGATCTTCGGCACCGACAAGGTCACCACCGGCGCGTCCAACGACATCGAACGCGCGACCAAGATGGCCCGCAACATGGTCACCAAGTGGGGCCTGTCCGACGAACTCGGCCCGATTGCCTATGGCGAGGAAGAGGATGAGGTGTTCCTGGGTCGCTCGGTGACCCAGCACAAGAGCGTTTCCGACGAAACCGCGCGCAAGATCGACGAAGTGGTGCGCGATATCCTCGACAGCGCCTACGGCCGTGCCAAGACCATCCTGACCGAGAACATCGACAAGCTGCACCAGATGGCCAAGCTGCTGCTGGAATACGAAACCATCGATGCGCCGCAGATCGACGCGATCATGGAAGGCCGCGACGTGCCGCCGCCGGCGGACTGGGGAAAGACCGACAAGGCCCGCAAGCCCCCGCGCCCACCGACGCCGATCGGTGGGCCGGCAGCGCAGACCTGATTTGCCGGAAAGTCGGGAAGAGGGAGACCGGAGGCAGAGTGGTCTCACGGCGGATTCGAGATAACGGCACCGAAGACGGTGCCGTTATCATTTCTCCATCTCCTGTCCCGTCTGCCACCATGTTCGACACCACCCCGCAAATCGACTGCGCCGGCCGCATCCTCAAGCTCTACCGCCCGCTGGTCATGGGCATCGTCAACGTCACCCCGGATTCGTTCTCCGACGGCGGCGCGCATGACACGCTGGAGGCTGCGGTCGCGCACGGCTTGAAACTGGCGGAAGAGGGTGCGGACATCCTCGACATCGGCGGCGAATCGACCCGGCCCGGTGCGCAGGCCGTGTTGCTGGACGAGGAATTGCGCCGCGTCGTTCCTGTCATCAAGCGACTGGCGAAGGAAACCCGGCTGCCGATCAGCATCGATACCTTCAAGCCGGAAGTGATGCGCGCCGCCGTCGCCGCCGGTGCCGGCATGATCAACGACATCTTCGGCCTGCGCCAATCCGGCGCGCTGGATGCTGCCGCGGAACTCGGCGTACCGGTCGTGATCATGCACATGCTCGGCGAGCCGCGCACGATGCAGGATGCGCCCGAGTACGACGACGTGGTCGGCGAAGTGCATCGCTTCCTGACCGAACGCATCTTCGCTGCGGAAATGTCCGGCATCGCGAAGAAGAACCTGATCGTTGACCCCGGCTTCGGCTTCGGCAAGACCACCGCGCACAACCTGGTGTTGCTGGCGCAGTTGCGGCGCTTCACCGAACTGGGCGTGCCGGTACTGGCAGGCCTGTCGCGCAAGCGCAGCATCGGCGAACTCACCGGCCGCGATGAACCGGCGCAGCGTGCTGCAGGCTCGGTCGCCGCGCATTTGATTGCCGCGCAGAACGGCGCGGGCATCCTGCGCGTTCATGACGTTGCCGTCACCGTCGATGCGCTGAAAGTCTGGAATGCGGTCGCCGCCGTGCCGACGCCGCGCAAGGATACAAAGCCGGCGATTGCGTGGCCGGACGACTGATTCGTGCCGATCCGCCTGGACATCGGCTTCGGGCGGGCAAGGCAGGCGTGGATCGGCCGATGGTGCGGGAAGGTCAGTGAATCACCATGGGAGTTGGACGGACGCGTGGCGATGCCGATCCGCCCCTACGGGATGCCGGGAGGGGACGACGCTGGTTTCGATCATGTCCGGCGTCAGCGCGGGCCGGCGAATGGACCGTAGGCGAAGCCGCGCTGGCTTGCGTGGTGGAACACTGCTCCCCGGGATTTTCGGCTGAGAACCGTTCGTGCAAATCATGGTCGTGTGGAGTTGGCCTGCTTCCAGTTGCGAAGCAATTGGCGCAAGGCTTCCGGTTGCTGCGTGGACGGAACGGCACCCGCTTGGTTGCGGCTATTTTCGCCATGACAGCCGGTGCAGGTGCGGATCTCGCCGGGTTGCATCGTGACCCACACGCGTTCCCTCACGATCGGCACGCCGCCGGCATCGGTGGTTTGCCAGGTCAGCGCCCGGTTGACGGGCACGAAGACCGCAGTCGAGCCGTCCGCGGCGATGCTCACGCTGCCGGTCGGGCCATTGGGATTGGCCGGGTTCGCGGCGATGGCGCTAATCGGCTGCGCTATCGGGCGCCGGCCGCGAGTGAAGCCGGTGTAGGCCCGGATCATGTTGGCCTGCAGCACCTGGAAGTGAGATATGTCGTACACCGCACCATTGCCGCTCTGAGTCTGCACGCCGCCCGGGACACGGAGATTGAACGGCTGCTGCTTGTCGTCGCGGTCGCGACTGGTCTGGTTGCGGGTAATGATCAAGGCCAGCTGGTTGGTCTTCAGCCATTCGCGAAACGCGGTTTCGTTGACGCCTTCGCTGCCGAACAGCGACTGTTCCGGCGTTTCCAGCCGGGCCGTGGTGACGGGTGGGCGCGTGCGGGCCACGACCTCCACGGGTTCGATTTCCCACAACGCGCCGTTGAAGCTGCGCTGGATATCCGGATCCCACCAGGTGATGGACTTGGTGATTCCGGGCGTCAGCGCTGTGCCGGCGGTCAGCAGTCCGTCGCTGTTGGTCTGCAGCTGGTACAGGCGCAACTGGATGCTGCCCGACACCGTGGAACTGCTGGTGTAGGCCGCGACCATGTGACCGGTGCTCAGCGGCAACGGGTTGCGGAAGCGCCCGCCGGACAGGCTGGTGGGCGAGGCATCGGTGATGGTCATCTGCTCCGCGTTGAGCGTGGGCGCGCCGGTGATGCGCACGATCTGGTTGGTGCCCAGCGTGCCGAATTCGCTGGTATTGATGCCGTAGTATGTTCCCGGCGAAGTAGGATCCTCACGCACTTGGAACAGCCCGCTGTCTTGCTTGATGTACTTCTTGTTGGCGATCAGCGAAGTGTTCGTGTTGTCGGACAACGCGCTGTCGTTGGCGAAGCTCTTGGATATGTAGCTGAAGGAAAGTTCGTGCCGCCCGATGTGGTTGAGCGACAATTCCTCGGTGCCGTCTTGGTGCATCTGCCAAGGCGTGAACAGGTTATAAGTAAACGCGTTCACCGTGCCGTAGGAACTGCTCATGCCGGTTCGCGATTCCGGGAACGTTTCCGCCTGGAGACCCACGTTGGCCGCGCTGGAGGCTTCGCTCGCGAAATCGTACGCGCCATAGCTGCCTACTTCCGTCTGCTGGTCGCGCTGCAGGTGGTCCCAGCGGGTGAAGATCACGCGGCCGTAGCTGTCGATGATCGGGGAAAACGCACCGCTGGGCGTGTGGTTGAGCAGCTTCAGTTCGCCATTGGCGGGATTCAGGTGCCAGATGCCGGTGACGGTGGGCGTGCTCTCGTATTCGTCGAGTTGTGGGTGGAGATGCGATTCGCCTCCGCGTGGCCGGTCGGAGGTGAACAGGATGCGGTCGTTGCTATCGTACAACGGCGAGACGTTGTTGTAGTTGGGCTGCTGCGGCACCTTGGTGACGACGGCGGTTTGCCCCTTGCCCAAGCCGGTTACTTCATACAATTGCCACTTGACGTTGGGGGCCTGGTATCTGGCCGGCGCACCGCCCACCGCCATGCTGAAGATTGCCTTGGTGCCGCTCCAGTGCACGGTAGGCTCGCGTACCGCGATCGCGTTCGCGCCTTGCAGGCCCTCGACGCCGTAGCCGGATTCCTTGGTCAGATTGCGGATGCTGCCGTCCGGGTAGCGGATCATCAGGTCGCCGCCGCGCGGCAGGCCCGACAGGTCGGTCAGATGATTGGCGAAAACGGACAGGCGGCTCGCAAACAGGTCGCCATTGGTGGGAACCTGGGTCACGAACAGGATGGGATTGGGGACCGAGGTCGTGGCTGAGGAGGACGAGGAGGACGAGGAGGACGAGGAGGACGAGGAGGACGAGGAGGACGAGGAGGACGAGGAGGACGAGGAGGACGAGGAGGACGAGGAGGAGGACGAGGAGGACGAGGAGGACGAGGACGCCGCCGCCTGGGATTCGCCCGATCTTTGGCCTCCGCCGCATGCCGCCAGAGTCGTTGCGACCAATACGGCCAGAAGCCGTGCCCGCCATGCGGTGGGATCGGAAATCGGGGACTGCATTGTTCTATTCACTCCACATGGGGATTCGCCGAAACTGCAGGCGTACCGAATGCTCGGACCCGCAGGCAGCCGTAGTCACGCTAGTTGTGCATCCCCCTGTGGAAGTCGGCGAACTATACGTTAGCGCCGTGTATAATTCGCGTGAAACCTTGCAAGATTCGCGCAATCGCGCTCGCCGGATCGTCGATTTGGCGACGCGTGTCATGCAAATCCGCCGAGGTGGGGAACGGGTCTGCCGTGCGAACGATTAGCGGGCCCGTGCCGGAATCGAGTGGCATGGCACGGATTCCCCTTCCCGGGGGGGGTATGTCCGGAGCAGCCTGCGATATCCCTATTCCCCGGCTTGATCCATTCCCTGCATGCGACCTGACACCCGCCCACTCGCCATCGCCCTGATGGGCCCAACCGCCTCGGGCAAGTCGGCGCTGGCGCTGGAATGGGCACAAGCCTGCAACGGCGAAATCGTCAGCATCGATTCGGCGCTGGTCTATCGCGGCCTGGACATTGGCGCGGCGAAACCGACTGCAGAAGAACGCGCACAAGTCCCGCACCACCTGATCGACGTGCGCGAGCCGTGGCAACCGTATTCGGCGGCGGAATTCGCCGATGATGCGCGCATGGCACTGGATGACATCGCCGCGTGCGGCAAGCTGCCGATCCTTGCCGGTGGCACCGGCCTGTATTTCCAGGCCTTGCTGCGAGGCCTTTCGCCAATGCCGCAGGCCGATGCCGATTTGCGTGCGCAAATCGCCGAACAGGCCAAAACAATCGGTTGGCCGGCGTTGCACGTGCAACTGGCGCAGATTGACCCTGATGCGGCGCGGCGGATCCAGCCGACCGACCCGCAGCGCATCCAGCGTGCGCTGGAAGTGTTCCGCATCAGCGGCAAGCCGATCAGCGCATGGCAACGCGAGGCCACGCCGATGCGCTTCCCGTTCCGCGTGCTGAAACTGGTGCTGGCTCCGCGTGATCGCGCCGTGCTGCACGAACGCATCGAACGCCGCTTCGACGCAATGCTGGCCGATGGCTTCCTCGATGAGATGCAGCGCCTGCGCGCCTTGCCGCAATTGCAGGCGCACCCGGCGGTGCTGGATTTGCCGGCTATCCGTGCGGTCGGCTACCGGCAGGCGTGGGAATATCTCGACGGCAGCGTTGACGCGGCGCAATTCCGCGACCGCGCCATCTTCGCCACCCGCCAGCTGGCCAAGCGCCAGTTGACCTGGCTGCGCGGTGAGCTGGATGCCCGCTGGTTCGACCCGCAGCACGATGGCAGGGCATTGCGCGAAGCGCTGGACCTGTTCCTGGGGCGTGGTTCGTGATTGCCAGCGCCGGGTTGTGTAACATCGCCCCACCGGGTGGCGCGTGGGGAAAACGCTGAGCCGCCCGGCAAACAAGACGAGCCTTCAGCAAGAAGGCCAGGAGCATGAAATGTCCAAGGGGCAGTCCTTGCAGGATCCTTTCCTGAATGCGTTGCGGCGCGAACGTGTGCCGGTGTCGGTCTATCTGGTCAATGGCATCAAGTTGCAGGGTACCATCGAGTCCTTCGACCAGTTCGTGGTGTTGTTGCGCAACACCGTCAGCCAGATGGTTTACAAGCACGCCATCTCCACCGTGGTGCCGGCGCGCAATGTGCGCATGGGTCCGGTGACGCAGGGCGACGAAGGCAACGAAGGCGGTGAAGCTGCCGTCGACGAAAGCGAATAAGTCCTATCGTTTTCGGTTCTGCAGGCCGAGATCATGAGTGGAGTCAGCGCAACCGGTGGCAACCTGCCGGTCGCAGGGGTTCTCATGTCCATTGATTTCCAGCTTGCCGCCCCCACACTTTCGCAATGTTTGAAAGATCGAAAAAAGGCGAGCACGCGCTGCTGATCCTCCCGCACCGCGGGCCGCTGGCCGATGACGTGGTGGAGGAATTCACCGAACTGGCGCGCTCGGCCGGGGCCGGCATTGCCGGGGTGCTGACCGCGCGCATCGACCGGCCCAATCCCTCCACCTTGATCGGCAGTGGCAAGCTGGAGGAGGCCAAGGCCGTCGCCGATGCCGCCGGGGCCGATCTGGTGCTGGTGGATTTCGCGCTGTCGCCGGGGCAGGAGCGCAACCTGGAGAAGGCGCTGGAACGCCGCGTGCTGGACCGCACCGGGCTGATCCTGGACATCTTCGCCCAGCGTGCGCGTTCGCATGAAGGCAAGTTGCAGGTCGAACTGGCCCAGCTCAAGCACATGGCCACGCGGCTGGTGCGTGGTTGGACCCACCTGGAGCGCCAGCGCGGCGGTTCCATCGGCCTGCGCGGACCCGGCGAAACCCAGTTGGAAACCGACCGTCGCCTGCTGCAGAAGCGCGTCGAGCAGTTGCAGAAGCGGCTGGAAAAGGTCGAAGTGCAGCGCACGCAGATGCGCCGTGCGCGCATGCGCAGCGAACTGCCGCGCGTGGCCCTGGTCGGCTACACCAATGCCGGCAAATCGACCCTGTTCAATACGCTGACTGGTGCGGAGGCTTACGCCGCCGACCAGTTGTTCGCCACGCTCGACCCCACCGTGCGCCGCATCGAGCTGCCCGGTGGTGGCGTGGTGCTGGCCGATACAGTCGGCTTTGTCCGCGATTTGCCGCATGAATTGGTGGCCGCGTTCCGTTCCACCCTGGGCGAAGCGCGCGAGGCCGACCTGCTGCTGCACGTGGTCGATGCCGCCGATCCACTCCGGGATGAGCGCATCGGTCAGGTCGATGAAGTGCTGCAGGAAATCGGTGCCGGCGACATCCCGCAATTGCTGGTGTTCAACAAGATCGACCGCATCGACGGCGCGCAGCCGCGCCACGACGTGCCCGGTGACGGCAATGAACGGGTCTGGATTTCCGCGCGCGACGGCCTGGGCATCGACCTGCTGCGTGGCGTGCTGGCGCAGCAACTGGGCTTCCATCGCGTGCGCGGTCGCATTGACCTGCCGGCGCATTCGGCGCGATTGCGGTCTCGCTTGCATGCGCTGGGCGCGGTGTTGGGTGAAGACCATGACGAACACGGCTGGCACCTGACCATCGACCTGGCCCTGGCCGATGCACAGCGGCTGGCGGCGCAGGCCGGCGGGCATCCGCTGGAAACCTTGTTGCCCGAGCTGGAGCCGTGATCCTGCGGAAAAACAGGCCCGTCTAGTAGAATCGGGCAAATGCCGGCCAAAACCGGCGCGAATCACCACGAATCTGGAGAAGGCATGGCCTGGAATACCCCCGGCAGCGGTTCTGGCGGCAACGACAGACGCAATCCCTGGAAGCCGCGCGGCAATGGCGGCAACGGTACAAACGACCTGCTGGCACGTTTGCGTGGCCTGTTCGATGGCGGCGGCAATGGTGGCAGCCTGCGCCTGGTCGGCATCGTGCTGGGCCTGCTGGTGTTGTTCAGCAGTTTCCAGCTGGTGGGCGAACAACAACGCGGCGTGGTGCTGCGCTTCGGCCAGTTCCACCGGATCATGCAACCCGGCCCCAATTTCAAGTGGCCGTGGCCGATCGAGAGCGTGCGCAAGGTCAATGCCACCCGCATCGAGACCTTCAGCGCCACCATGCCGGTGCTGACCAATGACGAGAACATCGTCAACGTGTCGCTGAACGTGCAATACCGCATCGCCGACCCGCGCCTGTACCTGTTCGGCACGCGCAACGCCGACGAGGTGGTCAAGCAGGCCGCGCAAAGCGCCGTGCGCGAACAGGTCGGCCGCTCGCTGCTGGATGCCGTGCTGGGTGCCGAACGCGGCGCGATGGCTGCATCGGCCAAGACCCGCCTGCAGGCCTCGCTGGATGCCTATCGCACCGGCCTGATGGTGACCGAACTGAACCTGCCCGACGCCCGTCCGCCGGAAGAGGTGAAGCCCGCCTTCGACGAAGTGAACAGCGCCCAGCAGATCAAGGACCGCCTGGTCAACGAAGCCAACGCCTACGCGGCCAAGGTCGTGCCCGAAGCGCGCGGTACCGCCGCCCGCCAGCGCACCGAGGCCGAAGGCTACAAGGCCGCCATCGTCGCCCGGGCCGAAGGCGACGCCAGTCGCTACAGCCAGTTGTACGCGCAATACAAGAACGCGCCGGAAGTCACCCGCAAGCGCCTGTGGCTGGAAACCGTGCAAGGCGTGCTGGCGCAGAACCGCAAAGTGGTTGGCGGCGATGGCAAGCAGATCATCTACGTGCCGATGACGGCACAAGCCGGCGGTGCGGAAAGCGCGGCTGTGCCCGGCCCGCTGGTGAGCGAGATGACCATGCCGGCGGTGGAAAGCACGCCATCGGCGCGCACTGACGTGCGCCCGTCACGCCCGGTCGAGCGCAAGGAGGTGCAACGATGAAATCTTCCCTGATCGTCGCCGTCGCGGCGGCTGTATTGCTGGGCCTGCTGGGCTCGGTCTATGTGGTGCGCGAAGACCAGACCGCGCTGGTGCTGAACCTGGGCCGCGTGGTCCGTGCCGACATCAAACCCGGCCTGCATTTCAAATGGCCGCTGGTGGAAACGGCCAAGGTCTTCGACCGCCGCTTCAAGGTGCTGGAAACCCAGCCGGAGCGCTACCTGACCTCCGAGCGCAAGGACGTCATCATCGACTTCTTCGCCATCGGCTACATCTCCGACGTGCGTGCCTTCTACCGCGCCACCGGCGGTTTCGAGGACACGGCCGAAGCGCGCCTGGCCCCGATCATCACCGACTCGCTGCGCAACGAGATCAACGCCCGCACCTTGCAGCAACTGGTGTCCGGCGACCGCAACGAAATTGTTGCCGCGCAGTTGAAGGGCATCAACGAAGGCGCGGCCACGCTGGGCGTGCAGATCGTCGATCTGCGCCTGAAGCAGATCGACCTGCCGACCGACAGCCAGGTCATCACCGATGTTTACGAACGCATGCGCGCCCAGCGCAAGCAGGTGGCCAGCAAACTGCGCGCCGAAGGCGAGGAACAGGCCCGCACCGTCCGCGCCCAGGCCGACCGCGACCAGTCGGTGCTGGTGGCCGAAGCCGAACGCGACGCGCAGAAGCTGCGCGGCGAAGGCGACGCCGAAGCGGCCCGCATCTACGCGGCCGCCACCGCCGGCGACCCCGGCTTCTACGCCTTCTACCGCAGCCTGGAGGCTTATCGCGCCTCGTTCGCCGACGGCAACGGCGTGATCGTGCTGGACCGCAACGACCCGTTCATGCAATACCTCAAGTCGGATCGTT
The DNA here is from genome assembly GCA_047601105.1 of Pseudoxanthomonas sp. GTDB lineage: Bacteria > Pseudomonadota > Gammaproteobacteria > Xanthomonadales > Xanthomonadaceae > Pseudoxanthomonas_A. The sequence goes on from JASGJT010000005.1 coordinate 343,209, forward strand.
GATCGCCGCAGTCACGCGGTTTGGTCTGCAGACTATCCGAGGCGATAGGTTTGTCGCTCCGATCGAAAGCGACAGCAATGAATCGCCGATGCGCAGCCCCCGGTGGGGATGCGGAAAGCAGGCCAGGGATGGCCTGCTTTCCGCATCCCCACCGGGGGCTGCGCTTGCTCCCGAAGCCGACACGCTTGCTCCCGAAGCCGACACGCTTGCTCCCGAAGCCGACACGCTTGCTCCCGAAGCCGACACGCTTGCTCCCGAAGCCGACACGCTTGCCCCCGAAGCCGATGCGCTTGCTTCCGAGGCCAGCGCACAACGATGGCAAGAAACTGCCGCAATAGGGCTCGGCTGTCGCAACCTGTGAGACTGCGTTCGGTTATCCGTGGATCCACTTATCCACAACTTGTTCCGTCGCGCATCCACTGGCCCGGCCCCTACCATGCCCCATCCGGTTCCCTTCCCGTTGCACGCCGCCATGTCCGCACGCCCGAACTTCCGCAACGATCCCAGCGACAGTCGCATCGAGCACCTGCGCGTGCCGCCGCACAGCATCGAGGCCGAACAGGCGGTGCTGGGCGGGCTGATGCTCGACCCGCAGGCCTTCGACCGGGTTGGCGACAAGCTGACGGCCAATGACTTCTATCGCCGCGACCATCAGTTGATCTGGCGCGCGATCGCCGAATTGACCGAAAAAAGCCGCCCCTGCGATGCGGTCACCCTGGGCGAATGGTTCGATTCGCAGGGCCTGTCCGAACAGGTCGCCGATGGTGCCTACCTGATCGAACTGGCCAGCAACACACCCAGCGCCGCCAATATCGCCGCTTATGCCGAAATCGTCCGCGACAAGGCGGTGATGCGGCAGTTGATCGACGTCGGTACCGTCATCGTCAACGACGGCTTCCAGCCCGATGGCCGCGACAGCGCCGAACTGCTGGCCAGCGCCGAACAGAAGGTCTTCGCCATCGCCGAGGCCGGTTCACGCGGCCGCACCGACTTCACCCCGGTCAATACCGCGTTGAAGGAAGCCTTCGACGTGCTGCAGGACCGCTTCAACAACGGCGGCAACATCACCGGCCTGCCGACCGGTTATACCGAATTCGACGAAATGACCGCCGGCCTGCAACCGACCGACTTGCTGATCCTGGCCGCGCGCCCGTCGATGGGCAAGACCACGCTGGCGCTGAACATGGCCGAATACGCCGCGTTCAAGTCGAAGAAAGCCGTTGCGGTGTTCTCGATGGAAATGTCGGCCAGCCAGCTGGCGATGCGCCTGATGTCGTCGGTGGGCCGGGTCAACGCCACTCGCCTGCGCACCGGCCAACTGGAGGACGAGGACTGGAGCCGCGTCACCAGCGCGATCCGCCTGCTCAAGGAAACCAAGATCTTCATCGACGACACCCCGGCCTTGTCGCCGGACGTGTTGCGCAGCAAGGCGCGCCGGCTCAAGCGCGAGCACGACCTCGGCCTGATCGTGATCGACTACCTGCAACTGATGGCGGTGCCGGGCAACAGCGAGAACCGCGCGACCGAAATCTCCGAGATTTCGCGCTCGCTGAAGGCGCTGGCCAAGGAATTGAACGTGCCGGTGATCGCGCTGTCGCAGCTCAACCGCTCGCTGGAAACCCGTACCGACAAGCGCCCGGTGATGGCCGACCTGCGCGAATCCGGCGCCATCGAACAGGACGCCGACGTGATCGTGTTCATCTACCGCGACGAGTACTACAACAAGGAAAGTTCGCCGGACAAGGGCCTGGCCGAAGTCATCATCGGCAAGCAGCGTAACGGCCCCACCGGCAGCCTCAAGCTGAAATTCTTCGGCGAATACACCCGCTTCGACAACCTGGCGCACGATTCGGTGGGCAGTTTCGAATAGCCGGCTTCCCTTCTTCACGAGGAGGGGAAGTCCCGCGCTTCACGTGGCGGGTTTACAATCGCGGCATCCTTTCCAGGCACCACGCCCATGTCCGAAATCCTCACGCCCGTCTCCTTCGGCGAACTGCTCGACAAGATCGCCATCCTGCAAATCAAGTCCGAGCGCATGAGCGATGCGGCCAAGCTGGCCAACGTGCGTAACGAATTGTCGGCGCTGGAAAAGACCTGGATGGCGCACCCGGCTGCCGGCGGTGACGTGGTGCAACTGCGTGCCGAACTGAAAGCCGTCAACGAGCGCCTCTGGGTGATCGAGGACGACATCCGCCTGAAGGAAAAGGCGCAGGCCTTCGACGACGAATTCATCCGCCTGGCCCGCAGCGTCTATTTCGAGAACGACGAACGCGCGCGGCTGAAGAAGGAAATCAACCTGGCGCTGGGATCCAGCTATGTCGAGGAGAAGAGCTATCAGGATTACAAGACCGGCAATTCGCCGGTGTAATTTCCTGCGTTAAGCATCGTTTGCATCATTCATGAATCGTCCTCTAAGGAACTTGCTGGAAGCTCCTTTCAGCTCGCTTCTGTTGAGGAACTTGCTTTGGAACTGGAAATTCCGGTCAATACGGATAATGAGTAATTGCTCAAAGTTCCCTCGGCTCTTGACGATTACACGATCGCTGATTTTTTCAGGTGAGATGGTTTTTATCTCGACCATCTTTCCTGCAATCGTGCCGTCAGAGCCAGCCTCATGAGTTTTGTGGCGGCGAAGTCCGAACTTGATCTCGGCGTAAATCTCTCCGAGTTCGCCCCAAACCTGTAAATATCGCCCTGTGTTTTCGAAATGGCGTTGTGCGCAGTCAACTAAATCCTGGAAGATTTGTGTCTGTTCCAAGATGCTGAAGGGGAATCCGTCCCTGCTCTCAAAGGGCTCATCTGGCTCCAAAGAGTAGGAGTCATCCTTCGGCTCGTCTTCAAGCTCGGATTCGAGCCATTCCTTGCTTAGGTACTCCCACTCCCAAGGTGCAGCGCCAGAGCCAGCGGCATCGGCTATTTCCCTCGGGCTATAACCGCGATCGTGCATTTCGTAGAGAAAATCCCAGTCGCCCATAATTCTCCTCTTGTATTTTCTACATTGAATGATCGTGGACGTAACGCTCGAATGCGGCAATGGCGTCATCGACTTCGATCAATTCCATCACCCCGTCGAATTCGACTTTCGCGCCCCACTTGAGCGCGTCGGCCGGCTTGCCCAGGTATTTGCGTGCGGCCGCGTCGTACTTGTCCACGCAATAGCGCACATCCGAATACGGGCCGCTGCGGCGCGGATTGCTGGCCGCGTGCAGGCCCAGCACCTTGGTGCCCATCGCGTTGGCGATGTGCATGGGGCCGGAGTCGGGCGTGACCAGCAGGTTGGCGCGCTCCAGCAGGGCAGGGAGCTGTTTCAGCGTGTCCTTGCCGACAAGATCCAGCGCCGGGTGTTTCATCGCTGCGAGGATGGCATCGGCGGTGGTGCGTTCAAGATCGCTGCGCCCACCGCACAACACGATGCGCCAGCCTTTGCTGGCCGCGTGGTCGGCCAGTGCCGCGTAACGGTCGGCGTACCAGTTGCGGCGCGCGTGGCTGGAGCAGGGCGAGATCATCAGCACCGGGCTGCCGTCGTCTTCCCACTGCTGCGCGGCCCAATCGAAAGCCGCCTCCGGCACCGGTAGATCCCAGGCCACCTCGGTCTGTTTCAGGCCCAGCGGTTCGCAGAAGCTGCCGATGGCGTCGAGCACGTGGATGCCGGGGCGGTCGGGGATGCGTTCGCCGATGAAAAGCCCGTGCAGGTCCTTGCTGCGTGACTTGTCGTAACCGATGCGCCGCCGCGCCGGCACGAAGGCCGACAGCAGGTTGGCGCGGAAGGCCACCTGCATCTGCAACAGTGCATCGAAGCTCTCTTCGGGCAATTCGCGGCGCAGCGCGCGCATGCCGGCCAAGCCGGTCTGCTTGTCATAGACGTGGAATTGCACGCCGGGCAGGCCGTCCAGCAACTTGTGCCCGGCCTTGTCGATGATCCAGTGCAACTGCATGGCCGGCCAGGCGCGGTGCAAGGTGTGCACCAGCGGCAAGACGTGGGTCACGTCACCCAGCGCGGACAGGCGCAGCAGGCAGCAAGTGGCGGGAAGAGAGGACAAGTGTTGTTAGACTCGCGGGCAATGAATGGTTTCGATTCAAGCGAAGGGCTGACGCCGTTCCGCGATGGGCGCGGCTATGGGGCGATTCTGTTCGACAGTGCGCGCTTCCGGCAAGCAGAACCGGCGTGGATGTCTTCGGCGTATTGGGGGGAGCATTCACGTCCGGTCGGCAGCGGTGGGCGCGGCGGCGCGTGTTTCATCGATGCGCCCTTCGGCCCGGCGCTGCTGCGCCCGTACAAGCGCGGCGGCCTGGCGGCCAAGCTCAGCCACGACCGCTACCTGTGGCGCAGCGCGATGCGCACGCGCAGCTTTGCCGAATTCCGCCTGACCCGGGCGCTGCTGGACAAGGGTTTGCCGGTGCCCCGGCCCATCGCCGCCAGCTACCTGCGCGAAGGCCTGTTCTACCGCGCCGCAATCCTGCTGGACCGCTTGCCGGACGTGCACAGCTTTGCCGACCGCCTGCAAGTGGCCGCCAGCGATGCACCATGGGAAGAAGTCGGCCGCTTGATCGCGCGCTTCCATCGCGCCGGGCTGGACCACGCCGACCTCAACGCACACAACCTCCTGTTCGACAGCGCCGGCAAGGGCTGGCTGATCGATTTCGATCGCGGCCAGTTGCGCATCCCGGCCACGTGGTGGCGCGAGCGCAACCTGTCGCGCTTGCAGCGTTCGGTGCTGAAATTGTCCGGCAAGCGCGGGAAGGATGAAGTGCACCACGATTTCTCCCGCCTGCGCAGTGCCTACGACCATGCGTGGGAGCGCGGCACCTGATGGCGCGGCTGCATTTGGTGGAGGCTTGCACATGACATGGGCTTTGCGCTTCCAGGGCGTGGGCAATGCCTTCGCCACCGAACTGGGCTCGGCGATGGCAACCATCGAGCGCGACGGCGTGCCGTGGCTGACCATCGACTGCGGTGGGGAAGGCCTGAGCCATTATCTTGAACAGTACGGCGGCGCGTACCCGGACGCGGTGTTCGTCACCCACGCGCACCTGGACCACGTATCCGGCTTCGAGCGGTTGTTCGTCAGCGCGTATTTCTTCGAAGCGCGGCGTGGCAAGGTGAAGCTGTACGTGCCCGCGCCACTGGTGCCGCTGCTGCACCAGCGCGTCGGCGAATACCCCAACGTACTGGCCGAAGGCGGCACCAACCTGTGGGATGCGTTCCAGTTGATCCCGGTCGGCGATCACTTCTGGCATGACGGCGTGCGCCTGGAAGTGTTCCCGGTGCGCCACCACTGGCCGCAAAGCGCCTTCGGCCTGCACCTGAAAGGCAGCCTGACCTGGAGCGGCGACACCCGTCCGATCCCGGAAATGCTGGCCAAATACGCCGACGACAACGAACTGATCGCCCACGACTGTGCCCTGCGCGGCAACCCCTCGCACAGTGGCATCGACGACCTGGAACGCGAATACCCGCCGGAGTTGTTGAAGCGCTGCGTGCTGTACCACTACGCCGGTGCGGCTGACGGCGAAGCGTTGCGTGCACGCGGTCACCGCATCGCGCACCCGGGCGAGGTGCTCGAACTGGCCGAAGCGACGGCGTTGCGGGCGGGGCAGGTTTCGCTCGATTGAGCTAGGCGCCCCCGCCGCGTTTGCGCTTGCTGTGTCTGCGGAGGCTGGAAGCTCTCAGCAATTGATGTGCGCCGACTTCGGACACAAGCGCGGCCCCCGGCGGGGATGCTACTCGGCTCCGGCAGACTCCTGTCTTCAGTCGCCGTCGCAGGCCATCCATGGCCTGCTTTCCGCATCCCCGCCGGGGGCTGCGCATCGGCAAGTCACTTCCGCAACCTTCAGTAAGGCGGCGGCCCTGCCGGCGATTCCCGGCGCCCACATCAATCGATACCGTTGCTGCCGCGCCCCGCGATCGTTCCGTGATGGTGGCAACGATGCCGTCGCAACGGCAGATGGCAGTGGATAGCCAGCGCTTTCCACGCTCGGAAAAGGCGGCGGCCCTGCCGACGATTCCCGGCGCCCGCATCAACCGATACCGTTGCTGCCTTCCGGCCCTGGCGGGGTTTTCGATCTAGCGTCGCGGGAGGCCGACAGGGCCACCATAGGATGCGAGTCGGCATTGCGACTCGTGGAAATCTGGCGGAGAGAGGGGGATTCGAACCCCCGAAGCGCGGTTTAGACGCTTACACACTTTCCAGGCGTGCTCCTTCAACCACTCGGACACCTCTCCGTTTTGAAACCGTACTGCACTATCCATCCATGGAGCGTTGCCGCTCGGCGTCCTGCCTCGCCCTCACGCGCCTGACGGCGCGCTCGACCACTCGGACACCTCTCCGTTTTCCCGTTCGGCGGCCTGACGGTCGACAGCGGGGCCGCAAATTCTAGCCGCAGCCGGCATTTATTGCGAGTGCTGGCCATGCAAGGGTGTCTGGAGGTTGGAAGCAGCCCCGCAGCGCGGCACAATGCCCGCATGAGTTACCTCGTCCTCGCCCGCAAGTGGCGTCCGAAGCGTTTCGCCGAACTGGTCGGGCAGGAGCACGTCGTCCGTGCGCTGACCAATGCGCTGGAAACCGGCCGCGTCCACCACGCCTTCCTGTTCACCGGCACCCGTGGCGTCGGCAAGACCACGATCGCCCGCATCTTCGCCAAGTCGCTGAATTGCGAGCGCGGCACCAGCGCCGACCCCTGTGGCGAATGCGAAACCTGCCTGGCCATCGACGCCGGCCGCTACATCGACCTGCTGGAAATCGACGCCGCCAGCAATACCGGCGTTGACGACGTGCGCGAGGTAATCGAGAACGCGCAGTACATGCCCAGCCGCGGCAAGTTCAAGGTCTATCTGATCGACGAAGTGCACATGCTGTCGAAGGCGGCGTTCAACGCGCTGCTGAAGACGCTGGAAGAACCACCGGAACATGTGAAATTCCTGCTCGCCACCACCGACCCGCAGAAACTGCCGGTGACGGTGCTGAGCCGCTGCCTGCAATTCAACCTGAAACGGCTGGACGAAGGGCAGATTTCCGGGCAGATCGACAAGATCCTGAAGGCCGAGCAGATCGACGCCGATGCCGGCGCGATCCGCCAGATCGCCAAGGCTGCCGATGGTTCGCTGCGCGATGGTCTGTCGCTGCTGGACCAGGCCATTGCGTATAGCGGTTGCGGAGTGGACGGCGGCAAGCTGGATGACGCTACCGTCGCGGCGATGCTGGGCACGGTGGATCGCACCCAGGTCGGTGCGATGCTCGACGCGCTGGCCGACGGCAACGGCGCGAAATTGCTGGAAACCGTGGCGAAACTGGCGGATTTTTCGCCGGATTGGGCCGCGGTGCTGGACGCGTTGGCCGAGGCCCTGCACCGCATCCAGGTGAAGCAACTGGTGCCGGAGGTGGCGGTCGAGGCCGAGTGCATCGACGCGGCCGCCTTCGCCGCGCGGTTGCGGCCGGAAGTGGTGCAACTGTGGTACCAGATGGCGCTGGCTGGCCGTCGCGACCTGCCTTCCGCGCCCAGCGCACGCGCCGGTTTCGAGATGAGCGTGCTGCGGATGCTGGCGTTCCGCCCGGCGCAGGCCGGCGATGCCGCGCCCGGTGGCATGCAGGCGGGCGAGGGTGCCAGGGCGACAGCGTCGGCCGGTGCGTCTTCGATGGCTGCGGCAGCGCCGGTCATGGCTGAATCTTCGTCGCTTGCAGCGGAACCGGCTGCTGCTCCCGTTTCGCCAGACGCGGGCAGGGGCGGGAAAGCGAACAACAGCGAGCGCGTTGTCGAGGTTCAACCTCCCGTCGCCGCCGCCGCGCCAAAACCCGAGCACGAAGTGCGCGAAACCCGCGCCGCTTACCCCGCTGGCAACGACATCCCCATCGCACCGGTCGCACAGCCGCACGCGCGTCTCATCGGCGATGCCGAGGAATGGCTGGCGCTGGTCGCCAGTTGCAACCTGCGTGGGCCATCGAAGGAACTGGCCGCCAACACCGCATTCATCGGCCACGCCGATGGCGTGCTGAAACTCTCGCTGCCGGCAGGCTTCGACTACCTGCGCTCGCAGAAATCGCTGGCCGACCTGTCCGCCGCGCTGGCTGCCGTCCTGGGTGCCGCGCCGCAGATCGTGTTCGAGGACGGCACCGCCAGCGCGCCTACCTTGAACGAGCGCGACCAGCGCGAGCGTGGCCAGCGCCAGAGCGCCGCCGAAGAAGATTTCGTCAACCATCCGGACGTGCGCCTGCTGATGGCGCAGGGCGCGAAGCTGGTGCCCGATTCGATCCGTCCGCTCGACAACTGAAAAACAAGGAAAACCGCAATGCGTGGAAACATCGCCCAACTGATGCAGCAGGCGCAGAAGATGCAGGAAAACCTGCAGCGCGCGCAGCAGGAACTGGCCAGCATGGAAGTGACCGGCAATGCCGGCGGCGGCATGGTCGCGGTGACCCTGAGCGGCGCGAAGGAATGCCGCAAGGTGCGCATCGACCCGTCGCTGCTGTCCGATGCGGAAATGCTGGAAGATCTGGTGGCCGCCGCCTTCAACGACGCCAGCAACAAGGTCGATGCCGAATCGAAGACGCGCATGGGCGCGGCCACCGCCGGCATGCCGCTGCCGCCGGGGATGAAGTTGCCGTTCTGAAGTTCAGGGAATGGAGAATGGGGAATAGGGAATTTGCAAAGCAAAGGCACATCTTCCCCTGCTGTTTTTCCTATTCCCCATTCTCCATTCTCGATTACCGATGTCTTCCCTCCTCGAACAACTGATCGAATCCCTGCGCATCCTGCCCGGCGTGGGCCCGAAAAGTGCGCAGCGGATGGCCTATCACCTGCTGGAGCGCGAACGCGAGCGTGGCCAGCACCTGGCCGGCGTGCTGGCCGAGGCGCTGGATCGCATCGGCCATTGCGCGCAATGCCGCGACTTCACCGAAGGCGAAACCTGCGCGGTCTGTGCCAGTAACAGCCGCGACCGGCAATTGCTGTGCGTGGTCGAATCGCCGGCTGATCGCTTGGCGATCGAACAGGCCACCGGCTATCGCGGCGTGTATTTCGTGCTGCAGGGCCGCCTGTCGCCGCTGGATGGCATCGGCCCGCGCGAACTGGGCCTGGACCAGTTGGCCGAACGCCTGGCCGCAGGTGAAGTGGCCGAAATGATCATCGCCACCAATCCCACCGTCGAAGGCGAGGCCACCGCGCATTACCTGGCGCAACTGGCCCGCCAGCATCAGGTCAAACCCAGCCGCCTGGCCCACGGCGTGCCGCTGGGCGGCGAACTGGAATACGTCGATCGCGGCACGCTGTCGCATGCGTTCGGTTCGCGCAGCGAGATGTTGTTGTAAGGCCGGAATCCGCGAAAGCGATATGCTTTGGCGAATTCCCCAATCCCGAACCCCGAACCCCGCCATGAACGACACACTCTTCGGCAAGATCATCCGCCGCGAAATCCCGGCCACGATTGTTTACGAGGACGACGACGTGCTGGCGTTCAAGGACATCGCGCCGCAGGCGCCGGTGCATGTGTTGTTCATCCCGAAGAACGTGCTGATCCCGACCCTCGACGACGCCAAGCCCGGCGATGCGGAACTGGTCGGCAAGCTGGCGCTGGCCGCCGCCGAATACGCGCGCCGCGAAGGCTTTGCGCAGAACGGCTACCGCATCGTGATGAATTGCCGCGATGATGCCGGGCAGACCGTTTATCACATGCATTTGCACCTGCTGGCCGGCAAGCAACTGGGGCATTTTGGCGCGGCGTAGGGATGGGCCTGGTTTCGTTGCGCACAAAAAACGCCGCTCGATGAGCGGCGTTTCTGTTCGGCCCAAGTGAGGCTTACCACCAACCGCGATAGCGCGGTCCCCACCAGTACGGGCCCGGGCCCCAGAACGGGTCGTAATACGGATACGGGCGCGCTTCGACTTCGCGCACCTGCGGCCACAGGTAGACCACGTCGGCGGCGACCTTGGGCAGCTTGTAGTCGTATTCGCCGATGCGCGCGGTTTCGTAGCCGTCGATGCGGCCGATGAAGGTGACTTCGCGGCCGGGGGCGAACACCGCCGGGTCATAGAAGCCGGCGCGGCAGGCGATGAAGCGGCCGTCGGTGGCGTCGGGTGTGCCGCTGGTGGGGCGGCCGGTGGCGTTGAGCGGGCGCGACAGCAGCTGGAAGCAGGTGCTGTCCGGACCGGGCGTGGTTTCAACGATGCTGCCGCCCCAGCGCACGTTGGCACCGACCTGCGCACCGGCGGTGGCGTCACGTGGGGTGACCGTGGGGTAGGTGCCTTGCAGTGGCTTGGGTGCGGTGGCGCAGGCAGCCAGCAGGGCGCTGGTGGCGGCGATCATCAACAGGCGGGCTTTCATCGGCAACGCTCCTGGAACTTGGGTTGGAACTCGAAGGGAACTTGGATTGAAGCTGGGGTTGGAACTGGGATTGAAGCTGGGTATTCAGGGCTTCGGGCGGTGCCGGCGCAAGTCCTTGAGTAGCGCGTCCGCATTGGCGACTGTGGCAGCGTAGCGCGCATCGGCGAAACGGCGGCTGAGCGGCAGCAGGGCCGTGCCCAGTTCTGGCTGCAGTCGCGCCACGCGCCGCGCCCAGTCCAGTGCCGGTTCGTGCGCCTGCCGGCCCAGTCCCAGTCGTGCATAGCGCCGGCCCAGCCGGTGCCAGGCGCGCAGCAGCGGGTCGTGTTCGCGTTCGCCGCGCGCCAGCAGCCAGGCCATGCCGGCCAGTGCCAGCAAGGCAGTCACGGCGAACAGCCCGCCCAGTTGCCGGCCTTCCAGTTTTTCGATGCCCAGCGGTTGCAGCAGCGCTTGTTGCCGGGCGGCGTTGAAGCCGAGCAGCAGGTCGTTCCAGCCGCGCCGCATCCAGTCGCTGAAATCACCGATCCGGCCCATGTCGGCCAGACCGCCGGTAGCAGCGGCGCGTTGCTCCAGCGTGTCGAAGATGCGTTCCGGCGCGACCGCTGCGGTCGGATCCACGCGTACCCAGCCGCGCTGCGGCAGCCACACTTCGGCCCAGGCGTGCGCGTCCATTCGTCGCACCACCCAATAGCCTCCGAAGCGGTTGCGCTGTCCGCCGACATAGCCGGTGACCACCCGCGCCGGAATGCCGGCCGCACGCATCAGCACCACGAAGGACGAACTGAACTGTTCGCAATAGCCTTGTTTCTGCTCGAACAGGAATTCATCGACACCATCGCGCCCCGGCAGCGGAACGTCCAGGGTGTAGCCGAATTCGGCGCGCACCTGGTCCAGTGCGCGGTTGACGATGGCGGCATCGTCGTCGCCGGCTTCCTGCCGCCATTGCCGTGCCAGCGCCAGCGTGCGCGGGTTGCGGCCCGATGGCAGCGCCAGGGCCCGCTGGCGCAAGGTTGTCGGCAGTTCCGGCTGGAAACTTTGCGGCGGCGCGGACTGCATGCGCCAGCGGGTCAGCGAACTCAGTGGCCGTGGCACGAACAGGCCGTAGTCCAGCGACAGCGCCGTGTCTTCCGGCGCGGCCAGCGGCAGGTCCAGCACGACCAGTTGCCGGCGGTCGGTGGCTTCCAGTTCGATCTGGTAGTCCCAACGCGTGGCCGTTGATGCCACCGGTGCGGCGGGCAGGCCGCGCAGCCACGGCGACTGCGTCCATTCGCGGCCATCGAAATCCCACAGCACCGGTCCGCGCCAATACATTTCCTGCGGCGCGGGCTCCGGGCCGAAGAACTGCACGCGCGCGGCCGGCGTGTCGTCGGCCAGGAAGTCGATCCATTCGCCCGGCGTCATCCGGTCGGACAGGCCGGGACGGGCCAGTGCGCGCTCGGGCACGCCCCACAGCGGCGTGGCCAATCGCGGGAACAACCAGAACGCCGCCAACGCCAGCGGCAAACCCAGCGCGACCAGCTTGCCGGTGGTCAGCAATCGCTGCCGCAGCGGTGGAGTCGTGCCGGCGGCCTGGGTTTCGGCATCGGCCAGCCGTTGCAATGCCAGCAGCCCGGTCAGCGCCGCCAGCAATCCGAGCACCATCGTTATCGGCCCTTGGTCGAGCAGGAACGCAGCGAACGGAGCGAACAACGCAAACCCGGCCAGGCTGCGCGCATCGCGCAGGCTGTGCGCCTCGGAAGGCTTGATCGCCAGCATCGCGGCCAGCAACGCACAACCGCTATCACGACCCAGCCGCGAGCCCATCACCCAGAACACCGCAGCCAGCATCGCCAGTGCCAGCAATAGCCGCAATGCCAGCGGCAAGGGTTCGCGCCAGGACAACGCAGTGACCAGCGCGGCAGCAACGGCAATGCCGACCGCAAGCGGGCCGGGCAGCTGCAGCAGCAGCGGCAACAGGGCCAGCAAGGCAGCCGCCAACGCCCAAGCGCGGGTGGTGGTGTCGATGGCAACAGCAGGCTTCGTGTTCATGCGCATCGCCACTTCATCCCTCCGGCAACAGCGCCAGCGCGCGCAAGCAAAGATGACGATGCGCAGCCCCCTGCGCTGGACCCAGCGCGGGTTGGCCCGGCAGGCGCAGGCGATAACGGCGGCCTTCGCGTTCGGCCAGATCCACCCACGCGGCCAGGCGGCGAATGCGCAACTCCCACGGCAACGAAGCAAGCGCGAACCAGTCCAGCGCCGTTTCCATGCCGGCCGGTTGCTCGTATTCGCGCACCAGCAAGGTGTCGCGCCGCGCCGAGGGCTTCCACGCAATCGCGCGCAAGGCATCGCCGGCACGATACGGGCGCAGGTGATGTACCTCGTCGCCGGCCGGATGCAAGCGCGCATGTGCGCTGCCGCCTTCGCCGCCGGGTAATGGTGGCGGCTGCAATTCCGGCGCTGGATAAACCAGCAGCGGGGTGTCCGGCCACGCCCATGACCACGCCAGCGCCAGCCCCAGCGGTTGCGTGGTCGAAATGCGGATGCGCGGCAGCGACAGCCAGCCGCGATGCGCGGTGGGCAGGTCAAGCGCGGCCACGGTTTCGCCGTTGAACGCAGGTGTCTGCGCGGTGTGTTCGCCGGCTTGCAGCAACAAGCCACGGCGCAGGCGGCGGTCGCGCACCGACAAGGCCAGGTGCAGATGCAAGGCATTGCCGGCGTTAACCGGTTCGGCGGAAATCGCTTCGACCCGCAACCCCGACAACTGCAAATGCGCCGCGACCAGGCTGGCCAGCGCGGCAGCGGCGAGCAGCAACGCCAGCAACAGGGCCGGGTTGTTGTTGTAGTTCAGCGCGCCCAGCAGCATCGCGCCGACCAGCACGGCAAAGAACAGGCCGAAGCGCGTCGGCAGCACATACACGCGGCGGCGGTCGATGGCCACGGGCAAGGCTTCGGGCTGGCGTGGGCGCGCCAGTTTTTCGATCAGCCTGCCGATGCGCCCGCGCAGCGACATCGAATCAATCCACCGGCACCGCGTGCAGGATTGCCTTGGCCAGCACCGCCGAAGAAGATGCTTCGGCTTCTGCCACCAGCCGGTGCGCGGTCACCGGGCCGAACAAGGCTTGCACGTCCTCGGGCAACACGTGCGTGCGCCCCAGCAGCAATGCGTGCGCACGCGCGGCGCGCAACAGGGCAATGCCGGCACGTGGCGACAGGCCCACGCGCACGCCGGGGTGGTTGCGGCTGCGCGCCAGCAGCGCCTGCACGTAGCCGATCAAGGCTTCGCTGGCATGTACTTCGGCAGTGACACGGCGCAGCGCCAGTACGTCATCGGCCGACAGCAATGGCTGAACTTGCGAGATCAGCATGCGCCGGTCGCTGCCGGCCAGCAGGGCGCGTTCGGATTCGGCATTCGGATAGCCCAGCGCCATGCGCAGCAGGAAGCGGTCCAGTTGCGAATCCGGCAATGGATAGGTGCCGGACAGATCGGTCGGGTTCTGCGTGGCGATGACGAAAAATGGCTCAGGCAGCGCGCGGGTGGTGCCATCCAGGGTGACCTGGTGTTCGGCCATCGCCTCGAGCAGCGCGCTTTGCGTGCGCGGCGGCGCGCGGTTGATCTCGTCGGCCAGCAATACATGGGTGAACACCGGGCCGGGGTGGAACTGGAACTGGCGCGCGGCGGCGTCATACACCGACACGCCCAGTACGTCGGCCGGCAACAGGTCGGATGTGAACTGCACGCGCTGGAAGCCCAGCCCCAGCGTTGCCGCCAGTGCATGCGCCAGCGTGGTCTTGCCCAAGCCGGGAAGATCCTCGATCAACAAATGGCCATCGGCCAGCAGCGCGACGAAGGCCAGCCGTACCTCGAACGGCTTGCCCAGCACCAGCGCGTTGACCTGTTCCTGCGCCGCGTGCACGGACTGGTACAGGCCATCGGTTAGCATTTCTCGTGAAGCAGACGCCATTTCAATCCCCAGTTTCGTTTTTCACGGACGATTCCGCGCCCATGCAGCAAGTTCCGACACAGGTTAACAGCAGCGCGCAACGCACATTCGTGGCTTTGTGGCTGGTCGTGACCGTGATCAAGGTCATGATCGCCACGCACCTGCCGCTGTTCGTTGACGAGGCCTTCTACTGGCAGGAGGGCCGGCACCTGGCGGCGGCGTATTCCGACCTGCCGGGTCTGACCGCGTGGCTGGCGCGATTGGGTACCGAGATTGGCTCGTCAGTGGCAGGTGGCCAGCACGTGCTGGCGCTGCGTGCGCCGTTCCTGGCGATGGCGGCGCTGTTGCCGTGGCTGGTCGCGCACGTCGCCGCGCGCTGGTATGGCGAGGAAAACGGCTGGCGCGCCGGCATGCTGGTGTTGCTGATGCCGTTGTCGGGCACGCTGGGCCTGCTGGCATTGCCGGATGTGCCGATGGCGCTGGCGACGATCCTGTGCCTGGATGCCGGTGCGCGCCTGCTGCGCGAAATCGATTCGGCCTCGGCGCTCGAGCTGGCATCGGGGTTGGTGATCGGCGCCTTGAGCCATTACCGATTTGTGGGCGTGATCGCGGTCGGCTTCATCGCCTTGCTACTGCTGTCGCAAGGCAGGCGCGTGCTGGTGGACGCGCGCGTGTGGGTGGCGCTGGCGCTGGGCGTGGCCGCGTGGGGGCCGCTGCTGGCGTGGAACCTGGAAAACGCCGATGCCGGCTTGCGCTTCCAGTTGGTCGATCGGCATCCGTGGGCATTCCAGTGGTCCGGGCTTTTGTTCCTCGGCATCCAGTCCCTGCTGGTGACGCCACTGCTGTTCTGGGCACTGGCGTGCGTCACCGTTGGTGGGGTGCGTGGCCCGCAGGATGCCCTGGTGCAGTGGCGCTGGTTCGCGCTGCTGGGGGGATTGTCCACGCTGGGTTATTTCGCGCTGGGCTTCTTTGCCGATGTCGAACGGGTCAGCTTCCATTGGCCCATGCCTGGTTACCTGGCGTTGCTGCTGGCGACGCCGATGCTGCTGGCGACCTGGCCGCGCTGGCTGCGCACGGCCACATGGGCACTGGCCGGTGCCGGGTTGGTGCTGGTGCTGGGCTATTACCTGATGATTTCCACGCCATCGCTGCGTGCGGTGCAGGCCGGCAGCAAGTATTACCCGTACAACTTCGCCGGCTGGGATCAACTGGCGCAAGCGGTGCGCGAGGAACTGGCGCAGATGCCGCCGGGTACCGAACTGCTGGCGGACAATTTCAAGATCGGCGCGGAACTGGGCTTTGCCCTGGATGTTGCCGACATCGCCGTGCTCGACCATCCGATCAACCGCAAGCACGGCCGCGCACCGCAATTGCGGTTGTGGGGTTTGCAAGGCGATGGCCAACGCGCCGTACCGACGCTGTTGGTGGCCAGCGCCACTGACGTCAAGTTCCGCGACCTGCTGGCGCACTACCAGAGCCTGTGCGAACGGGTCGGTGCCTTGCCGCCGCCGCGCGTGGTCAATGCAGACCGGGGCGCGCAGCGTTTCCTGCTGTTCCGTCTGCCGGCCGAACGCGTGGAAGGCCCGTGTGCGCCGCCGGTGCTGGCGCATGTCGATTCCCCCGGCTCCGGCAAGCGCGTGCTGGCGAAATTCGAAATCAGCGGCTGGGCCATCAAGGACGTTGTTGGTGTTGCCGGCGTCACCATCACACTTGATGGCAAGCCAGTGGCGAAAGCCGAATATGGCACGGCGAATGGCTTTGTCGCCGACTTCTACCAGGGCCGCTCGCGCGATCCCAACCAACCGAACATTGGTTTCCGCGCGAAGGTGGATGCTTCCGCTCTCGACCCTTCCGGCCAGTACTGGTTGGGCCTTGTCGTGCATGGTGCGGACGGCAGTGATGAGATCTGGGCCGAGCAACGTGTGCGAATTGTCGGGGATTGCAATACCTGTTCGAGGATGGAAAGGTAATCCATTGAAAATGGAGCGAATGAAATTGGGAGTCCGTGTTTTCCGATGCCCAGGTCTGCGGCGTGTCGTTGCTTGTGCGTCTGGGGAGCGATGAGACGCTGGTTCGTTGCATCCGCTGCAGGGGAACACCGATCCATCTGTCCATGATCGAGGCGATACGAAGCCTGTCGTCGGATAGCGAGTGGAGCGTTTGCGAGTTGTCTTCGCGTGGGGCGCTGGTCCGCTATTTGGAGCACAGGTTCCGCGAGGTCGTTGTCAGCGAATATTTCGATGGTGTTGAGTCGGGAGTCAGCGTGGACGGTGTGCGTTGCGAGGACGTCATGGCATTGACTTACCCGAACGCCCGGTTTGACCTGTTGACGTGTACTGAAGTGTTCGAGCACGTTGCCGATGACCTGGCCGGCTTCAGGGAAGTACGCCGTGTGTTGAAGGATTCCGGTGTATTCGTCTTCACCGTCCCAATGATCGAAGGTGGGTTGACTCAGCAGCGCGCGCGCATGGAAAACGGACAGGTGCGATATCTGCTGGAGCCCGCCTATCACGGGGATCGCTTGCGTGGTCGCGGCAGGGTGCTGGTTTTCAGGGATTACGGCTCTCTGGATATCTGTACGCGTCTGTTGGAGTCGGGTTTCGGCGAAGTCGGGCTGTTCCGCCCGGAACACAATTTCTTCGGCCATGGGCGCATTGTGGTTGTGGCCCGAGGTCGTTCCCGTAGCTAATTGCCGGTCGCCTCGTCATGGCGCCTGAAATCCCGCTTCCCGCAACATCCCCGCCAGCGCGATCAGCGGCAGGCCGACCAGGGCAGTGGGATCGCGGGTGTCGATGGCCTCGAACAGGGCGATACCCAGGCCTTCGCTCTTGAAGCTGCCGGCGCAGTCCAGCGGTTGTTCGGTATCGACGTAGCGCTCGATTTCGGCATCGTCCAGCGTGCGAAAACGCACTGTGGTGGTGTCCACGGCTTGCAGCCGGGTCTCGCCGCGCAACAGGCAGATGGCGGTGCGGAAGCACACCGCGCGGCCGGACATGCCGCGCAATTGGGCGAGGGCGGCGTCGCGGGTGCCGGGCTTGCCCAGCAGGTGGCCGTCGTCCAGTTCGGCCACCTGATCCGAGCCGATCACCCAGCTTTGCGGCTGGCGGCCGGCCACTTCACTGGCCTTGGCCAGAGCCAGCCGCTGCGCCAGTGCGGTGCCGGATTCGCCGGGCAGCGGGGTTTCGTCGATCTCGGGCCGGGCGGTGTGGAAGGGCAGGCGCAGGCGCTCCAGCAGTTCGCGGCGGTAGCGCGAGGTCGAGGCAAGGATCAGCGGCATGGGGCAGGAAGCACGAATCGGGGCAGGGCAGTCTGCCGGTTTGTCCGGGTCTGACCAAGTTTGACAGCGCCGCCGCAAGTCCTTGATAATTGCGCGCTTATGTCCACGGACTCCCACGGATTCGGCCACGAGCAACAGGCGGTTGATGCTTGGCGCGCGGTGGCGGGCCGGCGCTACTTCGAAGGGCGCGCGCCGTTGGCGGCGTTCCCGCGCCTGCAAGGCCTGTTGGCCGATACGCAGGGCGAGGTGGCTTGGAGCCTGCAATTCGACCACGACAACCTGCAAGTGCCTTTTGCGGAGTTGCAGGTCGAAGCGGATTTGCCGCTGGAATGCCAGCGCAGCCTGCGCCGGTTCCTGCTGCCGGTGCGGTTGCTGCAACGGCTGGGCCTGCTGCGCGCTGGCAGCGACAGCGAGGAAGCGGACGAGGCCGCGCTGCCGCCGGGTTACGAAGCCCTGCTGGTGCCGGCGGACGGATTGTTGCGGTTGCAGGACATTGTCGAAGATGAACTGGTACTGGCGGTTCCGCCGGTGCCGATGGAGCCGGGCTCGGAAGCGGTGCAACGCGACTGGCCGGCCCAGCAAGCAGAATTGGCGCAAGCCAATCCCTTCGCGGCGCTCGCGTCGCTGAAGAAAAACTGACCCCCAGATGGCAGCATTGCCCAGTTCAATGCAATACAACTAAAAAACCATCTGGATACAACTTGAAACTTGGAGCAAGACCATGGCTGTTCAGAAATCCCGTGTCACCCCGTCCCGTCGCGGACAGCGCCGCGCCCACGACGCCCTGACCGCAAAGCAGTTGTCCACCGACCCGACCAGCGGCGAGACCCACATCCGCCACCACGTCACCGCCGATGGCTACTACCGCGGCAAGAAGGTCATCCAGACCAAGACCGCGATCGTCGACGAAGAATAAGTCGATCCCCGGCCGCTACCACCGCATCGGGCACTGCCCGGTGCAGATGGCGCGGCCGGTTTCGCATCGGCCCGGCACAATGCCGGGCAATCCAACAGGTCTTCAACGGGAGCAAGCATGACCGAGCCGGCCAGCCACGGGCAGGCGTCCAACGGGCGCATCTATTCACGTATCGCCGGCACGGGCAGTTACCTGCCCGAGAAAGTGCTGACCAACGAAGACCTGGCCAAGCAGGTGGATACCAGCGACGAGTGGATCCGCTCGCGCACCGGCATCGGCGAACGCCACATCGCCGCCGAAGGCCAGACCAGCGGGGATCTTGGCGTCGAGGCCGCCCTGCGCGCGATGCAGGCCGCTGGCGTCAGTGCTGAAGACCTCGACATGATCGTGGTAGGCACCACTACGCCCGACCTGGTGTTTCCTTCCACCGCCTGCCTGATCCAGGCCAAGCTCGGTGCCGAAGGCTGCGCGGCGATGGACGTCAACGCCGCCTGTTCGGGTTTCGTCTATGCCTTGAGCGTGGCCGACAAGTTCATCCGCTGCGGCGATGCCAAGACCGTGCTGGTGGTGGGTACGGAAACCCTCAGCCGCATCGTTGACTGGACCGAGCGCACCACCTGCGTGCTGTTCGGCGACGGTGCCGGCGCGGTGGTGCTGAAGGCCGACAGCGAAACCGGCATCCTCAGCACCCACCTGCATGCAGATGGCAGCAAGAAGGAGCTGCTGTGGAACCCGGTTGGCGTGTCCGCCGGCTTCAGGGCTGACGAGGCCAACTGCGGTGCCAAGATCAACATGAAGGGCAACGACGTCTTCAAGTACGCGGTGAAGGCGCTGGACGGCGTGGTTGATGAAACTCTCTCCGCAAACGGCCTGGACAAGAGCGATCTGGACTGGCTGATCCCGCACCAGGCCAACCTGCGCATCATCGAAGCCACTGCCAAGCGCCTGGAAATGTCGATGGACCGCGTGGTGGTCACCGTGGACAAGCATGGCAATACTTCCTCCGCCTCGGTGCCGCTGGCGCTGGACGAAGCGGTGCGTTCCGGCCGCGTACAACGCGGCGAACTGCTGTTGCTGGAGGCCTTCGGCGGTGGCTTCACCTGGGGCTCGGCGTTGTTGCGGTATTGAAGGCCGGGAATGGGAAATAGGGAATGGGGAATCGGAAAAGCGGATTCCCTGGTTTCTGGAAAATCCATCCGTTGAGTGAGTGAAGGCCGCATATCGCGGCCTTTTCGCTTTTTCCATTCCCTATTCTCCATTCTCCATTCCCGGCTTCTCCCCATTCCCCACCGTACAGACAAAACCCCGCATCCGCCCGTATCATCGCGGCCTGTTTTTTCAGTCGGAAATCCGCGTGAGCGCATCGCAACTTGCATTCGTCTTTCCCGGCCAGGGCTCGCAATCGCTGGGCATGCTGGCGGAACTGGCCGCACTGCACCCGCAGGTTCGAGACACCTTTGCCGAAGCCTCCGAAGGCGCAGGCACCGACCTGTGGGCGCTGTCGCAGGGCGGTCCGGAAGAAATGCTGAACCGCACCGAATACACCCAGCCGGCGCTGCTGGCGGCCGGCATCGCGGTGTGGCGCTTGTGGCAGTCGCAAGGTGGTGCAACGCCCGCGCAGTTGGCTGGCCACAGCCTGGGCGAATACACCGCCTTGGTCGCCGCTGGTGCGCTGTCTCTGAAGGACGGCGCGCATCTGGTGCGCCTGCGCGGACAACTGATGCAGGATGCCGCGCCCGAAGGCGTCGGCGCGATGGCGGCGGTGCTGGGCGCGGACGAAGCGCTGGTGGCCGAGGTGTGCGATGCGGCTTCCGACAGCCGGGTCGTGGTGCCGGCCAATTTCAATTCGCCCGGCCAAGTGGTGATTGGCGGCGATACCGCTGCGGTCGAACGCGCCATCGCGCTGCTGACCGAGCGTGGCGTGCGCAAGGTGGTCAAGCTGGCGGTCAGCGTGCCTTCGCACACACCGCTGATGCGCGAAGCCGCCAACCGCCTCGCTGCGGCGATGGCTGGCTTGCAATGGAATACGCCGCAATTGCCGGTGGTGCAGAACGTCGATGCGCAAGTCCACCACAGCATCGACGCGATCCGCGATGCACTGGTGCGCCAGTTGTACCTGCCGGTGCGCTGGACCGAGTGCGTGCAGGTGCTGGCCGCCGGCGGTGCAACCCGCATCGCCGAATGCGGCCCCGGCAAGGTGCTGGCTGGCCTGATCAAGCGCATCGACAAGTCGCTGGACGCGCGTTCGCTGGCGACGCCCGGCGATTTCGCCGGCGCACTGGAAGAATGGAAGTAGGGCGGTTGTCGGGTTGTTGGTTGCTGGAACAGCAGTCGAACACCCACCAACAACCAGGAACCAGCAACCAAGAACCGAATAGCAAGAGACCTCACCAATGACCCAACCCCTCAAAGGCGAAATCGCCCTCGTCACCGGCGCATCACGTGGCATTGGCGCGGCGATCGCCGATACGCTGGCCGCGCAGGGCGCGACCGTGATCGGCACCGCGACCAGTGAGTCCGGCGCAGCCGCCATCGGTGAGCGCCTCGCCACCCACGGTGGTGCAGGCCGCAAGCTGGACGTCGCCAATGGCGCGGAAGTCGATGCCCTGATCGACGCCATCGCCAAGGAATTCGGCCCGGTGTCGATCCTGGTCAACAACGCTGGTATTACCCGCGACAACCTGCTGATGCGGATGAAGGACGAGGACTGGCAGGCCATCCTCGACACCAATCTTTCCAGCGTGTTCCGCACCAGCAAGGCGGTGATGCGCGGCATGATGAAGGCGCGCAAGGGCCGGATCATCAACATCGCCAGCGTGATCGGCGTCACCGGCAACGCGGGCCAAGCCAATTACGCGGCGGCCAAGGCCGGCATCATCGCCTTCGGCAAGTCGCTGGCGAAGGAAATCGGCAGCCGCGGCGTCACCGTCAACACGGTTGCGCCGGGGTTCATCGAAACCGACATGACCCGCGACCTGCCCGAAGCCGCACGTGCGGCGCTGCTCACGCAGATTGCGCTGGAACGCCTGGGTAGCCCGCAGAACATCGCCGATGCAGTGGCCTTCCTCGCCGGCCCCGGCGCGGCCTACATCACCGGCGAAACCCTGCATGTCAACGGCGGCATGTACATGCCTTGAGAACCTGTCCACGACCCTGCTGCGCTTGCCAGCTGGCGCGCGTGCGGTGCTCGAAATGCTCATGTACTTGTGTACATTGCGCTTTCTGCGCTCCACCACGCACCATCTGGCGGCGCTCGCGACGGATCGTGAACAGGTTCGGATGCAGGCATTGCAAGCGATATCCGTCACAACTGATTGATTGAAATGAATTTTCCGGCAGGTGCCCAGCGCCGCCGGTTTCCACTAAACTATGGCCCGGCCGCCGTCGCAGACGGCATCCGTTTCTTGCAACCCAACTCCGTCTGGAGCAATACCACATGAGCAGCATTGAAGAGCGCGTCAAGAAGATCGTCGTCGAGCAACTTGGCGTCAAGGAAGATGAAGTCACCAACAGCGCGTCGTTCGTTGACGACCTGGGTGCCGATTCGCTGGACACCGTTGAACTGGTGATGGCGCTGGAAGAAGAATTCGAGTGCGAAATCCCGGACGAAGAAGCCGAGAAGATCAGCACTGTGCAGGCCGCGATCGATTACATCAAGGCGCACGTCAAGGCCTGATCGCGCCGGCAAGCCCGTTCGCGTTCGCGCGTGCGGGCCTGCGCCTGCCCCGGCTTGATCGCCGGGGCAAGCACCAACGCAACGCGCTGCCTGCATGGGCGTCGCGTTCGCGCAAGCCACACCGGGGCCGCATGTGCGGCCCTGTGCATATCCGGCGTCGGCCTTGCGTGCCCGCCGCAAAACATTTGAGGAATCGCATATGAGCCAGCGTCGCGTCGTGGTCACCGGCATGGGCATGGTTTCGCCACTGGGCAACGACATGGCCAGCAGCTGGGACGGCATCGTCAATGGTCGTTCCGGCATCGGCCCGATCGACAGTTTCGATGCCTCGGCCTATGCCACGCGCATCGCCGGGCTGGTGCGCGGTTTCGACCCTTCCGTCTTCGTGCCAGCCAAGGATGCGAAGAAGATGGACCCGTTCATCCACTACGGCCTGGGCGCATCGTTCATGGCGCTGGATGATTCCGGGCTGGAAATCACCGAAGCCAACGCCGAACGCATCGGTGCCTACGTCAGCGCCGGCATCGGCGGCATCCATGGCATCGAGGAACAAACCCTACGCTTGCACGAAGGCGGCCCGCGCAAGGTGTCGCCGTTCTACATCCCCAGCACCATCATCAACATGCTGCCGGGGCAGTTGAGCATCATCAAGGGCCTGAAAGGCCCGAGTTTCTCGGTGGTGTCGGCCTGTGCCAGTTCCAACCATTCCATCGGCATGGCGATGCGCACCATCCAGTACGGCGATGCCGACGTGATGGTGGCCGGCGGTGCGGAACTGGGTTCCGCCCCGACCTCGGTGGCCGGCTTCTGCTCGATGAAGGCGATGAGCACGCGCAACGACGAACCGACCAAGGCCTCGCGCCCGTGGGACAAGGATCGCGACGGCTTCGTCATGGGCGATGGTGCCGGCGTGCTGGTGCTGGAGGAATACGAACACGCCAAGGCCCGTGGCGCGCGCATCTATGCGGAACTGGCCGGATTCGGCGCATCCAGCGACGCCCATCACATGACTTCGCCCAGCGAGAACGGCGAAGGCCCGGCACGCTGCCTGCTGGCCGCGATGAAGGACGCGAAAATTTCGCCAGAACAGATCGAATACCTCAACGCACACGGCACTTCGACCCCGTTGGGTGACGTGGCCGAAACCCTGGCGATCAAGCGCGCACTGGGTGACCACGCCTACAAGCTCATGGTCAGCAGCACCAAATCGATGACCGGCCACCTGCTGGGCGCGGCTGGTGGCGTCGAAGCGATCTTCAGCGTGCTGGCACTGCATCACGGCATCATCCCGCCGACGATCAACCTCGACGAGCCGGGCGAAGGTTGCGACCTGGACTACGTGCCGCACGTGGCGCGGCAGAAGAAGATCGACGTGGCGGTGAGCAACGGCTTCGGCTTCGGCGGCACCAACGGCACGCTGGTGTTCAAGCGGGTTTGATTCCCTGATAGATGTCGGCACTCGCTTTTCCTTCTCCCTCCGGGAGAAGGTGCCCCGCAGGGGCGGATGAGGGTACGGCGAAGGCAGCGGTGTTTGTTGTTCTGTGAATTTGTAGCGAGCGCTTGTTTTTGGTTTCGTCGCAAGTTTCAGCAATTCCGTTTCAACGAACCCTCACCCCAACCCACACCCCGGCCACGCGCAGCGCGCGTGGCGTTCGGGGGCGTTGCGGGCCAATGGCCCGCAAACAACACCCCCTCACCCCGATGGGAGAGGGATTTTGAGCGGCAAAGAATGATCACCACCCGCACGCTCCCCGCCGAAACCGACCTGCTTTCGCTGCATCGTCTCGCGCCGCTGCGCTATCCCTTGCTGCTGGAATCCGTCGCCTCCGGCACCGCCCAAGGCCGCTGGGACATGCTGCTGATGGCCAGCGGTGACGGCCTGTGCCTGCATGCCGATAGCGTGACCCGCGACCTGGCTGGCAATCCCATCAAAGGCGATTTCCTTGCCGCACTCGATGCGCAATGGCAGGCACAACGCATCGCCCGCGATGCCGTGGCCGAAACCGATGCGCGCTGGCCATTCCGTGGCGGCTGGGCCTTGCTGCTGGGCTACGAATTGGCGGGACAAGTCGAGCCGATCCTGCACCTGCCGCAAGCCGACAACACGATACCGGTCGCGACTGCGCTGCGCTGCCCGGCGGCGATCCTGCGGGACTGCAATAGCGGCGAATGCATCGCCATTGCCGAAATCGAACACGCCGCCTTGCTGCAAACCCTGCAGGCTGATCTCGATGCCGCCCGTGCACTCGCGCCCCTGCCGCCGTGGCAAGCGCCTGCGCGCATCGACGAGGACGAACCGCAACGCTTTCTCGATGGTGTCGGCCGCATCCTCGATTACCTTGCCGCTGGCGATATCTTCCAGGTCAACCTGTCACGCGGTTGGAGCGCGTATTTCGACGCGTCGCTCGACCCCGCCGCGCTGTACGCGCGTCTGCGCGAAGCCAATCCAGCGCCGTTCGCCGGCCTGTTCGCCGGCGAAGGCTGGGCGGTGGCCAGTTCCTCGCCGGAGCGATTGGTGTCCGTGTGCGGCGATGTGGTGCAAACCCGGCCCATCGCCGGCACCCGCCCGCGTTTCGATGGCGATGACGATGCCGCCCGTATCCGCGAACTGGTCGGCCACCCGAAGGAACGCGCCGAACACGTCATGCTGATCGATCTGGAGCGCAACGACCTGGGTCGTATCTGCACGCCCGGCAGCGTCGAAGTGGATGAACTGATGACGGTGGAAAGCTACGCCCACGTGCACCACATCGTCAGCAACGTGCGCGGCCGCCTGCGCAGCGATGCCGCGCCTGGCGCGATCATCCGCGCCACCTTCCCCGGTGGCACCATCACCGGCTGCCCGAAGGTGCGCTGCATGCAGATCATCGCCGAACTGGAACAGACCGCACGCGGTGCCTACACCGGCGCGTTCGGCTGGTTGAACCGCGACGGTGACATGGACCTGAACATCCTGATCCGCAGCGCCGAGGTGCATGCGGACGGGCCTGGCAGCGCAGTCCGGTTCCGTACCGGTGGCGGCATCGTCGCCGATTCCATTCCCGACAGGGAGCTGGAAGAAACCCGCGCCAAGGCCCGCGGCTTGCTCAAGGCGCTTCATGTCGATCCTGCAGTATCCTGACACCGCAAAAACATGAATGAGGTCATCGTGCCATCGGGCTGCAAACGCGGTTGTCGCAACATCGCCATTGTTTTCGTCTTGCTGCTGCTGGCCGCCGCTGCTGCGGGCGCATGGTTGTGGCAACGCTACGACGGCTTCGCCAACCGGCCGTTGACCGGCCTGCAGGCCGGCGATTCGCTGGTGGTCGAATCCGGCGATTCCTTCGCCAAAGTGCTACGCAAGCTGCGCGCGCAGGGCGTGCAAGACGGCAATGACGCCGAATGGCGGCTGCTGGCACGGCGCATGGACGTGGCCAGCCGCCTCAAGGTGGGCGAATACGCACTGCAACCGGGCACCACGCCGCTGGCGCTGATGCGCAACATGCGCGACGGCAAGATCATCCAGCATCGCTTCACCCTGGTGGAAGGCTGGAACATCCGCCAATTGCGCGCCGCACTGGCGCAGGCCGAGCCGCTGCTGCACAAGGCCACGCAACTGGACGATGCCGAGTTGATGAAAACGCTGGGCCATGAAGGCCAGCATCCGGAAGGCCGTTTCCTGCCGGAAACCTATATGTATTCGCGCGGCGACAGCGATCTTGACGTGTTGAAACGCGCTTATGCGGCGATGGACAAGGCACTGGCGCAGGCTTGGGAAAAACGCACCAGCGGCCTGCCGCTGAAAACCGCGGACGAAGCCTTGACCCTGGCCTCGATCATCGAGAAGGAAACCGGTGCCGCCGAAGAACGCCCGCAGATCGCCGGTGTGTTCACGCGGCGGTTGCAGACAGGCATGTTGCTGCAAACCGACCCCACCGTGATCTACGGCATCGGCACGGCCTACGACGGCAACATCCGCAAGCGCGACCTGCTCACCGATACGCCGTACAACACCTATACCCGTGCCGGTTTGCCGCCCACGCCCATCGCGATGCCGGGCCGGCAGGCGTTGCTGGCGGCGACGAATCCGGAAGCCGGCGATGCGTTGTTCTTCGTCGCAGTCGGTGATGGCAGCGGCCGGCATGTGTTCTCCGCAACCTTGTCCGAACACAACGCCGCCGTGGCGCGCTACCTGCAACAATTGCGCCAGCGCCGCACCGGCGCGGGCGAATCGCCGCCAAGCCCGTCGTCAGAGCCGCCGATCGAAGTCCCGCAGGAAACCCCGCCGCAATGACGCAAGCCATCGTCAGCCACCCGCACTTCGTCAGCCTGGAAGGCGGCGAAGGCGCGGGCAAGACCAGCGCGCTGGCCGCGATCCGCGAGCTGCTGCAATCGCGCGGCCATGAAGTCGTGGTCACCCGCGAACCCGGCGGCACGCCGCTGGCCGAGCGCATCCGCGAACTGCTGCTGTCGCCGCACGATGAAGCCATCGCTGCCGAGACCGAACTGCTGCTGATGTTCGCCGCGCGCGCGCAGCATGTACGCGAAGTGATCCGCCCCGCCTTGCGTCGCGGCGCATGGGTGCTCAGCGACCGCTTCACCGATTCCAGCTACGCCTACCAGGTCGCAGGGCGCGGATTGGACGAGATTTTCGTGGCCGAACTGGAACGCCGCGTGGTCGGCATCCAGCCCGGCCTGACCCTGTTGCTGGACTTGGACGTGCGCGAAGGCCGCGCCCGCGCCGCCGGCCGCGACCTGTGGCCGGACCGCATCGAAAGCGAACACGACGATTTCTTCGAGCGCGTGCGCGAAGGCTTCCGCAAGCGCGCCGCCGCCGAGCCGCAACGCTTCCGCCTGATCGACGCCTCGCAAACCCCGGCGCAAGTCGGCACGGCAGT
This sequence comes from Pseudoxanthomonas sp., assembly GCA_047601105.1. Taxonomy (GTDB): domain Bacteria; phylum Pseudomonadota; class Gammaproteobacteria; order Xanthomonadales; family Xanthomonadaceae; genus Pseudoxanthomonas_A. The sequence continues at coordinate 370,190 of JASGJT010000005.1, forward strand.
GGCGCAGGCGGTATCGCAATGGCTGGAAGTGCAATGAGCGCCGGCGAAAAATTCTCGCCGTGGCAGCAGCGCGCCTATGACCGGTTGATCGCCAGCTTCGACGCTGGCCGTCTCGGCCACGGGCAACTGGTCTGCGGCCCGGCCGGATTGGGCAAGCGCGATGTGGTGGAGAAATTCGGCCAGTACCTGTTGTGCGAACGCAGGCACGACGGCCAGCCCTGCGGGCAATGCAAAAGCTGCCAGCTTTACCGATCGCGTTCGCAACGCGACCCGCTGGAACTGCGCCCGGACAAGTCGCCTTCGCATCCGCACGGCCACCCGGCGCATCCGGACGCGATCTTCATCAGCTATGCACTGAACCCGAAGTCCTCCACCAAGAACATGTGGACGCAAATAGTCGTCGATCAGATCCGCGAACTGACCGACCGCCTGTTCAAGACCCCGCAATTCGGCGGCAATGTCTTCGCCCTGATCGAGCCGGCCGATGCATTGAACGAAAGCGCCAGCAATTCGCTGCTGAAAACATTGGAAGAACCGGTGCCGGGGCGCTTCCTGTTCCTGCTTACCGCCAACCCAATGCGCCTGCCGGCAACCATCCGCAGCCGTTGTCAGCGGCTTGAATTCAAGCTGCCGCCGCGCGAGGAGGCGCTGGCGTGGCTGCGCGAACAAGGCTGGCCGGACAAATCCGCTGCCGAAGCGCTGGACGCCGCGCGCGGCCATCCCGGCTTGGCCGACGAATGGCTGCGTGGCGACGGCCTGGCCTTGCGCCGGCAAGTCGCCGACGATCTGGAGAAACTGCAAGCCGGGCAAGGCGCGCCGGTGGAAATCGCGCAGCGCTGGGCCGCCGACGAACACGCCGCCCTGCGCCTGCGCCACGCCGCCGACCTGGCCTTGGCGCGTGCCGCCGGCTTGACGGACATGGCGCGGATGGACAAGCTGGCGTCCTGGTTCGACCACGCCAACCGCACCCGCGATCTGCTGCGCACCACGGTGCGCGGCGACCTGGCGATGGTCGAACTGCTGCTGGCCTGGCGCGGACTTCACCGCGCGGCCAGCCAAACCGGGGAACGTGGAGGCAAGGCATGAGTGCAGCAATGGGCGGGCGTCAGGGCATCCTGTCGCTGGCGGTCAAGGACAAGGCGGCGCTGTACAGCGCGTATCTGCCGTACATCAAGGGCGGCGGCGTATTCGTGCCCACGCCCAAGCGTTATTTCCTGGGTGATGAAGTCTTCCTGCTGCTGACCCTGCCCGAATCCAGCGACCGCCTGCCGGTGGCAGGCAAGGTGGTCTGGGTGACCCCCGCCGGCGCACAGGGCGCGCGCACCGCTGGCATTGGCGTGCAATTTGCCGAAACCGGCGAAGGCGAAGCGGTCAAGAACCGCATCGAAACCCTGCTGGCCGGCACGCTCAACGCGGACAAGCCGACGCATACGATGTAGTCAGGTGCAGGTCATGAGTTTCGCGACTGTCTTGCTCATTCTTCTGCTATCTGTGCCTTTCGCGAGCGGACAAGATCGCTCGGACTCTGGATTGGATTCTTTAGGCCGCCAACTTGCTGCATTCCGAGCTATGCCTGTGGGAGATCCATCGCCGAGCCCCGTGCCATGCCCATCGGATAACTTTTTGCGTGGCTATATCGGCCTTGACCGTCAAGAGATCCACAAACGACTCGGACAGCCCGACTGGGTCAATCCAAGGACATTCCGGAACTGGTACAAACTTACTCACCCAATCTCAAGCAATTCGCGTGGCGGCGGCTTCTGTTCGATCGGCTTCCTATTCGACGACAAGGGTGTGGTCGATGATGTCTCCGTTTCAATTGCGATCTAGGGCCGTAGGCTGGGATGAAGTGAAGCGTAATCCCAGCTATTCTCGCCGGGGTGCGAACCTATCTCCGCAACCGAACGCTTGGTGGCCTGTATTTCTTCCCGGTCAACTTGGCCGAGCGAGGCGGCAACACGCTGCTGACGGACAACATCGACTTTCTGCGGGAATCCTTCCGAAAGACGCTGGTGGATCATCCGGTCGTCATGGATGCCATCGTCGTCTTGCCCGATCACCTGCACTGCCTGTGGCACCTGCCCGAGGGAGATGACAATTACGCCAGCCGTTGGCGATTGATCAAGGCGCGATTCTCGCAATCGTTGGCAAAGGGCGAGAGGCGCTCGGCCAGTCGGCTGCGGAAAGGCGAGCGGGGTATCTGGCAGCGTCGGTATTGGGAGCATTTGATCCGCGACGAAGAAGATTATGCGCGGCATGTGGATTACATCCACTACAACCCGGTCAAGCATGGTCATGTGACGCGGGTGGTGGACTGGCCATATTCGACGTTTTCCCGTTGGGTAGAGCGGGGTGTTTACAGCAGGGATTGGGGCACAGGCGATGAGGTGCGGGGTTTGGATTGGGAGTGATTTCGCCGTTGCTGGGTGGAATTGCTGGGATTGCGCTGCGCTTCATCCCAGCCTACGACTTTGCTCCCGCTGCCAACTTCTCGCACCTCACAGCCCCTTGAGCAGATTGCCCACCAGCAATGCCGCCAAGCCGGCGACAACGATCCAGAATGCATGCGGTGCCAGCACCGGGATGTAACCCAGCTTCGCGGCGACGCCGATGCCGCCCAGCAGCAGGGAAAGAAAGAAGATGCCGGTGGTGGGGGCTGACAGGTTGAACATGCGGGTTCCGTGGTATCCGTGGGTTGTCGTGGTGATCGTGAAAAGTTTGTGCGACCTGTTATCCCGGCTTGCGCCAGGATGACGGGCAAGAGTGGCGTTATTCAATCCGTTTTCAAACCGGCTTTTGGCGCAACACCGGATTGTCCCAGCCCGGCCTTGGCGCGAAGCGCTCGCCGTGGCGGGATTGCAGGGTTTTCAGTTTTTCCAGCAGCGCATCCGGGCCGGTGGCCTGGATATGGGCGATCGGGCCGCCGCGGAACGGGGCGAAGCCGGTGCCGAAGATCACGCCGGCATCCAGCAGGTCGGCGTCGCTGACCACGCCGTCGTGCAGGCAGGCCACCGCTTCGTTGAGCAGGGACAGGATCAGGCGGTCTTCCAGATCTTCCGGGGCCTTGTAGTCGGCCGGTGCGGGCGGCTTGACCGGCTTGCCGGCTTCCCACTTGTAGATGCCTTGGCCGTCCTTCTTGCCGCGCTTGCCCGGCTCCACGCCGCCCAGTGCGGCGGGGACTTGCAGGCCGAGGAAGGGGGCCAGTTCGGCGCTGACGCCGGCAGCCACGTCCAGGCCGACGGTGTCGATCAGTTCCACCGGGCCCATCGGCATGCCGAACTTCACCGCCGCCTTGTCGATCACCACGCCGGGGATGCCTTCGGCGTGGGCGGTGGCTGCTTCCAGCAGGTACGGGAACAGCACACGGTTGACCAGAAAGCCCGGCGTGCCGGCCACCGGCACCGGGAACTTGCCCAGCGCCTTGCAGAACGCGGCCAGCCGGCGCTCGGTCTCGGCGACCATGCCGTCGTGGTGGATGATTTCCACCAGCGGCATCTGCGCCACCGGGTTGAAGTAGTGCAGGCCGGCGAATTGCGCCGGGCGGGCGATGTGTTCGCGCAGTTCCACCAGCGGGATCGACGAGGTGTTGGTGGTCAGCAGGGCATCAAGTTTCAGCTTCGGCTCGATGGCCTGGTAAAGATCGCGCTTGGCCTCGGGGTTTTCGATGATGGCCTCGATCACCAGGTCGGCCTGTGCCGCACCGTCGCCGGCCAGGTCGGACTTCAGCCGCGCGGCCACGGCCGGGCGCTTGGCCGGGTCTTTCACCTTCTTGTCGAACAAGGCCTGTGCGCGCGCCATCGCCGGGTCGATGAAGCGTTGTTCGCGATCCTGCAGGGTGACTTCGAAACCCTTGTATGCGGCCCACGCGGCGATGTCGCCGCCCATCACCCCGGCACCGACTACGTGCACGTTGCGGATGTTGGATTCACCCTTGCCCAGGCCTTTCAGGCGTTCGGTCAGGAAGAAGATGCGGATCAGGTTGCGCGCGGTCGGGGTGCCGGCCAGTTTGACCACGGCGCGGCGTTCGGCATCCAGCCGCGCACCGATGCCCTTGCCACCGAAGCGTTGCCACACATCGATCAATGCATAGGGCGCGGGGTAGTGCTCCTTGCGGGCCTTGCGCGCCACCTGCTTGGCCATTTGCGGGGCCAGCACGGTGCGCGCCAGCCAGGTATTGGTGGCCCAGCCGGTGAAGCGTTGCTTGAACGGGCGTTGCAGGCCCTGCAAGGCCAGCGATGCGGCGGTATCGACCAGTACCGCCTTGTCCGCAATCTTGTCCACCAGGCCAATGGCGCGTGCGGCGCTGGCCGACAAGGCGCGGCCGGTCAGCATCATGTCCATCGCCGCCGGTGCGCCGACCAGACGCGGCAGGCGCGCGCTGCCGCCCCAGCCGGGGAAGATGCCCAACTGCGTCTCCGGCAAGCCAATCCGGGTGGAGGCATCGCTGCTGGCCACGCGATAACGGCAGGCCAGCGAAATCTCGGTGCCGCCGCCCATGCAGAAACCGTGGATCGCCGACACCGTGGGGCAGGGCAGCTCCGACAGTTTCTGGAACACGCTCTGGCCGCGACGGATCGCGTCGTTGGTGGTGCCCTTGCGGTCGAATTCCTGGAATTCGGTCAAATCCGCGCCGGCAATGAAGCCGCTGTCCTTGGCCGAGCACAACACCAGCGCCTTCGGCGGATCGATGGCCAGGCGTTCGACGATGTCGGCCAGTTCGATCAGCACATCCTGCGAAAAAGCGTTGACCGACGCGCCCTGGCGGTCGAAAGCGAGCACGATCACGCCGTCCTCGCGCAGTTCAGTGCGCCAGTGGCTGAATCGCAGCCCATCGAAACTGGTTGCCATGCGATGCCATCCGTATGGGTATGGGGAAGGGGACTATCATCCCGGGCTTGTTCGAGTTCCGTCAAATCCCCATGTCACAAGGCATGACCGCCGGCACGCGCCATGGCGGGGCAAGGCGGGTTAAAGAAGGTCTGAAGAACTCGTCATTCCCGCGAAAGCGGGAATCCAGCGACTTGCAGGCCATTGAAAGCAAAGACACTGGATTCCCGCTTTCGCGGGAATGACGAGCAGAAGCGGAGTTGTTCCGGCCCTCACAGGCAAATGTTTGCAATGCGATTGAACTTTTTTCCACCCGGTGTTGTCACAAGGCTCGGTTCGATGCCGGGCCCACAGGAGTGCGGTACGGCATGGCCGATGCGGTGATCAAACCTGATTCGTCAGCAAATCCGTCGCAGGCGGATGCGCCGCAGGAGCTGGACCTGGAGCTGGTCGGGCGCGTACAGCGTGGCGACAGCGCTGCATTCGATCTGCTGGTGCGCAAATACCAGCACCGGATCGTGGCGTTGATCGGGCGTTACGTGCACGACTGGAGCGAAGCACAGGACGTGGCCCAGGAAACCTTCGTCCGCGCTTGGCGCGCGATCGGCGGTTTCCGCGGCGACGCCCAGTTCTATACCTGGTTGCACCGGATTGCCGTGAACACAGCAAAAAATCATCTCGTTGCGCACAACCGCCGCCCGCCCACCGATGACGTGGATGCGGCTGATGCCGAACAGTTCGAATCCGGCGCGCGCCTGCGTGACACCGACACGCCCGAGCGCGAACTGATGCGGCAGGAAATGGAACGCACGGTGATGCAGGCCGTTGCCGCATTGCCGGAAGAACTTCGCACCGCCATCACCCTGCGCGAGGTGGACGGCCTGAGCTACGAGGAAATCGCGCAGAAGATGGATTGCCCGATCGGCACGGTGCGCTCGCGCATCTTCCGCGCGCGCGATGCCATCGATGCCGGGTTGCGCCCGCTGATCGACAGCCCCAGCGCCACCCGCGAACGCCAACGTTCCTGAGCGAAGACACATGAATCACGAGCCACAAATCGACACGTTGCAAATCGACAGGCTTCAAACCGACAAGTTCGAACTGCACTACCGCCAGCAGTTGTCCGCACTGATGGACGGTGACCTTGCGCCGGACCAGGCGCGCTTCCTGCTGCGCCGCATGCAGCACGACGAGGAACTCAACGCACAGTGGGAACGCTGGCAATTGCTGGCCGACGTGCTGCGCGGCCAGGCGCTTGCGCCGGCCCCGGCCGGTTTTGCCGCACGCGTCAGCGAAGCGATTGCCGCCGAAGCGGCCAGCGGCACGCGCGGCCAGGGGCATGCGCCGGCACGTGCGCGTGGCGGCCTCTTGCGCTGGGGCGGGGCCCTGGCGGCTTCGTTCGCGGTGATGGCCTTGTTCGTCGGCCGCCAGCAGTTGTCGGAAGGCAAGGACACTGCGCCAGCAGACGCGGTTCCTGCAACGCTGGCGACCGCGTCGCCGGTCGGCTTGCAACCGACACAATCGCAGCCGGAAAATCCGGCCGTGAGCCTGGCCGATGCCGGCGTTGCAAGCCCGCAAGCCACGGCCGCGCCCATCGTCACCACGCCGGCGATTGCTGCCGCCAAACCGCGCAGCGCCACCCGCAACCAGCAGGCCGCGCGCGTGGCCGCGGTCAATCGCCGCGCAGCGTCGCCGCAACGTGCGGTGGCTGGAACCATGCCGATGCCCGCGCAGCCGGTGCTGGTGGCGGAAGTGGCCAGTACAAGCGCAACGCATGATCCCTTCGCCAATGCAGGCCGCGAAGCACACGTGCCGGCCGCGCGCCCGTGGCCGCGCTCGACGCTGCCCGGCGGCAACGCCTTCAGCGCCAGCTACGGCGGCAGCGACGGCGCACGCACCTTCTATCCGTTCGAGCCGCGCCTGCTGCCGGAATCGCCACCGGTCGCCTTGCCGGTGGAGGCGCAGTCGCAGGATTGACGAGCAACAAAGCGCGAAGTCGCGCTTGCCCCAACAACCGACAACCCAAAACCAACAACCAAAGCCCGCCGAATGAACCCGATCTCCCCCATCGCCCGCAACAACCTGCTCGGCCTGCTGATCCTGACCCTGCCCCTGGCCGCCTGCGCGCGCCCGGCCATCGATGCCGCCGCGCCTGCCGCAACCGCGTCCATCGCGCAGAGCGGCGCGCCGCAGATCGTCACCGGCTTGCCGGATTTCACCAAGCTGGTGGAAACGGTCGGCCCCGGCGTGGTCAACATCGTCGCCAAGACCACACCGAAGGCCTCGCGTGCACAGCAGACGACCGATGACGAGGAAGTGCCGGAAATCTTCCGCCGCTTCTTCGGTCCCGGTTTCGGCATGCCCGGCCAGCCGCAGCAACGTGGCGGTACCTCGATGGGCAGCGGCTTCATCATCTCGCCCGATGGTTACGTGCTGACCAACCACCACGTCGTCGATGGCGCGGACACGGTCACGGTGAAGCTGTCCGACCGTCGCGAATTCACCGCCAAGGTGATCGGCAGCGATGAGCAATACGACGTGGCCGTGCTGAAGATCGAGGCCAGTGGCCTGCCCAGCATCCGCGTCGGCGATTCCAATACGCTCAAGCCCGGCCAGTGGGTCGTGGCCATTGGCTCGCCGCTGGGTCTGGATCATTCGGTCACTGCCGGCATCGTCAGCGCGGTCGGCCGCAGCACCGGCCGCAGCCAGCAATACGTGCCCTTCATCCAGACCGACGTGGCGATCAACCAGGGCAATTCCGGTGGCCCGTTGCTCAATACCAGCGGCGAAGTGGTTGGCATCAACTCGCAGATCCTGTCCGGCACCGGTGGCTACCAGGGCATCAGCTTCGCCATTCCGATCGACCTGGCGGTCAGCGCGGCCGAGCAGATCAAGAAAACCGGCAAGGTCAGCCGCGGCATGATCGGCGTGATCCTGCAGCCATTGACCGCCGAACAGGCCAAGGGCGTGAAGCTGCCGGACAGCAATGGCGCGCTGGTCAGCGAAGTGCAGACCGGCAGCGCCGGTGCCAAGGCCGGGCTGGAGCCGATGGACGTGATTCGTTCGGTCAATGGCCGCTCGATTGGCGATTCCAGCGAACTGCCGCCGATCATCGGCGCGATGGCACCCGGCACCAAGGTCATGCTGGGCGTGTGGCGCGACGGCAAGTTGCGCGACGTGCCGGTAACCCTGGCAGCGCAGACTGACGACGGCAGCGCCAACCTGTCCGACGATGTGGACGATCAAGCCACGCCGGGCAAGCCGGCCACGGCCAAGGCCGAATTGCTCGGCCTGTCGGTGGCCGACCTGGACGCCGCCAGCCGCAAGCAACTGGGCCTGGAAGCGGGCGAGGGCGTGCGCATCACCGATGCCGACGGCCCGGCGGTCGAGGCGCAACTGCGCCCCGGCCTGATCGTCACCCAGGTGGGCCGCACCAAGGTCGGCAGCGTTGCCGCCTTCAACAAGGCGCTGGCCGGCATCAAGGCCGGCGATGTGGTGATGCTGCTGGTGCGCAGCCCGAACAGCGGTGCCAGCCAGTTTGTCGCGGTGACCGCCGGCAAGGAGTAAGGAGTGATGCAAACATGCGGGAGCGGTGCAACGCCGCTCCTGCACGATCTGCGGAAAACCGGTTCGCGAGAGCACGATAAACCTTGGAGTCGTCATCCCGGCGAAAGCCGGGATCCAGCCTTTCAGTTGCTTTCCGAAGAGCTGGATCCCGGCTTTCGCCGGGATGACGGCTTATTCGCCCTTGCCGCAGTCATGCGATAATCCGCCGCTTGTTTTCCCCGAGAGACGGCCGCGCGCCGCCCCCATGCAATCAGCTTCCATGCGGAACATCCGCAATTTTTCCATCATCGCCCACGTCGATCACGGCAAATCGACGCTGGCCGATCGCATCATCCAGCTTTGCGGCGGCCTCGAGGCCCGCGAGATGGAGGCGCAGGTGCTCGATTCGAACCCGATCGAGCGCGAGCGCGGCATCACCATCAAGGCCCAGTCGGTTTCGCTGCCCTACACCGCGAAGGACGGCCAGACCTACCAGCTCAACTTCATCGACACCCCCGGCCACGTCGACTTCAGCTACGAAGTCAGCCGCTCGCTGGCCGCCTGCGAAGGCGCGCTGCTGGTAGTCGATGCCGCGCAAGGCGTCGAGGCGCAATCGGTCGCCAACTGCTACACGGCGGTCGAGCAGGGCCTAGAAGTGGTACCGGTACTGAACAAGATCGACCTGCCCACCGCCGATACCGAGCGCGCCAAGGCCGAGATCGAAGCGGTCATCGGCATCGATGCCGGCGACGCGGTCGCGGTCAGCGCCAAGACCGGCCTCAACGTGCCCGATGTGCTGGAAGCCATCGTCCAGCGCATCCCGCCGCCGCAGCCGCGCGATACCGACAAGTTGCAGGCGTTGATCGTTGACAGCTGGTTCGACAACTACCTGGGCGTGGTGTCGCTGGTGCGGATCATGCAGGGCGAAATCGTGCCCGGCAGCAAGATCCTAGTGATGTCCACCGGCCGCACCCACCAAGTGGACAAGGTCGGCGTGTTCACGCCCAAGCGCAAGGAGCTGAAGAAGCTCGGTGCGGGCGAAGTGGGCTGGATCACCGCTTCGGTGAAAGACGTGCACGGCGCGCCGGTCGGCGACACGCTGACGCTGGCTGCGGACCCCGCACCGAAGCCGCTGCCGGGTTTCCAGGAAATGCAGCCGCGCGTGTTCGCCGGCCTGTTCCCGATTGATGCCGAGGACTACCCGGCCCTGCGCGAATCGCTGGAGAAACTGCGCCTCAACGACGCCGCGCTGCGCTTCGAGCCGGAAAGCTCCGAGGCAATGGGCTTCGGCTTCCGTTGCGGCTTCCTCGGCATGCTGCACATGGAAATCGTGCAGGAGCGGCTGGAGCGCGAATACAACCTCAACTTGATCAGCACCGCGCCGACCGTGGTCTATGAAGTGCTGAAGACCGACGGCACGGTGATGTCGCTGGACAACCCGGCCAAACTGCCACAAAGCAACCTGGTCGAGGAAATCCGCGAGCCGATCATCCGCGCCAACATCCTCACGCCGGAAGCCTACATCGGCAGCATCATCACCCTGTGCGAAGAAAAGCGCGGCAGCCAGGTCGGCATCACCTACATGGGCAGCCAGGTGCAAATCGCCTATGAGTTGCCGATGGCCGAAGTGGTGCTGGATTTTTTCGACCGTCTCAAGTCGGTGAGCCGTGGCTATGCCTCGCTGGATTACCACTTCCTGCGCTTTCAGCCCGGCCCGTTCGTGCGCGTGGATACGCTGATCAACGGCGACCGCGTCGATGCGCTGAGCCTGATCGTGCACCGCGCCCATGCCGACCGTCGTGGCCGCGAACTGACCGAAAAGATGAAGGACTTGATCCCCCGGCAGATGTTCGACGTCGCCATCCAGGCGGCGGTCGGCTCGCAGATCATCGCCCGCACCACGGTCAAGGCGTTGCGCAAGAACGTACTGGCCAAGTGCTACGGCGGCGACATCACCCGCAAGAAAAAACTGCTGGAAAAGCAGAAGGAAGGCAAGAAGCGGATGAAGCAGGTCGGCCGTGTCGAGATCCCGCAGGAAGCCTTCCTGGCCGTATTGCAGGTGGACAGCAAGTGATGGGGGGAGATGTCAGTTACGGATTATCCGTTTCCGGCTTCACCCCCGCCCTTAGTTTCAAGGAAACCTCATGGATTGGATGATCTGGTTTGAAACCGCTCTGGTCGTGGCCACGTTGTTCAGTGGCACGGTCTGGTTGCTGGACAAGTTGTTCCTGGCCAAGCGCCGCGCCGCGCGTGGCGGGCTGCTCGATGACGAAGAACCCATCGTCGTCGATTACTCGCGCGCGTTTTTCCCGGTGCTGGCGGTGGTGCTGGTGCTGCGCGGCTTCGTCGCCGAGCCGTACAAGATCCCGTCGGCGTCGATGTATCCCAGCCTGGAAATCGGCGATTTCATCCTGGTCAACAAGTTTGCCTATGGCCTGCGCCTGCCGATCAACAACAAGAAGTTCGTCGATCTTGGCGAGCCTGCACGCGGCGACGTGGTGGTGTTCCATTTCCCCGGTTATCCCTGCGTGGTCGATGGGCAGATCGTGCGCAGTGGCGATGGCTCGTGCTCGCAGCCCAATGCGCCGGTGCTCAGCCAGAACTGGATCAAGCGCGTGATCGGCTTGCCGGGCGACAAGATCGCCTTCCAGGGCAATACGGTGTCGATCAACGGCCAGCCGCTGGCCTACGAAGATCTGGGCGGCTACGACAAGCCACGCGCCGGCATCCCCGATGCGCGTCTGCTGCGCGAAGACCTGCCGGGCCGGCCGCACCAGATCCTGGAAAACCTCGATCTGCTGCGCGGATCCGGCGAATGGACCGTGCCGCCAGGGCACTATTTCGTGATGGGCGACAATCGCGACAACAGCGAGGATGGCCGATACTGGGGCGTGTTGCCGGAGAAGGATCTGCGCGGCAAGGCCTTCCTGGTCTGGCTGAACTGCTCCGGCTGGCTTTGCAGCAATGGCTTCCAGGGTTCGCGGATCGGCTCCCGCATCCGCTGACAATCGGTTATCGTCGGCAATGGTTGCAGCGCCGGTGGCCACGCGCCATCGGCGGGGGCGCAACGAAACAACTTCATCATTCGGTGTCAATGGTCAATTGGGGATCAATTCAATGAAACGCACGCAGAAAGGCATCACCTTGGTCGGGTTCTTGATCGTGCTGGCGGTGGTCGGCTTTGCCGCCTACGTCGGCATGAAACTGTTCCCGATGTACCAGGAGTACTACGCGGTCAAGACTGCGGTGACCGGCCTGGCTGGCGAGCCGGGAGTCGGTGACATGAGCCCGGACAAGATCAAGGACCTGTTCTTCCGTCGTCTGTACATCAACTACTCCGAGAACGTGAAGCCGGAGGACGTCAAGATTTCCCGCATCGACCAAGGCTGGAAGATGGATGTCGCCTACGAAGTGCGCAGGCCGATGATCGGCAACCTCGACGTGGTCGGCAAATTCAACGTGTCCAAGGAACTGACCCGGAAAGGTGGCGGCGAATAATTCCCTGCCAGGTGGCGACCGCATCGGCCATGTCTTCGCCGATGCCGGTTTGCTGGAGCGGGCGCTGACCCATCGCAGCGCCAGCCCGCACAACAATGAGCGGCTGGAATTCCTCGGCGACGGCGTGGTCAACCTGCTGGCGGCCGAGGCGCTGTTCCAGCGCTGGCCCAAGGCCGACGAAGGCGTGCTGACCCGTGCCCGTGCCGAATTGGTGCGCGAGGCCTCGCTGGCGGTGATCGCGCGCGAACTGCAACTGGGCCCGCGACTGCTGATGGGCCCGGGCGAAATGAAATCCGGCGGCCATCGTCGCGATTCGATCCTGGCCGATGCCGTGGAAGCGGTGGTCGCGGCGATTTATCTCGATGCCGGTTTCGAAGCCTGCCGCGCGGTGGTGCTGCCGTGGTTCGAAACCGCCATCGCCGCCCTGCCGGTCGGCAAGCCGGAAAAGGATGCCAAGACCCGCCTGCAGGAATGGCTGCAGGCCCGCCAGCAACCCTTGCCGGCCTACGAACTGGTCGGCGAAAGCGGCGATGAACACGCCAAGGTCTTCCGCGCCCGCTGCACGCTGGTCGAAGCAGATGTGTCGGCAGAAGGCGAGGGCAGCTCGCGCCGCAATGCCGAACAGGCAGCGGCGGCCGCGGTGCTGGAGTTGCTGAGGAAATCTGGTTGATGCTGGTTGGTTGTTGGAGTCCGGTCTCCAACAACCAGGAACCAGCAACCAGCAACCAGCAACCAGCAACCAGCAACCAGCAACGTACAATCCCCGTATGTCGAACCCCACCACCGCTCCCCACCACACCGGCCACGTCGCCGTCATCGGCCGTCCCAACGTCGGCAAATCCACCCTGGTCAATGCCTTGGTCGGCGCGAAGGTCAGCATCGTTTCCAATCGCCCGCAGACCACGCGCCATCGCTTGCTGGGCATCGCCACCTTCCCGGAAGGACAGATCGCGCTGGTCGATACGCCGGGTCTGCACAAGCAGCAGAAAAAGGCGATGAACCGCGCCTTGAACCGTGCCGCGCGCGGAGCGCTGGAAGGCGTCGATGCGGCGGTGCTGGTGACCGAAGCCGGGCGCTGGGACGAGGAAGACACGCTGGCTTTCAACGTGCTTTCCGATGCGAAGATCCCGGTGATCCTGGCGGTCAACAAGATCGACAAATTGAAGGAAAAAGGCACGCTGCTGCCGTTCCTGGCGCAGGTGGCCGAAGGCCGCGACTTCGCCGCCGTGCATCCGGTGTCTGCACTGAGGCGCAACGGCCTGCAGGCGCTGGTCAAGGACCTGCTGGCGCGGCTGCCCGAGGGTGAAGCGATTTACCCCGAGGATGAAATCACCGACCGCAGTTCCAAATTCCTTGCCGGCGAGCTGGTGCGCGAACAACTGATGCGCCAACTCGGCGCAGAACTGCCGTATGCGACCACGGTGGAGATCGAACGCTTCACCGAAGATGCCGACAAGCACGGCGGCGAGCTGTACCGCATCGGCGCGGTGATCTGGGTCGAACGCGACAGCCAGAAAGCCATCGTCATCGGCAAGGCCGGCACGCGACTGAAGGAAATCGGTGCCAAGGCACGGCTGAGCATGGAAAAACTGTTCGGCCGCAAGGTCTTCCTGGAAACCTGGGTGCGCGTGCGCGAAGGCTGGTCGGACGATGCGGCGGCGTTGAAGGCGTTCGGGTATGAGTGAGGCCGGGAATGGGGAATAGGAAATAGGGAGTGACGAGCAAAAGCGAAGCCGCCTTTCCTATTCCCTATTCTCCATTCCCTATTCCCGGCTCCACCCATGCACCTCACCGCCGAACCCGTCTTCATCCTGCACGCGCGCCCCTGGCGGGAAACCAGCCTGCTGGTCGAAGCGCTGACCGCGCAGCACGGCCGCATCGGCCTGGTTGCGCGCGGCGTGCAAGGGCCGAAGAAACACCTGCTGCGTGCCGCCTTGCAGCCGCTGCAATACATCCGCCTGGAGGCCGTGCAAAAAGGCGAACTGGCGCAGTTGCGCGCCGCCGAGGCGCTGGATGTCGCGCCGCGCCTGGCCGGTGATGCGGTACTGGCCGGCTTCTATCTCAATGAACTGGTGCTGCGGCTGGCCCCGCGTCACGATCCGCAGCCGGAGTTGTTCGCCGCCTACGCGCGTACTCGCGAGCGCCTGCGCGCCGGCGATGCGCTGGCATGGACCTTGCGCCGTTTCGAGCGTGATCTGCTGGAAGCACTGGGCTTCGGTTTCGGCTTCGACAGTGACGGCGATGGTGCAGGCATCGACCCGGCGGCGCGTTACCGGCTCGATGCCGAACACGGCCCACGCCGCGTCGGCAGTGATCGCGGTCATGGCGAGCGCAGCACCTTCGCCACCGGTCGCGCGCTGCTGGCGCTGGCCGCCGATGAACTGCCCGAAGCCGAAGACCTCGCCAGCCTGCGCTTGCCGATGCGCGGTGTGTTGGCGCATCACCTCGGCGCGCGCGGACTGAAATCGTGGGAAATGATTGGTGAGTTGGGGCGGTTCAAGCCGAGGCTGAAGCCGTAGCATCCATCTCGCCACCATGGCATCGGCTTGCCTTCACGACGCGGTCTTGGCTGCGTGCCTATCGGACAGTGAGGTCGAGATCGCCATCAGTGAGTTTCGCGCGCAGCGTGTCGCCGGATTCGACCTGTGCCACCGAACGCACCAGCGTGCCATCAGGCTTGCTCAGGATGCTGTAACCGCGCGCTACCGTCGCCAATGGGCTGACCGCTTCCAGCCCGCGTGCCAGCCCGCGCAGCTTCAGCGCGTCGCCCTGCAATTGCCTGGCAATGGCGGCCTGTTGGCGCGGGCCAAGCGCCAGCAGGCGTTCGCGCAGCATGGACAGCCGGCGCTGCGGTGCGGTGGCACGCAGCACGGCGGCGGCGTGGCGCAGGCGTGCGCGTTCACCTTCAATGCGTTGTCGCCACAGGGCATCCAGCCGCCGGCGCGCTTCCTCCTGCCGGCGTTGCAGCAGTTGCAATCGGGCTTGCGGGCGCAAGGCCTGCAGGCGCAATGCGGCGCGGTCGGCGCGCTGCATCGCGTTGCGCAAATGATGGGTTTGCAAGGTGGCGAGGCGGCGTTGCAGCGATTGCAGGCGTGTGCTCAGGTCGCGGCGATCCGGCACCAGCAATTCGGCGGCAGCCGATGGCGTGGGCGCGCGCAGGTCGGCGGCGAAATCGGCCAGGGTGAAGTCGGTTTCGTGGCCGACCGCCGACACCACCGGCACCGGCGAGGCGGCAATCGTGCGCGCCAGGGTTTCGTCGTTGAACGCCCACAGGTCTTCCAGCGAACCGCCACCACGCGCCAGCAGCACCACGTCGTAACGGCCGCTGGCGGCGGCGCGCTTCAGCAGTGATGCGATTTGCGTGGCGGCCGTATCGCCTTGCACCAGACTGGGCAGCACATCGACTTCCAGCAGCGGGAAGCGCCGCGCCAGCACGCTGAGCACGTCGCGCACCGCCGCGCCGGTGGGCGAGGTGATCACGGCCAGTCGGCGCACGTGGTCGGGCAGGGCGCGCTTGCGTTCGCTGTCGAACAGCCCTTCGGCTTGCAGCTTTGCCTTCAGTTGTTCGAAGGCACGGCGCAAGGCTCCTTCGCCGGCTTCTTCCATGTGGTCCAGCACCAGCTGGTAGTCGCCGCGCGCTTCGTACAGGGTGAGCCGCCCGCGTGCCAGCACGCGCAGGCCTTCGCGTGGCTGGAATTTCAGCCAGGTGCTTTTGGGCTTGAACATCGCCGCCTTGATCTGCGCGCGCGCGTCCTTGAGCGTCAGATACAAATGCCCGGACGCGGGCTGGGTGACGTTGCCCAATTCGCCTTCCACCCAGACCAGCGGAAAGGCGTCTTCCAGTAGGCTGCGCGCCAGGGTATTGAGCTGGCTGGGGGTGAGGATGTCGCGGGTGGGGGCTTCGTGCATTGGGTGATTATCGTTGTTTGCGTGTGCGAGCGTTTGGTTGTGCGGCGCGCGCGGGCGGGTAGCAGCGCGGGCGACACGCCGTGAATCCGTCCATGGAGGCTTCTCGGCGGTCTGCTCGGCTGCGCAATCCTGCGCAGCCGGCAGAACCGGGGTGAACCATCCATGGTTCACCCGTTCGGCGCAGTGCGCCGAACCCATGCCGCCGAAAGTCGCCCACGCTGCTACCCGCCCGCACAGGGAAACCAGCTTCGCCCACTCCCAACCCGTTCATTCCCAGCCGGCGCGGTAAAATGCCCGCCATGAACCAAGACGCATCCCACGACGGCGTGACCCGTCCTACGGCGCCGCTGGGCGCGACCCCGCGCCGGCCTACGCATGCGGTCAACATCGGCGGCGTGATCGTGGGCGGCGCGCACCCGGTGGTGGTGCAGTCGATGACCAATACCGACACCGCCGATGTTGCCGGCAGCGTCAAGCAAGTGGCCGAACTGTGGCGCGCCGGTTCCGAACTGGTGCGCCTGACCGTCAACAACCCTGAATCGGCCGCCGCCATCCCGCGCATCCGCGACAAGCTGGCGCTGATGGGTGTGAACGTGCCGCTGATCGGCGACTTCCACTACAACGGCCACCAGTTGCTGGAAAAGGAACCGGCCTGCGCCGAAGCCCTGGCCAAGTACCGCATCAACCCCGGCAACGTCGGTTTCGGCAAGAAAAAGGATTTGCAGTTCGGCCAGCTGATCGAATTCGCCATCAAATACAACAAGCCCGTGCGCATCGGTGCCAACTGGGGTTCGCTGGACCAGTCGTTGGCCGCGCAATTGATGGACGAAAACAGCAAGCTGGAGCGCCCGCACGACGCTGCGCAAGTCCTGCGCGAAGCCCTGATCCGCAGCGCCCTGGATTCGGCGGAAAAGGCCGTCGAAATCGGCCTGCCGCGCGAACGCATCGTGCTGTCGGCCAAGGTCAGCGGTGTGCAGGAACTGATCGCCGTGTATCGCGACCTTTCAAGGCGCAGCGACTTCGCCCTGCACCTGGGCCTGACCGAAGCCGGCATCGGCAGCAAGGGCATCGTCGCATCAAGCGCCGCGCTGGCCGTGCTGCTGCAGGAAGGCATAGGCGACACCATCCGCATCTCGCTGACGCCCGAACCGGGCCAGCCGCGCACGCAGGAAGTAATCGTTGCGCAGGAACTGCTGCAAACCACCGGCCTGCGCGTCTTCACCCCGATGGTCACCGCCTGCCCCGGTTGCGGTCGCACCACCAGCGAGTTCTTCCAGGAACTGGCCAAGGTGGTGCAGGAACACGTCCGCGCAAAAATGCCGGAATGGAAGATCAGCCACCCCGGCGCGGAAAACATGACCCTGGCGGTGATGGGCTGCGTGGTCAACGGCCCCGGCGAATCGCGCCACGCCAACATCGGTATCTCCCTGCCCGGTACCGGCGAAGCCCCGGCCGCGCCGGTGTTCGTCGATGGCGAAAAAACCGTGACCCTGCGTGGCGAGAACATCGCCCACGAATTCGTCGCGCTGGTGGACGATTACGTCGAGCGGAAATACGCGGCGGCGGGATGAGATGAAGGCGAAGGCTGCAGTGGTGGCTTGAAACCGGAAATTGCAAGGCAGTTGCTGGATCAAGCCGCGCCGCGAAGCGGGTTCGGCTTGAATGAATTGTCAGGCATCACCCGGATTTGCTCCGGGAAACCACTCGACATGCTGGTCTCCAGTGCGGCCAAGATATGTAACGCGCCGCCCACGAAGAAAGGCGAAATACCCCTGAACGCCAGCGGCCATTGCGCGGCCACAGAATTGACGAAACTGTTGTCCGTTCTGCTGGCTGTCGATGATTGCTTCTTTCAGGGCGACTGCATTCCATTCGGATGAGATGGAAGGCAGCCTCTCAAACGGAAGCGCTGCGGTGATGGTCGCTCCCGCTGCGCTGTAGAAGGTGAAAGACATTGAGGCATAGTCAACGTGGTAGTACTCAACGCCCTGTGCGATGAGCTCACCAATGATCTGAGGGAACGAAAGTGATCCGTCCAGCGTGGCTTTTGCTAAGGAACTGACAACATCTGCGTTCATGTCTGTCTTGGCAATAGAGTTGGTCGTGATGCCTGTCGCTTGAATGAATTGTCAGGCATCACTGACAGGATGCCAAAACGAAATGTCCGGTGGCCCTGCGAGGAAAGTTCCGGCGCTTTGGATGAATGATTGAATGTGCGGCTGCTGCATGTGCGGCCCCAGGAAGACTTCTTGGCTTGGCCAGTGTTCGATGAGTATGAAGCGAGTGGCGTCGCTTGCGTCTTGGAACATGGTGATGCCGCCGCACTCTGGTTCGAGTGCCTGCACGGTGGAAATAAGTTCACCAATCTTGAGTTTGGCCGTGTCCGAATGCTCCGGAAGTGACCGATAGGTGACGATTACCATGGTTTTGTTCATGCGCACTCCGGAAAGGTCGGTGTGATGCCCGACGCTTGAATTAAGCCGACCCGAGAAGCGGCATCGGCTTGAATGAATTGTCAGGCTTTTGCGTCGGAAATTGCCTTTTGGATGGACGCGACAAATGCCTTGGCTCCGTAACAGCGCAGTTTGAGGGTTGAGTTGGCAGTGGTCAGGTGAATAATGCGAGTGAAGAATCCGAACTGATCTTCAGCCTTTATAATTTCAACAAGAGGAACGCTCAGCGAATTATCTCCGCTGTGAAACATTTTATTCAACATGTTTGGTTTGAATGTCAGATCATTCTCTGTCAAAAATGCAGTGCCGCCCACCCACAAGCCGCCGTAGGCTTTCTTGAACTTATCCAAGACAAATCCAGTTGTTTTTTCTTGGAAATCAATTCCTGTGACATCAGCAATCTTTCCAGCAAGCGAGAAGTCGGCCTCTGCATCTTGGATTAGGAAATTGCAGAGCTTTTTTGCGATCAGGCGGTTTTGCATAGTTCCTCCATTGAAAGCCTGACGCCTGAGTTAAGCCGTGCCGCGAAGCGGCATCGTCTTGAACGAATTGTTAGGCGGCACTTTCATGGGGCGGGCTGTCCTGCATGTATAAACAATAGCAAGCCAGCAATAAAGACGAGCCACGGGGAAAATTTACGTAGCCAATGACCTTGGCACCAGCGAGTGAAGGTGATGGCAATCATGTACACCGATGAGCCGAGGATAACTAACGACCAGCCGGCTATTACGGCTTGAGCGCCATGAAGCTCTCCGCCGCCAAACATGTAAGTGCCAAAATCTGGCCCCATCATGGGTGGAAGGACTTCTGTTGTGATGGCTTTAAGCCCCGGCCACGCAAGACCGATAGCGAAAGGCGACGCGATGAGAAATATCAGCGCGGTATGTGCCCATGTAGGCAGATGATCGTCGTCTAACTAGCGTTGATGCATATGTGCCGCCTAACGCCTTATGTCTGTGATTTTCTCTACTGTAAGCGCCGAGAGCCCGGCATGCGCGCCCGATAACGCCTTGGTGTTACAGCATCGTAATTCAGCAGGGGCCGCATGCCGGTTCTCGCGTCCTGCGCCCGAACAGTTGCACGAGGATAAACCTCGAACCGATAAGCGTTGGCCTTGGACGCGATGCTCTCGACTGTCCAACTGTACCGGAGAATTGGCATGACGATCGTGGGTATCGATGTGGGCAAGGCCACGCTGGACGTGGCTGTGGACGGAACGCCGAAAGTGCTGCGCTTCGCCAACGGTAACGCGGGGATCGGCAAGCTGGTGCGTCATCTGCAAGCAATCGGAGCTTCCCGCATCGTGGTCGAGGCCACCGGCGGCTATGAAGAACCATTGCTGGATGCCTGCTGCGATGCCGGGCTATGGGTGGCACGGATCAACCCTCGGCAAGCACGCGACTTCGCCCGCGCCACGGGCGAGCTGGCCAAGACCGATGCCATCGATGCACGGTTGCTGGCGACGATGGCCCGCATGTTCCATGACCGACTGCGGCGCTACGCTGCGCCAGCAGCCTGGCAGCGGGAATTGCGTGACTGGTTGCGCCGGCGTGGGCAAGTGGTGACGTTGTTGCAAATGCAGAAGCAACAGTCAGCGATGGCACCAAGCGCCGTGCGCCAGCTTGTGGCGCGGACAATGGCAGCGCTGAAGCGGGAACTGGCCGCGATAGACCGGGCGGTCAAGGCGTTACTGGCGGTCCACGCGACACCGGCATTGCGTTCGGCCAAGGGCATGGGGCCGATGTTCCAAGCGAACAGTCTGGCGCTGCTGCCGGAACTGGGCACGCTCAATCGCCATCAGATCGCCAAACTGGTGGGTGTTGCGCCCATGAATCGCGACAGCGGCCAGAGCCAAGGCAAGCGGCGTATCCGTGGCGGTCGAGCGCCGATGCGCGTGGCGTTGTACATGGCAACGCTCTCGGCAGTACGCTGGGACCCGGTCATGCGAGCGCACTACCAGCAACTGCGCGGGCGCGGGAAGGTCGCCAAAGTGGCGCTGGTGGCCTGTATGCGAAAGCTGCTGACGATTGTCAATGCGCGGCGGCGGGATGAGATGAGGCTGGAGGCTGCAATAGCAGCTTGAACCCGGTAATTACAAGACAGTTGCTGAATTAAGCCGACGGGCGAAGCCCGTTCGGCTTGAATGAATTGTTAGGCCGCATCCTGAAACCTCTCAGCGCCAAGCGCAAGCCAAACGGCTACGCAGAGACAAACGACAGTTGTTGTGCCGAGGAACACCAGCGCCAGTCCTGGTGTGCGGAGGGACGCAAGGCCGCCAATGAGGAAGGCGGTGGGCAGAAGCAGGAGCCTCGCCCCTGCCCAGCGATGCAATGCAACGGGATCAGTGACCCGAGCGTAGTCAACGACATTGAGCGGCTTTGAGGCTCCGGCGAAGCGGACGGCCAGTGCGACAGCCAGCAAGATCGGAACCATGGCGAGTTGGACGACTGCGAGGATAGCTGACATGCGGCCTAACGCCTAAGTTAACCCGCAACCGAAGGTTGTCGGGTTGAACGCCTAGTTGGGCCCGGTGAGTCTCGGGACGAGCGTTTCTCTCTCCTCACCGGAACGAAAAACCCCGACAGGCTGGCAGGCCTGCCGGGGCTGGTTCCGACAACGGGCTTCTCCCCCCGTGTCGACATTCACAGTCTATCAGCACGGCGGGCGGGGCGGTGTTGCGCCCATGAATCCGAACCGTACCCCACCCAAGCGCGGACAGGTCGAAGGCTGGTCTGAAGGGGCCGCCCGTCGTAACACCGACTTCCTGCGAAGCGTCCGCATTGAGAGCCTGACAGGCGCAGGCGTGGCGCTGACGCTCACCCTGCGGGACTGCCCGCCCACTGCCCAAGACTGGCATCGGCTGCGCCGTGCGTGGATTGAGCGCATGCGCCGCGCTGGGATGCTCCGGCTGAATGGCAACGCCGGGGCGTGCCGCACCTCCACGGGGCTCTCTGGTTCCCTGACGCTTACGACATGCTCACGCCGCTACGTGCATGGGTCGAGCTGGCCGACGCCTACGGGGCCGGTCTGCGGGGGCAGCATGCCGCGCCCATCCATGGCCCGCTCGGATGGCTGCAATACCTCTCGAAGCACGCCGCCCGCGGCGTGAAGCACTACCAGCGCACGGCGGACAACATCCCCGAGGGCTGGCGGTCGAAGACGGGCCGGGTTTGGGGTTACGTCGGCGAATGGCCGACCGTCGAGCCGCGCCGCTTCGGCCTGCAAGGGGCGGAGGGGGACGGCGGATGGTTCCGGCTCCGGCGGTTGGTGCGTGCCTGGCGAGCGTCGGACGCTCGCGCTTCGGGTGATGCCTGGCGGATTCGGTCGGCGCGGGAGATGCTCAAAGCCAGCGACCCGAACCTGTCGAAGCTGCGGGGCTTCTCGGAGTGGATGCCGGCGGAAGCGGTGCAGCTGCGGATGCTCGCCAACGTGGCCGAGCGCGGGCATCTGGTGTTCGACCGGGACACCGGCGAAGTGCTGGCCGGGGGTGCGCTGTGACGGTGCGCTATCACGTCGAAGCATTCGGGGCATCCGGCTGGGTGCGGGTGTCGGTGCACTGCGCGTATCGGGCCGACGCGGAGGCCGCAGCGCGGGAATTCATGTGGCGACATCCCGGAGCGGTCGCAGTCGTGCGGGAGAGCTTTGGAGCGGGGCCGCTGCACGCACTCCGGTGACGGGGTGCAGGGGTTCCCCCTGCGGCTATGGCGCATGGATGCGCCGCTCTTTGCTGGCGGTCTGGGAGCCGCCCGCGTGATGCCTGCCGGTCGCGTCGCCCCACTCCCGCTAACCGCTGTCCCGCTCACAGGACGCCGGAGAAGCCCGTCCTGACCGTAGGCGTACAGACCGCGAGGGATGGACGCCCTAGGGCGGGACGGGCGCGCACGCCGCACGTTGGAGGCACACCGGGGGCGGCTTTGGAGCGCCGCACCGAGGGGCCCAAAGGGGGCTCCCCTTGATTAGTAGTTTCAATTAGTAGTTTCATAACTGCACGGAACCATTGACTGGAGCCCGCCCAACGCCTGAGTTAAGCCGCGCCGCGAAGCGGCGTCGGCTTGAATGAATTGTTAGGCATCACACGACGATGCCCGACTACTTGGATCGTAACGCGATAACGGCAAGAAGCAGTGCTGCGACAACGACGACTATTGAGAAATGGCGAGTGACGGCAAGAGCAGACTCAACGCCGGTGAGCCAATCTTTTGACCAAACACCGCCGATGCTCTCATGGTAGGCCAATGCAGCCCGTGCCGAAGGCTGAAAAGCCGTATAGCCGAGTGCGACAGCGGCAAGCGCTAGAACGGATGCAATACGTAGGCTGCGTTTGCACGGCAATGCAATAGTGGCCACAGCTAGCGCGGCAGTTGGAAGAAGAACTAATACATCAAAAGTTCCGAGATGCCACATGTGATGCCTAACGCCTGAATTAAGCCGACCCGCGAAGCGGGTTCGGCTTGAATGAATTGTTAGGTGCCAGCCTGGCCCGGCCACACCTTATCAACAAGGTCTCCAATCTCCATTGGCTCCTCGTGCCCCTCCATTGCTTTGCTCCACTCAGAGGGGTTTGGGAAGCCCGGTGCCGATGACGCACCCCATAGCGACGAGTTGAGCGCAAATACCACCACGCCCTTCTGGGCCTTGAATGCCGGCACCGCCAAAATAGCTGCCCGAAGTTTGGCCGCAGTTGGCTCGGGGAGCGCAGGCTTGAAGTCAAGCCAGACCATAGATTGGCCGCCGGGGCGCACAGCAAGGACAAGGTAGCCGCTAGCTGGAGTTGGTGTTGAGTCCGACAAGGCCTGCCCAGCTGAGGCCTGAACTGCCTTGATGTAGCCCGACAACGAGTCAATAGAGGGGACGCGCTCTTTGAGAACGAAATCAGGCTGAAGCAGCATGAGGCTCTCCATGTGATACGGAGTTGCCGCGAAAGCCGCGAAGGTGAGGATAGCTGCTGCTAGACCTGCGAGAAATTTCATATGGCACCTAACGCTTGAATTAAGCCGACGGGCGAAGCCCGTTCGGCTTGAATGAATTGTTAGACCGCTGCACGGGTGCGTCGGGGCCAGAGGACGAATAGTAAACGCATGTGCCAATGGTGGTGCATGACTTGATGGCACTGTGTGGGAACGAGCCGGACGGAACAACCGAGAACTGATAGGTGGCGAGTGTTGAGGCAGGGTGCCTCTCAAGTAGTTGCCAGTGCTGCATCGAATCCGAGGTATAAGTCAGTGCGAATAGAGCAAATTCGCTCTTGTCAGTGGAGAAGAGGATGAATGCCCCTCCGGCCAAACCGGAGCCATTTAAGTCCGCCGAAAGGCAGCAGGAAGCGCCATTTGGCAGTTGAGATGCGAACGATCCATCCCAGCCATCCGGTGCAACAGGGCCACTCGCGAGCGCAGAGCCGGCAAGTAGTAGTGTCAGAAGCGAGAGTATTTTCATAGCGGTCTAACGCCTGAATTAAGCCGCGCCGCGAAGCGGCGTCGGCTTGAATGAATTGTTAGGTGCCAGACCGACGTTGGGGAAGCGGAAAGCACTCCCCCACTTGGTTGATGACACCCGGCCAAAGCCCCATGTGACCGCGGTGCTGAGAGGAGAAACGCCCCAAAACAGATGCATACCCAGACATTGGCTTTCCGTCCCAGCCGACACACCTATTCACGTTGATCCACAGGGAATTGGAGTTGATGGAATTATCAAAGTCGTCCTTGTGTAACCAGATGGCATTGTCCTCAAAATTAATGTGTACAAAGCCGTCTATATGAACGAGCTTGCCCTCGTAGCGGTCGGGATTGCTGATGAGCTGGATAAGTGACACCCGCTCGCTCTGCTCGCGATCTTGGGCATGTGAGACCGTTGCCAGCAAGATCGTTGCTGCAACCGCTTTTACAATATGTGCGCGAAGAAGCATGACTGGCACCTAACGCCTGAGTTAAGCCGAACTGCGTAGCGCAGGTAACGGCGTGGCAAGCTTAACCTGCCACGCCGTTGCCGGAGCGAAGCAGTTTCGGCTTGAACGAATTGTTAGGCCCGCCAAGCATTGAGACTACTTATGCCAAGGAGCCAGTAAACAGCCGTCGCTGCCACCACAATGCACATGGCTAGGAAAGACCACGTTTTGGCACGAGGAGCGGGGCGACGTGTAGCAATGCGATTGAACCACAGGGCAAGCCCGAAGATGGCGGCCAGCAAGCCAGAGAAGATCAGGCCAGTGTTGAAGCTGAGGCTGATGTGGCCATCGTTTGAATATCCGGCGAACTTGTACCACTGCCAGATGGCGGCAATGAGGCGCTCGATGACAGGTGCTGACAACGCTATGGCAGTAGCAAGGGTCGCAAGTGATGCGACGCTTAGTGCTTTGTTGGAGTTGCGAATTTGCACGGTGCGGGCCTAACGCCTGAATTAAGTCGCGCCGCGAAGCGGCGTCGGCTTGAATGAATTGTTAGGCGGCACCTGCCTACTCACTGAGCTCGCCAGACACATACTTTGCTATCTCTCTGGTGTTTCTGACGAACTCAGCCTCTAGGTCTATGCCGCACTTGTCTGCCAGGACAAGAACCGACCACAGGCAGTCGGATAGCTCATGGCCTAGTTTCGCTTTGTAGTCATCAATGGCTCGGATGCCGGCGTGTGCTTGGATGAGCTTTGCCAGATCGCCCATGTCCCCCATGAAGCCAAGAGCGAGCTCCTGCGTGGTCCAGACTCGGCCATACCTTTTTGTCTCAAGCTGCTCATAGAGATCGTTTAGCTGGATGGCTGACTTTTGAAGATCGCTGAAATCCATGTGTGCCGCCTAACGCCTGACTTAAGCCGACCCGCGAAGCGGGTTCGGCTTGAAGGAATTGTTAGGCGGCGCGCACAAGACCGTAAGACCAGAGTGGCTTAAAGGCGCTGCGATGCAACCATGCCAGAACGAGCAGCAGGCCAAGGTGGATCGAGCCCCAAGCCCAGCCGCCTGTGAGGAACAGGTGGAACAAGAAGATGCCAAACACCAACGGGGCGAGGACGGCAATGCCGAGCGGTGTAGTGCGCCGGAACAGCAGAAGTAGGCCGCCGACAAGACAGGTCGCGGCAATGAGCGGATCAACAAGGCCGCTGGAGGTGAGCGCACTGGTCAGAGCTTTTGCCCGTTCTGGCTCTGGGGGCGTCACCCAAGGTTTGCCAATAATCTGGTGTACAAACCAAGAGCCACCGATGTATGCATAGAAAGCGCCGAACAGCAAACGCAGGATCGCAGTTGCTACTTTCATCAGTCCTCCTGGACCATCAGTGCCGCCTAACGCCGGAGTTAAGCCGACCGGCGAAGCCGGTTCGGCTTGAATGAATTGTTAGGCCACATGCTGATCAGTGGCCCATTACCCAAGCTGCGATACACAGGCCAATTGCAAGTGGCACGATGTAGCCTGTCCAGACAAATATTGCCATGTCTCCGCGACCCCCTGGTTTGTACGCGGGACGCATGAGAAGCGCCGACAGAATTGCGGCGACAAAGAAAGCCAAGATTGTCCACCAGCCAATCAGAAAAGCCAGCCGAACAACTGAAGCAACTAAGGTGATGCTTGCTAATGCAGCGAAGAATGACGGAAGGCCGCGACCAGCGTTTGCTAGTGGTTTTGCGGCAATGAACGAAAGCACAAGAGCAACGAACGCAAGGATGGCAGGTGTGCTGATCTCGGGCATGGATGATCCTTCCAATGTGGCCTAACGCTTGAATTAACCGGACCCGCGAAGCGGGTTCCGGTTGAATGAATTGTTAGGCCGCAATAGCTGCATAGTCAGCCCCGCTTGTGCCGCCGATGAAGTGCTAGCCCCATGCCGAAAAGTAACAGGCCAATAGCAATTAGGAAAGCAGGAACAAAATTGGATCCTTTGCTGGTTGGAACAACTCGGTAGTAAGTATGCGAGTCACCAAACAATGAATTGAGCGAGACCGGAAGCAAGTCTGCAACAGGCGGGAGACCAAGCAGGCCGAAGGCAAGAACGACTGCACCAAATATGATGAGGGACTTGCCCATGAACTCTCTCTTGCGGCCTAACGCTTGAATTAAGCCGAACCGCGAAGCGGTTTCGGCTTGAATGAATGGTTAGGCGGCAAAGTATCAGAAAACGCAGGAACTGGAAGCGCAGCGACAACGGCGCGCTTGCCGAAACCGCTCTTGCCGCCCGGAAGCCCGGATGCCAGGGCGCGACCTCGACCAAGCTCGGACGACCCGAAGCCGATGAGTGCGCAAGCCGGAAGCCCAACGCGATTGGAAACGAACCTGCGCACCAGAGCAACCGAAGCAAAAGCCAGCGATGCGTGAGCGCGATGGCGCGGTGAGTCAATGAAAGCCAAGCGCAGCGGGAACGGCGAATAGCCCGCGAACCAAAATGCCGGATTGCCCATGAACCGACACGACGGCAACCATGCTGACAAGTCAGCTGCACAACGCACTTAGCC
The DNA here is from genome assembly GCA_047601105.1 of Pseudoxanthomonas sp. GTDB lineage: Bacteria > Pseudomonadota > Gammaproteobacteria > Xanthomonadales > Xanthomonadaceae > Pseudoxanthomonas_A. The sequence goes on from JASGJT010000005.1 coordinate 396,854, forward strand.
GCCTAACGCCTGAATTAAGCCGTGCCGCGAAGCGGCATCGGCTTGAATGAATTGTTAGGCCTCACCAGTCGGTGAGGGTGCCGAACTGTCACTGGAACCCTTGCGAAACTTGGCAATGACCATGAATACGATGCCAAGAACGATGAGTATCGGGCCGACTCCTTGGAGCGCTGACAAGTGGGTAGCCAAACCAATGATGAGAAGAGCGGCGCCGCCGGTGAGGAAGGCTATGGCGAGAATCAGGAAGGTTTTGATCGAATCCACGGTGATGCTCCTTGTGAGGCCTAACGCTTGAGTTAAGCCGCGCCACGAAGTGGCGTCGGCTTGAATGAATTGTTAGGCGTCCACGCTACGACGGAAATCGGAGCACGACAAGACTCACTGCTTGAAATCTTGCCGAAGCCGGATTACCTGGGCGCGCCGGCCATGAACCCCTCCCCGGAACTGACCGAAGCCCTCCGTGATCCGCCCGATTGCAGCGCACTCGCCCCACTACCCGAAGCCGACCGCGACGGCCTGTCCCGGCGCGCTTGCGAGAACGTATCCGGAGTGAACTGGCCGAAGCGCGAAGAACGGCCCGCCGCCACAGACCAGAATGCTGGCAGCACCGTGCCCAATCCGATCACTGGAAGCTGCACTGAGTGAAACGCTTTTAGACGCCTAACGCCTATTAGCCCCCAAAGCGGGGCGTAGCCGGGATTGTGGGGTGGTCGACGCGGGGGCGTCAATCAGGTTTTTCCTACACGCCATCGCGGCTTGCGACGATGGTGATGGTGGGGTAGGGGTGGAACATTGAGGGCGTTATCCAGCGTGGAGACGCCTGTATGCAATATGCCCGTGAAGCTGCCGCCGTAAGCAATGCATCGAATGAAGCGGAGCGCCCGAAGTTGTTGGACGAAGTTCGCCGCCGTTTGCGGGTGAAACGCTACAGCTTGCGCACGGAGCAGGCGTATCTGTATTGGATTCGCCGGTATATCCATGCCAATGGCAAACGGCATCCGCGGCAGATGGGCGGCAAGGAAGTGGAGCATTTCCTCAGTGACCTGGCACGCAAGGATCGGGTCGCGCCCAGTACGCAGAACCAGGCCTTGTCGGCGCTGCTGTTCCTGTACCGCGAGGTGCTGGCGGTGGAATTGCCGTGGATGGAGAGCGTGGTGCGGGCCAAGCGTGCGCCGCGTTTGCCGGTGGTGTTGTCGCGGGCGGAAACGCTGGCGCTGTTGCGCCATTTGTCCGGGCGCGATGCCTTGATGGCCGGGCTGCTGTATGGCAGTGGCTTGCGCTTGATGGAGTGCCTGCGCCTGCGGGTCAAGGATGTTGACCTGGCGCGCAACGAGATCACCGTGCGCGAAGGCAAGGGTGGCAAGGACCGCAAGACGGTGTTGCCCGAGCGCCTGCGTGCGGCGATGCAGGTGCAATTGGATATGGTGCGCGTGCTGCATGCACATGATCTTGAGGCCGGCTTCGGTGCGGCCTCGTTGCCCAATGCGCTGGCACGCAAGTATCGCAATGCCGAGCGCGAACTGGCTTGGCAATACGTGTTTCCTTCAACGCGGCACGCCACCGATCCACTCGATGGCCGGGTCAAGCGCCATCACCTGGATGAAAACGTGCTGCAGCGCGCGGTGAAGGCGGCGGCGCGGCTGGCGGGCATCGACAAGCCGGTCAGTCCGCACACCTTGCGCCATTGTTTCGCCACGCACCTGCTGGAATCGGGCAGCGACATCCGCACCGTGCAGGAGTTGCTGGGCCACAAGGACGTGACCACCACCCAGATCTACACGCATGTCTTGAACCGGGGCGCGAGCGCGGTGCTCAGCCCGCTGGATCGGTGAGGGCAGTCGATGTTCCCGCTGTTCGGCATCGCGAACGCGACGGCCTTGCTGGCTGGGGTTTGCCTGTGCCTGTGGCTGCCGGCCTTGTGGCCGTGGTGGTTGCTGTTGGTCTTGCTGTGCGTGGGTGCGTGGGCGCTGACACGCGGCGATTGGCGGCGGCCGTTGGGCGCGTTGTTGCTGGGCTTTGGCTGGGCCGGTTTGCATGCGGCGCACGGGTTGCAGGCGCGCTTGCCGGTGGAATGGGAGAAACGCGAAGTGGTGGTGTCCGGGCGCGTGGTCGAACTGCCGCAGCTTGAATCGCGGCGCACGCGCTTCCTGTTGCGCGTGGATGGCGATGCCGCGCAGCCGTCCCCGTTGCGTGGGCGCTTGTTGCAGTTGTCGTGGTACGACGACTTCGGCGCGGTCGAGCCGGGCCCGCGCACGCAATTGCATGCGGGCGCGCATTGGCGCATGAGCGTGCGCGTGCGTGCGCCGCGCGGGCTGCGCAACCCGGGTGGGTTCGACAGCGAGAAATATGCATTGGCACGCGGCGTGGGCGTGGTTGGCCATGTGCGCAATCCGGCCACGGCGGTGCAACTGGTTGCACCGCGTGGCATTGATGCGTGGCGCGAAGACATGTCCGCACGCATCGCCGCTGAAGCGCCGAAGGCATCGTCACGTTTCGTGCGTGCGCTGGCGCTGGGCGATACCAGTGCGCTGGACGATGGCGATTGGGAAGCCCTGCGTGCCGCCGGCTTGACCCATCTGATCGCGATTTCCGGTTTCCACGTCGGCTTGGTGTCGGGCTTCTTCGCCTTGCTGGCGTCGCTGCTGTGGCGTGCATGGCCGGGCTTGGCGCGGCGCATGCCACGCCCGCAGGCCGCTGCGTTGGCGGCGTTGGTTGGTGCGGCAGGCTATGCGGCGGTGGCGGGGTTCGCATTGCCGACGGTGCGCACGTTGTTGATGATCGGCATCGTCGCGCTGGCCTATCTGTTGCGGCGTGGTTTGCGCATGGCCGATGCGCTGGCCTTGTCGGCGATCGCGATCTTGTTGTTCGATCCGTTGGCGGTCCTGGCGGCGGGGTTCTGGCTCAGTTTTGCCGGCGTGGCGTGGTTGCTGTGGTGCCTGCCGCACGAAGGCCGGCGGCCGTTGCTGAAGGAATTCGTTTCCGCGCAAGGCGTGGCCACGCTGGGCCTGTTGCCATTGACGGTGGTGTTGTTCGGGCAGGCCTCGCTGGCGGGGCCGTTGGCGAACCTGATCGCGATTCCGTGGTGGTCGCTGGTGGTGGTGCCGTTGTCGTTGCTGGGCACGGCGTTGGAAGCCTTGCATGCAGGCGCAGGCACGTGGGCGTGGAAGCTGGCGGTGATGTGTTTCGACCCAAGCTGGTGGTTGTTCTCGGCGATGGCGCAAAGCCGGTTCGCGTTGTGGTGGTTGCCGGAGGCGCGCGGCTTCGCCTTGCCGTTGGCGGTGCTGGCGGCGTTCTGGCTGCTGTTCCCGCGTGGCGTGCCGGGCAAGGCGCTGGCGGCGTTGCTGTGGCTGCCGCTGCTGTGGCCGGATCGTGGCTTGCCGGCACATGGCGAGGCGCAGCTGACCGTGCTCGACGTGGGCCAGGGTTTGTCGGTGCTGGTGCGCACGCAGCGGCATGCGTTGCTGTTCGATGCCGGGCCGGCAGTGGCTGATGGTTTCGATGCGGGTGAACGCGTCGTGGTGCCGGCCTTGCATGCCTTGGGTGTGGCGAAGCTGGACCGCGCCATCATCAGCCACGGCGACAACGACCATGCCGGTGGTTTCGATGCGGTGAAGCGCGGCGTGCCGGTGGCGACAAGCCATGCGCCCGAAGGTTCGCCGACCCCGGCCGAACACGCCTGCGTGGCCGGCGAAGTCTGGGAATGGGACGGCGTGCGTTTCCGCTTCCTGCATCCCACGCCGCATTTTCCGTATTTGCGCAATGAATCCAGCTGCGTGTTGCGCATCGAAACCGCGCATGGCGCGGCCTTGCTGACCGGCGACATCGGCGAGGTGGTGGAACGCATGCTGGTCGCCCGCGCCACGCCTGCCGATCTGCGCGCCGATGCCGTACTGGTGGCCCACCATGGCAGCGGTGGCTCCTCCGACCCAGCCTTCGTCAACGCCACCGGCGCACGCCTGGCACTGGTATCGGCCGGCCACGGCAATCGCTTCGGCCATCCCGTGCCAGCCGTGACGGACCGCTGGCAACGCGCCGGTGCGGAAGTGCTGAACACCGCGGGCAGCGGTGCATTGACCGTGTGGTTGTCCCGCGACGGCCTGGCCCTGCGCGAACGCCGCATGGCCGAACCGCGCCTGTGGGATGCCGCGCGGCGGGGGCCATGACCGGCGGCTTCCCGCCGGAACATCGCGCCAATACAGTCGTTGCCCTATCCTATGCCGCTTCAATGCCAATCAACGGCCCCTCGGCCGGAGGAAACCAAGCGTGCTGGAACTGGTCAAGGCGGGCGGCTGGCCCATGATCCCCTTGTTGTTGCTGGCGGTGGTGATGCTGGCAATCGTGGTGGAACGCTTCTGGAGCCTGCGCCGCAAGGAAGTGATGCCGCCGAACCTGGGCGAGGAAGTGCGCAAGTGGGCTGCCGGCGGCAAGCTCGACCCGGCGCATGTCGAATCGCTGCGGCGCAATTCGCCGCTGGGCGCGTTGCTGGCCTCGGCGCTGGACATGCGCGGTCGCCCGCGCGAGGTCATCCGCGAGCGCATCGAGGACAGCGGTCGCCACCTCGTCCACAAGATGGAGAAGTTCCTCAACTCGCTGGGCACGATTGCCGCCGCCGGCCCGCTGCTGGGCCTGTTCGGCACCGTGGTCGGCATGATCCAGATGTTCCTGGGCATCCTCGACCATGGCGTGGGCGATGTGAACCAGCTGGCCGGCGGCATTGGCAAGGCGCTGGTCTGCACCGCCACCGGCATGGTGGTGGCGGTGCCGGCGTTGTTCTTCCATCGCTATTTCCGTGGCCGCATCGCCGGCTACGTGGTGGATATGGAGCAGGAAGCCGGCAAGCTGCTCGACGTGCTGGACACGCGCGGCGCGAAAAAGGCCTGAGCGCATGCGCATCCGCGACAGGCAAGCGCATGACGAGCCGGAAATCAGCCTGGTGCCGCTGATCGACGTGGTGCTGGTGCTGATCATCTTCTTCGTCATCACCACCACCTTCGATGCGCGTTCCACCCTGCAACTGCAGTTGCCCAGTGCCGAAGGCGAGCCGGCGCAGAACCCGACCAAGCGCCTGAGCGTGCTGATCAATGCCGAAGGGCGTTATTTCGTCGGCGACAACGAAGTGCTGCGCACCGACATCGACGCGCTGAAGCAGGCCATCCGCGAGGCCAGCGGCGGCGACACCCAGCAGCCGGTGCTGCTGCGTGCCGATGCGCGGGTGCCGTACCAGGCAGTGGTGACCGCACAGGATGCGCTGGGGCAATTGGGCTTCCGCAAACTGATCGTCGCCACCGCGCCGGAGCCGAAGCCGTGAATGGCGAGGCAGTAAAGAGTGGTGCGGTGAAGGCCGATTCGGCCTGGCGAACTTATCGGCGGCTGCTGGGCTTCGCCAAGCCCTACACCGGCCTGTTGCTGGTGGCCTTGGTGGCGGCGCTGGTGGAAGCGGGCGGCACTTATGGTTTCGCCCAGTTGATGCGACCGATCACCGACCGCACCTTCGTTTCCCGTGACGGCGTGGCGGTGCTGTATTACCCGCTGGCGATCGTCGGCTTGTTCATCGTGCGTGGCATCGCCGGCTACGTGACCGACATGGCGATGGGTCGTTCCGCGCGCAGTGTTGCCCGCGATTTGCGGGTCAAGGTGCTGGGCAAGTACCTGCGCTTGCCGGGCAGCCGTTTCGACAGCGAACCGGTGCCGTCGATGCTGGTGCGCCTTGGGTCCGATTCGGACCAGGTGGCGCAGGCAGCCGTCGATGCGATGAAGACCATGCTGCAGCAGGCCTTGCAGGTGGTGGCCTTGCTGATTTCCATGCTGGTGACCAGTTGGCAGGTCACGTTGTGCATCCTGATCCTGGTGCTGCCACTGGGTTTCGTGATGAGCAAGGTGGCGCAACGCTACCGGCGCGTCAGCCACCGCATCCAGGAAAGCGGCGCGCGCCTGCTGCAGGCAGCCGACCAGACCCTTTCCGGACAGCAGGAAGTCAAGGTCTATGGCGCGCAGCAGGCCGAGATGCAGCGCTACCAGCGCCTGGCCAACGACAACCTGAAGCTGGCGATGAAAGTCGAATCCACCCGCGGCCTGTCTTCGGCGCTGGTGCAGACCATGGGCGCGGTGGGGTTGGGCCTGCTGCTGGTGTTTGCCGGTCACGAGGCCAATGCCGGCCGCCTCGGCGCGGGCGATTTCTTCTCGCTGCTGCTGGCGATGGCCGGCATCATCCCGGCGCTGAAGAACCTGACCAACGTGCAGAACGTCCTGCAGCGCGGCGTGGCTTCGGCCGAGCGCCTGTTCTCGGTGCTCGACGCAGACGAGGAAGCCGACGCCGGCACCCGCCCGTTGTCGCGCGCGCAAGGGCTGCTGGAATTCGAGCATGTGAGCGCACGCTATCCCGGCGCAAACAAGGATGCGCTGGAAGACATCAGTTTCATCGCCCGCCCCGGTACGGTGACCGCCATCGTCGGCCGTTCCGGCAGCGGCAAATCGACCCTGGTCAAGCTGATCCCGCGCTTTTACGAAACCGCATCGGGCAACATCAAGCTGGACGGACATCCGCTGCGCGATTATTCGCTGGCCGACCTGCGCCGGCAGATTGCCCTGGTCGGCCAGCAGGTGATGCTGTTCGACGGCAGCATCGCCGTGAACGTCGCCTATGGCGAAATGGCCGACGCCACGACGCAACAACTGGAAGACGCGGTGCGCGGCGCCAATGCGATGGAATTCGTCGAACAACTGCCGGACAAGCTCGACGCGGAAATCGGCAGCAAGGGCGGCAAGCTGTCCGGCGGCCAGCGCCAGCGCCTGGCCATTGCCCGCGCGATGCTGAAGGATGCGCCGATCCTGATCCTCGACGAGGCCACCGCCGCGCTGGACAACGAATCCGAACGGCTGGTGCAGAACGCCTTGAACAAGCTGATGCCCGACCGCACCACCTTGGTCATCGCGCACCGGCTTTCGACGATAGAGCACGCCGACCAGGTGCTGGTGCTGGACCAGGGCCGGCTGGTGGAGCAGGGCACCCACACCGAACTGCTGGCACGCGATGGCCTGTACGCACACCTGCACCGCATGCAGTTCCGCGAGGCCGAATGAGCGGCGGGCAAGTTCCAGATTACTGGTTTGGCGAAACACCGCCGCCGCTGCATGCACGCCTGTTGGCGGGCGTGTATGCGCGCGTCACCGCATTGCGGCGCGGCTTGTATGCGCGTGGCGTGTTCAAGCGCCATCGTGCCGGCGTGCCGGTGCTGGTGGTGGGCAACATCAGCGTCGGCGGCACCGGCAAGACGCCGCTGACCATCGCCCTGGTGCAGCGCCTGCAAAAGGCCGGCTGGAAACCCGGCGTCGCCAGTCGCGGTTATGGTCGCGACGACCAGCGCAACCCGCGCTGGGTGGAAAAGAACACCACGCCGGCTGAAGCCGGCGACGAGCCGGTATTGATCGCCGCACGTACCGGCGTGCAGGTGCGCGTTGATCGCGACCGCGTGGCCGCCGCGCGCGCGCTGGCCGCCGCCGGTTGCGACGTGGTGGTCTGCGATGACGGCTTGCAGCATTACCGCCTGCATCGCGACATCGAGATTGAAGTGATCGATGGCCGCCGCCGCTACGGCAACGGCCAGTTGCTGCCGGCCGGCCCGCTGCGCGAACCGGTCGAACGCGGCACGCGTTGCGACTTCCGCGTGCTCAACCAGGGCATGGCCGACGATGCTGCCGCCATGCAGGCGCACTTCGGGCAATGGCCGATGCAACTGCTGGCCGACAACGCGCAACCGCTAGCCGGTGGCCGCGCGGTGTCGCTGCAACGCTTCAGCGGTCATCGCGTGCATGCGGTGGCCGGCATCGGCAACCCGCAACGCTTTTTCGAGATGCTGCGCGGTTACGGCATCGGCGTGGTGCCACATGCCTTCGCCGACCATCACCGCTACACGCCGCAGGATTTTTCCTTCGGCAGCGACTTGCCGGTACTGATGACCGAGAAGGACGCGGTGAAATGCCGGGCCTTCGCCAACGACCGCCACTACAGCGTGCCGGTGGATGCGCAATTGCCGGAAGCGTTCTGGGTGGGTTTGCTGGACAGGCTGGGGAAGGTGCGGAAGGGGTGAGGCTGGTTGTTGGTTTTTGTTTTTTTTTGGTTGTTGGTCATTGGTTGTTTGCTTTTGCTCGTCATCCCGGCGTTCGCCGGGATGACGAGCAAAGGCGGTACGCTTCTCCCGTCTCCCGTCTCCCGTCTCCCGTCTCCCGTCCTTCCATGCCCAACTTCATCGTCGCCATCCCCGCCCGCCACGCTTCCACGCGACTTCCCGGCAAGCCGTTGGCACCGCTCGGTGGCAAGCCGCTGGTGCGGCATGTGGCCGAACGTGCCCTGGCTGCCGGTGCGCATGAAGTCTGGATCGCCACCGACGATGCGCGCATCGCCGACGCACTGGCCGGCATCGACGGCGTGCAGGTGGCGATGACCGCATCGACCCACCTGTCCGGCAGCGACCGCTTGGCCGAATGCGCGGCCATCGCCGGCTGGGACGACGACACCGTGGTGGTGAACCTGCAGGGCGATGAACCCTTCGCCCCGGCCGAAGGCATCCGCAAGGTCGCGCAAACCCTGATCGAAAGCGGCGCGGAGATGGCCACGCTGGCGACGGAAATCTTCGACCCGGAACAATTGTTCGACCCCAACGCGGTCAAGCTGGTACGCGCCGCCAACGGCGATGCACTGTATTTCAGCCGTGCGCCGATCCCGTGGCATCGCGACGCCTTCGCCCAGAACAAACGCATCCTGATGCCCGGCATGTGCCTGCGCCACATCGGCATCTATGCCTATCGCGCCGGCTTCCTGCGCCGTTTCGCGGCAATGCCGCCGAGCCTGCTGGAGCAGATCGAATCGCTGGAACAATTGCGCGCGCTGGAAGCAGGCCATCGCATCGCCGTGGCGATGACCCCGGCCGAATTCCCGCCTGGCGTGGATACGCCCGAAGACCTGGCCCGCGCCGAAACCTGGCTGCGCGAACACGGTCAATGAAGCCGCTCGGCGGCGTGCCGCTGCCGCCTGCGCAGGGCGACTGTGTGCAAACCGCAGCGCTTCGGCATAATCGCCCGATGGACACCCCGGCGACCCTGCCCGAACTTCCCGACAGCCTGGAATGGCTGAACTGCACCAATGGCTCCTTGCGCGAGCAGCGTGGTCGCGTGGTCGCGCTGGCCTTCATCAACGCCGGCTCGGTCTGGTGTCGGCAGCGGCTGGTTGAGTTGGGGCAATGGCAGGCGCGTTTTGGCGGTCGCCTGCAGGCCATCGCCATCCACGTGCCGCGTTTCGATTGCGAGCGCGATCCGGCCTTCGTCCGCAAGCAACTGCGCCGCAACGGCGTGATCCTGCCGGTGGCGCTGGATCGCGACTGGATTGCGTGGCAGCAGTTCGGCCTGCATGCCTGGCCCACGGTCATGCTGATAGACGCCGACGGCCACCTGCACGCCCAAGCGGTTGGACAGGAGGGTCTGGCCGAGCTGGAAAAAATCGCGGCGGCGCTGTGCGATGCCTTGCCGCCGGCGCACGAAGACGATGCGCGCGGCCAGCCGGAAACCCAGCCCGAGCCGCGCCTGCCGTTGCGTTTTCCGGTCGGGTTGGCGATCAGCGGCGAGCGCCTGTTCGTTGCCGACAGCGGGCACCACCGGGTGCTGGAATGCAGCCTGGACGGCCGCGTGCTGCGTCGTTTCGGCATGGGCACGGCCGATTTCATCGACGGCGAAGGCGAACTGGCCGCATTCCGTCACCCGCAGGCGCTGGCCTTGACCCGCGAGTCGCTGTATGTCGCCGACACTGGCAACCAGTCCCTGCGCCGGATCGAGCTGCGCAGCGGCCATGTCGATACATTGTGCGGCACCGGCCGCCCGGGCGACACGCTTGAAGGCGAAGTGCGCGAGCCGCGCAGCGTGGCCTTGAACCAGCCCGTCGGCCTGGTCGCGACTGATCGCGAGCTGCTGCTGGCGCAAGCCGGCAACAACCGCATCTGGCGTTACGACCTGGCCAGCCACCGGCTGGAATTGCTGGCCGGTTCGGGCCAACTGGAATTGCGCGACGGCTCCGGAACAATGGCTGCGTTCGCGCAGCCGGCAGGACTGGCGACGGTGCAGCAAGCGCTGTACGTATGCGATGCACTGGGTTCGGCGGTGCGCTCGCTGCAACTGCGCAGTGGCCTGGTGCAGACCTTGGTGGGGCAGGGCCTGTGGGAATTCGGCAACGCCGACGGCCCGCGCGAACAGGCGCGACTGCAATACCCGCAGGCCATCGCACTGTCGCCGGGTGTACCGGTGTTGTGGATCGCCGATACTGGCAATGGTTGCCTTCGCACCCTGCGCCTGGGCGGCGGCGTGCTGTCCACGGTCAAGCTGCCGCGTCCGCTGGATGGCCCCGCGGGTTTGGCGGTTTCGCATGACGGCAAGGTATGGATTGCCGAAACAAATGCGCACCAAGTGCTGCGCTTCGACCCGGCCACCGGAGAGTTGGCCGAGGTGTCGGTCGACGAGTGAGAGCATCACCGCGCTCCAGGGCTTACTGAAAAGGTTCTTCCTTCAATGGATGTGACGCCGTCGCGGTGCTGGCTCCGGTTAGACGCCGAGCCCTGCCGGGGCTGCGCTTGTGTCCGAAGCCAGTCACTCACCGGAAACCAGGAACTGCCACTTCCTGCACCCGAGAAAAGAGCCCACAAAAAACGACGCCGTCACGAGGACGGCGTCGTTTCATTCCACTTTGGCAAATGCCTCAACGATAGTTGATGCGGAACGTCAGCCCGTACATCGCCGGCGCACCGAGGAAGGCGTCGTAGGTGTTCTGCACATTGCCCGGCTCGGGCGTGCCCACCGCCTGCAACGGGCCGTCGAAGCCCACCTGCACGTAATCTTCGTCGAAGATGTTGGTGCCCCACAGCTCCAGCGACCAGCGCTTGTCGCGCGAGCCGATGCCGATGCGCGCATTGGCCACGGTGTAGGCCTTCTGCAATTTCTCCGCGTCCAGATCCGATCCGGAGTTGTACTCGGAGGTGTACTTGGCGCCGATGTTGAAGCGTGCTTCCAGATTGTTGCCGACATCCCATCCGTAGGTGGCCGATGCCGAACCGGACCACTTCGGCGCGAAGCTCATCTGTGCGCCCGGCAGCTTGTACAGCGCACCCGGATACACGAAGTCCGCGCCCGGTATGTCGTCGCCGTACTTGGTGTCGGCGTACATCAGGCCGGCCTGCAGCATCAGTCCCTTGACCGACTGTGGCTGCCACAGCAGTTCCGCGTCCAGGCCTTGCGACACCACTTCCGGAATCGAGCGCACCACGAAGCTGGTGCCCAGGAAGCTGTTGAGCTGGAAGTTGTCGTAGGTCTGGTGGAACAGCGCCGCATTCAACAGCAGGTTGCCATCGGCCCAAGTGGTCTTGGCACCCAGCTCGTAGCTGTCAACGAATTCGCCGGGGAACGAAGTGTCGTTGACCGGCAGGATGCCGGTGCCACCGCTGGACAGGCCATTGGAGGACTGCACGCGATCCAGGTTGAAACCACCGGCCTTGTAGCCGCGCGCGGCCGAGGCATAGGTCATCACGTGCTCGTTCCAGCGGTAGGCCAGCTTCAAGGTGCCGGACCATTCCTTCTCGTCGCGCGACTGCTCGGTGTTGCGACCATTGTGCAGGGCATTGGTCCACGGCAGGCACATGCGGCCAACGACGCCGGAGATCAGTTCCTGCCCGGCGGGCGACGCTCCAAGCCCGGCCGCCAACTGGCTGATCAGCGCCTGCTGGTTCGCCGCCGGCAACAATGCCAGGTTGTTGATGCGCGCTGCCAGCAGGCGGGCCACGCCCGCGCCCGGATTGGCCAGTGCCGCCGCGCAGCCCAGGCTGCCGTTGGGGTTGGAATACAACGAGGTCAGGGTCTTCTTCTCCTGCGTGTAGCGCAGGCCCAGGGTCACGTCCAGCGCATCGGTGGCGTGCCAGGTGTTGTTGGTGAACAGTGCCGTGCTCTTGGCATTCTGCTTGTAATGATCCAGCGTGCCCAGGCCGGCGAAATTGGTGCCATAGGCCCGGCCGCTGAATTGTGACAGTACAGTCGCCGGGTTGGCCGTGTTGATCGACAGCGTGCCTGCCGGCATGCCGGCCTGCTGCGAAATCGCCGACAGCGTCGGATTCAGCGCTGCCGCCAGGCCCGGCAGTGCCTGTGCGCCGACCAGGCTGGACAGGTACGGCTCGTAGGCAGCGCCAACGCGATAGGTTTCGTCGCGCTTGAGATCTTCATCGGCGTAGAAAACACCCACCAGCCAGTCGATCTTGTCGGTGGAGCCGGCCAGGCGGATTTCCTGGCTGAAGGTCTTGAAGCCGGTGAAGGATTCGTCCTTGTCAGCGTTGCGGTACAGCAGGTCGGCGGCGCTGAAGTCGTAATCGAGGCCGTTGATCGACTGCCAATCACGCGAGGCGGTGACCGAGGTCAGGGTGGCCGTACCGAAGTCCCAGTTGATCTCGGCTGAAACGCCCTTGTCCTTGATGTCCTGCGAGGTGCTGCGGTTGCTGTAGCTGGTGCGTGCCCACGGATCGGCAGTGGTGGCAATGGCGTTGCCGCCGCCCAATGCGTTGATCAGCGGTGCAGTGCTGCCGCTGACCAGTTGCACGGCGCTGCAGCAGTTCTCCTCGCGGCTGGTGAAGTCGCCGGACAACAGGATGTCCACGTTGTCGGTGGGTTCCAGCAGCAGTTTGGCGCGCAGGGTATGGAAGTTCTGGTCGTAATCATCGTCCTCGGCGCGCGGACCGGCACCGGTGACCACGTCCATCCAGCCGTCACGCTTGCGCTTGGCCGCATAGATGTTGAAGGCAGCATGTTCGCCCAGGGCATCGTTGTAGCTGCCAGCCACGCCCGTCGCGCCGTAGTTGCCGACGGTGATCTCGCCTTCGGCCTCCTGCGAATAACTGGGCCGACGCGTCACCACGTTGATGACGCCGGCCGAGGTGTTCTTGCCGAACAAGGTGCCCTGCGGGCCTTTCAGTACTTCGATGCGTTCCAACTGGCCCAGGTCGCCGAAACCGACGCTGTTGCGCGGGCGATACACGCCGTCGATGACCACGCCGACCGAGGATTCCAGGCCCACGTTGTCGCCGACCGTGCCGATGCCGCGGATGCGCGCGGTGGTGATCGCTTCGTTCTGCGTGCTGGTCACGGTCAGGCCCGGCACCAGCACTTGCATGTCCTTGATGTCGCGCACGCCGGTGTCTTTCAGCAGTTGTTCCGACAGCGCGGTGACCGAAATCGGCACGTCCTGCGCGGCTTCCTCGCGTTTTTGCGCGGTGACGGTCATCCCCGCCAAGGTGGTGGGCTCATCCTTGTCTTGATTCGTGCTTGCATCCTGTGCATGCACCTGCGCGGTGGCGCACAGCGCGGCGGCGACCGCCAGCGTCAGCAGGCGGTATTGCGGATTGCGTACTTGCATGTTTTCCCCTCCCCGGGTCGTCGGAACAGTCGGTTCATCGGCGTTGTTGGACGCATGTGCCCTGCATCCGCCGCCGAAGCTAACACTAGCGTGCTGCAAGGGCATCTTGCAGTGCACACACGCGACCGTATGGTTCCGAGAAAGCGGCATGGCGATCGTCGGGTTGCCGCCATGGCCCAGAAAACAGGAAACCCGCATTTCTGCGGGTTTTCGCGTCTTCGAATTGGAGGCCTGGGTCGGAATTGAACCGGCGTACGCGGATTTGCAGTCCGCTGCATGACCACTCTGCCACCAGGCCGGTGACGGTTTGTCGAGACTGGCGCAAAGCCTGCGGCATTTCAAGCCGGCGTGCGCTGTGGCGACGACACATAAAACAAAACCCCGTTGCCGGGGTTCGTTTTGCTTCGCCCCGGCGAGCCGGACGAAGATGAAACTGGAGCGGGAAACGAGACTCGAACTCGCGACCCCGACCTTGGCAAGGTCGTGCTCTACCAACTGAGCTATTCCCGCGTCGTGAGAACGGGAATTTTAGCATCCCTTTTCGAGCTGTCAACAGCTGCGCGTTCGTCATCGCGCAGGCTCGGCCACGCGGCGACCAGATATTGCAGGCCCGACCACATGGTCAACAGCGCGGCGGCGGCCAGCAGCCAGTCACCGATATGGAAGACCGGCGCGCCCAGCCAGATGCCGGTGCCCGGCTGCAACTGGTGCGTGGGCGTCACCGCGTACAACAGGCAACCCAGCGCCACCATCTGCACGATGGTCTTGATCTTGCCGATGGCGGCAACCTTGACCTTGGCGCGCTGGCCGAGCTCGGCCATCCATTCGCGCAGCGCCGACACCGCGATCTCGCGGCCGACGATCACCGCCGCCCAGAACGCCATCCACGGCGTCGGGTGGCCTTGCACGATCAGGAACAAGGCCACCGCAACCATCAACTTGTCGGCCACCGGGTCGAGGAAGGCACCGAATGCCGAGGACTGGTTGTAGCGGCGCGCGATCCAGCCATCCAGCGCATCGGTGACTGCAGCCAGCACGAACACGAACACCGCGGCGAAGTTCGTCCATCGATACGGTAGGTAGAACACGACCACCAGCACTGGGATCAGCACGATGCGCAGCAAGGTCAGCCAGGTGGGGAGGGTCAATTTCATGCGTTGGATTCTATTCCTTTCCCGGTGAAGGCACGTCGCCCGCGTTCTGCAAACCGTGCAGGTTGTCGTAGATGCGCTGTGCCAATGCATCGTTGATGCCTTCGACGCGGGCGATTTCCTCCGTGCCTGCGGCCTTCAGCCCGGCCAATCCGCCAAAGTGCTTGAGCAAGGCCGCACGCCGCTTGGGGCCAATGCCGCCGATGTCTTCCAACTTGCTGGTCATGCGTGCTTTCTGGCGTTTGCCGCGATGGCCGGTGATGGCGAAGCGATGGGCTTCGTCGCGCACCTGCTGGATCAATTGCAACGCTGGCGACGAAGCGCCGGGGCGCAATTCGCGCCCGTCCGGCAACACCAGGGTTTCGTGGCCGGGGCGGCGCTCCTCGCCCTTGGCCACGCCGACCAGCACCACGCCGGCGACGCCCAGTTCGGTTAGGGCGGCTTGTGCCTGAGCCAGTTGTCCCGCGCCGCCGTCGATCAGCAAGACGTCGGGCAATACTCCGCCTTCGTCAACGGCGCGGCGGAAGCGGCGATCGATCGCCTGGTGCATCGCCGCGTAGTCGTCGCCCGGCTCGATGCCGGCAATGTTGTAGCGACGGTATTGCGCACGCACCGGGCCGTCTTCGTTGAACACCACGCAACTGGCGACGGTCGCTTCGCCCATGGTGTGGCTGATGTCGAAGCATTCGATGCGTTTGGCCGGCTCGGACAGGCACAGCATTTCGCGCAAGTCTTCGCTGCGCGCGTGCTGTGCGTTGCGGCTGGTGAGTTCGGTGGCCAGGGTCATCTCGGCGTTGCGGCGCGCCAGGTCGAGGTAGCCGGCGCGTTCGCTGCGCACGTTCCATTTCAGTTGCACCTTGCGCCCGGCGGCGACGGACAGCGCGCTTTCGATCAGCGTGGCGTCGGGGATTTCGCGATCCAGCACGATTTCGCGTGGCGGGGTTTGTTCGGCGTAATACTGCGAGACGAAGGCGGCCAGCACTTCTTCGGCGCTGTCTTCGCCATTGGTCCTGGGGTAGAACGCGCGCGTGCCCAGGTTGCGGCCGTCGCGGAAGGCCAGCAGCAGCACGCAGGCGGCGCTGCCTTGCATCGCCACGGCCAGCACATCGAGCTCGGCGGCGTGACCATCGACGTATTGTCGTGCCTGCAGGCTGCGGATCGAGGCGACCAGGTCGCGCAGGCGTGCGGCTTGTTCGAACTCCAGGCGCTCGCTGGATTGCTCCATCTGCGTGGTGAGCTCGCTGGTGAGTTCGTCGCTGCGGCCATCGAGGAAGAGGGTGGCGCGGCGTACCGATTCGGCGTATTCGGCTTCGCTGACCAACTCGACGCAGGGCGCGGTGCAGCGGCCTATCTGGTATTGCAGGCAGGGCCGGGTGCGGTTGCGGAACACGCTGTCTTCGCAGTTGCGGATCTTGAACAGCTTCTGCATCAGGTTGAGCGTTTCGCGCACGGCGGTCGCGCCGGGATAGGGGCCGAAGTAGCGACCAGCCACCGCGCGCGGGCCGCGATGCAGGGCGATGCGTGGCCATTGCTCGTTGGTCAGCAACACGTAGGGATAGCTCTTGTCGTCGCGCAGCAGCACGTTGTAGCGCGGCAGCAGTGACTTGATCAGCTGGTTTTCCAGCAGCAGGGCTTCGGCTTCGGTACGGGTGACGGTGGTTTCCATCCGCACCACCTGTGCCAGCATCGCAAGGGTGCGCGGCGACTTGGGCGAGGCGTTGAAATAGCTGGCGACGCGCTTCTTCAACGCACCGGCCTTGCCGACGTACAGCAGGCTGTCGTCGGCGGCGTACATACGATAGACGCCGGGCGCGGTGCTCAATTCCGCAGCAAATGCCTTGCCGTCGAAGGCTGGGGGGGCGGGGCGGGCCATGCGGGGATTTTAGCCGTGCTTCTTCGCCGGGCGCGTCTGTTGCAATCGTGGGGCGTCCGCGCCTCGATGCATGTGGCCAGAGCGGCAGGAAGAACGGCGGCCCATGGCGGGGCGGTCACCGAACGTAGATGCGGGCGGTATTGGTAGCGGGAAGGATTTGCGCCAAACGGTGGCATTGCAGGATTTCACCGAGGAAGGCGGCAACATCATCGGCCATTTGCTTGCGGTTGCGTGGGTCCGTGTCGAAGCCGGGTTCTTGGCGCACTTCGTTGCTTGCGGCGGGATGGAACAATTCATGATCCACGCCATCGACAATCGTGCATACCTTGCCTGTATCAACACCCAGCGCGGCCACACGGCTGGCCAGTTCGTCGGAGGCTACGATCACGCCATCGGCTTCGGCCAATGCCTGACGGGTGCCGGGAATGCGCGCGCTGAAACGATCCAGCAGACGCACATCGCCACCATGTACCTGCACGACGGCCGGCAAGCCGGCAGCATGCGCCAACCGCACCGCCGCCCAGCCATCGGGATAGGCCCACGGCGCGAACACGATATCCGGCGAGAATTCGCATAGTGCGCGGTGGAAGCTGCCTGCCACCGAAGTGCGGAAGAAGTGCCCGTAGCAGCTCCGCAGGATTCGCGGCGTGTACCAATAACGCGGGTGGTCGATGACCAGGCCTTCGTTGAACACGCGCCTTGACGGTGGGATGCGCGCCTTGCCTTGGTGCGGCGTGCGCCATTCATCCAGCCACGAGACTGGCGCGATCACCCGCAACTCGTGCATCTGGCCGAGCATGCGGAACTGCTGGCGGTTGAACGGCGCGCGGAGCGGCTGCAGCGGGTTGGGGTACAGGTTGGTCAGGGCGAGAATCTTCATGCCGAGGCACTCCCGCGTGCCGTCAGGGCAGTGCGGTAGTAGCCGTGCTGGCGTTTGGCTGCCCGCCTCAGCCCGTCCAGCTTTGGCGACAGAACGCCATGAGCTGCGGGCAAGGGTCGCGCCGCAAGCTCGTCATCCGTCTGCGTGGGCGCATGCCCCACGTTGTCCATCAATGCACCTTTTCGTCATTTCCGCTTGGCATGAAAACGGCGGTGGCGGGGAAAGCCGGCCAGCCCGGCCCCGGCCGGAAACGACCACAAGGTGGCTTGCGAGGCTGCCGGCGATACCGTCTGCGACCACCAACCGGGGTCGAGGCTGGGCTTGGCCGGTGGCGTGTCGGTTCGTCGTATTGGCTATTGAGGAAGGCGGGCGATGGGCGCCGCCAACGCAAGCGACAGGCAGGGGGCAGGATGAAAAGTGTGCAATCCAGTCGCAAGAACCGTGCGATGCGGATCCTTTGGCTGATCGAAGTCGTCGTATTGATGCTGTGCGTCGCTGCCGCGGCATGGCTGCGATTCTTCAATGATGCCGAAGGCCATGCCCTGTTCCTGCAGACCGCGCCGATCCGCGCCTTGTTGGTCGCCTTGGTGATAACCGGTGCGATGGCTGCATTCGGCTTGTACCAGGCGCATGGCCGTCATTCGCGTTCGGATCTGGCGTTGCGGCTGGCGCTGTCATTCCTGTTTGGCAGTATCGCCTTGCTGGTGGTGTTCTACGCGATCCCGCAGACTTACCTCGGCCGTGGTTCGCTGGCATTGGCACTGGTGTTGGGGTTTGTTGCAGTGTGGGTCGGTCGCCTGCTGGTCAGCGAGCTGCTACCGAGCGAATTCATGCGCCAGCGCGTACTGGTGTTCGGCGCTGGTGAGAACGCCAACCTGATCAATACCCGCATGCGCCGCCAGTCCGACCGCAAGTCGTTCGTCGTTGTCGGCTTCGTGCCGGCGCCGGGGCAGCTTGTGGAGGTGGACCAGGCATCGCTGCTGGAGCCGGCCGGCCGTCCCTTGCATGCATTGATTGAAGAGCTGGAAATCGACGAAATCGTCATCGCCCCCGATGAACGCCGCGGCGGGATACCGATGGAAGAAATGCTCAAGTGTGTACAGCACGGCGTGTCGGTGATCGACCTTTCCACCTTCTTTGAACGTGAATCCGGCACGGTGCAGTTGAACGTGGTCGATCCCTCGTGGCTCGTGCTGTCCGGCGGCTTCGACTATTCCATGCCACGGCGTCTGGGCAAGCGCATATTCGACTTGACCGCCTCGCTGTCGCTGCTGGCAGTGGCCTGGCCGATGATGCTGCTGGTGGCGCTGGCGGTGTGGCTGGAATCCGGTGGCCCGGTGCTGTACCGGCAAGTCCGCGTGGGCGAACGTGGCCGCCATTTCGAACTGGTCAAGTTCCGCAGCATGCGCCAGGACGCGGAAAAAGGCGGGGTGGCGGTATGGGCCAGTCGCAACGACGACCGCACCACCCGGGTGGGCCGCTTCATCCGCCTGACCCGGTTGGACGAACTGCCGCAATTGTTCTCGGTGATCCGCGGCGACATGAGCTTCGTTGGTCCGCGCCCGGAACGCCCGCAGTTCGTTGACATGCTGGATCAGAAAATCCGCTACTACGGCGTTCGCCACAGCATGAAGCCGGGCCTGACCGGTTGGGCGCAATTGCGCTATCCGTACGGCGCATCGGTGCGTGATGCGGAAGAGAAGCTCAAGTTCGACCTGTTCTACGTCAAGAACCACGGCTTGATCTTCGACCTGATGATCCTGCTGCAAACCGTCGAAATAGTCGTCTTCGGCCGCGGTGCTCGTTGATTCGCGGACGCTCTGCTCTTGGCCCCATCCCCTTGATGGGGGAGGGCTGGGGTGGGGGTGAACCGGAGTCGACGGTGTTTCCATTGCGGCGCTACATCAAGCGGAAAAGGAAAAGCGTTCCGCGCTGACGCGCGGGTTACTTTCTTTGCTTGTGCAAAGAAAGTAACCAAAGAAAGCACACCCCGGCGGCGCGCCCGTCGCTGCGCGACGGGTTCGCAAGGCCGGCGGGAATTTTCGTAAACCGCATCCTGCGGCTACGAAAACGGCGCACATCCCTGTGCGCCGCCCCTGCGGGGTTTGTCCCGCCGGCCTTGCCGCGCCTCAAGGGGCCCCGGAGTCAAAAGCCAAGGCAAAATCAACGGCAATGGCCCGCTTTTGTTCGTCATTCCCGCGCAGGCAGGAATCCATGCCCGCAGCGTTGCAGGTTGCGATCAATTGTATTTCTGGTGGTTTTTTCGGCATGTCCGGTCATGATGAGCTTCGGCTTGCGTACTCGCACATGGCAAAATCCCCGTGCCTCCACCGCAACCCAGCACGGCACGCAATGCACCGCTACCTCGCCTACGTTTCAAGCATCGTTCTCACCTTGGTTTCTCTGGCCCTGGCCTTGCGCTGGCCCAATGCGTGGTGGGGCGTCGCCATCTTCGCCGCGCTGGCCGCATTGGGCACGTTGGATGTGCTGCAACGGCGCAGCACCCTGCGCCGCAACTATCCGTTGCTGGCGCACTTCCGCTACGGGCTGGAAGCGGTCGGCCCGGAGATGCGCCAGTACTTCATCGAAGGCGACACCGCCGAGGTGCCGTTTTCGCGCCAGCAGCGCGCGCTGGTCTATCAGCGCGCCAAGGGCGTGATGGACGTTGTGCCGTTCGGCAGCCAGAAGGATGTCTATGGCAACGACTACGAATGGCTGAACCACTCGCTGGCCCCGGTCGAAATCGAATCGCATGATTTCCGCATCGAAATCGGACAGGGCAGGGCGCAGCCGTATTCGGCCAGCGTGTTCAACATCTCGGCGATGAGCTTCGGCGCGTTGTCGGCCAATGCCATCCGCGCGCTCAATGCCGGCGCAAAACGCGGCGGCTTCTACCACGACACCGGCGAAGGCTCGCTGTCTGCCTATCACCGCGAAAACGGCGGCGATGTCGTCTGGCAGATTGCTTCCGGCTACTTCGGCTGCCGTGATGAAAACGGCCGTTTCAGCCCGGAAAAATTCGCCAAGCTTGCCGCCGAGCCGCAAGTGAAGATGATCGAGGTCAAGCTGTCGCAGGGTGCGAAACCCGGCCACGGCGGCGTGTTGCCGGCGGCCAAGGTCAGCGCCGAAATCGCCGCCACCCGTGGCGTGCCGCAAGGCGTGGATTGCGTGTCACCGGCCACACATTCGGAATTCTCCACCCCGCAAGGCCTGCTGCAATTCATCGGCCGCCTGCGTGAACTGGCCGGCGGCAAGCCGGTCGGCTTCAAGCTGGCCATCGGCCATCCGTGGGAATGGTTCGGCATCGCCAAGGCGATGAACGAATGCGCGCAGTCACGGCCGGACCTGCTGCCGGATTTCATCGTCGTCGATGGTGCCGAAGGCGGCACTGGCGCAGCCCCGTCCGAGTTCATCGACCACGTCGGCGTGCCGATGCACGAAGCCCTGCTGCTGGTCCACAACACCTTGATCGGCCTGGATCTGCGTGACCGCATCCGCATCGGTGCGGCCGGGCGCATCACCAGCGCCTTCGACCTTGCCCGCACCCTGGCCCTCGGCGCGGACTGGTGCAACGCCGCGCGCGGTTTCATGTTCGCGCTGGGCTGCATCCAGGCGCAGAGCTGCCACAACAGCAAATGCCCGACTGGCATCGCCACCCAGGACCCGAGCCGCTGGCAGCATCTCGACGTGCCCGACAAGGCCGCGCGCGTGCACCTGTACCACCAGAACACGCTGAAAGCCCTGCGCGACCTGCTCGGCGCGGCCGGCCTGCAGCATCCCGTGCAACTCGGCCCGGAACACATCCTGCGCCGCGTCTCCCCGGTCGAAGTGCGTTCGCTGGCGGCCCTGTTCCGCTACCTGCAACCGGGAGAACTGCTGGCCAGCGTGCCCGAACACGCCGTCTTCCGAGAATTCTGGGTCGAAGCCCGCGCCGACAGCTTCGCCCCGCCCTCGCGCATCGCCGCCTTGCGCGAGAGCAAGTCCCGCTAGGGGAGGGCGGCAATTGACCAAATCCGCGCTGCCTACTACCATACGCGGCTCGGATACGTCCGAGCACCCATACGGGCGGTTAGCTCAGCGGTAGAGCACTGCTTTCACACGGCAGGGGTCACAAGTTCGAAACTTGTACCGCCCACCAGATTCAGGATTCACCAGAACGGCCCGGAGCGATCCGGGCCGTTTTCTTTTTCCCGCGCCCGGCGATAAAGTCGCCGGTCACCAAAAGACGAAGAAAAAGAGCCATGAGCCACGACACAGCAGCCAGGGCGCTGCCGGTACAGAACGCGTGCATCTTTCCCAGCGGCGGGCTGGACGTGCTTTCCCGCGTTGAAGTCGCGCGCCTGCGCGATGCCTCCAGCGGCGGCATGCACGAACTGCTGCGCCGTTGCGCGCTGGCGGTGCTGACCAGCGGCAGCGCCAGCGACGACCCGCGCGCCGCGCGCGACCTCTACCCCGATTTCGACATCCAGGTGCAGCAGCAGGATCGCGGCGTGCGCATCGACCTGGTCAACGCCCCGGCGATGGCCTTCGTCGATGGCGAAATCATCCGCGGCGTGGCCGAACTGCTGTTCGCCGTGGTCCGCGACCTGGCCTGGACCGCGATCGAAATGGGCCCCGAATACGCGGCGGACCTGGAATCCTCCGCCGGCATCACCAACGCCGTGTTCGGCCTGCTGCGCAACGCACGCATCCTGCAGCCGGGCGAAGCCAACCTGGTGGTGTGCTGGGGCGGGCACTCGATCAGCCGCGACGAATACAACTACACCAAGCAAGTGGGCTACGAACTGGGCCTGCGCGGCCTGGACATCTGCACCGGCTGCGGCCCCGGCGCGATGAAAGGCCCGATGAAGGGCGCGACCATTGCCCACGCCAAGCAGCGCCGCGACCGCACCCGCTACATCGGCATCACCGAGCCGGGCATCATCGCCGCCGAATCGCCCAACCCCATCGTCAACCACCTGGTGATCATGCCGGACATCGAGAAGCGCCTCGAAGCCTTCGTCCGCATCGGCCACGGCATCATCGTCTTCCCCGGCGGCGTCGGCACCGCCGAGGAAATCCTGTACCTGCTGGGCATCCTGCTGCGCGCGGAAAACGTGCAACTGCCGTTCCCGCTGATCCTCACCGGCCCGGCCATCGCCGCGCCGTATTTCGAACAGATCGACAAGTTCATCCGCCTGACCCTGGGCGACGCGGCCGCCTCGCGCTACGAGATCGTCATCGGCGACCCGCAGGCGGTGGCGAAGAAGATGACCGCCGGCCTGCGCAAGGTGCGCGAATGGCGCATCGCGCAGAAGGATTCGTTCTTCTTCAACTGGTCCATCGACGTGCCGCTGCCGTACCAGCAACCGTTCGAGCCCAGCCACGAAGCGATGGCCGCGCTGGACCTGCACCACGGCCGTCCCGCGCCGGCACTGGCGGCGGATTTGCGCCGCGCGTTTTCCGGCATCGTCGCCGGCAACGTCAAGGAAGACGGCATGCGCCGCATCGAACAAAACGGCCCGTTCGAAATCCACGGCGACGCCGACATGATGCAGGCGCTGGACGCACTGTTGCGCGCCTTCGTCCAGCAACGGCGCATGAAGATCGCCGGCGAATACAAACCGTGCTATCGGGTGGTGACCTGACCGGATCGACGGCAAAACCCCCAATGCCCACCACCCAGCCCCAACCCTGGCTGCCCGACCTCTGCCGCACCCCGCGCATCGGGGTGATGCTGGGCCTGGCCGAACTGACCGTCGTCCTGCTGGCGCTGGTGCCGGAGGCCGGGCGGTCGATGACGCCGATGCGATTTCTCATCGCCAGCGCCTATGCCCTGTGGCTGGCGATGGCCGTCACCGCCTTACTGTGCGTGTCGCGGCGATGGATTTCGCGCTTGCCAGTGCGTCTGGGCGGCGTGGTGGCGCTGCTGCTCGCCGCTGCCGTGGTGGTGCTCGCCGCCAGCGTGGTTTACGCCCTGTACGCCGTGGCTGGTCCCATGCCCTTTGGGGTCGGCTTCTGGCGCTTCACCCTGGGCAGTGCCGCGGTGGCCGTGCTGATCGTCGCGTTGGCGCTGCGCTACTTCTACGTCAGCGACCGCTGGGCCGCCCAGCTCAATGCCAACGCACGCGCCGAAGCCGATGCCCTGCAGGCGCGCATCCGCCCGCACTTCCTGTTCAACAGCATGAACCTGATCGCCAGCCTGGTACGGCGCGAGCCGCTGGTGGCCGAACAAGCCGTACTCGACCTATCCGACCTGTTCCGTGCCGCCCTGGGCGCAGGCGAGGGCGGCTCCACCCTGCAGCAGGAAGTGGAACTGGCCCGCCGCTACCTGGCCATCGAATCCCTGCGCTTGGGCGAAGAACGCCTGCACATCGACTGGCAACTGCACGAACCCCTGCCGTGGTCGCTGCCAATGCCGCGCCTGGTGCTGCAACCATTGGTCGAAAACGCCGTGCTGCATGGTATCTCGCGCCTGCCCGAAGGCGGCACCGTGACGATTGATCTGCAAGCCGACGGCCGCGAACTGCGCATCCACATCGACAACCCCGCACCGGCCACCCAACCGCAAGTCGCCAGCCTGCAATCCGGTGCCGGCCACGCCCAACGCAGCATCGCCTGGCGCCTCAGCTACGCCTTCGGCCCCCGCGCCCGCATCGAAAGCGCCCAACAAGCCGGCCACTACCACTGCGATATCCGCTTGCCGCTGCCTTGATTGATTGAGCTTGTCCTCTCTCGCGAAGGCAGGGCCGGGGAGGGCGGCGCCCAGGCTTCTGCCCCCGCTCCTTGCGCGCGGCGTAGGGGGAGGGTTGGGGAGGGGTGCTCTTGATCCTGCTTTTGATCCCCCACCACCCACAGTCACGCCCATCCCCCCCAAACCGCCGCTCATCCCCAGCCGGCTTGCACCCGGCGGGCGGGGTGTCTAGCGTGCCCACTGGGGTATTCCTGAAGAAAGGGTTGGCCGATGTCGCGCGCAAGCACTGCGGGTTTCACGTTGCTCGAGCTGATGATCACGCTGGCGGTGCTGGCGATCCTGGTCGCGCTTGCTGCGCCCAGTTTCCAGAACACGCTGCGCAGCAACCGCGTGGCGACGGCAACCAACGAACTGCTGGCCTCGTTGAACCTGGCCCGCACCGAAGCCATCCGTAGCACCAACAGTGCCGGCGTCTGTGCCAGCACGGGCGGTACTGCCTGTGACGGTGGCGACTGGAACGCCGGCTGGATGGTCTGGACCGACGTCGGCAGCAGCGGCATCGGTACCTATGAATCCACCGACACCCTCGTCCGCTACACCCAACCCAAGGCGAAGGTGCAGATCGACCTTCCAGCTGCGGCATCCATCAGCTTTGACCGGCGCGGCCGCATGAGCGCCCGCGACGGCACGGGTGGACTGCTGGCTTCGGGCGCTCAGAGCTTGGCCCTGAAGCCGGATACCTGCCCCACCGGGCTGGAATTCGTCAGAACCTTGACGGTCGGCGTGGTCGGCCAGGTACGAGTAATACGGAGCAATTGCCCATGAAGCGCATCCACACACCGCGCCGACGGATCAGCCTGTCGCGCCCTTCCGGTTTCACCCTGATCGAAGTGATGATCGCCATCCTGGTGCTGGGCGTCGGCCTGTTGGGCTTCGCGCTGATGCAGACCATGAGCGTGCGTTTTGCGCAAAGCTCCAACCAGCGCACGCAGGCGGTCAACTTGGCCTACGACTTGCTGGACCTGATGCGTTCCAACCGCCAGTTCGCGGCCAATTACACCGGCGCCACTTTCGCCATCGGCGACGTGACCCCGGGCAGCAGCGACTGCACCTTCCCGCTGGGTGCCGCCGCAGACATCGATGCCAGCATTGATCGCTGGCAATGTCAGGTGGTGGTGGCGCTGGGTGGTGAAGCGGCGGCCAATGTCAGCTACGCCAACGGCGTGGCCACCGTGAATCTGAACTGGGGTGACCAGCGCTGGGAAGCCAATGCCACTCGCAAGACGGGTGGTTTTGAAACCGGCAGGATCAGCCTGGAGACGCGCCTGTGAGCCGCTTCGCAAGTAAACGCACCATGGCCGGCCTGTCGCTGATCGAACTGATGATCGCCATGCTGATCGGCCTGCTGCTGATCCTCGGTGTGGTGCAGATCTTCAGTGCATCGCGCACCGCCTACCAGTTGACCGAAGGCCTGTCGCGCACGCAGGAAAACGGCCGCTTCGCGATGGACTACCTGCAGCGCGACCTGCGCATGGTCGGGCATTACGGCTGCATCAACGACCAATCGCGGTTGCAGCAGGCCGGAAAACTGAGCATGGACCTGGATGCTGCCACCAATCCGCAGTTGAACTTCGCGCAATCCCTGCAGGGTTACGACGCCAACAGCACCGGCCCCACCAATACCGTCAACCTGGCCGGGCCCACGGCCGGGTGGACGCCGGCGCTGCCCGGCTACATCAGTGGCCTGGTGCCCGCGCCGTTGCCGGGCAGCGATATCGTGGTGTTGCGCTTCTTCACGCCGGATGGCGCGCCCGTCACCGGCATTTCGGCCAATACCGTGACGGTGGATACCACCAGGTGGCCCATGTTGCAGCAAGGAGGTGTCACCACGCCGGTCCTGTTCGGGCTGGGTGATTGCACCTACGCGGATGTATTCCAGGGTTCGGGCAGTGGCACGGTCACCGCGACCGGTGGCCTCAACACCCTCAACGCTGCGGGCTTCACCACCAACTTCGCCCGCTATACCAACACCCCCGCCGGCACCGCGATGCTCTTCCGCGCCGAGATGCTGGTCTATTACGTGGGTACGGGCACGGGCGGTGTGCCGGCGTTGCACCGGGCGCGCTTCAACGGCGCCGGCGCAACCGTCGAGGAACTGGTCGAAGGCATCGAAAACCTGCAATTCCTGTACGGGCAGGATGCCGGGGCCGTTACCGCCCTGACCGGCAGGATCACCAATTCGGTCACGGCCGCCACCTTGAGTAACACCGAAGCCAATTGGCGTCGCGTCGGCCAGATCCAGGTCGGCATGCTGGCCAGCAGCCCCGACCGGGCCGCGTCGGCCAAGGCCGAAACTGCCACCGCGCCACATGCACTGGGCGTGGAATTCACCGTGCCGACGGATGGGCGCTTCCGCGCCAGTTACGAGGCCACCGTCGCCTTGCGCAACCGCCTGTACGGCAACTGATCGGAGACTTCACCATGTTGCCCCGCAAACACATGCCCCGCCGCCGCGCGCCGTCCTTCGCTTCCGCCACCGCGCAGCGCGGCGCGGCCTTGTATGTCGCGCTGGTGATCCTGATCCTGCTGGCCCTGCTGGGCATCGTCGGCATGCAGGTGTCGGTGTTGCAGGAAAGAATGTCCGCCAGCTATCGCAACATCAACGTGGCCTTCCAGAACGCCGAGGCCCGGGCGCGTCGCGCCGAATGCTTCATCGAGGCCCAGGTCAACCGCCAAACCCCGGCGGCCGACTGCACCGCGGTGACCATCGATACCAATTGCACCAACGCCTGGGACGCCAGCCAGTGGGCGCTGAACCAGTCATTGCCGACGCCGCCAACCCCGCCGGCCAACGCGCGCTCCATCGGCCAGTGCATTTCCGGGCATGCCAGCCTGGACATGGGCAGCCCGATCAGCGAAGACCCCAATCAGGTCTACCAGGTCACCGCCTATGCGGTGAACGACACAGCCAACCCCAGCGCCGATGCGGCGGTGGACACCATTTCATTCCCTGAGGTGACGTGATGGCCAGCCGCCGCACATCCTTGATTGCCGTTTCCGCCGCCATTGCCGCCCTGGCAGGCGGTGGCCTGTACCTGGCCAAGGCCATGACCTGGGTCTCCGCGCCGACGCTGGCGCAGGCGCCGATGAACATCGTCTCGCAGGTCGCGCCGGCTTTCATCATGGCGTTGGACAATTCCGGGTCGATGCGCACGGACGAAACGCTGTTCCCGACCAGCAATGGCCGGGGCTACTTCAATACCACCACGCTGAGTTTCTTCAACGTTGCCACCGGTGCCCAATTGACCGGCGGAACCGCAGTGCCGTTTACCCACATGACCGGAACCGGTGGTTGGGACGCCGATACCTATGCTCCCCTGCGCAGCCCCGAGTTCAATCGGGCCTATTTCGATCCGCATGCGACCTATACCCCGTGGCTCAAGGCCGATGAAACCAGTGACGCCGATTCCCCGGTGAATGCAGCAACAGCCGATCCGCGGGGCTCGTGCAGCCCGAACCGATGCGCCAGCTATACCACTTTCAACTTCACGACAACGCAGACGGTCACGGAAACCTGGCGGGCCGGTTCTGTCATGCCGGCCGGGACGGAGTATTGGAATGACCAAGCCTGCAATACGCCATCATGGCCGATAACCAACGGCTGGCGCACCCTGACGGCAGATATCACTTTTTCAGTGGCCTGCACCACCCAGTTCAAGTACTACCCGGCCCGGGTCTATCTGAGCTTGGCAACGGATCCGCCGGATGGCTACGACCTGAGCAAGCGCGTGCTGATCAAGGGCGTCGGCAAGCCGGTATCTGGCGTGAAGACCGACATGTGGCGTTACGACATCATCGCCGCCAACTTCACCACCGGCGGTGCGGCGGCGGCGCAGAATTTCGCCAACTGGTGGACGTATTACGGCAACCGCAACCGCGCGATGATCGCCGGCATCACCAACTCCCTCAAGGGCTTGACCAACATGCGCGTGGGGGCGTTCCCGTTCGTGGATCCGCCGGCGCTGGCCACCAACCAGACCATGTACGACATGGCGCAGACCACCGACAGGGCCACGCTCATCGGTAATATCCGGAACCTGAATGCAGGCGGCGGCAGCACGCCCAGCCGGCGTGGTACTGCCTACATGCTCAACCAGTTCAAGCGGACGGATGCCGGTGCCCCCATCAAGCATCAATGCCAGCGCAACGCCGCGATGCTGTTCACCGATGGCTACACCAACGAGTCAAATCAAGCCGCAATCGCCACCTATTTCAACGTCGGGGATCAGGACAATACGCTCGGTGCCCCGTATGGCGGCGCGCCTTACAGTGGCGGCGTGGCTTCGCAGAACACCATTGCCGACTATGCGATGTGGGGCTATCTGACCAATCCCCGGCCGGGTTTGCCGCTTGGCGAGGTGCCAGTGCCTTCTTCGTGCAGCGGCACTCCGGCACCCGGCACGGACTGCAACCCCAACCAGCACGTCAATTTCTACGGCGTGACCCTGGGCGCGATCGGCCAGATCTACGGCGTCAACGCGGCTGCCACCGCAGACCCCTATACGACTACGCCGGTCTGGCAGACCAGCAGCACCGACAACCTGAACGCACGCAACGTCGATGACATCTGGCATGCATCGCTGAACGGGCGTGGCGAGTTCATCAATGCCAAGACGCCCAAGGAAATCAGCGATGCAATGAAGCGCATCATCACCAGCGTGGGCGAGGGTGCCACCTTGTCGGGCACGCTCGGCGTGAAAGGCACGCGCATCGGCAGCGGTTCGATGAGCGTGGAGCCATCCTACGAGGTGACCAACAACCGCACCGACTGGTTCGGCGAACTGACCGCCTATACCTTGGCCACCACGACAAGCGTCGTCGCCGGGAAGAACGTGACCACGGTGACCACGACCGAAGAGTGGAAGGCGAATGACAAGATGCCGTCCCCCGGCGACCGCAAAATCCTATATGGGGCAGTCGTCAGCGGCACCGTGAAGGACATGAATTTCGATACCACCAACATCACCGCGATGAACCAGTTGTGCAACGGCAGCGATCCGCTGGCGTCGTGCGTGATAACCGATCTGACCGCACTGGCCAGTGTTCCCAATGCGGTGAATTATCTGCGCGGCGACCAGACCATCACTGGCCTGCGCACGCGCAGCAAGGTGCTGGGCGACATCATCAATTCCTCGCCGGTGGTGTCCATCCCGACGGATGACTACGGCTACGGCTTGCTGGATTCAAGCTACGCCACCTACCTGGCCAGCAAGAAGTCTACGAACCGGCCGCTGGTCTTCGTGGGGGCCAACGACGGCATGTTCCATGTCTTCGACGGGCGCACCAGCGGTTCGGGGGGGGCGGAAATCTATGCCTACATCCCGGCTACCTCGGTGGGGCATATGGGCAACATGCTGTACCCCTATGATCCGATCGACAAGACCAACCAGAAATTCCAGCATCGCTACTTCGTCGATGGCCCGGTCACCGTCAGCGACATCAAGGTGGGCGGCGCGTGGAAGACCATCGCGGTCGGTACGTCCGGCGCGGGCGGCAAGAGCGTGTTCGCTCTGGACGTGACCAACCCGAGCAGTCCCAGTTTCTTGTGGGAGGTCAACAACCTGGTGGGTAGCCATGCCAACAATATGGGCTATGTGCTGGGCAAGCCGGTGATCGTGCCGGTCAAGGCCTCTGCTACCGATCCGGGTAGTTGGAAGGTGATCTTCGGCAACGGTTACAACAGCACCGCGCAGAGCGCGACCCTGTTCGTGGTGGATGCATGGACAGGTGCCGTGGATACCGAAATCGCGGCGGAGAGCCCGCTTCCCACTGGGGGCTACAACGGCCTGGGCAATATTTCAGTGGTGGATCGCCAGTACTTCGGCTCCACTGGCCCGGCGGTCGATGGCCGCGATGGTTACGCGGATACGGTCTATGCCGCCGACCAGAATGGCGCGGTCTGGAAGTTCGACCTGACCGGCACCATCAGTGTGGATCGTGGTGGCATGCCACTGTTCATCGCACAAGACGCCACCAGCAAGCGCCAGGCCATCCTCGGCGGCCTGACCGTGGCCCCCGGCACCGGCGGCGGCGTGTTCGTGTATTTCGGCAGCGGCAGTTTCTCGTTCGATGGCGACGGCACGGTGGCCGATGCCGAATCCCTGTACGGCATCCTGGATCTGGATACGCTGGCCCACCCGGTGACGGGGACGGTTACCCGTGCCGGCCTCATTGGCCAAGCCACTGGCGCGCAGTTCACCTCTGGCGGGCATGAATACCTGCAAACCACCAGCACCGCACCGACCGGTGCCTATGGCTGGTATCTGGACCTGCCCACCAAGCAGCGTTTCGTCGGCAACCCGACCATCGCCAATGGTGTGGTGTTCTTCCCGGTGTACAAGCCGGATGTCAGCGCCACCGACGACTGCACCACGCCCGGCGAGAACTGGCTGTACGGCCTGAATGCCTTCACCGGGGCCGCCGCGCTGAGTGATGTGCGCCTGGATTCGCCCTCCGGCACCCAGCCTGGCAGCGGTACCGGCGCGATCAAGCTGGATACCAACCCGGCCACCTCCGCGCCGATCAAGGACGTGGCATTGCTGACCACGCCCCGCCCGGTACCCTGCGCCGCTGGTGATACGGCCTGTTTCGCCAATCCGCCATTGGAGGGCTGCTACCTGGCCGTGCAGGCCCCTGGTGCGCCGCTGATGTATCTGTCCAGGCCCTGCGGACGCCAATCCTGGAGACAAGTGCGATGAGTGCTGCAAGCAAACCAACCGTGGGGCTGCGCCGTGCGCGCGGCTTCACCCTGATCGAACTGATGATCGTGGTGGCGATCATTGCCATCCTGGCGGCCATCGCCTATCCGTCGTACACGGAATACGTGCGCCGCTCCTACCGTGCGCAGGCCAAGGCCGATCTGGTGGAATACGCCGGCCTGGCCGAGCGTTTCTACACTGCCAACAACACCTATGTCGGCTTCACCTTGCCTACGTTCGTTTCCCCGAGGGAAACTGGCGCGCCGGTCCGCTACAACCTGACGCCTGCAGCCGCCTTCGCCAATGCCACGACCTTCACCCTCACCGCGACGCCCACCGGCGGCCAGGCCAACGACAAATGCGGCACGCTGAGCATCAACCAGGCCGGCGTGAAGACCAACAGCACCGGCACCCTGGCGGATTGCTGGTAACGGGCAAGGCGCTGCACCCGCCCGCATCGGTCACGAGACAAACCCAACCCCCGCCCCGGCGGGGGTTGGCGTTTTCCGGGAGGGCATCGGGAAGGCTATTTCCGAAAGCGCCAGAGAATCCAAGGCTGGATCCGGCTTGTGCCGGGATGACAAGAAAAACGGCAAGATCAAGACGAATCCGGGCTTCCGCGAGAATGTCGAAGTATTCAGGGCTTCCTCAAGTTGCTTCATCGCTGGTTGCCGCATTCATTGCGGTTCGAATATGAATCCCTGCGTGTTGCTTACGACGTTTTTAGATCATATGTGAGTCTTTGACATTTGTCGTCATTGAGTCTATACGTGCACCCAAGATTGCTGGAATCCCGCACAAGAACTCATATATGAATCTTTCTGCACAGAACCCCGGCACAGTCGAAACCCTGCAACGCAGCTTGGGCGAGCGCGTGGCCAGGCTTCGCCTCAGTCGCAACCTGACCCAGGCCGGGGTGGCACGGGAGGCGGGTACGTCGGTGAGTAGCGTCAAGCGTTTGGAGGCCGGGGCTAACACCTCGCTGGATACCTTGCTGCGCGTGCTGGCGGTGTTCGGGCTGGAGCAAGGCCTGCTTGCCGCGTTGCCGGATCCGTCGGTGCGGCCGGTCGAGCGTGTGCAGTTGCACGGGCGCGAGCGGCAGCGTGCCAGTGGGGTGTCCAAGGCCGCGCCCAAGGCCACCGATTGGGCCTGGGGTGGGGAGGATGACACGTGACCGATGCGACCGTGCGGTTGTGGGGGCGGGATATCGGCGCGGTGAGTTGGTTGCCGGATCGGCAGCGGGCGGCGTTCCAGTACATGCCGGATTTCCTGCAAAGCGGCATCCAGTTGGCACCGATCATGATGCCGCTGGGGCCGGATCCTTTCGAGTTTCCGGGCTTGCCGGCGGAGGCTTTCAAGGGCTTGCCCGGTTTGCTGGCCGATTCGCTGCCGGACAAGTTCGGCAATGCGCTGATCGATGCCTGGCTGGTGGCGCAGGGGCGCGCCGCCGAGCGTTTCAATCCGGTCGAGCGCCTGTGCTACATCGGCACGCGCGGCATGGGCGCGCTGGAATTCCACCCGTCGCTGGCACGCGGGGTGGCCGGTTCGCGCACGGTTGAAATCGACGCGCTGACGCGGCTGGCCAACGAAGTGCTCAACGACCGGCAGCGGCTGGCAGGCCAATTGCGCGGCCAGGATGATCATGAAGCGCTGGAGGACATCCTGCGCGTGGGCACCTCGGCCGGCGGCGCGCGCGCCAAGGCGGTGCTGGCCTGGAACGAGCAGACCGGCGAATTCCGCTCCGGGCAGGTCAAGGCGGGGGAGGGCTTCGGTTATTGGTTGTTGAAGTTCGATGGCATCGCCAACAATTGCGACAAGGAATTGGCCGATCCGCAGGGTTTTGGCCTGGTCGAATACGCTTTCCACCGGCTGGCGGTTGCGGCCGGCATCGACATGAGCGAATGCCGGATCCATCGTGAAGATGGCCGCGCGCATTTCATGACCCGCCGCTTTGATCGCGATGCTGGCGGGCGCAAGTTGCACATGCAATCGCTGGCGGCGATGCGCCACTTCGATTTCAACGCGGCCGGGGCGTATTCGTACGAACAAGCGGTGGAAACCATTCGCCGGCTGGGGTTGCCACGGTTGGATATCGAGCAGCAATTCCGCCGAGCGGTGTTGAATGTGTTGATCCGCAACCAGGACGATCACGTCAAGAACATCGCTTTCCTGATGAACCGCCAGGGCCAATGGCGGCTTTCGCCCGCGTTCGATGTGAGCTACGCGTACAACCCGGTGGGCAGTTGGACCCATCGGCACCAGATGAGCCTGAACGGCAAGCTTGATGATTTCGACATGGCCGATCTGGTCGAGTTCGGCGTTTTCTGCGGGATCAAGCCGGCCAAGGCGCAGGGAGTTGTCGAGGAAATCCACGCTCAGGTCGAAAACTGGATGAGCCATGCCGATGCCGCTGGCGTGCCGGAGCCGATGGCGGCCAGTATCCAGCGTGGCTTGCGGTTGGGGATTGTGGCGTAGCTAGCGAATGCCCGAGCTGTTGCTTTTGCTCGTCATCCCGGGCGTTCATCGGGGCAAAGGCGAGGGTTGTCCGATCCGCCCCACATCCCGGCCAACCTTGCGTATTTGCTAACATTCACGGTCTTTTCCGGCCTGAATCCATCGCCGCTCGCCATGACCGCCCAGCCAGCTTTCACCACCGCCCGCGTCCGCAAGGACTTCCTCGATTTCTTCGCCTCCAAGGGCCACACCATCGTGCCGTCCGCGCCGCTGGTGCCGGGCAACGACCCGACCCTGCTGTTCACCAACTCGGGCATGGTGCAGTTCAAGGACGTGTTCCTGGGCGCGGAAAAGCGCAGCTACACCCGCTGCGCCGACGTGCAGCGCTGCCTGCGTGCCGGCGGCAAGCACAACGATCTGGATTCGGTCGGCTATACCGCGCGCCACCACACCTTCTTCGAAATGCTGGGCAATTGGAGCTTCGGCGATTACTTCAAGAAGGAAGCCATCGCCTGGTCATGGGAATTGCTCACCCAGGTCTGGGGCCTGTCGCCGGAACGCCTGCTGGTCACCGTGTATCACAGCGATGACGAAAGCTATGAGCTGTGGAACAAGATGATCGGCCTGCCGCCGGAGCGCATCATCCGCATCGGCGACAACAAGGGCGCGCCGTTCGCCAGCGACAATTTCTGGCAGATGGCCGACACCGGCCCCTGCGGCCCGTGCACGGAAATCTTCTACGACCACGGCGAGCACATCACCGGTGGCCCGCCCGGTTCGCCCGACGAAGACGGCGACCGCTTCATCGAAATCTGGAACAACGTGTTCATGCAGTTCGACCGCCAGCCCGACGGCACCCTGGTGCCGCTGCCGGCACCGTGCGTGGATACCGGCATGGGCCTGGAGCGCCTGGTCGCGGTGCTGCAACACGTGCACAGCAATTACGAGATCGACCTGTTCCAAACCTTGATCAAGAAGGCCGCCGAACTCACCGGCACCACCGATCTTGAAAACAAGTCGCTGCGCGTCATCGCCGACCATATCCGTGCGTGCAGCTTCCTGATCGTCGATGGCGTGTTGCCGTCGAACGAGGGCAGGGGCTATGTCCTGCGCCGCATCATCCGCCGCGCGCTGCGCCACGGCTGGATGCTGGGCATGAAGGGCACGTTCTTCCACAAACTGGTGCCGACGCTGGTCGAACTGATGGGCGAGGCCTATCCCGAATTGCCGGCCGCGCAAACCACGGTGGAACGCGCCCTGCGTGCCGAGGAAGAACGCTTCGCCGAAACGCTGGATTCAGGCATGAAGATCTTCGACGAGATTGCGGCGAAGGCCGACCGGATCATCCCGGGTTACGACGCTTTCCGTTTGTACGACACTTACGGCTTTCCGTTGGACTTGACCCAGGACATCGCGCGCGAACGTGGTCTCAGTGTCGATATCAGCGGCTTCGAGGAGGCGATGGAGCAGCAGCGCGAAACCGCGCGTGCTGCCGGCAGCTTCAAGTCGAACACCGGCTTGCCGGCGGATTTGGTGGCGCAGCTGACGCCGACCAACTTCCTCGGTTACGACCAACTCGACGCGCAAGGATTGCACGTCGTCGCGATCCTGAAAGACGGCCTGCCGGTGCAAGGCATCGGTGCGGGCGATGAAGCCGTGGTATTCCTCGATGCGACTTCGTTCTATGCCGAATCCGGTGGCCAGGTCGGCGATACCGGCGTGCTGTCTGTGGCGGGTGTGGAATTCCCGGTCAGTGATACGCAGAAGTTCGCCGGCCAGTTCTTCGGCCATGTCGGCAAGCTGGCCAGCGGCACGTTGAAGCTCGGCGATGCGCTGGCCGCGCAAGTCGATGCGGCGCGCCGTGGCAAGACCATCCTCAACCATTCGGCCACCCACCTGCTGCACGCGGCGTTGCGCTTCGTGCTGGGCACGCATGTGGCGCAGAAGGGCTCGCTGGTTGCGCCTGATCGCCTGCGCTTCGACTTCAGCCACTTCCAGCCGATGACCGCAGCGGAAATCGCCGAGGTCGAACGCATCGTCAACGCCGAAGTGCGCGCCAACCACGAAGGCGAAGTGCGCCACATGGGCATGCAGGAGGCGCTGGATTTCGGCGCGATGGCGCTGTTCGGCGAAAAATACGGCGAGCGCGTGCGCGTGCTGCGCTTCGGCTCGACTTCGACCGAACTGTGCGGCGGCACCCATGTGCGCCGCACCGGCGACATCGGCCTGTTCAAGATCGTTTCCGAAGGTGGTGTTTCTGCCGGCGTGCGCCGCATCGAGGCGGTGACCGGGCAGGGCGCGCTGGATTACGTGGCGCAGGAAGAAGCGCGCCTGCACGCGGCGGCGGCCATCCTCGGCGGCAATGCCGGTGAGGTCATCGACAAGCTGCGCGCGCAGGCCGACCGGCTGAAGAAGCTGGAGCGCGAAATCGAATCGCTGAAAGCCAAGGCCGCCAGCGGCGCGACTGCCGACCTGGCCGGGCAGGCGGTTGAAGTGAATGGCATCAAGGTGTTGTCGGCGCGGCTGGAAGGCTTCGACGCCAAGGCCCTGCGCGAGGCCATCGACCGCCTCAAGCAGCAACTGGGTGACACGGTCATCGTGCTGGCCGGTACCAGCGACGGCAAGGCGGCACTGGTGGCTGGCGTGAACGGCGCCGCAACGGGCAAGGTCAAGGCCGGGGAACTGCTTTCCCATGTCGCCGGTCGTATTGGCGGCAAGGGCGGCGGCCGCCCGGATCTCGCCCAGGGTGGTGGCGAGGACGGTCCCGCCCTTGCTGCAGTACTGGGCGAAGTCCGCGACTGGGTGGCGCAGCGCTTGCCCCAAGGCGGTTGATTCGCCGGTTCAGATTTTCCAAGACAACGAAAAAGCCCCGGCAGATGCCGGGGCTTTTTCGTGGGCGGATGGCATCAGCGCGGGTCGATCTTGCTGCGCTGCTGTTCCAGGTATTCGCTGGAGGGCTCGTCCATCTTGTCGCCCAGCATGCGCCGCACCACCACGAAGAACACCGGGATGAACAGCAGGCCCAGCAGGGTGGCGAACAACATGCCGCCGATCACGCCGGTGCCGATGGCGTGGCGGGAGTTGGCGCCGGCACCGGTGGAGATGGCCATCGGCAGCACGCCCATGATGAAGGCGAAGCTGGTCATCAGGATCGGGCGGAAGCGCAGGTGCGCGGCTTCGACCACTGCATCGCGCAGGGTCTTGCCGTGGCGGCGCAGTTCCACCGCGAACTCGACGATCAGGATCGCGTTCTTCGCTGCCAGGCCGATCACGGTGATCAGGCCGATCTGGAAGAAGATGTCGCTGTTCAAGCCTCGCAGCATGGTCAGGATGACGGCACCCAGTGCGCCCAGTGGCACCACCAGCAGCACGGCGACCGGGATCGACCAGCTTTCGTACAACGCGGCCAGGCACAGGAACACCACCACGATCGACAGCACCAGCAGCAAGGTGGCGCTGTTGCCGGCCAGGATTTCCTGGTAGCTCATGCCGCTCCAGTCGTAGCCGAAGCCTTGTGGCAGGTCGTCGGTGACAATCTGCTCCATCGCCTGCATGGCCTGGCCGGAGCTGGTGCCAGGTGCGGCCGCGCCGTTGATGTTGACCGCCGAATAGCCGTTGTAGCGGGTCAGCGACGGCGCGGTGGACGACCACTGCGCCTTGACCACGTTGCTGAGCGGGATCATCGATGGCTGCCCGTCGGGATCGTTCGCTGCGGTGCTGGGCGTGTAGAAGTGCGACATCGATTCCGGGCCGGTGCGATAGGGCGCATCGGCGCGCAGGTTGACGCGCTTGATGCGGCCTTCGGCAAAGAAGTCGTTGACGTACACCGGTGCCAGCATCAGCTGGATCGCGTTGTAGATGTCGCCCATCGACAGACCCATCGCCTGCGCCTGCACGCGGTCAACGCTGAGGTTGAGCTGCGGGGCGTTTTCCAGCGTGTTCGGGCGCACCGCAGTCAATGCCGGGTTCTGTGCGGCCTTGCCCAGCAGGATGTTGCGCGCCTGTTCCAGCGCCTCATGGCCGGCACCGGTGCGATCCTGCAGGTACATGTCGAAGCCGCCGAACTGGCCCAGGCCCTGCACGGTCGGCAGGTTGACCACGAAGATCTGCGCTTCCTTGATGCCGTGCAGCGCGCCGTTGGCCTGCCGGATGAATTGCGGCGCGGTGTTCTTGCGTTCTTCCCACGGCTTGAGCTTGATGAAGGCCATGCCGACGTTCTCGCCCTGGCCGACGAAGCTGAAGCCGGCCACCTGCATGATGCCTTCGAAGCCTTCGATGTGCTCCAGCCGCGTGCGCACGTCCTCGAACACCGTCTGCGTGCGGGTCAGCGAAGCACCCGGCGGCAACTGCACGATGGCCATCGCGTAGCCCTGGTCTTCTTCGGGCAGGAAGCTGCTGGGCATGCGCGCGAACAGGAAGCCGCACAACACGGCGAGAATCGCGAAGCCGACCATCCAGCGCGGTGCATGGCGGATCGCGCTGCCGACACGGCCGACGTAGGCGTGTTCCGCCTTGCCGTAGAACTTGTTGAAGGTGCGATAGACGATGTTCTTGTCGTTGTCGTGGCTTTCGCCAGCGCCTTCTCCAGCTGGCTCGTGCTGCCTAAGGAAGGTGCCGCACAGCGCCGGGGTGAAGCCCAGCGCCAGGAACGCCGAGAAGCCCATCGCGATGGCAATGGTCAATGCGAACTGCTTGTAGATCTCGCCCGAGGCGCCGCCCTGTAGCGCGCTGGGGATGAACACCGCCGCCAGCACCACGGTGATCGCAACCACCGCACCGGTGATCTGGCCCATTGCCTTGAGTGTGGCCTCCTTCGGCGGCAGGTGTTCCTCGGCCATGATGCGTTCGACGTTCTCGATCACCACGATGGCGTCATCGACCACGATGCCGATCGCCAGCACCATCGCGAACATGGTCAACTGGTTGACGGTGAAGCCGATGATCCACATGCCAAGGAAGGTGCCCAGCAATGCGACCGGGATCACCAGCGTCGGGATGATGGTGGCGCGGAAATTCTGCAGGAACAGCAGCATCACCAGGAACACCAGGGCGATGGCCTCGAACAGGGTCTTGACCACTTCCTCGATCGCGATCTTGACGAAGGTGGTGCTCTCGAACGGGGTGAACCAGGTCACGCCGCTGGGGAAGCTGGGCTGCAGCTCGTCCATCTTCACGCGCACCGCACCGGCCACGTTCAACGCATTGGCACCGGGCAGCAACTGGATGGCGAACGCGCCGACCGGCTTGCCGTTGTACTTGGTATCGAAGCCGTAGGCGGCCGCACCCAGTTGCACGCGCGCCACGTCCTTCAGGCGCACGGTACTGCCGTCGCTGTCGGCGCGCAGGATGATGTTCTCGAACTGCTCCGGTGTGCTGAAGCGGCCTTCTGCCGAAACCGTGGCGGTGAAGGACTGGCCTTGCGGCGCAGGATCGCTGCCCAGCGAGCCTGCGGCGAACTGCACGTTCTGTGCGCGCACCGCGGCCAGCACCTGGGTGGCCGACAGATGGTAGCCCTGCAATTTTTCCGGGTTCAGCCAGAGGTTCATGGCGTATTCGCTGCCGAACTGCTGGGTGCTGCCGACACCGGGCACGCGCGCGATCTGGTCGAGCACGCGCGCGGCGATGATGTTGTTGAGCTGGTTGCGGTCCACCGAGGGGTTTTCCGAGCTCAGGCCCACCACCATCAGGAAGCCGGCGGCGGCCTTGGCCACCACCACGCCTTGCTGGGTGACTTCACTGGGCAGGCGCGGGGTAGCCAGCGCGACCTTGTTCTGCACCTGCACCTGGGCGATGTCCGGGTCGGTGCCGGTCTGGAAGGTCAGGGTGATGCTGACCCGGCCGGACGAGCTGGATGACGAACTGAAATACAGCAGGTTGTCGATGCCGGTCAGTTGTTGCTCGATCACCTGGGTGACCGCGCGTTCGGCGGTTTCGGCACTGGCGCCGGGATAGGTGGCGTTGACCGTGACCTGCGGCGGGGCGATGTTGGGGTAGGACTCCACGCCCAGGTTGAGCACCGCGATCACGCCGGACAGCGAAATCAGGATGGCCACGACCCAGGCGAAGACCGGATGGTTGATGAAAAACTTGGGCATGCCCGCGATTCCTTATTGCGCCTTGGCGGAGGGTTGCCCGGCGGCCGGCTGCTGGGTGGCGGTGGGCCCGGCGGTGGCAGGCTTGTTCGGCTGCCACGGCACCGCCTTGGCGTCGGCACCTTCCTGGATCTTCTGCTGGCCGCCGACGACGACTTGCTCGCCGGCGGTCAGGCCGGCAGTGACCAGCCACTGGCCGTTGCCGTTGTCTTCGATGGACAGGTTGCGGCGCGCGACCTTGCCATCCTGGCCGACCACATAGACATAGGCGCTGGTGGCATCGCGCAGCACCGCCGCCTGCGGCAGCAGGAAGGCGTTGGAGCGGCTGCCCAGGTCGGCCTTGAAGCTGACGAAGCTGCCCGGCAGCAAGGCCTTGTCCGGGTTCGGCACGCGCGCGCGCAGCGACACCGAGCCGGTGTTCGGGTCAACCACGGTGTCGGAGAAATCCAGCAGGCCCGGTTCGGCATATTCACCGCCACCCGGCAGCAGCAGGGTGATCTTGGCCTGGCCACGGCCAGCCAGG
Source organism: Pseudoxanthomonas sp. (assembly GCA_047601105.1). Lineage (GTDB taxonomy): Bacteria > Pseudomonadota > Gammaproteobacteria > Xanthomonadales > Xanthomonadaceae > Pseudoxanthomonas_A. The sequence goes on from JASGJT010000005.1 coordinate 436,690, forward strand.
GCCACGCCGTCGTCGCCACGCAACTGGTTCAGCTCGTTGGCGGCCATCGAGAAGTTCACGTACAACGGGTCGATCTGGTCGATGGTGGTCAGCAAGGTGACGTCGCCCTGGCCAACCAGTGCGCCTTCGGTGACCTGCTGCTTGCCGGCGCGGCCGGAAATCGGCGCGGTCACGCTGGCATAGCCCAGGTTGATGCGGGCGCTGGAAACTTGCGCCTTGGCCTGCTGCACGGCGGCGGCGGCGCTGCGTTCGGTGGCCTGCGCGTTGTCCAGGTCGGACCTGGAGACGAACTTCTGCGGGGCCAGTTGCCGCGCGCGGTCGGCGGCGACCTTGGCATTGGCATAGGTGGCCTGCGCCGAGGCCAGGTTGGCCTGCGCCGCGCTCAGCGATGCCTGCAAGGTGGCCGGATCGATCTGGAACAGCGGCTGGCCTTCCTTCACGTCGCTGCCTTCGACATACAGGCGTTTTTGCAGCACCCCGGATACCCGCGCACGCACGTCGGCGCTGCGGAACGGAGCCAGGCGGCCGACCAGTTCGCGCTGCAGCGGCACGGTCTGCGCGGTGGCGACCAGTACATCGACTTCAGGCGTGGGCATTTGCTGCTGCGGTGGCTGCTTGCAGGCGGCCAGCGCCAGCACGAGGCAGCACAGGGCGGGAAGGCGGATGCGGGTGGACATGGGTGGCTCCGGGAGGAAACGTTGGCAGTGATGGAAAGACGGGAAGAATGCAGCTGGGCAGGGATTGCAGCGCGTGAAATCGTCAAGGCATTGTCGCGACCGGCGCGAACGCGCGCAGGAAGGCATCGACGGCGAACTCGGCCCATTGCCGGCGCGCGGCCTCGGTGTCGCGGTGCGGCGCCATGAAACGCTGCCGCTCGAAATCCGAACCGGTGATCATGCCCAGCAACAGCTCGGCGGCAAAGTGCGGATGGTCATGGCGCAGGTGGCCACGGCGCATCGCCCGGGCCAGGCGCCGGGCCAGGTATTCGAGCAGGCGGCCATGGCCGTCGTCGAAGGTAGCGCGGGCCTCCTCGGGGAATTGCCGCGCCTCTGCATTCATCAGTTGCGTGCAGGCCAGCACTTCCGGGCTGGACAGGCGTTGCAGGTGTTCGCAGGCGAAGGTGATCAGCCCTTGGCGCAAGGCTTTCGCCGAATGTGAGGCCGGGGTGGCTTCATCGTCCTGCAACGGCGCGGTGGTCTGGTCCAGGTGCTCCTGCATCACGCTGCGCATCAGCGCCTGCTTGCTGCCATAGCGCGAATACAGGGTCTGCTTGGAACAGCCGGCGCGCAGCGCCACCGCATCCATGCTCACGCGCAGGCCCTGCTCGCACATCAGCTCGCGCACGGCCTGGTGTACCCGTTGCGGCAGTTGGGCTCGGGAAGGGGTGGGGGCAGCTTGCATGGGGCTGGACTATACCGTCCAGTTCAGAATTTGTCACGGGGGGGTGAAATGGCCACATCAGGCTGCGACACGGCAGCCATGACAGGAATCCATCGCAAAGTCATGCCGCCCAGCAGCAAGGCATTTTGCGCAGCGGCGCTACAATTCGCGCCACCTCATGCATGGCAAAGAAGAGACATGGCCCGCACCCAACGCAACAAATCGAACAAAGCACAGGCTGCAACCAAGGTGGAAGCGACAGCCGAAGCACAGCCCGCCGGCATCACGCAGATCTTCGCCGCATTGCGCAAGCAGCTGCCTGCCGCGCGTCGCGACGAAGCAGTGGCTTTCGCCGAAGCTTTTTACAAGCGCATGGAAGCCGATGAATATCCGCAGCATTCGCCGCAAGCCTGGGCGGCGCTGGCGCTGGACATGCTGGAGTTCGCGCGTGCGCGCAAACCCGGCAGTGCCAACGTGCGCGTGTTCAATCCGACGTTGAAGGAACACGGCTGGGAATCTGCGCACTCGGTGCTGCAGATCGTCAACGACGACATGCCGTTCCTCGTCGATACCGTCGGCATCGCCTTGTCCGACATGGGCGTGGGTGTACACGTGCTGGGCCATCCGGTGATCCGCCTGCAGCGCGACAAGGCCGGGCGGGTGACGGCGGTGGGCGATGGCAAGGCCGAATCGCTGATGCTGCTGGAAATCGACCGCCAGCCAGCCGATCAGATGACGAAGATCGAAGCGCGCATCCGCCAGGTGCTGGCCGAGGTGCGCGGCATCATCGGCGACTGGGGCGTGATGCGCGAACACATGTTGGCGCTGGCCGACGACCTGGCCACGCGTCGCCTGCCGGTCGATGACAACAGCCGCCGCGAAGCACAGGAATTCCTGCGCTGGGCCGCTGCCGACCACTTCACCTTCTTCGGCTATCGCGAATACCGCGTGGAAAAACGCGACGGTGCCGACGTGCTGGCCCCGGTTGAACAAACCGGCCTGGGCCTGTTGCGCGGCAAGGACAAGGCCCCGGCGCGGCCGGTCGCCACGCTGGCGGCCAATGAATTGAACAAGAGCGACGCGCTGAACGAAGTGCTGGTGCTGACCAAGACCAACGCGCGCTCGCGCGTGCATCGCAGCGGCTACATGGATTACATCGGCGTGCTGGAATTCGACGCCAGCGGCCGCATCGTTGGCGAACAGCGCTTCCTCGGCCTTTACACCTCCAGCGCCTACAACCGCCGCCCGTGGGAAATCCCGCTGGTGCGCCGCCGCCACGAATACGTGATGGCCAAGTCCGCGCTGGCCCCGAGCAGCCACAGCGGCAAGGCGTTGCGCCACATCCTGGAAACCTTGCCGCGCGAGGAATTGTTCCAGTCCAACGAGGAGGAACTGTACCGCACCGCGATGGGCGTGCTGGGCCTGCAGGAGCGCGTGCGCAGCCGCCTGTTCCTGCGCCGCGACAAGTACGGACGTTTCATTTCCGCGCTGGTGTATATCCCGCGCGAACGCTTCAACACCGACGTGCGCCTGCGCATCGAGGCGCTGCTGAAGCAGGCCTTGAACGGCGAACACGTCGATTCCAGCGTATCGCTGGGCGAATCGCCGATGGCGCAATTGCACCTGATCGTGCGGCCCAAGGCTGGCGGTCGGGTGGAAGTGGATACCGCCGACCTGGAACAACGCGTCGCCCACCTGCTGCGCAACCACCAGGACGACCTGCGTGAAGCCCTGATCGCGCGCCACGGCGAAACCGAAGGCCTGATACTGGCCACGCGTTACGGCCGCGCATTGCCGTCCGGCTACATCGAAACCGTGTCGGCGCAGGTGGCCGCCAACGATGTCGAACACCTCGCTGCACTGGAGGATGATGCCGGCGCGCTGCGCATCAGTCTGCATCGCTCGACGCGGCACGTCGCCGGTGAAGGCGACCTGCGCCTGAACCTGTACCGCCGCAACGACGACATCCCGCTGTCCGATGCGCTGCCGCTGATGGAGAACATGGGCCTCCGCGCGATTTCCGAACATCCGTTCCGGCTGTCCGTCGAAGGTGCGCCGGTTTACATCCAGGAGTTCGAGGTCGAAGCAACCGGTGCCGACATCGACGTCGAAGCGCGCGCCGATGCCTTCGCCGATGCCTTCGCCAGTGTGTGGCGCGGCGATGCAGAAAACGACGGCTTCAACCGACTGGTGCTGCGCGCCAGCCTGCACTGGCGGCAAGTCGCGATGCTGCGCGCCTACTACAAATACCTGTTGCAGGCCGGCGCATCGTTCTCGCAGAGTTACGCCGAGGAAACCCTGAGCCGTTATCCGCTGCTGGCAAGGCTGCTGGTGGAATTGTTCGAGGCGCGCTTCGACCCGACCACCGGCCACGAGAGCAAGGCGCAGATCCGTGCCGGGCAGGAACAGTTCGCCGCGCAATTGCGCACGCTGGCGCAAGGTGACGAAGCGACCATCGCCATCCTGCAACCGCTGGTTGATGCGCGCAGCCAGTCGCGTGAACACCAGAGCGAAGTCGTGCATGCGGCCTTGCTGAAACTGCTGGATCGCGTGGCGAGCCTTGATGACGACCGCATCCTGCGCGGCTTCATCGGCGCCATCGAAGCCACCTTGCGCACCAGCTATTACCAACTCGGCAAGGAGGGGCAGCCGGCGCACACGATCGCCTTCAAGTTCGATTCGTCGAAGGTGCCGGACCTGCCCAAGCCGCGTCCGTATCGTGAAATCTTCGTCTATGGTCCGCGCGTGGAAGGCGTGCACTTGCGCTTCGGTCCAGTGGCGCGCGGCGGCCTGCGCTGGTCCGACCGTCGCGAGGATTTCCGTACCGAGGTGCTGGGCCTGGTCAAGGCGCAGATGGTCAAGAACACCGTGATCGTGCCGGTCGGCGCGAAGGGTGGTTTCTTCGTCAAGAAATCGCCGGTGAATGGTGATCGCGATGCGGTGCTGGCCGAAGGCATCGCCTGCTACAAATTGTTCATCCAGGGCTTGCTGGATCTCACCGACAACATCGTGAACGGCAAGATCGTGCCGCCGGCCAACGTGGTGCGCCACGACAACGACGACCCGTATCTGGTCGTTGCTGCCGACAAGGGCACGGCCACGTTCTCGGACATCGCCAATGGCCTGGCCATCGACCATGGTTTCTGGCTGGGCGATGCGTTTGCCTCGGGTGGTTCGGTCGGTTACGACCACAAGGGCATGGGCATCACCGCGCGCGGTGCGTGGGAATCGGTCAAGCGCCATTTCCGTGCGCTGGGCCGCGACAGCCAGAGCGAGGATTTCAGCTGCGTCGGCGTGGGCGACATGTCTGGCGACGTATTCGGCAATGGCATGTTGTTGTCCAGGCACATCCGCCTGTTCGCCGCGTTCGACCATCGGCACATCTTCCTGGACCCGAATCCGGATGCGGCGGTCTCCTTCGCCGAGCGCGAGCGCCTGTTCAAGCTGCCGCGCTCCAGCTGGGCCGATTACGACGCCAAGCTGATCAGCAAGGGCGGCGGCATCCATCCGCGTTCGCTCAAGTCCATCGACCTCACCCCGGAAGTGCGCGCTGCATTGGGATTGGCTGCGGAGGTGAAGTCGCTGACGCCGACCGAACTGATGAGCGCGATCCTGAAAGCACCGGTTGACCTGCTGTGGAATGGCGGCATCGGCACTTATGTCAAGGCCGCCAGCGAAAACAATGCCGACGTCGGCGACCGTGCCAACAATGCGCTGCGCGTCAATGGCGGCGAACTGCGCTGCAAGGTGGTCGGCGAAGGCGGCAACCTGGGCATGACCCAGTTGGGCCGTATCGAGGCGGCCAAGCATGGTGTGCTGTTGAACACCGACTTCATCGACAACAGTGCCGGCGTGGATACCTCCGACCACGAGGTCAACATCAAGATCCTGCTCGGTGACGTGGTCCGTGCGAAAAACCTGACCATGCCGGCGCGCAACAAGCTGCTGGCAAGCATGACCGATGAAGTGGCCGAACTGGTGCTGCGCGACAACTATCGGCAGAACCAGGCGATCAGCCTGATGGAGCGGATGAGCGTGTCGCGGCTGGGCAGCAAGCAGCACTTCATCCAGGTGCTGGAAAGCGAAGGCCTGCTCGACCGGCAGATCGAATTCCTGCCATCCGATGCCGAATTGGCCGAGCGCAAGGCGCGTGGCCAAGGCCTGACCCGGCCGGAGTTGTCGGTGCTGCTGTCGTATTCGAAGCTGGTGGCGTTCCAGCAATTGCTGGATTCGGACATTCCCGAAGACCCGTACCTGTCCAACGAGTTGCAGCGTTATTTCCCGCTGCCGCTGCAACGCAAGTACACGGCGGAGATGGGCCGGCACCGGCTGAAGCGCGAAATCATCGCCACGGCGATCACCAACTCCACCATCAATCGCATGGGCGCGACCTTCCTGCTGCGCATGCAGGAAGATACCGGCCGCAGTCCGGCCGAAGTCGCCAAGGCATTCACCATCACCCGCGAGACGCTGGATGCGCGTGCGCTGTGGAACCAGATCGACGCGCTCGACGGCAAGATGCCCGAGTCGGTGCAGATCGATGCGCTGCAAGTGGTGTGGAATTTGCAGCGTTCGTTCACCCGCTGGCTGTTGAACCGCCCCGGTGCGATCCCCGACATCGCCACGGCGGTGGAGCGTTATCGCGGCGGCTACAACGCCATCCGCGCCGCCGATGGCGTGCTGCCGGATTCGCTGCGCCCGACTTACGAAGCCAGCCTGCGCGAGTGGAAGGCCAAGGGCCTGCCGCCGGCGCTGGCCGGGCAGATGGCGGCGCTGCCGTACCTGGAGCCGTCCAGCGACATCATCGAAGTCGCACTGGCGCACAAGCTGGGGCCGGTGGAAGTGTCCAAGCTGCATTACCGCGTCGGCGAGGCGCTGCATCTGCCGTGGCTGTTGCAGCAGGTCGATGGCCTGCAGGTCGATGGCCGCTGGCACGCGGTCGCACGCGGCGTGTTGCGTGACGAGCTGTGCACGCGCCATCGCCAGTTGACCAGCCAGGTGTTGAAGATGGCCGGCGCAACGCCCGATGCAAAGGTGCACAACTGGCTGTCGCGCGACGATGCCAGCTTGCGCTTCACGTTGAACATGCTCAACGAGCTGGCCAGCCAGAAGACCCTGGATTACCCGACCGCCTCGGTGGCGGTGCAGCGCTTGTCGCAGTTGATTGGTTGATGGGTGATCGCGCGTCCTTTGCAAACATCATGGGGTTCTTCGCCAGTTGGCGAGGCGGCGGGTTGCATCCGGGACACGCCGTGAACCCATCCATGGGGGCTCCTCCGCCACATCCATGTGGCGGAAGGTCCCGGTTGCAACCCGCCGCCTCGCCAACTGGCGAAGAACCCGAAGTTTCATGTTTCGCCCAGGGAAAAAGCGGATGACATCCCCCATCAAGCCCATCGACGAACTGCTGGTCATCATGGCGCGCTTGCGTGACCCGCAGGGCGGATGCCCGTGGGACTTGCAGCAGGATTTCTCGACCATTGCGCCTTACACCATCGAGGAAGCCTATGAAGTCGCCGACGCGATCGACCGCAATGATCTGGAAGACCTGAAGGACGAACTGGGCGACCTGCTGCTGCAGGTGGTGTTCCATGCACAGATGGCGCAAGAGCAGGGCGCGTTCGCTTTCGATGACGTGGCCCGCGCCATCAGCGACAAGATGCTGCGCCGGCATCCGCATGTCTTCGGCGACGGCAACGCCGGGGATGCCGATGCGGTGCTGGCCAACTGGAACGAGATCAAGCGCGCCGAGCGTGAAGCCAAGGGCGATACCGATACCTCCGCGCTGGCCGGCATCGCCCGTGGCCTGCCCGAATGGCAGCGTGCGGCGAAACTGCAATCGCGTGCGGCCAAGGTCGGTTTCGACTGGCCTGGCCCGGAACCGGTGATCGCCAAGCTGCACGAGGAAATCGACGAGGTGCGCGCCGAATTCGCCAAGGGCGACATTGCGCAGAACCACGCACGCCTGCAGGACGAGATCGGCGACGTGTTGTTCGTCTGCGCCAATCTGGCGCGGCATGCCGGCGTCGATGCCGGCGCGGCTTTGCGCCATGCCAATGCCAAGTTCGAGCGTCGCTTCCGCGCGATGGAGCAGTTGGCGCAAGCCGATGGCCAGCCGCTTGCCGGGCAATCGCTGGCGGCGCAGGACGCATATTGGGCACACGCAAAGCGCATCGAGCGTGGCGAAGAAGCGTGAAAACCTTCCTGCTGTTTCTGGTCACCGCCATCGCCGAGATCGTTGGCTGCTACCTGCCGTACCTGTGGCTGCGCAAGGGCGGCAGCGCGTGGTTGCTGTTGCCGGCCGCCGGCAGCCTGGCACTGTTCGCGTGGTTGTTGAGCCTGCACCCGACCGCGGCCGGGCGCGTCTATGCGGCCTATGGCGGGGTCTATGTCACCGTGGCGATCTTCTGGCTGTGGTGGGTGGATGCGGTCAAGCCGACCCGTTGGGACCTGTTGGGCGCGGCGTTGTGCCTGGCCGGTATGGCGGTCATCATGTTCGCGCCACGACCTGCGTAGCCTTGGGAGAGAGCATGAGTCGCTTCGCCAGTTTCCGCGAGTTCTATCCGTTCTATCTCAGCGAGCACGGCAACCGCACCTCGCGGCGGCTGCATTTCACCGGCAGTTGCGGTGTGTTGCTGATCGTGGCGTGGACGTTGTGGAGCGGCAATCCGTGGTGGCTGCTGGCGGCGCTGTTCTGCGGCTATGGTTTTGCCTGGGTGGGGCATTTTTTCTTCGAGAAGAATCGCCCGGCCACGTTCAAGTATCCGTTCTATTCCTTTGCCGGCGACTGGGTGATGTTCAAGGACATCCTGACCGGCAAGATCGCGTTGTAACGCTCATTCCTTGAACATCAGGAAGGCCGCGCCGACGATCAGCACGAACGCCGCGTAGTGGTTCCACTTCAATGGCTGGCCGAGAAACCATGCGGAGAAGCCGGCAAACACTACCAGGGTGATGATTTCCTGGATGGTCTTCAGTTGCACCACCGAATAGACCGTGTTGCCGAGGCGGTTGGCCGGCACCATCAACGAGTATTCGAAGAAGGCGATGCCCCAACTGGCGAGGATGACGATCGCCAGCGGCGCGCTCTTGTGCTTCAGGTGGCCGTACCAGGCGAAGGTCATGAAGATATTGGAGCCGAGCAGCATCAGCAGGGGCAGCAGGCGGGCGGTCATGGCGGGCCTTGGGTGGGGAAGGGCGGCGAATCATAGCGCCGGGCGCGGGGTAAACTGCGGGCACTTCATGTTCGGAGGATGACCGAATGCGCAGTCTGTCGATATTGCTGTTCGCGGCGCTGGCCGCCATCGCCCCACCCGCTTTCGCCACCCAGCAGGTCAAGCCGATGGAATGGAAGGTGGGTAAGCAGGTGTTCAGCGGTTATGTGGTGCATGACGATGCCGCTTCCGGCCCGTTGCCGGGTTTGTTGATGGTGCCGGATTGGCTGGGCGTGACCGATGCCGCACTGGCCAAGGCCAAACAGGTGGCCGGCGACAAATACGTGGTGCTGGTCGTTGACATGTACGGCAAGGGCATTCGCCCGAATGGCCCGGAGCAGGCGATGGCGCAGGTCAAAACCCTGTACGCCGACCGTTCGGCGATGCGCGCGCGCATGGCGGCCGCGCTGTCCACGCTGAAAGCGCAGGCCGGCACGTTACCGCTGGATGTGGCGAGGATCGGCGCGTTCGGCTACTGCTTCGGTGGTTCATCGGTGCTGGAACTGGCGCGCAGTGGCGCGGACGTGGCCGGCGTGGTGTCCTTCCATGGTGGGCTTTCGACCTCAATGCCGGCGCAGCCAGGCGTGGTGAAGGCGCCGCTGCTGGTGTTGAACGGTGCCGACGATCAGGGTACGGCCGGCGACATCGCTGGCTTCGAGCAGGAAATGAATGCCGCCGGCGCGGACTGGCAGTTCGTCAACTTCAGCGGCGCGGTGCATTGTTTCGCGCTGGAAACCGCCAACAGCCCGCCGGGTTGCGTTTACAACGAGCGCGCGGCGAAGCGGGCCTATCGGATGATGGATGACTTCTGGGGCGAGGTTTTTTCGGCGCGGAACTGACGATCCTGCGCACCGGCATCAGTGCCGGCGCTCCACCGCATACCGCGCCAGCCCGCGCAGCGCGGCGACGGCGTCGTTGTCGGTCAGGCCATCCAGCGATTGTTCCGCCGCTGCCGCGTATTCGGCGGCGCGCTGGCGGCTGTAGTCCAGGCCACCGCTGGCGTGGATGGCGGCCAGCACTTCAGGCATCGCGTCGGCATCGCCGTGTTCGACGATTTCACGCAGGCGGGTACGCGTGGCCGCATCCGCATGTTTGATGGCGTGGATCAGCGGCAGAGTAGCCTTGCCTTCGGCCAGATCGTCGCCCAAGTTCTTGCCCAGTTCCGACGCGTCGGCCGAGTAATCCAGCACGTCGTCGGCGATCTGGAAGGCGTAACCCAGTTGCATGCCGAAGTCGTACAGGCGCTGCTGGGTCGCTTCATCCGCATTCGCGGCCAGTGCGCCCAGGCGGGTGGCGGCGGCGAACAGCACGGCGGTCTTGCGCTCGATCACGCGCAGGTAGGCAGTTTCGTCGGTATCCGGGTTGTGCACGTGCAACAGTTGCAGCACTTCGCCTTCGGCGATGCGGTTGGTGGTGTCGGCCAGCAGCTGCATCACTTCCATGCGGTCCAGTTCGACCATCAACTGGAAGCTGCGCGAATACAGGAAATCGCCGACCAGCACGCTGGCCGCGTTGCCCCAGATCGCATTGGCGGTGCTGCGGCCACGGCGCAGGTCGGATTCATCGACCACGTCGTCGTGCAGCAGGGTCGAGGTGTGGATGAACTCGACGATGGCGGCCAACTGGTGGTGGTCCGCCGTGGCCGCGCCCCCACAGGCACGGCCGGCCAGCGCCACCAGCATCGGCCGCAGGCGCTTGCCACCGGCGGAAATGATGTGGTCGGCAATCTGGTTGATCAGCACCACGTCCGAGGCCAAGCGGGCGCGGATCAGCGCGTCGATGGCGGCCATGTCCGGCGCGGCCAAGGCCTGGATCTGCGGCAGGGACAGGGCGGGCCGGGAAGTGTCTGCGACGGGCATGGCGTGAAGGCTGTGGAAGTCGCTGAATTGTAAGGTACATGGCGGAATTTCCCTACACGACGGCGGGCAGGATGCCGATGGCGCGGGGTGGGGCGGCTATACTTCACTACCTTCCCGCAATCGGCGGGCACGACGAACGGAACACACACCATGGCGCGCGGCATCAACAAAGTCATCCTGGTCGGCAACCTCGGCAACGACCCCGAAACCCGCTATACCCAAGGCGGCATGGCCATCACCCGCATCAGCCTTGCCACCACCAGCGTGCGCAAGGACAAGGACGGCAACCAGCAGGAACGCACCGAATGGCACCGTGTGGTGTTCTTCGGCAAGCTGGGCGAAATCGCCGGCGAATACCTGCGCAAGGGCTCGCAGTGCTATGTCGAAGGCAGCATCCGCTACGACAAGTACACCGGCCAGGACGGCGTCGAGAAGTATTCGACCGAAATCATCGCCGACGAGTTGCAACTGCTTGGCGGCCGTGGCGAAGGCGGCGGTGGCGGCGGCAATTACGAGCGTTCGCCGCGTCCGCAGCACAGTGAAGGCGGCAGTTCGCATGGCGGTGGCGGCCAGCAGCAGCGGCGTCCGGCACCGGCGGTGCAGTCCGCGCCGGCGGATGACTTTGGTGACGACGATATTCCGTTCTGATTCGACGTTATGACGAACCCGACAGCAGCAATTTCATGGAGACAGGCGTGACCACATGGCTGGTAACCGGTGGAGCCGGTTTCATAGGCGGTAATTTCGTGCTGGATGCGGTGCCGCGCGGCATCCGCGTGATCAACCTCGACGCGCTGACCTACGCTGGTAACCGCGACACGCTGGCCTCGCTGGACGGCAATCCAAACCACGTCTTCGTGCATGGTGATATCGGCGACCGCACTCTGGTCGCACGCTTGCTGGCCGAATACCAACCCGATGCGGTGGTCAATTTCGCCGCCGAAAGCCATGTCGATCGCTCGATCGACGGCCCGGCCGCCTTCGTGCAGACCAACGTGGTCGGCACCTTGGGCTTGCTGGAATCGGTGCGCGATCACTGGAAGGGTTTGCAGGGCGAGGCAAAGCAGAACTTCCGCTTCCTGCATGTTTCCACCGATGAGGTCTATGGCACCCTGGGCGAGACCGGCAAGTTCAGTGAAACCACGGCGTATGCGCCCAATTCGCCGTATTCGGCATCGAAGGCTGCGTCCGACCACCTGGTGCGCGCCTTCCACCACACCTACGGCCTGCCCACGTTGACCACCAATTGCAGCAACAACTACGGCCCGTACCACTTTCCGGAAAAGCTCATCCCGCTGGTGATTGCAAAAGCGCTGGCCGGCGAGCCGCTGCCGGTATATGGCGATGGCAAGCAGGTGCGCGACTGGTTGTTCGTGCGCGACCACTGCGCTGCGATTCGCGCGGTGCTGGACAAGGGCCGGGTCGGCGAGACCTACAACGTCGGCGGCAATTCCGAGAAGCAGAACATCGAAGTGGTGAAGGTGATCTGCGCGCTGCTGGACCAACGCCGCCCGCGCGCCGACGGCCAGCCGCGCGAAAGCCAGATTGCCTTCGTCGCCGACCGCCCCGGCCATGACCGCCGCTATGCGATCGATGCGAGCAAGTTGAAGAACGAACTGGGCTGGGAGCCGCAATACAGTTTCGAGCAGGGTATTGCCGAGACGGTGGATTGGTATCTCGACAACCAGCCGTGGGTGCGACGGGTACTCGACGGCAGTTACCGACTGGAAAGAATCGGGACGGCGGCATGACTCGACGCAAGGGAATGATCCTGGCCGGCGGTTCCGGCACGCGGCTGTACCCGATCACCCGCGGTGTCAGCAAGCAATTGCTGCCGGTGTATGACAAGCCGATGATCTATTACCCGCTCAGCGTCCTGATGCTGGCGGGTATCCGCGAAGTGCTGATCATCAACACCCCGCACGAGCAGGCGCTGTTCCAGACGCTGCTGGGCGACGGTTCGCAGTGGGGCATGCGCATCGAATACGCGGTGCAGCCCTCGCCCGATGGCTTGGCGCAGGCGTATCTGATCGGTCGCGATTTCGTCGATGGCCAGCCTAGTGCGCTGGTACTGGGCGACAACCTGTATTACGGCCACGGCTTTACCCAGCTGCTCAAACAGGCCGATGCACGTGAACACGGTGCGACTGTATTTGGCTATTGGGTACACGACCCGGAACGCTACGGCGTGGCCGAATTCGACGCCCACGGCAAGGTGATCGGCATCGAGGAAAAACCCGCGCAACCGCGTTCCAACTACGCCGTCACCGGCCTGTATTTCTACGATGGTCGCGCCAGCGACTTCGCTGCATCGTTGCAGCCTTCGCCGCGTGGCGAGCTGGAAATCACCGATCTCAACAAGCTGTACCTGCAGGATGGTTCGCTGCACCTGGAACAGATGGGCCGCGGTTACGCCTGGCTGGATACCGGCACCCACCAGAGCTTGCTGGAAGCGAGCAACTTCATCGAAACCATCGAATCGCGGCAAGGCCTGAAAGTGGCCTGCCCGGAGGAAATCGCCTTCGCCCAGGGCTGGATCGATGCCGCGCAGGTGGAGAGGCTGGCTGCGCCCTTGGCCAAGAACGGTTACGGCCAATACCTGCTGGGCCTGCTCAAGCGTGGAGTGGTGAAGTGAAAGTCATTGAAACCAGCCTGCCTGGCTGCGTGGTGATCGAGCCGGCGGTGTTCGGCGATGCGCGCGGCTTCTTCTTTGAAACCTGGAACGCGGCACGTTTCGGTGAATTGGGCCTGCCGACGAAGTTCGTGCAATCCAACGTGTCGTCATCGGCGCAAGGCGTATTGCGCGGCCTGCATTACCAGTGGCCGCATCCGCAAGGCAAACTGGTCAGCGTGCTCGAAGGCGAGGTCTATGACGTGGCCGTTGACATTCGCCGTGGCTCGCCGACCTTCGGTCGCTGGGAAGCAGTGATCCTGAGTGCGGAGAACAAGCGCCAGTTCTGGATTCCGGAAGGCTTCGCCCATGGCTTCGTGGTGCTCAGCGAACGCGCGCTTTTCAGCTACCTGTGCACCGACGTATATCGCCCGGAATACGACGCCAACGTGTGCTGGAATGATGCCGACATCGGCATCGACTGGCCGGTGTCCACGCCGCAATTGTCCGGCAAGGACGAGAAAGCGCCGTTCCTGAAGGATATTGCGCCGGAAAAATTGCCGGTATTCGTGGCATGAAGTTCCTGCTGTTGGGTGCGAACGGGCAGGTCGGCGTCGAGCTGCAACGCAGCCTGGCCGTCTTGGGTGAAGTCATTTGCGCCACCCGCGATGGCAAGTTGAGCGATGGCACAGCCTGCGACGTCGCCGATTTCGACGTGCCGGATGCACTACCGGCCCTGGTCGAACGCATCGCGCCGGACGTGGTGGTCAATGCCGCCGCCTACACCGCCGTGGACAAGGCCGAAGACGAGTGCGATGCCGCTTTCCGCGCCAATGCCGAGGCACCGGGCAAGCTGGCCGAAGCCTGCGCACGTCGTGGTGCCCTGCTCGTGCATTACTCCACCGATTACGTGTTCGACGGCAGTGGCACGCGCCCGTACCGCGAGGGCGACGCGACCGCGCCGCTGGGTGTGTATGGTGAAAGCAAGTTGGCCGGCGAGCAGGCGATTCGTGCGGCCGGCGGCAGGTATCTGATCTTCCGCACCGCATGGGTGTATGCGAGCCACGGCAAGAACTTCCTGCGCACGATGCTGCGCCTGGCTGGCGAGCGCGATGAATTGCGCGTGGTCGCCGACCAGATCGGCACGCCGACACCGGCGGCTTTGATTGCCGACGTGACCGCGCAGGTACTGGCGCAATCGTCCGCGCCCGCATTCACGCAATCCGGTACCTGGCACCTGACCGCCAACGGCGAAACCAACTGGCATGGTTTTGCCGAAGCCATTTTCGATGGCGCAGTGCAGCGTGGCTTGCTGGCCAAGGCACCGAAAGTATTGCCGATCACCACCGCCGATTACCCGACGCCTGCACGGCGGCCGACATATTCGCGGCTGGACACGTCGAAGCTGCAACATGATTTCGGCATCGTCGTGCCGGATTGGCGCGACGGGTTGACACGAGTGCTGGACGAAATCCGGGTTTCCTCGTAACACGCAGGCTTTGCGATTCCGGTTTCATCCGGTACTTTGTCGCCTTCTTCACTTTCCCGGGCCGGGCATGAATTCCCAGAAACCGCAGCCGCAGCTCACTTTCCGCGCGGTCATCCTTGCCATCGTGCTGGCGGTGGTGCTGTCCGCCGCCAATGCCTACCTGGGCCTGTTTGCCGGCCTGACCGTAGCAACTGCCATTCCGGCGGCGGTGGTGTCGATGGGTGTGCTGCGCCTGCTCGGCGGCGGGACCATCCTCGAAAACAACATCGTGCAGACTGGTGCTTCGGCCGGTTCATCGATCGCGGCCGGCGTCATCTTCACCATTCCCGCGCTGGTGTTGATGGGCTACTGGCCGGATTTCAAGTATTGGTGGGTGCTGGGCATCGCCGGCCTCGGTGGCTTGCTGGGCGTGTTGTTCTCGGTGCCGCTGCGGCGTTCGATGATCGTCGAGGAGCCCTTGCCGTTCCCCGAAGGCAAGGCCGCGGCGGAAGTGTTGAAGGCCGGTGAGAACCCCGGCCCCGGCCTCAAAATCCTCGGCATTTCCGCTGCCATCGGTGCGCTGGTGAAACTGGCGGCGGCCAATGGTTTGCGTGCGATTCCCGATAGCTGGTCGGTGGCCAGTTATTTCGCAGGCAACAAGTTCATCGCCTATCTCGGTACCGGCCTGTCGCCGGCACTGCTGGGCGTGGGCTACATCGTTGGCCTGAACGTGGGCATCGTGGTGCTGTCCGGCGCGGTCCTGTCGTGGCATGTCGCCATTCCGCTGTACCACGCCTTCTTCCTCGACAGCGATCCGAAACTGGCGGCGGATATCGCCGGTGCTTCCGCAACCGATGCGGCCTTCGCGATCTGGTCGGCGAAGATCCGCTTCCTCGGCGTCGGCGCGATGCTGGTCGGCGGCGTGTGGACGTTGTTCTCGCTGCGCAAGTCGCTGCTGTCCGGCATCAAGAGTGGCTTTGCCGCTGCACGCAAGGGTGCCGCGCATGGTGCGACCAGCGAAACCGACCGCGACCTGCCGATGAAGTGGATGCTGGTGGCGCTGGTGTTGTTTGTGCTGCCGTTGCTGGCGCTGTACCAGGCCATCGTCGGCCAGTGGCATGTCAGCGTGCCGATGACGATCATCATGATCGTGGCTGGCTTCCTGTTCGTGTCGGTGTCCGGGTATCTGGCCGGCTTGGTCGGTTCGTCGAACAACCCGGTGTCCGGCATCACCATTGCCACCATTCTGTTCGCCTCGGTGGTGTTGCTGATGCTGCTGGGCAGCGATGGGCAAACCCAGGTCAATGGCGCGCCGCTGGGTGCGGTGGCGGCGATCATGATCGGCGCGGTGGTGTGCTGCGCGGCGGCGGTCGGCGGCGACAACCTGCAGGACCTGAAAACCGGCTATCTGGTCGGCGCAACGCCGTGGAAGCAGCAGTTGATGCTGGGCATCGGCGCGTTCTCCTGCGCGCTGATCATGGCACCGGTACTGAACCTGTTGCAGCAGGCTTATGGCATCGGCTCCAAGACCTTGCCGGCACCGCAGGCCAATCTGATGGCATCGGTGGCGAAGGGGCTGTTCGGCGGGCAATTGCCGTGGACGATGATCGCCATTGGTGGCGTGGTCGGCGCGCTGACCATCGCGCTGGATGCCTGGCTGAAATCGCGCGGCTCACGTTTCCGCGTGCCGGTGCTGGCCGCGGCGATCGGTATCTATCTGCCGTTGGAATTGATGGTGCCGATCTTCCTCGGCGGCCTGCTGGCACACTTGGTCGAGCGCTTCCACAAAGTGCGCGCCGATGACGAAGCCGGGCTGGATCGCGTGCATCGTCCCGGCGTGCTGTTTTCCGCCGGCCTGATCACCGGCGAGGCATTGATGGGCATCGGCATTGCCATTCCCATCGTGGTTACCCGCAACCCGGATGTGCTGGCGCTGCCGTTCGATGCCGGCGCATGGGCGCAATGGATCGGCCTGGCGGTGCTGGCCTTGGTTGGCTGGCTGCTGTACCGCACTGGCAAGAAGGGCGAGCAGTCGGCGTAAGAACCTGTTCAAATTCTTGCTGCGCTTGCCAGCTGGCGCGCGTGCGGTGCTCGGAATGCTCACGTATCGCACATACGCTGCGCTTCCTGCGCTCCGCCACGCGCCATCTGGCTGCGCTCGCGACAGACTTTGAACAGGTTCCAAGCCTGTTTGCCCGCATTATCGACACGAGAACATTGGAGCACTGCATGAAGCCGCAAGCGACCTTCCTTTCCCTGTGCCTGCTGGCCGCGTTTCCTGCCATCGCGCAACGCGGCCTCGACGTGCGCGACCTGGCCGCGCTGGATCGCGTGTCCTCGCCGGTATTGTCGCCCGATGGCGGCACGCTGGTGTTCGCCAAGCGCACGGTCAATGCCGAAGTCACCAAGGCCAGCACCGCGCTGTATGCGCGCAACCTGCTGACCCGCGACCTGTTGCCGCCGAAGCAGCTGACGCCGGAAGGCTGGAGCGTGAATTCGCCGAGTATTTCGGCAGATGGCAAAAGCGTGTATTTCCTCAGCGCAAAGTCCGGCTCGATGCAGTTGTATTCGATGCCGCTGCAAGGCGGCGAACCGGTGCAGCTCAGCGACTACGCGCTGGACGTGGATGCCTACCAGCTCTCACCCGATGGCAAGCAGGTGGCGCTGGCCTTCGCAGTGTTTCCGGAGTGCAAGGCCGACCTCGATTGCACGAAGAAGAAACTCGACGAAGTCGAGGCGCGCAAGAGCAGCGGCGTGGTGTTCGATCACATGTTCATCCGCCACTGGGATGCGTGGAACGATGGGCGCCTGAACCGCGTGTTCGCGGCCAAGCTCGGCGGCGCGGGCAAGTTGACCACGGCGACCCTGCTTAGCGGTGGCATCCATGGCGATATTCCGTCCAAGCCTTTCGGCGACCTGTCCGATTTCGCGTGGTCGCCCGATGGCAAGCAGGTGGCGATGAGTGTGCGCACGGCCGACCGCAGCGAGCCGTGGAGTACCAACTTCGACATCTGGCTGGCCAATGCCGATGGCAGCGGCACGCCGAAGAACATGACCGCCGCGAACAAGGCCTGGGATGCCGGCCCGGTGTTTTCGCACGATGGCAAGACTCTGTATTACCGCGCGATGGCACGGCCGGGCTTCGAGGCTGACCGCTTCGCGCTGATGGCGATGGACCTGAAGAGCGGCAAGACGCATGAAGTTGCCTCGAAGTGGGATGCTTCGGCCGATGGCATCGTGCTGTCCGCCGATGGCAAGGAGATCTACACCACCGCGCAGGAACTGGGCCAGCATCCGCTGTTTGCCGTGGATGTCGGCAATGGCCAGGTGCGCAACGTGGTCGGTGCGCAAGGCTCCGTGTCGGCATTCGCGCTGGCCGGCGATACGTTGGCGTTCACCCGCAACAGCCTGCAAAGCGGCGACCAGTTGTTCACCACCAGTGCCGATGGCTCCGCCCCGCAGCGCGCGATAACCCAAAGCGCCAGCGAGATGCTGCCGGAGGTGAAGTTCGGCGAGGCCGAGCAGTTCACCTTCATCGGCTGGAATGACGAAACCGTGCACGGTTACGTGGTCAAGCCGTGGAATTACGTCGAAGGCAAAAAATATGCGGTGGCATTCCTGATCCATGGCGGCCCGCAGGGCAGCTTCGGCAATGGCTGGAGTTATCGCTGGAACCCGCAGACCTATGCCGGGCAGGGCTATGCGGTGGTGATGATCGACTTCCACGGCAGCACCGGTTACGGGCAGAAGTTCACCGACGCGATCAGCCAGCACTGGGGTGATCGCCCGCTGGAGGACTTGCAGAAGGGTTGGGCTGCCGCGCAGCAGAAATACGCCTTCCTCGATGGCAGCAAGGCCTGCGCGCTGGGCGCCAGCTATGGCGGCTTCATGGTCAACTGGATCGAGGGCAACTGGTACGACAAGGACGGCAACTCGCCGTGGAAGTGCCTGGTCAGCCATGACGGCGTGTTCGAAAACCATGCGATGAGTTTCGCCACCGAAGAGCTGTGGTTCAGCGAATGGGAAAACGGCGGCACGCCATGGGAAAACCCGCAAGGCCACCAGAAGTTCAATCCGGCCAACCATGTCGCCAACTTCAAGGTGCCGATGCTGGTGATCCATGGCCAGCAGGATTTCCGCATTCCGGTGGAGCAGGGCATCGGTTTGTTCGGCGCCTTGCAGCGCAAGGGCGTGGAATCGAAGTTCCTGTATTTCCCCGATGAAAACCATTGGGTGCTGAAGCCGCAGAACAGCATCCTGTGGCACGACACGGTGAATGGCTGGTTGAAGCAGTACATCGGCCAATAGGTCGGATCCGCGTGTTCATCACCGAGTGGAACACGCTTGGTTAGCCCGTAGCTTGAGCTTCAACGGAAATCCCAATGATCGCCACCGCCGCATCGCCCGCGCTGATAAGCAACGACATCGTCCTGTTCGGTCTGATCGCCGCCACCTTGGCGGCGGTGTTCTGGACCTCATCGCGCACCAGCGGTCCGTGGCAGAAGTTCTATTCGGTGGTGCCGCCGTTGCTGCTTTGCTATTTCATCCCCGGTATTTTCAATTCCATCGGCCTGATCGATGGCAGCGCAAGCAAGCTGTACAACCCGGTCGCCAGCCGCGTGCTGTTGCCGGCTTCGCTGGTGTTGCTGACCCTGACCATCGACCTGAAGGGCGTGCTGGGGCTGGGCTGGAAGGTATTGGCGATGTACTTCGGCACCTCGCTGTCGGTGATGCTGGGCGCTTTCGTCTCGTTCTGGCTGATGGGCTGGCTGCATCCGGCCTCGGTGGCTGGCGACACCTGGGGCGGCATGGCCGCGCTGGCCGGCAGCTGGATCGGCGGTGGCGCGAACATGGTCGCGATGAAGGAAATCTTCAACGTCGATGAAACCGTGTTCGGCCAGTTCGTCGTGGTTGATGTCGGCGTTGGTTACGTGTGGATGGCGGCGCTGATCTTCCTCGCCGGCCGCGCTGGCCAGATCGACGCGCGCAGCGGCGCGGACACGCGCGCCATCGACGAGTTGAAGCAGCGCATGGCCGCCTATCAGGCGCAGCACGAGCGTGTCGCCAGCCTGTCGGACCTGATCGTGATCGTTGGCGTGGCCTTCGGCGTGGTTGGGCTGGCGCATGCCATCGCCGCGCCGTTGTCGGCGTGGTTCGGCGCGAACGTGTCATGGGCGCGCACGGTCAGCCTGCACGATCCGTTCGTGTGGGTGATCGCATTCTCGACGCTGGCCGGGCTGGGACTGAGCTTCACCCGCGCACGCACGTTGGACGGTGCGGGTGCATCGAAGATCGGCACGTTGTTCCTGTACATCCTGATTGCCTGCATCGGCATGCAGATGGAACTGGGCGCGCTGGCCGACAATCCATGGGTGATGGCGATCGGCGTGATCTGGATCAGCGTCCACATCGTCCTGCTGTGGGCGCTGGGCCGCTTGCTGAAGGTGCCGTTCTTCTTCTTCGCGATGGGTTCGCAAAGCCACATCGGCGGCCCGGCCAGTGCGCCGGTGGTGGCCAGCGTGTTCCATCCGGCGCTGGCGCCGGTGGGTGCGTTGCTCGGCACGTTGGGTTATGCCACCGGCACGGTACTGGCCTACGTGGTCGGCATCGTGTTGCGGGCGATGGCGAGCGGCTGATTTTCAGAAGAAAGCACGCACCCCGAACGACCAGTTGCGGCCCGGCAGCATCACCTCGTCCTTGAGGAACGATGTGTGCACGCGCGCCTCCTGGTCTGCCAGGTTGTTGCCGTCGAGGAATACTTCCCAAGCGGTCGTGCCGCTGTCGATGTGCCAGGCCACATGCGCATCGACCAGGGTGTAGCCGGCGGTCGGGGTTTCGCCTTCGGCCACCCGGTCCTGCTTCTGGTAGCGCGTTGCACCCAGCGAGGCGCGCCAGGCGTTGCCGCTCCAGCGCAATTGCGTACCGAAGCGCGATGGCACGATGCGCGGCAGATTGCCGCCGTCCTTCAACTTGGCGCGCACGCTGTCGCCGAACACGCGCAGGTCCCATGCGCCGGCGGTCGCGCTGTCGGCCAGGTGGAAGGTGGCCTCGCCCTCGAAACCGTGGAATGTCGCGTCGCCCTGCGACCATTGCCGGACTGGCAGCTCTTCGTCTTCCTCGTCGAAGTACCAGGTGTCGCCAGTGTCGGCCAGGTAGATGAAATCGTCGTAGCGGTTGTAATAGACCGACGCCTTGGCATCGACGAAATCGTTGCGGTATTGCAGGCCCAGTTCGGCCTGGTTGGCGGCTTCCTTGTTCATGCCGGCGCCGCCGCCGATCTCGTAGGCGAGAGTGGCGATGTGCGGGCCGTCGGCGAAGAGTTCCTCCTCGGCAGGTGCGCGTTCGGCATGGTCGAGGTTGGCGGTCAGCCGCCAGCGTTCGTTGAAGCGCCAGCCGCCGCTGATCGAAGCACTGAACGGATGGAATTGCAGCGCCATGCCGATGTCGGTGACGTACTTCACCTGGTCGCCGCGCAGGCCGAATTCGGCTTGCAGCGGCCCCCACGCGTTCTGCGCTACGGCGAACATGCCCAGCGATTCGGCATGGGTTTTCGGTACGAAGGCTTCCTCGCCAATCGCGGCGAAGGTGGCGTCGCTGCCTTGCAGGCCGATGGCCGTCTTCCAGCCATTGGCGGCGGCGAAGCTGGCTTCGATGCGGCCTTCGTTGGCGCGTTTGTCGAATATGGTGCCAATTTCATCGCCTTCGAACTCGGCATGGGTGTAGTCGGTATGGCCGAAGCTCCAGCGCAGGCCACTGCCTTGCCCCCACGGATCGGTCAGGCCGCCCTTCAGCTCGTAGTGGTCCTGGCGCATCTTCAGCCATACGCCGCGCTTGCCCGCGTTCGGGTCGCCCGGTTCGCCGGGGTTGCCGTAATCGTCCTGGAAGCGCGAGGTGGAGAGGCCGACGAAGCCCCAGTCGCCGGCCAGCGAGGCACCGATCGCGCCGGATTTCGTGTCGATGAAGGTATTGGCCTGCGGGCCGTCCGGCGTGTCGTAGTCCTTGGCATTGCGATACACGCCGTCGGCATGGATCGACAGCCCGCCGTTGCCGGCGTCGAGGCGGAACAGGTCGGTATTGCCATCCTTGTCGCCGGTGTCGAAACGCATCTCGGCGCGGCCGTTGACGCCATCGACCGGCATTTCGGCGATGCGGCCATCGACCACGTTGACCACGCCGCCGATCGCGCCGCTGCCGTAGAGCAGGGTCGAAGGCCCTTTCAACACTTCGATCTGGTCGGCCAGGAAGGGCTCCACCGCTGGCGAATGGTCCTGGCTGACCGTCGATACGTCCTGGCTGGACAGTCCATTGCTGAGCACGGCCACGCGTGGGCCGTCCATGCCGCGCACGATCGGCCGGCCGACGCCGGGGCCGAAGTTGGAGCTTTGCACGCCGGTCAGGCTGGACAGGGTTTCGCCGAGGCTGGCGGCGCGGTTTTCGTCCAGGCGCTCGCCGGCCAGCACCTCGGCCGGGCGGCTCAGTTCATCGGCGCTGCTGCGCAGCGCGCCGGCGGTGACCACGACCTTGTCCATGTCCTTGACGTGGCGATCACCGGGTTGCGGATGGCGGGTGTCGCCTGGCGGGGTGTCGGCGTGCTGGGCGAATGCCGGGGCGGCCGAGGCCACGGCCAGCGCCAGGACGAGCGGGCGCAGCGTGGGGGAAATGCTTTTCATCGTGGGGGAGGTGGGGAATGATGCAGGAGATGTTATATTGTATCCATCAGCTTCGAGCTGCCCCTCCCGAAAGTCACGCATGCCATGACCTCACGCTTCAGAACCTGGCTGGATCATTTCGGTGCTGCCGGCTCGCTGGTCTGCGCGGTGCATTGCGCGCTGCTGCCGCTGCTGATCGCCTTGCTGCCGGCGATCGGCGTTTCGGCGTGGCTGGGCGATGGCTTCGAGCGCGCCTTCGTGATCTTCGCGACCTTGCTTGGGGTGTTCAGCCTGTTCATGGGTTATCGCCGGCACCGGGTGGTGCGCGCCTTGGGCGTGCTGGCGTTGGGCTTGGCCACGCTGTGGCTGGCGGTGCTGTATGCGCCGCTGCACCATTCGCTGATCCCGCATGCGGTGGCAATGACCTTCGGGGGCACCTTGGTTGGCGTGGCCCACGTCATCAACCTGCGTCTGAACCACGGCCACGTGCACGATGCCAGTTGCGCGCATTGAGGCAGCGGCCTTTGTGATAGGATTCGCGGCCTTGCGCGGCAGGTTTGCCGGCGCAACGCCATTCAAATACGAGGAGCAACAAGATGGGCAAGGGTGATCGCAAGACGGCCAAGGGCAAGCGCTACAACAGCAGCTATGGCAACGCGCGCAAGCAGGTCTCCAGGGTCGCCGTGGGCGCAGCCGCGCCGGTGGCGAAGAAGACCGTGAGCAAGGCCGCCCCGGCGAAGAAGGCGGTGGCGAAGAAGACGGTCGCCAAGGCCGGTTGATCCGCTCAACGGATTGCTTGCGAAAACGCGGCGCTAGCGCCGCGTTTTTCGTTTTGGGATCCACGCGTGCCGGCTGCTATGAGCCGGCGAACAGATCCGCTTCGGCAGGCAACACGCCTTCCAGTTGCAACAGGAATCGCTTGGCCGGCAGTCCGCCGCCGAAACCGGTCAGCGCGCCGTCAGCGCCGATCACGCGATGGCAGGGCAGCACGATCGGGATGGGGTTGCGGCCGTTGGCGGCACCGACCGCGCGCACCGCATCAGGTTTGCCGATGCGTCGCGCCAGTTCGCCGTAACTCCAGGTCTGGCCGTGCGGGATCCGCGCCAGCATCGCCCAGACTTCACGCTGGAAATCGGTGCCGGCCGGGCGCAGGGGCAGGTCGAAGTGGCGCAGGCGACCGGCGAAATCGGCTTCGAGTTGTTCGCGCACGGCGCGCAGCACGGTGTTGTCGCCGGTGGGCGGCGAGGGCCGTTTCGTCGGATGACGTTCCTTCGGGAAATGGATTTCGCGCAGGTGCGTGTCGTCGGCGACCAGGGTCAGCGTGCCGATGGGGCTGGGCACTTGCTGCGACAACCCGGTCGCCGCGGCGTTCATTTCCCGGCGTCCTTCAGTGCCGGCAGCAGCGGAGTGATGTCACCGTCGTTGGCGGCCGGGACGATGCCCAGCAGGCGTGCCAGCAGCGGATAAACATCGACATTGTCGAAGGGCTTCAAGGTCACGCCATCGCGGAAGGCCGGGCCGTCGGCGACGAAGGTGGCCTGCATCGACGGCAAGGCCGGGTCGTAGCCGTGCGCGCCGCGGATGCCTTTGTCGTCCCGGTATCTGGCGATGACGGCGCTCGACACGGCGATCCAGCCCTCGTCGACCTGGCAGACTACCGCCGGGATGCGCGGGTTCGTGCCGTACTGCCAGTCTTGGGGTAGTTCGGCCTTGCGCCAGCATTCGTAGTGGTCGTGACGGCCCAGGATGTCCTGATCCAGCGCCGCCTCGAAGGCGGCTTCGGAACCGGCGCGCGGTTGCAAGCCAATGACCGAGCCCATGCCGATCGCTTCGGCCAGTGCCGGTGGTGCGATGTCCTCGATGACGATGGCATGGCCGGGCGGCACGGCGGCCATGCCGTGGTCGGACACCACGATCAGGTTCGAACGATCACGCAGGCCACGCGCCTGCAAGCCGGCCAGCAGCCGTGCCAGCGCGTCATCGATCTGGGCGCGGGCCTGGTCGGCTTGAGGCGAGTCCGGGCCAAACATGTGTTCTTCGTGATCCACCTGGTCGAAATACAGCGTGATCAGGTCGGGGCGGGTATCGGCGGGCTGATCCAGCCAGGCCAGCACTTGCTCGACGCGTTGTGAAGGCGTGACCTTGCTGTCGAAGGGTTGCCAGTCATCCGGGCGCTCGCCGCGGATTTCCGCCTCGCTGCCGGGCCAGAACATCGTGGCGCTGCGCAGGCCGGCCTTTTTCGCAGTGACCCACAACGGCTCGCCACCGTCCCACCAGTGGCCGTTGCTGACGGCTTCGCGGTTGGACAGGCTGAAATCGCCCAATTCCGCGTCGCGCATCGTATTGTCGATGATGCCGTGATGGTCCGGGCGCAGGCCGGTGACCAGGGTGTAGTGGTTGGGGAAGGTCAGTGACGGGTACGAGGGTCGCATCGACTCGGCACGGACGCCTTCGCCGGCGAGCTTGGACAGTGCAGGCATCGTGGCCACGTCATCGGCGCGCAGGCCGTCGATGGACACCAGCAGTAGCGGATCGAGCCGCGCCGGAGCGGTGTTGCGCGGCCCGCTGGCGCAACCGGCAAGCAACAGGGTGAACGCGAAGAAGGCAGGCAGGCCGGTGGCGCGGCCGGTGGATGACAGATGCATGGGCAAGTGAACGGGATTGGAATAGGGGATATTGGCTGATCGAATGGATTTTCGCATGACAACGCGATGACGGTTGTTGGCTGCTGGAATGGCGTGGCGGGCGGCTTGAGCGCCGGGAAGCGGCGAATTCATGCCGCATTCGGTTGCCAGTGCCGGCATTCACTACACTGCGACCGTGAAACACTTCCCGACCCGTTACGTGATGTTGCCGGTGGTGCTGGTCGTGGCCTTGCTCGCGTGCCAGTCACGCGACAGCGCCAATCAGGCCGCGCAGACCTTGCCGATCGATAGCCCGATCGAAGGCGGTGCAGTCAGTACTGCGCCGTTGCCAGCGCATGCCGCCAAGCCTGCCGCGCCGCCCGCCAAGCCGAAAACGCCGGAAAAACCGGCTGAACTCGATTGGTCGCCCTATGAGCTGGCCACTGGCGTCGCCGCGATCAGCTGCGATCTGGACTACGCCACCAACGGTGATGGCGAGCCGCTGCTGCAACTCGACAAGCCTGCCGTGACCGCCGCGCTGGAACCGTGCAAGGAAAACGGCGTGCTGCGACTGCGTTACGTGGGCAAGGTCAATGCCGATTTCACCGCGTTGATGCAGCGGGTGACCGCGGTGGCCGAGGAACTGAAAATCGGCAAGCGCGTGCTCGACATAGATTCCACCGGCGGCATCGTCGAGGAGGCGATTAAGGCCGGCGACCGCATCGCCGAATCCGGCTGGACGCAATGGGTGCGCGAAGGTTCGCAATGCCACAGTGCCTGCGTGTTCATCCTGGCTGCAGCCGACATGCGCGTGATCAGCGGCCGCGTCGGCATCCACCGCATTATCCGCATGAGTTCCACTGCCAGCAGTCGCGCCGAACTCAACCAGGAACTGCATGCGGTCTATGACGACGTGCGCGCCTACCTGGAGCGCAACGGCGCGGCGGTGGCGGTGGCCGACCAGATGATGGCCGTGCCCAACCGCAACCTGCGCCTGTTGAACCCTGAGGAATTGCGCCTGTATGGACTGGATGGCCCCAACCCGGCACAGGATGACCTGGATCGGCTGCGGCTGATGCGCCAATGCGGCGAGGATTTCGTCAGCCGTCGAGATGCTTTCGCTCGCGCCTTCGACGCGCGTTGCCGCAAGGAAGAAACTGCCGTGGAAGCGCTCAGTGCCTGCGGCCTGGAATTGCGCGCGCAATTCGGTTTCCCCGACACGCGCTGCCCGGCGGAAAGCCCGATGGCCGAATACGACACGGGGGAAGCGCGCATCGCCGCTGCGGCGGACGTGGAGACGGAAACGACCACCAGCAAGTGAGGGGTTGCGGAACCTTATCCGGCCGCAACGAGGCGAATGCGGCAATCACCGACTTCAACCACTTGCCCGGCACGGATCTTCGCGGTCTTGCGCAACTCAAGTTCGCCATCGACCCGCACCGCCCCACTGGCGACGATCTGCTTGCCTTCGCCACCGCTGCCGGCAATGCCGACCAGCTTGAGCAACTGGTTGAGTTCGACGAATTCGCCGTCCAGATCGAAATCCAGGGTTTGCATGCGGGCATCCGTGGGCTGTGCGATGGCTCAATCGTCCTCGAAGGACTTCAGTTCGTCCAGTTGCGCCTGCGCGCGGCGCAGGCTGCTGCCGGTGACCGTGTCGTCCATGCGCTTGGCCAGGCGCGGGCGCTTGGGGCTGCGCGACCAGCGATGGAACCACCAGGTTGCCAGTAGCCCGGTCAGGCCGACGCCGAGATTGATCCAGATCCAGGTCGGCGTACTGCCCTGTGGCGGGTTGTCGCGCAGGCCGGCGAACGCCAGCACCACCGGCAGCCACATCACCCACCACGGCAGGCCGACGGCCATGCCGTTGAAGGCGTAGAACCTGCGCAGCGTGGTCAATTGCTTCTGGATTTTCAGCACCGGCGCGGCCGGGTCGAGGGTGCCGATCAAGCCCAGGGTGATGCCGCCCAGGGCAATGCAGGCCACGCCGTAGGCGTGGACGACGATGCCGGCGATCAGGTAGCCGGGCAGGTGCAGGTTGCGCTGCCAGCAGGCCACGCCCAGCACGATCATGCCCACGCCCAGCAACATCTGCAGCACCTGCCCCCAGAACAGCGGGCGCAGGCTGCGCTGCATCCGATCCAGCTTGCGCTCGCGCAACAACTGGAACTGGATCGCCTGGTGGCGTTCGAGTTGTTCGCCAAGGTCATGCCATGCGGTCTTGATGTCGTCGGGTTCCATGATGTTTTCCATGTTGGTTTCGTGCGTCAGATTTCGTTGCGAAGGCGTTGCTTGAGGCGGCCGATCTTGGTCGCCACGTTGGTTTCGCTGATGCCGAGGATTTCGGCGGTTTCGCGCAGGCTGCGGTCTTCCAGGTAGAGCAGCAGCAAGGCGCGGTCCAGCGGTTTCTGCTTGCGGATGAAGCGATGCAGCAGGCGCACGTGTTGTTCGCGTTCGGGGTCGAAGGCGTTGTCATCGGCCAGGTCGTGCGCCTGTTCGTCCAGCGGCACGTCGTGGCGGCCGCGTTGATCGCGGACATGGCTGATCGCCACATTCAGCGCAATGCGGTACAGCCACGTCGAAAATGCGCGCTCACCGTCATAACGCGGGAAAGCGCGCCAGGCTTGCGCGGCGATTTCCTGCATCAGCTCGGCGCGGTCGTCCGGGTGCCAGGCATAGCTGCCGGCCACCTTGACGACGATGCCGCGATGGCGTTCCAGCAATTCGGCGAAGTGCTGGCGGGTATCAAGGGTCATGGTGGCGATGTGCTCCACGAGGCGGGCTTCATTGTCGGGTCTTGACGGGTGATTCGCGGTGGCGCGGATAAAATCACAGGCCAAAGGAACGAATCTTCGTTTCCGTTGCCGGAGGAATCCCGATGCCACGATTCGCCCTGTACCTGCTGGCCGGTTTGGCGCTGGCCGGGATGGCCTTCGCAACGCAGGCCACGGAACCGCTGCGGGTGATGAGCTTCAACGTGCGCGTGCCGGTGGAATCCGACGGCCCCGACCGCTGGGAAGCGCGCCGCGTACAGATGGCCAGGCTCATCGCCGCCGCGCAGCCGGACGTGATCGGCACCCAGGAGCTGGTCGAAGGGCAGGGCGATTACCTGGTCGAACAACTGCCGCACTACGCCTGGTTCGGTGCGGGTCGGCGTGGCGATGGCGGCGACGAACACATGGGCGTGTTCTACCGCACCGACAAGCTGCGGCTGTTGGAATCCGGCGATTTCTGGCTGTCCGACACGCCGGAAATCCCCGGCAGCCTCAGCTGGGGCAACCTGTACCCGCGACTGGTCACCTGGGGCCTGTTCGAACGCAAGGCCGATGGCCGGCGCTTCCATCTGTTGAACACGCACCTGCCGTACCGCGAACAGGATGGGCCGGCGCGGGAGCGTTCCGCGCAACTGATCCTGCGTTGGCTGGCGCATCTTCCGACCGACGCGCCGGTGCTGCTGACTGGCGATTTCAACGACGTGCCGGGTAGCGCGACGTATCAGGTGTTGACCGGTGCCATGCACGATGCGTGGCTCGATGCACCGCGCCGTGACGGCCCGGAGCAGACCTTCCACGCTTTCACCGGCCAGGCGGGAAAGCGCATCGACTGGGTGCTGTATCGCGGCCTGAAGCCGCTGCATGCCAGCACGCTGGCCGGCAACGAAAACGGGCGCTATCCATCCGATCACTTCCCGGTGTTGGTGGAGTTCGCCCTGCCGTAGAAAGCCGAGCAACGGGACAATCTCGGCAATCAGGCGCACAATACGCGGCCGAATCGCCCGGCTTGCTGCCATGTCTGCGCCCCAAACCCCCGACGCCTCGTCGTCGTTGCCTCCTGCTCCCAACGGTACATTCTCCGAATTGGGCTTGTCGCCCGCCGTGCAGGCGGCGCTGACCGCCGTCGGTTACGAATCGCCATCGCCGATCCAGGCCGCGACGATCCCGGCGCTGCTGGCTGGCCGCGACGTGCTGGGGCAGGCACAGACCGGCACCGGCAAGACCGCCGCGTTCGCACTGCCGGTGCTTTCCACGCTGGATTTCGAAGCGAAGAAGCCGCAGGCGCTGGTGCTGGCCCCGACCCGCGAACTGGCGATCCAGGTTGCCGAGGCCTTCCAGAAATACGCGGCGAAGATCCCCGGCTTTCAGGTGCTGCCGATCTACGGCGGGCAGAGCTATTACCCGCAGTTGCAGGCGCTCAAGCGCGGCGTGCATGTCGTGGTCGGTACGCCCGGCCGCGTGATCGACCATCTGGAGCGTGGCTCGCTGGACCTGTCCGGCCTGACCACGCTGGTGCTGGACGAAGCCGACGAAATGCTGCGCATGGGTTTCATCGACGACGTCGAAACGGTGTTGAAGAAAACCCCGGAATCGCGCCAGGTCGCGCTGTTCTCGGCGACCATGCCGGCGCAGATCAAGCGCATCGCGCAGACGTATCTCAACGACCCGGTCGAAGTGCAGATCGCCGCCAAGACCACCACCGCGGCCAATATCCGCCAGCGCTACTGGTTCGTCAGCGGCCTGCACAAGCTCGACGCGCTGACCCGCATCCTCGAGGCCGAACCCTTCGACGCGATGATCGTGTTCGCCCGCACCAAGGCCGGCACCGACGAACTGGCGGAAAAACTGCAGGCACGCGGCCTGGCCGCCGCCGCGATCAACGGCGACATCCAGCAAGCGCAGCGCGAAAAGACCATCCAGCAGTTGAAGGACGGCAAGCTCGACGTGCTGGTTGCCACCGACGTGGCTGCGCGCGGGCTGGACGTGGAACGCATCACCCACGTGCTGAATTACGACATCCCTTACGACACCGAAAGCTACGTGCACCGCATCGGCCGCACCGGCCGCGCCGGGCGCAAGGGTGAGGCGATCCTGTTCGTCACCCCGCGCGAAAAGGGCATGCTGCGCG
Organism: Pseudoxanthomonas sp.; assembly: GCA_047601105.1. GTDB lineage: Bacteria > Pseudomonadota > Gammaproteobacteria > Xanthomonadales > Xanthomonadaceae > Pseudoxanthomonas_A. Next base: position 466,397 of record JASGJT010000005.1, read on the forward strand.
CGATCGAACGCGCCACCCGTCAGCCAATCGAGGAAATGCAACTGCCCAGCGTGGAAGCGGTCAATGACCGCCGCGTGGCGCGCTTCCTGGAAAAGATCGGCACGGCGCTGGAAGCCGGCGGCAGCGCGGAGTTCCGCCCGCTGATCGAGAACTTCGAGCGCGAGCACAACGTGCCGGCAATCGAGATTGCCGCGGCGCTTGCCAAGCTGTTGCAGGGTGATGAGCCGTTGTTGCTGGCGCCTGAGCGGAAGAACAAACCCGAACATTCGCCGTCATTCCCGCGAAAGCGGGAATCCAGCGACTTCGAGCCTGCGAGATCAAAGCCGCTGGATTCCCGCTTTCGCGGGAATGACGAACGTCTGCCCGGGCGTTCGTCGGAGCAAAAAACGCGTGGGCCGCGTGTGGTGCGGTCGCAGGATTTCGACACCAGTGCCCCGTTCGAATCGGATTTTGCCGAGAAACCAAAACGCGAGAAGCGCCCACCACGCGATGCCGAGCACGGCATGGAGACTTTCCGCATTGAGGTTGGCCATACGCACGGGGTCAAGCCATCCAACATCGTCGGTGCCGTCGCCAACGAAGCCGGGCTGGAAAGCCGCTACATCGGCCGCATCGAAATCTTCGATGATCACAGCGTGATCGATCTGCCCGAAGGCATGCCGCGCGAAACCCTGATGCACCTGAAAAAAGTCTGGGTGTCGGGCCAGCAACTGCGCATCCGCCGGGTGGGCGAGGACGCGCACGAAGGCGGCGATGCGCCGCCGCGCCGCCCGCACAAGCCGTCGTTCCGGCCGAAGGATTCGCGCCCCGGCCCGAAGCCCGGCGGGCCGAAGAAGCCGCACCGCAAGGGGCCAGGCGGCGCGCGTGACTGAGGTCGAGCACACCAATGAAGCCGCTGCCAAGCGGCTGAACAAATACATCGCCGAAACCGGTTTCTGTTCGCGCCGCGAGGCCGACCGCCTGGTCGGCGAACGCCGCGTCACCGTCAACGGCGTGGTCGCCGGCATCGGCACCACCGTGGCCGAAGGCGACGAAGTGCGCGTCGATGGCGACCTGCTGCGCGTGCGCAAGGCCAAGCCGGGCAAGCGTCGCCATGTCTATATCGTGTTGAACAAGCCGGTCGGCATCACCTGCACCACCGAGGAATCGGTCAAGGGCAACATCATCGATTTCGTCGGCCACGAGCAGCGCATCTTCCCGGTGGGCCGGCTGGACAAGGATTCGGAAGGCTTGATCCTGCTGACCAGCAACGGCGACATCGTCAACGAGTTGCTGCGCAAGGAAAACAAGCACGAGAAGGAATACCTGGTCGAGATCAACAAGCCGGTCACCGACGAATTCCTGCGCAGCATGGCCCGTGGCGGCCTGTGGATGCATGGCCAGCAGACCTTGCCTTGCCGCGCCACGCGCCACGGCAAGTTCGGCTTCCGCATCGTGCTGACCCAAGGCCTGAACCGGCAGATCCGCCTGATGGCATCGGCCTTCGGTTATCGGGTCAAGGTGCTGCGGCGCGTGCGCCTGGGCAGCCTGAAACTGGCCGAACTCAAGCCCGGCCGCTGGCGCAACCTGACCGACGTGGAATTGCGCGCCCTGCTGCCGGGGCATGCGGATTGGTGAGCGCCATCGGGGCAGGTTTGATCGCAATCAATCGGTTTGCATTGCACCTGCGCTAGCATGCGTGCAACTTGAAAACTCCACGGAGACACGGGCATGAAAATCCTGCTGGCGGTAGATGACAGTGAAGTCGGCGCGGCGGTGGTGAAGCAGGCGGCCAAGCTGGTGAAGGCGCTCAATGGCAATTCCACCTTGTATCTGCTCTACGTCAACCCGCGCCTGTCGCGTGCGGCGGAAAAGGAATTCGGCGCAGCCGGCCCCGGCCGCTACTACGACAAGCAGGCCGAAGCCGCATTGGCCAAGATTCGCCCGCTGGTGAAACGCGCCAAGCTCGAAGTGCAGGAACTGCGTGCCATCGGCATCCCCGAACAATCCATCGTGGACGAAGCCAAGGCCGCCAAGGCCGACCTGATCATCATGGGCAGCCACGGCAAGGGCGCACTCAAGAGCTTGCTGATCGGCTCTGTGGCGCAGAAGGTCATCGCCTCGAGCAAGGTGCCGGTGTTGGTGGTGCACTGACCTGCGGCCTGCACGCCGGCTCAGCCGCGCGTCGCAGAACGCACCACGGTGGCGGTGCAACCGGCTTCGGCCACGACCTTGGCCGATACGCTGCCGAGCAAACGGTTGACCCCGGTCACGCCGCGCGCACCCATCACCAGGTGGTCGATGCCGTTGTCGCGGGCGAAATCGACCAGCGCATCGGCAACGTCGCTGGACTCGAGCACGTGGAAAGTGATGCGGTGATCCGGCAATTGCAGCGCGCGCGCCCAGTGGCGCATCGCCAGCAGGCGCTTGACGTGGCGGTTGCGGCCGGCATCGTCGATGTTGCTGTCCAGGCCAATCAGCGCGGTGCGCATCACCGTGACGCAGGCCAAGCGCGCGCCGGGCAGGGTTTGCAGCAGGCGTTGCACCACGTCGTTCAGCGCCACGTCCAGCGTGGCATCAGTCTGCTTGGTGTCCAGCGCCACCATCACCAGTGGCGCGGTCGTCGGCGTGATCGCCACCGGTTCGGCCTCGCGGCCCAGTGATTTGAACCAGCGTTTGGTCACGGCCAGCTGGCCGTCGCGACGCGCGCGTTCTGCGCGTTCGCTCAGCGGCACCTGTTCCGGGTGTTGCAGGTCGAAGGCCAGTTGCGCGGCGGTCGGGTAGCGCGCATCCGGATCCACTTCCAGGCAGCGCAACACGATTTCCTGGAACCAGCGCGGGATCTCCGGGCGCAGCGCGCGCAGCGGTTCCGGGTCGCGGTACAGGCGGCGGCGCAGGCCACGGCGGCTGCTGGGGAAGCCGAACGGACGCTCGCCGGTGGCAAGGTGGTACAGGGTGACGCCGAGTGCGAACAGGTCGCTGCGCGGGTCGTTGCGGATGCCCAGCACCTGTTCCGGCGAGATGTAGGGCGAAGTGCCCAGCGGCACGTCGAATTGTTCGTCCAGCAGATCCGGCAACTGCGCATGGTGCGACAGACCGAAGTCGATCAGCACGATGCGCTGCTCGCCGGTCTGCGCATCGGTCTGCAGCATCAGGTTGCTGGGCTTGATGTCCAGGTGGACGACGTGCTGGCGGTGCAGGTCGTCCAGCGCGATCGCGGCCAGCGCGCCGAGTTTGGCCACTTGTTCTGCCGGTAGTGGCGCGTGGTCGAGCAGACCGCGCAGGGTTTCGCCGCGCAGTTGTTCCATCACCAGCCACGGCTGGTCGCCGTCATCGCCGCTGGCGACGAAGCGCGGCACACAGGGGCCAGCCAGCACCGGCAACAGCATGCGTTCGACTTCGAAACCGACGATCTGGGTGATCGCCTCGCCATGGCCCAGGCGCGGCAACTTCATCAGCAGCGGGAAATCCACTGCTTGCGTTGGCGACGGTGCGACTTGCCACAGCGTTGCCATGCCGCCTTCGTGCAGCGGCGCGAGCAGTTCGTAGCCGCCGATGTGCATGCCGGCTTGCAGGTGTGATGACATGTCAGGTTCCCTTGGCCAGGCGTTCGGCGAATGCGGCCGGCAAGCCGGCGGCGAGGATCTTTTCCGCCGTGCGTTCGTGATCGTAAGGCACGCGCAGGAAGGTCAGGGTGGATTTGTCGGTGTCCAGCACCGCGCAGGCGGCGGCGGGATTTCCGTCACGCGGCTGCCCGCAGGCACCGGGGATCGCCAGCCAGCGCCGGCCCGGCAGCAGCGGCACCGGCGTGCCCGGCACCGGCACGAAATGCCCGGCCGTGACCGGCTGGCTGTAGTACAGCGCTGGCATGTGCACGTGGCCGCAGAAGGTCAGCCATTGGGTGGTGGCATCCAGGTTGCGGCTGGCGTTGAGGCGGCCATCGACATAAGCCCAGCCGGCGGGGTTCCAGGCGTTGGCGTGCACATACAGGCGATTGCCGTCGGACACCTGCAGCGGCAGTTGTTGCAGGAAATCCCGTTGCGCGACGTCAAGTTGCCGGCTCGTCCACGCGATCGCCTCGCGTGCCTCCGGCACCATATGCGCCGAAGGCGGGTTGAACACGGCCTGGTCATGGTTGCCCAGCACGCAGATGCCGCCATCGGCGACGAAACCACGCACGGTATCGACCACCCACGCCGGGTCCGCGCCGTAGCCGACCAGGTCGCCGAGGAACACGTACTGGTCGCAACCATGTTTCCGGAGCGCCGACAGGCAGGCTTCGGTCGCTTCGCGATTGGCGTGCAGGTCGGCCAGCAGGGCGATGCGCATGCGGTGGTTCTCCTCTCCCGGCTGCCATGTTAGGCCGGAAGCGGGCAGGGCGACATTCGCCGTAGGTAGATAGGACAAGCAGATAGAATCGGCCTTCCCCCACGCCCGGAAGCCGCCATGCCCTGGACCACGCCCGATCTTTGCGACGCGTACCCCGATGTGCAGGTCGCCGAACCGATGTTCCGCGATTTCGGTGGCGCGACGGTGTTCTTCGGCCGCATCGTCACGATTCGCTGCTACGAGGACAACTCGCGCGTGCGCGAGCAGGTCGCGCTGGACGGCCGTGGCAAGGTACTGGTGATCGATGGCGGCGGCTCGCTGCGACGTTCGCTGCTGGGCGACATGCTGGCCGAAGCGGCCGTGAAGAACGGCTGGGCCGGCGTGCTGGTCAACGGCGGCGTGCGCGATGTCGAGGCGCTGGCAGCCTTGCCATTGGGCGTGAAGGCATTGGCCGCCACGCCGATGAAAACCGACAAGCGCGGCGTCGGCGAAGTCGATGTGGAAGTCGGCTTCGCCGGCGTGCGCTTCGTGCCGGGGCAGTGGCTTTATGCCGACGCCAACGGCGTGATCGTTTCGGCAGCGGAATTGCCGCTGCCGGGTTGATGCGCAGTCCTCGGTGTCAGCCTGCGCGCACCATCAACACCGGCCATGCATTCGTTGGAAAGGGATCCCCGCTACGACCGGAGTGACGCATTCGCCTGCTTCATTCCTTCGACAACTCACGCACCGGTACCGGCACGTTGCACAGGTCGATGTGACCGGCCGGGCGCTTGTAGAAATCATCCACGCGGTTGCGTCGCGCTTCGACCGCATCGCGGAAGGTTTGCGTGTCGGTGCGCAGCACCTGCAATGGCGTGCGCTCGGTGGCCGGCACGTCGCTGGCCAGCTTGATCGAGGTGATCGGCGTGCGCTGCGCGGGGTCTTCGTAGAAGCCCATCGGCGGCGGACCACGCTTGATCGTGCTCAGCAGTTCCATGCCCTGCAGCACGCGGCCGACCACGGTGATGTTGTCGTCCAGTTGCCGTGGGGATTGCCCGGTGACGACGTACAACTCCGCGCCGATGCTGCTGTCATCGTCGTTGTTGCGGCCCGCGCCCAGGGTGCCGTAGCAATGCGCCAGCCAGGCGGTGCCTTTGCCCGGATCACGGCCCACCGGGAAGCCATCAACGAAGCCGACCTCCGGTGCCCAGCCATCGCTGTCGGGCAGGCGGTCGAAGCGCAGGCCTTCGGCGGCGCGGTGGAACTCCGCCGGCAGGTGGGTTTTCGCGCTGCCCAGCGGCTTGGCCTTGGCCGGCTCCTCGCCATCGACATCGCCGAACTGCACCACGAAGTTGTCCTGCGAGCGGTAGATGCTGGTGCCGTCCCAGAAATGCTCGCGGGCGAAGGTGCGGATGTTGGCGGCGTGTTCCGGGGCGAAATCCGGGGCCAGTTCGATGATCACTCGGCCGCCTGCCAACTCCATGTACAGCAGGTTGGCCGGATCCGGCGTGCGCCAGTCGCTGGCCGGCGCGGCATCGACGATTTCCTTCGGGCTGCGGTACTTGGCCTTGGGTGCATCGGCGGCGGCCACGGAAAAGCCCAGGGTCAGCAGGCAGGCGGTCAGCAAGGGGGCAGGGCGCATCGGTGATCCGGCAGGAGGAAAACGCCGATTCTGGCCGACGCTTTCCCTCACGCCAAGCCGGAATGACTAATGGCACATTCACTATATCGAAGTGATTGATAGATTGGACTTCAAGCTAGTGCCAGGCGGCAAACAGGCCATGAACGAACCCGACGCCCAACTGAAGAAATTCCAGAAGGAACTGAGCGCCGGCACCGTGTCGCTGGCCTTGCTGGCGGTGCTGGCGCAGGCGGAGGAGCCGCTGTACGGCTACCTGATCGGCAAGCGCATGGAAGGGCTGGATGGCGTGCTCAGCGGCAAGCAGAGCGCGCTGTACCCGGTGCTGCGCAACCTGGAAGGCGCGGGCCTGCTGGACAGTTTCGTCGAGCCTTCCACCGCCGGCCCACCGCGCCGTTACTACCGCATCACCGACGCCGGGCGCATCGCCCTGCGTGAATGGGCCGCCGCCTGGCGTGCGACCCGCGATTCCGTCGATTCCGTGTTGAAAGGATTGCTGCCATGAATGACCAAGGCCTGCCGACCACCATTGCCGAATACCTGGAACAACTGCGTGCCGCACTGAAGGACGCCGATCCGGCGATGGTGCAGGATGCGTTGTACGACGCCGAGGATTACCTGCGATCGGAGCTGGCCGAACAGGCCGGCAAGTCAGAGGCCGAAGTCATCGCCAGCGTCGCCGGCAGCTACGGTGCGCCGGAAGAAGTGGCGGACATCTACCGCGACACCGAGGCCACCGTGGCCCGTGCCTTGCGCCCGCCGCCGCAGCAGCAGCGCAAGTCCCTGTTGGGCAAATTCTTCGGCGTGGCCGCCGATCCGCGCACCTATGCTGCGCTGTTCTACATGCTGCTGGCGCTGGCCACCGGCACGTTCTATTTCACCTGGGTGGTGACTGGTGTGTCGCTGTCGGCGGGTTTGCTGATCCTGATCGTCGGCATCCCGCTGTTGCTACTGTTCCTGATGTCGGTGCGGCTGCTGTCGCTGGTCGAAGGCCGCATCGTCGAAGTGCTGCTGGGCGAGCGCATGCCGCGCCGGCCGCTTTACACGCAGCGCGACAAGCCATGGGCGACGCGCCTGAAGGAATTGTTCACCGATGGCCGGACTTGGACGGCGATGTTGTACTTCCTGCTGATGCTGCCGCTGGGCACGGCGTATTTCACCATCGCGGTGACCTTGCTGAGCCTGTCATTGGCCTTCGTCGCTGCGCCGTTGAGCCTGGTGTTGCCGTTCACCTTCGATATCGGCTACTGGCATGTTGCTTCAGACGCGCCGTTGCTTCTGCCATTGATGTCGGTGCTTGGCGTGCTGCTGCTGTTCGCCACCCTGCACCTGGCGCGCGCCATCGGCCGCTTCCATGGTTGGCTGGCCAAACAACTGCTGGTGCGTGATCCGGTGGTTTGATCGCGCGCAGCAATGAAAAAGCCGCCCTCGGGCGGCTTTTTCGTTCTTCGGCCGGCAGGAGGTCAGCCGGCGTATTTGGCGATGAAATCCCGCACCTGTGGATAGACGATGTCGCGCCAGCGGCGACCGCTGAAGATGCCGTAATGGCCGGCACCTTCGACAACAACGCGTTCGTGCTTCGCCTTCGGAATGCCGGTGCACAGGTCGTGCGCGGCGGAAGTCTGGCCCAGGCCGCTGATGTCGTCCAGTTCGCCTTCGATGCTCATCAAGGCGGTTTTCTTGATCGCGGCCGGGTTGACCAGTTCGCCATTCACCTTCCATTTGCCGCGCGGCAGCAGGAATTCCTGGAACACGGTCTTGATCGTGTCCAGGTAGTAAGTGGCCGGCATGTCCAGCACGGCGTTGTATTCGTCGTAGAACTTGCGGTGCACCTCGGCGTCTTCCAGGTCGCCCTTGACCAGGTCGGAATAGAAATCCCAGTGCGACATGACGTGGTTGCTGGGATTCATCGCGATGAATCCGGCGTGTTGCAGGAAGCCCGGATAGACCTTGCGGCCTTCGCCCGGATAACCCGTCGGCACGGTGTGGATGACGTTGCCTTCGAACCACGACAGCGGCTTGCGCGTGGCCAGGGTGTTGACCTCGGTGGGGCTGCGGCGGCCGTCGATCGGGCCGCCCATCATCACCAGCGTGCGCGGCGTGGCTTCGCCGCCCGAGGCCATCAGCGACACGGCGGCCATCACCGGCACGGTCGGCTGGCACACGCTGATGACGTTGAGATTCTTCGCGCCGATATGGCGGATGAATTCCTGCACGTAGGCGATGTAATCGGCCAGGCTGAAATCACCTTCGGACGTGGGCACCATGCGTGCATCGACCCAGTCGGTGACATAGACCTTGTGGTCGCGCAGCAGGGTGCGCACGGTGTCGCGCAGCAAGGTGGCGTGGTGGCCGGACAGCGGCGCGACCACCAGCACGGTGGGGTCGTCCTTCAGGTCGGCGATGCTGGCGGCGTCATCGGTGTAGCGCTTGAAGCGCAGCAGTCGGCAGAAGGGTTTCTTGATCACTTCCAGCTCGACCACTGGCACTTTGCGGCCATGGGATTCGACTTCGTGGATTTCCCACGCGGGCTTCTCGTAATCCTTGCCGAGGCGGTGCACCAGCTCGTTGTACGCGGACAGGCGGCCGGCACCGGGCAAGGTCGAAAGCCAGCTGTTGGCGTCGGAAAAGATCTTGGCGTTGGCGTCGGCCAGATGCACCCAGGGGGCCATCCAGTGGCGGCCCAGTTCATGCCATTGGTAAAGGGACATGGAGGTCGGTATCCCGAAGATGTGCTTGTTGCGTCGCAGCATACCGCAAGTGGCCAAGTGGGGCGTTAAACCGCAGTTTCCAGCGTTGCGGCTTGAGATGCCAGCGCCGGCGACAGCCAGCAGTGCGAACCGACCCCGATAAGCCCGTGGCTGGTGAACTGGCGGCGATACCAGCGTGCGCTGCGCGGCTGGAATTCGGCGTGGTCGCCGTCGAATTCATCCTCGGCGGCAAAGGTTTCCAGGAAAGCCACCCCGTCGCACAACTCGGCCAGGCCGGGCAGGCCACGGCGCAGTTCGGCCGTGGGCAGGTAGTGGATCACGTCGGCGCAGACCAGCAGGTCCACCGGCGGGCACGGTCGCAGCAGGGCGAAATCGCCGAAGCGCGCCGGGTGCAGGTTGCGCTGGCGGCCGTAGCGGGCAATCGCGTAGTCGCTGCTGTCGAAGCCGAGGTAGTGCAGCTTCGGCCGCAATTTCAGCAGCGGCGCGCGCCATGCGCCTTCGCCGCAGCCAATGTCCAGCACGCTGCGGATCGGGCGTTCCAGGTAGTACTCGGCACAGGCCACCGCCAGCGCGACCTTGCGCGCCAGCCGCTGCGGGCCGCCGATGCCGCTTTGCCGGTACCAGTGCTGGAAGTAGGCTTGGTCGTAGTGTTTGCGCATTCGGCAGGACTGAAGGACTGGAAAGAGGGAAGACTACCGCCTTTGCCCGTCATGCCCGGACAAACGGCCACAGCGCTTGGCGTGGAGATTGAATCCGCCGCTCCCGCCTCCATCTTCACGGGGAGTAAAATCCGTTCACCCGCAATGGAGTTCCGCATGAGCATCAGCCTGACCCCCGCCGCCTTCGTCCGCGTGCAGCGCTTCGTTTCCGGCACGCCCGGTGCGTTGGGGCTGCGCTTTGGCGTGGCCAAGACGGGTTGTTCCGGCTGGGGCTACGTGACCGAACTGGCCAATGAGCAGCGCGACGGCGACAGCGTTTTCGAACAGGACGGCGTGCGCATCTTCGTCGATGCCGACAGCCTGCCGATGGTCGATGGCACGCAGATCGACTTCCAGAAGCAGGGTCTGGGCGAAGTTTTCACCTTCGCCAACCCCAACGCCACGGCCGAATGCGGCTGTGGCGAAAGTTTCACCACGCAGGCGGATATGGCCTGAACCAAGCGTTTTCCCAGGCCGTGAACGTTTTTCTACAGCGCAGGGCGTATGGTGCAGGGGCACTCCAAACAAGGAAGCCTCGTGACCCCTCCGAAGAACAAGTCGATCAAATCCGCCAAATCCGGTGCCGGCAAGTCCGCCGCCAATGTCACCCACGAGCAGATTGAGCAGGACATCGCCGATTTCGAAAAATCCGGCGGCAAGATCGAGAAGCTCGGCAATACCAATACCTTCAAGAAAATCCGCTGACACATCGCCGAAGCCGCTCCTGCAGTCAGGCGTGCGACAATGCGCGGCCTTGAATTTCACGCAGCCTTCGCCACGTGGCCAGACACCGCGCGCCCCGCATCGACCGCACTCCGTTTGAAGCCGACATCCACGATCTGAGCCACGATGGCCGCGGCGTCGCCCGCCGCGACGGCGAGGCGCCGAGCGAAAGCGGAAAGGTAACGTTCGTGTCTGGTGCCTTGCCCGGCGAAACCGTGCTGGCCGAGCAGACCGCGAAGAACCGCCACTTCGACGAGGCAAAAACCGTCGAAGTGCTGCAAGCCTCGCCCGACCGCGTGCCGCCGCGCTGCCCGCATTTCGGCGGCTGCGGCGGCTGCGTATTGCAGCACCTGGCCGAGGAAAAACAGATCGAAGCCAAGCAGCGCGTGCTGCTGGAAAACTTCGAGCGCATCGGCCACGTCAGCCCGAAAAGGGTGCTGCCGGCACTGACTGGCGCCAGCTGGGGCTATCGGCGCAAGGGCCGTTTTTCGGTGCGGCATGTCGAAAAGAAAGGCAAGACCCTGGTCGGTTTTCGCGAGCCGGATCCGCGTTTCGTCGCGGATTTGCGCGAATGCCATACCGTAATTCCCGCGATCGGCTTCAAGATCGAGGCGCTGGCGCAACTGGTCGATGGCCTGCAGGCACGCGCCGACATCGCCCAGATCGAATTCATTGCCGGCGATGCGCGTGATGATTTCGATGGCGTGGCGCTGGTGTTCCGCAACCTGAAACCGCTGTCCGACGCCGATTGCGCGGCGCTGGCGGCCTTCGGCCAGGCGCATCGCTTCGCCATCTTCCTGCAGCCCGGCGGCGTGGAAAGCGTGCAGCCGTTGTGGCCGCAGGAGGTGCCGTTGTCGTTCCGGCTGGCACCGTGGGACGTGGAACTGGCGTTCCGGCCTCTGGATTTCATCCAGGTCAATGCGACCTTGAACGAGAAGATGATTGCGCACGCCTTCGATCTGCTGGCACCGCAAGCCGGCGAGCGCGTGCTGGACCTGTTCTGTGGCTTGGGCAATTTCACCTTGCCGCTGGCGAGACTGGTGGGCGAGGTGGTCGGCGTGGAAGGCAATGCCGGCTTGGTGGCGCGGGCACGCGAAAACGCCCAGCGCAACGGACTGGAAAACGCGCAATTCTTTGCTGCCGACCTGACCCAGGACCAGCGCGGCACGCCGTGGATGCGCGCCGGTTTCGACAAGTTGCTGCTGGATCCGCCGCGTTCCGGCGCAATCGACGTGCTGCAGCAACTGCCGCTGAAACAATTCAAGCGCATCGTCTATGTCAGCTGCCACCCCGGCTCGCTGGCGCGCGACGCTGGCTGGCTGGTCAACGAACAAGGCTGGAAGCTCAAGGCGGCAGGGGTGATGGACATGTTCCCGCATACCGCGCATGTGGAGTCGATTGCGTTGTTCGAACGATAAGGTCGCGGTGTCATGGGCATTGAAATCGAACGCAAATTCCTGGTCACCGGTGACGGCTGGCGCGCCGCCGCGCATAAGGTCGTGCCGATGGCACAGGGCTATCTCAACTCATTGGATGCGGTTGAAAGCGGTGCGCAGCAGGCGTCGGTGCGGGTGCGGATCGAAGGCGAGGCCGCTTTCCTGAACCTCAAGTCGCGGCAATTGGGCACCACCCGGCAGGAATTCGACTACGCGATCCCGCTGGCCGATGCGCAGGCGCTGCTGGCGCTGTGCGTGGGCGGGCGGGTCGAGAAGCGCCGGCATTACGTCGAGCATGCCGGCAAATTGTGGGAAGTCGATGAGTTCCTCGGCGACAATGCCGGGCTGGTGGTGGCCGAGATCGAGCTGGGCGCGGCCGACGAAGCCTTCGACCTGCCAATCTGGGCCGGAAAGCAGGTGACCGAGCAGCTGCGCTATTACAATCTGGCCCTGGCGGCGCGCCCGTATTCGCAATGGAGCGAGGCCGAGCGCAGCGCCACGGACATTCCCTAAGGACATACATGCTCGTCATTGGCATTGCTGGTACCGAACTCACCGCGCAGGAACACGACTGGCTGCAACACGACGCCTGCGCCGGCGTGATCCTGTTCACGCGCAACTTCGCCTCGCGCGCGCAGGTGACCGAGCTGTCGGCCGCGATCCGCGCCGCCGCGCCGCGCCCGCTGCTGATCTGCGTGGACCAGGAAGGCGGGCGCGTGCAGCGTTTTCGCGACGGTTACAGCAAGCTGCCGCCGCTGCAGACCCTTGAAGCCAACTACGCCAGCGACAGGCAAGGCGCGTTGGCACTGGCTGAGGAACACGCCTGGCTGATGGCCAGCGAAATCCGCGCCAGCGGCATCGACCTGAGCTTCGCCCCGGTGGTCGATCTGGCGCGTGGCAATCGCGCCATCGGCAACCGCGCATTCTCCGCCGACCCGCAAGTCGTGGCCGACTTCACCCGAGCCTATGTGCGCGGCATGCACGCGGCCGACATGGCGGCCACGCTGAAGCATTTCCCCGGCCACGGCACGGTGCTGGAAGACACGCACTTCGACGAGGCCATCGACCCGCGCCCGCTGGATGTGTTGCGTGGCGAAGACCTGGTGCCGTTCGCCGCCGGCATCGACGCCGGTGCAGACGCGGTGATGATGGCGCACGTGGTCTATCCGGCCGTCGCGCCGGAACCGGCCGGCTATTCGCCGTACTGGATCAACGAAGTGCTGCGTGCGCAATTGGGTTTCCGCGGCGTGGTGTTTTCCGATGACATCTCGATGGCGGCGGCGCATTCGGCAGGTGGCGTCACCGCACGCATCCACGCGCACCTGGACGCCGGCTGCGACGTGGTGCTGGCCTGCAAGCCGGGCGTGGTGGAAGAATCACTGCGCGCCGTCGAAGGCCGCCAACTCAATACTGCTGCGCTGAGCGGCCTGATTGGTCGTGGCGCACTGGGCTGGGGCGGCTTGCTGGCCGATGAAAAATACACCGGCGCGCAGACGCGCCTGGATTGCTTTCCCGAAGGAATTGCCTGATGAACGAATACCCGCTGTCCGAAGCCCTGAAGCATTCGGAAAAGATCATTGATCGCAGCACGATTGACACAGCCATCAGCAAGATGGCCGAGGCCATTGCCCGCGACTACGCCATCGGCGCGCCACCGGTCTATCTGACCATCCTGCATGGCGCGCTGCCGTTTTCCGGGCAACTGGCGCTGGAACTGGGCGCACGCGGCATCGACCTGACCTTCGATTACCTGCATGCCACCCGTTACCGCGGCGCGACCACCGGCGGCGAACTGGTCTGGAAGCACCGGCCGGCCACCGCTTTGTACGGCCGCCGCGTGCTGCTGGCCGACGATATCCTCGATGAAGGCTATACGCTGGCTGCAGTCAAGCAATGGTGCCTGGAACAGGGCGCCACCGACGTGCGCATCGCCGTGTTGACCGTGAAGAAGCACCAGCGCATCGTCGATGGCATCGCCGCCGACTATGTGGGCCTGGAAGTGCCGGATCGCTACGTGTTCGGTTTCGGCATGGACTACCACGAGCAGGGCCGCAACCTGCCGGATATCCATGCGCTGAAGGACTGAGCCATGCCTGATGACATCACGCTTGCCATCATCGGCGGCACCGGCGTTTACAAGCTGGCCGATTTGCAGGACGTGGAGACCCATGCGCCGCAAACGCGCTTCGGTGTGCCGTCGGGGCCAGTGCGCATTGGCCGCCTGCGCGGCCAGCGCGTGGCTTTCCTGGCGCGGCATGGCGAAGGCCATTCGCTGCCGCCGCACAAGATCAACTACCGCGCCAACCTCGATGCGCTGAAACAACTGGGCGTGGCCCGCGTGCTGGCGCTGAACACGGTTGGCGGCATTACCGAGGCCTGCGGCCCGCGCGTGCTGGCCTGCCCGGACCAGTTGATCGACTACACCTGGGGCCGGATCTCGACGTTTTGCGAGGACGAGGGTACCGACGTGCTGCACGTCGATTTCGGTGACCCGTATTCGCCGCCGTTGCGGCAGGCAGTGTTGAGCGCCGCGCAGCGCGCCGGCGTGGCGGTCGTCGATGGTGGTTGCTACGGCGCAACCCAGGGGCCGCGCCTTGAAACAAAGGCCGAAATCGCTCGGATGCGCCGCGATGGTTGCGACCTGGTCGGCATGACCGGCATGCCCGAAGCCGGCCTGGCGCGCGAACTGGGGCTGGAATACGCCTGCCTGGCCATCGTCGCCAACTGGGCGGCCGGTTGCGGCGATGCGGCGGAGATCACCCTGGACGAAGTGCTGGCCAACGTGCAGGCCGCATCAACCGGATTGGGTGCGCTGATTGGCGAAATGTTGCCGGGGTGATTGTAAAGAAGGCGTTGTCTTTGCATACTCCGCCAGCGTGCGGTCGGCCGGCCGTGCGCTACACCACCCAATCAGGAAGCAATCAAGTTATGCCGTACGGTACCGTGAAGTGGTTCAACGACGCCAAGGGTTTTGGTTTCATCGCACCGGAGGATGGCAGCGCCGATGTATTTGCGCACTTCTCCGCGATCAATGCCAAGGGCTTCCGCACCCTGCAGGAAGGCCAGCGGGTCAGCTACGAAGTCACCCAGGGCCCGAAGGGTGCGCAGGCATCGGACATCGTGCCGGTCGCGTGATTTTCGCAATCTGGCATTGCAAGGAACCCCGCCGCGGCGGGGTTTTTTGTGGCTGCCATCCGGGGCGGCAACCCGGGGATCAAGTCCATGGCGGGCGCTCCAGGCCATCGCGGCTGCGATGCCGAAAACCGCTCGCGGTGATTGTTCGCGCAGGGAGCGCTTCATGAAACTCGACATTGCCATCGTCGGTTACGGAACGGCCGGGCAGGCGGCAGCGGTGCTGCTGCAGCGTGACGGACACCGGGTGCAGGTGTTCGAACGTGCGCCGCAGCCGGGGCCGGTGGGCGCGGGCTTCCTGTTGCAGCCGACTGGCTTGCAGGTGTTGTGGAAGATGGGCTTGCTGGGGGCCGCGCTGGCGCATGGCGCGCCGGTGCGGCGTTTGTTCGGCGAAACGCCGTGCGGGCGTGCGGTGATGGACATGCGTTATGCGGGGCTGGATGCGCGGCTGTTCGGGTTGGGCATGCAGCGCGGGGCCTTGTTTGAATTGCTGGATCGGGCGTGGGAAGGCCGCGCTGATGGTTTGCAGCCAGGCCTGTGCATTGCCGATGTCGAAACCGCCAGCGGTCGCATTCGCGATGAAAGTGGACGTTGGCATGGGCCATTCGACCTGGTGATCGCCGCTGATGGCTCGGCCTCGCGCCTGCGTAGCGTGCTGGCACGCGAAGGTCATGCGCCGGCGCTGGACCGGCCATATCCGTGGGGTGCGTTGTGGCGCTTGCTGCCGGCCGGCGATTGGCCGTGGCCGGATGAACTGCGCCAGCGTTATGTCGCCGCGCGCAAGATGATCGGCCTGCTGCCGGTCGGCACGCGGCCGGGCGATGCCACGCCGCAGCTGAGTTTTTTCTGGAGCCTGCCGGCCAGTGGTTTCGATGCCTGGCGCGAACGCGGCCTGCCGGCGTGGCGTGACGAAGTGGCCACGATCTGGCCGCAGGTCGGTGCGCTGGTTGCCGATATTGCCGACGACACCACGCTGGCGCGTGCCAGTTATCGTGATGCCGTGCTGCGCCAGTGGCACACCGGCAAGCTGGTGTTGCTGGGCGACAGCGCACACGCGATGAGTCCGCAACTGGGGCAGGGCGTGAACATGGCGCTGATGGATGCGCTGGCGCTGCGCGATGCTTTGCGTGAAGGCGATTCGACCGGTGCGGCGCTGGCGCGATACGAGGCTGCGCGCCGCAAGCATGTGCGCATCTACCAGTTCTGGAGCCGCTGGCTGACACCGCTGTTCCAGTCCGAACATGATGTCGTTGCCCGCGTGCGCGACCTGGGCATGCTGCCTGCCGGACGCATGCCCGGCGGCAAGGGCCACATGCTGCGTGTGCTCAGCGGCACCCAGCAGGGCTGGTTCGGCAAACTGGCGTTGCAGCCGGAATTCATCACCGCGATGGAAAGCATTCCCGCCGGAGATCACACCGCGCCGGTCAGGTAATACAGCGCGATGATGAAGAACACCGCCAGGGTTTTGATGATCGTCACCGCGAAGATGTCCTTGTAGCTTTGCCGATGGCTGAGACCGGTGACTGCGAGCAGGGTAATGACCGCGCCATTGTGCGGCAGCGTGTCCATGCCGCCGCTGGCCATCGCCGCCACGCGGTGCAGCACTTCCATCGGGATGCCCGCCGCCTGCGCATTGGCGATGAAGGTGTCGGCCATCGCCGCCAGCGCAATGCTCATGCCGCCGCTGGCTGATCCGGTGATGCCGGCCAGCGCGGTCACTGCAACGGCTTCATTGACCAGCGGGTTGGGGATTGCCGACAGCGCATTGGCCACGACCAGAAAACCAGGCAGGGCGGCAATCACCGCGCCGAAACCATATTCCGACGCGGTATTCATGCCGGCCAGCAGCGCACCGCCAACGGCCGACTTGCTGCCTTCGGCAAAACTGGCGACCACCGGCTTCCATGCGAACGCCAGCACGCTGAGGATGCCGACCAGCAGCGCGCCTTCCACCGCCCAGATTGCGGCGATTTTCGCCGTCTCCTGCACCACCGGCGCGGGCGTGCCGATCACCGCCGGCACGAAACTGTGGCTGTCGCCGTAGAACTTCGGTATCCACAGGGTGAACAGCTTGTTGCACACGCCGACCAGCACCAGCGGCAGGATCGCGACCAGTGGATTGGCCAGCTTGCCACCGGAGAATGCCATCGGCTCGTTGAGCAGCGTCGCTGCATCGCCATAACCTTCGCCAGCCTTCACCGCTGCCCGCCGCCGCCATTCCAGATAGGCCAGACCGAGTGCCAGCACGAACACGCCGCCCAACGTGCCCAGCACCGGCGCGGCCCAGGTATTGGTGCCGAAGAACGTGGTCGGGATGATGTTCTGGATCTGCGGCGTGCCCGGCAACGCATCCATGGTGAAGGTGAACGCGCCAAGCGCGATTGTGCCGGGAATCAGCCGCTTGGGGATGTTGCCCTGGCGGAAGAGTTCGGCCGCGAACGGATAGACCGCGAACACCACCACGAACAACGACACGCCGCCATAGGTCAGCAACGCGCAGACCAGCACGATCGACAACATCGCCCGCTGCGCGCCGACAGCCTTGATCACCGCGGCGACGATGGATTTGGAAAAACCGGACAGTTCGATCACCTTGCCGAAGATCGCGCCGAGCAGGAATACCGGGAAATACAGCTTCAGGAAGCCGACCAGCTTGTCCATGAACAGGCCGGTGAACATTGGCGCGACCAGTGACGGATCAGTCAGCAACACCGCACCCAGCGCCGCCACCGGCGCGAACAGGATCACGCTGTAGCCGCGATAGGCGACGAACATCAGGAAACACAGCGCGGCCAGCACGATCAGGATCGACATTCATTTTTCTCGGTACGGCAAGCGGCGTTGTGCCGTTGCCCGGTTTGGGAAGGCCTGTTCGTCATTCCCGTCTGAGCAGGAATAACGAGCAAAAACAAGCCTTCCTTTGGATTTGGTCGCGGAGTATCCATGTCGCCGCTGCTGCCGTCCCCTGTACGAAGGTACAAGTGAAGCCTGCGGCCGTGCCGCCTAGTCTTGCCGGCAATCCGGTGGCACCTGCCGCCGCCTTGTCGCACCCGCAGGAGGGGAAAATGAAACGCAAGCACTTGAGCCTCGCCATCGCCGGCCTGTTGATCACGCCAGCCATCGCCTCGGCGCAGGACGCCGCACCCGCGCCGGCAACCGCCGAACACGAGGCCAAGACCCTCGACCAGATCACCGTCACTGCGCGTCGTCGCAGCGAGTCCATCCAGGACGTGCCGGTGGCGGTCAGCGCCTTCGGCGAAGAACAACTGAAGGATCTACAAGCCAGCAACGTCGATGGCCTGCAAGGCGCAGTGCCCAACCTCAACATCGTGCAGGGTCGCGGCTCGGCCAACAGTGTCAACGTGTTCATCCGCGGCATCGGCCAGCCCGATGCGCTGCAGTCGTTCGACCCCGGCGTGGGCATGTACGTTGATGACGTGTATTACTCGCGTATCAATGGCGCGCTGTTCTCGCTGTTCGATGTGCAGCAAGTGGAAGTGCTGCGCGGCCCGCAGGGCACGCTGTACGGCAAGAACTCCACTGGTGGCGCGATCAAGCTGACCACCAAGAACCCGTTCGATGACAATGGCGGTGCGGTGGAACTGACTGCAGGCGACTACGGCCGCATGGAAGGCCGCATCTACGCCGGCGGCAAGCTCAGCGATACCGTTGCTGCCAGCTTTGCCGGTGCCTACATAACCAACGACGGCTACGTGGACAATGCGGCCGGTGGCGACAAGTTCAATGACGATCAAACCAGCGCATTCCGCGCCAAGGTCGCGTTTGCGCCCAGCGAGAATTTCCGCGCCACGTTGTCGGTGGATCGTACCCACCAGAACGCAGCGCTGACGATGGGCCGTCCGATGGCCGACCTGCGCCAGACCGACTTGCTGTTCGGCGTGGTCGTGCTGCATCCGGGCGAGACCGGTGATTGGGACCGCGAAGCGCAAACATCGTTTGCGCCGGGCCAGGGCCAGAAGTTGACCCACACTGGCGCATCGCTGGCGATGGAATGGGACCTGGGCCAGAACTGGTTGCTGAAGAGCATCAGCTCGGTGCGTGAGCTGAACACCAACTCCTATATCGACATCGACGCCTCCAAATACGAAATGGGCGACGTGCTGGTGGCGCTGGACCAGAGCCAGAAGAGCCAGGAATTCCAGTTGCATTACGACAACGGTAGCAACTTCCACGCGACCTTCGGCGCGTACTACATGAAGGAGCATGTGCCGTCCCACCAGGAGGCCTATGCCGACGACCTGTATGCCTTCGCCGGCACCACGATCGACTTCCTGCGTACCATCGACGACGACCTGACCACCACCAGCACTGCTGCGTTCGCCCACGTCAATTGGGAGTTCGTGCCGACCTGGACGCTGGCTGCCGGCGTGCGCTGGACCAAGGACAAGAAGGAATACGACCGCACTACCAGCACCTTCTGGGGCCCGCTGATGGCTGCGTTGAACGGCACCGTGGCCTTCAACGCCGAGGCAGACTGGACCGCGACCACGCCATCGATCAGCCTGCAGAAGAAATTCGGCGACAACCTGATGTGGTACGTCTCGGCCAATCGCGGCTTCAAGTCCGGTGGTTTCAACGGCCGCGCCAATACCATCTATGACACCCAGCACGCCAAGTTCGACCCGGAATACGTCTGGACCTACGAAACCGGCCTGAAGTTCGCCTCCAGCGACCAGCGCTTGCGCGGCAGTGTCACTGCCTTCGTCAGCGACTACGAAGACTTCCAGGCGCGCGTGTCGCAGGATGTGGGCACCTTCCCGGTACTCAACGCGGCCGAGCTGGAAATCAAGGGCGTGGAATTCGAAGGTACCGCGTTGTTGGGCGAATCGACCGTGCTCAGCGGCCAGCTCAGCTGGCTGGATGCCAAGTACAAGAAGTTCGACGACTTCCGCCTCGATCCGACCTATCCGGGTTATGACTTGAACGTCAACCACGACCACGTGCCGTTCTCGCCGGAAGTGACTGCGCGCATCGCGATCCAGCACAACTTCTCGCTGGGTGATTCCGGTTCGCTGGGTCTTGGTGCCGATGCTTCGTATCGCGACGATACTTGGCTGTCCGTTGACAACCGCGACGTGCTGATGCAGAAGGCCTACACGGTGGTCGGTGCATTCGGTGTGTGGGACTCGCCGCAGTACGTGTGGCAGGTGCGCGCCGGCGTGCGCAACCTGACCGACGAGGAATACAAGATCGAAGGCCAGGAATTCGCCAGCGTGGGCAACATCCAGACCGCCTACTACGGCTTGCCGCGCAACTGGTATGTGTCGCTGCGCTACAACTTCTGAGCGAAGGTGTGTTGAAGGCCCTCTCCCACAGGGAGGGGGCTTTCCCGCGTTATCCTGATCGCATGAGCGAAATGGTCGTGGGTACGAACATCAAGACGGCGGAGCAACACCCATGCTGAGCCTGTGGGTCGTGGTGGCCGCCGCTTTGGCGTGGCTGGCGGTGATGTTCGGCACCGCGTTGTATGCAGAACGCCATCCGGCGGTGCTGGCGCGGCATTGGCGGCATGTGTATGCCTTGTCGCTGGCGGTGCATTGCACCTCGTGGACGTTCTACGGCACGGTGACGCAAGCGGCACGTTATGGCTGGCCGCTGCCGCCGACTTTCCTCGGTGCGATCCTGTTCTATGCGCTGGCCGCCGTGTTCGCGGTGCGCCTGGTGCGGCTGGCGCGGGAAACCAATGCCACTTCGCTGGCCGATCTGATCGCCACGCGGCTGGGCAAGGATGCGTGGCTGGCGGCAACGGTGACCCTGGTTGCCACGCTGGGGCTGGTGCCGTACATCGCGCTGCAATTGAAGGCGGTGGCGATGAGTTTCGCCACGCTGACGGCCAGTGGCGACGATGCTTCCGCGCCGGTCTGGCGCGACAGTGCGCTGTACGTGGCGCTGGCGATGGCCGCGTTTGCGATGCTGTTCGGCACCCGCCGCGCCAGTGCTGCCGAACACAATCGCGGGTTGGTGCTGGCGATGGCGTTCGAGTCGCTGTTCAAGCTGCTGGCGATGGGGGTGCTGGGCGCTTTCGTCTGGTTCGGCCTGAAGCATTTCCCGGAAGCGGCATCGCAGCCGTTGCCGTCGCAACCGGCGGCCGGTTTCGCGCCACTGATGCTGCTGGGTGCGTTGGCGATGTTCATCCTGCCGCACCAGTTCCATGTGGGCGTGGTCGAATGTCGCGATGAACGCGACGTGCGCACCGCGCGCTGGTTGTTTCCGTTGTATCTGGCGCTGATTGCGCTGCCGGGCTTGCCGCTGGCGCGCGCGGGGTTGGCCTTGCTCGGCGACAGGGTGCCCTCGGACATGTATGCGCTGGCCGTGCCGCTTTACACAGGGAATGGTTCCCAGGGGCATGAAGGCGTGGCGTTGTTTGCCTTCCTCGGCGGTTTGAGCGCAGCCACCGGCATGGTCGTGGTCAGCACGCTGACCTTGAGTTTGATGATCGGCAATCACTGGTTTGCGCCGGGGCTGTTGCGCGGCGCTTGGTCGGCGACCGCGGCCGGCGACCGCCGTGGTGACCTGTTGCGGCTGCGGCGCGCGGGCATCCTCGCCATCATGTTGTTGGCATGGGCATACAGCCGTTTGATTGGCGGCTCCGAAGCACTGGCCGATGTCGGTGCGGTCAGTTTTTCGGCACTGGCGACCTTGGCCCCGGCCTTGGCGTTCGCAGTGTGGCGGCCGCAGACGCCGGCGCGCGCGGCGGTGGCAGGCATCGTCGCCGGCTTCGCCACCTGGGCCTGGGTGACTTTGGTGCCGATGTTGTCAGCCCTGGGCGGGCATGACCCGGCGTGGTTGCGTGAAGGCCCGTTCGGTCAGGCCTGGTTGTCGCCGGTCGGATTGTTCGGCCTGACTGGCTGGAGCCCTCTGGGCCGTGCGGTCGGTTCGAGCCTGTTCGTCGGCACCTTGGTGACGGTATTGATGGCGTTCCGTCGCCGTGAGGTGCCCGGCTTCGCCAACCGCAACCTCGACCGCCAGGCCTTGCGTGATGCCGGCCTGCGTTTCCTCTCGCACGACCGCGTCGAACAACTGCTGGCTGGCGCGCCCGTGCAAGGCCCGGTGCCGGCGGTGGTGGAGATGCGTCTGGAGCGCGAACTGTCTGCCGTGCTCGGTTCGGCCTCGGCACGCCTGTTGCTCAACGCCGCGCGCAGCGAGCAGCGCGAACTGGATACCGTGGCCGCCATCGTCGGCGAGGCATCGGCGGATTTGCGCTTCAACCAGCAGGTGCTGGAAGCGGCCTTGAACAACATGAGCCAGGGCATCAGCGTGGTCGATCGCGAACTGCAGCTGGTGGCGTGGAATGCGCGTTATGCGCAGATGTTCGGCTTTCCGCCGGAACTGTTGCAGGTGGGCAAGCCGATCGAGGAGCTGACCCGCTGGGCATTGCAGCGCATGCCGCATCGCGGTTCCGGCGTGGATGCCTTGCAACGGCGACTGGCCTACATGCGTGCCGGCAGTGCGCACCTGACCGAACGTGTTTTTTCCGATGGCAGTATCGTGGAAATCCGCGGCAACCCGATGCCCGGCGGCGGTTTCGTCGCCACCTATACCGACGTCACCGCGTCACGCAACGCCGAACGCGAACTGATCCGCGCCAACGAAACCCTGGAGCAACGCGTGGCCGAGCGCACCGCGCTGCTGGAAAGCGCCAAGCACGAGGCCGAACACGCCAATGATGCCAAGAGCCGCTTCCTGACCGCCATCGGCCACGACCTGCTGCAACCGCTGCACGCCGCGCACTTGTTCACCGATGCGCTGGCGCAGCAAGTGCCGGAGCGGCGCGGCAACATTGAACAACTGCGCGGTGCGCTGGATTCCACCACCGACCTGCTCAATGGGCTGCTGGACATGTCGCGGCTGGAAGCCGGCGGCCTGCTGCCGGAGCCGCGCGATTTTCCGTTGGCCGAAGTGCTGGAGCCGCTGGCCTCGGAATTCCGTGCGCCGGCTGGCGCGCGCGGTTTGGCGTTCGCATACGTCCCTACGCGCGCGTGGACGCACAGCGATCCACAACTGTTGCGCCGGGTATTGCAGAATTTCCTCGCCAATGCGGTGCGCTACACGCGCAGCGGCGGCATCGTGCTGGGCGTGCGCCGCGTCGGCAGCAAGTTGCGTGTCGAAGTGCACGACAGCGGGTCGGGCATCGATGCGGAAGAACAACGCATCATCTTCGAGGAATTCCGCCGTGGCGAAGGCGCGGACGGGCAGGGGCTTGGACTGGGCCTTTCCATCGCCGACCGAATTGCAAAACTGCTGCATGCGCCGCTGTCCTTGCGCAGTCAGCCGGGGTGCGGCTCGGTGTTCGCGGTGGAATTGGCGATGGTTGCCATGCCGACGACGAAATCGCCTGCGGACATGGCGCGGAAAGGACTGGCAGGTTGCCGCTTCCTGTGCGTGGACAATGACGCGGCAGCGTTGTCCGCCTTGCAGGCCTTGCTGGAAGGCTGGGGCTGCCAGGTACGCGCCGCCGCCAATGGCGAACAGGCGACGACGTTGTTGGCGCAATCGCCTGCCGATACCTGGTTGTTCGACTTTCACCTCGACGATGGCGATACCGGTGTCGATCTATATCGTCGCCTGCATGAGCGCTTTGGCGCGCGGCCTTGCCTGGTCCTCAGCGCCGACCACGGCGACGAGGTGCGCCGGGCCGTTCGTGAAGCCGACCTGCAGCTACTATCCAAGCCGCTGCGCCCGCTCGCTTTGAAATCGGTGCTGGATCGGCTGTTGTCCGCGACGATTCAGTAAAAAGGGCGCGGTGAAAAGGCCGCGATACAATTCGGCATCGAAATCCGGAAGCCCGTCCGCATGCCTTACACGCCCATCGTTGCCACGCTTGGTTATGTCCTGTCGCCGGACCGCAAGCGCGTGCTGATGATCCACCGCAATGCGCGGCCCGGCGACCTGCACCTGGGCAAGTACAACGGCCTGGGTGGCAAGATCGAGGCCGACGAAGACGTGGTCGCATGCATGCGTCGCGAGATCCGCGAGGAAGCAGGCATCGCATGCGACGAGATGAATTTGCGCGGCACGATCAGTTGGCCGGGCTTTGGCAAGAATGGTGAGGACTGGCTGGGTTTCGTTTTCGTCATCACCCGGTTTACCGGCGAGCCTCTTGCCAGCAATCCGGAAGGCACGCTGGAATGGGTTGACGTGGACCGCATTCTCGATTTGCCGCTATGGGAGGGCGATCGGCATTTCGTGCCGCTGGTGTTCGACGACGACCCGCGTGCGTTCCACGGAGTGATGCCGTACCGCGATGGCAGGATGGTGTCGTGGTGTTATTCGCGGATTTGAGGGGCGGCAGCCAACATTCTCGTCGCCACTCAGCGCTCGCCCAATTCGTGCATCAATAGCCGCAGCGCATTGACGACGACCAGCAGGGTCGAGCCTTCGTGCAGTGCCACCGCCGGACCGATGCCCAATCCGAAAACCGTCGCCGGCACCAACACGGCGACCATCCCCAAGCTGATGAAAGTATTCTGGCGAATGATGGCGCGTGCGCGTCGGCTCAGGCTCACGGCGAAGGCCAGGCGTTGCAGGTCGTCGGACATCAATGCGACGTCGGCCGTTTCCAGCGCCACGTCCGAACCAGCCGCGCCCATCGCGATGCCGACCGTGGCGTTGGCCATTGCCGGTGCGTCGTTGACGCCATCACCGATCATCGCGACCTTGCCCTGGCTGCGCAGTTCATCGATGCGCCGGACCTTGTCCTCCGGCATCAGGTCGCCCCAGGCTTCGTCCAGTCCCACTTCGTCGGCGATGGCCTGCGCGACTTTTTGATGATCGCCGGAAATCATCACCATGCGCTCAATGCCCAATGCGCGCAGGCGTAGCAGTGCAGTGCGCGCTTCGGCGCGCGGCGTGTCCATCAGGCCGATCACGCCCAGATCACGTTCACCATGGCGAACTGCCATCGTGGTGCGGCCCGCATCGCGAAGGTTCTCCACCGTTGCGGCCAGTGAAGCCTGCAGTGGTGGCAGGCCATTGTCGCCGAACATTTCCGCCTTGCCGATCCACGCCGTCGTATCACCCAGGGTTGCGGTCACGCCTTGCCCGGTCAGGCTGGTCAGGCTGGAAGCCGTCGTGATTTCGCGCTCATGCAAACGTTGGCGGCCATCGCGGGCGATGGCTTCCGCCAGCGGGTGTTCGCTGAGCAATTCGACCGCTACCGCCACTTGCAGCAGCTCCTGCTCGCTGATGCCTTCTGCCGGGATGATTTCGGTGATGCGCGGTCGCCCTTCGGTCAGGGTGCCGGTCTTGTCGAAAGCCATCGCGCTCAGCGAGCCCAGGTCTTCCAGCGGTGCGCCGCCCTTGATCAGCACGCCGCCGCGCGCGGCGCGGGCGATGCCCGACAACACCGCGCTGGGCGTGGCGATGGCCAGTGCGCAGGGACTGGCCGCCACCAGCACGGCCATGGCCCGGTAGAAGCTGTCGCGGAAGGGTTCATCGATGACCACCCACGCAAACAGCAACAATGCGGTCAGCGCCAGTACGGCGGGCACGAAGATGCTCGCGAAGCGTTCGGTGAAGCGTTGCGTCGGCGACTTGTGCCCCTGCGCTTCGCCGACCATCCGCACCACCCGCGCCAGGGTCGAATCGCCGGCGCGACGCGTTACCTCGACCTCGATCGCGCCATTGCCGTTGAGGGTGCCAGCGAATACCTGCGCCGAGGCAGCCAATGCCTCGGGCTTGGCGCGCGCCGCGGCTGCATCGGTTACCGCATGCTTGTCAACGGGAATGCTCTCGCCCGTGACTGGCGACTGGTCGATGCTGGTTTCGCCCTTGAATATGAAACCGTCGGCTGGCAGGCGCTCGTGGGGGCGAATCCGCAGAAGGTCGCCGACTGCCAGTTCGGCGACGGGTACCTCAACCGCGTCGCCGTCGTGCAGCACCCATGCGGTTTCCGGCGCGAGCTTTTCCAGCGCTTCGATCGCATGTTTTGCGCGACCCATCGCATGGTGTTCCAGTGCGTGGCCCAGGCTGAAAAGGAACAGCAGCAATGCGCCTTCGGCCCACGCGCCCAACGCCGCCGCACCGGCAGCGGCGACCAGCATCAGCGTATCGATTTCGAAATGTTTGTGCCGCAGGTTGTCGACTGCCTCGCGCAGTGTGAAGAAGCCGCCAAAGCCATAGGATGCGAGGTAACAGCCCAGCGATAGCCATGACGGTGCGGCAGGGGCTAGTTTCTCGATCCCGAAGCCGGCCAGCAGCAAGCCGCCGCAGAGCAGTGCGAAGATGAATTCACTGTTCGGGCCCAGCACGCCACCGTGATCGTGATCGTGGTGGCAGCCGGATGCGTGCGCGTGGTCATGCGCAGATTCGTGTGCAGGTGGATGCGAGGAGGGCAGCGTCATGCGTCGGCTTCGATCTGGCGCGCGGGATCGGCAAGTTCCAATTCCCGCAACACCACCCCGGCCTGGGTGCGGTTGCGCACGCCCAGGCGGTCGAAGATGGCGGAAAGATGCGCCTTGACCGTGCGTTCCTGCACGTCCAGCTTGTCGGCGATCTGCTTGTTCAGCAGCCCCTGCGCGACGAAGGCCAGCACCCGGAACTGCTGCGGCGACAGGCTGGCCAGGCGCGCGGCCAGTTCGGCATCGTGGCTGGAGGATTGCGCTCGTGCCACCGAGGCCCGCAGCGAGGCCGGCAGCCATTGTTCGCAGGCCAGCACGCTGCGGATCGCGTCGCGCAGTTCCTCCAGGCCGGAGCTTTTCGGCAAATAGCCGGCCGCGCCGTGGTCCAGCGCGCGGCGCACCACGCGCGGGTCGTCGTTGGCCGATACCACCACCACCGCCACGGCGGGAAATTGCGCGCGGATCGCCGCCAGCCCGGCCAGGCCGTGGTTGCCGGGCATGTGCAGGTCCAGCAGCACCAGGTCGGTGTCGGCGTGGGCATCCAGCGCGGCCAGAACTTCGTCCAGCGAGGCGGCTTCCAGCACGTCGAGCTGTGCCACCGCATCGGCAGCGGCCCCGCGCAGCGCGGCACGGAACAGCGGGTGGTCGTCGGCGATCAGCAGCTTGGGCATGCGGCTATTGTCGGGGCGCGCGGGAGTCCTGTCGAACCACCCCGGCCAGCTGTGTGTACCAAAGTACGATGACGCCCGCCGCCGCCCCGGTTATGTTGCGCGGATGAACGAAAACTCGTCCCTGCCTTTGGCCGGCGCTGCGCTGGCTTGCCTGTTGTCCACCAGCTTGCTGTCGGCCTGCGCCGGCTTTGCCCCTCAATCCACGGCGGAGAAATCGGCCATGATCCAATCGCCACCTGCCAGTGAACACCGCAACGACGACGATCTGCTCAGTGCTGGGCTGGGCTTGGCCGGCCTGCAATCGATGGTGCCGCCGGCCTTCGCCGATGCCGCGCACCCAACGGCGGCCGAACTGCGCCGTCGTGCGATCTGGAGCAGTTGGCGCGGCATCGCCGACCTGTCGCCGGCCGGCGGCTTCGGCACGCTGTATGGCAGCGCGGCCAACGTGCCGGGCCGCGAATACACTGCCTTCGCCCGCATCCCCGGCGCGAACCAGCCACACCGCGTGCTGGCACAGGTCCCCGATGCCTTCGACACCAACAAGCGCTGCCTGCTGGTCGCGCCGGCCTCGGGTTCGCGCGGCGTCTATGGCGCGATTGCGGTGGCCGGCGGCTGGGGCCTGCCGAAGGGCTGTGCGGTCGCTTACACCGACAAGGGCGCGGGCAGCGACTACTTCGACCTGGACACGCAGCAAGGCGTGAAGCTGGACGGCACGGTCGGCCGCGCCGGCGAGGATGAGTTGGCTTTCACCCCCAATGCGCCGACCGGTGCGAAGGGCGTTGCGTTCAAGCACGCACACTCGAAGGACAACCCGGAAGCCGACTGGGGCAAACACGTCAAGCAAGCCGCCGAATTCGGCTTGGCCGCGCTGGATGCGGCCTTCCCGAATGCCGCGCCGTTCACCTTCGACAATACCCGCATCATCGCAGTCGGCATTTCCAACGGTGGCGGCGCAGTGCTGCGTGCGGCCGAAGGTGACAGCGGCTGGCTGGATGCCGTGGTCGCCGGCGAGCCGAACGTCTATGTCGAAGGCCACGGCAGTCGCGCCCTGTACGACTACACCACCGAGGCCGCGCTGCTGATGCCCTGCGCGCTGCTGCACCTGCCGGCTGACGCGCTGCCGCAGCCACCGCTGCGCGCGCAGGTGGAGCCGCTATGGCAGGGGCGTTGCGCCAGCTTGAAGGCAGCGGGACTGGTCGAAGGGGACAGCGTCGCCGCGCAGGCCAAGTCCGCCTACGACACGCTGCGCAGCCATGGCTGGACCGATGCGGCCCTGCATGCCGGTGCGCTCAGTGTTGGTTTCGACCTGTGGCGCGCGGTTGCGGTCAGCTATGCTTCGGCTTTTGGCAAGTACGGTGTGGGCGAACACCCCTGCGGTTATGCCTTTGCTGCGCAGAACGCCGACTTCAGCCTGCGCGCGGCGAGCGATGCAGAACGCGCCGCATGGTGGAGCGATGCCAGCGGCATCCCGCCGGGCAATGGCGTGGGCATTGTCGATACCAAGCTCGCGCTGCCGGATTTCACCTTGCCGGGTCTGCAATGCCTGCGCGCGTTGTGGGGCGGGCAGGGCGCCGATGCGCAGCGCGTCCGCGACGGCATTGCCGCGACCCGTGCCAGTCTGCCGCGTGCCGGCCTGCCGGTGCTGGTGGTGCATGGCACCGATGATGGCCTGGTCCCGCCGGCCTTCACCAGCGAGCCTTACGTTGCGGCCGCCCGCGCGGCAGGCCGCAACGAAGTGCGCCATTGGCAGGTACGCAATGGCGAACACTTCGACGCCTTCCTCGCATTTCCAGCCTACGGCGCACGTTATGCACCGATGTTGCCGTATTTCTTCGCCGCACTGGATCGTATCGATGCGCATTTGAATGGCGATGCCGGCTTGCCGGCCGATGCCGTCATCGAGGCAAAAGGCCGCGGCATGGGTGCGGTCGAAGCGGCGCAATTGCCGATGCCGTGATTCCGACGCCGTGATTCCGATGTCCCGGCGCGCTATGATCGTTGCGTAATCCGGGAGGTGCGGAATGTACGGTACGGGAATGGGCGGCGGTTTCGGCGGCCTGGGTGGTTTCGGGCCTGGCGGCTTTGGCCAGGGCAGCTTCGGGCAGGGTGGCGATTTCGAATCGCTGGCACGCCAATACTGGAGTGCCTGGGGTCAGGCGATGCGCAACGGCGCGGGCAGTCCCGCTGCGGCCACGCCGGACTGGAACCAGGCCGTGCAATGGTGGTCGCAACTGCTGTCGCCGCAGGTCCAGCGCAGCCCGGTTGAAGAACTGGTAAATCGCTTCCAGCAACAGGCCAGCGACTGGTACGGGCGCATGCAGCAGGTTGCCGCGCAATTCACCGGCACCGACAACAACGCCGCCGACATCGGCAAGGCTTGGCGCGAGGCGCTGGGTGCGAATGCCGGGGCCAGCAATCCCTTCGCCGACATCTTCAATGCCATGAAAGGCTGGGGCGGGCAGGGCATCGACGGTTGGTATCAGCAGGTTGAACCGTGGCTGCAATCGCTGCAGAAATTCACCAGCGAACAACGCCTGCCGCAAACGCCGGCCTTCGGCCTGGCGCGCGAACACCAGGAACGCTGGCAAGCCATGGGACAGGCGCTGGACGACTACCGCCAGCGCAACAACGAATACAACGCGCTGATGATGAAGATCGGCGAAAAGGCCTTCGCCCTGTTCGAAGCCAAGCTGGACGAACACGACTCGCCCGGCAAGCAGATCGGCAGCGCTCGTGCCCTGTTCGACCTTTGGATCGACGCGGCCGAAGAAGCCTATGCGGCCGAAGCGCTTTCCACCGAATTCCGCCACGCCATCGGCGCGCTGTCCAACGCGCAGATGCGCCTGCGCGGCGCGGTGCAGAAGGAGGTCGAACAGTTGGTCGGCCTGTTTGGCATGCCTGGCCGCACCGAAGTCGATTCGGCGCACCGCAAGATCGTCGAACTGCAACGTGAAGTGCGCAAGCTGGTACGGGCGCAACAATCGGGAATGCGACCTGTGCGTGCGCAAGCCGAAGTCGCGACAGTGAAAGCAGCAGTGAAATCTGTCGAGCCGATGGCCGCACCGAAACAAAAAGTGGTCATCGCGAAGAAAGCCAAGCCCGCCGCCACGAAAAAGGCCGCCAAGCCGAAGCCGAAACCGAAGCAGGCCGAGAAGCCGAAGGTCGTCGCGAAGCCAAAACCAAGGCCAAAACCGGTCGCGAAAGTCGCGCCTGCAAAAAAGGCCGCGCCGAAAAAGCCCGCAGCAAGAAAAGCTGCCAACGTCGCGAAGAAAATCGCCACCGCCACGCCGAAAACTGACGGCAAGGTCGTTTCGATGAAGGATTGGGTTGCGCGCGGCATGGCCTCGATCGAGCCGCCGATTGCCGCTGCCAAGCCGACTGCGAAGAAGAGGGCACGCAAATGAACGGTCCACTGCACCTCACCCCGGATGCGCTGGCGCAGGAAGCGGTCAACCTGCAAAAGAAGTTCGCCGCCGCGCTGCAAACCCTGCCAGCCGTCGCTGAGGCCGACGTGCATTACGGCGCGACCGACAAGCAGGAAGTCTGGCGCAGCGACAAGGTGCGGCTGTACCGCTTCATCGGCGAAGGTCAGCCCACCGCGAAGAAACCGCTGCTGATCGTCTATGCACTGGTCAACCGCCCGTACATGGTGGACCTGCAATCGGATCGCTCGCTGGTCAAGAACCTGCTGGCGCGCGGTGAAGACGTCTATGTCCTCGACTGGGGCTACCCGGATCGTTCCGATCGCTTCCTCGAACTGGGCGATTACATCAACCGCTACATCGACGGTGCGGTGGATCACCTGCGTGGCGAATACGGACTGGATGCGATCAACCTGATCGGCGTCTGCCAGGGCGGCGCGTTTTCGCTGTGCTATTCCGCGCTGCATCCGGAAAAGGTCGCCAACCTGATCACGATGGTCACCCCGGTGGATTTCCACACCAGCGACAACATGCTGTCCAACTGGACGCAAAGCATGGATACCGACCTTGTCGTCGATACGCTGGGCAACATCCCCGCCGACCTGATGAACGCCAGCTACCTGATGCTGAAGCCGTTCCGGCTGAACCTGCAGAAGTACGTCGGCCTGATCGACATCCTCGACGATGGCCACGCGGTCGAGGATTTCCTGCGCATGGAGAAGTGGATCTTCGACTCGCCCGACCTGGCCGGTGAAGCCTTCCGCCAGTTCATCAAGCAGTTCTACCAGGGCAATGGCTTCATCAACGGCACTGTTGAAATTGATGGCGAAGCGGTGGATCTGGGCTTTGTCGATATGCCGATACTGAACATCTACGCCGAACAGGACCACCTGGTGCCGCCGGACGCCTCGCGTGCCATGAAAGACCTGGTGGGCACGCGCGACTATTCGGAACTGAGCTTCAAGGGCGGCCACATCGGCATCTACGTTTCCGGCCGCGCCCAGCGTGAAGTGCCGAGCGCGATCCACGATTGGCTGGCGGCGCGGTCGTAGTTGCTCGCTTACACTCACGCCATCCCCGTGCCGGAGCCGCCGCCATGTCCGCATCGCCCACCAAGCCATTCGCACGCTCGCTGAACGACCGCATGATCGCCGGCGTGATGGGCGGCATCGCCCACCGCTGGGGTTGGAGTTCGACCCTGCTGCGCATCATGTTCGTGGTGGTGTCGCTGGCATCGGCCGCGTTCCCCGGCATCCTGGTCTATCTGATCCTGTGGCTGCTGATGCCGAACGAGGCCGATTGAAAACAGGCATGTTGAAGTCGTGAAGTTGATACGTTGAAGACGACGCCTTCCGCATCGCATCGCTTCGGCCTGCTCGCCGTGCAACTGGCCGGTGCCCTGTGGACCTTGCCGAACACCTTGCTGGGCCTGTTGGCGGGCTTACTGGCCTTGCCATTTGGCGCGCACATGCATTGGAGTCAGCGTGATTGTGCACTGGTCTTCCACGGCTTCCCGTGGGGGCCGGGCGGGGCGATCACCTTCGGCAACACCATCCTGCACACCGGCCACACGCTGGATTCGGCCTGCATCACCTACGAACACCAGGCCGGCCTGCACGAACATCCAGCGATCGCACTGGGCGATCACGAACGCGCCCACGTCTTCCAGTACATGGTGCTGGGCCCGCTGTTCTTGCCGCTGTACCTGCTGTGCGGCGGCGTCAGCGTGCGCAACCGCTTCGAACGCGCGGCGGACCGCTACGCGATGACGGGGCGGGGCTGGTGGCCGTGGGGTGGGTGAAGCTTTTGCTCGTCATTCCCGCGAAAGCGGGAATGACGAGCTACAACGCTCAGTGCCCCGCCATCAGCAACTCCACGTCGCCACCCGCCGCCGTGGTGTTGACGCTCACGCTGGTTTCGGTGCAGAAGCGTGGCAGGTAGTTGGGGCCGCCGGCTTTCGGACCGGTGCCGCTCAGGCCTTCGCCGCCGAAGGGTTGCACGCCGACCACCGCGCCGATCATGTTGCGGTTGACGTAGATGTTGCCGGCGTGGGCGCTGTCGGCAATGGATTGCGCGCGGGTGTCGATGCGGGTCTGCACGCCCAGGGTCAGGCCGTAGCCGAGTGCGGCGATGCCTTCGATCAGCGCATTCACTTCGCCCTTCCAGCGCAGCACTTGCAGTACCGGGCCGAAGATTTCTTCGCGGGCCTTGTCGATCGAGGCAATTTCGAAGGCCACCGGTGCGATTGCATTGGCCGGCGCATTGGCCGGCAACGGCGCACGTGCGATCAGCTTGGCGTTGCTTTCCAGCTCGCCGATCTGCTGTTGCAGCTTGGCCTGCGCTTCGGCATCGATCACCGGGCCGAGGTCGGAGGAGAGCAGGGCAGGGTCGCCGACATTCAACAACCCAATCGCGCCCTTCAGCATTTCCAGCACGCCATCGGCGATGTCGTCCTGCACGCACAGCACGCGCAGCGCGGAGCAACGCTGGCCGGCGCTGCGGAAGGTGGATTGCACCACCGCATCGACCACCTGCTCGGGCAGGGCGGTGGAATCGACGACCATCGCGTTGATGCCGCCGGTTTCGGCGATCAGCGGCACGATCGGGCCGTCCTTCGCCGCCAGCGTGCGCTGGATGAGTTTCGCCACCGCCGTTGAGCCAGTGAAGGCGACGCCGCCGATCTGCGGATGCGCGACCAGTGCCGCGCCGGTATCGCCCGCGCCATATACGCCGATCAGCACGTCACGCGGCACGCCGCAACGGTGCAGCAGGTCGATCATCTTCGCAGCGACGCCCGGGGTTTGTTCGGCCGGCTTGGCGGCGACCGAATTACCGGCGACCAGCGTCGCGACGACTTGCCCGGTGAAGATCGCCAGCGGGAAATTCCACGGTGAAATGCACGCCCACACGCCGCGACCGCGCAGTGCGTAGGTGTTGCGTTCGCCGGTGATGCCGCGCAGGACTTGCGGCTGCATGATCTCGCGCGCCTGTTGCGCGTAATAGCGGCAGAAGTCGGCGGCTTCGCGCACTTCGCTGATCGCATCGCCCCAGGTGCGGTGGCCTTCGCGCACGATCAATGCGCACCAGTGCGGCAGTTCGGCTTCCAGCGCATTGGCGGCTTTTTCCAGCGCGTCGGCGCGGGTTTCGACCGGCAAGGCCTTCCAGGCCTTGTGGCCGGTCGCCAGGGTTTGCATCATGCCGTCGATGGCGGCAACCGGCGTCAGCGCGGGTACGTCGATGCGTGCTTGCGGATAGGCGGCCAGCAGCGGCGCGGCCATTTCGTCGCAGGCAATATCCGTGCCGGCGGTGTTGCGGCGATCACCCAGGATGTCCAGCGGCAGGCTGACCGCGTTGAAGGCATCGATATGCAGCGGCGATTGCACCAATTCCACCGGTGCGAGGCTGGTGTCGGTGAGTTGATGCACGAACGAGGAATTCGCACCATTTTCCAGCAGGCGCCGTACCAGATAGGCCAGCAGGTCCTTGTGCGGTCCAACCGGCGCATACACGCGCAGTCCCACGTCCGGGTATTGCGCATGCACTTGCGAATGCACGTCGTCACCCATGCCGTGCAGGCGCTGCAGTTCGAACGGCACACCGGCGATGCGCGCCAGATGCAGCACGGCGGCAATGGTGCCGGCGTTGTGGCCGGCGAATTGCGGATAGATGGCATCCGGCATAGCCAGCATTGCCTTGGCGCAGGCGATGTACGACAAGTCGGTATGGTGCTTGTGGGTGAAGACCGGGAAGGCGGGCAGGCCGAGTTCCTGCGCGCGCTTGATTTCGTAATCCCAGTACGCGCCCTTGACCAGGCGCACCATGAAGCGGGTTTTCAGCGCACGGGCGATGCGTGCGACTTCGGCAATGGTGTCGAAGTTGCGCGTCTGGTAGGACTGCACGGCCAGGCCGAAGCCTTGCCATTGCGGATGGCTGGCGACGACTTGCCTGGCGACGGTTTCGAACACGTCCAGCGAGATTTCCAGGCGCTCGCTTTCTTCGGCGTCGATGGTCAGGTTGAGGTCGGCGGCGGCGGCGGCCTGCGCCAGTTCCAGCACGCGCGGCACCAGCACGGTGTTGATGTGCTCGCGTTGCGCGGCTTCGAAACGCGCATCGATGGCCGAAAGCTTGATCGAAATGCCATCGGCTTCCTCCACCGACACGCCACGTTCGCGGTTGGCAGCCAACGCGGCAATCGCGGCGTGGTACTTGCGCATGTAGGCCAGTGCATCGGCATCGGTGCGCGCGCCTTCGCCCAGCATGTCGTAACTGAAGCGCAGGCCCTTGCGCGACTTGCGCTGCTTCTTTGCATCACTCAAGGCTTCGTCCAGGGTTTCGCCCATCACGAACTGCTTGCCCATCAACTGCACCGCGCGCACGGTGGTGGCAACCACGGCCTTGGCGCCCATCTTGGCGAAGAAGCCGGCCTTCTGGCCGTCTTCGCCCAGCATCTTCTTCGACAGGCTGATGGCCTGGCTGGACAGCGTCGCCAGCCACGATTGCGATGCACCGGAGAAATCCGCGCGGCCCAGCTGGTCGGCGGTCAGCACCATCGCGGTTTCGGCATCGGGCACGCGCAGCAGGGCTTCGGCCAGGCGCATCAGGGCCAGGCCTTCGGCGCTGGACAGCGGGTATTCGCGCAGCAGGGTTTCCATGGCGAAGCCGGAGGGCTTCTGCGCACGTACCTGTTCAATCCAGCGCACGCCATCGGCGCTGGCCGTGGCCCAGTCCAGGTCGTCGAGGGTGGCGAGCAGGTGGCCGAGGACTTCAGCTTCCGGGCGATACGGGTTGGACAGGCGCATGATCGACCACCAGAATGGAGATATGATGAGGAATCGTCATTTTCCCGGCTATCAGGGGAAATTAATCACCATAAAACAGGGTGGGGGTCGCATATGGGCGATATTTCAACGGTGCTGGACCGCACCGACCGCAGAATCCTCGCCCTGCTGCAGCAGGACGGGCGCATCACCAACCTGAAACTGGCCGAAGCGGTCAACCTGTCGCCGACCGCCACGCTGGAGCGGGTCAAGCGCCTGACCGCCGAGGGCTACATCATCGGCTATCGCGCACGGCTCAACCCGCACAAGCTGGGCGCGGGCATGCTGGTCTATGTGGAGATCGTGCTCGACCGCACCACCGAGAACATCCTCGACCAGTTCAAGGCGGCGGTACTGGCCCATCCGGAAATCATGGAGTGCCATCTGGTTGCCGGCGGCTTCGACTACCTGCTCAAGCTGCGCGTGGCCGACATGGACGACTACCGCGCGGTCGCCGGGCGCGTGCTGTGGCGCCTGCCCGGCGTGCGCGAAACCCGCACCTACGCGGTGATGGAAGAAGTCAAGAACAGCGCCGACCTGCATCTGGGCGCGTGATAGGAGCCGGCGAAGGGTCAGGCACCCGCCGTTGCGACAATCAACTCCACGCCAAGGCGTTGCAGGCCTTCGCGGTATTCGGCGTCGATGCGATCGTCGGTGATCACGGTGTCGATCTCGGAGAGTTTGGCGATGCGGTGCAGGCTGACCGTGCCGAACTTGCTGGAATCGGTCAGCACCACCACGCGCCGCGAGTGTTCGACCATGCGATGGTTGAGGCTGGCCTCGGGCTCGTGGTGGGTGGTTGCGCCGAATTGCAGGTCCAGCCCGTCCACGCCCAGGAACAGCGTATCGAAGCTGTAGCTTTGCAGGCTGGCTTCGGCCTGGCTGCCGTGCAGCGACAGCGACGGCTGGTGCAGCAGGCCGCCGGTCATGCGCAGGGTGACGCCGGGTGCGCCGGCCAGTTCCCAGGCGATGTTGAGGCCGTTGGTCATCACGGTGATGTCGCGCAGGCCACGCAAGTGGCGGGCCAGCATCATCGTGGTGGAGCCGGAGTCCAGGATGATGTTGTCGCCGGGCTTCACCAGTTGCGCGGCGCACGCGCCGATGGCGTCCTTCAACGGCAGGTTCAGCGTGTCCTTCTCATGGATGTCGCGTTCCTGCGGTGGCATCCGCTGCAGGCTGGCGCCACCGTGGCTGCGCGTCGCCAGGCCTTGCGATTTCAGGTGATTCAAGTCGGCGCGGATGGTCACCGCCGACACGCCGTGGCGCTCGACCAGATCGCCGACCTGCACGCTGCCGTGCTGCAGCAGTTGCTCGACGATCTGCTGCCTGCGCTGGCGGGTGTTGCGGGTGGTCAGTGTGGGCGTCTTGGACATGGGGCAGGGAACTCAAGCTTGCGATGGGGTTGCGCGCAGGCGCGGGTTTCAGCGGCGCGGGGCGAATTGGTTGCGGGCGCAGGCGCGCGCGTATTCGGCCAGTGTCGAAGCGATCTTGTGCCGTACCAGCGCCAGCGGTTCCGCCGGCAGCCGCCCGGCCAGCACTTCGCGGCCTTGTTCGGGCAGGTATTGGCTGAGCAGGGTCGCCGGTGGCGCATGCCGGCGCAGGTTGTCGATCAGCTTGTCCACTGCTGCCGTCACCCCGGCATCGCCCCAATAGTAGCGGCAGCGATCACTGAGCGCGTAGGCACGCAGCAGGCGCAACTGCCGCGCATCGCCGGCGTAGTGGCCTTGCCAGTATTTCGGGTTGGCCTGCATGCGCACATCGAGCACGTCGATCAATTGCGAACGTTCGCCTTGCGGCAACAATTCGTCTTCGATCTTGGCCAATCCGAACAAGGCCTCGCGACAGGCGAAGGTCGCCGCCGGGCCGACCTTGAGGATGGCGAAGTGGTCGCGCACCAGCGCGTGCAATCCGGCTTCGGTCTGGTAGTCGGTGGAATGCGCTTCGAACACGATGCGCGGCTGCGCCTCGAGGAAATCGGACAGGGCGACGGCAGCGGCGGGGTCGTAGTGCTGCACGGCGCTGTGGTCGAAATCCACGCCCGGCTGCACCACCATTGCGATCACGCGCTGCCAGGCTTCGCGCAGTTCCGGCGTGTCGAAGGCGATGCGATGGATTTCCAGCGTCTTTGCCGCAGCGATGGGCGTGGTCACCTGCACACCGCCGCCGAGCGAACTCTCGCCGCCGGGCACCGGCACTTCGGTGCCGATCACATAGACCGGTGGCGGCAAGCCGGCTTCGCGCGCGGTGGCTTCGGCGATGCAGGCCAGTTCCGCCGAACGCGCGGCGACGGTTTCATCCGGCAGCGGCATCGGATCGCCGGCGCAGGACATGCTGCAATCGAGGTGGATCTTGTGGAAGCCGGCGGCGACATAGGCGCGGATCAATTCGCGCGCGTGCGCCATCGCTTCGTCGGCGGGCAGTTTCTGCCAGGCATTCGGGCCGAGATGGTCGCCGCCCAGGATCAGGCGTTCGCGCGGGAAGCCCTGTGCATCGGCCAGCCGTTCCACATAGGCGCGGTATTGCGGCGGGGTCATGCCGGTGTAGCCGCCGAACTGGTCCACCTGGTTGGACGTGGCTTCGACCAGTAGCGGTGTGTCGTATTGCCGCGCCACGTCGATGGCGGCAAGCAGCACTTGTTCGTGGCTGCAGCACACGCTGTACAGGCCAACGTTTTCGCCATTGCGATGGGCTTGGATCAACGATTGCACGGGGGACAAGGCAAATCTCCGCAAGTTGATGGATCAGGCAAGTTGGTAGATCAGAATGCCGTCGATGGATCAGGCGTCGTCGCGTGCCAGCAGCGCTGCGCCGCGTGCGCCGCCGGCATCGCCGAAGCGCGGCGGCAGGATCGCCGGCACGCGCACGCCGGCGAACAGATGCGCCTGCACCGCGGCCGGCAGCGCGGCATACAGGGTTTCGTATTGAGACAAGCCGCCGCCAAGCACGATCACGTGCGGATCCAGCATCAGCACCAGGCTGGCGAAGGCGTGGCCAAGCAGGTCGAGGTGGATGGCAAGCGCACGCTGCGCACTGGCGTCGCCGGTGCATGCAGTGGCGATCACGCTGGCAGCGTCTTTCGATGTACCACCCAGTTGCCGATGCAACGCGGCCAGCCCGCTGCCGGCGATGTAGCGTTCAAGGCAGCCGCGCCGCCCGCAACCACATTCCAGCAGCGGCAAATCGTGTTCGATCAACGCATCGGCCGGCAGGCTCCAATGCCCCCATTCGCCGGCAATGCCGTTGTAGCCGGCCACCAGCCGGCCGTTGATGCAGTAACCGCCGCCCGCGCCGGTACCGAGGATTGCGCCGATCATGCTGGGTTGGCCGTCGGCCGCGCCACCGTTGGCTTCGGACAGGGCGAAGCATTGCAGGTCATTGCCCAGCTGCAGCGGGCGTTGCAGCCGTGTTTGCAGATCGGTGCCGACGCAGTGGCCGGTCAGCGCCGGGATATTGGCACTGAGCAACTTGCCGCTGCCGCGTTCGCGCACGCCGGGCAGGCCGATGCCGATGTGCTGGCAGGCATGGCCAAGCGCGGTATCGGCATTGGCGACCAGCGCGCAGACCGCATCGAGGAACTCGGCATAGCCGGTTTGCGGCGTGTTGATGCGCTGTCGATGGATCGCCTGCATCGCGCCGTCGAACGCGACCAGTTCGATCTTGCTGCCGCCGATGTCGAGGCCGTAGCAGATGTCGCCGCTGGCGTTGCGTTCAGTCATGTCGGTTCAAGCGTGCGGGTGGATGGTGACGCCTTGCACGACACGGTTCACGGTGCCGTCGGGGAAGGGGTTGTCCGGGTCGAAACCCAGCGCGGTCGATCGGTGCAGCGCATAACGCTGCGCGAAACCCAGCCACAGCGGCGCCAGCCAGGCATCGGGCAGGGCCGCCGGCACGGCCAGCGCCACGTCGTCGGCATCGTCGTCGATGGCCGGGCCGATCGACACCACTTGTCCGGCGATGCCGTCGCGGCACAGTTCGTCCAGCAGGTCGCGCTCGTAACGGCGCGACAAGGATTGCGCGCTGCGCATCACCACGACCAGGGTGTCGCCATCGAGCAATGACTTCGGCCCGTGGCGGAAACCCAGCGGCGTGTTCGCGAACGCGGGCGCTTGGCCGGCGCTGAGTTCCAGCAGTTTCAGCGCGGCCTCGCGCGCGCCGGCTTCCAGCGGACCGCTGCCCAGATAAATCACGCGCTTGTGCGCCGAGGTGACCAGCGCTTGGGCTGCTGCTTCCCACTGCGGTGCGGCTTCGCGTGCAAGCGCGGCCAGCGTGCGCAACTGCTGCAACCGCTGCGGCCACGGCGCGGCGTCGAACGAGGCCAGTGCCGCCAGCAGCATGCAGGTCAGGCTGCTGGTCATCGCAAAGGAAAGGTCGCAACTGGCCGGCGGCATCAGCAGGGTGAAGGTATCGGCGCGATCCTTGCCCAGGCGCGCCAGTTCGCCCTCGGCATTGCAGGTGATGTCGAGGAAACGGGTTTGCTCGACGCAGTCGCGCACCAGTTCCACGGCCGCCACGCTTTCCGGGCTGGAACCGCTGCGGCCGAACGACACCAGCAACGTGGGGCGCTCGCGTTGCAGGTACAGCTGCGGATGGGTCAGCAGGCTGGTGGTGTGCACCGCGCGCACGTCGGCTGGCCATTGCGTGTTGACCGTGTCGGCGACCATCTCGGCGATGAAGCCGGAACTGCCCGCGCCGGTGAAGATCACACGGCGTCGCGGATCGGTCAGCCAGTCGGCCAGGAAGGCGTCGATGCCGGCCTGCGCGGTTTCCAGTGCATCGGCCAATTGCGCCCACAGGGCGGGCTGCTGGGCGATTTCTTTGGCGGTGTGTTGACCGCCGGAAGGCGACCACAAGGCCGTATCGGGGAGCTGTGAAACGTGCATTTCGCTTTCCTTTCAGATGGGTGGAAGATCAGCTTTTTCTTTCGTGATGTCAAATATCGAAAGCAAGTGGAAAGGAGGCGGGGGATTGCCGGCGCAACCCGAGGGCCGGGCATGGCTCGTTGTTTTTTGCCGGCAGAACGGGATTGGGTTTTTGAATGCAGGGCAATGCTGAACAGAAGGGTGCGAAACCCGCATCGACACCGATCTTTCGGTTATTCGACAAATCTTGCCATTTTGTTTTCTTTTTTGTTGACGCCTCCCAAAAAACTACCCTAGAGTCGAAACACCCAAAGCCCAGCCCCGATAACTCAATGAAACGACGTGACTTCCTGATTTCCACTACCGCCGCCGGCGTGCTGGCCGCGACCAGCGCCTTCGCGCCTGCCTTTGCCAAGAGCCGCGGCGACAAATTGCGCGTGGCGATGATCGGCACTGGCCTGCGTGGGCAATCGCAGCTCGGGCCGCTGCTCAGCCGCGACGACGTGGAGCTGGTCGCCATCGCCGACACCCAGCAGGTGATGCTGGACATGGCGCTGGCGATCATCGACAAGACCGGCCGCAAGCGCCCGAAGGTGTATGGCGGCAATGGCGACCAGAGCGCGTGGAAGGCGCTGCTGGCGCACAAGGGTATCGACGCGGTGATGATCTGCACGCCGTGGGAATGGCATGCGCCGATGGCCATTGCCGCGATGCAGGCCGGCATTGCCGTCGGTTGCGAAGTCGTCGCCGGCATCACCCTGCAGGATCACTGGGATGTGTTGCGCACCCAGCAGCGCACCGGCACGCCGTACATGCTGATGGAAAACGTCTGCTACCGCCGCGACGTGATGGCCGTGCTGCAGATGGTGCGTGCCGGCCTGTTCGGTGAACTCATCCACATGCAGGCTGGGTACCAGCATGACCTGCGCGGGGTGAAGTTCAATTCCGGGAGTCCGGACGAGCCCTACGACAGCGGCGTGGAATTCGGCGAAAAGGGCTTCTCCGAATCGCAGTGGCGCACCCAGCACTCCATCGACCGCAACGGTGAGCTGTATCCCAGCCATGGCATCGGCCCCTGCGCGATGTACGCCAACATCCATCGCGGCAACCGCTTCACCCACATCAACGCCTTCGCCAGCAAGGCGCGCGGCCTGCACGACTACATCGTGAAGAACCCGAAGGGCGGCCCGGACCACCCCAACGCCAAGGTGCAGTTCAAGCTGGGCGACGTGGTCACCACCACGCTGCGCTGCGAGAACGGCGAAACCATCATCCTGCAGCACGATACGTCGTTACCGCGCCCGTATTCGCTGGGCTTCCGCGTGCAGGGCACCGATGGCCTGTGGATGGACGTCAACAAGTCGATCCATATCGAAGGCAAGAGCCCGCCGCACAAGTGGGAAGACGCGCAGAAGTATTACGACGAATACGATCACCCGCTGTGGCGCAAGTACGCCGAGCAGGCCGCCGGCGCGGGCCACGGAGGCATGGACTGGTTCGTGGTGCACGCCTTCATCGAGGCGGTGAAGGCCAAGGCGCCGATGCCGATCGACATCTACGACGCGGTCGCCTGGAGCGCGATCACGCCGTTGTCCGAGCAATCCATCGCCGAGGACTACCGCACCTTGCCGTTCCCGGACTTCACCGAAGGCAAGTGGAAGGATCGCGCACCGATCTTCGCACTGGGCGGCGATTACTGATTGCGGTCTGCGGGAAGAACCACATGCGCCGTTTTCTGCTCACCCTCGCGTTGATCTTGCCGTTGTCCGCGCCCGCTTGGGCGGAACTGCCGAAAAGTTTCGCCATCGAAGGCGCGCACTTCGTTCGCGACGGCAAGCCACACGTGATCCGTTCTGGCGAAATGCATTACCCGCGCGTGCCGCGCGAGTACTGGCGCGACCGCTTCCGCAAGGCGCGCGCGATGGGCTTGAACACCATCCAGACCTATGTGTTCTGGAACCTGCACGAACCGGAGCCGGGCAAGTTCGACTTCAGCAGCAACCTGGACATCGCCGAGTTCGTGCGCGAAGCTGGCGAAGAGGGCCTGGACGTGATCGTGCGACCTGGCCCGTACATCTGCACCGAGCTGGATTTCGGCGGCTTCCCTGCATGGTTGCTGCGCACCCAGGGCATGCGCGTGCGTAGCCTGGATCCGCGCTTCATGGCCGCCAGCGAACGCTACATGCAGCGCGTGGCGCAGGAATTGAAGCCGCTGATGGTCACCCGTGGCGGCCCCATCGTGATGGCGCAAGTGGAAAACGAATACGGCTCCTTCGGCCGTGATCGCGACTACATGGAAGCGATCAAGAAGCAGATGATCGACGCCGGTTTCGACGTGCCGCTGT
Organism: Pseudoxanthomonas sp.; assembly: GCA_047601105.1. GTDB lineage: Bacteria > Pseudomonadota > Gammaproteobacteria > Xanthomonadales > Xanthomonadaceae > Pseudoxanthomonas_A. The sequence goes on from JASGJT010000005.1 coordinate 508,497, forward strand.
TCACCGCCGATGGTGCCGGCCCGTTCTATTTCGAAGGCGGTCCGTTGCCCGGCGTGCCGGCGGTGATCAACTTCGGCGGCGGCCTGCAGTCGGCGAAGGAGTCGTTCGCCGAGTTGAAGAAATTCCGCCCCGATGGCCCGCGCATGGTCGGCGAATACTGGGCCGGCTGGTTCGATCATTGGGGCGAAAAACACAATGTCACCAACGCCGCCGGGCAGGCGAGGGCGCTGGACTGGATGCTGGCCAATGACATTTCCTTCAGCCTGTACATGTGGCATGGCGGCACCAGTTTCGGCTGGCAACCGGGTGCCAATTACAGCGGCGAGCAGCCCTACCAGCCGGACACCACCAGCTACGACTACGACGGCGCGCTGGATGAAGCCGGGCGCATCACGCCCAAGTACAAGCTGTTCCGCGAGGTCATTGCCAAGCACCTGCGCAAGGGCGAAAAGTTGCCGCCAATCCCGCAGAGCGCGCCGACCATCGCCGTGCCTTCGTTTGCGCTGACCGAAACGGTGAACCTGCTGGATGCCTTGCCGGCGCTGAGCACACCGCAAATCCACTGGCGGCCGAAAGGCATGGAAGAACTCGGCCAGAACTACGGTTTCGTGCTGTACCGCAAGCGCCTGGATGCCGCAGTGAAAGGCAAGCTGGATGTCAGCGAAGTGCGCGACTACGCCATCGTGATGGCCGATGGAAAGGTGCTGGGCAAGATCGATCGCCGCTTCGGCGAACGTGGTTTCGATGTTGATCTGCCGGCCGGCACCGTGCTCGACCTGTTGGTCGAAAACATGGGCCGCATCAACTTCGGCACGAAGCTCGTCGATGAAACCAAGGGCATCAGCCGCGACATCAGCATTGGCGATGAAGAACTGAACAACTGGACGATGTACCCGTTGCCGCTGAGCGACCTGTCGGCACTGGCTTTTGCCAAGACCGGTGATGGCGCACCGGCCAAAAACAGCCAGCCGCAATTCCGTCGCGCCAGCTTCGAGGTGCAGCAAACCGGCGACACCTTCCTCGACACCCGGCAGCTGGGCAAGGGCCATGTGTGGATCAACGGCCACCACCTGGGCCGCTACTGGCACATCGGCCCGCAGCAGACCCTGTTCGTCCCCGGCGTGTGGCTCAAGCCCGGTCGCAACGAAGTGATCGTGCTGGAAGCGGAAACCGGCAGCGGCGCAACCCTGCAAGGCCTGGCCGAGCCGGTGTTCTCCAACTGAAACCTGTCTATGTGGATTGCGGCAGCCGGTTATTCCGCAGTTTTCGGTTCCATGCCGAACATTGGATGCTGCAACGCCGCAATACCGGCGGCTTCGTAGCCCCACGCAAGCTGAATGAACTACAGCCAAAGTCGTGACATGGTCGGCAAGGTGGGTATCTTCTGTCGCCGCAGGCATCGCACCGATGCACGCTTGGCCGTTTTGCAAGACCACCACCCAAGGTCATCACCCCAAGGAACAGGAGACACCCGCCATGAACAGATTCCTGAAAATCGCCCTGCTGGGCACGCTGGCCGCGACCCTGCTGGCCGGCTGCGCCAGCTACACCGGCCAGACCAATGATCCGAACGATCCCAACCGCACCCGCAACGCTGCGCTGATCGGCGCAGGCATCGGCGCGGTCGCCGGCCTGCTGAGCGGCGGCAGCGCCACCGAACGCCGCCAGCACGCGATGGTCGGTGCCGGTATTGGTGGCATGGCGGGTGCCGGCATTGGTGCCTATCAGGATCGCCAGGAAGCCGAGCTGCGCCGCCAGACCGCCAACACCGGCATTGACGTCAGCCGCGATGGCGACGTGATCAAGCTCAACCTGCCCGATGGCGTCACCTTCGACTTCAACAGTGCCGCGCTGAAGCCGCAGTTCTACCCGGCCTTGAACAACGTCGCGCGCATCCTGGTCGAATACAACCAGACCATCGTCGAGGTATCCGGTCACACCGACAGCATCGGCACCGATGCAGTCAACCAGCGCCTGTCCGAACAGCGCGCCAGTTCGGTCAGCAGCTATCTGGTCGGGCAGGGTGTGCAGCAGGTGCGCATTGAATCGGTCGGCTTCGGCAAGCAGTACCCGATTGCCGACAACAGCACCGACGCAGGCCGTGCCAAGAATCGCCGCGTGGAAATCCGCCTGGTACCGGTGAAGGCGCAGTCGTAAGCCAGCCAGCATGATGCAGACCACGGGCCGCGAAAGCGGCCCGTTTCTTTTTCTGCGGCACGTCGTCGTGAAAGCGGCCCGTGAGTTTCTGAATGATTCTGCTCGTCATCCCGGCTTTCGCCGGGATGACGAAGCGTGGAAACGGCCGTTTCTTTTCGACGCTGTCAAGCTGTTGCGGGGCCGCGTGACTTGCGACAATCCATCCCTTCGCAAACCCCCTGGAAGCCACGCAAGACAATGCAGGACAGCAACCCGAAACTCGCCCGCCAGATCGCCGCCACCATCGCCACCGAAATCGGCGCGCAGACCGAACAGGCGCAAGCCGCCATCGCACTGCTGGATGAAGGTGCCACCGTTCCCTTCATCGCCCGCTACCGAAAGGAAGTCACCGGTGGTCTGGACGACACGCAACTACGCAACCTGGAAACGCGCCTGACTTATCTGCGCGAACTGGAAGATCGCCGCGCCGCCGTGCTGGCCAGCATCGACGAGCAAGGCAAGCTGAGTGACGAACTTCGCGCGGAAATCCTCGCTGCCGATTCCAAATCGCGCCTGGAAGACCTGTACCTGCCGTACAAACCCAAGCGCCGCACGAAAGCGCAGATCGCACGCGAAGCCGGGCTGGAGCCGCTGGCCGACAGCCTGCTGGCCGATCCGTCGCAAACGCCGGAAACCGTCGCCGCCACTTATGTCGATGCCGAAAAAGGTGTTGCCGACGCCAAGGCGGCACTCGATGGCGCACGCGCGATCCTGATGGAACGCTGGGGCGAAGATGCCGCGTTAGTGGGTGAGTTGCGCGACTGGATGCACGAAACCGGCGTCATCCGCGCCCGCGTGGCGCAAGGCAAGGAAACCAGCGGCGAGAAGTACCGCGACTATTTCGACCACGCCGAATCGCTGGCGAAAATTCCCTCGCACCGTTTGCTGGCCTTGTTCCGCGCACGCCGCGAAGAAGTGCTGCATCTGGACCTGGATCCCGGCGTGGAGGCCGAAGCCGGCCATGCCCTCGCCGAAGGCCGCGTCGCCAAACACGCCGGTGTCGAAAACAAGGGCCGCCCCGCCGACAAATGGCTGTCCGACGCCTGCCGCCTGACCTGGCGCGCCAAGCTGCACATGCACCTGTTGCTGGACTTGTTCAACCAGGCACGCGAAAAGGCCGAAGCCGAAGCCATCGCCGTGTTCGGCGACAACCTCAAGGACTTGCTGCTGGCCGCGCCGGCCGGCCCCAAGGCCGTGCTCGGTCTCGACCCTGGCCTGCGCACCGGCGTGAAAGTCGCGGTGGTTGATGCCACCGGCAAGCTGGTCGATACCGACACCATCTATCCGCACGAACCGCGCCGGCAATGGGATCAATCGCTGTACAGCTTGCGTGCGCTGTGCATCAAGCATGGCGTGCAGTTGGTTTCGATCGGCAACGGCACCGCCAGCCGCGAAACCGACAAACTGGCCGGCGACCTGCTCAAACTGGTGCCGGAATTGAAGATGCAGAAGATCGTGGTCAGCGAAGCCGGCGCCTCGGTGTATTCGGCCAGCGAATTCGCCGCACGCGAATTCCCCGGCTTGGACGTGAGCCTGCGTGGCGCGGTGTCGATTGCGCGGCGTTTGCAGGACCCGTTGGCCGAGTTGGTCAAGATCGAACCCAAGGCCATTGGCGTGGGCCAGTACCAGCACGACGTCGATCAATATCGCCTCGCGAAAGCACTGGACGCGAAGGTCGAAGACTGCGTGAATGCCGTCGGTGTGCATGTCAATACGGCATCGGCAGCGTTGCTGTCGCGTGTGTCAGGTTTGTCGGCGGGCGTGGCCGAAAACATCGTGATCCATCGCGATGCCAACGGCCCGTTCAAGACCCGCAAGGAATTGCTGAAGGTGCCGCGCCTGGGCGAAAAGACCTTCGAACAATGTGCCGGCTTCCTGCGCATTGCCGATGGCGACCAACCGCTGGATGCTTCCAGCGTGCACCCGGAAGCCTATCCGGTGGTCGAGCGCATCCTCGCCGCCGGCGACAAGCCGGTGAAGCAGATCATCGGCGACAGCACGTTTTTGCGTTCGCTGAAGGCCGAGCAGTTCACCGACGAAAAATTCGGCCTACCGACCGTGCGCGACATCCTCAAGGAACTGGAAAAACCCGGTCGCGACCCGCGCCCGGAATTCAAGGCCGCCAAGTTCGCCGACGGCGTCGAAGACATCAAGGACCTGCGCGAAGGCATGATCCTGGAAGGCGTGGTCAGCAACGTCGCCGCCTTCGGTGCCTTCGTCGATATCGGCGTGCACCAGGACGGCCTGATCCACATTTCCGCGCTGAGCGACAAATTCGTGAAAGACCCGCGCGAAGTGGTCAAGGCCGGCGACATCGTCAAGGTCAAGGTGCTGGAAGTCGATGTGCCACGCAAGCGCATCGCCCTCACGCGCCGGTTGGACGACGCCCCGCAACCCAAGGACCTGCGCGACCAGCGTGCCCCGGCAGCCCGGAACAACGGCCCGCGCGGCGCAGGGCAGGGCGGCAAGCCCTTCGTCCCGACCAGGTCGCAGGCTGACAGCGCCTTGGCAGCGGCGTTTGCGAAGGCGCGGGGCGGGAATTGAAAGATGCGCTGGCGGGATGCAGGTTCGACTCCCGCCAACGCAGCCGAATCACCGGCATGGTGTGCAGTGGAGGAGCCCCGGCGCATGTTGTAGGGGAATTCTGGAAAGTTTTCCGTACGTGGTTCCGTACAGCCAGAATTTGGAAGGCTGGAAATGAAAAACCCCTGAAAAATCAGGGGTTTGAATGGTGGCGGAACACGGAACTGAACCCGCGTCCGTAATCAGAACCAGATAGTACCACCTCGGCCTTGAGGGCGTGGATTCGATGATTTGGCCGAAACCGTGTTGGCTTTCGGCGACTTTCCCTTCTTTCTACGTGCGCGTTCTGGGGCTGCAGAGGCCTCGGCGGTGCACCTGCGACCTCTGATCGGGCCGGTCTGCTGCAAATTGCAGTTTGTCAGATACTGATTTATACTTCTGACAAAGGAGCCATGACCATGAGCCATCTTGCCGAGAACATCTTGTCTGCCGCCCGGGCCATGCCCGAGGGCGGCTTGTTGTCGCCCAAGGAGTTCCTGCATCTTGGGTCGCGGGCGGCCATCGACAAAACCTTGTCCCGACTGGCTCAGGAAGGGAAATTACTGCGCGTCAGTCGTGGTGCCTATGTCGCGCCCCATCAGGGCCGGTTTGGTTCCCGCCCGCCATCCACCGAATCTGTAGTGCAGGCCATTGAGGCCAGTTGCGGTGAAACGGTCGTGGCCAACGGTGCGGCTGAAGCCAATTCACTGGGCCTGACCACGCAGGTGCCGACCCGCGAGGTTTTTCTCACCTCCGGCGCATCCCGCACCCTGCATCTTGGCAGCCGGTGCGTGGAGCTCAAGCACGCTAACCGTTGGCAATTGCTTCTGGGCAAGCGCCCTGCAGGCAAGGTGATTCGTGCGCTTTCATGGCTGGGGCCGGAAGCTGCACCGGCGGCGCTGAAGCAACTGCGCTCCAGGCTGCCCGAATCCGAGTGGGAGGCCGTGCGTGGCGCACGAGCCGCATTGCCGAGCTGGATGGCAAAAGTGGTCAGCGAGGCAATCGCACATGGCTGAGTCTTGGTTTTCGCTCAGCCGGGACGATCAGGTTGAAGCCTTGGAATTCGCTGCAGCCCGTACCGGGCGGCCTGCGCATCTGCTGGAAAAAGACATCTGGGTGGTCTGGGTGCTGTCCGCCATCTACGAATCCGACTTGGCCAGCAAACTCACTTTCAAGGGCGGCACCTCGCTGTCCAAGGTCTATCGCATCATTGATCGGTTTTCTGAGGACGTGGATCTCACCTATGACATCCGCGAACTGGCCGCCGATCTGTTGAAGCAAGGCAATCCCATCCCAGACTCCGCCAGCCAAGAAAAAAAGATCAGTAGCGCGGTTCGCCACCGCCTACCCGAATGGATCGAAGCAACGGTCAGGCCGGTCATCGCAGCGGCATTACAGAAAGCCGGGCTGGACGCGAGCTTGATGCAGGCAGGCAAAGATAAGGACAAGCTGATCCTGGCCTATCCGGCAGTCAAAACGGGAACCGGATATTCAGCGCCCACGATCCTGTTGGAGTTTGGTGCCCGCGCCACGGGCGAGCCACACCATGTTCAGCCAGTGGCATGCGACATTGCGCCAGAAATCGAAGGCGTCACTTTTCCTGTCGCCCAACCCCTTGTGATGGCGGCAGAGCGCACCTTCTGGGAAAAGGCCACCGCTGCCCATGTGTATTGTTTGCAGGGGCGGTTGCGCGGCGACCGCTATTCGCGCCACTGGTACGACCTGGCCGCCATCGCAAAAACACCGCACTTTGCAGCGGCCTGCGCCGATCAAGCTCTGGCTCGGGCCGTTGCAGAACACAAATCGGTGTTCTTCGTCGAGAAGGATGCTGCCGGTGCCAAGATCGATTACTTCGCCGCCATCAGTGGTCAACTGCAATTGATCCCAGCAGGTGAATCGCTGGCGGCGCTCGAAAAGGACTACGCCGCAATGCTGGAGGATGGTCTGCTGGCCCTGAATCAGCCGAGCTTTGCCGACATCATCGAGCAGTGCCGCATCATTCAGGACGAGGCCAATCGGCAGGCCATACTGGGTGAGCGCCGCAAGGCACTGGACGAGTTGGCCGCACAGGCACAAAAACTCGACATGGGTTACTGACACCCTCCCCACCGCGCGGCCTCAAACATCAGGCATTTCCGGATCATTGCCCGGTGTTGAGCTTCCCGGATTACCGCTGACGATCAGCCGTTCCCATATGAATTTTCATATGGAGAACTTTGATGTCCAGCACTCTCTGCGCCTGCTGTGGCCAACCATTCGAGCCGCGCCCACAAGTTCCCGGCCAAGCCTACTGTTCCTCACCCAACTGCCAACGCGCCCGTAAGCGCCAGTGGCAACGGGCCAAGCTTCAGTCCGATTCCGACTACCGGATCAACCAGCGCGCCGCCCAGCAGGCGTGGTCGCAGCGCAATCCTGACTACTGGCGAAACTACCGTAACGCTCGGCCAGAGTACGAACAACTCAACCGAGAGCAGCAGCGACTGCGCGATCTCAGGGGGCAGGACGCTGGTCTTGCAAAGATGGACGTGTGCAGCTTGCCATCGGGTCTGTACCGAATCACGCGGCATCCAGTATTTCCAATGGATAACGGCACCTCTTGGATCGTCGAGATCACACCGGTATGCCTGACGTGTCCGTGCAAGATGGACGTGTCAAGAGAGGACTTGATCGACACCCCAGCGATTCGCCCTTAACTTCTTTCTCCAAATGGGCTCTCGATCATCCTGAATGGCAACAGTTTCAACCCTGCGCATCCCGACCGGCACACCGCTGGTTGTGGCCGTGCCAGTAAGGTGAAAAGCAGACCCGAGAGCAGGTGCACACAACAATGAGTGATCGGGTCTATGCAGGCAGAAGAATTTTCAACGGAGGCGGAATCACCCCCTCCGACATTTAGGGCCGCCGAATACGTGCGGATGTCGACCGAGCACCAGCAGTACTCGACGGAGAATCAGGCCGACAAGATCCGTGAGTACGCTGCCCGGCGCAACATCGAGATCGTTCGCACCTACGCCGACGAAGGCAAGAGCGGCTTGCGCATCGATGGCCGCCGAGCACTGCAGCAACTGATCAAGGATGTCGAGACGGGAAACGCGGACTTCCAGATCATCCTGGTCTATGACGTCAGCCGCTGGGGCCGGTTTCAGGACGCCGACGAAAGTGCCTATTACGAATACATCTGCCGCCGCGCCGGAATCCAAGTCGCCTACTGCGCCGAGCAGTTCGAGAATGATGGCTCGCCCGTGTCCACCATCGTCAAGGGCGTCAAGCGTGCGATGGCGGGAGAGTACAGCCGGGAGTTGTCGGCCAAAGTGTTCGCCGGGCAGTGCCGCCTAATCGAGCTGGGTTTTCGGCAAGGCGGTCCCGCCGGTTACGGCTTGCGGCGTGTGCTGATCGATCAGTCCGGAACGCTCAAAGGTGAATTGGCTCGCGGCGAGCACAAGAGCCTGCAAACCGACCGCGTCATCCTGCAGCCGGGGCCTGACGACGAGGTCGCCGCCGTCAACCAGATCTATCGCTGGTTTGTCACCGACAACCTGGCGGAGCTCGACATTGCCGAACGGCTGAATACCCAAGGGATTCGAACAGACCTTGGACGCGATTGGACACGGGCGACAGTGCGCGAGGTGCTGTTCAACGAGAAATACATTGGCAACAACGTCTACAACCGGCGCTCCTTCAAGCTCAAGAAGCATCGGGTGGTCAACAGCCCCGAGATGTGGATCAAGAAGGAAGGGGCGTTCGAGGGCATCGTGCCGCCGGAGCTTTTTTACACAGCGCAAGGCATCCTGCGCGCACGGTCACACCGCTACAGCGATGAGGAGCTGATCGAGAAGCTGCGCAACCTGTACCAGCGCCACGGCTATCTCTCCGGCCTGATCATTGATGAAGCTGAGGGCATGCCTTCGTCAGCGGCCTACGCGCATCGTTTCGGCAGTCTGATCCGCGCCTACCAGACGGTGGGCTTCACTCCGGATCGGGACTACCAGTATCTGGAGGTGAACCAGTTCCTGCGCCGACTGCATCCGGAGATCGTCGACCAGACCGAACGAATGATCGCCGAGGTCGGCGGCACGGTTGAGCGCGACCCGGCCACCGATCTTCTCACCGTCAACCACGAGTTCACCATCTCGCTGGTGCTGGCCCGTTGCCAGATGCTCGACAACGGGCGACGTCGCTGGAAGGTGCGCTTCGACACCAGCCTCGCGCCCGACATCACGGTTGCCGTCCGGCTTGATGAAACCAATCAGGCGGCGCTGGATTACTACCTGTTGCCGCGACTCGACTTCGGCCAACCCCGCATCCATCTGGCCGATCACAACGGCATCGAGTTCGAGTGTTACCGCTTTGATAGCCTGGACTACCTGTATGGCATGGCCCGGCGCATCCGGATAAGGAGGGCCGCATGAATCAGGACAAAGAGCATCGCCACTCAGAATTGCGGATGATCCCGCTGAACCGGATCGAGGTTCTCAATCCGCGCGAGCGCAACAGTCGCGTGTTCGAACAGATCGTCGGTAACATCCAGAGCATCGGCCTGAAGAAGCCCATCATCGTGACGCCGCGCCCGGGGAATGATGGCGAGCACTACTTGCTCATCTGCGGTGAGGGGCGTTTCAAGGCCTTCAAGACGCTCGGCCACCAGGAAATCCCCGCGTTGGTGATGAACGTCGACGATGAATCGGCCTTCATCATGAGCCTGACGGAGAACATCGCACGGCGCAAATTCAGCCCGTTGGAGCTGCTGATAGGCATCGAACAACTGCGGGATCAGGGCTACGACAAGAAGGACATCGCACAGAAAACTGGCCTGAGCCCGGAGTACGTCCAGGGCATCCTGTACCTGCTCAAGAACGGCGAAGAGCGCCTGTTGATGGCCGTAGGCAGCGGACGCATTCCGCTCAATGCGGCGATCGCCATTGCGGGCGTGGGCACGGATGACAAGGCGATCCAGGCTGCCTTGCAGGAAGCCTATGAATCCGGCAAGCTGCGTGGCAGCCAACTGATCCAGGCACGTCGAGTCATCGAACGTCGCCGCACGCAAGGTCGGGCTGTCGGCGGCAAGATGTCATCTCGCAAACCCAATGCGGACGTGACCACGTCCAGTCTCGTGCGCAACTACCAGCGTGAAGTCGAGCGCCAGAAGCAGCTGGTCAGGAAGGCAGAAACTGCCCAGCGCAACCTGCTGTTCATCGTCGGTGCACTGCGTCAGTTGCTGGCAGACGAGAACTTCACCAACCTGCTGCGCGCCGAGGGAATGGACTCGTTGCCGCAGTATCTGGCGGATCGGGTCTGGGCGCGGGGGTGTGGATCGTGAGCAAACCACCACTGGGCTTCGTGCCGGAGCCATTATTTCTTGAGCTTTCGGCCATCCTGCCATCGCGTAAGACCCCCGAGGGCTTGTTTGCCTCCCGAAAATTCAAGCAGATCCTCGCATCCATCGAGGCTGTCGGGCTGATCGAACCCCTGTCGGTGGGCAAGCCCTCCCGCGAGGGCCAGTACATCTTGCTCGACGGGCACACGCGGCTGGTGGCGCTGAAGCAGTTGGGTTTCGATAAGGCACCGTGTCTCGTGGCCACCGATGACGAGAGCTACACCTACAACAACCGGGTCAATCGCCTCTCCAGCATTCAGGAGCACCTCATGATCCGCCGCGCCGTCGAGCGTGGTGTCACCCCTGAAAAGCTCGCGAAGGCTTTGGATGTGGACATCAGCCACATCATCAAGAAACTGAACCTGCTCGACGGAATTTGTCCAGAAGCTGCCGAGTTACTGCGCGACCAGACCTTCTCGGCCAACCTTGGCGCGGTGCTGCGCAAGCTCAAGCCAACCCGGCAGGTCGAATGCGTCGAACTGATGGTCAGCGCCAACAACATCACGGTGGCCTACGCACAGGCCTTGGTGGCAGCCACGCCCAGCAACCTGCTCGTCGGCGAGGCCAAACCCAAGAAAATGACCGGCGTCAGCGCCGATCAGATGGCCAAGATGGAGCGGGAAATGGGCAATCTTCAAGAGCAGTTCAAGCTGGCCGAGCAGACCTATGGCCAAGACATTCTCAATCTGGTGCTGGCCAAGGGCTATCTCGCCAAACTGATGGCCAACGAAGCCATCTTGCGCCACCTGACGAAAAATCATCCCGACGTGCTGAACGAGTTCGACAGCATCGTCCGCTTGGTGGCGCTGGACAAGTAAGTAGCGCGCAATCAGAAGTCGTGAGCGAAATCCTTCCGCTCGGAAGGTCGTAGTGCCGCCCGCGTGGGCGATACGCCGTTCTTTAACAATCTGGATGTATCAGGGTCATCGCTCCCGAGGCGGACGTACTGCTTTTGTCCGTTATCAGGAGCGATGGCCAACAGGCTTGCCGCTGGCCTGCCCATTCGTAGAGGCGCGTGCGAATGGGCGAACAGCGGCACATTTTAGATGCTGTGTTTTGTTGGGGCGCTCTGAATTGAACCGGTGCTCACGGAATGTCACGGGTTTCCGAGCCCTTTAAAGATATTTGACAGGTGCTGGGATCGTTTTTCAACGAAGGTTCGGAACGACGCAAAATCCAGTGGTGCGTCTGCGGGGATCAGTAGTCCGTCAAGGCTAAGACCCTCTTGTTCCTTGAGCCAGTCAGCGAATGGCCGGTCTTGCTTCGATTTGTTTCTGGACTCGTCCAGGAGGTGGAGGTTGACGATGCTGTTCCAGTTCTCGCGATTTTGAAAAAACTCCATCGCATCCGGTTTCCCTTTCAGGAATTCGTACTGAACCATCTTTTCTGGGCCGAAAGATGCCGCTGGATGGATATGGTCTTTCTGTAGTGCCCGCGTGTAGTCAAGATCCGGCATCAGCAGAGCCAGGATCGAGAAGCAGGACGCATCATCTTTCTGGGTTTTGAGCAACCGACTGATGAAGTCATCATCGAAAAGCAGATCCTTGCTATGCCCTCGGTAGTCTTCGATGATCTTCGTCAGCGGGAATGACTCTGCCGACATATTGGCCTTGATGATCTTGCGCAAGTTCGTCAGCAGTGCATCACCTTGGCCGCCGAAAACTCCCTTGAGCAACGACATGTGCAACCACTGTCGAATCAGTTTTCGATCTTGTATGTGAAATGCCTGCTTGTTGATGCTTGAGAACACCCCCTTCTTGCCAGCGGAGGCGTCGCGTCCCTTGTGATACAGGTAATAGGCAATGGGGATGGCTGCATTCTTTGCACGTAGAGATGCGTCGTTGAGGCCGAACGACCGGATCAATCGGAACGTCTCCAAGATGCAGGAGCTGATCTCATCCCATTCGCTCTCGATTCGGGCAACCTGCGCACCGGCGAAGTTCTCGACCTTGAAACGGATGTCGGCATCCGTCAAAGCCAGCGCTGCCTTCAGAATCCAGTCGCGATCAATGGAGAACTCCATGTCTGAGCCGAACCTGACTTTGTCCACCAGATCGTCGATCTGCTGACGCGCATCCTTCTTCCAGTTTGCGATGGCAATCGACATCAGCAAATCGGAGAAGGACAGTGGCGTACCTCCGTGGTTGGTGCGAATGAAGATATCCAGGACGTGGTCGATCTTCTGACTGGTCTCGTTGTAGTAGTGAATCAGGGTGTCGCGCCGAACGGCGAAATAGAGCCGCGTCAGTGTTTTTCTAGCATAGGCGTTTGACGACATGCCAACCTTCTCAAGGTAGGCCATGACTACGTCCAGCACCTGATCGGCCGTCTCCGCCTCTTCCAGATCCAGCACATCACCGACAAGAAACCAGCATTTCCCGTCGGTGGCTTTCTCACGCTCTTGTTTTGTCAGGAAGGAGAACTCATAAGACATCATCTCCTCGTTGCGCTCTTCGTCCAGGGGCGCAGCGATATTCAGATAAAGCCGTCTGGGCGGCAAGATGGAATCATCTTGAGTCTTGGCCACCACTTACGCGGCAACCTGTACGCGTAGGTTCCTTTTAGGCCGATGTATAGCGAGGTCAGTCGCTGTTGGCCATCAATGACGGCCTGGAAGTTTCCGTGTCCCTTGGTATCGAAGTCAGGATTGTTCTCGCCGAAACGTTCGCAGTATTTTTCCAGGAACTGGTAGAAGCGGAAGTTGCTCTTGACCTCCGCATCGGTCACCTCCCAGAACATGAAGGTGTTGATGGGATAGCCGCGCATGATCGAATCGAACAGCACTTCGATCTGGGATGTGCTCCATGTGAACTTTCGCTGTATCGCGGGAAGGAGATACCGACGCGAGACAACATTCTGGATTGCCTTGCCGATAGAAATGGCTTTTTCGTACTCGCCTGACATTCAAGATTCCTTATTTCGATACAAGCACAGCGAACGGCTCACGCGCAGCGCCGTCAAACCGGGGAGACCAATTTCGTGTCGACCAAGGATCGCAAGTGGTCGTCCAGCAGTCTGGGAATGCGTCCTCCCGAGATGAGCACGCCAGCCTCCATGTTCTTCTCCATCGCGTAGCCGGTGAGATTGGCGCTGGTGATGAAGCAACAGGCTTTGTCGGCAACAGCGACTTTGGCGTGCACGCGGCCATCCGTAAAATCACTGGTCTTGTCGCGCCATGCATAGAGTTGCGCGCCGGGCACCAAGCCCCGCATCTTGCCAATGACGTCGATGTTGATGCTGCCGCCATGGTCTTGCGAGGACTCCAGCAACATGGTGATGCTCACCCCGCGATCATTGGCGGCGTTCAGTGCTTTGACGATGGTCGATACGTCGTAGGCCACGAAGCTGGTGATGAACAGCGACTGTTCAGCAGAATTGATGACCTGCAGAAGCGCCTGCTCTGTTCGACGCGCCGATACGAAAGGCGTCGTCGGGCCAGTCCACACGAGTTCGGTGGATTGCTCCGAAGCGGCTTTGGTATAGACGTGGCTGGCGGCAAGAAGCATCGATGCCAATTCGTCTGAACCAACTTTGGTGTTTTGCCACGCGGCCGCAAGTTGCTCGACCACGGTGCTGGCCACAGGGGTTCCCACCACGCTCGACAACACCGTCGCAGCTTTGCTGGCCTCGGTTCGACGAGCGCGGGTGGCAACTGCCTGCACCTTTTCGGGCGAAACCAGAGAGACCAAGGCTGCAATGGCATCCAAGAGTTCATTCATGTCAGAAGCCCTTGAAGAAAGCAGCGTCGGCGCGTTCGAGTGTCGGGATGAGCAGCGATCGATCCAGATAGCGATTGCCTCGCTCACAAGAGGTCTCCGCGACCAAACTGCACGCATGGCAGGCAGCACCATGCAGAGAACGATCCTTCTCCGGATCATGTTCCGAACAGAGTGGGTCAGAGGAGCAGACCTTTGAACGATTCAGCGCTTGTTCAAGCAGACGGCCAAGATTTTCTGGCTTACCGAGATCGACGAGGCCGCCCAGCGTGCCGTCCGAATCGGCTGCTGCCGTGTAGATGAGAATGCCTGCCTGCGGGTTATCGCCAGATGTGTCGGCATAGATGCGTTCACGAATGCTCGCGGCGTTGTATCCGCATTCCAGCGCCAACTCTCGAATCAATAGATGGGAGAGCGTGTGCAGCATCGCATAACGAATGCCGGGGTAGCCTTCGTTCGGGTCGAGATGCCGCGAGTTACGCCATCCCCTATGACCACCACGGAGCATCTGGTCGACTTTCTTGACGCCATCCAAAGCTTCCCACTTGATGAGGGCAGCCTCGTCGAACTGGATGAAGATCCCTTCTCCATGAACTTGGTTGGCAGGCACCCAATCTGGCTTGCTGCGTGACAGGCTGGCCATCTGCGGCCGCTCATCGGGATCGCCGGATTCTTCGGGTGCCTCGACCCGCGTGAAACCCAGCAGCGCATTCACCTCGCGCAAACGCTCGAGGAGCAGGACTCGGCTGATATGGCCTCCGAGACTTGGCGGAGTGCCCACCTTCTTGCTCATGAAATGCGGGTAGTCCGTGGGCGGGTTGGCCTCGGTCAGTACATCCCACTCAGGCCCCTTGATGTCGGCTTCACCCACGGCCTCCTGTCCGCCGCCTTTGCGGTGTGCCTCGATGGCCGTCCAGATCGCGGCTGCAGCATATTTGTCGATTCCTGGCAGCGCCCCGGTCTTCTTCAGTGTCTTCACTGTCACCGATACCTCGGCTTCGGAATCGAGGTCTTCGAAAAACTCCCAGCCATCCTGGATCAGCTGACTGAGCGGGTCTTTGGTCTGAGGAATCGCGAGCGCCGAGAGCGTGATTGGGAACCAGCTATTCGTGGCCCCCAGCAGAACTGCGCGAGCCTCTTCATCGCATTCATGGTCGAAGTGATCGAGGTGGGGATGCCGCCCTCGACAACCCGGCAGATTCTCTTTTCCTGCCTTGCCGAAGGCGTGCGCCATGCTTCGGGAGGCCCCACAGGCATCACACTTCACCCACAGGTTTTCCGTTTGCAGCGATGCGCCGCTCTCGAAGAAGCGCAGCGTGCCCTTGCACGAACTGTTGCCGCCGTGGACGAAGTAGTGCCAAGGGAAATCGTCGAGGTGCCCGTCGCGGCATGCCAACAAAAAACGGGCGGGAACGGCATCCGCATCCTTGGCCGGTTGATCGCCTTTGGAACCACGGCATCCTTTGTGAACGAAGCGGGTACGCTCCGGCCTGAAGCGGTTCTCCTTGATCTCGAACAGACCGGCATCAAAGGGCGACAGCAGGCCGCACTTCACGCAGCGCATCCAGCGCGGGAATGGCCGGACGGGAACGCCGATATTGGCCTCGGCCGACCAGACGTCTACGAGTTCACTCTTCTGGAATGGCGGCATCCGCAGGTTTTCGACCTGCGTTCCCAAAACCTTCCGAACTGCAGCGAGCAGCCGCGCCTCCTGAATCGGCTGGCAGCGATCCTTTTCCCAGCGGTCGATACCAAGCGTCACGACGGAAAGGCTGGGCAAGTCGATCAACGCACCGGGGCCATATGTCCACAGCAATTGGCTGGGGCGTACTTCGCCGACTGGCGTTTTGTTGTTGATGATCATGTTCAATCCTCATCCTTCGTTGCGGGACGAGGCTTCCAATCGTGATCGTCCGTGATATGGCTCGTATTCATGATCAGACGCACTCCGGGCTCGACTTCTCGCATCGACATCGGCACGGTCCAGTTATCCCAGGCTTGAAGTCCTGGTGACTTGATCAATGCAACGGTCTTGTCTTTCTCGGGGCCGCGCTTCTCATAGGCCAAGATGCGCCCACCCTTGCTGACTTCTTTCGCCCATTCGTCGGCGCGCTCTTTCAGCTCAGTCTCAGCCAATTGCTTGCGCGAGTTGTCTTCAGCGACATTGCCCGCGCGAGTTGCCAATACCTTGATGGCATCGACGATCTCGGCCTGATTGGACATGCTCAATTGGCCAGCGCCTTCGTTCGGGCTGAACTCGTCGTTCTCCAGACGCATCAAACTCAACAACGAGCCTGTCAGACCACGATCCATCGCGCGTGGCGAGAATGGCGTTACCGATTGTGCCTCGACGTGTTTATAGAAAGTGGCGTGGTAGTGCTCGAAGGTTTCGTAATGCGACAGGTCGCGCGGTCTGGCCCACGTCAGCACCGTGCAGACCAAGCCCGGGAAAGAACGCCCGACACGGCTGGTGGCCTGAATGTATTCGGCAGTCCCCTTGGGTTGCCCGTTCACGGCCATCAGGCCGAGTCGGTTCACGTCGACACCGACGGAAAGCATGTTGGTCGCCAGCACCACATCAATGGCGCGCGTGTCACCTTCCTGCCAGCGGGTCACGTACTTGCCGCTCAATGTGTCGAACTCGGACTTGAACTTGACCTCCAGGTTATCGAGGTACTTGGGGATGTCTTGGCTTGATACTCGGGACGTCAGCTCGCGAATGTTGCTGATGCTGCGTTGTGCCAGTGCGGGGCGCTCCACCATGCTCATCTGCACGCGATAGGAACGTGTCTGCACATCGTCCTCTGCCAAGCGCTTCATTCCGCCCAACTCGCGTAGGGAGTTGAAGTAGCCAACCATGGTCATGTACGGGTCAGCGGGTTCGCCAAAGTGATCGAACAGTTCCTGCGCTGCCGTCAAGAACGCGGTGTAGACGCGGATCAGCATTGCGGGGCGCGAACTGCCGGGTGAGCACACGCCGAGGTAACGCCGTCCCGGCTTCTCTTCGATCGGGCGTTGCACCGAGAAGAAGTTGTCTTCCACGTCCAGTCCATGCGGCGGGAACACCGACACACGGCGCATGAAAACGTTGTTCACCTGCTCCTTGGCTTTGCGCACCGTTGCTGTGGAGGCGATGATCTTGGGCTTGACCGTCTTGCCATCGAGCGTCCAGCCGCATAGTTCATCCACGGCGGTCTCATACAAACCCACCATGGTGCCCAGCGGCCCGCTGATCAGGTGGAACTCGTCCTGAATGATCAAGTCTGGCGGACGTATCGGGTTGATGGCCTTCACCTTGGAGGAAGGTAAGCCCTTGCCCGCTTGATGATTGCCGTTGCAATCGGCACCTTGCCAAAGCAGTCCGTGGCGCTCGCATTCCTGCCCGACGCGACCAAACAGTGTGCGCACCTGACCACGCCACGCCATCATGGCGAACTTGTCCACGGTGGCGATCATCATCGTGGGTGGTCGGTGGTAGATTTCTTCGTCGACCACTAGCACCGGTATCCCCGGATGCGGCTGCTTGCTGGACTTGCCCTTGGAAAAATCGCAGCGACCCTTCTTGTCACCACAGAATACGAAGGTGCGGCCAGAGCCTTTGTCGACCTCGACGTCGCGCCCGGCGGCCACTTCCGAGCCGCACCACGGGCAACTGGTGAGCTGTGCGGGTGAGGCCGCTCCGGCGTTGTATTTGCCGGGGTTGCGCACATCCTCGATGGCGCGGTGGCTGTCCTCGGTCGTGCCCGGCGTAACCTTGTTGCCAACCCAGAGACCGATGGTAAAAGGCTCCGTACCAAGGGATTTGTCGCCCTTGTCCAGCGCTTCACGTCGCAACACTTCCATCGCGCAAATCAATGCCGTGGCACGCTGGAACTGTTGCAGCGTCAGCAAGCGCAGCGTGTAGCGCATGATCACGGCCAAACCGCGCGAGCTGTCGAACCCGCCAAGATTGCCCTGCATGCGTCGAATGGCCATGGTGAAGGCCGCCACGCCCAAATAGGCTTCGGTCTTACCGCCACCGGTGGGGAACCACAGCAGATCGGCATAGGCCTCGACGGGCTGGACACGATCAGGGTGACTCGGGTCAGCCAACGACGGAATCGAGAGCAGCAGAAACGCCAACTGGAATGGACGCCAGCTACGGTTCTTCAGCACATCGAATTTATCAAGGGTGACATCCTCGCCCCGGCGCATGGCCAGCGCATACTGGCTGCGCACGCGCTGCGTGGCCATCGCTCGGTTGGCGAAGCGAAAGGCAGCCAGCGCCTTCTCATCGGCTTTCAGTGTGTCGATGCCCTGCTGCAGGCGTGTATGGATCTCCTGGCAACGATCCATCGCCTGATGCGACTGCGTGTCGTAGCCGGTTACTTCGGCACCGACGCGAGCGCGCTGTTCATCGATCCACGCGGCGTAGTCCTTGGTCAGCATGCTCAAGGCATCGACCAGCGAATCGATTTCCAAGGTCGCCAGTCGCTGCATATCGAGCAGGCCGCTGCTGACCATCTGGCGCATTGCCGGACGATCGGATGGATCGAGGCCTGGCGTCTCCGTGACCTGCACCTCGTACTGCGGCATCACCGTGGTACGCACCTCGGTGGTCAAGGGTAACGTCATCTGCGGTGTCGGCGTGTACGGCAACGCCATGGCCCACGGCGAACTCGACGCGGTTGCGGTAGATCATCTCCAGCGCTTCTCGCTCCGGGTCCATACCGTCTGCGTCCAGCACCGGCCTGCGCCGGAAGATGGCGCGCTTGGCAGCATCGGTCTCCGCACGCACGATCAATTCGGGCTGAAACACCCACGCCGTATCGCGGTTGGTGTCCGGCTCTTCCTGTGCATTCACAAGGAACGGCGTGACCAGCCGATCGCCATTTGCATTCTTGGCCCGAATGGAGCCCTGCACGCGCACTTCGGGAAACTCGTTGTCGGGAGCCTGATGCGGAATCACGCCTTCGATCAGCGGCAGCACGATCTTGCCGCCACAAGGAATGCGTTGCCACACCTTGGCCTTCTGCCCGTTGGACTTGAGCAGTTCATGCTCGCCATTCGGCACGCGCTCGTACCGGCCCCAACGCGCTTCGATCTCGATCCGGTCGGCGTCACCATCGACGCAGAAAGTCATGCCCAGACTGCTGGGCACCAGAGACTGGTTGCTGGCGGCGTCAATCTCGTCCGCCGAATCCGACTCCGGCTCCACACGCCCGGTGGCCGTTCCAAACTCCGCACCAGGCTCGTGACGTCCCGGAGCCTTGGCCTCCGTGGGCTCTTCGGCGTCCTCATTGGCCAGTGCGCCCGTCCAACCCCTCTATGCCGCCCTGTGCGGCCTCACGCGGGGCCAGTTTGCCAACCAGGTAGCGATCCCGCACACCCATGTCGACGATGCGTTCACGGGGGCCGCCAGCGGGGCCGAGCAGGTCGTCCATCACGGCCAGTTGCAGCAGTTCGCGGATATAGGCCTGATCCTCGATGATCGGCACTTCGGCGATGGTCTTGTGCAACGCCTTGGGGAGCGACTCCAGGAAATCCGTCCATTGAATTCGACCAACGCTGCCGGACGAAGGCGGGGTGAGCGAAGTAAGACCAATCGAAACCGCCGAATCGACCAACAGCATGTGGTCGAAATAGATCGTGGTGGTCTCCAGATCGGAGCGAATTCGCAGCGCACGTCCGACTCGTGTGATGTGACCAGCGGCATTTAGGATCAAGACCCAATCGTCATCCGCTATGGCTTGATACAGCGAATGCTCACCTTTCAGTCGCAACGTATAAGGTGCAAGTGAGAGGTCTGCGGCGACGCCATGATCGATGGCGATCCATGCATTCGGATTTTTATTCTGTATCAAGTCCATCATCACTCCACCCAAAAGTTTTTATTTATGCCGTGACAGTATTCGCATTCACGGCATGCAAATAACTTCTGGTCGACAAATAGTCTGAGACGCCATCCAATACGGCTTTGATGAATATTTTTATTTCATCGAAAATCGCAACAAGCTCATCTACGGAAGTGTCCTGGCCGCAATCCTCGAAAGAAATGCCGCCGTGAGCCAATTCATTTCGTTTTGTCTTGACATTGAGAAGCCTGACGCCATCGCGTGAAGCAGCTTTGTCATGATCGGCGAGTTGAAACCCGTATTCTTTCGCCTTGTCTTTGATCAAGCGACCATCCAGATTGCCAGAAAACAAGTCTTTTTTATCAAAACCAAGCCAGATCAGCGCGCTGGATATCGGGATGGCTGAATCAAGAAGTTCCGATGGCGTTTCCGATGACACCGCTTTGCGAAGACCCTTGATGGCAATTCTTCTTACATCCTCTTTGAGTTCGTCGAAGCCGACCTGCTCATCCGCGATGTGTTGATGTATGGCGTCTATCGCATTTGTCATCGTTGCTTCCACCAGGTTGTACAGCATCAAATAGGCGGAAGCTCTCAGCGTCTTCTCGAGGTCTCTGCCGACAACATAAGTGTTCGGGTTCGCCACATCCGATGGCTCGCCGCACAACCTTGAGTCCCGGTTGTCTCTCATGAACTGCAGCATTTCAAAGAAGCGCTCGATCTCACGGCAGCGAGAGTTGTATGTCTCCTCTGCGCCGACCATTGCCGGGATTGATGTGGTCATACCGTTGGCTCGACCCCATTGGCCCATTCGACATCTCGACCAAGCAAGCTATCTCTGACGAAATGAATCCGATTGATTACCCGAGGGCGAGAGTTGCTTGCATCGGATCGGGTCAAATAGCGGAACATTTCGCTTTCGAGCCAATCCATGTTGCCGGGCTGAATGTTCGGGTCTTCAGCGAGGGCAAGTGCAACGCCAATGGCGATCGCCTCGAACCTTATGCGAGGCACCGATGAGTTATTTGCATTCTTGCGGAAGTGATAGGGGAAATGCTGGCGAACAAATGAAAGCATTCCCATGAAGCTGCTTTCGAAGGCAGCGCTATCAAAGCCATTTTGATTCTTGTCGTCGAGGTAGTTATCCAAGAACTCGTCTACACGGCGGTCAAAGTTCTCATATTGATCCCGGTAGGCGAAGAAACGCAGTACAAGCTCCGGATACTCCCGGCGCTTCACTCGGGCGTCGCTAATGGGGCACAGGTCTTTGAACTCCTGGATATCGGACAGACCACGGATAAACGTCAGGAATTGACCGTCGCGAGACCCCATTCGTTTTTCCATGTCTTCCAGTTTTGATCCGCCACTATTCAGTCGATCAAAAAGTTGCCGCCTTGCTTCTTCGTCAACCTCGATGAGTTCGATCATGCGCAGGGTTTTGCGCCCGAAGCGAAGCTGCCTGGGCAGAGGAAGGTCTTTGAAGCGAAATCCGATCAGCTTATCCAGTATTTCAAGCCGATCGAGCTTCAGCTCGTTGCCCATGAATCTAACCAGGGTTCTTATTCTTTGAGAACCGTCGACGATCTCGAGTCGGCCAGCATCTTCCCCTGACGTTATGTCCGCAACGTACAAATAAGGGATCGGCAGATTCAACAAAATCGACTCGATGAACCGAGACTGTTGAGCCTCACTCCACACCAGTTCGCGCTGGTAATCAGGGACGAATATTTCAGCCTTGTCGCCCTCGATCTTGTCAGTGAATTTTTTGACGATGACTTCTACGGGGTACTCGCGAATGTCAAAGTCGGTCTCTTTCTGACGAAGGGCAATCTGCGCCTCGGCCTCATCTTTTTGCTCTGCGTTAAACGCCTCAATGAGGTTCATTTGTTCATTCTGTTCCATGTTATTCCTCGGTGTGATCGCTATGCAGACGGCGGATACCCTTGCTGGACGACTCCCCGAAGTCGAACCCCGCTTGGGTAGTTGATTCCGCGGGTACTGATTTCCCTTTGGGTGCGCTCTTGGTTTTGCGTGAGGTCGCGTCACTATGTAACCCTGCCACAACCTCTTCTTCGTAACGCTGGCGATTCAACTCCGACAGTCGTCGCAGCACTTCGACGCGCGCTGACTCCGAAATTGTGAAGCGGACGCAGTCGTTCTCCGGTAGATACGGCACTTCGTGAAAACCGTGTTCAAGGTCGAGATCGTTCCAATCGTAGGCGTGCACAACAGCGGTATCCATTTCACGCTGCAATGCACGCAGCCGTTCGATGCGGGGGTCACGTTCAGTTACGGTATGGAAGCGGTTGTAGAGCTTGGTCAGGCCGATCCGATCGGCCTGCATGACTTCTATACGCGCTTGGTCGAGCCGATCTCCCAAGTCATCAAGCTGGCCATCTGGAGCATCATGGAAACCGTCAGGGAAGACAAACGGTTCGAGCGCATCCGTTGGGCTATACCGCAAGTCAGTCTTCAATCGTGAAGCGTGCTGCCACGCAAATACCGCATGAATACTCGACTGAAGCAACGCTAGATCTCGACCTCTATTCGCCGAAAAAACGACCGTGGCATCAGAAAAAACGATACCTGTTTTGACAAATGAGAATGCCAGCGTCTTGCTTACCCGCGTAACGACCAGTACACGCTCTGATTGTTTAAGCGCCGAATCCCAGTTTGCCGGATGTTTCTCAAAGTTATGCCCGAATCCAATGGTGTGATATAGGTTCGGAACAGCCTCTGAATAGTGCCACCAGCGGTCTCGATACTTTGCTCGGTTGAGCTTTTCACGAATCGGCTTAACGAGAGAAAGAACTCGATCATATGGTTTAAGGTATTTCCTGGCGCGATCTTCACTCCAGTCCCAAAAATTAATTACAAAGCGACTCGGGTGCTGATCCGGATCAGAATTTAGGTCGCTGCCATTGAGGTAAGGGAAGATTACCTCTGAGCTCTTAGGATCGGCGTCCAGCATTTGCTGAGCCTCTTCGGGAGTGAGAATAAATCCCATGCCGTTGACAACCGATCCAATAAAAGTAATCCCCACATTGGCTTTAAGCCGCTGAAGACTCCAATCTTCATGGCCAGACAAGAAGGCGGATATATGCGGGACTGTCGTGCCATGCAGGCTGCGAAGGCCATCCCATTTACCCTTTCGCACGTGGACACGACTAGTGACAACCGCAGCGGCTCCTGGCCAAGCCTCGTTGGGATAAGCGGAATGTATGACAGCACCAGTCTTGAGCATTTCCTCAAGGCCGACTTGACGTGTATCGCCCTCGGCAATTGTGTTTACCGCAAGAAGACCAAAGTGCCCATTTTCGCGAAGAAGCGAATAAGACCGCAGGAAAAAATATGCAACTAAATCAGCGCTCCCAACTTTTCCTCTGGCTATATGAATAACAAGCCAATCTCGAAACGCTGTTCCTGCAGTACCTGTTATCCGCTTTCCTCCTAAGAACGGTGGATTGCCGACCATGCTGTCAAAGCCACCCCGTTCACACGTGAACACCTCAGGAAACTCCAAAGGCCAATGGAAAGGTTGACGCGCAGGTTTGTCGGCAGGCAGGTCTGTCGAGAGCGTGGCGACCGACCTGCGGCGAATTGAGGCAAGCATGTCTCGGCCGCCGTTGATAGCCTGTCCGGCTTGGATTGTCAGGGACGCCAGCGTGTTCTCCAGTCCCGCGCCATTGCTGCCCGATGCAAACATCTCCCCAATGAATGTATCTGCGATGCATTCCGGCACTTCGAGTCTGCGGCGCGCATCGGCGTCCAGTTGTGCCATGGCTTCCACATCGCGAATGTCGCGGATGGGCATTGCGCGCAGGCGTATCCGCAGCTCGATTGCCTCACGCACTACCCGCTCTATGTCCTGACCGAACAGGCGTTGCTGACCTTTGCCGCCGGGCGTCATTGACAGTTCGGTGAGCTGATCCAGCCGGTGAATGCCCAACAAGCTGTCGCCACAGCGTAGGTTGTGGTCGAGGAAGCCAAAGGGACGCCCCTTGGCGAGCGTCACCAGCCAGATCGAGAGTTTGGCCAGTTCGACTGCCAGCGGGTTCAAATCGACGCCGTACAGGCAGCGCTCGGCGATGAGCCGGCGCGCGATCACCGTGCGAGCTTCGCTGTCGCGGGGTAGAGGTTCCGTGGCTGCTCCTGCAGCCAGAACTTCACCATCCACGCTCACTGTTTTGCCCAAGGCTTCGACCTGCGACCATGCCTCGACGAGCCGATCCGACAGCCAACGGCAGGCCTGCACCAGAAATGCGCCCGAGCCCATGGCGGGGTCGCAGATCTTGAGATCAAGCAGTTCGGCGGGCGATTTCAGTACCCATTGATCGCGCGGTGCTCCTTCTGCCGGGCCGACATAGGCCACTGGCGTGAGAGTCTCGGCGACGATCGCTTCGGTCAGCGATTTCGGGGTGTAGTGGGTGCCGGTTTCGCGCCGGTCAGAACCGGTGGTGACGATGAAAGCTCCGGCGGGATAGACCAGCGGATAGCCCCACGGATCGGTGCGCAGCAGATGGGCATAGGGTTTGACGCGGTCACGGAGTTTGGTGTCACCCTGGCAAGCCGTCAGCAGGCGGTCGGCTAAGGTGTCGTCGACTGGCTTGGCCAGATCGTTGCGCACCCGGCTGGCCGAACTGCCGGAGCGTTCTTGCAGCAACTCGGCCAATCGCGCCGCACCGTCCAAGCGAGCCGAATCCAGCTCGGCCAGCTTGATCCATGGCGTCTTGGCGCTCTTGGTAGCATCCAGCTCCAGCGTGACCTCATCGGTGCGCTTGACGGTGCGTTCGAGCAGGCCCTCGTACACGTAGCCGATCTGTTCGACATCCAGTGCGCGATATGAAAGTGTGCGGCCCTGGAATTGCTGAATGGCCTCCAGCAACAACAGCACGGTGCGGTTGTCGATGGGCAGCGGTGTGGCCGCATCGCTGCGCCAGTTCGAGCCCTTGCACCGACCTTCGAGGAAAGGGAATCGATCTGGATCGAACAGTGATCCACCCAGCGCGGGGAGACGCAGATTCTCGTGCTCGATGCCGCCGAACACCGCGCGGAAGATCGCCAGCAGACGCGACCAGGCATCCCAGCGGCGCTCAAGGATTTCCTCGGACTCCTTGCGCAACTGCATGCGCAAGGTGGAGAGCGCGTAATTGGCCTCGTAGCGTTCGTCGCCCATCAGGAGCAGGCCACGCTCCTCGGCGGAGAGCAGGAACACCAAACGCATCATCACCGTCAGCGCAGCCTCATACAGCTCAGGTTCCTTGACGTCGTGCAGCAGTTCGCGGTTGCGATCCTGGTCTGCTTTGTCGAGGGTTTGAATCAACACCTCGACGGCGCGGCGTACCTGCTCACCAAGTGCGTCGGTGACTTCATCCTGGAATTTCAGTGAGCGATCGAACAGTGCGGGCAGTTGTTCGGATTCGTCGACGAAGAAGCGCCGAATGCCGAGCAGATGCACGAAGGCCTGCAGCGTGATGGGTTCTTGGCTCCAGATGCGGGCATACCAACTGGCAAAGGTGGTGACCGCACCGACCGGGGCATCCACCAGCATCCAACGCTCGCCATTGGTCACCAGCCCGAGGCGACAACCCAGCGAACGGCACAGAGCGACCATGCGATCGGCGGGTGTGGCGGCCCAGCCGTTTTGCTTCAAGGTGGCATCGAGATCGACATCCTGCGCATAGGTCTGGATCAGCAGCAGCGGCTTATTGGCGCGTTGCTCATCGATCACAGCAAGATCCGGCGACTGCGTCACGCCGTGTTCTGGCAAGCTGGCTCGAAGGTTGGCGGTGCACCAGTCTGCACGTTTCAGGACATCGCCTTTGCCGTCTTCATCGAATTCGAGGCCGCGCGATAGCACTTCGTCGATCCAAGCCGCGTGTAACTCGGCAAACTGCGCGTCTTCCAGCTCCAGCGCTTCGCGCCATTCCTCGTAGGCTTGGCGCAGGCGTTTACGCTTGATGCCATCGAGTTCTTCCAACCCTTGCGGAAAGGCTTCCTTCAGAACGGGAACGGCGAGGAAGGGGCCGGAGATCTCGATCAGCGACAGCCAGTCATCATGCAGGCTGATCGCACTCATGCAGCACCTCCCTGAGCGACCGATTCGGGCACCAGAAAGATCACGGCAACCGGGAAGGTGCGGTCGTTCAGTTTGGCGTAACGGGTTTCGATGGCATCGGCCTCCTGCTGACGCTCGGCTGGAATGCGGGCAAGACGCGCCTCCAACGCGGCGGTATCGCGCCTGAGCTGTGTTCGTTCGTCTTCCGAGAACAGGGTGAGCTGGGCTGGTTGCTGATCTTTTTTCAACTCAAGCTGGATGGCTTTTTCCAGCTCATCAAGCACGGAACCGATGTCGGCCACTTCCTGCTGTTTGCGGGATTGAAGGGTGTTGGTCAGGAACTTGAGTCGGTCTTTCGACCGGGCGTCGACCGCCTGCAGGATGGCGCTTTGCGTACGGTCGAAACGGACGCGGACGGCATCGAACAGAGAATCTCTGGCGGTCAGCGGCTTGGCTTGATCCAGCCATTGCTGGACTTTGGTGACGCCTTCCTCACGACGGAATGATTTATCGCCCAGATAGCCCCCGGCGACCGTTAGTTCTTCGTGGAGGCGATGATGGTTGCCGCCCGTGACGACCAGCCGCGAGATGACGACCACGGCAGGCCCGTCGATCAGTGCGTCCGGCACCGAACGCACGGTGACGCGATGCAACTTCTTCACATCGTCTTGCGCCCAGACCTCGGCGCGCAGCAAGCGTAGGCACATCTGCACCAGGCGGTGGTTCAGGTGAACCAGCACCACGTCGTCACGACCGGTGGCGACGGCGTGATCGAAGGTGATGGGCCGAATTTGGAGTGTGTGGGGGTGACGCAAGCCTTCGAGGCAGCGCGCCCACGAGCCCGACAGCGCGGGCATCTTGAATACAGTGCCAGCAGGGGTATCAGGCAAAGCAAAGGGCTCGAGTGGCGGGCGGCCTGCCAACTCGAGGCCCGTCTTGACCGCCATGAGGATGTGCTCTGGCGTGAGGTGAAAATCCTGCTGCGTGGTCAGAAGCCGTTCGTGCAGCTTGGCGACGCGATCTTTCAGTTCGCGCTCGGCGCGCACGAAGCGTCTGGCCTTGGCAATCTTGGCTTCAGCCAAGCGGGTGTCGAGGTCTTTGAGCGAGCCTTCGATCAGCCCTGACATCTGCGGCGCGATGACCGGGTTGACGCTGCCCATGTCCGCCCGCATGGATTCGAGCTTGCGCAACGCACGAATGATGTCGTCGCCGTGGCCGCCAATGGTTGCTTTGCCATGTTCGCCGCCATCGACAGGGTGCCAGATCAGCACTTCCCTTTGGCGCTGACCGTGTCGGTCGATACGACCGTTGCGCTGCTCCATCACATTGGGGTTGTAAGGGATCTCCAGATGGATGAGGCAGTTACAGTGGTTCTGCAAGTCGATACCTTCGGATGCGGCATCGGTGGCCAGCAGGATTCGCACCGCCGAATCTTTGGGCGATGTCTGGAAGGCCGCTTTGACTTTCTCGCGCTCGTCCTGCGCCATGCCGCCGTGAAGGATGGCCAGACGATCGCCACCGAAATCGTGACTGGCCAGGATCTCGTGCATCCACTGGTGCGTGGTACGGTATTCGGTGAACAAGATGACCCGACGATCATTCCACTGACCATCGGTCTTGAGGTTGGCCGTGAGCCAGTCGAGGACGGCTTTGGCTTTGGCATCGACCTGATTCTTGGCGGTTTGCGCCCAAGATCTCAGTTCGTTCAGCATTTGTTGCTGGTCTGCCGTCAGCGGTTGCGCACGACGTGAAGCCTCTTCGACGGCCTCTGACTGGGCGTTTTCGACCTCTTGGTCGTTGGCGTAGTCTTCATCGACTCGCAGGATGGCCTTGCGCAAAATGCGGTCCGCCATTGTGTCCTTGTCCTTACGCTGGTGGCCATTGGCCAGACTGGCAATGTGCTTCTCGAGGGTGGACGCGAAGGCGGCAGGAGAAGAAAAGAGCCGTTTCTTGAGCAGCTGGTTCACGAACGATGTGCCGAAAGCATTTCCTGCTTTCTCTGCGTCCTGTTCCCGGCTCGCACAGTAGTCGTTCAGCTTCTGGTGAATGACCCGCTCTTGTGTAGAGTACGAGGCCAGCAACGCCTGCAACTTGCGCTGTGCATAGAGCGGCTTGCCTTCCGCATCGACCAGATCGCTCTTGAGGCGACGGATCATCACCTGACTCAACTGCTTTTCATCGGGCAGGATGTTTCTGGCGAAGCGTTGGTCGTCCAGCAATTCCAGCAGAGAGGTGAAGGATTCCGTGTAGCCGTTGTGCGGGGTTGCGGTGAGGAACAGACGATGTTGGAAATGCGGGCTGATGGAGCGAATGAAGCGCGTCCGCTGACTTTCCAGCGCGTAGTTCGCACCGGCAGCGGGGGCGATGTTGTGTGCTTCGTCGACGACGAGCATGTCGAATTTGCGTGGATAGCTGGTGTGCGCTGGCAGAACGTCGCGCATGGCGCGCAGTCCTTCGCCGCTCTTGACCCAGTCCATGGAGGCGATCAGGCGCGGATGCGAAGTCCACGGATTGGCGTGAATGCCGCGCTCTCGACGCAATTGCTTGATATAGCCTGTATCGACGACCCTGAAATCGAGGCCGAATTTTTCCAACATCTCCACACGCCACTTCTCCTGCAGAGAAGCGGGGCAGACGATCAGGACGGTGCGGGCACGGTGCCGCAGCAACATCTCCTGGATGACGAGACCGGCCTCGATAGTCTTGCCCAAGCCGACGTCGTCAGCGATGAGCAGATTGACGCGGGCCATGTCGATGGCGCGCACCAAGGGATCGAGCTGGAAGTCCTCGATGCTGACGCCACTGCGAAACGGCGCTTGCAGAAAGCCTCTGTCCGCGTTGGTGGCGGCACCCCAGCGCACTGCATCGAGAAACGCTTCGAGTGTGTCGGAGTCATCCTGGCCGGTGATCGAGGGCAGACCCGCACGTTCGATGACTTGCGCACCGGGCTCGATCTCCCAGATGACTTCGAGCTCTTCACCCAGCCCGTCTTCATCAATAGAAGAGAGAGTGACGGCATTCTGCTGTGCAGACGGCGATGTCAGTTTTGATGAGACGACTTCGGCAACGACCCACTGGCGTCGCCTGACCTCGACCAGTTGCCCCGGCTCTGGACGGGTGCGATAGGTCTGGTTCTGCTTCTCGGTTGCGATTTCCATGAGGTCTGCGATCTTCCCGTTCAGTTCTTCTTGTGTGGGCCAGGTGACGAAGCGCTACGCTTCGATCTGCCCATGGCGACCGTCTGGACGACGATGTCGGCTGCATCGGTCGGCGGCTCGTGTTCCCAGAATCGCAGTACCTTCCACCCGATATTTCGAAGCCGTTCGTTCGTGTCGGCGTCTCTGGCGCGGTTCGTTTCGATCTTTTGCCGCCAGAAATCCGAGTTCTGCTTCGGCCATGTGGCGTGTTCCGGACACCCATGCCAGAAGCAACCATCGACGAAGATGGCAATCATCCGCCCCGGAAAAGCGATGTCTGCGACCCGACGAGGTTTCTTCAGTACCTCGAAACCGACTCGGTAGCGCAGGCCCCTCCGGTACAGCTCTCGACGCAATGCGATCTCAGCACCGGTTCCCTTTTGCCGGACTTTCGCCATTCGGCGACTGGCTTCTGGAGATGAGGGCTGAACGCGTGGCATCAATCGAGTCTCGTCAGATCATCTGGATTTGGTCGATGCCAAGTGCTCGTTGATGCTGCGCGCGATCGCGCGACCCAAGTCGACAGGAACGGCATTGCCGATGAGGCGTCCGAGAACCTTGAAGCTCACCTCACCGTCATCGGGAATGAACGCATAGTCACGCGGGAAGCTCTGAATGATTGCGGCTTCTCTCAAGGTGATCGCACGATCCTGTTCTGGGTGCCCGAACCGGCCATTCCCGAATCCGTAGCACTGCGTTGTCATGGTGGGAGCTGGCTTGTCCCACTCCATGCGGCCATAGACGCCCGGGTAAGTCCTGCCGCTTTCTGCGCGATGGCAATCGGCGACGAGATGCTCAGGCCAATCACGCCACGTACCGCCAGGCTTCGAAACCTTGATGCGCTTGAGATTCTTCTCTGACAGCGTGGATGAAACGTGCAGCTTGTCTCTGGGGGCAGCCTCGCCAGCGCTCAATGCACGTAGGCGGCCAATCGCCTGTCTCACGGTTTTGGGCTTTTCGAGCGTAGGTTTGATCATCGTGATCTCGCCGTGCCGGGATGCCAGCAGAACCATGCGTCGGCGGGTCTGTGGCACGCCATATTGGGAGCTATCGACGACATCGAACCATACGTTGTAACCGAGTCGCTTCAGCGTATCGACAAAGTCATGAAACACCTCATGCTTGGCAACGGTCGGGACGTTCTCCATCGTGATGACATCTGGCCGGGTACCCTTGGCCAGACGAGCGAACTCGTACAAGAGCCCCCATTTCCCGTCCTTGCCATCAAGCTCATAGCGTTGTGCATAGGTGGAAAAAGGCTGGCAAGGTGCGCACCCTGCAAGGATCTTCAAGTCGGCATCGCCAAACAGCGTATTCAACTCGGCAGTGGTGACCTTGCTGATGTCGCGCTCTACAAACTTGGCGCTGTTATTGGCTTCATAAGGAAAGCGGCAAGCGGGGTCCATATCGATGCCAGCAACGACCGGTACGCCTTCGAGTACGAAGCCATGCGTCAGCCCGCCAGCTCCACAGAACAAATCAACACAAGAAATTTTCGTCATTTCAACAGTCCTCATTTCGTTTCGACCACCGGATGAGGCGATCGAAACCCATCGATAGCAAGTCAATCATTCGTTGCCTCGACCTTCGTTCTCTGCTGCTCCACCTGAGCGCACCCACTCATCGACTTCCTCCGACTTGAATTTCCAAAGTCGGCCGATTCGGTGGGCAGGCATGTTCCGTTTGCTGATCCACGCGTAAACGGTGTCCTTGCTCACGCCGAGGTACTCGGCGATTTCTTCGACCGACAACCAGCGATCTGACATGACATGGGGTTCCATCAAAAGTCGGAATAAGGGCAGCTTGGTAATGATTGCATAGATTATGCTCGTAGTAAATCCGAATAGATAGGTTTAGGCATGATTGGGTGTGGTTTGATGTGATTGGCTAGCGGCCAGACAGCAACGAAATCTCTGCTTTTCGCCGCGCCACCAGTCCGGGCAGCACCTTGCCGCCGCCATAGATCCACCTACACAGCTCCTGCGTGGCCGCAGCCCAGTCGCGTTGATTGATCCGCCTCCGCAGCGTCGATGTCTGCAGCCGCCCCGCGCCGAGGTTGAACGTGAAGTCGACGATGGCCGCGAGCCGTGCTTCCGGCTCGGTGGCCAGCACCGGGCAATAGCGCAGCGTGGCGGCGAGTGCTGATTGCAGGTCGCGCGCCAGATAGACCTCGGCTTCGGCCTCGGTGATCGGCGGATGCTTCGGATCACAGAGATGGCCATAGCCAATCGTCCAGAAGCCTGCGGGGCAGATGTAGGGGGCGGCGGTGATCTCGACGCCACGCCTGACCTTGCGCTCGAATCCCTCGAAGCGTTTGGCCAGCTCGATGGCCGTTTGCGGCTCCTTGATCACGGTCGCACCCGGTCGAATACGCGCCCGAGGAACCAGAAGTTCAGTACCCCGGCCCATAGGGCTTGGTCTGCCTCCGTCCAGGCATACAGGATGGCAACACCCCAGCCTGCGCCACCCGTCACGGCGGCTGCGACTGTTGCCGTCTTTGCGGCGCAGTACAGCGCCATGAACCAGTAGGTGATGACCGGGCGGACGCTGGAGCTCAGTGCATCGGCCCAGCGCACGCCGGTCTTCTCGCCTTGGGAGCGAACGGCTTCGCGCAGGGTTTCGATGGCCCCGACATTCCACGCGGCATCGGCACCCGCGCCGATTTCCGACATCCGTTGTGCGCCGCGAATCTTCTCGAACTCCAGCGCCTTATCCTGCATTGCCAGTTCGTGGCCACGCTCACCTTTGCGGTCGAGCCACTTGAGGATTTCAGGGGCGAGACGGAAGGCCCCGCCAAGGAGGCCACCAAGTAATGTCTCGATCATTGCGGGCCTCCCATCAGTTTGAGTTTGATAGCGGCACCGACCAGCAGCGCGGCCAGGATGCCGGTGGTGATGACCTTCACGGTGGTTTGCCACGCGGTGCGCCGGGCATCACGCCAGGCTTCCAGCAGGTCGCGCAGTTCGCGGATGTCTCGGGCTGCGTGGCCGTTTTCCAGCCCGAGGTGGGCCAGAACCCGTTCGGCTCCACGCTCAGCGGCGCGGGCCAGCAGTTCGTCGAAATCCTCGCGTCGCAAGAGCAGCATGTTCTCTACGTGCGCAGGCTGTTGTTGTTCGGGTTCGGTCATTGGCGTTCTCCAGAAATGCAGAACCCGCCTCGTGGGCGGGTTCAGGTGGGTGTGAAGGAAGGAAAATCAGATGGCGAGGCCAGCGCTCCAGCCGGTGGATTTGAAGGCCGAGAGCTTGGCCTCGTCCTCGATGTAGCAAAGCCAGCCGATCTTGGGCGTGTGGTACTCCCAGACATCGGCGATGCGAGCGGCGATCTGGTTGGTCTTGCCTACCCACACGCCCGTGGCGGCGGCAGGTATGAGGTAGCGGTCGCCGTTGGCGGGGCTGGCTGGTGGCGTGGTCAGGTCGCGGTCTTTCACGGACAGGCCGACCACTGCGCCGAGGCGCTTGAGGTTGGCGTCCATGCCGGTGTCCCAGCCGCTTTCGCCCAGCGTCCAGCCGTAGTTGAGTCCAAGGTTCGGATCGGTTGATGACATGGTCTATCTCCAGAGATTCGATGCCTGACGAATGCGCCGGACAGCGTCCGGATCGCCGGTGCGATGGCTTTGCTGCGGGTGCTGTCGCCAGTGCCGCCCAACGATGGGCAGGTACAGCACGCCGCCGCGCTTGGCCACGAGCAGGGTCAGCAGCCAGTCGGCGAAGTTGTTGAGGTCGGTGGTTTCCTTGAGCACGGCTTCTACGGCAGATCGACGCATCACGATCAGGCCGTGCACATGGCTGGCACTGTTGGCGTGCTGCCAGCGGCTATAGGCCAGACGCCGCACCGCGATGTCGTGGCCAGTCTCGTCCGTCAGTGCCTCATCGGTGTAGGCCATCACTGCCTGCGGGCAGGCATCCAGTGCATCGGCCAGTTGCGTGAAGGCGCTGGCCTCGTACAGATCGTCGGGGTCAACGAAGGACACCAGCGGCAAGGTGCCTTGCGCATAGCCAGCGGCGCGTGCTTCACCGATGCGGCCCACGATGCCGGGCAGAACGTGCAACTGGATCGGCGCGCCTTCGAGGCTGGCGATACAGGCCTCACGCCATTCGGCAGGTTCGTGCAGGGTGAGCAGATGAACATCGATACGTGGTTCCATTGGCGCGTCCATCACACACCGCCCCAATACTGGCCCCAGCGCAGGCCGTAGCCCGTCCGATCCATGACTCGCACCTGCGGCTGCCAGCTGCTCAGGCCATCGCGCTCGGCACTGATCTCCACCGTGATGCGGTCACCCAGCGCACCTGCATCCAGCGCGGCCACTGCTGCGGTCCAGATGTAGGTAGTGCCGAGCAGCCCCATTTCGGTGTGCGCCAGCACGTTGTTGCGATTGCGGATGCGCACCGAATAGGTCACACCCAGTTCCGGGCCGATATCGCCCTCGTTCTGCTGCACGAGGTAGGCTGTCTGCTGCGTTCGGTCGCGATGGGCCCATGCAACGGCGAGATCACCGGCCACCACGGCAGGCTCGGTCTGGGCATTGAGACGGATGCGACCGGGTGGATACGGCAAAGCCTGCCGACCGGGCAGCACCATCGGCTGCCCGTTGGCTGCCAGCACAGGATTGCCCTGATCGGTCGACGTGCGAGGAATCGCGCCCACGAACACCGATTCGCCCGGGGCGCGCTCCGCACCTTCGGATGCCAGCCATTCGCCGACACCGATCAGCCAAGTTCCAGACGCATGCACCTGAGGTGTGGTGTCGAGCACGCCGCGTGCGAGATCGATGGTTGCGTTTGCAGCATCGAAGGCCAGGACAGCAACGGCCTCTGCAATTGCCCCATTGGCAGCCACCAGATAGGCGTAGTCGCCCACGGCCAGTCTCTCCGGATGGCTGATGGCCGTCACCGGCACACCGATGGCATCGACTTCGCTGGCAAGCAAGGCCACATCGAGCGTCAGCAGTGGTGCGTAGTCTTCGCCCACCACGGCAGTGAGGTCGCCGCCGGACGCGCCGGTAGCCAGTTGCCAATTCAACTGCCCGGTGCCACCGGCGGCCGCCAGCGCGCCGAGATAGGTGTCCGTATCGGTCAGGTAGGCCAGATCTGCGCGCGACATGCGCCGGGCCAGTTCCCAATACGGCACCTCGACGGCCAGCACCAAGGCAGGCGGCAAAGGTTCGATGGTTGGCTCCTCGACGTGCGGTGGCGAGGGCGACAGCACGGTGTTGCTCATCCCGAACACATCTTCCATGGCTTCGATGCGCCACTCGGCCGCGCCCAAGGTGCCGGTATCGATACCTGTGACGCGCACCACCATCTGATCCACACCCAAGCGCGGCCAGTTCAGCAGGAACACATCGCCCGGCAGCGGCGCGCGTTCCAGTGTGTCGCGTGCCACGGTCAGACTCATCCGGGCTAGGGGCGAACCCAATGCGCGCAGGTCACGCAAGGCCAGACGCGCAGCCAGCGGCCCGTAGTTGACGCCCGGGTAGTCGCGGCGCTGATTGATCACGCCGCCCTGTAACTGGATGGCAGCGAGGTTTTCCACGGTGACGGTCGCATCACCGCCGGTTTGCCAGTCGGTGTAGACCACCGTCAGCTCGTTGGGCAGCTCGCCCCACTGGGCGCGCTCGAAGCGTTCCAGCCGCACGATTTCGTCTGGGCCCAACTGCGGCAGGCTGTCGATCCAGTAGTCATCGCGCAGCAGCTTCAGCTCAAACGTGCCTTGCTCCGGGTCGGTGTAGAGGATGCCGCCAATGTGGTCGATGACCTGGCCGATGAAGCTCTCGATGGGCTGCTGGCGTGTCCAGGTCAGATTGAGGCCGAAGCCTTCGCTCGACAAAGCCCACGCCGCGTTCGAGAAACTCCAGCCGATGGAGCTCTGCGGATAGCCCATGCCCCAATGCGGATCGGTGAGGCATTGCACCAGGATGTGCGCTGGATTCATGCCGACGCTGATTTCCTGGCCTTCGTCCTCATCCCAGATGCGGACTTCGGCGTTCCACTCCATCCACGGTGTTTCAAACCAGCCCGCCGTGAAGCGGCGCACCCGCACTGCCCACGGCTTTATGTAGGGGTTGTTGGCCGCGAACAGGATCTTGCGGGCGACCAAGGACAGCACGCCTCGGAAAGCCGGAATGGAACTGCCGAGGCGGCTCATCAGGTAGTCGTTGCGGCCCTGACTGGCACCACCAGCCAGTACATCGATGGTGCCGACCACGCCCCCTTCGCGCTCGTCACCGCCAAACAGGGATGGCTTGTTGATGGAGATGCTGGTCAGCCCATGGCCGGTGGCCAGCGGCGTGCGGTCGGCATCGCCCCACGCGGTGCGGTCGCCCATCTGGATCTCCTGCACGGCATCGACAGGCCCTTGGCAAATGACCAGATGAAGGCCCATGCGATAGCGGTAGCCGACGGTTTGCTTCTTGCTGCTGCCACCCATCAGCGTGGCTCCTGCTGCTGGGCGTGTTCGACCACACGCTGCGCCATTGCATCGCCCGTGGCCAGCAAGGTCTCGGCGTCACAGCCTTCGCGCAGGAAGGTGCGGAAATCCAGATCGTGACGGGCGAACCATGTGCGCGTGCCGTTCACGCACAGGCCCACGGCGCGTACATGATCGATGGTGATGACTGTTTTTGTGGTCACTTCTTCCCGCCTTTCTTCTTGATCGGATCGGCTTCAAGATCGCCGTACCAGACGACGTTGGCCCCACGCAGCAGCACGGTGCCGAACACGACTGGAATCGGTCGACCTTCTTCTGCGGTGGGGGCATCGACGTCGGACAGCGTTGCCGGTTTTGGCTCGGGCGGTTTCGGAGCAAGTGCAACCGAAACCAGCGCCGCCACCACGATGACGACGAGGTACCACATGGTCGTTTCTCCAGAAAATCAGAACACGCCCGTCGAGAACGGGTTCTTGCTCGGGATGGCGGGGAAGCCGCCGTAGTTGTCGAGGTTGCCGAAGCGGGATGTGCACGTTTGTGTGCTGTGATCGCAACCAACCGTCAGTTGCACTTCGGTGCCGGGTTCGATGGCGACGGGATAGAGCAATTCCACGCCGCTGCCGTAGTCGCTGACGATCATGTGGCGAGCGCCTTCGGGCGTTTGCAGCCAGCCACCGGCAACACCGCCACTGACGCTGGCTGGCACGCCACCGTCGAGTTCCACGTTGCGACCGGAACTGTTGCTCACGAAGGCGCTGGCGGTGATGGGAGATGCACCACAGGCGCTCGAATACAGGACGTGCGAACACTTGCGGCTGTATAGGCGACGCAGGCCGATGCGCTTCAAACTGACTTGTGCGCTTTCGCAGCGAACGCGCGCCACGTCGTCGGCAATCTCGACCCCCAGCACCCGGCCCATCCAGCGCGTGCCCGACAGCCACCAGTAGTCGCCCCAGGCGTCGCGTCGTCCGATCCGCAGCGTGACCGAGGTGGTCTCTCCGGTGAGCGACGTGGCCAGCAGGTGGCGCACGAGATCGCAGTCGGGTGGCAGTTTGAGTTCCAGCGCTGATTTGGCCGCCTCGGCACCCAGTGCCAACTCATTGCGTTCGATGGAAAGACTGGTGTACAGATTGCCGTCGAGTTCAACGTCGAATTCGTGCGGCGTCAGATAGAACTGCCCGCTGTTGCTGGCGAAGACATACAGCTCGACTTCCATCAGAGGGTTTTGACTCATGGGCTTCACTCTCCCTCGTAGGTTTGGCGGTCGTTGCCACGCGGTTCGGGCAACTGCCGCGCCGTCAGCGTGATCTCAACCAGCGTTGGGCTGTGCCAGTACAGCTCGACAGCGTCGTGGTCGAGGCGGCAGCGCGCGAGTCGGATCACCCGGCTGCCTTCCGGCACTTGAGTCTCGAGCGCGGAGCGCAGCACCAGTACACCGCCCTGATCCAGATGGCAGGTCGCCGTCAGCGTGTATTGCCGGTAAGCGTCTGGATGCACGATCAGGCAGGCGGCGGGGCGATGCCAGAAATCAGAGGCATCACCAACGGTCACTCTCAGAAAACCATCCTCGGGATCAGCCTCGGCAGTGACCCACAACACTGGTGCCAAGCCATCTGGCAGCCAGAAGGCTTCCAGTCGTCCCTGTGTGTGCCACAGCCGCGCTCGCCAGATCTCGATCTCCTCGGGTGTGCTGGCCAGATAGCGGCGCTGAAAGGTGGTTGCGGGCCACGGATCATCGCGGCGCACCCAAGGATCGGCAGGCGAGAAATCCTGGCGCGTGATGACTCCGATCACCGTAGCGGCAGGGTCGTCACGCCAGTTGCCATCGGGCCAGACCGGAATATCGTCGAGCCACGGGTCGTCGATGACATCCATGTCCGGCGTTTGCGCGGGGGTGATGGTCGCCGTGGCACTGCCACCGACCATCCCCGGCACCCACTGGGTCAAATCCGCCGGATCGACTGCACGGCCCCACATCAGTGGCATCACGCTGCTACCGGCTCCGGCAGCACGCGCCAAGGGCTCGGCCAGCCACAACAGATCGCTTTCCACGTCGCTGAGTTGGGCGACTTGCCAGCCATCAGCCGCGATGATCAGCACCCAGCGTTCATCGCTCTGCCAGCCTTGCACTCCATCGTTGGTCAGCCGCAGTGCGGCTGCTGGCGGGCCAAAATGCCGCCAGTCCGCATCTGACACATCGAGCGCCAGCGCGCCACGTTCGGCGGATTGATTGATGCGAACGGCGTACTGTGGCAGCGGCCACCACGCCGTTTTTCCCAGATGGTCGGCCAGCCAGTCGGCGACCAGCGCATCGGATTGGCGTGCGTTGCCGACCTTGTAAGTGAGCAAGCGCCGGGGAACGCGTCGCTGGGCCTGACGCGATTCGTTGCCGCTGGCCAGCCTCACCACACTGGTCTGCCACTCCAGTCGTTCGACAAGCGGTTCGGCCCAGTCGTGGCGGAAGGCGAACACCCCGCGCTGAGCGTCGGGCCACGGCTGATCGCCGAAGGCGTCCATTCCGGTCGCAACGATGGCGCTGGATGCCGTGTCCCGGCGCAGCACTTCGACCAGGAACGCCGGAGCATCGATGGGTGGCCACGGGTACGCCAGAGACTCGGCAAGCCAGTTCGCGGCCAAGTTGGGCGGAACCGGTGCAATGGCGGTTTCGGGAGTGAAGGTGACCGCGCTGGCTCCGAACGATGCGCGCGACAGCACTTCGCCCTGAAATTCCGGCAGTTCACTTCCGGGCGTCGGCTTGCTGGAAACCTCCGCAAGGTCTTGAACGACGACGCGGTCGGTCATGCAGACTCCGCTCCGAACTCAGCGGCATTGAAGGCAGCTTCCGTCCACTGCACGTTGCCGTTCGGGTTGCGCTCGAAGAGCGTGCTCTGCCACGCCAGTTGCTCCTGCAGAATGATGTCGGTACTGACGGCGCTCTGCGCACCGCTGACCACGAGGCCTTTGACCTTGCCCAGACCGGCATCGGTCTTGCGCGCCAGCATGGTCAGTTGCACGCCGTAGATGGCGGGCGTGGCCATGACCGGCAGCGGCTCGACATCGAAGGACTGACGCAGACCGCTGCTTGCCGCACTGATTGCCGTGGCCTCATCGTCATCGCTCACCGCTTCCCATGCGGCTGTGCCGACCGGGCTGGCCGTCCACTGGTTCAGGCTGCCATCGGCCTGAGCCAGCAAGGCATCGACGCGCACGTCGCCAAGAAAGGTGTTGTTGATCGTGCCGCTGGTGTCGGCGATGTAGAAGTCGTCGACGTCGATGGTGAGTGGACAGTTCTGGCCGGGCACCGCGCCCACGAATGCCGTGAGCAGTTGGCCACCACCTTGGATGGTGTTCTGCGCCGTCATCTGGATGGCCAGGATGCCGTTGATACGCACAGACAGAATGCCGTTGCTTGTGCCCTGCGTGACCTGCAACTCGATGTAGTGCCAGCCACGCGCCGGAGCGCTGGCGACTGAGACAGAGATCAGCTGGTCATAGCCGTATTGCCAGCGGTAGAGCTTGAGCCGACCGTCCTCGCCGATCTTCACTAAATGCGCGACCTGCGAGTTGGCGTCACGCACGCCAAGCAGCAAGGGCTCGGTATAGGTGTTCTGGTACGGCACCACGCGAATGGCCGCACCGACGATCAGGCTGGTCTTGGTGGCGTCGAGGTTCTTGACGTAACCACCACCTGAACCTTCCGGCAAACGCAGTGCATAGGACGACGGACGACGGCCATTGATGCGGGTGGCCTGCGGCGACAGATACGCCGCTTTGCCACGCGCAAGCCACGGATCGCCAAAGCTGTCCACGGCCTGCGGGTCGTAGTGATCGAAACCGTCGATGAACAGAAGTGCCATTGGACTTTCCCCTGAAATTCAGCCCTGCAGCGCCGCACGGATGGCCCGCGCATTGCGCCCGATGATGTTGACGATGACTTTCTCCCCGGCAGGCGACTGCAGGTGGTCGTGCGTTACGCCCGGATCGACCGCATTGACGATGCGCACCGCCTGGTTCATCTGCGGCTGCGCGGGCGGCACTTTCACTTCTGGCACAAGGCCACCTGCCGCGAAGGCCAATTCGCCGCCCTTGAAGCGTGGGCCTGCCGACAAGCCATTGAGGGAGTCGAGGAAGGCCACACCGACCTGGCGCACTGCGGCCGCACGCACCACGTACTCGCCTGCCGACAGCCGTGCCGGGATCGAGTCCGACGTGGCGCTACCAGGACCAGAAACCAGACCGCCACCAGCGAACTTCTTGATGCCGCCCAAGAGCGCCATCACTGCGGCGACCATGGCTACCATCGCAGCCACTGCCAACGCTGGCCCGACATAGGGAATGGAAGCCTGCGACGCCGCCGCCCCGGCTCCCGCCTTGGCCGCATCCATCGACACCACGGCAGTGGTTTCCGTGGTCTTTTGCGCGACCTTGGCGGCGCTGGCCGCCGCATCGACGGTTTGCTCCTGCTGGATGAAACCCAACTTGAGGGCCAGCATCCGCGCCTGCATCGCGATCCACTGCTGGAACGGCTGGATCACGATCTGCTGCAGGAAGGCGTCGGCCACCTGCTGGAAAATGCTGGCCAAGGCACTGCGCCAGGTCTGCGCGCCGGTGATCATCCCGTTGAGCGCACCGCCAAAGCTCTCACCGATGCGGTTCCACAGCGGTGCCATTTCATCGACGGTGAGCTTGGTGCGATCCAGCTCGTTGCGCCACGCCTGCACGCGAATCACCGCATCGGGCCCGATGGCCTGCGCGGCTTGCTGCATGGTCGGCAACAAGCGCTCCATCTCTGTGGCTGATTGCTGTTGCAAGGCCACGATCTGCTGACGGGCCTGCGCTTCGGTGAGCAGACCGGCCTGCTGCTGCGTCTGAATGGCCTCCTGCGCATTGCGCAGACGCTCGGTGACCTGCCGCCATTGGGCCTCCAAGGCCGCCAGATTGGCCTGCGCGGCTTTCACGTTGATTAGCCGGTCAACGAGCGACACGCCGTCGGCATCGCTTTCTGCAGCAAGACGCGCCCGCAGGTCGCGGTAGCTGCGCTCGATGGCAGCCTGCCGGTCGGCATCTGTGGCTGTGCCGGTGATCTGTGCCAGTTCCTCACGCGCCTGCGCCAAAGCATCGGCCAGTTCACGCTCGGCTTGCGCAGCCTTGCGCGCATTGGCCTGCTCGATGTCTGTGCGCCGGTTATTGAGTGTGATGAGGTCGGCTTCCGCTTTGGCCACTTCAGCCTTGGCGCGCAGGCGGTCATTTTCCGATTTGCCCGTGGTGGCGACTTGCTGACTGCGGGCCAATTCCTGCTGCTTGCGGGCGATCTCGGCATCGACCTCGCGCTGCTCGATGGCCGTCTTCTGCGTGTAGTAGTCGCGCACAGAGACCAGACGAACTTCGAGCGCAGCATCCAGCGCAGTTTGCTGCCGCGCCAGTCCGTCCTTGAGCAGCGCGAACTCGGCGTCCAGCTGTGCTTTCATCAGCGTGGTCTGCGCGCCGGTCGTGTCCTGCGCTGGCTTGACGGCCTTGGGTTTGGTCAGGCGCTGCAGCAGTTCTGGATCGACCTGGATCTTGG
This sequence comes from Pseudoxanthomonas sp., assembly GCA_047601105.1. Taxonomy (GTDB): domain Bacteria; phylum Pseudomonadota; class Gammaproteobacteria; order Xanthomonadales; family Xanthomonadaceae; genus Pseudoxanthomonas_A. The sequence goes on from JASGJT010000005.1 coordinate 549,426, forward strand.
GTGCCTTGACCTCGATGGGTTTGGGGTCGAACAGGCTGTCACGGAAGGACGCCAGTTCATCCAGCCGTTTGACCAGATTGCCTTTGAGGTCGGCAATGATGGCCTTCGCTCCGTCGGTGTTGCCCTTGAGCGCTTCGACCGCCGCCGCCACACCGGCACCGATGGCTTCGCCCAAGGCGACAAAGGCCTTGCCAACCGTGGCGGCACCGAGCGCCAGGGTCTTGAGCACCAGCACCACGCCATCCAGGATCGCGCGCAATGTGCCGCCTTGCTTTGCAGACTCGACCATGCCACCGGCCATGTCGTTCAGGGCGGGCAGCAAGGAGGCGATGATCTGGTTGCCGATGCTGGTGGTGGCCAGCTTCAGCTTATCGAGCGCATCGTTGAAGTTGCCCGCCTGCGCTGCAGTCTCACTGCTCATCTGCACGCCGAGCGCCTGCATCTCGGCAGCCAGCTCGTTGATGCCGTCGCGCCCTTGATTCAGGAACGGGATCAGCTCCGCTCCCGACTTGCCGAACAGTTGCACGGCCAGCGCGGTTTTCTCCGCGCCATCGGGCATGGCCTTGAAGCGCTCGGCAAGATCGAGCAGCACCTGATCGGTGGCCCGCAGGGTGCCGTCCTGGTTCTTGAACTCGACACCCACGGCGGAGAATCCGCGCGCGGCATCTTCCGACCCGGTCGCGGCCTCCAACATCGTGGTGGACAGCTTGCGCAGGCCCTTCTCGAACGATTCGCCCGAAACACCGGACTGCTCGGCTGCCGGTTTCCATACCGACAGGGTCTCGACGCTGACACCGACACGCTGCGACATCTCGTCCAGCGCGTCGCCAGTGTCGATGGCCGATTTCACCATCGCGGTCAGACCGGCCACGGAGACAGCCACCCCGAGGTTGGCCAACACGCCATTGACGCTCTTGGCTGTATCGGTGAGACCGCCCAGCCCGCGCTTGATCGAGTCGAAGGCGGTCTTGGTCTGGTCAACGGCGCTGATCAGGATTTGCGCACGATTGCTTGCCATCAGACTTTGTCCAGTTCTTGTTGAATCGCCCGCGCCAAGGCAGGTAGTGCGCGTTGCACGCCACCCGCCAGATTCAATCGTCGTTTGAGATCGACGCGCTTGACCAGCACGGCGATGGGAATCTCCTGGCCACGCTTGATCTGCTTGGCCCCGGTACGACCACGCTCGGCACGCTTGAAGCGGCCCAGCTGCCCGGCGTTCTCTTTGATGTTCTCGGCCATCAGCAGCACGCGGCCGTTCTTCTCGATGAAGAAGGCATTGCCCGAGCGCATCAGGCCGTCAATGACCGCCTTGAAGCGCTTGGGGCCGATGCGCCCGGGCAGCAGCGGTATCAGCAAATTGCCGCTCACCGTGCCGCCTTTTTCGTGCAGGCCGAGCCAAGGAATCTTGCTGCCCACCAGCAAGGCGGGCAGCAGTTCGGGCTTCTTGTCGAACACCTTCACGCCCATCGAGGAGATGAAGCTGTTGCGCTTGACGGTGAAGGCACTGCGCATCTCGGATCGCGCCGCATCACGCACTTCACGCCCGCCCGATTGCATACCCTTGGCGACAGCGGTGTGGATGGCGCGACGCCGCTCGGCGCTCCACGCAGCCAACTGGCGCGGGTCCAGCAGGCCGGTGGTGGTGAGTGAGAGGCGCACGCTTCAGTCCTTCAGAAGATCGCGTTGCAGTTGTTCGATGCCACGCTTCTCGCCCTGGGCTGCCACCGCATGAATGCCGAGCATCTGGGCAAGTTGCTGCCGTTCGATCTGTCCGTCGGCATCCAGAAAGGCTTGCGCCTGCGTGAGCGTGTAGGCCATCACGTCGCCAAGGCGGTGCCCGGCGCGGATCAGGCGGGCGACGGCACTGTCCCAGCCGAGGTCGTCAGTGAGCGCAGCGTCGGCGCGAGTCGCTGGGCCGCGCCCTGAATCGCCGGGACGACGTGCGCCACGAAAAAATCCGCGTTGACCTCGAACACGGCGGCGGCCAGTTGCACGGCATCCGCAAGCTGAAGGTCGTTGATCCACGCACGCTCGCGCCGGGAGGTGATCGCCAGCAGGTCGAGCACGGCCTCACCGTGCCGCCCCAGCAGCGCCATCCAGTCCGGATCGCTGGTGATTTCCTCGGCCAGCGGGCGCACCACGGCCAGCAGCCGTGGCAACTCGCCCAGCCGGATCGGCGTCAATTCCAGCGCCGTACCGGACAGCGTCACGACCACCGGTGCAGGTGGGAAAGTCTTGAAGTCATCCATCACAGCAGCACCAGACGGCCGAACTGACCGAGATCACCACCGACCGGCTTGGTCAGATCCGCCAGCACTTGGCCCGACAGCTCGAACTTCAGTAGTTCGTCCGTGATGATCGAGAGCTCCTTGGCCGGGTTGATGGCCACGCGGTAGAGATCGATCACCACCTCGCGGTTGCCGTCGGCGGTGTTGAGCCCCTCGAAGCGAATCCAGCGCTCGGGCAAGGGCTGGGTGAACATCGCCGTGCTCTGCGCCGCGCCATAGGCGTAATCGACGGTGAACGGCTCGGTGTACGGGCCGCCCGACGTGGCATCGAGCACCACCAGCGAGCCGTGCTTGGCATTGACGCTGTATTGGCTGGCCGGGAGCGTCTTGGGCGTGGCATCGGAGTCCTGGATCTGCACGGCGGACACGTTCTGCATGGCCAGCGGGTACAGACTACCGGGCGTGACCGGGTTGGGCAGCAGCTCTCCAGTCACCGTACCAGGGGTGATCGTGGTCGTGGTGCCATAGAGCGCGAGCGCCAGGTTGGTGGCGATCAGCTCTTCCAGCGTGCAGGCAAACTCGCCTTTCTTGGTCTTGATGAGTTGCAGGTCGGTCAGGCGCTGACCCGACTGCGCTTCCTGGTGCTCGATGGTGTCCACCGACAGCGACACCTTCAGTTCGGGCACGTTGCCGACGAAGGTCAGCCCGGCCGGGTTGCCAAGTTCATCACGTGCGCCGATATAGACGCGGCCTTGTCCGGAAAAGTAAGCCATGTTCAGTCTCCTTGGGTGGCTGCAGTTGTGGAAACACCGGACGTGGCATCACGGCGGGTGGGTTTGGAATCAGTGGCTGGAGTGGCCGCTTTGGCCGTGCCTTGGGCGATCAGCCAACGGGCGCTGGCGTCATTCAGATCAAGGCGATCACCTACGGAGAGACGCTTGCCTGCATGGGTATGTGGTTTCAGTAGTTCGATGTGCATGTATTCATCCTGTTTGGGTGAGGTCGATGGCGTGGGTGCGGTAACGAATCTCGTAGCGGGCGGGCAGCGCGACGGCCCCGGCATCGGCGTCGTCGAACTCCCATTCGCAGTCGATCTCGCGCACGGCGATGGCCAGCCCGCCCAGATTCGGGTCAGCCAGCAAAGCCGCGTGGGCTGCGACCAGGGCCTGGTCGGCCACGTCGAAGGCATCCGCTCCGCGTGCCACCACGGCAAGCCGGACGATCAGCAGCCGGTCGACGAGGTGGTTGGCGTGGGCTGTGATGCTGTCGCCATCGACAAACAGCAGCAGCGCCGGACTGGCCTCGCGGGTGACCGGCACGGCAGGCATGCGCAGCACCGGGATCGGGGTAATCGCAGATGCCAGGCGCGTGACGACCTCCCGCAATACGCGCTCGCGGACGGAGTTCATGGCGGATTCCTCAGAGTTGGGTGAGCGAGGCGCGACGCTCGGAGCCGTCGCCGATGGCACGCACGTCGCGCACCTGATAGGTGTTGCCTGCGACCTCGACCGTGTCCCCAACAGCCAGCGTCAGCCAAGACGCCGGGTAGTCGATCTGGTAGTCCCGCGACAGCGCGAAGCCATCCAGCACGGTTTCGTCCGGAGCGCGGAAGGCGCAATGCACCGTTCCGCCCGCAAACGTGACCGGCGTCAGCAGCCCGGCGTTGCGGGCGGCTTCGTAGAGCGTTGTGACATCCATCAGGCAGAGGTCAGCTTGATCAGCACGCCTGGGCGGTGGCACATCGGCAGCGGGTTCGATTGCGTGTGCAGATCAGTGCCACGGTCGAATTTGCGTGGCTCCTGCTTGGCATACAGCGGCTGACCGATGGTGTTCACGGTCTCGTTGAAGTCCGCTGGCGCGAAGTAGGTGGCGAAGGTGTCCACCGTGCCGACCGGGAATGCATGGGCTTCACCAGCGGCGATGAACCGGCGCGACCCCAGCGTGCCGTCGGCCTGCACAAAAGACGCCTGGCCCCGGTATTCCTCGAAGGTGATGCCGCTGTAGCTGAAGCCCGAGCGCATGTCGTTGATCAGCACCGCGCCCTGTTGCCAGTTCTGGTAGGCGGTCTTGACCTCCTTGTGGGTGGTCAGCGCCCGGAAGAACTCGGTCGAGCACAACACATGCACGCCGGTCGAAAACTCGCCCGTGAGCCCATCTTCCATGAGCCCAAGCAGCTCCAGGCAGGCACTCTTGATTTGCCCGTTGTCGGCCGCCGTCGAAAACTCGAAGGACACTGATTGCGCGGTGATGTCAAACTCGTCGAACAGATCGACCAGCTCGCTGCCGTCGGCATCGAGGATCTTGCCCTTGAGTGCGCCCATGCGCAGGTGCTCCAGGGTGATCGCGTGCTTGTTACGCATGGTCTCCAGATGACGGGCCATGACACCGCCAATGGCTTCCATCTCAGTTTCGGAACCAAAGGCGCGCAGGCCTTGCACTTCTTCCGGCAGCACCACGTCGTCGTGCGGGATGTGCGGGATCACGAAGGAACGCAGGTTGCGCTTGCCACGTTCACCGACGGTGCCGGGTGAACCGGGCGCGCGGGTGGGCAGCAGGTTCAGACGACCGGCGTACTCCTCGACGATGATCTGCCGGGTGCGCACCGGCTTGGCCGGGAACAGGTTGAGTTGCTCCAGCCGTCCATAGCGGTTGGGCAGAAGGTTGATGGCGGCCGTCAGGCTGGCCATCGAGAAGCCGGGGTTTTCAAAAGGGTTCTGCATTTGGGATCTCCAGAAATGACGAAACCCGCCAGCGGCGGGTTTTCGGGGGGAGTGAGATGGATCGTTGGGACGGGATCAGGCGCTCTCGCGCACCAGCACCCCAAGGGCGGTGAGTTGGGCAACGGCAGTTGCCTTCTGTGCAACCGTCAGACCGGTCGGCCAGACCAATGCGCCGCGCGCGACGATGGCGTGGCGGGCGATCAAGATCGCGTCCTCGCGGTCGATCAACGTCGCATCGACGTCATTGCCGAGCACGCCAACGGCGGTTTCCGTGCCGTCCGTGGCGCTCGGGTCGAGGGCCTTGAGCTTGGCGCTAGCCGTTTCGCGGCCCACCACCGTGCCCAGCGACAGGTTCTGCGCGGCAGCGACGGTGTCCTGGTCACGCGAGTAGAAATTCGGCGCTTCGTACTTCAGCAGGTCACCGAGGTTCTTGGGTTGAGAGACAGTGGGCATGGCTTACTCCTTGGCGGTGAGTTTTTTGACGGCAGCGACCACCGGACTGTTTTCCGGGCGCTGACTGGTTCCTGCATCGGCGGTGATGCGCGAGGCGATTTCGGGTTGGTCGGCACGGGCATCCAGCAAGGCGCGGCGCACCTGCGCTTCCGAGAAGCCTGCTGCGAGGAATTCCGCCGTGCGTTGGGACTGGCCCGCGATCAGGCACATCTCTGCAATGGCCTGTGCTTGGCTGCGCCCGCTGGCAAAGGACTGCGCCAGTGCTGCTTGGGCAGCAGGCGTCGGTTGCGGATCGCTGTCGGTCTGCGGCTGGTCGCCCTGCGGGTCGGCGTCGGTCGGATCGTTTGGGTTGTCGTGGTCGTTCTTGGGGTCGGTCATGGTGTTCTCCAGGGTGAAAGGTTTGCTTCGGGGCGGGCTTGAGATGGGCTGCGTGGACAGGCTTCGCGGCGAGGCGCGAGCCACGCCGGGCTGCGCCAGCCGCTGCTTGGTCGCCAACGCGTCGGTGAACTCGGTCATCACCTGTTCGAGCGGCATCACGGCGTCGGCGAGACCTGCTGCCACCGCCTGCTCGCCGTAAAACAGCCCCGCCTCGGTGGCGCGCACGGCATCCGGGTCAAGGCCGCGCATCTGCCCGACCTGATTCACGAAGATGTCGTAGAGGCGATCCACCTCGGTCTGCAACGCTGTGGTGGCCTGCGGGGTGAGTGGCTCGTGCGGGGAGAAGTCGTTCTTGTGGCTGCCCGCGAAAACTGCGGTGTAGTTCAGGCCATCCTTGGCGTCCTTCACTGACTGGTCGACATGCAGCGCGATCACGCCAATCGACCCGACGCCTGCGGTTTGTGACAGCGTCAGGCGCTGGCAGGCTGCCGCGATGGCAAAGGCCGCCGAGTACGCGGCATCGTTGGCGTGCGCCCAGACCGGCTTGATCTGACTGGCGGCGCGAATGCGCTCGGCCAGCTCGAACACGCCCGAGGCTTCACCGCCGGGCGAATCGAGATCAAGCAGGATGCCCGTCACCTGCGGGTCGGCCAATGCGGCGTCCAGGCGGGCTTCGATCTCGCCGTAGGACATCAGGCCAGAGGCGGCCTCGATGCCCATCGAACGCTTGACCAGCGTGCCGACCACTGGGATGACCGCAATTCCGGCAGGGCTGGCTGCGGCGATCTGCCGGGGAGCGGACAGCGGCATCGCCATGTCCAGATCGGGTAAGCCAATGCGGGAACCCAGCACCGAGAGGATCACGTCGAGTTTGGGGCGCGCAATGAGGAGCGGCGTCCCGTAGAGGCGGGACGCCAGATGAATGAGTTGCATGTCAGTTGTCCTGTGGGTCTTGCGGCACTGCCACCGTGGCGGCCGCATTCATGGGAGCGCTCAGTGGAGCCTTGTCATGGCGCGGGTCAGAGTCGAAGACCAGACCGAGCTCATCGGCACGCTGGTTGTCGGCGGCGATCTCGCGGTCGATGTCCTCGGCGTCATAGCCGAAGGCCGAGATGGCTTCCGAGCGCGACAGCAGCCCGGCACGAATGGCGGTCAGCATCGCGTCGAATTCCTTCTTGGGATCGACCCACTGCCAGCCCTGTGGAATCCACTTGGCGGCGAAGTAGTCGCGTTTCTTTTCAGTGAACTGCGGCAGAGTCAATGTGCCTTCAAGTAGCGCCTGCTCCATCCAGGCACGCCAGATCGGGCGGCACAGCTGATGCACGATCACGCCATGCTGGATGGCCTCGCACCGACGGCGAAACTCGAGCAGACCGGCACGGATCGACGAGTAATTCACCTGCGTCAGATCGCCCGTCAGCATCTCGTAGGTGATGCCCATCGCTGCAGCCACCGCACGAAACTGCATGCGCAGGAATTCGGCGTAGCTTGCGCCGACGTCGGCGGGCTGACTGAACTTCACGTCCTCACCGGGTTCCAGAATCTGCATCGTGCCTGGCTCCAGACCGGCCATCGCTGCACCACTGGCGTCGGGCAGTCCTTCGCCCATCAGGTTGTCCTCGGGCGACAGGCGCGTGATGAAACCTGCAAACATCGCGGCGGTTTTCTTGCGCACGAGTTCCGCGTCGTCGTATTGGTCGAGTTCGTTGAGTTTGACCAGCGCGCGGGCGAGCCAGGGTTCACCCCGAATCTGCCCCGGCCGCAAGGGACGAAACAGGTGGATGATCTCGCTGGCAAGAACACGAACCGTGTCGAGGCCACCGGTGCCGGACATGGGCGCGAGCGAGCCGTCACCGGGATGCGAGCGGTAGAGGTGGTAGGCCGCGCGCCGCCCGAGTTTGTCGAACTCGATCCCGGCGCGAATGACGTTGCCACTGGCCAACTCGGTATTCAGCGTGGCCGGTAGGTGCTCGGGTTCGAGCAGCTGCAGTTGTAGGCCCACCGGCAGACCATCCTCCGGGCGGCGGTACCGCAATCGCACCAGACACTCACCGCCTTCGAGCATGGCGCGACAGGCCAAAGCCTGCAGGCCGTAGAAATCGGTCAGTCCTGCGGCATCGGCTTCTTCGCACCAATCTCGCCAAAGGCTGTGAATGGCCTCCCGTGAGGGCTGATCGCTCAGCATGCTCTGCGGTTTGATGCCGGTACCGATGGCATTGGAGACGAAGGCTTCGACGCCTGCTGCCGCCCAAGCGTTGCGGCGAACCAGATCGCGGCTCTTGGCGCGCAGTTCGTTCTGGGTGTAGGCCAGGGCCGCGACCGCACCGGGATTGCCGACCTGCCATGCCATAGCGCGGCGGCCGCCGCCGATGCCGTCGTAGAGCGGTGTGCCACCGAATAGGCGACGGCGAATCTGAGTCAGCCAGCTCATCAGAACCCCTTGCCCGTGGTGATACGGATCTGGCGCGGAGCACTCGGCCACAGGCCGGTGTCAACGGCCTGCTCGAAGAGGTCGCGCTTGACCGCCTCAATGGCGACCTTGAGTTCATCGACGCTGCGGTACTCGACGGTCTTGTCGCCAAAGGTCACGCGCTTTTCGCCTTTGACCAGCGCGGCTTCCAGTGCATCGAGTTGAGCTTGTGTGTAGGCCATCAGCGGAACACCGTCAGGTTGATTTCAGTGGAGTCGTCGAACGACGCAGAAGTCGTTGCACAGCTGATGTCCACGTACTGGGCAGTTTTCTGATCGGTGGTGGATCGCACGATGGCGACGCGCTGCGAGCCAGTGTTGGTGCTGCTGCGTGCCAGTGCCGTCCAGCAGTAGTTGGCATCCGGCATGGCGGTGGCGAAAGTCACGCGGTAGCGGCCAGCCGCCGTTCGGGTCACGCTGGCCACGTTGTGCGATGCATGAACGACGATCTGCGTGCCGACATAGCCGAAGCACACCCACGCACGAGCCACGCCGGGGTGGGTGGCGTCGATCTTGGTCTTGACCTCAAGGCCGACACGGCTGGCCAGCGCACTGATGCGCGACGCGAGGCTCATCAGACCAGCGCAGCCACAAAGACCGCGACAAAGTCGGTATCGGTGTTGCCGACATCACTGGCCGCCACTGCGCCGATGTTGGTGCGTGCTTGAAGCTGCTGGGCGACGGTCAGTGACTGCGCGCCGTCGAAGCGAACACGGTTGTTGACGGCGGCGAGCAGCGCATCCAGACCGCTGGTGCCGTTCTGCAGCAGTTGTTGGATTTCCACCAGCGTGTCGTAGGCGGCATCGGCCCCGCCCAATATCTCGGTCTTGAGCGCGTCGAGCAGTGAGACGATTTTGTTCGACGAATAGGTGCTCGTGGCCGCGACGTGCGCATCGTCGATCACCGCCGAGGACACCACGGCGGCCTTCAGTTCATTGATGGCCGCGACCAGATTCGACTTGTCGGTGGTGGTGAGGTTGGCCAGGTTGCCTGCCTTGGCGCGGACGTCGTTGAACTCCTGCGCGACGCGGATGACCAGGCTTTCGATACGGGTAGCAAGACTCATGTTTTCTCCTTGATGTGTCAGGACAGCCAGCGGCTTTTGATCACGCGCCGACCGGTGTTGTGGTTGCCAGAAACAGCGAGGCCACCGCGTTGGGTGGCCTCGTTGATCGATTCGGTTGTTGTTTCAGGGGGTGGCGGACTGGCCACCCCAAGCTGCCGCTCCAATTCCCGCCAGTGGCGTTCCTCGAAGCGATCCAGGCCCGCCGCCGATGCGGCCGCGCGGGCGTAGACGTAGCAGTCGAGCGCCTCATTGCGCTCGCGCATCTTTTGCCACTCGCGCACCGGAAAGCCGTTGCGGTCGCGGCGGGTGATCAGTTGCTCCGCGCAGAGTTGCTGGATGAATTCGGCGTCGATCTTGGGCAGATGGACGAACCCGGCCGGGAACACCGTGGTCAATCCGTCCTCGCCAACATCTGCGCTCTTGCGCAGGTTGTTGTAAAACTCCAGCTTGGCGATGCTGACTGCCACCGTGTACACCTTGATGCCACGGCGCAGCTTCTTGCCACCCTGCGAGACATCGATGGCGGTCGGCGTGCCGATCAAGGCTGCACCGCGAGGCACACCCTTGACTGCCATCACACGCGAATCGCGGCAAGCCCGCACAAAGGCATAGGCCTCCTGCGTGGCAAACCCGGTATCCAGTGCGAAGCGGGCCAGCGGCATCGCCGCGCCCGAGGCGTGTGTCCAGCTCTCGGCCAGCATTTCAGCGAGGCGCTTCCACACCGTGTCGCGGGCGGTGTCGCCCATCAGCACGCGATGCTCGATGAGCCACGACTCCTTGCCGCGCCCGAAGGCCCAAACCGATGCCTCGATGCGATCCTTCTGTACATCGGCCGCGCCGACCAGCAGCAGACCGCCTTGCGGCACGCTACCGACGCGGTAGTCCTCTCGGCGCTCGACCAACCGTTGCCAGTCCGGCGCTTCGCCTTCCTCGACCCAGGTTTCACCCAGCTCGGTGTTCTTGAAGGTCTTGATGGCGGCTGCTGATCCTGATTCCTTGCTGACGGCGGCTTCCCAGGCAGCGGCAATCTCGCGCCAACTGCGCCAGCCCACCGGGCTGTACAGCGACGACAGGTGAAAGCCTGCCGTCTTGCCCGCGCCATCGGTGATCATCGCGCGCCACTCGCCGTGCTCCAGCATCCACGTCTTGTGGTGCTCGGCAATCGCGGTGTCACATGACTCGCAGATGTAGGCCGCTGTCTCCGGTTGCCCTTTGTCCCAACGCAGCTGCTCGAAACGCAGCCACTGACGGTGGGAGCAATGCGGACACGGCACAAAGTAGCGACGTTGGTCACTGGCCTCGTACTCGCGCTCGATAGCCGACGCCCCTGAGATCGTCGGCGTCGAAACGATGAAGATCTTGCGCCGAGCAAAGGTGCGTGTGCGGGCTTCGGCCAGCGAGATCGCATCGCCTTCGCCCTCGACGTCCAACGGATAGCCGTCGACCTCGTCGAGGAACAGATACCGCACCGGCATCGAGCGCAGCCCGACCGCGCTGTTCGCGCCGGTCATCACCAGCACGCCACCCCGGAACTCCTTGGCCAGGATGGTGTTGCCGGAATCCCGGCTGCGCGCCGGTGCAATCAGTTCAGCCAGTGCGGACGACTCCTCGATCAGCGGATCGATCCGCTGCTTGGAGTTGCGCTTGGCCATCTCCACCGTCGGCCACACAGCCATCATTGGCCCGGGCGCGTGGTGGATGACGTAGCCGATCCAGTTCGATCCCATCTCGGTCGCGCCAAGCTGCGCCGCTTTCATGAAGACCACGCGCTCGACCGGTGAGGTCGGGGACAGGCAATCCATGATCGCCTTCAGGTACGGGGTGCGGCTGGTACGCCAGCGCCCGGGCTCGGCGGACGCCTTGCTCGAGAGCATCCGGTGGCGATCCGACCATTCGGACACGGTGAGCAGCGGGTCGGGCGTCAGTCCTTCACGCCATGCGCGTTCGATCTCGGCAGCGCCTTCGTAGTCCATGTCCATCAATCCACCCTTGGGCGCATCTCGCCCAGTTCCTGCAGGTGCTCACGCACCGCTGCCTCCAGGGCGATGTGCATCGTGTGAGGATCGACGCCGAGCTTGGCTGCCATCTGTGCTGAGATGCGTGCGGGCCAGTTGAGCCACGCATCGCGTTCGGATCGCGCCAGCTTGAAAACGTGGGCGATGGCCTGCGGCCGATCCACCAGTTCGCCCTTGAGGCGAGCCAGACGCACCTTATTGGTTTGCGCCTTGACCACCTCGTTGACCGTGCGCGCCTGAAGCAAGGACGTGCCGCCTGCTGGCAACGCTGCTGGCCCGTCACCCGTGGTGCCGTTGGCCTCTGGTACTGCGACCTTGACCGCACGGGTAGCAGTTCCATTGCGAGGTGCATCGGAATTACGTGCCCATTCGCGGTCGACGCGCTCGGCATCAATCGTCCCGTCTGCCTCCGGCGTGATCCGCCCCGCAGCGATGGCCTTGCGCACCGCCGCATCTGACACCCCTCGGTGGCGTGCGTAGGCACGAATCGAAATACCCATATTTCCCCTTCGGGGCACCTTCAATCATTTGTTCGTCAGTCCTGCGGATTGAGCTTGGCTTCCATCGGGAACAGCGCGTTCATACGTTCGTCATCAACACCATCGAAGGACACGGACATGAGCCAGATCGAAACCATCCTCACCCTGATCGCGCAGAAGCACCTCGGCATCGAGACGCTGGAAACGCGCAGATCAGACAGCCTCGATTTCCACGACACGGCGGTCTGGTGCATCAAGGACGCACTGGAAGCCGCCTTCAAAGCGGGTGTCGAACTTGGCGCATCGATGCCAAAGGCGACGGAGTCGGAAATTGGCAACGACTGATCGAAAGCACAGCAAGCCAAGCAGGAAACGCTTGGCTTTACTGCCGAACAGCGCGTTCATGACATCGTCATCAACCACCCCGAAGGAGCAGATCATGACCACTACCCAACTGACCCTGTCCCAGCATTCCGTCCTGGCCTACGCCATCCACAACACCAGCGGCAAGATCGATTGGTTCCCCGACAACCTCAAAGGCGGCGCGCGCAAGAAAGTGCTCGATGGCCTGTTCAACCGCGCCCTGATCACCACCGACGGCACCAACTGGATTGTTGCCGCCGAGGGTTACGACGCAATGGGGTGCGCTCGTCCCGCACCTGCACCTCTGGAGGCCGACCCCGAATTCGAGGCAGCCGTGACGGCAGCTGAGGCCACGTGGGCCAAGGACAGCGCAGCGGAGCCAACCAAACCGCGCACCCGCGAGAACAGCAAGCAGGCCGAAGTGATCCGGATGCTGCAACGCATTGAGGGCGCGACCGTGCAACAGATCTGCGACGCCACCGGCTGGCAGGCGCACACGGTGCGCGGCACCTTCGCCGGAGCCTTCAAGAAAAAGCTCGGCCTGAGCATCATCTCGGACAAGCCGCAGGGTGGCGAGCGGGTCTATCGCATCGCCTGAATCAAAGATGGCGAGAGCAGCAATGAATAGCTTGGCTTCTCTCGCCATCAGCGCGTTCATACGGCTGTCGAAACGATCAACCCGGAGAACACCATGACCACCATCGAGAGCATCAAACACACTCTCAAGAAAGGCGACCGCGTCGCTTACTACATCAACCGCAACATCAGCACAGGCCAGCACAGCACCCGCATCGAGCAGGTGCGTCGCACCGGCATCGTCCAGGGCTGGCGCGACGGCAAGGTGCTCGTGTTGCACAAGGCGGGTTACACCGAGGAATTGGACGAGGCAAATCTCTGCCTCGTCGAATGATCGATAAAGAGGCCAAGCCTCGCTTGGCTTCCTGCTTGAACAGCGCGTTCATGCTGGTGTCGTGATTGACGATGCCACACCAGGAGAACCGCCATGAGCACCATGACCATCACCATCGAACGCACCCAACGTACCCTGCAGTTTGGAGGTCAGAGCCTCCAGGTCGAAGAATTGAGCGTCCGCCTGCCGTTTGCACGCAAACCTGCTGACCTCGGCGAACTGGGCGGTCGCGACCAGCACAAGGTCTACGTCACCGAGACCAAGGAACTGACCCCTGCCGAATTCGACGCCTTTGGGCGCAGCCTGCTGGTTTCACGCGACTGGCTGCGTGGCAAGGGTGGCGGTACTGGGGACGGCTACCTCTGCGTCGAGGTCACTGCTCCAGGACGACCCTATCTCTACGTTAATCCCGAGGGCGGTGATTACGCCCGCTACGTGGCCCGTCTCGGGTGATCGAAATTGATCGAGAAAGAAGCCTGGAACAGCTTGGCTTCTCAATCGAACAGCGCGTTACTACAGGTGTCGCAACGATCAACCCGAAGGAGCAGCCACCATGACCACCAACCAGATCCCCTCCACCCGGAACGAAGCCTGGGGCTTTTGGGGCACGATGAACGAACACGCCAGCACCGCATGGCCCTTGACCATGACCGCCATCTCGGACGCCACTCACCAGCCCCTCGAGTCGGTGCGAATCTTCCTCGACAGCCGCCACGGACGCCACTTTGCCGACGACGTCCAGAACGGTTTGTACCAAGGCCAAGCCTTGCAGGATGCGATCAACGCCGCCACCCAACGGTGGATGGGCTGGACGATTGGCCGCCAGACCAGCAAGCAGCACGGCATCCCGCGCGGCATGCCTTACCTGACGGGCTTTGTGATCCACTGCGAGATCTGCGAAGAGTTGGCAGCCTGATGAAAACACCTGCCACCGAACGGGAGCAGGCGCTGCGTTGGCTGATTGCCAACCGGCGTCCCGACATTTCCATCGAGCAGGCCGTGCGCGTCATGTGCATGGCACTGCCGCGCGATCTCACCACTATGCAAATCCTGCGGCGTATCGCCGAGGAAGAAGAGGCCAAGCAGCCCGGCCAGCCATTCAACTGGCGCACACTTCCTGGTCTGCCGCCTCGCGGATAGCCGTCTGGCCGGTGAAGTCCTCCCACCGGCGCACGATCACATCCACGTACTTCGGATCGAGTTCGATCAGCCGCGCGACGCGACCTGACTTCTCCGCTGCGATCAGCGTCGTGCCAGAACCGCCGAACGGATCGAGCACCACGTTACCCGGGCGGCTCGAATTGCGGATCGCCCGCTCCACCAGCTCCACTGGCTTCATTGTCGGGTGCAAGTCGTTCTTCTGCGGCTTCTTGATCGCCCACACATCGCCCTGATCACGGTCACCACACCAGTGGCGTTGTGCACCCTCGGGCCATCCGTACAGGATTGGTTCGTACTGGCGCTGGTAGTCGGCGCGACCGAGCGTGAAGGTGTTCTTGGCCCAGATGATGAAGGTCGACCACTTGCCACCGGCGGCGCGGAAGGCCGCCTGCAGCACATCCAATTCGCTGGACGACATCGCCACGTAGATGCCACCCCGGCAAAGCGTGATGGTCGGCGTCAGTGCTGCCAGCAGGAAGTCGTAGAAACCATCGCCCAAGTTGTCGTTGAGGATCGCGCGATCCTTGCCGCGCATCTTGTCCTTGGCGCTGTTGGCGTAGTTCACGTTGTACGGTGGGTCGGTGAACACCATGTCTGCCACGTCGCCTTGCATCAGCCGGTCATAGCTATCTGCCACGGTCGAGTCGCCGCACAGTAGCCGGTGCTGGCCCATGACCCAGATATCTCCCGGTCGCGAGATCGGCGTTTCGCCAACATCCGGTACCGCATCCTCATCGGTCTGGCCGTCGTTGTCCGGCTCGTCGCCCGCGATCAGTTCGGCCAATGCGTCGGCGTCGAAGCCGGTCAGGTCGATGTCAAAGCCTTCGAGTTGCAGGGACTCCAACTCGATGCGCAGCATCGCGTCGTCCCAGCCTGCGTTCTCGGCAATGCGGTTGTCTGCGATGACCAAGGCGCGGCGCTGGGTCGGGCTCAGGTGATCGAGTATGACCACGGGCACAATCTCCAGCCCGAGTTTCTGCGCAGCGGCCAAGCGTCCATGCCCAGCGACGATGATGCCGTCACTGCCTGCGAGGATCGGGTTGGTGAAACCAAACTCGGCAATCGATGCTGCGATCTGCGCCACCTGATCATCCGAGTGCGTCCGCGCATTGCGGGCATAGGGCAGCAGTTTTGCGGTTGGCCACTGCTCGATTTTGTCGGCCAGCCAGTTCATGCCGCCACCTCCGTTTTGCGTTCAGTGGTGACCTCGTCGAAAGACTGGCCGGTGGCGATGAGTGTGACCGGCACGCCGGGGTGGTTCTGCTGAAAACGCTTGATGGCCACGTCCACGTACTCCGGCGCGATCTCGATGCTGCGGCAAATGCGGCCAGTGCGCTGCGCGGCCAGCATCGTCGTGCCACTGCCGCCGAAGGGCTCGAACACGATGTCTCCGGCGTCGGTGTAGGACTCGATGGCGAACTCCGGTAGCGCCACCGGAAAGACAGCGGGGTGGTCGATGTCCTGCCCGATCTTGCCCTTGTGGCGCATCACGCGGATCACTGAGTCGGGGATGCGGGTGTCCTGCGTCGGCTGACCCTTGTGCGTCCATCCGCTGACTTCGCCATCCTTGGCGCGCATCGCCGTGGATGAGCCATCGGCGCGCAGATGCGAATCCTGGCCAGCGTGCTTGCAGGGCACGATCTTGTTGGGCTTGCGGGTGCTGCGATTGAAGTGGAAAACGAACTCGAAACTCGGTGCCAGTCGGCCCTGCCAGTCGCCGGGCATGCCCGGCCCTTGATCCCAGACGTACCACGCGAAGCGCCGCCACCCTTGCTGACGCATCCAGGACAGCCAGCCGTCCCAATAGGCGATGACTTCGTTGTCGCGGTGGATCAGCCCAAGATTGACCAACACCTGTCCGTCGCCCGCCATCGGCAGATGTGCGAACACACCGCGCATCAGTGCATCCCAATCGGCAATGCCGCCGGAGGTGTAGTCGCGCTGGTTGCCATACGGCGGCGAGGTGAAGCACAGACGTGCGGTGTCACCCTGCATCAGCGTAGCGACCGCCGTCCGGTCGGTGGCATCGCCGCAAATCAATCGGTGCAACCCAATGGCCCAGACATCACCCACGCGCGACACCGGCACCATCGGCGCATCAGGCACGTCGTCTGCCGCATTGGGTTCGTCGCTATCCGCATCGTCCTGTGCCGCAGGCTCTTCGTCAGCGGATGCGACATCCGCCAGCAGTGCGTCGATCTCGATGTTTTCGAAGCCGGTCAGCGCCAGTTCGTATCCGGCTTCCGAAAGCTCCGCCAGTTCCAGCGCCAGCATCTCTTCGTCCCAGCCTGCCTCAAGCGCCAGCCGGTTGTCGGCAATGACGAGGGCGCGCTTTTGTGCCGTGGTGAGATGGGCCAACTCAATCACCGGCACCTGATCCAGCCCCAGCTTGCGCGCGGCCGCCAGACGACCGTGGCCCGCGATGATGCCGTTGTCGCCATCGACCAGGACAGGGTTCGTCCAGCCGTATTCGACGATGCTGGCGGCGATCTTGGCAACCTGCGCTTCGAAATGCGTGCGCGGATTGCGGGCGTAGGGAATCAGCGCCTCGACCTTGCGGTACTCGACGTTGAGCGTGTTCAAAGTTGGTGTCCTGAAAATAGAAAACCCGCCGACGAAGCCGTGGGCGGGTTTGTGGGTTGGTGCGAACTGGCGGGGGTGCGAACTGCGAACCGTGCGAACCTTGGTTCGCACCCTGACGCTAAAAAAACGCCGCGCTGTCGCCCCCCGCATTGGCTTTTGGCCAGGAAGGACCCGTTGATTTCCGGGCTACTCCCTCTGCCGTCACCTCTGTCCAGAAGATAGCTGAAATACTACCCCCGACCGGCCCGTTTTGTTGCAGGGCTGCGGAGCCTCGAAACGGACAAACAAGGCAAGGCGAGGACAAACACGGCAAGCATTACCCTAAATTGCCCACGTTTTTGGAGCTTCACTCGTCAAGTCTCGCTGCGCGGAGCGTGACACCGCTGTGCGCTGCATTGAGGTGATCGGCCACCGTCTGCAATGCCCGCTGCCAGTGCCGCCATGCCGTCGTGCGGTCGCAGGCGAAGCGGATCGTGATGTCCCTCCATCCGTAGCGCTTGGCCCGCATCCAGACCAAGTGCCTGTGTTCCTCCTCCAGCCACTGGACCCAGCGCATGACCTCCAGCATCCGCTCGATGGCAGCTGGGTCGGGAGGAAAGCGGTAGACCGTCGGTTCCGCGCCGAGGTTTTCCCAGGGCATGCGTTTGATCGCAGGCCAGCAGTTGAAGTAGCCCTGCACCCGAACGGGTGGCAAACGGCGTGCAGTGCTGGCCGCCTCTTCGAAGCGGGCGGCTACGTCCTCGATTGTCCACGCGTTGCGACGATCAGCCATGGCGTCGTCCCCCTGCGCCGTAGAGGCGCTCACCGATCTGGCGTACCAGTTCACGCTCCATCCAGTCGAGACGGTCGTCGTCAGCAGAGACGACCAGGATGCGCTGGTCGTGCCAGCCACGCTCTTTGATCGCATCCAGATCCGTGGCTTGAGGTTGCAGACGACCGAGGGGGCAGCGGTATTGGGGTGTCGGAACTTTCACGTCACACCTCCTGCGTCTCGATGGCCCAGTGCAGCAAGGCCAGCGCGTCGGCTTCGTTGTCGTCGACAGGAGCGTGCCAACGCTCACGGACGGACGCGATCATTTCCTCCTTGCCCGCGTTGCCCTTGCCAGTCGCGTGCTTCTTGATCGTGCCGACCGGAACGCCCTGATACGGGATGTTGTGATGCTCACACCACGCGGTCAGATGCCCCATGAAGCCGCCATAGGCGTGCGCCGCATCAACGCCAGCGTGCCGTCGAACCTCCTCGAAGAACACAGCGTTGATGTGGTTGCTGGCCGAGAGCAGTTCGTTGAGCCAGCGCTTGAATCGAAGGAAGCGCATTCCGCCGCCTTCGAATCGCTGTGGCTTGAAGTGCTCGGTGCCACTGGTGATGGTGCCGTCCAGGTGATGCAGTGCCCACCCGGTGTGTGTGCCCAGATCAAGGGCCAGGATCGTCGTGTTCATCGTCTATTGCTCCAATTCGGTGGGGGCGAGTGACGGATGCGACGGGTTCTTGGGACAACAGCCTTTACGTGCGCGCACGCGTAGCGCGTAAATCAGGAAACCCGTCAAATCCGTCACTCGCCCGATTTGCTCAGTCATCGCGGTAGGGGTAGGCATGGCTGTGCGGCTTGGGCCTGAGGGTGATGCCCGCTATGCCGCGTGCGCCCCCGGTCAGCCGACATTTCTCGAACTTGCGGGTCGCCATCAGCTCCGAGAAGCGCTTGACCGAGCCCACGTACTCGCCTGCGCGTTCGGCCCATTCGCGCCAATCGGCGAACAGTTCCGAGACGCCTTCGCGGTGGGACTTGGCCAGCAGGCAGCGCTCTTCGATCCACTGCCCGAGCGCGTCCTCGGCCTCGAAATATTCCTCGGTCGCTGACACCACGCTGGCGGGCGGCTTCAAGCCCTGGCGTTGCCACAGGCTGCAGCCCTCGACCGCCCACGCCAGAATCCCGTCCCGTTCCTTGAGCAGCTTTTCGGTCAGCCTGCCGTCACGCCGTTCGGGCGGGATCGTCACCGTGAAAGGAATCAAGTGCAGTCGCCGCTTCATCGCCTCATCCACATTGCGGATCGAGGGCTTGTGGTTGCCTGCGATCACCAACTTGAACTGCGGCACGTACTCGAAGAAGTCCTGGCGCATGAAGCGCGCGGACACCTTGTCGCCACCGGTGATGGCCTTGACCTTGGATTCGTTCCAGCGCCGACCCTGTTCGGTTTCGATGGATGACACGAAGCGTGCGCCGCGCAGGCCCGCGAGATCGGTCGGATGCCGGTCGGTGCGCGCCTCCATGAACGTATCCATCGGCGCGTTGGCCGCGTAGTCGCCAAGGATCGTGGTCAGCACGTTGACGAACACCGACTTGCCGTTCGCACCCGTGCCATACAGGAAGAACAGCGCGTGCTCGCTGGTCACGCCCGTCAAGCAATAACCGACCATCAACTGCAGGTAGGCCATCAACTCGGCGTCACCGCCGGTGACGTCGGCCAGAAATGCACGCCACGTCGGGCTGTCGCTCTGCGGCGCGGCTGTGGCCACCTTGGTCATCCGGTCGTCACGCCGATGCGGCCGCATCCGGCCCGTGCGCAGATCGACCACGCCGCCCGGGGTGTTGAGTGCCCAGACGTCGGCGTCCCACTCCTCGGCAGTGGATGCGTGCTTGGGGTCGGAGCGTGCGATCTTCTCGACCGAGGAAATCGTGGCCGAGCTGGCCAGCTTGCCCTTGAGCCGAGGCGTGTCCGCTTTGAGCGACGCCATTCGGCAGATGCCGCGCGCCAAGTGAGACACATAGAGCACCTGATCGGGATTCCAGCGCACGCCCGTCCAGACCAGCCACTTGCCCCACAGCGCGCAGTAGCGCCAGTCCTCGCCATAGCGGCGGGTGAAGGCCGAGGACAGACCGTCCTCGGTCGTCCAGTCCACGCCGGTGAGCAAATCGGGCGGCGGCGTTTCCTCGACCGAGCGCGTCACCGGCATCCGCTCGCCGACTGCAAGGAAGCCACCGACGTCGAAGCCCTCGGGAATGGCATCGGCCACGTCCCAGCCCTCCGGCTTGTCGTCGGGCGGCACCAGGATGGCGACCGTGGTCGCACCCGCGCTCAGGATTGCCTGCGATGCGCGGTCGGCGTAGTCCCAGCCCGGCGCATCCCGGTCAGGCCAGATCAGCACCGACTTGCCCGCCAGAGGTGACCAGTCGGTCTTGTCGACCGGGGCATTCGCGCCGTGCATGGCCGTGGTGGCCACCACACCGATGGCGATCAAGGCCTGCGCACACTTCTCGCCCTCGACCAGAATGATTTGGCCAGCGGCGGTCAGACCTTGCTGGTTGTACAGCGGGCGAGGATCGGGCGGGGCCATCTTGCGCCGCTTGGCATCCCATGGGCGGAATTCCTTCTTGCCGCCCGGTGGGTCATAGCGGTAGACGACAGCGATTAGCTTGCCCGTGACGTCGAAGTAGTCCCACTTGGCCGTGGCCGGGCCAAGTTCATCGACCGGGGGCACCGATTTGGCGCGGCGCACCGGCACCGACCGCGAACGTCCGAGCAGATCGGAGGCCTCGTCGAGCACCCGGGGAAAGTCGGTGTGGACGTTGGCCCCAAGGTAGGCCGCGATCAGCGCAAAGATGTCGCCGCCATCGCCGGTGGCACGATCCGTCCACAATCCTGCCTTCTCGCCCTCGAGCACCACCTCGAGGCTGTCGCCCGGGCTGCCAAGGATGTCGCCGATCAGGAACTTGCCCCGGCGCTTCTTGCCCGCCGGGAACATCGTGGTCAGCACCGATTCCAAGCGTGCGATGAGTTCGGCGCGAATCTCGTCCCGCTCAGCATCCCTGTTTGGCGCTCCCGGTTGGCTTGTGTCGTTGAAGTCGATCATTCGGCTCCCTCGACAGGTTCATCCGCATCCTGAGCATCACGGCCCTGGACGGCGGCGCTGCGCGTCGCCCATGCGGAAAGTTCGGACAAGCGATAGCGCACCAGACCGCCCATCAGGTAGTGCGGAATCCGATACTTGCTGCGCATCGCGTGGTCGGAGAACCAGTAGTACGGCAGGCGCAGTGCAGCCGCCGCCTGCTTGGCGTCGATCATCGGCTCGATGACATTCGCCGGAGTGTTGTTGTCGGTCATGCTTGCGTCCTCCAGCAGCGGTCTTGCCACGCGCACATCCGGCATTCGAAGTGGGTCGGGTCATTGAAGGCGCGCGGCAGAAGCTCTCCCGCCTCAGTCGCCGTAATGACCTTCGCCGCCCGATCCGACATGCGCTGGGCCAGGGCTGCATCAAAGGGCACGGCCTCGGTGTAGATCTCCATCGTGTCGGCGTTGAGCGCCGTGAAGATCGCCGGGTGCTCGTGCAGTTCGAGATAGGCTTGGTAGATCGCCACTTGCGCGGCGTAGATGGGCTTGGAGATGGCCAGGCCTTTCTTCTCCAGATCGCTCCAGGATTTGTTGCCCAAGCATTTACATTCCCACAACGCGGGATAGGCGAAGCCCTCCGGGCCACCGACGATGACGCCGTCGATGTGGCCCTGCAGGCGGCCGTCGGCCACGGAGAAACCAAACTGTTCGCCATCAGCCTTGCGGGTGCGCAGGTCGAAGCCTGCGTCCCGCAGCCACGCGACCATGCAGTCCTCCATGACGTGGCCGCGCTCGAAGATGCGCAGCATCCGGCCCGGGATATCGCGCCCGTGGTCGATGGGAGCCTTGGCGTACTCGAACTGCAGCGCGCGCTCGCAGGCCACGCCGAGGCGCGAGGCCCCGAGATATTGGCGCTCGGACTGGCGGGCGCGGGCCTGCTGCATTCCCGCGTCGACCACGGCGGTGACTTGGCCCGAGATGCGCGATGAGGAGTTGAAGTCGATCATGGCTTCCTCCCCTTCGGCTCATCCCAAGGCAGGTCATCCTCCAGATCGGCGAACGGATTGGCAGCGTCGGGGGCCAGTGGATCAGGCGTGGGTGTCATGCCGCGCACCGGCGGATACTTGCTCACCTCGTGGTGTGTGACCATCGCGTCCGTCCAGCAGGTGACAATGGCATCGATCACCTGCAGCGCCTCGGCCTCGGAGTAGTCGCCCAGCGGTTTGGTAAAGCCAATCTCGCCCGCCGCCTCGCCGAAGGCCTTGAGGCACTGCTTCATCGCGGCCAGTTCGACATCAGACAGATCGATCATGGTGACCTCCTCGATGTCGACGCGACCTTCCTTGATCCGCAGCCAGTTGCCATACAGCGCGTGAAACGCGTTCTGGCAACGCTGCGAGCAGAACACCCAGTCGATGGGGTAGCGCCGGGGATTGCCGACACCGTGACGGTTGTCGGTGTGGCCGAATCCCCGGGCCTGTCGTTTGCAGACCCAGCATTTCATCGGCCTCCCTCACTGCGCCCACGACGGTTTTCCCGTCACGGGAGCGCGTTGCGGAGCCGGTGCCTGATACGCGGGGGACGCTGCCTGCGCCGGAGCGCCGGAAGTGCCACCGCCCGTGCTCTTGGGAGGCACGCCCATCAACTTGGCGTAGTCGGGGTGATCCGGTTCGACCGCCACCTTCACCACGTTGCGGTCTTGGCCCTTGCCGTCCTTCTCGATATCGATGCGGGCGAGGAACTCCAGGCCGTCCAGTTCGTGGAAGCCCTGGATGCGGCGCGCGGCGGCGGCCTGCGGGCCGTTGTCCTGCGGGGAGACGTTGCGGGCGCTGTTGAGAGCGGCGCGGATGAAGCTGCGTCCCATCTGGCCCCAGGTCGGCCCCTTCTGGGAGTGCAGGCCGATGTTCGACCACATCTTGCGTTTGGCATGGTCACCAGCGGTGACCACAAATTCGGCGGCGAGATAGATGGAGCCGGTATCGAAGGACTCGGTGGCGTAGCCGCCGCCCCAGCCCTGCGAGGGATCGTCATAGCCACCGGGTTTGAGGGTCATGCGCACCGGCACGACGGTGCCCTTGGGGATCAGGTCAAAGCCGGATTGCTGCGATTCGGCGTCGTTGAAGTCGTTCCAGTTGTTGCTGGTCACGGATTGGCTGGTCATGGTGATTACTCCTGAGATTCGATACGTGCGTGGGTGGCGGTGCTGGCGGGCGAGGTGGATGTGCCCGCGCACTTGGCGATCAGCGCGCCGAGATGCGGCGGCTCCAGCAGGTCGAGGCGACCGCTGCGGTCTTTGGCCGGAAAGCCGTAGGAATTGACGGTGTGCGTGACGAAGGCGCGGTAGGCGCTGCCGTCTTCAGCCTTGATCTCGGCCAGCGTCACGACCTCATCGACGATGCCGGGCAGCTCCAGACTGGTTTTGCTGCCTTCGATCTGTGGCACGAACACCTTGCGGTTGTAGTCATCGAGCCGCTCGTCGAGGATGGCGACGAACACCACGTTTTTGCCGCGTGCGTGCTGCAGGTGCGTCAAGGCGCTGATCATTTCCTGGCCGAGCAGGCCATAGGCTCCGCGCATGTCAGGCTTGCCGGTACGGTCGCTGACCGAGCCCGGCTGCGTCTTGCACCACGCAAAGCACTGCCGCGACAGTTGCGTGATCGAGTCGAGGAAGAAGGTTTGGTAGCGGTCGAGCTGCGTCGGGTCGCCAAACTTCTCGATGACGTGGTCGTAGTGGGCTTGCGAGAACGCCGACTCCGGCGGCAGAGACTTGTCCGGGCCAGCGAGGAACACGAAGAAGTCGCGGCTTTCCGGCCAGGAAGCCGGACGGATGGTGTCGCCCGGCCAGTCGGCCACTGCCAAGTCGCCCGCCTCGATATCGAGGAACAACGTGGTGGCCGGGTCGAGGTCTTTGAGCCGGGTAGTCTTGCCGATGCCGGACTTGCCCAGCATCAAGAGCTTCACGCCCTTGCGCTCGGCCATGCGCTGCTGCGCGGAGATGATCGGGAGAGACATCACGCCACCTCCTTCAACTGTTCGGCGACGGCAGGATTCCAGAGGATCTGGTAGCCGCTGTGCCCGTTGCGCGAGTACGGCATGGCCTCGGCCCATGCTTCACCGGCCTCGGTCAGTTCCCATTCGTCGCGGTCATTGCGGAACTGGAAACCGTGCGATGCCAGTGACTGGTTCGTGGCCTTGGCCGAATGGTTGAGCAACTTGCCGAGCTGGGTGGCGTTGAGCGCGCAGATCGGCTCATTGGCTGACGGCAGCGCGCGGCGCAACACCTCAGTGGTGATGCCGGTGTTCTCCTGAATGCAGGTCAGGGTTGCCGCCGCCGCGATGCCCGGCTTCACGCCCGGCACCTTCGCTACGGCCTCGCCGATCAGCAGAATCGCGGAGACGCGGTCGTGGGTCGGTGCGGGCAAAGCCGCCAGCGCACCGGGAACGGCGTAGCTGCCAGTCTTGCGGATCGCGGGCAGTACCTCGTGGGTGACCCAGCGCTTGAAGCGTTTGGCCTCCGATTTACGGCTGCCGAGCACGAGGCCAAACAGTCCAGGCTCATTGACGGTGGTCATTTCCTGCGCGCCGCCCGGGGTGTGAACTGAACTCACACCCTTTTCGTCATCGTCGAGACGCTCCAGTGCCTTGCGATCCAAGGTGAGTGTGTTCAAGACATCTGCCGCAACAAACCAAGGCTCGCCGTGTTCATCAGTGACGACGCGGACTTGGCGGCCTTCAAAGTCAAAAGGAACGAGATGGAGACTCATGGCCATTACTCCGAATCAAGGGAAAGGGTGAAAGACGGCTTGCCGGAATCCACGGTGCGGGCGACGGCGAATTGCTGCTGCAGCGCCGGAGGCCAGTTCGTGTAGCGGGATTCGGAGACGGACAACTTGATGTCGAGATAGCCCTCGACCTTCTCGCCCGAAGCCACGATGCGTTCAGCGATTTCGGCCAGATGCCGCTGGTTCCAGCTGACCTTCTTGGGCAGCTCGAACTTGAGATGCAGCGGGCCATCGCTGATGTGGGCGGTGCCGAAATCGCGGCCGGATTCACGCAGTGCGGCACGGGCCTGTTCGCCGTAGCACTGATCCAGCGCCGCATCGAACTTGGTGCGGGCCTTCTTGAGCCAGTCGATGGCCGCGTCGAGGTTCTTGTCGGTCTCTGCTTTCTGCTCTGGCGGCAACGCAGCCAGTTGGCTGACGGACATCTCTGCGATGTCGGCGGGGAAGATGGTCAGATCGTTCATGGCCATCCTCCTCACTGGTACGCACGAGTGAAGCTGGAGTAACGCGAGACGCGTCGCTCGAAGGCTTCGATTTCGTGCAGGAGGTAGGTGACCCGGCGGCCGAGCTTGCAGTAGATCGGGCCGAGCTGTTCCTGACGCCAGCGGCGCAGGGTCTTGACGGAGAGCCCCCAGCGGATGGCGAGCTCGTTTTCGTCGAGGGCGATGCAGGTGACATCGCCAGGGTTGGGGCGGATGGGATTCCGACCGGTTTGGATTGCTGGTGCTTGAGTTTGCATTTCGATGTGCCTCCTAGATGAAATGGGCACATCGAAGTCTCCGCACAGGTTTATGGCCCGTGTCTGGTTCGATTTATGGGCGGGTTTATGGGTTACGTCGTATCCGGTATTTGCCGCGCTTGACCAGGGCGATAACGTCCTCGCGCTCGGCCTTGCCGCCGAAGGCATCGTCGAAGGATTGATAGCCGGTGTTGGCGATCCTGTTGACCTCTGCCCAAGAAACCTCAGGTGCGGCCTTACCGTCGGCACTCCACATCTGCTTGATGATCTTGGCCCGCTCCGCCGACAGCTCGCGCGATTCGGGGAAGTGGGGCAACTTCAGTCGATTACCCTGGAAGAACTCCACCGGCTCCGGCGCACCACTGGGCGTGACATAGCCGTGCAGCACGCGGTCGAATGCGCTCGCGTCGAAAACGTCTTGCCCGCCGTCCACGCGAACGAACTCGTCGAGCGCCCGGATCACATGGTCACGCGGCAACACGGCATGCGTTCGACATGCCTGCAAAACCACGCCACTACGTGGCCACACCGGGTCGGCCAGAACAGAAGATGTATCGGTGTTCGGCGCACGTGCCCACGCCCGCCCGACAAACACCGGGGCAAAATCATGCGTCCCGGCGACGCGCAGATCGCCGAGATGCCAGAGATGATGTGGCGTGCGGCATGGGTGACTGGCGCGTCGCCGATCCTCGATGCCGATCAGTGATGCCAGCTCGGCCAGCCATGGTTCGATCTGGATGCCGCACAGCGCGATCTCGCTCAGCGGATGCACGACAGTTCGACCATTCAGCGGACTGCGATAGCGATAGCAACCCGCATCCGGATCGGCCTCGATTTCGACCTCGAGTTCGGAGTCGAGGAATGGGGCCATCACATGCGTGAGATGCCCCTCGTCGGTGACCCAGCCCCGTTGCAGGAACTGAGACCATTCACGTCCGAGCGCGGTGGCCAGCACTGGGGTGTCTAGGCTCGGCAGCCTGTCGATGGCTGCGAAGAAGCGCAGATGGAGTGACATCGTCGGCATCTCCCTCAGAACTCGCTCAGTACGCCGATGCGGATCAGTTGCTCCAGTACGCGCTTGCGGTCGTCCTCCGTTTTGCTCTTGTCGTTCAGGCCGTTGGGGGCGGTGATCTGCACGGCGACGTTGTGTGCCTTGCGGTGAGGCTGCTTGGCCATGCGCATCACCAGCTTCACCTGCACCAGCGCGTACTGGCTCAGATCCTCGGCGCTGTAATCCTCGTAGGCGACCTGATAGATGTTGCGACCGTCGCGCCGGTCGCGGGTGATCTCCATCTTGCTTGCCAGTTGCCGGGCAACGGGTTTTCCACCCAGTTCCAGCAACTGTTCAAAGGGCTTGGCCACCTTGATCTGCAGGATCGAGATGCTCTCGATATCGACGATGCGATCCTGTTCCAGCCGTTTGAGCATTGCCGAGGTTGAGAACCCGAACAAATCGAACTGGCGAATCGGCATGTCATCAATCGCGCCTTCATGCGCCAGCACCACATCACGGAAGATGGTGGCGAGTTCGCGCCGCGCTTCACGGTTTTCGCAGAACACGGTCAGCGCCCCGGTGGCCGGTTCCCAGGAAAATCGCGCCGACATGGCTGCAGGCTCCTCGTGATCGATCACTTGGCCATCTTCCACCTGCCGGTAATGCGCGGTGGAACCATTGAAGGTGGCGCACAGGGTATGCAGCTGTGTCAGAGATTCGCCGTCTGCATCGGCGTCCTCGTCATGCTGTGCATGTGACAGACCGTGCCGCACAAACTGCTCGATCAGGATTTGATCCTGCGGCACATGCGGGAACAGCTCGGCAATCCGTGTGCGCAGCGTTTCCTGGACGTCGTCGACTTTCTGCGGCTCCACGCCCTTGGGGCCAAGGTAGTGGCTGGAGAAATGGTCGCTTTTCCACTGGCGGTGCATCACCTGTTCATGCTCGGCCTGATCGAACCGGGCTTCGCGGCGAACACCGCCTTCGGGGAATTCCTGCAGGATGCACAGGTGCAGTGCACGGCTGTGGCGATCGCTGGGCGCTTCGAGCACGGCAGCGTCGTCTTCACGCCGCTCATCGAGCACCGACTGAACTGCCTGTGCGCCGTAGTCATCGCCGAGCAGCAGCACCCGCTCGACGACATCCTCGAGGCGCTGGCGGATGGCAGCATCCAGCTTGGCCACGCAATGGAAGAACGCCTGACGGGATTCGACCGGCAATTTGCCCTTGGCGGCGTCTGCCAATGCCTGCAGTTCCGGCAGTGGTTCACCGCTGGCCCGTTCGAGCAGGTGCACCACTAGCGCCGGGTGCTTGACCTTGCGCAGCAGATCAATGAAATACTCCATGTCGGGCAGGATGGTGGGGCCATCATCTGACCGCTGCTCGCGCACACGTTTCGAGGATGGTTGCTGATTGACCACTTTCTCCGGCTGAGCGGCGGTGGTTTGACCGGTAGGCATAGGCAAGCTCCTTCAACAAAGTGCGCGATTGCGCGAACAGTTAACTTCGAGATTCAAAAAATGCCGACGCGAAGTCGGCGTGGCGGGATGGATAAATGATCAGCGCAAGACGGCCTCCGGTCGGATCAAGCCGTAGCGCTGTAGGCGCACCTGCACAAAACGCGGGTTGACGCCAAAACGCGTGGCCAGTGCTTTCTCCAGAAATTCCATATCGACCACGTCGGTGGCGGTGAGATGCAGGCTGATGCCGGGGATCTCCGGATCGAGCGAAGGGCCACGGTGGAGGCTGACGTTGTATTCCGGGGCGAGCTCCTCTGCGGCTGTGCTCAAGAGGTGACGCGGCACCAGCAAGGAGCCCATGAATTCATTGGCGCGCAGTTCTGCGAAATGAATGTCCGAGGTCAGGGCGGCCTTGCCAGCAGTCGGTGATTTCGCCAAATGTTCGCTGTCGGGCGTCGTGGTGCGATAGGCGCGCTGCCCACATGGTTCAAAGGCGTCGAACAGCCCTGGCCCTTTGCTGCCATCCATGATCCAGCCCGGCGCATCGAACACCGCATGCCCCAATTCGTGGGCCAGCGTGCTGAGTGCCAACAGTCCGCTGAGTTTTTCGCCGATGGGTGAGACGCACACCATTGCGGTGTCCGGAACGCCGGGGTCGTACTCGCAAATGCCGAAGACATGGTTGCCTTGCTCGTCATGCACCTCGCACTCGGTACTGACTTCGAGCGAGAAGTCGATGCCGTTAATCTTCAGGCGGTCGATCTGGCGCAGTGTGTCGAAGGCAATGGCATCAACCCCGCTCCCCACCAGTTGTTGGCGAGCCTGCGCGGCGATGCCTTCGATCTCAACGTGCTTGATGAATTTGGGGCGCTTGCGGTCGCAATGCCGGTAGTCGAGGGTCAAAACCGGCATTCACTTCTTCTCCGTTACTTCCCGGCGGTACATCCGCACAACATTACCCACATCCTCGCGCATGTCGGGCGGCAGACGGCTGGCCTCAACGAAGGCGTCGTCTGGATCGATGCCCAGAATCTCGGCCGCCTTGCGTATCAGTTCATCCTTGGGCGGTTTTTCCATATCGCGCTCGATGCGCGACCAGTAGGCAGGCGAAATCTCTAGCTGACGCGCGAAATCATTCATCTGGATGTTCTTCTCTTCGCGCTGTTTGCGAATGAAGGCTCCGAAAGGCATGGGTGGTTTCCTAATTGCGTGATTTGTTAATTTGTCGCCATCGTATCTGGCACCCTTGATTCCGTCAACTGTTTAGTTAACGCGAAACGATCTATTGATGACTGGCTCCAATTACCCGGAATTGCCATCCGCTTCGGAAAATCAGGCTCAGTATTTGTGACGGTTGCAATTCCTCGGAGCCGTCATGAAGAACATCGAACTCGCATCTCCCTCGGAGATGTCCGCCAGTGCCCGTGCTGGTGAAATCACCGCCATCCTTGCGGCCGCCATCGTCCGCACCGCTGTCGCAGAAGCGCCAACGCAGAGAGAAGTTGGTCTTGGCTTTCTGCCCGACCAGCGCGTTCATACAACCCCCTATCAACAGGAGAAGTTGTAATGAACGAGAAACAAGCATCCGTCGCCGCGCAGATCGCGGAGCTGTCCAGTCTGCCCATCGCCGAGTTGTGGTCGGTGTGGGATCGGTATTTCAGCAGCCGCCCTATCAATCCCAACCGCGCCTTCATCGAGTCGCGCATCGCCTACAAGATGCAGGAGGAGGCCTTCGGCGGCCTGGCGCACAACACGCGCCAGCGCTTGGAGGCCATCGGTGCCAAGCATTCCAAGATCAAGCTGCGGGCGCGGCCGCGCGACATCAACTTCGCGCCCGGCACGGTGCTGCTGCGCGAATGGGGTGACCGGGAGCACAAGGTGGCGGTCACCGCCGACGGCCTGTTCGAGTACGAGGGCAGCACCTTCAAGAGCCTGACGGCCGTGGCCCGGCAGATCACCGGCACGCACTGGTCGGGGCCGCTGTTCTTCGGCCTGAATGGCAAGGGAGGTGCGCAATGAGCGATGTCGCCCAAATCGCCTCTCCCAAAGCGCGCAAGCGCTGCGCGGTCTACTGCCGGGTGTCGTCGGACGAGCGGCTCGACCAGGAATTCAACTCCATCGATGCCCAGAAGGAAGCTGGCCACGCCTATGTCGCCAGCCAGCGGGCCGAGGGCTGGATTCCGGTCGCCGACGACTACGACGACCCCGGCTTCTCCGGCGGCAACACGGATCGGCCCGGGCTGAAACGCTTGATGGCGGACATCGAGCGCGGCCAGATCGACATCGTGGTGGTCTACAAGATTGACCGCCTGACGCGCAGCCTCGCCGACTTCTCGAAGATGGTCGAGGTGTTCGAGCGCCACGGCGTCTCTTTCGTGTCGGTCACGCAGCAGTTCAACACCACCACCTCGATGGGGCGGCTGATGCTCAACGTGCTGCTGTCCTTCGCCCAGTTCGAGCGCGAGGTCACCGGCGAGCGCATCCGTGACAAGATTGCGGCGGCCAAGCGCAAAGGCATGTGGATGGGCGGAGTGCCCACCTTGGGATACGACGTCGAGAACCGCTTGCTGGTCATCAATGAAACCGAGGCAGCGGTGGTGCGCCGTATTTTCGAGGAAATGCTCACCATAGGCTCACCGACAAAGATCGCCGCCAATCTGACCGCCGAGGGCATCACCACCAAGGCGTGGACAACGCAGGATGGCCAGATTCGCAAGGGTGCGCAGATCGACAAAAAGTACCTGCACAAGATATTGCGCAACCGCATCTTCCTTGGCGAAATCTCCCACAAGGGCAAATGGTTCCCCGGCGTCCATGCTGCCATCATCGACCCTGGCCTGTGGGGCCGAGTCCACGAAGTGCTGGCCAAGGATTCGCATGGTCGTGCGGTGGAAACCAAAATCCGCTCGCGCACCGACGCATTGCTGCGCGGCCTGCTGTACGCGCCGTCGGGCGAACGGATGTACCCGACCTATTCGCGCAAGAACGGGCGCAAGTATCACTACTACGTGTCCAAATCGGAAAATCGCTTCGGCGCACCGGGCAAGAATTACGAGCGCCTGCCAGCGCCGGAGATCGAGGGCGCAGTGGTGGCCCAGATCCGCACGGTGCTGACCAGCCCGGAGTCGGTCGCATCGGTGGTGCGGCATATCCAGCGCAACGGTGCCCAGATCGACGAAGCCGCCACGGTAATGGCAATGGGGCGGCTCAACAACGTGTGGGATCAGTTATTCCCGGTCGAGCGCCATCGCATCGCCAATCTGATGATCGAACGCATCGACCTCGTCCATGCCGGTGAGGTGCAGGGCATCAAGGTGAAATGGCGCGAGATCGGCTGGAACGCGCTGATCAAGGAATTCGCCCCTGACAGCATCGGTGCCGAGCTGCTTGAGGTGGAAGCCTGATGGACGATCCGATGGAAACCTTCGTGCCTCTGACGTTTCGTCGTCGGGGCGTCCAGCGCGTGGTCACCGACGAACGCAGTGTCCACGACGTCACGCTGATCGACGGACTGGCCCGCGCCTTTTACTGGCAGCACCTGTTGGACACCGGGGCAATGCAAAGCGGTGCCGCCATCGCCCGCGCCGAAAAACTGCACCACTCGGTGGTCAACGAACTGCTGCGCCTGACCCTGCTGGCACCCGACATCATCGAACGGTTCCTGGTGGGCAAACAGCCACGGCGGCTGACATTGATGTGGTTCCAACGAAACCGCCTGATGGTCGATTGGCACGCCCAGCGCCAGCTAATGGCCAGCTTCGAGGAGGACGTATGAGCAAAAAACACCGTGGCCAAGTAAAGGGCGACCCGGTGACGTACCAGACGCCGTTGCCCGCTGGCGGCGTGCAGATGGAAACCTTCCTGCCCTGGACGCTGGTGCGCCGTGGTCTGAAGAAGCAAGTCATCACGCCGCTCGACGCGCCACAGGAGTTTCTGGACGAGGCTCGCCGCGAGCAACAGGTGCGCGAAATCAGCCAGGACACACCCTTGATGCGGGCAATCGGTCTTGCACATCACTGGCAGCGCCTGCTGGACGAGGGACGGTTCAGTTCCATGACCGAGATCGCGGCGGCCGAAGGCATCGACCTCGGCCAAGCCAGCAAGATGAGCCGACTGGCGCAACTGGCCCCCGATCTGATCGAAGGCATCGCCTTGGGACATCTCGAGGTGGGTGTCAGCCAGTTGCTGCGCGGCAAGTTGTCGGCGTCGTGGCTGGCGCAACGTGAGGCGCTGGTGGCAGGCTCGCGCTGACATCCGCGCCGCGCCGACACGCCGCCTCCGGGCGGTTTTTTTGTGCTTTTCGCTGTCTCGGTCGCACCCGCCATAGCAAGCGAAGAAGCAAACCGACAGCCCGCAAACCCGCGCCGATACACGACCACGGGCCTTGAATGTTCAAGAGGGAAACAGAGAACAGAGAGAGAAAAAGGGTCGAAAGCGCGTCGGAAACGACGACTTCGGGAGGTGCGTGCTCAAGAGGCCAAGGCCGGAAACCGCGCCAATACTGGCGTTTCGGGCAAAAAAAATCCCAACCGATAAAGGTTGGGATTTTGGGTTTTGGTGGAGCTGGCGGGAGTCGAACCCGCGTCCGAAGGCACTCCATCCCCGGTACTACATGCTTGTCCGCTCGTTCGATTTCATCGCGTGGCAGTACGAGTGGCAGAACGCACCCCACGACAATCCTGTTTGATTTAACCGTGGCCGACAGGCGGCGGCTTACGGCGGTTCCGTGATAGTGACCCTACGCTGCGAGCACGGACACAAGCAGTTTCGGGGCTTACGCCTTAAGCGGCGAGAGCGTAGTTGTCGTCGTTGGCAACTAGAGTTTTGCCGCTGGATTTACGAGGAAAGCTGCCCCCTCGGCATGCACCAGGCAACTTCGCAACCCCCGTCGAAGCCAGTGCAGCCCCTTGTGGTGTGCGTCATCGCTGACTCGCGCAGTGTAGGGGCGGGCGGAATCTGTCACAAGCCTGCGGCGGTCGGGATTCAGGATGCCGTCATGGCGCGGCTGGCCGGGCAGGGTGGCCTGCCGCGTTGTCGATGACAGGCAACGGGAGGATGCGTCATGGCAACCGGGAAGAAGACGGCAAAGACGGCGACCGGCAAGCGGGCGGCTGCGAAGAGGCCTGCGGTGGCCAGCAAACCTGCGGCGAAGAAAGTCGCCGGCATGGTGGGCAAGAAGGATGTGGCCGACACCGCCGCCCAAGGCGAGGCCCGCACCGTGGTCTATATCCATGGCATCGGCAACAAGCCGCCGGCCGAGGTGTTGCGCGGCCAGTGGGACAAGGCGTTGTTCGGCCGATCGATGGGTGAGCGCACGCGGCTGGCGTACTGGGTCAATCGCGAGCGTTACCCGACGCCGGAAGCCGGCACTGCCAATGACCGCGACCAGGGGCCGACGGTCAACCAGGCCGAGCAACGCATGCTCAGCGTGCTGGGCACCGGCTCGGCCAAGCGCGACCTGGGCGAACTGGCCGATGCGCTGGCCGAGTCGAAGCAGGAGCAGCAGCTGCTGCACGACATGCTGGACGAAATGGGCGTGGGCAAGGCCGTGCCGGGCGGGCCGGGGGCGAAAGGCATCGGCGACAAGCTCAACGAGGTGTTGCTGCGGCTGGTATCGGCGGCGTTGTTGCAGGACGTGCACGATTTCTTCTTCGACAAGGCGCGCCGGGAAATGATGGAACGCAGCCTGCGCGAACGGCTGGAAGCCGGCGGCGGGCCGTTCGTGGTGGTCGCCCACAGCCAAGGCTCGATGATCGCCTATGAAGTGCTGCGCAAGCTGGACCCGGCGAAATGCAAGGTCGTCTTGTTCCTGACCATCGGTTCTCCGCTGGGCCTGCCCAGCGTGCGCAGCATGTTCAAGAAGTGGATCGGCAAGAAGAAACTGCCATTCCCGGCCTGCGTGGAATCCTGGTTCAACGTGGCCGACAGCCGCGACCCGGTCGCGCTGGATGGCGACCTGCGCGACGACATCGACAAGCCGGGCACGCGCTACAGCAACCTGCGCGGGCGCGACATCAATATCGACAGCCCGCGGCATCCGCATTCGGGTTCGGGCTATCTGTCGATCCCGCAAGTGCGCGCACGGGTGCGCGATGCGGTGGGCGTGGGTTTCGACCAGCCGGTGTCGAACACGGTGCTGATCAAGGACCTGTCCGACCAACTGGAGGCGCATGGCGGCGATTTCCGCCACGAGATCCTGGTGGAGCTGGACAAGCTGCCGGCGGGGGCAGAGGACATCGGTGCGGCGCGCGATGCGCTGCTGTCGAGGATCCGCACGATAACCGCTGTCGGAACCGGGCTGAAAGGCACGAAACTGGACGATGAAATCTGCCTGGAAGACGGCATGCAGCGTTTCATCTCGGCGCGGCTGACCCGGTTCGAAATCGAAACCCTGCGCGATGAATTCAAGGCGCTGAATTTCAAGCGCGTGTGGCGCGACGCCGGCAAGCGTGCGCTGCTGAACCAGTCGCGCAGCGTGATCCAGGCCGATGCGGCACAAACCGCGTATCGCGCACTGGGGCAGAAGATCGGCTGGGCGGTGCTGGATACCGGCATCGCCGCCGGGCATCCGCATTTCTTCCAGCGCGGCCAGCGCGACAGCATTGCCGCGCAATGGGACTGCACCCAGCGCGGCAAGCCTGTGAAATTGCTGCGTGCGGACGGCGACCGCTTCGCACGGCTGGATGGCAACGGCCATGGCACCCACGTGGCCGGGATCATCGCCGGGCAATGCAGCGCGCCGCTGCCCGGCAGCGATGGCAAGGACAAGATCGAGTTCGCCGGCATCGCGCCGGAGGCGCAGTTGTACGGCTTCAAGGTGCTGGATGACGACGGCAACGGCCGAGATTCGTGGATCATCAAGGCGATACAACAGGTGGCCGAATACAACGACCGCGCCGGTGAGCTGGCCATCCATGGCGTCAACCTGAGCCTGGGCGGCTGGTTCGATGCGGAAAGCTATGGCTGCGGTTTCACGCCGCTGTGCAACGAATTGCGTCGGTTGTGGCGGCAGGGCGTGGTGGTGGTGCTGGCGGCCGGCAACGAGGGCTTGGCCTGGTTGATGCAAAACGATGGCGAGGCGTATCCGATGAACATGGACATGACTATCGGCGACCCGGCCAACCTGGAGGAAGCCATCGCGGTGGGTTCGGTACACAAGAGCAATCCGCACAGCTATGGCGTGTCGTATTTCTCATCGCGCGGGCCGACCGCCGATGGCCGCCGCAAACCGGACGTGGTCGCGCCAGGCGAGAAGATCATTTCCGCGCACCACGGTTACAAGGCCAACGACCCGAAGAGCTGGATGGTGGAAATGAGCGGCACCAGCATGGCCGCGCCGCATGTGTCCGGGCTGGTGGCCGGCTTCCTGTCGGCGCGACGGGAATTCATCGGCTCGCCGGATCGGGTCAAGCAATTCCTGCTGTCGCATTGCACGGATATTGGTCGCGATCCGTACATACAGGGGCGGGGGATTCCGAACCTGGTGCAGATGCTGGCTTCGACGTAGGGAATTCGATGCGCGGATGGTGATGCTTTTGCTCCGACGAACACGCTGACGCATGTTCGTCATTCCCGCGAAAGCGGGAATCCAGTGCCTTTGCTTTCACGTGCTTGCAAGTCGCTGGATTCCCGCTTACGCGGGAATGACGAGCAAAAGCGGCTTCAAGCGTCGCGATTGTGCGCGCGCATCGCCCGCTGCTTTTCGCGCTGCCAGTCGCGGTCTTTCTCGCTGGCGCGCTTGTCGTGGTTTTGCTTGCCCTTGGCCAGGGCCAGTTCCATCTTGACCTTGCTGCCTTTCCAGTACAGCGCGGTCGGGATCAGGGTGTAGCCGTCGCGTTCGACCTTGCCGACCAGTTGGTCGATCTCGTGTCGGTGCAGCAGCAACTTGCGCGTGCGGCGGTCGTCGGCCAGCACGTGGGTGCTGGCCTGGATCAGCGGGGTGATCTGCGAACCGAACAGGAACAGTTCGCCGTGGCGCACCACCGCGTAGCTCTCGCCGATGTTCGCGCGGCCGGCGCGGATGGCCTTCAATTCCCAGCCTTGCAGGGCCAAGCCGGCCTCGAAGCGGTTTTCCAGGTGGTATTCGTGGCGCGCACGCTTGTTCAGGGCAATCGTGCCCTGTGCGCTCTTTGCCTTATCCTTGTCGGGTTTCTTCGCCATTGCTCATTGTCCCACATGCACAGCATCCGCCGCAGCGCCCTGGTCGAGCATTCCGCCGCACGCATGTTCGATCTGGTCAACGATGTCGCGGCTTATCCGCACCGCTTCAACTGGTGCAAGGAAGCCGAAGTGATCGAAGCCGGCGAGGAGCGCATGGTCGCGCGGCTGGACCTTGGGCTGGGCGCGTTGAGCACTTGGTTCACCACCCGCAACGCGCTGGAACGGCCGCACCGCATCGACATGCAACTGGTCGATGGCCCGTTCCGAAAGTTGCACGGGCGCTGGGATTTCCACGCGCTGGACGAGGCCGCCTGCAAGGTCACGCTGACGCTGGAATTCGAGCCGAGCAATCGCCTGCTGGGGCCGGCGTTCACGCTGGG
Source organism: Pseudoxanthomonas sp. (assembly GCA_047601105.1). Lineage (GTDB taxonomy): Bacteria > Pseudomonadota > Gammaproteobacteria > Xanthomonadales > Xanthomonadaceae > Pseudoxanthomonas_A. The sequence goes on from JASGJT010000005.1 coordinate 585,594, forward strand.
CTTCCAGAGTCTGGCCGACCGCATGGTCGATGATTTCGTCCGCGTTGCCGACAGCGCGGTGTAGCGCCATGAAAGTGGAGGGCGCCATGAAAGTGGAAGTGGTCCTGGCCTGGCCGCGGCGTTTCGAATCAGCCACGGTGGAATTGCCGGCGGGCGCGAGCGTGGCCGATGCGGTTGCGGCGGCGGGATTTTCCGATGTGCCGGAAGTGGTCGGCTATGCGATTTTCGGCGTCAACTCCGAACCGACCACGCGGCTGCATCACGGAGACCGGGTGGAGTTGTTGCGGCCCTTGCTGGTGGATCCGAAGGAAGCACGGCGACGCCGCGCTGCGCAGAAATCGAAATGACTCCCGTCATTCCCGCGAGGCGGGATACGGGATGCAGCCTCAACGACCGCGCTTCTTGTTCTTGTCCTTGGCCAGATTGGGGCCGAACTGGCGGATGGTCTTGCTGGCCAGTTGCAAGTCCTGCTCGGGGAAGTAATCGCCTTCCCAACGGCTGACGGCTTCGTTCTCGAAGAACACGGTCAGGGTCTTGGTTTCGGTGTGGCCACGGCGACCCAAGCGTTCGCTGGCGCTGTAGTCCCAACGATTGGCATGGAACGGGTCGGCGATGGACGGCGTACCCAGCAGCGCCATCACCTGCTGCCGGCTCTGGCCGACGGCCAGTTGATCGACATTGGTTTTTTCCAGCAGGTTGCCCTGATAGATCGGTTGCTTGTACAGGATGCCGCAGGCGCTGGTGGAAATGGCCAAGGCAGCGATCATCAGGGAGTTGCGGGCAATGGAGGGCATCGGTAATGGGCAAACGTAAGAGTGGGGCGATGATACACTCCCGCCAACCGCCGCAACCCGTTTCGAGGCAGCTGGCGCTAAACCGCCTGTGAACGGAGACGACATGGAATCCCACGACCTGCGCAAAGTCGGCCTGAAAGTGACCCATCCGCGGATGCGGATCCTCGACCTGCTGGAACAGAACAGCACCCAGCACCACCTCAGCGCCGAAGACATCTACCGCAAGCTGCTGGAACATGGCGACGACATCGGCTTGGCCACGGTGTATCGCGTGCTGACCCAGTTCGAGGCCGCTGGCCTGGTGACCAAGCACAATTTCGAAGGCGGGCAGGCCGTCTATGAAATCGACCGTGGTGACCACCACTACCACATGGTCGATGTCGGCAACGGCAAGATCACCGAGTTCGAAAGCCCGGAAGTGGCCAAGCTGCTGGAAAACATCGCCGAGCAGCATGGCTTGGTGCTGGAAGAGCACTCGCTGGTGCTGTACGTCAGCAAGAAGCGGTAAGTCGCCCACTGCGCGGGCTGCAAGAGGTGAGTCGCATGCCTGCGGCGTGCTGTCAGCAGAAGCAAAGGCTGCGTTTTCTGACTCCTAGCAGGCGGCATGGCCGCCGACTTTCAGGCTGCGAAGCAGCCGACTCACCGATCCTTACACCGCGTCTTTGAGCAGCCGCTTCGCTGCCGCCCGCGCTTCCTTGCCGATTTCCACGCCGCCGAGCATCCGCGCCAGCTCTTCGGCGCGTTGGGCCGCGGTCAGCAATTCCACCGCGCTTTGGGTCACGCCATCGACCGGGGCCTTGCTTACCCGGTAATGCGCATGGCCCTGCGCGGCGACTTGCGGTAAATGGGTTACGCAAAGCACTTGCCGTTGCGTGCCGAGTGCACGCAGCTTCTGGCCGACGATCTCGGCCACCGCGCCGCCGATGCCGCTATCGACTTCGTCGAACACCATCGTCTGCACCGCATCGCTGCCCAGCGCGGCGACTTCGATCGCCAGCGAAATGCGCGACAGCTCGCCGCCGGAGGCGACCTTGCGCAGCGCCCGCGGCGGTTGCCCGGCGTTGGCGGCAATCAGGAATTCGACCCGTTCCGCGCCCAGCGGGTCGGGTTGTTCGATTGCGTTGGCTTCAACCTCGATCCGGAACATGCCGTCATGAGGCACGCCGCCACCGATGCCGAGTTCGGCAATCAACGCGGTCACCGCCTTGGCCAGTTTGGCGGCGGCGGTCTTGCGGCGCGCGGTGAGTTGCGCGGCGGCATCGCGCCATTGCGCGGCGGCACGGGCGATGTCGTCGTTCAACTTGAGCAGGCGTTCGCCGGCACCGCGCAGGGCATCGAGCTCGGTGCCGACCACGTCGCGGCGTTCGATCAGTTGCTCGGGCGTGGTGCGGTGCTTGCGCGCCAGGTCGTGCAGGCGCGAGAGGCGTTGTTCCAGTTCCAGCATTTGCGCCGGGTCGGCATCTAGGTCGTCGCGGATGCGGTCGATCAGGCCCAGCGCTTCGTCGATCTGGATCGCGGCGGCGTCGAGCAATGCATCGGCTTCGCGCAGGCGCGGTTCGTGTTCGGCCACGTGGGCCAGGTCATGACGGGCGCGTTGCAGTTCTTGCAGGGCCGCAGCATCTTCATCGCCATTCAAGCGGGCGAAGGCGAGGTTGCAGGCGTCGATCAGCCCGGCCGAATGGGCTTGGCGGCGGTGGTCGGCGGAGAGCTTGGCAATCGCGGCCGGGTCGAGGTCTTCGCGTTGCAGTTCGGCGAATTGGTGCTCCAGGTAATTGATGCGGTCGGAGACGTCGCCTTGTCTGGACAGGGCATCGCGTTCGTCGAGCAGGCTGCGCCATGGTCAGCGGCGGTGCGCACGGCGGCCAGTTCCGCATCAACGCGGCGTAGCCGTCGAGCAGGGCCAGTTGGTTGGGCCGCGACAGCAGAGCCTGGTGTTCGTGCTGGCCGTGGATTTCGACCAGCAGCGCGGCGAGTTCGGCTAGTTGCGCCACGGTGACGCGCGGCCATTGATCCAGTTGCGCGAGCCGCCGTCGGCGCGGATGGCTCGGCGCAGCAGGCAGGTGTTTTCGCCGTCGTCGGACAGTTCGTTGTCGCGCAGCCATGCGGCGGCGGGCGAGGCGGTTCAGCGCAAATTCGGCGGACAATTCGGCGCGTTGCGCGCCATGCCGAACCATGCCGCTGTCGGCGCGCAGGCCGGACAGGAAGCCGAGCGCATCGACCAGCAACGACTTGCCGGCGCCGGTTTCGCCGGAAATGACGGTCATGCCGGGGCCAAATTCGAGTTCAGCGGCGGAAACGACGGCGAAGTCTTGCAGGGCGAGTCGGGTGAGCATGGGCGCGATTCTGATGACTTCAAGCGGGTAGCCTCCCGCAAGCATGCGCGCTGCCGACCGCCGCAACTCGATGCCCGTTCGCGCCACCTGCTGCGCACGCTGATTCCGCACTACATCCGCGATGGCGAGCCGGTCGGATCGCAGACGCTGGCGCGTTCACGCGGGGCTGGATGTCAGCGCGGCGACGATCCGCAACATCCTGGCGGATCTGGAAGACATCGGCCTGCTCGCTTCGCCGCACACCAGCGCCGGGCGGGTGCCGACGGCGCAGGGCTACCGGGTGTTCGTCGATTCGCTGGTGCAGATGCAGCCGCTGGGCGAGGGCGAGGTGGCGCAGCTGCGCAACGAATTGCCGGCCGGCGCGGGCACCCAGGCGCTGCTGGGCAATGCCTCGGAACTGCTGTCGGCGATGACCCATTTCGTCGGCGTGGTCGGCGCGCCCAAGCGCGAGCAGTTCGCCTTCCGCCACATCGACTTCGTGCCGCTGGACAACCGCCGGGTGCTGGCGATTTTGGTGTTCGCCGACAACGACGTGCAGAACAGGGTGATCGAGCCGCGCCGCGGCTACGAGCCGGCCGAGCTGGAGCGCGCCGCCAATTACCTGAACCAGCATTTCGCTGGCCGCCCGCTGGCCGAGATCCGCGCCAGCCTGCTGCACGAGCTGCGCAGCGCCCGCGACCGAGATGGAGCTCCTGCTGGCGCAGACGCGTGGAACTGGCCGAACACGCCGCTGGTCGCGCCCGGACGACGACATGGTGCTGGCCGGGCAGACCCGGCTGATGGGCGTGCAGGATCTGTCCGACCTGGACCGGCTGCGCGAGCTGTTCGACGCCTTCGCCCGCAAGCGCGAAATCCTGCAACTGCTGGAACGCACGATCCGCGCGCCAGGCGTGCGCATCTTCATCGGCGAGGAAACCGGGCTGGCGCCGCTGGACGGGCGTCTCGCTGGTCACCGCGCCCTACACCGCGCACGGGCAGGTGCTGGGCGTGCTCGGCGTGATCGGCCCGACGCGGATGGCCTACGACCGGGTGATTCCGGTGGTGCAGGCCGCGGCAGATGCGCTGGGCGCGGCGATCGACGGGAATTCGTAGCAGCGACTTGAATCCCGGGAATTCGGACCCACACATCCCGGGTCTGGCGGCATGGGGCCGCCCGGGAAGCCTGAATGAACCACAGCGAAAACACGCCGGAAGAACAGGGCATCGAGCCTGCCGCCGGTGCCGAAGACAATTCCCCCGAAGCGCAGATCGAGCGCCTCAGCGCCGAGTTGGAGCAGCTCAAAGCCTCGGTCCTGCTGGACCGCGCCGATCTTGAAAACCAGCGCAAGCGACTGGCCCGCGATGTCGAACAGGCGCGCAAGTTCGCCAACGAACGCCTGTTGTCGCAACTGCTGCCGGTGTTCGACAGCCTGGACGCCGGCCTGACCGCTGCCGGCAGCGAACCCAGCCCGCTGCGCGACGGCCTGGACCTGACCTATAAACAGCTGTTGAAGGTCGCCGCCGACAACGGCCTGGCACTGCTTGATCCGGCCGGCCAGCCGTTCAACCCGGAACACCACCAGGCCATCAGCCAGGCCGATGCGCCCGAAGGCGTGGCCCCCGGCAGCGTGCTGCAGGTGTTCCAGAAGGGCTACCTGCTCAACGACCGCCTGCTGCGGCCGGCGCTGGTGGTGGTGAGCAAGGATTGATGGATTCCCCGGCCCGCCACGACGTGGTGGGCGTTCGGCAACTTGCGAAGCAGTGCTTTGCAAGGCAAGCGGCCTCACCCCTTGAACCCACCGTCTCCACCCCCAAATACGAACCATCGCCGGCCCGTCCGGCCACCACAGAACTAATTCGGAGAACTTTCCAATGGGCAAGATCATCGGCATTGACCTCGGCACGACCAATTCGTGCGTGGCGATCATGGACGGCGGCAAGGCGCGCGTCATCGAAAACAGCGAAGGCGACCGCACCACGCCTTCCATCGTCGCCTATACCAAGGATGGCGAAGTGCTGGTCGGCGCGTCCGCCAAGCGCCAGGCCGTCACCAACCCCAAGAACACCTTCTACGCGGTGAAGCGCCTGATCGGCCGCAAGTTCACCGATGGCGAAGTGCAGAAGGACATCGCCCACGTGCCGTACGGCATCCTTGCCCACGACAACGGCGATGCCTGGGTGCAGACCAGCGACGGCAAGAAGATGGCCCCGCAGGAAGTCTCCGCGCGCGTGCTGGAAAAGATGAAGAAGACCGCCGAGGATTTCCTCGGTGAAAAGGTCACCGAAGCAGTCATCACCGTGCCGGCCTACTTCAACGACAGCCAGCGCCAGGCCACCAAGGACGCCGGCCGCATCGCCGGCCTCGACGTCAAGCGCATCATCAACGAACCCACCGCCGCCGCGCTGGCCTACGGCCTGGACAAGGGCGAGGGCGGCGACCGCAAGATCGCCGTGTACGACCTGGGCGGCGGCACCTTCGACGTGTCGATCATCGAGATCGCCAACATCGACGGCGAAAAGCAGTTCGAAGTGCTGGCCACCAACGGCGACACCTTCCTCGGCGGCGAAGACTTCGACAACCGCGTGATCGAATACCTGGTGGAAGAATTCCAGAAGGACCAGGGCATCGACCTGCGCAAGGACCCGCTGGCCTTGCAACGCCTGAAGGACGCGGCCGAACGCGCCAAGATCGAGCTGTCCAGCGCGCAGCAGACCGAAGTGAACCTGCCTTACGTCACCGCTGATGCTTCCGGCCCGAAGCACCTCAACATCAAGCTGACCCGCGCCAAGCTGGAAGCCTTGGTCGAGGATCTGGTGAAGAAGAGCATTGAGCCATGCCGCATCGCGTTGAACGATGCCGGCTTGCGTGCCAGCGACATCACCGAAGTCATCCTCGTCGGCGGCCAGACCCGCATGCCGAAGGTGCAGCAGGCCGTGGCCGATTTCTTCGGCAAGGAACCGCGCAAGGACGTCAACCCCGACGAAGCCGTCGCGCTGGGCGCGGCGATCCAGGGCGGCGTGCTGGCCGGCGACGTCAAGGACGTACTGCTGCTGGACGTGACCCCGCTGTCGCTGGGCATCGAAACCCTGGGCGGCGTGTTCACCAAGATCATCGAGAAGAACACCACCATCCCGACCAAGGCCTCGCAGACCTTCAGCACCGCCGAGGACAACCAGTCTGCCGTGACCGTGCACGTGTTGCAGGGCGAACGCGAACAGGCCCGCTACAACAAGTCGTTGGCCAAGTTCGACCTGTCCGGCATCGAGGCGGCCCCGCGTGGCATGCCGCAGGTGGAAGTGTCCTTCGACATCGACGCCAACGGCATCGTGCACGTCACCGCCAAGGACAAGAAGACCGGCAAGGAACAGAAGGTCGAGATCAAGGCCGGTTCCGGCCTGTCGGATGATGAAATCCAGCGCATGGTCGCCGATGCCGAAGCGCATCGCGAGGAAGACAAGAAGTTCCAGGAACTGGTGCAGGCCCGCAACCAGGCCGATGGTCTGGTTCACGCCACCCGCAGCGCGATTGCCGAACACGGCAGCAAGGTGCCCGGCGACGTGATCGGCCGCGTCGAAACCGCCGTGGCCGAGCTGGAAACCGCGCTCAAGGGCGACGACAAGGCCCAGATCGAAGCCAAGGCCAAGGCCTTGGAAGAAGCCGGCCAGTCGTTGTACGCCGCTGCTGCGGCTGCCGCGCAACCGGGTGCGGAAGGTGCGCAGGCTTCGTCCGCCGGCAGCGATGACGTGGTCGATGCGGAGTTCACGGAAGTGAAGGACGACAAGAGCCGGGATTCGTGATTCGGGATTCGTGATTCGGAAGGGCGGGGCTTTGGCTCCGTTTTTCCGTTCACGGTTTCCGAACGAGTCCTCGCGGTCCTGCTTTTACGAATCCCCAATCCCGAATCCCCAATCCCGGCTCCATGAAACGCGACTATTACGAAACCCTGGGCGTGCAGCGCAACGCCAGCGAGGAAGAGCTGAAAAAGGCTTACCGTCGCTGTGCGATGAAGCATCACCCGGACCGCAATCCCGGCGACAAGGCCGCCGAGGCCGCGTTCAAGGAATGCAAGGAAGCCTATGAAGTGCTGTCCGACGGCGGCAAGCGCCGCCTGTACGACCAGCACGGCCATGCCGCGTTCGAGCATGGCATGGGTGGCGGCGGGCCGGGACCTGCCGACATGGGCGATATTTTCGGCGACATTTTCGGCAACATCTTCGGTGGCGGCGGTGCGCGTACGCAGCGGCGTGGCGCCGATGTCGGCTACGTGATGGAGCTGGACCTGGAAGAAGCCGTTGCCGGCGTCGAGAAACGCATCGACATTCCCACTTTGGCGGCGTGCGAACCCTGCCACGGCTCCGGTTCGGAAGACGGCAAGACCGAAACCTGCACCACCTGCGCTGGTCGCGGCCAGGTGCGCATGCAGCGCGGCATCTTCGCGATGCAGCAGGCTTGCCCGCATTGCCACGGCACCGGCAAGGAAATCAAGAACCCGTGCAAGACCTGCCACGGTGCCGGCCGCATCGAGGAAGAAAAGACCCTGTCGGTGAAGATTCCGCCGGGTGTCGATAACGGCGACCGCATCCGCCTGCAAGGCGAGGGCGAAGCCGGTCCGCCGGGCACGCCGCCGGGCGATCTGTACGTGGAAGTGCGCGTGCGCGAGCACGACATTTTCCAGCGCGACGGCGACGACCTGCATTGCGAAGTGCCGATCCGCATTTCGCAAGCCGCGCTGGGCGACACCGTGCGCGTGCCGACGCTGGGCAGCGAAGCCGAGATCCGCATCCCCGCCGAAACCCAGACCGGCAAGCTGTTCCGCCTGCGCGGCAAGGGCGTCAAGTCGGTACGCAGCCGCCAGCCCGGCGACCTGTACTGCAAGGTGGTGGTCGAAACCCCGGTCAACCTGACGGTCGAGCAGCGCGAATTGCTGGAGAAGTTCGAAGCGACCTTCATCGGTGAGGAAGCACGCAAGCATTCACCGAAATCCGCGACTTTCCTCGATGGCGTGAAGGGCTTCTGGGAACGGATGAAGGCCTGATCAGCGGGTGAATCCGCCGGGTTGCTGCGTTCAGGCAATGGATGCAAGATGCACCCATGAATACCCAACTGCGGCCCGCGTGTTACGAAGATTTGTTTGAACTGCCCGACAACGTGATCGGGCAGATCATCAATGGCACGCTGCATGTGCAACCGCGCCCGGCGGGACCGCATACGTTGGCCGCTTCGGTATTGATGGCGGATATAAACACGCCCTTCCATCGTGGGCGCGGTGGCCCGGGTGGCTGGTGGATATTGACCGAGCCTGAACTGCACCTCGGCATGGACATCCTCGTTCCCGACCTGGCCGGTTGGCGGCGGGAGCGAATGCCCTCCATTCCCAACGCGGCTTTCTTTACCTTGCCACCGGATTGGATTTGCGAAGTGCTGTCGCCCTCGACCGCGCGCATCGACCGTGTCGAGAAAATGGCGATCTATGCCCGCCACGGCGTGCAATGGTTGTGGCTGCTCGATCCGCTTGCGCATACGCTGGAAACCTACACGCTGAGCAATGGCCATTGGCTGCTGGAAGCCAGTTATGCCGACGATGCTCGCGTTCGTGCCGTACCCTTTGATGCGGTGGAACTGGAATTGGATGCCTTGTGGCTGCCGCCGGCGGAGGAACAGTAACAACGGCATCTTTTTTCGCAGCAAGATTGAAGAACCCATAAAATGACGCCCGTATCCCCACGGGCGTTTTCTTTTGCAACCGAAACCCATCATCGGCATCGTCGGCAGCGCCGGCGCCTACGGTCGCTGGCTGCGGCGCTTCTTCGAGACACGCATGGGCTTGCAGGTGCTGGGCAGCGATCCGGCGGATGCGCAATCGCTCGCGCCAGAGGCATTGATCGAACGTGCCGACGTGCTGATGTTTTCCGCGCCGATCCGCCAGACCCCGCAACTGATCGAGCAATACGCGCAACTTGCCGCTGGCCGCGAACGCGGCAAACTGTGGCTGGATGTCACCTCGATCAAGGGCGAGCCGGTCGCCGCGCTGCTGCGTTCGCAAGCCGAAGTCGTCGGCCTGCACCCGATGACCGCACCGCCGAAATCGCCGACGCTGAAAGGCCGGGTGATGGTGGTCTGCGAAGCGCGGTTGCACGACTGGTGCGACTGGCTGCAGACACTTTGCAGCGCGTTGGAAGCGCAATGCGTGCCGGCCACGCCCGAGCACCATGACCGGGTGATGGCGCTGGTGCAGGCGATGGTGCACGCCACCCATCTGGCCCAGGCCGGCGTGCTGCGCGAATACGTCCCGGCGCTGGGTGGACTGGATGAACTGCTGCCATTCCGCTCGGCCTCGTTCGAAATGGACGGGGCCACGATTGCGCGCATCCTGTCGCTGAACCCGGCCATCTACGAAGACATCCAGTTCAACAACCCGCACGCCGGCCCGGTGCTGGATGCGCTGCTGCGCCAGTTCACCGAACTGCGTGCCTTGGTTGGGCAGGGCGACGACGCGGCGCGCGCGCGCTTCCGCAGCGATTTCTTCGACGCCAACCGCGCTGCACTGGGCGAACGCGCCCTGATGGATGGCAACTACAACTACGAGCGGCTCGGCTATCTGCTGGCCGACCTCAGCGATCCGCACACGCTCAGCATCCACCTGCCCGAAGATCGCCCCGGCTCGCTGCGCCGACTGCTGCATGTGTTCGAAAGCCACGGGGTCAGCATCGCTTCGCTGCATTCCTCGCGCACCCAGGCTGGCGAACTGCATTTCCGCCTCGGTTTCGACAGCGGCACCGATGCCGCCGCATTGGCCGCTGCAGCGACGGAAGTCGGCAACAGCGGCATCGGCCGGGTGCTGGGATAGGCAGCGGGTTGTTGTCTGCTGGAAGCCGGCTCCCATTCATCCACAACGCTTGTGGATGGAATTCGCAACAACCCTGTGGATAACCGCGGCGAGCCGCATCGTGCAAGGCGTTCCGGCGGCTTGGTGAAAAATTCATCAGCCAAGTAGCTGCCCATTGGCCGATTGAGCATTTCCCGCCTTCCCGTTAGCCTTTGCGCATGGATACTCCGATCAAACTGCTGATCCACGGCGCCAGCGGGCGCATGGGCAAGGCACTGTTGCGACTGGCTGCCGAACAACCGCAAGACTTCGCGATTGTTGCCGCCGTGTCGCGCAAGCCCGAACAGCGCGTCGTCGATGGCGTGCCGTTCTTCGCCAGCAGCGAACTGGCTGGCGCACCAGTCTTCGACGCGGCCATCGACTTCAGCCTGCCCGAAGCCTTCGATCCGGTGCTGGCCCTGTGCGAACAACGCGGCGCGGCCTTGGTCTCCGGCACCACGGGCTTGAGCGATACGCAGCGGACGGCGATCGACGCCGCCAGCGCCCTCATCCCGCTGTGCTGGGCATCGAATTTCAGCCTCGGCGTGGCGGTATTGACCGAATTGGTGGAACGCGCCGCCGCCGCCTTGCCGGGCTGGGATTGCGACATCGTTGAATCGCACCACACGCAGAAGAAGGACGCCCCCTCCGGCACCGCCCTGACCCTGGGCAACGCCGCGCAATGGGGCGGCGCGACCCCGCACTACGCCAGCCTGCGTGCCGGCGACATCATCGGCGAGCACCTGGTCCAGTTCACCGGCCCGGGCGAACGCATCGAACTGACCCACCGCGCCGGCAATCGCGACATTTTCGCCCGCGGCGCACTGCACGCCGCCGCCAAACTGGTCGGCCGCCCGCCTCGTGCATACCGGGTCCGCGACCTCGTCGGCTGAACTCGGCGCTGGCATCACCGCCCCCATCCGCGTACAATTCCCGCTCGCCTGTTACCCCTGCCTCGGACCTGGAGAGATGCCAAGTCCGCGGTTTCTTGCAGCCGCAAGTTTGGTGGAGCAGGGTTTCCCCATCCCCAAGGCGAACCCCGTGAACCAACCCGTAATTCCCGCCCCCGCTGTGCTCGTGCTTGAAGACGGCACCGTGTTCGAGGGCGAATCCGTCGGCGCGCCCGGCCTGTCGGTCGGCGAGGTGGTGTTCAACACTGCCATGACTGGCTACCAGGAGGTCGTCACCGATCCTTCCTACGCCCGCCAGATCGTCACCCTCACTTATCCGCATATCGGCAACACTGGCTGCACCGCGCTGGACGATGAAGGCGCCAAGGTCTGGTCGGCCGGCCTGATCGTGCGCGACGTGCCGCGCCGCCCCAGCAACTGGCGCAGTGAAGTCCCGTTGCCGCAGTGGCTGGCCGAACGCGGCGTGGTCGCGATCAGCGGCATCGACACGCGCAAGCTGACCCGCATCCTGCGCGAGCGTGGCTCGCAGAATGGTGCGTTGATGGCCGGCAACAGCATCGACGTTGAACAAGCGCTGGAAGCCGCCCGCAAATTCCCCGGCCTCAAGGGCATGGACCTGGCGAAGGTTGTCAGCACCGACAAGCACCACGCCTGGAACGAAGGCCAACTGGACCTGGACCGCAACGCCTTCGTCCATGCCGAACCCAAGTTCAAGGTCGTTGCCTACGACTTCGGCGTGAAGACCAACATCCTGCGCATGCTGGCCGAACGCGGTTGCGAGGTGACCGTGGTGCCGGCGCAAACCGCCGCTGAAGAAGCGCTGGCGCTGGATCCGGACGGCATCTTCCTGTCCAACGGCCCCGGCGACCCGGAGCCTTGCGATTACGCGATCACCGCGATCCGCACCTTCATCGGTCACGGCATCCCGACCTTCGGCATCTGCCTGGGCCATCAGTTGCTGGCGCTGGCCGCTGGCGCGAAAACCATGAAGATGCCGCACGGCCACCACGGCGCCAACCATCCGGTGCAGGACCTCGACACCGGCCGGGTGATGATCACCTCGCAGAACCACGGCTTCGCCGTCGATGAAGCCACGCTGCCGGCCAACGTGCGCGTGACCCATCGCTCGCTGTTCGATGGCACCAACCAGGGCATCGAATTGACCGACGTGCCTGCGTTCTCTTTCCAGGGCCATCCCGAAGCCTCGCCCGGCCCGCATGATGTTTCGCCGCTGTTCGACAAGTTCATTGCGCTGATGGAGAAAAACGACAATGCCTAAGCGTAACGACATAAAGACCATCCTCATCATCGGCGCAGGCCCCATCGTCATCGGCCAGGCCTGCGAGTTCGACTACTCCGGCGCACAGGCATGCAAGGCGCTGCGCGAGGAGGGTTATCGCGTGGTGCTGGTCAACAGCAACCCCGCGACGATCATGACCGATCCGGAAATGGCCGACGCGGTCTATATCGAGCCGATTAACTGGCAAACCGTCGAACGCATCATCGCCAAGGAAAAGCCCGACGCGCTGCTGCCGACGATGGGCGGGCAGACCGCGCTGAATTGCGCGCTGGACCTGGCCGACAACGGCGTGCTGGAAAAATACGGCGTCGAGCTGATCGGCGCCAAGCGCGAAGCCATCCGCATGGCCGAAGACCGCGAGCTGTTCCGCGTGGCGATGCAGGAAATCGGACTGGAATGCCCGAAGGCCGAAGTCGCCAGGACCTTCGAACAAGCCGTCGAAATCCAGGCCAAGGTCGGCTACCCGACCATCATCCGCCCCAGCTTCACCCTGGGCGGCAGCGGCGGCGGCATCGCCTACAACAAGGAAGAATTCGAGGACATCATCAAGCGCGGCCTGGAGCTTTCGCCGGTGCACGAAGTGCTGGTGGAAGAATCGGTGCTGGGCTGGAAGGAATTCGAAATGGAGGTGGTGCGCGACACCGCCGACAACTGCATCATCGTGTGCAGCATCGAAAACCTCGACCCGATGGGCGTGCACACCGGTGACAGCATCACCGTCGCGCCGGCGCAGACCCTGACCGACAAGGAATACCAGCGCCTGCGTGATGCCTCCATCGCGGTGCTGCGCAAGATCGGCGTGGATACCGGCGGCAGCAATGTGCAGTTCGGCATCAATGCGCAGACCGGCCGCGTGGTCGTCATCGAAATGAACCCGCGCGTGAGCCGTTCCTCGGCGCTGGCGTCGAAGGCCACCGGCTTCCCGATCGCCAAGGTCGCCGCCAAGCTGGCGATCGGCTACACGCTGGACGAATTGCAGAACGAAATCACCGGCGGCAAGACCCCGGCTTCGTTCGAGCCGAGCATCGACTACGTCGTCACCAAGATTCCGCGCTTCGCCTTCGAGAAATTCCCGCAGGCCGATGCGCGCCTGACCACGCAGATGAAGTCGGTGGGCGAGGTGATGGCGATGGGCCGCACTTTCAAGGAATCGATGCAGAAGGCGCTGCGCGGGCTGGAAACCGGCAAGGTCGGTTTCGACCCGACCGGGCTGGACCTGGAAGACGAAGACGATATCGCCAGCCTCAAGCGCGAACTGAAATCGCCCGGCCCGGAACGCCTGTTCCATGTCGGCGACGCCTTCCGCGCCGGCATGAGCGTCGAGCAGGTGCACGCGCTGAGCTTCATCGACCCGTGGTTCCTCGACCAGATCGAGGAAATCATCGCCGAAGAACAGCAACTCGCCACCGATGGCCTGGCCGCGCTGGACAAGTCGCGCATGCGCAAGTTGAAGCGCGCGGGTTTCTCCGATGCGCGCATCGCGCAAATCCTCAATACCGACGAAACCGCCGTGCGCACGCTGCGCAAGGCGCTGGGCGTGTTGCCGGTTTACAAGCGTGTGGACAGCTGCGCGGCGGAATTCGCCACCGGCACCGCGTACCTGTATTCGACCTATGAAGACGAATGCGAGGCGCAGCCAACCGGGCGCGACAAGATCATGATCCTCGGCGGTGGTCCCAACCGCATCGGCCAGGGCATCGAGTTCGACTATTGCTGCGTGCACGCCGCGCTGGCGCTGCGCGAGGACGGGTTCGAGACCATCATGGTCAACTGCAACCCGGAAACGGTCAGCACCGATTACGACACCAGCGACCGCCTGTATTTCGAACCGCTGACCCTCGAAGACGTGCTGGCCATCGTCGAAGTGGAAAAGCCGAAGGGCGTGATCGTGCAATACGGCGGGCAGACACCGCTGAAGCTGGCGCGTGCGCTGGAAGCCAACGGCGTGCCGGTGATCGGCACCTCGCCGGACAGCATCGACCTGGCCGAAGACCGCGAACGCTTCCAGAAGCTGGTCACCGAACTGGGCCTGAAACAACCGCCGAACCGCACCGCGCGCACCGCAGATGAAGCCCTGACGCTGGCCCGCGAAATCGGCTACCCGCTGGTGGTGCGCCCGAGCTACGTGCTCGGCGGCCGCGCAATGGAAATCGTCTATGGCGAGAGCGACCTGGCGCGTTATGTGCGTGATGCGGTGAAGGTGTCCAACGATTCGCCGGTACTGCTGGATCGCTTCCTCGACAACGCAGTCGAATGCGACGTGGACATCATCGCCGACAAGGACGGCAACGTGCTGATCGGCGGGGTGATGGAACACATCGAGGAGGCCGGCGTGCACTCGGGCGATTCCTCGTGCTCGCTGCCGCCGTATTCGCTGTCGGCCGAAACCCAGGAAGAACTGCGCCGGCAAGTGGTCGAACTGGCCACCGCGCTGAATGTCATTGGCCTGATGAATACACAGTTCGCGATCCAGACCGATGCCGAAGGCGACGACATCGTCTATCTGCTGGAAGTGAACCCGCGTGCCTCGCGCACGGTGCCGTTCGTGTCCAAGGCCACCGGCGTGGCGCTGGCCAAGATCGCCGCGCGCTGCATGGCCGGCAAGACCCTGGAAGAGCAGGGCACCACCGTCGAGGTCGTGCCGGATTACTACTCGGTGAAGGAAGCGATCTTCCCGTTTGCCAAGTTCCATGGTGTCGATCCGATCCTTGGCCCGGAAATGCGTTCCACTGGCGAAGTGATGGGCGTGGGCCGCAACTTCGGCGCGGCGATGGCGCGTGCGCAGGAAGCCGGCGGCATCCGCGAACCGAAACCGGGCAAGGTGTTCATCAGCGTGCGCGACCCGGACAAGCCGCGCGTGCTGCCGGTGGCGCAGGCACTGGTCGAACGCGGCTTCTCGCTGGTCGCCACCCACGGCACGGCCGAATGGCTGGGCAAGCACGGGCTGGTTTGTGAGCGCGTCAACAAGGTGCTGGAAGGCCGCCCGCATATCGTTGACCTGATCAAGAACGGCGAGATCGTTTACGTCATCAACACCACCGAAGGCCGCGCCGCGATTTCCGATTCATTCTCGATACGCCGCGAATCGCTGCAACAACGCATCACCTATTCCACCACTGTTGCCGGCGCGCGCGCGCTGGTGCAATCGCTCGAATATCGCGGCACTGGCCCGGTCTGGGCCTTGCAGGAACTGCACAAGGAATTGAATGCCGCGGGGAGCAGCGCATGAGCCGTGCACCGATCACCCAGAAAGGCGCGCAGCGTTTGCGCGATGAACTGGACAACCTGAAGTCGGTCAAGCGCCCGGAGATCATCCAGGCCATCGCCGAGGCGCGTTCGCATGGCGACTTGAAGGAAAATGCCGAATACCACGCCGCGCGAGAAATGCAGAGCTTCATCGAAGGCCGCATCAAGCAGCTGGAAAGCGAGCTGTCGCATGCCGAAGTCATCGACGTGTCCAAGCTCAATGCCGGCAGCCGTATCGTGTTCGGCGCGACCGTGGTGCTTGCCGACGTGGATACCGACGAAGAGAAGAAGTACCAGATCGTCGGCGACCTGGAAGCGGACATCAAGCTGGGCATGATCGCGATTTCCTCGCCGGTGGCGCGCGCACTGATCGGCAAGAACGAAGGCGACAGCGTCGCCATCGCCGCGCCGGCCGGCGAACGCGAATACGAAATCGTCAGCGTCGAATACCTCGGCTGACATGCCTGGCGCCACGCTGCTGTTGCCAGCCGCTGCCCGCCTGATCGGGCAGGGCCTGCCTGCCGGCGTGGCCAAGGCCTTGGGCAAGGCCGACCGCGAGAAGTGCCCAGCCGGCGAAGCCGCGCAATTGCGCCGGCATTTCCAGTTGATCCCGGATCACTGGCCGGTGGCCGCCTTGACCCGCGCACTGGATGCCGGCGATGCAACCGGCGCGACCTGGCTGCGCGCCGACCCGGCCTTCGTCCGCCCCGACATCAATGGCGCACGCATGCTCTCGCACGGCGAAGCGCTGGAGCTGACCGCGGAAGACGCCGCGCAACTGCTGCCGGCATTGAAGCCGCTGTTCGGCGATGCCGGCTTTCCGATCGATGCGCCGAATCCTTCGCGCTGGTATCTGCGTTTGCCGACGGAAGCGAAACTGCCAATCTTCGCGCCACCGGAAGATGCACTGGGCGATGATCTGTTTGCGCACCTGCCACAAGGCGAAGCCGGCCGTCGCTGGCGTGCGTTGTTGACCGAGGCGCAAATTATCCTGCACTCGCATCCATGGAATGCGCATCGCGCGGGGCAGGGCAAGGCAGCGGTCAATTCGCTGTGGTTCTGGGGCGCGGGTCGGCTGCCGGATTTCGTGCGCACGCCATTCAAGCAGGTCAAGAGTGGAGAACCCTTGCTGCGCGCCCTGGCGAAGGCCGCAGGCGTAGCCGCGGGCGAAGCTGGCGAAGACGTCGATGCACTGGTCGATTTGCGTCATCTGCGCTCGCTGGAAACCTTGGGTCGCGATGCCTTGCAACCGCTGTGCGATGAAGTCGCCGCCGGACGCCTTGACGCGCTGCATCTGGATTTCGAGGACGGCACGCGCTTCGTGCTTAATCGCAGCCAGCGCTGGCGTTTGTGGCGGCGACCATTGGCCACGCTCGCAAGCCACGCATGAGCCAGCACCAACGCATCGTCCGCCGCGAAACCGCACAACCCGGATTGTGGCCGGCCGAAGTGCCGCCGTTGCTGCAACGCCTCTACGCCATGCGCGGCGCATCCAGCATCGAACAGGCGCAACCGAAGCTGGCCGCCTTGCTGCCGCCAGATGCATTGGGTGACATGGACACCGCCACCTGCTTGCTGATGCAAGCCATTGCCGATGATGCGCACATCGTGGTGGTCGGCGATTTCGATTGCGACGGTGCCACCGCCTGCGCGCTGGCCGTGCGCGGCTTGCGCATGCTCGGCGCGAAACACGTCACTCCGGCCGTGCCCAATCGCATGGTCCACGGTTACGGCCTGTCGCCCTTGCTGGTGGAAGAACTGGCCGCGCTGCAACCGGATCTGCTGCTCACCGTCGATCACGGCATCGCCTGCCATGCCGGCATCGGCGCGGCGAAGGCACGCGGCTGGCCGGTGGTCGTCACCGATCATCACTTGCCCGGCGAAACGCTGCCGCTGGCCGATGCCATCGTCAATCCGAACCGGCGCGGCGACGCCTTCCCCAGCAAGATGCTGGCCGGCGTCGGCGTGATGTTCTACGTGCTGATGGCCTTGCGCAAACGGTTGCGCGAAGCCGGTGCGTTTGCAACAAGCGCGGAACCGGATCTCACCGCGCTGCTCGACCTTGTCGCCGTCGGCACGATTGCCGACTTGGTGCCGCTGGATGCCAACAACCGCGCCCTGTGTGCCGCTGGCCTGCGTCGCTTGCGTGCCGGTCGCGGTTGCGCAGGTTTGCAGGCCTTGATCGAAGTTTCCGGCCGCGAGGCGCACAAGCTGACCGCCGCCGACATCGGTTTCGCCATCGCCCCGCGCCTGAATGCCGCCGGCCGGCTGGAAGACATGGCTCTGGGCATCGAATGCCTGCTCTGCGATGACGCCAAGCGCGCAGGCGAACTGGCGGACATCCTGCATGGCATCAACGCCGAACGCCGTGGCGTGCAGCAGATGATGATCGATGAAGCCGAAGCCTTCGTCGCCCGTCTCGACAACGGCGCAACGCCGATTGCTGCCTGCCTGTTCGACCCGGAATGGCATCCCGGCGTGATCGGCCTGGTTGCATCGAAGATCAAGGACAAGCTGCACCGGCCGACGATTGCCTTCGCGCCGTCCGAACCGGGCAGCGTGACCTTGCGCGGCTCGGCACGTTCGATTGCCGGCTTCCATATCCGCGATGCGCTGGCTGCGGTCGATGTCGCGCAGCCGGGCCTGATCGAAAAATTCGGCGGCCACGCGATGGCGGCCGGTTTGAGCCTGCATGAAGACGCCTTGCCCGCATTCCGCGAAGCCTTCATCGCCCACGCCACCGCCACGCTGGCCGCCGAACAGCTGCAGGCGCAAATTTCCAGCGATGGCGAACTGCTGCCACAGGAATTCGACCGCAACCATGCCGAAGCCATCCGCAACGGCGGCCCGTGGGGGCAGGGCTTTCCCGAGCCTTTGTTCGATGGCGAATTCGACGTGCTCGACTGGCGCGTGGTCGGCGAACGTCACCTCAAGCTGGTGCTGCGCCACCCAATGCGCCGCGAACCGCTCAACGCCATCCACTTCGGCGGCTGGCACGACAGCGCACCGGAACCGCGCCAGCGCCTGGCCTATCGGCTCGCCCCGGACGATTATCGCGGCGGGCAGGCGATCCAGTTGATCGTCGAGTACCGCGAGCCGATCTGAAATTCCTCAACCCCGTTCGCCCATCTGCTACGTTTCACCCGGGGACACCACCACCTCGGGGAGCACCGGATGAAGCATCGCATCGTTTTTATCGCCGTCACCGCCGCAGTCATCGCCTGCGGTTTCGGCGCTTCCGCGCAGCAGGCGCGCATTGCCATCGCGCCGCCGTTGTTCGCCGCGCCGCAGGCGCAAACACCGGTGCAGTTGCAAAGCGCGCAGGTGGAGGTCAGCACGGCAGGCAGTCTGGCGCGCACCACCTTGCTGCTGAGCCTGCACAACCCCAACGACCGGCAACTGGAAGGCACCCTGCAATTCCCGCTGCAACCGGGCCAGCAGGTCACCGCCTTCGCGCTGGATATCGACGGCAAGCTGCGCGATGCGGTGCCGGTGCCGAAGGAGAAGGGCCGGCAGGTGTTCGAGAGCATCGAGCGCCGGCAAGTCGATCCTGCCTTGCTGGAACAAACCGCCGGCAACCAGTTCCGCCTGCGCGTGTATCCGGTGCCGCCTCGTGGGCAGCGCACGGTAAAGCTGGTCATCGACGAAACCATGCAACGCGACGGCAACAACTGGCGCATGCAATTGCCGCTGCACCTGCTGTCCAATGCGGCGCAATTCGGCCTGCATGTGCGTGCGCAGGGCGTGCGCAGTGCGCCGCAGGTGGAAGGCACATTCGATACCTTGCCATTCAAGCGTGCCAATGGCGGTTTTGAAGCCGACGTATCGCGGCAGGCCTTCCGCGCGCAGACCGGCTTGTCGCTGCGCTTCCCGGCCACGGATCAAGCGCAGGTTTACACCGCCGCGCACGGCGATGAGCGTTACGTGTTGGCGGAAATCCCGGTGGCCGCCGCTATGCAGCCGCGCACCATCCCCAACCACGTTGGCCTGCTGTGGGATGCGTCGGCCTCGGCACGCAAGCGCGACCGCGATGCGGAATTCGCCCTGCTGGATCGCTACTTCACCGCGATGGGCAATGGCCGCGTGCAACTGCGCCTGTTGCGAGACGTGGGTGAAGACGGCGGCGAATTCGAGATCCGCAATGGCGACTGGGCCGCGCTGCGCAGCAAACTGCAAGCCACGGCCAACGATGGCGCGAGCAATCTTGCAGACTGGACACCGCAAACCGGCATCGGCGAATACCTGCTGGTCAGCGATGGCTTGCACAACTATGGCGATGCGGCCTTCCCGCAATTGGCGACAAACCAGCGCCTGTACGCACTGGCCTCGTCCGGCCCGCTGGCCGATGCGACACGCCTGACTTCGCTGTCCGAGTCACGCGGCGGCCGCGTCATCGCATGG
The DNA here is from genome assembly GCA_047601105.1 of Pseudoxanthomonas sp. Taxonomy (GTDB): domain Bacteria; phylum Pseudomonadota; class Gammaproteobacteria; order Xanthomonadales; family Xanthomonadaceae; genus Pseudoxanthomonas_A. The sequence continues at coordinate 605,424 of JASGJT010000005.1, forward strand.
CAGGGCAGGGCGGGGCTGCAATCAGCCGCCAATGCCTTGCTGCAGGACGGCGCGCGCGTGGCTGCATTGCGTGGCGAAGGCGTTACCGACCTACTCGCGCAATCGCGCCTCATCGAAGGCGGCGTGCTGCGCGTGGCCGGTCGCCTGCTGGAGCCGCGAGCCGTGCTGCAGGTGGAACTGGACACCGCCGGCAAACGCCAGCAAATCAAGTTGCCGCTGTCCGCCAGCGCCGGCACGCGCCCGCAGATCGCGCAGGCTTGGGCTACATGGCGTGTGGCGCGGTTGTCCGCCGAGCCGCAACTCAACCGCGCCGCGATCGAACGCTTGGGCCAGGACTTCTCGCTGGTCACCGCCGGCACCTCGCTGCTGGTGCTGGACGACGTGGCCGACTACGTGCGTTACGACATCACCCCGCCAGCGGAACTGCGCGCCACCTTCGACGAAATGCGCGGAAAGCAACATCCACAGGAAACCGCATCGCGCACGCAACAACTGGACAAGATCGCCGCTGCCTTTGCCGAACGCATCGCATGGTGGGAGAAGAAGTGGCCCAAGGACGCGCCCAAGACCGAGGAGGAAATCGCGCTGGATGCCGTGTCCGTTGCTCGTCCGAGCGGCATTGATTCGAGAGCACGGCGTCTCTCGGCTTCTCCCTCGGCCGTGCCAGTGCCGCCGCCGCCGCCCGCACCGGCGATGATGGACATCGCGGCTTCCGTCGCCCCGATCGCAGCGGAAACCGCGCAGGAGAAAGGCAGCAGCCAAACCGCAGGTCAAGGCGTCAGCATCGCGCTGAAACCGTGGCTGCCGGATTCGCCTTCCGCCCGCCGCCTGCGCGAGGCCACGCCCGAGCAGGTTTACACGATCTATCTGGACGAACGCGACGGCAACGCCGACAGCACCGCCTTCTACCTGGATGCCGCCGACGTGCTGCTGGAAAAAGGCCAGCGCGCCCTGGCCCTGCGCGTGTTGTCCAACCTGGCGGAAATGGAACTGGAAAGCCGCCACATCCTGCGCGTGCTCGGCTACCGCCTGCTGCAGGCCGACGCCCCACAACTGGCCTTGCCGGTGTTCAAGCAAGTGCGCGAAATCGCCGGCGAAGAACCGCAAAGCCATCGCGACCTTGGCCTGACGCTTGCCGCCACCGGCCAACCGCAAGCAGCGATCGAAGCCCTGTACGAAGTCGTTTCACGGCCGTGGGATGGCCGCTTCAACGGCATCGACCTGATCGCGCTGGGCGAACTCAACGCCATCGTGGCACGCGCGCGCACGCCACTGGACACGCGCCGCATCGATCCGCGCCTGCTGCGCAACCTACCGCTGGACCTGCGCGCGGTACTGACCTGGGACAGCGACAACAGCGACATGGACCTGTGGGTGACCGACCCCAATGGCGAGAAGTGTTTTTACAGCCACAAACTGACCTACCAGGGCGGGCTGATCTCCAACGACTTCACCGGCGGTTACGGCCCAGAGGAATTCGTGCTGCGCGATGCCAAACCCGGCAAGTACAAGGTGGAAGCCAACTTCTACGGCGAGCGCCAGCAACTGGTCACCGGCGCAACCACCGTGCAACTGCAATTCATCACCGGCTTCGCCACGCTACAGCAGAAGGAACAGCGCGTGACGATCCGCCTGAAGCAGGCCAGGGACACCGTGTTCGTCGGCGAGTTCGAGGTGAAGTGAGGCCATGCGCCCTCTACCTTGCGAAGGCAAGGAAGAGGGCTTTTGATGATACCTATGTGCGAAATGCATCCGTTGCAGCAGGATTTTCCCGTCGCTGCCGCGCTTTCAACCCGAACAATGGCCGCAACAACGGTACCCGGCGGATGATTTTGTAACCACCGAAGCACAGCGCGAAGGTCAACAACACCAGCAGCGGGCCTTCCAGCAGCGGCGGCAAGTGCAGCGGCTTGGCATTGTGCGCCAATGCCACGATGACAGTCTGGTGCAGGATGTAAACCGGGAACACGGCGGGCGTCAGGTAACGCAACGAGGAGCTGTCGGCATTGCGAAACCGATACGCGAAACCGAATACCGCCGCGATGGCGCACCACTGGTCGATGGCCCAAGCCACGCGCAACAGCATGCGCATTGTGTCCGGCGGCGGGTTGTCGTCGCTATAGTCGCTGAAATACCAGATGCCGATCAGCGTGGCATAGCTGGCCAACGCGGCAACCAGCGCAATCCAGCGGCAGCGTTGCAGCGATTCCCAGAATCCGCCCGAGAACGCCAGCGCGTAACCCAACAGGAACATCGGCAGGTATTGCGCGTGGTTGTACCAGTCATCAACCAGATCATGCGTGGACTCGAACCCGGCCAGCAACAGCTGCGCCAACGCCAGCCATGCCACCGGCCACAACAACGCGCCAAGGCCGCTCATCCGGCGCGCGAACCAGTCGCCGCAGGCCGCGCGCATCGTCGCCGGCACCAGCTTGAGCAGCAGCCACAGCACCAAGGTGTAGGCCCACAGATAGGCGAGGAACCAGAGATGATTCCACGTCGGCGCATCCACGCAATCGCCGGGAGCCGCGCACCAGAAATCCCCGCCGCGCAGATACGTGCCCATGAAGGCGGCATAGCCGGCGTGGTAGCCGCCTGGCACCTTCTCGACCAGTTCGTAATACAGCTGCGGCGGCACGATCACGTACATGCCGAACAGCAGCGGCAACAGCAGCCGCCACGAACGCGGGCCGAGGAAGCGCACCCCATCGCGCTGTGCCTTGCCCAGCAGGAAGGCGGTCGCCACGCCGGAAATGACAAACAGCAGCGACATCCGCCACGGGCTGGTCAGCAGCATCAACGGCTCCAGGAGCTCGCCGGCATGCGGGCTTTTGACGTGCCAGTCCCAGCTCACGTAGTACATGCCCACATGGTAGAAAACCAGCAGGCCGAAGGCGCAAATGCGCACCCAATCGATATCGTGGCGGCGTTGCATGCGGCAGTCCCGAAGTTGGAAGAAGCCGCCAATTTCGATATGCACGCCGCTTGTCGCCAGCGCAAAGTGACCGCCCGCCGGGCGTTTGGGACGAAGTGCGGCAGGGCAGGGATGAACCGCGGCAGGCCATGCAGGCTACACACGTAGAATGCGCGGCATGAATCCACCGCCTTCCGCCTACCAGCGCTTCCTGCCGTGGAAGCGGACCTTCGAGATCGGTTTCTGGCTGGCAACCACGGTGCTGAACGCCGTGTTCAACAGCGCCACCACGGTCATGGATATCCACAAGGCCGGCCTGGGCTTTGCCGATTGGGGGCCGGTGGTCTGGGAATGGAGCAGCGGCCTGGCCTGGCTGGCGCTGGCCTGGCCCATCGTTCTGTTCAGCCGCCGCTTCCCGCTGCACTGGGACAACTGGTGGCGGCAACTGCCGTGGCACCTGCTGGCCAGCGTGGCCGTGTCGCTGCTGCATGTGGTCGGCATGGTCGGCCTGCGTGAACTGGCCTACCGCTGGATGGGTGGCAATTACGATTTCGGCCACTGGCCGAAGGAACTGCTCTACGAATACCTCAAGGACGTGCGCAGTTATTTCACGATGGTCGCACTGGTGGGGTTGTATCGATTGCTCGTGCGCCGCATGCAGGGCGAAGCCAGCCTGCTCGGCGCGCCGGACGAAGGCCCGCCGGTCGAACCGGTCGATCGCCCCGAACGTTTCCTGGTGCGCAAGCTGGGCCGCGAATTCCTGGTCGCCGCCGCCGACATCGAATGGCTGCAAGCGGCTGGCAACTACGTCAACCTGCACGTGCGCGGCCACGACTACCCGCTGCGCAGCACGATTGCCGGCATCGAGGCCAAGCTCGACCCATCCCGCTTCGCCCGCATCCATCGCAGTTACCTCGTCAACCTGAACCAGGTGGCCAGCATGGAGCCACTGGATACCGGCGATGCACGCGTGCACATGCGCGACGGCACGCCCCTGCCATGCAGCCGCACCTTCCGCGGCGAACTGCGCGGGCGCTTGGGCGGGGACGCCTGAAACGCCCGGCAATGCTAGAATTGCCGGCCATTTTTCGCCGCCTTTGCCGCCATGATCGAACTGAACCCTGTCCGCCAGCGCATCGCCGACCTGCAAGACCGGTTGGCGCAGCTACGGGGGTATCTTTGACTACGATGCCAAGCGCGAACGCCTGGAAGAAGTGACCCGCGAGCTGGAAAGCCCGACCATCTGGGACAACCCGGACTATGCGCAGAAGCTGGGCCGCGAACGCAGCCTGCTGGACAAGACCGTCAACGGCATCCGCGACCTGCTTGAGGGCTTGAGCGGCGGGCTGGAACTGCTGGAACTGGCCGAAATGGAAGACGACGAGGAAACCGCGCAAGCCGTGGTCGCCGATGTCGAGCGCTACGCCACGGGCGTGGAGAAGCTGGAATTCCAGCGCATGTTCAGCGGCGAAATGGACGCCTGCAACGCCTTCGTTGACATCCAGGCCGGTGCCGGCGGCACCGAAGCGCAGGACTGGGCGGAAATCCTGCTGCGCATGTACCTGCGCTGGGCTGAAGGCCGTGGCTGGAAGGTGGAACTGATGGAAGCCAGCGATGGCGACGTGGCCGGCATTAAGGGCGCCACCTTCCGTGTCGAAGGCGACTACGCCTATGGCTGGCTGAAGACCGAAATCGGCGTGCATCGCCTCGTGCGCAAATCGCCGTTCGATTCGGACAATCGCCGCCATACCAGCTTCACCAGCGTGTTCGTCTCGCCGGAAGTCGATGACAACATCGAGATCGACATCAACCCGGCGGACTTGAAGACCGACGTGTATCGATCCAGTGGCGCTGGTGGCCAGCATGTCAACAAGACCGAATCGGCCGTGCGCATCACCCACGTCCCGACCAATACCGTGGTCGCCTGCCAGACCGAACGCAGCCAGCACGCCAACCGCGATCGCGCGATGAAGATGCTGAAGGCGAAGTTGTACGAGCTGGAAGTGCAGAAACGCAACGCCGAGAAGAACGCGCTGGAAGCAACCAAGTCCGACATCGGCTGGGGCAGCCAGATCCGCAACTACGTGCTGGACCAGAGCCGCATCAAGGACCTGCGCACCGGCATCGAACGCAGCGACACGCAAAAAGTGCTGGATGGTGACCTGGACGAATTCCTCGAAGCCAGCCTGAAAGCCGGCCTTGACGCTGGCGCGAAACGCATCGACGCATAAGATTCGTCATCCCGGCGAAAGCCGGGATCCAGATTTTCAACGCGAAAATCAAGGGCTGGATCCCGGCTTTCGCCGGGATGACGAACAAAAACCAAGAACCGAACAACCCGATCCCCAACGCCATGACCGACCAGAACGCCACGCCAGCCGCCCCCGCCGACGAGAATTCGCTCATCGCCGAGCGCCGCGCAAAACTGACGGCGCTGCGCGGGCAGGGCATCGCCTACCCGAACGATTTCCGCCGCGAACACTACGCAGGTGACCTGCAAGCCGAATACGCCGACGCCGAACAATGGACCGGCGAAGCACTGGAAGCGCAGGGCAGGGCAGTGCAACTGGCCGGTCGCTTGATGGCCAAGCGCGTGATGGGCAAGGCCAGCTTCGCGCAGGTCCAGGACGAATCGGGCCGCATCCAGATCTTCCTGCAAACAAACACACTGGGCGAAAGCTACGATGCCTTCAAGACTTGGGACGTAGGCGACATCATCGCCGTCGAAGGTGGATTGACGCGCACCAAGACCGGCGAACTCTCGATCAAGGCGCAACGCATCCGCCTGCTGACCAAGAGCTTGCGTCCGTTGCCGGACAAGTGGCACGGCCTGAGCGATGTCGAGCAACGCTATCGCCAGCGTTATGTTGACCTGATCGTCACCCCGGAAGCGCGCGAAGTGTTCATCAAGCGCAGCAAGATCATCCGCGCGATCCGCTCGTGGCTGGATGCGCGGCGTTTCCTCGAAGTGGAAACGCCGATGATGCATTACATCCCCGGCGGCGCGACGGCCAAGCCCTTCACCACTCATCACAACGCGCTGGATCTCGACCTGTACCTGCGCGTTGCGCCGGAGTTGTACCTGAAGCGCCTGGTTGTCGGCGGGCTGGAGCGCGTTTACGAAATCAACCGCAACTTCCGCAACGAAGGCGTCAGCACACGCCACAACCCCGAGTTCACCATGCTGGAACTGTACGAGGCCTACGCCACGTACCACGAAGTCATGGACCTGACCGAAACCATGATCCGCGACACCGCGCGCGACGTGCTCGGCACCACGCAAGTGACGTGGGATGGCGCGGACATCGACCTTGCACCGCAGTTCCGCCGCTGGCGCATGGACGAAGCCGTGCGCCACCACAACCCGGAAATCTCCGCCGAAGACTGCACCAACCGCGACGCACTGCTGAAACATTGCGAACGACTGAAGGTTCGCGTCAAGCCATCTTACGGCTGGGGCAAGCTGCTGCTGGAAATCTTCGAAGCCACGGTCGAACACACCTTGGTGCAACCGACCTTCATCACCGACCACCCGGTCGAAGTCTCGCCGCTGGCCCGCGCCAGCGATACCGAAGCCGGCTATACTGACCGCTTCGAGTTGTTCATCAACGGTAAGGAGATTGCCAACGGCTTCTCCGAGTTGAACGACCCCGAAGACCAGGCCGCGCGCTTCCAGGCGCAAGTCGAAGCGAAGGAAGGCGGCGACGACGAAGCCATGCACTACGACCATGACTACATCCGTGCCCTCGAAGTCGGCCTGCCGCCGACTGGCGGTCTCGGCATCGGCATGGACCGCCTGGTGATGCTGCTGACCGGCTCGGATTCGATCCGCGACGTGCTGCTGTTCCCGTACATGCGTCCAGAAGTGTGAGCTTGCAAGCAGAGAGAAACCCCGCTTTCGCGGGGTTTCTCTTTACAGGTTCCGGTTATCCCCGATTCTCGCTTCCAACTTCATCTGCGCGATAGTCGGGAAAGCTGCCGATCTGCTCCCGAAGTTCCAAAAACGACGAAGGCCGCTTTCGCGGCCTTCGTCGTAAATGCCTGAATGTTGTTCAGACCTTCCTTGATTGAGCAATCTTGAAGATTGCGAGTGCAAAGTGTACGGGGGAAGGGCGCCTAGACTGGCAGCGCTGATACGCGGCGATGGCCGCCCCCCTACGGGCGTCGCCGTGTCGTTGCACTGTCAATCACCGCACGAACGTGTGCCGTTCGCTCGTGGCTGGCTTTTTTCATGTCCGGATTTTGGGAAAGGTGACAGCGCTCCGACTACCGGCACCGAAGCCGACCTGCCCAGCGTGGTCAACGGGCCATCGCCTCTGCTCAGGAAGCAGAAGTTCTCGAATGGAATGGCCACTGGGAAGCGCGGCACGCCCCAGCGGATGTTCTCCGGTGCGATGTATTCGGAAACCGGCGCGGTGTATTGGCCGCTATCCAGGAATCCCCCGGCAACCTTCTGCGAAGCGTGGCCGCGGATGCGGATGCGCACGTCGCGGGTGACCGGCAGAAAGTTGGCTTTCGCCGGCAAGGTGATGCGCACGCGGCCCAGCGGCGGCGTCGCATTCGGGGTCAGCACGGCCAGCAGACGCTCGTTGTCGCCGACATCGACCGCGAACACATCGACGCGGCGCGAAGGATCGGTGGTGAAGCCGACGATGCGAAAGCGCGAAGTCTGTTCCTGGTCGATGTCGGGGAACGGTTCGCCCAACGTGCCGACGATGGTCACTTCAGTAAACACGTAGGCGGGATTCGCACCCGGCGACGTGAAGATGCCGAGATTGGCCTGCAAGGCATGCGCGGCGAAGTAGCTGCCGCCCGGCGCATCGTCCACCACCATGCCGGAAAACACCACGTAATCGCCGACCATCAGCGGCGCCGGCCGCGATGGGTTGCAGGAAGGATGAGCTGGGACGCTGCCGACGGCCGGAACCGCGCCGCAGGTGTACCAGCCTTGCAAGGCGGAATTGGCCGGGCGGTTGCCCGTCGGGCAGCGAGCATCGTTCGCCGGTGGCGCAACCCGTGGAATGCACATCGGGAATCCCGACATGGCCACGATGGGCGCATTGCCCGGATCGGAGGTGTAACGGTCGTCCATCGCCGCGCCACCGGGTTTCTCGGCATTGCGCTTGCCGTACACGCCTTGCTGGTCGTTGATGCGCACGCGCACGAGCGTGGCGGCCGGCGTCGCCTGCGAAGGATGCGGGCCTACCAGGAGTTCGCCACGGACGTAATCGATGGCACGGATGTAGCCGGAGCCTTCGCCTTCCTCGTTGAATCCTTGCGGCATGGTCGAAACCAGACCTGCGACATATTCGCCGTTGACGATGTTGCCCGACGCTTGGAACAGCACCGGTCGCGCGGGGCGTGGCAGGTCGTCCAAGGCTAGACCGGTACTTGCTTGCACGGCGGCCAGCGGCTCGCCGAAACCGCCTGGATGCGGGCCGCGGAACAGATCCTGCAAGGTCAGGTACTGGCCCGGCATGGTGATCAGCAAGTTGCGCGGCAGCAAGATGTCCTTGCCGCCGATCACCATGCGCCCGCCGGAGAGCGGATCGGCCGGGTTGTCGATGGAAGCGCGTTGCAGGTGGCCGACGAACAGAAACGACGGCTGCGCTACTTGCGCCATCGCCGCGCCACCGCAGAACGACAGGGCCACGGCCGCGATCCAGCGCGCCGCAGTGCGTGTTTGCATGGAGCAGCGTGCTCCGATGTCATTGTCCATCCCGTGATCCTCCTGTCATGGCGAAGCCGACATCCAGCGCATGTCGGCGGCGGCGGTCGTAGTTGAGGGAAATGCCCGGCGCGATTGAAAAGCCGTGCAGCGATTCGCTGGCCCGCCGCAGGTCTTCCCGGTCGAATTGCCGGCCGGTCCTGGCCAGGGCTTCGGCCAGCGCCTGGATCGCGCCATCGCCAAGCAGCGACCAGAGGGCATCCGGGCGCACTTCGGCCGGCAAGGGTAGGGCGATGAACTCGCGTAACGGGGGCATTGCTGCGCGCAGCGGTACGCCTGACACCACGGCAATGCTGCCAAGGCATGCCGGGCGTCCTGGCGATTCACGCAATGCCTGCATGCGGCTGGCGTCGAGCAATGCGACCCAGCGCGCATTCCCGGCATCGTGCGCATGCGTGGCGGTGGGTTGATCCACCGTCAGTTGCTCGGATCGGAACCCCGATGCCAGCAGGGCGTCGTGCAATGCCGGGCTGCCGTCGTACAGAAGCTGCGTGGCTCCATCCTGTGCGCAGTGCGCCTGCATGTGCGCCGCGAGTTGCCGCGCCTGTTCGCCCAAACTGGGCAGCATCCAACTGTCGCGTGTGCGCGACTCGGCCAGCGGCACGCCCAGGCTGTGCAGCACGGGCATGTCTGAAACCGCCTCCATCGTTTCCGGCGCAATGCCCGGCAGGTAGCTGCCGACCAGCGCCAGCAGGTGCTCATCGTTGCGGGCCTGCCTCAATGCTTCCGCAAGGCCGGAGGCGTGACTGCCGCCATCGATCACGACCAGTTCGATGCGCCGACCGTAGATGCCGCCGGCGGCGTTGATCCGCTGCACGCGCTGGTGCATCGCCGTTTCGATGCTGCGCCCGGTTTCGGCCAGCGCGCCGGACAGCGGCAGGATGCTGCCGACACGCAGTGTGTCGGCTTCCACGCCCGGCGGCGGGTCGCTGGCCGTGTCCAGTATGCGCAAGTAGGCCAGCAGGGATCGGATTTCGCCGCTGTCCAACGTGTAGCGGGGCATCAGCGAATGCAAGGGCCGGCCATCGCGACCCACGCCTTCGGTGACGGCGCGGACGATGTCGGCCTCGTCGCCGAAACCTGGCAATCCCGCTTGTGGACGATGCAGGTCGCGCCAGCGCAGCGGAGGTACGGCGATGCCGGATTCTTCGCCGCCGCGGCCATTGCGGCCATGGCACTGCTGGCAAGCGAAACGGACGTCAACGTCCTGCATGCGCGCGGGAGAAGACGTCTGCCGTTCGCCGCGATAAATCCGGCGTCCCTCCGCTGCTGCATCTTCCGATCCACCCGCAGCGGACGACAGCGACGCCAGTGCCACGACGAACGCGATACGCAGGGTCGTCGTCGCGTTCATGCCAGCAGCCTGCGAAACGTCGCAACCACATCGGCCGGCGACGCAAGCGACGAGATCCGCGTCCAGCGGTCGCGGGTCGCATCGCCAAGCCAGAGTTGCGCAGGATGGTTGGCCGGCCTGGCCAGGCTCACGCCGAACGATTGCGCCACCCGGCCCACTTCCGATTCATCCCCGGTCAGCAGTGACCATAGCGGGGGTGCCGGCAATCGATGACGCGCGGCGTACTCACGCAGTTGCGCGGCATCGTCCAGCGCGGGCGTCACCGTGATCGATACCGCGCGCACGTCGCGCAATGCCGGTTCCTGTTGCATGCGCCGCAGCGCCGCCAGCAACAACGCCGTCTGCGGCGGGCAGACGGTCGAGCAGCCGGTGAACATGAAGGCCACCGCCACCGGCCCGCGCGTCAGCAATGCGCGCGACGCAACCTCGCGCCCGGATTGATCGACCAGCAATGCATCCGGGAGTGCCGGCGTGGGCAGCCAGGATGCATCGGCCGCAGCAGCAATGCGCGCGGCGCAAAGCAGCGGCATGCCGGACAACGCAGCGAGCAGCAGGTCGCGCCGCTTCATGGCGGTGGCTCCGCAACGCCGAGCCGCCCATCGACGTAGTCCAATCCCCGGCTTGCCGCACTGGCGAGCAGGACGATGTCGCCGCGACCGGGGACACCGGCGAACACGGCTTCGTAATCACCATCGGCCCGGCGCGAGGCGACGCGGCGTTGCTGCCAAGTGGCGTGCGGCTGTATCGCCAGCACCTGCGCATCGCCAGCGTTGATGGATTCGCCGGCCGCCGTGCGCAACCGGAACACCACGCGCAGGCCGCCGTCCGCGCTGCGCTGGCGGGACAACAGGGTCGCGACGGGCCGCTGTGCCTGATCTTCCGATGCAGGCACGCCCTCGACCGACTGCACGAAACAGGCCGTGATCGAAGGCGACTGGTTGCGCACGATCACGTCGTAGCGACCACTGTGCTCTGCCTGCACCGGGGCCTCGAATTCACCGGGACCGCGTTCGACCAGTGCGCCATCCATCACCGTCATCGCGCGCGCTTTGCGTCGGTAGTTGCTGTAGCTGCCAATCGGCACCATCATCCCTTCGACATAGCGATAGAGAGTCGCGTCGCCAGGGTTGGCCAGCAGCATGCCGTTGTCTTCCGGTGCCGGGGCCATCACGCTGGCGACATTGACCACGTCCGGATCCTCGGCGGGCGCATGGCGGCCCATTGGCACCAGCACCTGAGGCATCTGCCCCTCGCGCAGGCGTGCCAGCGCGATCAGTTGCACGTTGGCATCGTCGCGGTTGCGCAGGTAGGCGAATTCGCGACTCAACGCGATCTGGTCCGGATGCCCGTCCAGACGCGTCGAAGCCGTTACTCGCGCCGTGGCCGCATCGACCAGATCAAGGCTGCCCTGCAAGGGATTCAGCGCCAACAGCCGGCGTCCATCGTCGAACGTCGCCAGCTTCTCGGCCCCGCGTGCAAGCGACGTGGTTCGCGTGGTCTGCGCCGCGACCGGATCCACCCAGGACAAGCCACCGCCGTTGATCGACAGCACCGCCCATTGCCTGGCTGAAGCGCTCCATGCGGCGGACACTGGCGTCTGCGCAACGGCCACGCGGCGCACGGCCAGACTGCGGCGGTCGATCAGGCTGACGGCATCGCTGCCGGAATGGGTCGCCAGCAGATCGTCGGCATCGGCCGCCAGCGCCAGCGTATGCAGTCCGTTGCCGACCTTCAGTTCGGCGACCGTCGATGCGTCCCGCGCATCCAGCGCCAACAGCCGCGGCAGACCGTCCAGCCCGACCCAGATCCGCCGATGATCCGGGTCATAGGCCAGCCGCGTCGGCAGGCTGCCCTTGCCAGTCGGCACGGTCGCCAGCAAGCGTCGTTGCAGCGTGTCGATGACCGCTACCGCATCTGCTTCGCGCAGGCTGACGAACAGGCGATGCACCTCGGGCGCCAGCACCCAGTCGTGACCGGTCGCGGGCAGTTCGACGATGGATTCCAGCCGGCTGTTGCGCAGGCCGACATAGGGGTTGATGAAGGCGACGGTATTGTCGTTGTTGAGCGTGAGCAGGCGGTAGCCGTTGAGATCGATGTCCGCGCGCGAACCCAGCGAGCCGCCGACCATCAGCGCGGCTTTCTGTTCGCAATGCTGTTCCGACGCTACCAGTTCCGAACGTCGCGCCAGCAGCCATGCGGCGGGGCGCGCGCCTTCGATCGGCTTGCCGGTGGCTTCGTCGCGGATCGCCAGGTGAGCGATGCCGTTGCCGGCTTCGCCCTGCCGGAACGACCACTCCACGACCACGCCGCCCTGCGCGGCAGCCTGCGCGCGCGCTCCCGTCGCCGGCGTCGGTTCGCCTGCCTGTGCCGCCAGGACCAGCGGCAAGACGACCGCGAATGCGGCAAGCGCCAGGAGCTTTTGCAGACTTGTCATTGGCCTAGACCAGATAGTGCAACGAGCCGATGGCCACGCGCGGGAACGGATTCGGGTGGCCAGCATCATCGGCATCAAACCAGGCTTCCGTGATCCTGCTGCCCGGGCCGACCTGCAGGCCGACGAAGGGCGCGGAGCCGCGTTTGGAACTCAACTCGCCGGGCGCGACGAACCGTTTCCATTCGTTGTCTATCAGTGCCCATAGCACGCCGACATAAGGCGTATTGCGGTTGCCGACCGCGGAAATGCACACGCCCAGCGCACGCAGCGGCCTGGCGAACGTCAGGTGGATGGGGCGATTGTCCGAGCGGTTGTCGCCCAGCAGTACGCCCTCGCTGCTGGCGAGATTGCCGTTGAACAGGTTCTGCGAACAGCGCGAGAAGGTCATCGCCGTCCCGACCCGGTCGATGGCGATGTCGGCAACGTCGAAATTGTAGGTCGCCAGCACGGTGGTAGTCAGCGCGCGCGGCAGCGCCATGCCGGGGCTACTGGAATCCTTCACCCAGTCAAAGACATAGGGCGTTTCGCTGAAGCCGGTATCTTGGGTGAAGCTACGGATCGTTGCCATGTCGCCTTCCTCCTTGCATGGACGGGATGAATCAGGGGGATTTCACGGCGGCGGGCGGCTGCACGCGCAGCAGGCCCCACATGCCGCCGTCGAACACGAAACTGGCCTGGCTGCGCCACAGGTAGTCCATCGACAGGCCGGACCTGCCACCGGCGCGTAGCAGCAAGTTGGCCGACATCAGCGGGCCAACGCCGTTGTAGGCGCCCTGCACGATCCAGGCGTGAGCCATCGCGTCGGCATGGGTTGGGAGCAGTGAGCGCGAGCCTTCTCCCCACGGCATCGGGTTCCAGTCGTGGCCGGACACAGCCAGCGCCTGCTGGCGGGTGCGGCCGCCCGGATGCACGATCCGCAATCGCACCTCGCGGCCGGCGCGCGCCACCAGTACCGGCGTCTCCGGGTCGCAGGCGGACAACCCTTCGGGCATGTCGGACAACACCGCGATCTCGGCCTGGCAGCCTGTGCCATCCGCAGTGCGCTTCGAACTCAGCACGTCGGCGTAGTCGGATTCGTTGCGGTCCTCGAACGGAACGGAAGGATCGCCGCCGCGCCTGCCCCACACCGGCTCGCTGCGGTAGTTGACCGCCTTCACTCCGTAGTCGTCGGGTTCTTCCGCGCCGCTGAGGTTGGCGACCGGGTCGCCGTTGATGCGCGCGTCCACCGCATCCTGCAGCACCAGCACCATGTCGCGGTACAGCAGGTCGCCGTGGGCGCTGCAGATGTTGCGGCTGGCGCTGGAAACCGCGTCAGCCTTTCGTTCTGCCGCATCGCGGGACTCGCACGTGCGGCTGCCTTCAGGGCCGATCACCAACGCACCGATCAGGCCGTGCGCGGCGTGCTTGACCGGATCGGCGAAGCTGGACAGCGGCAATACGCCCAGTTCCATCGGCACGTTGGCCGCGTTGCCCTGTTCGTCGAGCCGGAATTCACCTGCGTACCAGTACATCTCCTGGCTCGTGCAACGATCCGGATCGCGGGCGCAGGGCGGCACCAGATTACCGTGCCGTTGCGCCGGACTTCCCGGATCCAGCCAGCGGGCATTGGCGCCGATGTTCGCGCCGTCCGCATTGATTGCGCGCTTGGCCAGCAGCGGCACGCTCAGGCCCACGCTGGACGACATGCGGTACTGGTTGTAGTTGAAGCCGTCCAGGATCATCGGCATGAAGTTGTCGGCGAAGTGCATCGTCGTCGCCGTGTCCTCGCCGGGTACCCGCCGTTGCGGGCCGTCGTCCAGTTGCGCGGGCAGCAGGTTGCGCAACACGACTTTCATGCAGGCGCCGGCCGGCGCGCGCAGCACTAATGGCTCGATGCGGCGCTGGCCGGCCGCGAACTCGCCGCGCAACCGCGTCAGCAGTGCGGCGTTGTTCTCGTCCTCGCTCAACGCTTCGCCTTCGCGGTTGTTGCGCACGTAGAGCAATGCATCCGGGTCATCCATGCCCAGCCTGCGGTTGTAGGCGATGCCGGACTGGCCCGACATGCCGCAGGTTCCCTGCGGATGCGCGGCATCAGCATCGACGTCGCAGGCGCGTACCGCGCTGATGTCGAACCTGATCGCATCGGCAGTATCGGGACCGCAGGCCAGTCCGCTGGCATCGGTCGTCAACGGGGCCGCCGGCAGCGGTACCGGCATGCCCGGAATGTCGTTGAGGCGTGCGAGTCCATCGGCCATCACCGGCGGCATCTCGCCGGTTTCGTCGTCGTTCTTCCGGCCATAGCTGCGCTGCAAACCCCACATGCCGTCCCAGAGCTGGTCGATGGAGGAACCCAGGTACAGCGAATCGGTCTGCTGAGTGGCCATCGGTGACACCCTGACGTCCATCTCGAAATGCTCGGAGATGCCCAGCGGCTGCGCCGAGGTGTAGCCGGAGAACTTGTTGTCCGGTTCGCGCAGCCACTTCGCGTCGGTCATCGCGAACACATGTTGCGCTTCCTGTGCGCCTTGGATCAGGCGAACGTACAGCGGGTCGCCTTCGTAGGCGCGCAGGATCGGCGTGGCCGGATCGCCCAGTTCACGCTCGGGCTGGCTGCCGGGCAACCCCGCGCGGCAGGCGCGAGCCAGTGTGCCGGTCGGATACAGCGCGCAATTGAAATCGACGCGCCAGGTTTCCACGTCGCTCAGCACGCCATCCAGCACGGCTTCCTTGCCGGCCTTGCGCAAGGCAAGCCGCCATTCTGGATTGAACAAAGCGCCGTAGGCATTTTCGGCAATGCGCTTGTCCCGTTCCGTATGTGCGGTGCTGGCGAAGGCATTGGCCATGTCACCGGTACAGGCGTGGTCGTTGTCATCGCAAGACGACTGGCTGTAATCGAAGCCGCCGATGTCGGCGTTCGGCTTGATGTCAACGATCCGCAGCGGCAACGGCTCGTTGCGGTAGTTCACCAGTTGCGTGCCCGGATCCTCGGACGAAATGGCCAGCGGCATCGGCCGACCGAACGGCACCTGCCGACGACCAAGGCGGATCTGCGATTCGTCGCGTGAAGGATGATCAAGGTTGATCGGCTCCAGCGCGGTGTTGTACAGGATTGAGAAATCGGCAAAAGCCAGCGCATATTCGCGACGGGTGTCGGGTGCGCGTGCGGTTTCCGCACAGGCCAGCTTCTCATTCGTCGCCGCCGGATCCAGCGGATTGGAGTCCTTGCGCGATCCGGACGAAGCCGCCGTCGGCGGCCGGTTGAACAGGCAGACCGGCGAAACGATGTTGGCGCGGGTCGCCGTCGGGCCGCCATCGGCGCGCAGGCGCAGGGGTTCGCGCAGTTCGTCCACGCCGACCACGCGGCGATCCGCTTCGCGGGCACGGCAGCCGGCGGCCACATCAATATAGGACGCGGACAGGTTGGCGCCGCCGATCACCTTTCTGCGCTCCTTGTCGCGAATGTCCTTGTCGTCGCTGCACAGCCTGTCCCAGTCCAACGTGTTGGCGTCTTGCGACAGCCAGACCGAGTTGGACGGCTCAACGATGAGTGCCGCATACAGGCCGTGCTGCTGGTGCGAACTGGGCCCGAAGTGGTCGTGGGTGAACACCGTGCGCAAGGTGTAGTCGCGGCCTGACTTCGGATCCAGGATTGGATCGGCATACCAGCGCTGTACGGTGCGCTGTGCACCGCAGAATGGATAGCGGCGGGCGAGTTCCTCCAGCGGCAGGCGCTCGGCCTGCGATGGACAGGTGCCCTGCGCCTTGAGCTTGTTGCAGTGCGTATCGCCGGCAGCGCAGGCAGCGGCGAACAGCGGATGCGTCTTCAACTTGAGCGGCGACGCACCAGGTAACGCTCCGGCGGTGATGGCATGGTTGTATGCCAGCACCCGTTCGCGTACTTCCTCCGGCGAGAACGTGCCGTCCTCGTAATTCCAGCCGTTGCCGGAACCATCCGACGAGGTCACGTCGAACTTCACCAGATGGATGTGCTGGCCGATGGTGTCGGTCGGCGTGTAGATCTGGAAATCGTCCAGTGCCAGCGCATTGGGTACGAAATTGCTGTGGCGGAAATCGATGCAGTCACCGGAGTTGGCGCGGAAGAACAGCGGTTCCGGCATGTGCGTGCGGGTGTCCGGGTCGATCACGTCCTGGATGTCGTTCTCCAGCGACAGGATGCGCGCCTGCGGGTCGAACCAGCCATGACGGTTGACCGTGAGTTCGGTCTGGATCACGCCGACGCGATAGTCGCGCACGTGCGCGCTGGCCGGGCACGGATCGGCGAACGGCGCGCCCGGTACCGGCTGCCGGCCGTTGACCCAGAACACGTCCGGCCCAACCGGCGTGGATTGCCCGGC
This sequence comes from Pseudoxanthomonas sp., assembly GCA_047601105.1. Taxonomy (GTDB): domain Bacteria; phylum Pseudomonadota; class Gammaproteobacteria; order Xanthomonadales; family Xanthomonadaceae; genus Pseudoxanthomonas_A. The sequence goes on from JASGJT010000005.1 coordinate 622,188, forward strand.
GACGGTCGCCGCACGCAGCGAGGCATAGCCCTTGTTCTCCATTTTCCAGAGCGGGTTGCGCGCATCGCCAACTGGCGATTGCGGTTGCAATCCTGCGCCTTCCAGCGCACCGGCATGGAAAGCCATCGCACGCTTTTCCGCCGGCGTGCCGCCTTCGGGCAGCAAACGCACACCGGCCAGTTGTTCCCATTCCTCCGCCAGCGCGTACAGGGCTTCGGGGTTCTGCCCGAAGACGCGCTGCGCGTTCACTTGCGCGGCCTTGCCGCCCTTTGCCAGCGCCGCTTCCAGCACGTGCTGGTTGCTCAATGCGCGCAAGGTGTGGTTGCCCTTGTCCTCCCAGCCGGTCAGCACGTGGCGCGGCAGGCCACCATCGACGACCACGCCATTGACCGTGTCCATGTCCAGCGGCGGCTGCGGTGGCCGGTGCCCAGGTTGGCCGGGGATGTAGAACGGATAGCCGGCGAATTCCGCCGTTGGCATCGGCGGCAGCACGTTGCCGGGCAAGGGTACCAGCGCCGGATTCTCGGTGCCGGCCGCGACCTCCGCATCGGGCAGGCGGCGTGCATTGGAGCCGTCTTCGAACACATCATGCACGCGCCACAATTCCCACATGCCTTGGGCGAAATGCGGGTACAGATGGCAATGGAAGATCGAGTCGCCCGGCGACAGGTTGCGGTTGCCCGAGCCGCCGAATTCGATCTCGTAGCTGAAGGTCGCGCCCGGCGAGATCGTCTGCGAGTCCAGATAGGTCGATCCGGGGTGGCTGGCGTCCTGCACCCATTGGTGCGCGTGCAGGTGGAAGACGTGCGTCTCCTTCGGGCCGGCATGGAGGTTGCGGAAACGCACCGGATCGTTGAGATAGGAATGATGGACGTTGGAAGGATCGTCCGGGTACAGCGCGCCGACCGGGCGTTCGCCCTGCGCGTCCCACTTCAGGATCAGCGCCGGATCGCCGTTGGCCCATGAACTGAGGAAGAATTCCTCCGCACGGCACTCGGGGCAGTTGCGCGCGGGGCCGGTGCGGCGATTGCGCGCGACCACCATCGCGCCCATGCCCGCGACGCCATAGTTGATGCCCATGTTGTCGCGCACGTAGTGCAACGGGTCGTCGGGGTCTTCGAGTTCGGCGAAGGCCTGCACCGCCTTCACCTCGTCGTGCATGATCACGGTGAATTCGCGGTAGGCGTGGCCGCAACTGTTGCCGAACACGTATTCTGCGCACGGCCGGTCGGAACCGGTGGTGTCGTGGTGGTCGCCATCCTCCCCGGTCAGCACGACGATGGCATTGAGGTCGGAATGGACGATCTCGTTCCCGTCCAGCATCGCCAGAACCGGCATCCCGCGCCGATAGGCCTGCGGGTCGTCGTCGGCGTAGCGCGCACCGTCATAGTCGAGGTCGGCGAAACGCCCGTCGGCGGCATCCGGCTGGCGCTGAGCCTTCACCAAGTCGTCGTGGGTCACTTGCGAGCGATACCAGCGCGCACCTGCAGGCTGCACGTTCACCGCAGCAAACAATCCCGCGCCAAGCTGGCCGCCGGCACCTTCCCCACCAACCGTGGCGCCGGTGGAATAGGCGAAATAGGTGCCTTCGCGGAAGGCGTACATCCGATAGACCGCGCTTTGGCCCGGCAATACCTGTCCGCCCTGGTTGCGCAGTCGTTCCAGTTCCGCTGCCGGCAGGCTGCCGCGCACCTGCGCCCGGTTGTTGCCGACGTTTCCGCCGTCCGTGCCGCACAACCACGCATGCGTGGCGGTGGAAACCGGGCAATCGGCATCTGCGACGGGGCGGATGTCGAGACCGTTGACGTGGAACGACGCTGCGCGCGTGAATGGTCGGTCGTTGCTGACGCTTTCCATCCTGGCCAGAACACGGCCGCTGTCCTTCGCCGGTGGCGTCGGATAGATGCGGCCCACGGGATCGGCCACGTGCGTGGGCACCCGGCCGGCGTATTGTTCCGGCTCGCCCGAGATCTCGTCATCCCTGCCGTGCGCAAGCAGATTGTGGAAGCGAACCTGCAGGCATTCGCCTTCGTTGACGCGCAGCACCAGCGGGCGAGGGCGCTTGTCGCTGCGCAGCCGTACGTGGCCGGCGGCATCAACGACGTTGTCGTCGGTGACCAGCGCGCCTTCGGGAATTTCCGTGCCGTCGGCACGCCGCACCGGAACCGCGAATTCGACGTCGCGTCGCAAGGCGTAAAGCATGCCGGCGGGATTGAACGCGCCGAAGCGGTTCAGCACCATCGCCTGCTCCAGCGCGACGACATCGGCTGTGACCATCCTGCTGCAAGCCGGCGCATTCCGCGCCGCTTCTGTAACGCGCTGCGGGCCGCCTAGACTGGCGCAGGACGACAGCGCCAGCGCCGCGACAAGCCCGGCCGAAAACCGGAACATGCAACCTCTGTACCCTGCACTCATGGCTTCCACTCCGTTGCAAACGCGCTATGCGCGACAGCCACCAGATGGAATCCCCCTGAGCGCGCTCCCCCCTTGGCGCACCATTCCGCTTGCTCCCGCGCCTCCCGTTGCATGGGCGCGAGCCCGCTACTGCACAAACTCGGCTTCTTCTAACACCCGAAACGTTGTCACAATAGAGCCCCGGCCACGGCATCCGACGAACGGTAGGGGGCGAGCCGGAACCTGATGACTCCCGGTAGTGGAATGGCCTTAAGAGCAGGCAGCAGAGTTCAGGTCCATGGCATTGGTGATGCGGCCAGTTTTTGCCTACCGTGTTGCCGATTGCGCGCCGCCGATAGGCGTGGCGTTGGTGATGGGGACCAAGCGCCGCTGCAGTAGTCCACCCAGTCCTACATCATCGGCCCGCAGGCCAAGCAGTTCGTCGCGCGCAAATGCGGCACGCGTTGAGTCACTGTTGACGTGTCCCAGATCAGTAGATGTTGGTGCGTGAAAGGCACACACAACGCCATATCGCGAGGCAATTCGAGGTGAAGCGAGGAGCGGGAGGCATGTCGGTTTGCTCGTGCATCCATGGAGGGCACAGCATCCGTCGAACAGGCCAGCGTTCACTTCAGAGTCCGCGCCGTTTTCGCGCTGACCCAGCGCATTGGTACGGCTTTGAGCGCGACAGCGAACAGCGATCGTTTGCGGTCGTCGCAGTGCCGGAGAATTACCGCACCATTACCACAAAAACAACTTAGGCCCGCCGAAGCGAGCCTAAGTTGTTGTTTTTATTGGCGTCCCCACGGGGATTCGAACCCCGGTCGCTACCGTGAAAGGGTAATGTCCTAGGCCTCTAGACGATGGGGACGCAGTAAAACTTTTTCCATCCAGACAGGCCTGTTGTCCGGAGTTGGTGGAGCCAGGCGGGATCGAACCGCCGACCTCCTGCATGCCATGCAGGCGCTCTCCCAGCTGAGCTATGGCCCCACAGGGCTGGAAAGCGCGCCATTCTATCGGTGCTTTCGGGTTTGCGCAAGCCTTGGCGTTGGCATCGCAAAGGCTTGTGCGGTTTTGTGCAATCAATGCTGCATTTTCCGAAGTATTTCCAGCTTGGCCTGGTAGCGGTTGCGTTTTTCGCCGGTGCTGAGTTTGTGTGCCAGCGCCATTTCATCGCCGGCCTGCTGGTTCTTGCCTTGGTGCAGGTAAACGCGGGCCAAGGCGAAATGGAACAGATGTTCGTTGTCGTCCAGGCGCACGGCGCGGCGGTAGTGTTGCAAGGCACGAGCAAGGTCGCCGCGTTGTTCGGCCTGCTGGCCGATCACGTATTGGTGGAAGGGATCGTTGCGCAACGTGCGTTCGGCGCGGCGTTGCCAGTAAGCGCTGCGCTCGGCATTGCCTTGGCGTTGGTGGAAGCCGACCAGGTTGGACAGAGCGCCGGTGTGCTTGGGGTTGTATTTCAGGGCGGTGAGGAAGTCCCGTTCCGCCACATCGCGGTCGCCGCGGCGCAGGGCCATCACGCCGGCGTTGTTCCAGACCGCGGCGTGGCTGTCATCGGTGGCCATGGCCGTGCGCAACCAGGTTTCGCTGGTGGGGTCGCCAGCGATCGCCAGTTCCATTGCACGGTTGTTGTAGTAGTACGAGAGCAGGCGGGCGTCGTCGATGCGGCGTGGCGTGGTCTGCATCAGCAATTCGTCACGGGCGACATCGATGGTGTAGAGGCGGCCATCAACCATCACACCGGTGTTGACGTGGTTGCTCTGCACCACCAGGTTGCCGTCGGCTTCATCCCACGACAGGGCACGGTCGATTTCCTGCGCAAAGGCCGGCAGGCCGGCTTCACGGGCCAAGGCCAGGCTCATCAGGGTGAAGGTCAGGCAATTGGCGCGGCGCGTGTGGAAGGCTTGTTCAACGGTGTAGCTGGCGTCGTGCTGGTACTCCATGCCCAAGCCAGTGTCCTTGTCGAACATGAAGGCCATGAGCTTGTCCAGCCGCAGCTTGGGCGCACGGCTAGGCACGACGACCTGCGCCTTGAGCATCCGCCGGAGTTCTTCGGGTATTTCCAGCACCTGTGAGGCAGCGGGCGGGGTTTGCGTGGCTTGGCTGAAGGCAGGCGTGCTGGCAGCCGGTGCCGGCGCGTCGATTGCCGGTGGCATGGTGGGCGTTTGCAGCGCGAGTGCTGCAGCAAGCAGGAAGTGGCTCATCTTCGTACCCTCCGCCGGCCGAGTGGGCCGGTCGCGGCCAGTGTATGCCTTCCATCGTTGGCGGCAAGCCGGGCCTTGCGGTGTGTCGATGCCCCGGCTACCGTGCCGCACCATCCATCAAGAAAACGGGGAAATACAGATGATCCAGCGTCTCGATACCGGCAAGCGCATGTCCGAAGCCAGCATCCACAATGGGGTTGTCTATCTGGCCGGGCAGGTGGCCGACAATGCCGAAGCCGACGCCACCGGTCAGACCCGGCAGGTGCTGGCCGCGATCGACGCGCTGTTGGCGCGGGCCGGCAGCGACAAGAGCAAGATCCTGCGCGCGCAGATTTTCCTGGCCGACATCAGCGATTTCGCGGCAATGAACGTGGCTTGGGACGAATGGGTCGCCGCCGGCCATGCGCCGTCGCGCGCCACGGTCGAAGCAAGATTGGCCGACTCGGCGTGGAAGGTGGAGATCGTGGTGACGGCGGCAGTTTGATTCTCACGGCGCGAGACGGAACGCGGCTAAAGTCGTCTTTCGTCCCACCGCAAGACCGCACCATGGCCAAGCCCGTCAGCAAATCCCGCACCGCCTATGTCTGCGCCGAATGTGGCGCGTCCTTCAGCAAGTGGCAGGGGCAGTGCGGCGAGTGTGGCGCGTGGAATTCGCTGGGCGAATTCCTCGTCGAGCCGGCCGCGAGCGCGCCGGCCGCACGCCGCAGCAACTGGGCCGGCAAGGTCGAAGCGCCGAAAGTCACCGCGCTGAAGGACGTGCGCCATTCGGAAGAAGCCCGCGTTTCCACCGGCATCGGTGAACTGGATCGCGTGCTCGGCGGCGGTTTGGTCGAAGGCGCGGTGGTGCTGGTCGGCGGTGATCCGGGCATCGGCAAGTCCACGCTGTTGTTGCAGGCCATGGCGAAACTGGCTGCGAGCCTGCCGGTGCTGTACGTCACCGGCGAGGAATCGTTGGCGCAGGTCGCCGGTCGCGCCGTGCGCCTGGATTTGCCGCTGGATGGCTTGAATGCACTGGCCGAAACCGGCATCGAGAAAATCCTTGATCACGCCGTCGCCACGCAGCCGAAGATCGTCGTCGCCGATTCGGTTCAGACCCTGTGGACGGAAACCCTGACCGCCGCGCCTGGTTCGGTATCGCAAGTGCGCGAATCCGCCGCGCGCCTGGTGCGCTATGCGAAGGAAACCGGCACGGCGGTGTTCCTTGTCGGTCATGTGACCAAGGAAGGCGGCATCGCCGGCCCGCGCGTGCTCGAACACATGGTCGATGCGGTGTTGTATTTCGAAGGCGAAAGCGGCAGCCGCTTCCGCGTGCTGCGTGCGTTCAAGAACCGCTTCGGCGCGGTGAACGAGTTGGGCGTTTTCGCGATGGGTGAAAAGGGCTTGAAGGAAGTGCCGAATCCTTCGGCGATCTTCTTGTCCGGCGGCAGCACGCAACAACCGGGTTCATGCGTGATGGTCACCCGCGAAGGCACGCGACCGCTGTTGGTGGAAGTGCAGGCGCTGGTGGATTCCTCGCCGCTGAGCAACCCGCGCCGAGTCGCGGTGGGCATGGAGCAGAATCGGCTGGCGATGTTGTTGGCGGTCTTGCATCGCCACGGCGGCGTGGTGGTGGGCGATCAGGACGTGTTCGTCAATGTCGTTGGCGGCATCCGTGTGCAGGAAACCGCCGCCGACTTGCCGGTGTTGCTGGCGGTGTTGTCATCGCTGCGCGACCGGCCACTGCCGGAAAAGACGATTGCCTTCGGCGAAGTCGGCCTGAGCGGCGAAATCCGTCCGGTGCCCAATGGCGAGGAAAGACTGCGCGAAGCGGCCACGCATGGCTTCAAGCGCGCGATCGTGCCCAAGGCGAACGCACCGAAGTCCAGTGCGTTCAAGGGCATGGAAGTGATCGCGGTGGAGCGCTTGTCGCAGGCTTTGGAAGCAGCGGCGGATTGATGGGTGTCGGGACGAGAACTCGCGTCAAGGCGGGTTCTCGTCATGGCATCAATGTCCGCCAACCTCGCTGCCCTCTTTGGCTTCGAACGGCGGCTTGGCGAACCACAGGAACACGATCACCACCAGAAAGATGATGCTGAGCAGGTGGAAGAGCTCGTTGAAGCCGATTTGCGCCGCTTGTTGGCTGATTTGCTGGTTCAGTGCCAGCGCGCCGCGTTGCAGATCGCCCTGGCCCAGTTGCATCGCCAGCGCGCGCATGTTGTCGTCGTTGGCGCTGATGTGTTCGGTCAGTTGTGCATGGTGAATGGTGCTGCGCTGGTTCCAGGCCCACGTCGTCAGTGAAGCGGCGAAGCTGCCGCCCAAGGTACGTATGAAGGTGGCCAAGCCGGAGCCTGCGGCGATCTCGTGTGGTTCCAGATCCGACAGCAGGATGGTCAGTACCGGCATGAAGAACAGGGCCACGCCCAGGCCCTGGATCAACTGGATTTCGGCTACGCGCTGGAAGTTGACGTCTAGGTTGAAGTGCGAGCGCAGGAAGCTGGTGAATGCCATCACCACGAAGGCGAAGCTGGCCAGCATGCGCAGATCGAAGCGGGTCGCGTATTTGCCCACGAACGGCGTCAGTATCACTGGCAGGACGCCGATCGGCGCAGTGGCCAGGCCGGCCCATATCGCCGTGTAGCCCATATTTCGTTGCAGCCACAGCGGCACCAGCAGGCTGATCGAGAAGAACGCTGCATAGACCACCACCAGCGCCACCGTGCCGGCGGCGAAGTTGCGATGCCGGAACAAGCGCAGGTTGACGATGGGATCCTTTTCGGTGAGTTCCCAGATCACGAACACCGCCAGGGTAATCACCGCGATCACGGTCAGCACCACGATGCGGGTGGAGTTGAACCAGTCTTCGTCGTTGCCCAGATCCAGCATGATCTGCAACGCACCCACGCCCAGCACCAAGGTGGCCAAGCCGATGTAGTCCATCTTCGGCTTTTCCAGTTTTTCCGGCCGGCCTTTCATCTGCCGGCCAACGACCAGGCAGGAGAAGATGCCGATGGGGATGTTGATGAAGAAAATCCATTCCCACGAATAATTGTCGGTGATCCAGCCGCCGAGGATGGGGCCTGCGATCGGCGCGACCACGGTGACCATTGCCAGCAGGGCGATGGCTTGGCCGCGCCTGTGCGGCGGATATAGCGACAGCAGCAGTGCTTGCGTCACCGGATACATCGGCCCGCAAACGAAACCCTGGATGGCGCGCGACACCACCAGCATGCCCATGCTTTGCGAGATGCCGCACAGGAATGAGGCGATGACGAAGGCCATCGTTGCCCACGTGAACAGCCTGACTTCGCCAAAACGCCGGGTGAGGAAGCCGGTCAGCGGCAGGGCGATCGCGTTGCTGACCGCGAACGAAGTGATGACCCACGTTGCCTGGTTGGAACTGGCGCCGAGGTTGCCGGAAATGGTTGGCAACGACACGTTGGCGATGGTGGTATCCAGCACCTGCATGAAGCTGGCCAACGCCAGGCCCAGCGTGGTCAACGCCATGTTCGGCGGACGGAACGGCCGTGGCGCGGCGAGCGCTTCCCGGCCTGGTGGCAGGCCGAAGCCTTCTTCCTGTTTGACTATCGTGGACATGGGGCAGGGCGTTTCCGGCGATCAGTGCCGCGCGGCGCGCGGCAGGTTCTGCGCCACGATCTTCGCGATCAGGTCGTTGGCTTCATCCAATTGCTTCTGGTAAGCCGCCGTGGCGAAGCGCGGTTCGCCGGTCTTGCGCGGTTGCGCCAGCACCGGGCCACTCTGGTCGCGCACGGTTACATCCACGTGCATGCTCAGGCCCAGGCGCAGCGGGTGTTCGAGCACTTGCTTGGGCTCCAGTTCGATCCGCACCGGCACGCGTTGCACGATCTTGATCCAGTTGCCCGAGGCGTTCTGCGCTGGCAACAACGAGAACGCGCTGCCGGTGCCCAAGCCGAGGCTGGCGATCTTGCCGTCATATTCGATGCCATCGCCGTACAGGTCGGCCGTGACCTTGACCGGTTGGCCGATACGCATGTTCGCCAACTGGGTTTCCTTGAAGTTGGCTTCGATCCACACCTGCTCCAGCGGCACGATGGTCATCAGCGTGGCACCGGGCTGCACGCGCTGGCCCAGTTGCACCTGGCGCTTGGCGACATAGCCGGATACCGGCGCGACAATCGCATTGCGTTGCAGGTTCAAGTACGCCTGGCGCAGTTGCGACGCGGCAGCTTCGACCTGCGGCTGTTGCTGTAAGGTGGTGGCATCGACCAACGCGCGGGTGCGCGACAGTTCGCCGTGCGAAGCCGCCAACGCGGCTTCGGCCGAAGCCAGCAGGTCACGGGCGTGGGCCAGTTCCTCGCGCGAAACCGCGCCACTGGCGACCAGGCCTTCGCGGCGCTTGACGTCGGCGCGGGCCTGTTCGACTGCAACCTGGCGTGCCTTCAAATCGGCCTGGCCGGCATCGACATTGCTGAAAAGCCCGCGTACCTGGCGCACGGTCACGGCCAGGTTGGCGACGGATTGGTCGTAAGCCACCTGTGCGTCGTTCGGGTCCAGGTGCACCAGTGCCTGCCCGGCTTGCACGTGGTCGCCGTCATCGGCGTCGATGCTGACCACGGTGCCAGTGGTCTGCGGCACGATGCTGACCACGTTGCCTTGCACGTAGGCATCGTCGGTGTCCTGCTGCCAGCGTGCGTGCAGCAGGTAATATGCCAGCCATGCGGCCAGCGCGATGACCACCACGGCCAGCAGGATCAGCAGGGCGCGCTTGCGTTTGCCGTTGTTGCCCATGGCGGCAGTGGGCGCAGCGGGGGTGGATGCTTGCGGATTGATGGACGAAGTCATGGCGTGGGGGCCTTGGCGAGATCTTGTTCGGAAAGAGAAGTGTCAGCATCGAATTGAAGCCCGCCGCCGAGTGCACGGTTGAGGTCGATGCTGGCGGCGTAACGTTGTGCATGCAGGCCGGCCAGTTGTTGTTCCAGTTGCAGCAGCGGGCGCTGCGCGGAAAGCACGTCAAGCTGTGTGCCCAGGCCGGCGTGGTAACGGTTGTCGGCCAGTTTCAGCGCGGCATCGGCGGCCTCGCGTGCTTGCCTCAGCGAAGTGGTTTGCGCGTCGAGCGAGCGGATCGATTGCACCGCGTCGGCGAATTCATGCAGGGCTTGCACCACGGTCTGGTTGTAATCGGCCACGGCCAGGTCGTAGTCGGCATCGCGTGCGGCCAGGTTGTGGCGCAACTGGCCGCCGTCGAAGATCGGCAGGCTGATCGCCGGGCCACCGAAGCCCAGCGCAGCGTCGGTGCTGAACAAGTCGGAGAAGTTGGTCGCGGCCACGCCGACCAGGGCGCTGAGGTTGATGCTGGGCTTGAACTTGGCCTTCGCCGATTTGATGTTCTGCGCGGCTGATTCCACTCTCCAGCGCGCGGCGACCACGTCGGGGCGATGGCCGAGCAGTTCGCTTGGCAGCACGCCGGGCAGGGCCGGCGCAGGCGCAGCGAGCAATTGCGGGCGGGCGATGTCGAGGCCGCGATCCGGGCCACGGCCGAGCAGGGCGGCCAGCGTGTTACGCAACGCGTCGATCTGTTGCTGTGCGGCTTCGGCCTGCGCCTTGGCGGTGGCGATGGCGCTGTCGGCATTGCGCAGCGACAACTGGTTGTCGATGCCGGCGTCAACGCGCTGGCGGCTGAGTTGTTGCAGGCGTGCGCTGCGTGCCTGCTCGCGCTGCGCCACGTCCTGCGCATCGAAGGCCTGCGCCAGCGCCACGTAACTGCGGGCGACGTTGGCGGCCAGCGACAAGCGTGCGGCTTGCGCGTCGATCTGGCTGGCGTGGGTCTGGCCGAGCGCGGCTTCGTATTCGGCGCGCTTGCCGCCCCAGACATCCAGCGGCCAGGCGAAGTTGAGGTAGCCCACCGTGTTGTGCATCAACTCGCCGCCGATTTCATCGCCGGCCAGCGCCTTCGGCAACTGTGCGACGGCATATTGCGCGCTGGCATTGACGGTCGGTTTGCGCGCGGCGTCGGCCAGCCCGGCTTGCGCCTGTGCCTTGCGCAGGCGCGCGTCGGCGGCGGCCAGCGAGGGCGTGCCTTGCAGGGCTTCGCCGATCAGTGCGTCGAGCTGCGGATCGCCCAGCGTGGTCCACCAGTCTTGTCGGGGGAAGGCGGCTTCGCTGAGCGGCGCGCCAGCCAGGCTACGGGCGGTTTCGTGGCTGTCGGCCGCACGCGGCGTGGTGGCCGGTGCCAAGCCGCCGGTGCTGGCGCACCCGGCCAGTGCGATGGCAATGGCCAAAGCGCCGAAAGCCGCGAATGGGCGGCGATGGGTGGGGGAGTTGGGCATGTTCAGGCTTCCGGGACGGAAAGGTTGTCGCGCACTTGTTCGAGCAGGCGGACGAAGCGTTCGCGCTGGGCGTCGTCGAGATTGGCCAGGGCGATGTCGCGCACGCGCTGGCCGCATTCGTCAATGTCGCGCCAGATGGCGCGGCCGGCGTCGGTCAGGTGGATGTGCAGGGCGCGGCGGTCGGCCGGGTCATTGGCGCGCATGATCAGACCGCGCGCTTCCAGCTTGTCCAGCAGGCGGGTCATCGCACCGGGATTGACCTCGGCGGCGCGGGCCAGGTCGGTGACGCTGGCGATGCCGTCGGCCAGCTTCTTGATGGTGATGTATTGGCTCGAAGTCAGGTCGTGGCCGGTCTTGGCCAGTTCGCGTTCCCAGCAGCTACGCATGCTGTCGCGAACTTGGCGAATCAACAGGCTGAGGCTGGAGCCGCTGCAGGACGCAGTGGGGAGAGGGGAAGTGTTCATGGGGCGGCATGATGCTCGTCCCATGCAATATTTGTCAAAGCAAATATCTACTCGGAAATGAAATGCTGCGGTGCATGAATTGACTGATGGGGGTGCTCAGGCGGCGCGGTGGAGTACCAGCTCCAATACGAACTTGCTGCCAAAAAACGCCAACGCCAGCAAAATCATTGCCATCAGCGTCCAATGAACGGCTTTGGCGCCGCGCCAGCCGCGTCGCCAGCGACCCAGCAGCAAGCCACCAAACACCAGCCACGACAGCACGCTCAATGCGGTCTTGTGTACCAGATGCTGGGCCAGCAGGTCCTGCACGAACAGCACGCCGGTCAACAGGGTCAGGGTCAGCAGCACGAAACCGATGGCGATGCTGCGGAACAGCAGGCTTTCCAGCTCGGTCAGCGTCGGCAGGGCGCGCAGCAGCCAGCTGGGGTGGTCGCGGCGGCGCAGGGCGCGTTCCTGCAGCCACAGCATCAACGCCAGCAGCACGGCAATGCCCAGGGTGGCGTAGGCCAGCAGCGCCAGCCAGGCGTGCAGTTGCAGCCGCCAGTCCAGTACCGGGGCCGGCTGGTGGCCGTAGCCGTGATAGGCCAGCAACAGCAGCGCCGCCAGCGGAAAGGTCACCACGCCCAAGGTGGCGGTGCGTGGGCGAGCGGCGTACAACGAGGTCAAGGCGGCCATGCCCAGCCCGACCAGCGACAGCGCAGCGAAAAAGTGCATGTCCGGCCCACCGGCAGTGTTCAGCGCCACCCACAGGTGGTAGCCACCATGCAACAGCACTGCCGGCACGGCAGCCCACAGCCAAGCCTGGTTGCCGGCGCCTCCACCAGTCATTGTCCGCACCAGCAATGCAGCGGCGATCAGGTAGAGGGCGGAGGCGATGAGAACGATTGTCATCAGGAGAGTGTCGCACAAGGGCGGGATGGGTGGTTGTTGGTTGTTGGTTCTTGGAGCCCATACCAACAACCAGGAACCAACAATCCAAAAACTCAAAAACCGCCCCGCTATAATCGCCGGCCATTTCCACTCCAACCGGCCTTCCGATGTTCGAATCCCTGACCCAGCGACTTTCCGGCACGCTTGAACGCCTGCGTGGCCGTGGCCGCCTGACCGAATCGAACATCAACGAGGCCGTGCGCGAAGTGCGCATCGCCCTGCTCGAAGCCGACGTGGCCCTGCCGGTGGTGCAGGCGATGATCCAGCGCATCAAGGTACGCGCGGTCGGCCAGGAAGTGCTGAAGTCGCTGACCCCGGGCCAGGCGCTGGTCAAGATCGTCCGCGACGAACTGGTTGCGGTGATGGGTTCCACTTCGGTGGATCTGAACCTCAACGTGCCGGCCCCGGCGGTGATCCTGATGGCTGGCCTGCAGGGTGCGGGCAAGACCACCACGGTCGGCAAGCTGGCCAAACACCTCAAGGACAAGCGCAAGAAGAAGGTGCTGGTGGTCAGCGCCGACGTGTATCGCCCGGCCGCGATCGAGCAGTTGAAGACGCTGGCGCAGCAGGTCGGTGTGGGCTTTTTCCCGTCCGAGGCCAACCAGAAACCCGAAGCCATCGTCCGCGCCGCGATCGACGAGGCGAGGAAAACCTTCGCCGACGTGCTGATCGTTGACACGGCCGGCCGCCTCGCCATCGACGAGGCGATGATGGCCGAGATCAAGGCGCTGCACGCGGCAGTGAACCCGGCCGAAACCCTGTTCGTGGTCGATGCGATGACCGGCCAGGACGCGGCGACCACGGCCAAGGCCTTCGCCCAGGCGCTGCCGCTGACCGGTGTGGTGCTGACCAAGACCGACGGCGACGCACGCGGCGGTGCGGCACTGTCGGTGCGCTACGTCACCGGCAAGCCGGTCAAGTTCATCGGTGTTTCGGAAAAGCCCGATGGTCTGGATGTGTTCGACCCGGTGCGCGTGGCCAACCGCATCCTCGACATGGGCGACGTGGTCGCGCTGGTCGAATCGGTGCAGCAGAACGTCGATGAGGAAAAGGCGAAGAAGCTCGCCGAGAAGGTCGCCAAGGGCAAGAAGTTCGACCTCAACGACATGCGCGACCAGCTGGAACAGATGCAGAACATGGGCGGCCTGTCCGGGCTGATGGACAAGCTGCCGGGCATGGCGCAGATCCCCGAAAACCTGAAGCAGCAAGTGCAGCAGAGCCGCGAAGTGCCGCGCATGATCGCGATCATCGGCTCGATGACCAGGAAGGAACGCCGCAACCCCGACCTGCTCAACGGCTCGCGCCGCGCGCGCATCGCCGCCGGTTCCGGCGTGCAGCCGGCCGATGTCAACAAGCTGATGAAGCAGTACCAGCAGATGGAAAAGATGATGGGCAAGCTGGGCCGCGGCGGCATGAAGGGCATGATGCGCGGCTTGCAGGGCATGATGGGTGCGATGGGTGGCCGCGGCGGTTTTCCGCCGATGCGCTGATTCCTGCTGTCGGCAAGCCGCTGCGAATTGAAGGAAAAACGATGAATGACAGCGATGGCTACGCCGTGTATTTCTTCCCGCAGGCGCTGGAAGCGCTGGGTGATGCGATCAAACCGTATCTGCTTGACCAGCCAGGTGGGCCACATTTGTTCTGCAAGGAAATCGACACCGGCGGTGCTTTTGTCGAGGTGACGCTGGTGGGCCGCAATGCGGAAGGCCGCGAAATGCAGGTCGAGCTGATGGTGCCGGGCAACATGATCCGTCTGGTCGTGTCGGCGACCAGCCAGAATGGCTTCGGCTTCGGCCCGCGTTCCGCGCCGGTGGAAAATCCGCCCCCGGCGGCGTAGAAGGAGGCAGCCGGCCGCAGGCGCGGGAACTTCGGCTGCAAAGTCTGGTCACAGGCCCGTCCTCACTGGCCTTTAAGGCGGTGCGGGGCTATCCTAGCCCGTCGTTTTTCCCGGATTTCCAAGGGGCGGCCTGGCCGCCTTTTCCATGACAGGAGAGTTTTCCCTAATGAAGTTGCGTTCGATTTTCACCAAGGCGGCTCCGGCCAGCCTGTTTGCCCTTTCGTTGGCCGCTGGTTCGGCCTTCGCCCAGACCACCCCGCCGCCGGATCGCAATGCGCTGAGCTATGCGCTGGGTTATGACTTGGGCCGCAACCTGATTGAAAGCGGCGAAGCCGTCGATCTGGCCACCGTGCAGAAGGCTTTGCAGGAAGGCTACGCCAAGAAGGATCCGACCGTGCCGGTCGAACAACTGCGCACTGCCGTGGAAACCTTCCAGAAGCGCCAGGCCGAAAAGGCCAAGGCCCAGTGGGACAAGGCTGCCGCCGACAACAAGGCCAAGAGCGATGCCTTCATCGCGCAGAACAGGACCGCCGCCGGCGTGAAGATCCTGCCGGGCAGCACCGTGCAGTACAAGGTCATTGAGGCCGGCAGCGGTGCCAAGCCGACCCAGGCCAGCACCGTGCAGTTGGAGTTCGCCGGCCCGTATCCGCTGGGCCAGCATCCGCAGCAGGAACGTCCGGCGCAGCAGATCCCGGGAATGAAGGTCAGCGAAATCCCGCTGGCGGGCCTGCGTGAGGCGATCCTGGCGATGCCGACCGGCGCGAAGTGGGAAGTCTATCTGTCGGCCGACAAGGCCTACGGTGCCGATCCGCGCACCGAATTCCCGCCGAACCTGGCGGTGTCGTTCGTGGTCAAGCTGGTCAGCGTGAAGTAATCAGCGTGAAATAAACCGCGCTTCATTTGCGATCAGCCATCAGGGAAACGCCGGCCAAGTGCCGGCGTTTCTTTTTCTGCGGCAACACGACCGACTTGCGCGGAACAGGTGATAATCCGCACATGAGTTTTTCCACTGCATCCATGCCCAGCCCGTGCATGGGTGTCTGTACTATCGGTGGCGATGGTGCTTGCGTGGGTTGCCTGCGCACCCTGGCCGAAATCGCCGCCTGGCCACGAATGAGCAACGAACAACGCCTGCACCTGCTCCGCAACGAACTGCCGCAACGCGAACGCGAACGCGAGCGGCTGGCTGCGTTGCCGGCGCTGCTGGAACACGACCAGTTGCACCGTGCCCTGTATCCATTGGCTGCGCCGCCGGCCGGCGCCGGCTGGAACAATGACGAGCTCCGCGACCTGCCGCTGCCCGACGTGCTGAGCGAGGCTGCCGTGCTGGTTGGGCTGACGCCGCGTGCCGAGGGCACGCAGGTATTGCTGACGCGCCGCACCGATGGCCTGCGCAATCACGGCGGACAGGTCAGTTTTCCCGGTGGCCGCATCGACGAATCCGACATTGGTGCGGTGGCTGCCGCCTTGCGCGAAACCGAAGAGGAAATCGCAGTCTCGGCAGGACAGATCGTGCCGCTGGGCTTCCTCGATCCGCTGGTTACCATCAGTGGCTATCGCGTGCTGCCGGTGGTGGCGATGCTCGATCCCGGTTATCGCGCGCGGCCCAACCCGGCCGAAGTGGCCGAGGTGTTCGAAGTGCCGCTGCAATACCTGATGTCGCCGCAACACCTGCGCGGCATTGCCATCGACTTCAAGGGCCGTCGCCGCACCGTGCTGGAGTACGACTGGCCCGGCCAACGCATCTGGGGTGCGACGGCGGCCATTCTTTCAAACCTGCGGCAACGGCTGGAGACGCACGCGTGAGCATGAATTGGACCACCCTGGTTTCGGTGCCGGAACTGGCCGCGCATATCGACGATGCCGGCCTGCGCGTGTTCGACGCGCGCGGCGTGGCCGCGATCACGCCGGGCATCACCGTGCCCGCGTTGCAATTCATGCAGGCGCACTTGCCCGGTGCGCAATACGCGGATTTGAACAACGACTTGTCCGACGAGGGCAAGACCGGCCTGGGCCGGCACCCGTTGCCGGACAGCGATACCTTCGCGCGCAAACTGGGCGAATGGGGCGTTGGCCCGCAGCATCAGGTCGTGGTGTATGACGCGCAGGACGGCAGCATGGCCGCCGCACGCATGTGGTGGCTGCTGAAGTTGCTGGGCCACGCGCGCGTGGCCGTGCTCGATGGCGGCCTGGCCGCATGGCAGGCCGCCGACCTGCCGGTGACGCAGGAGATCCCGAAATTCGACCAATTGCCCGCGTATCCCGGGCAATTCGACGCCTCGCATACGGTCAGCGCCGATGACGTGCTCGAACGCCTTGGCGAGGACAGCGGCTGGCTGGTCGATGCACGCGGTGCCGAGCGGTTTCGTGGCGAAGTCGAACCCATCGACCCGGTGGCCGGCCACGTGCCCGGCGCGCGCAACCGCCCGTTCGCGCTCAACCTGCGCGACGGCAAGTTCAAGCCGAAGGACGAGTTGCGCGCCGAACTGGAACAGGCCATCGCCCCGCAAGCGCCGCAGGACATCGTGCTGATGTGCGGCTCCGGCGTCACTGCCTGCCACCAGTTGCTGGCCTTCGAACACGTCGGCCTGCACGGCGCAAAAGTGTTTCCCGGCTCGTGGAGCGGCTGGATCAGCGATCCGACAAGGCCGGTGGAGAGGTAGGTTTACTTCTTCAGCCGATCCACCATCGCCCGCAACGCTGCCTGCGTTTCCGGCGCATACCAGGCCTCGACGAAACGATCCATGCGGATGTTGTCATGGTCCAGCGCCAGCGCCAGGTCGGCGCGGGCAATCGCGCGGGTTTGCGACATCGCCGCGTGCGGAAGTGCCAGCAGCGTGCGCAGCCAGGCCAGCGCGCGCGGGGTGACGTCGGCGGCGTCCGCCAGTTCATCGACCAGGCCGATCTTCAACGCATGTTCGGCCGGCACCAGTGCACCGGCCACCAGCAGGTTTTCGGCGCGGTGCACGCCCACGACGCGGCGCATCAGTTGCTGGATGCCTTCCGGCGCGACCAGGCCCACCTGGGTCTCGTTGAGGCCGATCACGAAGGGTTTCTGCGCATCGATGCTGCGTGCCATCACCCGGTAGTCGCAGCACAGCGCCAGCACGCACCCGCCGGCGGGGGAATGGCCGCCCATTGCCGCAACCACCGGCACGCGCGATCCGGCCAGTGCGCGGGCCACGCCGAAAAACGCCTGCCAGGCATCGTTGAGCGCGTCGTGGTCATCGCCCAGCGAGAGCAGGAAGGGCACGTCCATGCCGGCAGTGAAGATGCCTTCGCTGCCAGACAACACGATGCCGCGCACGTCGTCGCCGTGGGCGGCGGCCAGCGCGGCGATCAGCTGCCGACACAATTCCGGATTCAAGGCATTGACCGGCGCGCGCGCCATGCGGATTTCGCGGATGTCGCCGTGGGTGATGGTTTCGACCAGTGTCGTCATGCCTTGCCTCCAGAGTGTGCGGCTATGATAAGCCATGCCCATGAGACGACTGCCGCGATACCTGCTTGCCGCGCTGGCCTGCGCAATGGCGTTGCCGGTGTTTGCCGGGGAATGCAAGCCGGTATTGAAGGATGGCTGGATCAACCTGCCGCCGATCCCGGCACCGATGGTGCTCGCCGGCTACGGCACGATCGAGAATCCGTGCGCGAAGACGGTCATCGTCGTCGGTGCGGAAAGTCCGGCCTTCCAGCGCACGATGGTTCATGCAAGCACCGTGGTCGATGGCATCAGTCGCATGCGACCACTGGAGGAATTGACCATCACGGCGAAAGCCACGGCGAGCTTCGCGCCAGGTGGGAATCACTTGATGCTGTTGCAGCCATCCGCGCCGGTGAAGGAAGGCGACAAGCTTGCCGTGACCTTCAAGCTGAAGGACGGCAGTGAAGTCGTAGGCGAGTTGGTGGTGAAGAAAGCAATGCCGTAGGCCTTTGCTCCAACGAACGCTCGGACAGGCGTTCGTCATTCCCGTGAAGGCGGGAATGACGAGCAAAAACAGAGCCTCTCTTACCCCACCACCGTCTTGCGGATCGCTTCCGGCAAGGCACACGGCCGGCCGCTGCGGCGGTCGATCCACACCGCCACCACATTGCCGTCGTTGTACAAGGTCTTGCCGTCGCTGCTGACGATGCGGTGCGCGATGGTCGTGCTGGTGTTGCCGACGCGCTCCAGGAATAGATCGACTTCGACATCGGCCGGGTAGGGGATCGGCTGGCGGTAGTTCAACTGCACCGACACCACCACCGGCGCGAATTCATCGGTCACCCATTCCTCGCCGATGGAATCGAACCAGCGGATGCGCGCCTCTTCCAGGAAGGTCAGGTAGCGCGCATTGTTGACGTGGTTGAAGGCGTCCAGGTCGCTCCAGCGCAATTGCAGCGGCATGCGGAACAAGGGCGTGGGCATGGCGGTGTCATTCATGCGGATTTCTTCTTTTTCGTGCCGGTTTTGGCAGGTTTCGCGGTGTGGGCGGCATCCAGCAGCTTGGCCAGGAAGCGCCCGGTATGCGAAGCCGGATTGGCGACAATTTCTTCGGGCGTGCCGGTGGCGATGATCTGGCCGCCGCGATGGCCGCCTTCCGGTCCGAGGTCAACGATATGGTCGGCGGTCTTGATGACATCAAGATTGTGTTCGATCACCACCACGGTATTGCCGTCGTCGCGCAGCTTGTGCAACACACCGAGCAGGGCTTCGATGTCGTGGAAGTGCAGGCCGGTAGTCGGCTCGTCGAGGATGTACAGCGTGCGTCCGGTATCACGGCGAGAAAGTTCCTTCGACAGCTTCACCCGCTGCGCCTCGCCGCCGGACAGCGTGGTCGCGCTCTGGCCCAGCTTGATGTAGCTCAGGCCCACATCGACCAGCGTCTCGAGTTTCCGCGCCAGCGACGGCACCGGCTCGAACAACTTGAGCGCATCCTCGACGGTCATTTCCAGCACGTCGTTGATGTTGTAGCCCTTGTAGAGGATTTCCAGCGTTTCGCGGTTGTAGCGCTTGCCGTGGCAGACGTCGCAAGGCACATACACGTCCGGCAGGAAGTGCATCTCGACCTTGATCAGTCCATCGCCCTGGCAAGCCTCGCAACGGCCACCGCGCACGTTGAAGCTGAAACGCCCCGGCGAATAACCACGCGCACGTGCTTCTGGCACTTGCGCGAACAATTCGCGCAGCGGCGTGAACAGTCCGGTGTAGGTGGCCGGGTTGGAACGCGGCGTGCGTCCGATCGGCGACTGATCGATATCGACAACCTTGTCGAACAGGTCCAGCCCGTGGATTTCGCGATACGGCGCGATCGTGTGCGAGGCCCCATTGATCTCGTTCGCCGCCAGCGAATACAAGGTGTCGTTGATCAGTGTCGATTTTCCGGAACCGGATACGCCGGTGATGCAGGTCAGCAGGCCGGCGGCGATGTCCAGATCGACGTTCTTCAGGTTGTTGCCCGACGCGCCGCGCAGGTGCAGGGTCATCTTCGGGTTGGGCTTGTGCCGGGTTTTCGGCACTTCGATCATTTTCTTGCCGGACAGGTATTGCCCGGTCAGCGAACGCGGCGATTTCAGGATGTCGTCCAGCGAGCCTTCGCCGACGATTTCGCCGCCGTGCACGCCCGCGCCGGGGCCGATATCGAGGATGTAATCGGCCATGCGGATCGCATCTTCGTCGTGTTCGACCACGATCACCGTATTGCCGAGGTCGCGCAATCGCGTCAGTGTGCCGAGCAGGCGCTCGTTGTCGCGCTGGTGCAGGCCGATGCTCGGCTCGTCCAGTACGTACATCACCCCGACCAGGCCCGCGCCAATCTGCGAAGCCAGGCGAATGCGCTGCGCTTCGCCGCCGGACAGCGTGTCGGCCTTGCGTTCCAGCGTGAGGTAATCCAGCCCCACGTCAACGAGAAAGCCAAACCGTTCGCCAATTTCCTTGACGATCTTCGCCGCGATTTCGCCGCGCCAACCCGGCAGCGACATGTTGCGGAAGAACTTCAACGCTTCGTCGATCGGCAACACCACCAGATCCGGCAGCGGGCGATCCGCAACGAATACATTGCGCGCCGCCTTGTTCAAGCGCGCGCCGCCGCAGTCGGGGCAGGGGCGCTGGCTGACGTACTTGGACAATTCCTCGCGCACGGCCGGTGATTCGGTTTCGCGGTAGCGGCGTTCCAGGTTCGGCAGGATGCCTTCGAAGCGATGCTTGCGCTGGGTGCGGCCGCCGGCATCGGTGATGTAGTTGAAGGTGATTACTTCCTCGCCGCTGCCGTACAGCACCGCGTTGCGCACGTTTTCCGGCAGCGCCTGCCACGGCGTATCCACGTCGAACTTGTAGTGCTTGGACAGCGAGACGATCAACTGGAAGTAATAGGCATTGCGCCGATCCCAGCCACGCACCGCACCGGCGGCCAGCGACAGCTCCGGATGCACGACCACGCGCGCCGGGTCGAAGAATTCGGCCACGCCCAGGCCATCGCAGGCCGGGCAGGCGCCGACCGGCGAGTTGAACGAAAACAGTCGCGGTTCCAGCTCCGGCAACGAGTAATCGCAGACCGGGCAGGAATACTTCGACGAAAACAACAGCGGCGCGGCATCGGGCTTGTCGAGTGACATGACCGAGACCATGCCATCGCCCAGTTTCAACGCGGTTTCGAAACTTTCAGACAAGCGCTGCTTGAGGTCGGCACGCGGGCGGAAGCGGTCGATCACCGCCTCGATGGTGTGCTTCACGCGCAATGCCAGTGGCGGCACCGCGTCGATCTCGTGCACCACGCCATCCACGCGCACGCGCACGAAACCCTGCGCGCGCAACTGCTCGAACACCTGCGCGTGTTCGCCCTTGCGTTCGCGAATCACCGGTGCCAGCAGCATCCAGCGCTGCTCGGCCAGCGCGGCGTCATTTTCCATCGCCAGCACCTGGTCGACCATCTGGCTGACCGTCTGTGCTTCCAGCGGATAGCCGTGGTCGGGGCAGCGTGGCAGGCCGACGCGCGCGTAGAGCAGGCGCAGGTAATCGTAGATCTCGGTGATGGTGCCGACGGTCGAACGCGGATTGTGGCTGGTGGATTTCTGTTCGATCGAAATTGCCGGCGACAGCCCTTCGATGTGGTCCACGTCGGGCTTTTCCATCACCGACAGGAACTGCCGCGCATACGCAGACAGCGACTCGACATAGCGGCGCTGGCCTTCGGCATAGATCGTGTCGAACGCCAGCGACGACTTGCCGGAACCGGACAGCCCGGTGATCACGATCAACTTGTCGCGAGGCAGGTCGAGATCGACGTTTTTCAGGTTGTGCGTCCGCGCGCCGCGGATGCGGATGTAATCAAGGGCCATCGGCGTGGGGTCCGGTAAGCGACCGGGTAGTTTACCGCGGCGGGGAAGTTTGCCGCCAATGCGCGGATGCCCTGGCCGGATATCAATGGAATGAGGGAGCAGCCTGCGCCGGGCCTGGCAGCAAGAGGCGCACCAGGGCCAAGGACGGACCGGCCATTGCGAATAAGCGGCAGCTTGCGCCAAGTCTCTGATTCCATTATAATCCTGCTTCTGTCCGCGCCATGCGTGCGCGGCGGGCCAAAATAACTACAGAATCAAACCCATCAAGGAATCACCATGAGCTATGCAGTTCTGGTCACGGGCGGCAAGCAATACCGCGTGACGACCGGCGAAACCATCCGAGTCGAAAAACTCGATGCGGAAGCCGGCAATGAAATCACCTTCGACAATGTGCTGCTGGTCGGCACCGGTGAAGGCGTGAAGGTTGGCGACGCCGCCAAGGGTGCCACGGTCACGGCCAAGGTCGTGTCGCAAGGCCGCGCGGACAAGGTGCGCATCATCAAGTTCCGCCGCCGCAAGCACCACATGAAGCAGCAGGGCCACCGTCAGTACTTCACCGAAATCGAAATCACCGGCATCGCCGGCTAAGCACAGGAGACTTCAGTCATGGCACACAAAAAAGGCGTAGGCTCCTCGCGCAACGGTCGCGATTCCAACCCGAAGATGCTGGGCGTCAAGATCTATGGCGGCCAGGCCATCGAAGCCGGCAACATCATCGTCCGCCAGCGTGGCACCCAGTTCCACCCGGGTTCCAACGTCGGCCTGGGTCGCGACCACACCCTGTTCGCGCTGGCCGATGGCAAGGTGGAGTTCTCCACCAAGGGCCCGCACAGGCGCCGCACCGTGAGCGTGGTTGCCGAGGCGTAAGCCTTCGCGACTTGCTCGTGCGAAAGGCCCCGCCCAGTGCGGGGCTTTTCGTTTTTGCCGTCATTCCCGCGAAGGCGGGAATCCAGTGACTTTCGTGACGCTTGCGACGAGGCATCCGAAGAGCAAAGACACTGGATTTCCCGCCTTCGCGGGAATGACGATCAAAAGCGGGTACGCTTTCGCTGTTCCCATTCTCCATTCCCGACTCTCCATTCCCTGCAATCATGAAACTCGTTGATGAAGCCGAAATCCACGTCCTCGCCGGCAACGGCGGCAACGGTTGCATTGGCTTTCGCCGCGAGAAGTTCATCCCGCTGGGCGGGCCGGACGGCGGCGATGGCGGCAATGGCGGCAGCGTGTGGCTGCAGGCCGACGAAAACCTCAACACCCTGGTCGATTTCCGTCACCAGACCCGCTTCAAGGCGCAGCGCGGCGAGAACGGCATGGGTCGGCAGATGTACGGCAAGGCCGGCGAAGACCTGACCATCACCGTGCCGGTCGGTACCGTGGTGCACAACATCGAAACCGATGAGGTGATCGGCGACCTGACCAGTCATGGCGAACGCCTGCTGGTGGCCAAGGGCGGCAAGGGCGGCTTGGGCAACATGCACTTCAAGAGCTCGATCACCCGCGCGCCGCGCAAGGCCACGCCGGGCGAAGTGGGCGAGATCCGCACGCTGAAGCTGGAACTCAAGCTGCTAGCCGACGTGGGCCTGCTGGGTTTTCCCAATGCCGGCAAATCCACCTTCATCCGTGCGGTGAGCGCGGCGACGCCGAAGGTGGCCGATTATCCGTTCACCACGCTGTACCCGAATCTGGGCGTGGTCAGCGTTGAGCCGGGTCGCAGCTTCGCCATCGCCGACGTGCCGGGCCTGATCGAAGGCGCTGCCGATGGTGCCGGCCTCGGTACGCAGTTTCTGCGCCACTTGCAGCGCACGAGCCTGCTGCTGCACCTGGTGGATATTTCGCCGATGGAAGGCGGGGTGGAAGGCGTGTCGCCGGTCGAGCAGGTGCGCGCTATCGAACGCGAGCTGGAAAAGCACGATCCGGAACTGCTGGCCAAGCCGCGCTGGCTGGTGTTGAACAAGGCCGATCTGATGTTCGAGGACGAAGCGGCCGCCGCCGCGCAGCAGGTGATCGCCGAACTGGGCTGGTCGCAGCCGTGGTACTTGGTGTCCGCGCTGGGCCGCGAAGGCACCTGGCCGATCATGAAGGACGTGATGACGTTCTTCGACCGGCAGCGCGAGGAAGCGGAAGAAGCCTTGTAGGGGAGGGTGTTCTCGTGTGACGGAAGCAAAAGCTTGCTCGCTGCGCTCGCGCCCCTCATCCGCCCTTCGGGCACCTTCTCCCCGCGAGCGGGGAGAAGGAGAACAAAAGAAAACCCGCCTTTCGGCGGGTTTTCCGTGTCTTCCGTTCTGAATCGCTGGCGCGACTTGCGCGCCAGACCGACATGCTCAGGCGGCTTGCAGCGCCTTGATGCGCGCGGTCAGGCGGCTCTTGTGGCGGGCGGCCTTGTTCTTGTGGATCAGGCCACGGGCGCTGAAACGGTCGAGGATCGGCTGGGCGACGGCGAAGGCTTCCTGCGCGCCCTTGGCGTCGTTGGCGTCGAGTGCCTTGAGAACCTTCTTGACGGCAGTGCGAAGCTGCGAACGCTGGGCATTGTTGCGCGCATTGCGCACGATGGTCTGCTTGGCGCGCTTCTTGGCGGACTTGATGTTGGCCACGATTGGGAATCCTGTTGAGTGCTTTTTCGGAGCGGGCCTGACAAAATCACGGCCCATGAACGGAAGACGGAAAAACGAGCCAGAAATTATGGACTATTCAAGGACTTGGGTCAACCAGCTGGGCCTGAAGGCGGAGGATGCCCGATGAGTGGCCCGCGCTTGCTGCGTTCGGCGGCGGTTTTCAGCTCGATGACCTTCCTCTCGCGCCTGTCCGGGCTGGTCCGCGACCAGGTCTACGCCATCGTTTTTGGCGCCGGCGCGGCGATGGACGTGTTCTTCATCGCGTTCCGGATTCCCAATTTCATGCGCCGGCTGTCGGCCGAGGGCTCGTTCTCGATGGCCTTCGTGCCGGTGTTGGCCGAGTACAAGGAAAAGCACGGCCAACAGGCCGTCAAGGAGCTGGTGGACCGGGTCACCGGCGTGCTGGCGGCGGGCTTGCTGGTGCTGGTGGCACTGGTGCTGCTGCTGGCCCCGCAACTGGCGGCGCTGCTGGGCTCGAAGCTGTCGGGCGAATACCGGCAATTGCTGGCCGAGCTGCTGCGCATCACCTTCCCGTATGCATTGTTCATCTCGTTGGCCTCGCTGGCCGGCAGCGTGCTGAACAGCTACCAGAAATTCGCGATCCCGGCGCTGAGCCCGGTCTTGCTGAACGTGGCGATGATCGCCGCTGCGCTGGGGCTGGCACCGCTGATGGACTATTCGGTGCTGGCGCTGGGCTGGGGCGTGTTTGTGGCCGGCGTGTTGCAGATTGGCTTCCAGTTGCCGGCCCTGGCCAAGCTGGGCCTGCTGCCGCGCCCACGGCTGGATCTGGCCCATGCGGGGGTGCGCAAGGTGCTGACCTTGATGCTGCCGACCTTGTTTGGCTCGTCGGTGGCGCAGTTCAACCTGCTGTTCAACACGGTGGCGGCGGCGATGCTGTTCAGCGGCAGCGTCAGCTGGCTGTATTTCAGCGACCGGCTGCTGGAATTCCCGCTGGGCATGTTCGGCGTGGCCATCGGCACGGTGATCCTGCCGCACCTGTCCAGCCGCCACGCGGCCACCGACCCGGCGGGGTTTTCGAAAGGATTGGATTGGGGCTTCCGCCTGTGCCTGCTGATCGGCATCCCGGCCTGCTTGGGCTTGGTGCTGTGTGCGCAACCGCTGGTGGCGACCTTGTTCCAGTACCGCAGTTTCAGCGCGTTCGACACGCAGATGGGCAGTTGGAGCCTGATCGCGCAATCGACGGCGGTGCCGGCCTTCCTGCTGGTCAAGGTGCTGGCTCCGGCGTTCTATTCGCGGCAGGACACGAAAACGCCGGTGAAATCCGCGGTGGCCTCGGTCTTGGTGAATGCGCTGTGCACGGTGTTGTTCCTGGCTGCGGCGCTGGCGCTGACCGACGCGGGCAGGGCGGCGCTGGCGCAGGCCGGCGGCAATTGGCTGGACGCGCTGGCCAAGGTGCCGGGCCTGCATGCGTTGCTGGCGCTGTCCATCGCCGTGGCCGGCTGGGCCAATGCGCTGCAACTGGCGTGGTATCTGCGTCGGGCCGGGGTGTATCGCCTGCAGCCGGGCTGGGGGCGCTGGCTGCGGCAGATCGCGCTGGCCAGCGTGGCGATGATCGTGGTGTTGCTGGCCTTGCGCGGGCTGTGGCCGGATTGGACGCCGTGGAGCTGGTGGCAGCGCGGCTGGCGGCTGTTGCTGCTGGTCGGCGGCGGCGCGGGAGCCTATGTGGCGGTGCTGTGGGTGCAGGGACTGCGTCCGCGCGACCTGCGCGAGCAATGAGGGGCGGCGCGTCCGGCTATACTCCCCGGTTCATATGAGCAGGCTGTTTCGCGACGTCGAAGGCGGGGTGTTGTTCCCGCGCGGTAGCGTGGTCTGCATCGGCGCCTTCGACGGTCTGCACCTGGGCCATCGTGCGCTGGTGCGCCATGCCGTTTCGCGTGCGCGCGAATTGGGCGTGCCGGCGGTGGCGCTGAGTTTCGAACCGTTGCCGCGCGAATACTTCGCGCAGCAGTTCAATGCCCCGTTGCCGCCGCGCCTGAACCTGGCGCGGGCCAAGGAAGCCGGCCTGCGCGAGTTGGGCGCGGATTCGGTGGGCCTGCTGCGTTTCGATGCGAAGCTGTCGGCGATGTCGGCCGAGGATTTCGTGCGCAAGCTGCTGGTCCAGCGCCTGCAGGCGCGCGAAGTGTGGATCGGCCCGGAATTCCGTTTCGGCCACAAGCGTGGTGGCGACCTGGCGTTGTTGCAGGCGATGGGCGCTGGACTTGATTTCACTGCCCACGAAATCGCGCCGGTGCATTGCCCCGATGGCGAGCGCGTTTCCAGCACGCGTATCCGCGAGGCACTGTTGGCCGGTGATTTCGACAACGCCGCGCAATTGCTCGGCCGGCCCTATGCCATCGGCGGGCGCGTGGTGCGCGGCAAGCAACTCGGCCGCACGCTCGGCTTTCCCACCGCCAACCTGCGTTTCCCGAAAATGCCGGCGCTATCGGGCATCTATGCGACCCGGGTGCATGGCGTGTTCGATGCGCCATGGCCGTCGGTATCCAGCTTCGGTACGCGCCCCACCGTGGAGGGCGTGGAGCCGCTGCTGGAAGCGCATCTGTTCGATTACAGCGGCGACCTGTATGGCCGCCATATTGAAGTGGAGTTCGTCGCCAAGTTGCGCGATGAACTCAAGTTCCCAGACCTGCAAAGCCTGACCGTGCAAATGCAGCGCGATGCCGCTGATGCCCGCCGGGTGTTGTCCGAAGAAAAACTGCGCGCCACTGCCTGAGATTTCCGTGAGCATCGATTACAAAACCACCTTGCACCTGCCGGCGACGGATTTCCCGATGCGCGGCGACCTGCCCAAGCGCGAGCCGGCCACGCTGGAACGCTGGTATGCCGACGATCTGTACGCGCAACTGCGCGACAACGCCAAGGGCCGCCCGCTGTTCGTGCTGCACGACGGCCCGCCGTATGCGAACGGCGCGATCCATCTCGGTCATGCGGTCAACAAGATCCTCAAGGACATCATCGTCAAGTCGCGCTATCTGGCCGGTTTCGATGCGCCTTATGTGCCGGGTTGGGATTGCCACGGCTTGCCGATTGAAATTGCCATCGAAAAGAAATACGGCAAAGTCGGGGTGAAGTTGGATGCCGGGGAATTCCGGCAGAAATGCCGCGAATATGCCGAAGAACAAATCGAAATCCAGCGCAAGGATTTCAAGCGCCTCGGCGTGATCGGCGATTGGGACAATCCGTACAAGACGCTGAATTTCCATTTCGAGGCATCGGAAATCCGCGCGCTGGCCAAGATCGTCGGCAATGGGCATCTGCTGCGAGGTGCGAAGCCGGTGCATTGGTGCTTCGATTGCGGCAGCGCCTTGGCCGAGGCGGAAATCGAGTACCAGGACAAGACTTCGCCGGCCGTCGACGTGGCCTACGCCGCGCGCGAAACCAAGGCATTGGCAGCGGCGTTCGGCATCGAAGCGCCGGCCGATGTCGAAATCGCCGTGCCGATCTGGACCACCACGCCGTGGACGCTGCCGGCATCGCTGGCGGTGTCGCTGGGCCCGGAGCTGGATTACGTGCTGGTGGAAGGCCCGGCCCGCGACGGCAAGCGCCGCTGGCTGGTGCTGGCCGACGCGCTGGCCGAGCGCGTGCTGCGCCGTTACGGCGTGGCCGACACCGTCGTGCATGCGCAGGCCAAGGGCGCGGCGCTGGAAGGGATCGTGCTGCAGCATCCCTTCTATGCGGAACGCGAAATCCCGATCATCCTCGGCGACCACGTCAGCGCCGAAGACGGTACCGGTGCGGTGCATACCGCGCCCGGCCATGGCCAGGAAGACTTCGCGGTTGCGAAGCAATACGGCGTGACCGACAAATACAGCGCCGCGCAGATCAACCCGGTCGATGGGCGTGGCGTCTATCTGCCGGGCACGCCGCCATTTGGCGAACTGGAATTGGCCGGCCTGCATATCTGGAAGGCCAATGATGCGATAGTGGAAGCACTGCGCGGCAACGGTACGCTGCTGGCGTTCTTCAAGCTCGACCACAGCTACCCGCATTGCTGGCGGCACAAGACGCCGGTGGTGTTCCGCGCCACGCCGCAGTGGTTCATTTCGATGGAGCAGGCGAACCTGCGCCGCGATGCGCTGGCCGCGATCAAGCAGGTCGGCTGGTTCCCCGGTTGGGGCGAGGCGCGCATCGCCAGCATGGTCGAAGGCCGGCCGGACTGGTGCATCAGCCGCCAGCGCACCTGGGGCGTGCCGATTGCCTTGTTCGTCGACAAGCAGACGCAAGAGCCGCATCCGGATTCGGTGGCGCTGTTGAACAAGGTCGCCGATATCGTCGAGAAGGGCGGCATCGATGCGTGGTATGCGCTGGACGCGGCGCAACTGCTGGGCGCGGACGCCGACAAGTACGACAAGGTCACCGACATCCTCGACGTGTGGTTCGACTCCGGCGTGACCCACGAAGGCGTGCTGCTGGAGCGCGGTTTCGGCAAGCCGGCGGACCTGTACCTGGAGGGTTCCGACCAGCATCGCGGCTGGTTCCAGTCGTCCTTGCTGACCGGCGTGGCCATCGACAAGCGTGCGCCGTACAAGCAATGCCTGACCCACGGTTTCACCGTCGATGAGCATGGCCGCAAGATGTCCAAGTCGCTAGGCAACGGCATCGAGCCGCAGGACATCATGAAGACCCTCGGCGCGGACATCCTGCGCCTGTGGATTGCCTCGGCCGATTACAGCAACGAGATGTCACTGTCGCAGGAAATCCTCAAGCGCAATGCCGACGCCTATCGCCGCATCCGCAATACCGCGCGTTTCCTGCTGGGCAACCTGCATGGCTTCGACCCGGCGCGCGATGCGGTGGCGCTGGAGGACATGGTCGCGCTGGATCGTTTCATCGTGCATCGCGCCTGGGAAGTGCAGGAAAAGATCAAGGCCAGCTACGACCGCTACGACTTCGCCAGCATCGTGCAGGCGCTATTGAACTTCTGCTCGGTGGATCTGGGCTCGCTGTATCTGGACGTGACCAAGGACCGCCTCTACACGATGCGCGAGGATTCGCGTGGTCGTCGCAGCGCGCAGAGCGCGATGCATCACATCGCCGAGGCCTTCGTGCGCTGGATCGCGCCGGTGTTGAGCTTTACCGCGGACGAGATGTGGAGTTATTTGCCCGGTCAGCGCAAGGACAACGTGCTGTTCGAAACCTGGTACGACGGTCTTGCACCGTTGCCGGCGGAGGCATCGCTGACGGCGGCCGATTTCGAGCAACTGCTGGCCTTGCGCGAGCAGGTTTCCAAGGTGCTGGAACCGATGCGCGCCAACGGCGTGATCGGCGCGGCGCTGGATGCCGAGATTGCGGTGTCGGCGAATGCGCAAACTGCGGAAAAGTGGCAGCCGTTGCAGGAGGAACTGCGCTTCTTCTTCATCAGCGGCGATGTGACGGTGACGCCGGTCGAGGCCGACGAGGTGTTCGTGCTGGCGCAACCGACCGCCAAACCCAAATGCGTGCGCTGCTGGCACCGCCGCGCCGACGTGGGGGCCTATGCCGAGCATCCGGAACTGTGCGGCCGTTGCGTGGGCAACGTCGAAGGTCCTGGCGAAGACCGGCGGTGGTTCTGATGGCGAAGGTCAAGCCCAATGCGTTGGCGTGGTTGCTGCTGTCGGCGCTGGTCATCGTGCTGGACCAGTGGAGCAAGCAGTGGGTGCTGTCCTCGCTGCCGGAATTCGTCGCGGTGCCGGTGATCGACGGTTTCTGGAACTGGTATCGCACCTACAACACCGGCGCGGCGTTCAGTTTCCTCAGCAATGCCGGCGGCTGGCAGATCTGGTTCTTCAGCGCGCTGGCGGTTGCGATCAGCGGCCTGCTGGGCTTCTGGCTGTCGCGCACGCGGCGTGGCGAGTGGCGCACCGCGTTGCCGTATGCGTTGGTGATCGGCGGCGCGCTGGGCAACGTGATCGACCGCGTGATGCATGGCCATGTGATCGACTTCATCCAGTGGTATGTGGGCAGGCATTACTGGCCAGCGTTCAATATCGCCGATTCGGCGATTGTGGGTGGCGCGATCGGGATCGTGCTGTTTGGCTTGTTCGACGGGAAGAAGAAGTCGTAACCCCGACTCGGCCAACTCCCGCGCTAGAATCTCCCCATGCAAGTCCTCCTCGCCAATCCCCGTGGTTTCTGTGCCGGTGTCGATCGCGCCATCGAGATCGTCAAGCGCGCCATCGAAACCCTGGGCGCGCCGATCTACGTGCGCCACGAGGTGGTGCACAACCGTTTCGTCGTCGATGACCTGAAGCAGCGTGGTGCGGTCTTCGTCGAGGAGCTGGACGAAGTGCCGGACAATGCCACGGTGATCTTCAGCGCGCACGGCGTGTCGCAGGCGGTGCGTGCCGAGGCCGAGAAGCGCGGCCTGAAGGTGTTCGACGCGACCTGTCCGCTGGTGACCAAGGTGCATTTCGAAGTGGCGCGCCATTGCCGCGCCGGCCGCGACGTGGTGCTGATCGGCCATGCCGGCCACCCGGAGGTCGAAGGCACGCTGGGGCAGTGGAACCGTGAGGCAGGGACCGGCAGCATTTACCTGGTCGAGGACATCAGTGATGTGGCCAGCCTGCAGGTCGGCCAGCCGGAAAACTTCGCCTATACCTCGCAGACCACGCTGTCGGTCGATGACACCATCGGCATCATCAATGCGCTGAAGGCCAAGTACCCGGCCATCCAGGGGCCGAAGAACGACGACATCTGCTACGCCACCCAGAATCGCCAGGACGCGGTGCGCGACTTGGCGAAGCAGTGCGATCTGGTGCTGGTGGTCGGTTCGCCGAACAGCTCCAACTCCAACCGCCTGCGCGAACTGGCGCAGCGCGACGGGGTTGAGGCACATCTGATCGATGGCGCGCACGAGATCGACCCGGCCTGGGTGGCGGGCAAGCAGCACGTCGGCGTCACCGCTGGCGCCTCGGCACCGGACGTGCTGGTCGATGGCGTGCTGGCGCGGCTGCGCGAACTGGGCGCGGCCAGCATGGGCGAACTGGACGGTGA
The DNA here is from genome assembly GCA_047601105.1 of Pseudoxanthomonas sp. GTDB lineage: Bacteria > Pseudomonadota > Gammaproteobacteria > Xanthomonadales > Xanthomonadaceae > Pseudoxanthomonas_A. The sequence goes on from JASGJT010000005.1 coordinate 653,217, forward strand.
GCCGGAAAACATGGTCTTCGCCCTGCCCAAGGAATTGCGCTTGCGCCTGGTCGATTGACCGCGCGCCCCGCGTCCGGTTGCCGCCTGAATCCGCGTTTGTTGCGTGATACGGGCAAGTGGCGGGAGAGCAGATGATCGTCGATTATCGGGACAGGTCATTGCCGGCGGACATCGACGCGGACCTGTGCATCGTTGGCGCGGGGCCGGCAGGCATTTCCATTGCACGCAGCTTCATTGGCAGCCAGATTCAGGTCTGTCTGGTCGAAAGCGGTGGCCTGGACCCGGACAGCGACACCCAGGACCTGTATCAGGCCGATTCGACCGGGACACTGCCATTCAATGCACGCAACAGCCGGTTGCGTGCGTTCGGTGGCGGCAGTGAAGTCTGGGGCGGCGGTTGCATCCCGCTGGCAGGCATGGATTTCGCCACGCGCGACTGGGTGCCGCACAGTGGCTGGCCGTTGTCCTACACGCAGTTGCGGCCGTACTACCAGCAGGCATGCGATTTGTTTCATGTTGGCGATCATGGCTTTGCCGAAGGTTCCTTCGCCGGGCCAGTGCCATACCCCTGCCATACCCCGCGCCGCAGTTCGACGAAAGCCTGCTGGTGAACCAGCGTTTCGCGCGCAGCCCGGTTCATTTCGGCAGTGAATATCGCGGCGAATTGCGGCGCGCATCGAACATTCGCGTGTTGCTGCATGCCAACCTGCTGGCTTTCGAAGCCGATGCGCAGGCCAGCAGCGTATGCGAAGCGCGGATCGGCACGTTGTGCGGGCGGCGCGGTCGCATCCGCGCGCACCAGTACGTTTTGGCCTGCGGTGCAATCGAGAATGCACGCCTGTTGCTGCTTTCCGATGCGGCGGCACCCGGCGGGCTGGGCAATCGCCACGATCTGGTGGGCCGTTATTTCATGGACCATCCCTCTGGACGCATCGGCGTGTTGCATACCGATCGGGCCGATGCCCTGACCCGCGCCTACAATCGCAGTGGTGGCCAAGGCGATGCGCCGCTGTTTCCGGAACTATGCGTTGCCGACGCCACCCAGCGCAGCGCGCGACTGCTCAACGCAAGGGCACGACCGGTTGCCGTGCAGGCTGCCACGCCGCGCGGCATACAAGCCTTGCGCCGCCTGCGTACCGCCATGCGGCAACCGACCCGTGAAGAATCCCTGTTGTGCGTGCTGGAACCACAAGTGGACACCAGCGCGCTATGGAGCAAGGACGGCTCGTTGCCCCGCCGCAGCCAGAACGCGGATCGTTCGCGGACATCGCTGGTGAAAAACGCGCTGGACTTGGGTTTGGGGGCTGGCGATATCGCCCAGGCCTGTGCACGCAAACTGGCGGGCAAACCGGCGGTCAGGACGGCCCGTGTCGATGTCGATGGCTATTTCGAGCAGGCGCCCAACCCGGACAGTCGCGTGCAACTGTCCGCCGATACCGACACGCTGGGCCTGCGCAAGGCCAGCGTGGACTGGCGCCTGACCCCGCTGGATTGGCATACCTATCGCACCGCCACGCGGATCGTCGGGGAGGAACTGGCGCGGGTCGGCGCCGGCCGCTTCGTGATGGAGCCGTGGCTGGAAGCGGGCAACGATGCCACGCCGGCCCTGCATGGCACGTCGCACCACATGGGTACCACGCGCATGGACGCCGATCTTCGCCGTGGCGTGGTGGATCTGGATTCGCGCGTGCATGGCGTGGACAACCTCTATGTAGCCGGCAGCTCGGTATTCCCGACGGGCGGATGGGCTTTCCCCACCTTCACCCTGGTGGCATTGAGCCTGCGCCTGGCCGAGTACCTGCAAGGCCTGTTCTGACCGACAGCAGGGCAGGGCGACCCATTGAAATCAGCCCTTCGGACTGGCCGGCAGCAGAATCCGAAATTGACCGGATTGCCCGCGCCGCCTAGAATCTGCGGCCCCGCCGAAGTAGCTCAGTCGGTAGAGCAACTGATTCGTAATCAGTAGGTCGGAGGTTCGATTCCTCTCTTCGGCACCATCTCCTCGTCATGCGGGCCGGCGACGCGCCCGCCGCGCAGCCGCCTTCGCCGGTACCGCACATGTCCGATTTCCCCGCCTGCCCGCAATGCGGCTCAGAAGATACCTACCACGACGGCCGCCTGCTGGTGTGCCCGATCTGCGCGCATGAGTGGGTCGAAGGTGAGGTTGCGGACGAAGACGTCGGGACGGTGGTACGCGACAGCAATGGCAAGGCGCTGGCTGATGGCGATTCGGTCGTGGTAATCAAGGATTTGCCGGTGAAGGGCGGCTCCGGCCCGATCAAGCAGGGCACGGTGATCCGCGACATCCGCCTGGTCGAGGACGACCCGACCCACATCTACGACCGCAAGAGCGGCATCTACGTCAAGACGCAGTTCCTGCGCAAGCAATAGGCAAAACAATGGCAACCGGCTGGGCAGGCGATGGTGCGGTGCAGGATCAGATCGACGCGACCGTGAAGGACGCGATCCAGCGCGCGCGCAACCAGTTGCCGAAGGGCGAAAGCCTGCACCATTGCGAAGAATGCGATGCGCCGATTCCCGAAGCGCGACGCAAGGCCGTGCCGGGCGTGCGCCTGTGCGTGGCCTGCCAGCAGGCGCAGGACGACGGACAACAGGCCAGCAGCGGCTACAACCGTCGAGGCAGCAAGGACAGCCAGCTGCGTTGAGGTTGCGTGATGCCCATCGCAAGGTCATGAACACATGAGCGTATGTCATCGAACCGACGCCGCGTTCTAACCGAATTTCAACACGCGCCTGTCTATGCTTCATCCCACGTCCGCAGCCGCTGCGGTCCGGTCTCTCTCCTGCCGGATCGCGGCCGTTGCGGACGACCATTTCGGGGATGCATCGTCGGTTCTTGCGTAATCGAAAGTGCATGGCATGCGCGACTTTCGCGCCGCGGCGCATGACTTCAGACAGTCCGCTGCGCAGGCGATTTGTGGCACGCTGATGCATCTTTCGTCGCCATATTCACCGATTCCCATGCGCCTGACCCTGCTTGCTTTGTCCCTTGCCGCCTGCAGCCTTGCGCAGGCGGCCGAACCGACGCAACCGCCGCTGAGCGAACAAACCCTGTCCTCCGGCGGCCCGGCCGCGCCCGAGCAGCGTGCGGTCGCTTTCGAGAATGCAGAACTGGCTTTCCACATCGACCCGCAACACAAACGACTGGACGGCGATGCGCGCCTGACTTTCGTTGCCAAGCGAGCCTTGTCGAAGCTGGTCGTGGATCTGGACAACAACTACGCAATCACCACGGTCGAAGTCGATGGCGTGGCGCTGGCCGCCAACGCCTGGCGCAACCCCGATGGCCGCATGAGCATCGATCTGCCCAAGCCGCTGGCGGCCGGCGCGCGCATCGTGCTGCGCATCGTCTATGGTGGCCAGCCGCACGAAGCCAAGCGCGCGCCATGGGATGGCGGGTTCGTCTGGGCGACCGCGCCGACCGGCGAGCCGTGGGTGGCTACCGCAGTCGAAGGCGAGGGTTGCGACCTGTTGTGGCCCTGCATCGACCAGCCCTGGGGCGAGCCGGCCATCGTCGAACAACGCATCACCGTGCCTGCACCATTGGTCGCCGCCGGCAACGGCAAGTTGCTGGGCATGACCGAGAAGGACGGCTGGCGCACGTATCACTGGCGCGCGCGCGACGTGACCACCTATGCAGTGGCGCTGAACGTCGGCCCCTATGAATTGCTTTCAAGTCAGTACAAGAGCCGCTACGGCAATGTCATTCCGCTGGATTTCTGGTACCTGAAAGGCAACGAAGCCAAGGCGAAGGAATTGTTCGCCGAATTCCCGCTGATGCTGGATTTCTTCGAGGAGTACATCGGTCCATACCCGTTTGGCGACGAAAAGATGGGCGTGGTCGAAACCCCGCACAAGGGCATGGAACACCAGACCGTCAATGCCTACGGCAATGGCTATGAAAAGAGCGCCTTCGGTTACGACTGGCTGTTGCAGCACGAATTCGCGCACGAATGGTTCGGCAACCAGTTGACCAATGCCGACTGGAACGACATGTGGCTGCACGAGGGCTTCGGCACCTACATGCAGCCGCTGTACCTGCAATGGCTGCGCGGCGACATGGCCTATCACGCCGAACTGATGGCGCAGCGGGGCAAGATCCGCAATCGTTTCCCGGTGGTGTCCGGCCACAGTTACAGCAGTGGCGATGTTTACGATGCCGAAAAAGGCCCGGCGCTGGATCTGTACTACAAAGGCTCGCTGCTGCTGCACACGTTGCGCGGCCTGATTGGCGATGCAGCCTTCTTCACCGCCACGCGCGAAGTGGTGTATGGCCGGCCCGACCCGAAGCCCGGCAATTACAAACCGCGCTACGGCACCACGCAGGAATTCATCGACGCGGTGAACCGCGCCACCGGCAAGGATTACGGCTGGTTCTTCGACGTGTACCTGAAATCCGCGCCGCTGCCGCAATTACTGGCGCAGCGCAACGGCGGCAAGCTGTCGCTGCGCTGGAAGACCGAAGGCAACAAGCCGTTCCCGATGCCGGTGCAGGTGCGCGTGGGCGAGCGCATCGTCGATGTGTCGATGACCCAAGGGCAGGGTGAAGTCACCATTGCCGAAGGGCAAAGCTACACGCTGGACCCGCATTCCAGAGTATTGCGTGATATGCCGGAGATCCAGGCATTCCAGAAAGACCAGGCCGAGCGCGCGAAAGCGGCAAAGAAGTGATTGTCCATGAGGAGGATGCGTTCCATGCAGGATACGCGGTGGATTCCGGTGCACTCACCGTAACCGGCTGCGCCAGGCTTCGATGTGCACGGCAAGCGCATCGGCTTCGAAGCGCCGCGCCGCGCCGCTGCCCCAGACCGGGCCGGGCCATGCGGCATCGCCTTCATGGCGACCGACCAGATGCACATGCAATTGCCGCACGATATTGCCCAGCGCGCCGATATTGAGCTTCTGCACGCCGGCCTCGCCGCGCAATAGTTGCGAGACTTGATTGATCTCGGCCAGCAGCAGCCGTTGTTGGCTGCCATCGAGATCGATCCATTCGATCACATCGCTCACGCGCGGCACCAGCACGATCCACGGGAAGCGCGCGTCGTCCATCAGCCGCACCTGCGACAGCGGGCCGTCGGCGATGAAGGCGCTGTCCTGCGCCAGGCGCGCATCGAGGATGAATTCGCTTTGCATCTTGCGTATCCGTTCAGGTCGTCAGGGGCGGCCATTTTAGGCTGCCGGGTATAATCGCGCGCCCGCCAGCCACGTCACCACGCCAGCGCATGTCACTTGCTAGCCCCAAAGTCGGATTCGTCAGCCTGGGTTGCCCCAAGGCCTTGGTCGATTCTGAACGCATCCTCACCCAGTTGCGGGTCGAGGGTTACGCCATTTCGCCCAGTTACGACGATGCCGACGTGGTGGTGGTCAACACCTGCGGTTTCATCGACGCGGCGGTGGCCGAGTCGATGGATGCGATCGGCGAGGCGATGGCCGAGAACGGCAAGGTCATTGTCACCGGTTGCCTGGGCAAGCGCGGCGACATGATTCGCGAGCAGTTTCCGGACGTACTGTCGATCAGCGGCCCGCAGGATTATTCCAGCGTGATGAGCGCGGTGCATGCGGCCTTGCCGCCACGGCACGACAAGTTCATCGACGTGGTGCCGGATTACGGCATCAAGCTGACGCCGAAGCACTACGCGTACCTGAAGATTTCCGAAGGCTGCAACCACCGTTGCAGCTTCTGCATCATCCCGTCGATGCGCGGCGACCTGGTCTCGCGCCCGGTCGATGAGGTGCTGCGCGAAGCGGAAAAGCTGGCCATTGGCGGCGTGCGTGAATTGCTCGTCGTTTCGCAGGACACTTCGGCTTATGGCGTTGACCTGCGCTATGCGAAAAAGCAGTGGCGCGGCAACGAATACGAAACCCGGATGAAGTCGCTGTGCGAGGGCTTGTCGCAACTGGGCATATGGACGCGCCTGCATTACGTGTATCCGTATCCGCACGTTGACGACACCATCCCGCTGATGGCCGAAGGCAAGCTGTTGCCGTATCTGGATATTCCATTCCAGCACGCCAGCCCGCGCGTGTTGAAGCTGATGAAGCGCCCCGGTGCGATCGACAAGACCCGCGAGCGCATCGACAAATGGCGCAGCATTTGCCCGGACATCACCATTCGTTCGACCTTCATTGTCGGCTTTCCCGGCGAAACCGATGCGGAGTTCGAAGAGTTGCTGGATTTCCTGCGTGAAGTGCGACTGGATCGTGTCGGCGCGTTTGCCTATTCGCCGGTGGACGGCGCGCCGGCGAATGATTTGCCAGACCCGGTGCCCGAAGCAGTGAAGCAGGAGCGACTGGCGCGCTTCATGGAAGTGCAGGCGCGGATTTCCGCCGAAAAGCTTGAAGCGAAGATCGGCACCACCCAGCGCTGCCTGGTGGACATGCTCGAAGACGGCATCGCCGTGGCCCGCAGCAAGGCCGACGCGCCGGAAATCGACGGATTGGTGCATGTGCAGAATGGCGGCGAATTGGGCTTGAAACCGGGTGATTTCGTCGATGTGGAAATCACCGATGCCGATGAGCATGATTTGTTCGGCGATGGAGTTGCATCGAGGCCGATGCCGGGCCTGGCGATCATCGCCTGATGTTCGACAGGTTCATACTGTCGTCATTTCCGGACAGGAGCGACGGCATGAAGGGCAACCAGGTGATCGAGCAACGGGTCTTCGAACGCGTGTTCGTTCGGCTGGCCAAGGCGGCATCGCGTTTCACCGGGCGCTCGCTGTGCTTCGTGCTGGCGCTGGTGGTGATCGTGGCGTGGGGTGTTACCGGTCCGCTGTTCCATTTCAGCGACACTTGGCAGCTGGTGATCAACACCGGTACCACCATCGTCACTTTCCTGATGGTGTTCCTGATCCAGAACACGCAGAACCGCGATACCGAGGCGATGCAGATCAAGCTGGACGAGCTGATCCGGGTCAGCCGCGACGCCCACAATGCCTTGCTCGACCTGGAGGAGCTGGAAGACCGCGAGCTTGAGGCATTCCGTGCCCGTTACATCGCGCTGGCAAGACATGCACGTGCCAGCGGTGATCTGTGCCAGGACCTCGAACCCGGCTCCGATCAGTCCTCGCCGTAGTGCACGCCAATGATGGCGAAGCTGGCGAGGCCACCGGGCAGCATCGCTTCGAATTCGTCATCAATGCGTTTCTTCAACATCGCCCGTGCCAGCGGCGAGTCGATGCTGATCCAGCCACGTGGCGCGTCGGTTTCGTCGGGGCCGACGATGCGATATCGCGCGAGCTCGCCGGAAACCGCATTTTCCAGTTCCACCGTCGCGCCGAAGAACACCGCTTGCGGGTCGCTGGGCGCGGTATCGACCACGCGCAGCGCCTCCAGGCGCTTGCCCAGGTAGCGCACGCGGCGGTCGATTTCGCCGAGTTGCTTCTTGCGGTAGGTGTATTCGGCGTTCTCGGAACGGTCGCCTTCGGCGGCGGCGGCGCTGAGCGCGCGCACCACTTCCGGTCGGCGCACGCGCCACAGGTCGTCCAGTTCCGCCTTCAGCCGCGCGTGGCCTTGCGGCGTGATCAGCGCGGTGCTTTTTTCGGCCGGTGGCCGCCAGCGCCCCATGTACTGCGGCTCAGCGCTTGCCGCCGAAAATGCCGCCCAGCAGGCCGCGCACGATCTGGTTGCCCAGCTTGGTGCCGATGGTACGGGTGGTCTGCTTGGCCATGGTTTCGATCATGCCCTGGCGGCGCTTGGTGCCGAACACGGCGTCCTTCACGGCCTGGCCGAAGCCGCCTTGTTCGGCGTCGTCCTGTGCACGGGTGCGAGAGGCCGGGGTTTTGGCGGCGGTGGTGGCGGTTTCGATCTTCTTTGCCAGTATCTCGGCAGCCGATTCGCGGTTGATCGGAGTGTCGTACTTGCCGCCAACCGGGCTGCCGGCGCGCACTTGCGTGCGTTCGGCGTCGGTGGCTGCGCCCATGCGGCAGCGCGGTGGCGCGACCAGGGTTTTTTGCACTGGAGAGGGAATGCCCTTGTCCTGCAGCGTGGAAACCAGCGCTTCGCCGGTGCCCAGCGCGGAGATGGTGGCGGCCACGTCCAGCTTGGGGTTGGGCACGAAGGTTTGCGCCGCAGTCTTGACCGCTTTCTGGTCACGTGGGGTGAAGGCGCGTAGCGCGTGCTGCACGCGGTTGCCAAGCTGGCCGAGGATGTTGTCCGGCACGTCATCGGGGAATTGCGAGCAGAAATACACGCCCACGCCCTTGGATCGGATCAGGCGGACGACTTGTTCGATGCGCTGTTGCAGCGCCGGCGGCGCATCGTCGAACAGCAGGTGCGCCTCGTCGAAGAAGAACACCAGCTTGGGCTTGTCCAGGTCGCCGACTTCCGGCAGGTTTTCGAACAGTTCGCTCAGCAGCCACAACAGGAAGCTGGAATACAGGCGCGGCTTCAGGATCAACTGGTCGGCGGCGAGGATCGACAGCATGCCGCGGCCGTCGGTGTTGGTGCGCATCAGGTCGGTCAGTTCCAGCGCCGGTTCGCCGAAGAACATTTCGCCGCCTTCCTGCTCCAGCCGCAGCAGGGCGCGCTGGATCGCGCCGACGGATTGCGTGCTGACCAAGCCGTAACTGGTGGAAATGTCCTTGCGTTCGTCGGCCACCAGACCCAGCAGGGCGCGCAGGTCTTCCAGGTCCAGCAGCAGCAGGCCGCGGTCATCGGCCAGTTTGAACACGATGTCGAGCACGCCGCTCTGGGTGTCGTTCAACTCCAGGATGCGCGCCAGCAAGGTTGGGCCCATTTCACTGACCGTGGTGCGCACCGGGTGGCCCTTCTTGCCGTACAGGTCCCAGAAAATGGTCGGGTTGGCGGCCGGCGCGTAATCGGCCACGCCGAGTTCCCGGGCGCGGGCCAGTACTTTCTCGTTGCCGTCGCCGGCCACGGCCAGGCCGGACACGTCGTCCTTCACATCGGCGATGAATACCGGCACGCCGATGCGGCTGAAGCCTTCGGCGAGGGTCATCAGGGTCACGGTCTTGCCGGTGCCGGTGGCCCCGGCGGTCAGGCCGTGGCGGTTGCCGAACTTCGGCAGCAAGGTGACGGCGATGTTATCGGTGACGCCTTTGCCGATCAGGATCGGATCCATGGGTTTCCTGTATGCGTGGGGTTATGCAGCGATTCTAGCCCCTGAACGGCAAAGCACGGCAGCGTGCCGCACAGGTTGCGGTGGCCGCGCCGTGGCGGCTAACCTGCCGAACCTTTTTCAAATTCGTGCGTTGCTGATGCCTGTTTTGTCGAATGTCCTGCCGTACCGGCCGCTATTGGCCGGCCTGTTGTTGTCGTTGTTGGCCCCGTCGGCATTGGCGGCGCGACTTTCCGCCAGGGACCAGGCTGCCGTGGACGCGATCAGCCAGCGCATGACGGCCGCTGGCCAGCGTTACCAGGCGGCGCTGCAGGCCGAGGAGGCGGGCGATGACGAAGGCGAGGCTGGCGCCAATGCCAGCGTCGATGCCGCACTTGCGCAGATGGATGCCGAACTGGAAGCCTGCGCCCAGCAACGCGGTTGCGAGATGTCGGCGCTGATGGCGATTTACCGGCAGGCACTGAAAGGGGGAGAAGCCAGCGACGGCAACGAGTTGGGCGACGAAAACGGCGACGAGGCCCCGGTGGATGATGACCCACTGGACGACGGCAGCGACCACGCGCAACTGCCCAGCGGGCCGCAGAGCACGCGCGCGGCCAACCTGCTCAACGACCAGCGCCATGACTTCGACAAGATGGTGCAGTTCAACCCGGCGATCCAGGCCGGCATCCGCCGTTGGCTGACCGACATGCGCCCGGCGTTGATCGACAGCTACGAGAATTACCGCAACATGCGCGACGCGCTGTACCCGCAATGGGATCGCGACGGACTGCCCGAGGCGCTGCTGTTCGGGATCATGACCAAGGAATCCAACGGCAAGGTACACGCCACCTCGCGCGTGGGCGCAGCCGGGCCGATGCAATTCATGCCGGCCACCGGCCTGCGTTTCGGGCTGGGCCCGGACGGCACCGGTTTCGATACCCGCTACGACCCGCGCAGCGTTGGTTATGCCAGCGCCGAATACATCAAGGAGCGCATGGTCGAACTGGGCGGCAGCATCGAATATGCGCTGGCCGCCTACAACGGTGGTGAGGGCCGTGCGCGGCGCATCTACAACCAGTATCCGGGCCGCAGCTTCTGGGACGACGCGGTGTATTACCAATTCCCGGCCGAAACCCGCGACTACGTGCCGATGGTGATCGCGGCCAGTTGGTTGTTCCTGCATCCGAAGCAATACGGGCTGAAATTCCCGCGCGTGAACCCGAAGCCGGCAAGCGTGCAGCTGGCGCGCACCACCAGCCTCAACGAACTGGTCATCTGCTTGGGCAATGGCGGCACCCGCGACGGTTTCCAGCGCACCTTGCGCAACCTCAACCCGCGTTACCAACCCGATGCCTGGTTGCCCGCCGGCACCACCTTGCAGGCCAATACCCGCATCGCCCGCCTGTATACCAGCAACTGCGCCAATGGTGCGCGCGCCGAACTGGCCCGCACCTTGGTCAATGCCTCGGTGGCGGCGGCGGTCGTCAACACCGGCGCACCGCGTCCCAGCGGCACTGTCGCGGTGGGCGATGTCACCTCGCTGCGCGAGCCGGCTGCCGCCGTACCCGCAGCGGCCAAGCCCGTGCCAAAACCCAAGCCCAAGCCGGCCCCGGTCAAAAGCTACACGGTGAAGAAGGGTGACAGCCTGGGCCGCATTGCCGACAGGAATTCGTGCAACATCAAGCAACTGGCAAAAGCCAACGGCCTGCGTGCGCCGGGCTATACGGTCAAGCCAGGCCAGACGTTGAAGCTGGAAGGCTGCGGCAAGTAACATCGGCGAGCTCCGGGGTGGAACACCGCGCCGGCCCATTCAAGGAGATCCAATGAAAAGCCCCCTGCTTGCAACGATAACCGTGCTGGCCGTTGCTGTATTGCCTGCCTGCTCGGGCGACAACGCCGAAAAGGCTGCCTCGACGGCGGTTTCCAAAACGGTGGAACTGGTCAAGGGCGCCGCCACCGGTGCCAGCAAGGGGGTGAGCGAAGGGCGCAAGACCAGTCCTAGTGCCGATGGCGCCGGCATCGTCAGCAATGGCAAGGAACTGCGTGCGGCTTTGACCGGCGCGGTTCTGGAAATCGGCCCGGCCGGGCCGGGCGACGAGGCCGCCGAGGCCAGCAAGTTCAGCAAAGTCACCCTGGGCTTCACCAATGACGGCGACACTTCGGTGCGCGTCACCGAACTGGCCCAGAAAAACCACGTCACCGCGCTGGATGCCGAAGGCTATGCCTGCACCACCCGGCACGTGGATGACGAATTCACCGTTCCGGCCAAGGCCAAGCTGAAAGTGGCGGCGGTGTTCGACTGCTCGGGCAAGGCCATCGACACCGTGCGCCTGTTCGACGTGGAATATGCCGCCGCCGATGCGGTGGTGATGAAGAAGTAGGACATCGCGGGCAAGCCCGATCCTACAACAGTGTTGCCAATCGCTGGCCCAGCTTCACCGGTGATTCGGCCTGCAAGCCTTCGGCAAGTGTCGCCACACCCGGCGGCAACAGCACGATCACCGTCGAGCCATAGTTGAAGCGCGCCATTTCGGAAAAACGCTCAACCGTGATGCCCTTGCCGCGCCAATCCTTGCGCGTGATCGCATCGCCATAGCGCGGGATCTCCACGCCGCTCCATACCGTTTCCACGCCGGACACCAGCAAGGCGCCGACCATCACGCAGGCCATCGGGCCGAAGTCGGTATCGAAGTGGCAGACCAGCCGCTCGTTGCGTGCAAACAAACCCGGCACGTCGCGCACCGCCGCCGTGCCCACGCTGAACAAGCGGCCCGGCACATGCACGGTTTCGCGCAGGGTGCCGGTCCACGGCATGTGCACGCGGTGGTAATCGCGCGGCGACAGGTACACGGTGGCGAACAGGCCGTTCTCGAACGGCACGGCGGCTTGCGCATCGCCCAGCAGTTCGGCGGCAGTGAAGCTGCGCCCCTTGGCCTGGAAGATCGTGCCGCCGTCGATCTTGCCGCACTGGCTGATGTGGCCATCGGCCGGCATCAGCAGCGCGCGCGGATCGGCGTCGGCCACGCGCGCGCCGGGTTTCAGCGCACGGGTGAAGAAGGCATTGAAGCTGGCGTACTTTGCCGCATCCGGTTCGGCCGCTTCATCCAGATCCACGCCGAACTTGCGCACCACGGTGTCGATAAACCATTGCTTGACGGTCGCGTTTTGCGAATACGCCAGCTTGCGCGCCAGCGAGGACAACAGCCGGTGCGGCAGCACGTAGGTCAGGGCGGTGATCGGGCTCATCGTGCGCCTGCCTGAGTCAATCCTGCTTGGGTCAATGCGGTCAGGTCGGCGGCAATGGCGGCCGGTTGCAGCGGCGGGCGGATCAGGCCGGCCAGCCGGCCTTGCGGGTCGAGCACGGCGAGGCCGGCGCTGTGGTCCATCGTGTAATCGTCCGGGTTTTCTTCGTGGTGCGGGCCGGGTACCTTCATGAACACGAAGCCCAGCGATTTGGCGAATTCCTCCAGCGCCGGCACATCAGCCGTTGCCGCCAGCGTGTCGGCGTGGAAGCCATGCGCGTATTCGCCAATGCGCACGGTGGTGTCGCGTTCCGGGTCAACGGACACGAACAGCACGCGCGGGCGAATGCTGTCCGGCAGCGCCTGCCATTGCTTCTGCGCCTGCGCCAGTTGCGCCAGGGTCAGCGGGCACACGTCCGGGCAATGGGTGAAGCCGAGGAACACCAGCGTCCAATGCCCGTTCAATTCGCCCGAAGTCAGTTGCGTGCCATCGGACTGGCGCAGCGAGAACGCCGGCACCTCTCGCGGCTGCGGGTAGGCAATCACCGTCTGCAGGGCCGGGTAGGGCGGCGCGGCATCGGTTTGGCTGGCAGGGAACAGCTTGCGCCCGGCCAGCAGGCCCAGCCCGGTGGCGAGGGCGATCAGCAGGATGTAGCCGAATTTGCGGTTGAACATGGGCTTGGGTGTTGCGGGCAAACCGCCATGATACCGGCTTGTTCGCGCCGCACGCCCTATAATCGCGGGCCGTTTTCCACAAGAAACACCACCATGACCGCCGACCCGGCCGCCGAACTGCACTCGATCATCGACCTGATCCGCTATGGCGCGACGCGTTTCAATGCCGCCGGGCTGACCTTCGGCCACAGCCACGACAACGCACTGGACGAGGCGACGCATATCGTCCTGCATACCCTGCACCTGCCGCCGGATCTCGGCCCGGCCTACGGCCAGGCGCGGCTGACCTCGGCGGAAAAGGCACAGATCCTGGCCCTGTTCCAACGCCGCATCGACGAGCGCATCCCGGCCGCGTACCTGACCGGCGAGGCGTGGTTCGCCGGCCTCAGCTTTAAGACCGACAAGCGCGCACTGGTGCCGCGTTCGCCGATTGCCGAGTTGATCGAATCCGGCTTCGAACCCTGGCTGGGTGGCCGTGAAGTGCATCGCGCACTGGACCTGTGCACCGGCTCGGGCTGCATCGCGATTGCCATGGGCCACTACAACCCCGGCTGGCAGGTCGATGGCATCGACATCAGCGACGATGCACTGGCGCTGGCGACGGAGAACAAGGCTGCGCTGCACGCCGACAACGTGCAACTGCACAAGTCGAACCTGTTCGATGGCCTGACCGGCCGTCATTACGACCTGATCGTCACCAATCCGCCGTATGTGACCAACGCCGAAACCGATGCGCTGCCGCAGGAGTATTCCTTCGAGCCGGAACTGGGCCTGCGCGCCGGCGACGACGGCCTGGATCTGGTGCTGAAGATCCTGCGCGATGCGCCCTTGCACCTCTCGCAGGACGGCCTGCTGATTTGCGAAGTCGGCGAATCCGAACGCGCGCTGGTAGCCTTGCTGCCGGATGTCGAATTCGCGTGGATCGAATTCAAGGTCGGGCAGATGGGCATCTTCGCGGTGGAATGCGCGGAGTTGATCGCGCACAACGCGCGGATTCGCGAATTGGCGGATGCGCGCGCATGAATACATTCGGGCATCTTTTCCGCGTCACTACCTTCGGTGAATCGCATGGGCCAGCGATTGGCTGCGTGATCGACGGTTGTCCTCCGGGCCTGGAAATCGCGCCGGAAGAATTCCGCTATGACCTCGACCGCCGTGCCACCGGCAAGACCCGGCATACCTCGGCGCGCAACGAGGCCGATGAGGTGGAAATCCTGTCCGGCTGGTACGAAGGCAAGACCACCGGCACGCCCATCGCGTTGCTGATCCGCAACACCGACCAGCGCAGCAAGGATTACGCGAAGATCGCCGAGCAGTTCCGTCCCGGCCACGCCGATTACAGCTACTGGCAGAAATACGGCATCCGCGACCCGCGCGGCGGCGGGCGTTCGTCGGCACGCGAAACCACGATGCGCGTGGCTGCGGCGGTGATTGCGAAAAAATGGTTGAAGCAGCATTTCGACATCGACGTGCGCGGCTATCTCTCGCAGCTCGGCGAAATCACCCCGCAAGGTTTCGACTGGAACGTGGTCGAAGAAAATCCGTTCTTCTGGCCGCATGCCGCACAAGTGCCGGAACTGGAAAGCTACATGGACGCGTTGCGCAAATCCGGCGATTCGGTCGGCGCGCGCGTGAATGTGATCGCCGACAACGTGCCGCCAGGTTGGGGCGAGCCGATCTACGGCAAGCTCGACGGCGACCTTGCCGCCGCGCTGATGAGCATCAATGCAGTCAAGGGCGTGGAGATCGGCGATGGTTTCGCCAGCGTGGCGCAGAAGGGCACGCAACACCGCGATCTGATCTCGCCGCAGGGCTTCCTGTCCAACCATGCCGGCGGCATCCTCGGCGGCATTTCCACCGGCCAGCAAGTCGTTGCCTCGATTGCATTGAAGCCGACTTCCAGCCTGCGCCTGCCGGGGCAGAGCATCGACATCCACGGCAACGAAATCGAAGTCATTACCACCGGCCGCCACGATCCTTGCGTCGGCATCCGTGCCACGCCGATTGCAGAAGCGATGATGGCCTTGGTGTTGATCGACCATGCGCTGCGCCACCGCGCGCAATGCGGTGATGTGGGCGCGGTGTCGCCGCGCATTCCGGGCAACATCGATGACTGAGCCGCGCCCGCGCGTGTGGCTGGCCCGGCCGCTGTTCGAGGACATCACCGGGCGGCTGGACGAATACTTCGACGTGCTGCGCACCACGCCGGCCGGCGACAAGTACGCGTCGGACGAAATCGTCGCACATCTGCGCAAGGTCGAAGGCGCACTGCTCACCTTGGTCGAACGCATCGGCGCGGTCGAGATTGCCGATGCGCCGCAACTGCGCGCCATCGCCAATGTCGCGGCCGGTTACGACAACCTCGACATTCCCGTGTTGAGCGAACGTGGCATCCTCGCCACCAATACGCCTGACGTGCTCACCGAAACCACCGCCGACCTCGGCTTCGCCCTGCTGATGGCCGCTGCGCGCCGCATCACCGAAGCCGAGCGCTGGCTGCGCGACGGCCACTGGAACAAGTGGTCGTTCGATACCTTGCTGGGCAGCGACCTGCACGGCAGCACCCTGGGCATCCTCGGCATGGGCCGCATCGGCCAGGGCATCGCCCGCCGCGCCGTCGGTTTCGGCATGCGCACGCTGTACCACAACCGCAGCCGCCTGCCGCCAGCGGTGGAAAGCGAAACCCGCGCCAGTTACGTTGGCTTCGACGAACTCCTGGCGCAATCCGGTCACCTCGTGTTGGTGCTGCCGTATTCGCCGCAGACCCATCACGTCATCGACGCCGCCGCGCTGGCGAAGATGAAACCTACCGCGACCCTGGTGAACATCGCCCGTGGCGGCCTGGTCGATGAAATCGCCCTGGCCGATGCACTGGCCAATGGCCGCCTCGCCGCCGCCGGCATCGACGTGTACGAAGGCGAACCGGTAGTGCGCCCGGAATTGCTGGCGCTGCGCAACGTGGTGCTGGCCCCGCACATCGGCAGCGCCAGCCTGGCCACGCGCCGGGCGATGGTGTCGCTGGCAGTCGATAACCTGATCGCCGCACTCGGTTGCGGGCCGCAGGCAGGGCAGCCGCCGAGCCCGATCAATGCCGGTTTCATGGGCAACCGTTCCGCCGGCCAGGCTGCGCTTTAAGTTATTCTTCGCGTTCCCCATCGTGGAAGCGTCTCCCGCACATCCTTGCGGGCGTGTGCTCCTACGCTTTCTCCCACACCACAGACCAAGAAATGAACGCACAACGCCGCTTCAAAGTCGCGGTCGTCGGCGCCACCGGTGCCGTCGGCGAAACCATGTTGTCCATCCTGGCCGAGCGCAAGTTCCCGATTTCGGAACTGATCGCGCTGGCGTCCGAGAAATCGGCGGGCACCGAGGTCGATTTTGGCGGCGAGAAAATCGACGTGCAGGATCTGGCGAAATTCGACCCGACCGGCGTTGACATCGCGCTGTTCTCGGCAGGCGGCAGCGTGAGCAAGGAATACGCGCCGAAGTTCGCCGCCGCCGGCGCGGTGGTGATCGACAATTCCTCGACCTTCCGCTACGACGACGACGTACCGCTGGTGGTGTCCGAAGTGAACCCGGAAGCGGCGAAGAATCGCCCGCGCGGCATCATCGCCAATCCCAACTGCAGCACCATGCAGCTGATGCCGGTGCTCGCGCCGATCCATCGCGAATACGGCATCGAGCGCGTCAACGTGGCCACCTATCAATCGGTGTCCGGCGGCGGCCGTTCGGCGATGGAGGAACTGGGCAAGCAGACCGCCGAACTGCTGAATTTCCAGGACATCGAACCGAAGAAGTTCCCGGTGCAGATCGCCTTCAACCTGATCCCGCACATCGACGAGTTCCAGCCCAACGGCTATACCAAGGAAGAGATGAAGCTGGTCTGGGAAACCCGGAAGATCCTCGGCGACAAGAACATCCAGGTGAACCCGACCGCCGTGCGCGTGCCGGTGTTCTACGGCCATTCCGAGGCGGTCAACGTCGAGACGAAGAAGAAGATTACCCCGGAGCAGGCGCGCACACTGCTGGAGCAGGCACCGGGCGTGAGCGTGGTCGATGAACCGAAGGCCGGCGGCTACCCGACCCCGGTGACCCATGCCTCGGGCAAGGACCCGGTGTTCGTGGGCCGCATCCGCGAGGACTTCTCGCACCCGCGCGGCCTCAACCTGTGGGTGGTGGCCGACAATATCCGCAAGGGCGCGGCCTTGAACGCGGTGCAATTGGCGGAACTGGTCGCCGCGGGCGGCTGACGGCAGGCACGGGTCGGCTGTTTCAAGAAAATGGCGCAGGAAGCTGCGCCATTCCCTTGTTTCAGCTTATATTTGCCGGCCATGAACAGGGGCATCCACGTGAACCCAGCCAAATCCAAGCCCGCCCTGCGCTGGCTGACAGGCCTTGCCTTGCTGCTGGCCAGCGGCGCTGCAATGGCGCTGGGGCTGGGTGAAATCCGGCTCAAATCGCGGCCCGGCCAGCCGCTGGTGGCGGAAATCCCGATCATTTCCAGCGACCCGGCGGAAATGGAACAACTGCGGGTTGGGCTTGCCTCCCCTGAAGTGTTCGAGCGCGTTGGCCTGTCGCGGATACAGGGCTTGGTGCAGGAACTGGACTTCGCGGTCGCCGTGTCCGATGCCGGCGCTCCGGTGATCCGGGTGACCAGCCATACCCCGGTGGAATCCTCCGCAGTGAATTTCCTGGTCGAAGTCGATTGGGGCCAGGGGCGGCTGGTGCGGGAGTATTCGGTGCTGGTCAGTGCCCCCGGCACGGTAGCCGCAGTCTCCGAGCCGGTGATCGATACCCCGGCGGCCGCGCCTTCCAACACCATCGTGCGCGATCCGGAACCAGTTGCCATTGCCGCGCAATC
This sequence comes from Pseudoxanthomonas sp., assembly GCA_047601105.1. Lineage (GTDB taxonomy): Bacteria > Pseudomonadota > Gammaproteobacteria > Xanthomonadales > Xanthomonadaceae > Pseudoxanthomonas_A. Next base: position 671,080 of record JASGJT010000005.1, read on the forward strand.
CGAGCCTGCGCAGCCCGAACTCCCGCCTGAACCGACCCGCCCGCAAGCGTCGCCGCAGGCACCTGCGGTTGCACCAGCACCGCGTCCGCCGCCGGTGCAAGCCGGCGACGTGCTGGCGAAAGTGCGCGGCGGCCAGACCCTGTCCGGCATCGCCAGCCAGTTGCGCACCGGGCAGAGCCTCAACCAGACCATGCTGGCGCTGTTGCGCGCCAACCCCGAGGCCTTCATCAACGGCAACATCAACCTGCTCAAGCAGGGCGCCGTGCTGCGGGTGCCGTCTTCGGACGAGATGGCGCAATTGAGCCACACCGAGGCCAATGCCCTGGTCAGCCAGCAGGTTGCGCAGTGGCGGCAGGCGCGGCGGCCGGTATTGCAGCCGGCGGCCGTGGCCGATGCGCCGCTGGCTCCGGCTCCGGTCGTGCCGACGGCCTCGGCCGGACAGGCAGCCGACAACGCAAGGCTGGAAATCGCGCCGGCGCTGGCCGATGCCGGCAAACGCAAGGGAACCACATCCGGCCAGCAGGCCGGCGGCGAGGGTGACATGCTCGAACAAGAGAAACTGCAGCAGGCCACCGAGGATCTGGCTTCGCGTGATTCCGAAGTGCAGGAATTGCGCGCCCAAGTGGCCGAACTGGAAAAGATCAAGCAGCAGCAGCAAAAGCTGATCGCGATGAAGGACAGCGACCTGGCTGCCGCGCAACAGAAATTGGCCCAGGCGCAAGGCGACGACATCTCCGCCACCTGGCTGTGGGGCGGGCTGGCCTTGCTGGTGGCCGGCCTGGTGGTGGGCTGGCTGGTCGCACGCGCGCGCCGGCAGCAGGCCGAACCGCGCTCGCGCTTCGACGCCTCCATGCTGGCGGCGGCTACCACCGGAATGGGCACCGATGCGCGGGCCGACGCAGATGACGCGGAAGAAGATGACGGCGAAATGGAGTACCTGGACGAGGAAAAGGTGGCCGCTGTCGATTTCGAAACCGACGCCGGCCACGAGGCGTACACCGCTGCCGCGCCCGTCGTTGAAGTCCAGGCCAGGGAATTGCCCGCTGCTCCGGCTGAAGTGCAGCAATGGCAGCAGGAATGGACCCCGCCTTCATTGCGGAACCAGCCCACCTGGCACGCGGCCGATGCCGATTCGAGCGCCAATCTGGTTTCACTGAATCCCGCGCCGGCTGGCCGGGACCGCTTGGAGCTGGCCATCGCCTACCTGGATCTGGGCGACAAGGCCACCGCGCGTGGCCTGCTGGCCGAAGTTGCGGCCGGTGGCGATGCCGAAGCGCGCGAACAGGCCACGCGGCTGCTGCGCGAGTTGGATTGAACCCATGGCGCGTTATGCGCTGGGCGTCGAATACGACGGCAGCGGCTTTCGTGGCTGGCAGCGGCTGAGCAAGGCGGGCAGCGCGCGCGAAGCGACCACGCCGCTTGAAGCAAACTCCGTGCAGGAAGCGCTGGAACTGGCGCTTTCCTCCGTCGCCGCCGAGCCAGTCTCCACCATCTGCGCCGGCCGCACCGATGCCGGCGTGCACGGCCAGTGCCAGGTGGTGCATTTCGACACGGATGCACGACGCAGCGAACGTGGCTGGGTGCTGGGCACCACCAGCCGCCTGCCGCCGGGCATCGGCGTGTTGTGGTGCGTGCCGGTGGCCGATGATTTTTCCGCGCGCTTCTCCGCCGTGGCACGGCGCTATCGTTACCGCATCCTCAACCGCCAGGTGCGGCCCACGCTGCATCGCCAGTTCCTGAGTTGGGAACACCACGCGCTGGATGCGGCAAAAATGCACGCTGCCGCGCAGGCCTTGCCGGGCGAAAACGACTTCTCCAGCTTCCGTAGCGCCGAATGCCAGGCCACCCACGCGATGCGCAACCTGCACCGCATCGACGTGCGCCGCATCGGCGAGGAAGTGGTGATCGAGGTGCAGGCCAACGCCTTCCTGCACCACATGGTGCGCAACATCGTCGGCTCGCTGCTGATGGTGGGCCGTGGCGAAAGGCCGGTGGAATGGATGGCCGAATTGCTTGCTGCGCGTGATCGCACCGTCGCCGGCCCGACCGCACCGGCGGCGGGTTTGCTGTTCGTCGGGCCGTTGTACCCGGCGAAGTGGGGCTTGCCCCCCGCGGTGACGCCGTGAGCGTGCGCATCAAATTCTGCGGCTTCACCCGCGCCAAAGACGTGCAATTGGCTGTCGAGCTGGGCGTGGATTTCATAGGCCTGATCTTCGCGCCGAAAAGTCCTCGCCGCGTGTCGCTGGCGCAGGCGAGGGAGTTGCGCGCCTTGATTCCGCCGCCTATCCAGTCCGTGGCCCTGCTGATGGACAACGCCGCCGACGAAGTGCGGGAAATCGTTCGCACCGTGCAGCCGGACATCCTGCAATTCCACGGCGGCGAGAGCGACGCGTTCGCCGCGTCTGTCGGCCTGCCGTTCTGGAAAGTCATCGCGATGGGCAGCGAAGCCGATCCGGTGGCACGTTTCGCGGAATATCCCCATGCTGCCGCTTTCCTGCTCGATGGCCACGGCATGGGCGAGCAGGGCGGCTCGGGCAAGGCTTTCGACTGGTCGAAGATGCCGCAATCGACCGCAAAACCCGTGTTGCTGGCTGGGGGCCTGAACCCCGGAAACATGGGCCACGCATTGCAAATTGCCCAGCCGTGGGGCGTTGACGTTTCCAGCGGCATCGAATCCGCCCCGGGCCTCAAGGATGCGGAAAAGATGCGTGCTTTCGTTTATGCTGCCCGGACTCCATGAACGCCTCCCGCGCCACTTTCAACCCGACCAGCGGCCGCAGCCGCAACCGCTGGCGTCGCGTGCCTGCCGCGTTCGTCCGGTGAAGCGTCACTTGCGCTGCCGTTGATTCGTTTGTTTGCAGCCACAGGCTGCTCTGTTGTGGAGATCCCCATGAATATCGCTTCCCCGACTGCGCCCGGCGCGGTCAGTGACTATTTCCAGTACCCCGACGCACGCGGCCATTTCGGCAAGTTCGGCGGGCGTTTCGTTGCCGAAACCCTGATCGGCCCCTTGCAGGAACTGTCCGCCGCCTACGATGCGGCGCGCGTCGATCCGGCCTTCATCGCCGCCTTCGACAAGGATCTGAAGCATTACGTCGGCCGCCCGTCGCCGATCTACCATGCCGAGCGTTTGAGCCGCGAAGTCGGCGGCGCGCAGATCCTGCTCAAGCGCGAAGACCTGAACCACACCGGCGCGCACAAGATCAACAACACCATCGGCCAGGCGTTGCTGGCCAGCCGCATGGGCAAGAAGCGCATCATCGCCGAGACCGGTGCGGGCCAGCATGGCGTTGCCAGCGCCACCGTCGCCACGCGGCTGGGGCTGGAATGCGTGGTCTATATGGGTGCGACCGACATCGAGCGACAGAAGATCAATGTCTATCGCATGAAGCTGCTCGGCGCGACGGTCATTCCCGTCACTTCCGGTTCGGCCACGCTGAAGGATGCATTGAACGAGGCGATGCGCGACTGGGTGACGAACGTTGCCGACACTTTCTACATCATCGGCACCGTCGCCGGCCCCGATCCGTATCCGCGCATGGTGCGCGATTTCAATGCCGTGGTCGGCCGCGAGGCGCGCGCACAGATGCTGGCTGATTATGGCCGCCTGCCGGATGTCGTCACCGCCTGCGTCGGCGGCGGCAGCAATGCCATCGGCCTGTTCCATGCCTTCCTCAACGACAGGAGTGTTCGCATCGTCGGTGCCGAAGCGGCGGGCGATGGCATCGAAACCGGCCGTCATGCCGCGTCGATCGCCGCCGGTCGCCCCGGCGTGCTGCACGGCAATCGCACCTACGTGATTTGCGATGACGATGGCCAGATCATCGAAACGCACTCGATTTCCGCCGGCCTGGATTACCCCGGCGTTGGCCCGGAACATGCCTTCCTCGCCGACACCGGCCGTGCGCAATATGTCGGCGTCACCGACGACGAAGCGCTGGCTGCCTTCCACAAGCTGACCCGCACCGAAGGCATCCTGCCGGCGCTGGAATCCAGCCATGCCGTGGCACAGGCGATCAAACTGGCGCGTGAATTGCCGAAGGACAAGCTGGTGCTGTGCAACCTGTCAGGCCGTGGCGACAAGGACGTGCATACCATCGCCGCGAGAGAGGGGATCGTGCTGTGAGCCAGTTTTCCAACAAGCGTTTCACCGAAAAATTCGCGGCACTGAACGCCGCCAACCGCAAGGCGCTGGTTCCCTTCGTCACCGCCGGCGACCCGTCGCTGCAAGCCACGGTGCCGGTGATGCACGCGCTGGTGCAAGCCGGCGCCGACGTGATCGAACTGGGCGTGCCGTTCTCCGATCCGATGGCCGATGGCCCGACCATCCAGCGCAGCAGCGAACGCGCGCTGGCGCGTGGCGCGGGCCTGCGCTACGTGCTGGACGTGGTGCGTGAATTCCGCAAGGCCGACGCCACCACGCCGGTGGTGCTGATGGGTTACCTCAACCCGGTTGAAATCCACGGCAGCGAGAAGTTTGCCCAGGAAGCCGCCGAAGCCGGCGTCGATGGTGCCTTGCTGGTGGATCTGCCGCCGGAAGAAGCGGCCGAAACCCGCGCCATCTTCAACGTGCACGGCATCGACTTGATCGCGCTGGCCGCGCCGACCACCAGCGACGAGCGCCTGGCCGAACTATGCGCGCAAGCGCAGGGCTACCTGTACTACGTCAGCTTCGCCGGCGTCACGGGTGCGAGCGAGCGCCTTGATACCTCGGCGGCCAGCAAGCGCCTTGCGCAAATTCGCGCGCAATCGCAAGCGCCGGTGGTGGCCGGTTTCGGCATCAAGGACGCCGCCAGCGCCAAGGCCATGTCGCACGACGCCGATGGCGTGGTGGTCGGCAGCGCCCTGGTTGCCGAGCTGGCCGACGCTGCCGATCCCGCTGCGGCGGCTGCCACCTTCCTTGCTCCGTTGCGGCAGGCGCTGGATACATGAGCTTGCCGGCGGGGGCGGGCATCCCGCGGCAACGGGAGGCGCGCTAAAATCGGTGCCTTGGGGCCGCTGGCCGGCCCTCTCCAACAGGAAGCAGCGAACCGATGAGCTGGATCAACAAACTGATGCCTGCGGGCATCCGCACCGAAGGCAAAACGGCCAAGACCCGCCGCAGCGTCCCCGAAGGCCTGTGGGAAAAGTGCGAAAGCTGCGGCTCGGTGCTGTACGGGCCGGAGCTGGAAGAAAACCTCGAGGTCTGCCCCAAGTGCAGCCACCACCGCCCGATCCGCGCCCGCGCGCGGCTGGCGGCCTTGTTCGATGACGGCCCGCTGGAGGAAATCGGCGCGGCATTGGGCCCGACCGACGTGCTCAAGTTCAAGGACCAGAAGAAGTATTCCGAACGCATCAAGGCTGCGCAGAAAAGCACCGGCGAACGCGATGCCTTCGTTACCCTGCGCGGCAAGCTGAAAGGCCAGGACCTCGTTGCCGGCGCCTTCGATTTCGCCTACATGGGCGGCTCGATGGGTAGCGTGGTCGGCGAGCGCTTCTCTCTGGGTGCGGAAAAGGCGCTGGAAATCGGCAGCCCTTTCGTGTGTTTCTCCGCCAGCGGCGGCGCGCGCATGCAGGAAAGCCTGTTCTCGCTGATGCAGATGGCCAAGACCTCGGCCGCGCTGGGCAAGCTGCGCGCTGCCGGCCTGCCGTACATCTCGGTGATGACCCACCCGACCACTGGCGGCGTCTCGGCCAGCTTCGCGATGCTGGGCGACATCAACATCGCCGAACCGGGCGCGCTGATCGGCTTCGCCGGCCCGCGCGTGATCGAGCAGACCGTGCGCGAAACCTTGCCCGAAGGCTTCCAGCGTTCGGAATTCCTGCTTGAACACGGCGCGATCGACCAGATCTGCGACCGCCGCGAACTGCGCGACCGCCTGGCCGAGTTGTTCGCGCTGCTGATGAAGCAGCCAAAGCACGAGGCGGCGTGATGGCACGCAAATACTTCGGCACCGACGGCATCCGTGGCCGCGTCGGCGTAGCGCCGATCTCGGCCGATTTCATCCTGCGCCTGGGCAATGCCTATGGCCAGTCGCTGGTGGCCGCGGCCAAGCGCAAGGCAGCGGCCGGGCAGGGCGGTTCGCGGCGCAAACCACAGGTGATCATCGGCAAGGACACGCGCATCTCCAACTACATGTTCGAGGCCGCGCTGGAGGCCGGGCTGGTCGCCGCCGGCGTTGACGTGCAACTGATGGGGCCGATGCCGACCCCGGCGGTGTCGCACCTGACCCGCGCGCTGCGCGCCGATGGCGGCATCGTGATTTCCGCCTCACACAATCCGCATTACGACAACGGCATCAAGTTCTTCTCCGAGGAAGGCGAGAAGCTGGATGACGCCACCGAGGAGGCCATCGAGGCGGCGCTGGACCTGCCCTTCGTCACCGTGCCATCCGAGGCCCTTGGCAAGGCTGTTCGCGCACACGAAACCGTGGGCCGCTACGTCGAGGCCTGCAAAGGCGCGGTATCGCGCCGCTTCAACCTGGAAGGCATGCGCATCGTGCTGGATTGCGCCAACGGCGCCACCTACCAGGTTGCGCCGATCGTGTTCCGCGAACTGGGTGCCGAGGTCGAAGTCATCGGCGACAAGCCCAACGGCCTGAACATCAACGACGGTGTCGGCTCCACCCACCCGGAAACGCTGGCGGCGCGCGTGGTCGAAAGCGGTGCGGACCTGGGCGTCGCCTTCGATGGCGACGGCGACCGGGTGATGTTCGTCGATGGCAAGGGTGCCATCGTCGATGGTGATGGCCTGATCTACGTGCTGGCCTGCGACTGGCAGCAATCCGGTCGCCTGCACGGCGCGGTGGTTGGCACGGTGATGAGCAATTACGGGCTGGAGAAGGCCCTGGCCGGGCGTGGCATCCCGTTCCAGCGGGCCAAGGTTGGCGACCGCTACGTGCACCAGGCATTGATCGAGGGCCACGGCATTCTCGGCGGTGAAGCGTCGGGCCACATCCTGTGCCTGGATCGGGTCAACAGCGGCGATGGCATCATCAGCGCCCTGCTGGTACTGGAATCGCTGCGGCGCAACGACCAGTCCCTGAGCGAAGCATTGGCTGGGCTGGAGATGCTGCCGCAGCAGACCGTCAACGTGCGCCTGCAAGGCAGCGCGAAAACCGTGGTCGAAGCCACTGCCGTGCAGGCCGCGCTGGCCGAAGCGCAAGTGGCGGTCTCTGGTCGCGGCCGCGCCTTCCTGCGCCCCTCCGGCACCGAGCCGGTGGTGCGGGTCACGGTGGAAGCCGACGACGATGCGCTGATGCAATCCACGCTGGAAAAACTGGCCGACGCGGTGAAGGCTGCGGCGACCTGAAGCTCGTCATCCCGGCGCAAGCCGGGATCCAGCTCTTGCTTTGCCGATATAAAAAGCTGGATCCCGGCTTGCGCCGGGATGACGGAAATGAAGAATCCTGAGGAAATGACAATGGCTTCCCGCATTCCCACCCTCGACATCACCCGCTATGACAATGATCGCGACGCCTTCGTCGCCGAGCTGGGCGCGGCCTACCGCGAATGGGGCTTCGCGGGCATCCGCAACCACGGCATCCCACAGTCGCTGATCGACAACGCCTACGCCGCGTTCAAGGCGTTCTTTGCCCTGCCCGAGGAAGTGAAGAAGCGATATCACGTTCCCGGTGGCGGCGGCGCGCGCGGCTACACCGCGTTTGGCGTGGAAACGGCGAAGGATTCCAAATACTTCGATCTCAAGGAGTTCTGGCATATCGGTCGCGAAATCCCGGACGACTCCCCCTACCGCGAAGTGATGCCTGCGAATATCTGGCCGGCGGAGGTGCCGCAGTTCCACGAACACGGCTACGCGCTGTACGACGCACTGGACCAGCTCGGCTCGCGCGTGCTGTGCGCACTGGCGCTGCATATCGGCCTGCCGGCGCATTTCTTCGCCGACAAGACCAACAACGGCAATTCGATCCTGCGCCCGATCCATTACCCGCCGATCACCTCCGATGACATTCCGAACGTCCGCGCCGGCGCGCACGGCGACATCAACTTCATCACCCTGCTGGTCGGTGCCAGCGCGGCGGGCCTGGAAGTGAAATCGCATGAAGGCGAGTGGGTGCCGTTCACCTCGGACGCAGATACCATCGTGGTCAACATCGGCGACATGCTGGAACGCCTGACCAACCACGTCTATCCCTCGACCATCCACCGCGTGGTCAACCCGCCGGGCGAGGCGGCGCGGCAACCGCGCTACTCGGTGCCGTTCTTCCTGCATCCCAATCCGGATTTTCTGATCAAGACCCTGCCGTCGTGCATCACCGCAGACAATCCTGATCGCTACCCGGAGCCAATCACCGCGCATGGCTTCCTCGAACAACGCTTGCGCGAGATCAAGTTGAAGTAGGAGCGGGCTTGCTCGCGATGCTTTCGGAAGAAGGGGCCGCATAAGCGGCCCATTTCAATACGTCTTACGCCTTGTCATGATTCAGTGCCGCTGCCATGGCAACGGCATCCACTCTGTGCAGGAACAGGAAAACCAGCTCGCATGAGCCGAATTCCTGCTCCAGTTCGCGTTGCCGGACCGGGTGATTGCCGATGCGGTATCGGCGCGTATCCGTCGCTGAGACAGGTAGCGCGTAAACACCATAGCTGCGTGGAGCGGTAAGCCAGCCATCCGGGAGGACATCATTCTCGGAAATGGCCCGGTTGGAGATGACAGCCGCCTCTTCGGCAGTGACGACTTCACGCTCGGTGGTGCCCGCCAGTCGCTTGCCTTGCCGCATGTGCGCGGGGGACAGGCGTTCCAGCGTATCGAAGGCATCTTGGTATTCGGCGACGTCCCAAAGCCATGCCTCCTGCATGCGGAATTGCGGGTCGTACAAGATCCAGATCAAGCAATCCCAGTCGTAGTTTTTGGCTTTGGGTACCCAGGAAACTTTGCTGCCGCGCTTGCCACTGGGGCGGTTGGCCTTCACTTGGTAGCGGACACCATTGAAGATGAAGTCGTATCCCTTTTGCACGGCGGTGGAGCCCTGCATGCATTGCGAGTATTCCTCGGTCGTGCAGCCGACGAGTTGAGCCGCGTCGTACTCCGAGACGGCGCTGGTGACGCTGGGTGCATTGCCGAAGGCTTGCTCCCAATTGAGCGCTATTTGCACGAGATTTTCGCGAAGGGTTTCCATGGTCTTGCTTGTTTCCTCTGTGCTTCAGTTTTTGCTGAAAGCCATCTGTATAACGATTCCAACAGCGCCGATGCCAAAGAATATAGGTGAAAGAAGGAATGCCACGAAGAGTATCAGGGCCGCCGCCACGGCCCCCAACGCATAGCCAATGGCAACGGATTGGGTCAGCCCCGTGATGAATTCCATGGGTTCCATGCGTCTGTACCTGTGGAATCTGGCATTAGGGGTGTTCCTGAACTTTGGCTTGGCGCTCATTTCGCGGCTCCGATCTGTCGATTGGTTGGGCGCAGTGTGGATCAATGCAGTCTCAAATCCCGAGATTGAGATCAAGGGGCGGTCATGACATGGCCGCAGGCAAAAACGGCCTCATCGGGTATCTTTTCCATCCCGAATTGGAATGGAATTGGTCTCATGCGGCGCAAGATTGTGGCTGGCAACTGGAAACTGCACGGCACCCGTGATTTCGCCACCGCGCTGGTCGCGGAACTGGTCAAGGCCCTGCCCGAGTCTCGGAGCTATTGCCGCGCCCGTGGAAGCTGTCAGTTTTTCAACCAACCATCCGTCGCTGCCAGCATCGCCTTGCGCGAGAACAGGATGTCCCAGTAGCTGCCGCCGAGTTGTCGCCACAGCACGGCGCTGCGCACGGCCGCCAGCAGGATCGCGCGGATTTCCGCGACCACGCCGGCCTGGGCCAGATAGTGCGGGTTGCCTTGCACCATCACCCGCGGGCGCAGGTGGCTGAGGGTGTCGGCATACAGCGCGCCCAGTGCGGCCAGTACGTCGGGGTGGTGGCTGCCCTGGGTTTCGGCTTGCGGGGTCAGTTCGACGATGCCGTTGCGTACCGCCGTGGCGGTGGCGGCTTCGTTGACGAAGCGGCGTTCCAGTTGCAGCACCGCCATCGACAGTTTCAGCAGGGTTTCGTCGCGTTGTTCCTTGCCCAGTTGCTGGCGCAGCAGGCGCAGGCCGGGCTTCAGTGAATCGGCGCTGCCATAGACGGCGGCGGGCGATTCGGCGTCGATGCGGAACACGCTGTCCAGCGCGGTCTGCACCACGGCCGGGTCGGACTGTCCGTTGTCGGCGATGCGGCGCACTTGCGCCAGCGCTTGTTGCAGGCCGGCGAGGGCGAGGACGCGGTCGGAGAAATCATTGCTCATGCGGCGGCTTGTTCCATCAGTCTTTGTTCGAGAGGCGCATCGGTGCGCGCGATCACCGCACCGCCGAGGCAGGCATCGCCGTCGTACAGCACCAGCGATTGCCCCGGCGTCACCGCGCGTTGCGGGCGGGCGAAAGTCACTTCCAGCGTGCCATCGTCGCCCACGTTCACCCGGCAGGCTTCATCCGGTTGGCGATAGCGGGTTTGCGCAGTGCAATCGAATTGCCGTGCCGGTGCTTGTCCGCCGACCCAGTGCGCGGTTTCCGACCACAAGCGTGTGGAATGCAGCCAGGGATTGTCGGTGCCTTGCTCGACATAGAGCACATTCGTCGCCACGTCCTTGCCGACCACGAACCACGGTGCCTGTTCGCGCCCGCGCACGCCGCCGATGTTCAGGCCTTCGCGCTGGCCAAGGGTGAAATAGAACACGCCCGGATGCGTGCCGATCACCGCGCCATCCGGCGTGCGCATGTCGCCTTTTTTCGCCGGCAGGTAGCGGCCGAGGAATTCACGGAAATCGCGCTCGCCGATGAAGCAGATGCCGGTGGAATCCTTCTTGTCGTGGGTCGGCAGGCCGGCTTCCTTCGCGATCTTTCGCAACTCGGTTTTCTGCAATTCGCCAATCGGGAACAGCGTGGCCGACAACTGCCGCTGGCCGAGTTGATGCAGGAAATAGCTCTGGTCCTTGCCGCGATCCACGCCTCGCAGCAGTTTCCATTCATTGCTGATTTGCGCGACACGGGCGTAGTGGCCGGTGGCGATCTTTTCCGCGCCGAGCTCGCGCGCGGCATCGAGGAAATGCTTGAACTTGACCTCGCGGTTGCACAACACGTCAGGGTTCGGCGTGCGCCCGGCAGCGTATTCGGCGAGGAAATGCTCGAACACCCCGGCCCAGTATTCGGCCGAGAAATCGCGGAAATGGAACGGGATGCCGAGTCGCCCGCAAACCGCAACCGCATCGCGGCGGTCGTCTTCGGCGCGACATTCGCCACTGCCATCGTCGGCCCAGTTCTGCATGAACAAGCCGGCGATGTCTTCGCCTTGCTCCTTCAGGCGCAGGGCGGCGACGGATGAGTCAACTCCGCCAGACACGCCGACAATGACACGCGGCGTACTCATGCCACGTGGTTCAACATCGAAAGCGGATGCCGCTGCCCGGCCAGGAAATCCGCCGCGCACTTCCACACCATCGGGTTGCGATGGCGCGCCTGTTCGGCCTGCAACTCCGCCGGTGTCAGCCAGATCGCGCGCTCAATACCATCATCCAGCCGCAGCGTGGGGGCGTGCCGCAGCGGCTGTGCGGCAAAGGCAAAGCGTAGATAGTGCTTGCCGGCGTGCGGGCCATCGTCGTCTTCCGGCACCTTCCACTGATACGCGCCGATGAAGGCGGTCACTTCCACGTCCCAGCCGGTTTCCTCGCGGGTTTCGCGCACGGCGGCGGCCAGCAGGCTTTCGTCTGGCTCCAGGTGGCCGGCCGGCTGGTTCAGCACCAGGCGTTCGCCGCCGGCGTACTCCTCGACCAGCAGCAGGCGGCCGTCACGAACCACCACGGTGGCCACGGTCACGTCGGGTTGCCAGGGGGCGGTGTTGATTGAATCCATGCCGTGAATTGTCGCCGCTTGCGTCCGGCGCGTCCAATCCGGGCCGCTTTCGTGGCGCTTTCGTATAATTGGCACATGTCGCGAAAAACCGAACAGGATCTGGACCATGGCGTGCTGGTGGAAACCGGCCGGCCCGAAGTCGCCCCGCCGCCGCGCTACCAGGTGCTGCTGCTCAACGACGATTACACGCCGATGGATTTCGTGATCGGCGTGCTGCAGCAGTTCTTCGCGATGGACATGGAAAAGGCCACCCAGGTGATGCTGCATGTCCACACCCGCGGCCGCGGCGTCTGCGGCGTGTTCACCCGTGAAGTGGCCGAAACCAAGGTGGCACAGGTCAACGAGTATTCACGGATGAACCAGCATCCGCTGCTGTGCACGATGGAGAAGGGGTGATGGGGCAGGGAATGGGGAATCGGGAATAGGGCGTGGGTAAAAGCGCAATTTCCCGCTTTTGCTCGTCATTCCCGCGCAGGCGGGAATCGCTCCTGTTTTTCGCTTTCCCACCACAACAGCAAGAGCGATTCCCGCCTGCGCGGGAATGACGAGCAAGAGCTAACCCTCCCTGTGCCTCCGCCTTTCCACTTCCTGAACACTGATTTACCCCGGGGCTGTGGAAATCCTCCCGCAAGACCGCATATTGTGCGTGTCACCAAGGGAGCAGCCCCCATGTTCAGCAAAGATCTCGAACAGACCATCGGCCAGTGCTACAAGCGTGCCCGCGAGACGCGGCACGAATTCATGACCGTCGAGCACCTGCTGCTTGCGCTGCTGGACAATTCCTCGGCGCAGGCGGTGCTGAAGGCCACCGGGGCCGACCCGGTGCGGCTGCGCACCGACCTGGAACAGGCCATCGAAACCTCGGTGTCGCGGCTGCCCGCCGACGACCCGCGTGACACCCAGCCGACGCTGGGCTTCCAGCGCGTGCTGCAACGGGCGGTCTATCACGTGCAATCCAGCGGCAAGAAAGAGGTCACCGGCGCCAACGTGCTGGTGGCGATTTTTGGCGAGAAGGATTCGCACGCGGTGTATTTCCTTACCCAGCAGGACGTCAACCGGCTGGACGTGGTCAATTACATGTCACACGGCATCGCCAAGCAGGGCGAGGGCAGCGAGCAGCCGGCCACTTCCGAAGCCGATGCCAAGGCCGAATCCGCCGAAGGCGAGGGCAAGGGCGATGCGCTGGCCGAATACGCCAGCAACCTCAATGAGGCTGCACGCGCCGGCAAGATCGACCCGTTGGTCGGCCGTGCCGAGGAAATCGAGCGCACCATCCAGGTGTTGTGCCGTCGCCGCAAGAACAACCCGCTGTATGTCGGCGAGGCCGGCGTCGGCAAGACCGCACTGGCCGAAGGCCTGGCCAAGCGCATCGTCGAAGGCAGCGTGCCGGAGGTCCTGCAGGAGGCGGTGATCTATTCGCTGGACCTCGGCGCGCTGGTCGCCGGCACCAAGTATCGCGGCGATTTCGAAAAGCGGCTCAAGGCGGTGCTGACCGCATTGAAGAAAATCCCGCACGCGGTGCTGTTCATCGACGAAATCCACACCATCATCGGCGCCGGTTCGGCTTCCGGTGGCACCATGGACGCCAGCAACCTGATCAAGCCGGCGTTGGCCAATGGCGAACTTCGCTGCATCGGTTCGACCACCTTCCAGGAATATCGCGGCATCTTCGAAAAGGACCGTGCGCTGGCGCGGCGCTTCCAGAAGATCGACGTGATCGAGCCGACCATTGGCGAAACCTTCGAGATCCTGCAAGGACTGAAACCCAAGTACGAAGCGCACCACAACGTCACCTACATGGACGAAGCCCTGCAGGCGGCGGTGGATCTCAGCGTCAAGCACATCGGCGATCGACTGTTGCCGGACAAGGCCATCGACGTGATCGACGAGGCCGGCGCGCGCCAGCGGCTGTTGCCGCTGGACCAGCGCAAGGAGCTGATCGACATCGAGGAAATCGAAACGATTGTCGCCAAGATGGCGCGCATCCCGGCCAAGCAGGTCAGCGCCACCGACAAGGACGTGCTGCAGCACCTGGAGCGCAACCTGAAGATGGTGATCTTCGGCCAGGACGACGCCATCGAATCGCTGTCCTCGGCGATCAAGCTGGCGCGCAGCGGCCTGGGCAACCCAGACAAGCCGATTGGTTCGTTCCTGTTCGCAGGTCCCACCGGCGTGGGCAAGACCGAGGTGACCAAGCAACTGGCGCTGCAATTGGGCATCGAACTGGTGCGCTTCGACATGAGCGAATACATGGAGCCGCATTCGGTCAGCCGCCTGATCGGCGCGCCTCCCGGCTATGTCGGCTTCGACCAGGGCGGCCTGCTGACCGAGAAGATCGTCAAGACCCCGCATTGCGTGCTGCTGCTGGATGAAGTCGAGAAGGCGCACCCGGACATCTTCAACATCCTGTTGCAGGTGATGGACCGCGGCATCCTGACCGACACCAACGGCCGCGAGGCGAACTTCAAGAACGTCATCATCGTGATGACCACCAATGCCGGTGCGGCGCAAGCGGCACGGCGCAGCATCGGCTTCACCCGGCAGGACAATTCCTCCGATGCGATGGAAGTGATCCGCAAGAGCTTCACCCCGGAATTCCGCAATCGGCTCGATGCGGTGGTGCAGTTCCAGGCGCTGGGTTTCGACCACATCCTGCGCGTGGTGGACAAGTTCCTGATCGAGCTGGAAGCGCTGCTGCACGAGAAGAATGTCAGCCTGTCGGCCACGCCGAGCGCGCGTGACTGGCTGGCGCAGCAGGGCTTCGACCCGCTGATGGGCGCTCGGCCGATGGGCCGGTTGATCCAGGACAAGATCAAGCGCCCGCTGGCCGACGAACTGCTGTTCGGCAAGTTGGTGAACGGTGGCCGCGTCGGCATCGACGTGCGCGATGGCGAACTGGTCATCGATGCGCAGGCCGAACCGGAGAAGCTGCTGCCGGCGACGGTGGAATAGCGGGTTGTTGGGTGTTGGGTTTCTGGTTGTCGGTAAAAAGCGGGGATTCCGCTGTTCACCAACAACCAAGACCCCACAACCAAAAACGAAAAAAGCGGCCAACGGCCGCTTTTTTCATGCACGCAACACCCGCACTCAGCGGTGGCGGTAGGTGATCCGGCCCTTGCTCAGGTCATACGGCGTCATCTCCACCTTGACCTTGTCGCCGGTGAGGATGCGGATGTAGTTCTTGCGCATGCGCCCGGAGATGTGGGCGATGATTTCGTGGCCATTTTCCAGCTTGACGCGGAACATGGTGTTGGGCAGCGTTTCGGTAACGACGCCCTCGAATTCGATCGAATCGTCTTTCGACATGTAAACCTGAAGGTGTGAGCGGGTGCGGCACGGGCCACGAAAGCCCGCCATTCTACGCTTTCTGGCCGCTCGGCGCAAAAGCACCGGACAGGGCACTGGCCGGCAGGCTGCCGAAGCGCTGCGTCCATGGCCCGGCCGGCTGCGGCCGGGCGGCCAGTTCGGCCACGGCGGGCAGGAAGCGCTCGCGCGGCCAGCGTTCGGCGCCCAGGCGCAGCAGGTGGGCGTTTTCCACCTGGGCGTCGATCAGCGGCCAGCCCCATTCGCACAGCCGCCATGCCAGCGCCGCCAGGGCAACCTTGGAGCCGCCGGAGACGCCGCTGAACATGCTTTCGCCGAAGAACATCGCGCCGATGGCCACTCCATACAGCCCGCCGACCAGCCGGCCGTCGCCGTCGAATACTTCCACCGAATGGGCATGGCCGAGCCGGTGCAGCTCGGCATAGGCCGCCTGCATTTCCGCCGTGATCCAGGTGCCATCCTGGCCACGCCGAGGCGTGCCGGCACACGCGGCGGCGACCTCGACGAAACAGGTATCGGCCCGCACCTGCCAGTCGCAATGGCGCAAGCTGCGGCGGAAGCGCGATGACAGCCGCACGCCGTCGCTGCGGAACACCATGCGCGGATCCGGCGACCACCACAGGATTGGCTGGCCATCGGAAAACCACGGGAAGATGCCACAGCGATAAGCGTTGAGGAGGCGCTGCGGGGCCAGGTCGCCACCGACCGCCAGTAGCCCGTCCGGTTGCTGCAGCGCCTGCTGCGCCGGCGGAAACGGCGCATCCGGATCGGGCGAGAGCAGGAAGGGGCGCTGGCTCATGAGGCTATTCTGCCTCGCCCATTTGCATGAGAGGGGATTTTTCCCGAAACGGCGACCGTGCCGCCAACGCCTGCGCATACCGGCGCACCGAGGCGGTTTCCTCCTCGCACCAACGGCGCAAGGCATCGGCAAAGGCCGGGTCGGCGATCCAGTGGCGGCTGCGTACCGGTGACGGCAAAAAGCCGCGCGCGATCTTGTGTTCGCCCTGCGCGCCCGGCTCGAACACGCGCAATCCTTCGCGCAGACAGTAGTCGATGCCCTGGTAGTAGCAAGTCTCGAAATGCAGGCCGGGCAGGGTGGCGTGCGCGCCCCAGTAGCGGCCATACAGCGTGTCGCCGCCGCGCAGGCACAGCGCGCCAGCAATCGGCTCGCCGTGCAGGTCGGCGAGGAGCAGTACCAGGTTCCGCGGCATGGCCCGCGCCAGGTGGCGCAGGAAATCCAGCGTGAGCGCCGGTGAGTTGCCGTAGTCGGCAAAGGTTTGCAGGTAGAAATCGAACATCGCGGCAAGATCATCATTGCTGGCTTCATCGCCATGCAGCGTGCGGAATCGCACGCCGGCTTTCGCCACCTTGGCGCGTTCCTGGCGGATGTTCTTGCGGTGCTTGTGGTCCATCGCCGTGAGGAAATCGTCGAAGTTTTCCCAGTCGGCGTCATTGCGCCAGTGGTATTGCACGTCGCTGCGCGGCAACCAGGCCTCATTGAACGCTGCATCTTCGGTTTCAGCATGGAAATTGACGTGGGCCGAGGAAAGCCCGAGTTCGCAGCCGTGTTCGATGATGGTTTCAAGCAGCCGCTTGCGTGTGTTGTCGTCCTTTGCCAGCAGGCGCGGGCCGGTCACGGGCGAGTAGGGCACCGCGCCCAGCCATTTCGGGAAGTAATCCTTGCCGTAACGCGCATACGCATGCGCCCAGGCGTGGTCGAAGACGAATTCGCCGTGGGAATTGGTTTTCAGGTAGCCGGGGGCGGCGGCGATGAGTGCATCGTCGTCCCACAAAGCGAGGTGATGCGGCGTCCAGCCCCAGTCGCTACGCAGGCAGCCGGTCTGTTCCAGGCCGGACAAGAAGGCGTGGGTGATGAAGGGGTTGCGGCCGTCGTGCAGGGCATCCCACGCGGCGGCGGGAAGATCGGCTAGACGATGGAGTGTCCGCAGGTCGGTCATCTTTCAGTCGTCATTCCCGCGTAGGCGGGAATCGCTCCTGTTGTTGTTTTTGTCGTTGAAAGACACAAGGCAAGAGCGATTCCCGCCTACGCGGGAATGACGAGCGAAAGGCAACGGCAAAAGGCTTGCGCCGGGATGACGAACGCCTTTCCGGGTATTCGTCTGGGCAAAAGCAACGGCTCAACCCGCCTTGCTTTCCAACCACCTTTCCGCATCCAGCGCCGCCATGCAGCCGAAGCCGGCGCTGGTGATCGCCTGCCGGTAATGCTGGTCGGTCACATCGCCGGCGGCAAATACGCCCGGCACGTTGGTTGCGGTGGCATTGCCTTCCAGCCCGGATTTGATCTTCAGGTAGCCGTTGCTCATCTCCAGCTGCCCGTCGAAGAGCGCCGTGTTAGGCGTATGCCCGATGGCGACGAAGAAACCATGCACCGGAATCTCGCGCGTACTGCCATCGGCCACCGACTTGACCCGCACGCCGGTCACGCCGGCATCGTCGCCGAGCACTTCGTCAACGGTGTGGTTCCAGACGAATTCGACCTTGCCTTCCTTCTCCTTGGCGAACAGGCGGTCTTGCAGGATTTTCTCCGAGCGCAGCGAGTCGCGGCGATGCACCAGATATACCTTGCTGGCGATGTTGCTCAGGTACAGCGCTTCCTCGACCGCCGTGTTGCCGCCACCGATCACCGCGACTTCCTGGCCGCGATAGAAGAAGCCATCGCAGGTGGCGCAGGCGGACACGCCGCGGCCCTTGAACTTTTCTTCCGATTCAATGCCCAGATACTTGGCGGTCGCGCCGGTGGCGATGACCAGTGCGTCGCAGGTGTATTCGCCGCTGTCGCCGGCCAACTTGAACGGGCGCTGCGACAGGTCGGCGGTGTGGATGTGGTCGAACAGCACTTCGGTATTGAAGCGCTCGGCGTGTTCCTGCATCTGCACCATCAGCTCCGGGCCTTGCAGGTCGTGCGCACCGCCCGGCCAATTCTCGACCTCGGTGGTGGTGGTCAACTGGCCGCCTTGCTGCAGGCCGGTGATCAGCAGCGGCGACAGGTTGGCACGGGCGGCATAGACGGCGGCGGTCCAGCCGGCAGGGCCGGAACCGAGGATCAACAGGCGGGCATGCTTGGGCGAAGGGGCTGGGGTGCTCATGTAAACTCGGTTGGCGTGGAATCGGGGATGACGAACGGTTCAAGTTCCTGCAAGGATAAGGTGGTGCTCTCCTTGGGTCGAATCAAGCCGCGAAACGCAGCATGCCACTGCATCATGGTCGAACCTGAAGTCGCAAACATCTCTGCCTCCGACGGCTGTATTCCCCACAAAATCCGTTTATCATCAACAGCTAACACTATTTAGCTAAGGTTCGAGGCAAGGTGGCGAAACAGCTCCCGGAACGTGCGGCAGGCAAGGGCGCAGGCAATGCGTCCGCACGCAAATCCCCCGCGCCGCCGAATCCGCGCCGCCAGCGCATGTGGCGCGACATCGCCTTGATCGTGATCGCGCCGGTGTTGCTGTACCTGCTGGCCTGCCTGTTCACCTATTCGCCGGACGACCCGGGCTGGTCGAAGGCCGGCAGCCTGACCGTGCCGGTGCACAACCTTGGCGGCAAGGTCGGGGCCTTGCTGGCCGATTCGCTGCTGTCGCTGTGCGGCTATGTCGCGTTCCTGCTGCCGATCATCCTTGGCGCGATCGCGTGGATCGCCTTGTTTGGCATGGATACCGATGGCGATGGCGAGGCCGATCTCGGCCCGGCACTGCGCCTGGTTGGCATGGTCGGTTTCCTGATCGCTTCGACCGGCTTGCTGTATATGCGTGGGCTGTCGGCGGAGCACTTCGCGGCCGGGCCGGGCGGCATCCTCGGCCGGCTGGTGGGTAGTGCGTTGAACTCGCTGTTCGGCAGCCTCGGCGGCAATCTTTTCCTGCTGGCGCTGTGGCTGGTGTCGGTGACGCTGGCGACCGGCTTGTCGTGGTTCGCGGTGATGGAACGCATCGGCGGCTGGGTGTTGTCGCTGCCGGCGTTGTGGCGTCGCGGTACCAAGCAGGCCGAGGAGTGGCAGCAGACCCGAGAACTGCGCGAGCAGCGCGAGGAAGTGCGCAAGGCCGACGTGGAACTGCGCGCCAAGCGCGAGCCGGTCAAGATCGAGCCGCCTGCGCCGGCCGTGGTCGAAAAGAGCGAACGCGCCAAGCGCGAGCAGCAGATCCCGTTGTTCCATGGCACCGGCGGCGATGGCTCCGGCTTGCCGCCGCTGGCCTTGCTGGACGATCCGAAACCGCAGGCCAAGGGCTACTCCGAAGAAACCCTGGAAACTTTGTCGCGGCAGATCGAATTCAAGCTCAAGGATTTCCGCATCGAAGCGCAGGTGGTCGGCGCGTATCCCGGCCCGGTCATCACCCGTTTCGAGATCGAACCTGCGCCTGGCGTCAAGGTCAGTTCAATCAGTTCGCTGGACAAGGACATCGCCCGCGGCCTGTCGGTCAAGTCGGTGCGCGTGGTTGACGTGATTCCCGGCAAATCGGTAATCGGCTTGGAAATCCCCAATTCCAAGCGCGAAATGATTTTCTTGAGCGAACTGCTGCGCAGCAAGGAATACGACAAGTCGGCCAGCCCGCTGACCCTGGCGCTGGGCAAGGACATCGCCGGCCGACCGACCGTGGCCGACCTGGCGCGCATGCCGCACTTGCTGGTCGCCGGCACCACCGGCTCGGGCAAGTCGGTGGCGGTCAACGCGATGGTGTTGAGCCTGCTGTACAAGGCCACGCCGCAAGACCTGCGTATGCTGATGATCGATCCGAAGATGCTGGAACTGTCGGTCTATCAGGGTATCCCGCACCTGTTGGCGCCGGTGGTCACCGACATGAAGGAGGCCGCGAACGGTTTGCGCTGGTGCGTGGCCGAAATGGAGCGCCGCTACAAGCTGATGAGCGCGGTTGGCGTGCGCAACCTGGCTGGCTTCAACAAGAAGGTCAAGGACGCGCAGGACGCCGGCCAGCCGCTGCTCGACCCGCTGTTCAAGCCGATGCCGGACAGCCAGGAAGCACCACCGGCGCTTGAACCGCTGCCGTTCATCGTGATCTTCATCGACGAATTCGCCGACATGATGATGATCGTCGGCAAGAAGGTCGAAGAGCTCATCGCCCGCCTCGCGCAGAAGGCGCGCGCGGCCGGCATCCACTTGATCCTTGCCACGCAGCGCCCGTCGGTGGATGTCATCACCGGCCTGATCAAGGCCAACGTGCCCACGCGCATCGCCTTCCAGGTCAGCAGCAAGATCGACAGCCGCACCATCCTCGACCAGAGTGGCGCAGAGACGTTGCTGGGCAACGGCGACATGCTCTACCTGCCGCCGGGCACCGCCATGCCCGAGCGCATCCACGGTGCCTTCGTCAGCGACGAGGAAGTGCATCGCGTGGTCGAACACATCAAGGCCAGCGGCCCGGCCAGCTACATCGACGGTGTGCTGGAAGAAGTGCAGATGCTCGGCGACGGGGTGGTGGTCGGTGCGACCGGCCTGCCCGAAAGCGCGGCCAGCGACGACCCTGAAGCCGACCCGCTGTACGACCAGGCCGTGCAGATTGTCACCGAAAGCCGCCGTGCATCAATTTCAGGCGTGCAGCGGCGCTTGAAGATCGGCTACAACCGCGCCGCACGCCTGATCGAGGCGATGGAGGCAGCCGGCGTGGTCAGCCCGCCGGAACACAATGGCGACCGCACGG
Organism: Pseudoxanthomonas sp.; assembly: GCA_047601105.1. Classification (GTDB taxonomy): domain Bacteria; phylum Pseudomonadota; class Gammaproteobacteria; order Xanthomonadales; family Xanthomonadaceae; genus Pseudoxanthomonas_A. The sequence goes on from JASGJT010000005.1 coordinate 691,946, forward strand.
TGCTTGCGCCGCCGCCGAGGTAGGTCAAATCATTTCGGCAAGTCGTTGACGCATTAGCGGTATGGCCTTGTTCCGCCAGAAATCCACGCTGACCCATCCGCTGGACATTCCGCCCTTGTCGTAGCGTTTGACGAACACATCCTCATCGGCGAATGCCTTGCCGGTGACTTCCAGAAAGGCGCGCGTAATCAACGCATCCAGTTCTTCGGGGGATTCGGGCAAGAATGAGGTCGCAAAGAGGGAACGCATCTCGCTCCACAGATAGCGATCTCCGCGCAATCCCATTGGGTCGGGTGCATCCATCATCAGCGATGCGACGGTGCGCGGGTCGCTGAGCATGTATTGATCGAGGAAGTTCACCCGCAGCGACAGGGGTGGCTTGGCCGTGTGGTAATTCCGGTTGATCTTCCAGGAGTTCGTTTCCAGCCAATCGCCTTGCCGCTCGATATGGCGCAGCAGCTCATCGTGATCGACGACGCACCACTGTCGTTCCAGCGGAAACGCGATGTGCAAGCCTTTGCCCTGATATTTCTGGTCGATGGTCAGGCGACTTTTGAGCTGGACCTTCAGGGTTTCCCTGCCTTCGTGGTGATAGGCAAGGAAATCCGCGCCTTGCCAGTCGTCGGCCAGCTTGATGCAGTTGAAGCCGTAATCGGCCAGCAGGGCGGCGACTTTCTGGAAGTTGTGGATTTCCTGTTGCTTGCCGTTGAGTCCGCGATAGTCGATGCGCTGGAATTTCATGGTAGCCAGCATACAAAAATCCCCGGCTGCGAACCGGGGATTCTTGTCGTTACACGATGCAGGGAAATCAAACCGCCTCGATGATCCCCGCCGCACCCATGCCGGTGCCGATGCACATGGTGATCATGCCGTACTTCTTTTGGTGGCGGCGCAGGCCGTGGACCAGGGTGGCGGCACGGATCGCGCCGGTGGCGCCCAGCGGGTGGCCCAGTGCAATCGCGCCGCCCAGCGGGTTGATCTTGCTCGCGTCCAGTTCGCAGGTGCGGGTCACTGCCAGTGCCTGTGCGGCGAAGGCTTCGTTGAGTTCGATCCAGTCAAGCTGGTCCTGGCTCAAACCGGCCTGCTTCAGCGCTTTCGGGATCGCCGCGATCGGGCCGATGCCCATCACTTCCGGGCGCACGCCGGCTACCGAGAAGCTGACGAAGCGGGCGAGGGGAGTCAGGCCGTAGTCCTTGATCGCCTGTTCCGAAGCCAGCAGCACCGCGCCAGCACCGTCGCTCATCTGCGAGCTGTTGCCGGCGGTCACGCTGCCGCCGAACTGCTGGTTGCGGAACACGGTACGCAGCTTGGCCAGCCCCTCCAGCGTGGTGTCCGCACGCGGGCCTTCGTCGGTATCGACCAGCTTCTTCTTAAGTTGGATGGTGTTGCCGGCCAGGTTGGGCACGTGCGAAAGCACTTCGTAAGGCGAGATTTCCTGCTTGAACTCACCGGCTGCAATCGCGGCGATGGCCTTCTGGTGCGAGGCCACGGCGAAGGCATCCTGGTCTTCGCGGCTGATCTTCCATTCTTCGGCGACCTTTTCGGCGGTGATGCCCATGCCATAGGCAATCGCGACGTTCTCGTCGCGGGCGAACACTTCCGGCGACAGCGCCACTTTGTTGCCCATCATCGGCACCATGCTCATGCTCTCGGTGCCGCCGGCCAGCATCAGGTCGGCATTGCCGAGGCGGATTTCATTGGCGGCCAGTGCCAGCGCCTGCACGCCGGAGGAGCAGAAACGGTTGATGGTCTGCGCGGCGACGGTGTTCGGCAGGCCGGCCAGCAGCACGCCGATGCGCGCCACGTTCATGCCTTGCTCGCCTTCGGGCATGGCGCAGCCGATCACGGCGTCGTCGATGCGATTGACGTCGATGCCCGGTGCTTGCGCAATCACGTTGCGCAGCACGTGGGCCAGCATTTCATCGGGACGGGTATTGCGGAACACGCCCTTCGGGGCCTTGCCGACCGGGGTGCGGGTGGCGGCGACGATGTAGGCGTCTTGAATCACTTTGCTCATTTTGAATTCCTCGAATCTGGTTGATTCGTCATCCCCGCGAAGGCGGGGATCCAGCGACTTTCGTGAAAATCAAAGGCACTGGATTCCCGCCTTCGCGGGAATGACGAGCAAAAGCGGTTAGTTGCGCAGCGGCTTGCCGGTCTTGAGCATGTGCTCGATGCGGGCCTGGGTCTTGGGCTGTTGCGCCAGCTCGACGAAGTGCTTGCGTTCCAGTGCCAGCAGCCATTCCTCATCGACGATCGAGCCCTTGTCCACTTCGCCGCCGCACAGGACGGTGGCGATGCGGCTGGAGACTTCGTAGTCGTAGGGGCTGATGAAGCGGCCTTCCAGCATGTTGACCAGCACCATCTTGAGGGTGGCGATGCCGACGTCGCCGGCCACCTGAACGCGGCGCGCGGGCAGGGGCGGGCGGTAGCCGGTTTCGGCCAACGCCAGCGCCTCGGCCTTGGCGATGTGCAGCGCCTCGTAGGCGTTGTAGGCGACCTTGTCGCCGGCGCGCAGCAGGCCCAGTTCCTTGGCTTCCAGCGCGGAGGCAGACACCTTGCCCATCGCGATGGTCTCGAACACCTTCTTCAACTCGGCGAACACGTCACCGCCGGCGCCGGCGGCTTCGGAAGCGCGAACGGCCAGTTCCTTCAAGCCACCGCCGGCCGGCAGCAGGCCCACGCCGGCCTCGACCAGGCCGATGTAGCTTTCCAGTGAGGCCACGGTGCGTGTGGTGTGCATCTGGAATTCGCAACCGCCGCCTAGCGCCATGCCGCGCACGGCGGCAACCACCGGCACCAGCGAATACTTGATGCGCTGGCTGGTGCGCTGGAAGTTGGCGACCATCGCTTCGAACTCGGCGAACTTGCCGGCCTGCAACTGGCTCAGCACGCCGGCCAGGTCGGCACCGGCCGAGAACGGTTCCTTGTGCTGCCAGATCACCACGCCCTTGAACTGCTTCTCGGCGATGGTGAGGGCTTGCTGGATGCCATCGAGCACCGCGTCGGACACGGTGTTCATCTTGGTCTTGAAGCTGATGACGCCGACGCCGTCGCCATCGGTCCACAGGCGGATGCCGTCGTTTTCGAACACGGTCTCGCCCTGCGCGAACACCTCGCCCAGCAGCGGATCGGGGAAGCGCTGGCGCTTGTAAACCTCCAGCGACGAACGTGGCAGCTTGGTGTTCTTGGCCGGGCTGTAGCTGCCTTCGGCGGAATGCACGCCGTCGCGGCCGTCGAAAACCCAATTCGGCAGTGGCGCGCTGCTCATCGTCTTGCCGGCAACGATGTCATCGGCAATCCATTGCGCGACTTGCTTCCAGCCGGCGGACTGCCAGGTCTCGAACGGGCCCAGGCTCCAGCCGTAACCCCAGCGGATGGCCAGATCGACATCGCGCGCGGTGTCGGCGATATCGGCTAGGTGGTAGGCGCTGTAATGGAACAGGTCGCGGAAGCAGGCCCACAGGAACTGCGCGTGCGGGTGCTGGCTTTCACGCAGCTTGGCGAACTTCTCGGCGGGGTTCTTGATCTTCAGGATCTCGACCACTTCCGGTGCGGCGGTGCGGTCGCTGGCGCGGTAGTCCTGCTTCTCGACATCCAGCACCACGATGTCCTTGCCGGCCTTGCGGAACACGCCGCCGCCGGTCTTCTGGCCCAGCGCGCCCTTGGCGATCAGGCCCTCCAGCCATGCCGGCGCGGTGAAGTAATCGCGCCACGGATCATCGGTCAGGGCCGCATGGGTGGCCTTGATCAGGTAGCCCAGGGTGTCCAGGCCGACCACGTCGCTGGTGCGGTAGGTGGCCGACTTCGGCCGGCCGATCAGCGGGCCAGTCAAGGCATCGACTTCGTCGAAACCCAGGCCGAAGGCGGCGGTGTGGTGCGCCGTGGCCAGGATGCTGAAAACGCCGACGCGGTTGCCGATGAAGTTCGGGGTGTCCTTCGCATAGACCACGCCCTTGCCCAGGGTGCTGGTCAGGAAGGTTTCCAGGCCTTCCAGGTATTGCTTCTCGGTGGTGCGGGCCGGGATCAGTTCGGCCAGGTACATGTAGCGTGGTGGGTTGAAGAAGTGCACGCCGCAGAAACGATGGCGCATTTCCTCCGGCAGCACTTCGGCCAGCTTGTTGATTCCCAAGCCGGAAGTATTGCTAGCCAGGATCGCGTGCGCCGGCACGAACGGAGCGATCTTCTTGTACAGGTCCTGCTTCCAGTCCATGCGCTCGGCGATGGCCTCGATGATCAGGTCGCAGTCACGCAGCAACTCTGCACCGGTCTCGTAATTGGCCGGGGTGATCGCGGCAGCCAGCGACTTGCTGGCCAGAGGCGAGGGCGACAGCTTGCCCAGGTTGGCGATGGCCTTCAGCACCACGCCGTTCGGATCGCCCTCCTTGGCTGCCAGGTCGAACAGCACGGTATCGACCCCGGCATTGGTCAGGTGGGCGGCAATCTGCGCACCCATCACGCCCGCGCCCAACACCGCGACACGACGTACAAGCAGTTTCTCAGACATATCGTTCAACCTCTTGTTTATGAAAGAATTACTTGTTGTTGAAAAACCTGTTTCCGCAAGGGAGAATCCCTTGCAATGTACGCTCAACCCCGCAGGCCCGCTGCGGCAAATCGAATCAATTCCTGTGCCGCGCGCTCGCGGTGGGTCTTGTCACTGACCCCTTCGGCGCGCCGGATCATGCCGAAATCGGCCATCGCATAGGTCAGTGCCCCGGCGATGAAATCCAGTCGCCAATACAGCTGTTCCTTGCTCAGTTCCGGCACGCAGGCGGCGATGGCGCGGGCGAATTCGCGCAGCACGTGGCCATAGTGGTCGGACAGGAAGCGGCGCAGGCCGTCGTTCTTCTCGGCATAGGCGCGGGCGATCACCCGCACGAAAGCACCGCCGCCGTGGCGGTTCTGCGCCATCGCAAGCGCCGGCTCGACAAAGGCGGCCAGCACCGGGTCAAGCTCGCCTGGGTGTTTCTCCTGTGCCTCGCGCAATGCACGCAGGCGCAGTTCGGTCATCTCGTCCATGCGCCGGCGGAACACCTCGTTGACCAGGTTTTCCTTGCTGCCGAAGTGGTAATTGACCGCCGCGATATTGACGTCGGCGTGGCTGGTTACCTGGCGCAGCGAAGTGCCGGCAAAACCGTGTTGGGCGAACAGTTCCTCGGCCGCACCCAGGATGCGGTCCTTGGTCGAGAATTGGCTGGCTTGGGACATCGCGGGGCAGGACCTGAATCAAACGCTTGTTTGATTGTGGGGCGGGCGGCTCGGCTTGTCATGCTGCTCCGCAGCAAAACTCCGGTCGCGGGCATTCCAAAGCGGCAGCCGGCCGGTTACAATTCCACCTACGCAGTTCCGTCTAAGCCCGCGTTTTGACGCGGGTTTTTTTCATTGTTAACCTTCGGGCTCTTTAGAAGTGGCCCGCCCAACGGAGATATTCCCATGGCGCTGGAGCGCACCCTGTCGATCGTCAAGCCCGATGCCGTCGCCAAGAACGTCATCGGCGAAATCTACGCCCGTTTCGAAAAGAACGGCCTGAAGATCGTCGCCGCAAAGATGAAGCACCTCTCGCGCCTGGAAGCCGAAGGCTTCTACGCCGTGCATCGCGAACGCCCGTTCTTCAACGCGCTGGTCGAGTTCATGATCTCCGGCCCGGTCGCCATCCAGGTGCTGGAAGGCGAGAACGCCGTGCTCAAGCATCGTGACATCCTCGGTGCCACCAACCCGAAGGACGCCGCGCCGGGCACCATCCGCGCCGACTTCGCCGACAGCATCGACGCCAATGCCGCGCACGGTTCGGATTCGGTCGAAAACGCGAACAACGAAATCGCGTATTTCTTCGCCGCCACCGAAGTGTTTTCGCGCTGAGTGATGATGTGAGCGAACACGCGCAAGCACCGATTGAACTGAAGCTGGCGGCCGATGCGTCGCCAGCTTCGGTCGTGCCCGTGTCCGCGAAACAAAACCTGCTCGGCCTCGACCGTGAAGGGCTGGAAAAATTCTTCGTCGAAAAACTCGGCGAGCAGAAATTCCGCGCCCACCAGGTGATGAAGTGGATCCATCACCAGTACGTCACCGACTTCGAGCAGATGACCGACCTGGGCAAGGCCCTGCGCGCGAAATTGCAGCAACACGCCGAAGTGGTCGTGCCCAACGTGGTCTTCGACAAGCCTTCCGCCGATGGCACCCACAAGTGGCTGCTGGGCATGGGCATCGACGGCAAGAACGCGGTGGAAACCGTGTATATCCCCGACAAGGGCCGCGGCACGCTGTGCGTCTCCTCGCAGGTCGGTTGCGGGCTGAACTGCACGTTCTGCTCGACCGCCACCCAGGGCTTCAACCGCAACCTGACCACCGCCGAGATCATCGGCCAGGTGTGGATCACCGCGCGCGACATCGGCAACGTGCCAGCGAAGATCCGCCGCCTCACCAACGTGGTGATGATGGGCATGGGCGAGCCGTTGATGAACTTCGACAACGTCGTGCGCGCGATGAACATCATGCGTGACGACCTGGGCTACGGCCTGGCCAGCAAGCGGGTGACGCTTTCGACCTCGGGCCTGGTGCCGATGATCGACCGGCTTTCCACCGAAACCGACGTGTCGCTGGCGGTGTCGCTGCATGCGCCCAATGACGAATTGCGCGAACAGTTGGTGCCGCTGAACAGGAAATACCCGATTGCCGAATTGATGGCTTCCTGCGTGCGCTGGCTGCGACACAACAAGAAGCGCGATTCGGTGACCTTCGAATACACGCTGATGAAGGGCGTCAACGACCGCCCCGAGCACGCGCGGCAACTGGCTCAGTTGATGCGCAAGTTCAGCAACGCCGCACAGTTGAAGGACGCCGCCAAGGTCAACCTGATCCCGTTCAACCCGTTCCCGGGCACCCGCTACGAGCGCGCGTCGGAACAAGACATTCGCGCCTTCCAGAAGATCCTGCTCGACGCGCAAGTGCTGACCATGGTCCGGCGCACGCGCGGCGACGACATCGATGCGGCCTGCGGCCAGTTGAAAGGTCAGGTGATGGATCGCACCCGCCGCCAGGCCGAATTCCGCCGCAGCTTGCAGCAGCAACAGGAGGCCGGCCATGCAGCTGCGTAAGGCGCTGCTGCTGGCGGTCGTGGTGTCGCTGGCGGCGACGGCCTGCTCGCGCCTGACCTTCGTCCGTGCACCCAGCAAGATCACGCCGTTCAAGTCCGAATCGCCGGACTATTCGGTCCGCGACAGTGAGCAGACCAAGCGCCGCATGCAGTCGCGTGAGCGCCTGCAACTGGCCAGCCAGCGCCTGCAGACCGGCGACTTTGCCACCGCCGAGCGTGAAGCGAAGCTGGTGCTGAAGGATGACCCGCAGTCGGCGGGTGCGCACGCCATCCTGGCGTTGACCGCGCAAGGCCGCAATGACCGGAAAGCGGCGGGCGAACACTTCAAGCGTGCTGCCGAGCTGGCTCCGGCCGATGGCGGCAGCCTCAACAACTACGGCACCTGGCTGTGCGGCAATGGCTATCCAGCCGAGTCGCTGGTTTGGTTCGACCGGGCGCTGGCCGCGCCGGGCTACGCCACGCCGGCGGCGGCGTTGGCCAATGCCGGCGGTTGCGCGCTGAAGACCGGCCAGTACGAGCGCGCCGGCCGTGACCTGCGCAAGGCGCTGGAATTGGCCCCGACCAATGCCTACGCGCTGGCGTCGATGGCCGAGAACGAATATCGACAAAGTCGCTATTTTGAAGCGAGGGCGTTCACGGAACGCAGATTGGCGGCTGCACCGGCCAGTCGTGATGTGTTACAACTCGCGCGGGATATAGAGCAAGCGCTTGGCGACACGGCTGCCGCCAACCGATACGCACAGCGGCTGCGAACGGAATTTCCGAATGCCGCAAGCGCCACGAATACGGCCCCAGGAGGGGCATCCAAGCCATGACTGCTGATTTGTTGACGGCCCAGCCTTGGCGGCAGGGGGAAGCCGGGGCGGAACCGGGCGTGGGCGCGTTGCTGCGCGAAGCCCGCGAACGCGACGGCCTGACCTTGAAGGAGGCCAGTCAACGCTTGAAGATACAGGCTCACGTGCTGGAGGCGCTGGAAGAAGAGCGCTGGGACAAACTGGGTGCCCCGGTCTTCATCCGCGGCCAACTGCGCAGCTATGCCAAATTGCTGAAGCTCGATGTCGAGCCCTTCCTGCAGCAGTTCCAGGCACAGGCGGTGCGCCCGGCCGAACTGGTCAGTCACACCCACGTCCCGCATTACCAGCACCTGCTGCAAAGCGCCGGCCGCCGCTCGCTGTACGTAGTCATCACGCTTTGCTTCTTCGCCGTGCCGGTGTCGTGGCTGGTGACGCAGTATTCGGCCAACGAACGACCGCAGGCGATCGCGCCGCTGGATCTGGGTGCGGGCGATGCATTGCCGGATGCTGCCGCCCAGCCCGAAGCCACCGCGCCCATCACCGCCTCGCTGGCCTCGTTGCCGCGCCCGTCCGCCGCGCCGGTGCTGAGCCTGCGCATGAGTGATGAAAGCTGGGTGCAAGTCTTCGCCCCGGACGGCAGCACCGTCGAGAAAGGTCTGCTCAAGGCCGGCGAACAACGCAACTACGCCGCCGGTCAAGTGGGGCGCATGGTGATCGGCAACGCCAGCGCGGTCGAGGTTCAGCAAGCCGGTAGTACGGTGGACACCACTCCGTACCAGCGCGCGAACGTTGCCCGCTTTGCGGTATCCTCTGACGGTTCGCTGACGCCGTCCGCCGACTGATCCCAAGTCGTCGGGCCGTGCCGGCAACCGACGACTTCCAACCGAACCAAGGCCCGCGCCACGCCGCCGGCCGCAAGAAGAACGCATGGCGATCGACGACCTGCTTGACGAACACGAACAAGGCGAACGCGTCCGCAATTGGCTGAAGAACAACGGCGTCAGTCTGATCGCCGGCATCGCGCTGGGGCTGGCGGTGATTTTCGGCTTCCAATGGTGGCAGCAACGCCAACAGCAACAGCACGCACAGGCTTACCAGGACTACCAGGCCGCGATCGATGGCCTGCAAGGCAAGGACGGCAAGCCAGCCGACCTCAAGCTGGCGCAGGATGCCGTCGCCAAGCTGGGCGCGAAGGACAAGGGCAGCGTCTATGCCGGCCTGGCCGCATTGCGCCTGGCCAAGGCCCAGGTCGAAGCCAATCAGGCCGATGCGGCCATCGCCACCTTGCAGGCGCTCAAGCCGCATGCTTCGCTGCAGCCGCTGGTGCAACTGCGCCTGGCGCGCCTGCTGACCGAAGCCGGCAAGCCCGAGGAGGCCCTCAAGGTGCTGGGCGATGCGCAGGACTCCTCCGCGCTGGAAGCCCGTGGTGACGCCCTGCTGGCCGCCGGCAAGCGCGATGAAGCGCGCGACACCTACCTGAAGGCACTGACCGGCATGGACGTGGCCTCGCCGCAGCGCCGTGTGGTCGAACTCAAGCTCACCGATGTCGGCGGCACCCCGCCCAAGCCTGCGGAGTCCGTCTGATGAAAACTTCTTCCCTGCTGATGCGCGGCGCGACGGTGTTGCTGGTCATCGGCGCATTGACTTCGTGCAGCACGGTCAAGGGCTGGTTCTCCGACAAGGACAGCACCAAGGCGCAGGAAAAGCGCGCCAGCGAGCCGGTCGAACTGGAAAAGTTCACCGCCACCGCGCACCCGTCCAAGGTCTGGAGCGCCAACATCGGCGATGGTGAAAAGCACTTGGGCCTGGGCCAGGCGCCGGCGGTGGCCGATGGTCGCGTCTTCGCCGCCGCTGCCGATGGCAGCGTGCGTGCGCTGGACCTGCAGACCGGCAAGGAAGTCTGGCGCTACAAGCCGGAGAAGCGCCGCAAGTTCGACGAGGCCGAGCAGGCCAAGCTGCTGGCCTCCAAGGAGCAGCTGCCGGATTTCGACAAGGACGCCGCCGAGCAGACCGCCGCCGAGGAGCAGCGCACCAAGCAGCAGCTGAAAGCGGCCAAGCTGGAGCGCAAGATGGCCAAGAAATTGGCCAAGAAGATGGCCAAGGAAAAGCTGGACTGGTTCTTCACCGGCGGCCCCGGCGCGGGCGATGGCCTGGTCGCGGTCGGTACGCTGGACGGCCAGGTGATTGCGCTTGACGCGGCCACTGGCGCGGAAAAGTGGCGTGCCAAGGCCAGCAATGAAGTGATTTCCAGCCCAGTGATCGGCCAGGGCTACGTGGTGGTGCGCAGCAACGATGGCGCGGTGGCCGCGTATGACGCTGCCAGTGGCGAGCGCCGCTGGATTTCCCAGCGCGAACTGCCCAGCCTGACCGTGCGCGGCAACGCCTCGCTGACCCTCGGCCCGAACCTGGTGTTTTCCGGCAACGACGACGGCACCATCAGCGCGCTGTCGCTGAGCGATGGCCGCACCCTGTGGGAACAGGCGGTCGGCCAGCCCGAAGGCCGCAGCGAACTGGATCGCATGGCCGATGTCGATGCCGCGCCGGTGATCGATGGCGTCACCCTGTACGCCAGCAGCTACAAGAAGCAGACCCTGGCCATCGACGGCCCCAGCGGGCGTCCGCTGTGGGTGCGCGACAGTGGTGGCGTCGGCGGCCTGGGCATGGCTTCCGGCAGCGTGATCGTGTCCGATCCGGGCGGCGTGGTCTGGGCGCTGGACAAGAGCAGCGGTGGTGCCCTGTGGTCGAATTCCCACCTGGCCCGTCGTTCGCTGACCGCACCGACGGTGCAGGGCGACTATGCCGTGGTCGGCGACTACGACGGCTACCTGCACTGGCTGCGCCTGGAAGACGGCGAGATCGCTGCGCGCGAACGCGTTGGTGGCGACCCAGTCCGCGCCAAGCCGGTCCTGGCCGGTGACCTGCTGCTGGTGCAGAACACCGAAGGCGAAGTGACGGCATTCCGGTTGCAGTAATGCCGGGAATGGGGAATAGGGAATAGGGAATCGTCAAGGCCGGGGCGGAAACGCCCCGGTTTGCTTTGGATACCTAGTTGCCGAAACCTGTTAACGTCGTCCAGGATTGCGTAATCCCGCATTCCGCTTTTTCCCATTCTCCATTCCCGATTCTCCATTCCCGTCATGTTGCCCCTCGTCGCCCTCGTCGGCCGTCCCAACGTCGGCAAATCCACGTTGTTCAACGCGCTGACCCGCAGCCGCGATGCGCTGGTGCACGACCAGCCCGGCGTGACCCGCGACCGCCATTACGGCGTGTGCCGGCTGCGCGAAGACAACCACTTCGCCGTCGTTGATACCGGCGGCATCGCCGGCGTCGATGAAGGCCTGGCCGGCGCGACCGCCAAACAGGCCCGTGCCGCCGCCGAGGAAGCCGACTTGGTGTTGTTCGTGGTCGATGGCCGTGAAGGTGCCAGCGCGCTGGACGACGAGATCCTGCGCTGGCTGCGCAAGGCCGCCCGGCCCACCGTGCTGGTCATCAACAAACTCGATGGCTTGAACGAAGCCACCGTGCTCGCCGACTTCGCCCATTACGGTTTTGCCGACGTGCTGACCGTCTCGGCCGCGCACCGGCAGGGCATCGACGAATTGATCGACGAAGTGCTGGAGCGCCTGCCCGAAGAAGGCGACGCCGAAGTCCTCGACGACGATCCCGAGCGCATGCGCATCGCCTTCGTCGGTCGCCCCAACGTCGGCAAATCGACCCTGGTCAATCGCCTGCTGGGCGAAGAACGCATGATCGCCAGCGAAGTGCCCGGCACCACCCGCGACTCCATCGCGGTGGATCTGGAACGCGACGGCCGCAAGTACCGCCTCGTTGACACAGCCGGCCTGCGCCGCAAGTCGAAGGTCGATGAAGCGGTGGAGAAGTTCTCCATCGTCAAGACCTTGCAGGCCATCGAGCAATGCCAGGTCGCGGTGCTGCTGCTGGATGCCAGCGAAGGCGTCACCGACCAGGACGCCAGCGTACTCGGCGCGATCCTCGATGCCGGTCGCGCCTTGGTGGTCGCCGTCAACAAGTGGGACGGCCTGACCAACTACCAGCGCGATCAGGCGTTGAACCTGCTGTCGCTGAAGCTGGGTTTCGTCAACTGGGCCGAAGCGGTGCAGATTTCGGCCAAGCATGGTTCCGGCCTGCGCGAACTGTTCCGCGCGATCCACCGTGCCCATGCCTCGGCTACCCGCGAATTCGGTACCAGCGAAGCCAACAAGGCGCTGGAAATCGCCGTGTCCAGCAACCCGCCGCCGAGCATCCGCGGCCATGTTTCCAAGCTGCGCTTCGTGCATCCCGGCGGCAACAACCCGCCGACCTTCGTCGTCCACGGCACCCGCCTGAAGGTGCTGCCGGACTCATACAGGCGCTATCTGGAAAATTTCTTCCGCAAACGCTTCGAGCTGGTCGGCACGCCGGTGCAGTTCGTGTTCCGCGAAGGCGTGAACCCGTACGAAGGCAAGAAGAACGTGCTGACCGAGCGCCAGGTGGCGAAGAAGAGACGCCTGATCCGGCACGTGAAGCGTGGAAAATGAATTTACTCTCGTTCCCGCATTCGCGCGAACGACAGTAATTCCTACAATGCGTGGTGCCTGCGGATGGCTGCATCGTCCAGCCGCAAGAAGCGTGCGGCGTTGTCGTACAGGATGTCGCGCTTCTGCGCTTCGCTGAGGAATGGCGCTTCCTCGATGACCTGGATCGAACGGCCGATGGTCTCCGGCCAGTTCATGTTGTCCGAACCGAACATCACCCGGTTGCCATAGCCGGCCTCGACGATGGTGCGCAGGTAGCGGTAGAACTCCGCCCGCGGCAGGGTATAGACGATCACGGCGATATCCACGTAGGCCTGTGGATGCGCATACAACACGGCCAGCAGGTCGTCGAGGAACGGGTAGCCTGCATGCATCAGGTACACCCGCAACTTCGGGTGCTTTACCAGCACTTCTTCGATGCCCAAGGCGCTGTGCAGGCGGGCGCGATAATCCGGGATCGGGCCCAGGTATGGCGCGCCCGGCGGACCGGTGCCGACGTGGATGCCGACCGGCAGGTCCAGATCCTCGGCCATCTTCCAGAAGGGTTCCAGCCGTGCATCGTCAGGCGCAATGCCTTCATATTGCGGGCCTATCTCGCCCAGCACCACCAGGTTGCCAGCGTCCTTCAGCGCCTTGACCCGAGCTGCCGTCGCTGCATCGACCTGCAGCGGATTCAGGAAGGACGGACCCGCCGGGATGATTCGCTCCGGCGCAGCCTTGCGCCACGCAGTTTCGTACTCGGACTTGTCGGCACTAAGCACGCCGATGACGTTGTGCTTTTCCAATTCGGCCAGCGTGCGTTCACGCAACTCATCTTCGCCAACAGGAGACCAGATCGGATCCTTGCATTGCGGGTGCTTGAGCAAGGCGAGGAATGTCTCGGAATAGGGCGTGGCCGGATCCCATGCTGGCCGCGGCGACAGCGGCGTGCACATTGCCAGCGGCGGCGGGCCATTACCGTCAGGCACGTTCGCGTGCAGGTGCATGTCGATCACCGGCAGGTGCTTGCGGCTTTCCTGGGCTGTCGCCTGCAGCGTACAAAGCAGGCCCAGGATGAAGGACAGGCAGGTCAGGATGCGGTGCATCGGTGTTCCCCATCAGTCACGATGGCAGAAGGGTAGAACATCCGCAGCATCCCGTATTTCGAAATCTTGCTATTTTTGGCCCCATGCTGATGGAGCCGGCCCCCATCGTCCTGAGCAAACTGCCGCCGCCGCTGGTGCAGCGGCGCGGAGAGTGGTCGCTGTGCGCGATGGAGCAGAGCTGCATCGATGCGTTGTCGATCGGCGAGCCGGGCGCGCCTTTTCACCACATCTCCCTGCCGCTGGGATCGCCACCGGAGATCGGTTTCCACATCGACGGACGCAGGGGCCGTTTCGATCCCGGCCCGGACAGGCTGATGGTCTTTGAAGCCTGCGCCGATGGTAAAGCCTGGTGGAACGGCGTTTATGCAAGCGCCTGCTTCTACTTCACCCCGCAGGCGATGCAGGTGGCGCTGGGCAGCGAGGTGCGGGCAAGCCTGCATACGCGGGCCAGCCTGCATGCGCCGGTGGCGGCGCAACTGCTGCGTGCGCTGCATGCCGATGCACAGGCTGGGCAACCGCATGGCGCGCTGGTGGGCGATGCGATCTTCACCGCGTTGGCAGCGCAGTTCGTGCCCGGCGTGAAAATGGGAACCGGCCCGCGCGACGACGACTGGCGGGTGCGACGGGCACTGGAATACATCCATGCACACCTGCATGAAGCGCTGGATTTGCCCGCCATTGCCAGCGCTGCCGCAACCAGCCTGTTCCACTTCAGCCGTGCCTTCCGCGCCGCGATGGGTTGCACGCCCTGGCAGTACGTCCTGCGCGAACGCGCGCGCAACGCGGTGGCGCTGATGCGCGATCACCGGGTTTCTCTGGTGCAGGCGGCGCAACGCGCCGGGTTCGAGACCTATGCCAGCTTCATCGCCTCGGTGAAGCGGGAATACGGCGTCACTCCGGCGAAGTTGCGCAATGGGCGATAGCGCCCGGCATCTTCTCCTCGTCGTCCAGCCAGTTGTGGCCCTTGTTTTTCAGGAAGAACACATAAACCAGCAGCGAGACGGCGATCATCGCGGTGACATAGATCACGAAGGCCTGCACCTGGTCGGCGCGCAGGCTGGCCTGGTACAGCAGCGGGGCGGTGCCGCCGAAGGCGGAGTTGGCCAGCGCATAGCCCAGGCCGACGCCAAGCGCACGCACGTGGGTGGGGAACAATTCGGCCTTCACCACCGCGTTGATCGAGGTGTAGCCGGTCAGGATCACGAAGCCGATGGCCAGGATCGCGAAGGCGGACAGCCAGTTGTCCTGCTGCGGCAGCCACAGCACCAGCACCCAACTGTAGAGCACGCCGCCGACGCCGAAGAACACCAGCAAACTCTTGCGACCGACGATGTCCGACAGCCAGCCGCCGAATGGTTGCAGCAGCATCAGCACGCTCAGCGCGATCAGGTTGATGACGGTGCCGGTCATCACGTCGTTGCCGGCGAAGATGCCCTGGATCATCTTCGGTCCGATGACCGAATAGGTGTAGAAGGCGAGGGTGCCACCGACGGTGATCAGGAAACACAGCAGCAGCGGCCGCCACTGATGGACGAACAATTCGTGCAGCGAGCCGGACTTGCGTGCGCCGCCGGCGCGGGCTTCGGCAATGGTGCTGGTTTCCAGCGATTCGTCCATGCTCCGGCGCAGCCAGAACACCACGATCGCGGCCACGCCACCGAGCGCGAACGCCACCCGCCAGCCCCATTCTGAAATCTGCGTTGCATCCAGCCACAGCAGCATCAGCAGCAGGGTCAGTTGCGCCAGCACGTGGCCGCCGACCAGGGTGACGTAGTGGAACGAGGACAGGAAGCCGCGCCGCCCGCGGATCGCCGCTTCGGACATGTAAGTGGCGCTGGTGCCGTATTCGCCGCCGGTGGCGAAGCCCTGCAGCAGCCGCGCCAGCAACAGGATGATCGCCGCACCGGCGCCGATGCTCGCGGCGGTAGGCGTGATCGCGATGATGAAGGAGCAGGCCGCCATCAGGCTGACCGAGACCGTCAGCGCCAGCCGGCGGCCGTAGCGGTCGGCGAAGCGGCCGAAGTACCAGGCACCGATCGGCCGCATCAGGAAGGTCATCGCGAAGATGGCCCAGACGTAGAGGGTGGCGTTCTTGTCGTCCGGGCTGAAGAAGCGCGATTCGAAATAGACCGCGAACACCGAGTAAACATAGACGTCGTACCACTCGACCAGGTTGCCGGCCGATCCCTTCAAGGTATTGGACACCGAACGCCTCAGGCTGGCGGGACGGGTCGCGCTGGAAGCTTCGGTCGCGCTGGCGGCCTGGTGCATGCGGGTCCAGTGGGGTCGTTGGAGCTTGGGAGTATAGGCATGCCTGCGTGCTGGCCCGTCTTGCGGCCTGATCGGGCGCGGTATCGGCCCCGGGGTTTGGTAGGCTTGCCCGGTTTCGTCCAAGGGGCATCTGGTTCGTGAAAATCCTGTCGTGGTTGAGGATCGCTTCGACCTTCCTGCTGATCGCGCTCAATACCTTGCTGCATGCGACACCGTTGTTGCTGGCGGCCTTGCTGAAGGCACTGCTGCCATTGCCGGCGGTACGACGCGCGTTCAATCCGTTGTTGACCGGGCTGGCCGAAAGCTGGGTCGCGGTGAATTCGGCGATGGTGTCGGCGTTCACGCCCACCCGTTTCCATGTGCAGGGGCTGGAAGGCCTGCGCCGCGACGGCCATTACCTGGTGCTGGCCAACCACCAGAGCTGGGTGGACATCGTGGTGCTGCAAAAGGTGCTGAACCGCAGGATCCCGCTGCTGCGCTTCTTCCTGAAGCGGCAACTGTTCTGGGTGCCGGTGCTGGGATTGGCGTGGTGGGCGCTGGATTTCCCGTTCATGGGCCGCTATTCGCGCAAGCAGATCGCGCGCAATCCGGAGCTGGGCCGCAAGGACATGGAGGCGACCCGGCGCGCCTGCGAAAAGTTTCGCGACATCCCGGTTTCGGTGATGAACTTCGTCGAGGGCACCCGCTTCACCCCGGCCAAGCATGCCAACCAGTCCTCGCCGTATCGGCACCTGCTCAAGCCCAAGTCCGGCGGGGTGGCCTTCGTGCTCGATGCGATGGGCGAAGGCCTGCATGCGCTGCTGGACGTGACCCTCGCCTATCCCGGCGGCTTGCCTGCGATGGCCGACCTGATGGGCGGCCGCATCCGCGACGTGCATGTGATCGTCAGGCAGCGCCCGATCCCGCCGGAACTGGTGTCGGGCAACTACCAGGACGACCGTGCCTTCCGCGCCAGGTTCCAGCAGTGGATGAACCGGCTGTGGGAGGAAAAGGATGCGGAGATCTCCCGCATCCTCGATTGAGCGATTCGTCTGGCGGTAACGACGCGCCATCGGGCGATAATCAGCGGATGATCGAAATATCCCCTTCCGAAGTTGCCACACGTCTTGCACAAGGCGCGATCCTGATCGACGTGCGCGAGGCGCATGAGCGCGCCAGCGGCATGGCGCGGGGCGCGCAAGGCATTGCCAAGGCGGAATTGGAAGCCGCACCGCTGCAGTTTCTGCCGCAGAAAGGCGCGGAAATCCTGCTGATTTGCCAGATGGGCAAGCGCAGCGCCGATTGTGCGGAAGCCCTGCGTGCGGCAGGTTATGCCAACGTCGCCTCGGTCGCAGGCGGCACCACGCGCTGGATCGCCGAGGGTCTGCCGGTGGTCAAACCAGAACTGGATGCCGACACCAGCGACTTCAACGAGCGTTATTCGCGGCACCTGCTGCTGCCGCAAGTCGGCGTGGCCGGGCAGAAGAAGCTGGAGGCCGCGCGCGTGCTGCTGGTCGGTGCCGGCGGGCTGGGTTCGCCGGTGGGCATGTATCTGGCAGCGGCGGGCGTGGGCCACCTGCGCATTGCCGATGACGACGTGGTGGACAAGTCGAACCTGCAACGGCAGATCCTGCACGCCGATGCGCGCATCGGCATGGCGAAGGTGCAATCCGCCGCGCAGACGCTGTCGGCGCTGAATCCGCGCACGCACATCGAGGCCATTGCCGAGCGCATCACTTCCGAAAACGTCGAACGCCTGCTCGATGGCGTCGATGTGGTGGTCGATGGCGCGGACAACTTCCCGGCGCGCTACCTGCTCAACGATGCCTGCGTGAAGCTCGGCAAGCCGCTGGTGTACGGCGCGGTGCAACGCTTCAACGGGCAGGTCAGTGTGTTCGATGCCGGCCGTCATCGCGGGCAATGTCCGTGCTACCGCTGCCTGTTCCCGGAACCGCCGCCGCCGGAATTCGCGCCGAACTGCGCCGAAGCCGGCGTGCTCGGCGTGCTGCCGGGCGTGATCGGCCTGTTGCAGGCCAACGAGGCGATCAAGCTGCTGCTTGGTATCGGCGAGACGTTGCGTGGCCGCCTGCTGCATTTCGATGCGCTGGCCGCGCGCTTCCGCGAAATCCGCGTGCCGGCCGACCCGGATTGCCCGGTCTGCGCGCCGGGCCGGGTGTTCCCCGGTTACGTGGATTACGCGGCGTTCTGCGCGGCAGGTGTGGGGTAGGGCGGTTGCTGGTTTTCGGGTTGTGGGTTGTTGGAAAAAGCGAACAATCCTTCCAACAACCCAACAACCAACAACCAACAACCAACAACCAACAACCAACAACCAACAACCTGCCTTCACCCCCGCTCGTGTAAATTGCGTTGCATCACAAGGAGCCCGTGAAATGCGCCGTCTGCTGCTGTTGTGCCTGAGCTGCCTGTTTGCCGCTCCCGTTTTTGCCGCCGATCCGTGCCCGCTGCTGCGCTCGCAGACCGGTGCTGCCGATATCGCCACGCGCATTGCTGCGGTTGCGTGCAAGGAAAACCAGGACTGGTATCGGACCTTCATTGATGAAAACGGCCGCAGTGGTGGGGTGCCGGTGTATGAAGCCGAAAACAGCCGCTTGGCCGATGGCACCGAAGCCTGGCGCAAGGTCGCCGGGTACTGGAACGGCAGCGGCATGCTGGGTTCGGTGAGCAACCGCGCCGGGGCGGGCGAATGCGCCTATGCGGCGACGATGCCGTATCCCTCGCCGGCGTGCCGCAGCTTCCTGATCGATACGCCGTGGTCGGCGGCGTTCGTTTCGTGGGTGATGGTGCAGGCCGGCGTGCCGGGCTTTCGGCGCTCGGCCAGCCATGTCGATTACGTGCGCCAGGCCTATCGTGACCCCGTGCAAAGCCCGTACCGGATACAGGCGCCGGCCAGTGGCAAGCCCGCGCCGGGCGACATGTTGTGCTACGTGCGTATGTCGTCGCGGATCTTCGGCTATGGCGAATTGGCCAACCTGCTCAGCCTGCCCGATGGCAGCGGTCTGGCAATGCATTGCGACATCGTGGTCGGGGCGATGCTGGGTGACCGCGCCTACCTGGTTGGCGGCAACGTGCAGCAAGCAGTGACCCTGCGAATGTTGAAGCTGGACATGCGCGGCTATTTTGCCGACCTGCCGGCGCGCACCCTGTCCGACCTGGAATGCAGCCCGAACACGCCGGAATACTGCAACGCCAATCGCCAGGACTGGGCGGTGATGCTGAAACTGCGGCCGGCCAATGAACTGGCGCAACTGGCCCCGCCGATGCCACCGCCCGGCACACCGGCGCAACCGGCTGCGCCGCAACATTGCGTCGAGGTCGCCGGTGGGATGCAGGTGTGTTCACCCAGTCCGGAATCGCCGGTCGCCGTTCCGCAACCGCAACAGTTACCGCAGCCACCGCAACCGTGAGCAGCGCATGAGCGTCGAAATCGACGGCAACCAGCTGGTCAAGGTGGTCGCATTGCTCGGCGCGGCGGTGGTGATGGTGCCGATCTTCCGCCGGCTGGGGTTGGGCTCGGTGCTGGGCTACCTGGCCGCCGGCCTGTTGATCGGGCCGTTCGGGCTGGGATGGTTCTCCGAGCCGCAGGCGATCCTGCACGTGGCCGAACTGGGCGTGGTGATGTTCCTGTTCGTGATCGGGCTGGAAATGCGCCCCTCGCACCTGTGGGGCATGCGCCGGCAGATCTTCGGCCTGGGCTCGCTGCAGATTGCCGCCTGTACCGTGGCGCTGACCCTGCTGGGCCGGTTGTTCGGTTTTGGCTGGCCGGTGGCTTTCATCGGCGCGGCCGGCTTCGTGCTGACCTCGACCGCGATTGTCATGCAATTGCTCGGCGAGCGCGGTGACATTGCCCTGCCGCGCGGGCAGAAGATTGTCGCGATCCTGCTGTTCGAGGACCTGCTGATCGTGCCGTTGCTGGCCATCGTCGCGATGATGTCACCGGTGGTTGGCGGTGAGCATGGCGTGCCGTGGAGCAAGCTGGGGATCGGCGCGGCGGCGCTGGCCGGGCTGGTTGCTGCCGGCATCTGGCTGCTGAATCCGCTGTTCCGCATCTTGGCGGCGGCCAAGGCGCGCGAAGTGATGACAGCCGCCGCGTTGCTGGTGGTGCTGGGCGCGGCGCTGCTGATGGAGATTGGCGGCCTGTCGATGGCGATGGGCGCGTTCCTGGCCGGCGTGCTGTTGTCCGAATCGACCTTCCGCCACCAGATCGAAGCCGACATCGAACCGTTCCGCGGCATCCTGCTGGGACTGTTCTTCCTTGGCGTGGGCATGTCGCTGGACCTGGGCGTGGTGGCGCGCAACTGGCCGCTGATCGCCGCAGGCGTGGTGGCGATGATGGCGGTCAAGTCGCTGTGCGTTTACGTGGTGGCGCGGCTGGCCCGCAGCCCCCACGGCGAGGCGCTGGATCGCGCGGTGCTGATGGCACAGGGCGGCGAATTCGCCTTCGTGCTGTTCTCTGCAGCGGCGGCAGGGCGGGTGATTGATGCCGAGGTCAATGCCAACCTGACCGCGATCGTGGTGCTGTCGATGGCGTTGACGCCGCTGACCGTGCTGGCGGCGCGATGGTTCATGCCGAAGGTGGCGCAGTCGCTGGATGGCGTCGAAGCGGTCGATGGCCAGACCGGCTGCGTGCTGATCATCGGCTTCGGCCGCTTCGGCCAGGTGATGAGCCAGTCGCTGCTGGCACGCGATGTCGATGTGACCATCATCGATACCGACATCGAGATGATCCAGAGCGCCGCCGATTTCGGTTTCAAGGTCTATTACGGCGACGGTACCCGGCTGGATGTGCTGCGTGCGTCCGGCGCGGAAACCGCCCGCGCCATCGCGATCTGTGCTGATGACCGCGACGCCACCGACCGCATCGTCGAACTGGCGAAGCACGAATTCCCGCAGGCCAAGCTGCTGGCGCGTTCCTGGGACCGCGAGCATTCGCTGAAACTGGTCGCCGCCGGGGTCGATTTCCAGATCCGCGAAACCTTCGAATCGGCGGTCGAATTCGGCCGCGCCGCATTGCTGGAGCTGGGCGTGCCGGCGGACGAAGCCGATCAGGTCGCGGCGCAGGTGCGCGAACTGGATCGCGAACGGTTCCAGCTGGAAACCGCTGCCGGCGACGTGCGCGCCGGGCGTCCACTGATCATCGGCAACACCGCGCCGGCCACACCAACCCCGTTCACCGCGCCCCGGCGCGAGGGCAGGGCGCTGAATCCCGAGGCCGAAGATGCGATTCGCGACAGCGACGGCAACGCGCCGGCGGGCTGAGCCTCAATCCAGCCCGTTGCGGGCAATCGCCTTCATGCGGTCCATCGCTGCGGCATCGGGCTCGCCGAGCAGGCCGCGCCGTTCCGGCGGGATGTGGCTGGCGATGTCGTCGTCGCCGAACACGTAGTGCTGCAGCAGTGTCTTCCATGCGTCGCGCTCGCCGCGCGGCAGCGACTTGAATGCCAGCAGGCAATGCGCAAGCGCCGACAATCCATTGCCGGGCGCGGGATTGCGCCACCAGTAGTTGACCAGCGCGTTGAGCCGTTCCAGCGATTCGACGTGGTGCCACCACAACGGCGGCATGTACAGCGCGTCGCCGGGTTCCAGCTCGGCGACGCGGGCGTGGCGCAATGCCTCTTCAAGCTTCGGGAACCGCTCGAAATCCGGTTCGTCCAGTCGCGCCATGCTGACTGCGGCGGCGGTGGGCGCGAAGTCGAGCGGGCCGATGTACAGGTTCGCCACCTGTTCGATCGGGAACAGGGTGAAGCGCCGCCGACCGCACGCCACCACCGCGATATTGTGGCTGCCGTCGAAGTGGGTCGGCGTGGTGACCTTGTTGCCGATCCAGATCCGCGGCTGCACGCCGGCATCCAGGAAGGGCAGGGAATGCGTCTGCAACAGCCCGGGCAGGCAGTCGGCGACCAGCGCGCTCTGCATCGCCACGCCCGGCACGGGCTGGTCCGCGATGCGGCTGTATTTCGCCAGGCGCTGCAGCACTTCAGTGATCGGTACGCGGAAATGCCTGTAGTTGAAGCGCTCCATGCCGGCGCTGTAGCCGACCAGGCCGCCGGCTTCGGGCGGCATCACCAAGGTATCGACCGGGGCACCGCTGTCGAGCGCGGCCAGCATCCCGGCGAATTCGCTGTCCGAGCGCCGCGCTGCCCGTACCAGCGGCCAGTCCCGGCACAGGCCGCGCAGCACGGCAGGTTCGGAACGGCCGAGAACCTCGTCGAGCGCGAACGTGGCGAGGTCGGCTTGCAGTTCCGTGATGGTGATGGGCATGCGCGAATGCTAGCAGGCGCGGCGATGCCTACATTCGATGCGGCGAATCGGGGACAATACGCTCGTTCCCAGACACGACCACCGCATGACCGCCCGCATCCTTGATGGCAAGCGCATCGCCGAAGACCTGCTCGACGAACTGAAAGTCCGCGTCGATGCGCGGCTGGCCGCCGGCAAATCGCGCCCCGGCTTGGCCGTGGTGCTGGTCGGCGGCGACCCGGCCAGTGCGGTCTATGTACGCAACAAGCGCCGCGCGGCGGAAAAGGTCGGCATCGAGGCCTTCGACTACGACCTGCCCGCTGGCACCAGCGAGGCCGAACTGCTGGCCCTGATCGACCAGCTCAATGCCGACCCGAAGATCCACGGCATCCTCGTGCAGTTGCCGCTGCCGGGCATCCCCGATGCCAGCGCCCTGATCGAGCGCATCGATCCGCGCAAGGATGTCGATGGCTTCCACCCGGCCAATGTCGGCCACCTGGCGCTGCGCCAGTTCGGCCTGCGCCCGTGCACCCCGCGCGGCATCGTCACCCTGCTGGCGCACACCGACCAGCCGGTGCGCGGCCGAAACGCAACGATTGTCGGGGTATCCAACCACGTTGGCCGGCCGATGGCGCTGGAACTGCTGATCGCCGGCTGCACGGTGACCAGCTGCCACAAGTTCACCTCGCCCGAGGTACTGGAAGCTCGCGTCCGCGACGCCGATATCCTGGTCGTGGCAGTGGGCCGGCCGGGCATCGTGCCGGGCGAATGGGTCAAACCCGGCGCGGTGGTGATCGACGTGGGCATCAACCGCCTCGACGACGGCCGCCTGGTCGGCGACGTGGGCTATGCCGCAGCGGCCGAAAAAGCCAGCTGGATTACTCCGGTGCCGGGTGGGGTAGGGCCGATGACCGTGGCCACGCTGATGCAGAACACGATCGAGGCGGCGGAAGCGACGGTTTGATCTTTGATCGATTTTGACAAGAAACCCGCCTTCCGGCGGGTTTCTTGTCAGTAGCAGGTTGTGACAGAGCCTGTTTTTACGCAAGTAGTTCGATTTTTTGGGGCTGGGCCCCAGTTTTGCATTTGCTCGTTGTTGTACTGCTGCAACTGCTGATTGTACTGATTCAACTGTTGTGTCCGCTGGTTGATTTGATTGGCTGTATCCTGCAGAGCGTTATTGATACTTTGCCATGCCTGTTGCTTCGCAATGGCTTGCTGCTGATCTTGCTGTTGCTGATACATGCGTTGTTGGGCAAGCTGCTGTTCCTGCACAGCGGCTTGCTGGCGCTGCTGTTCCATTTGCTGTTGGTAATTCGCAAGCGCCTTTTCGTAAGGTTCTTTGAATTGATCGCGCCAAGTGCAAATTTTGGTGGCGGTGGCGCTGTCCAGGCCTTTGATGGTGTGCTTGCCGTTGCAGGCCATATACAGGTATTCGCGCTCCATCTGTTGTGCCTTCTGCACGGTGATATTGGCGGCGGCAATGGTTTCCTGTGCTTTTCCGATTTTTTCAATCAGATGATTCACGTAATCCTGAGGAATAGCTACCAGTTCAACAGTTTGCCCACCGGGACCCAGCTTCTGATGTTCAACGACGCCATTCCTGAATTGGACGATTCTCACGCCGCCAGCGATATTGTTTTCCGCATCCACAATCTCGATGGCTTTCAATGCTTGATTGGACGCGGCGGGAGCTTCAGAAAAATCCGAAAATTTGTAGATGGCATTTCCGGATGTGTATATGTAGTTACGTCGCGGAGTTAGCGGTGATGTCTCAAGAATAGCGCCTTCTAATGATTCGTCAAATTTGACTAGGTTGGTTTGCATTATGATGCTCCCGTCAGGGGATGTGATCTTCTGCCCCAAGTAGATATTAGCGGGAAATTTTTTGCCGTGAACACCGTAAGTAGTTTTGTTATTAACGAAGTCATAGGTTACAAAAGGTCTATTTGCATAGTCATCATCCGAGTCGCTATGAGTAGTGATTTCCTCCAGGTGATGCGTCTCGGAAATGGCGATGCTGCGGCCAAGGCCAAAGGCATAACCGTTCTTGCAATCGCCATCCCAGTAGGCTCGGAAATTCTTGCGATCAAGCTGGTATTGGGTGGTGGGAAGCTTGCATGCCTCAGTTTTGTTGACCGGCTGGGTAAAAAGTTTTTCAAGTGGTTTGATCGGCTCACTTCCTCGGGCAAGCAGGGAGTTTTCGAATTGAGCTGCCTCGGCGTAGCTGATGGATCGGATTTTCTGCTTCCGGGTAGCGGCGGAAGTGGTGGCGTAGCTGGAGATGAGCAGCACGGCGATTGCTGTAATCAGGATCTTCTTCATGTGCAGTTGATTTCTTTGTATGGACTCATTTCTTATGCTTGTTGGTGGTCCGGGTTCGTAAAATTCTGAATGATCGATTTGTACAAGATGCGGAAGATGGTCGTTTTAGTTCCAATTTGGCTATCTCCATCATTTCGTTGAATGCGCGCTCAAAGTTTGCTAGCTCGCTTTCAAAAAAATCGATTTCTGGTCCTTCATCCGGATTCGGTTGGTCCCTGTGTTGGAGTGACCGCAACACTTCATTTCCGGAAGCAGAGATATATAGCGACCCAAGCTGCATCGCTCTGGACAACACGCGAGAAGCATTCTGATGCTTCTGGAATAGCTCTCTCCGCCATGTCTCGGGTATTTCATCCTCTTCATCACCGAAGTGATCGCATTCGAATTTGAAATAGCTGACCTGATCATTCAGTGCGCGGATTATTTCGTCGTAGGCCTGAGTGATCACTTCGTGATTCTTCTCAAGGAAGAACCTCTGGTTTGCGCGCCTTTCGGTCCAATAAGCACTTGCTGCAAAACCCAAGATGGATGTGGCAATAGGGACAAGCCATCTAAGCAACGGATCAATGGCTTCGATAATGTCACTGATGCTTTTGATCCAAGCGGGTATTTCAGCGGTAACCATCGGCATTCCCCTTGCCGTCATTTTCCATACGGTATGCAGGGGGGGTGTATGTCAACGTTTCGTGAAAATAGCGAACTTGGGCCAGCCATACCGCCGCCGAACGTGCCTGTCGGATCACCCCGGTCCCCGGCGGGGTCGGGCCGATGACCGTGGCGACGTTGATGCAGAACACGATCGAGGCGGCCGAGGCGGCCTCGGCGTGAGATCGCCCGCTGCGCGGGCTGGAAAGGGGTGAGTCGGCTACTTCGTAGCCTGTCAGGAGAAGCGAAAAGCAGGCCTGCTTTCCACTGACAGCGCCGCAGGCGCGACTTCCCAGCCCGCGAAGCGGGCGGACTGACAAGCGGCCCAGCCGCCGACTTACCGGCTATAATGCCGTGCTTCCCCAACTCTCCCGGGACCCGCCGATGCTCCGCATCCAGGCTGAAGCACTGACCTACGACGACGTTTCCCTCGTCCCCGCGCATTCCACCGTCCTGCCCAAGGATGTCTCGCTGGAAACGCGCCTGACCCGCAACCTCACCCTCAAGCTGCCCATCGTTTCCGCGGCGATGGACACGGTGACCGAGGCGCGCCTGGCCATCGCGATGGCGCAACTGGGCGGCATCGGCATCATCCACAAGAACCTGACCGTCGAGCAGCAGGCCATCGAGGTCGCCAAGGTCAAGAAGTTCGAAGCCGGCGTGATCAAGGACCCGTTCACCGTCGGGCCGGATACCACGATCGGCGACGTGCTCAAGCTGACCCGCGCGCGCAACATCTCCGGCGTGCCGGTGGTGGATGAAAACGGCCAGTTGAGCGGCATCGTCACCAGCCGCGACATGCGCTTCGAGAAGAAGCTCGACGACCCGGTGCGCCACATCATGACCAAGAGGGATCGCCTGGTCACCGTGCGCGAAGGCGCGTCGGACGAGGAAGTCCTCGACCTGCTGCACAAGCACCGCATCGAGAAAGTGCTGGTGGTCAACGACGACTTCGCCCTGCGCGGCCTGGTCACGGTCAAGGACATCCAGAAGAAGACCGACAATCCCAACGCCGCCAAGGATGCCTCGCACCGCTTGATGGTCGGCGCGGCGGTCGGCGTGGGCGGCGATACCGAACAACGCATCGAGGCGCTGGTCGCGGCGGGCGTTGACGTGGTGATCGTGGATACCGCGCACGGCCATTCGCAGGGCGTGATCGACCGCGTGGCCTGGGTCAAGAGAACCTTCCCGCAGTTGCAGGTGATCGGCGGCAATATCGTTACCGGCGACGCCGCATTGGCACTGTTCGATGCTGGCGCGGACGCGGTGAAGGTCGGCGTTGGCCCCGGTTCGATCTGCACCACGCGCATGGTCGCCGGCGTCGGCGTGCCGCAAATCACTGCCGTTGACATGGTTGCCGAGGCGCTGCAGGACCGCATCCCGCTGATCGCCGATGGCGGCATCCGCTATTCCGGCGACCTGGGCAAGGCGATCGTGGCCGGTGCCAGCACGATCATGATCGGCGGCCTGTTCGCCGGCACCGAGGAAGCGCCGGGTGAAGTGGAACTGTTCCAGGGCCGCAGCTACAAGAGCTATCGTGGCATGGGATCGCTTGGTGCGATGGAAAAGGGCAGCAAGGATCGTTATTTCCAGGATTCGAGCGACGCCGACAAGCTGGTGCCCGAAGGCATCGAAGGCCGCGTGCCGTATCGCGGCCCGGTCGGCGGCATCATCCACCAGCTGATCGGTGGCCTGCGCGCGACGATGGGCTACGTGGGTTGCGCCACCATCGAGGAAATGCGCCGCAAGCCGAAGTTCGTCAAGATCACCGGCGCGGGGCAGCGTGAGTCGCATGTGCATGACGTGCAGATCACCAAGGAACCACCGAATTATCGGATGGGGTAATGAACTTGCAGATGCAATGGCAGAGAATTGTTGGAATTCTGGCCGTACTCGCCACTGCTGCCTTGTTCGTCGCAATCATCTTGTGGTTCATCCACATCTCCAAGGTGGATGACTGCCTTGATGATGGTGGTGCATGGAACCGTGCAAGCAATACATGTGTTTTCGATTACCAGCCAGCACTGCAAAAATGACGAACATTCACAGCGACAAGATCCTGATCCTCGACTTCGGCGCGCAATACACGCAGTTGATTGCACGCCGCATCCGCGAAATCGGCGTGTATTGCGAAATCTGGGCCTGGGACCACAACCCGGCGGACATCGCCGCGTTCGGCGCGAAGGGCATCATCCTGTCCGGCGGCCCGGAATCGACCACGCAAGCGGGTGCGCCGGCCGCGCCGCAGCAAGTGTTCGACAGCGGCCTGCCGGTGTTCGGCATCTGCTACGGCATGCAGACGCTAGCTGCGCAATTGGGCGGTGCGACCGAAGCGGCTGACCAGCGCGAATTCGGCCATGCCGAAGTCAATATCGTGTGCGCCGACAAACTGTTCGCCGGCCTGTCCGACCACGATGGTGAACCACTCGTCGATGTGTGGATGAGCCACGGCGACCATGTATCGCAGGTGCCGCCGGGCTTCACCATCACCGCCAATACCGATCGCATCCCGGTCGCGGCGATGAGCAACGAAGAAAAACGCTGGTATGGCGTGCAATTCCACCCGGAAGTCACCCACACCAAGCAGGGCAGCGAACTGCTGCGCCGTTTCGTTGTCGATATCTGCGGCTGCAAGACATTGTGGACGTCGGCAAACATCATCGAAGACCAGGTGGCGCGCGTGCGCGAGCAGGTCGGCGATGACGAAGTGATCTTGGGCCTCTCCGGTGGCGTCGATTCCTCCGTGGTTGCCGCACTGCTGCACAAGGCCATCGGCGACAAGCTGACCTGCGTGTTCGTCGATACCGGTCTGCTGCGCTGGCAGGAAGGCGATCAAGTGATGGCGATGATGGCGCAGAACATGGGCGTCAAGGTCGTGCGCGTCAACGCCGCGCAACGCTATTTCGACAAGCTCAAAGGCGTCAGTGATCCGGAAGCCAAGCGCAAGATCATCGGCAACCTGTTCGTCGAAATCTTCGACGAAGAATCGGCCAAGCTGAAAAACGCCAAGTGGCTGGCGCAAGGCACCATCTACCCGGACGTGATTGAAAGCGCCGGCAGCAAGACCGGCAAGGCACACGTCATCAAGAGCCACCACAACGTCGGTGGCCTGCCCGAAGACATGAAGCTCAAGCTGGTCGAGCCGCTGCGCGAACTGTTCAAGGACGAAGTGCGCCGCCTCGGCGTGGCCCTCGGCCTGCCGCGCGAAATGGTCTATCGTCACCCGTTCCCCGGCCCCGGCCTGGGCGTGCGCATCCTCGGCGAAGTGAAACCCGAATACGCCGAACTGCTGGCCAAGGCCGATGCGATCTTCATCGACGAACTGCGCAAGTCCGGCTGGTACGACAAGACCAGCCAGGCCTTCGCCGTGTTCCTGCCGGTCAAATCCGTCGGCGTGGTCGGCGACGCCCGCGCCTACGAATGGGTGATCGCCCTGCGCGCCGTCGAGACCATCGACTTCATGACCGCACACTGGGCGCACCTGCCTTACGAACTGCTCGGCACCGTCAGCAATCGCATCATCAACGAACTGCGCGGCGTTTCCCGCGTGGTCTATGACATATCCGGAAAGCCGCCCGCGACGATCGAGTGGGAGTGAGCCGCGCCAGATGATGCGGATAGCTCCCGTCTCCAGCGCCGACTGCGACGCGCTCTCGAGCCTGTTGGTCGAAACCGTCGCGGCCAACGGCTCGGTGGGATTCATGCATCCGCTGGCATTGGTCGATGCACGAGCGTTCTGGTCGCAAGCGCTGGCATCTGCAGAACGCGGCGAGCGTGTCATTCTCGGTGCATGGCGCGACGCAACGCTGGTGGGTACCGGGACCGTCGTGCTGTCCATGGCGCCCAGCCAGCCGCATCGCGCCGAATTGACCAAGGTGATGACGGCACCGTCGGTGCAGGGCTGCGGTATCGGCCAGGCATTGGTTGCCGCACTGGAAAAGGTGGCGCGCGACCAGGGCAAGACGCTGTTGACCTTCGACGCCTCGGCGATCGGCGGCGCGACCGCGTTCTACAAGCGCCTCGGTTACCACGCGGCGGGCGATATTCCGGGCTATGCCTGCAAGCCGCTGGGTGGATTGGGGGCTACGCGGATATTCTGGAAGTCGCTGGATGCGCGTGAAAGCGACGCAGTTTCGGCGTTGCCGGCTGCGGCTGACGAACGATGGATGCAGCACGCATTGGCGCTGGCCGAGCGTGCGCAGCGCGAGGACGATGAAATCCCGGTCGGCGCGGTGCTGGTGTCCGCCGAGGGTGAAGTGCTGGGCGAGGGCTGGAACCGCAATATCCGCGACCATGACCCCAGCGCACACGCAGAAATCGTGGCGATGCGCGAAGCCGGCAAGCGATTGGGCAATCATCGGCTGGTGGGTTGCACGTTGTACGTGACCCTGGAGCCCTGCGCGATGTGTGCGATGGCCCTCGTGCATGCGCGCATCGCGCGGGTCGTGTATGCGGCTGGTGATCCGAAAACCGGTGCGGCCGGCAGCGTGTTCGATCTGTTGGCCGATCCACGCCACAACCATCGCGTGGAAGTGCAGGGCGGCGTGCTGGCCGATGAAGCGAGCCGTCGCCTGAGCAATTATTTCCGTGCGAAGCGCGGAAAGCCCTTATTGGAATGATCGTGCGAAGCCCGGAAAGACTTTGTTGGAATGATCGTGCAGTTCGATTCTTTCCGGTGCATGCGCTCTGCTCGTTAGCACCATGCAGGTGCTATTTTTTGAGGTGCCAAATCATTCGTATCGAAATGTCCTTGCGTGGCAGGAAATCAATGCGCGGTGGTTAGATTACGTGAGAGACTCGCCGCCGCAGGCACAGAGCGTGCCCCGATGTTCGCGGATCTGCTCGTCCGGACTCGGCTCAAGTCATTTCAGAGGGGAAGGAATACACCATGGATGAAACCACATTCAGATTACTGACCAGCTTCATCGTCAAAGTGCGGAAGATTTCTGGACCGATTGATTCGGACAAACTGCTGCATGATGCGGATTATGCCCGCGAGACGTTTCGGCAAGTCGATGAGCAAGGCGATGAAGAGCTGGTACTGTTGTCATTGCGGCTGCGTGAGCAATTGCACGCCAATGCCGATGGCAAGGGTGGCGAGCAAGCCAAAACCGCCGAGACGAAAAGTACCAAGAGTTACCTGTTCGGCGCACGCTCCTGATTGATCCACTGGTCTAGCCTGCAAAATGCGGGCCGGATTGAGGGTGCGGGCTTTGCTTTTGCCTTTCTGCACAAGCGTCGAGTGGCCGGTCACGCCTGCATCAGTGCTGCCCGCGCTTGCGCCGCGCACGGCCGTAGGCCAGGTCCATTTCATCGTTGACCGCTTTCACCGCCAGCGCGGTTTCGCGCGAGAGCAGCAGGCTGGCGCCGAACAGGCACAGCACGCCGATCACTGCCGCCACCGTGGGCAGCACGTCCAGCCGGTATTGCAGGAAGGCGTCGATGGCCACGAACAGGCTGGTGGCGACGAAGCAGCAGATCGCCGCGTACAGTAGTCGCCCGGCCTGCATGATGCGCATGCTGCGCTGGCGCTGCATGCCGATGTTGTGCTCCAGCGCGGCCAGGTATTCGGCATCGTGCGGTTGTTCCAACTCGCGCATCAGTGCGCGCAGGCGATCAACCACGCGGGCCAGACGGTTGTTGGCCGACAGGATCAGCGAGGCGGTCGCGGTCAGGAAGAAGGCAGGTGCCAGCATCGCGGTGAGGATGCTGTAATGGCTGGCGTCGTTGGGCATCGTGGTGGATTGCGGCGAGTCGGCAGGGTGCTCGGCTATGATAAGCGCATGGTGCGACACGAACTGCTCGTGTACGCCTTGACCCGACGGAGTCATCCATCCGTCCTTTTACGTTACACCACCCTTCGGGGTGTCATCCAAAATTTGCAGGTGAGGTTCTGAGCCAGTACGTCGAACCTCACCGCAACGGTGGGGTTCGCCGTGCACGGAAGTGCTCCGCGACCCCGTCGTAGCCCTGCAAAACAAGCCATTTGACGTGCAATGCGTCGAATATCATCAGACACGAGCAGGTGTCTTGCCCGTCATTGTTTGGCTTCGTCCGGAAACGGTGACCAAACCTCGCGCGTGGCCGCGAGTAATCTGAGGAGATGTGCGTTCTGGGCAACTGGAAGGTGCAAAGCTCTCCTGACAATGTCTCCCTGCAAAGGTGTGCACGACCGCGAGGTTTCGCGCAATTTCGGCTATCAGTACGCCGGATAGGGGCTAGATTTGCTGGAAAAGGATAAGAAATCTGAATTGCCAATAAACGTCGTAAATATCAACGTGGGGTAGCTGGGTAGTACCCACGACAAGGCCGGTTGACTCTGTCATGCAAGGAGTCACGCCACCATCAAGGCCTTCGGCGAATAGGCAAATCCTTCCTCCAGCGTGTGACGAGCAAGGAACGTGGTAAGCCCCGTATTCCGCCTCACTCGGCCGTCACGGCGAGCGGCAGGTTTCTCATGTAGGGAGGCTGTTGGAATCTGGGGTATGGGAGGTCGGAGAAAGCGAATGCCCCTCTGTAATGGATGGGATATGCCCACTTCCGACTGGTCTGTAATCACGACCTAACTGCTGGAACTCATCAAACCTGATCCGCTTGCGGCTCAGGCATTCATCCACCCCAACGGGGCTCGCACGCCCCTCTGGGGTCTCCGTGCGCGCTCCGCTTGGCTCAAGACGAACTGGAGTGTTGCATGAGAGTAATCAACACCGTTGGTTCTGCACGCTCCCACGCGCCCGACAACTGGCCCGCCATCGACTGGCGCAAGGTTGAACGGAACGTGCGAGTCACGCAGACGAGAATCGTGAAGGCAATACAGGATGGCAAATCGCGTAGGGCGAAAGCCCTGCAACGAATGCTGGCCCGCTCGTTTTGTGCGAAAGCACTGGCAGTTAGACGAGTGACTGAAAATCAAGGTAAACGTACATCCGGTATAGACAAGGAGCTGTGGGACTCGCCAACGAAAAAAATGGAAGCTATCGGCAAGTTGAAGAAACGCGGCTATCGGCCAAAACCGCTGCGTCGTGTGTACATCCCCAAGAGCAACGGCAAGGTACGCCCGCTGGGCATTCCGACGATGCTCGACAGAGCCATGCAAGCGCTGTATTTGCTGGCGCTGGAACCCATTGCGGAAACGACGAGTGATCCGAATAGTTATGGTTTTCGGAAGAACCGCTCGACGCACGATGCGATGGCCCAGCTGTTTGTTTCTCTGTCCCAGAGAGCTTCGGCTCAATGGGTATTGGAGGCAGACATCAAGGGGTGCTTCGACAATATCAATCACGACTGGTTGCTGAGGAATGTCCCGATGGATACCGAAGTGCTCGGAAAGTGGTTGAAAGCCGGTGTAGTACATAAAGGACGGTTGGCGCCAACGGATGATGGGACGCCACAAGGCGGGATCGTTAGTCCGACCTTGGCCAACGCGACGTTGAATGGGCTGGAATCCGGCTTGACCGCGCATCTCATCGCGCGATTTGGCAAGACGAACGCCCGCAAGCTGAAAATCAATGTGGTGCGGTACGCGGATGACTTCGTGATCACCGGCATCTCGCAGGAGATGCTGGAAAATGAAGTGAAGCCTTGGGTGGTGGAGTTCCTTGCAGTTCGAGGGCTTCAGTTATCCGAGGAGAAAACGCGGATCGTGTCCATTGATGAGGGCTTTGACTTCCTCGGGTGGAATTTCCGGAAGTACTCGGGAACGCTACTTATCAAGCCGAGCAAGAAGAACGTGAAAGCGTTCTACGGCAAGATCAGGGAGGTCATCAACGGACACAAGACGACGACGCAGGAAGATTTAATCCGACTGTTGAATCCGATACTGTGGGGTTGGGCTATGTATCACCGCCCCGTGGTTGCCAAGGAAACCTTCAGCAAGCTGGAGCACCTGTTGTTCTGGAAACTTTGGCGATGGTCGAAGCGTAGGCATCCAAGAAAGAAGATCAAATGGATCCGAAAGAAGTACTACCACTCCATAGGCCGACGGAATTGGGTGTTTGCAACACCAGTAGTCAAGGATGATGGCATGCAGAAGCTGCTGGAGCTGTATCACCTGCCAGCAACTGCGATCGTGCGACACAAAAAGGTTAAGGGTGGTTACAACCCCTTCGACCCGGCTGATGAGCTGTATGGCGAGAAGTTGCGGACGGAACGCATGTACAACCACATGCAACACCGAAAGCAATGGACGGCCCTCTACCGTTCGCAACACGGCCTGTGTGCACTTTGCGGATGCAAGATCACCAGGGAAACCGGGTGGCAGAATCATCACATCATCTACAAGGTGAATGGTGGTTCAGATGCGCTCAGTAACCGGGTACTATTGCACCCCGTATGCCATACCAGAATGCATCAACTTGGTTTGAAAGTGGTAAAGCCGGCTCCCTGACGGGGGCTTGTCGCAGGCTTGAGCCGTGTGCGGGGAAACTCGCATGCACGGTTCTTAGGGGGGAGGGCTCACGAAAATGAGCCCTCCCACCAACAACGAAGACAAACGCAGCGAACGCCTGATCTGGATCGATCTGGAAATGACCGGCCTGGACACGGACAGGGATTCGATCATCGAAATCGCCACGGTAGTGACCGATTCGCAATTGAACGTGCTGGCCGAAGGCCCGGAGTTCGCGATTGCGCACTCGCTGGAAACCCTGCAGGCGATGGACGAATGGAACCGCAACCAGCACACGCGCTCGGGCCTGTGGCAACGGGTGCTGGACAGCACGACCACGCTGGCTCAGGCCGAAGCAGCGACGGTGGCTTTCCTGCATGAGTGGGTGCCGCAAGGCGCATCGCCGATCTGCGGCAATTCGATCTGCCAGGACCGGCGTTTCCTGCACCGGCTGATGCCGCGGCTGGAAAATTATTTCCACTACCGCAACCTCGACGTCAGCACGCTGAAAGAGCTGGCGCGGCGCTGGGCACCGCAGGTGCTGGCGGGGGTGAAGAAGGACTCCAATCACACCGCGCTGAGCGACGTGCGCGATTCGATCGAGGAATTGCGGTATTACCGCGCGCGGTTGGCGGAATTGGCGGGGTAAGGAAGTCCCGAGGAATCACGAAAAAGCCCCGCATCGCGGGGCTTTTCGCATTCAGCCAAACGACAATCAGGCCGCTTTCAACTTCGCTAGGCGCAGCCAGGTATCGACCACGGTGTCGGGGTTCAGCGATACCGATTCGATGCCTTCGCGGAACAGCCATTCGGCCAAGTCAGGGTGGTCGCTCGGGCCCTGGCCGCAGATGCCGACGTATTTGCCTTTCTTCTTGGCGGCGGAGATCGCCATCGACAGCATCTTCTTGACCGCCGGATTGCGCTCGTCGAACAGGTTGGCGACGATGCTCGAATCGCGGTCCAGGCCCAGGGTGAGCTGGGTCATGTCGTTGGAGCCGATGCTGAAACCGTCGAAGATGTCGAGGAACTCCTCGGCCATCAATGCATTGCTCGGCACTTCGCACATCATGATGACCTTCAGTCCATGCTCGCCCTGCTTCAAGCCGTGGCGCGCCAGCACTTCGATCACCTTGCGGCCTTCTTCCAGCGTGCGCACGAACGGGATCATCACCCACAGGTTGTCCAGGCCCATTTCCTCGCGCACGCGCTTGACCGCCTGGCATTCCAGCGCGAACGCCGGCTCGAAATCGGCGGACACATAACGGCTGGCGCCACGGAAGCCGATCATCGGGTTTTCCTCGTGCGGCTCGTAGCGCGAACCGCCGATCAGGTTGGCGTATTCGTTGCTCTTGAAGTCGCTCAAGCGCACGATTACCGGGTTCGGCGCAACCGAGGCGGTGATGGTGGCGATGCCTTCGGCCAGGCGACCGACGTAGAAATCGACCGGGCCGGCATAACCGGCGATCTTGGCGTCGATCTTCTTCTTCGTTTCCGCGTCCTGCTTGTCGTATTCCAGCAGCGCCAGCGGATGCACGCCGATGTGGCTGGCGATGATCATCTCCAGGCGTGCCAGGCCGATGCCGGCATTGGGCAACTGGCCGAAGTCGAAGGCGCGCTCCGGGTTGGCCACGTTCATCATGATCTTCAGCGGTGCGGCCGGCATGTTGCCAAGATCGGTGGTGGTGCGTTCGAAGGGCAGGGCATTGGCGTAGATGAAGCCGGTGTCGCCTTCGGCGCAACTGACGGTGATTTCCTTGCCGTCTTCGATGTAGTCCAGCGCGTTGCCGGTGCCGACCACGGCCGGCACGCCGAGTTCGCGAGCGATGATCGCCGCGTGGCAGGTGCGGCCGCCGCGGTTGGTGACGATGGCGCTGGCGCGCTTCATCACCGGTTCCCAGTCTGGGTCGGTCATGTCGGCAACCAGCACGTCGCCGGGCTGTACGCGGCTCATGTCGTCCAGCGAACGCACCACGCGGGCCACGCCTGCGCCGATCTTCTGGCCGATGGCGCGGCCTTCGGCGATGACATCACCGCGTTGTTGCAGGGTGTAGCGCTCGATCTGCGTGGCCTTCGCACGGGATTTCACCGTTTCCGGGCGCGCCTGCACGATGAAGAGCTTGCCGCTCACGCCGTCCTTTGCCCACTCGATGTCCATCGGGCGGCCGTAGTGCTTTTCGATGATCAGCGCCTGTTTCGACAGCGCTTGCACATCCTCATCGGAAATCGAGAACTGGCCGCGCAATTCGGCCGGCGTGTCCTCGGTGCGCACGCGCTCGCCGGGCACGTCGGAATAGACCATGCGGATCGCCTTGCTGCCCAGCGCGCGGCGCAGGATTGCCGGCTTGCCTTGCTGCAAGGTGGGTTTGTAAACGTAGAACTCGTCCGGATTGACCGCGCCCTGCACGACCATTTCGCCCAGGCCATAGCTGGAAGTGACGAAGACCACGTCGCGGAAGCCGGATTCGGTATCCAGCGTGAACAGCACGCCGGACGAACCCACGCCCGAGCGCACCATCAACTGCACGCCGGCGGACAGGAACACGTCCTCGTGCTTGAAGTTGTGGTGCACGCGATAGGCAATGGCGCGGTCGTTGTACAGCGAAGCGAACACTTCCTTGACCTTGTGCACCACGTCATCGGCACCGGTCACATTCAAGAAGGTTTCCTGCTGGCCGGCGAACGAAGCATCGGGCAAGTCTTCGGCGGTGGCGGAGGAACGCACGGCAACAGCCACTTCGCCACCGCCATTGTCGGCGCTCAACTTGGCATAGGCGCTGCGAATATCCGCATCCAGTTGCGGTTGCAGCGGCGCGTCGATCACCCACTGGCGGATTTCCTTGCCGGCGGCGGTCAGCGCGGGCACGTCTTCCACGTCCAGCGTGGCCAGCTTGTCGAAGATGCGCTGGCTCAGGTTGTTGTGGGCGATGAAGTCCTTGAAGGCATCGGCGGTGGTCGCGTAACCACCGGGCACCGATACGCCCAAGCCGGCCAGGTTGCCGATCATCTCGCCAAGCGAGGAATTCTTGCCGCCGACCTGGGCCAGGTCGGAAAGACGCAATTCGTGCAGCCACAGGATGTTCTGGCTCAAGCGGGAAGCTCCGTTGTGGGGGTGGGCCACCGGGCCGGAACGGCTGGCCGGCGGCAAGTCCGTTGGGGAAAGGCGATATGATGCCGCAGCATACCAATTGCGGACAAGCTTGATTTCACTTGTATTTTGTTTCTCGGAGCCTCTTCAACTGCTCGTCATCCCGGCGCAAGCCGGGATCCAGCCCTTGCTCTACCGCTGTAAAGCTGGATCCCGGCTTGCGCCGGGATGACGAAGTGGGGATTTCTCCGGGCCCAATCACCAAAAGACAGGAACGTAACGATGACGATGGCAGGCACGGAAACCCGGCCGGTGTTCTATGTGTCCGACGGTACGGGCATCACCGTGGAAACCATTGGCCACAGCCTGTTGACCCAGTTCGCGGGGTTCAATTTCGTCACCGAACGCATTTCCTTCATCGACGATGCAGACAAGGCCCGCGCCACCGCGCAGCGCATCCGCGAGGCCGGCGGGCGCTACGGCGTGCGGCCGATCGTGATCCATTCCATTGTCGATGCCGAAGCCGGTGCGCTGTTGCGCGAGAGTGGCGCATTGATGCTGGACGTGTTCGCGCCGTTCATCGACCCGATGGAGCGCGAACTGGGCGCGCAGCGGCAATCGCGGGTGGGGCATGCACACGGGCTGGTGGATTTCGAAAGCTATCACCGCCGCATCAACGCGATGAATTTCGCGCTGGTGCACGATGATGGCATCGCGGTGGATTACGACGAGGCCGACGTGATCCTGGTGGCCGTGTCGCGCGCGGGCAAGACGCCGACCTGCGTGTACCTGGCGCTGCATTACGGCATTCGCGCGGCCAACTACCCGCTGACCGACCAGGACCTGGAAACCGACCGCCTGCCGCCGCGCCTGCGCGCGCACCGGCGCAAGCTGTTCGGCCTGACCATCGACCCGGAACGGCTGCAACAAATCCGCCAGGAGCGCCGGCCCAATTCCAGCTACGCGAAGCTGGAAACCTGCAAGCGCGAAGTGGTGGCGGCCGAGACGATGTTCCAGATGGAACGCATCCCCACGCTCAGCACCACGCATACCTCGATCGAGGAGATCGCCAGCAAGGTGATGTCAACGCTGGGCTTGCACCGCGAGATGTTTTGAAGTGGGTTTTGGGTTGCTGGTTGCTGGAGGGGGCATCACTTTTCCAACAACCAGGAACCCATAAACAGATTCCCAACATAGGTCGCATCCGCGCACCCGTCAACGCTGCCACGATGCACTGCCAGCGTGTAGCATCCCTTGCATGGCACAGGCGATTTCCCGATTGGCGCAGATCCCCAAGTTGAGCCGTTTCGGCTGGCTGATGGCGATGTACGCCGAGAATTTTTCGCACTTGAACCGCTTGTTCGCCCCCGGCGACCTGGCCGAAGGGCGGTATGTCTCGTCGATCGGCGATGGCATGGATCTGTACCTGGACGTGATCCAGACCCATCGCTACACGGTGGAATTGCGCTTGACCTATGGCCTGATCGACCCGGTCAGCGGCGAGCCGGATCCGTCCGCCTACGTGCGCCTGTACCGCGACGCACGCCAGGCCGAGGCCACGCATTGCTACGTCGGCCGCCGCTGGCAGGATGCGATCGGCCTGTTCCCGCCGCCAGCCGCCCTGATCGGCCATCGCGTGCGCATGAACACTTTCCTGGGCAAATGGCTGGAATACCTGGCCGAATGCGGCCACGGCGTGGCGACATTGCGCCCGCTGGAACCGGTGCTGGATTACGCAACCGCCGTTTGAAGCGTCGGCGTCGGTTCAGGCGGTACTTTCCACACTTCGCGCCATCCCTTCGCTGGAATCCCTGCATGTCGCCTGCCTTTGCCAAGTTCTCGTCGAGCAAGTTCCTGCTCATGACCGCAATCCTGTCTGCCGCCTTCGTCACCGGCATCGCCCAGGCCGGCGCCCGCGCTGAATTGACCGCCTTCACCACCGGCCTGAAAGGCCTGGACGGGCAGTTCACCCAGCAGGTGCATGACGGCAACGGCCGCTTGAAGGAGGCCTCCAGTGGCCGCGTCGCACTGTCCGCGCCGCGCCAGTTCCGTTGGGAATACGTCAAGCCCTACGAGCAACTGATCGTGGCCGATGGCAAGAAAGTCTGGATCTACGAGCCGGACCTGCAACAGGCCAGCGTCCGTGACCAAGGCGCGGAAGAGCAGAACAGCCCGTTGGCCGCGCTGCTGGATCCTGCCAAGCTGGATGCGCAGTTCAACGCCACCGAAACCGGCCAGCGCGATGGCCTGGACTGGCTGCAACTGACCCCGAAGGGCGATGCCGAAGCCGGCTTCCAGAACGCCAGCCTCGGCTTTGGCCGCAACGGGCTGGAGAAGATGATCGTGGTCGATGGCGTCGGCCAGCGCACCACGATTCAATTCAGTGGCTGGAAGCGCAACCCGTCCTTCGCCAATGGCACCTTCCAGTACAAGCCTGGGCAGGGCGTGGACGTGGTGGGCGATATCTGAGCTTGTCGCAAGGCGCTTCAGTCGTTGCTGGCTGGCACGCCTATTGGCTGTACGCCGGAACGCTGGCGGCCACAGCGTCGAACCGCACCCACAGCGCGATCAGCAGTGCCAGGATCGTGAGCACAGCCGCTGCCTTCATGGCCTGGGGCCGCTTGAAGGAAGGCAGCAGCGGCAACAGCAGTCCGGTAGCCAGCGCCATCGGCAGCGCAACGGCATAGGGCGCGTCCGGCCCGACTGCCAGCAGCAGGGCGTGGGCCAGCATCAGCAGGTAACCCACGCCCAGTACGGCGGCGGCAAGGGTTGCGCATTGGCCTGTGATGCCCGGCCGCCAACGTGCGATGGCGGCAGCCGCACCGCCGAGCACCAGCGGCAAATAGAGCGGGAAGGCCGCCGTGGGGGCGAATGCCTGCGCCACCCCGGCCAGCAACAGGAAGGGCAGTGCCATCGACGGGGCCAGCGCGCCGGGCGCACGGTCATTCAACAGCAAGCCGGCCACGAAGAAGATTGCCGCCAGACACAGCAGCGCCGCCTGCACTTCCAGCCGCGGAATCGCCGCCAGCCGGTCGTAATAGTTCACCGGCCCGTCTGCGCCGGAAACCAGATTGCCGGCCCACAGCATCACCCCGCCCACCAGCAGCAGCGCCAGCGCAATCGCGATGCCACGGCCGGCCGTGCGCAGCGTGGTCACGCCCCGGCCCGCATGGCCGTAGGCGAGGGCAGCAAAGGCAAGCAGCAACCAGCCGACCCAGCCGGCATAGGAGATCAGCGCCAGTCCGAACAGGTCGAAGAAAACCAGATCGGGCGCTTGGCCGGGCAGTTCGGGCACGGCCAGCAATGCACGGCAAAGATCCAGCGTCTGCCGACCCATGTCCTGCAGCGAGCCTTGTTCCAGCGCATCGGGCGTGGAGGTCGGCGAATGGTATTGCCCTGGGCGACCGACAAAACCGATGTTGAAACCCGGCACGCCTTGCTGCTTGGCAGCGGTGTAGTCGGTGGAGTTGGGCATGTGGTTGTAGATGAAGACGCTGAGCGAGGTCGTCACCGGTTGCCGTACCGCCTTCGCGAACAGGCGCATCATCGCGCCGTTGTCGCGGCCGGTTTCGAACATCGTTGCCCGGCCGCCGCCGCCACGCGCCTCGAGGTTGACGATCACGCCCACCTGGTGACTCAGCGGATCGTTCTGGAAGAAATCCTGTGCACCCACCAGGCCCAGCTCTTCGGCATCGGTGAACAATACGATCAGCGTGCGTTCGGGGATTGCCGCGCTGGCACGGATCGCGCGCACTGTTTCAAGGATCGCGGCCACGCCCGCGCTGTCGTCGCCGGCACCGGGCGAATCCCATACCGAATCGTGGTGGGCCATCAGCAGCAGTGCAGGCTTGGCCGGGTCGCGTCCCGGCAGCGTGGCGACCAGGCTGACCGCTTCGACGTCCTCTGCCGGGTGGTCCTGCCACTGGCCCAGGCGCTTGCGTGCGCGCTCGTTCAACGGCGCGGAACGCGATGTCACCTGCATGCCCAGCGATTGCAAACGCCGGGTCAGGTAGTCACGCACCCTGGCGTTCTCGGCGCTGCCGGTGGGATGCGGCAGTCGGGCAATCTGCCGGA
Source organism: Pseudoxanthomonas sp. (assembly GCA_047601105.1). Lineage (GTDB taxonomy): Bacteria > Pseudomonadota > Gammaproteobacteria > Xanthomonadales > Xanthomonadaceae > Pseudoxanthomonas_A. Next base: position 732,479 of record JASGJT010000005.1, read on the forward strand.
CATCAACCATCGCACGGGTGGCGGAGAAATCCGTCGCCGGCGCATCGGCAGGCGCTGGCTTGGGCGTGGTGGCGGCAAAAACCGCCAGGAAAATCGCGCCAGCCAGCGCAACCAGCAAACCTGCTTTGTGTTTCATGGTGGCCCTGTTCTTCATCCGAGCGACGAGCATAGAACGTGTCATGCACTTTTTTGCACATTGCAACGCGCTTGTGCCGTCATGATGCGGTGTCGCGGGCCTTGCCGGGGCTGCTGGTCCTTCCTTGCAACAGCGCAAACCTGCGAATCACCCCCTAAAATGCCGGGGTGGCCAAGCCGAAGACACCTCTGAACGACGCGCCCGACCTGCTGTCGGTGGATCGCAGCGGCATGCGCCCGCTCGCCGAGCGCATGCGCCCGCGCACGTTGGACGAGATGGTCGGCCAGCGCCGCTTGCTGGCACCGGATTCGGCCTTGCGCCGCGCGGTGGAAAGTGGCCACGTGCATTCGATGATCCTGTGGGGGCCGCCGGGTTGTGGCAAGACCACGCTGGCGCTGTTGCTCGCCAAGTACGCCGATGCCGAATTCCGCGCTATTTCCGCCGTTCTGGCCGGGCTGCCGGAGGTGCGACAGGTGCTGGCCGAGGCTGCGCATCGCTTTGCCGAAGGCCGGCATACGGTGTTGTTCGTCGATGAGGTGCACCGCTTCAACAAGGCGCAGCAGGATGCGTTCCTGCCGCACATCGAGCGAGGCACGATCATCTTCGTGGGCGCGACCACCGAGAACCCGTCTTTCGAACTGAATTCCGCCCTGCTGTCGCGCTGCCGCGTACACGTGATGGAAGCCGTTTCCGCCGACGACATCGCGCTGGCGCTGCGGCACGCGCTGGAAGACGCCGAGCGCGGCCTCGGTGGTCGCGGTTTACAGAATGCCGACGCGGCCTTGCGGGAAATTGCCGGCGCGGCCGATGGTGACGTGCGCCGCGCGCTGACCCTGCTGGAGATCGCCGCCGAATTGGCGCAGGACGAAGACGGGCAGATCACCGAACAAACCCTGCAACAGGTGCTGGCCGACCGTACCCGCCGTTTCGACAAGGGCGGCGAGCAGTTCTATGACCAGATCAGCGCGCTGCACAAGTCGGTGCGCAGCTCCAACCCGGACGCGGCGCTGTACTGGCTGGCGCGCATGCTTGACGGTGGCTGCGACCCGGGCTACCTGGCTCGGCGCATGACCCGGATGGCGGTCGAGGACGTCGGCCTGGCCGATCCGCGCGCCTTGCAGATGGCGATCGATGCCTGGGAAACCTACGACCGCCTCGGCAGCCCCGAAGGCGAACTGGCGCTGGCACAACTGGTGATGTATCTGGCCAGCACTGCCAAGTCCAACGCTGGCTATCTTGCCTTCGGCGCGGCCAGGCGCGACGTGCGCGAATACGGCACCCAAGAGGTACCGATGCACCTGCGCAACGCACCGACCAAGCTGATGAAGGAACTTGGCTACGGCAGCGGCTACCAGTACGACCACGATGCTGCCGGCGGCATCGCCCTGGACCAGACAGCGTTCCCCGATGCGATGGGCGAGCGCGTCTATTACCAGCCGGTGGCGCGCGGCATGGAAATCAAGCTGAAGGAAAAGCTTGATGGCCTGCGCGCGGCGCGGGCGAAGGCGCAGCGGAAGTAGCGCGGGGTGATGCGAGTTGCCGGTTTCTGGGTTGTTGGCTGTTGGTGTGTTTTTGCTCGTAATTCCCGCCTGCACGGGAAGGGCCTTTCAACCGACGAATGTCTGGTCATGACGAGCAAAGGCTAAGGCAGTCGCGTTTCCAGCAACCAACAACGCCTCACGCCTCAACGCACGAACCGATACTGCGCCACCATCCATTCATTGCCGCCGCCGTAGCCGAACAGTTCGGCGCAGGCCATCCAGAACATGCGCCAGCGCTGGTAGCCGACGTTGACGTTGGCCGAGCCATTGAGCGTGCGCAGCAGCTTGAGCACGTCGTCGCGGTTGTCATCCTGGTTCTGCAGCCAGGCATTGGCGGTCTTTTCGTAGTGGGTGCCGGGCAGCAGCCAGCGCTGCTCCATCTTCAACTCGCCTTGCAACTGCTCCAGGGTGTCGGCCGCCGGCATCATGCCGCCGGTGAAGAAATGCCGGCCCATCCACGGCGTGTCGACAGCGCTTTCCTCCGACTCGAACAGGTGGAGCAGTTCGCGGTGGCAGACCAGTTGCGCGAACAGCTTGCCGCCGGGCACCAGCCAGCCGGCGATGCGCGACATCAGCGCGCGGTAGTCGCCCATGTGCTCGAACATTTCCACGGCGAAAATGCGGTCGAATGAACTTTCCGGCAGCTGCAGGCGGCGGATGTCGCCCAGTACGACGTCGAGGTTGAAGATCGCCCGTTCGCGGCAGCGTGCCTGGATGAATTCCTGCTGTTGCGGCGAATGCACGACGGCGGTGACGCGGGCGTTGGGATATTTATGGGCCAGCATCAGCGCCTGCGCGCCCCAGCCGCTGCCCAATTCCAGGATGCGCTGGCCATCGATGGTTTCGGCGCGTTCGGCGCACAGACGCAGCATGCGGTCTTCGGCCATGTTCAGCGAGGTGGTGTCGTCTTCCCAGTAGCCGCAGCCATATTTCATTTGTCGGCCGAGGCACAGCTTGAAGAAGCTGGCTGGCAGTTCGCGCTGTGGTTGCGGCGGGGCATGTCCTTCCAGTTGCAGGCTGCTGGTGCGCAGGCCTTCCAGCCAGGTACGCTGGCGCACGAACACGCTTTCGGCGTCGTTGCCGCGCTCGGCCTTCAGCCATTGCGCGCACATGCGCCGCATCGACATGCGCAGCAGCGGATCGGGGACGTGGCCGGATTCGGCCAGGCGATTGGCAAGCGTGGCAGGTTCGTTGGCGGTGACGGGCAGCGGGCTGAATTCAAGCGGCATCGGGTTCCTCGGAGTGGGATGGAATTCGGAGCATGTGATTGCTGCTGTGGTGGAAAATACCAGCTCACGCGCCGATTGAACCGTGATTTCCATCCGCATGGCGGACAAAAGCCGGCTTTCATTCGTCGCGCACGCCTCCACCTGGCAGGAATTGCCAGGTACGGGTGATGTGCAACACGTCGATGTGTTCTTCGGTTTGTGGCAGCGGTGGGAATGGTTGTGCCAATTGCACGATGCGCAGCGCGGTCGAGTCCAGCAGCGGGACGCCACTGGACTGGATGATGTGGGTGCCCTCAACCGAACCGTCGCGGCGCACCGCCACGGTGATCACCAGCCGCCCGGCCAGGCGCTTGCGCCGCGCTTCGTCGGGATAGTTGAGGTTGCCGACGCGTTCGGCGCGATCGACCCAGGCGCGCAGGTAGTTGGCGTAGGCATATTCCCGGGTGCTGGCGGAAACGAACTTGCGCTTTGGGCGTTTGGCGTACAACTCGCTGCGCAGGTGGATCTCGGCGGCCAGCCGCGCCATTTCCGCATCGTGCTCGATCTTGGCTTCGCCCTTGGGCAGGTCGGGCGTGTCCGGCTGCGGCCGGGCTTGTTGCGGCGGTACGCTGAAATCGCTGTCGCGGGTGGTCAGCACGCGTGCTTCCGGCGGCGGTGCGGCGTCCGGCGATTGCGCCCGCAAAGGCTGTGGTGCCAGCCCCGCCTGTGCCTGTGGTATCCAGCCAGCCTGGTTGTCGCGCGGGCGCTTGGAGACGTCGCTGTCGCCACCGCCTTGCTGGCTGGCGGCGGCGAGGAAGTCCGCTTCCTTCGGCGTCAGCGGGGTTTGCGTCTGGCTCAGGATCACGTCCAGCGTCGGCAATGCCGGCGCGGCATCGCCCAATGCGAAACCCACGCCCAGCACGAGGATGCCGTGCACGACCAGCGACAGCGCCAGGGTCGCGCCTAGGCGTTCGTTGCTTCCGATCTTTGGGGGCAGGGCAGCGGTGGACATGATTGATGGAGGAAAAGGCCAAAGATGCTTTTCACAAAACGCGGATGCGCCTTCGCGGATGAAAACGCCTTATGTCCCTTGCAGTTTCCCCTCGATCGCGTCGAACAGCTTCGCGCAGATATTCAAGCCGTACTGCGCGTCCAGTTCTCGCACGCAGGTCGGGCTGGTGACGTTGACTTCGGTCAGGTAGTCGCCGATCACGTCCAGGCCAACGAACAGCATGCCGCTGCGCTTCATTTCCGGGCCGACCTGGGCGGCGATCCAGCGGTCGCGTTCGCTCAAGGGCCGACCCTCGCCACGGCCACCAGCGGCCAGGTTGCCACGGAATTCATCACCTTGCGGGATCCGCGCCAGTGCGTAGTCGATCGGTTCGCCGTCGATCAGCAGGATGCGCTTGTCGCCTTCGCTGATCGCCGGGATGTAGCGCTGCGCCAGCGCCAGGCGGTGGCCACCGTGGGTCAGGGTTTCCAGGATCACGTTGAGATTGGGGTCGCCAACACGGGCGCGGAAGATCGATTGCCCGCCCATCAGATCCAGGGTTTTCAGCACCGCGTCGCCGTGTTCGTGCACGAACGCCTTCAGCGCGGCAGCGTCGCGGCTGACCAGGCTGGGCGGGCAGCATTGCGGGAACAGCAGCGCCGCCAGTTTTTCGTTGTAATCGCGCAGGCCGCGCGGGTCGTTGACCACCAGCGCACCAGCCTGGCGGGCCAAGTCAAGGATATGGGTGTCGTGCAGGAATTCGGCATCAACCGGCGGATCCTTGCGCATCAGCACCGCTTGGTCGGGGCCGAAGGCCAGTTCGGCGAATTCGCCCAGGGTGAACCAGCCGGCCTTGTCGTCCTTCACCGTCAGCGGCGCAACGGTGGCGAAGGGCCGGCCATCGCGCACCCACAGCCCGCCGGGACGGACGTAGTGCAGGCGGTGGCCGCGCCGCTGTGCTTCCAGCAGCATGGCGAAGGTGGTGTCCTTGGCGATCTTGATGGAACCAATGGGGTCCATCACGACGACGACATCGAGGGGCATGGCGTGTTCGGCCTTTGTTCGGCAGTGAGGTTGGCCACGAATGTTAGCAGGCGACAAATGCGACGCAGTTCTCGCTTTGGTACAGCGCAGCAATGGTGGGCATGACAACCGTGTCTTGACAGTCTGCTCCAAGACTGGAATAAAAGGCATTGTCGCAACGACGAAACCGAAACCGGGATTTCGGCGTCGTGCAGGGGATCACGAGAAGAACAATGACTGACAAGAATGGCGCGCCCGGGGCATTCGACGGCCTGCGGGTGATGGTGATTGATGACTCCAGGACCATCCGTCGCACGGCAGAAACCCTGCTCAAGCGCGAAGGCTGCGAAGTGGTCACCGCCACCGACGGTTTCGAAGCGCTGGCGAAGATTGCCGACCATAAACCGCAAATCATCTTCGTGGACATCATGATGCCGCGTCTGGATGGCTATCAGACCTGCGCGCTGATCAAGAACAACCAAGTGTTCAAATCAACGCCGGTGATCATGCTGTCGTCCAAGGACGGCCTGTTCGACAAGGCGCGCGGGCGCATCGTCGGCTCGGAGCAGTACCTGACCAAGCCGTTCACGCGCGAGGAACTGCTCGACGCCATCCGCACCCATGCCGGTCACTGAGCGCGCACGGGAGCCCTAGCCAATGAGTCGTTCACCGTTTGACATCCTTGAAGACTTCGAGCGTCGCAGCCTGGCCCACGCGGTGGCGCTGCCGGTGCGCGAACAGGTGCGCGAACAATGGCGCGGCGTCGGTTACCGAGTCGGGCGCAGGCGGCTGGTGTCCAGTTTTACGGAAGTAGTGGAAATCGTGCGCCTGCCGCCGACCACGCCCGTGCCGGGTGCGCAGCCGTGGCTGCTGGGCATCGGCAACCTGCGCGGCAATCTTTTCCCGGTGGTGGACCTGAAGCAGTTCCTCGAAGGCGAGCGCACCGCGATGCACGAGGGCCAGCGCGTACTGGTCATGCGCCAGCCCGGCGGTGACGTCGCCCTGACCATCGATGAACTCTACGGCCAGCGCAGCTTCGACCCCGACCAGGCCATCGAGCCGGGCGGGTTGGCCGATGGCCGCTACGCCAACTTCGTGCAGCATGCCTACCGTGCCGAAGACCACGACTGGGGTGTGTTCGCGCTGTCCTTGCTTGCGCGTACCCCTGAATTCCGACAGGCCGCGGCGTGACCGCCGGCCTTTCCAATACCAGCCCCAACCCCAAGTTTCAGGAAACCGACCGATGAGCACTGCACCGGATACCGCCACAGCCAGCAAGATCGGCGGCTTTGGCACCAGCTTCTGGCTGGTCCTGTTGGCGATCTCGGTGATCGTGTTCGGCGCGAACACGGCTGCGTCGGCATGGCTGGGCAGCCGCTTGTCCGGTGCCAGCACCGGCGCATCCGACTTGCGCGTGCTGTCGCAGCAGTTGGCCAACCAAGGCCGCGACGCGGTCGGCGGCAACGCCGATGCCTACAAGGCCTTCAAGGTCACCCAGCAGGAAATCGTCGGCACCGTACAGCAAATCCAGACTCGCTACGGCGACGAGCGCACCATCGCCGGGCCGCTGGGCAAGCTGGCCACTACTTGGGCACCGTTGGGCAAGAGCGCCGAGCAGATCGTCGCCTCCGAGCCGGTGGTGCTGGCGCTGGCCGGCAACGCCGACCGCTTCACCAACCAAGTGCCGCAACTACAGGCGCAGTTGAACGAAGTGGTGCGTGCGATGTCGTCCAGCGGCGCGCCTGCTTCGCAAACCTACAACGCACTGCAACAGGTGGTGCTGGCCGGCACCATGGCCCGTCGCGTCACTGAAATCCGCGCTGGCGGCGCGGCGGCGGCGATCGCCGGTACCGCGCTGGGCCGCGACGCGGTGCTGTTCGGCCAGGTGCTGGATGGCTTGCGCGAAGGCAATGCCGAACTCGGCATCACGGCCGTGCGCGGCGCGGCGACTGGCCCATTGGCGCAGGCACAGACCTCGTGGACCGCGATGAAGCGCGACCTTGACGCGATCCTCGGCAACTCGAAGAACCTGTTCGCCGCACAGGGTGCGGCGACCACGCTGAGCAACGGAGCCGGCGGCATGCTGGCAGACAGCACCCGCCTGTTCCAGGCGTTCTCCTCGTTCGGTTCGGCGCGCGATACACGTCTGTTCCCGAATTTCTGGTGGTCGGTGGGAGGAGGCGCGCTGTTGCTGCTGTCGATCGGCGGCTTCCTGTACAGCTTTTATCGCAGCCGCCAGCGCGAACAGGACACCCGCTACCAGGCGCAGGTGGAATTCAATAGCCGCAACCAGCAGGCGATCATGCGGCTGCTGGACGAAATTTCCAGCCTCGGCGAAGGCGACCTGACCGTGAAGGCTTCGGTCACCGAGGACATGACCGGTGCGATCGCAGACGCAATCAACTATGCCGTTGACGAATTGCGCCATCTGGTCACCACGATCAACGACGCCACCGTGCAGGTGGCTGCCTCTACCCAGGAAACCCAGGCCACCGCATTGCAGCTGGCCGAAGCGGCAGGCCACCAGTCCGAGCAGATCAACACCGCTTCCGAGCGCATTACCGAAATTGCCGAATCCATCGGCCAGGTGTCGCAAAACTCCACCACCTCAGCCGACGTGGCCCAGCGCTCGGTGCAGATCGCGACCGAAGGTGCCGGCGTGGTGCGCGAAACCATCCGCGGCATGGACCAGATTCGCGACCAGATCCAGGAAACCTCCAAGCGCATCAAGCGCCTGGGCGAGTCCTCGCAGGAAATCGGCTCGGTGGTGGAACTGATCAACGACATTTCCGAGCAAACCAACATCCTCGCGCTCAACGCGGCGGTGCAGGCGGCCTCGGCCGGTGAAGCCGGTCGCGGTTTCGCGGTCGTGGCCGACGAAGTGCAACGCCTCGCGGAACGCACCTCCAATGCAACCCGCCGCATCGAGGGCTTGGTGCAAGCGATTCAGGCCGATACCAACGAAGCGGTCAGTTCGATGGAACAGACCACCTCCGAAGTGGTCTCCGGTGCACGCCTGGCCGAAGACGCCGGTACCGCACTGGGCGAAATCGAACGCGTGTCCAGCGATCTCAACCAGTTGATTCAGAACATCTCCGGCGCGGCCCAGCAGCAGTCCACGGCGGCTTCGGACATCACCCGCACCATGACCGTGATCCGCCAGATCACCTCGCAGACCTCGCAAGGCGCCAGCCAGACCGCCGACTCGATCGGCCACTTGGCACAACTGGCCGCCGACCTGCGCCGTTCGGTCGCCGACTTCAAGCTGCCGGGTTGAGGGCGAACCAGCGAATGAACAGGGGATGCACCAAGATGAACTGCCGCACTGCGCGTAACCAGGCAGCTGCCGGAGGTGACCGGTGAACGTTGCGCTGCGCGATGCCATGAGCCAGGCGGCACTGGGCTGGGTCAAGCCGGAACTGGATGAAACCCTGCGCCAAGCGCAGGCCGAAGTTGAATACTTCGTTGAAGACCCCAGCGACACGGCGCGCATGCAGTTGTGCACCCACTACCTGCACCAGGTGCAGGGCACGCTGCGGATGGTCGAACTGTACGCCCCGGCGATGGTCGCCGAGGAACTGGAGTTGCTGGCGCAGGCGCTGCGTGATGACCTGGCTACCGATCGCGACGAAGCCTGTGCCACGCTGATGCGCGGCATCGTGTTGTTGCCGGATTACCTGGAACGCCTGCAAGGCGGCCACCGTGATATCCCGATCGTGCTGCTGCCATTGCTCAACGACATCCGCGCGGCACGAGGCGCGAGCGGCATCAGCGAGAACATGTTGTTCCCGGCTGACGCACCTGCCGGCGACGCCCCCAGCGAGGCGGAGATCGAGCACGCCCGCAGCAGCATCAGCGGACGCAACCAGGCTTTGTTCGACACCGTCGGTGGCGCGGTCAAGGAAGAACTGCTGCGGATCAAGGATGCACTGGATCTGCAGCTGCGCACCGGTGCGGACGTGGCCGTCTTGCAGCCGCAGGTCGGCGAGCTGGGCAATGTGGCCGACACCTTGGGCATGCTGGGCCTGGGTGAAGCGCGCGGCGTGGTTCTGGAACAGCGCGACACGCTGGCGACGCTGGTGTCCGGCCAGCGCGCCGCCGATGAAGGCGTGCTGCTGGATATCGCCGGTGCGCTGCTCTACGTCGATGCCACTCTCGATACCCAAGTCGCCAATCTCGGCGCGGCCGGCGTGCAAGCCGAAGGCGTACACGCTGCCGACGTCCAGCACACCGTCGGTGCGCTGGCACAGGAAGCGATCAATAACTTCGCCGCCGCGCGCGAGGGTTTCGTTGCCTTCATCGAAACCAGCTGGAATCACGGCGAGCTGGCCGAGGTCCCGCGCCTGCTGTCCGAAGTGGCCGGTGCGCTGCGCATCCTTGACCTGGATACCGCCGCCGACTATCTGGAAGGCGTGCGCCGCTACGTGGTGACCGAACTGATCGGCAAGCGCCGCGTGCCCGGTGGCCAGCAGCTCGACACTCTGGCTGACGCGATGGCCAGTCTTGAATACTATCTGGAAGCCTTGCGTGATCGCCGGCCCAACCAGACCGAAATCCTGGATATTGCACGCAGCAGCCTGGAAGCGTTGCATTACTGGCCGCTGCCCGAGGAGGCGCCAGCGGCCGTTGCCATCGTCGAAGACGATTCAGTGGAAATGTTGTCGCAGGCGGAACCCGCGTCATCCTTCACGTCATTTGACGATGCCGAACCGGCGCTGGCAGACGCTCCGGCGCCGGCTACCGCGACCGCGCCGATCGAAATCGACGCAGCTTTGGTCGAGGCAGTCGCCGCCAAGGATGTGGAACCGGCTATTGCACCGGCATTCGCCATGGACACAGCGCCGGTTGGCGGAATTCCGCCGGAGCATGGTGGTTTCGACGCCCGGAGTGGCGATATTGACGACGAGATCCGCGAAGTCTTCCTGGAAGAATTCGACGAGGAAATCGCCAACCTCGAACGCCTGCTGCAGGCTTGGCGAACCGCGCCGGAAGACCTGGAGAAGTTGCGCCCGATCCGCCGCGTGTTCCATACGCTCAAGGGAAGTGGCCGCCTGGTTGGTGCCATGCTGCTGGGCGAGTTCAGCTGGAAGATCGAGAACATGCTCAACCGCGTGCTTGACGGCACGCGCCCGCCCACCGAGGCGGTCGCCGTACTGTTGGGCCAAGCCTGCGACACCTTGCCGCAATTCAACGATGCCCTGCATGGACGCAAGCCGGTGCAGGCGGACTGGGCAGGCATCGAGACGGTCGCCGAACGCCTCGCCGCTGGTGAGGAAGTATTCCATTCCGCACAGGTGGAATTGCCGACCGCCACCACGATGCCGGAAGCCACCGTCGTCGAATTCGCCACGCCAGTCGAAACTGCTGAAACCACCGAAACCGAGCCGTCCTTCGCCGCGCCCGAACTCGCCACCACGCCCTTCATGCTCGACGGCGTGCTGCGCGAAATCCTGGAAGCCGAAATCACTGCACACCTGGATACCGTTCGTGGTTGGCTGGCGCAGGCCAGCATTGCGCCGCAGCCCGCCAGCGAAACCGTGTTGCGCGCGTTCCATACCATGAATGGCGCGTTCGCGATGGCCGACGTGCCGGAAATCACCAACGTCACCGCCCCGGCCGAGCAATACCTCAAGCGCCTGCCGTCTTCCGAGCCTGTGCCACCGGCCGGCGTCACCGCGCTGGCCGACAGCGTGCGTGCTATCGCCGACACCATCGCCGGACTGGGTGCGCCATGGCCGCACGTGCCGGTATTCACGGAACTGCCCTCGCGCCTGTCGGCATTGCGTGACGGCCTGCCGCCGTCGGTGGCAACCGTTGTCGATTCGTTCGCAACGGCCACTGCCGACATCCAGCCGCCGACGCCACTGGCAGATACGGAGGTGATCGACCTGGTTTCCAACGACCTTTCAACCTATTTCGACGCGCCTACCAACGACATCGCCGGCGATGCGGCGCAAGAATCCACGCCGGCCGCCGAAACATTCGTGTCGCTGGAAGAGGAAGCCCCCGCGCTGGATGCGCTGACACCGATGGACGAAGAAAGCGCATCGATGGTCGAAGAGATCGTTCTCGAAACGGAAAGCACCGCCGAACCGCAGGCCGTGGAACTGCTTCCCACCGAGGAACAGGCTGTCGAAGAGCAATTTGTCGAGGAACCCGCTGCTGAAGCATCGGTCGAACCGCACGCCGAAGAATCCACGTCGGTTACCGAAATGACGCCGCCGGCCACTACCGTTGTCGCTGCGCCCGTGCTGCTGTGGTTGGACACATCCGCTACGCCCACCGTCCTTGCCACGCCTGATGCCGCAGTTTCGGAAGTGGCCGACACCGCGCCGGTGGACACCATCGAAGCGGAAGCCGCATTCACTGGGCAGGAATTTGCCGAGCCCACATTCGACGATGCTGTGACCGTCGAGGTCGAAGCCGTAGAGTCGGTAGCCGAACCCACCGAGGCCGAACCTTCCATCGAATCGCAACCGGTTGAAGATGAGTCGTGGCAGTCCGCCGAAACATCTGCTGATGAAACGCAGGCGCAAGTCGAAGCGGAAATCGCAACCGAAGACAATGCTCGAGAGATCGAGGTCCAGGCAGTCGAAGCCGAGGAAGTCGAAGCCAGCGCCGAGACGCAAGCCCCGGCCGAAGGAATGGCAACCTCCGACACGTCCTGGATCCCGGCGGCGGAAACCGCGCACGAACCACAGCCTGAGCTGGAAACCCAGCCACGGTTTGAAGCCCCGGTCGAATACATCGAAGCTGCGCTTCCGGTCGAAATTGTCGATCTGGGCGTGCTGGATGCCGCTGGCCTGGATCTGGAACTGGTGGACATCTTCGTCGAGGAAGGCCGCGACCTGCTCGACCATTCCGACGAGGTACTGGCCAGTCTGCGCGTGGCCCCAACCGAGGATGCGCATGCCCTCATCGTCGACTTGCAACGCGACCTGCACACGCTGAAAGGCGGCGCACGCATGGCCGGGATCAACTCCATCGGTGACCTTGGCCACGCAGTCGAGTCACTGTTGGAGGAGGCGGCCGCACAGCGTATCGAGCTGGGTATCGACGATATCCGCGCGCTGGAGCGCGGCTTCGATGCACTGCATGCACTGCTGGCGAAGACCGGCGAGCACCGTGCGGTCGGCATCCCGAAGGATCTGATCGCCGAATTCAACGCACGTGCGCTCGGCGCGCCGCTACCGAGTGCGTTGGCGCAGGATCCGACTGTACCGAAGGAGCTGGCACCTCTGTCTGCGCCATTGGAGATCGAAGAAGTCATGACTGGATCGGAATCCATGACTTCCGATCCGCAGCCGGTTGCTGCTCTGCCGCAACTTGCGGCGTTGACCGAGCCGGAAGCCTTCATGCCGGCCTCGCAGGAACAGGTGCGCATCCGTGCCGACCTGCTCGACCGCCTGGTCAACTTCGCTGGCGAAGTGGCGATCTACCGTTCGCGCCTGGAACAGCAACTGGGTGCGTTCCGCGGCGCGATGGCCGAACTGGATCGTACCAACACTCGTCTGCACGACCAGTTGCGCCGCCTGGACCTGGAAACCGAAGCGCAGATCGTCGCCCGCTACCAGCGCGAACACGACGTCGGCGATCCGGCGTTCGACCCGCTGGAACTGGACCGCTTCTCCACCCTGCAACAGCTCAGCCGCGCGCTGGCCGAATCGGCAGCCGACATCGGCGGCCTGCAGAGCACGCTGGACGATCTGTCGCGCAACCAGGACCTGCTGCTGCAACAACAATCGCGCGTCAGCGGCGAGTTGCAGGACGGCCTGATGCGCGCGCGCATGGTGCCGTTCGACGGCCTGGTGCCGCGCCTGCGTCGTGTGCTGCGCCAAGCCGCCGCCGATACCGGCAAGCTGGTCCGGCTGGAACTGGACGGCGCCCATGGCGAACTGGACCGCAGCGTGCTGGAACGCATGACTGCGCCTCTGGAACACTTGTTGCGCAATGCGATGGCGCACGGCTTGGAGACGCCGGATGCACGCAGCCGCGCCGGCAAGCCGGCCGAAGGCGTGGTGCAGATCCGCCTGCGCCGCGAAGGCTCGGAAATGGTCCTGCAGATCGCCGATGACGGCGCTGGCCTTGATCATGCCGTGATCCGTCGCCGCGCCGTGGAACGCGGCATGATCGCCGCCGATGCACAACTGTCCGATGCCGAACTGGAACGACTGATCCTGGAGTCGGGCTTCAGCACCGCTGAATCCGTCAGCCAGCTGGCCGGCCGTGGCGTTGGCATGGATGTGGTTCACAATGAAGTGCGCCAGCTTGGCGGCGTGCTGGAAATCGCCTCGCAGGCCGGCAAGGGCACCACCTTCACTCTGCGTTTGCCGCAGACTCTGGCGGTCACCCAGGCGGTGTTCGTGCAGATCGGCGATACCCAGTTCGCGGTGCCGGTGGCGGCCGTCAGCGGCATTGGCCGCATCGCCCGCGAGCGCTACGACGCCGGCAGTGGTGCCTATGCCTACGGTGGCGAGGATTACGCGCTGTATGACCTCGGCGCGCTGACCGGCCATGCCCCGGCCAAGGCTGAAGGCCAAACCCAGCTACCGCTGTTGCTGGTTCGTGCCGGCGATCTGCGCGCGGCGATTGCCGTGGACGAGGTGCTGGGCAATCGCGAAATCGTGGTCAAGCCGGTTGGTCCGCAGATCGCCTCGATGCCTGGCATCTACGGTGCAACGGTCACCGGCGATGGCAGCATCGTGGTGATCCTGGATGCCGCGCCGCTGGTTCGCCGCTTCGTGTCGCAGCCGCAGGCAGTGCTGCATGCTGCCGCGCAGATGCCGGAACAGCGCCATGTGCCGCTGGTGATGGTGGTCGATGATTCGCTGACCATGCGCAAGGTCACCGGCCGCGTGCTGGAGCGCCACAACTTCGAGGTCGCAGTTGCCCGCGACGGCGTCGAGGCGCTGGAGAAACTGGAAGAACGCATCCCCGACCTGATGCTGCTCGACATCGAAATGCCACGCATGGATGGCTACGAACTGGCTACCGCGATGCGTGCCGATGCGCGCTTCCGCAACGTTCCCATCGTCATGATCACCTCGCGTACCGGCGACAAGCACCGCCAACGCGCCTTCGAAATCGGCGTGCAGCGCTACCTGGGCAAGCCGTACCAGGAGCTCGACCTGATGCGCAACGTTTATGACCTGCTGGGGATCGCCCGTGCCCGCGACTGAAACCAAGGCGGCCAAGTCAGTGGTGCTGCTGGCGCGCGAAGGCCTCGCGCGTGACAACCTGCGCCAAGCATTGGCCGAAGCCGATGCCCGGATCGTGCTGGAAGCCGATCCGACGGTCGTCGATGTCCTCGCGCTGCAGTCCGCGCAAGCCGCTGCCGTGCTGGTGGTGTTGGACCCGACCCTCGAAGATGGTTTGTCCCGTCTGGACGAGGTGCTGCACGACCCAGACGTCAACGTGATCTATGAAGACGCCGAACTGGCCGCAAGCCGCAGTGGCTGGGATGCGCAGCGATGGGTGCGGCACCTGTCGGCCAAGCTGCACGGGCACCGTGACGTGCTGCCGCCGGGCCGCGAATCCGATGGTCTTACCGACACACCGCTGCAACCGAATCGCTGGGTGACGCCGGCGGAATTGCATGCCGGACAGCGCCTGCAACCGCACTTGGATGAGGCTCGCGACCTGGCGCAGTCGCTGCCGCAGGCCAGTCCTGTGCTGACAGACCAGGAGGACAGCCTGAGTCTGGTTGAAGATAGCGGCATCACGGTTTCGTTTGCAGACAGCGGCCTTTCGCTGACCGACGACAGCGGCCTGTCACTGGTGCTTGACGAGGAGCCGCTGCCTGCCGACGACACGCCTGTGTCTCTGTTCCAGGCAGATGAGCCCGAAGCATGGGAACCGCCGGCACAGCCACTGGATGCTGCGCTGGTCGAAGGTTTTGGTGTGTCCGCCACCATGCCCGCCGAGGACAAGCTCGAACCAGCGCCTGCCGTCGCCGAGCCGCCGCCACTGTCCGAAGAAATGCCGGTTCCCATGCCGGCACCCAAGACTGAGTGGAAGCTGGAACTCGAAGCATTGAGCGATACCCCCATGGATTGCGAACCGACTGCGACCGGCGAGGTCGTGGTCGGTGCCGTCCTGTTGCTGGCCGGTATCGGCGGCCCCGATGCGGTGCGCCGGGTGCTGACTGAATTGCCGGCGGATTTCCCAATGCCGCTGTTACTGAGCCTGCGGTTGGATGGTGGGCGTTACGTCAACTTGGTCAAGCAACTCCAGCGCGTCTCACCGATGCCGGTATCGCTGGCGCGCGCTGGTGACGCGGCGCTGGCTTCCCGGGTTTACGTGCTCCCCGACGACGTGGCGACGATCGTCGAAAATGGCAAGGTTCGCTTCGATGAAGGCGAGACCAATGTCGAGGCCTTGATCGCCGCACTGCCAGCGCAAAGTGCGGTGTTGCTGCTCAGTGGCAGCGACCCGGCCTGTGTCGATGCCGCCGTGGCTCTTGCAGCGAAGGGTGGCTATGCCGGCGGCCAGTCGCCGCAAGGCTGCTACGACCCGGCTGCCGCCAAGGCGCTGCAGGCGCGCGGCGGTACGGTCGGCGAGCCGGCTGGATTGGCTGCCGCCTTGGTTCAGCGCACGTAACCGTACAATTCCTGGAGTTTCCCGATGGCGCACAACAGCGACGAAATCCGTGGTGTTCTGGTGCAAGCGGGTGACGCCCGTGTATTGCTGCCCAATGCAGCCGTCGGCGAGGTGCTGGCGAAAGTACCGGTGGAGCCCATCGCCGATGTGCCGTCATGGCTGGCTGGCCGCATCCAATGGCATGGCTGGCCGGTGCCAGTGGTGTCGTTCGCTCGCTTGGCCGGACTGCATGATGAAGGCGTGACCGACAGCAGCAAATTCGTGGTGCTCAAGGCCCTGGGCGGCGATGAAATGATGCCGTATCTGGCGCTGCTGACCCCCAGCTTCCCGCGTCTGGTTTCGGTACCGCGCGACGGCCTGCTGGCCGATGCCAGTGAAGACACTCTGCCCGAAGGTGTACTGGTGCGCATCCTGCTGGGTGAGGAAGTAGCCATGCTGCCTGACTTGGACAAGGTCGAAGCGATGGTCAGCGAGGCCCTGCAGCAGGCGGCCTGAAGCAGCAAGTCGCACACCTGCGGTGTGGTGTCAGTTCATGACAAGCTGCTTTTACTGGTCTTTTGCCGGGGCTGCAGCGGGCGACTCCCTAGCTCAAGTCTCCAAACCGCGATTGCAGCGCCGCAATCGCGGCCAAGCCGGCGGTCTCGGTGCGCAGGATGCGGGGGCCCAGGCACAGGCCGATGAAGCCATGCGATTGCAGGGTATCGCGGTCGCGTGGTGACCAGCCGCCTTCGGGGCCGATGGCAACGGCAATCACGGCAGGCGCGGGCGCTGGGATTGAGGCGAGTGCATGTTCGCCTTCCGGGTCCAGGGTGAGTTTCAGCGTGGCATCAATGGAAGTCGCCGCTGCGGCCAGCGGTTGTGGTGCAGTGATTGAGGGCAACACGGCGCGGCCACTTTGTTCGCAAGCCGAAACCACCACGCTGCGCCAGTGTTCCAGGCGCTTGGCGGCGCGTTCGGCGTCGAGTTTCACTTCGCTGCGTTCAGATTGCACCGGTACCAGCGCTGCGACGCCCAGTTCGGTGGCTTTCTGCAGGATCAGGTCCATCTTCTCGCCACGGGCGATGCCTTGCAGCAGCACGATGCGCAGCGGTGATTCGTTGTTGATGGGCGTGGCCGAAAGGATCTGCACGCGGGTTTCGCGTTTGCCGGCGGCAACAATTCGCGCGGCGTAGTCGTGGCCATCGCCGTTGAACAGTACGCAGGCATCGCCTTCGCGCAGGCGCAGTACGCGCACCAGGTGCGCGGCGGCGGTGTCGGGCAGGGCGATGTCGTTGCCGGGTGTGAGCGTGGTTTCGATGAAGCAGCGGGTCAGGCGCATGCAGT
Source organism: Pseudoxanthomonas sp. (assembly GCA_047601105.1). Taxonomy (GTDB): domain Bacteria; phylum Pseudomonadota; class Gammaproteobacteria; order Xanthomonadales; family Xanthomonadaceae; genus Pseudoxanthomonas_A. Next base: position 749,300 of record JASGJT010000005.1, read on the forward strand.
GGCCTCGTCGATGGCTGCTTGCGTGGCCTCGGCCAGCAAGGCCAGTTGCGTGTCGTCGATGCAGTACGGCGGCATCCAGTACAACACGTCACCCAGTGGGCGCAGCACCACGCCGCGTTGCAGGGCGGCGCGATAGGCGTGCAGGCCGACGCGTGCGGCGGCGGGGAAGGGCGTGGCCTTGTCGCCGTCACGGGTGAGTTCGAAGGCGACGACCATGCCGGTTTGGCGCGTGTCGGCCACGTGGCGATGCTGGCCGATGTGCGCGGCCAGTTTCGACATTTTGTCGGCGGTAATGCGGTTGTTCGCGATCACGTTGTCGCTTCTGAAGATTTGTAGCGATGCCAATGCCGCTGCGCAGGCCAGTGGGTTGCCGGTGTAGCTGTGCGAATGCAGGAAGGCGCGCTCACGCGAGTCGTCGAGGAAGGCATCGTGGATGGCCTGCGTTGCCAGCACCGCGGCCAGTGGCAGGAAGCCGCCGGTCAGGCCTTTCGACACGCAAATCAAGTCCGGCATCACGCCGGCTTGCTCGAAGGCAAACATCGTGCCGGTACGACCGAAGCCGGTGGCGATCTCGTCGGCAATCAGAAAGGCACCATTGGCATCGCACAGTTCACGGGCGCGGCGCAGGTAAGCCGGATGGTGCATGCGCATGCCGCCGGCGCATTGCAGCAACGGCTCGACGATCAGCGCGCAGATTTCGCCGGGATGCTGGTCGAACACCGTTGCCAGTGCGGCGGCGGCGCGCAATGCGCAGGCTTCAGCGGTTTCGCCTTCGTGCGCGTGGTACGCATCGGGCGAGGGTGCGAATATTGCTTCGGCCAGCAGCGGTGCGTAGATGCGGCGGTACAGCGGGATGTCGCCCACCGCCAGCGCGCCGAGGGTTTCGCCGTGATAGCCGTTTTCCAGTGCGATGAATTTGCGCCGCGTGTGTTCGCCGCGATTGTGGAAAACATGGAAGGCCATCTTCAGCGCCACTTCGACGCCAGCCGAACCGTTGTCGGCGTAGAACACCTTGGCCAATGGCGTGCGCCCGGCCTGGTGCGGGGCGATGGCCAGCAGTTGTTCAGCCAGTTCGATGGCCGGTTCATGGCCGAAACCTGCCAACATCACCTGTTCGAGCGTGCCGGCCTGCTTGGCTATGGCGGTGGCGATGCGTGGCTCGGCGTGGCCGAACAGGTTCGTCCACCAGCTGCTGACCGCATCCAGGTAGCGGCGGCCATCGTGGCCGACCAGCCATGCGCCTTCGCCGCGTGCAATCGGTAACAGCGGCAACGTTTCGGCGTGGTGCTCGCGCATCTGCGTGCACGGGTGCCATAGCACGGCAAGGTCGCGCTGACGCCAGTGCGCGGCGGTGGCGGGACCATCAAACGGTGGCGGCTCTGTTAACATTCCCGGACATGTTCTGGCGATTGCATCCATCCATCATATCGGCCGCGTTGATCGCGCGCATGCGCGCGCGTACACCATGAGCCGTCGCCTTCCCGTCATCCACGGCGTCAGCGAAGAGCAGGCCGGGCCGTACAGCCTGCAGCGGCTGGATCTGGAATTTTCCAATGGCGAGCGCCGTCGCTTCGATCGCATGGTGACGCGCGGCCACGGTGCGGTGGTGGTAGTGCCGATGCTCGACGATGAAACCGTGCTGCTGGTGCGCGAATACGCCGCCGGCGTGCATCGTTACGAGCTGGGTCTGGTCAAGGGCCGCATTGATGCCGGCGAAACGCCCGAGCAGGCCGCCGACCGCGAACTCCAGGAAGAAGCCGGCTACGGTGCGCGCCGCATCGACTTGCTGCGTCCTTTGACGCTGGCGCCGACCTACATGACCCATCAATCATGGCTGGTGCTGGCACGCGACTTGTATCCGCAACGCTTGCCCGGCGACGAGCCGGAAGAACTGGAAGTGGTGCCGTGGAAGCTGTCCGAACTGGACCAGCTGATGCTGCGCGAGGATTTTTCCGAAGGCCGCTCGCTGGCTGCCCTGTTCATTGCAAGGGAATGGCTGAAACAGCCTGCCTGAAAGAGATTGCCCGAGAGAAATGCGACTTTCCCCCGATATCCAAGAAGCTGTCATTGCCATTGCCCGCGAGGCCGCCGATGCCATCATGGCGGTGTATGCGGAGCCTTTCGAAGTCGAGAGCAAGGCCGACGATTCGCCGTTGACCCGTGCTGACCTGGCCGCACACCACATCATCAGCGAAGGCTTGACGCGGCTGACGCCGGACTGGCCGGTGTTGTCCGAGGAGGCGTCCGACATTCCGTGGTCGGTGCGTAGCGAATGGCCGACCTACTGGCTGGTGGATCCGCTGGACGGCACCCGAGAATTCGTCAAGCGCAATGGGGAGTTCACCGTCAACATCGCTCTGATCGAAGACAACCAGCCGATCTTCGGAGTGGTGCTGGCCCCGGTCACCGGCGAGGTCTGGCATGCGGCGCAGGGGCAGGTGGCGCTGCATCGTGATCGTCACGGCGGCGATGTGGTTCTGCGTACGCGCCGGCCGGCGGGTTCGCCGCTGCAGGTGGCGGCCAGTCGTTCGCATATCGATGCGCGCACCGAAGCGCTGCTGGCGCGGGTGGCGGCGCAATACGACGGTGGCGTGGAAACGGTGGCACTGGGTTCGTCGCTGAAATTCTGCCGCATTGCCGAGGGGGCGCTGGATCTGTATCCGCGCTTCGGTCCGACATCGGAATGGGATACCGCCGCCGCGCAATGCATCCTGGAAGCGGCCGGCGGCGCGCTGTTGGCGGCCGATGGTCGCGCCTTCCGTTATAACCGGCGCGAAAGCCTGCTCAACGGTGATTTCATCGCCTTGGGCGACACGTCGCTGCCGTGGCAGGCGTGGCTGGTGGATTGAGCTTGTCGCCGGGTTATCTTTGAGGGCGTTAGCCGGGGTGGCAAGCCTCACCGGGACCTTCCGCCGCATGGATGCGGCGGCGGAGCCCCCAAGGATGGGTTCACGGCGTGTCCCGGTGAGGCTTGCCACCCCGGCTAACGTCCGGAGGTGAAGAACCCGCTTTTACCCAATCCTCGGAGCAAAAGATGTCCGCATCCCCGCGCATCGCCTTCCTCGCCAGCCCCACCGACGATGCGCAAGCCGCGCTGGCCACGATGACGGCGCAACACGGCAATTGCGAGCCGGCGCAGGCCGACATCCTTTGTCCGCTGGGTGGCGATGGCTTCATGCTGCAAACGCTGCACCGGCATGGCGGCTTGGGCAAACCGGTGTACGGGATGAAACTGGGTACGGTCGGCTTCCTGATGAATCATTACCGTGAAGACGGCTTGCTGGAACGCATCGCCACCGCCGAGCCCGCCAAGCTACGCCCGCTGGAAATGCATGCGCAGACCGAATCCGGTGCCACTACCACCTCGCTGGCCTATAACGAAGTCTCGCTGCTGCGCCAGACCCGCCAGGCCGCGCACCTGCGCATCGACCTGAACGGCCAGACCCGCGTCGATGAACTGGTCTGCGACGGCGTGCTGGTCGCCACGCCGGCCGGCAGTACGGCGTACAACTTTTCCGCGCACGGGCCGATCCTGCCGTTGGGTTCGCATACGCTGGCGCTGACCCCGATCGCGCCGTATCGCCCGCGTCGCTGGCGCGGGGCAATCCTCAAGGCCGACACCGAGTTCCGCCTGCGCGTGCTGGACCCGTACAAGCGCCCGGTCAGTGTTACCGCCGACTCGCACGAAACCCGCGACGTGGTCGAGGTGACCGTGCGCGAATCACGCGACCGCACCGTGACCTTGCTGTTCGACCCGGAGCACAACCTGGAAGAGCGCATCCTCAGCGAACAATTCATCGTGTGAGAGCAGGGCCACGGTTGTTCAGGTCACGAATTTGTGACGCATGGACGGTTTTTGAGCTGTTGCCGATAAACAAATCCGGTATGTTCCCCATACCGCGCCGCATGCTTGGGAGGAAGCTTGCCGGCGATCATGGGAATTGACCGGGGAAATACCTGATGAAACGTTTTTGCAGCCTGGCTGCCCTGCTGCTGTTGTCCTTCGAGGCCACCGCTGCCTGCAGCATGGATACCGGTTACACCGTATTCGGGCTGGTGGACGGTGCAAGTCCGGCCGATGCGCCGGCCGATGCGCTGGATGCCCCCAAACTCAAGCCCATCAGCATCACCCGTGGCGTCGGCGGTGCCCCCGGCAGTTGCGACGGCACCGGCATCCTGGTGCTGGACCTGAAATTGCCCGGCGGCGATTACAAGCCTGATCAAATCGGCATCGAATTCGAAGTGCTGAACACGAATTCGTCCGCGACCGTATTTCCGGTGATGCCGATCACGTTGACCGCCGGCAAGCGTCGCAACGAAATCCTGGTGATGTGGCCGGACGAAGCCCCATCCGTGCAAAGGCCACTGCAGATGGAAGTGCTGGCGCGCGCGGTGACCCATGGCTACCTGCGTGGCCCGGCCACACGCTTCATCATTGATTCGAGCATATTGGGCAGATAGGGCCTGTCTCGATAACGCCAACCGGGTTCGATCAGCTCGCCGGTCGCGATGCCGGCGTGGCATCATCCGCGCATGGCTGACAACACTCCTCGTTTGCTGACCGTCGCGGTGACTTCGCGCGCCTTGTTCGACCTGGAAGAGAGTCATGCGCTTTACCAGAGTGAAGGCGTTGACGCCTACAGCGAACACCAGCGCCGCCACGAAGACGATCCGCTGGCTCCCGGCGTGGCCTTCCCGGTGGTGCGCAAGCTGCTGGCGCTCAATGCCGGCGCGCCGGAAGATGCGCCGCGCGTCGAGGTGATCCTGCTGTCGCGCAATTCCGCCGACACCGGCCTGCGCATTTTCAATTCGATCCAGCACCATGGCTTGGGCATCATCCGCGCCACCTTCACCAGTGGCGAGCCGACTTGGCCTTACATCAAGCCCTTTGGCACGAATCTGTTCCTGTCGGCCAATCCCGAATCGGTGCGGCGTGCGCTGGAGCAGGGCATCGCCGCGGCGACCATCATTCCCGAAGCGCGCACGCCGCTGCAGCGCCACGACCAGTTGCGCATCGCCTTCGACGGTGATGCGGTGATCTTCGGTGACGAGAGTGAACGCATCAGCCGCGAGCAGGGCGTCGAAGCCTTTGGCCGCCACGAGCGCGAACACGCGCATGCGCCGCTGTCGGGCGGGCCATTCCGCAGCTTCCTGTCGGCCTTGCACGATTTGCAGCAGTTGTTCCCGGCGGGCGTCGGTTCGCCGATCCGCACCGCACTGGTCACTGCACGCTCGGCCCCGGCGCACGAGCGCGTGATCCGTACCCTGCGCGAATGGGGCGTGCGCCTGGACGAGGCACTGTTCCTTGGTGGCCGGCACAAGGGGCCGTTCCTGGAAGCCTTCGGCGCGGACATTTTCTTTGACGATTCCCAACACAACATCGACAGCGCCCGCCAGCACGTCACCGCCGGCCATGTGCCGCACGGCGTGGCGAACGGGGGTTAAAACTCCAGATCCAGCGCCGCGCACAGGTAATCGACGAACGGCCCCAGCGCGGCAAAGTCGTCGGCCAGGATCTTGCGCAATCGCGGCCCGGTCATCGTGGCGTCGTCGAGGTCGCGCCAGAACACGAAATTGCGGTGCTTCAGATCGTCGATGAACTCGAAATCCGCCGGGAAACCGCGTGGTGGCCGGCTCAGCTTCTCGCTTTGCTCGAAATCGAAACGGCGGCGGAATTTCACGTCATGCGCGGCGGCCTTCCAGCTCCCCGGATTGTCGAAGATGAACTGCCGGATCCGCCGCTGCGTGTCCGGTTCAGGGTGCCACAAACCGGCACCAACGAAACATTCGCCCGGTTGCAGGTGAAGGTAGAACGAGGGCGCGGCAACCTGTTTGCGGCGCTCGTGGTACAGGCGCGCGCCTTGCCACGGTTTGTACGGCGACTTGTCAGTAGAGAAGCGCGCATCGCGATAGATGCGGAACAGCGACCCGCCAACGGTCTTCGGGTCGGCGCGAAAATGCGGACTGACTGCAGCCAAGTCCGGTTGCAGGTCGGTCAGCAAGCGCAGGAACGGTTGGCGCACATGATCTTCGTACTGCGCCTTGTGCGCGGCGAACCAGGCCTTGTCATTGTGGCGAGCCAGTCCGCGCAGGAACTTGAAGCTGGCATCGGAAAAGTAGCTGGGCATGGCGGGATGATAACGCTGCCAGTGTTGTCGGGCATGAGCGTTTTTTGCTTGTCATTCCCGCGAAAGCGGGAATCCAGTGCCTTTGCTTTCGATGGCTTGCAAGTCGCTGGATTCCCGCTTTCGCGGGAATGACGAGCAAAGGCATCAAAGCGTTGCCTGCAATTCCTCACCCCAGGCCTGCAACTGGTCCAGCAGCACCTGCTTGGTGCCATTGCCGGCATGCTCGCCGCGCAAGGCCGTGATTTGTTCAAGGAATTGCGGCAATGTCAGTTCGGACAGGCCGTTATCGGCCAGCAAGCGCTGGCGGCGGTAGTCGTTCCAGCGTTGGTGCTCGGCCGGTGACAACATTTCCGGCCAGTTGCGCGCGCGGTAGCGGAACAGCAATTCCGGAAGACGGCGATCGGCAAAACCGAATTCGCGTTCGCCCAGTTGCGCTGGCGGTGTGGCACGTACATCAGCCATACGTCGTTTGTCGCCATCGCCGATGAAGCCGTCGTACAGCGCGGCATCGACATCGGCCGGCTCGCGCGCGGCTTCGGTTGCGAATACCTGTCGTACTTTTTCAGCCAGATCGGCCGCGTGTGGGCGCAAGCGTGCGGCGGTGGCTTCCATTGCATCGCGATCGATGCCCAGTCGCTGGAAATCCGCTTCGCGCAGATGATTCCACGCCACCAGCGCCGGGCAGCGATTCAGATGCACTTCCTTCAGCGGCACCCGCTGCACGCCTTCGGGCAGTGCTGCCGCCGGAACGTACAGGCGGTCGGCGATGTCCTGCGCGTCCAGTTGCAGCAGCGCGTCGATATCGCCATCCAGGTCGAACACGATTACCCGGTTGTCGATGCGCGGGTGCCGTGCCAGCGGCAGCACCGGCGCGGCGCACAGGCGGCTGGCCGGATAGCGCTGGGAGACGTGCAGCAGCGGCTGCATGGCAGTGATGTCGATCAGGCTGGCCGCGTAACGCTTGTCGCGCAGTTTTTGTGCATGTTCCCACAGTCGCGGTTGTGCCTTGCGCATCAAGCGCGCAATGCCCAGGGTGGCGCGCACGTCGGAAAGCGCCTCGTGGGCGTCGCCGATGCGCACCTGGTTGGCGTTGGCCAAGTGTTCGAGTTTGAACGAGGTGCCCTTGCCGTCTTCGCGCTGCGGCCACGCGATGCCATCCGGGCGCAGTGCATGGAACAGCCGCGCCACATCGAGCAAATCCCAGCGCGAATTGCCGCCGCGCCATTCGCGCTCGTAAGGGTCGAAGAAATGACGGAAGAGGCCGTGGCGGACGAATTCGTCATCGAAGCGCAGCGTGTTCCAGCCCAGCGTACAGGTTTCCGGTCGCGACATTTCCTCGGCGATGCGGGCAAGGGCATCGGCCTCAGTGATGCCTTCGTGCAATGCCTGCTGCGGGGTGATGCCGGTGATCAGGGTGGCGATGGGCGAGGGCAGCAGGTCGTCGGCAGGCTTGACGAAGAAGCTGATCGGTTCGTCGATCTCGTTCAATTCCGCATCGGTGCGGATCGCGGCGAACTGCGCGATGCGGGTACGGCGCGGGTCTGCACCGAAGGTTTCGAGATCGTAGAAGAGGAAGCTGGCGGCCATCGGCTCAGGTGCGATCCTGCAAAGGCACGAGGCGCTCGAGGATGGTTCGATCCAGCGCGTCCCAATCAATGCCATCAAGCGTGGCATGCCCGCGCGTGGCTTCCACCAGGATGTCGCGCTGTATTTCGCTGCGTTCCAGCGCCAGCGCATACGGGACGCGCATGAAGGTGACCATGGTGTAGTGCGGGACGAAGCGGCCGGAGTGGCGCTCCTGCAACACCTGCTCCAGTTCTCTTTGCAGCAGGAAATCCGCATCATCGACCAGGTCGCGCATCTCGATGTAGTTTTCCAGCGCCATCTTCTGGATCGCCAGCGCATTGGGCTTGCGTTCGGTCTCGAAGGCGGCGAATGCCTCGGCGATGTTGTCGTGCACATCCAGCAGGTCGGCCAGTGCCACGCAATCCTCGAAGGCGCAGTTCATGCCCTGGCCGTGGAAGGGCACCATCGCGTGCGCGGCATCGCCAATCAGCAGGGCACGACCACCCAGGCGCCAGCGGTCCAGATAGACCGTGCCAAGCAGGCCGGGTGGGTGGTTTTCCCAGTCTTCGCGCAGTTTCGGGATCAGTGGCACGGCATCAGCGAATTCGCGCTGGAACAAGGCCAGCGCTTCTTCGCCGGTGTGCACGCTCTCGAAACTAGGATCGCCTTCGTTGGGCAAGAACAAGGTGACGGTGAAGGTTTTTTCGTCATTGGGCAGGGCGATGCACATGTAGCGGCCACGCGGCCAGATGTGCAGTGCGTTGGGCTCCATCGCGAAATCGCCGCTGGCGGTGGGCGGGATTTCCAGTTCCTTGTACGAATGATCGAGGAACTCGCTGCGTTCGCCCAGCGGCGACCAACGGTTCATCGCCGCGCGCAGGGCCGAGCCAGCGCCGTCCGCACCGACCAGCGGCACGTCGAAATGCAGGTCGTGCGGCTGGTCATCGCGGTCGTCGATGAAACGCGCATAGCCGGCACCGAAGTCAACGGTATGCAGGCGATGGTGGAAATGGATTTTCGCGCCGGCTTGCTCGGCCAGTTGCAGCAAGGTCAGGTTGAGATCGGCACGGTGCACCGACCAGATCGATTCGCTGTCGTCGCGGCCGTAACGCTGCAACTGCGGCGCTTCACCGGGTATGTGCACCATGCGCCCGCGCATCATCACTGCCTGCGCCATCACCTCGGCCTCCACGCCGGCCTGGCGCAAGGCATGGCGGCCGCGCTCGGCCAACGCGAGGTTGATTGAACGGCCGGATTCGTAACCCTTGATGCGCGGGTCGCCTCGGCGCTCATAGACAGTGATTTGCCAGCCGCGCCGGCACAGCAAGGTGGCAAGCAGACAGCCGGCGAGGCCGGCACCGATGAGGATGAGTTGTTTTGGTGGCTGCGGATTCAAGATCAAAAACCCCGCCAGGTTTCGACTTCCTCGACGAAGTGATAGACGTCCTTGTAGCGGTTGTACAGCGGTGCTGGCGAGATGCGGATCACGTCCGGTTCGCGCCAGTCGCCGATGATGCCGATCGACACCAGGTATTCGAACAGTTCGCGCCCGCGTTCGCGGCCGCCGAGCACGCGCAGCGACAGTTGGCAGCCGCGTTGCGCGGGATCGGCGGGCGTGAGGATGTGCAGGACGTCACCCAGCCGCGCGCGGATCAAGTCTTCGAGAAAGCCGGTCAGCTTTTCCGACTTGGTGCGCAACGCTGCCATGCCGCCAGCCTTGTCGAACAGCTCCAGCGAAGCCAACAACGGTGCCAGTGCCAGGATCGGCGGGTTGCTCAGCTGCCAGCCGTCCGCACCGGGCGTGGGCACGAATTGCGGTTGCATCAGGAAGCGGGTTTCCTTTTCATGGCCCCACCAGCCGGCAAGGCGCGGCAGGTCGCAGCGCGCATGGCGCTCGTGCACAAAGGCACCGGCCACCGCGCCGGGGCCGGCGTTGAGGTATTTGTAATGGCACCACACGGCAAAATCGGCGTTGGCGTCGTGCAATTGCAGCGGCAGGTTGCCGGCGGCGTGGGCCAGGTCGAAGCCGACCTGTGCGCCTTGTGCATGGCCCAGTCGTGCGATTTCGGCAAGGTCGAAGGCTTGCCCCGTGCGGTACTGGATGCCCGGCCACAACACCAGCGCCAGGCGCGGGCCGTGTTCGGCGATGGCGCGTTCGATGGTCTGCATCGAGAGGTTGCCATCGTCATCGGCTTGCACTTCGATCAGGTCGGTGGCTGGGTCGAAACCGTGCAAGCGGATCTGCGATTCCACCGCATGGCGGTCGGACGGAAATGCGCCGGCTTCGATCAGGATCGCCGGCCGCTCACGCGTGGGCCGGTAGAAGCTGGCCATCATCAGGTGCAGGTTCACGCTCAGCGAATTCATCGCCACCACTTCGCCGGGTTGCGCGCCGACGATGCGCGCCAGCGGCTCGCGCACTTGTTCGTGATAGGTCATCCACTGCGACTGCCCGCGGAAGTGGCCTTCGACGGCCTCGTGCGCCCATTTGTCCAGCACTTCCTGCACCCGTGCACGCACGCCGCGCGGTTGCAGGCCCAGCGAGTTGCCGCAGAAATAGGTTTGCTCGGCCGCGCCGTGTTTCGGGATCAGGAAGTCGTTGCGCAGGGTGCGCAGCGGATCGGCGGCATCGAGGGCGAGGGCGTGGGTGCGCGACAGAACGGTCATCAGGTATCGAGGAAAGTTTCGGTGGATTCGCCGTAACGCGCCGGCGCAGGGTTCAGATGCCCGCAGGCCTTGCAGGTGCGGCGTTCGCGCGAGGCGTAGAAGCGATCGAACACCGGCGGGAAATCGGTCTCGATGTTCTTCAGGAAGAAATATTCCTCGTACAGCTTGGCGTTGCAGCGATCGCAGAACCAGATCAGGCCGTCGTTTTCGTGCGGCAGGCGCTTGCGTTCGACCACCAGACCGACCGAATCGAGCATGCGTTGCGGCGAATGTGGCACGTGCGGTGGCAGCAGGAAGATCTCGCCGGCCTTGATCGGAATGTCGCGCGGAGTGCCGGTGCCGGTGGCGGGGTCGTAACCTTCCTGCACCTTCAGCACCATCTCGCCTTCGAGCTGATAGAACCACTCCGGGCCCTCGTCCCAGTGGTAGTCGGTGCGCGAATTCGGCCCGCCGACGACCATCACGATGAAGTCTTCGGCGTAGATCACCTTGTTGCCCACCGGCGGTTTCAGCAGGTGGCGGTGTTCTTCGATCCAGGCCTGGAAATTGATCGGTGCGGGCAGCATGGCGTTTTCTCCTAGTCGCGCTTGCCGCTGCGCGGGACGCGGGCCAGTGCGTTCTGGTATTGCGTGTGCAGTTCATCCGGCGAGGACACGTCGATGCCCATTTCGCGCACGCGGCCATCGTTGAGCGAATACACCCAGCCGTGCACGGCCAGTCGTTGCCCGCGCTTCCACGCATCCTCGATCACCGTGGTCTGGCACAGGTTGGCGACCTGCTCGATCACGTTGAGCTCGCACAGGCGCGCGTGGCGCAGGGGTTCGTCGGGAATCGCCGCAAGCAGGGCGGTGTGCTTGCCGGCCACATCGCCGACATGGCGCAGCCAGTTGTCCACCAGGCCGATGCGGCGATGGGTCAGGCTGGCGTGCACGCCACCGCAGCCGTAATGGCCGACGATCAGGATATGTTCGACCTGCAACTGATCCACCGCGAACTGCACCGCGCTCAGCGCGTTGAGGTCGGTATGCACGACCACGTTGGCGACGTTGCGATGCACGAAGACTTCGCCCGGATCCAGGCCAAGGATCTGGTTGGCCGGCACCCGCGAATCGGAGCAGCCAATCCACATGTACTTGGGCGATTGCTGCCTTGAGAGGCGATGGAAGAAATCCGGGTCGTCGCGGCAAACCTGTTCGGCCCATTCGCGGTTGCTGCGCAGCAGTTCGTCGAGATCGGTCATGTGCGCATTCTATCCGCGCCGGGACGATCCGTGCTTAAACCTGGTGACCCAGCACCTGCACCATGCGTTCGCGCAACTCTTCGTCGCTGCCGGCCTGCGGCGGGGCGACTTCCACCAGCGAGAAACCGCGTTGCAAGGCGTCGTCTTCATCCAGGCCATCGAAGGCAACGAATTCGGCATCCAGCAGCGCAGCGCGGGCGCTGTCCTCGCTTTCGTAGGCCTGGCTGCGGCCGTCGCTGTCGAAGACCTCGGCGGTGCCGGCGTCGCCCACGCGCAACCGTGCCCAGACCAAGGTGCGGCCCAGCGTGGCCAGCCACCATTGTTCGTTTGCAACGTCCATCAGCCCACCACCGACCACAGCCACAACAAGGCGGCCATCAGCAGGCCGAAGAAGATCGTCAGCAACGACAAGCGTGCCGGCGTGGCCAGGCCTGTCAGCGACGGGTCGCGGGTTTCGCGGTAGCGGCCACTGAGCAGCCAGCGCAAGGCGTCGGGCTTGAGGAAGGCACCGGCACCGAAGGCTTCGGCGATGGCGGGGTGGCGATCGCGCACGTGCACCAGGGTCAGCGGCCAGAAGATCACGAAGGCGCAGAACCCGGCGATCGCGGTGGCGACGAAGCAAAGGGCGAGGAACAGGATCATCAGAATTCCGCACTGCCCGGCGCGCGCGGATAGGGGATCGCGTCACGGATGTTGCTCAACCCGCACACGTACACCACCAGGCGTTCGAAGCCGAGGCCGAAGCCGGCATGCGGCACGCTGCCGTAACGGCGGAAATCGCGATACCAGCCGTATTGCGCCGGATCCAAGCCGAACTGCGCCATGCGCGCGTCCAGCACGTCGAGCCGTGCTTCGCGTTGCGAACCACCGATGATTTCGCCGATGCCCGGTGCCAGCACGTCCATCGCCGCGACGGTCTTGCCGTCGTCGTTGAGGTGCATGTAGAAGGCCTTGATGTGCTCGGGGTAGTTCATCACCACGACCGGGCGGCCGATGTGCTGCTCGGTCAACCAGCGTTCGTGTTCGGTCTGCAGGTCCAGGCCCCATTCGACCGGGAATTCGAATTTGTGCTTCGAATCCTGCAGCAGCTTGATTGCGTCGGTGTAGTCGATGCGCTCGAACGGCTCCTTGATGAAGGCTTCCAGCTTGGTGATCGCATTCTTGTCCATGCGCTCGGCGATGAAGGCCATGTCGTCGGCGCGTTCATTCAGCACCGCCTTGAACAGGTACTTGAGAAAGGCTTCGGCCACGTTGGCGTCTTCGACCAGGTCGGCGAAGGCGATTTCCGGCTCGATCATCCAGAACTCGGCCAGGTGGCGCGTGGTGTTGCTGTTCTCGGCGCGGAAGGCCGGGCCGAAGGTATAGACCTTGCTCATCGACAGCGCATAGGCCTCGACATTGAGCTGGCCGGACACGGTCAGGAAGGTTTCCTTGCCGAAGAAATCGCGCGAGAAATCGACATTGCCCTTGGCATCGCGTGGCAGGTTGGCCAGGTCCAGGGTGGAAACGCGCAGCATTTCGCCCGCGCCTTCGGCGTCACTGGTGGTGATGATCGGCGTGGAAATCCAGAAGAAGCCGTTCTCGTGGAAGAACCGGTGCGCGGCCTGCGCCAGGCAGTTGCGGATGCGGGTGACCGCGCCGAACAGGTTGGTGCGCGGGCGCAGGTGCGCCACTTCGCGCAGGAATTCCGGCGACATCGGCTTGGGCTGGATCGGGTAGGTCAGCGGGTCTTCGACCCAGCCGACCACTTCGATGTTCGAGGCCTGGATTTCGAAGCTCTGGCCCTTGCCCTGCGATTGCACCAGGGTGCCAGTGGCAACCACCGAGCAACTGGTGGTCAGGTGCTTCACTTCGCTTTCGAAATTGGGCAGCGCATCGGTGGCGACCACCTGGATCGGGGCGAAGCACGAACCATCGTGCACGTTGACGAAAGCCAGCCCGGCCGAGCCGCGCAAGGTCCGCACCCAGCCGCGCACCGTGACTTCGCCGCCAACGGCCACCTTGCCCGCCAGCGCATGTTCAACGCTTACCACTGCCATGTCCTGAATCTCCGGGCTTCGGGCCCAATTCGCAAAGATTGCAATGATAGCTTTTCTCCCCCCTCATCGTGGGGAGAGGAAGCCTCTTGGTATCCTTTGCGCTTCCATCCCTGCGCAAGCCGAATCATGCAAGCCTATCTCTGGGTCAAGACCTTCCACCTTTTGTTCGTGATCGCGTGGATGGCGGCGGTGTTCTACCTGCCGCGCCTGCTGGTCAACCTGGCCGAAGCCACCGGGCAGGCCGAGGTACAGGCGCGCTTGAAGCTGATGGGCCGGCGTTTGTACCGTTTCGGCCACATCATGTTCGGCTTTGCGGCGGTGCTGGGCCTGGTGCTGTGGCTGGGTTACCGGGTGTTGCCGGATTTCCCGACGATGGTCGGTGCCGGCACGGGTTGGCTGCATGCCAAACTGGCGTTGGTGGCGCTGATGTTCGCGCATTACATCATCGGCGGGCGCTGGGTGAAGGGCCTGGACAAGGGCCGCCGCCTGCCATCGGGCAAGGCGCTGCGCTGGTTCAACGAATTGCCGCTGCTGTTGCTGATCGCGGTGTTGTACCTGGTGCTGGCCAAGCCGTTCTGACGCGCGGTTGCGACATTTGCCGCAACCGCGTGGCGATCATTGCTGCTCCACGGCGGGCTTGGCGTCTTTCCCGACCGCCGCTTGCGTGCTTTTGCGGATCACATTGCGGATTTCCTGCTGCAATTTCTCGCGGTCTTCGCCCGACATCACGGCAACGCCGTCCTTGTGGTCGATGCCGCTGATGCAATCGTCGATGTCGCTCGCATCCATCGTTGCGTAGGGTGCGAATTCCGGCATCGCGGCCGCCAGTTCCTGTTGTGCGCCAAGCAGCGCAGGCAAGCGCTGGCACAGTTGTTTGGCGGCGGTCTTGATGCCTTCGGCCTGGGCTTCGACGCGTTTTTCGATTTCCTTCTCGTCAGTGCCGCTGAACAAGCCTTTCAGGGCTTCGCCGGCAGCCTTCATGCCCAGATCCGCACCTTGCACGCCGATATCCATGCCGGCCTTGGCGATGGCAAGCAATTCGCTGCGGTATGCCAGCAGCCGGGTTTGTTGTTCCGGCGTGGCCGCGACCTGCTTGCCGTCGATCAGCAATTCACCTTGCGGGGTGATCTCGGCCTTGGGCAGGTTGCCGGCATCGTGGCCGATGTGCCAGCCGTTGATGCTGATGTCCGCATCGCCAACACTGATGTTCTTGGTGTCCAGTTCGGCCTTGGCCTTGTCCATGGCCTTCTGCATTTTCGAGCCGAGAACGCTGGTTGGTTGTGGTGTGTTGCCGACGACATCCGGCTGCGCCTGTGGTTTCTTCCCGCAGGCAACAACCAGCGGCAGCAGGGCGGCGAAGGCGAGGGTGCGCATGAAGGCATGCATGGTGGTGTGTCCTCAGAGGTTGGCGAATTCTTCGCGGACGGTCTTTTCGCAATCTTTCACATCGTCGGTCTGCAAGTCGGCGTAAGGGCGGAACTGCGGCAGGCTGGCGACCAGTTGCTGCTGGGTTTCCAGCAACCCCGGCAGGCTGCGGCAGATCTGGCGCACGCCCGGTTCCACGGCTTCCTTCACGGTCTTTTCGATGCGGCGTTCCAGCCCGCCGCTCATCGCGCTGAACACCAGACTGAACAAGCCGCGATCCACCGCGTCCAGCGCAGCTTGCGCGCTGCGTTCGCCAATGTCGATGCCGGCCTTGGCGATGTCGATGATGCGGCCGCGATAAGCCAGCAATTGCCGGCGTTGCTGCGCATCCGTGGCGACCGGCTTGCCGTCGATCAGGAATTCGCCTTTCGGGGTGATTTCCGCCTTCGGCAAGGATTTGTCGTCGTGGTCGCGCTTGCCGGCCTTGCCGAAGTGCAGGCTGCCACCGACATCGAGGTTCTCGCTTTCCAGCTCGGCACGGGCGCGGGCCAGTTCTTCGCGCACTTCCTTGCGCGCTTCGGCCATGTCGGCGCTGATTTCGGCGTCGATGCCGGTTTTCTTCGGCTGTGCCGCCGTCGCGGACAACGGCAGCAGCAGGCACAGGGCGAGGGGAATGAACTTGTTCATCTGGATTGCTCCGTCAGGGAAACGTTCGATCTATCGGCCAGCAATCAATCGGCCAGCTCGCGCCAGCGGCGCAGGCGGATGGCGGCGACGATCAAGGCCACGCCGACCACGACGCCGATCCACAAGTCCAGCGTGCCCAGCATGTGCCAACTGTCACCATTGAACTGGTTCAGCCCGTTGAGCGTGGTTTCTGCATCGCCGGTCTGAAAGCTGTCACGACCATCGGCAGCCAGCCACGCGCCGGGCACCGCGCTGAGCAGGCCACGGAAGGCGACGATGTACCAGATCTTGTTGTGCGGGATTTCCAGGCCCGGCAGGATGCCCATCATGCTGATAATCACGCAGCCCAGCACCGGTACCAGCACCGCCCACAGGAACGGCTTGCTGCGCGCCCAGGCCGAGCAGAACATCAGCCAGCCCACGGTCGGCAGCGCCCACAGTACATACACCGGCAGTGAGGCCAGCACGCCGCCGATCACACGCAGCGGATGTGAATGGGTGAACACCGCCGAGCCGGCCGGCAGGCCATTGACCGTCAAGGTCAGCGCCGACACCACCCACAGCACCAGGCCCAGCGCCACGCCCACGATCACGGCAATCACCGGGGCCAGGCCCAGCGCCCAGGCCAGCTTGGAGAGCACGGTGCTGGTGTCGGATACCGGCAATGACTTCCAGAACAGCACGCTGCGGTCGCGGCGGTCGTCGTACAGCGTGCCCAGCGCGTAGAAGAACACCACGAAGGCCAGCACGATGCAGGTCAGGATGATGCCGCCCATCAATACGCCGTCGCCGTAAGCGCCGAGGCTGCGCGCGATCTTTTCCGGCGTTTCGTTGATGATGTCCCCATCAAACTTGAGTTTGCTGCGCCCGGCGATGCTGCCGATCAGCGCCAGCAGCGAATACAACACCGCGACAATGCCGCCGGTGATGACCGGCGCCCAGAAGAATCCGCCACGGTTCTCCCAGAACTCGCGCTTCAGCAGCCACTTGAAGGTGTTTGTCTTGTGCGTGGTGGCGACGGCGTTCATGCGTAGGTTCCTTTCATGATGGCGACGAACAGATCGGCCAGGCCGGGGTTGCGGGTTTCGCCCAGCTCAAGCAGGCGGTCACGAGGCACGTTGTCGAACAGCAGCACGGTCTTGCCGAAGGGCAGGGCGCGTTCATCGATGGGTTTCAGCGCACGGGCTTGATCCAGTTTGTCGGCCGAAACCAGCACTTCGGTGTAGCGGGCGCCTACTTCGTCCATCTGCGCGGTCAAGGCGATCTTGCCGTCGCGGATGAACATCACGTCGGTAAGGATGTGTTCGATCTCCTCGACCTGGTGGGTAGTGATGACGATGGTTTTTTCCTCGTCGAAGTAATCCTCCAGCAGGCGCTGGTAGAACTGCTTGCGATACAGGATGTCCAGCCCCAGCGTGGGCTCGTCCAGCACCAGCAGCTTGGCGTCGATCGCCATCACCAGCGCCAGGTGCAGTTGCACGATCATGCCCTTGGACATTTCGCGCACGCGCAGGTTGGGTTTCAGTTGCGTGCCTTCGAGGAAGCGCTCGCACTTGGCGCGGTCGAATTTGGGATGTACGCCGGCGACGAAATCAACCGCTTCCTTCACCTTGATCCAGCGCGGCAGCACCGCCACGTCGGCGATGAAGCACACCTCGCGCATCAATTCGTCGCGTTGCGTGCACGGGTCCATGCCCAGCACCTTCAAATTGCCTTCGAACGGCACCAGCCCCAGGATCGCCTTCAGCGCGGTGGTCTTGCCCGCGCCGTTGGGGCCGATCAGGCCGACGATGCGGCCGGCGGGGATCTCGAAATCGGCGCCACCCAGCGCCAGCTTGTTCTTGTAGGCCTTGCGCAGGCCGCGTGCGGACACGACCGGGGCGGTGTGGATAGCGTTCATCACTTGTCGATCCCTTTGAGCAGTTCTTCGGTGGAAAGACCCAGGCGCTGGATGCGTTCGGCCACGGGCGGCCATTCCTCGTTGAGGAAGCGTTCGCGCTCGCTGCCCAGCAGTTTCTTCGCCGCCTCGTCGGTGACGAACATGCCCAGGCCGCGGCGTTTTTCCACCAGGGCCTCGTCGGCAAGTTCCTGGTAGGCGCGCGACACGGTGATCGGGTTGAGCTGGTATTCGGCGGCCACCTGGCGCACCGAGGGCAGGGCGTCGCCGGGTTTCAGCACGCCGTCGAGCATCATCGCGATCACGCGATCCTTCAGCTGGCGATAGATCGGAGCGCCGTCGCTCCATTGCACGGATGGACTCATCATGGCGTTCAGCTCCTCGGGCGCAGCGAACGGGCGAAAGAGAAATAGGGCATCGACATGGCACTTTGCCGGCGCGGCATATGCCGTGGCGCGGCATCAGGCAGCCTTTCGGCAGCCGGCGTCATCGACGTGCTGCCGGCCATCGCCGCGATGCCATCGGCATCGGCACGCGGCCAGGCCAGCAACGCCACGAGCCCGAAGCCACTGGCGGCCAGTAGCAGAGGCCAGGTAGGCAGGCGTCTGGTTTTCATCGTTGCCCCTTCGGGTGACTGGTGTTGTATTTAACTATAACACCTAAACACAGCATGTCAACTGCTTTCAGCACCGCGTGTACCCAACTGATGGCAGGGGTGGGATGATGCCCGTCCATGGCGAAATCCCCGGTGCCGATGCGAGGTGGAAAAATGCACAACATCCTGAAAAACATGGTCTTTGGCTTGGCAATGCTGGCCGGCACCGCCACCGCCGGCGACCTGCTTGACATCGCCTACCGACCGCTGGCCGGCAAGACCCCGGTCAATCTGGAAAAGGCCTACGGCGGCAAGGTGTTGCTGGTGGTCAACACCGCCAGCAAATGCGGCTTCACCCCGCAATACGAAGGCCTGGAAGCCCTGCACCAGCAATACGCCGCGCGCGGCTTCGCGGTGCTGGGCTTCCCGTCCAACGACTTCAAGGGCCAGGAGCCGGGCAGCGAAGCGCAGATCCAGGAGTTCTGCACGCTGACCTACGGGGTCAAATTCCCCATGTTCGAAAAAGTCCACGTCACAGGCAGCGAAACCACGCCGCTGTACCAGTCGCTGAAAGCCGCCACCGGCGTCGAACCGGGCTGGAATTTCCACAAATACCTGATCGGCCGCGATGGCAAGGTACTGGCGCAGTTCCCCAGCAAGGTCAAGCCGGATGATCCGGCTTTGGTCGCGGCAATCGAGAAGGCCTTGGCGGAGTAGGTCATCTCCCCGCGAAGGGGAGAGCAGGTGGCGGGATTGAATCAGCGCGCGAAGGCGCGGTGCAGCAGGGCGTCGAAGGTGGCCTGAGCGGTGGCCAGCGCGGCGGTTTGTTGGGTGGCAATGGCGCGGATGGCTTCGGCCTTGGCGGCGAATTGGTGTTGCAGGGTGATGGGTGGGGCGGGAACAGGAAGATTCCGCAGGATGCTGAGGTTGATGTTCTTTTGTGCCGCTTGTGGCGCGTTTGCTTCCAGCATGGGTTGAAGGAAGCCGAGCCAATGCTGGATGTATTCGGTTGTTACGCCATTGCCAGCAGTGAATCCGACAACACTGTCGGGAAAACAAGCATCGAACTCAAGAACACCGGTGCGCGCGATGTTTGCGGCAATCGTGATGCACAACGTGCCCATAGGCCATAAGCGCGACTGTGCGAGGCCAAGTTCAGAATACGTTTGCGTATAGCGCGTGATGCGGCCGCCGCTGTTGGCAACATCACCGGTTTGTACGAACGGGTACGGGCCGTCATACAACTCTTGTGCGTCGCGTGGGCGATGACGCGACTTTCCGCGATCCAATTGACCGAGTTCACCAAAAGGCACGAGCGGCCAATCTTTTGGGTTGCTGGCCGGGTCGCCGAACATGTCCAGGAACAGGGCGGGGATGAGTTCGGTGGCCTTGGCCGCCGCTTCGCGGCGCAGGCGCACGATGCCTTCGGCGCGGGACAGCAGGTCGGCGAGACGACGCTGTTCGGCTAGTGGCGGTAGAGGAATTTTAATTTTCGCTACTTCAGCAGGTCTTGCGCGGAGTAGTGATCCGCCGACACCGGATACCGTTGCCATGAATTTGGCATGAAAAGTATTGGAAGTAAGCGCGTGCCGCAAATAGTCCGGGAAGAACTGCCTGTTGCGAAAAACTATCCACTCACTGGAAGCAATTTGCCGTCTCCCAGTAAATTCTGGAACGATGGATGAGCGCCGGATATGCGGCACGATCTTGGAGAGCATTACGTCATTCGGCTCAACCAGCTTTTTTGTCGAACCAATTTGATCACCTGTCAGGATTTCAGGCTTTCCGGCATCAAAAGCAGGGATGCTATGAAGTTCGAATTCCTCATTTGGAAATTTCGAAGGATCAACGGAGCTAGCCCGTTGTGCCATCAGGTCGCCGGCATAGACAAAATTAGAGGTCATACCGAGCAGTCGTTGGTGTTAGCCAATGCCTCGTGTAAGACTTCAGCCTCGCTGGCAATCTTTGGTTCCAGCATCGTCGGTTCAATCACATGGAACTTCCATTCGCGCGGCTCAGACATGAATCTGGTCGCGTTCGATGTCGGGGCGCAGT
Organism: Pseudoxanthomonas sp.; assembly: GCA_047601105.1. Lineage (GTDB taxonomy): Bacteria > Pseudomonadota > Gammaproteobacteria > Xanthomonadales > Xanthomonadaceae > Pseudoxanthomonas_A. The sequence goes on from JASGJT010000005.1 coordinate 769,539, forward strand.
TCCGGGCGCAGGGCTTTCTCGCTGACCAGGTCAACGGAGCGGCCAAACAAGTCTTCTAGATAGAACTGCACGCCGAAGTAGCGCTGCGAGGTGGCCGGGCCGTCGAAGGCCACCAATACGTCCACGTCGCTGTTGTCGCGTGCGGCATCGCGCGCGGTGGAGCCGAACAGCGCAAGCCGGGTCACGCCGAAACGCGCTTGCAGTTCCGGCTTGCTGCGGCGGAGCAGGTCAATGGCATGGCGTTTGTCCATGACCTTCATTCCCGTGCCTTCGCCATTGCGGAGTACCTGGCTTCCAGGCGGTCGAACACTTCCTCGGCAGACATGGTCCGCCCGGCGTCGGCATCGGCCAGGCCGCGGGCGATGGCTGCATCCAGCACGGCCAGCCGCGCTTCGCGTTCCTGGATCAGGCGCACGCCTTCGCGCAGCACTTCGCTCTTGGAGCCGTAGCGGCCAGCGGTCACCAGTTCGGCGACGAATTGTTCAAGCGGTTTCCCGAGCTCTGCGCTGATCATGGCGATGTTCTCCGGTGGCACTGGCTGGCATTGGCGGCAGCGTATGCGCTCTGATAACAGTTATCAAGAAATCGTGTCATGCCGTTTCATCGGCCAGCGCCGCCCGCAGCGCCTCGACCTCGCTGGCAATCTCCGTTTCCAGCGCGGCCAGTTCGTCCAGCAGTTCCAGCGGGTTGCGGTGTTCCACCTGCGCGGCGTTGAGCGGGCGGTAGCGGCCGGCGGAAAGGTTGTAGTCGTTGCCGCGCAGGGCGTCGGCGGTGGCGAACCACCAGTTCTCCGTCCATGGAATGTTGGTAGCGGGGGCGGGATTTGAACCTGCGGCTTGCCACTGCGCCCAGCGATCATCACGGGTGTGGAAGGCGTCGATCAGGGCGGGCAGGTCGTCGGCGTCGATGGGCTGGTCGTGGTTGGCGTCCAGCTTGTAGCCATCAAAGTCGGCGTGCAGGAACAGCACATGATCGGTGCGCCCGCCCTTGCGGAAGAACAGCGCCGAGGTCTTGACCCCGGAATACGGCTGGAACACGCCGCCGGGCAGGGACAGCACCGCTTCGACGGTGTTGTTTTCCACCAGCAGGCGGCGGATTTCCTTGTGCGCGCCGGTGCTGCCGAACAGCACGCCTTCGGGCACGATCACGCCGCAGCGGCCGCCGTCCTTCATCGCGTCCAGCATCAACTTGAGGAACAGGATTTCGGTCGCGCCGGTGTTGCCGACCTTCACGTCTTCGACGATGCGGTCGCGGTCCACGCGGCCGGAGAACGGTGGGTTGGCCAGCACCACGTCGTAGCCATCGGGCAGGCCGAGGTCGGCGCGTTGCTGTGCGTCCAGCGTGCTGGTCAGTGCGTTGCGGCGCAGGATGCGCACGTTGGGCAGGCCGCGCAGGGTCAGGTTCATCGTGGCCAGGCGCACCATCTTCGGGTCCACGTCATTGCCGTAGAAGGTGCGGTTGGCGAGCTGGCTTTGCCGGGCCTGGTTGAGCTGGTCGCCCAGGCCGCGGCGCTGCGGCTTGCCGTCGGATTCGACGGTTTCGATGGCGGCGTCGGAGGAGTTCTGCAGGCGGATGTGGTTGTAGGCGGCGGCGAGGAAGCCCGCCGTGCCGGCAGCCGGGTCATAAACCGTTTCGCCAATCTGCGGGTTGACCATTTCGACGATGGCGCGGATCACGTGGCGCGGGGTGCGGAACTGGCCCAGCTCGCCGGCCTGCTTGATCTGGCGCAGCACGTGTTCGAACAGGTCGCCCTTGGTGTCGGCGTCGGCTTCATCCAGGCGCAGCGCGTCCACGTCGCTGACGACTTTGCTGAGCACGGCGGGTTCGTCGATGCCAAGACGTGCGCCATCCATGAAGTTGACCGCGCTGTCGGCGGCGACCTCGGCAAAGAACGGGAACACCTCGTCGCGGATGAAGCGGACCAGGTTCTCGCCGGACAGGCCGCGTGCCCACAGCGACCAGCGCAGGCGTTCGGCCGCAATGGTGGTGTCGCCCTTGTTCGGCGCGTTGAGCGGGTTGCGCAAGGTCCATTCACCGGCGAACAGGCTGGCGTAGGGCTGCTTCATCACCCGAGCACGGGCGGCGTTTTGCTTGTCGATGCCTTCGATCAGGTAGAAGAAGAACAGGAACGACAATTGCTCGGCATTGCTCACCGGGTCGGGGTAGCCACCGCCGAAAAGGTCGTCGCGGATGCGATCCACCTTCTGGCGCAGTTCGGGGGTCATCGGCATGAAGAAAACCTGAGAAGGTCTGAATGGCTTGGTTTTAGCTCGTCATTCCCGCGAAAGCGGGAATCCAGCGACTTGCAGCTCATTGAAAGCAAAGGCACTGGATTCCCGCTTTCGCGGGAATGACGAATTATTCAGGGTTTCGCTAGTGCAGAGAAGTGGAAGTGGTGTCGCCAGTGTGGCCGGGGCCAGTCGCATCGGATGAGAACACGGCAAGCGACAGGCTGGACAGCAGCGTTTCCAGTGCATTGGTGCCGCCGAACAAACGCGCGGCAGAAGCCTGGCCGCCGAGGGCGACGAAGGACTGGAACACGTCCAGGTGATCGGTGCTGAAGTCGTCCACGGTGTCGGCATTGGCGCGCAGGCTGTTGCCGATCAGGCGCAGCCAGCGCAGTTGTTCGGGGCTGAATTGCGCTTCGCGCGGCAGCAGCCAGGCTTCGAAGCGGGTGCCGAGTTGCTGCGCGCGGGCGGCGAGGGCATCGGGCTGGACCAGGTTGCCTTCGGCATCCATCGTGACCCAGGCGCGGGTTTCCGGGCTGATCTGGTCGTCGATGTCCAACGCCAGCAGGCGGCGCGGTTGCTGGGTGCGCGGCCTGGCTTCGGCGGCGCGGATGATGCCGCCTTCGACCAGGTCGTCGTTGTCTTCCAGCTCATCGCAGACGCCGACGAAATCGAACATGGTGAACATGCCCTTGCCCGGTGCCTTGCGTGCGCCACGGCCGCGCATTTGCCGGTACAGGATGGCGGACTTGGTGTAACGGGCGAATACCAGATTCTGCAATTCCGGGAAGTCGAAGCCGGTATCGAGCATGTTCACCGACACGAGGATTTGCGGAAATTTCTGTTTCTTGAACTGGCGGATCTTGCTCATGCCGTCGCGGGTGTCGTCGCCGCCGGTATCGGAAACGACGTAATCCGCATAGCGATCCGATGGGTGCTGCTTTTCGTCGGCAAAGGCCTCGTCGAACAAGCGGGCCAGGGTTTCGGCATGGCGCTTGGACACGGCAAAAACGATGGTTTTGCCCCAGCCTGGCTTGCGCTGGATGCCCTTGGCATCCAGGTAGCCGTTGCGCATCACGTCGCGGAATTCATGGACGATGGCGCGGTTGCGCTGCGGGATGGTGAAGCGGCGTTCCAGCGCGTTGGGGTCAACGACGAGGCTGTCGGCATCGCCGAAGGCTTCGCGCAGTTCGACGGCGGTGGCTTCGTCCATGGCTGGCCAGTCCAGTTCCTCCTTCTTGACCTCGAAGCCGCCCTGCGCAGCCGTCTTGACGGTCTTGGCCTTGTAGATTTGATACGGCACCAGCACGCCATCGGCGACGGCCTGGCGGATGCCGTAGGTAAACGTGGGCTTGTCCACGCCGAAGAAGCGCAAGGTGTCGCGGACGAAGGCCTTGTCATCCTCGCCGGCGGCCTCGCCGGCGACGCAGGGCGTGGCGGTCAGGCCCAACTGGATGCCGTCGAAATGGCGCAGCACGCCGGACCACTGGCCGTAGATGCTGCGGTGGCATTCGTCGGTGATGATCAGGTCGAAGTAGCCGGCGGAATAGTCGCGATAGATGTTCACCATGCTCTGCAATGTGGCGATGGTGATGCGCTTGGCGTCGTCGAAGCGGCGACCGGCGCGCAGCACGTAGCAGGGCAGGTCGGGCAGGTATTCGTTGAAGTTGTCCTCGGTCTGCCCGGCCAGGGTGATGCGGTCCACCAGGAACAGCACGCGGGTGGCGGCGTTGGCTTCGAACAGGCGCTTGATGAAGGCCGCAGCCGTGCGGGTCTTGCCGGTGCCGGTGGCCATTTCCACCAGCAGGCTGCGCCGGCCGAGGTTGATCTCCCGGCTCAGCGCGTCGATGCAGGCCTGCTGGTAGTCGCGGCCGGCGATGCGCTTGTCGATGGGGACGGTGAGTGGATCCTTGCGCTGCACGGCGGTGGCGACGCGGCGTTCAAGGTCGGTCTGGCCGTAGAAGGTGCTGACCAGGCGCGGGTGGGCCTGGTTGCGCCAGTCCCAGAACCAGATTTCGCGGCCATTGGCGAGGAAGACGAAGGGCACGTCGGCCAGTTCGGCGTAATGCCGGGCTTGTTCGGCGGCGGTCGGGGCATGGATGCTGCTGCGCTTGGCTTCGACCACCGCCAGCCCGCGCCCGTTGCGGTCGCAAAGCAGGTAGTCGGCCTTGGTGCCGTCCGGCAGCGGGTATTCGAAGCGGACGCTGGTGCCATCGCTGATCTTCCAGCCGGCATCGCCAAGCTGGGCGTCGATGAGCGTGCGTGAAAATGCTTCGTTCGTTGCCATGAAGTCCCCTTGTGCGGGCAAGGATAGCCCAGCAGGAGCGCGGGCGGCCCAAGTTGCTCGGGCATCCGTCCAACTGCCGGCCGTGCATGCGACAATGCGCGCCTTGCGCGGGTTGGCCGCGTGCGTCCAGAGCATTTCCAGGAGTCTTTAGATGAAGCAGTGGTTGCGCGGCGTCGCCGCGGTGATGGTGGCAACGACGGCGGTGGCCGGCGTGGCGGTGGCGCAGACGGCCTTGAACAGCGAGCGCGAGAAGGTCAGTTACGCGATCGGCCTGGATGTTGCCCGTTCGCTGGAGCCGGTGGCTTCGTTCATGGACATGGGCACGTTCGAAAAGGCCGTGCGCAATGCCTTTGCCGGCGGCCAGCCCTTGCAGAGCGAGGAAGAAGCCCGCGCCACCGATGGCGCACTGCGCACCAATATCGCCGTCAGCCAGGGCCAGAACCCGCCGGGCATGCCGCCGGGCTCGCTGCCGCCTGCGGTGGACAAGGGCAAGGTCGGCCTGATGATCGGCGACCGCATGATCGGCCCGTCGCTGGCCCCGTTGAAGGATGAAATCGACCTGCCGCTGCTGCTGCAGGCGATCAAGACCCGCTTCGCCAAGGGCCAGCCGCTGCTCAGCGACACCGAGGCGCAGGCGACGATGGCGGCGTACATGTCGCGCAAGCGCAGCGACATGGAAAACAAGTACCGTGCCGAGGGCGCGGAATTCCTGGCGAAGAACAAGACCGCCAAGGGCGTGGTCACCACGCCGTCGGGCCTGCAATACCAGGTGCTGCGCGCCGGCAGCGGCCCGCATCCGACCCCGAGCAGCACCGTGCGCGTGAACTACGAAGGCAAGTTGCTGGACGGCAACGTGTTCGACAGCTCGTACAAGCGCGGCCAGCCGGCCGAATTCCCACTGGGCGGCGTGATCGCCGGCTGGACCGAGGGTATCCCGCTGATGGCCACTGGTTCCAAGTTCCGTTTCTGGATCCCGTCCGAGCTGGCCTACGGCCCGCAGGGCCAGCCGCAGGGCGGCATTCCGCCGAACGCCACGTTGACCTTCGACGTGGAACTGCTGGGCGTGTTGCAGTAAGCCGCAGCCAGATGCAACTCGACTTCACACGCCCCGACCGCCAGCTTGAACAGCGGTTGATCGAACTGGAAACGCGCCTGACCTTCCAGGAACAGGCACTGGCCGAACTCAGCGAGGCCCTGGCCGATGCGCGCGCCGAAAGTGCGCGCAACAACGGCCTGTTGCGCGGTTTGCTGGAAGACCTGGGTAAGCTGCGTTCCAGCCTGCATGCCGATCCGGTGGACGAACCGCCACCGCCGCATTATTGAGGGCCGCTTGACCCATGAGCGACACCCTGCGCGACCAATTGCTGGGCCTGGGCTTCAAGCCGGCGCCCAAGCCTGAACGCAAGCCCGAGCAAAAATCCGGCAAGCCGGCCGCGCACAAGCCCGGCAACAAGCCCGGCCACAAACCACACGCCAAACCGGGCGGTGGTCTGCCAGAGAGCAAGCCACCACGCTCGCGCGAGGAAATGGATCTGGCCAAGGCCTATGCCATCCGCGCGCAGAAGGAAAAGGACGAGCGCATCGCCGCCGAACGCGAGAAGCAGGAAGAAGCTCGCCTGCGCCGCGAAGCCAAGGCCAGGCTGGACGAACTGCTCAAGGACAAGGCGCTCAATGCCGCCGAAGCCGAACACGTCCGCCACTTTCCCTATGGCGGCAAGATCAAGCGCATCCACGTCACTGCCGGGCAACTGAAGGCGCTCAATGCCGGCGAACTGGGCGTGGTGCAATCCAACGGCCGCTACCTGCTGGTCGATGCCGCCACCGTGACGGCAGCCGAAGCCATTTTCCCGGCCGCCGTCGCCTTGAAGGTGGATCCGGATACCCCGGCCGAGGAGGATCCGTATTCGGATCCGCAATACCAGGTGCCGGACGATCTGGTTTGGTAAGGGCAGGGCGGGTTGTTGCCGATGGCGGGAAAAGCAATCCAGCTTGCGCCAACCCCGGTCCCTGCCTATAATCGCTGGCTTGGCAGGGCGCGAAGTTTCGGTTTCAGCCCGCCACCTGGTTCTGGGTACAGGCAGGCCTCGCAAGAGGCTTTTTTACTGACCCAAGGCTCGGGCTCGCGGGTTTCGGCACAGGCCGATGCACGCATCCAGCTTCATCGGAAAAGGGCCCTGACGGGCCTTTTGTCGTTTCTGAAGTTGTCTCTTTCGAACAGGTCATCCGCTCGCGTGAACGAGAAGGCGAAGCAAATCTCGGCATTGCTGGCCCCGACGGTGCAAGCCCTCGGGCTGGAGCTGCTGGGCATCGAATACCTGCCCGCGCCGGGTGGCGCGACGCTGCGCCTGTACATCGACGTCAGCGAAGCCGAGCGCGAAACCCGCGAAGTCGGCATCGACGACTGCGAAAAAGTCAGCCGCGAAGTCTCCGCGCAGCTGGACGTGGAAGACCCGATCAGCGGCAACTACACGCTGGAAGTGTCCTCGCCGGGCATCGAGCGCCCGCTGTTCGCGCCGGAGCACTTCGCCCGTTACCTCGGCGAGGAAGCCAAGGTTGCGTTGAAGCTGCCGCAGGACGGTCGCCGCCGCCTGCTGGGCCGCATCGTCAGCGTCAACGAGGGCAGCATCCTGTTCGATGCCGACGGCATCGACGTGGAAGTGGCACACGACAACATCGACAAGGCCAAGCTGGTGCCGGACTGGGTCGCCCTGGGCCTGGCGCCGCAACCGAAGAAAAAACCTTCCGCCGGCAAGAAACCGGCAGGTGCAAGGAAACCCAAACCATCGGGAAAGAGCTGAGCTTTTTCCCACGCAGGAGCGCCCATCTCGCTTCCGCACAAACATCCGAAGCTGTAACAAACAAACCCGAGCAGAGCCAAAAAAAATGAGCAAGGAACTTCTCCTCGTCGTTGACGCAGTCGCCAATGAAAAAGGCGTGCCGCGCGAAACCATCTTCGAAGCCATCGAGGCCGCGCTGGCGTCCGCCGCCAAGAAGCGCTACCCCGACCAGGACGTGCTGGCGCGCGTGTCCATCGACCAGAAGGACGGCAGCTACGAAACCTTCCGCCGCTGGGAAGTGGTCGCCGACGACGTGGTGATGGAATCGCCGGATCGCCAGATCCGCCTGATGGACGCCGTCGATGAAGCCGAAGGCAGCGAAGTCGGCGACTACATCGAAGAACAGATCGAAAACCCGGACTTCGGCCGAATCGCCGCGCAGGCCGCCAAGCAGGTGATCGTGCAGCGCGTGCGCGAAGCCGAGCGCCAGCAAGTGGTCGATGCGTGGAAGGATCGCGTCGGCGAACTGGTCACCGGCGTGGTCAAGCGTGCCGAGCGCGGCAATATCTACGTGGACCTGGGCGGCAATGCCGAAGCCTTCATCCCCAAGGACAAGGGCATCCCGCGCGACGCGCTGCGCGCCGGCGACCGCGTGCGTGGCTACCTGTTCGACGTGCGCAGCGAAGCGCGTGGCCCGCAGTTGTTCATCAGCCGCGCCGCGCCGGAATTCATGATCGAACTGTTCAAGCTGGAAGTGCCGGAAGTGGGCCAGGGCCTGGTCGAGATCAAGGCCTGCGCGCGCGACCCCGGCGACCGCGCCAAGATCGCGGTGCTGGCGCATGACACCCGCACCGATCCCATCGGCGCGTGCATCGGCATGCGTGGCTCGCGCGTGCAGGCGGTCACCAACGAATTGAACGGCGAGCGCGTCGACATCGTGCTGTGGAACGACAACCCGGCCAATTTCGTCATCAACGCGATGGCCCCGGCCGAAGTGCAGTCGATCATCGTCGATGAAGAAAAGCACTCGATGGACCTGGCCGTGGCCGAGGAGCTGCTGGCCAAGGCCATCGGCAAGGGCGGCCAGAACGTGCGCCTGGCCAGCCGCCTGACCGGTTGGCAGCTCAACGTGATGACCGCCGACCAGGTGCAGGCCAAGAGCGAGGCCGAACAGGCCGCGTCGCGCCAGTTGTTCATGGACAAGCTGGAAGTGGACGAGGAAATCGCCGCGATCCTGGTCAGCGAAGGCTTCAACACCGTCGAGGAAATCGCCTACGTGCCGGTCGGTGAACTGCTGGCGGTCGAAGGCTTCGACGAAGACATCGTCGAGGAACTGCGCTCGCGTGCCCGCGACGCGCTGCTCAACGCCGCACTGGCCGAGGAAGAAGGCCTGGAAGAAAACCAGCCGGCCGAAGACCTGCTGGCGCTGGAAGGCATGGACGAGGAAACCGCCTATGCGCTGGCCGCCAACGGCGTGCGTACCAGCGAGGAACTATCCGACCTGGCCGCCGACGAAGTGGTCGAATTCGGTATCGAGGGCTTGGACGAAGCCCGCGCCGCTGCACTGATCCTGGCCGCGCGCGCCGAGGAAATTGCTCGTCTGGAGCGTGGCGAATGAACGCCGCGCCAACCCGCCTGGAGCGCGGGAAATGAAACAGCCATGAACGCCGCCCTGCGTCGTACAGGGCTTGAAATCTAGCGTTTCCGCGCCTTGCGTGGAACGCCACACAAGGCCAACGGAAATACAATGTCGCCACAAACCACCATCCGCAAGCTCGCCGAACTGGTCAACACGCCGGTCGAAAAACTGCTGGAACAACTTGCCGACGCCGGCATGAGTTTCAGCGGCCCCGACCAGGTCGTGACCGCCGCCGAGAAGCTGAAATTGCAGGGCTACCTGAAGCGCAAGCACGGCAAGGCCGATGCCGACGCCGATGCAGGCGATGCGCCGAAGAAGATCACCCTGGCTCGCCGCAAGGTGCAGGAAGTGACCGTCAGTGCCGGCCGCACCAAGTCCACGGTTGCGGTCGAAGTGCGGCAGAAGCGCACCTACGTCAAGCCGACCGACGAACAGCCCGCCACCACATCGGCGAACGAGCCCGATCCAGAACGCGCCGAAATCCTGCGCAAGCTGGAGGAATCCAAGCAGCGCAACCTGGAAGAGCAGCGCACGCTGGCTGATCGCGATCGCCTGCGTGCCGAGGAACGCGAGCGCCTGCGCGAGGAAGAGACCGCACGTGCCGCCGAGGAAGCCGAGCGCCTGCGTGCCGAAGTCGCCGCCGCTGCCGAAAGCGAAGACGGCGACGACGAAGCCTCGCGTAGCTCCGCACCGCGCGCGCCCGGCCATCACGTACCCAAGCCGCCGGTGCGCAAGGCCCCCCCGCGCACGGATGACCGTGCCGCCGCCAACAAGCTCAAGCCGCGTGGTTCGCACGCGATGGCTGCTGGCGTCGAGGACGATGACAACACCAGCCGATTCGCCGGCCAGTTGCACCTCAGCGCAGCTGATCGCGCCCGACGCGGCGCGTCGCGTGGCAAGCCGCGCCCCGGTCCGCGCCGCGAGCAGAGCCGTGGCGGTTCCGGCAGCCATGGTTTCGAACGCCCGACCGCGCCTACCGTGCGCGAAGTCGCCATCGGCGACAGCATCACCGTGGCCGACCTGGCGCAAAAACTTGCGCTGAAAGGCGGCGAAGTGGTCAAGATGCTGTTCAAGATGGGCGTGATGGCCACCATCACCCAGAGCATCGACCACGACACTGCCGTGCTGGTCACCGAAGAACTTGGCCACAAAGCCGTGCGCGCCGACAGCAACGACGCCGAGGACGCACTGCTGGCACACGCCGAGGAAGTGCAGGGCGAGCGCAAGCCGCGTCCGCCGGTGGTTACCATCATGGGCCACGTCGACCACGGCAAGACCTCGCTGCTGGACTACATCCGCCGCACCAAGGTCGCCACCGGCGAAGCCGGCGGCATCACCCAGCACATCGGCGCGTACCACGTGGAAACGCCGAAGGGCGTGATTTCCTTCCTCGACACCCCCGGCCACGCCGCCTTCACCAGCATGCGTGCGCGCGGCGCCAAGCTGACCGACATCGTGATCCTGGTTGTGGCTGCCGACGACGGCGTGATGCCGCAGACCAAGGAGGCCATCCAGCACGCCAAGGCTGCCAAGGCCCCGCTGATCGTCGCGATCAACAAGATCGACAAGTCCGACGCCGATCCGTCGCGGGTCAAGAACGAACTGCTGGCCGAAGACGTGGTCGCCGAAGACTTCGGTGGCGATACGCAGATGGTCGAAATCTCGGCCAAGACCGGCCTGGGCATCGACGACCTGCTCGACGCGATCTCGTTGCAAGCCGAAGTGCTGGAACTGCGCGCCGTTGACGAAGGCCGCGCCAGCGGCGTGGTCATCGAATCCTCGCTGGACAAGGGCCGTGGCCCGGTCGCCACCGTGCTGGTGCAGCAGGGCCAGTTGAAGAAGGGCGATTACCTGGTTTGCGGTATCCAGTACGGCCGAGTGCGCGCCTTGTTCGACGAAACCGGCAAGCAGCCCGAATCGGCCGGCCCGTCGATCCCGGTGCAGTTGCTGGGCCTGTCCGGCGTGCCGGAAGCCGGCGACGATTTCGTCGTGGTCGAGGACGAGCGCCTGGCCAAGGACGTTGCCCAGCAGCGCGACGCCAAGCGTCGCGAATCGCGCTTGGTGCAGGCTGCGGGCAACCGCATGGAAGACATCCTCGCGCAGATGGGCAAGGGTGAGGGCCAGCAGGTGCTGAACCTGGTGGTCAAGGCCGACGTGCAGGGCTCGGTCGAAGCGCTGAAGCAGGCGCTGACCGCGCTGAGCAACGAACTGATCCGCATCAACGTGATCGGCTCCGGCGTGGGTGGCATCACCGAATCCGACGCCAACACCGCAGTCACCTCCAAGGCCACGGTCATCGGCTTCAACGTGCGCGCCGACGCGGCTGCACGCAAGATCATCGAAGCCAACGGCGTTGACCTGCGTTACTTCTCGATCATCTACGACGTGATCGACCAGGTGAAGCAAGTCGCTTCCGGCCTGCTGGGCGTGGAAATCCGCGAGGAAATCATCGGTACGGCCGAGGTTCGCGACGTGTTCCGCAGCTCCAAGTTCGGCGCGGTCGCCGGCTGCATGGTGGTCGAGGGCGTGGTCAAGCGGAACAAGCCGATCCGCGTGCTGCGCGATTCGACGGTCATCTTCGAAGGCGAACTGGAATCGCTGCGCCGCTTCAAGGAAAACGTGGACGAAGTGCGCAACGGCACCGAGTGCGGCATCGGCGTGAAGGCTTACGACGACGTCAAGCCCGGCGACCAGATCGAATGCTTCGAACGCATCGAGGTGCAGCGCACGCTGTAAGCAAAGGGAACCGGTAGCCGGTAATCGGCAGCCGGAAAGCTGAAATCCGCCGCGAATCCGCTTTCCGGTTTCCGGCTACCCGTTACCGGTTACCGACTTCCGATGCCAAGCAAATCCTTCCACCGCACTGACCGCGTTTCCGCCCAGCTCCGCCGCGAGCTGGGCACGCTGGTGCACGGCATCGTGCGCGAGCACCGGCTGCCCTCGATCAGCGTGTCCGACGTCGAAGTCACCCGCGACCTGGCCCACGCCAAGGTCTTCGTCACCGCGCTGATGCCGGAAAAATCCGCCGAAGCGGTCAAGGGCCTGAACGAATTGTCGCGGGAAATCCGCATGCAACTGGCCCGTGCCATGCAACTGCGCCACGTGCCGGAATTGCACTTCCACTACGACGACTCGGTGGACAAGGGCGAGCGCATCGAGCAGTTGCTCAAGGAACATCCGCCGGCTGACGAAAGCTGACCTTGCTCGTCATTCCCGCGAAAGCGGGAATCCAGTGCCTGTGCCTTCATGCGATCGCAAGTCGATGGATTCCCGCTTTCGCGGGAATGACGAGACTTGAATCCGGCAGACTACAATCGCGCCGATGACCTCGAAGCCCGACAAGCCCCGGTTCCGCAAACTCGACGGCATCCTGCTGCTCGACAAGCCGCTGGGCGTGAGCAGCAACACCGCGCTGCAGATGGCGCGAAGGTTGTTCCGCGCGGAAAAGGGCGGCCATACCGGCAGCCTTGATCCATTGGCCACCGGACTGCTGCCGCTGTGCTTCGGCGAAGCGACCAAGATCGCCGGCAACCTGCTCGGCCAGCGCAAGGCCTACGACACCGTGGCCAGGCTCGGCATCGTCACCGATACCGATGACGCCGAAGGCGCGCCGCTGCGCGAACGTGACGTCGGTCGCTACACGCTGGAACAGATCGACGCTGCACTGAAACAACTCACCGGCAAGCTGCAACAACGCCCGCCGATCTATTCGGCACTCAAGCGCGGTGGCGAACCGCTGTATGTGAAGGCGCGGCGCGGCGAAACCATCGAGGTCGAGACCCGCCCGGTCGAAGTGTTCAAGTTCGAACTGCAATCCGCCGCCGACCTGCTCGACGGTGGTGCGCCGCTGCTGCGCCTGCACGTGGAATGCGGCTCGGGCACCTACGTGCGTGCCCTGGTGCGCGACCTGGGGGAACTGCTCGGCTGCGGTGCGCACGTAGCCGAACTGCGCCGGCTGTGGGTCGAACCCTTCCGCGAGCCGCGCATGTGGACCCTGGACGAGTTGCAAGTCCTGGCCGAACACGGCGCGCTCGACGCCTGCCTGCTGCCACTGGAAGCGGGTCTTTCGACCTTTCCGCGCATCGAGCTGACCGACGAGGCCGTGGCCCGCTTCCGCATGGGCCAGCGCCTGGAAAATGTCCCCGGCCCGGCCGGCGAGGTGGCGGTATTCGACGCAAAGGGCAGGGCAGTCGGCCTGGCCCGGCTGAACACCGAACGCCGGCTGGCCCCGGCCAGGCTGTTCAATCTGGCCTGATCGCTATTTGTTCGTCATCCCGGCGAAAGCCGGGATCCAGCTTTTCGGGGGCGAAGCGCAAGGGCTGGATCCCGGCTTTCGCCGGGATGACGAACAAAGGCAGGGACGCTCAGCATTTCCTTAACTCCTTGAACGCAAAGGTTTCAGCGCGTACAATACGCGCGCCCTGTTCAGCCCGAACGGCGGCTTCATCCCATCAGTGACAGGCGAACCATGCGGTTCGCGCGGCCGGACAATCCGCGCGCGCTCACGAGCATGTACTGCAGGTTCCGCGTCCATCAAAGAGAAAACACATGTCCATCGACACCCAGAAAGTCATCGCCGACAACGCGCGCGGCACCAACGATACCGGTTCGCCGGAAGTGCAGGTCGCCCTGCTGACCGCCCGCATCACCGAGCTGGGCAAGCACTTCGCCGACCACAAGAAGGATCACCACAGCAAGCGCGGCCTGTTGAAGATGATCAACAACCGTCGCAGCCTGCTGGACTACCTCAAGCGCAAGGACGGCGAGCGTTACAAGGCCCTGATCGAGAAGCTCGGCCTGCGTCGCTGAAACCCGAATACCCGCCGCGGCGCAGCGATGCGCCGCGGTTTGTTTTTCCGGCAAGCAAAAAATTTTCCGCAATACCCGCAATTCATCCGCGCATGGCAAGGGCCGTGCCCGGTTCATCCGACAAAGCATTCCTAAGGAACAAGCCTCGTGGCAAAGATCACCAAAACCTTCCAGTACGGCAAGCACAGCGTCACCCTTGAAACCGGCGAAATCGCCCGCCAGGCCAGCGGTGCGGTCATCGTCAACGTCGATGGCACCGTGCTGCTGGTCAGCGCCGTCGCCGCCAAGAGCGTGCGTGAAGGCCAGGACTTCTTCCCGCTGACCGTTGATTACGTCGAGAAGTTCTACGCCGGCGGTCGCATCCCCGGTGGCTTCTTCAAGCGCGAAGGCCGCCCGACCGAGAAGGAAACCCTGATCAGCCGCCTGATCGACCGCCCGATCCGTCCGCTGTTCCCAGAGGACTACAAGAACGAAGTGCAGATCATCGCCCAGGTGATTTCGCTGAACCCGGAAGTCGATGGCGACATCCCCGCGCTGATCGGCGCGTCGGCCGCGCTGTCGCTGGCCGGCACCCCGTTCCAGGGTCCCATCGGTGCGGCCAAGGTCGGTTACAAGGATGGCCAGTACCTGCTGAATCCGACCGTTTCCGAGCTGAAGGAATCCAAGCTGGAACTGGTTGTCGCCGGTACCGCCAACGCCGTGCTGATGGTCGAATCCGAAGCGCAGTTGCTCAGCGAAGAAGTGATGCTGGGCGCGGTCACCTTCGGCCACAAGGAAATGCAGAAGGTCATCAACGCGATCAACGAACTGACCGTTGAAGCCGGCACCAAGCCGTCCGAGTGGGTTGCCCCGGCCAAGAACAACACTCTGATTGCCGCGCTGAAGGAAGCCGTCGGTACCCAGCTGGCCGGTGCGTTCAAGATCACCGACAAGCTGCAACGCCGCGACGCCATCGCCGCGATCAAGAAGGACGTGACCGAGCAACTGGCCGGCCGCGTTGAAGCCGAAGGCTGGGACAAGGCCGAACTGTCGAAGGAATTCGGCGAACTGGAATACCGCACCATGCGTGACTCGGTGCTCGATACCAAGGTCCGCATCGACGGCCGCGCACTGGATACCGTGCGCCCGATCAGCGTGAAGGCCGGCGTGCTGCCGCGCACCCACGGCTCGGCGCTGTTCACCCGTGGCGAAACCCAGGCCATCGTCATCACCACGCTGGGCACCGCGCGCGATGGCCAGATCATCGATTCGATCGCCGGCGAGTACAAGGACAACTTCCTGTTCCACTACAACTTCCCCCCGTTCTCGGTGGGCGAGTGCGGCCGTTTCGGCGCGCCGAAGCGTCGCGAAATCGGCCACGGCCGCCTCGCCAAGCGCGGCGTGCTGGCGGTGATGCCGTCGCTGGAAGAGTTCCCGTACACGATCCGCGTGGTTTCGGAAATCACCGAATCCAACGGCTCCTCGTCGATGGCTTCGGTCTGTGGTTCCTCGCTGGCGCTGATGGATGCCGGCGTGCCGGTCAAGGCGCCGGTCGCGGGTATCGCGATGGGCCTGGTGAAGGAAGGCGACCGCTACGTCGTGCTGTCCGACATCCTCGGCGATGAAGACCACCTCGGCGACATGGACTTCAAGGTGGCCGGTTCCGCCGAAGGCGTGTCCGCGCTGCAGATGGACATCAAGATCGACGGCATCACCGAAGAAATCATGAAGGTCGCGCTGGAACAGGCCAAGGCCGGTCGCCTGCACATCCTCGGCGAAATGACCAAGGCGCTGACCGCGCCGCGCGCCGAGCTGAGCGAATACGCCCCGCGCCTGCTGACCATCAAGATCCACCCGGACAAGATCCGCGAAGTGATCGGCAAGGGTGGTTCCACCATCCAGGCCATCACCAAGGAAACCGGCACCCAGATCGACATCCAGGACGATGGCACGATCACCATCGCCTCGGTCAACGGTGCTGCCGCGCAAGCCGCCAAGGCCCGCATCGAGCAGATCACCAGCGACGTCGAGCCGGGCCGCATCTACGAAGGCAAGGTCGCCAAGATCATGGACTTCGGCGCGTTCGTCACCATCGCCCCGGGCAAGGATGGCCTGGTCCACGTGTCGCAGATCTCCAACGACCGCGTCGAGAAGGTCGGCGACGTGCTGAAGGAAGGCGACGTGGTCAAGGTCAAGGTGCTGGAAGTGGACAAGCAAGGCCGCATCCGCCTGTCGATGAAGGCCGTGGAAGAAGGCGCCGCCGCCTGAGTTGTTTCTCTCCCTCGCTTGCGGGGGAGAGAGATCGCGTGCCTTGTTTCCCTCTCCATTTGCGGGGGAGGGGGCCCGAAGGGCAGGAGAGGGGGCGTTTTTGCTTGTCCGAAAAGCCCTGAATCCTTAGAATGCACGACCCCGATACAGCATTGCTGCAATCGGTGACACCCGGGAGGGTGGCAGAGTGGTTGAATGTACCTGACTCGAAATCAGGCATACGTGAAAGCGTATCGGGGGTTCGAATCCCCCCTCTCCCGCCAGTTGCACAAGAACGCCCCGTCCATGTGCGGGGCGTTTTTCTTTAGCCGTAAAGAGGTACGCCGCCCATAGCCAAGGCTACCTGGCTGCCACACCTTGTTTCATCCAGCAACAGCTGAACGTTGTTCATGCCGGCCTGATCCTTCCAGCTTGCCGGATCACGTCTGTCAGCGTGGCAAGTTGGTCAAGCTGGCAAAGATGACGCCCATCTCCTCCGGCGTCTGCGGCATGCCTTTGTCAAGCCAGTCTTTCAGCATGCCGAAAATGGCACCGGCGTAGAACGCCGACTGGTGCGGGCGTGTTCGGGAATCGACTTCGACGAAGCCCGGGCAGGCAGCCACTTCATCCATCAGCGTTTCGATCTGCGCCTGGAACAATTGCAGCGCGCGATTGCCTGCAGCGCCAGCGAGCGCGAGCTGGAACAGCCTTGGCCGGTCCTGCGCACGAGAGAAGGCATGCGTCGCCGCAAGTTCCATCCAGGAATGCGCTTGCAGATTCGGGACGTTTGCGCGGCTCAACGTCAATTGCTCATCGAGGCCATCGCGCAATTGTTCTTCCAGCATGGCATCCACGCTTTCGAAATGCCGGTAGAAGGTCGGGCGTCCCACGTCCGCCCGCCGGGCAAGCTTGCTCACCGTGATGTCCGCGTAGTCGGCCTCTTCGAGCAGCGCTTCGAGCGCGTTGAAAAGGGCCTCGCGGGTCTTGCGTTGTCTGGCGTCCACACTGAAGGCTCGGTGTTGTCGTAACATGATATTTACAGAACATGTGTATCATATCTTATGTTGAACTTCATCGTGCAAAAGAGCTATCGACATGACGGACAAGCAAGATGGAATCGCCCGTTTGGCGGCACTGGACAGCGATTACCAGGCGCTCGGGCTGGATCGCGACACGATCGCGCCGTGGGAAGACGGGCAGCGCATCGGCACCGGACCCGGTGCGTGGGAATGGTGGTATTTCGACTCGCACCTGGACAATGGCGCAACGCTGGTGGTCGGCTTCTACACCAAGCCGCCGGATCATCCGGAAGCGCCGCTGATGCCCGTACTCACCCTCAACCTAACCCTGCCCGACGGGCGCATCTTCGACAAGAAGCGCGTGATCGCACCGGCGGAATTCAGCGCCTCAAAGGAGGGCTGCGACGTCAGGATGGCGGAGAACGTTTTCAAGGGCGACCTGCATCGCTACCGCATTGAGGCCTCGATAGACGACATCGCGATCAAGCTTGATCTGCAAGGCGAGATCCCTTCGTGGCGCCCGCGCACCGGCCATCGCTTCTTCGAGAAGGACGGACAAAGGCGCTTCTTCGCCTGGTTTCCTTCGGTGCCGCAAGGCCGGGTCGATGTGTCCTGCCGGATCGGCGATGAGCACTTCGAGACAACCGGAACCGGTTACCACGACCACAACTGGGGCGACGCCGCGATGGCGGAACTGATCCACGACTGGTACTGGGCGCGGGCCAGCATCGGCCCCTATACCGTCATCGCCTCGCACATCGTCGGCGAGCAGGATTACGGCTATCAGTCGATGAAGGCCTTTGTGCTTGCCACCGATGGCCGCATCGTCGCCGACGATGAAACCCGCGTGCGCTTCGAAGCCGAACAGGTCTTCACTGACGAAAGCACCGGCAAGCCGGTCGCCAACGTCACCCGCTACACCTTCGATGACGGCAAGACGAAGTACGTGATTGCTTTCGTCCGCGAGAAAACCATTCTGAACGAGATTTTCGGCGCCGATGTCGATGGTGAACGCGCGTGCTACCAGCGTTTCATCGGCAAGGCGACGCTGGAAAAGTTCGAGGATGGGCAACTGATCGAGCGTCACGAAGACAGCGCGATCTGGGAAATGATGTATTTCGGCCAGGCGCTACTACCGTCGGCGTGACGCGCAACCATCGGGCAGCCCAAGGAGACACAACGTGAACCACAAGAATCCCGGGAACGTCTATCGCGCAAGCTCGGACGCCGAGTACCAGCGCCTTGGCCTGGATCGCCACAACATCGCGCCATGGGAAGACGGCCTGCGCCTGGACACCGGCAAGGGCAACTACGAATGGTGGTATTTCGACGCGCATCTGGAAAACGGCGCAACGCTGGTCGTGGTGTTCTACACCAAGTATGCGAACGAATCGAACGGCCCGCTCGCGCCGATGCTGACCATCAACCTGACCACGCCCGATGGCCGCGTCTTCGACAAGAAGTTGACCGTCGATCCTGCCGAATTCAGCGCAGCGAAGGATCACTGCGATGTCCGCATCGGCGACAACCGCTTCTCCGGCGACCTGCACCGCTATCGTATCGAGGCGAGCATCGACGAGGTTTCGGTGGAAGTCGATCTGATCGGCGAAATCGCGGCCTGGCGTTCGCACACGGGACATACGTATTTCGAGCACGGCGATGACAGGAAGTTGTTCGCCTGGCTGCCCTCCGTGCCGCAGGGCAGGGTGGAAATCAGCTACCAGATCGGCGGGGAGCGCGTGACCAGCGCGGGCACCGGCTATCACGATCACAATTGGGGCGATGCCCCGATGATCGAACTCATGCACGATTGGTACTGGGCACGGGCACAGGTCGGCCCGTTTACCGTCATCGCCGCCTACATCACCGGCGAAGAGAAATACGGCTACCAACCACACATTGCGTTCTTCCTCGCCAAGGACGGGAAGCTGGTCGCCGATGACGAGAGCAAGGTGCGTTTCGAGACCGAGAGCGTCTCCACCGACGAGGAAACCGGCAAGCCGGTGGCGGATATCACCCGCTATACCTACGACGATGGCACGAAGAAATATGTCATCAGCTTCGAGCGCGAGAACACCATACTGCGCGAAAGATTCATCGAGCAGTTGCCACTGCTCAAGCGCGTAGCCGCCAGGATCGTCGGCTTCGACGGCGCTTACCTGCGTTTGACCGGAAAGGCCACGATCGAGGAAATCGAAAGCGGCCAAACGATCGAGCGCCACGAGGACAAGGCGATCTGGGAGCTGATGTATTTCGGGCACGCGCGGCCACCGGCTGCATGAATGCCAATCCACCCGCAAATTCACCGTTTGCAACGAGGAAAACGAACATGGCCAGCGCACGTTTGATGACCACGCCAGAAGACTTCAAAAAAATCGGGATCGAACCGGGCGTCGTCCACCAGTGGGAGGATGGGCGACGCGACACCTCCGCCCCCGGCCACAATGAAGTCTGGTACTTCGACGGCACGATGGACGACGGCACCAAAATCGTCGCCGCGTTCCGGCCCAAGCTGCCCACCGATACGAATGCCGACTCGGACAGTCCCAATCTCAACATCAACATCACCGACCCGGACGGGAAGGAGCATGTCGAAATGTTCGTCGTGCCGGCGGATCAGTGCAAGATCAGCCACGAGCATTGCTTCGTCAAATTCGGCCCGCATTCCGCGCAGGGCGATCTCAAGACCTACAAGGTGAAGGTCGAGCCGGTGAACGGACTCGGCCTTGACCTGACATTCGAGGCACTGGTGGAGCCCTATCGTGCCGGTGGAACCGCCCATGTCGCACTCGGCGACAACGACGAGTTCTACTACACCGACATGTCGATCCCGAAGAACCGCATCACCGGAACGGTAACGACCGGCGGCAAGACCCGCAAAGTGAGCGGCCACGGTTATCACGACCACCAATGGATGAACATTCATCCGTTCCAGGCGTGGCACCACTGGCTTTGGGGGCGTTTCTACGCCGGCCAGTACACCGTGGTGATCTACGACTTCGTGACATCCGAGCGCTTCGGCTTTACCAGTGTGCCGATCTTCGGCATTCTCGATGGATCCGGGAAAGTCATCTTCGACAACCGCTCACCCGCCGTCCGTGAGCTGGAAACCGAGCACGACCCGGTGACCAACAAGGACTACCCCAAGATCTCGCGCTACACCTTCCGTGAGGGCGAAACGACCGTTCACTTCGAGATCGAATGGGTCGAGCTACTTGAGTTTCGCGACATCTATGGCAGCACCGGTGATGCCTACGGCATGGCCGGCGAGGAGCAGCGCAAGGGCTACGACGCGATGGGCATCCAGCCGACCTACATGCGCTACTACGCCAAGGGCGACCTGCACATCACCAAGGATGGTCAAACTGAATCCGTCTCCGGCGACATGATCTACGAGTTCAACTACCCAGGAAAACCCGATCCCCGGGCGCACATCTGATGGGTGTGATCTGCGTCGAAACGTAATACGTGCAGGCCCGTGGCCTGCACGTTGGTGCCCCGTCAGGGGAATCTTGGTTCCGGCAGGTCGTGGTCAGGGTTGGACGAACCAGCCCCGCGCTGCAATGCGCTGAATCGCCTTTGGAAGGTTTCTCGAATACTGCCTGTCTCGGACAGGGATCACCGTCCCCGTCCTGATGGCATCCAACGAATACCAACATGAGCAAGCAAGCACTCTTCGAGCCGTACCCACTGGGGCCGCTGACTCTCGCCAATCGCATCGTCATGGCACCGTTGACCCGCAACCGTGCCAGCGCTGGGCTTGTGCCCAGCGAACTGGCCGCGACCTATTACGCCCAGCGCGCTTCTGCTGGCCTGATCATCGCCGAGGCCACCCAGGTATCGGCCCAGGCCCAAGGCTACCAGGATACCCCCGGCCTGTACACGCCTGAGCAGATCGCCGGCTGGCGCAAGGTCACGGATGCCGTGCATGCCAAGAGCGGGTGCATCTTCGTGCAGCTCTGGCACGTGGGCCGTGTCTCCCATGTCGATCTCCAGCCTGGCGGTGCCGCACCGGTTGCGCCGTCGGCCATCCGTGCAGCGACAAAAACCTTCGTCAACAACGGCTTTGTCGATGTGTCCGAACCACACGCCCTTGAAATCGAAGAATTGCCGGGCATCGTGAACGATTTCCGCCAGGCTGCGGCCAACGCCATTGCCGCTGGCTTCGATGGCGTGGAGATTCACGGTGCCAATGGCTATTTGCTGGAGCAGTTCATCAAGGACGGGGCCAACCGGCGCACCGATGGCTACGGCGGCTCCATCGAGAACCGTGCGCGCCTGTTGCTGGAGGTCACCGCCGCAGTGGCAAGGGAAATCGGCGCTGACCGTACCGGTGTGCGTATCTCGCCCGTGTCGCCGGCCAACGGCATCTCCAGCAGCGATCCGCAGCCGCAGTACGACTACATCGTCGAGCAGCTCAGCACGCTGGGTATTGTCTATCTGCATATAGTCGAGGGCGCGACGGGTGGCCCGCGCGATGTGGCACCTTTCGACTACGACGCTTTGCGCAAAGCGTTCAAGAACACCTACATCGCCAACAACGGCTACGACTTGGAACTGGCAGACGTCCGGCTCGCCGAGGGCAGGGCCGACCTGTTTGCCTTCGGCCGGCCATTCATCAGCAACCCGGATCTTGTCGAACGCCTGAAGATCGGCGCACCGCTGGCGCAGGTCAACCCGGTCACGCTCTATCGCGGTGGCGCGACAGGCTACACCGATTACCCCACGCTGGCCGAGGCCAGACAAGCCCTAGCACCGGGACGAACGCGATCCGGTGCCCTTTGAATTACGATTTGCGGAGAACACTCACATGACTGCTCATACCACGGCCTTGATTACCGGTGCTTCGACTGGCATCGGCGCTACCTATGCCGAGCGCCTCGCTCAGCGCGGCCACAATCTTGTGCTGGTCGCACGCGACAAGGTGCGTCTGGACGCACTTGCACAGCGCTTGCATGGCGAATACAAGGTCGCCGTCGACGTGCTGCCGGCCGACCTGACGAACCAAGCCGACTTGGCCGCCGTTGAAACCCGCCTGCGTGACGATGCCGGCATCGACATGCTGATCAACAATGCCGGCCTGCCCCAGGTGGGCGGTTTTCTGCAGCAGACGGCAGAAGGCATCGAACGCCAGGTGACGCTCAACACGATTGCGCTGACCCGTCTGGCCGCTGCGGTTGCTCCACGCTTCGTGCAGGCGGGTGCAGGCTCGATCATCAACATCGGCTCGATCGTCGGTTTCGCACCCGAATTCGGCATGTCGCTTTACGGTGCCACCAAGGCTTTCGTGCTGTATCTGTCGCAGGGGCTGAGCCTGGAGTTGGCCCCCAAGGGGGTTTATGTGCAGGCCGTGCTGCCGGCATCGACGCGCACCGAGCTCTGGAACCACTTGGGTATCGACCCGAACACGCTGACCGATGTGATGGAAGCAGGTGAATTGGTCGATGCGGCGCTGGCCGGTTTCGACCGCCGCGAATTGGTCACGATCCCGGCACTGCAGGTGGCCGAGCGCTGGGATGCACGGGAGGCTGCACGTAAGGGTTTGATATCGGACCTTCGACCCGCGCAGGTGGCGGAGCGTTACCGGGCGTAGAACTGAAGGCCATGGTTCATGGCCAACATGCGAAGGGCAGCTGCGAAGCGTCAACGTCGAGCAATTGCATCTGACTCACCCATCAGTCAAAGGGAAAACCATTGACATGAAAGGCTTCATCATCGAGCGCTATGGCAAGAAAGAAGTTGGCCGCATTGCCGAGGTGCCGGAACCCGAAATCCGAGGTGACGATGTCCTGATCCAGATCCACGCAGCCAGCGTCAATCTTATCGACGTCAAGATCAGGAGAGGGGAGTTCAAACTCATCCTGCCGTATCGCATGCCCCTCGTGCTGGGTCACGACGTCGCCGGTACCGTCGTCAGGGTTGGCTCGTGCGTGCAGGGCTTCAAGCCGGGCGATGGAGTCTATGCACGGGTGGATGATTTCCGGATTGGCACTTTCGCCGAATACATTGCCGTCAAGGAAGATTCGCTTGCGCATAAACCCGCCAGCCTGAGCATGGAAGAGGCGGCTTCCATCCCGCTGGTCGCGCTGACGGCCTGGCAGGCGTTGGTCGAAACCGCCAAGCTCAAGAAGGGGCAGAAGGTATTCATCCAGGCGGGCTCCGGTGGCGTGGGCACCCTCGCCATCCAGTTGGCCAAGCATCTGGGCGCGTTTGTCGCGACGACCACAAGCACCGGCAATGCCGAATGGGTCAAGGCGTTGGGCGCGGATGTCGTCATCGATTACAAAAAACAGGATTTCGCAGCCGAGCTGCGCGATTACGACGTGGTGCTGCACAGCCTTGGCAGCGACGAGCTGGAAAAGTCGCTGCAGGTGCTCAAGTCGGGCGGCCATCTCATTTCCATCTCCGGCCCACCCACGCCCGATCTCGCAGACGATCAGAAGCTGTCATGGCCGCTGAAGCAGATCCTGCGCCTGCTGAGCCATGGCATCAGGAAGAAGGCAAAGCGGCTCGGCATTCATTACGCGTTTGTATTCATGCGGGCCAGTGGAAGTCAACTGGCCGAAATCAGCGCGCTGATCGAGTCCGGCGCGATCAAGCCAACGGTGGATCGGGTATTCCCTTTGGATTCGACCGCAGATGCACTCGCATATGTCGAAACAGGGCGCACGAAGGGCAAGGTGATCATCAAGGTCAGGTGAGCGAAAACGTCGCTGCCTGACGCTGGTCGAAGCACGGACCGATATGTTTGACTACATCGAATGTCTTCAGAAAAGCACCTAGCGATCTCGGGCCGTGGCTGCTTTTGAGTGGAAACGGGTTGAGAACCATGCACGGATCAGGTCGGCCCAATACCTGATCATTTCGCATAATGTCTATTATGTAAAACAGCCAATGAGGTGCCCGGCTGACAGCCGCTCACCCGCCGAACAAGCCGGCGTATTCGGGTGCCAAGTACGGACGCAGCACTTCCAGCGGCACATCGACTGACTGGGTGCCGTCCGAATACGGGCCGACTTGATACGGCGGGAACACGAAACGCAATGCGGCCACCTTGCCGCTGGCACCCAGCACCGGCTGGAACTGACCGAAACTGTCTGCCTCCGGCTCGGTGCCTGCGTCGATCATCCGGTTGGTATCGCGGACGAATTCGGCACGTTCCTGCGGGCTCATTTCATCGGCATCGGCGCGCACCGACACCTGAGTGTGCAATTGTTCGCGCACGTAGTCACTGATCGCCAGCCAGCCTTCGGCCGAAGGGATCAGTTCGTCGGTGACCAGCAGTTTGTCCTGGCCGAGCAACCAGACAAATCGCGCCACCAGAGGTTCGCCATGCGCGCCGCCGGTGTAGCGGCTGCCATCGGCGGCAATCACGATCCATGCGGGCGTAGCCACCACCTGCTCGAAGCTCAACGACAATTCGTAGGGCGAACGCGGCTTGTCGTTGCCGATCGCCTCGACCGCCTGCATCAGGCCGGCGCGCTGTTCGGCCACGTAGGCCGCGACGACGCGGGCCAGGCCGGGGTGCTGGTTGATCGTCGGCGGATAGCTGATGCCGACCACGTAACGTTCGTTGTGCTCGATTTCGTCCTGCAGCACCGGCGGCGCTTCCGACGTTGCGGCCCCATCAGCAGGCGCATCGGGCTGTGGCGCCACCGGCGCGGAAGCCTCGGGCTTGCACGCCACCAACGCGCCGGCCAGTGCCAGCAGGGAAAACGCGCCGAATATCCTTGCCTTGCTCATGTCGCCCTGCTCCTTGCCGTGCGGGTGGCTGATTTTACCGCACCAGGTCGGCGTATTCGGGATGCCGCTGGATGAACTGGGCTGCGTACGAACACGCCGGCACCACTTTCAAGCCCTGCGCGCGGGCATACTCCAGCGCCGCCCGCACCAGCGCGCCGGCAATGCCACGGCCGCCGATCGCCCCAGGCACGATGGTGTGTTCGATAGCCATGTACCCCTCGTGCCGCCGGTAGTCCAGTTCGGCTGGGTGGCCATCAACCACGGTGCTGAAGCGGCTCTCGCCGGGATTGTGCTGGATCGTGAAGCTCTGTTCGCTCATCTCAAGCCTCCTCAGGCCCTGCATTGTGCGCCCGAACCGGGCCCCTCCGGCAGATGCCGACGCGATGCGTCACTTTCTGCCACAGGCCATGGCCATATCGCCGTCTCCGGCTTGTTCCTGGCGGCGAAAACAGCGGATCCGGGGCCGAATCCGCTGTCCGCGGGCACGGACATGGCCCCTTCCCCACATTTGGCATGGTTCCTGCTTTATCCCCAGCAAGCCCCACCAAACCTGATCGCACACCAGAGGAACCGCCATGAGCCTGCACGAAATCAACCAAGGCAGCATCTCCAACAGCGACTTCACCCTGTTGGAAGGCCTGTACCAACTTGCCATCGCCGGCCACGCCCAGGATTGGGAATTCGACCGCCTGAACCAGGCCGTCTATGACCGCCTCCTGACCTCGTATGCCGATGCAGCAACCGAGTTGGAAGCCAGCATTCGCAACAACGCATCCAAAGTCGCCTGATCTGCGATGACGCGCGGGGCGCACCTGCCCTGCGCGCATCAGAGGCCGAACGTCGGCCTCGACAATTGCTCCAGGAAATGGCCCAGCACCTTGGGCTGCATGATCAGCATGAACAGCACCCCGTAGGCCGCACCCGCCAGATGCGCGCTGTGGTTGATCCGGTCGCCGCCCTTCTTGTCCATCCAGATGCTGTAACCCACGTACAGCACCGCATACACGATGGCCGGCAGTGGCACGAAGAACACGAAGATCAGCGACCACGGCGACAGCAGGATGAAGGCGAACACCACCGCCGACACCGCGCCGGATGCACCCAGGCTGAGGTAATTGGGGTTGTGCCGGTTCTTCAGGTAGGTCGGCAGGATCGACACCACCAGCGCCGACAGATAGAACAGCGGAAAGGTCAGCGCGCTGCCGCTGATCATGCCCATCACCTGCTCGATGTAACGCCCGAAAAAGAACAGCGTCAGCATGTTGAACAGCAAATGGCTGAAATCGGCGTGGATGAAGCCGTAAGTCAGCAGCCGGTCGAATTGCTTGTTGCGCGCGATCGCCGGCGGCCACAGGATCAGCCGGTCGGCCAGCTTGCGGTTGTTGAAAGCCAGCCACGACACCACGGCGGTGATGCCGATCAGGATGAAGGTAATCGGGGATTGCATCGGTTCCCTTGAGGAAAGCACGGTGGAAGGCGCGCAAGCCTAACCGATCCTCCCGCTTCTATCGAATCTGCGCCAAGCAAAGGCTGCGCGAACGCCGCGATGCGGGCATCATCAGATGCTTTCCCTCTTGCCCCCTGCCGAGGCCACCGCCCATGCGCACGACTGCCGCCTGCCTGCTGCTCGCCTTCGCCCTGCCCGTCGCCGCTGCCGACCTGAGCACGAAGGCCGAACGCAGCGGCTTCCTCGAAACCGGTCGCTACGACGAAACCATCGCCCTGTGCGATGCCTTCGCCAAGACTTGGCCGAAAGCGGTGCGCTGCTTCGACTTCGGCACCACGCCGGAAGGCCGGCCGATGAAGGCGCTGGCGGTTTCGACCAGCGGCGCGTTGACCGCTCAGCAGGCGCATGAGCGTGATTTGCCGGTGACCCTGGTCCAAGGCGGCATCCACGCCGGCGAGATCGACGGCAAGGACGCCGGTTTCTGGCTGCTGCGCGACCTGCTGCAAGGCAAGGCCGCACCCGGCGTGCTGGACAAGCAGGTGTGGCTGTTCGTGCCGGTGTTCAACGTTGATGGCCACGAGCGCTTCGGCGCATGGAACCGCCCCAACCAGCGCGGGCCGAAGGAAATGGGCTGGCGCACCACCGCGCAGGGCTACAACCTCAATCGCGATTATGTAAAAGCCGACACGCCGGAAATGCAGGCGATGCTGCGGCTGGTCAACGAATGGGATCCTCTGGTCGAAGTCGATCTGCACGTCACCGACGGCGCGCAGTTCGAGCACGACATCTCGATCACCGGCGAGCCGATCAATGCCGGCGACGCGCAACTGCGCCAGGCCGGGCATGCGTTCAAGCAGGCCATCCTCGATGACTTGGCGCGCGAAGGCTCGTTGCCGCTGGGCTTTTATCCTTCCTTCGTCGAGGACGACAACCCGGCATCGGGCTTCGCCGACGATGTCTCGCCGCCGCGCTTCTCGCACGGTTATTTCCAGCTGCGCAACCGCTTCGGCTGGCTGGTGGAAACCCATTCGTGGAAGGACTACCCGACCCGCGTGCGCATCACCCGCAACGCCATCGTTTCGGTGCTGCAACAAGTCGCCGCGCATGGCAATGAATGGCTGCAACAGGTGCGCGAGGCGGATGCACGCGCCGCCGCGCTGGGCGGTCAACCGGTGCCGCTGGCCTTCGCCGCCAGCGACAAGGCCCGCCTGATCGATTTCCGCGGCTATGCCTATACGCGCACACCGTCGGAAGTTTCCGGCGCCCTGATGACCCGTTACGACGAAGACACTCCGCAGATCTGGAAAATCCCGCTGCGCGACGAGTTGCAGCCCAGTGTCGTTGCCAACGCGCCAAAGGCCGGCTACATCGTGCCGGCGGCATTCGCCGATCTGGTCGGCGCGAAGCTGCAACTGCACGGCATCGGCTTCCAACGCATCGGCACGCAGGCCGACGCGGCGGTGCAGACCTTCCGCGCCGATGAGGCCGCGTTTTCGCCGCAGTCCGTCGAAAGCCACCAGCGCCTGTCGGTGAAAGGACAATGGCAGCCGGAAATCCGCGCAGTTCCCGCCGGCTCGCTGTTCGTGCCGATCGCGCAAGCCAGGGCGCGGCTGGTCATGGCCCTGCTGGAGCCGCAGGCACCGGATTCGCTGCTGCAATGGGGCGAGTTCAACAACGCCTTCGAGCGCAAGGAATACATGGAGGACTACGTCGCCGAAGACGTGGCCCGCGCGATGCTGGCACAGGATCCGGCGCTGAAGGCCGCCTTCGAGAAGAAACTGCATGACGATCCGAAGTTCGCCGGCAATCCGCGCGCGCGGCTGGAGTTCTTCCATCGCCTGCATCCATCATGGGACGAACGCCACAACCTGTATCCGGTGCTGCGTACGGATATGCTTTTGCCGTAAACGCAAATACGCACCCGCCGCCGCTGCATTCATCCCCGCGCAACGCGGTTGCGCTTACCCTTGTCACCCTTGGTTCCGTGCAATGGAGTGCCGATGCGCAAGTTTTCAACCCTGATCATTGCCGTGGCGCTGCTGGCGTTGTGGTGGTGGCTACAGCACGCCACGCCACAGACACAAGCGCAAGCGCCGGCCGTATCGCAGATCGCATCGCAACAAGCTGCGTCCGCGCCTGCTGTGATCGACAACGCGCCGGCCACACCGCAGGCAACGACCGCCCTGCCCGCCTTCCTGCCACCTGAAGCGCACGCCACGCTGCGCCTGATCGCGCAAGGTGGGCCATTCCCGCATCGCCAGGATGGCAGCGTGTTCGGCAACCGCGAAAAACACCTGCCGCAACGCCCGCGTGGCTGGTACCACGAATACACCGTGGCCACGCCCGGCCTGAATCATCGTGGCGCGCGCCGCATCGTCACCGGTGGCACGCCGCCGAGCGAATACTGGTACACCGACGACCACTACGAATCCTTCCGCCGTTTCGACTATCCGGCGCAAGGCGGAGCAAGCCATGACTGATTCCGGCTTCGACTTGGGGCTAGCCGACGCCACCCGCGCCGGCGTGTTCTTTTCCACCACCGAAGACCTGGACACGCTGGCTGCCGCCGCGCGCGATGCCGGCCTGCTGGTGCGGCGCATCGACCTGCTCGGTTGCGCCGACAAGCGCACCTTGCTGCTGCGCATCGCCCTGGCGCTGGATTTCCCTGCCAGCAGCGGTCACAACTGGGACGCGCTGTCGGACAACCTGCGCGACCTGGACTGGCTGCCGCCGGGCAACGGCTATGTGCTGCTGTTCGATGCCACCGGCGAAATGCGCGATGCCAACGAGTCCGACTTCGACACCCTGCTGTCGATCCTGGAAGAAGCCAGTGCGGACTGGGCGCAGCGCGAAGTACCGTTCTGGGCCTTCCTGGCGCTGCGCGAGCAGGATTTCGATGACATGGAATCCGCTTTGCAGGGATGACTCCGGATCACGCCATGCATGTTCATGTGCATGGCGTGATCGCAAGCTCAGCCCGGATACCCATTGCTGATCGGATAACGCCGTTCCCGTCCGAACGCACGCCGCGACACTTTCGGCCCCGGTGCGGCCTGGTGGCGCTTCCATTCGTTGACGCGAACCATGCGCAGCACCCGATCCACGGTGGCCGCGTCGAAGCCGGCACGGACGATTTCCTCGCGCGATTGCTCCTGATCGACATGGCGCAGCAGGATCGCGTCGAGCACGTCGTAAGGCGGCAATGAATCCTGGTCGAGCTGGTTCTCGCGCAACTCCGCCGTCGGCGGCCGTTCGATCACCGCAGGCGGGATCACCGGCGCACCCGCCATCGCGTTCCGCCATTTGGCCAGAGCGAACACTTCAGTCTTGTACAAGTCCTTGATCGGCGCATAACCGCCACACATGTCACCGTAGATCGTCGCGTAGCCGACCGCGTATTCGCTCTTGTTGCCGGTGGTCAGCAGCAGGCCACCGAACTTGTTGCTCATCGCCATCATCAGCGCACCACGGATACGCGACTGCAGGTTTTCCTCGGTCACGTCCACCGGCTTGCCGGCGAAGGTGTCACTCAGGGTTTCGAGAAAACCGGCGAACGGCTTTTCGATGGGCAAGGCCAGCAAGGTCACGCCCAGCGCATCGCATTGTTCCTGCGCCAGATCGTTCGACAGTTCCGCCGTGTAGCGCGAAGGCATGCGCACGGCAGTCACGTTTTCCGCACCCAGTGCATCGACGGCCAGCGCAAGCACGATGGACGAATCAATGCCGCCGCTCAAACCCAGCCACGTTTTCTTGAAGCCGTTCTTGCCGCAGTAATCGAGGATGCCGCGCACGATGGCGCGCCAAGCCAGAGAATCCCGGCCTTCGTCGGTTTCAGCAGCCCATTGCACGGGCGTGAACTTGCGTGTGGCAGCGTCGTAATCCACCACCAGCCAGTGTTCGGCGAAAGCTTCCGCTGCCGGATGCACGCTGCCATCACCATCGGCCACCACCGATGCGCCGTCGAACACCAGCGCATCCTGCCCGCCAACGGTGTTGAGATAGGCCAGCGCCACGCCCTGTCCTTCGATGATGTTCTCGGCCACGCGCCGTGCCAGCAGTGCGTCGCGTTGAGCGTGCTTGTCGCGCTCGAACGGCGAGGCATTCGGCGCAAGCACCAGTTGCGCGCCATTGCGCACGGTATCGGCCAGCGGCTCGGCGAACCACAGGTCTTCACAGATCACCAGACCGATCGGCACGCCTTTCACATCGAACACGCAACTGCCGCCATCCGGGTCAACGTGGAAATAGCGGCGCTCGTCGAACACGTTGTAGTTGGGTAGTTCGCGCTTGCGATAGGTGGCTTCGACCTTGCCATCGCGCAACACGCTGGCGGCGTTGTACAGCACGCTGCCGGCACTCTGCGGCCAGCCGACCACGGCGACGATGCCTTGCGTACCGGCGGCGATGCGTTGCAGCGCAGCCTCGCAATCGGACAGAAACGACGGCCGTAACAACAGGTCTTCCGGCGGGTAACCGCTGAGTGCCAATTCGGGGAACAGCACGATGTCGGCGTGGAATTCATCACGCGCCTGCGCGATGAAGTCGGCGATGCGGCGCTCGTTGCCGGCAAGGTCGCCCACCGGGAAATCGAACTGGGCCAGGGCGATGCGCAACATCATGCTCATGCTTGCTCCAAGGGATGAAAAGCCCGGAAAAGCGAAAGGCCGCGCATGGCGGCCTTCCGTCTGCGCATTGCGCAATTCTACTTACTTCACAAGCTGCGCAATCGCCGCGCCGAGGTCGCCCGGCGAGCGGACGGTCTTGACGCCAGCGGCTTCCATCGCGGTGAACTTGCCTTCGGCCGTGCCCTTGCCGCCCGATGCGATCGCGCCGGCGTGGCCCATGCGCTTGCCGGCCGGGGCCGAGGCACCGGCGATGAAGCCGACGACCGGCTTCTTGACGTGCTTGGCGATGTATTCGGCACCGGCTTCTTCGGCGTCACCGCCGATTTCGCCGACCATGATGATGCCTTCGGTCTGCGGGTCTTCGTTGAACAACTTGAGGCAGTCAACGAAGTTCAGGCCGTTGATCGGGTCGCCGCCGATGCCAATGACCGTGGACTGGCCCAAGCCCGCTTCGGTGGTCTGCTTGACCGCTTCATAGGTCAGCGTGCCCGAACGCGAGACGATGGCGATCTTGCCCGGCATGTGGATGTGGCCCGGCATGATGCCGATCTTGCACTGGCCGGGGGTGATGATGCCCGGGCAGTTCGGCCCGACCAGCACCACGTCCGGATGGGCGCGGGTCAGCACGTTCTTGACCCGCAGCATGTCCAGCACCGGGATGCCTTCGGTGATGCAGACGATGACCTTGATGCCGGCGGCAGCCGCTTCAAGAATCGCATCGGCCGCGAACGGCGGCGGCACGTAGATCACCGAAGCGTTGGCGCCGGTGGCCTGCACGCCTTCGGCGACAGTGTTGAACACCGGCAGTTCGATGTGCAGGGTGCCGCCCTTGCCGGGCGTCACGCCACCGACGACCTGGGTGCCGTATTCCACCATCTGGGTGGCGTGGAAGGTGCCCTGCTGGCCGGTGAAGCCCTGCACGAGCACCTTGGTGTTTTTATCGATCAAAACGGACATGGGGTTGTAATCCTTGCTTCTTCGCGGGAGCGAGGCGAGTCGCAACTGGCGCTCGCTCCTGCAGGGAGTATGGAATCAGGCGGCCTTCTTGACCGCTTCGACGACCTTCTTCGCACCGTCGTTGATGTTGTCGGCCGGGATGATCGCCATGCCGCTGTCGCGCAGCAGTTGCTTGCCCGCTTCCACGTTGGTGCCTTCCAGGCGCACCACGACCGGCACCTTGACGCCCACTTCCTTGACCGCGGCGATGATGCCTTCGGCAATCATGTCGCAGCGGACGATGCCGCCGAAGATGTTGACGAAGATGCCCTCGACCTTGTCGCTGGACAGGATCAGCTTGAACGCCTCGATCACGCGCTGCTTGTTGGCGCCGCCGCCCACGTCGAGGAAGTTCGCCGGCTCGCCGCCGTTGAGCTTGATCACGTCCATCGTGGCCATCGCAAGGCCCGCACCATTGACCATGCAGCCGATGTTGCCGTCCATGGTCACGTAGTTGATGTCCAGTTCGGAGGCGATGACTTCGGTCGGGTCTTCCTGCGACTTGTCGCGCATCGCAACCAGCGCCTTCTGGCGGAAGAAGGCGTTGTCGTCGCTGTTGAACTTGCCGTCCAGCGCGTACAGGTTGCCGTCGTCGAGAATTGCCAGCGGGTTGATTTCAACCAGCGACAGATCCTTCTCGTTGAAGATGCGGTACAGGTTGACCATGATGTTGGCGAACTGGCCGGCCTGCTTGGCGGTCAGGCCCATCTTGAAGCCGAATTCACGGCCCTGGTAACCCTGCACGCCTTCGACGAAATCCACGTTGAGGGTGTGGATCTTGTCCGGGGTTTCGGCGGCGACCTGCTCGATTTCCACGCCGCCTTCGGACGAGGCGATGTAGGTGATGGTCTTGGTGCCGCGATCCACCAGCACCGACAGGTACAGTTCCTTGACGATCTCGCCGGCGGTGGTCACCAGCACCAGGTTGACCGGCAGTTCGACGCCGGCGGTCTGGTAGGTGGCCATCTTGGTGCCGAGCATCTTGCCGGCAGCGGCCTTGACGTCATCGACGGTCTTGCAGAACTTGACGCCGCCGGCCTTGCCGCGACCGCCTGCGTGGATCTGCGCCTTGACCATCCAGGGGCCATTGCCGAGTGACTGGGCGGCAGCGACCGCCTCGTCCGGGGTTGCCGCAACCTTGCCGGCCGGGACCGGGATGCCGTATTCGGCAAGGAGCTGTTTCGACTGATATTCGTGGAAATTCATGCGTCAC
Organism: Pseudoxanthomonas sp.; assembly: GCA_047601105.1. Lineage (GTDB taxonomy): Bacteria > Pseudomonadota > Gammaproteobacteria > Xanthomonadales > Xanthomonadaceae > Pseudoxanthomonas_A. The sequence goes on from JASGJT010000005.1 coordinate 802,548, forward strand.
CGTGTGGGAAGAACGAAAACGCATCACATCGCGGCAGGGCCGGTCGGAACCGGGCCAGCGGCGGCGGATGGGCCCGCTATTGTCGCGCTTTCGTTGCTGCAGCGCAAAACCACCCTTGCGCCGCAGCCTGCGCCGCCGTCATGATGCGCCGCTGGCGGCGGGATTTGCCGCTTTTCCCACTGCACAACCACGCGGCCGGTACCGGGAACCCTCCGTTTGAGCCAGGAAAGCATGAGCATCGGGCAGTTCAAGACCGCTTCGCGGCTGGACCTGTATTTCTTCGCCCTGTACCGAGCGCTGGAAGCCGGCCTGCTGGCCGCGCTGCTGTTCAGCCCATTGGTGGATTCGGTCGGACTGGTGCGCTCGCCGCAACTGGCCACCGGGCTGACCGCGTTCGCGCTGGCCTTTGCGCTGGTCATGCTGTTGCTGAGCCGCGGGGCAAAACGGCCGCGGCAGCTGGCCTTGGTCGGCGTTTGCGTTGACATCGCGATCGCGACCTTGTTCACCTGGTTGCTGCCGGAGGCGATTCCCGGCATCGCCATGCTGCTGCTGTTCAATGTCGCCATCGCCGGGGTGCTGCTGCCGCAGCGGCTGGGCGTGCGCATGGCGGTGCTGGCGGCGGGTGCCTTGCTGGGCGAATACCTCTTCGAATTGTTCATCTCCCGGGCTACCGAGCGACCGTTCTCCGAGGTGGTCATGTTCACGGTCAGCTACCTGGCGGTGGGCTACCTGGCCAGCCGGGTGGGCGAGCGCACCCGGCGCAGCGAGGAACTGGCCGAACAACGTGGGGCCGAGGTCGCCAGCCTGGTCGAGATCAACGAACTGATCATCCGCCGCATGCGCACCGGCGTGTTGGTGGTCGATGCCGATTACCGGATCAAGCTGGCCAACGAGGCAGCCAGCGCCCTGCTCGGTGCCGGCGAAGGCGAAGACGACGGGGCCGGCCAACACCTGCCGCGACTGTCGCAGGAACTGGCACAGCGCCTGCAGATGTGGCGCAACGGCTGGCACAACGACGAAGCCCCGATGCAACTGGCCCCGGACCAGCAGGAAGTGCAGCCGCGCTTTGCCCGACTGATGGCCGGCAGCGAGCTGTCGCTGGTGTTCCTGGACGATGCCAGCGTGGTGTCACGCCGAGCAGAATCGTTGACCCTGACCACGCTGGGACGCTTTTCCGCCAGTCTGGCGCACGAAATCCGCAACCCGCTGGCGGCAATCAACTACGCGGTGCAATTGCTGGAGGAATCGCAGCAGATCGGCGAGGCCGACCGCCGCCTGCTGCAGATCATCCACCAACAGTGCCAGCGCACCAACGGTGTGGTGGAGAGTGTATTGGGGCTGGCCCGGCGTGAGCGTGCCAACCCCGAGCACGTCGAACTGAACCAGCTGGCTCGCCGCTTTGTCGATGAGTTCCGCCTGTCGATGTCAATCGAGACTGACAGCCTGGAAGTCGTCGCCGGGGCGCGCATGGTGCCGGCACTGGTCGATCCAAGCCACCTGCAACAGGTACTGACCGTGCTGGTACAGAACGCGCTGAACTACGGCCGCCTGCCCGGCGAGCCGGCGAGGGTGCGACTGCGCGTGTTCCAGGGCGAGCATCAGCGCGCCACGATTGACGTGACTGATCGTGGCCCTGGCATCCCGGAAGCGGTCGCCGCGCAGCTGTTCCGACCGTTTTTCACCACTTCCGAGCACGGCACCGGCTTGGGCCTGTACATCGCCCGCGAGCTGTGTCGCAGCAATCAGGCCACCCTGGAATACGTGGCGGTTCCCGGTGGCGGCAGCTGCTTTCGCGTCACCCTGCCCGGGCCCGGATCGCTGCTGGATAGGTAAGTCGGCGCACCCTACCCCGGTATCGATGCACTCGCTTACACTGGTACCGAGAAAAACGGTACTGGATCACATGAGCGAAACCCGCACCGCACTGATCGTTGACGACGAACGCGACATCCGCGAACTGCTGACCCTGACCCTGGGTCGCATCGGCCTTCGCGTCGATACCGCCTCCAATCTTGGCGATGCGCGCGAACTGCTCTCGCGCAACCGCTACGACCTGTGCTTCACCGACATGCGCCTGCCCGATGGCGACGGCCTGGAGCTGGTCAGCGAGATCGCGCGCGACTACTCGCAGACACCAGTGGCGATGATCACCGCCTTCGGCAACATGGAACTGGCGGTCGAGGCACTGAAGCGCGGCGCGTTCGACTTCGTCAGCAAGCCGGTGGACATCAGCGTGCTGCGCGGTCTGGTCAAGCACGCACTGGAACTGAACAACAGCGAGCGCCCGCCCGCGCCGCCGCCGCCGCCGGAACTGGCCAACCGCCTGCTCGGCGACTCACCGGCGATGAAGCAATTGCGCGACACCATCGCCCGTGTCGCCCGCAGCCAGGCCCCCGTCTATATCCTCGGCGAATCCGGCGTGGGCAAGGAACTGGTCGCACGTACCATCCACGAACAAGGCGCGCGCGCTGCCGGGCCATTCGTGCCGGTCAACTGCGGCGCGATCCCGGCCGAACTGATGGAAAGCGAGTTCTTCGGCCACAAGAAAGGCAGCTTCACCGGTGCCCACGCCGATAAGCCGGGCCTGTTCCAGGCCGCCAATGGCGGTACCCTGTTCCTCGACGAAGTGGCCGAACTGCCGTTGCCGATGCAAGTCAAACTACTGCGCGCGATCCAGGAAAAATCGATACGCCCGGTTGGCGCACCGGCTGAACTTCCGGTCGATGTGCGCATCCTCTCGGCCACCCACAAGGATCTGGGCGAACTGGCTGCCGACGGCCGGTTCCGCCACGACCTGTACTACCGCATCAATGTGATCGAACTGCGCGTGCCGCCACTGCGCGAACGCGACAGCGACCTGCCACTGCTAACCAGCTCCATCCTGTCTCGACTGGCCGCACAGCAGGCTCGCCCCGTCCCGCAAACCACACCCGCCGCACTGGTGGCGCTGGCCGACTACGCCTTCCCCGGCAATGTGCGCGAACTGGAAAATATCCTGGAGCGCGCCTTGGCCATGGCCGATGGTGACCATATCGACGCCACCGACCTGTACCTGCCGCAGAACAACGGCCGCCGCGGCGAGCCGGCAACGCCGGTCGAAGCGCCCTTCAACCCAGCCCTGGACGACCCACCACTGGTCGCCCCCGCCGGCGCCCTGCCCGGCTACATCGAGCAGATGGAACGTGCTGCCATCCAGAAAGCACTGGAAGAAAACCGCTGGAACAAGACCAAGGCCGCCGCGCAACTAGGCATCACCTTCCGCGCGCTGCGTTACAAGCTGAAGAAACTGGGGATGGAGTGAAGCACTTTTCCGTTGGCTCCTATGCCAACCATGGGAAGAACCAAAGAAAAACCCCGGGATTACCGGGGAAGTGCTGGGCTGGCGACGCGATAACCGGGTCTAACGCCAACATTACGCCAAGCAAAGAAAAACCCCGTGTTTCCACGGGGTATATGGTGCCCAAGAGGGGACTCGAACCCCTACGGATCTCTCCGCTACCACCTCAAGGTAGTGCGTCTACCAATTCCGCCACCTGGGCTGAAGCCGTGTTGCGATTCTAACGATTACGTCGTAGCGATTACTTTTCCTGCGCCGGCGCAGTCTGCTCCGCCTGCGGCGGTTGCGCTGCGGGCGCTTCCACTGTCGGCACGGTCGAGGATGCGGCCGGAGCCGCCAGTTCGCCGGCGGCTTTCGGCACGGCCGGTTGTGCCGGTTCGGCCATCAAGCCAAGGTTCTGTTGCACCGGGCGCGCGGAGTGGGCGGCACGCCAACCCATGAACAGCGCGATGGCAAAAAAGGCCACCGCCAGCCACTTGGTGCTCTTGGACAGGAAGTTGGACGCGCCACGCGCGCCGAACACGGTACCGGAAGCGCCCGAGCCGAAGCCGGAACCGGCTTGCGCGCCGGCGCCACGTTGCATCAGCACCAACGCAATGATGGCCACCGCGACCAGCACGAAGACGACATTGAGGATCAACATCATGGAATCAGGTTCTCTTGCTCTTTCAATCAGTTCGGAGTCGCCGCCCGTGCGATGGCCAGGAAATCCGCGGCCACCAGCGAGGCACCACCGATCAATCCACCATCGACATCCGGCTGGGCGAACAGCGCCACGGCGTTGTCCGGCTTCACGCTTCCGCCGTACAGCAGCGGCAGCGAGCTGGCGATTCTAGCATCCCGCGCGGCCACCTGGCCACGGATGAAGGCATGCATTTGCTGCGCCTGTTCCGGTGTGGCGGTGTGGCCGGTACCGATGGCCCAGACCGGCTCGTAGGCGATAACGGCCTCGGCGAAGGCCTCCACCCCTGCCCTCTCCAGCACCGGCTGCAATTGCGAGGCCAGCACTTCCTCGGCCTGCCCGGCCTGGCGCTGCTCCAAGGTCTCGCCCACGCACAGGATCGGCACCAGGCCGGCGTTCTTCGCCGCGACGAACTTCTTTGCGACCAGGTCGCTGTTCTCGAAATGGTACTGGCGGCGTTCGGAATGGCCGACCAAGCCGTAGCGCGCACCCACATCGATCAGCATCGTCGCCGAGACTTCGCCGGTAAAGGCGCCCTTCTCGTTGTGGCTGACATCCTGCGCACCGAAGGCCAGCGGCTGGCCTTCGAAATCCTCGATCAGGTCGCCCAGGTACGGCAACGGCGGCAGCACCACCATGTCAACGCCGGCCACAGGCAGGGCTTTGGCGAGTTCCGCGACCAGCGCGGTGGCGAAATCACGGGTGCCGTGCAGTTTCCAGTTGCCAGCCACAATCTTGCGCCGCATGAGACCAGTTCCATTCCAATTCGGGGCGGCAAGGATACCCGATGAAGTGGTTTTTGCCTGTGGTGGCGCCAATCAATCACAGGCTTTGAGGCCGCATGAATCAATATTGCTCCCACCCGCCGACTGACTGGAACAGTGGAGTCGGCACCAAGCCAAAGCCCAGAAACGTCCCCAATGCCGGATTCCATGGGTACGGTCGCAAGACCCATGGAATTCATGACCAGACTGACTGAATCAGTGGCACGAAGCTGCACCTTTGGGATTGTGGCAGGGCATTGATCATTCTGGCAGCGATCGCGGTTCTCCCTGTGATCGACTCATTCATCGTTGTTGCAGGGTATCCCGCCAGTTTCAGGCGCATGCCACAGCAAAAAGCCCGCGATTTCTCGCGGGCTTTTCGTTCATGCGGACTGCATTTACGCAGCGACCTTGGCTGCTTCTTCGACGTATTCGGGAAGCTTGTCGAAGCTGAGGTAGGTGTAGATCTTGTCGCCATTGGCGTTGATCACGCCGATGTCGGCCATGTACTCCTCCTTGGTCGGGATGCGACCCAAGCGCGAGCAGATGGCGGCCAGTTCCGCCGACCCCAGATACACGTTGGTGTTGCGACCCAGTCGGTTCGGGAAGTTGCGGGTGCTGGTGGACATGGCCGTGCTGCCTTCGCGGATCTGTGCCTGGTTGCCCATGCACAGGCTGCAACCGGGCATTTCGGTGCGCGCGCCGGCATTGCCGAAGGTGCCGTAATGGCCTTCGTTGGTGAGTTCGGCGGCATCCATCTTGGTTGGCGGCGCGATCCACAAACGGGTCGGCAGGTCGCGCTTGCCTTCCAGCAACTTGGCCGCAGCGCGGAAGTGACCGATGTTGGTCATGCACGAGCCGATGAACACTTCGTCGATCTTTGCACCGGCGACTTCGGACAGCGTCTTCACGTCGTCCGGGTCGTTCGGGCAGGCGACGATGGGCTCGTGGATGTCGGCCAGGTCAATATCGATGACGGCGGCGTATTCGGCGTCGGCATCGGGCTCCAGCAGTTGCGGGTTGGCCAGCCAGGCTTCCATGTTCTTGATGCGGCGGGCCAGCGAGCGAGCGTCGGCGTAACCTTCGGCGATCATCCACTTCAACATGGTGATGTTGGAAGTGATGTATTCGATGATCGGTTCCTTGTTCAGGCGCACGCTGCAGCCGGCGGCGGAGCGCTCGGCCGAGGCGTCGGACAATTCGAACGCCTGCTCCACCTTCAGGTTCGGCAAGCCTTCGATTTCAAGGATGCGGCCGGAGAAGATGTTCTTCTTGCCGGCCTTGGCCACGGTCAGCAGGCCGGCCTTGATTGCGTACAGCGGGATCGCGTTGACCAGGTCGCGCAGGGTCAGGCCCGGCTGCATTTCGCCCTTGAAGCGCACCAGCACGCTTTCCGGCATGTCCAGCGGCATCACGCCGGTGGCGGCGGCAAACGCGACCAGACCGGAACCGGCCGGGAACGAAATGCCGATCGGGAAGCGCGTATGCGAGTCGCCGCCGGTGCCGACGGTATCCGGCAGCAGCATGCGATTGAGCCAGCTGTGAATCACGCCATCGCCCGGGCGCAGCGAAATGCCGCCACGGGTGCTGATGAATTCCGGCAACGTGTGATGGGTTTTCACGTCAACCGGCTTCGGATAAGCGGCGGTGTGGCAGAACGACTGCATCACCAAGTCGGCACTGAAGCCGAGGCAGGCCAGGTCCTTCAACTCGTCGCGGGTCATCGGGCCGGTGGTGTCCTGGCTGCCGACCGAGGTCATCTTCGGTTCGCAATAGGTGCCCGGGCGCATGCCCTTGCCTTCCGGCAAGCCGCAGGCGCGGCCGACCATCTTCTGCGCCAGCGAGAAACCTTTGCCGGTATCCGGCGGGTTGACCGGCAGGCGAAACAGGTCGGTGGCCGGCAGCTTCAGTGCTTCACGCGCCTTGGCGGTCAGGCCGCGGCCGATGATCAACGGGATGCGGCCACCGGCGCGCACTTCGTCCAGCAGCACTTCGCTCTTGAGTTCGAATTCGGCGATGACTTCGCCGTTCTTCAGCGCCTTGCCGTCATAGGGGCGCAGTTCGACCACATCGCCGTGTTCCATCTTCGACACGTCGAGTTCGATCGGCAACGCGCCAGCGTCTTCCATCGTGTTGTAGAAAATCGGCGCGATCTTGCCGCCCAGGGTCACGCCACCGGCGCGCTTGTTGGGGATGTACGGAATGTCATCGCCGGTCCACCACAGCACCGAGTTGGTCGCGGACTTGCGCGAGGAACCGGTGCCGACCACGTCGCCGACGTAGGCAACCAGGTGGCCCTTGTTCTTGAGGTCGAGGATCTGCTGGATCGGGCCGCGCTTGCCGTCTTCTTCCGGCACGAACGGCGCATCGGGGCGCTTGTTCTTCAGCATCGCCAGCGCGTGCATGGGAATGTCCGGGCGGGTGGTCGCATCCGGCGCGGGCGAGAGGTCGTCGGTATTGGTTTCGCCGGGCACCTTGAACACGGTGATGGTCAGCGACTGCGGCACTTCCGGCTTGCTGGTGAACCATTCGGCGTCGGCCCAGCTTTGCAGCACGGCCTGGGCATTGGCATTGCCCTTCTCGGCCTTCTCTTGCACGTCGTGGAAGGCGTCGAACACCAGCAGCGTGTGCTTGAGACCATTGGCGGCAATCGCGCCGACTTGCGCGTCGTCGAGCAGTTCGATCAGCGGGGCGACGTTGTAACCACCAAGCATGGTGCCGAGCAGTTCGGTGGCCTTTTCACGCGAGATCAGCGGCGTGGTTTCCTTGCCGAAGGCGACGGCGGCCAGATACGAGGCCTTGACCTTGGCGGCATCGTCAACGCCGGCCGGCACGCGCTGAGCGAGCAGTTCGACCAGTTCACTGGCGTTTTCACCGGCGGGAGGATTCTTGATCAGTTCGATGACGTCGGCGGTCTGCTGCGCGGAAAGCGGCAGCGGCGGGATGCCGAGCGCGGCGCGTTCTTCGACGTGTTGGCGGTAGGCTTGCAACATCGGGATGCTCCAGAGTGGGGTGAGGTGGATGGTTCAGGCCTGCGGTTCGATGACCCGCAAGCCCTTGAAATAATCGCGATGGAAACCGCCATCGCGGGTGATCAGGCCACTGCATTGCAGCAGCGCGTGCGCGCCTACCAGGAAATCCGGCACGGTGCGCAACGGTTCCAATGCACGTCCAGGCGACTTGCGGCGCTGGTTGAAGCGACGCTGCATCTCGCCAGCGCGAATCGCGGCGCGGCGTTCGACGGCGGAATAGTGGATGCCCATGCTTTCCACCATGTCCATGATCTCGGCTCCGTGGCCCAGGCCGGCGGTGATTTCGCTGACCACCACATCGCAGATGACCACCGGCCCCTGCATCAAGGCATCACGCACGCAGCCTTCAGCCGCATCGGCGCGCGCATCGTCGCCGAGCAGGTCGATCAGCACGTTGGTATCCACGGCGATCATTTACTTGTCGCCTGCCGATTGTTTCCAGTCGTCCGGGTCGCGCAGCACCTCGAACAGCTCCAGCGGATCGCCCGGCGCACGGCCGCGCAGCTCGCGCATGATGTCATCGGTGGTCACCCCCGGCGGCAGCTTGAAACTACCGCGTGCGCGCGAAATCGCATCGCTGACGTTCTTGCGCAGGATGATGCGCCCGCCTTCCAGTTCCACCTTCAAGGTGGTGCCCTTGGTCAGTCCCAGGGCATCGCGGACGGTCTTCGGCAAGGTGATCTGGCCGCGTTCGGCAACGGTAGCTTCCATTGAGAATGACCCTCATTTGGTATGCACGAATTATACATACTTGAGCGTGCATACTCTACATCCGCAGCACTCAGTCCGCCCGGCGGGGCACCGCTCATCGAAGGCATCCGCTACAGTGCGGACAATCTACGATGCGCCGCCCTGACCTGAAAGGAGCGTGCAAGGATGGTGGTTCCAATGTCTGGATCCGATTTCTGGATGCTGGTCTTCGCGTTCATCACGATGAGCATTCCATTGCTCGTCTGCATCTTCTTGGTCTGGATGCTTGTGCGTGCAATCAGGCACGGCAACTGGCGCGCAGGGGCTGCCTTGCTCGCCAATTTCGCAGCTGCTTTCAGGCTTCGCCGTACACCGCCTAACAACGATCACGACGCATGAACACGGGCCACCCACACGTACCCTGCCAAACTGCCAAGTCGGCCCCCGCAATACAGGAAGTCCCGCCATGAGCGATTCCTTCGCCACCCGCAGCCAGTTGCACGTCAACGGCCAGTCCATCACCTACTTCAGCCTGCCGAAGCTGGGCGAGCGTTTCCCCATCGGCCGCCTGCCCTACTCGATGAAAATCTTGCTGGAGAACCTGCTGCGCCACGAGGATGGCGGGCAGACCGTCGGCCCGGAACATATCGAAGCGGTGGCCACATGGAACGCGCAAGCCGAACCGGATACCGAAATCGCCTTCATGCCCGCGCGCGTGGTGTTGCAGGATTTCACCGGCGTGCCCTGCGTGGTTGACCTCGCCGCGATGCGCGATGCGGTGGTCAAGCTGGGCGGTTCGCCTGCGCAGATCAATCCGCTGATTCCGTCCGAACTGGTCATCGACCACAGCGTGCAGGTGGATGTGTTCGGCACGCCGAATGCGCTGGACTTGAACGGCAAGATCGAATTCCAGCGCAATCAAGAGCGCTACGGCTTCCTGCGCTGGGGGCAGAAGGCCTTCGACAATTTCAAGGTGGTGCCGCCGAATACCGGCATCGTGCATCAGGTGAATCTTGAGAACCTGGCGCGCGTGGTGTTCACCCGCGACGCGAATGGTGAAACCCTCGCCTATCCCGACAGCGTGTTCGGCACCGACAGCCACACCACGATGATCAACGGCATCGGCGTGCTCGGCTGGGGCGTGGGCGGTATCGAGGCCGAAGCAGCGATGCTCGGCCAGCCTTCGTCGATGCTGATCCCGCAAGTGGTCGGCTTCAAGCTGACTGGCAAGTTGCCCGAAGGCGCGACCGCGACCGACCTGGTTTTGACTGTCACCGAAATGCTGCGCAGTCATGGCGTGGTCGGCAAGTTCGTCGAATTCTTCGGTGATGGTTTGCAGCACCTGCCGCTGGCCGACCGCGCCACCATCGGCAATATGGCGCCGGAATACGGCGCAACCTGCGGCATCTTCCCGATCGACAACGAATCGCTGAACTACCTGCGCCTGTCCGGCCGCCCCGAAGAACAGATCGCGCTGGTCGAAGCCTATGCCAAGGCGCAAGGCCTGTGGCACGAACCCGGCGCGGCCGAAGCCGAATACAGCAGCGTGCTGCATCTGGACATGGGCGAGGTGCGCCCATCGCTGGCCGGACCGAAGCGCCCGCAAGACCGCGTGCTGCTGGAGAAGGTCAAGGACAACTACCGCGTCAACCTGCCGGTGCTGACCGCCAACCGCGACAAGCGCAGCGAAGCGGTGTCGGATTTCATCGCCGAAGGCGGCGGCGCGGCGGTCGGCAACGAGAACCTGCAAAAAGGCATTGCCCATGTTGAATTGGACGGGCAGAAGTTCAAGCTGAAAGACGGCGCAGTAGTCATCGCCGCGATCACCTCGTGCACCAACACCTCGAATCCGGCGGTGATGCTGGGCGCGGGCCTGCTGGCGCGCAACGCGGCAGCGAAAGGCTTGAAGCGGCAGCCGTGGGTCAAGACTTCGCTCGGGCCGGGTTCGCGCGTGGTCACCGATTACCTTGAAAAAGCCGGGGTGTTGCGCGAACTGGAAAAACTCGGCTTCTACGTGGTCGGCTACGGCTGCACCACCTGCATCGGCAACTCCGGGCCATTGCCGGCGGAAATCAGCGCCGGCATTGCCTCGGGCGATCTGGTAGTGACTTCGGTGCTCAGCGGCAACCGCAACTTCGAAGGCCGCGTGCATCCGGAAGTGAAGATGAACTATCTGGCTTCACCGCCATTGGTCGTGGCCTATGCGATTGCCGGCACCGTCGATATCGATTTGACGACGGAACCGCTGGGCATCGGCAGCGATGGACAGCCGGTGTATCTGCGCGACATCTGGCCAAGCAACAAGGAAATCGGCGACGTGATTGCCGCGACCCTCGGCCCGGAAATGTTCAAGCAAAACTACGCCGACGTATTCAAGGGCGACAGCCGCTGGAACACCATCGCCTCGCCGGACGGCAACCTGTACGAATGGAACGCGGCTTCGACCTATATCAAGAACCCGCCCTACTTCGACGGCATGAGCATGCACACCGGGCATATTGCCGATGTGCAGGGCGCGCGGATCATGGGCATCTTCGGCGATTCGATCACCACCGACCACATCTCGCCGGCGGGCAACATCAAGAAGGATTCGCCGGCCGGGCGCTTCCTGATCGAACACGGCGTGCAGCCGGCGGATTTCAACAGCTACGGTTCGCGTCGCGGCAACGATGACGTGATGGTGCGTGGCACCTTCGCCAACATCCGCATCAAGAACCTGTTCTTCGGCGGCGAGGAAGGCGGCAACACGCTGTATTTCGGCAGCACGCCACCGGAGAAGATGGCGATCTATGACGCGGCGGTGAAATACAAGGCCGCAGGCGTGCCGACCGTGGTCTTCGCCGGCAAGGAATACGGCACCGGCTCATCCCGCGACTGGGCGGCCAAGGGCACCAACCTGCTCGGCATCAAGGCGGTGATCGCCGAAAGCTTCGAACGCATCCATCGCAGCAACCTGGTCGGCATGGGCGTGTTGCCGCTGCGCTTCCGCGACGGCCAGAACGCGCAATCGTTGGGCCTGAGCGGGCCGGAAACCATCGACATCATCGGCCTGCAGGACGGCACCGCGAAAATCGCACGCGTCATCGCCACCCAAAGCGATGGCGGCAAGATCGAATTCGACGTCGATGTGCTGCTGCTGACACCGAAGGAAGTCGAATACTTCCGCCACGGCGGCCTGCTGCATTACGTGCTGCGACAGTTGGCCGGCAGGAAATCCTGATCGGCCCCGGACGGGGCGGAAGCCCGGCCCCGCGCAGCGCGCGGGGCAGTCCTATTCCCACCGCGCGTAATGCAGCCGCCAATCATCGCCTTCCACCCGCCAGCCGGTATCGACCTTCCAGATGCGGGCGCTATCGGGGACGAAACGGCCTGAGCCGCCGCTCAAGACGGCAGTGAAGCGCACGCGCGCGGTCTGGCCCGAAACCTGCACGTCCTGCGGGCCGGTGACCACGCCAATCCGTGTGTTGGCAAGGATCTGCACGCGCAAAAATTTGTGCAGAGCAGCACGATCCATGTCGCCATTGCCGTCGAAATCCTCGGCCACGCCTTGCATGAACGCGCCGGCATCGCGCTGCCCGATGGCCTGCTGCATGGTTGCCAATTGTCCACGCAACCGGCTTTCATCGGGCGGACGACTACAGCCGGCCAGCGCCAGCACGGTCATCAGCACAGGCAGCGCCCAGCGGCGCATGTGCAGGCGCACAACAGGAATCGGTGTCAATGGCTTCGCGTTTTCCATTCGGGACGGTATGCTCGCGGGAAGATACGCGGCCGGGTCCACTTCCAGCCGCATCGATTCCTACCAGTGGAGGGGAGAAAATGATGGCCGAAGATCGCGCCTGGTTCAAAAATTATCCGCAAGGCGTACCACACGAAATCGACCTGGATCAGTACCGCTCCATCGTCTCGGTCTTCGACGAATCGGTGGCAAAATACGGCGACCGTGATGCCTTCATCAATTTCGGCAAGACGATCAGCTATGCGCGGCTGGAGGAACTGAGCCGCCAGTTCGCCGGCTACCTGCTGGGCGAGCTGAAGCTGAAGAAGGGCGACCGTGTCGCCATCATGATGCCCAACTGCCTGCAATACCCGGTGGCGCTGTTCGGCACGCTGCGCGCCGGTTTGACCGTGGTCAACGTCAACCCGATGTACACCCCGCGCGAACTCAAGCACCAGCTGGTGGATTCCGGCGCCAGCGTGCTGGTGGTGGTGGACAACTTCGGCCACACCATGCAGGAAGTCGGCAGCGGCACCCCGGTCAAGCAGGTCGTCACCACCGGCCTCGGCGACCTGATCGGGCTGAAGGGCAGGATCGTCAACTTCGTGCTGAAGTACGTGAAGAAGATGGTGCCGGATTACGAGCTGCCCGGCGCGGTGCGCTTCAACGCGGCATTGAAGGCCGGCGCGGCGCACGCGTTGCCGCAGGTGGACATCGAACCGGATGACATCGCCTTCCTGCAATACACCGGCGGCACCACCGGCGTGGCCAAGGGCGCGATGCTGACCCATCGCAACATGGTCGCCAACATGCAACAGGCCTCGGCCTGGATCAGTACCCACACCAAGTCCGAGGATGAACTGATCGTCACTGCGCTGCCGCTGTACCACATCTTCGCATTGACTGCGAACTGCCTGGTGTTCCTGAAGATCGGCGCATCCAACCTGCTGATCACCAACCCGCGCGACATGCCCGGTTTCGTCAAGGAGCTCGGCAAAGCGCGCTTCACCTCCCTCACCGGCGTCAACACCCTGTTCAACGGCCTGCTCAACACGCCGGGCTTCGACAAGCTTGATTTCTCCACGCTCAACGTCACTCTGGGCGGCGGCATGGCAGTGCAGCGCGCGGTTGCGGAAAAATGGAAGCAAGTCACCGGCGGACCCTTGATCGAAGCCTATGGACTGACCGAGACCGCGCCTGCCGCGTGCATCAATCCGTTGGATTTGAAGGACTACAACGGCGCGATCGGCTTGCCGATCTCATCCACCGACGCCTGCGTGAAAGACGACGATGGCAACATCCTGCCGGTCGGCGAAACCGGCGAGCTGTGCATCAAGGGCCCGCAGGTGATGAAGGGCTACTGGCAACGACCCGAGGAAACCGCCGCCGCCATCGACGCAGATGGCTGGCTGCATACCGGCGACGTGGCGAAGATGGACGAAGGCGGCTTCTTCTATATCGTTGACCGCAAGAAAGACATGATCCTGGTGTCCGGCTTCAACGTGTACCCCAACGAAGTGGAAGACGTGATCGCCGGCATGCCCGGCGTGCTGGAAGTGGCGGTGATCGGCGTGCCCGACGAAAAATCCGGCGAGGTGGTCAAGGCTTTCATCGTCAAGAAGAACCCGGCACTGACCGAAGCCGACGTGAAAGCCTTTTGCCGCGAAAACCTGACAGGCTACAAGCAACCACGCTTGGTCGAGTTCCGCACGGATCTGCCAAAGACCAATGTAGGCAAGATCCTGCGCAAGGAACTGCGCGACGCACCCAACAAGAGCTGACCGCTCATCAGTACTGGATGCATATCCTCATGTTTGAACAGCCGGCGCAAGCCGGCTTTTCTTTGGGTCTTCGCCCATTGGCCGCGCACTCCGACCTTATTGTGACAAGGAGTCCTTGTCCTTACCCATGCAGAATTATGTGACATTCGTCACGAATCATGATCCCCAACCTGTTTTCGATAACGATTGCAAATTTTGATTTGTTGCGGGTGTAGCATCGGTTCAGCTTCAACGATCTGCCCGTTCCGTTCCGTTTCGCCCTGCTCGACTCAGTCCAACCCCGACCACACATATCCCCCGAGGCTCCTGCAATGAACAACGTCGAAAAGCTGCTGCGCACCCGCGACTATCCCACCATCAGCGTCAAGTCCGAACCGAATGGCAGTTCGCATTGGATGTACATGCACAACGACATCGCGACCGGCGAACGCCCCTGCTTCCGCCCCGAACTGATGAAGGACATGTGGAGCTTCATATCTTCGATCACCCAGCGTGACAGCGAGCGCCAACCCGGCCAACTGCGCCATTTCGTGCTGGCTTCCTCCGCCAACGCATTCAACTTGGGTGGCGATCTGGACCTGTTTGCCAAGCTGATCCGCAGTGGTGATCGCGAACACCTGCTGGACTACGCGCGCCGCTGCATTGATGGCGTGCATGCGTTCCACACGGGCTTGGGCGGAGACGTCCGCACCATTGCACTGGTCCAGGGCGATGCGCTTGGTGGCGGTCTCGAAATGGCGCTGGCCTGCCACACCATCGTCGCCGAGGAAGGCGTGGACATGGGCCTGCCGGAAGTGCTGTTCGGACTGTTCCCGGGCATGGGCGCCTACTCGTTCCTGTGCAAGCGCGTGTCCTCGCAACTGGCCGAGAAGATTATCCTCGACGGCAACATCTACAGCAGCGACGAGCTCCATCGCATGGGCGTGGTGGACATCCTGGTCCCGAAGGGCCAGGGCGAGGCCGCCGTGCAGGATCTGATTGCGCGGCAACAACGCGCTCCGCTGGCGCATCTGGCGCTGAATACCTGCCGCAACATGGCGCAGCCGGTCGGCTATGACGAACTGCTGGGCATCACCGAAGTCTGGGTCGATACCGCGCTTTCTCTGGGCGAGAAGTCGCTGAAGATGATGGAGCGCATCGTGCGTGCACAGGAACGCCGCGCTGCCAGCCAGGCCGTCGCCTGCGCTTGATTC
Organism: Pseudoxanthomonas sp.; assembly: GCA_047601105.1. Taxonomy (GTDB): domain Bacteria; phylum Pseudomonadota; class Gammaproteobacteria; order Xanthomonadales; family Xanthomonadaceae; genus Pseudoxanthomonas_A. The sequence continues at coordinate 817,745 of JASGJT010000005.1, forward strand.
TTGGGAAACTCAGTGGGCACCCATGTTCGCCCTTGCCCCTCTTCGTTTGGAGAGGGGCAAATTCAAGTGCGGCCCCTGAAGACAGAAAAACGGACGGCAAAGTACCTCATGGGTGCCGGATTTGCAGGATCGTTTTTTGCAAGAACGAACATGGCCATCGGCAAGTTCAGCAGAACCGATACGCGTCTTCAGGTGCGCTCACCCTGGCTCTCGTTCATGGCAGCCCGCCGCGCGCTGCGCGCATCCAGTGCCAGCCGGCCTTGACTGAGATGGTTGTTGATGGCGGCCATGCGCTGCCGCCATTCCTGTGAAACCTGCCAATCACTCAGCCTCATCAGTTCGCTTGCCGCTGCCGCAACCCGCACCAGGCCAAGGTTGCTGGCCACGCCCTTCAACGCGTGCGCATGCTCACGGATGTGCTCGATGTCACCACGATCCATGGCATGCGAAATCGCACCGATGCAGCCGTCTGCATCGTTGAGGCACTGGGCAACGAACTCACGTTCGAAGGCCTCGCCCAGGCCAAGTGCAGTCAGCTCGTCCAAAACGGTGACATCCAGGATGCCATCATCCTGTCCTGCTGGGGATCGGGTGCGCGCCAAGATTGGCGGGGTAACCGTCGCCTGCTGCACCACGGTACTCGTGCCGGGACGTCGGCCGTCGGCCAAACCGATCTCCGCGAGCGTATCGAGCAAACGGCCAACCATGATCGGCTTGGCGAGGAAGGCACGCGCGCCGGCTTGTTCACATCGGCGCACCGATTCGGGGGTGACATCGGCGCTGAAAATCAGCACCGGCGTGCGCGACATGCTGCCCGCTTCCATGATCCGCAGCTGCTTCAGCAGATCCAGGCCGCTGACCTCGGGCATGTGCAGGTCGCAAATCACCACGTCGTAATCGCAAGCCTCGACCAAGTCCAGCACTTCCTCGCCACTGCCGACGCAGGTCACGCGGTGTCCTGCTTTCTGCAGAAGCCGCTGCAACATCATGCGATTGGCCTCGTGATCGTCAGCGACCAGTATCTGCATGCTGCGCACGCGGGCGCGATGACGCAGGAACGGATCGGAAAAGGCAATGACGTTCTCGTTGCCCAATTCCTGGAAATTCTCTGCCACGGCCGGAATGAACAACTGCTTCTGTTCCTCGTGCAGGGGTTCAGCGAACGGCAATTCCACCCAGAAAGTGCTGCCGCGCTTTTCCGCGCTTTCGAAACCGATGTCACCGCCCATGGCCTCGGCAAGGCCTTTGGCGATGGTCGTGCCCAACCCCGTGCCGCTGGAACGGCGCGAGATGCTGGCATCACCCTGCTCGAACGCCTCGAACAAGCGCCCACGCACGTGCGCGGGCACGCCATTGCCGGTGTCGGTAATACTGAAGCGCAGGCGCACGGCGGATTGATCGGGCACCTCCGCGAGTTTCTCGACACGCAGCCTGACTGAGCCCTTGTCGGTGAACTTGACTGCATTGCCGGCCAGGTTCAGCAGGATCTGTCGGAGATGGCGCGCGTCGCCGCAGAGCTTCTCCGGTACATCGTCCGCTACCTCAACCACGTAATCGATGCGTTTGATGCGCGCTTGAGGCAGCAGGATCAGGCCAATGTTCTGGATCACTTCCCTCGGGAAGAAATCGACTACATCCAACTTGAGCTTGCCAGCCTCGATCGCCGAGATGTCCAGAACATCCTCGACCAGCGCCAGCATGCTGCGCGTGGAGGCCTGAATGGTGGACAGGCATTCACGCTGTTCGCTGTCCAGTCGGGTCGTCGCCAACAGTTCGGACATGCCCGCCAGTCCGTTCAACGGCGTGCGGAACTCGTGGCTCATGTTGGCAAGGAAACGGCTCTTGGCCTCGTTTGCACGGCGCGCCTCTTCGGTGGCGTGGGTCAACTGCCGCAACAAGCTGGACAGGTACATCGGCACCGCAACCAGGCCCAGCAACAAGCCAATACCCAGGCTGAGGTTCTCCTGCCAATAGGCGTTCGTGGCCACGACCACGCCGAAGCCGGCACAGGCAAATGCGACGGCACCTGCCAGGTAGCGACTGCCATAGCGCAAACCGTTGCCGACCGTCACCCACATGATGATCACGTACAGCCACGCCAGCGGCTCGCCCTTCACCATCATCGCAGCCGCCAACAGGCCGTAATCGGCCACCATGCCAGTGATGCGGCGAACGTCGGACCTGCCCGGCTGGATCAGGATGCCGGCGAACAGCCCAAGGCCGATGACCATGCTGATGATGCTCATCGGCATGACGGCGTTGAATATGTCGTGGCTCAGGTACCCAATCGAATTGGCAAGGAGCAGGTATGCGATTACACCCGTGATGATGGCGATGCGAACTAGCGCTTGGCCATGTTCGCTATCCTGCCGATGCGCCAAGCGATTGTAGAGCCAGGCAACGGAAGTGGATTGATGCAACGATCTCATTGCAGCACCGATCGACGGTTGGCCGCGGAATAACGCGCGTATATGTCACCCAGTCGCTCGCGCCCGCGCACTAGTGCTTCGACGCAGGCCGGGTCGAACAGCCGTCCTCGTTGCGCGTACAGATAGGCCAACGCGGCGTCCATTTCCCACGCTTTCTTGTATGGGCGTGGTGAAAGCAGTGCATCCAGCACGTCGGCAACGGCGACAATGCGCGCCGCAAGCGGAATGGCCTCTCCAGCCAAGCCATCGGGATAACCACTGCCGTCGTAGCGTTCGTGGTGGCGCAAGGAGATGAGCGCACCGGTCTGGATGAAGCGGTTCTGGCTGCCGGAAAGCAATTCGTGACCGATCAGCGGATGTTGGCGCATGATCGCCATTTCCTCGCCGGTCAGCGGGCCAGGTTTCATCAGGATGGTGTCGGGAATGGCGATCTTGCCGATGTCATGCAGCGGCGCGGCCATTTCGATGGTGCGCACCTCGTCTTCGCTCAAGCCCAGCATCTCGGCGATCAGGCTGGCGAAATGGGACATGCGCTCCAGATAGGCGCTGGTGCCGCTGTCGCGATATTCGATCGCGCGGGCCAGGCGCGACAGGGTTTCGCGTTCGCGCTCTTCGACTTCATGCATGCTCGACAGCAGGCGCTGCTCCAGCGACATCGCGCGCTGCTTGACGTTTTCAGACTGCTGGCGCAGTTGCAGCAGATTGCGGCAGCGCGCGCGTAGTTCGCGCGGACGCACGGGTTTGACGAGGAAGTCGATGACCCCGGCATCCAGTGCAGCCTGGCGAATCGGTTCATCGCCAACCACCGTGATCAGGATGATCGGGATATCGCGATGCGTCGGCAGGCGACGGAAACGACGTGCCAGTTCCAAGCCATCCATGCCAGGCATGCGATAGTCCAGCAACAGCAGGTCGGTACGATTGTTTTCGCACCAGTTCAGAGCGACCTGCGGGTCACCGAAATCGTGGACGGCCAACTCCGAGGTGACGTCTTCGATCACGTGCCTGAGCATCGTGCGCGCCGAAGTCTGATCATCGACAATCACAATGTTCAATGTGCTGCCTTCCCCGCCATGCCACGCCTCGTGGCCCATCAGGTAGCATACCGCGCTGTCGACCCTGTTGGCATCCAACATCCTGTACTCCTCTTAGACAACCGTTTTCGCCGGATTGTTCGCCGCATTGCCGGCCAGCCCGGATCGCTTGCCTGTTTCACACTGCGCCGGTGTTTCCCTGTTCATATGGGCACGGAATTGAACCCGATCCCAGAGGGATGAAGCACAAGCCATGCCAGCCACCATCCAGGACAGCCGGCAGCACGCCAAAACGAGATGAATAATGCGTATTTCGTCACAATTTTTGACGAAAAAGCTCTATCAGGAGGACGATTACCTTCTAACCAACCGGTGGAATCCTCGGTGGCAGCCTGGGACGACCGGGCGGAATATGCCCTTCTGCGTCAGCGCCTGCCCTGATGCGTGCCATCACGCCTCGGCCAACCCTGAACGTGCATCGTCAAGAAGGATCCGACACTCAGTGAAACGGACGCCGACGCTTCCGTTACGGGAGTCTTGCCGACTACAGGCAGCCATGCTTGCTCGGATTCCGCAAGGGGCAGCCCAAGACCAGCGTCCGCAAGATCCTGCGTAAAGCAGTTGCGCGAACCAGCTCGGGTCAACCCAGGCCAGCATGCAAGCCGCAATGCGAACCATGTACCACGCGCCGTGATCGTTACGGGTTGCGCCACACCAGCGTCGCCATGCGTCCGGTGTGGCCACTTCCATCGGATGTGCTGCGGCGATGCGAATAGAAGCGCTTCGGTTCGCTGATTGTGCACAGGCCGCCGCCGAAGATGTTTGCCGATGCAATGCCCACATCGACTAGGCGCAGTTTCGCCAGCGCGTACAGATCCACCCGCCAATGATCGGCGCGGGTGGGTGCGAAGGCGCTGTGCGCGCGCGAATCACGCGCAACGAAGGCATCGAATACTTCCTGCCCGATTTCATACACCTGCGCGCCGGCCGCTGGTCCCAGCCAGGCCAGCAAGTCTTGCGGTTTGGTTGCCATCGCCGCAATCGTGTTTTCCAGCACGCCGGCCGCCAGTCCGCGCCAGCCGGCATGCGCGGCGGCGACTTCGCTGCCGTCTTTCGCGGCGAACACCACCGGCAGGCAATCTGCGGTCAGGATGGCCAGCACCACGTTGGCATCCGAAGTCACCGACGCATCGGCTTCCGGCTCGGGCGCGCCATCCAACGGTGCGATGTCATCAGCGGTGAAGCGTTGCACGCCAACGCCATGCACCTGCTGCAACCAGTGCGGTGCATCGGGCAGGCCGAAGCGTTCGATCAATTCATTGCGATTGGCCGACACGATGCGCACATCGTCGCCGCTGCGCAGGCCCAGGTTGAAGCGGTCGAAGGGCTTTTCCGACGCGCCGGCGCCATAGCGCAGCGTGGTGAAAGCGACCACGCCGGGTGGTGCCGGCCAGTCCGCACGCAGGATGCCGGCCGGCTGCAAACCAATATTCATGCCGGGTTGGCCACGCGGTCGGCGCGCAGTTCGGCCATCAGGTCGAGCAGGTCCCGTGGCACCGGTGCAGTGATGCGCAGCGGTTCGCCGGTCGCCGGGTGGGCGAATTCCAGCGTTTCCGCATGCAAGGCCTGGCGCTTGAAGCCGTGCAACGCGGCGATCAGTTCGTCGGAGGCACCCTTGGGCAATTTCAGCGGGCCGCCGTACAGCGGATCGCCGATGATCGGATATTTGACATGCGCCATGTGCACGCGGATCTGGTGGGTGCGGCCGGTTTCCAGCCGGCATTCGACGGCGGTGTGGGCACGGAAGCGTTCGCGCAGGCGGTAATGGGTGACGGCATCGCGGCCGTCTTCGCGCACGGCCATTTTCAGGCGATCACGCGGGTGACGGTCGATGGCCGCACGCACGGTGCCGCCGCTGACCATCGCGCCGACGACGACGGCCAGGTACTGGCGATGCACGTCGCGGGCGGACAACTGTTCCACCAGCGAGGTGTGCGCCGGCAGCGTGCGTGCCACCACCATGACGCCGCTGGTGTCCTTGTCCAACCGGTGCACGATGCCGGCACGCGGCAGTGCGGCCAACGCCGGGTCGCGGAACAGCAAGGCATTGACCAAGGTGCCGTCCGGGTTACCCGCGCCGGGGTGCACCACCAGGCCGGCGGGCTTGTCGATGACGAAGACGTGTTCGTCCTCGTACAGCACATCCAGCGGGATGTCCTGCGGCAGCGCGTGGGTCTGGGTGTCCAGCACCGCATCCAGGCTGGCGATCTGCCCGGCGCGCACGGGGTCGCGCGGGCGCACGGGCTGGCCGTCCAGCAGCGCGTCGCCGGATTTGATCCATTCGGCCAGTCGCGAACGCGAGAATTCGGGGAACAGTTCGGCCAGCACCGCGTCGAAGCGGCGGCCGGCGGCGCTGGCCGGCACTGGCAGGCTGCGCGGGCCGGCGTCTTCTTCCAGTGCGTCGGTGGCGGGGGCGGATTGGAGGGAATCGGTCATGCGGGCATTGGAAATCGGGAACATTGGCCGGGCGTTCATGGCCCGGCGGCTGTCTAGGCTATCATCGCCGTCTTGTTTCCCAGCCACGGCCCGCGCTTGCCCATGTCACCACGCACTTCCGCCCTGCTCCGCCGCACCGTTCCGGCCTTGATGATCCTCGCCGTGGTCCTGTTCGGCGCCGGTTGCCGCAAGGACAAGAAGAAGGGCGACCCGCTGCAGGGTGCACCGGTCGAAGATATCTACCAGAAAGGCCATGAGGCGATGACCCGCGGCAACTGGTCCAAGGCTGAAACCACCTACCGCCAGCTCATTGCCCAGTACCCCTACGGCCCGTACACCGAGCAGGCGCAGATGGAAACCGCCTACGCCCAGTACAAGTCGGGCAAGCTGGAAGACACCATCTCCACCATCGACCGCTACATCCGCACCTACCCCACCCAGGCCAACATCCCGTACATGTACTACCTGCGCGGCCTGGCCAACTCCAGCCGCGACACCGTGTTCCTGCAGAAGGTCTGGCGTCTGGACGCCAGCCGCCGCGACCTGTCCACGCCCTTGCAGGGCTACAGCGATCTCAACACTGTCGCCGAGCGCTACCCCAACAGCCGCTTCGCCGGCGACGCGCGCCAGCGCATGATCGGCCTGCGCAACCAGTTCGCCCGCCACGAACTGGACACCGCCCTATACTACATGCGCCGCGATGCCTGGGTTTCCGCCGCCAGCCGCGCCAAGTACCTGCTGGAAACCTACCCGCAAAGCGAATACCAGTACGACGCCATCGCCGTGCTGGGAGAAGCCAACACCCAGCTGGGCAACAAGACCCTGGCCGACGACGCCCGCCGGGTGCTGCAACAGAATGACCCGCAGCATCCGTGGCTGAGCGGCGACTGGCCCAAGTACCCGTGGACGATCCGACGCCTCAATCCCTTCGCCGGCGAAAAATCCGCCGTCGGCCAGCGCAAGGATTGAACCTCGAAGGGGCCGCAAGGCCCCTTTTTGCTTGCTTTGCCGGAACCAAGTGCCAATGGGCGAGGGCCCAAAAAGAAAACGCCGGGCAAGCCCGGCGTTTTCTGGATCAAGCTTGGCAGCTGGATTACAGCGGCTGCACCTGGTCGGCTTGCATGCCCTTCTGGCCCTGGACAGCGACGAAGCTGACCTGCTGGCCTTCCTTGAGCGACTTGAAGCCATTGCCCTGGATCGCGCGGAAATGCACGAACAGGTCGGGGCCGCTCTGCGGGGTGATGAAGCCGAAGCCCTTGGCGTCGTTGAACCACTTGACGGTACCGGTCTGACGATCGGACATCTTTGCTAACTCCTGAAACGGATGGAAAAAGACCGCGACCACGGGACATCCGGGCCGGGACTGGGGTTTGCAGGCTGGTAAAGCGGAAAGATGTAGCCGATCGTTGGATCTACCGCATCAGGCCCACGATGAACAGTGACCCTGGCAAAGCACAGTGCTGCGCACGATACGCAGGTCCGGGACAAAAAGCGACAAATTTTTCGTTCAGGTTCGGGAAGGGGTCAAGCCCGGCGGGCTAGACTGCGCGGCCCTGCCCGTCTTGTCCCCACATGGCCATGCCTGCCTTACTGCCGCCTTTCCCGCCCCGGCGAAGCCTTCCATGACGGCCGAATCCGACGTATTGGTGATCGGCGCCGGAGCCGCCGGGCTGATGTGTGCCCTGACCGCCGGCCAGCGCGGGCGGCGGGTGCGGGTGATCGAGCGCGCCAACAAGCCGGGCAAGAAGATCCTGATGTCCGGCGGCGGACGCTGCAATTTCACCAATACCGGTACCGGCCCGGGCAACTACCTGTCGGCCAACCCGCACTTCTGCAAATCCGCGCTGGCCCGCTACACGCCGGCCGATTTCATCGAGCTGGTCGAACGCCACGGCATCGCATACCACGAAAAGGAACTGGGCCAGCTGTTCTGCGACGACTCCAGCAAGCAAATCGTCAAGTTGCTGCTGGACGAGTGCGAATGGGCCGGCGTGGAGGTCCGCAACAACTGCGAAACCCAACGCGTGGTCCATGGCGAAGGCGGCTTCCACCTGCACACCTCGCAAGGCGTGTTTTCCGCGCCGGCCCTGGTGATCGCCAGCGGCGGGCTGTCGGTGCCCACGCTGGGCGGCAGCGGTTTCGGTTACCAGCTGGCGGAGCAATTCGGCCACAGCGTGCTGCCGCTGCGCGCCGGATTGGTGCCGCTGACCCTGAGCGGCAAGCACCAGGAACGTTTCGACGGTCTGAGTGGCCTGTCGCTGCCGGTGCAAGCGCGCTGCAACGGCACGCATTTCCGCAACGCGATGCTGCTGACCCATCGCGGCGTCAGCGGCCCGGCGATTTTGCAGATTTCCTCGTACTGGCAGCCCGGCGACGAATTGTTGATCGACCTGCTGCCGGATCGCGACGCACTGGCCTGGCTGCGCGAACGCCAGCAGGCGCGCGGCAATGCCGAACTGAAAACCATATTGTCCGAAGCCCTGCCCGCCCGCTTCGCCCAGCGCCTGTGCGAGGTCTGGCTGCCGAACCGGCCGCTGAAGCAATTCAACGAACCGCAATTGCAGCAAGTCGCCGCCACGCTGCGCGATTTCGCGCTGGTCGCCAGCGGCACCGAAGGCTATCGCACCGCCGAAGTCACCCTGGGCGGCGTGGATACCGACCAGGTTTCCTCATCGACACTGCAATCGAAACTGCAAGCGGGCCTGTATTTCGTCGGCGAAGTGCTGGATGTCAGCGGCTGGCTGGGCGGCTACAACTTCCAGTGGGCCTGGGCCAGCGGCCATGCGGCCGGCATGTCGGTTTAGGCACGAATCGCTTCGGCAGCCAATTCGAACGAACGCAGCCGCGCAGCATGGTCATGGATGTTGGCGACCAGCATCAGTTCATCAGGGCGATGCCTTTCGATGAATGTGGCAATGCCCTGTTTCACCGTCTCCGGGCCACCAACCACGCTGCAGGCCAGTGCCTGCTCGACCCCGGCTTTCTCGTGCGGCAGCCAGTAATCCTCGATGTCGTCAATCGGCGGCGGGATCAACCCTGGTTTGCCTCGGCGCAGGTTGACGAAGCTCTGCTGTGCGGTGGTGAACAAGCGTCTGGCCTCGGCATCGGTGTCGGCGGCGACCACGTTCAACCCCAGCATCGCATGCGGTTGCTCGCGGTATTTCGAAGCGCGGAACTGGCGGCGATAGACCTGCAATGCGGCATCCATCATGTCCGGCGCAAAATGCGAAGCGAAGGCATACGGCAAGCCCAGCGCGGCGGCCAGTTGCGCGCCGAACAGGCTGGAACCGAGGATCCACACCGGCACGTCAAGCCCGGCACCAGGCACCGCGCGCACGCTTTGCCCCGGCTGCGCCGGCTCGAAGTAATGCAGCACTTCCTGTACGTCGGCGGGGAATTGTTCGGCCCCTTCGTAATAGCGGCGCAGCGCCCGCGCGGTGGCCTGGTCGGTGCCCGGCGCACGGCCCAGGCCCAGGTCGATGCGCCCCGGATACAGCGACGCCAGCGTGCCGAACTGCTCGGCCACCTGCAGCGGCGAGTGATTCGGCAGCATCACCCCGCCGGCCCCAACACGAATGCGCTCGGTGCCACCAGCGACGTGGCCGATCAGCACCGCCGTCGCGGCGCTTGCGATGCCGGGCATGTTGTGGTGCTCGGCCAGCCAGTAACGGGTGCAGCCGAGTTTCTCGGCATGGCGGGCCAGGTCAAGGGAATTGCGGAAGGCCTGCGCCGCGTCACTGCCTTCGCAAACCGGGGCCAGGTCGAGGATCGAATACGGAATCATGTAAAAGAAATAAGGCCGGCAGCGGCGCGTTTCCAGCCCGACCAGGTGGAAATCAGCATCCCGGCCGCATGCGCATCAGCCATCGACCAGCGGGGCAAGGCCCGGATCCAGCGCCACGCGCCCGTCGAACACGAAGCAGCGGCCTTCGTAGCCGACACCACCGACCTGTTCGAAATAGCCGAGGATGCCGCCATCCAATTGCAGCACGTTGTCCATGCCGGCCGCATTGCGCATCCACAGCGCGGCTTTCTCGCAGCGGATGCCGCCAGTGCAGAAGCTGACCACGGTGGCATCGCGCCACTGTTCCTTGCGCGCTTCCACTTCCGCCGGCAGGTCGGTGAACTTGGCGATCGGCAGGATTTCCGCATCGGTGAAGCTGCCGTATTCGGCTTCTTGTGCATTGCGTGTATCCAGCATCACCACGCGCTTGCCGGCATCGTCATGGCCTTGTTGCAACCAGCGCGCCAGGGTTGCCGGCACGACCGCGGGCGCGCGACCTGACAACGGCGAGGAATCCTCGCGACGGAAGCTGATGATTTCCGGCTTGACCTTGACCTTCAGCCGCGCGAACGGCTGCGACTGGCTGCGGCTTTGCTTGACCACGATGTCGGCGAAGCGCGGATCGGCGCGCAGCGCATTGACAAAACCCTGCACTGCGGCTTCGTCGCCAGCCAGGAACAGGTTCAGGCCTTCCCCGGCCACCAGCACGGTGCCGTGCAGACTCAGCGCTTCGGCGCGATCACGTAATTGCGCGGCGACGGAGGCCGGGTCATCGATGTGGACGAAATGATAGGCGGCGATATTCAGGATCATGTGCGCATTTTACCCGGTTGCCATTAAGCTGCCCGCCTCCCTCGTCCCGGATTTGAACATGCGCCTTCCTGCCTGGCTGCTTGCCGCCACCTTGTTGCTCAGCGCCTGCGCTCCCGCGCCCAAGCCCTACATCGGCGGCGACGTGGCGGAATTGCAACGCATCGACACCACCGTCGGCGATGGCGCCGAGGCCACGCCGGGGCACAAGGTCACCGTGCACTACACCGGCTGGCTGTACCAGCAGGACGCGGCGGACAAGCATGGCGAGAAGTTCGACAGTTCGCATGATCGCGACCAGCCCTTCACCTTCGCGCTGGGCGGCGGCCAGGTGATTCGCGGCTGGGACGAAGGCGTGGCCGGCATGCGCGTGGGCGGCAAGCGTACCTTGCTGATCCCTGCGACCGATGGCTATGGCGCGAAAGGTGCCGGCGGCGTGATCCCGCCGGGCGCATCGCTGGTGTTCGACGTGGAGTTGCTGGGCGTGGAATGAAGGCGGGTTCCTGGTTCCTGGTTGTTGGTTCTTTGCAGGAGCGACGTGAGTCGCGACGGGCTTTGTCGGTAACGCCATGTCGCGGTTCACGTCGCTCCTGCGAAGCCGATCACTTTGCTGGCGGATCCTTCTCGACCCAGCGCAGCCGCAGGTCGTGGAAATCGAAGCTGAAATCGGTCTGCGGTGATACCGCCTTCATCGTCGCCTCGGTGATCTTGCCGTCTTCGTCCAACCGGAAATTGACGAAGGCATCGGCATTGAGCCAGCGCTTGCGCCAGCGCACGATGAAGGTGTCGTGCTGCCAGTGCTCCAGTTCGCCGACCAGTTCCGCCGTGTGGGTGAAACGCATCACCGGCTTGCCCTGCTCCATCGTGATCGCCACGTCGCCATACCACGGGTCGCGATAGGTGCCGGCATAGGCGGCCAGCGGCAATGACGGTTTCGACTTGGCATTGCGTGCGGCAACGTGCTGGTTCCAGCTTTCGTCGGCCTTGCCTTGCGACTTGGCCAGCGCAGCGGCATAAGCCGCGATCCAGTCGGTCTGCGGCGCCGCCATCTGCTGATCCAGTGCGCGCAGCGTGACCGCATTGAAGGCCGCGCCGACTTCCTGGTTGGTCAGCACGATCACGCCCAGCTTCAAATCCGGCACCAGGGTGATGCGCGAGACCATGCCCGGCCAGCCGCCGGTGTGCCAGACCAGCTTGTGGCCGCGATAGTCGGACAGGAACCAGCCCTCGCCATAGCCGGAAAAATTCGGCACCGCCGCAGTCAGTTCCGGCACCGACGGCTTCGCCACCGGGATCGGCGTCAGCACGCTCCACATGTCGCGTTGGCGCTGCTCGCTGAAAAGCCGCCTGGTGTCTTCGCCCTCGCCGGAAATCACCCCGCCATCCAGTTGCACGCGCACCCACTTGGCCAGGTCATCGACGCTGGAATAGATGCCGCCGGCACCGGCCACGTTCGACCAGGTCATGCGCGGCGCGGGGACAAGATCCTTGAAATCGGCCTTGGAATAACCCGTGGCCACGTCGTCGCCTTCCCGCACCTGGTCGCTGTTGAAGCGTGTATGCGTCATGCCCAGCGGCGCGAAGATGCGCGTGCGCAGGAACTGCTCGTAACTCTGGCCGCTGACCTGCTCGATCACCAGCTGGGCCACGCCGAACAGGATATTGTCGTAGGCGTATTGCTCGCGGAAGCCGCCTTCCAGCGGCACGTCCTTCAAGCGCCGCGCCACTTCTTCGGCGCTGTAATCGGTGGTCGGCCAGAACAGCAGGTCGCCCGCGCCCAGGCCCAGGCCGCTGCGGTGCGCCAGCAGGTCGCGGATGCGCATTTCGCGAGTGACGTAGGCATCGGACATGCGGAACCACGGCAGGTGGTCGATCACCCGGTCGTCCATCTTCAGCTTGCCCTCGTCGGCCAGGATCGACAGCGACGCGGCGGTGAAGGCCTTGGTGTTGGAGGCAATCGCGAACAAGGTACCGCTGTTGACCGGTGCGCCGCTTTCCACGTCGCGCAATCCGTAGCCCTTGGCCAGCAACACTTCGCCGTCCTTGACCACGGCCACGGCGATGCCGGGCACATCGAATTGCTTGCGCACGCTTTCGACATAAGCATCAAAATCCGCATCCGGTGCTTGTGCGAAGGCCGGCAGCGTGGCGAAGAAGGCAAGCAGCAAGCCAGCCAGTGATTGTTTGCGCATGGCGATTCCCCGATCAAATCCACCGCGACAATAACCCAACCGCAACTGCCGCCGCACCGTGCCATGCGTCATCCACGGCATAATCCACGCATGTCGAACACGAATCAAAACCGGCGGCTGGCCGTGATCGGTGGCGGCCCGGCCGGGCTGATGGCGGCCGAGATCGCACGCGCAGCCGGCATCGACGTCGATCTGTACGAGGCCAAGGGCTCGGTCGGGCGCAAGTTCCTGATCGCCGGCAAGGGCGGGCTGAACCTGACCCATTCCGAGCCACGCCCGGCCTTCGATGCGCGTTACCGCGAACGCGCCGCGCAAGTCGGCCGCTGGCTGGATGCCTTCGACGCCGATGCGCTGCGCGAATGGGCACGCGGATTGGGCGTGGAAACCTTCGTCGGCAGTTCCGGCCGCGTGTTTCCGACCGACCTGAAGGCCGCACCGCTGCTGCGCGGCTGGGTACGGCGGCTGCGCGACGCCGGCGTGCGCTTCCACGTTCACCATCACTGGCTGGGCTGGAATGGCGACGGTGCGCTGCGTTTTGCCACGCCAGATGGCGAGATTGCGGTCGCTGCCGATGCCGCCGTGCTGGCGCTGGGCGGCGCAAGCTGGCCACAGCTCGGTTCCGATGGCGCATGGCAAAGCGTGCTGCTTGATGCCGGCGTGGCGGTTGTGCCACTGCAACCGGCCAATTGCGGTTTCGACGTGGCATGGAGTGAACATTTCAAACAGAAATTTGCCGGCGCGCCGCTGAAGCCGGTGATCGCGCATTGGTGTGATTCAAATGGCGAGGAACACTCACTGCAAGGCGAGTGTGTTGCCAGTACCGATGGCATCGAAGGCAGCCTGATCTATGCGATCTGCGCCGACTTGCGCGATGCGATCGAGCGCGATGGCTCCGCGATATTGCATCTGGACCTTGCACCGGGCCGTGACGCGGCGCGCCTGCAACGCGAGCTGGAAAAGCCGCGCAAGGGCCGCAGCTTCAGCGAATTCCTGCGCCGCCAGACCGGACTGGAAGGCGCGAAGGCCGCGTTGCTGCGCGAAGTGCTGGACAAAACGCAACTGGACGATGCCGCGCTGCTGGCGCAGACGATCAAGCGCCTGCCATTGACCTTGCTGCGCCCGCGCCCGGTCGCCGAGGCGATCAGCAGCGCTGGTGGCGTGCGCTTGGACGCGCTGGACGAAAACCTGATGTTGACCGCAAGACCGGGCCCAAAGAACAGCGTGTTCTGCGCCGGCGAAATGCTCGACTGGGAAGCGCCGACCGGCGGATACCTGCTGACGGCATGCTTCGCCAGCGGCGTCATCGCCGGACGTGGAGCAGTGCAATACCTGCAGGCAGGCCCTCAATCCCCGCTTTCTACCGGCAACGCCTGAAGCAGGCGCTCAAGTCCGCGGCAAGGTCACGCCGGTCTGGCCCTGGTACTTGCCACCGCGATCGCGATAGCTGGTTTCGCAAACATCATCCGCATCGGACTGGAAGAACAGCATCTGCGCCACGCCCTCGTTGGCATAGATGCGCGCCGGCAGCGGCGTGGTGTTGCTGAACTCCAGGGTCACGTGCCCTTCCCACTCCGGCTCCAGCGGGGTGACGTTGACGATGATGCCGCAACGCGCATAGGTGCTCTTGCCCAGGCACACCACCAGCGTGTCGCGCGGGATGCGGAAGTATTCGACCGTGCGCGCCAGCGCAAAGCTGTTCGGCGGGATGATGCACTCGTCCGCGACCACATCGACGAAACTGCGCGAATCGAAATGCTTGGGATCGACAATCGTCGAGTTGATGTTGGTGAACACCTTGAACTCGCGCGAGCAGCGCACGTCGTAGCCGTAACTGGACGTGCCGTAGCTGACGATGCGCTCGCCATTGACCTGCTTGACCTGGCCCGGCTCGAACGGCTCGATCATGCCGCCGGGCTGTTCGGACATGTGGCGGATCCAGCGGTCGGACTTGATGCTCATTCGGGGGGATTCCTTGCGAGAGGTGGTGCGAACGGAGCCGTGGATTCTAGCCGAGCGCCCTCACCCGACCAACGACGCCGCAATTCCCCGCGCCGCACGCGGGCGCTTGGACAATTCCGCCGCCAGCGCCTGCGCGGCGGCGCGATAGGCCTGTGCCGCCGGCGAATCCGGCGCAGCCACGACCACCGGCTGGCCAGCATCGCCCTGTTCGCGAATGCGAATGTCCAGCGGCAGCGACCCCAGCAACGGCACACCGTATTGCCCGGCCATCTTCTCGCCGCCACCCTGCCCGAACAGGTGTTCGGCATGGCCGCAATTGCCGCATACGTGCACCGCCATGTTCTCGACGATGCCCAGCACCTGGATCTGCACCTTCTCGAACAATTTCAAGGCCTTGCGCGCGTCCAGCGTGGCGATGTCCTGCGGCGTGGTCACCACCACCGCACCGACCACCGGGATCTTCTGCGCCAGGGTCAGGTGGATGTCGCCCGTGCCCGGCGGCAGGTCGATCAATAGATAGTCCAGGTCGCCCCACAAGGTATCTTCGAACATCTGCACCAGCGCTGCCGTCACCCGCGGCCCGCGCATCGCCAGCGGCGTGTCCTCCCCATCGACCAGCAGGCCGATGCTCATTGCCTCCACCCCGAACGCCCGCAGCGGCTCGATGTGCTGGTTGTCCGGGCTTTCCGGCCGCCCGCTCAACCCCAGCATCGCCGGCACGCTGGGCCCGTGGATGTCCGCATCCAGCAGCCCGACCCTGGCCCCGTCGGCAGCCAAGGCCAGCGCCAGGTTCACCGCTGTGGTCGATTTGCCCACCCCGCCCTTGCCCGAACCCACGGCAATCACGTTGCGCACGCGCGGGTGCGGTTGAAGGTTGGGCTGGGGGGCGTGAGTGGGGATGGATGACATGGAAGGGAAACCAAGCACGAAGAAGCAGCTGATCAACCAATAGCGTTCAGCGCCTACAAGATGCCCGCCGCCTCCAATTTTTCTTTCAGAGGCACCAAGTGTTCAGCATGCCGGCGGGAACTGTTGATCGAGCGCGTATGTACTGGCTCGCGTACCTGCGCCGCACTGGCCGTGGCAAATACTGCCTGCTTGTCTGGCACACGCAGGGCATCGGGCGTCCATTCCAGACCACACCATTCATAAATACGGCGAGCCTGTGTCTCGGTGTCGGTCACCAAGTCCTCATAGCGCACGTCCAGGATCATCCCCGGCATGACCTCATGCCAGTGCTGCATCATTCGACGATACGCGATGTAGTAATCGGCCAGCTCTTCCAGATCGTAGGAAAAGTCATAGGCATTGAAGAACATCGTCTTGAACACCGCGTAGCAACTATCCAATGGGTCGCGCACCAGATGGATGATCTTGGCTTTCGGCAGAGCTTTGTGGATCAACCCGCAATACATGTAGTTGGCCGGCATCTTGTCGATGAACAACGAATTGTCACCCGCCAGCTGCCGTGCGCCACGCATGTATTCCCGGCCCATGTCCGCGAAATCCATCCTCATGGCCGCTTGTACCGACGACAACCCAGGCTCCCTAGCCTGCACCTTCCCTACCGCTTCACTCAACAGGAAACCGAAATCGGTCAATTCGCCTGCATCCTTTACCTTGCCCGATTGCAGCAGGATGCGCTCGGCCAGCGTGGTGCCGGTACGCGGCATGCCGACGATGAAAATCGCGCCCTCCTCGTCATGCCCAGCCGCTGAGGCTGCCATGGCTTCGGCGTCCTGCACACGGCTTATTTCCTGCAACGTCTCATAGAAGGACGAAGCATCGTATTGGAGAGTACTGCGCTTCAATCGCGCACCCGCAAGCAGCGCCGAAAATGACTTCTCGTACTCGCCCAAGTCTTCCAGTTCCTTCGCCAATGCATACAACGCACAGGCTTCATCCTCGACCTTGGCAAAGCCTGCCTTCAACCGCGCTTCGATGTCCTGTACGTGGTTGGTCTCCGGCCGCTGTCTGCGCAGCGTGGATCGCAAATAAATCACCGATCCCGCCTGCGGCGACATGGACAACACCTTGTTCAGATCCTCTTCGGCCGGGCCAGCAGCACCGCTGTAAAACTGCGCCACCGCCCGGTCATACAGCCAGCCCGGATGGTCACCAGCGATCGCCAGTGCGCGCCCATAATGTTCGATCGCATCCGGCAAGAGATTGTGGTGGTAGTACAACTTGCCCAACTGCCACAACAAAAGCGCATCACCATCCGCATGCTGGCTCAATTCCGCCGCCAGTGCCGGGATTTCGTTACGCCGCCGCAGGCGCGACAACAACCAGGCTTTCTTGATCTTGTATTGCGGATCGTCGTCACAACGGATGGCACCGTCTATCCAATCCAAGGCTGCGGGCAAATTTCCCGCAACCCGGCAAGCCTCTGCGGCGAAAGCAAACGCACGCGCATGGGTTGGATAAGTACGAGCAAGCTCGTTGCCCAACGCCACCGCTTCGCCGGCACGCTGCTGGCGAAGCAGTTCATTGCCTTGTCCGATTTTCTGCAACAACATTCGGGGCGGCTCCGGAGATGCCGGCCGGTGGGTAGCTGTATTCATGAACGAGGCAGTTTACACCTGACACCTTGCGCTTACACAGTTGACGTCTTGGCCCTGCACACCAAGGGCATCACCAGGTGCGGCTTTAAGATAGGCCCTGGTGCAACGGCACATCCGGTGCCGATATCTCACGTTCAACAACGTGCCCAACCCACTGAATCGACCAGGACAAAAGTTCACTGGACCCATTCATTTCGTTCACGAATCTTTCATTCGGAATTAATTTCGTGTTAATGTCCACCTCACGTGGCTCGCCAAATTGTGACAACCACGCGAACAAAACATACAAAGTCAAGCACGAGAGAGGCTTTTCAAATGGCAATTCGCAATATTCCCTCCCGCAATCTGCTGAGTTCGGCATTGCTGGCCGCTTTGATCGCACCAGGCATTGCCTTGGCGCAGGACTCCACTGCCGATGATCAGGCACAAGACAAGAAGGCTGCCGAGACCAGCACTTCGTCCGAACCGGTCGTACTGGAAAAAATGACCGTCACCGGTTCGCGCATTGCCAAGGACACTTTCAATTCGGTTTCGCCGATCGACATCATTACTCGTGAAGAAAGCACGGTGGCTGGTTTCAATTCCACCACGGCCGTGCTGCAAGGCAACTCCGTTACCGGCGGTTCCAGTCAGATCAACAATGCCTACGGCGGCTACGTTGTCGATGGTGGCCCAGGCGTCAATACCCTGTCCCTGCGTGGCCTGGGCGCCACCCGCAGCTTGATGCTGCTCAATGGCCGGCGCATTTCGCCCTCCGGCTCGCGTGGCGCGGTCGGCTCGGCGGACTTGAACGTCCTGCCGAACATCATGGTCGATCACATCGAAATCCTGAAGGACGGCGCTTCGTCCATCTACGGCTCTGATGCGGTTGCCGGCGTGGTCAACGTGGTCACCAAGACCAAGGTTGACGGCGGCGCGGTCGAGTTCCAGCACAATGCCACCGCAAACGGTGGCGGCAATGAAACTCGCTGGTCGGCCATGCTCGGCACCACCCGCGACAACTGGCGTATTTCCGGTTCGTTCGAGGTCTATCGCCGCGAAGCAATGACGCTGGGTCAACGCGACTGGGCAAGCAAGTGCCCACGCCCGTTGTTCGGGCGCGATGCCACAACCGGCAAGTACGGTGCAGAGGACTACATCGACCCGACCACCGGCGAGCCGAAGTGCTGGGGCCTGGATGCCGGCGGCGTCACCATCAATACGCTGGGCACCACTTGGCTGCTGGGTCGCCCCGGGTTGGGCAGCTTGGGCTATTACGGCACCTACTACCCCGACGAACTGCCTGCACTGGGCGGTTACGACTACTTCAACCGCTGGCGTCCGAATACCGCCATCACCGATGGCGACCTGCCCGGCTACGAGGGCGTGGACTACGAAGGCCGCACCACCTTCGATCCGAAAATGAAGAGCGAGCACCTGATCTCGCCGACCACCAACATGACCGGCTTCCTGCAAGGCGCGATGGACCTGAATGCGCTGGGCAACGCCGAGGCCTATTTCGAAATACTGGCTACCCGCCGAGAATCCCGGCAGACCGGCTACATGCAGCACACCATCGACTACCCGGTCGGCAGTCCCTTGCTGGGCAACTTGTCTTGGCTGCCGGCCTTTCTGGCTGCTCCTGGCGATGGATCGACCGGCCGCAGGAACGTCGCCGCCCGCGCCTTCGTCGGTTGGGGCCTGTACACCGATTGGCAGACGGTGGATTTCTCCCGCAGTACGCTGGGCCTGCGCGGTGATTTGGGTGCGTCGTGGAATTACGACGGCTACATCAGCTACGCCAGCTCCGATGCCAATTATTTCGCCAATCGTCGGCTCACCAACCGCATTGCCAAGAGCTTGGACGTGGTTTCCAATGGCAATGGCGGTTTCGTCTGCCGCGACACTTCCGACGGCTGTGTTGCCGCACCCGTGCTCAGCGCCGATGTCATCGCCGGCAACCTGCCGCAGGCCTACCGCGACTACATCATGCAGTTGACCAAGGGCACCACCAAGTACGACGAGTCCACCGCCAGCTTCGGCGTCAGTGGCCCGCTGTTCGATATCCCGGTCGGCGGCACCGTACAGGCTGCGTTCGGCGTGGAATACCGTCGCATGGAAATTGACGATACCCCGGACATCAATTCGATCAACGGCAACACGTACAACTTCACCGCCGCCACCGTTACCCGTGGCAAGGACGCAGTGAAGGAAGCCTATGCCGAAATCGAGCTGCCGTTGCTGTCCAGCCTGCCAGGTGCGCAGGAGCTGACCTTCAACGTATCCGGTCGCTACACCGACTACGACTCCTACGGCAGTGACGAAACCTGGAAGGTCGGCATGCTGTGGACGCCGGTGAACTGGCTGTCGTTCCGTGCCTCGCGCGGCACCTCGTTCCGCGCCCCTGCTCTGTTCGAGCAGTTCCTGGGTGCCACCAGCGGCTTCTTGAGCAGCAGCAACGATCCCTGCAATGGCTGGGCGGGTTTTACCGACAAGACCAGCAACCGGTACCTGAACTGCGCCAGCCTCAATCTGCCGACCAACTACAACGCCACCCAGAGTGTTGCCGTCTATACCAAGGGCGGTGCCGAAACCGGTCTGGCGGCGGAAACCTCGATCGCACGGACTGCCGGCCTCGTGCTGCAGCCGGAGTTCCCGGAATGGTTCGGCAACCTGTCCTTTGCCGCCGACTGGTATGACGTGGAGGTGAACAACGGCGTCGCCAGCTTGGGAGCCGGAACGATCCTCGGCCTGTGCTATGGCCTGTCGCAGGCTGAATTCGCCGCCAAGAGCGGCTATTGCAGCCTGGTGGATCGCGCCGCCAACAACGCACTGACCGTGACCAGCGGTTATATCAACGTGTCCCGGGACAAGGTGCGCGGTTGGGATTTCAACCTGCGCTACACGCGCGATATCGGCCCGGGCGAGTTCCGCCTCAACGCCAAGGTTACCAACTACTTGGAACAAGGCGGCCAAGCCCTGCCCACCCAGCCGTACAAGGACTACTCGGGCAGCATCGGCGCGCCTGAAATGACCGGCGAACTGGACCTGACCTACACGCTACGCAACTGGAAGGTTCGTTATGGCATGGATTGGGTGGGCTCGATCAATGGTTACGAGTACTACGAAAAGTACGACAACGTTGATTACCGCCCGAATTACCAGATGAAGATCGATGACTACTACCTGCACCACATGTCGGTGCAGTACAGTGGCGACGATTGGTCCATCATCGGCGGCATCCGCAACATCGCCGACAAGGATCCGCCGGTCATTTCCACGGGTGCTTACAGCGTTATCGGCAATGCTCCGTTGTACAGCGGCTATGACTACTTTGGCCGCGCGTACTTCCTGAGCTTCAGCAAGAAGTTCTGAGCATCGGCTCCAGCCACCCTCGAACCGCCGCCCTCATGGGCGGCGGTTTTTTCTTGCCTGAATCATTGTTAATCTTGTGCAATTCATCCGCCAGGAAAAATTTGTCCCCATGAAAACGGATTCCCGCTGCTTTCTTGACCCTTGCCGCACTGGCTATT